>CAWFMO010000001.1:0-1432500 GCA_963817065.1 uncultured Solirubrobacterales bacterium
GTTCGACGCCCCGTGAGCGGGGTCGCGCGCGCCGGCGCGCCCGTGGCCCTGATCGGCGCGGTGGTCGCGAACCTGGCGTGTGTCCCGCTCTTCGTGCACGCCTTTGCGATCGCATCGCCGCTCGGCGTCGCGCTGCTGCGGCTGATCGGCTGCGTCGTCGTCCTGGCCGGCGTGGTGCTCGTGATGGCCGCCAGCGCCCTCGCGTTGGAGGGCGGCGGTGCCGGCGAGCCGGCAGATGTCGCGCCGGCGACCTAGCCGTCCTGGCGGCTCAGGTAACCGCGCGAGGCGGCGTAGACGGCCGTCCCGTAGACCGCGAGCACCACCAGGCTCGCCGTGAACCCGATCGGCAGCAGGCCGACGATCACGACGGCGCCGACGATGTCGGCGAGCAGCGTCAGGAGCAGGATCCGGTTGCGGCTCACGAGCGGGAGGCTAGTGCTTCAGCCACCCGAGGCGGGATGCGCGTCCTTCCGGGCGAGCCACCGCCATACCAGCACATTGAGAACCAACGGAATGAATCCGGCAAGGGTCTCGCGAAAGAAATCGGGGCCCGGGAGGTAGCGCAGGGCGACGAAGAGCCCGCCCAGGCCAATCAGCGTGGTGATCGTCATCACCGCCGTCAAACGCCGCCCACTCCGACGCGCCAGTGGATCTGCCGGCTCGGGAGGTCGCTCCACGCCGAGCAACTCGAGAATGAAGGCGGGGAGCACCTCAGGCGTCCCGGGTGCCCGGGATCAGCCTCCGCCGCAGCAGCTTCGCCCCGACCACCAGGATGAGGATGAAGCAGCACGATCCGAGCGCGATCGTGAGCAGCTTCGGGCCCGGCAGCACGAACGGGATGACGACGCTGACGACGAGGCCGAACAGCGCGAGCGCCGCGAACGCGATCGTGAAGCGGCGCGCGGCGTCGCCATCAGGTCGGGCGGCGGCGCTCCACCGCCGAACGCTAGTACGCCATGAACCCGCCGTCGATGAGCACGTTCGCGCCGGTCATGAAGCGGCACTCGTCCGAGGCCAGGAAGACGGCCAGCGCGGCGACGTCCTCGGGCGCGCCGAGCGTCGGCCACGGCGTGCGCTCGTGGGCGTACGCGATGATCGCCGGGATTCTGGCCGCCCTCGCGCGGGACGACGATCTTGCCGGGCGCGATCGCGTTGCAGACGATGCCCTGCTGCGCGAAGTCGACGGCGATCTGGCGCGTCAGGTTGACGACGCCGCCCTTCATCGACGAGTAGGCGAGGGCTCCCGGCGCGCCGACCATCCCGTGCTGCGAGGAGATGTTGATGATCCGCCCGCGCACCTCGCCGTAGGGCTCCTGCGTGAGCATCTGGCGCACGGCGCGCTGACAGCACAGGAACACGCCGCGCAGGCCGACGCCGAGGACGAGATCCCAGTCCTCCTCGCTCGTCTCGAGCAGGCCGCCCGCGCCCGGGGCCGTTGGCCACGGCGTTGTTGACGATCACGTCGAGGCGGCCGTCGCCGAGCTCGAGCGCGGCCTCGACCATGCGATCGATGTCCTCGGCCTTCGAGGCGTCGGCCTCGACGAAGCGCGCGACGCCGCCGGCGTCGGTGATCGACCTGGTCGGTGGGCACGCCGTCGTCGACGTAGAGCTGGTCGCGCCGCACGTCGCCGACGATCACCCGCGCGCCCTCGGCGGCGAGCGCCGATGCACAGCGAGCGCCCGATGCCCGGAGGCGCCGCCGGTGACGATGATCGAGCGATCCTGGAGTCGCGGCATGCTGCGGACGGTAGCGTCCTCAGTACGCCATGAAGCCGCCGTCGATGAGCACGTTCGCGCCCGTCATGAAGCGGCAGTCGTCGGAGGCCAGGAAGACGGCGAGCGCGGCGACGTCCTCGGGCTCGCCGAAGCGCGGCCACGGCGTGCGCGTGCGCACGTACGAGTCGTCCTCCAGCTCCGGGTCGGCGCCGCCCTCGCGCGGCGTCAGGATCTTGCCGGGCGCGATCGCGTTGCAGACGATGCCCGTGCTCGGCGAAGTCGACCGCGACCTGGCGCGTGAGGTTGACGACGCCGCCCTTCATCGCCGAGTACGCGACGTGCCCGGGCGCGCCCACCATGCCCGTGCTCCGAGGACATGTTGATCACGCGGCCGCGCACGTCGCCGCGCGGCTCCTGGGTGAGCATCTGGCGCACGGCGCGCCGGCAGCCGAGGAACGTCCCGCGCAGGCCGACGTCGAAGATGACGTCCCAGTCGGCCTCGCTCGTCTCGAGCAGGCCCTTCGAGTGCGGGCCCGGCGACCATCGCGTTGTTGACCATGACGTCGAGGCGGCCGTCGCCGAGCTCCAGCGCGGCGTCGACCAGGCCGTCGATGTCGGCCGCGCGCGAGACGTCGGCCTCGACGAAGCGCGCGATGCCGCCGGCCTCGGCGATCAGCTGCGTCGGTCGGCACGCCGCCGACGTGCAGCGGCTCGCGGCTGACGTCGCCGACGACCACGCGCGCGCCCTCGGCGGCGAACGCGACGCACATCGCGCGCCCGAGGCCCGAGGCGCCGCCGGTGACGACGATCGTGCGGTCCGCGAGTCGCGGCATGCCCGGACGGTAGATCGCCCGCACCCGCCCGGCGTCGTCCGGCTACAGGTCTCGCGCGCGATCTGCCGATCGAATGGCATGGACACCGGGAGCCCATGAGCCGCTCGACGACGACGCCCTGCTCGCGGGCGAGGCACCGCTGCATTCGGCGCTGGCGTCGATCCCCGGCGTCTCGGTCATCGTCGTCGACCACGCCGTGCGCATCCGCGCGCTGCACGGCAGCGCGCTGCAGCGCCACGGCTACGTGCACGAGCAGATGGTCGGCAAGCGCGTCGCGAGGCGATGCCCGCGCCGGTCTCGGAGCGGCTCACGCCGCTCTTCGTGCAGGCGCTCGCCGGCCAGACCGTCACGATCCACCAGCGCTCCGAGGACGGCGCGGCGGTACTACGAGTCGACGTTCAGCCCCGTGCGGGCGGGCGGGCGCATCGTCGCGGCCACGATGACCTCGCGCGACATCACGGCGCAGAAGCGCGCCGAGGAGAAGCTCTCCGAGGCCAACGCCCGGCTCGAGGCGATTCTCGACCACAGCCCGATGGCGATCTACATGCGCGATCTCGATCAGCGCTGGATCATCGCGAACGCCGAGACCTGCGGGATCATGGGCAAGCGGCCGGAGGAGCTGCTCGGCAGGCCGATGGCGGAGGCGTTCGCGCCGAGGTCTTCGAGCAGCTGGCCGCGAACGACCGCAGGGTCATGCGCGGCGGCGTGGCCGTCAGCTTCGACGAGATCGTGCCCGATGCGCGCACGCGGACCCCGCGCCACGTGTGGTCGCTGAAGTTCCCGATCCGCGACGCCGCGGGCGTGGTCGTCGGCCTCGGCGGCGTCTCGCTCGACGTGACCGATCGCGAGCGCGCAACGCGCGAGCTCGCCGCCGCCCGCGAGCTCTTCGAGCGGATGTTCACCTCGGCGCTCGTCGGCATGCTCGTCAGCCGCGTGCACGACGACGGCACGACCGAGGTCATCCAGTGCAACCCCGCGTTCGCGCGCATGCTCGGGCGCGACGCCGCGCGAACTGCTCGGCGGCGGCGCTCGGGGATCGTGCACCCGGACGACCTGCCCGAGCGCGCGCGGCATGCTCGACGCCGTCCTCGCCGGCCGCCGGCCTCGGCCGAGATGCGCTTCAAGCACCGCGACGGCCACGACATCCACGCGCTCGCGGGAGCCTCGCTGACCCACGGCGCCGACGGCGAGCGGCTGATCCTGCTGCAGGCGGTCGACATCTCCGAGCGCAAGACGCTCGAGGCGCGGCTGCAGCACCTCGCCGATCACGACGCGCTGACCGGGCCTCTACAGCCGGCGGCGCTTCGAGGAGGAGCTCGCGCGCGAGGTCGATCCGCGCGCGCCGCCACCGGCGCCCGGGCGCGCTGCTGCTGCTCGACCTCGACAGCTTCAAGCAGGTCAACGACCGCTTCGGCCACTCGGCCGGCGACGCACGTGCTCGTGCGCGTCAGCGCGGCGCTGCGCGACGTCCTGCGCGAGAGCGACGTGCTCGCGCGCATGGGCGGCGACGAGTTCGCGCTGCATCCTGCCCGACACCGACATCGCCGCGAGCCGCGATCGTCGCCGAGAAGCTCGTCGACGCCGTGCGCGCGCACGGGAGCGTCGCGAGCGACGGGCGGCACGTGCGAGGTGACCGCGTCGATCGGCATCACGGCGGTGCGCGCCGGGCACGCGCTCGACGCCGCGCAGCTGCTGATCGAGGCCGACATGGCGATGTACGAGGCCAAGGCCGCCGGCAAGGACGGCATCGCCGTGCACGAGCCCGCCGACGGCGCGCGGCCGCCGCCTGAGCGCGCGGCTTCGCGCTAGCGCCGTTCGCGCTCCGGGTCGGCGCCCTCGCCGAACTCGAGCTCGAGCGCCTCGGGCAGGCTGATCGGCCCGCCGACGCGCTCGGGGTGCTCCCACATGCCCTCCAGTCGTGCTGCGCATCCAGCCGCGCTACTGCAGCTCGGCGATCTGGTCGCTGCTCATCGCGCCTCCCACGCCAGCGCGTGCGCGAGCACGGCCGCCTCGTCGAGGCCCGTGTGCATGAGCCGTCGGCCGTCACCGCGGAGGGCCAGCCGAGCCAGTTGACCGGGCGCGTGTAGGCGGTCATGCGGTCGGTCAGCTCGATCGTCGCCGGGACGTCGGCGGGCGGCAGCTCGCCCGGGATACGCGGGCGAGACGAGCACGTCCCACTCGCAGCCCGCGGCGCTCGCCGCGCGCCACGCGTGCAGCGCCGCGACGAGGCTCCGCGCGCTCCTCGGCGAGACGCGAAGCCGACGGCCATCTTGGCGTGCAGGTCGTCGTCGTAGGCGTCGCGGTGGCGCGCGTAGATCTCGCGGTGCACCTCGGCGACCTCGGCCAGGTGCAGGCGCACGAACGGCGGGCCGCGGGCAGGCCGGCGGCCTCGAGGAAGCTCTCGGTCGTCGGCGCGAGGTCCGCGCGCGGCGAGCCGCCGCACGCGCAGCGCGGCCGCGTCGGCGCGCGGCGAGCGGCGCGCCGCGCAGGACGTCGAAGGCCAGCGCGCAGTCGTCGAGCGTGCGCGCGAGCGGGCCGACGTGGTCGAACGAGGGCGCGAGCGGCCAGAGGCCGTCGGCCGGGACGCTGCCGAAGGCCGGCTTGAAGCCCGCCACGCCGCAGGCCGCGGCCGGCAGGCGGATCGAGGCGCCGGTGTCGGTGCCGAGCCCGAGCGCGCACAGGCCCGCGGCGAGCGCGCTGGCGTTGCCGCCCGAGGAGCCGCCCGGGATGCGGTCGGGGCGCGCGCTGTTGACGACCGCGCCGTAGGCGCGGTTGCGCGACGTCACGCCCCAGGCGAACTCGTGCAGGTTGGCCTTGCCGAGCATGATCGCGCCGGCGTCGATCAGGCGGCGCACGCTCGTCGCCGAGCGCAGCGGGACGTTGTCGCGGAAGATCCCCGAGCCGTACGTCGTGCGCACGCCCGCGGTGTCGAAGATGTCCTTGACGAGCAGCGGCACGCCGGCGAGCGGGCCCGGCGGGTTCTCCGCGCGCGCGCGAGCGCGTCCTCGCGCGGTGAGCGTGATGACCGTGTGCAGGTGCTCGTGCGCGGCGATGCGGTCGAGGTGATGGCGCGTGACCTCCTCGGCGGAGAGCTCGCCCGCGGTGACGGCGGCGGCGATGCGCCGGGCCGGCCAGGTGTGGAGGTCTGCCATCTGCCGCGGCACGATACTGGCGCCGATCCAGCCGAGCAGCGGCAACGGCGAGAATCGCGCGCCGTCGCCGGGCTACGATCGCGACATGACTGTTCAACGCATGGATCACGTCGGCATCGTGGTCGACGACCTCGCAGCGACGATCGCGTTCTTCGTGGAGCTCGGCCTCGAGGTGCAGGACGAGATGGCCGTCGGAGGTCGCTGGGTGGACCGCATCGTGGGGCTCGACGGCATCCAGGTGGACGTGGCGATGATGCGGACGCCGGACGGCAACTCACGGCTCGAGCTGGTGAAGTTCAACTCGCCGGCCTACGAGGGTGACACCCCGCACGCGCCGGCAACAGGCCGGGTCTCCGCCACATCACGTTCGCCGTCGACGACCTCGACGCCACCCTCGTCCGCCTACGAGGCCACGGCGCGGAGCTCCTCGGTGAGGTGGTGCAGTACGAGAACGTCTACCGCCTCTGTTACGTCCGCGGGCCCGCGGGGATCATCGTCGAGCTGGCGGAGGCGCTCGGCTGACCGGCCGGGCCGGCCACGCTTCGAGACACCGATGCACGTCAGCAGCGTCAACCTCGCCGTCGCGCCCGCGAAGCTCAAGGTCGGCTCGCGCCTGACCTCGACCGGGATCTACAAGCGGCCCACGGACGAGCCGGTCGCGATCGGCCCGCTCGGGCTGAGACAGCGACACGATCTGGTCGAAGAGGCACCACGGCGGCCCCGACCAGGCGGTCTACGTGTACGGCGAGCAGGACTACGCCTGGTGGGCCGCCGAGCTCGGCCGGCCGCTCGAGCCGGGCACGTTCGGCGAGAACCTGACCGTGGCGGGGCTGGAGTCGGGCGCATCGCTCGTGGGCGACCACCTGCGCATCGGCGACGAGGTCGTGCTCGAGGTGACGTGCGGGCGGATCCCCTGCGGCACCCTGACTGCGCGCATGGGCATCCGCGCGTTCGCGCAGCGCTTCCGCAAGGCGGGCCGCCCGGGCCTCTACTGCCGCGTACTCGAGCCGGGGACGGTGCGGGCCGGCGATGCCGTGCGCTACGAGCCGGCGACCGTGCGCACGCTCGGCGTGCTCGAGTTCAGCGAGATGTACTACGCCGAGACGCTCACGCGCGAGCAGCTGAGCGTTTCTGGCTCGGCGGTACGGTGACGACGGCGTTAGGTGCTCGTGCTGCGCGATGCGCTCGAGGTGGTGGCGCGTGACCTCCTCGGCCGAGACCTCGCCCGCCGCGACCGCAGCGGCGATGCGCCGCGCCGGCCATGTGTGAAGCGCTTCCATCTGCCGCGGCACGATACTGGCGGCGATGCACGTGAGCAGCGTCAACCTCGCGCGTGCCCGTCCAGGCTCAAGGTCGGCCGCCGGCTGACCTCGACGGGCATCGACAAGCGGCCGACCGAGGATCCGGTCGAGATCGGCCGGCTCGGGCTGGTCGGCGACACATCTGGTCGAAGAAGCACCACGGCGGGCCGGATCAAGCCGTCTACGTCTACGGCGAGGACGACTACGCCTGGTGGGCGGCCGAACTCGGGCGCCCGCTCGCGCCGGGACGTTCGGCGAGAACCTCACCGTCAGCGCGCTCGCCAGCAGCTCAGCGGTCGTCGGCGACCGCCTCCGCATCGGCGACGCGGTCGTGCTCGAGGTGACCTGCGGCCGGACGCCGTGCGGGACGCTGACCGCGCACATGGGCGTCAGGGCGTTCTCGCGGCGCTTCCGCGAGTCGGGGCGCCTCGGTCTCTACTGCCGCGTGATCGCGGGCGGCACGGTCCGGCGCGGCGACGCGGTGGCGTACGAGCCGACTGCGAGCCCGCTGATGCCGGATCCTCGAGTTCGAGGAGATGTTCTGGTCGGGCGATCCCTCGCGCGAGCAGATCGAGCGCGCCCTGGCCGCGCCCGATCTGCGAGCGCGGCCGGCGCGACCACGAGGCTCAGCTGGCCGCGTTGCGCTCGCCCTGAGCGCGCGCCTCCGAGAGCGACTGGCGCGGCGTCAGCGCCTCGGGATCGCACACGAGCTCGAGCAGCGCCGGCCCGCCGGCCGCCAGCGCGCGCTCGAGCGCGGGCGCGAACGCCGCGGTCGTCCTCGACCCGCTCGCCGTAGGCGCCGAAGCTGCGCGCGAACGCGGCGAAGTCGGGATTGACCAGGTCGGTCGCCATGACGCGGCCGGGGTAGTGCCGCTCCTGGTGCATGCGGATCGTCCCGAGCATGCCGTTGTTGACGACGATCACGAGGATCTGCGAGGTCGTTGGCGACCATCGTCGCGAGCTCCTGCGCGCACATCAGGAAGCAGCCGTCGCCCGCGAACGCCACGACCGGCCGCTCGGGGTGCACGAGCTTGCCCGCGAGCGCGGCCGGCACGCCGTAGCCCATCGCGCCCGAGAGCGGCGCGAGCTGCGAGCGGTAGCGCGAGTACTGCCAGAAGCGGTGCACCCAGACGGTGTAGTTGCCCGCGCCGTTCGCGACGATCGCATCGGGCAGGCGCCCGCGCAGGTGCTCGAGCACGGCGGCCATGTCGACGCCGTCGCCGGGCGCCGGGTCGAAGCGCAGCGACGCCTCGTAGTCGGCGCGCGCCGCGGCGCCCCAGTCGCGCGCAGCGGCACGCGTCGAGCGGCTCGAGCGCGCGCGCCGCGGCCGCGAACTCGGGCAGCGACGAGACGATGCCGAGCTCGCGGCCGGTAGACGCGGCCGAGCTCGGCGGCGTCCTGGTGGACGTGCACGAGCGTCTGGCTCGGCTCCGGCGGCGTGAGGTAGGTGTAGCCGCCGGTCTCGGTCTCCGAGAGGCGCGTGCCGATCGCGAGCACGACGTCGGCCTCGCGCACGCGCGCGCGCGAGCGCCGGGTTGACGCCGAGCCCGAGATCGCCGCAGTAGATCGGCGAGGCGGTTGTCGACGACGTCCTGGCAGCGGAACGAGGCCGCCGCCGGGATGCCGCTGGCGGTCAGGAACGCGCCGATGTCGTCGGCGCGCTGTCCGGCGTCCAGCCGCTGCCGCCGACGATCGCGAGCGGGCGCTCGGCGGCGGCGAGCAGCTCGCGCATGCGCGCGAGGTCGGCGGCGGCCGGGCGCGGCGGCGACGCGCGGCACGGGCGCCGCGTCGGCCGCGTCGGTCATCGCCGAGAGCACGTCCTCGGGCAGCGAGAGCACGACCGGGCCGGGCCGGCCCGCGACCGCCGTCGCGAACGCGCGCGCGACGATCTCGGGGATCCGCTCGGGCCGGTCGATCTCGAACACCCACTTCGCCACGCGCCCGAACATCTGCTCGTAGTCGATCTCCTGGAACGCCTCGCGCCCGCGGTGCTCGCGCGGCACCTGGCCGACCAGCAGGACGAGCGGCGTGGAGTCCTGCATCGCCGTGTGCACGCCCGTCGCGGCGTGCGTCGCGCCCGGGCCGCGCGTGACCATGCAGACGCCCGGCCGGCCGGTCAGCTTGCCGTAGGCGTCGGCGGCGTTCGCGGCGGCCGCCTCGTGGCGGCAGGTGACGACGCGCAGCCGGTCGCGGTGCGCGTAGAGCCCGTCGAGCAGCGCCAGATAGCTCTCGCCCGGGACGCAGAACGCGAGCTCGACGTCGTGCAGCGCGAGCTGGTCGGCGAGCAGCTGCCCGCCGCTCCAGCCGTCACAGGCTGACCGGCTCGTCCAGGAACACCGTGTAGCGCTGCGACTTCGGGCGCTCGCGGTCCTCGTCGCGCACGTAGCGGATCGACGGCGAGCCCTGGATGCGCGCGCGGCAGCACCATGCAGCGCACGAACGCGCTCGGCTCGTCGGCGTGCGTCGAGGCGTAGACGGGATCGGGCCCGGTCTCGAACCACGGCTCGCCGGGCGCGTAGTCGTGCGTCGCGCCCTGCGTCTCGATGCGGATCGAGCCGAACAGCAGCACGCGGATGCCCGGGCCCTGGTGGGTGTGCAGGAACGCCTCGCCGCCGGGCGGGAAGTCGACGCGGTCGCAGCGCAGGAGGTAGTCGCCGGGCGGGAGCGTCGAGCTCGCGCGCCATCAGCGCGCCCGGCGCGGGCTCGTCGACGAGCTCGAAGCTGAGGTGGTGGCCTCGCGTCAGCTCGAGATGGTGGTCCGCGGCGAACCGTCGTGCGAAGCGCGCGGTGTTGGCGTCGACGTCGTAGAGCGCGCGCGTCGCGGCGGTCAGCTCGGCGGCGCCGTGGAGCTCGACGACCTGCAGAAAGGTGCGCATCAGTTGAAGAACGCTCCCCCGTCGACCACGAGCGACTGGCCGGTGATGAAGTCGGCGTCCGGCGAGCAGAAGAACGCGACGGCGCCGACGATGTCGCCCGGGAACTGGTCGCGCTGGATCGAGCCGCGCCTTGAGCGAGATCTCCTGCAGCTTCTCGACCTGCACCGGGTTCGCGAGCACGCCGTCCGACATCGTGAAGCCCGGCGAGACGGTGTTGACGAGGATGCCGTCCGCGCCGACCTCCTTGGCCACCGCGCGCGTCATCGCGATCACGGCGCCCTTGCTCGTGACGTAGTGGAGCAGGAACGGCACGCCCTTGTAGGGCGTGCCCGAGGCGATGTTGACGATCCGCCCGTAGCCGGCCGCGCGCATCGCGGGCACGACGGCGCGGGTGGCGAGGAACATGCCGAGCACGTTGACGTCGTAGACCTTGCGCCACTCGTCGACGCCGATCTGCTCGAACGGCTTGGGCACGAGCGAGCTGTAGATGCCGGCGTTGTTGACGAGCCCGTCGATGCGGCCGTAGCGCTCGAGCGCCGCGGCCGCCATGGCCTCGGTGTCGGCCTCGCTGCGAGACGTCGACGCGCAGGCCGAGGCCGTCGAGCTCGGCGGCCGCGGCCTCGGCGCCCTGGAGGTCGGCGACGACGACCGTCGCGCCCTCCTCGTGCAGCCGCCCGGCGATCGCGCGGCCGATCCCCTGCGCGCCGCCCGTGACGATCACGACGCGATCGGCAAGCCTCATCCGTCGATCCCTCCCATCGCGATGTACTTGATCTCGAGCCAGTCCTCGATGCCGTACTTCGAGCCCTCGCGCCCGATGCCGGACTCCTTCATGCCGCCGAACGGCGCGACCTCGGTCGAGACGAAGCCCGTGTTGACGCCGACGATGCCGTAGTCGAGGCCCTCGCCGACGCGCCAGACGCGCCCGACGTCGCGGCTGTAGAAGTACGCGGCGAGGCCGTAGGGCGTGTCGTTGGCGAGGCGGATGCCCTCCTCCTCGTCGCCGAAGCGGCGGATCCCGGCGACCGGGCCGAACGTCTCGTCCTGCGACATCGCCATGTCGTCGGTCACGCCCGTCAGCAGCGTGGGCTCGAAGAACAGCCCGCCGCGCTCGTGCGGCCCGCCGCCGAGCAGCACCTCGGCGCCCTTCGCGCGCGCGTCGGCGACGTGCGCGACGACCTTCTCGAGGCCCTGCTGGTCGATCAGCGGGCCGACGTCGACGCCCTGCTCGGTGCCGACGCCGACGCGCAGCGCCGTGATCGCCTCGCGGTAGCGCTCGACGAACGCGTCGTGGATGCCGTCCTGCACGAGCAGGCGGTTGGCGGCGATGCAGACCTGGCCGGCGTTGCGGAACTTGCAGAGGATGGCGCCGGCGACGGCGGCGTCGAGATCGGCGTCGTCGAAGATCAGGAACGGCGCGTTGCCGCCGAGCTCGAGCGAGATCTTCTTGACCTGCCCCGCGCACTGCGCCATCAGGAGCTTGCCGACGGCGGTCGAGCCGGTGAAGCCGATCTTGCGCACGGTCGGGTTGCCGGTCAGCTCGCCGCCGATCGCCGGCGCGTCCTCGGCGTCGCCGGTGACGACCTGGAAGACGCCCGCGGGGATGCCCGCGCGGTCGGCGAGCTCGGCCAGCGCGAGCGCCGAGAGCGGCGTCTGCTCGGCCGGCTTGCAGACGATCGTGTTGCCGGCGGCCAGCGCCGGCGCGGCCTTGCGCGTGATCATCGCCGAGGGGAAGTTCCAGGGCGTGATGCCGCCGCAGACGCCGACCGGCTGCTTGAGCACGACGATGCGCGTGCCCGTCTGACTGGCGCCGGGATCGTGTCGCCGTAGACGCGCTTGGCCTCCTCGCCCATCCACTCGAGGAACGACGCGGCGTAGCCGATCTCGGCGTCCGACTCGGCCAGCGGCTTGCCCTGCTCGCGCGTCATGATCATCGCCAGGTCGCGGCGGTGGCGGAGCATGAGATCGGAGAACGCGCGCAGGAACGCGGCGCGCTCGCGCGCGGGGCGCGCGCGCCAGGCGGGCAGCGCGGCGGCGGCGGCCTCGATCGCGCGCCGCGTCTCGGCGGCGCCCATGCGCGGCACCTCGGCGAGCACCTCGCCGGTCGCCGGATCGTGCACGGGGAACGTCGCGCCGGAGTCGGCCGCAGCCCAGGCGCCGTCGATGTAGCCGCGGTCGCGCAGCAGCTCGGTGTCGTCGATCAGCAACATGCCCCGGATGATGGCAGCGGACGCCGAGGGCCGCGTGCGCCGCTCGGGTCGACGCTAGTGCGCGGCGGCCGACTCGACGCCGAGGAAGCGGCGCTGCGCGTCGGGGTCGTCGCGCAGCGCGTCGGCCGTCGTCTCGGCCGCGATCTGGCCGCTCACCATCACGAGCTGGCGCTCGGCGACCGAGGTCGCGACGCCGAGGTTCTGCTCGACCAGCAGGATGCCCATGCCCTCGCCGACGAGCGAGTGGCAGGTCTCGATGACGTTCTCGACGATCGTCGGCGCGAGGCCCTCGGAGGGCTCGTCCATCACGAGCAGCTGCGGGTTGAGCAGCAGCGCGCGGCCGATCGCGAGCATCTGCTGCTCGCCGCCCGAGAGCTGCGTCGCGCTGATCTTCTTGCGCTCGGCGAGGCGCGGGAAGAGCTCGTAGATCGCCGCCGGCGTCCAGCGCCCCTTGCGCGTCGCGCGGATCATGCGCAGGTGCTCGTCGACCGAGAGCGACGGGAACAGCCGGCGGCCCTGCGGGACGTAGCCCACGCCCTCGGCGGCGACCACGTACGGCAGGCGGCCGCGCACCTCCTTGCCCGCGACCTTGATCGAGCCGCGCGTCTCGCGGCAGAGGCCCATGATCGTGTTGCAGAGCGTCGACTTGCCCATGCCGTTGCGGCCGATCAGGGCGATCGCCTCGGCGCCCATCGAGAACGAGACGCCCTCGAGGATGTGCGCCGAGCCGTAGAACGCGTGCACGTCCTCGAGCTCGAGGAGCGGCGCGTCACTCATGCGTGAACCTGGCTGCCGAGGTAGATGTCGTGCACCATCTGGTTGCCGCGGATCTCGTCCGGCGTGCCCTCGACGACCTTCTGGCCGTCGTGCATCATCGTCACGTAGCCGGCGACGCGCAGCGCGATGTCCATGTCGTGCTCGATCAGGATCAGCGTCACGTCCGCGCGGCAGCGAGAGCAGCAGCTCGGTGAGCCGCTCGCGCTCGCCGCGCGAGAGCCCGGAGGCGGGCTCGTCGAGCATCATCAGCTTCGGGTCGGTCGCGCTCGCCATGCCGACCTCGAGCTGGCGCTGCTGGCCGTGCGAGAGCGAGCCGACGAGCGTGTCGAGCGAGTCGCCGAGCCAGACGCGCTCGGCGGCGGCGCGGGCGCGCTCGCGCTGCTCCTTCTCGCGCGCGGGCGACTTGACGACCCTCAGGCGCCCGCCGTCGTGTCCCACGATGGCGAGGTAGAGGTTGTCCTCGACCGTCAAGCCCGGGGAACAGGCGCGACTTCTGGTACGTGCGGGCGACGCCGAGCCTCGGGCGCACGCGCGCGGGGAGCAGGGTGACGTCGGTGCCCATCACGTCGATCGTGCCGGACGTGGGCGCGAAGTCACCCGCAATCAGGTTGAACAGGGTCGTCTTGCCCGCGCCGTTCGGGCCCAGGATGGCGCGGCGCTCGCCGTGCGCGACGTCGAGATCGACGTCGCGCACGGCCTGCACCCCGCCGAAACGCCGGCCGACCCCCCGCAAGCGGAGGATCGGCTCGGCGGTCTCGGCAGCGACGGTCGCCGTCGCTTCAGGCATCACGAAGCTCACTAGATCTTCGTGACCTTCCACGGCACGCTGCCCGTCTTGCACTCCGGGCTCGTCCCGCTCGGGGGCGGGCTCGTCGGCGAGAAGGCGCCGCCGAAGGTCTGCGGCACGTCCGACGACCTTGTAGACGCTCTTCACGGCGAGTGCGCCGTTGTTGTCATAGAGCTGCGCGACGAACGTGTCGGCGATGGCCTGCCGGTTGTTGTCGAGCTTCAGCGTGTACCCGTTCGGGTCGACGACGGCTGATCTTGGCCATCGCCTTCTGGAGGGCCTTCTGGCCGCCCGAGATGTCGCCCTTGACCTTCTTGAGGCCGTAGATCAGGCCACGCGCGTTGTTGTAGTAGTTGACGAAGAACACGTTGCCCGGGCCGGTGACGGTGGCCTTGCCCTTGAGCGGGGGAAGCGCGTTCCAGGTCTTGCCCGTGAGGGCGAGGAACTTCGAGTACGCGGGCGACGGGACGTCGGCCACGGTGCCGCCGGTGCCGGCGTACGAGCCGGCGATGCGGAGACCGAGGTCGGCGAACGTGCCGGCCGTGTTCCAGAAGAGGTTGCCCATGTGCTGCTTGGCGTTGATCTGGCCGAACTTCTGCTCGAACGCCTTGAGCGCGCGTGAGCGTGCCCGTGCCGCCGACCGTCCAGAAGTAGCCGTCGGTCTGGTTGGGCGGATCGAGCTGGGCGACGTACGACGAGTAGTCGGTCGTGTTCAGCGGCGGGAGCACGCGCTTGGTGACCTTGCCACCCAGGGCGCAGAACTCGGCGATGAACCCGGCGGCCGACGTCCAGCCGAACGAGTAGTTGTCCTCGATGACGTTGACGTTGCGCCAGCCGAGCACGTTGTAGGCGACCCAGCCCGTGCCGGCGTTCCACTGCGCGCCGTCGGCGTTCCAGCGGAAGAAGTTCGGCGCGCGCACGATCATCGTCGTGTCGAGTGCGCCCGAGGTGCCGTTCACGAACGTCTTGGTCGGATGCGCCTTCGCGTACTTCGCGACCGCGACGCCCTCGTCACCCGAGAGCGGGCCGATCAGGATGTCGGCCTTCTGCCGCTCCATCAGGCGCTTGGTCTCGCTGAGCGCGAGGTCGGCGGTGTCGTTCGAGCAGCCGATGCCGACGATCTTGATGGGATGACCGTTGATGACGCCGCCCTTCATGCCCTTGAGCGGATCGTTCTTGTTCACGACCTTGGCGCCGGTCAGCTCGACGAACGCCATGATCGCGCCACCGACGTCGGCGCCGTAGAACGCGGCGAACGCGCCCTTGCAGTCCGAGAGGATGGCGATCTTGATCGGCGATCCGGGTGCCGAGGCCGTGGGCTTTGCGGTCGACGCGGTGGCCGTGCAGGCCATCACGAGTGCCGCGAGCGGAAGCGCGTACTTCAGCTTCCTCAAGCGCGAGAGATTCACGTGCGGTTCTCCTTCATGTCGGTGGGCACGATGCCTGGCAGATTTGACGTCGAGAGGGGAGGCGAGTTAGTCGCCGGCGGGGACGGGAGCGGGCGGGCGGCGCTTCGCGAGCGCCGAGGCCGCGCTCCCAGATGCCGAGCAGGCCGTCGGGCGAGAGCAGCACGATGGCGAGGAAGATCAGGCCGATCAGCGAGTTGAACGTGCCGAGCTTCGTGGCCGCCGATCGAGAAGTCGGTCGCCGCGAGGCGATCGTTGATGAAGACGTAGGCGAGCGCGCCGACGAACGCGCCCTCGATGCGCCGCAGGCCGCCGATGACGGCGATGATGAGCACGTTGATCGTGGCGCCGAGCGCCGATCGTCTGCGGGTCGACGTGGCCGTTCCACCACACGAACAGCAGGCCCGCGATCGACGCCATGAAGGCGCCGAACGCCGAACGCGAGCGTGCGGTGCAGCGCGACGCTGTAGCCGAGCGAGCTCATGCGCACGGGCTCGTCGCGCACGCCCTGCAGCGCGATGCCGAACGGCGTGCGTATGAGGTAGCGGATCAGCAGGTAGAGCAGCGCCGCGATCACGAGCGCGAGGTAGTAGAGGCGGTGCGGGTGCGCGTCGCGTCGTGCCGATGATGTCCGGCGGCACGATGCCGCTGATGCCGCCGAAGCCGGAGATGTTCTCGATCTGCCCGAACGTGAGGTACGCGATCACGCCGTAGGTCAGCGTGATCATGAGGAAGTAGATGCCGGTCGAGCGCGCCGCGAGGGCGCCGTAGATCAGGCCGATGCCGGTCGCGATCACGAGCGCCGGGATGATCCCGACCCACGGGCTGTAGCCGAGCGTCAGGCCCTTCGTCTCGACCGTCGTCATGTTGCCGAAGACGAAGCCCGCGATCCCGAAGATCGCCGTCTGCGCGAGCGAGACCATGCCGCCGTAGGAGGCCAGGAAGACGAGGCTCATCGCGACGATGCCGAAGATCAGCACCTGCGTCAGCAGCTGGTCGACGGTGTAGGCCGAGAACAGCAGCGGCGCGAGCACGATGAGCGCGATCGCGAGCCCGCCGATCGAGCGCTCGACCGTCTGCGTCGACCTCACGCAGGCCGCCCGAAGATGCCGTACGGGCGCACCGCGAGCACGATCGCGAGCAGCACGAACGTGAAGATGACCGCGTACTGCGTGTTGCCGGCGGGCAGGTAGGCGGCCGAGAACGTGCCGATCAGGCCGAACAGCAGCGAGCCGATCGCGGCGCCGCCGAGCGAGCCCATGCCGCCGATGATCACGACGACGAGCGAGTTGAGCAGCCAGGTGCTGTCGGTGCCGTTCGCGACGGCCGTCTGCGACGTGCCGATCACGGCGCCCATGCCCGCGAGCGCCGAGCCGACGAAGAACGCGATCATGAACGTGCGCTGGATGTTGACGCCGAGCGCGGCGACCATCGCGCGGTCGTCGACGCCGGCGCGGATCACCATGCCCGTGCGCGTCTTCTTGAGCCAGACCCAGAGCGAGATGCCGATCACGATCGCGAGGCCGAGGATGAAGAGGCGCGCGCCCGGAGTAGGAGAAGTCCGCCCGTCGAGCGGGATGTGCGTGTTGACGAACTTGTTGACCGAGCCCGGGAACGACATGTCCTGGGCGGTGCCGCCGCCCGTGTGGACGACGACCTGGTCGGCCACGATCACCGAGATCGCGATCGTGATCAGCGCCTGGCGCAGCTCCTGGCCCTGGTTCCAGCGCAGCAGCAGCTGCTGCATGGCGAGCCCGAGCAGGCCGGCCACGACGGCCGCGATGAGCAGCACGACGAACCAGTTGATCACGCTGACCTGGGTCGACGAGACGGCGATGTCGGGATCGCCGCGTGATGATCCGCCGCTGCACGTTGATCGCCACGTAGGCCGCGACGAGGTAGAGCGAGCCGTGCGCCATGTTGACGACGCGCATCAGCCCGAAGACGAGCGTGAAGCCGCTGGCGACCACGAAGTAGAGGCCGCCGAGCGTGATCGCGTCGAGCAGCGTCGAGAAGAACGTCGTCGGATCGCTGTGCGCCGGCGCGGTCCGCGAGGAAGACGACGTAGACGCAGGCCGAACGCGAGCGCCGCGAGCGTCACGCCCCATCCGAGATGGCGTCGATAGGCGAGTGCGACCGGCATCGGCGCGGCAGACGCTACAGCAAATTGTCCCGGAACGCCAAACGCGTTCCGGTGGGCGGAACAGCCGGCTGGACGCCGCACGGGCGGAGCGCGACATACTCCCGGCGTGGCCGCCGCGCGCATCCTGCGACTCGACGCGCTCGCTCACGTTCGCGCTCGCCGACGGCGTTCGCGCGCGAGCGCTCTTCGGCGACGCCGCGATGCTCAACCTCGTCGAGCTCGACCCGGGCGCCGTCGTCCCCGAGCACTCGCACCCGCACGAGCAGCTCGGCATCGGCCTGAGCGGGCTGATCGTGATGGTCTTCGACGGCGAGGAGCATCCCGCTGGGCCCGATGGACGCGATGCACATCCCGTCCGGCGTCGTGCACGGGGCCTCGCCGGGCCCGAGGGCGCGGTCGTGCTCGACGTCTTCGTGCCCGATCCGCGAGGACTTCCGCGCGCTGGCCGACGCCGCCGCAGTAGATTCCGGCCGACAAACGCCATAGCACTGGAGGACGCATGCCCATCATCCACCTCAAGATCTACGAGGAGCGGCTCACCGACGAGACCGAGCCCAAGCTGATCGCAGGACTTCACGCAGGTGCTCGTCGACAACTTCGGCGAGGGCATGCGCGAGCACACGACGGTCATCCTCGAAGAGAGTCAAGCCGAGCCGGTGGGGCGTCGCCGGCAAGGCCCTCTAGTCCAACCCACGCATCCAGGAGGAAGCACGTCTATGAGCGTCGTCGAAGTCAACGCGCCCGGCATGCTCGACCTGGTCGAGGCGGACGCCGAGCTCGAGTGCATCGGCTCGGGCTTCACCTTCACCGAGGGCCCGCGTCTGGACGAACCGCGACGGCGGCTCGCTGCTGTTCTCGGACATGCCCGGCGACACGCGCCGGCGCTGGACGCCGTCCGGCGGCGTCGAGGTGCGTCGCGCACCCGTCCAACAAGGGCAACGGCCTGAGCTACGACCTCGAGGGGCGCCTGCTGATCTGCGAGCACTCGACGAGCAGCCTGATCCGCGTCGAGCCCGACGGCTCGCGCACGGTGCTGGCCTCGCACTGGCAGGGCAAGGAGCTCAACAGCCCCAACGACATCGTCGTGACCGCGGACGGCTCGATCGTCTTCACCGACCCGCCCTACGGCCGCTGGCCCGGCTTCGGCGTCGAGCGCGAGCAGGAGCTCGACTTCTGCGGCGTCTACCGCATCGCGCCCGACGGCGAGCTCTCGCTGCTCGTCGACGACTTCCAGAAGCCCAACGGCCTGTGCTTCTCGCCCGACGAGAAGACGCTCTGGATCAACGACACCGACGGCGGGCACGTGCGCCGCTTCTCCGTCTCCTCCGACGGCTCGCTGACCGGCGGCGAGGTCATCTACCAGATGGAGGAGTTCAGCCTCGAGATCGGCATCCCCGACGGGCAGAAGCTCGACGAGAACGGCAACCTCTGGCTCTCCGGCCCCGGCGGCCTGCACGTCGATCACCGGCGAGGGCGAGCTGCTCGGCCGCATCCTCACGCCCGAGAACGTCGGCAACCAGGCCTGGGGCGGCGAGGACTGGAAGACGCTCTTCATCTGCACCTCCTCGACGGTGCACACGCTGCGCACGACGGTCGCCGCGCACCGCACGCCCACCATGAACTGAGGAGTGAGAGATGGCTGATCTCGAAGCAATCGACCCCAAGCGCACCGTCTTGATGGTGCTCGACATGCACCGCGACGTCGTCGCCGACGACGGCGCCTCGAAGGACTCGGGCGCGCCCGAGCACGCCGCCAAGCAGAACGTCGTCGAGAACATCAAGACGCTGCTCGCCGCCGCGCGCAAGAGCGACACGGCGGTGCTCCACATCCATCCACCGCAAGGGCAAGGGCGCGCGGCCGCACGGCAACATGAGCCGGATGTTCCGCGGCCTGCGCGAGGGCGAGGGGTTCGACGCCGGCACGCGCGGCATGGAGGTCATGCCCGGCCTCGAGCCGCAGGACGGCGACCTCGTGATCGAGAAGGAGCGCGCGAGCGCGTTCGCGGGCACCGAGACCGACATCGTGCTGCGCGCGATGGGGATCGACACGCTCATCCTCACGGGCGCGTGGACGAACTTCTCGGTCGAGAGCACGGCGCGGCAGGCCACGGACATGGGCTACCGCGTGATCGTCGCGAGCGACGGCACCTCGTCGATCAGCGAGGAGTGGCACAACGCCGCGATCGGCTACGCGCTCACGTGGCTGTGCGAGATCGCGCCGTCGGCCGAGATCGCGGCGGCGCTCTGACGGCCGCGGCGAGCACAGACGATGCGGGTGCGCGCGGCGCTCTTCGAGGCGCCGGGCGCCCCGCTCGTCGTCCGCACGATCGACCTCGACGGGCCCGGGCCGGGCGACGCGCTCGTGCGCATCGACGCCGTCGGCATCTGCGGCTCCGACCTGCACGTCGTCAAGGGCGAGTGGGTGCGGCCGCGGCCGATGGTGCTCGGCCACGAGGGCGCCGGCGTCGTCGAGGCCGTCGGCTCCGACGTCGACGGCCTCGCGCGTCGGCGACCGCGTGATCCTCTCGTGGGCGCCGGCCTGCGGCGAGTGCGGGCCGTGCCTGGCCGGCCGCACGACGGCGTGCCTGCCGCTGCGCGCGGGCATCGGCGCCGGCACGCTGCCCGACGGCACGACGCGGCTCTCCGCCGACGGCGAGACGATCTACCGCATGACCGCCGTCGGCGCGCTCGCCGAGCGCGTCGTGATGCCCGCGAGCGGCGTGCTCAAGCTCACGCACGAGCTGCCCGCGGCCGAGGCGGCGCTGCTCGGCTGCGCGGCGCTGACCGGCATCGGCGCCGCGCGCGAGGTCGCCGCGGGCGACGTCGTCGTCGTGATCGGCGCCGGCGGCGTCGGCCAGTTCTGCGTCCAGGGCGCGCGCCTGCGCGGCGCGTCCGCGATCGTCGTCGTCGACCCGCTGCCCGCGCGCCGCGCGCTCGCGCGCGCCGTCGGCGCGACGCACGACTGCGCCCCGGGCGAGCTCGACGGAGCTGCTCGCCGCGCTCGCGCCCGACGGCGCCGACTGCGCGCTCGAGGCCGTCGGCTCGCCCGCGACGGCCGCCGCCGCGCTCGCGAGCGTGCGGCCCGGCGGCCGCGCGACGCTCGTCGGCATGCCGCCCGGCGGGCGCGCGCCTCGACCTCGACCCGGCCGAGTTCACGAACCGCGAGAAGGTGCTCACCGGCACCGTCTACGGCTCGGGCGATCCCGCCGACGCGCTGCCCGGCCCTGCTCGCCGACGTCGCCGCCGGCCGCGTCCTGCTGACGCCGCTCGTCGGCCCGTCCTTCCCGCTCGAGCGCGCCGACGAGGCCATCCAGGCCGCCCTGGCCGGCGAGCCCGGCCGCGTCATCGTCACTCCCTAAACCCCGGAGGACCAGTCTCATGCGCCGCGAGATCACCGCGCCCGGAGTCGCCGAGCCGCATCAGCCACTACTGCGACGCCGTCGAGGCCAACGGCTTCCTGTTCGTCTCGGGCTGCCCCGCGACCGACGAGAACGGCGACCTCGTCGGCGGCGACGACACCGTCGCCCAGTGCGCGCAGGTGCTCAGGAACCTCGGCGCGATCCTGCAGGCCGCGGGCTGCGCGCCGGCCGACGTCGTCAAGGTCAACGTCTACCTCACCGACGTCGACGACCGCCCGCTGATCAACCCGCTGCGCCAGGCGTTCTTCGGCGAGTCGCGCCCCGCGAGCACGCTCGTGGGCGTGCGCGAGCTGCCCGTGCCCGGGCATGAAGGTCGAGATCGAGGCCGTCGCCGTGCTGCCCGACCGCTTCCACCGGGCGTAGGAGCCGGCACCAGGCCGCTGCTCAGCGAGACGTCAGCTGAGGCTACGTCCGGTCACGAGGCGCGGCACTTCCAGCGCAGCGATCGCGGGCCCGCAGCACCGGGGTCGGCACGACTGGCGACCGGGTCTGGCACGCGAGCTCACCGGGTGCTGTGCACGAGGTGATCGGCGCTCTGGCGCGCGGCGATCGGCGCCTGGCACGAGCGACCAGGCCCGGCATGAGGCGACTCGAGCCTGGCAGCGCCGACCGGGCCTCGTCGACCCCGACCGGTGCTGGACCCGTATGTCGCGATCGCACCCGAGGCGCGCCGTCGAGCGACGTTCGACCCGCGACGCCGGTCCGTCCTGACGCGGGCGCGAGCACGCCGACGTCAGCGGCGGCGTGGCCGACATCTCGCCGCGCGGGCATCCGAGGTCGCGCGACTGTCCAGAGGTCGGCCGCGACTCCGGAGTCGGCCCGCGCACCGCTCGGAGTCGGCACCGATCACCGGCGACTGCGCACGCGAGCCGCCGGGCGCAGCACGCCCATCGCTGCGGCACTAGACGGCACCCGTGTACCATGCGCGTGCGTACCCGCGACGGGGCGCGACCGGCGCTGCCGCGGCCGCTCGGCTAGCGCGGCGCGCACGGGGTTGGCGAGGATGCCGATGCCCTCGACCTCGACCTCGACGCGGTAGCCGGGCGCGAGCGCGACGTCGTCGGGCGGCACGATGCCGGTGCCCGTGAGCAGCACCGTGCCGTCGGGCACGGGGTTCTCGCGCACGCACCAGCCGGCGAGCTCCTCGAGGCTGCGGTGCAGCTTCGCGGTGCTCGTGCCGTCCTCGTTGACGAGCGTGCCGGCCGCGTCCCAGATGCGCACCGAGATCGCGTAGCGGCGCGCTCGGATCGTCGGGCACGAGCACCGCCGGGCCGATCGCGCAGCAGGCGGCGAAGAGCTTGGCCTGCGGGATGTAGAGCGGGTTCTCGGCCTCGATGTCGCGCGCGGTGAGGTCGTTGCCGCGCGGTGAACGCGAGGATCGTCGCCGTCGGCCTCGAGCACGAGGCCGAGCTCGGCCTCGGGCACCGTCCAGCGTCGACTCGCTGCGCACGCGCGACGGGCTCGTTGGGCCCGACCGTGCGGCGGCAGCCGGCGTCCTTGAGGAAGATCTCGGGGCGCTCGGCGTCGTAGACGCGGTCGTAGACGTCGGCCGCGCGACTCGCTCTCCTCGACGCGCGCGCGAGCGGCTGCGCTCGTAGGTCACGCCGGCCGCCCAGATCTCCTCGGGCTGCGAGCGGCGCGAGCAGCGGCAGGCCGGCGAGCGTGGCGGGGTCGTCCGCGACGTGCTCGCCGACGGCCTCGCGCGGCGCCGGCGGCGAGGCCGCGGCGCAGCGCCGCGAGCGGGTCGCGCTCGCGCAGCTCGCGCACGACCTGCGGCGCGGCCGGGTCGATCGCGCCGAGGCGCGGCTCCGGCGCCGCCGCCGAGGCGCACGAGCCGCCAGCCGCGCGGGACGAAGGCGGCCATCAGTACGTCAGCCTTCCGCCCGAGAGGTCGAACGCGGCGCCCGTCGAGAACGTCATGCGGTCGCTGGCGAGGAACGCGATCAGCTCCGCGGCCTCCTCGGTCTTCGCGAGGCGGCCCATCGGCACGCGCGAGAGCATGTAGTCGAGGTGCTCCTGGCTGAGCGCCGACGACCATCGGCGTCTCGACCGGCGCCGGCGTGACGCAGTTGACGAGCACGCCCGTCGTGGCGACGTCCTTGCCGATCGACTTCGTCATGCCCGATCACGGCGGCCTTGGAGGCCGAGTAGGCGGCCGCCATCGGGTTGCCCTCCTTGCCGGCGACCGAGGCGAGGTTGACGATGCGCCCGTAGCCGCGCGCGATCATGCCCGGCAGCGCCGCGCGGTTCGCGAAGAAGACGCCGTCGGCGTTGACCGCCATCACGCGCTTCCACTCGTCGTCGTCGACGTCGGCTGGTGCGCAGCGACGCGCCCGCGATGCCGGCCGAGCAGACGAGCACGTCGAGGCCGCCGAGCTCGCTCTCGACGCGCGCGACGGCGGCGTTCAGCTCGGCCGAGCGCGTGACGTCGCCGGCGATGCCGATCGTCCCGTCGCCGAGCTCGTCCGCCGTCGCCGCGCACGCGCGCGGGATCGAGGTCGAGGATCGCGACGCGGCCGCCGCCCGCCTGGATGCGCCTGCGCGCGTCGCCGCGCCGATGCCGCTCGCGCCGCCCGTGATGAGGGCGATGCGCCCCTCGAAGTCTGTGTCTGTCATTGCAGGCGTGTATAGCAGCCGCCCGATAGCGGCGCGCTGGCCCGCCGGCGAGCGCTAGCCTCAGTGCGTGGATCCGCTGCTCGACTACCCGCTCGGCGAGCGGCGGCCCGAGCTCGTGACGACCCCCGGCGGCACGCCGCTCGCGGAGGTCACGCTGGAGGCGCTGCGCGCCGGGCGCGTCGCGCCCGACGAGCTGCGCGCGACGCCGCAGACGCTGCTGCGCCAGGCCGCGGTCGCGCGCGCCGCCGGCCGCGCGCAGCTCGCCGAGAACCTCGAGCGCGCCGCCGAGCTGGCGTCGCTGCCCGACGACGAGGTGCTCGCCGTCTACACCGCGCTGCGGCCGCGCCGCGCGACGGCGGACGAGCTCGAGACGATCGCCGCGCCACCTCGCTCGAGGCGGCGCGCGCCGCGCTGCGCCGCGTTCGTGCGCGAGGCGGCCGTCGTGCTCGCCGAGCGCGGCCTGCTGCGGAGCGACGCGTGAGCGACGAGCCGCGCAGCGAGCGCTTCCGCGTGCGCGCCGACGGCGCCGCTCCGGCGCGAGACGCTGATCCGCCCCGAGCCGGCGCTCGGGCTCGTCGCCATGAACGGGCCGGGCGACCCCGAGCCGTCGCTCGTGATCGCGGACGGCGTCGTCAGCGAGCTCGACGGCAAGCCGCGCGAGCGCTTCGACACGCTCGACCGCTTCATCGCCGCGCACGGCATCGACCTCGCGGTCGCGCCCGAGGCGATGGCGCTCGAGGACGCGGCGCTGGCGCGCCTGCTCGTCGACGTCGACGTCCCGCGCGCCGAGCTCGTGCGGCTCGCGCCGCGGCCTCACGCCGGCCAAGCTCGCGCGCGTCGTCGGCCTGCTCGACCCGGTCGAGATGATGTTCGCGCTCAAGCGCCTGCGCGCCCGCCGCGCGCCCGCCAACCAGGCGCACGTGACGAACCTCAAGGAGAACCCGGCGCTGCTCGCGGCCGACGCCGCCGAGGCCGCGCTGCGCGGCTTCGCGGAGTGCGAGACGACCGTCGGCGTGTCGCGCTACGCGCCGCTCAACGCGATGGCGCTGCTCGTCGGCTCGCAGACCGGGCGCTCCGGCGTGATGACGCAGTGCGCGGTCGAGGAGCGCCTCAACCTGCGGCTCGCGATCCAGGGCCTCGTGACCTACGCCGAGACGCTCTCGGTCTACGGCACGGACAAGGCGTTCGACGACGGCGACGACACGCCCTGGTCGAAGGCGTTCCTGGCCTCGGCGTACGCCAGCCGCGGCGTCAAGGTGCGCTTCACCTCCGGCACCGGCTCGGAGGCGCTGATGGGCCACAGCGAGGGCTGCTCGATGCTCGCGCTCGAGGCGCGCTGCCTCAGCCTCGTGCGCGCGTGCGGGTCCCAGGGCGTGCAGAACGGCGCGATCTCGTGCGTCGCGCTGACGATGAGCCTGCCCGGCGGCACGCGCGCGATCCTGGCCGAGAACCTGATCGCCGCCTGGCTCGACCTCGAGGTCGCGTCGGGCAACGACGCCATCGCCTCGCACTCCCCCACGCGCCGCACCGCCAAGCTGATGGGGCAGTTCCTGCCCGGGCACCGACTTCGTCACGTCCGGCTACAGCGTCATGCCGCGCCACGACAACACGTTCGGCGGCGGCAACTACGACGCCGACGACCTCGACGAGTGGATGACGCTGCAGCGCGACTGGCAGGTCGACGCCGGCATCGAGCCGGCCGGCGAGGACGCCGTGCTGGCCGTGCGCGAGCGCGCCGCGCGCGCGATCCAGGCCGTCTTCGACGAGCTCGGCTTCCCGCCCGTGACCGACGAGGAGATCACGGCGGCCACGCTCGGCCACTCGAGCCACGACCTGCCCGACCGCGACCGCGCCGAGGACGTGCTGGCCGCCGACCGCGTGCTGGCCGAGCGCATCACGGCCGCCGACGTCGCGCTCGCGCTCGACCGCCGCGGCTTCACCGAGGTGGCCGAGCGCGTCGTCGGCATGCAGCGCCAGCGCGTCTCGGCCGACTACCTGCAGACCTCGGCGGTGATCGACGCCGAGGGCGCCGTGCACTCGGCCGTCAACGACCCCAACGACTACCGCGGCCCGGGCACCGGCTACGTGCTCGAGGGCGAGCGCTGGGCGCTGCTGCAGGCGCTGCCGCACGAGGTCGACCCGGCCACGGTCGGCCTCGTCGACGTCGCCGACGGGCCCGGCGCTGCTGCGCGAGCTGGGCGCCTCGCGCGCGCGGCGCGGCGCCCGACGAGGTCGTCGTCGCCGTCGGGCCCGGCCTTCGGCGACAGCGCTGCGCGAGACGATCGGCGGCATCCCGCACGAGGAGGTGCTGCGCCAGATCTGCGCGGGCATCGAGGAGGAGGGCGTGCGCTACCGCGTCGATCCGCATCGGCCGCACCTCGGACGTCGCGTTCATCGCCCACGACGGCGCGCAGCTCGCCGGCTCCGGCATCGCGATCGGCCTGCAGTCGAAGGGCACGGCGGTGATCCACCGCGCCGACCTGCAGCCGCTCGACAACCTCGAGCTGTTCGGCATGGCGCCGCTGCTGCGCCCCGAGTCGTACCGCCAGATCGGCCGCAACGCCGCGCGCTACGCGAACGGCGGCCGCGCGAGCCCCGTGCCGCTCGTGCTCGACAACTTCGCCCGCGCCAAGCTGATCGTGCGCACGACGCTCCTGCACCGCCGCGAGACCGAGGCGATCGAGCCCGGGGCGGCGGCGATGGACGTCACGCTGGCGTAGCTCGCGCGCGCGCGGAGGCGCCGAGATCCGTCGGCGGCACGGCGAACGAGGCATGCCCCGTGGTCACCCGAGAGCATCCCCGGCACCGGCACGACGCCGCGCGTCCGGCAGCGAGCCGCAGCTGAGCGCCGGCGCGCTCGACGAGCATCGAGCCACGCGACTGCTCGTGACGGCCCTGGTCGGCGACGCCGCGCACTCCGTGCTCGACCGGATCTGGCCCTGGCTCGGCGCTCGGGCGATACGTCGCGCTCGCCGGTGCGTCGCTCGGCACGGCGCTCGGCACGGCGATCGCGCGCGGCGTCGCGCGGAGCTGCCGATCGAGCGCGAGGTCGAGGAGCTCCCGCCGCGAGCGTCACCGGCGCGCGACGTAGCTGCCCCAGCGGTCGACCGCGCAGGAGTCGGCCAACCGGCACTCGCTGCCGGCGCAGTGACCCACTGGCGCCTGCACTTCGGCCGACTCGCCGGTCTGCCGAGCGCTGCAAGTCCGGGCGGCACGGCAGCGCCGCGCTGCATCGGACGCACGCGGATGCTGCGGTCGCGGCGCTCGGCACGCGCGCGATCGCGCCAGTGGCTTCGCGCTGGGGCCGACCGCCGTCGGCGCCACGGGCCGGACGGTCGTCGTGCCGTGGCGTCGGCGGACGCGATCGGGGTCAGACCCGGATCGCACGCGCTCGCGGTCGAGATCGTCGCTCGTCTGCGCGGTCTGCGTGCCCGCGGCAGGTTCAGACGATCGCGCACTCGCTGCCGAGTGCGCAGTCGCACGCGCGGTGCTGCCGCAGGCCGCTCGTGCGCTCAGCGCACCCCGGTGCCGATGCTGACCGCGCCGGCCGCCGCGACCGCGAGCAGCAGGATCTGGTCGTAGCGGTGCGCGGGCAGGCGGCGGAAGATCCAGCTGCCGGCGAGGTGGCCCACGACCACGACCGGCACGAGCGCCGGCAGCCAGATCGCCTCGGCCAGCGCGCGCGACGGCCCGACGACGGCGAGCACGACGCCGATGCCGACGAAGTCGAGCAGCAGGAACGCCGCCGAGACCGTGTCGCGCACGACGGCGGGCTGCGAGGCCGCGGCCGCCGAGCCAGAGCGCGAGCGGCGGGCCGTTCGTCGTCGTCGACGTCGTCAGGACGCCGGCCGAGAACCCCGCCACCGCGGCGCTCGCGCGGCCCGGCGCCGGCCGGCGCGGCCGCGGGCGCCCGCCGCCAGCAGCGCGATGCGCCGACGAGCGCGCACACGATCACGCCGATCGCGATGCGCAGCGCATCGGCCGGCAGGACGCGCACGAGCAGCGCGCCGATCGGCAGGCCCGGGAGCGCGGCGAGCATCGCGGGCACGAGCGCCGCGCCAGTCGACCGCGAGCCTGCGCCGCTCGCCGCCGAGCACGAGCACGTTGACGCAGCAGGCCGAGGATCAGCAGCAGCGCGACCGCGCGGTCGGGCTCCATCACGGCGTAGAGCGACGGCCCGGCGAGCAGCGCGAAGCCGAAGCCCGTCGCGGACTGCAGGACGACCGCCAGCAGCAGCGCCGCCGCGACGACCGCGACCCAGCCGCTCACGGCCTGCGCGCGGAGCGCCCACATGGGGCCTGGCCCCACGTGGGCGCTCGCAGCGCGGAGCTACTTGTCGACGTGGTTCGCGCCGCCGTCCGGCCCCAGCACGAGGTCGCGCTCGCTTGTCCGGGATGTGGTCGAGCGGCACGGGCGCGAGCGCCTCGAGGAACGTGACGCCGGGCTCGGAGATCAGCGAGTGCTCGATGCCGCGGTTGACGACGACGACGTCGCCCTCCTTGAGCGTCTTCGTCTCGCCGGCGATCGTCATCGTGACCTCGCCGTCGAGGATGACCATGACCTGCTCGGTGTGCTCGTGCGAGTGCAGCGGCACCTGCTTGCCCGGCTCGTACGTGGCCTTGCAGAGGCAGACCTGCTCGCCGCCGATGGCGCGCAGGTGGACGCCGGGATGGAACTCCGTCGTGGGGACGTCGTTCCAGGTGCGGAAAGGGCTGTCGCTCACTCAGACTCCGATGACTTCGCGGAAGGCCGACGACTCGTCGGCGAGGGTCATGACGCTGATGTCCTCGTCGAAGATCACGGTCTTGCCGTCCTTGCGCGGCGCGTCCGTGCCCGCGGCCTTGGCCTGCAGCGCGCGCAGCACGCGCTCGGGCGTCGCCGGCTGCTGCGGCACCCACACGCCGACGGCGTCGTAGATCGCCGAGCAGATCGCCGGGCCCTGCGCGTTGTTGGCCATCTCGCCGATCGCCTTGGCGCCGAACGGGCCGTCGGCCGACGGGTTCTCGACGATCACCGAGGTGATCTCCGGGAAGTCCGGCAGGCCCGGCATGAGGTACGCGCCGAACTCGCCGCCGCGGCCCTCGGGGCTCGGGTAGTGCGGGTACGACTGCTCGAGCAGGCCCGAGCCCGAGGCCCATCATCGCGCCGCCCTCGATCTGGCCCTCGACGAGCGTCGGGTTGATCGCGTGGCCGACGTCGTAGGCCTGCACCATGCTGAGCACGGTCACGACGCCGGTCTCGTCGTCGACCTCGACGTCCACGACGCAGGCGGCGTACGAGATCGCGTGGTCGGGGTCGCACTCGCCGGTGTCGGGATCGGGCATCGAATACGCCTTGAGGTGCGCGCCCGTGCCGGTGATCAGCTCGCCGAAGCCCCAGGTCGCGGCCGCGGAGACCTCGCCGACCGTCATCTTCTTGTCGGGCGAGCCCTTCACGAAGACGACGCCGTCCTCGACCTCGAGGTCGGCCGGGGCGATCTCCATCGCCTGGCCGGCGATCTCGAGCATCTTCTCCTTGGCCTTCTTGGCGGCCTTGAGCACCGCGAGGCCGCCGATGAACGTGCCGCGCGAGGCGAACGTGCCCGTGCAGAGCGGCGAGGAGTCGGTGTTCGAGACGTCCATGTTGACCGTCTCGTACGGCACGCCGAGCGTGTCCGCGACGATCTGCGTGTGCACCGTCTTCGAGCCCTGGCCGAGGTCGACCGTGCCGGCGAAGACGTCGACGCGCCCGTCGGGCTTGATCTTGACCCAGGCCTGCGACGGGTCGCCGCCCTGGTTCATGCCGGTGGGGTACTCGATCGCGGCCAAGCCGCGTCCACGATGCTTCATCGCGCTGCCCCCTGGGGATTGCCGAGCTTTGCGTCTGGCTGCCTGGTTCGTGAGGTGCTCGGGCAGCCACTCGCCCGAGCGCTCCTCGTTCTTCATCTCGCTGTAGGTCGCCGACAGCGGATGCCCGACGGCCTTGGCGCAGGCCTGGATCGTGTCGATCGTGGAGGGATCCTCGAGCACCTTGCGCGTGGGCATGAGGTCGCCCGGGCGGTTGGCGTTCTTGAGCCGGATCTCCCACGGATCCATGCCGAGCACCTGCGCGTTGCGGGTCATCTGCAGCTCGATCGCGAACGACGCCGAGGTCACGCCGAAGCCGCGCATGGCGGTCGTCGGCACGTGGTTCGACCAGACGACGTAGGCCCGCGTGCGCAGCGCCGGCACCGTGTAGGCGCCGGCCAGGTGGAACGAGTGCTTCGTCGCGCCGTAGCTCGAGAAGCGCGTGTAGGCGCCGGCGTCGTGCAGCGTCAGCACCTTGCGGCCGAGCACCCAGCCGTCCTTCGAGAGCGCGTCGGCCATCTCGACGTGCCACGAGGCGCGCACGCTGCCGCAGAGCATCTCCTCCTCGCGCGTGAAGATCCAGCGCACGGGCTTGTTGGCCTTGAGCGCGAGCAGCGCCGCGCACGGCTCCGTGGCGGAGTCGACCTTGCCGCCGAAGCCGCCGCCGACGGTGCCGCCGACGAGCTTGATGCTGCCCGGCGCGCGCTGGAGGTGCTCGGCGAGCACGCCCATCGTGAAGTACATCGCCTGCGTGCAGGTGTAGACCGTGAGCCGGCCGTCGCTCTCCGGCACCACGAGGCAGCCCTGCGGCTCGATCGGGGCCTGCTCGATCGCGCTCGGGCGGTAGGAGCCCTTGACGATCACGTCGGCCTTCTCGAACGCCGCGTCGACGTCGCCCTTCGTGACCCTGCGGTGGTCGTAGGGGTCGTAGAAGAAGACGTTGCCCTTGTCGGTCAGCTGCGGCTGAGTCGGGATCGAACGCCTTGCGGATGTCGAGGAACGGCGTCGCGCTCCTCGTACTCGACGTCGATCAGCTCGAGCGCCTCCATCGCGGTGGCCTCGTCGATCGCGGCCACGCCGGCGATCAGCTGGCCCTTGTAGCGCACCTCGTCGACGGCGAAGTACGGCTCGTCGGCCGGGACGCCGAGCGCCTCGAGGTGGCCGACGACGTTCTTCGGGATGTCCTTGTGCGTGACGACCGCGCGCACGCCGGGATGCTTCTCGGCGCGCGAGGTGTCGATGCTGAGGATGCGCGCGCTGTGGTGCGGCGAGCGCAGCCCCTTGCAGGCGAGCATGCCCGGGGCCGACCAGTCGGCCACGTACTGCGTGCGCCCGGTGACGTGCGCCATCCCGTCGTAGCGGGGAAGCCGTGCGCCGACCGCCTTCATCGGGAACCTCCGTTCGCAGCCGCGTTCGCGGCGGCCGTTCCGTTCGCGACCGACTCGACGGCGGCGATGATCTTGACGTAGCCCGTGCAGCGGCAGATGTGGCCCTCGAGGGCCTCCATGATCTGCTCGCGCGACGCGTTCGGCGTCTCGTTCAGGAGCGCCGTCGACGCCATCATCATGCCCGGCGAGCAGAACCCGCACTGCGAGGCGTAGAGGTCGTAGAAGGCCTGCTGGATCGGCGCCAGGTCGACGCCGTCGGAGAGCCCCTCGAGCGTCGTCACCTCGGCGCCCTCGACCGCCGCCAGCGGCGTCAGGCAGGCGCGCCGCGGCTCGCCGTCGACGAGCACGGTGCAGGCGCCGCAGCCGCCCTGCTCGCAGCCGGCCTTGGGCGACGTGATGTGGAGCTCCTCGCGCAGGACGCGCAGGAGCGGCGTGAGGGCGTCGGAGCGGATCTCTTCCTCGACGCCGTTGACCGTGAGGTTGATTGGCATCCTCATCCTTCCCTTCAGCCCAGCTGTCCAAGCGCGCGCTGCACGAGCAGCGGCAGCATCTGCTCCCGGTACCAGGCCGACGCGAGCGCGTCGGTCGGCAGGTCCAGTCCCTCGGCCGCGCGCGCCGCGGCGTCGGCGGCCGAGGCGCCGCCGGCGAGCGCCGACTCCACGCCGGTCAGCCGCTGCGAGCGGTCTCCGACGCCGGAGGCCGCGACGCGCACGCCGTCGGCGCCCGTGACGGCCGTCACCGCGAGCATCGTGTAGTGGTGCGTGTGCGGGCGGTCGAGGCGGGCATAGCCGAACGGCTGGCCCGACGGCACGTCGATCGAGAGCACGAGCCGCCCGGTGCCGCTCTCGAGGAACGCCGCGACGTCCTCGGTCGTCTCGCCGCCGGCGCCGGCCGACGTGATGCGCGCGCCGAGCGCGAGCAGCGGCGCCTGCAGGTCGCCGCGCGGCGCGGAGCCGCCGGCCGTCGCGCAGAGGTTGCCGCCGATCGTGCCGACCGCGCGGATCTCGCCGTCGGCGACGTGCCGCGCGGCCGTCACGAGCGGCTCGGGCGCGCCGGCGAGCTCGCCGACGGGCGTGGCGGCGCCGATGCGGACGACGCCGTTCGAGCTGTCGACGCCGCTCAGCCCGGCGCGGCCGACCATCAGCACGCGCTTGGGGCGCAGCCGGCCGTAGGTCAGCTCGGGCAGCAGGATCGTGCCTCCGCCCATGACCGTCACGCCCGCGCCGTCGCCGAACGCGGCGGCGGCCTCGGCGGGCGAGGTCGGCGTCAACAGTTCCGGTGGTGCGGTCATCGCGCCTCCAAGAGAGAGTTCACAGGAAGAGCCGGGCGCCGGCGGTCTCGGGCCCCTGGGGAAGAGCTCCGTCAGCGGCTTGAGCTCGGGGATGTCGTCGGTCGTGTAGTCGCCCACGGGCCCGTTGATCTCGATCAGGTTGCCGCCCGGGTCGCGCAGGTAGAACTGCACGTTGCCGTCCTCGAGCACGCGCACGTGGTCGGTGAAGACCGGATCGATGACGCCGAGCTCCTGCGCGCGGCGGTAGACCGGGAGGATGTCGTCGACCGTGATGCCGAGGTGATGGCGCTTCGGCGCCTTGTCGTCCTCGGGGAAGATGTGCAGCTGGGTGTCGCCGAAGCGGAACCAGTCGACGCGGAAGCCGAAGTTCGGCGCCGGGAGGCGCTCCGCTCCGAAGAGCTCGATGTAGAAGCGCGCGGAGGCGTCCTGATCGGGCGAGGACACACTGACGTGGTTGATCCGAAGACCCGGCATCGCCCGGATGCTAGAGCGTTCCGTCCGAGAATGCACCCGCCGGCGGATCGCGTTCCGGAGGACGGAACGGCGGGCGGTCACCGGTGCTCCGCACTAGGATCCCGCGAACGTGGACGGCGACTTCACCGACTCCGGCCGCGCGGCGCGCGTGCGCGCCCTCGCCCCCGCCATCGACGCGCTCTTCGCCGACGCGCTCGGCGAGCTCGGCGCGCCGGGACTCGCCTACGGCATCGCGCTCGACGGCGAGCTCCTGCACTCCGGCGGCTGCGGCGCGCGCGATCTCGAGTCGGGCGAGGCTCCCGACGCCGACACGGCCTTCCGCATCTGCTCGATGACGAAGAGCTTCATGGCGATGGCCGTGCTCTCGCTGCGCGACGAGGGCCGGCTCGACATCGACGCGCCGCTCGGCGACGTCGTCGCCGAGCTCGCGCCGCTGGCCGAGGCCGGCCCCGACGCGCCGCCGGTGACGGTGCGCCAGCTGCTGACGATGGACGCCGGCCTGCCGCAGGACGACCCCTGGGCCGACCGCCTGATGGCCGAGGACACCGCGTGGGTGACCCGGACGCTGTTCGCGCGCGGCGCGACGCGCTCGCGCGCGCCCGGCACGGCGTTCGAGTACTCGAACTACAGCTGGGCCGCGCTCGGGCGCGTCGTCGCGAGCTCACCGGCCGGCGCCTCCAGGACGTCGTGCGCGAGCGCGTGCTCGATCCGCTCGCGCTGACCTCGACGGTCTGGAGCGCCGGCGACCTGCCGCCGCAGCGGATCGCGACCGGGTACCGCCCGGCCGGCGACGGCTTCACGGCGGAGGTGCCGCTGGCCGACGGCGGCGACTTCGCGGCGCTCGGCGGCCTCTACAGCACGGTGCGCGACCTCGCGCGCTGGAGCGGCGTCTTCCTCGACGCCGAGCCGCCGCGCGGCTGCTCCCGAGCGCGCGCCCGTGAGCCGCGCGACGCTGCGCGAGATGCAGCGGGCGCGCAGCGCGTTCGCGCCCGGCGTCGAGTGGCCGTCGCTGGCCGAGCCGCCCGGCGTGATCGCGGGCGGCTACGGCTACGGCCTGATGATCTGGCACGAGCGCGACGGGCAGCGGCACGTCGGTCACCCGGGCGGCCTGCCCGGCTACGGCACGCTGATGCGCTGGGTGCCCGAGCTCGGGCTGAGCGCGATCCTGCTCGCGAACGTGACCTACGCGAAGTGCGAGCTGCCCGCTGCGCCGCGCGCTCGAGCTGGTCGCGCGCGAGGCCGCGCTGCCGCGCCGCGTCATCCGCGCGGACGCCGGCCTGCTCGCCGCGCGCGACGCGGTCGACGGTCTGGTCGCGCGCTGGGACGACGACGCGGCGGCCGCGCTGTTCTCGCCCAACGTCGACCTCGACCGCCCGCTCGCGGAGCGGCGCGCCGAGCTCGAGCGGCTGCGCGAGCGCCACGGAGCGCTCGCGCGCGACGGCGAGTTCGAGCCCGAGGACGCGCTGCGCGGCCGCTGGCGCCTGCGCGGCGAGCGCGGCCACGTCGAGCTCGACATCACGATGGCGCCGACGGTGCCGCCGCTCGTGCAGACGCTCGGCGTCGAGTCGGTGCTGCCGCCCTCGGGCCTGCTCGCGACGCTCGCCGCAGCGGCCGTCGACGTCCTCGCGAGCGAGCCGCGCCTCGAGGCGCTCGGCGCGCTGCTCTCACCCGCGCGCCGACGCCGCGGAGGCGCTGCGCGGGTTGCAGGTGGCGGCGGCGCTGTACGGGCCGTTCGGCGACCCCGAGCCGGTCGCCGGCGACGGCGAGACGAGCGACGACGCTGCGCCTGCCGAGCGAGCGCGGCGCCGTCGACCTCGAGCTCGAGCTCGACGCCGGGAGCGGGCGCCTCGCGCGCGTCGTGCTGCGCCCCGCGTCCTGAGGCGAGCGGCGCGCGATCTGACGTCGCCCAACTCGGGGTCAGACCCGGAGTGGGGCGGCGAGCCGTCGGTTGAGCGTGCGGCGGCTTACGCCGAGATGCTCCGCGATGGCCGCTCGGCTGTAGCCGGCCGCATTGCGCTCGCGCGATCGCGGCGCTGAGAACCTCCACCCAGCAGCGCTCGCGAGCAACGGCCGCGGCGGCGATTGACGGAACCCGTTGTCGTCGAGAATGGCCCGAATCGACTCCCCGGGCGACCCACTCGACGTACGCGTCGGTACCACCGAGCATGCCGGTGGACTCCGCGGTGTCGACGAAACCACGGGCACAGGCGATCAGCCCCGCTGGTCGCCGCGTAACTCGACCATCGCCAATCGCCACGGCGCGCGGCAGAGGCCAGCACGCACGGGGTTGAGCGGTACATAGCGCACAAGCTCGAGGAAATACTGATCATCCTCGACGAGTCTCGACCCGAACCGGCCCTGGAAGAGATGCCCGGAGCGCTCGTGCCGTCGGTTGAACGACTGCGCGCGGCAGGTTGCCAAACCAGTGCATCGCCCGCGACAGGTTCCCGAGCTGCAGACGTCACCAGGACAGTGCGCGTGATTCGGGAGCCAGCACCACGCGTGGCACACGAGTTCGAATCGCACCTTGGTGCGCTCGAGCAGAAACAGCGCGTGGTCATGGTCGGCGTCATCGACGGCGATGGCGGAGCGAGCGTTCCCGCGAATGAAGATGTGATGAATGGCGCCTCGGGTAGTCGAGTCTTCGTCGCCTCGGCATCACGAGAACCTGTCAGGTGCCATCGCGGACTCGTCTGCACCGTGCTGCACCAACTGTGTGTCGCGAGCGAGCGGCGAGCCGACCCGGCGTGCGCACTATGCCCAGGTCGGGGTCTGACCCCGAGTTGGGCACCGGCGTCGCGCAACATGCCCAACTCGGGGTCTGACCCCGAGTTGGCGCCTACATGGCGCTTGCGGCTCTCCGTGCGCACGCCGCGGGCGAGCCGCGCGGGCGAGCAGGACGCGCCGCAGACGAGGCTGAGCACCGCCGCCAGCGCGATCACCCAGAGGCCGGCCGTCGAACGAGCCGGTGACGTCGCGCAGCGCACCGAGCGCGAGCGGGGCGAGCGCGCCGATGCAGTAGCCGATCCCGAGCATCATCCCGACGACGCCCGCGACCTGCTCGGGGCGGTCGGCGGCGTCGAGCGGCAGCGTCATCATCAGCGGGAAGATCGCGCCGTTGCCGCAGCCGGTCACGCACGCCCAGAGCAGCGCGTGCGACGGGATCGAGCGCGATCCCGATCGCACCCGCCGCATAGAAGACGCACGGCGGGACGAGCAGCGTGCGCCGCGACCAGTGGAAGCGGTCGCCGACGAGCGTCACGAGGACCGACGTGACGATCGCGAAGGTGTTGATCACGAGCACGAGCTGGCCGGCGCGGCGCTCCGACCAGCCGTGCTCGGTGAACGCGTCGGGCAGCCAGGCCGCGTAGCCGTAGTAGACGAAGGCGAGGTCGACGCGAAGAGCGAGACGAGCAGCCACGCGACGGGCTTGCGGAGCGGGAAGTGCGCGCGCTTGCCGACCGGGCGCGGCCCGCCGCCGTGCGTCGCCACGAGCCACCAGCGCGAGCGAGGCGGCGGCCGCGAGCGAGAAGACGAGCATCGGCGCGCGCCACGAGTCGCCGGCGTCGGCGAGCGGCACCGAGAGCCCGGCGGCGATCGCCGCGCCGATCTGGATGCCGCTCGCGTAGACGCCCGTGACGAGCACCGGGCGGTCGGCGAAGCGCTCCTTGACGGCGACGACCATGAGCGCGTTGCCGAGGCCCATGCCGATGCCGATCGGGCACCGTCAGCGCGATCGCGGCGAAGGCGCCGGGCAGGACCGAGCGCCCGATGCCGCCGACGGCGATCAGCGCGAGCGCGACCGTGACCGCGCGGATGGCGCCGACGCGCGCGGCGAGCGGCGCCGCGGCGGGCGCGAAGACGCCCATGCCGATCACGGGGATGGCCCCGAGCAGCGCCGCGACCGAGTGGCTGATGCCGAGCGCGTCCTGCGCGCGCGGCAGCACGGGGCCGAGGCCGACGAGCTGCGGGCGCAGCGTCAGCGCGGCGAGCGCGACCGCGACGAGCAGGCCGATGCGGCCGCGCAGCGCGCCCTCGGCGCTCACCGGTCCTCGTACCGCGGCTTCCGCTTCTCGACGAACGCCGCGACGCCCTCGGCGAAGTCGTGCGTGCCGCGCAGCAGGCCGTAGGCGAGGCCCTCGGCCTCCATCGCGACCGAGAGCGGCGCGTCCTGCGCCGTGCCGATCACGCGCTTGGCGGTGCGCAGCGCGAGCGCCGGGCGCGCCGCGAGCTCGTCGGCGAGGCTCGCGACGGCGGCGCCGAGATCGGCGCGCGGCACGACCTCGCAGAGCAGGCCCCAGGCCTGCGCCTCGGCGGCCGAGACGCGCCGGCCGCGCATGACGACGTCCTTCGTGCGCGAGACGCCGATCATCTTCACGAGCCGCGAGGCGCCGCCGGAGCCCGGGATCATCCCCAGCGTGAGCTCGGGCAGCGCGAGCTGCGACGTCGTCGCTCGCGACGCGGAAGTCGCAGGCCAGCGCGAGCTCGAGGCCGACGCCGAAGCAGTAGCCGTGCAGCTGCGCGATCACGGGCTTCGGGCAGCGCTCCGGGCGCGGCCACGTTGACGTGCAGGTGCGAGAGCGTCTCGGCGTCGCGCTCCATGAACATGCCGACGTCGCCGCCGGCCGTGAACGCCTGCTCGCCCGCGCCGCGCAGGACGACCACGCGCACGGCGTCGTCGCCGCCGAGCTCGCCGAAGACCTGCGCGAGCTCGTCGCGCGCGCCCATGCTGACGCGGTTGAACTTCTCGGGCACGTCGAGCGTGATCGTCGCGACGCCCCGGTCGGTCTCGCGCGCGACGCGGAAGCCGTCGTACTCGGTCATGTCGTTCCCTCCGTCGTGCGCAGCAGGCGGCGCAGGAGCTTGCCCGACGCGCTCTTCGGCAGCGCGTCGACGAAACGGTAGTCGCGCGGGCGCTTGAAGCGCGCGAGCGTCGGCGAGGCGAGGCAGTGCGCGTCGAGCGCGTCGGCGCGTGACCTCGCCCGCGCACGACGACGTAGGCGACGACGCGCTGGCCGAGGCGCTCGTCCGGCTCGCCGACGACGGCGGCCTCGTCCACGCCGGGGTGGCGCACGAGCCACTCCTCGATCTCGAGCGGGTGCACGTTCTCGCCGCCCGAGACGATCATGTCGTCGATGCGGCCGACGAGGTAGAGGTCGCCGTCGGCGTCGAGCTGGCCGAGATCGCCGGGGAAGTACCAGCCGTCCCTGATCTGGCGCGCGTCGGCGTCGGGCCGGTTCCAGTAGCCCGAGAAGGCCTCGTCGCTCGAGAGCGCGCACGCGACCTGGCCCGACCTCGCCCGGGGCGACCTGCGTCGGCGGGCGACGCGCCGGGCACGGGCTCGACGAGGCGGATGCGCGCGTTCAGCGCCGGCGCGGCCCGCGCAGCCGGGCTTGGCGCGCTGGTCGCCGTGGATCGTGAACGTGTAGATCTCGGTCGAGCCGTAGTGGTTGACGAACGCCTCGGGCGCGAAGGCCTCGACGCAGCGCTCGACGAGCACGCCCGTCATCGGCGCGCCGGCATAGGCCAGCGCGCGCACGCTCGAGACGTCGCGCGGCCGCTCGCGCTGCGCCGCGACGAGGTCGTGGAAGAGCGTCGGCGCGAGGTAGAGCGAGGTCAGGCGCTCGCGCTCGACCGCATCCAGCGCGGCGCCCGCGCGGAACTCCGGCTGGCTGCAGAAGACGCCGCCGCAGCGCGCTCGCGGCGAGCAGGGAGCGCATGCCCATCGTGTGGTACAGCGGCATGACGCCGAGCGTGCGGTCGCCGGGCCGCAGCTCGAGCTGCACGAGCTGCGCGAGCGCCGCCGAGCGCTCGGCGCGGTGCGAGCGCGGCACGCCCTTCGGCCGCCCGGTCGTGCCCGAGGTGTAGAGCATCAGCGCCGGCTCGCGCTCGTCGGCGCGCGAGGGCTCGGCCGGGCCCTCGCCGCCGGCCAGCGGCTCGCCCGCCGGCGCGTCGGCGATCGCGATCAGCGGCGTGCCGGGCACGGCCGCGGCCGCCTCGGCCGAGGCGCCCTCGATCGCCAGGACGCGCGCGCCGCAGTCGCTCACGCAGTAGGTCAGCTCGTCGGGCCGCAGCCGCCAGTTGAGCGGCACGAAGACCGCGCCGAGCCACTGCGACGCCCAGTACAGGACGGCCGTCTCGATGCGGTTCTTGAGCGCCGCGGCGACGCGGTCGCCCGGGCCGACGCCGAGCGCGGCGCAGCCCGCCGGCCGCCGAGCGCGCGCGCGTCGAGCAGCTCGGCGTAGCGTCGCGCGCTGCTCGCCGTCGACGATCGCGAGCGCCTCGGGGTGGCGCTCGGCGCAGGCCAGCAGGTGCTCGCCGAGGTTCACGCGCCGCTCCCCGCGACCTCGGCGATGGCGTCCACGATCGTCTCGTAGCCCGTGCAGCGGCAGAGGTGGCCGGAGAGCAGCTCCTCGATCTCGCGCCGCGTCGGCGTCCCGCCGGCCGCGAGCAGCTCGGCCGCGCTCATGAGGATGCCGGGCGTGCAGAAGCCGCACTGCAGCGCGTGGTGGCGCCGGAACGCGTCCTGCAGCGCCGAGAGCGGGCCCTCGGGCTCGGCGAGCGCCTCGACGGTCTCGACGCGGCAGCCCTCGGCCTGCGCCGCGAGCATCAGGCAGGAGCGCACGGCGCGGCCGTCGAGCCGCACCGTGCAGGCGCCGCAGACGCCGTGCTCGCAGCCGACGTGCGTGCCGCGCAGGCCGAGCGAGTGGCGCAGGAAGTCGGAGAGCAGCAGGCGGTCGTCGACGTGCTCGTGCACGCTGCGGCCGTTGACGGTGAGCGCGAGCTCCCTCACGTCGCCGCCGCCATGGCGTAGGCGCGCTCGGCGCTGCGCGCCGGCGAGCACGCCCGTGAGGTGCCGCCGGTACTCGGCCGAGGCGTGCATGCCGTCGCTCGGGTCGACGGCCGCGCGCGCCTCGTCGGCGGCCGCCGCGAGCGCCTCGGGCTCGCAGCGCGAGCCCGACGAGCGCGCGCTCGGCCGCGTGCAGGCGCACGGGCCGGTCGGACACCGCGGCCGCGCCGAGCCGGGCCTCCGCGACGACGCCGTCCGCGACGCGCAGCGCGCAGGCGACGGCGCACACGGCGTAGTCGCCGTGGCGCGGCGCGACCTCGGCGAAGCCCGAGCCCCAGCCGGCGCCGGTGACCGGGAAGCGCACCTCGGTCACGATCTCGTCGGGCTCGAGGCAGCTCGTCAGGTGCGAGACGAAGAACTCGTCCGGCGGGCACGAGGCGCGCGCCCGCCGGCCCGGTCACCTCGACCTCGCCGGCCGAGCGTCTGCAGCAGCAGCGGCAGCTCGGCCGCGGCGTCGGCATGCGCGATCGAGCCGCCGACCGTGCCGCGGTTGCGCGTCGCCACGTGCCCGACGTAGGGCAGCGCGAGCGCGAGCAGCGGGCAGGCGGCGAGCGCCGCGGCGTGGCGCTCGAGGTCGCGCTGCGAGCACAGCGCGCCGACGCGCACGCTCGCCGTCGGCGACCTCGATCGCCGCGAGCCCGGCGAGCTGGTTGAGGTCGACGAGCACCGCCGGGCGCCGCGAGCCGGAAGTTGAGCATGCGGCACGAGGCTCTGCCCGCCCGCGATGACCTTGGCGTCGTCGCCGTGCTCGGCCAGCAGCGCGAGCGCCTCCTCGAGCGAGCGCGGGCGCTCGAGCCGGAGCGGCGAGGGCTTCAGCAGCAGCTCCCAGATGCGCTGCGGCGTCGCCGGCAGCTCGATCGCGTCGATGCCGAGCGCGTCGGCGACGGCGTTCGCGATCGCCGCCGGCGCGCTCATCGTGTTGCCCTCGCCGAGGCCCTTCGCGCCGAGCGGCGTGAGCGGCGAGGGCGACTCGAGGTGCGTCGGTGACGACGCGCGGCAGCTCGGTCGCGGTCGGCGGCAGGTAGTCGAGGAACGTCGCCGTCATGAGGTTGCCGTCCTCGTCGTAGCGGTGCTCCTCGAGCAGCGCGGCGCCGAGGCCGTGCGCGAGGCCGCCGCGGATCTGGCCGTCGGCCAGCAGCGGGTTGAGCAGGCGGCCCGGCGTCGTGCACCGTCACGTAGGAGCGCACGGCGATCTCGGCCGTCTCCGGGTCGATCTCGACGACGCAGACGTCGGCGATGAAGCCGTAGCAGGCCGACGAGTTGACGCGGTCGTCGTCGTCGGGCGGCGAGATCGGCAGCGTGTAGGTGACCGTCAGCGCGAGCCCCTCGGCGGCCTCGCCGGTGAGATCGCTCGGGTGCCAGTGCGCGGCGCCGGCGAGCCGGCGGATCGAGACGCTGCGCGCCTCGTCGCCGCGCACGCGCGCCTGCCCGTCGGCGAGCTCGATCTCGTCCGCGTCGCAGCTCGAGCATGCGGCGCGGCGAGCGCGCGCAGGCGCTCGGCGAGCCGCGCTCGCCGCGAGGTGCACGGCGGAGGCGCCCATCGCGGCGAAGCGGCTCGAGTAGTTGCCGGAGGAGACCGTCCAGGGGTTGGCGGCGGTGTCGGCGTCGGTGCGCACGTCGATCTGCTCGGGCTCGAGGCCGAGGACGTCGGCCGCGACCTGCGCCGCGACGGTGCGATGGCCCTGGCCCTGCGGCGTCGTCGTGATGCGCAGCGTGACGCCGCCGTGCGGCTCCCATCGCGATCGTCACGCCCTCGGCGTTGCCGCTCTTGGGCAGGCCCGCCGCGCGCTCCTCGGCGGTCTGCGCGAGCGTGATGTAGCCCATGTTCGAGACGCTCGGCTCGACGACGCAGGCGAGGCCGATGCCGAGCAGGCGGCCCTCGGCGCGCGCGCGCGCCTGCTCGGCGCGCAGCTCGTCGTAGCCGGCGAGCTCGAGCGCCCGCTCGAGGCACGCGTGGTAGTCGCCCGAGTCGTAGACCGCGCCCGGCCGCGGCGCGGTAGGGCATCTGCTCGGCGCGCACGAGGTTGCGGCGCGCGAGCTCGGCCGGGTCGAGGCCGAGGCGCCGCGCGGCGATGTGCATCGTGCGCTCGAGCGCGCTGTAGAGCTGCGGGCCGCCGAAGCCGCGGTTGAGGCCCGACGGCGCGCGGTTGGTGACGACGACGCGGCTGCGCACGGCGAGATCCTGCACGTCGTAGGCGCCGGTCAGGCAGCCGTGCATGCGGTAGAGCGTGGCCGGCTCGGGCGCGCGCACGTAGGCGCCGACCTCGTCGATCAGGTCGAGCCGCAGGCCGAGCAGGCGGCCGTCGGCGTCGAACGCGGCCTCGACCTCGCTCGTGCGCTCGGTCGCCATCGAGGCGGCGAGCAGGTGCTCGCCGCGATCCTCCGTCCAGCGCACGGGCACGCCGAGGCAGCGCGAGGCGATCGCCATCAGCACGACCGCAGTGCAGCACCGCCGCCTTCGTGCCGAACGAGCCGCCGCTCTCGGCCGGCGTGAGCAGCCGCAGCTTCGCGCCGGGGATGCCGAGCGCGGCGGCCGCGACGCCGTGCAGCGTGAAGGGCCCCTGGAAGTTCGCCCACGCCGTCACGCCGCCCGCCTGCCAGTGCGCGATCACGCCGTAGCACTCGACCGGCGTGGCCGACGAGCGCGGGTGGCGGAAGCGCTCGCGCACGACGTGCGCGGCGCCGCGCGAAGGCCGCGTCCGGGATCGCCGTAGCTGAACGAGCGGTCGCCGGCGACGTTGGAGCCGAGCGCCGCGTGCAGCACGCGGCGCGCCCTCGGCCAGCGCGGCCTCGACGCTCGCCGCGACGGGCAGCGGCTCGTAGTCGACGAGCACGCGCTCGGCGGCGTCCTCGGCGATGTAGCGGTCGCGCGCGACGACGACGCAGACGGGCTCGCCGACGTAGCGGGCGACGTCGACCGCGGCGGCGTGGTGGACGATGCCCGGCGCCGAGCGCCGAGCCGAACGGGCGCGAGTGCGCGGCCACGTCGGCGCCCGTGACGACGCCGATCACGCCGGGCAGCGCGAGCGCGGCGGAGGCGTCGATCTCGCCGATGCGCGCGTGCGCGAAGGGCGAGCGCACGATCGCGGCGACGCCGGTGTTCGGGCAGCGGGTCGAGGTCGTCGATGAACCACCCCTGGCCGCGCAGCAGCGCGTCGTCCTCGACGCGCAGCGCCGAGCGGCCGACATGGCCGGGCGCCTGCTCGCGCGAACGTGTCCTGGTCGCCACGTTCCGGGATGATAAACAGGTGCCGCCAGCCGGAACGCGCTATCCTCGCGGCCGTGGCGACCGCCGAGGGAACCGCGCTCTCCTCCGTCGACCGGGCGCTGCGCCTGCTCGAGGAGCTCGCCCGCCACGGGCCGCTCGGCGCGACCGAGCTCGCGAATCGCACCGGCTGCGCGAAGGCCACGGCCTTCCGCCTGGCGCGCACGCTGCAGGCGCGCGGCTTCGTCGTGCAGAACCAGGACTCGACCTACCGCCTCGGCCCGCGCTGCCTGCTGCTCGCGACCGGCGTGCACACGAGCTTCGACGTCCGCCGCGAGGCGCTGCCGGCGATGGAGGCGCTGCGCGACGAGACCGGCGAGACGGTGCAGCTGACCGTGCTCGAGGGCGCCGACGTGGTCTACGTCGAGCAGGTGCACGTCGCTCGAAGCCGGTGCGCTCGGTCGGGACGATGGGCCAGCGCGCGCCGGCGCACTGCGTCTCGGGCGGCCTCTCGCAGCTCGCGCTGCTGCCGTTCGAGCGCGTGCGCGAGCTGCTGCCGAACCCGCTGCCGCGACCGACCGCGGCCTCGATCCCGAGCCTCGAGCGGCTCGCCGCCGAGCTCGAGCGCGTGCGCGCGCGCGGCTTCGCGATCAACCGCGGCGGCTTCCGCCACGACGTCGGCGGCGTCGGCACGTGCGTGATCGACGCGCACGGCCGCGCGGTCGCCTCGATCAACATCTGCGTGCCGCTGTTCCGGCTCGAGGAGCTCGGCGTCGACCGCCTCGGCGCGCTCGTCGTGCGCGCCGCCGCCGAGGTCTCGCAGGGCTCGTCGCTGGCCGCGGGCGCGGGGGCAGTCGGCGCGTGAGCTTCGCCGACCTCGGCTTCGCGCGGGTCGACCTCGATCGCGACGCCCGCCAGGGGGCGCCCGAGGCGGTGCTCGCGGAGGGCAAGACGCCCGACGAGATCGAGGCCATCGTGCGCGCGCTGCGCGACGGCGGCGCCAGCTCGGTGCTCGTGACGCGCGCCGACGCCGACGCGCGCGCCGCCGTGCGGCGCGTCGATCCCGGCGCGCTGGAGCACGAGCGCGCGCGCTGCGCCTGGATCCCGGTCGCGCCGCTGGCGCCCGCGGGCCGCGTCGCGATCGTCTCGGCCGGCACCTCGGACGGCCACGCGGTGCACGAGGCGCGCATCCGCGCCGAGCTGTGCGGCACGAACGTCGAGACCTACGAGGACTGCGGCGTCGCCGGGCTCGACCGCCTGCTCGCGGTCGCGCCCGCGCTGCGCGAGGCCGACTGCGTGATCGTCGTCGCCGGCATGGACGCCGCGCTCGCGAGCGTCGTCGGCGGCATCGTGCCCGCGCCCGTCATCGCCGTGCCGACGAGCACCGGCTACGGCGCCTCGCTCGAGGGCGTGACGGCGCTGCTCGCGATGCTCTCGTCGTGCGCCGCGGGCGTCGCCTGCGTGAACATCGACGACGGCTTCGGCGCCGGCACGATCGCGGCGCGCATCGCCCGGCGGGCGGCGGGCGCCTCGTGACGCGCGTCGCCTACGTCGACTGCGTCGCCGGCGCCGCCGGCGACATGCTGCTGGCCGCGCTGATCGACGCCGGGCGCCGGCGAGGAGCAGATGGCCGAGCACGTCCGCTCGCTCGGCGTCGAGGGCCTCGACCTGCGCGTCGGCCGCGCGACGCGGCACGGCATCGTCGCGCGCACGCGTCGAGGTCGTGATGCCGCACGAGGAGCACGTGCACCGCCGCCTCGGCGACATGCGCGCGCTGATCGACGCCGCCGGCATGCCCGCAGCGCGCGGCGCGCCGCGCCCACAGGACGTTCCGCCTGCTGGCCGAGGCCGAGGCGCGCATGCACGACAGCGAGCCCGAGCTCGTGCACTTCCACGAGGTCGGCGGGCTCGACGCGCTGGCCGACGTCTGCGGCGTCGCGCTCGCGCTCGAGGAGCTCGACATCGATCGCGTCGAGTGCTCGCCGATCCCGTGCTCGCGCGGCTTCGTCGAGGCCTCGCACGGCCGGCTGCCGCTGCCCGCTCCGGCGACGCTCGAGCTGCTGCGCGGCGCGCCGCTCGTGCCGCTCGACATCGGCGCCGAGCTCGTCACGCCGACGGGCGCGGCGCTGCTCGCGGCGACGGTCGAGCGCTACGGCGCGATTCCGCGCGATGACGCTCGAGAACGTCGGCTACGGCGCGGGCTCGCGCGACCTGCCGCAGGTGCCGAACATCGTGCGCGTGCTCGTCGGCGAGCTCAGCGAGGAGGCGACGCCCGCGGCGGCGAGGTGATCGTGATCGAGACGAACCTCGACGACACGCCCGGCGAGCTCGTGCCCGACGCCGCCGCGCGCGCGTTCGCCGCCGGCGCGCTCGACGTCTGGACGACGCCCGTGCAGATGAAGAAGGGGCGGCCCGGCGTCGTGCTCGCGGCGCTCGCGCGGCCCGACGACGCGCGCGCGGTCGCCGAGGCGATCGTGCGCGAGACGACGGCGCTCGGCGTGCGCATGTCGCGCCACGAGCGGCTCGAGCTGGAGCGGCGCTTCCGCGACGTCACGGTCGACGGCCACCGCGTCCGCGTCAAGCTCGGCCTGCTCGACGGCGAGGTCGTCAACCTCGCGCCCGAGCACGACGACTGCGCACGCGCCGCCGAGGCGCTCGGGCGGCCGGTCAAGAGCGTCTGGGCCGCGGCGCTGGCCGCGGCGGAGGTCGGCGCGTGAGCGCGCAGGCACGCGTCGAGGAACGCCTGCGCGAGCTCGGCAGCGTCGTCGTCGCGCTCTCGGGCGGCGTCGACTCCTCGCTCGTCGCGGCGCTCGCCCAGCGCGCGCTCGGCGACCGCGCGCTCGCCGTCACCGCGGTCTCCCCCGCGCTCGCCGACCGGCGAGCTCGACGGCGCGCGCTCCGTGGCCGAGGCCGTCGGCATCGCGCACGAGATCATCACGACCGACGAGCTCGCCCGCCCCGGCTACCGCGCCAACGGCACCGACCGCTGCTACCACTGCAAGAGCGAGCTCTACGACGCGCTCGCGGCGCTCGCCCAGGAGCGCGGCTACGCGGCGCTCGCCTCGGGCGCGAACGCCGACGACGAGGGCGACTGGCGCCCGGGCCTGATCGCGGCGAGCGAGCACGGCGTCGTGCACCCGCTGCTCGAGGCGGGCCTCGGCAAGGCCGACGTGCGCGCGCTCGCGCACGAGCTCGGCGTGCCGAGCGCCGCCAAGGCGGCGAGCCCGTGCCTGGCCTCGCGCGTGCCCTACGGCACGCCGGTCGACCCGGCCACGCTCGCGCTCATCGACGCCGCCGAGCAGGCCGTGCGCGCGCTCGGCTTCGGCGTGCTGCGCGTGCGCCACCACGGCGAGCTCGGCAAGCTCGAGCTGCCCGAGCCCGACCTCTCGCGCGCGCTCGCCGACGCCGACCTGCGCCGCGCGATCGGCGAGGCGATCCGCAGCGCCGGCTACGCCCACTCGGCGATCGACACCGACCCGTTCAGGTCGGGCAACCTCAACGTCACGTTCGTCGGCCGGCTGAGCGCACCGCAGCGCGCCTGAGACTCCGATCCCCAGGTGCGTCCGATCCCGCGCCTAGAGTGGGTTTGTGACCGATATCTGGATCGGCCTGGTGGACGCGGTACCGATCGACCCGGCGGGCAGCGAGCTGGGCGGCGCCTACGTCCACGTGCTCGCGCCGGCGGGCGACCGCCTCGAGCTGCTGGCCGCCGCCGAGCGAGGCGCTGGCCGAGCACGATCTGCGCGTCGCCGACCTCGACGACGCCGAGCCGGTGCGCGAGGTGCTGCGGCGGCCGATCGATCCCGAGCTGCTCGAGCTCGCGCTCGATGCCGCGCTCGCGCGCGAGACGCGCCTCGGCGCCGTTCCACTGGTATCCGGCGCGAGCGCGACACCGACCCGTGCGCGCTCGCTCGCGAGCTCGATCGACGAGCCGCGCGCGACGATGTCGACGGCGCTCGAGAACCGCACGCTGATGAAGGTGCGCAGCCGCTACGAGAGCGAGGGCGCGACCGGCTACGTCGTCGGGCTCGGCACGCGCTGGGCGCTCCTCCACGTCGTCAACGACGACGTGACCGAGGACGGCTTCCTGGCGACGAGCCTCGAGATGGTGGCCGAGATCGAGCCCGTCGATCCGGAGCAGTCGTTCTTCCCGCGCGTGATGGCGATGCGCCCGCCCACGGCGAGCCCGCCCGAGGTCGACCTCGACGACACGCGCGGCCTGCTGCAGACGGCGCAGCGATCGTTCCCGCTGCTCACGATCCAGACCGAGCAGCACGCACCCCGGCGCCTGCTACATCGGGCGCATCGCCGTCGCTCGACGAGGACGCGGCGCTGTTCCACCTCGTCTCGCCCGCGGGCGAGTGGGACGACGAGGACGAGTACTCCTACGAGTCGATCACGCGCATCGGCTTCGGCGGGCGCTACGAAGAGGCGCTCGCGCTCGCCGCCGGGCCCGACCCGGCGGTGTGAGCGAGCCAGGCCCTGCGGACCACCTGCGCATGCTGGAGTCTGGGCGCTGGCACTGACGACGCCGACCCAGCCTCGATCTTTCGATCATCTTGATCGGGGTCGGGTCTGCGAGCTTCGTGCGGGCGGGGCCAGACTCAGCGGCTCATCCAGCCGCCGTCGACCGTCACGACCTGGCCCGTCATGTACGCGCTGGCGGGCGAGCAGAGGTAGACGAACGTCGCCGGCGAGGTCGTCGGGCGTGCCCCAGCGGCCTGCGGGGATGCGGTCGAGCATCTCCTGGTAGCGCACGGGGTCGTCGCGCAGGCGCTGGTTGAAGTCGGTCGCGATGTAGCCGGGCGCGACGGCGTTCACGCGCACGCCGTGCGGCGCCCACTCGTTCGCGAGCGCGCGGGTCAGGCCGAGCACGCCGTGCTTGGCGGTCGCGTAGCTCGAGACGAGGATGCCGCCCTGGAAGCTCAGCAGCGAGGCCACGTTCACGACGGCGCCGCTGCCCTGGGCGACGAACACGCGGCCCGGCGGCGCGCGCGAGCGCCAGCACGCAGACGAGGTCGACGTGCAGCACGCGCTGGGCGTCCTCGGCGCGTCACGTCGAGCGCCGTCCCGCGCGCGACGACGCCGGCCGAGTTGACGAGGATGTCGAGACGGCCGAACGCCGCGGTGGCGGCCTCGATCGCGCGCTCGCACGCGGCGGCGTCGGCCGTCTCGAGGTCGAGCTGCGACGAGCGCGCTGCGGCGGCCGGCGCGCTCGACCTCGGCGCGCGTCTCGACGGGATCGCGGCGGTCGAGGTGGACGATGTCGCAGCCGGCCTCGGCGAGCGCGATCGCAGCCGTGCGGCCGATGCCGCGCGTCGTGCCGGTGACGCAGGCGACGCGGTCGTCGAGGCGGAAGCTGTCGAGCACTCCGGGCACCCGGCGAGGCTACCATCGGGCGCGTGGCCCAGCTCTCGCTCGAGCCCGTGACCTGGCGCGTCCGCGCGCTCGCCGCCGGCGGCCGGACCGTCGCCGACTCGCGCGCGGCGCTGCTCGTGCTGTCGACGGACGCGCCGCCGGTCTACGCGTTCCCGGACGCGGATTGCGAGCGCGGCGCGCTGCCCGGCGTCGGCCTGGCTCCCGCTCGACGGCGCAAGCCGGGCTACGCCGTGCTCGCGCCGGCGCACATCGAGGCGCTCCTCGAGGAGGACGAGCCGGTGCTCGGGCACCCGCGCAACCCGTACCACCGCGTCGATGCGATCGCGAGCTCGCGGCACGTGCGCGCGGAGCTCGCCGGCGAGACGCTGGCGGAGTCGACGCGCCCGATGGCGCGTCTTCGAGACGGACGAGCCGACGCGCTTCTACTTCGCGCAGGCCGACGTGCGGCGCGACCTGCTCGAGCCGAGCGAGACCGTGACGACGTCGCCCTACCTGGGCAGCGCCGTGTGGTTCTCGGCGCGCATCGGCGGCGAGCTGCACCGCGACGTCGCCTGGACGTACCGCTTCCCGATCCCGCAGCAGCCGCGCATCGCGGGCCTGCTGGCGTTCCGGGACGACCTCGTGCGCGAGCTGTGAGCGCGGAGCGAGCCCCACGTGCCCGCTCCGCGCCCGCAGCCTCGTCAGAGAATCGTCACGACGTAGTTGTCGATCGAGAAGACGGTCGGGATGCTCGTCGCCGACGACGAGAGCCGCGCCTGGATCCCGACCGGGCCCGCACCCTGAACCGCTGCGGTCGAGTCGGTCGCCGTGTACGCCCACGTCGAGGGCTCCGGCGAGCCGTCGACCCAGGCGCGCATGCGCAGCGTCGTCGGGCTCGCGCCCTGCGCCTGCATGCGCACCCAGATGGCGGTGGTGGCGCCATACGGCGCGTTCGCGTTGCGCTCGCTGCCGATGAACGTCTCAGCGTCGTTGAACGCGCGCGCGGCCTGGAGGAACGTCGTGCCCGCGGTCGAGAAGCGCACCCGGCCGCGGTAGTCGTTGGCGCCCGCGCGGACGAGCAGGCTGACGTACGCGTTGTTGCTGGCCGCCACGCGGTCGGGGAGATCTTGAGCGAGGACGTCGACGTCCCGCGCGCTGACCTCCGGAAGCATGGCGGTGCGCGCGCCCGGAGTTGCCTGCCGCCGGCACGACGATGGTGCCGGCGCCGCCGATCACGTCGAAGTTGCCCTCCGGACCCGCGAGCGTCCAGAGTCCGCCGACGTCGGCCGATCCGAAGCCGTCGACGACCGTCCGGCTGAACGCGTCGGAGGCGATCACGGTGCCGGGCGGGGGCGGCGGCGGGGGCGGCGGAGGCGGCGGGGGCGGCGGCGGGGGCGGCGCGCTGTTGAGGAAGTTCGGCGAGAACTCCGACGTGTTGCCGGCGGCATCCGTCGCCGTCGCCGTGACCGGCGAGCCGCCGCTGTTCGAGCCGATCGGGACGCTGAAGCTGCCGTCCCCGGCGGCGACGCCGGAACCGAGGAAGGTCCTGCCCGACCCGTTGGCACCCACGCCCTGATCGGCGACGAAGACCTCGACCGTGCAGCTCGCGCACGCGGTTCCGGTGGCGACCGTGTCGGCCGTGACGATGACCGGGTAGTTGAGCTGCTGGTTGGCGCCGCTGTCGCCGTCGCCCGGGTCGTTCGGATTGGTCACGCCGAGCGGCGCGAGGTCGATGCCGAGGCCGCTGCCGTTCGCGAAGATGCTGTTGCGGCTGATCGTGATGAGGTCGTTGTCGGCGTCGTTCGATGCGACGCCGGTGGGCTGGTTCGCGATGATGTTGTCGGCGATGGTGATGCGGTTCCCGGTGGAAGCCAGACCTCGACCCCCGCGGTCTCGTTCGCCCATCGGGGTGCCGTCGGGAGCGACGCCGATGTAGTTGCCGGTGATCCGCGTCCCGCGCGGTCAGCCACGCCGTCGACGAGGATGCCGTCGACGAGTTGTCGCCGATGACATTGCCGCTGATCAGCGAGTTCTGCACGCCGTCCTCCACGTGGACGCCCGGCTCGCTGTTGTGCGTGAACGTCGGGAGCATTGCCCGTCAGGTCCGTGCCGATGAAGTTCCCGACGATGCTGGTTGTCCGTGGTGACCGTGGTGTGCGAGATCTCGACGCCCGCGGCGGCGTTGCCCGAGATCACGTTGCGCTCGCGCGGGCCCGTGCCGCCGACAGGGTCTGCGACGAGCCGAAGTTGATGTCGACGCCCATGCGCTGGTTGCGCAGGCGGTCCGTGGCCGACGGATTGAGGCCGATGATGTTGTTCTGGACGATGTTCCCGTTCGTGCCGTTGTCCGTGAGGTAGACGCCGGTGAAGGCCGAGCCGGAGATCACGTTGCGGTCGGCGAGCGCCGGTGTCGCCGATGTGGTTCTGCGACGCGGCACGCGCGAGCTCGATGCTGCGCGCAGTTGCGCAGCATGCGTCGTGAACGCGAACGCGCCCGCGCGCGTCGGTGCCGATGAAGTTGCCGACGATGCGGTTGTCGCGCGCGTTCGCGCCGGTGAGCGCCATCGCCCGGCCGTTGAAGATCGCGAGCCCGCGGATCACGTTGTTCGGCGAGCGTGATGAAGAACACGTAGTACGCGAGCGTCGCGCCCGTGCCGCGCACCTGCACGCTCAGGACCGCGTTGTCGACCGTGGCGCTCGTGTTCGGCGACGAGCCCGGGCTGCGTGTAGCCGTCGATCGTCGTCGGCCCCGGTCGTGGTCGCTCAGCGTGGGCAGCTGGCTCGAGACCTGGATCGTCTGCGCGCCGGCTGCCCGGGATGTTGAACGCGATCGTGTCGGGGCCGGCGTGGCGGGTCGCCTCGGTCATCGCCGCGCGCAGCGTGCACGTGCCCGCGACGGTCTGGCAGATCGGCGTTGCCGGGCGTCGCGTCGTGCTCGTCGCCGGTCGAGTTGACGACGAAGAGGCCGTCGGCCGCCGGGATGAGCGTGAACGGGCGCGCCCGCACGGCGCGCGCGACGCGCACGACGTCGGAGACGTCGACGCAGCCGTTGCCGTCGACATCGCCGGAGGCCGCACAGCGGCCGCGTCTCGCGGGCGGCGTCCCACGCGCGCGCGGCCTCGGCGAGGTCGGCGACGAGCACGAGGCCGTCGCCGTCGAGGTCGCGCGGCTCGTGAGACGCGGGTGCGGCGTGTGCGCGCGACGAGCGCGCTTCGCCGACGGCGCCGCGTGAGATGCCGCCGCCGCTGCCGACGCGAACAGCCACGCTCGCGCGCGTGCGAGGCGCATGCGCGATCCGGTGACCGCGACCGATCGACGAGGCGGACGTCGCCGACTGCGACGGCGAGCGTGCCCGAGACGCGGGGCAGCAGGCGGACGCGCACGAGCGTCGCAGCGCCGCGCGCGCTGCGCGCGCTGCTCGCGTAGCCGCCGACGGCGATGCCGTCGCGCGTGGAGACGGGGCCGAGTTGCCCGGCGGAGCGGCCCGATGCCGCGCGCCCATGCCGGAGGCGCCCGCGAACTCGGCGCTCGCCGAGTCGAAGCGCACCCGCGCCTCCCAGCCCGCGACGAGCGCGCGCCGCGCACGGCGATCGTGACGGTGACGGCCTCACCGGCGCTGACGTGCTCCGGCGCGTTGACCTCGAGCGTGGGGCGCGCGGGCGCCGGCCGCGTGGAGGCCTGAGCCGGGACGGCGACGATGAGCGGCTGACGATCAGGCGGCGGCGATGGTGCCGCCGAATCTGCGCCGGCCTGCGGGCCTGCGAACACTGCGACATCGATTGCCACCCTTCCGGTGCCATCGGGACCGACACGCGGGGCTCTCGTTCTCCCCCGTGCGATCGTTCCGGCATTTCGCACGTTGTCCTGTCGCGCGGACGCTACGCCGACATTTCTGCAGGATCAACACTCCACCGGGGTGGTATTTCGCTACCTGTCAGCGCCGGCCGCCGAGGTCCGTCTGCGGCTGCAAATCCGCGAGGATGCAGGGAGAATCCGCACTTCGAGCGGTGCCAGGCGTGCGGCGGCCGATCGGGAGAACGACAATGACGACAGGCAACAGGCTCGGCGTGACGCGGTTCGCGACGCCCTCGGATCGCCGAGATCGTCGGCCGCGCGCTCGTCGAGGCGCCGCGCGAGCAGGTCTTCGACGCCTGGACGAGGCCGGAGCACGTCACGCGGTGGATGCTCGGGCCGGAGGGCTACACGATGCCGGTGTGCGAGATCGATCTCCGCGTCGGCGGCGCCTGGCATTTCGTCTGGCGCGGGCCCGACGGTCAGCGAGGTCGGCATGCGCGGCGAGTACCGGGAGATCTCGCCGGCCCGAGCGGCTCGTCTCGACCGAGCACTGGGGCGAGCCCTGGCCCGAGACGCTCAACGCCTTCGACTTCACCGAGGACGACGACGGCACGCTGATCACGTGCACGGTCGTCTATCCGACGAAGGCGGCGCGCGACGCCGCGCTCGAGACCGGCCTGAAGGAGGGCATGAACGACAGCTTCACCCGCCTCGCGGCATTCCTCGGGTGAGCGCGCGCGATCGCGCCCTAGTAGCGCCAGAGCCGCGGGCCGCCGGCGCGCTCGTGCGCCATGTCCATGACGCCGTCGGGCGGGCCCTCGGCGCGGTTGTTCGGACGCGCGCGGTCGCGCTGGAGCAGCCCGGCGGGAACGCCGCGCATGCTCTCGGGCGGCGGCATCACGTGACGGGCGCGCCAGGCGGCAGCGCCTCGACGCCGTCGCCGCCGGGAGCGCCGAGCGGGCGCGGGAGGACCTCGCCGTCGATGCGCAGCACCGTGTCCTCGCGCTCCTGCCAGAAGCAGAGGTGGCCGGCGATCGCGCCGACATCGGGCAGCGGCTGCGCGTAGCGCCAGGCGGCGTCGGCGTACAGCCGCCGTCGGGCGCGCGCACCGACCAGTAGTCGCAGCGGCCCTTGTAGGGACACTCCGTGAACGTCTCGCTCGGCTCGAGCAGGTCGTGGCGGACGTCGGCGAGCGGCAGGTAGTAGCGCTCCGAGCCGGTACATGCTAGACGGGTACACTCGCCGGTCGCGTGGACCGTTTGAACCACCCCGTCTACCGGCACCGGATCTCCAGGCCGTAGCGGACGCCGTGCTCGTCGCGGCGGCCTTCTACCTGGCCTTCCGGCTCCGTTTCCTCGACAGCCCGGAGGGGATTCCCGCAGCGCTACGCGGACTGCTCGGCGGCTCGATCGGCTTCGTCGTCGTCGGCAAGCTGGTCGTCTTCGCGCGTCCGGCCTCTACGAGAAGTGGTGGCGCTACTTACCGCCTCCCCGACTTCGCGATCCTGCTCGCGACCGCGGTCTCGACCCGCGATCCTGGTCGTCGCCTTCACGGTGATCCGGCCGTTCGACGGACGACATCCCGCGGTCGGTCGTCGTCATCGACTTCCTGCTCACGCTGACCTTCGTCGGCGGCGCGCGGCTCGCGGTGCGCGATGGTCGGTCGAGCGGCCTGCCCGTCGCGCGAGCGACTCGGGCGGGCGCGACGTGCTGGTCGTCGGCGCCGGCTCGGGCGGGCAGATGGTGGTCCGCGAGCTGCAGCTGAACCCGAACCTCGGCGAGCGCGCGATCGGCTTCCTGGACGACGATCCCCGCAAGCGCGGCATGCGCATGCACGGGCTCAAGGTGCTCGGCACGACCGACGAGATCGGCCAGATCCTCGACGAGCAGGAGCCCGACGAGGTCGTGATCGCGATCCCGTCGGCACCGGGCGAGCTGCGCGGCAGGGTCGTCGCGGCCTGCCGCGAGCGCGACATCAACGTCCGGACCCTGCCGACGGTCTTCGAGCTGCTGCGCGGCGGCGTCCAGCTGACCCGGCAGCTGCGCGAGGTCCAGGTCGAGGACGTGCTCGGCCGCGAGCCGATCGTGATGGAGCTCGACCGCGTCGGCGCCTACCTGGAGGACAAAGGTCGTGCTCGTCACCGGGGCCGGCGGCTCGATCGGCTCCGAGCTCGTGCGCCAGATCGCCCGCGTGCGCCCGAAGCTGCTCGTGCTGCTCGACCACGCCGAGGACAACCTCTTCCAGATCGACCGCGAGATGATCGAGGAGCGCCATTTCACCCGGGTCGAGTCGGTGCTCGCCGACTGCAAGGAGGCCGACCGGATGCTCGAGGTGATGCAGCGCTTCAAGCCCGACGTCGTCTTCCACGCCGCCGCCTACAAGCACGTGCCGCTGATGGAGTCGAACCCGCTCGAGGCGGTCCGCAACAACGCGATCGCGACCCGGGTGACCGCCGAGACCGCGGCGGCCTCGGGCGGCGAGCGCTTCGTGCTCGATCTCGACCGACAAGGCGGTCAACCCGCGCACCGTGATGGGCGCCTCGAAGGCGATGGCCGAGTGGATCGTCGAGGCCGCCGGCCGCAAGCACCCGCGACGCGGTTCCTCACGCGTCCGCTTCGGCAACGTGCTCGCCTCCTCGGGCAGCGTCGTGCCGATCTTCCGCAGCCAGATCGAGCGCGGCGGGCCGGTGACGGTCACCGACGCGGAGATGACCCGCTACTTCATGACGATCCCCGAGGCGGTGCAGCTCGTGATTCGCGCCGGCGACCTCGGCGCCGGCACCGGCGAGGTGTTCGTGCTCGAGATGGGCGAGCCGGTGAAGATCGTCGATCTCGCCCACAACATGATCCGGCTCGCCGGCTACGAGCCCGAGGCCGACATCGCGATCGAGTTCACCGGGCGGCGGCCGGGGGAGAAGCTGCACGAGGAGCTGTTCAGCCTCCGACGAGCGCCCGCAGCCGACCGCGGCCGACAAGATCGTCCGCGCGGTGCGCCGGGCGCCGCTCGATCCCGAGTGGGTCGAGGGCGTGGATGCGAGAAGCTCGAGCAGCTCGTCCGCGAGGGCGACGAGGCCGATCTCGCCGAGCAGACCGTCGAGCTGGTCGCCGAGCGGCGCCGCGCGGCGGCCGGAGCCGGACTAGACGGCTAAGGGCTGTGGCGGCTGATCGTCGCTAGCATCCCGCGCCGCAACCGCCTATGGATGTGATCCAGCAGATCGGCGCCATCGTTGGCTTCGCCTCTTTTTCGGCCTGGCGATCCTCGCCTTCCTTTATTTCGCCCAGGCGCGCCACGTCCGCGAGCTCGAGGAGAAGGCGACCTTCGTTCCCGAGGGCCTCGATCTCCCGGTGACCTCGAGCGCCGCGAGCGCGGCCGAGATCGACGAGGAGGACGACGAGCACGAGCCCGTCGCCGCCCCGGCCAGAAGGCCTCCGCGAGCGCGAAGCCGAAGACCAAGGTCCAGGCCGCGAAGCAGGTCGAGGCCGCGCGCGCGGCTGCCGAGCGCAGGCAGCGCTTCGAGCAGCGCCGGCGGCCCGGAGATCCGCGTGTGCCCGCGACGAGCGAGGGCGGCGGACGCGCCCGTCCCGAGACCCGCTCGATGCTCGTGATCGGCGCCGGTGTCGCGGTGCTGCTGGTCGGGATCGTTTTCGGCGCGAGCCAGCTTCTCGGCGGCGATGACGGCGGCGGCTCCGAAGCAGAAGCCCCCGCGTCCGGCTCGACCGGCCCCCCGGCCGAAGTCGCGGTCCTCAACGGCACCCCGGTGCCGGGGCTGGCGGCGAAGGTCGGCGAGGAGGTCCGCAACGCCGCGGGCGGCTACAAGCTCGGCGTCGTGACCAACACCGAGCTCCCGTTCGAGACCTCGACGGTGCTCTTCGACCCCAGCGGGCAGGAGGACGCCAACGCGATCGCCGGAGCACTCGGAATCCAGGCCGTCGTCCCGTTGAACAGCGAACCCGAGATCAAGAAGGTCGTCGAGGACGCCCCCGTGGTCGTCGTCGTCGGCGAGGACCGCGCTGACACTTAGGCGTCTGGCGGGGCCGCTGCTGGTGGCCGCGCTGATCGTCGCCTGCGTCGCGGCGCTCGTCGTGACCCAGAGGACCCGCCGCTCAGGCCTGGTCGTCGACCGGATCGAGCTGACCAGCGTCTTCAGCCCGAACGGCGACGGCGCTCTCGACCAGGCCGAGATCGGGTTCCGGGTCAAGCGCGACGAGCTGCTGAAGCTCGACGTGACCCGCGACGGGCGCAGGATCCGGCGCCTCGCCGACGACGAACCGGTCGACGACGGCGAGCAGCTCTCCTACAGCTGGGACGGGCTCGCCGACTCCGGGCAGCTTGCGCCCGTCGGCCGCTACCGGATCCGGATCAGGCTCGAGCGCGACGGGCGGCTGATCCGGCCGGGAGAGAAGATGGTCCTGCTCGGGCCCGAGGGCGAAGCGGGGATCTTGCCTTGACCGAGGTGCTTCAGGTCGCGGGCGGGATCGGCGCATCCGCCGCGGCAGCGGCCGCGATCATGGCCGGCGACCGCAGGCTGCGCGCCGCGGCGATGCTCGCGGCGCTGGCGCTGGCGGCGGCGCTCGTCCTCGGCGAGGCTTGGGACGGCGAGCTCCGCGAGCTCCGCGACGAGCCGGCGATGCTCGCCGCGGCGCTGGTCGCCGGCCTCGCGGCGATCGGGGGGCTGGCGGCGCTCGGGGCTCGCTTCCCGTTCGCGATCCCGCTGGCGCTGGTCGCGGCGCTGCCTTTCCGGATCCCGATCGAGACCGGGGGCGAGACCTACAACCTGCTCGTGCCGCTCTACGTCGTGCTCGGCGCCGGGGTCGCGCTCGAGTGCTGGCGGGCCAGGCGGGACCCCACGCTGCCCGAGCGCGAGGGCCCCGCGCGCTGGCTCGCGATCGCGCTCGCGGTCTCGATCCTGCTCTACGGCCTCCAGGCGATCTACTCGAGCGACGTCTCGCGCGCGGTCCAGAACGTCGCCTTCTTCCTGGTTCCGTTCGCGCTCATGTTCGCGCTCCTGCGCGACTCCGAGTGGACGCCGCGGCTGCTGCGCTGGGCGCTCGTCGTCGTGCTCGTCGAGGCCGTCTGCTTCGCGGCGATCGGGATCGTCCAGCACGAGGTCCGCGAGATCTTCTGGAACGACAAGGTGATGCGCTCGAACGAGTTCGACGTCTACTTCCGCGTCAACTCGCTGTTCTGGGACCCCAACATCTACGGCCGCTACCTCGCGCTCTCGATCCTCGTCGGCGCCTCGGCCCTGCTCTGGGCGGCGAACATGCGCCGCTTCGCGCTCGGCGCCGCGGCGATCGCGATCGTCTTCGCGGGGCTCGTGTTCGGCTATTCGCAGACGAGCTTCATGACCCTGCTCGCCGGGCTCGTCGTCCTCTGCGCGCTGCGCTGGAGCCTGCGCTGGACGCTGGTCGGCGGCGCCGCCGCGCTCGCCGCAGCGGCCGTCTTCGTCGTCGTCTCGCCCGACACGCTGACCGTCGACTCGGGCGCAGGAGGCGAGCTCGAGCAGACGACCAGCGGCCGCACCCGGCTGGCGAGCGGCGGCCTCGACCTCGCGAAGGAGCGGCCGGCGACGGGCTTCGGGTCGGGGTCGTTCGCGGTCGAGTTCGAGGAGCGAAACGAGCTCCCCAACGACGAGGCGGCGGTCTCGCACACCGAGCCGGTCACGGTGCTCGCCGAGCAGGGGGCGGTCGGGCTGCTCGTCTACCTCGCGCTGCTCGGCGCCTCGGGGCTCGTCCTGCTCACGGGGCTGTGGCGGACCGCGCCCGGTCTCGGCGGCCCGGCGCCGGGCGCCGGCGAGGCGTCGGGCGTCTTGATCGCGGCGCGGGTGGCGGTGGCGACCGCGTTCGCGGGCATGCTGGTCCACACCGTGGGCTACGCGGGATTCCTCACCGATCCGCTGACCTGGGCGCTGCTCGCGATCGGCGCCGCACTGGCGAGCGCCGCCGTCCGTGACGCCTGAGCCCGCGCCGGCGAGCGGCTACATGCGGCGGCTGGCGACCACCGGCGCCGCCTACACGGCCTCGAGCGTGCTCTCGAAGCTGTTCGCGGTCGCGCTGCTGCCGCTCTACACCCGCCACCTCTCGCCCGAGGACTACGGGGCCGCCGAGGTCCTGACCGTCGCCGCGGTCGCGACCGCGATCGTGATCCGCCTCGGACTGATCGAGGCGCTGATGCGCTTCTACTACCAGGGCGGCGAGGACAAGGCGAAGGTCGTCTCGACCTCGTTCGCGGCGATGCTGCTCGGGTGCGTAGCCGCGGTCGCGGTCGCGATGCCGTTCGCGGGCCCGATCTCCGAGGCGCTGCTCGACCGCAGCGAGCCGGGGCTGACGAGGATCGCGATCGCCGGCGTCGCGGTGTTCACGCTCTACGACCTGATGCTGGCGCTGTTCCGCCTCGACGAGCGCGCCCGCGCCTACTTCGCCTACACGATCGCCAACGTCCTGATCACGATCCCGATCACGGTCTGGCTCGTCGTGGTCGAGGACGAGGGCGCGCGCGGCCTCCTGATCGGCCAGTTCGGGGTCGGGGCGCTGATCGTCGTCGCGCTCGTCTTCCAACAGTGGCGGAGGCTGGCGCTGATCCCCGACCGCGCTGTGCTGCGGCGATTGGTCCGCTTCGGGCTGCCGACGATGCCCGCCGAGCTCTCGCTCTACTCGCTGAGCTTCATCGACCGGATCCTGATCGTCCACCTGATCGGGCTCGGCAAGGCGGGCCTCTATGCACTGGCCGTGAAGTTCGCTCAAGCCGTGCAGGTGCTGGTGCGGGGCTTCCAGCTCGCGTGGCCGCCGCTCGCCTACTCGATCACCGACGACGACGAGGCGCGCCGCGCCTACGCGCTGATCGTGACCTGGTTCGTCGCCGCCTGCAGCTTCGTCGTCGTCGGCATGTGGCTGCTCGCGCGCTGGATCGTCCGCATCCTCGCCGCGCCCGAGTTCTTCGACTCCTACGAGGCCGTCGGGCTGGTCTCGACCGGGGTGATGCTCTACGCGCTCTATTTCGTGCTCATCGTCGTGATCGGGCGCACCGGGAGAACCGAGCTCACATTTCCCGCGACCGCGGCCGGGATGACCGCGAACATCGCGCTCAACCTCGTGCTCGTGCCGCCGCTCGGGATCGTCGGCGCGGGGCTGGCGCTCGTCGCCTCCTACGTGATCGTGCTCGCGGTGATGTTCGGCTTCGCCCAGCGCGTCTTCCCGGTCCCCTATGAGTGGGGGCGGCTGGGTCTCGTCGCGGCGCTCGCGATCGCGGTCACGCTCGCCGGCGAGCTGTTGCTGCCGACCGAGGGCTTCGTCGGGCTCGCGGCCCGAACCGCGGTCTGGCTCAGCTTTCCGGCGCTGCTCTGGCTCGCGCGCTTCCCGAAGCCCGCCGAGCGCGAGGCGATCGCCGCGATGCTGCGGCCGAGCGCTTTACGCGCGCAGCTTCGCGCCCTCCGCGCCCGCCCCGCGGCTCAGGGGGCCGGGACGGTCCCGGAGGCGGTCGAGGCCGAGCTGCGGGACGAAGACAGGTTGTAGTCCTCGGCTGCCTCTCTGATGCCTTCTCCTCGGCCCGGAGCCAGGGCCTGGCGGGCGTGGGCGAGGTAGCGGCGCGGGGAGTGGCCGGGGAGGATCAGGGCTCCGGCGGCGCGGAGGAGGTAGGGGAAGGCGTGGAGCGGGCGCAGCAGCGCGGCGAGGAGCCGGCCCTTGTGCTTGCGCAGGTAGAGGTCGCGGTTGCGGTGGTATTCGACCACGCGCCGGTCGCCGCCCGCCGCGTCGCTCGCCATCTGGTCGTGGTGGACGGCGCGGGCGTCGGGAACCCAGAGCGCCTTCCAGCCGGCGTCGCGAAGCCGCTTCTGGAAGTCGGTCTCGTCGGAGTAGACGAAGAACTCGGGGTCGAGGTAGCCGACCGCGGCGGCGGCCTCGCGGCGGACGAGCAGCGCGCTCGACTGCGCCCAGCCGACCTCGCGGGTCCGCCCGCCGCGGCTCTGGACCGTGAACCAGCGGTGGAGGAAGAGCGCCCCGGCGAGCGCCGTCGCGAACCCCGGCAGCCGCCACGCGCAGGCGACCGGCTCGCCGGACTCGGTGAGCAGCTGGGCGCCGGCGACCGCCGCCCGCGGGTCCCCGTCGAGCGCCGCAACCAGGGCTTCGACGGCGCCGTCTTCGAGCTCGGAATCCTCGTTCAGCAGCAGGCAGAAATCGCCGCCCGCCTCGCGCAGCAGGGTCGAGTCGTTCTCGCCCTTGCCGGTCCGCCGCTCGAGCGCGATCAGGCGGACATCCTGGTCGAGCGCGCCGACGGCCGCTGCCGAACCGTCGTCGGAGGCGTTGTCGAGCACCAGCGTCTCGCGCTCGCCCGCGGGCAGCGAGGCGGGCGCCGTGCGCTCGATCGCCGCCAGGCAGGCGAGCAGCAGCTCGCGGCCGTTGGTGTTGACCACGCAGTAGGAGAGGCGCACGCCTCATAATCTGACCCATGCGGGTCCAAGTCGTCGATCCGCCGGCGTTCACCCCGCCATACGACCACTCGCTCTGCGCGGCCCTCGCGAGGGCCGGGGCCGATGTGGAGCTGGTGACCAGCCGGTTTCTCTACGGACCGGTGCCGCGTGAGAACGGCTACCGGGTGAACGAGGCGTTCCACCGCCGCAGCTCCGCGCGCGGCCTCGACGCGCGCGCAAAGCGCGCCTACAAGCTCGTCGAGCACATCGGCGACATGCGCCGCTACCGCGCCCACGCCGAGCAGGCCGACGTCGTCCACTGGCAGTGGCTGCCGGTCCCCCAGCTCGACCGCCGGATCCTTGCCCCGAAGCGGCCCCGCGTCTTCACCCTCCACCACTTCCTGCCCGAGGACCCGAACCGGCGGACGGTCCGCGACGTCCGCGCCCGGCTCGAGGCGATGGACGCCGTGGTCATGCACTCGCGCGCCGGCAAGCGGCGCATGGAGGAGGAGTTCGGTGTCCGAGAGGGCCTGATCGAGGTCATCCCGCACGGCGCTCTTGACTACTTGGCCCGGATCCCCGACGAGAAGCCGCTGCCGCCCGAGCTCGCCGCGGTCGAGGGTCCGGTGATCCTCGCCTTCGGCCTGATCCGCCCCTACAAGGGCGTCGACGTCCTGCTGCGCGCCTTCGAGCGGGTCGAGGGCGCCGAGCTCTGGATCGTCGGCGACCCCAAGGTGCCGATGGAGCCATTGCGCGAGCTCGCGGAGCGTGCACCGGGGACGGTGCGCTTCGTCGACCGTTTCGTCGTCGACGAGGAGGTCGCGGCGTTCATGCGCCGCGCCGACCTGCTCGTCCTGCCGTACCGCACGGTCGAGCAGTCGGGCGTCCTCTACACCGGGCTCGCGTTCGGCAAGCCGATGGTCCTGAGCGCGGTCGGCGGCTTTCCCGAGGTCGCCGAGCACGGCGCCGCCCGCCTGGTCGAGCCGGGGAACGAAGAGCAGCTCGCGGAGACGCTCTCGGAGCTCGTCGCATCGCCGGCCGAGCGCGAGAAGCTCGCCGCCGCCTCGGCCGAGGCCGCCTCGAGCTACTACTCGTGGGACGAGATCGGGCGCAGCACCGCCGCCCTCTACGAGCGGTTGCTGGCGCGATGACGGCCGTGCTCGAGATCCTGTTCTGGGGCTCACTGAGCCTGCTCGTCTATTCGCAGCTCGTTTACCCGATCGTGCTTCTCGCTCTGTCGACGCTGCGCCGCGAGCGCCCGCCCCCTGAACGATCCGGAGAGCTTCCGAACGTCTCTTTGGTGATCGCCGCACGCGACGAGCAGGAAGTGATCGCCGAGAAGGTCGCCAACGCGCTGGCGCTCGACTACCCGCGCGAGAAGCTCGAGCTGATCGTCGCCTCCGACGGCTCTGAGGACGAGACCGCCGAGCGCGCCCGATCGGCGGGCGCCGACCTCGTGCTCGAGCTCCCGCGCGAGGGCAAGGTCGCGGCCCAGAACGCCGCCGTCGAGCGCGCGGGCGGCGTGTTGCTCGCGTTCTCGGACGCCAACAGCGCCTGGGCGCCGGACGCGCTGCGCGAGCTCGTCGCGCCCTTCAGCGACCCGCGGGTCGGCTATGCCTGCGGGCAGCTGCGGTTGACCGGCGCCGGGGGCGAAAACCAGGAGGGGCTCTACTGGCGCTACGAGAACGCCCTCCGGAGGCTCGAGTCCGGGCTCGGCGGCGTCACCGCCGGAAACGGCGCGATCTACGCGACCCGCCGCGACTCCTACATCGTCCTCGACGGCGCCCGCAGCCACGACGGCTCGTTCCCGTTCCAGCTCGCGAAGCGCGGGCTGCGCTCGGTGTTCGCCGAGCGCGCCGAGGCGACCGAGCCGATGCTGGCGACGATCGAGGGCGAGTTCGCGCGCAAGCGGCGGATCATGCGCCCGCTCTGGGACGTCGTCGTCCTCGACGGGATGCTCTCGCCGCGCGGCTACTCACCGCTCTACGCGTTTCAGATCTTCAGTCACCGCCTACTCCGCTACGCGGCGCCGCTCCTCCACCTGGCCGCGCTGGGAGCGAGCATCGCGCTGCTCGGCGAGGGGACCCTTTACGCCGTCGCGCTCGCGGCGCAGCTGGGGCTGCTCGCCGCGGCGCTGCTCGCGCCGCTGATCCCGCTGGCGCCGTTCCGGATCGCGCGCTACTACGTCAGCGTCACCGCGTCGATCGTCGCCGGGCTCTGGGATCGCGCCCGGCACGGCCCTCGCGCGGGCGGTTGGGAAGAGGCGGGGCGGGCGCGGTGAAGCGCGCCTTCGACATCCTCGTATCGGCCCTTGCGCTGATCCTCGCCTCGCCGCTGCTCCTGGTCGCGGCGATCGCGATCCGGCTCGAGTCCAGGGGCTCGCCGATCTATCGGCAGGCGCGGGTCGGGCGCGACGGCGAGCCGTTCGAGATGCTGAAGCTGAGGACGATGCGCGAAGGGGCCGACCCGGTCGGGATCGGGACCGCGGTGACGAGCGACGATCCCCGCGTCACCCGGGCCGGCAAGTTGCTGCGCCGCTTCGCGCTCGACGAGCTCCCGAACCTCGTCAACGTCCTGCGCGGCGAGATGTCGATCGTCGGGCCGCGGCCGACGATCGCCTCCCAGGTCGAGCTCTACACGCCGCGCCAGCGGCGCCGGCTCGAGGTCAAGCCCGGCCTCACCGGCCTCGCCCAGATCGCCGGACGCGCCGGGGTGCCGTGGGAGCGGCGGATCGAGCTCGACATCGAGTACGTCGAGAGGCGCTCCATCCTCCTCGACGCCGTGATCATCGCCCGCACCCCGGCGCTGCTGCTCCGGGGCGTCGGCAGCACCGCGAGCGGCGGCGCCGACGCCGAGCCGCCGGCCTCGTGGCGCGCCGAGCAACCCGAGAAGCACCGCGACTAGGCTCTGCGCGTGGCCGACGGAGTCTCACTGCGCCCCTTTCGCCCCGACGACGCGCCGGCGGTCGTCGAGTGGTTCAGCAACCGCGACGCGACCGGCGACCTGATGGACGAGCCGCGGTCGGAGTTCACCCTCGATGACGCGAAGTCGTGGCTCGAGCGCGCGATGGACACGTCGGGCAACGACCGCAAGTGGGCGATCGAGCTCGAGGGCGAGGAGGGCCCGGTCGGCTTCACGGCGCTCTACGGCGTCCGCTCCTCGACCCCGCCCGAGCTCGGCTGCATCCTCGGCGCCAACGCCGCCCGCGGGCGCGGCCTCGGCCGCGAGGCCGAGCGGCTGACGATCGCGAAGGCGTTCGACGAGTTCGACGCCCACAAGGTCTACGGGCGGATCCCGGCCACCAACGAGGGAGCCAAGAAGGCGGTCACGAGCCTCGGCTGGAAGCACGAGGGGACGCTGCGCGACCACATAAGCCGGGGTGGCGAGCTCGTCGACTGCGAGGTCTGGGGCGTGCTCCCGGATGAGTTCCGCGAGGCGACCGCGGACAGGTGATCGCAACTCTGCTCGAGGACGGCGGGGAGGCGGCGAGCGAGGACGAGTTCTTCCGCGGCCTCGAGTACCTGGCCGCCGAGGGCGCGACCCACACGCTCGCGCTCGGCGACCCCGAGGCGCCCGAGTTCGCGGCGCCGCTGATCGTCAGCGAGATCCCGGGCGCGGTCGAGCACCGCGACGCGATCTCGCCCTACGGCTACCCGGGCGCGCGCCTCGGCGGTGAGGCTCCGTTCGACCCGGGGGAGATCGACTGGTCCGGGACCGGGTTGGTCAGCGCCTTCCTCCGCGACCGGATCGCCGAGGCGCCCTCGCTGGCGGGGATGAGCGAGCGCGGCCGCGTCCAGGTCGCTGACCCGGCGCTCGAGAGCGGCGTGCGCTCGCGGCTCAGCGAGCAGATCCGGGCGACCGAGCGCGAGGGCTACCGGGTCGAGCGGATCGCCGGCCCCGACGCGGGCGAGAGCGACCGGGGCGCGTTCGAGCGCGTCTACACCGAGACGATGCGCCGCGCCGGCGCCGCCGAGCGCTACTTCTTCGGCCCCTCCTACTTCGCCCTCGTCCTCCGCAGCCCACGGAGCTGGCTGCTGATGAGCCGGTCGCCCTCGGGCGAGCCAGCCGCCGGCGCGATCGCCGTGCTCAGCGACGGGTTGCTCCACTACTTCCTCGGCGGCACCGCGGACGCGCACCTCGAGAGCTCGCCGATGAAGAACCTGTTCGCGGACATGATCGAACAAGCGAGCGACCTGGCCGTGCCGCTAAACCTCGGCGGCGGCGTCAGCCCCGGGGACGGGCTCGAGCGCTTCAAGCGCGGCTTCGCCAACTCCGAGCTCCCGTTCCACACCGCCGAGTTGGTCGCCGACGGGGCGGTCTACGAGCGGCTCTCGCTGCGCGCCGAGGGCGCTGAGCAGGAGGGCTTCTTCCCCCGCTACCGCGCGCCCTGAGGCCCGCTAGAGGGCCGAGACCGCGCGCTGGAACTGGCGCCGCGCGCGCTTGCGGCAGCGCTTCTGCTTCTTGCTCCCCTTGGCGCGCTTGCACTTCTTGAGCTGCCGGAGCAGCTTCTGCTTCGCGAGCTTCCTGCGGTTCGGTCCGCCGCCGTCGATCAGGGCCTGGACCTCGGCCGCGATCGCCGGGATCAGCGGGGCGAGGGTCGCCCCCGGGCAGGCGGTCGCGTTGGTCGTCGTGTGACCGAAGACCCTCGGCACGGTGACCGGGGTGCCGCTCGGGAAGCGGTTGGTGCCGCCGCCCGCCGAGACCAGCGTCGTCGTCCCCGTCGCGGGGACGGCTCCCGCCGCCGACAGCTTCCAGGCCAGGAACGCGACCAGCGAGCTCTGCGCCGCGGGCGTCAGCGGCACGGTCGTGTGGTCGCCGATCGAGGCGATCCCGGTCGTCTGCGAGTTGTAGCCCTCGGTGTGGGCGCCGACCACCGCCGAGCCCATCCCGCCGGCCCGCCCCTCGTAGAGCGTGCCGTACTGGTCGACGAGCGCGCTGTAGCCGATGTCGTTCCAGCCGTTGCCGTTGACGTGAAAGCGGCAGATCCCGAGCACCAGCCCCGGGGCATCGGCGGGCGTGTAGTCGACGGTGCTGACGGTGTGGTGGACGACGCCCGCCTCCACCGTGCCATAGGAGGGGCCGCTGCGCGGCTGGCACCCGGCGGCGCCCCAGGCCGCGCGGGTGACGTAGCTCGGCTGGGCCGGCGCGGCCTCGGCATCCTCGGCGCCGAACAGCCCGCCGACCGGCGAGGAGGCGGCGCTGATGAAGCCCTCGTTGATCGCCTCCCGGGCGACGTCGAGCAGCCCCTCGGGACCGCTCGATGCCGTCCCGGAGACGTTGACGTAGTGGAGCTCCCCGTCGGGGGCGAAGCCGTGGGTGCGGATCTGGAGCGCGTCGGCGCCGCCGGTGTAGACCGGATCCGAGCCGGCGCTCTCGACCCACTTGCTCCATTCGCCGTCGCTGCGCGTGCGCAGCTCGATCGCCCGCTTCTCGCCCCCGATCCCGACGAGGTCGAACTCGTGCGGTGCCTCGATCACCGGCGAGAGCCGGTGCCCGGCTCGGCGCTCGAGCCCGGGGAGGTTCTGGTCGAAGTCACGCGCCGCGGGCACGTATGGCTGCAGCGAGAGCGCCGGCGCCGCCACCCAGGCGAGCCCCGCGCCCGCCACGGCGAGCAAGGTGAAGACCATCCTTCGCATGCCTCTTCCGCAACACGGGCGCATGCGTGGATGTTTCGGCCCGCGGACCTAAAGCCTGCAGGTCTCTGTGCAGCCGGCAGTGCCTAGAGCGAGATCGGGACCGGCTCGGGGCCGTTGCCGCGGTAGGTGTCGCGGAAGTCGCGGACCGCGTCGAGGGTCTCGGGGGTGTACTTCGGGCAGCCGATCATCTGGGTCCAGGCGATCGCCGAGACCTGGTACGGCATCTCCGAGTTCGGGAACAGGAGCATCCCGTCGGGGTCGTCGTCGAAGACTCCCTTGAGCGCCAGCTGCTGGTCCTCGGGAAGATCGGGCTTGTAGAGAATCGCGATCCGACCGTGCTCGAGCGCGTGGACGAAGTTGACCGACGGTACCTCGCCGAGGTATGCGCCGTCCGCGGTCTGCAGCGGCGGGGTGATGTGGTTGCCCGAGGTCGGCGGGTTGGTCTTGTACTTCGGCACCGGGTCGCTCGGCTCGAGGTGGGTGTTGCCCTCGTCGGCGAGGTCGAGCTGGAGCTCGCAGCCGGCGGCCTTCGCCGCTTCCTGGAGATCGCCGACCTGGATCTCCGGCGGCTCGGTCCCCTCGCGATCGTCGGGCTCGATGCCCTCGGGCACGGTCCCGCTCTCGACCTGGACGTGGGCGTTCGCGGGCGTGTCGCCCCCGCCCTTGCTGTCGCCGCCGTCGCCGCCGCTCGAGATCACGGCGACGAGCCCCGCGAGCACCGCGACGGTCAGGACCCCGGCGACCACGTACCCGGCGATCAGCCGGCGGCGCGCGGAGCTCTCGCCAGCCTGCTGGGCGGCGAGCCTCTGGGCGCGGAGGCGCTCCTTCTCTTCTCTCTTGGTGGCCATCTCTGAGAGCGGCGAGCCTAGCGAAAGCCCCTTACGGGGCGCTTAACCCGCCTCGGTCTCCTCGTTCTCGGGCGCCGGCGGCGACTCCTCGTCGTCGACGTTGCGGCGGAACAACAGCCCGAGCCCGCCGCGGCGCTCGGACCAGACCTCGTCGAGGAACGTCGCGAGCTCGTCGTCGAGGCGCTTGGGACGCAGCCGCCACTCGAGGATCGAGGTCGCGTCGATCAACCGTGCGTTGGGGAGCTCCTCGCAGAGCATCCCCGAGTCCGAGAAGGGGTGGAGCGGGTCGGCGTGGTGGCCGATCACAAGCGCGGGCTGCTCCATCTTCACCCGCTCGTCGTGGTGCGGTGCGACGCGGCCCATGAACAGCCCTTCGAGCACCGCGGCCGAGGGGCGCGGGTCCTGGCGGATCCAGTCGAGGCCGAGATCGATCAGCGGGCTGGTCCGCGGGATCCGCCGCGTCAGCGCCGAGGTCAGCCGGAACGCGGGCTCGCCGAAGCGCAGCGCGAGCAGGATCGGGGCGAAGATCGCCGCGCAGGCGACAAGCGCGTTGTCGAGCACCGGCATCTCGCAAAACAGCCCGCGAACGCGCTCGGGCGCGATGTGCGCGGTCTCGAGCGCCACGTTGGAGCCCAGCGAGGTGCCGCCGACGACCGCTCGCTTGAGGTCGAGATGGTCGAGCAGCTCGACGACCTGGCGCGCGAACAGGGTCATCGTGTAGTTGATGAGCTCCGGCGGCCGCTCGGAGCGGCCGTGGCCGAGCAGGTCGACGCAGATCACGCGGTTGCCGCGTGCGGCCAGCTCGGGGCCGAGCCGGTCGTACATGTGGCGGTTCATCAGCAGCCCGTGGATCAGGACGATCGCCCGATCGCCCGAGCCGTACTCGTCGTAGGAGATCTCACGTCCCTCCCAGACGAACGAGGAGCTGCTGACCGCCGCGGGCATCTAGCCGGCCGCCGCCGCCGCGGCGGGACCCCCGGCGGGTTCCTCCCAGGGGCGGGAGGCGCGCAGCGTCGCGAGCACGGCGCGGGTCGCGGCGTGGCGGTTGAGCGCGTAGAAGTGGATCCCCGGGGCGCCCCCGCGCAGCAGCTCGGCCGACTGCGCAGCGGCCCACGCGACCCCGAGCTCGAACTCGGCGCGCTCGTCGCCGTCGAGGCGCGCCATCGCCTGCTCGAGCGCCGGCGGGATCGAGGCGTCGCAGAGGTCGCAGATCCGGGCGATCTGCTTGAAGCCCGACATCGGCATCACCCCGGCGATGATCGGCACGTCGATCCCCGCCGCGCGCGCCGCGGCGACGAAGTCGAAGTAGAGGCGGTTGTCGAAGAAGAGCTGGGTGATCAGGAAGTCCGCGCCCGCTTCGACCTTGGTCTTGAGGAAGGCGATGTCGGCATCGAGGCTCTCGGCCTCGGGATGGACCTCGGGGAAGCAGGCGCCGCCGATCGAGACCTGCGAATAGCTCTCGGAGATCAGCGCGGCGAGATCGGAGGAGCTCGAGAGGCCGCCGGGCTCGGGTTCAAAGGCGGTCTCCCCGCGCGGCGGATCGCCGCGCAGCGCGAGCACGTTCTCGATCCCGGCGTCGGTGACCTGGTCGAGGATCTCGCGGATCCTCGGGACCGTCTCGCCGACGCAGCTCAGGTGGGTCATCACCTCGACCCCGTGGCGCTCGTGGATCTCGCGGCTGATCTCGACCGTGCCCTCGCGGGTGGCGCCGCCGGCGCCGTAGGTCACCGAGTAGAACGCCGGGTCGAGCTCACCGAGGACCTCGACGGTCTCGAACAGCGTCGCGCGCCCCTCGTCGGTCTTCGGGGGGAAGAACTCGACGCTCAGGCAGGGCTCGTCGCGCTTCAGGATCTCGTCGATGCGCATCCCCGAATCGTAGGGACACGCCGCGGGCGGACGCGGTTGCGCCCGCCCACGTGCCTGTCAGCCGGCGATCAGCCCGGCGGGCAGCTCGCCTGGATCGAGAAATCGATGTCCGCGAGCGCGGCAGCCGCGTCGCGGGTCGTCACCTGGACCGTGGAGGCCGACAGGTAGCCGGCCGTTTGCGTGACCACGGCGCTCGCGAGGACGCTCCCCGCCATCACGCCGGGGACGAGGGGCGTCGCCATCACCGTGCAGTTGGCGATGCTGCCGCCCGCAAGGTCAGTGAAGGTCACGAACGTGCTCCCGGTCCCCGCGTCGTCGAGGTCGTTGACGTTCACCGCTCCGGCGCCGATGGCGGGCACTCCGCCGGTGAAGATCACCCGCGCGTAGCCGGCCACCGGAACCCCGCGCTGGAGGTCGCCGCGGGTCAGCGCGCCGTCGGCGACCTTGCTCGAGTTGACCGAGTTCGGCTGGAGGATGATCGAGCCAACCGCGTTGTTCGCGAGCTCCGTCGTTCCCACCGCCCCGTTCTGGATCTTGGGCTTGGTGACCGCCGCGCCGCCGAGCTTGCCGGTGCCGACGGCTCCCTCGCCGATCTTCGGGCTCGTGACCGCGTTGTTCTTGAGCTGCTTGGTGCCGACGCTGTTCTTCTTCACCTTCACGGCGGCGTAGGTCGTGCCGCCGAGCGCGACCGCGAGCGCGAGCAGCGCGACGGCCATCGACGGCGACGGAAGCATCCTTCTTCGCATCGTTTCTCTCCCCTCGTGGATTGAGGGGCGAGCTTATGCCCGGACCGAGCGCAGAGCCGGGAGGACCTTCTCGCCGTAGACCGAGATCGCTCCGTGCGGATCGGCGCCGGAGACGTTCATCAGCGCGATCACCGTCGCGCCGAGCTTCTCGGCCTCGCGAATTCGCTCGGCGTGGACCTCGGGATCCGAGGAGATGATCAGCGCCTGCTCGAGGTCCTCGTCGGAGACCCGGCTGGAAGCATGCTCCTGCATTTTCTTGGGGTCATGCCAGTCGTCGGTGTAGAACTCGTCGGGCTGGGCGCCCTTCCAGACCCGCGCGCCCTCGAGCGCGTCATCGTCGCTCTCGGCCCACGAGAACTGCGCCTGCAAGACGATCTCGCCCGGCTCCCTGCCCGCGTCGTCGCAGGCCGAGCGGTAGGCGTCGATCACGTCGGGGGCGGCTTCGGGATCGGCGAGCGTCCAGAGCCCCTCGCCGTGGCGCGCGGCGACCCCCGCGGCCACCGGGCCGAAGGCGGAGACGTAGATCGGCGGCCTGCGCCCGGGGTTCGTGTGCAGGTAGGCGCCGTCGGTCGCGAAGTGATCGCCGCTCTCGCTCAGCCGCTCGCCGTCGAAAAGCCTGTTGATGATCTCGAGCGCCTCTTCCATACGCGCGACCTGATCGCCGACCGGCGGCCACTCCGCGCCGAGCGGCGACTCGTTCAGCGACTCGCCTGAGCCGACGCCGAGGAACGGGCGGCCCGGGAACATCTCCTCGAGCGTCGCCCATGCCTGCGCGATCAGCACCGGGTGGTAGCGGGGGCCCGCCGGGGTGACCGCGGTCCCGATCGCCGCCTTCGTGGTCGCCTGACCGGCGGCCCCGAGCCAGACCCACGCGTGCGCGGCCTCGCCCGGTTCCCACCAGGGCTGGAGGTGGTCGCTGCAGCCGATCCCCTCGAAGCCCGCCTGCTCGGCTTCGACGGCCTGGCGCAAGAGGTCGGAGGGCGGGAACTGCTCGTGGGCGGCACCGTAGAAGTAGCGCATAGGCCTCGGCTACCCGACGCCGAGCGGGACATAACGCCGGCAGCAGCGAATCGCTACGGTGCCCGCTGGCATGGATGCCACCTGCGCAATCGAAGTCGAGGGATTGAAGAAGTCCTACGGCGACGTCGAGGCCCTTCGCGGGGTCGATTTCCGCGCCCCGACCGGCAGCGTGCTCGGACTCCTGGGCCCGAACGGCGCCGGCAAGACGACCGCGATCCGGATCCTGACCACGCTGCTCCCCGCCGATGCCGGGACGGCGAGCGTCGCGGGCCACGACGTGGACACCGAGGGGCCCGAGCTGCGGGCGAAGATCGGGCTCACGGGACAGAACGCGGCGATCGACGAGAACCTGACCGGGTTCGAGAACCTCGAGATGGTCGGCCGCCTCTATCACCTCGGCCGCGACACCTCGCGCCGGCGGGCGTCCGAGCTGCTCGAGCGCTTCGACCTCGCCGAATCGGGCGAGCGGCTCGCGCGCACCTACTCCGGCGGCATGCGGCGCCGGCTCGACCTCGCCGCGGCGCTGGTCGCGAAGCCGCCGGTGATCTTCCTCGACGAGCCGACCACCGGCCTCGACCCGCGAAGCCGGCTGGCGCTCTGGGAGACGATCGAGGACCGCGTGGCGAAAGGCACCACCGTCCTGCTCACGACCCAGTACCTCGACGAGGCCGACCGCCTCTGCGACCGGATCTGCGTCATCGACCACGGCCTGGTGATCGCCGAGGGGACCTCGGACGAGCTCAAGGACCAGGTCGGCGGCGAGCGGCTCGAGATCACGCTCGGCGATACGTCCAAGGCCGAGGCGGCGATCGCGGCGCTCGCCGAGATCGCCGAGGGGCCGCCGGCCGCGAACGAGGATGTCGTCAGCGCCCCGATCCGCCGCCGCGAGGGGATCATCGCCGACGCGGTTCGCCGTCTCGACGACGCCGGCGTCGGCGTCGAGGACCTCGCGACCCGCCGCCCGACCCTCGACGACGTCTTCATCGCGCTCACCGGCCACGCCGCCGAGCACGAGGACCGCGACGGCGGCGGCGATCCCGAGGTCTCGGCCGAGGCGGTCGAGGAGGTGACGCGGTAGTGGGCTCGCTCTCCTATGCCGTCAACGACACGCTCGTGATCGCGAAGCGCAACATGCTGCGGATCCGCCGCCAGCCCGACCTCCTGGTCGGCTTCACGATCCAGCCGGTGATGTTCGTGCTCCTCTTCGTCTACGTCTTCGGGGGCGCGATCCAGATCCCCGAGCAGTACTCCTACCTCGACGACTACACGGACTTCCTGATCCCCGGCATCCTCGCCCAGTCGATGGCCTTCGGCGGCTTCGTCACCGCGCTCAGCATCAGCGACGACCTCAACAAGGGTCTCGTCGACCGCTTCCGCTCCCTGCCGATGACCCAGTGGGCGGCGATCGCCGGCCGCACCGTCTCCGACATCCTCACCAACACGATCTCGATCGTGATCATGGTCGCGGTCGGCTTGCTGGTCGGCTTCTCGTTCAACGCGCCGCTTGGGGACGTCCTGCTGGGAATCCTGCTGATGATCGTCTTCGGCTACGCGTTCTCGTGGGTGTTCGTCTCGGTCGGGCTCGCGAGCGCCTCGCCCGAGTCGGCGAACGCGTTCGGCTTCACCGCGATCTTCCCGCTCACCTTCATCTCCTCGGCCTTCGCGCCGCCCGAGGAGATGCCCCCCGCGATCCAGTGGATCGCCGAGGCGAACCCGTTCAGCACCGTCGTCGACGCGCTGCGGGCGCTGTGGCTCGGAGGCCCGGCGGGCAGCGACGTCTGGGCGGCGTTCGCGTGGTCGATCGGGATCGCGGTCGTCTTCGCGCTGCTCTCCGCGCGCCAGTACCGCCGCGCCGTCCTGCGCTAGCCGCCCGTCGAGCAGCCCGCCGAATAGGGTGGCCGGGTGAGGTTTCCGGGATGAAGATCGACGCGGGCAACTACACGCCGACCGTCGACGAGGCCGCCGACGCGGCCCGGGCCGCCGAGCGCGACGGCTACGACGGCTGGTTCGCGTTCGAGACGCAGATCGATCCCTTCCTCGCCTGCGCGGTGGCCGCCGAGCGCACCGAGCGGATCGAGATCGGGACCGCGATCGCGGTCGCCTTCGCCCGCAACCCGATGACCGTCGCGCTGCAGGCGAACGACGTCCAGGCGCTCTCGGGCGGGCGTTTCGCGCTCGGGCTCGGCTCGCAGATCAAGCCCCACATCGAGCGCCGCTACTCGATGCAGTGGTCGAAGCCGGCGGCGCGGATGCGCGAGTTCGTGCTCGCGATGCGCGCGATCTGGGCGGCCTGGGAGGGCGACGGGGCGCTCGACTTCGAGGGCGACTTCTACACCCACACGCTGATGACCCCGTTCTTCAATCCGGGCCCGAACCCGCACGGCAACCCGAAGGTTCTGCTCGCGGCGGTCGGGCCGCTGATGACCGAGACCGCGGGCGAGGTCGCTGACGGGATGCTGGCGCACGCTTTCTCGACCGAGCGCTACCTGCGCGAGGCCACGCTGCCGGCGCTCGAGCGCGGGTTCGAGAAGGCCGGCCGGACCCGCGAGGGGTTCGAGCTCACCGCCCCGGCTCTGGTCGTCGCCCGCGACAGCGAGGAGGAGATCGCCGAGGGGATCGAGGCGGTCAAGGCGCAGATCGGCTTCTATGGCTCGACGCCCGCCTACCGCCCGGTGCTCGAGATCCACGGCTGGGGCGAGCTCGGCGACGAGCTCAAGGCGATGACCAAGCGCGGCGAGTGGGACAAGCTCGGCGACGCGATCGACGACGAGGTCCTCAATACGTTCGCCGTCATCGGCACGCCCGAGGAGGCGATAGCCGAGGTCAAGAAGCGCTACGGCGACGTCGCGGACCGAATCACGCTCTCTCTGCCGCCCGAGCGCGACGAGGCCCGCTGGGCGGGCCTGTTCGACGCGCTCCGCGCCTCAGCCTGACGCTCGAATTCCGGTGTGATGGACGATCGCGCCGGCGATCGCCTCCCAGTCGTCTCGGAAGACCCCGTGGCCGGCGCCCTCGAGCTTCAGCAGGGTCGCATGGGGGATCTCGCCGGCGAGCGCCTCGCCGTGCTCGAGCGGGAACATCGGATCCGCGGTGCCGTGGATCGCCAGGGTCGGCGCGGCGATCGAGGAGAGCGGCCCGCTCGCCCCCTCGTCCTGGTCGAGCACGTCGTGGTTCTGCGCGGCCGCGAAGTCGCGCGCGCGATCTGCGTCGCGACGGACGAGCTCGCGGGCGGCGTTCTCGTCGAACGGTCGCTCGCCGCCCGAGAGCACGCGCTGGTAGTCGACGAGGTATTCGATCACCGACTCGGGATCCGCCCAGTCGACCTGGGCGGTCGCGGCGAACCGGCCGAACCGCTCGGTCGGCGACGGGAGCGGGCGGCCGATCGGCAGCGCAGGCGAGGAGCTGATCAGGACGAGCGAGAGGACGCGGTCGGGATGGTCGAGCGCGATCTCCTGCGAGATCCCGGCGCCGGCCGAGACGCCGACCAGGTGCGCGGCTCCGATCCCGAAGCCGTCGAGGACGCCGACCGCGTCGCGGCTGAGATCGGCGCCGGTGTACCCGGGTTTGCCGTGCTCGTAGGTGACCGAGCGGCCCGTGTCGCGATGGTCGTAGCGGATCACGTACCGTCCGCTGTCGGCGAGCATCCGGCAGAACTCTTCCTCCCACCAGAGCATCGATGCGCCGATGCCCATGACGAGCAGGATCGGCGGGTCGCCCGGGTCGCCGAAGGACTCGGTGCAGAGCTCGACGCCGTTGGCTTCGATCACGCGCTCAGCCACTTCGCTCCTGCTTGAGCAATGGAGCTAGTCGGACTCGAACCGACGACCTCCTGGGTGCGATCCAGGCGCTCTTCCAGCTGAGCTATAGCCCCGTATATGTGTCGGTCGCGGGCAGTTACTTGCCCCGCGCCGCTGGCGCAAGGATACGCTGTCACCAGCTTGAGCTTCGGACGACGGCTGATCCTCTTCTTCCTGCTTATCGTCGTGCTCCCGATGCTCGCCGTCGCGGGTCTGCTCTGGCAGGTGACGGCGGAGTCGCGCACCGGTAAAGCCGACGCACGCCTGGCGGCGAGCGTCGAGACCGCCCTGCGGCTCGGCGACGAGGAAGCGGTCCGCGCCGAGCGGGCCGCCGCCCGCCTCGCCCGCTCACCGGAGCTCGCGGCGGCCCTCCGCTCCGGCACCCCGGCGGCGCTCGAGGCAGCCGCGACACGGCTCGCGCGCGAGCCCGAGATCGTCGAGCTCGAGATCCTCGGCCCGAACGGCGAGCAGCTGGCGCGCGCCGGGACCGGCGAGGGCGCGGCCTTCGGCGAGATCGAGCTCGAGGGCGAGGGAACCGCGCTCGGGACACTGCGCGTCTCGCTGACGCCGGCCGAGGCGTTCGTCGACAGGGTCTCGGCGCTGACCGGGCGCGACGCCGTGCTGTTCGGGGGCGGAGGCGTCGTCGCCGGGACGGTCGAGCTTCCCGAGGATGAAGCCCCGCCGGAGGGCGAGACCGAGGAGGTCGAGGTCGGGGGCAGCGAGCTCCGGGCGCGGAGCGTCGAGCTCGGGTCCGACGAGACCCTCGTCGTCCTCGGCCCGCTCGAGTCGAGCGAGCTGCTGACGATCAACCTGCGGGTCGCGATCCTGCTGATGACGCTGCTCGCGATCGCGATAACGCTCACCTTCTATCTCGCGCGGACGATGCACGAGCTCCACGAGCGCGTCTCGGGCCAGGCGATCACCGACGACCTGACCGGGCTCTCGAACCAGCGCCGCTTCCGCGACCTGCTCGGCAAGGAGACCGAGCGAGCGAAGCGCTTCAAGCACGATCTCTCGCTGCTGATGCTCGACCTCGATGACTTCAAGAAGGTCAACGACACCCACGGGCACCTCCAGGGTGACGACGTCCTCAAGGCCGTCGCCGACGCGGTGCGCGAGGAGTCGCGCGGCGTCGACGAGCCGGCGCGCTACGGGGGCGAGGAGCTCGCGGTCGCGCTGCCCGAGACGAGCGCCGACGGGGCCCACGAGCTGGCGGAGCGGATCCGGACTCGGATCGAGGAGGTCACGGTGCCGCTGCGCGACGGCAGGGGCACGACCGGGGTGACCGTGAGCATCGGGGTCGCCCAGCTCGGGGGCTCGGTCGACGGCCCCGAGCAGCTGATCGCCGCCGCGGACAAGGCCCTCTACGCCGCCAAGCGCGGCGGCAAGAACCGCTCTCGAAAGGCCCGCGGGGGCGGGCGGCGGGGCGATCGCAGGCGAACGAAAGCCCGCAGCTAGGGGTAGGTGTAAGGGCCCGCGCGGCGAAGAACGGGGGGCCGAGCCCAAGCCGGTACCCATACCGCTTACCCTTAGCCCTGATTCGGGCCCTCAGGGCACCCGACCAATGAGCGAACTCGACGACGCAATTCGCGATCACCTCGAGCTGAAGCGCCGCCATGGCGCGCGCGACGCTGAGATTCAGGAACTCGAGGACGAGGCCTTCGGCAGCGGCGAGCGGCCGGTCGACCCCTTCGTGGTCGCCGCCGAGACCGAGGCCGGGATCCGCGATCCCGATCGCCCCCCCGGCGAGCCCCCCGGCGAGGGATCCGGCGAGCCGCCGGCTTCTGAGCGCCAGGCGCCGCCACCCGACACTCCGCCCCCGCCGCCGCCCGAGGCTTCGGCGACGGCGCCGCCCGCGCCGCGTGAGCCGAGCACGTCCGAGCCCGGCACCGGCGAGCCGCAGATCCCGCCGCCCCCGCCGCCGCGAGCGGATCGCTCCGTGCCGCCGCTCGATCAGCCGACCCAGGAGCATCCCCCGCCGGAGCCGCCGTCCGACGAGCTCGCCGAGCCGCCGTCGCGGGAGCCGGCCGAGCCGCCGCCCACCGCCGAGGAGGACGACGGAGGTCCGGGGCTCTACGACTTCGAGGCCGACCTCGCCGCCGCGAGCGACGCCCCCGCCGAGCCGGCGGTCGAGCCCAAGCCGCCCACTTCCGAGCCCGAGCCACCAGCGGACGAGCTCGAAGATGAGGTCGAGGAGGCAGGGCCCGACGACGCGTTCGCCGACCTCGGCCCCGCCGAGGAGCAGCCGCTTCCGCCCGAACCGCCGGTCGAGGACGTTGGGCCCGGAGCGGTCACCGCCGACACCGAGGAGAGCGACGCGCTCTTCGCCGAGCCCGAGCCCGAGCCCGAGCCGGCGAGCGACGCCACCCAGCCCTACGAGCTCCCTGACCTCGATCGCGAGCCGGTGCCCGAGGAGGACGACCCGTTCGAGGAGCGCCCGCTCGACGAGGCGCGGCCGGCAGAGAAGGAGCCCGAACAGGCGCCCGAGGAGCCGCCGCTCGAGGACGAACCGGGCGAGCCCGAGCCCAAACCCGAGTCCTCCGAGAAGAAAGAGGGCGAGGACCTGCTCGAGGAGACGCCGGAGTTCCTATCCGAGAAGCCCGAGGACGAGGACCTCTGGTTCGAGCAGAAGCCGCCCAAGGACTTCGACTTCGACGACTAGACGTATCCGCGGATGCGGGCGGCCTCGACGACGCGCTCGATCCCGACCAGGTATGCCGCGTGGCGCAACGGCAGCTTCTCCTCCTTGCCGCGCCCCGAGACCTCGCGGTAGGCGCGCCGCATGACCGTCCCGAGCTTGTCGTTGACCTCACGCTCGGTCCAGCGGAAGTGCTGCAGGTTCTGGACCCACTCGAAGTAGGAGCAGACGACGCCGCCGGCGTTGGCCATCACGTCGGGGATTACGTGGACGCCCTTCTCGTGGAGGATCGCGTCGGCGGCGGGGGTCGTGGGGCTGTTGGCGCCCTCGATCAGCATCCGGCAGTTGATCTGGTCGGCGTTGCCCTCGTGGATCATCCCGCCGAGCGCCGCCGGGATCAGGACGTCGCACTCGATCGCGAGCAGGTCTTCGGCGGGGATCTTCTCGGCGCCCTCGAAATCGGTGATCAGCCCGCCGGTGGTGACGAAGGCGGCGAGCTCCTCGGCGTCGATCCCCTCGTCGCTGCGGATCGCGCCGTTCGCGTCTGAGACTCCGATCATCTTGCAGCCGAGCTGCTGCATGATCCGCGCCGCCCACGAGCCGACGTTGCCGTAGCCCTGGACCACGAACGTGGTCTCGGCCGGGTTGAGCCCGATCTGGGGCGCCGCCTCGCGGAACATGAACACGCAGCCGCGGCCGGTCGCCGCCTCGCGGCCGTAGGAGCCCTCGAGCTCGATCGGCTTGCCGGTGCAGATCGCCGGCGTGTGGCCGTGGAGCTTTCCGTACTCGTCCATCATCCAGGCCATCGTCTGGGCGTTGGTGTTGACGTCGGGGGCGGGGATGTCGCGGGTCGGCCCGAGAACCTTCTCGATCTTGTCCATGAACGAGCGCGTGATCGTCTGCAACTCGGAGCTCTCGAGCTCGGTCGCGGGGCAGTTGACGCCGCCCTTGGCGCCGCCGTAGGGGATCCCGGCGACCGCCGTCTTCCAGGTCATCAGCGAGGCCAGCGCGCGGACCTCGTCGATGTCGACCTCGGGGTGGAAGCGGACGCCGCCCTTGTAGGGCCCGCGGGCGCCGTTGTGCTGGATCCGGTAGCCGGAGAAGACGTGGGTCTGCCCGTCTGAGAGCTTGACCGGGATCTGGACCGTGACCTCGCGGTAGGGGCTCCAGAAGACGGGGCGCAGGTCGTCGGGGAGTTGCAGGTGCTCGACGGCGTGGTCGAAGTAGTGGCGGACGATGTCGAGGTTCGAGACCTCGGCGCGCCGGCCGGGCTTCGTACCGCTACCCGCGGCGGCCGCTTCCTTCTCGCGCTCTACGGCCTCGGGGGAGCGATCGGTGTCGGCGGCGCCGGTCCCGCCCTCAGCTTCTTTGGCCTTCGTCGTCGCCATCTCGCCTCCTTAGTGGCTGCCCTGGCGCCAGTCTCTCACACCGCCGCCGGGGCGTATCCTCGTGCCCGAGGGGCCATAGCTCAGTTGGAAGAGCGCGTCGCTTGCACCGACGAGGTCGCCGGTTCGAGCCCGGCTGGCTCCATCTCGCTCCGCGTGACGCGCCTCACGCGCATCGGCGGGCCGGACGCGTAGCCTGCCGCGAGCCAGTCAATCGACCATGGGGGTACACGGATGCGAACCAGGATCCTTTTCGCTGCATGCTTGACGCTGATCGTCGCGCTGTCGATCGGCGGCGCGGCCGACGCGAAGAAGAAGAAGCCGAAGGTCAAGTTCAGCGAGGTCACCTTCACGACCTCGACGACGTGGACCCAGAACGCGACCGGCCCCGACAGCTTCACCGGCACGATCATCGCCAACCACGCCGCCTGCATCGGCGGCCGCGAGGTCAGGCTGAAGGCCCGTTCTGACGATCCCAACGCGGCGGAGGTCAAGACGCTGCGGACCACGAGCACCCCGGACGGCGCGTACTCGTTCACGGTCGAGCCCCAGAAGGGCTACCTCTACCAGGCGGGGGTCGCGAGCTTCCAGGTCAGGGTCTCGAAGCGCCGCGTCGTCGTCTGCCAGAAGGCGCGCGAGGTCGGCAACGAGATCGCGATCCCGTAGCGGTCAGGCCGCGGGCTTGACGAGGTCGTAGCTGTCCTCGATCAGCCCGCGGACCTCCTCGTCCTCGACCTCGGCGTTGAGAGTGATCGTGATCCAGTGGCGCTTGTTGAGGTGGTAGCCGGGCACCACCGACTCGTAGCTCGCGCGCAGCGTCTCGGCCAGCTCGGGGTCGCATTTGACGCTGACCTTGAGCGGCTCCGACTCGAGCGACGAGATCGCGAAGATCTTGCCCGCGACCTTGAACACCGAGGTCTCGGGGGTGAACGGAAACGTTTCGTCGGCGCCGTCGAGCCCGAGGCAACACGAGCGCATCCCCTCGGGCGTCACCGCATTCCGCTCATCCCGGGCCGGCAGCCGGTTGTGCGGCGAACCCCGCCTCGAGCAGCTGCGGAACCTGGCGCAGCGGATCCGGCGTGTCGAGCAGGACGACGCCGAGGTGGCGCCCTCCGCGCCGCGCCGTGATCACGTAGCAGCGCCCGGCGCGCGAGGTGTAGCCGGTCTTGAGGCCGGTGATCCCCGGCGTCCCCTTGAGGATGAACGGGTTGTTGTTGGCGAGGTGGAGCTTGCCGCCCTTGATCGGGAATGGCAGCGAGGCGCCGTCGCTGGCGACGATCTTCTTCACGGTGGGATTGGCGAGATCGAGCCGCGCGAGCTCGGCGAGGTCGGCCGGGCACGCGTAGTTGCCCTTGTCGCGCAGCCCGTTCGGGGTTGTGAAGTGCGTGCAGTCGAGCCCGAGCTCCGCCGCGCGCTGGTTCATTCGGGTCACGAAAGCCGGCGCGGTCCCGGCGTCGTGCTCGGCGAGCGCGACCGCGGCGTCGTTGCCGGATACGAGGAACAACCCGACGAGCAGCGGCCGCAGAGGGACCCGCTTGCCCTTCGGCAGCAGCCCGATCCCCGAGCCCGGCGCCCCGCCGGCCTTCGCCGAGATCATCACCTTCTCTTTGGGCAGGTGGGTCTCGGCGATCATCAGCCCGGTCATCATCTTGGTCAGGCTCGCGATCGGCAGCCGCTGCTCGGGATTGCGCGCCCAGAGCACCTCGCCGCTCTCGACGTCGAACAGCAGCCCGGCCTCGGGCGGCGGCTTCTTGAAGTCGACCTCGACCGTCCCGCTCGCCGCCGCGACCGGCTCGAGCGGCGGCGAGACCGGCACCTCGGCCGCTGCCGGGCTCGGCTCGGCCGGCAATGAGGGCTGGGGGTCGGACGCCGGCGCATCCGGGACCGCCTTCTCGGCCGCCGGGGCGTCGGACCCGTCGTCGCGCTCCGGCCACAGGATCACGGCCCATACGGCGACGAAGACGAGCGCCGCCGAGGCGGCAATGACCGCAAGCGTCCTAATCATCCGGCGGCGGGTTGCGGATCGCCCCGATCAACCCGGTGGCGATCATCACCACGATCAGCAGCGCGCTCAGGGTCAGGATGTCGACCCCGGAGTCGGCGGCGACGTAGACGGTCATCGCCCCGAAGCCGCCGCAGAAGATCAGCCCGGCGGCGAGCAGCGCGGTTCTCAGGTCCCGGTCCATCAGCCCGCCGCCCGCGCGATCCGCCACCGCTCGCCCCTGACCAGCAGCCTTACAGCGAGCAGCCCGAAGACAAAGCCGCCGACGTGCGCGAAGTAGGCGACCCCTCCGCCGCCGCCGACCTCCGGCGTAGCGACCTGGCCGATCGCGGGCAGGAACTGGAGCACGAACCAGATCCCGAGCATCACCATCGCCGGGATCTCGATCAGGGTGACGAAGAAGATGATGAAGACCAGCGTCAGCACCTTCGCCCGCGGGTGCAGGAGCGCGTAGGCGCCGAGCACCCCCGCCACCGCGCCGCTGGCGCCGATCGTCGGAACGGTCGATCCCGGGTCGATCGCCGCCTGCGCGTAGACCGCGGCGACCCCCGCCGCGAGGTAGAAGCCCAGGAACTTCAACCGCCCCATCGCTTCCTCGACGTTGTTCCCGAAGACCCAGAGAAAGAGCATGTTGAAGGCGATGTGGAGCAGCCCGCCGTGCATGAACATCGAGAGCAGCACGGTCAGCAGCCAAGGCGCGTCGTCGAGCGGAACAAGCGGCGTCGTCTCCGGGCTCTCGGCGGCAAGGCGCTCGGCCTCGCGGTAGTCGGCGGTCCCCTCGCAGACGACGCCGGCCTCGGGCCCGCTGTCGGTCTCCTCGACCCCGGCCGCGCACTCCTCGCCCGGGTTGAGGATCCGGTAGGGGATCGCGCCGTACTCGATCGAGTTCACGTCGCGCTCGCTGAGCCCGAGGGTCTTGAGCCCCGGGTCCGGCTGCTCGGAGACGCTGCCCGAGAAGCTCAGCTGCCAGGCGAAGACGGCGACGCAGATCGCGATCAGCGCCACCGTGACGACCGGGAAGCGGCCGGTCGGGATGTTGTCCTTGAGCGGGATCACGGGCGCGAACCCTACTCACGCCCGCGGTGCCCTAAGACTTCTCGGCCCGCTTGCGGATCCCGCGCAGGATCGAGTTGACGGCGAGGACGTGGCCGCGGGTCCCGACAACCAGCGTCTTGTAGATCCGGCCCTTCCAACCGGGGAACAGCGCCCGCGTCTCGGCGCGCAGCAGAGTCTTGTTGTCCTTGGTCGGCTCGAGCCTGAACAGCAGCGCGTAGCGCGAGAAGCGGTGCTGGCCCTCGAGCGCCAGCATCGCCGGCTCGACCGAGCGCGCGCAGATGAACCCCGGCAGGGTCGAGCCGATCGTCCCCGGCTCGCCGCGCAGCTCGGTCTCCTCGCAGCCGAGCCTCACGGCGACGCGGCCCGTCAGCCGGCCGGAGAACGAGCGCGGCAGGACCGCGAGCATCGCCTCCCAGACGCGCTCGGGCGGCGCGTGGATCAGGGTCCCGTGCTCGTCGATCTCGGGCAGCCGCTCGAGCGGGAAGTCGATCGTCCGCGTCCTCGCCGCGGAAGCGTCCTGTGCGCTCGCCTCAGCCGGCGGCTTCGACGCTTCCACCGGCCGCCTGCCTCGCGGTCTCGTCCGCGTGGTAGGAGCTGCGCACGAGCGGCCCCGCGGCCACCGACTCGAACCCGAGCTCGTAGGCCGCCTTCTCGAGCGCCTCGAACTCCTCGGGGTGCCAGTAGCGCGCGACCGGCAGGTGGTTCTCGGTCGGGCGCAGGTACTGGCCCACGGTCAGGATCTGGACCCCGTGCTCGCGCAGGATCCCGAACGCCTCGACCATCTCCTCGTGGTCCTCTCCGAGGCCGACCATCAGCCCCGACTTGGTCAGCACCTCGGCGCCGCCCATCTCCTTCGCCATCCGCAGAACACGGGCGGAGCGCGCGAACTCCGAACCCCTGCGCGCATAGGGATAGAGCCGGGGGACGGTCTCGACGTTGTGGTTGAAGACGTCGGGCCGCTCGTTGATGACCTTCGCGAGCGGCATCTCCTGGCCGCGGAAGTCGGGCGTCAGGACCTCGACCTTGCAGCCCGGGGCGAGCTTGCGGATCGAGCGGATCACGCCGACGAAGGCGCCGGCGCCGTAGTCGGGGAGGTCGTCGCGGTCGACCGAGGTGATCACGGCATGGGTCAGCCCCATCCGCTTGACCGAGTTCGCGACCCGCAGCGGCTCGAGCGGGTCGTTCCAGGTCGGCTTGCCGGTCTGGACGTTGCAGAACCCGCAGCGCCGCGTGCAGACGTCGCCGAGGATCATGAACGTCGCCGTGCCGCGCTCCCAGCACTCGCCGACGTTGGGGCAGTTGGCCTCCTCGCAGACCGTGTTCAGGTTCTGCTCGGCCATCATCCCCTTGAGCCGCCGGTAGGTCGGCCCGCCGGGCGCCGGCACCTTGAGCCACGGGGGCTTGCGCTCGCCCCGGAACGGCACGACGCCGTCCTCGACCGCCGAGCCGCCGGGCTTGGCGCGCGAGCGGGTGACGTGTAGGCGCTCGGCCATCGCGATTACCGTAGCGCGGCGGGCTCGCGGGGAAGCAGCGATTCCAGCCCCGGGACGCGATCGGCCAGCGCTGCGGGCTCGACCGCGACCGGCTCGCGCTCGAAGATCTCCGCGTAGCGGCCCGCGAGCGCGCCGATCACGGCCTCGAGGTCGCGCTGGGCGCCGAGCTCGCGGCAGACCGATGTCATCCTCACCCCGTCGATCCCGCAGGGGACGATCCACTCGAACGGCTGGAGGTCGTTGTTGACGTTGATCGCCAGCCCGTGGGTCGTGATCCCGCGGCCGACGTGGATCCCGATCGAGCCGATCTTTTCTGCCGACCCGTCCGGGGGAGCATCGCCCGCGGTCCAGACCCCCGTCAGCCCTTCGATCGTCTGCGCCTCGATCTCCTCGGATGCGAGGGTCTCGATCATCGTCCGCTCGATCCCGCGCACGAAGCGGTGGACGTCGTCGCCGTAGGGGCCGAGTCTGACGATCGGATAGCCGACGAGCTGGCCGGGGCCGTGGTAGGTGACGCGCCCGCCGCGGTCGGTCTCGGCGACCTCGATCCCCTGCATCGAGTACCAGCTCTCGCCCATCGGCAGCTCGGCGGGATCCGTGCGCCGGCCCTTGGTATAGACGGGCGGATGTTCGAGCAGCAGCAGCACGTCGGGCACCTCGCCCGCGTGGCGGGCTGCCTCGATCCGCTTCTGCGCCGCGACCGCTTCCAGGTAGGGCACCTGGCCGGCGCGGACGACCCAGATCTGATCCATGCCTGCATTGTCCCACCGCCGGGGCGCCGTCACCGGTCGCCGCCTCCCGCCGGCGCCCCGTTCGTCCCAGGCGGCCAGAACGGCCACTCCTCGAAGCTCGTGCAGAGCCCGTCGGGGCCGAGCTCGACCACCCAGAGATCGCGGTACTGCTGGGACTTCGGCGGCCCGTAATCGACCTTGACCCTGACCACGCCGACCCCACCTTCCGCCGCGACGATCTCGCTCTCGATCTCGAAGTCCTCGTCGGCGTCGATGCGCTCCGCCTCCCACATCGCCGCGATCGCCTCGAGCCCGCGATGCGGCTTCTCGTAGGGCCCGGTCGAGTAGACGGCGTCGGGAGCGAAGAGCTCGGCCAGCGGCTTGGTTCCCTCGGTCCGCCAGGCGCGTTCGTAGCCCGCCAGCCAATCCGCGAGCCGCTGCCGGTCCACGCGGCTAGAGCGCCAACCCGAGCGGCACTTCGAGCAGCGCCCGGACCCGGGCCAGGAACTCGGCCCCGTCGGCTCCGTAGAGGATCCGGTGGTCGCAGACGAGCGTCACGCCCATCAGCTGCCGGGCCTCGAACGAGCCGTCCTCGGCGACCACGGGCTTCGCCTTGAGCTCGCCGATCGAGAGGATCCCCGCCTGGGGCGAGTTGATGATCGCGCTGAAGTTGGAGACGCCGTACATCCCGAGGTTGGAGACCGTGAACGTCCCGCCCGAGAGCTCCGGCGGGGTGATCGAGCCGTCGCGGACGCGGGCGGCGAGCGCCTTGGTCTCGGTCGAGATCTGCCGCAGCCCCTTGAGGTCGGCGTCGAACACCGTCGGGACGACGAGCGCGTCCTGGGCGGCGACGGCGACCCCGACGTTGACACGCGAGTAGAGCTCGATCTTGCCGTCGCGGTAGGCGCCGTTGGCGCGCGGGAACTCGCGCAGCGCGATCGCGCAGGCCTTGACGATCATGTCGTTGAACGTCGGGACCACATTCAACGCGGCCTCCTCCGCTTCGCGTCCGGGGGCCGCTTTCGCCGACTCCTTGAGCCGTTTGCGCGCCATGACGGCGCTCGTCATGTCGATCTCCGCCTGGAGGTAGAAGTGCGGCGCGGTCGCCTTCGACTCGGCCATCCGCCGGGCGACCGTCTGCTGGAGCTTGGTCAGCTCGACGACCTCGGTCTGTCCCTTCGCGGTCTCGGGCTTCTCCTTGGCGCCCGGGGTCGGGCGAGGCCGGCGAGGCCGCCGGCGCCGCCGGCGCCGCGACGCCGCCCTCAGACGCCTTCTCGACGTCCGCCTTGACGATCCTGCCCCCCGGGCCCGAACCGCTGAGCCCGTTGAGATCGAGCCCCTTGTCCTTCGCGATCCGCCGCGCGATCGGGCTCGCCTTGACCCGCTCACCGTCGGCTGCCAGGCGGCGGGGGCGGCGGGTGCGGGTGCGGTTCGGGCTCCGGCGCGGATGTGGCGGTGGGGGCGGGGGCCGCATCCGGGGAAGTGGCGGCGTCGCTCCCGTTCGAGCCCTGCTCGCCGCTCGGCGCCGCGTCTGACCCGGTGCTGTCTCCACCCTCGCCGCCCCCGGGCGCTTCCGACCCTTCACCGACCCGTGCAATGACTTCGCCGATCGGCAGCGTCGCCCCCTCCTCGGCGATGATCTCCGACAGCGTCCCGGCGTCGGGGGCCTCGTAGACCATGTTCGCCTTGTCGGTCTCGATCTCGACCAACTCGTCGCCGACCGCGACCTCGTCGCCGACCGACTTCATCCACTTGAGGATCGTCCCCTCCTCCATCGAGTCCGAAAGGCGGGGCATGACGACGTCGGGCATCAGATGCTCCCCTCGAGCGACGCAAGCGCGGCGCTCGTGATGTGCTCGGCGTGCGGGATAGCGGCCTGCTCGAGGCGCTTCGAGTACGGCATCGGCACGTCGGCGCCGGTCACCCGCTGGACCGGCGCGTCGAGGTAGTCGAAGGCCTGGGCGGAGATCAGCGCCGCCAGGTTGGCGCCGACCCCGCCGTGCGGCCAGCCCTCCTCGACGACCACCGCACGGTTGGTCTTGCGGACCGAGGCCAGGATCGTCTCGAGGTCGAGCGGGCGCAGCGTCCGCGGGTCGATCACCTCGGCTTCGACTCCGTGCTCGTTGGCGAGCTCCTGGGCCGCCTTCTCGGCCTCGTGGGCCATCTTCAGGACCCCGACGATCGTCACGTCGGAGCCCTCGCGGCGGACCGCCGCCTGGCCGAACGGCAGCAGCTCGCCGTCACCGTCCCCGTTGTCGGAGACCTCGCCGCGGGCGCCGTAGAGCGTCTCGTGCTCGATGAAGATCACCGGGTTGTCGTCGCGGATCGCGGTCTTGAGCAGCGCCTTGCCGTCGGCCGGGGTCGAGGGGCAGGCGACGAGGATCCCCGGGATCTGGAGGAACATCGCCTCGAGGCTGTGCGAGTGGGTCGGCCCGAGCTGGTGCCCGCCGCCGCCCGGCATCCGGATCACGAGCGGCACCCGGACCGCGCCGTTGAACATGTACGGGATCGCCGCGGCGTGGTTGACGATCTGGTCGAAGGCGAGCAGCGAGAAGTTGACGGTCATGATCTCGACCACGGGCCGCAGCCCGGTCATCGCCGCACCGACGCCCATGCCGACGATCGTGTTCTCGGAGATCGGCGTGTCGCGGACCCGCTTCTCGCCGAACTCGTCGAGCAATCCCTCGGTGACCTTGAACGCGCCCTGGAAGACGGCGACGTCCTCGCCCATGATCAGCACCTTCTCGTCGCGCTCCATCTCCTCGCGCAGGGCCGCGTTGAGCGCCTCGCGCATCCGCATCGTCGCCACTAGGCGGCGCCCTCCGGCGGCGCTTCCTCGTCGACGTCCTCGCCGCTGTGGCGGGTGCCGGGGCTGGCGTAGGCGGCGCCCTTCTTCGCCAGCTCCTGCGAGCGCTTCGACGCGTCGCGCTCCTCCTCGCCCGGGTGCGGGTCGGGGGTTCGCTCGTCGACCGCGTACCAGCCGGGCAGGTTCTCGCTGCCGACGTAAAGATTGTCGTAGAGCGAGTCGAGCTCGGGCTCGGGGGAGGCGTCGGCGAACGCGACCGCCTCGGTGACGGTCTCGTCGGCCTCGGCGCGGATCTTCTCGAGCTCGGACTCCGAGAGCTTGTCCTCGTCGATGCAGCGCTTGGCGAAGAGCTCGATCGGGTCCTTCTCGCGCCACTCCTCGACCTCCTCCTTCTCGCGGTAGACCTCGGGGTCGGCCGCCGAGTGGCCGCGGAAGCGGTAGGTGAAGGCCTCGATCAGCGTCGGCTGGCGGTCGTCGCGGGCGGCACGGATGTGCTCGGCGACGCACTCGCGGACCGCGAGCACGTCCATCCCGTCGATCCGCTCGCCCGGCACCCCGAGCCCCTCGGCCTTGCGCGAGAGGTCGGTGACAGCCGAGTGGCGCTCGATCGAGGTCCCCATCCCGTAGAGGTTGTTCTCGACCATGAACACCACCGGCAGGCTCCAGAGCGCCGACAGGTTCATCGTCTCGCCGAAGTTGCCCGTGTTCGTGGCGCCGTCGCCGAACATGCAGACGGTGACCGAGTCCTCGCCGAGGTAGTCGGAGGAGAGCCCGAAGCCGGCCGCGAGCGGCAGGTTGCCGCCGACGATCCCGTAGCCGCCCATGAACCGGTTCTCGAGGTCGAAGATGTGCATCGAGCCGCCGCGCCCGCCCGAGGTCCCGTCGACCCGGCCGAAGAGCTCGGCCATCACGTTCTTCGGGTCGGTCCCGCGCGCGATCGCGTGCCCGTGGGTGCGGTAGGTCCCGATCAGGTAGTCCTGCTTCTCCATCGCCGCGACGGTGCCGACGATCGTCGCCTCCTCACCGACCGCGAGGTGAAGAAACCCTCCCGCCTTCGCCTTCTGGTACTGGCGTCCCGCCTCTTCCTCGAAGCGGCGGATCAGCGCCATCTGGCTCAGCAGCTCGAGACAGGCCTTCTTGCCGGGCAGCTTGACCCGCTTGCTCTCGACGCCCTCGGGCTTACCGTCCGCGGCCGAGGCCGCACCCTTCTTCGCAGTCTTCGGCTTCTCCTCAGTCTGCTTGGCCGGCACGTCGTCAGCCTACCGCTGCCTCCGCGGCGGCTTCCAGCTGATCGTCCCCCCAGAACAGCTCGTCGCCGACCGCGAGCGTCGGGATCCCCGTCACGCCGCGCCCGATCGCGTCCTCTGTTGCGAGCTTGAGCTTCTCCTTGACCGAGGCGGTCTCGATCCCCTTGACGATCGCGTTTGGGTGCAGCTCGCAGGCCGCGGCGGCGATCAGGACGTTGTCGAGCTCGCTCAGGTCGCGCCCGCCGGCGAAGCTCTGGCGGAAGGCGGCGAGCGAGAACGAGACGACCCGTCCCGACTGCTTGGCGAAGACCGCCGCCCGCAGCGGCGTCAGGCTGTAGTTGCGGTCGGGCCAGCCTTCGGCGTAGAGCACCTCGGGAAGCCCGCGCTCGGCGGCGCGCCGCCGGATCTCCTCGAGGTCGTCCGGGTTCGGACCGCCGGGCTGCAGCGACCACGGCCGCTTGTCGATCGCCTGGATCAGGTGCCCGAATGAGATCGGCTGCCACTCGGGCTGCTCGGCGCCGGCCTCGGAGAACAGCCCGCTGATCCGCTCGGCGGCGAGATACGAGTACGGAGACGAGAAGTCGTAGAAGAACGTCGCCCGCGAACCCAACAGGGACTACCCGTGAGTCGCCCAGCCGTCGACCGCCCGCGCGGCGTCGAGCACCGCTTCGGAGATCGTCGGGTGGGGGTGCACGATCCGCGCCAGCTCCTGGTAGCCGCCCTCGAGCTCGATCACGTCGACGAACTCGGCGATCATGTCGCAGGCGGTGTTGCCGACGATGTGGGCGCCGAGGATCTCGCCGTACTCGGGGTCGCCGACGATCTTGATCATCCCCTGGTTGTCGTCGTAGACGGTCCCGGCGCCGATCGCCCCGAGCTTGAACTTGCCGACCTTGATCTCGCGGCCGCTCTCCTTGGCCTGGGGCTCGGTCATCCCGACGCTCGCGACCTGCGGGTGGCAGAAGGTCGCGCTGGGGATGTGCTCGATGTCGACCGGGTGCGTGTCCTGTCCGGCGGCGTGCTCGACCGCGACGACGCCCTCCTCGGATGCCTTGTGGGCGAGCGCCGCCCCGCGAACCAGGTCGCCGATCGCGTAGACCCCGTCGGCGGAGGTCCGCTGGTACTCGTCGACGGCGATCTTGCCGTCGTCCTCGGTCTTGACCCCGGCCGCGTCGAGGTTGAGCGCCTCGGTGTCGGGCCGCCGTCCGCCGGCGATCGCCATGTAGTCGACCTCGAGGTCCTCGCTCCCGGCCTTGATCTTGACCGAGTTCTTGAGCGTTTTGACCTCCTCGACCTTGGTCCCCTTGAGCAAGTTGATGTTCTGCTTCTTGAACGCGCGCTCGACGACGCGCGCCATGTCGGGGTCCTCGGCGGGGAGCAGCTGGTCGAGCATCTCGATCAGCGTCACCTCGACCCCGAATCGCCCGTAGGCGGAGGCGATCTCGGCTCCCGAAGCGCCGGCGCCGACCACCGCGAGCTTCTTCGGCATCTCCTTCAGCGACCACGCGCCCCACGTATCGAGTACGCGGTCGCCGAAGTCGACCCCGGGGATCGCCATCTCGACCGACCCGGTCGCGAGCACGATCGCCTTCCCCTCGTGCTCCTCGGAGCCGACCTTGACCTTGCCGCCGCCGGCGAGCGAGGCCTCGCCCTCGAGGAAGTCGACCTTGTTCTTCTCCCAGAGCATCTTGACCCCGCCGGCGAGCGTCTGCGAGACCTTGTCGCGGCGCTTCTGGACCGCGTCCCAGTCGATCGACGCGCCCTTGATCACGACGCCGAGCTCGGAGGCGTGGTTCGCGGCCTCGTCGTAGACCTCGGCGCTGTGGAGGACGGTCTTCGCCGGGATGCAGGCGTAGTTGAGGCAGCGCCCTCCGGGCTTGTCCTTCTCGACCACGGCCGTCTTCTGGCCGAGCTGGGCGGCGCGGATCGCGGCGACATAGCCGCCGGGGCCGCCACCGACCACGATCACGTCGTATGCCGCCATGATTTCGACTGTATACGATCGCCTCGGCGGGCCAATTCGACGGAGGAGGCGATCGTGGGCAAGCTCGGCAAGCTGCACGCCAACCAGTGGGCCGGAATCGCGGGGATCGTGACCGCGATCATGTTCGCCGCCTCCGGAGCGGTGATGCCGCTCGCCGACTACCCGGACTCGGACGCCTCGCCTCAGGCGGTCGCCGACTTCATCGCCGACAACCGCGGCGGGATCCTCGCCGGCGTGCTGATGAATTCGCTCGGCTCGGCGCTGTTCGCGGTCCTCGCGGTCGGGATGCGGGCGCGGCTGGCCGACGATTGGAGCCGGCTCGGGCTCGGCGTCGCGCTGGTCTCGATCGCGATCTTCACGACCGGGTTCGCGGGCTTCATCGCCGCGGCCTACCGGGTCGAGACCGCGAGCCCCGAGACCGTCCAGCTGCTCGCCGACTTCGCCTGGGCGACGTTCGCGATCTCGAGCGTCGCCGTCGTCGTCTCGTTCGCGCTCTACGCCGTCTCGATCATCTCCACCGGAAGGCTCCCGGCCTGGCTCGCCTGGGCCTCGGTCGCCGTCGCGGCCCTCCACGTGCTCGCGGGAATGGCCTACGTCGGCTCGAGCGGTGCGCTGTCGCTCGAGGGCGAGTGGGCGGTCTTCGTCCCGGTCGCGGTCTACCTCTGGGCGCTGGCGGCGGGGATCGCGATGGTCCGGGTCGGCGGCAAGCGCCGCTAGGGCGTGCGGGTCAGGGCGAGCCGGGCGGCTTCGGCATCTGGATCCGGGCCAGCGCCTTGACCATGTAGAAGAACCCGGCTCCGGAGACGACGAGGATGAACAGGCGCCCGAGGACCTGCCAGACGTCGACGGCCTGGACGAGGCCGACCGCCGCGCCGAGGATCAGGAACAGGAGCACGACCTGGAAGCCGAGCACGGCCCAGTAGCGCGCCCGCCACATCCCCCACGACATCAGCCCCATCAGCAGCGTCGGCGCCAGCACCTGGACGAACTTCGGCTTTTCCCCGTCGACCTCGGCTCCGAAGGCGTAGGCGCCGATGATCGAGAGCGCGATCAGACCCGAGACGACGGCGCCGATCGTGACCACGCGCGGGCGCTCGCCCTCGGGCAGCGGATCGAGCGCCTCGCGGGCCTGCTCGTTGCGGGCCTCGCTGCGCGAGGAGAGCTCGGCCTGTCGCTCGGCGGTCCGCAGCTTGCGCTTGCGCCGCTCCTCGCGCCGCCGTTCCCGGGCTCCGCTCATCCCGCACTCCCTCGCGCGTCGGGATCGACGGCGCCGCGCAGGTCGCTCGCGGCGACCCGTGGGTCGGGGGCGTCGCGGATCGCGCGCACGACGCAGATCCGCTCGGCGCCGGCGGCGGCGACCTGCGCCGCGTTCGAGGGGTCGATCCCGCCGATCGCGAAGAAGGGCAGCTCCGAGTTCGCGGCGGCGTGCTCGACCAGCTCGAGGCTGACCGCGGGGCGTCCCTGCTTGGTCGGCGTCTCCCAGACCGGACCGACGCTGATGTAGTCGACCGGCTTGCTCGCCGCCGCTTCGATCTGCTCGCGCGAATGGGTCGAGAGCCCGATCAGCGCCTCGGGCCCGAGCAGCTCGCGGGCCTCTCCCGGGTCCGCGTCGTCCTGGCCGAGGTGGACCCCGTCGGCGCCGAGCTCGAGCGCGAGCCGCGGGTCGTCGTTGACGATCAACGGCGCCGAGTAGTCGTCGGCGACGCGGCGGAAGGTCTGCGCGGCGGCCCGCAGGAGCTCGCCCTCGGCCTGCTTGTCGCGCAGCTGGACGATCCCGGCGCCGCCGGCGAGCGCCGCGCGCAGCAGCGGCTCGGGGTCGTCGCCGCCCGGCCGGGCGTCGCAGACGAAGTAGAGCCGCGCCCATTCGAGCCGCTGGCGGCGCAGCGCCCCGATCCCCTCGGGGGGCGCGACACGCGGCTCGTGGACGGGATCGACGCTCATCGCGCCAAGCCTAGACCGAGCGAGCCAGCGGAGTACGATCAGGGGTACAGAACGGGAGCCCATTTCGCGGTCGTTCGCGGTGAGGGCTGAGAGGGCGGCTGGTGCCGCCGACCGTATGAACCTGATCCGGGTAATGCCGGCGCAGGGAATGGTTGGAGCGCACCGCCGCCGGAAAGAGGAAGGAGACGGTGCCCGCCTCAAACGGAAATCCCAACGCACACGACACGCCCTACGACGCGCTGATCGTCGGCGCCGGCGTGATCGGCCTCGCCTGCGCCTGGCGCGCGGCGCTCCGCGGCCTGCGCGTCTGCGTTCTCGAGCGCGACGCCGCCGGAGCCGGGGCGACCGGTGTCGCGGCGGGGATGCTGGCGCCGGTCGGCGAGGCGACCTGGGGCGAGGAGAAGCTGCTCGAGCTCGCGCTCGAATCGGCCCGCGCCTGGCCCGGGTTCGCCGCCGAGCTCGCCGACGGGACCGGGAGCGACGCCGGATACCGGCGCACCGGTGCCCTCCACGTCGCGCTCGACCGCGACGAGGCTGAGGAGCTTCGCCGCCGCCTGGGGCTCCACGAGTCGCTCGGCCTCGACTCCGAGTGGCTGCGCCCGCGCGAGTGCCGCGAGCTGGAGCCGGGGCTCGCCCCTGCGCTGGCGGGTGGGCTCCACGCCCCCGAGGAGGCCGCGGTCGACCCCGGATCGCTGGTCGCGGCGCTGGTCGCGGCGTTGCGAGCCGCGGGCGGGGAGCTGATCGAGGGCTGCGAGGCCGCCGGGCTCGAGCTCGACGGCGAGCGCGTCGCCGGGGTCCGCGACCGGACCGGCCGCGCCTACTCCGCCGAGAAGGTCGTGATCGCCGCCGGCGCCTGGTCGGGAGCGCTCGACTGGCTGCCCGATGCGGCGCGGCCGCCGGTGCGCCCGGTCAAGGGCCAGATCCTCACCCTCCGCGGGTCGCCCTCGAGCCCGGTCTGCGAGCGGATCGTCGCCGGCGAGCGCTTCTACGCGCTGCCGCGCGATGACGGCCGGCTCGTGATCGGAGCCACGGTCGAGGAGCGCGGCTTCGACACCACCGTCACCGCGGGCGGCGTCCACGAGCTGCTCCGCGAGGCCTACCGCGCGCTGCCCGAGATCGCCGAGCTCGAGCTGCTCGATGCGCGCGCGGGCCTGCGCCCCGGAACGGCCGACAACGCGCCGCTGGTCGGCCCCGGCGCGATCGAGGGCCTCGTGCTCGCGACCGGCCACTACCGAAACGGGATCCTGCTCGCCCCGGCGACCGCCGAATCGGTGGTCGCGACCCTGACCGCGGAGCCGGCGCTGCGATGAAGGTCGAGCTCAACGGCGATGCGGTCGAGCTCGGCCCAGGGGCGACGATCGCCGAGGCGGTCGCGGCGTCCGGGGCCGAGGGCACCGCCGGCCTCGCGGTGGCGCTCGACGGGACCGTGATCCCGAAAGGCTCGTGGGACGAGACGGTGATCGCCGAGGGCCAGAGCGTCGAGGTCGTCGCCGCGATCCAGGGCGGCGCCGAGGACCCCGAGGATCGCCTCGCGCTCGGCGGACGCGAGTGGGGCTCACGACTGATCGTCGGCAGCGGCGGCTTCCGCTCGCTCGAGTCGATGGAGCAGGCACTGCGGGCGTCGGGAACCGAGATCGTCACCGTCGCGCTGCGGCGGATCGAGGCCGGCGCCGAGGGCGGGGTGCTCGAGCTGATCCGCAGCCTCGACCTGTTCGCGCTGCCCAACACCGCCGGCTGCTACACGGCCCGCGACGCCGTCCGCACCGCGAAGCTCGCCCGCGAGGCGTTCGAGACCGACTGGATCAAGCTCGAGGTGATCGGCGACGACCGGACCCTCTACCCGGACGCCCTCGAGCTCCTCGACGCCGCCGAGCAGCTCTGCGACGACGGCTTCACCGTTCTTCCCTACACCAACGACGACCCGATTCTCGCCCGCCGCCTCGAGGAGGCGGGCTGCGCCGCGGTCATGCCGCTCGGCTCGCCGATCGGCTCGGGGATGGGGATCGCCAACCCCTACAACGTCCAGATCATCGTCGAGCGCTCCGGCGTCCCGGTGATCCTCGACGCCGGGATCGGAACCGCCTCCGACGCGGCGCTGGCGATGGAGATCGGCTGCGACGCGGTGCTGCTCGCGAGCTCGGTCTCGCGGGCCGAGGACCCGGTCGGGATGGCGCTCGCGATGCGGGCCGCCGTCGACGGGGGCCGCGGCGCCCGGCTCGCGGGCCGGATCCCGCGCAAGCTCCACGCCGAGCCCTCGACCCAGCCCGAGGGCCGCCCGCAGCTCTCCTAGCCCTTCGGCTCCTCTTCGTCGTCCTTCCCGCCGCCGCGGAACCCGGCGACGCGGCGGTCGAACCATTCGCCGACAGTGCCCATCGCCCAGCCGGCGCGGTTGATCGCGTGCCCGACGGCGGAGTCGTCGAGCCGCCGCGCGGCGCGGTCGGGGTCGCCGCCGAGCTCGATCGCCGCTCCGCGGACCGCCTTGACCTGGGGGCGCAGCCGCTTGGCCCAGCCCTCGCAGAACTCCTCGAGCTCGAAGTCGGCGCGCGCCTTGGCCAGCGCCGCGAGGTGGGCGAGCAGGGTGACGATGTGCTCGATGTCGAGGACCGCGAGCCGCACCGCGGGCCCGGTGTCGAGCGATTTGTCGATCACGAGCGAGCGCGCATCGCCGAACCGCGCGCCGACGCCCTGGGCCGCCGGGCGCCCGTGGAGGTCGTAGATCGCGGTCTCGTCCTCGAGCTCGTCGAGCAGCTCGCGCACGTAGACGGTCACCCCCTCGAGGATCTTCGCCGCCCCGGTATCGTCGATCGCCGCCGCCAACCGCCGCCAGCGCTCGAGCAGGTGCCGGCACGCGGCGTAGAGCTCGCGGTAGCCGCGGTTCTCGGCGGGGTGGAGAGGGGGTCGGGTCATCGGGTCTCTATGCGAACATGTGTTCGATGCGCTGGGAAGTGCTCAAGGCTGATCATGACGAGGAGCGCGAGCTGCCGGGCATTGCCGGGTCGACCGGAGTCGTGCGCCGCTTCGACGCGCCCGAGGCGCTGGGGGTCAGCTTCCACGAGGTCCGCGCCAAGAGCGCCCTCAACAAGGTCCCCGAGAAGTCGCGGATGCCGTTCCGGTACACGGTCAATCCGTATCGGGGCTGCTCGCACGCATGTACCTACTGCATGGGAGGCGATACACCGGTCTTGCTGGCAAGCGGTCGCACTCGGCGTATCGCTGAGCTCCGAGTCGGAGACAAGGTCTACGGGACGGTGAAGGAGGGGGCCTACCGGCGCTACGTGGTCACTGATGTGCTCGCGCATTGGACCAGCATCAAAGAGGGGCACAGGATCACCCTCGAGGACGGCACCGAACTGATCGCCAGCGCCGACCATCGCTTCCTAACGAAGCGGGGTTGGAAGCACGTTGTGGGTTCCGAATGGGGCCCTATGCAACGACCCCACCTGACTCTGAACAGCGAGTTGATGGGAACGGGCAAGTTCGCAGGGCAACCACAGCACACGCGCGACTATCGCCGCGGGTATCTGTGCGGGTTGATCCGCGGGGATGGCCATGTCGGCTCGTACTCGTACGAGCGCCCTGGCCGATCTCACGGCGATGTTCATCGATTTCGGCTCGCACTGACGGACTTCGAACCTCTGCAGCGAGCGCGGGAGTATCTCCAGGACCTCAAGATCGAGACCCACGAGTTCCTGTTTCTGGCTGCCGCGGGGGCGCACAACGAGATGCGGGCCATCCGTTCTTCGTCTCGCGACAAGGTCGCGGCTGTTCGCGACGCGATTCGCTGGCCTGATATCGCCACAGATGGTTGGCGCAAGGGGTTTCTTGCAGGCATCTTCGATGCCGAGGGCTGTCACAGCCAGGGTGTGCTCCGAATCAGCAACTGCGATCCGGAAATCATCGACTGGACCGCGGACTGTCTGCGACGCCTTGGATTCACCGTCGCATTTGACCGAACAAGCAATGCGAACGGGCTCACCCACGTTCGGTTCCTCGGCGGCTTGGCCGAACGGCTCCGCTTCTTCCACACGGTGGATCCCGCGATCACGCGCAAGCGCTCGATCGAGGGGACGGCGATCAAGACGAAAGCCCGTCTCCGTGTCGTTGACATCGAGCCGCTCGGCAAGCGCCACGAGCTCTTCGATATCACCACAGGTACCGGAGACTTCATCGCCGACGGCGTCGTCAGTCACAACTGCTTCGCTCGACCGACCCATACCTACCTCGACCTCAACGCCGCCGAGGACTTCGAGCGCGAGATCGTCGTCAAGGTCAACGTTCCGGAGCTGCTGCGGGCCGAGCTCGCGCGGCCGTCGTGGAACCACGAGCTGGTCGCGTTCGGGACCAACACCGATCCCTACCAGTGGGTCGAGGGCCGCTACGAGCTGATGCCGCCGATGCTCGCGGCGCTCGCCGAGCAGGCGAACCCGACCACCGTGCTGACCAAGTCGTCGCTGGCGCTGCGCGACATCGAGCGTTTCAAGGCTCTCGCCGAGGTCACCGACGCGAGCGTCAACTTCTCGGTCCCGACGCTCGAGGAGAAGGCCTGGCGCGAGACCGAGCCCCACACGCCGCACCCGCGCAAGCGGCTCGAGGCGGTCGCCGAGCTCAACGCCGCGGGGATCCCCTCCGGGGTCCTGATCGCGCCGCTGATGCCGGGGATCAACGACGACCCCGCGCAGGTCGCCGAGATCGCTGACATCGCCGAGGACGCCGGGGCGAGCTTCATCAGCGGCATCTCGCTGCACCTGCGGCCCGGCGTCAAGGAGGTCTTCATGGACTGGCTGCGCGTGAGCAGGCCGGACCTCGTCAAGCGCTACGAGCGGCTCTACGACGGGCGCGCCTACCTGCGAACCGACGACAAGGCCGAAGTCGAGGCGGGACTCGACGGCCGGCGCCGCGGCCGCGGCCGCGGGCTGAAGCCGGCCAAGAAGCGGAGGCCGAAGGCCGAGCCCCGCCAGCCCAGCCTCTTCTGAGGCAACCCTCGATCCCGGTTGTGGCGGTGCCGATCCGGCTATTCCCGCAATCCCGATCCCTTTCCCACTATTTCGATTGTCTTTGTGCTACCGTCACCGCCGTTGTTTCCCAACTAAGTCAGTAAACAAAGACAGAAGGGGATTGTGAAACATGTTCAATGACTCCAAGCCGCTGAGGCCGCGCTCGATCGTGGCCAAGCTCGGGATCGCGGGGATCGCGCTTGCCGCGACGCTCGGGATCGCAGCCTGCGGCAGTGATGACGATGGCGGCGATGGCGGCGGAGAAGTCGCGCTCGTGGCCTATTCGACGCCGCAGCAGGCTTTCGAAGAGGGCCTCATTCCTGCGTTCCAGGAGACACCTGGCGGCGAGGGCGTCGAGGTTTCGACCTCGTTCGGCGCGTCCGGCGACCAGCGCCGAGCCGTCGAGGCGGGCCAGCCGGCCGACCTCGTCGACTTCTCGCTCGAGGTCGACATGCTCGCCCTCGTCGAGGCGGGTCTCGTGGATGCGAACTGGAACAAGACTCCGACCAAGGGCATCGTCTCGAGCTCGGTGGTCACGCTTTCGGTCCGCGAGGGCAACCCGAAGAACATCCAGACCTGGGAGGACATCATCTCCAGCGACGCTGAGGTGATCACCCCCAACCCGGCGACCTCGGGCGGCGCGAAGTGGAACATCATGGCCGCCTACGGCTCGCAGATCAACCAGGGCAAGTCCCCGGAGGAAGCCCTCGATTTCGTCGGCCAGATCCTCGACCAGACCACGGTCCTCGATGACAGCGCCCGCGATTCGGTCCAGACGTTCGCCAGCGGCAAGGGCGACGTCCTGATCGGCTACGAGAACGAGGCGATCCAGGCTCAGGATGAGGACATCCCGCTCGAGTTCGTGATTCCCGAGCAGACGATCCTGATCGAGAACCCGGGTGCCGCTGACCACCGAGGCGGAGAACGCCGAAGGCGCGCAGGCGCTGCTCGACTTCATCACCACCGATGAGGGACAGCAGATCTTCGCGGACTACGGCTACCGCCCGGTCGTCAAGTCGGTCCTCGACGCGAACGCGGACAAGTTCCCCGCGGTTCCCGGCCAGTTCACGATCGCCAGCCTCGGCGGTTGGGAGCAGGTCGACGAGGAGTTCTTCAACGACGAGAGCGGCAAGGTCACGGCGATCCTCCGCGACCAGGGCGCCCCGCTCGAGTAGAGGGACGCAAGCACCTGAATGACGCCTCCCGCAGATACAGCGGCAGCAACCCCGCCGAAGGTGGGCTTTCGAGCCCCCTTCGGCGGGGAGGCGCTCACCCGCGGCGTGGTGATCACATGGCTCAGCATCATCGTCCTGATCCCGCTCGCCGCGGTCGCGCTGCGATCGACCGAGGAGGGGATGAGCTTCTTCTGGAACGCGATCACCGAGCCCGAGGCGGTCTCGGCGATCAAGCTGACCGTGATCACCTCGTTCGTGATCGTGGTCATCAACGCGATCATGGGGACGCTGATCGCCTGGGTCCTGGTCCGCGACGAGTTCCGCGGCAAGCGGATCGTCAACTCGATCATCGACCTGCCGTTCGCGCTTCCGACGATCGTCGCCGGGCTGACGCTCTTGGCGCTCTACGGGCAGGACAGCCCGCTCGGCATCAACGTCACCTACACGAAGATCGCGGTCGGGCTCGCGCTCCTGTTCGTGACCCTGCCGTTCGTCGTCCGCGCCGTGCAGCCGGTGCTGCACGAGATCGACGACGAGATGGAGGAGGCGGCCGCCTCGCTCGGCGCCAGCAACGTGCGGATCTTCCGCAGCATCGTGCTCCCGAACCTGACCCCGGCGATCATCGCCGGCTGCGCGCTCGCCTTCGCGCGCGCGATCGGCGAGTTCGGCTCGCTGGTCCTGATCACCGGGAACATCCCCTTCGACACCCAGGTCGCGTCCGTCTACATCTTCGGCAGGATCGAGAGCGACAACACGACCGCCGCCGCGGCGGTCGCCGTGCTGCTGCTCGTGATCTCGGTCCTCGTCCTCTTCCTGCTCAACCTCTTCGGACGCTGGAGGAGCCGTCATGAGCGAGCCTAGCCGCCTCTCCCGCTACGGAATGCGCGGGATCGCGCTCACCTATCTGGCGCTGCTGCTCGCGGTCCCGCTGGTGATGATCTTCATCAAGACGTTCGAGAACGGCATCAGCGAGCCGCTCGAATCGGTGACCAGCGAGGAGGGGCTGCACGCCTTCTGGCTCACGATCCTCTGCGTCGGGATCGCCGTGCCGCTGAACACGATCTTCGGCGTCCTCGCCGCGCTCGTCCTCGTGCGCCAGAAGTTCTTCGGCCGCGGCGTGATCAACTCGCTGATCGACCTCCCGTTCGCGGTCTCGCCGGTCGTCATCGGACTGGCGCTGTTCCTCGTCTACGGGCGCGAGGGCTGGCTCGGGGGACCGCTCGACGACGCCGGGATCCAGATCATCTTCTCGACCCCGGGCTTGGTGCTCGCGACGGTCTTCGTCTCGCTGCCGTTCGTGGTCCGCGAGGTCCAGCCCGTCCTCCAGGAGATCGGGACCGACCAGGAACAGGCCGCCGAGACGCTCGGCGCCAACGCCTGGCAGACGTTCTGGAAGGTGACCCTGCCGTCGATCCGCTGGGGCGTGACCTACGGCATCGTGCTCGCGACCGCGAGGGCGCTCGGCGAGTACGGGGCGGTCGCGGTCGTCTCGGGCAAGATCTCGGGCCAGACCGAGACGCTGCCCCTCTACGTGGAGAACGAGTACACGAACTTCAATCTTGCGGGCGCCTATGCGGCGGCGATCCTTCTCGCGCTGCTCGCGATCGTCGTCCTCGTCTCGATGAACCTGATGAGAAGGAGAACCTCGGACGACGAGCGAGGGGTCGGGCTTCCAGCCCGGCTACCAGATCGCCGATCCGGCAAAGGAGGCTTGACATGGCTATCGCCGTTGACAACGTAACCAAGCGATTCGGGGACTTCGTCGCCCTCGACGACGTCTCGATCGAGGTCCCGGACGGCGGGTTGACCGCCCTGCTCGGTCCCTCGGGGAGCGGCAAGTCGACCCTGCTGCGGGTGATCGCAGGGCTCGAGCAGCCCGACTCCGGCTCGGTCAAGATCCGCGGCGAGGACACGACCCGGGTCCGGGTCCAGGACCGGAACGTCGGCTTCGTCTTCCAGCACTACGCCGCTTTCAAGCACATGAGCGTCTACGACAACGTCGCCTTTGGCCTCAAGATCCGCGGCAAGGGCGACGCCGAGATCCGCGAGCGCGTCACGCAGCTGCTCGAGCTCGTGCACCTGCAGGGCTTCGCGAAGCGGTTCCCGAACCAGCTCTCAGGCGGCCAGCGCCAGCGCATGGCGCTCGCTCGGGCGCTGGCGGTGGAGCCGAACGTGCTGCTGCTCGACGAGCCGTTCGGCGCCCTCGACGCGCGGGTCCGCAAGGAGCTCCGCATCTGGCTGCGCCGCCTCCACGACGAGGTCCACGTAACGACGATCTTCGTCACCCACGACCAGGAAGAGGCGATGGACGTCGCCGAGCAGATCGTCGTCATGAACGACGGCAAGATCGAGCAGGCGGGCCGGCCCAAGGATCTCTACGAGGATCCGGCCTCCGAGTTCGTGATGAGCTTCGTCGGCCCCGCTCACCGGCTCGGGGACGGCTGGGTCCGCCCGCACGACGTCGAGGTTCTGCACGCCCCGAACGGGCAGACGACCGAGGCGCTGATCGACCGCATCGTCCACCTCGGGTTCGAGGTCCGGGTCGAGCTCACGCTCCAGGACGGCGAGCACTTCTCGGTCCAGCTGACCCGGGCCGAGGTCGATGAGCTCGAGCTCACCGAAGGCCAGATCGTCTTCGTGCGCCCCGCGCGTACCCGCCGCTTCAGCGGCGGCGCACCCGCGGAGCCGACGATGGACCAGGGCGCCGACGGCCTCAGGGCCGAGAAAGTGGCCTCCTAGAGATGTCGTCCTAGGGGCTGACCGAGCCGGCGAGGCTCACAACGGTCGCGTTGCCGAGGACGAGCGGCTTTCAGCGCGGCTCCCAGGCCTCCGCCGGCTCGGTCAGTTCCAGGACAGACTTCGGCAGCTCGCCGCTGACCAGGTCCGCGAGCGTCACCGTGTCGAGGACCTGGCGCAGGTTGGTCCGCAGCGCGATCCAGACCTTCTGCAACGGCTCGGCTTCGCCGCGATAGCGCAGCGCCTCCGGGCTCTCGCCCCTGACCGTCGCCAGCGGGCCCTCGACCGCGCGGATGATCTCCGCCAGGCTGACCTCCTCGGCCGGCTTCGCGAGCCAGTAGCCGCCGTCCGCCCCACGACGGCTGGCGATGATCCGCGCGTGCTTGAGCTCGCCGAGGATGTTCTCGAGGAACTTGAGCGGGATCTCCTGCGCGTCGGCGAGCTCTTCTCCCTTGACCGCGGCGTCGGGGTCGGCCCGCGCGGCGAGCTCGATCGCCGCCCGGACCGCGTAGTCGACCTTGGCCGAGATCCTCATCGGCGGCCATTCTCCAGCATCGACGGGCGGCCCCGGCGTCGCCTCTAGGATTCGCGGGCGCCCTTAACTCAACTGGATAGAGTTCCGGCCTTTTAAGCCGGCGGTCCGGGTTCGAGTCCCGGAGGGCGCATCGCTACTTCGCCGTAAATCTTCCCTTCTTGAGGATCGTGTCGATCCGTCCCTTGCTCGTGAAGTCGTCGATCGCCAAGCGCCCTTCGAGCAGTCGAAAGGTGGTTGATCGGGTCCCGCCGCTGCAGCGGTCGAGGGTCAGCCATTGGGTGCCGCGGACGGTCGCCGAGCCGCGCTGCCCGGTGGTCCTGAAGCGCCCGCTGGCCTTTCCCCACAGGCGGCGCGAGGCCGCCGCGGCGGAGCGTGCAACCGGCGCAATCGCTGACGCCCGGGCCGAGCGCTTCGCCCGCGCTCCGCGGCATTTGAGCTTCTCGACCAGCTTGGCCTCGAGCAGGCAGCCGAGATCGGCGGACTGCCTGACCTGGAAGATCCCGTCCCAGAAGGTCGCGGTCTCGTCGACCCCGTCGCACTGCTTGGCGGTGATCCGGACGAAGCCGTTCCTGGCGTCGACGATCGAGCCGACCGGGATGATCCGCAGCTGCTCGAGGGGGACGAACTCGCCGCTGCCGGGAACCTGGACCAGGACCGTTCCCCCCGCCGGCTCGGCGATCACGCCGCTGCCGAAGCTCGGGGACGGCGCCGCCGCCGGAACCGCGGCGGGGGCGGGAGGCGGGACCTGCGTCAGCCGGGTGACGAATCCGTCGGGCTCGACCCCGCCGCCGTACACGGCGTCGAAGGCGCCGTTCGAGGTCGGGTAGTCGCCGGAGTAGGTGAAGCCCACGGCATAGGCGTCGCCGCTCGCGTCGACGTCGACGGCGGTCGCCAGGTCGACGCCCGTCCCGCCGAGGTAGGTGGCGCTCACGAGGTCCGCCGCCCCGCCGCCCGCGAGGCTGAGCCCGGCGACGAAGCCGTCGTTGCCGCCCCCGTTGAAGTCGGGGTCGAAGCCGCCGCCCGCCGGCAGGTCGGTCGAGACCGTGCTGCCGCTGAGATACGCGCGGCCGGCGGAATCGATCGCGATGCCGAGGCCGAAGTCGGCCGCGTTGCCCCCGAAGTAGCTGAAGTACGCGCGCCCGTCACCGGCGGCGTTGACGACGTGCAGATAGGCGTCGTAGCCGCCCTCCAGCGTGCCGTCGTACGCCCCGGCCGTGGTCTGGAGGTTGGCGCTGTTGGTGCGACCCACGACGTAGGCCTCCCCGGAGGCGGTCACCGCGACGTCTGCCGCAAAGTCGTCGTTACCGGCCCCGCCGATGTAGCCGGAGTAGATGAGTCCGCCGGCGCCGGCGTCGAGGTCGAGCTTGCTGAGAAATCCGTCTTCCTCTCCGGCGGCGACGTTGCCATGGATGATGTCGAAGCTGTTGGCGACGGTCGGGTACTGGGTCGGGTCGAACGGCGCGATGCCGGTGGCGTAGACATCGCCGGCGTCGTCGACGTCGACCGCGGTCGCCCGATCGAGCCCCCCGCCCCCGATGAACGTCGAGTAGTCGAGGTCGGCGGCCCCACCGCCGGCGGGGGTCAGCCGGGTGACGAAGGCGTCGGTCCCGCCGTTGAACGTGGCGTCGTAGGCGGACAGGGCGCCGGCGGTCGGGAACGTTGCGGAGCCCGTCTGGCCGGCGACGACGATGTCGCTCGAGTCCCAGGCGATCCCCCTCGCGATCTCACCGGCGGCGCCGCCGATGTAGGTCGAATAGAGCAGGTCGAGGCTCCCCGACCCCGCCGGGTCGAGGATCGCCGCGTAGCCGTCGACCCCGCCGGCGTAGGTGGTGTCGAAGGCGCCGGTGGTGGTCGGGAAGTCGCTCGAGCTCGTCTGCCCGGTGATCGCGATCTCGCCGCCGCAGCAGTTCAGATCGAGATCGAAGCCGGTGTCGCTGCCGTTGGTCCCGCCGAGGTAGGTCGAGTAGTCGAGGCCGGTGCCGCTCGCGTTCAACTTCGCGACGAACGCGGTCTGGCCTGCCGCCGGGTCGGTCTCATCGAACGACCCCGTGGTGGTCGGGAAGTCCGTCGCGAAGGTCGTTCCCGCCACATAGGCCTCACCGGTCGCCGGGTCGACGTCGATCGCGTCGAGCTCGTCGCCGAGCGCACCGCCGAGGAAGGTCGAGTAGACGAGCACCTGGGGGTCGATGACCAATGGTCTCGCTGCGTCGTAGTCACCGAGGCGGAACGAAACCGTCTTGCGGTCGACTTCGAACGCCGCGTCCACCCGGCGCCGCTCTCCGTCGATCGACTGGAAGGCGACGGGAGCGGTCTCGCGGATCGTCCGGCCCGCTGTACCGAGCAGGAGATCCCCGTTCGCGGCGACCCTCAGCGAGTCGGCGCCTGCGTAGCTGACCTGGATCCGGCCGGGGTCGGCGCCCGCCGCGAGCCGGAAGTCGTGCTCGAGCCGCCCTCGGCGCCCGTGCCAGTCGATGTCGATCCCCGGATAGACGCCGGCGTAGCGGACCCGGCCGTAGGTCGGTATGCCGGTGCGCCACTTGCCGGGGTCGTCGCCGACGAAGCTGCTGACCTTGCCCGGCAGGCGATCGACTCCGGTCGCCACCGGGCTGCGCGCACCCTCGAGCTCCATGCGCAGGACGTTCCCGGTGCCCTTCGCGGGGGTCAGACTCAGAACCGCTCCGCCACCGGTCAGAAACAGCGTGTAGCCCGGCCCGCGACTGATGAAGTCCGCCCGCCGGTCGGTTCGGCCGGCGTTGGGCTCGAAGCTCAGCGGCAGCTCACCGTAGTCGCGCGCCGTCGCTTCCCGTTCCGCGCCTGGGCCGGAAACCGAGGGCGGCGGGTTCGCGGCGAGGATCAGAGCGAGCAGCAGCGCCATGCAGCCGCCGATACTCGCCGCCAGCAGTCCCGCCGGCCAAACGCCGGGGCCTGCCAGGCGTTTCGTCACCGTGTCGTGACCTTCCCGTTGCTCGCCACCCTGATCGCCCCTCCCTTGCTTGTCTGACGGTCGCCTTCGCGGCGATCCTCAACTGCCGAAACGGTAGACGATCGCACCCGCTGCGGTTCCGCCTGCCCCGACGCGATCCAGATCGCGGCCGCGGCCAAGATGCATGCCCCGAGAGCGGCGAGGACAGCGACGATCGGAACGCGGAGCCGCTCCGCCGAGCCGACCTGTGGTCCCCCTGCCTTTGGCGCTGTCCTCGCCTGCTCTCTCGGGGCATCCCCCATCTGCTCACGCGACCCGTGGAACCACCTGCCGGTCGCCGAGCAACTTTGAAAGATGTTGACTCTCTCCTCCATCGAGATCCATCAGATCACCGCGAGAGAGGCGTGACTGTGCCCGCCGTCACAAGGTGATCGAAGTCACGCCCGGCCCAAACGCATCCCCGGACGCGTAGCGGAGGAGATGCGGCTTAATGCCTGAAGTGGCGGTGCTTCGTGAAGACCATCGTCACGCCGGCCTCGTCGCAGGCCTCGATCACCTCGGCGTCGCGCTTCGAGCCGCCGGGCTGGATCACCGCGCGCGCGCCGGCGTCGATCGCCGCCTGGGGGCCGTCGGCGAAGGGGAAGAAGGCGTCGGAGGCGATCGCCGAGCCGGCGAGCGCCGCGTCGGGGTCGTCGGGGCGCGCCTCGCGGCACTTCTCGACCGCGAGCCGCACCGAGTCGACGCGGCTCATCTGGCCGGCGCCGATGCCGATCGTCGCCGAGTCCTTGGCGAGCACGATCGCGTTCGAGCGCACGTGGCGGACCACGCGCCAGGCGAACAGCAGGTCGGCCCACTGCTCCTCGCTCGGCTCGGCCTTTGTCACGACCTCCATCAACTCGCGCGGCTCGGGGGAGCCGTCGGGGTCCTGGACCAGGATCCCGCCGCGGACGCGCTTGATGTCAGGCTCGAGCTCGGGCTCGCGGCGCTCGCCGTTCTCGAGGATGCGGATCGCTTCCTTGCGCTGGAGGATCTCGAGCGCGCCGTCCTCGAACCCGGGCGCCATCAGCACCTCGATGAACTGCTCGCTGAGGCGCTCTGCGAGCCCCGCGTCGATCGGCTCGTTGAAGACCAGCACGCCCCCGAATGCAGACATCGGGTCGCAGGCGAAGGCGCGCTCGTAGGCCTCGAGCGCGCCGCCGCCGCCCGCCGCCCCGCAGGGGTTGTTGTGCTTGACGATCACGCAAGCGGGGCCGTCGAGGTCGCCGAGCAACCCGCGGGCCGAGGAGAGGTCGAGCACGTTGTTGAACGAGAGCGCCTTGCCGTGCAGCTTCGAGACCCGCGAGAGGATGTGCGATCGCGCCCCCGCGTCGGCGTAGAGCGCCGCGCGCTGGTGCGGGTTCTCGCCGTAGGAGAGGTCCATGAGCTTCTCGTAGGAGGCGACCATGTGCTGGGGGAAGGCCTCGTAGCGGCTCGCGAACCAGCTCCCGATCGCCGCGTCGTAGCGGGCGATCGAGCCGAAGGCCTCGTTGGCGAGCCAGTGGCGGGTCGTGGCCGAGAGCTCGCCTCCGGACTCCTCGAGCTCGGCGATCACGGCGTCGTAGCTCTCCGGCCTGACGACGACGGCGACCCCGGCGTGGTTCTTGGCCGCGGCGCGGATCATCGTCGGCCCGCCGATGTCGATGTTCTCGATCACCTCCGCGTCGTCGACCCCCTGGCGCGCGGCCGTGCGCTCGAACGGGTAGAGGTTGACGCAGACGAGGTCGATCGGCTCGATCCCGTGCTCGCGCAGGGTCTCGGCGTGCTCGGGGTCGTCGCGCTTTGCGAGCAGCGCCGCGTGCAGGTGCGGGTGCAGGGTCTTGACCCGCCCGCCGAGGATCTCCGGAAAGCCGGTCATCTCCTCGACCGAGCTGACCTCGACGCCGGCCTCGCGCAGCGCCTCCTCGGTCCCCCCGGTCGAGACGATCTCGACCCCGAGCTTCGCGAGCCCGGTTGCGAAGTCGGCGATCCCGGTCTTGTCGGAGACCGAGAGCAGCGCGCGGCGCACCTTCAGCGCCCCGCCCGGGGGCTCGGCTCCGCCGCCGGCGGGAGCGCTCTGCGCCTCTGTGCTCATTTGAATCTCACCAGTCTCGGATTCCCGGGGTCGAGGCTAACGCGGCCGGCCGCGATCATGCGGATCGCCTCCGGCAGCAGCTCGTGCTCGACCGCGTGGATCAGCTCCTCGGTCTCGTCCCAGTCGCGGCTCTCGGGGATCTCGACAGCGCGCTGGAGGATGATCGGCCCCGAGTCGACCCCTTCGTCGACGAAGTGGACCGTCACCCCGGTCACCTTCGAGCCGTGGTCGAGCGCCTGCTGCAGAGCCTCGAGGCCCGGGAACGAGGGCAGCAGCGCCGGGTGGACGTTGATCACCTTGCCGTGGAAGCGCTGCACGAAGGCCGGCGAGAGCAGCTGCATGTAGCCGGCGAGCACGAGCAGGTCGGCGCCGGAGGCCTCGATCCAGTCGCCGAGCGCGGCGTCGCGGGCCTCGCGGTCCGGATAGCCGTCGCGCTCGAAGACCGCGGTCTCGACCCCGGCCTCCCGCGCGCGCTCGAGCGCCCGGGCGCCGGGTTGGTCGGACCCGACCCCGGCGACGACGAAGCCGTCGCGGCCGTGGAGCTTGTCGAGGATCGCCTGCAGGTTCGTGCCGCCGCCCGAGGCGAGCACGACGATCTTGAACTCGCTCAACTGAGCGTGGTCCTACTTGCTCGCCGGCACGACGGCGATCTCCTCGAGCGCGAACTTCCCGTTCGCGTCCTCGGGATCGCCGAGCGGGTAGTTGCCGGTGAAGCAGGCGTCGCAGTGGATCTCGGCGGGGGTCCCGATCGCCTCGTAGACCCCTTCCATCGACAGGTATGCGAGCGAGTCGGCGCCGAGCTCGGTTGCGATCTCGTCGGTGTCGCGGTTGTGGGCGACCATCTCTTCGCGGGTCGACATGTCGATCCCGTAGTGGCAGGGGTTGCGGATCGCGGGTGAGGAGATCCGCAGGTGGACCTCCTTGGCTCCCGCGTCGCGCAGCATGCCGACGATCTGCTGGGTCGTGTTGCCGCGCACGATCGAGTCGTCGACGACGACGACGCGCTGTCCGGCGACGATCTCGGGCAGCGGATTGAACTTCATCCGCAGCCCGCGCTTGCGCAGCTCCTGGCCGGGCTGGATGAAGGTCCGGGCGACGTAGCGGTTCTTGATCAGCCCGTCGTCCTGGGGGATCCCCGACGCGCGCGCGAAGCCGCCCGCCGCGGGGTTGCCCGAGTCGGGGACCGAGATCACGAGGTCGGCGTCGACGGGCGCCTCGCGGGCGAGGTTCTCGCCCATCCGGCCGCGGACCTGCTGCAGGACCCGGTTCTCGAGCCGCGAGTCGGGGCGGGCGAAGTAGATGTGCTCGAAGACGCACATCGCGGGCTCGGTCGACTCGACCACCTGGCGCATCTCGAGCCCGCCCTCGGTCAGCGAGACCATCTCGCCGGGCCGGACCTCGCGGATCATCGTCGCGCCGATGATGTCGAAGGCGCAGCTCTCGGAGGCGACGACGAACCTGTCGCCGAGCTTGCCGAGCGCCAGCGGCCTGATCCCGTGCGGGTCGCGGAACGCGACGACCGCGTGCTTGGTCATCACCACTGTCGAGAACGCGCCCTCGAGCCTTGGCATCACCGAGGCGACCGCGTCCTCGATGAAGACGCCCTTCTCGTCGCCGAAGCTCGAGAGCAGCGCGGCGATGATCTCGGAGTCCGAGGTTCCGCGGAGCTCGAGGCCCTGCTCGCGGAGCTCGTTGTGGAGCTCGACCGCGTTGGTCAGGTTGCCGTTGTGGGCCAGCGCCAGCTCGCGCCCGTCGTCGCGCCAGACCGGCTGCGCGTTCTCCCAGGCGCCGCCGCCCGTGGTCGAGTAGCGGACGTGGCCGATCGCCATGTCGCCCGAGAGCGCGCTCAGCTTCTCCTCGTCGAAGACCTGGGAGACGAGGCCGAGCTCGCGAAGCGTGGTGATGTGGCCGCCCTCGCAGGTCGCGATCCCGGCCGATTCCTGCCCCCGGTGCTGGAGCGCGTAGAGGCCGAAGTAGGCGAAGCGGGCGACCTCATGGCCGGGTGCGTATACGCCAAACACCCCGCATTCGTCGCGCGGGCCATCGCGATCAGGAATCGGCCGCTCGCTCAAGTCGGACTGGGCCTTTGCTCGGTGGAGGTCGAGGACAGCGCAGGCGAGGTGCCTACCAACGGAGGGTAGCAATGCGGGAGGCCGGTCCCGAGCCGGTTGAGCGGCGGTTTAGCCGCATCGGCGATGCTGTCCGCAAGCCACGTGAGGAGGAGCGAATGCTGAAGAGGACGATCGCCTGCGTCGCCGCCCTGGCCCTGCTCGGGCTCGCGGGCTGCGGCGATGATGAGGACGACTCGGGGGGCAGCGGTTCCGCGACCACGGTCGCAGAGACCACGACCCCGGAGCCGCCGGCGTCAACCGCCGAAGCGACCGGGACGACGATCGAGACGAGCGAATCGCAGTTCGGCGAGATCCTCTTCGACTCCTCCGATCAGGCGATCTACCTGTTCGACGCCGAGAAGACGAGCAAGCCCGAGTGTTACGGGGCCTGCGCCGAGGCATGGCCGCCGGTCCTGACCGAGGGCGCCCCCCAGCCCGGCAACGGCATCGACGCGGCGAAGCTGGGAACGGCCGAGCGCCGCGACGGCACGACCCAGGTCACCTACGCCGGAAGCCCGCTCTACTACTACGTCGACGATCCGAAGGGCGAGGTCCTCTGCCACAACGTCGAGGAGTTCGGCGGGCTGTGGCTGGTTCTGCAGGCGAACGGCGAGCCGGCGCCGGCCCGCGGGGCCTAGAGGCGTCCGGGCAGCGAGCGCCAGGCGCGCTCCGCCTCGGCGACCGCGAGCTCGAGCGTCGAGTCCCCCGCCTCGATCCTGATCGCCTCGCCGCCGGCCTCGCCGATGACCAAAACCCGGACGTCGTCGGATCCGAGGGCCTCGAGCGCCGCGCGCTCGCCTGCAACGAGAAAGCCGCCGGGTCCCTCGCCGAAGAGTGCCCGCAGCGGGTAGGTCTGCTCGTCGATCAGCCCCGCGAGGTCGACCTCGGCGCCGGTCCCTCCCGCGATCGCCATCTCCGCGAGCGCGGTCGCCAGGCCGCCGTCGCTGACGTCGTGCGCGGCGGCGAGGGCGCCAGAGCGAGCCGCCTCGCGGACCGCCGCCTGCGCGGCTGCAACCGCCTCGATCCGGGCTTCCGGGAGCCCGGGGCCGAGCTCGCCCTTGAGCTTCGCGAGCTCGGAGCCGTGGCCGGTAGGGGTGAACGGCCCGACGAGAGCGATCGCGTCGCCTTCGCGCAGCGCGTAGCCCGGAGCCGCCGCCGGGTCGGGGAGCTCGCCGACCATGCCGACGACCGGGGTCGGGTAGATCGGCCCTTCGCCGGTCTCGTTGTAGAGCGAGACGTTGCCGCCCACAACCGGGACGCCGAGCGCCTCGCAGGCCGTGGCAAGGCCCTCGACCGCGCGGGTCAGCTGCCATGCGACCGCCGGCTTCTCGGGGTTGCCGAAGTTGAGGCAGTTGGTCAGCCCGAGCGGCTCGGCGCCGACGCAGGCGAGGTTCGCCGAGCATTCGAGCACCGCTTCGATCGCCCCGGCGTGGGGGTCGCAGGCGACGCGGCGCCCGTTGCCGTCGATCGAGACCGCGATCGCGCTTCCGGTCTCGGGCAGCGCGAGCACCGCGGCGTCGGCCGCCTCCGGGCGCCGCGCGGTCCGCGAGCCGACGATCGAGTCGTACTGCTCGAAGGCCCAGCGCTTCGAGGCGATGCTCGGCGATCCGAGCAGCGCGAGCAGAATCTGCTCCGGGTCCTCCCCAGGGTCGTGGGAGGCGTCGTTTGAGTAGATCCAGCCGTCGGGCTCGGCGGGGTCGAGGTCGTAGAGCGGGCACTCGTCGACGAGCACCGAGACCGGGATCTCGCCGACCTGATCGGCGCCGGCCGTGATCCGCAGCGTCCCGTCGCCGGTCACCGCGCCGATCGCGGCGGCGCCGGTCTGCCAGCGCTCGCAGACATCAATGACTGCATCGAGGTTCTCCGGGATGACCACCGCCAGCATCCGCTCCTGGGACTCGGAGATCATGACCTCGAACGGCTCCATGTCGGGCTCGCGCAGCGGCACCTTCTCGACGTCGATCTCGATCCCGACCCCTCCCGCCGAGGCCATCTCGCCCGCCGACGAGGTCAGCCCGGCGGCGCCGAGGTCCTGGAGCGATACCAGCAGCCCGCGATTGAGAAGCTCGAGCGAGCACTCGAGCAGCTTCGACTCCTCGAACGGGTCGCCGATCTGGACCGTCGGGCGCTTGGCGTCGTCGGCCTCGGCCTCGAGCTCGGCCGAGGCGAGCACCGAGGCGCCGCCGATCCCGTCGCGCCCGGTCGCCGCGCCCATCAAGACGACGAGGTTGCCCTCGCCGGCGGCCGCGGCGCGGATCATCTCCTCGGTCCGCGCGAGCCCGACGCACATCGCGTTGATCAGGCAGTTGTGCTCGTAAGGCGCCTCGAAGGCGATCTCGCCGCCGACCGTCGGCACGCCGATCGAGTTGCCGTAGTGGCCGATTCCGGCGACCGCCCCGGCGAGAAGGAAGCGGGAGCGCTCCGAGTCGAGCTCGCCGAAGCGCAGCGAGTCAAGGATCGCGATCGGTCGGGCGCCGATCGCGAACACGTCGCGGAGGATCCCGCCGACCCCGGTCGCGGCGCCCTGGAACGGCTCGACCGCGCTCGGGTGGTTGTGGGACTCGACCTTGAACGCGACCGCATGGCCGGAGCCGACGTCGACGGCGCCGGCGTTCTCCCCCGGCCCCATGACCACCCGCTCGCCCTCGGTCGGAAGCTTCGCGAGCAGCTTGCGCGAGTGCTTGTAGGCGCAGTGCTCGGACCAGAGCAGCGAGAACATTGCCAGTTCCAAATGATTCGGCTCGCGGCCGAGCTTCTCGACGATCAGCTCGAACTCGGCATCGGTGAGCCCGAGCTCGCGGTGGACCGGGCGCTCGGCATCCACCGGCACCTCCTCGGCTTCGCCTGCGGGGGTACCGGGAGGCGACGCCACCGACGTGGGCTCCTTGATCGTCACGCGGCTACTCCGGACTTGGCCTTGAACAGCTCGAGCCCGTCGGTCGAGCCCGTCATCGCGTCGACCGCGTGCTCGGGGTGCGGCATCAGCCCGAGGACGTTTCCGGCCTCGTTCGAGACCCCGGCGATGTCGCGGACCGAGCCGTTGAGGTTGTGGTCGCCCGCGTAGCGGAAGGCGATCTGGCCGTTGGCCTCGATCTGTTCGAGGACGGCCTCGGGGGCGAAGTAGCGGCCGCTCATGTGCTTGATCGGGATCGAGAGCCGCCGGCCCTGCTCGACCCCGCTCGTGAACGGAGTCCGCGTCGAGACGACCTCGATCTCGACCTGGCGGCAGACGAAGCGAAGCTCGGCGTTGTCGAGCAGCGCCCCCGGGAGCAGCCCCGCCTCGCAGAGGACCTGAAAGCCGTTGCAGATCCCGAGAACCGGGCCGCCCTCGGCGGCGAAAGTGGCGACCGATTCCATCGCCGGCGAGAAGCGCGCCAGCGCGCCGGCGCGCAGGTAGTCGCCGTAGGAGAACCCGCCGGGGACGACGACCGCGTCGAGGTCGGAGAGGTCGGTGTCCTCGTGCCAGACGAGCCGCGCATCGTTGCCGGCCTTCTCGCAAGCCGCGAGCGCGTCGCGCTCGTCACAGGACCCCGGGAACTGAAGGACCCCCCACTTCACTCGTCTTCGATTACCTCGAAGTCTTCGATCAGCGGATTTGCGAGCAGCTTCTCGCAGAGCTCGGGAAGCGCCGCGGGGTCGTCGGTCTCGAGCTCGACCATCCGGCCGACGCGGACTCCGGAGACACCCTCGAATCCGAGCTTCGGCAGCGCGCCCTCGACCGCCTTGCCCTGCGGGTCGAGGATGCCCTCCTTGGGGCGGATCAGGACCTTGGCCTTCACCGCCCCAGCGTAGCGGGCGGCCATCCCGCTACTTCTTGCGTTTCCGCTTCTTGCGGACGCACTTCCGCTTGCCCTTGACCTTCTTCAGCTTCTTCCCCTTGGGGCACTTCGCGGCCGTCGTCGCCGGAGTCGTGGCGACTGGCGGATCGGCGGTCGTGATCGTGACGCTCCAGCTTGAGATGATCGGGAAGGCGACGTTGTTCTGATCGTCGCGGGTGAAAAGGCTCCAGGTCCCGCTCGCGGGCCCGGCGTTGAAGGCGGCCATCTGGGTCGAGAACGGGCCGAGGCCTCCGGGCACGGGCATCTCCGTCGCTTCGTCGATGCTGACGCCGTTGGTCGGCACGTAGCTCCCGGTCGGGCATGGGGCGATCGGGCTGAAAGGAGCCGCCGCGGCATCGTCAATCGTCAGCGCCGCGGGACCGAGTGAGCCCAGGCACGTATCCGAGATCAACATCACGCGCTGTCCGCCCGGTCCGATCAAAAGCGCGTCCAGGTCCTGCGCGGTCTGGCCGTCGAGGAAGTTGACGTTGAGCGTCGCCGTCACCTTCGTCGGCGAGCCGGCCAGGCCGCTCGAGGCCGTCGTCGACGGATACGGGTTTCCCGGGCCGTTGATGTTCGAGATCTGACCGCCGCCGACCGTCTGGGTCGCAGCGGGAGCCGCGGCGGGCAGCGCCGCGGCCGCCGCCAGCGCCAGAACAACGGTCAAGATTCCCCTGCCGGACATCGCCCGGAAAGCTACTGAAGGAGCTCGCGCCGCGCGCTACTCGGCGAACTTGCGCTCGGTGACCCGCTCGTAGGCCTCGACGTACTTCCCGCGCGTGTTCTGCACGACCTCGTCGGGCAGCTCCGGCGCCGGCGGCGAGTGGTCCCAGCCGATCTCGTCGAGGTAGTCGCGCACGTACTGCTTGTCGAACGAGGCCTGTCCGCGGCCCGGCTCGTAGTCGTCCGCGGGCCAGAAGCGCGAGGAGTCGGGGGTCAGGACCTCGTCGCCGAGCACGATCTCGGCCCCGGGCGAGGAGCCGAACTCGAACTTGGTGTCGGCGAGGATGATCCCGCGCTCGGCCGCGTGCTCGGTGGCGTGGGTGTAGAGCTCGATCGAGATCCGCTTCAGCTCCTCGGCGATCTCGCTGCTGCCGAGGATCTCGGCGGCGCGGTCGAGATCGATGTTCTCGTCGTGCTCGCCGATCTCGGCCTTGGTCGCCGGGGTGAAGATCGGTTCGGGCAGCTTCTCGGATTCGCGCAAGCCCTCCGGCAAACCGATCCCGCAGACCTCGCCGGTCTGCTGGTACTCCTTCCAGCCCGAGCCCGAGAGGTAACCGCGGACGACGCACTCGACCGGGTACATCTCGAGCTTCTGGACCCGGAGCGCGCGGCCCGCGACCTCGTCGGGAACGTCCTGCGAGATCAGGTGGTTGGGGACGATCTCGCCCGTGGTCTCGAACCAGAACACCGACATCTGGGTCAGGACCTTGCCCTTGTCGGGGATCGGGTTGGGCATGATCACGTCGTAGGCCGAGATCCGGTCCGAGGCGACCATCAGCAGGTCGCCGTCGAGCTCGTAGATCTCGCGGACCTTGCCCGAGGAGTGCAGTTTGAGGTCGGCGATCGCGCTTGCCATCGGTCGCGGATCCTAACTGCCGGCGATGTGGGAACTTGTTGGGAATGCCGCTCCCTCCGGGACCCGATTACTCGCCGCTCGGCCAGACCCTGCGCTGGCTGCTGCGCCCGGTCGCGTTCCTCGAGCAGAGCCGGCGCCGCTACGGCGACGCTTTCAGCGTCAAGTTCATCGGCTTCGAGACCCCGATGGTGCTCGTCTCCGACCCCGAGGTCGTGCGCGCGATCTACTCGAACCCCGCGAACGGGATGCCGCCGGGCCGCAACATCGTGCTCGAGCCGGTGATGGGCTCGCGCTCGGTGCTGCTGCTCGAGGGCGCGGAGCACCTCTCGCGCCGCAAGCTGATGCTGCCGCCGTTCCACGGCGAGCACATGCGGGCCTACGAGGAGACCGTGACCGAGGCCGTGACGCGGGAGATCGACTCCTGGAGCGTCGGCGAGAGCTTCGCGATCCACCCGCGGATGCAGTCGATCACCCTCGAGGTGATTCTGCGCGCCGTGTTCGGCGTCACCGACTCGGCCCGCTTCGACCGCCTCCGCCCGCTGCTCAAGCGCGTGCTCTCCGACACCGCCTCCCCGATGCTCCAGCTCGCCGGCTACGCGACACGCAACCTCAGCCGCGGGCCGTGGGAGCTGTTCATGCGCCGGATCAACGAGATGAACGAGGAGCTCGGCGCGCTGATCCGCGAGCGCCGCTCCGACCCGGGCGTCGCCGACCGCGAGGACATCCTCTCCTCGCTGGTCCTCGCGCGCTTCGAGGATGGCGAAGGCATGAGCGACGCCGAGGTCCGGGACCAGCTCGTGACGCTGCTGCTCGCCGGCCACGAGACGACCGCGACGGCGCTCGCCTGGAGCTTCGACCTGCTGCTCCGCCACCCCGACAAGCTCGCCCGCCTGACCGAGGAGGTCCGCGACGGCGGGGGCGACGAGTATCTGCGCGCGACGATCAGCGAGGCGCTGCGGCTGCGCCCCGTCGTGCCGATCGCGGGCCGCCGCCTGGCTTCGGACCTCGACGCGGGCGGCCTCCAGCTCGAGGCGGGCACAGACGTCGCGCCCGCGATCTGGCTCACCCACACACGCCCCGACGTCTACCCCGACCCCTACGCCTTCCGGCCCGAGCGCTTCCTCGACTCGCCGCCCGACACCTACGCCTGGATCCCGTTCGGCGGCGGGGTTCGCCGCTGCCTCGGCGCGGCGTTCGCGGAGTTCGAGATGCGGATCGCGCTCAGCGAGATCCTCTCGCGCTGCACGCTTGCCCAGGCCGCGGGCCCCCAGCACTCGACCCGCCGCAACATCACGCTTTCGCCGCGTCAGGGAACGCCGGTGAGGCTGTTCAGCAGGGAGCCGGCCCGCGAGCCGGCGCTCGCCTGACGCCGGGTCGGTTAGGAAGCCTCAGCGCGCGGCCGGATGCGAGCTCGCCCAGCGGGCGATGTGGCTCGATCCCGAGACGACCTCGCCGTCGTCGAGCACGAGGACCGGGACCTCCTTGGTCCCTGAGATCCGCTCGACTTCCTTGCGCGCCTCGTTGCGCTTCTTCCAGGTCCAGGGCATCAGCCGGTAGCCGCCGAGGGTCTCGAGCTCGTATTCGTAGCCGGCCTTGTCGAGCGCGTTGATCGCCCGGGCACACGCATGCAGGACGCTGCCGCCCCGTTTCGTCAGTCCGCAGGTGTAGAGGATCATCGAAGCCGGAACGCTATTCGAGTGCGTCGAGGCGCGCAATGATCTCGGGCACGTGCTCGAGGTACGCGTCGTAGTCGAAGACTGCGTCGAGGTCGAGGTCGGGGGCCGCCGCGCCGAGCAGCTTGCGGAACTCGGTTCCGGTGTCCCAGGCCTTCTGTGCGTTCTCCTGGACGACGCGGTAGGCCTCGTCGCGGGTCAGCCCCGACTCGACCAGCGCCGTCAGCGCCCGCTGGCTGAACAGCGCCCCGTGGGTCAGCTCGAGGTTCTCGCGCATGCGCTCGGGGTGGACGGTCATCTCGCTCGCCACCCGCGTGCAGAGGTGCTGCATGTAGTCGAGCCCGATCGTCGAATCGGGCAGGACGACACGCTCGGCGCCCGAATGCGAGATGTCGCGCTCGTGCCAGAGCGCGATGTTCTCGAGCCCGACCTGGGCGTAGCCGCGCAGCACCCGCGCGAGGCCGGTCACGCGCTCGCTGAGGATCGGGTTGCGCTTGTGGGGCATCGCCGAGGAGCCCTTCTGTCCGGCGCCGAACGGCTCCTCGACCTCGCGGACCTCGGTCCGCTGCAGGTTTCGGACCTCGGTCGCGAAGCGCTCGAGCCCGCCCCCGGCGATCGCAACGCGCGAGGTCATCACCGAGTGGCGGTCGCGCGGGATCACCTGGGTCGAGGCGTCCTCGCGCTTGAGCCCAAGCTTCTCCATCACCGCGGCCTCGACCGCGGGCGGGACCGAGGCGTAGGTGCCGACCGCGCCGGAGAGCTTGCCGTAGGCGAGCTGCTCGAACGCGCTCTCGAGCCGGAAGAGGTTGCGGTCGGCCTCGAACGCGAACCCCGCGAGCCGCAGTCCGAAGGTCGTCGGCTCGGCGTGGACGCCGTGGGTTCGCCCGACGCAGAGCGTCTCGGCGTGCTCGCGGGCCATGGCGATCAGCGCGTCGCGGTAGTCGCGAGCGCCGGCGACGATGATCTCGCCGGCCTCGCGGAGCTGGAGCGCGAGCGCGGTGTCGAGGACGTCGGATGACGTGAGCCCGTAGTGGATCCAGCGCCCGTGCTCGCCGACGGACTGCGAGACCACGTCGACGAACGCGGCGACGTCGTGGCCGGTCGTCCGTTCGCGCTCCTCGACCTCCTCGACCGTGAACGAGGCCGTCTCGCGCGCCGCCTTCGCCGCGTCGGCGGGCACGGCCCCCTGCTCGGCCCAGGCCTCGGTCGCCGCGAGCTCGACCTCGAGCCAGGCCTCCATCTTGCGCTGCTGGGTCCATACCGCGCCGATCTCGTCGCGTGTGTATCGCTCAATCACGGTTCAGGGTTCCCACGTCGGAGGCGCTGCCACCCGGTATCCCCGCAGGCGAAGCCGAGGAGATGCCGGTTGATGTCACGCCGAGATGATCCTCGCGGCCAAGAGCCCCGCGTTCTTGGCGCCGTCGATCGCGACGCAGGCGACCGGGACGCCGGGGGGCATCTGGACCGCCGAGAGCAGCGCGTCGAGGCCGCCGAGGCTCTTGCCCATCACCGGCACGCCGATCACCGGCAGGTCGGTGTGGGCCGCGGCGACGCCGGGCAGCGCCGCCGACATCCCGGCGCCGGCGATGACCACCTTCAGACCCCGCATCCGCGCCGCGTGGCAGTACTCGCGAACCTGCTCGGGGTCGCGGTGGGCGCTCATCACCCGGACCTCGTAGCGGATGCCGAGCTCGTGGAGCGCCTCGCCGGCGGGCTGCATCTTCGGCTTGTCGTTGCGCGAGCCCATGATGATCCCGACCAGCGGCGCGTCGACCTCGATCTCCTCGAAGGCCTTCTCGACCTCGGGCATCGGCTCGGGATCGGGAGTCACCGCGGGCTCGGTCGCGGCTGCTGCTGGATCGGGTTCTTTGGTGGGCATGGGCTCCCTTCGGGTCGGGGTCAGCCGGCGGCGACGCCGTCAACCGCGCGCAGCGCGATGTCGGTCCGCATCTGGCGGCCTTCAAATTGGATCTTCTCGGCTGCATCGTAGGCGCGCCGGCGCGCCTCGGCCGGCCCGGGTCCGAGCCCGGTCACGTTCAGGACCCGCCCCCCGGCGGTGACGATCTCGCCGTCGCTGCGCGCGGTGCCCGCGTGGGTCAGCTCAGCGATCTCGCTGGCCTGCTCGAGACCCGTGATCACGTCGCCCTTCGACGAGCTCTCGGGGTACCCGGCCGAGGCGAGGACCACGGTGACCGCCCATTCGTCGGCGAACTCGGCCTCGACCCCCTGGAGCCCGCCCGGCTCGCGCGCCGCGAGGCAGAGCTCGAGCAGATCGGACTGGAGCCGCGGCAGGACGGCCTGGGTCTCGGGGTCGCCGAACCGCGTGTTGAACTCCAGGACCTTGGCTTCTCCTTCACGATCGACCATCAGCCCCGCGTATAGGACGCCGTGGAACGGGGTCCCGCGGTTGGCCATCAGCTCGACGATCGGGCGGTGAACCGACTCGACGATCTCAGAGACCAGCTCCTCGTCGAAGGCGGGCACCGGCGAGTAGCTGCCCATGCCGCCGGTGTTCGGCCCCTCGTCGCCGTCACCGATCCGCTTGTAGTCCTGGGCCGGCGCGAGCGGGACGACGTTGTCGCCGTCGCAGATCGCCAGCAGCGAGAGCTCCTCGCCCTCGAGGAAGTCCTCGAGCACGACGTCGGTGCCGCCGAAGCGCTGCTCGACGAAGAAGGTCTCGATCGCCTCGCGCGCGTCGTCCTCGCTCTGGCAGATGATCACGCCCTTGCCCGCGGCGAGCCCGTCGGCCTTGAGCACGCAGGGGTAGGGCGCCGAGGCGACGGCCTCGAGCGCTTCCCCCTTGTCGCCGAGGACGGTGTGCGCGGCGGTCGGGACGCCGGCCTCGGCCATCAGCTCCTTGGCGTGGATCTTCGAGCCCTCGAGCTCGGCCGCCGCCGCCGAGGGGCCGAAGGCGGGGATCCCGCTGTCCTCGAGCGCGTCGACGAGGCCGGCGACGAGCGGCGCCTCGGGGCCGACGACGACCAGGTCAACCGCCTCGCCGCGCGCCCCCTCGACCAGCGCGCCGATCTCGTCGGCGGCGATATCGAGGCAGCGCGCGTCGTCGGCGATCCCCGCGTTGCCGGGCGCGCAGAGGATCTCCGGCGCCCGCGGCGAGCGCGCCAGCGCGCGGACGATCGCGTGCTCGCGCCCTCCTCCACCGACCACCAAGACCCTCATCTGTTCGATCCCCTGATGCTCAGAGCGCCTTCGCCAGGTCCTCGGACGGGATCGCGGCCAGGGACTGGCTCGACATCGTCCCCCGCGAGCCGAGCTCGACCGAGACCTTGGCCATCGTCTCGGTGTCGGGCGCCTCGACGATCGTCACGAAGTCGTACTGGCCGAGCGTCGCCCACTGGTCGATGACCTTGGCGCCGAGCTGCTCGACTTCTTTGTTCACTTCCTGGACCCGGTTCGGGTTCGCCTTCAGAGTCTGGACTCCGTCCGAGGTCAGGTTGGTCAGCATCACGTAGATCGGCATTCGCACCTCTCCTTAGCATTCAACGGCGGCTCCTCCGTTCGACTCCGCCGGGACGTTCCCGGCCGTCCGTCATCGGGCCGCCTTTTTTGTTGCCGCAGGGACTCATATCATCACGGCGTGGACGGCCACCCGATCTTCGCGCGCGTCTACGACCGCGCGCTCGCCAAGGTGGAGGACGCAGGGCTGGACGATCGGCGCCGGGCGCTGCTCACCGAGGCGAGCGGCCGCACGCTCGAGCTCGGCGCCGGCACCGGCGCCAACCTCGCGCACTACCCGGACGCGGTCACCGAGCTCGTGCTCGCCGAGCCCGATCCCCACATGGCGAAGCTCTTGCGCGAGCGGGTGGCGAGCGAGCGGCCGTCGTTCGAGGTCGAGGTGATCGAGGCCCCGGCCGAGGCGCTGCCCTTCGACGAGGGCAGCTTCGAGACCGTGGTCTCGACGCTCGTCCTCTGCACCGTCGATGACCCCCACCTGGCGATGTCGGAGGTGCGGCGGGTGCTCGCCGACGACGGCGCCTTCCTGTTCATCGAGCACGTGCGCAGCGAGAACCGCAGGCTGGCGCGCTTCCAGGACCTGCTCGAGCGGCCCTGGGGCTTCTTCGCCGGCGGCTGCCACCCCAATCGCCGGACCGGCGACGAGCTCGCCGGCGCCGGGCTCTGGATCGAGCGGCTGCAGAAGAGCGAGCTCGAGAAGATGCCGGTGCTCGCGCGTCCGGTGATCAGCGGCGTCGCGCGCAAGCCGAGCGGCGCCACGGCGCCCGAGTACTAGTCCCCCTCGGGGTCCTCCGTCGCGGTCCCGTCCTGCCAGGGCTCGAGCCCCTCGGCGCTCGCCCACGGCGATTCGCCGTCGCGCTCGACCTGGTCGACGAAGACCTCCATCGCGTGCAGCGACTCCGGCGTCGACGAGGCGGCGAGGAACCACTTGCGCTCGATCGCGAGGCCCTCGTCGAGCGGCCGCGCGGCGCCCTCGTAGACGTCGTGCTTGAGGGCCTGGACGGCGAGCGGCGCGCGCCGCGCGAGCCGCTCCGCGGTCTCGATCGCCTCGTCGAGCAGGTGCTCGGCCGGGACCACACGGTGGACGAGCCCCGCCTCGTGGGCCTCGTCGGGGTCGAACGTCCTGCCCTCGAGCATCGCCTCGAGCGCGACGCCCGGGCCGAGCACGCGCGAGAGCCGCTGGGTACCCCCGGCGCCGGGGGGAAAGGCGAGCGTCATCTCCGGAAGCCCGATCCGGTGATCGCCCGCGGCCGAGATCCGGATGTCACAGGCGAGCGCGAGCTCGCAGCCGCCGCCGACCGCGGTCCCGTTGATCGCCGCGATGAAGACCTTGTCGAGACGGTTCATGCGGTTGAAGAGCTCGTGGATCGCGCGCAGCTCGAACAGCCCGTGGACGGGCGTCCGGCTCAGCACCGCGCGGCCTCCCGGCACGCGCTCGGCGCCCCCCGCGGAACGCAGCAGCGCTCCGGCGAGCCGCGCCCCGGGCGCCGGGCCGGGGACTTCCCTGACCCCGTCGAGGATCTCCTCGACGTCGTAGTGGGTGACGAAGCTGCCCTCGACGCCGCCGGTCAGCACGACGGCTCGGGTCTCCTCGTCGGCCTCGAGCGAGCTCACGAGCTCGTCGAGCTCGGCGACCATCTCGCGGTTCATGAAGTTGAGCGGCGGGTTGGCGAGCGCGCAGATCAGGACCGGGCCCTGGCGCTCGCTGTGGAGGATCCGCTCCGGCATCTCGCCGAGCCTAGCCCTTCCGCGGGGAGCGGTTAGGCCGGGGTCTTCTCGCGCTCGGTGCCGGGGTCCGTCTTCTTCGACCCTTCGCCCTTCGCGAAGGTCAGCTCGCCCTTCTTCGCGTCGACGATCACCGTGTCGCCCTCGGCGTACTCGCCCTCGAGCACCTTGAGCGCGAGCACGTCGATGAGTTTTTTCTGAATCACGCGCTTCAGCGGCCGCGCGCCGTAGACGGGGTCGTAGCCGAGCTTCGCGAGCAGCTCCTTGGCCTTGTCGGTGAGCACGATCTCGATCCCGCGCTCGCGAACCCGCGCCGCGAGCGAGAGCACCTGGAGCTCCACGATCCGCTTCAGGTCGTCCTCGGTCAGGCGCTCGAAGATCACGATGTCGTCGATCCGGTTGAGGAACTCGGGCGGGAAGGTCTCGGTCAAAGCCTCTTCGACCTTCTGGCGCCTCGCCTCCTCGTCGGACTCCTCGATGATGTGCTGCGAGCCGACGTTCGAGGTCATGATCAGGACCGAGTTCTTGAAGTCGACGGTCCGCCCCTTGCCGTCGGTCAGCCGGCCGTCGTCCATGATCTGGAGCAGGGCGTTGAAGACGTCGGGGTGGGCCTTCTCGATCTCGTCGAGGAGCACGACCGCGTAGGGGCGGCGACGGATCGCCTCGGTCAGCTGGCCGCCCTCCTCGTAGCCGACGTATCCCGGGGGAGCCCCGATAAGGCGCGCGACCGAGTGCTTCTCCATGTACTCGCTCATGTCGATCCGGACCATCGCGTCCTCGGCGTCGAACATGAACTCGGCCAGGGCGCGGGCGAGCTCGGTCTTGCCGACGCCGGTCGGGCCGCAGAAGAGGAAGGAGCCGATCGGGCGGTTGGGGTCGGAGAGGCCGGCGCGGCTCCTCGAAGGGCCCCGGCGACCGCCTCCACCGCCTCGTGCTGGCCGATCACGCGGTCGTGGAGGCGATCCTCCATGTGGATCAGCTTCTCGACCTCGCCCTCCATCAAGCGCGAGACCGGGATCCCGGTCCACTTGGCGACGATCGCGGCGACGTCCTCCTCTGTGACCTCCTCGGTCAGCATCGAGCCGCCGCTCTGCTCGTGGAGCTCGGAGAGCTTCGCCTCGAGCTCGTTGATCCGGCGCTCGAGCTCGGGGATCCGCCCGTAGCGGAGCTCCGCCGCGCGCTCGAGGTCGCCCTCGCGCTCGGCGCGCTCGGCCTCGCGGCCGGACTCCTCGAGCTCCGCCTTGGCCGCCTTGATCTCGTCGATCACGCCCTTCTCGTTCTGCCAACGCGCCTTCATCTCCGAGGAGCGCTCGTTGAGCTCGGCGAGCTCGGCCTCGATCGCCTCGAGGCGCTCCTTGGATGCCTTGTCGCTCTCCTTCTTCAGGGCCTCGCGCTCGATCTCGAGCTGCTGGATCCGGCGCTCGACCTCGTCGATCTCGGTCGGCATCGAGTCGATCTCGATCTTCAGCCGCGAGGCGGCCTCGTCGATCAGGTCGATCGCCTTGTCGGGGAGCTGGCGGTCGGAGATGTAGCGAGATGACAGCGTCGCCGCCGCGACCAGCGCCGAGTCGGTGATCCGCACCCCGTGGTGGACCTCGTAGCGCTCCTTCAAGCCCCGCAGGATCGCGATCGTGTCCTCGACGCTCGGCTCGTCGACGGTGATCGGCTGGAAGCGGCGCTCGAGCGCCGCGTCCTTCTCGATCTGCTGTCTATATTCGTCGAGCGTCGTCGCGCCGACCATGCGCAGCTGGCCGCGGGCGAGCATCGGCTTCAGCATGTTGGCCGCGTCGACCGCGCCCTCGGCGGCGCCGGCGCCGACGATCGTGTGCAGCTCGTCGATGAAGAGCACGATCCTGCCCTCCTCCGCCTGCACCTCCTCGAGCACGGCCTTCATCCGTTCCTCGAACTCGCCGCGGTACTTGGCGCCCGCGAGCAACCCGCCGATGTCGAGCGCCATCACGCGCCGGTCGCGGAGGCTCTCGGGCACGTCGCCCGAGACGACGCGCTGCGCGAGGCCCTCGACGATCGCGGTCTTCCCGACGCCCGGCTCGCCGATCAGGACCGGGTTGTTCTTGGTCCGCCGCGAGAGCACCTGGATCACGCGCCGGATCTCCTCGTCGCGGCCGATCACCGGGTCGAGCCGGCCCTGCTCGGCCTCGGCGGTCAGGTCGACGCCGAACTTCTCCAGCGCCCCGAAGGTGTCCTCGGGGTTTGGCGAGGTGACGCGGTGCGGCCCGCGGACCTCGTTGATCGCTTTCAAGAGCGCGTCGCGCGGCGGGACGAGATCGGAGACGCCGGACCGCTCCTGGGCGAGCGCGAGCAGGAAATGCTCGGTCGAGATGTACTCGTCGGCGAGCGAGGAGGCCTCCTTCTCGGCCTGCTGGATCACCCACATGAACTCCTTCGAGACCCGGATGTCGGGGACGGTGTTGCCCGAGAGCTTCGGCAGCCGGTCGATCGCCTCGCGCGCCTTCGCGCGGGCGTCGGTCGGGTCGACGTCGAGCCGCTGGAGCACCGGTACGACGAGCCCGTCGGCCTGCTCGAGCAGCGCGAGCAGCAGATGCGCGGGCGCGACCTCCGGGTTCTGGCCCTCGGTGGCGAGCCGCTGGGCGGCGGCGACCGCCTCCTGCGACTTGATCGTGAAGCGATCCTGCTGCATGGTCAGATGGTAAGGCGGCTCGCCGCCCAGAACCCGACGACGCTCGCGGGACCGGCGGCGGCGAGCCCGGTGCGCGCCGCCCTGGTCTCGGTCCCGCCCGCGAGCATCGCGGCGAAGACGCTCGCGTCGCCGGCGTCGGTGGCGGCGCACCAGAGGTGGGCGCGCCGCAGGGCCCTTTCGTCGTCGAGCGCGGCGAGCATCTGCGCGCCCATGACGATGTCGCGGATCCCCGCGAGCCTGGTGACGGCGAGCGTCGCGGGCGTCAGCTCGCTGAAGCCCTGCGTGCTCAGCATCCACCGCGGGGCCGCGAGCATCGAGACGCCGAGCGCGACCCGGCCGAGCCCGAGCGGGATGCTGAGCGAGCGGACCATGCCCGGACCCTACTCCGGGCAATGCCCCAGGGGGCCGAGCTAGAGGCCGGGCGGGTGGCGGGCGATGAAGCCCGCCGGCGAGCGCATCGCGGTCGACCAGCGCGGCCCGTTGCCGCCGGTCATCGAGGTGTCCCAGCGCAGGCCGGCGATCACGGCGTAGGCGTGGCCGCTGTTGGCGTAGACGGTGATCCAGCTGCCGCCGCCGGGGGCGCCCCAGACCTGGAAGCCGCTCGAATCGAGCGGGCTGTCGAGCATCCCGCCTGCGTGGAGGGCGTAGCTGACCGCGCCCGAGCAGTCATAGCCCGAGGCTTCGAAGGAGCCGTGGCCGCCGCCCCAGACATACGGCTTGTCGTTGATCGCGTTGCCGGCCTCGAGCGCGGCCTTGACCGCGAGCGGGGCGTTCGGGGGCGCGACCGCCTCCCCGTTCACGAGCGCCGCGCTGCCGCCGGGCGGGACCGAGCTCGGGATGATGTCCTTCTGGAGCGTCTTCTCGCGCGCGAGCAGCTGCTCGAGCGTCTGCTGGCGCGATTGGCGCGCGGCGACGAGCTCCTGGTGCTGCTGGGAGACCTGGGCGCGGGCGCTCGTCAGCGCGTCGCGCTGGGCGGCGATCTCGTCGCGCGAGGCCTTGATCTGGTTGCGGACCGCGGTCATCTGCTCGACCGTCTCGGTGACCTGGGCCCGCAGGTCCTCGACCCGGGCGATCGTCGCGTCGTCGTAATTCTGGATCCGGTCGAGGTACTCGGCCTCGCCGATCACGTCCTGGAAGCTCGCCGAGTTGAGCACGACGCTGAGCGTGTCGGGGGTACCCGATTTGTAGATCTCGACCAGCATCTCCGAGAGGTGGTCGAGCGCCCGCTGCAGCCGCGCCTCGAGCTCGGCGAGCTTCGCCTGCTGGGCGGCGAGCTGGGCGGTCGCCTCGTCGAGCTTGGCCTGGGCGGCGTCGAGCTTCTCCTGCGCGGCGTCCTCCTGGACCCGGAGCGCGGACTCCCTGCCGATCAGCGCGTCGACCTCGGCGTTCTGGCGGTCGATCGTCTCGCGCAGCGGGCCCTCCTGGGCCTGGAGGTTCTCGAGCTCGTTCATCTTGCTCTCGAGCTCCTCCATCGCGTCTTGCGCGGGGGCGCTGCCGCCGAGGGCGGTCAGGGTCAGCGAGCCGGCGAGCAGCGCGGCGAACAGCGCGGCGGCGACGCGGCGGCGGCGGCGGTAGACGCTCTGGGGCAGGGTCGGGTTGTTGTGCGAGCTGGTCGGCATGCGTGGGCACGGCCCCGTCCCCGGGGCGCGCAGGCATTGAGGCTAGCTATCCGCTCCTGCAAATGTGAGGATTCGTTAACCAAAATGCAATGCGCGTTGCAGCGCCGGCCGTAGGATTCCTCGATCCGTCGCCCCGCTCTGATCCTGATCCCGGTGGTCCTCGCGGCGGCGGCGTGGACGGGCGTCGCGGCGCCCGCGGGAGGCGGAAGCCCGCAGGCCGTCGCGGCGAAGGCCTGGTCGCCGCCGCTCTATCCCTCGGCGAAGCAGCTGCGGCGGGCGAAGGCGTTCGCGAGCTCGCGCGCCGGCACGGTCTCGTTTTCGGTCGTCGGGCGTCGCGGCGGGGCGCGCGGGATCGACGTCAGCCGCCACTACTCCTCGGCGAGCGCCACGAAGGGGCTGCTGCTCGCGGCCTACCTGCGCTCGCACAAGGGCTCGATCGACTCCGGGATCAAGGGCCAGCTCTCGGCGATGGTGACCGCGTCCGACAACGACGCCGCGAGCGCGATCTACGCGATCGTCGGCGACGCGGGGCTGAACCGGGTCGCCGCGCGCGCCCGGATGCGCTCCTTCGATCCGACCCCGGGGTTCTGGGGCGGCGCCCAGATCACCGCCGCCGACATGGCCCGCTTCTACGCCCGCCTCGACCGCAACCTCGCCGGACCCCATCGCCGCTACGGGAAGAGCCTGCTCGCGAGCGTGATCGGCCCCCAGCGCTGGGGCCTGCCGCAGGCGCTCGGCAAGGGCTGGAGGGTCTGGTTCAAGGGCGGCTGGCGCCCCGGCGGAACCGAGGGGACGAGCGGCGCCGTCACCCACCAGGCGGGCCTGCTCCGCTATCGGAAGAGCCCCGGGATCGGGATCGCCGTGCTCACCGACCAGCCGCCCGGCGGCGACGTCTACGCGACGATCGAGGGCATCGCGCGGCGGCTCACGCACCCGGCGCCGCGGCCGACCAGGTGGCCCACGACCTGAGTCCTACGGGGCGCTTTTGACCTGCGGGAAGCTGAGGCTGAGGCCGCCGAAGTCGAACGGGCCCTGCTCGACGCACGGCGGCGCCGGCTCGACGCCCGGGTGGACGTTGTCGCAGTCGAAGGCGCGCAGGCCCGTGGTCCCGACGTCGTCGAGGTAGCCGGGCTTCGAGTACGGGTTGTGGCGGTTGGTCCCCAGCCGCTGGTCGTGGATCGCGAGACCCTCGACGCCGAACGGGATCACGGTTCGGAGCATGTGCTTGTCGCCCGCCCCGGCGCTCGACTGGGTCGCGAGCCCGAGCTTGGTCAGCCAGGCCGGGAGCTCGCGCTTGTAGGGGATCAGCCAGTCGACGGCTGGGACCGCGTCCTGGAGCGCCGGGCGCAGCTCGCGCATCAGCGGCCGCGCCGCACCGAGAACCGAGGTCAGCGCCGGGAGCCCCGCGTCGGAGCGGTCGAGCACCGGGCCGAGGTCCGTGAACAGGCCGCGGAGGTCGGGGGCGAGCGTGTTCAGCTCGCGCACCGTCGGCGTCAGGTGGCGGGAGGCGGGGCCGAGCTCGGTCAGCAGCGGCTCGGCGCGCTCGCCGACGTCCTGCGCGCGTGCGAGGGTCGGGCGCAGCTGGTCGAGGAACTCCGGCAGCAGCTCGACCGTCTCGGTCAGCGCCGCGTCGCGGGCGGCGGTCGTCGACAGCACCCGGTCGCCCTCGGTGACCAGCGAGCGCAGCGCGCCGCGCCGCTCGGCGAGCGCGTCGAGCACCTCTCCCGAATCGCGGACCAGCCCGCGCACCGCGCGCCGCTGCGAGGCGAGGAGCGCGAAGACGTCGGCGCCCTCCTTGGTCAGCGGCCGTAGGTAGGCGAGCGAGGCGTTGAGATCGGGGCCGCGCTTGCCGACCCCGGCCGCGAGCTCCCTGAGAACGATCTTGGTCGCGTCGCGGGTCTTGGGGTCGAAGGCGCGCAGGACCTCGTCGAGGTCGATCGAGGGCGACGACGCCGCGAGCTCGATCGTCCCGCCCTCCTCGAGCATCGTCCCGCCCTCGTCCTCGGGCGTCCCGGGGAAGAGCTGGATGAAGGTCTCGCCGAGCAGCGTCTTGCGGCGCAGCAGCGTCCGCGTGTCAGCCGGGATCGGCGCGTTGTCGGGGTCGAGCTCGACCTCGGCCCTCGTCAGCCCGCCCTCCTGGGTCGCGCCGACGACCTTGCCGACGCTGACGCCGGCGACCCTGACGTCGGTCTGGTCGACGAGCTGGGTCGCGTCGCCGAGCACGACCTCGAAGCGGTAGCCCTGCGGCGCCAGCGGCGTCGGGCCGCCGAAGGTGACCCAGAGGAAGAGCAGCAGCCCGAAGCAGGAGAGCATGAAGCCGGCGACGACCGCGAGCTTGCCGAGTGTGGGGGCGCGGGTCTCCATCTAGCAGCCCAGCTCCGCGGGGAGGTCCGGGAGCGTGATCTCGGGTGGGAGGAAGGACTGGGTCTGCTGGGCGCTCGCGCACGAGAACATCACCAGCCCGCGCCAGGCCGCGCCGTGGGCGTCCTGGGTCGAGAGCATCGAGTTCGCGTTGTGGGCGAACCAGGAGATCCAGTAGAGGTAGCCCTCCTCGCTGCCCTCGGGGTTGTGGAGCAGGAGGTTGGTGATGTAGTTGGTGTCGTCGGTGAGCGGCGGCCCCTGCGGGCCGATCGCCTCGAGGTCGGCGGCCGCCGGACCGAGCTCGGTGAGCAGCGGGATCCCGCTGCGGACCAGCGGCCGGACCTGGTCGCGGAAGATCGGCGTCGACTCGCGCAGCAGCGGCTTCAGCTCGCGGAGCGCGGGGCTGAGGTCGTCGATCGCCGGCTCGAGATCGCGCGCCGCCGGCTCGAGCGCCCGCGCGAGCGGGGTCGTGTGGCGAAGCGCCGAGTCGGCGGCCTCGAGCGTTCCGGGCAGGCGCGCGACCGACTCGCGGACCGCGTCCTCCTGGCGCGCGAGGGCTCCGAGCGCCTTCGAGGCGGAGTCGATCGTCGTCGCGATCTGCTCGTCCTTCTCGCCCGCGATCTCGGCGACCTCGCCGAGGTTGTGGACGAGACGCGCCGCCTCGCGGCGACGGCCTTCGAGCGCGTTGAGCAGCACCGCCGCGCCCTCGGCGGTCGGCTGGCCCGCGACGAAGATCCGGCGCAGCGCCTCGCCCTTGCCGCGCAACCCTTCGCCGAGACCGTCGACGATCGCCTGCAGGTAGCCGCGCGTGTCGGCGTCGAGCGCGCGCAGGAACTCGTCCGGGTTGACGTCCGGCCTCGTGTTCGAGACCGGGAGCCGCCCGCCCTCCTCGATCTCGCCGGCGGCCGGGGTGCCGGGATCGAGCTGGATCGCCATGTCCTTGAGCCCGGTTCGCGGGCGCAGCTGCATCGTCGCGTCCTCGTAGATCGGCGCGTAGGGCTCGTCGATCTGGACCCCGACGACGGCGGTCTCGCCCTCGAGCTCGACCTTCGAGATCTCGCCGACGCGGACCCCGGCGATCGTGACCTGCTGGCCCTGGCCGGGGGTGACCGCCTGCGCGGTCGCGAACTCGGCCTCGATCTCGTAGAAGTTCTCCCAGGGCCAGTTGTAGTCCTGCTTGGTGAGGATCACGCCGCCGATCGCCGCCGCGACGACGACCATCCCGACGACCGCGAGCAGCTCGCGGTAGTAGCGGTAGATCTGGCGCCGGAAGCTCATCGCGGACTCTCCCGTCGGGACAGGCGTTCGTGGATGAGGACCCGGTGGGGTCTCACTTGTCCGCGCCCTTCCTCGGGACGCCGGGCTCGACGCTGCCCGCCGAGGAGAAGCCGCCGGGGCCGGTCTCGGCCGAGAGGTCGATCGGATCGCTCTCGGTGCACGGTACGTCCGGTGCGAGTGGCGGCGGCTCGCCCGGCTTGCGCGGCCGCGAGCCGAGCGGCGGGTCCTCGAGCAGACCGAAGAGATTCCCCAGCGGGCTCCCGATCGTGGTCGAGACGAGTTCGTCCCCGAAACCGGCGTAGTAGCGGGTTCCGAAGCCGTTGCCGTCGAAGTTCTGGCTCGAGGAGGAAAGGCCGACGAACGACTGCAGCAGCTCGCGGTAGATCGGCTCGCCGGTGCTCAGCATCCCGTCGTCGATCGGCGCCATGAGCGTCGGGATCCCGATGTCGAGCAGGCAGCTCGTCGGCCCCCGCAGCCCCTCGAACGTCTTCGTCCCGTCGGGTGTGAAGCCCGCGAGCGAGCTGACCGTCGGCCCCGCGAGCGCGACGAGTCGCGGCAGCTCTCCCGGGGTCAGCAGGGCCTCGACCTGGGCGACGGTCGGCTCCGCCGCCCTGATCACCGGCCCGGCCTCGCGCAGCGCCGGGCGCAGCTTGGCGACCAGGTCCCTGGTCTCGGGGACGGAGTCCTCGAGCGCCGCGAGCGCCGGCGGCGAGTCCTCGACCACCTGCTCGAGCCCCGTGATCGTTTCCGCGAGCGCGCGCTGGTCGTCGGAGAGCGCCCGCGCGACGCTCGCGAACGAGCTCACGAGCGAGCCGAGCTCGACCCGGTGGCGCGCCAGGGTGTCGGTGACCCGCGAGGTGTCCGCAACCGCGCGCGAGAGGTCGTGCGGCTCCGTGCCCTCGAAGGCCTCCGCGACCGCCGCGGCGTCGCGGAGCAGCGGCGGCAGCACCGGGAAGGTCCGGTTGAGCGCCGGCGGGCCCTCCCCGTCGAGCGCGGTGCCGAGCTCGTTGACGGTGCTTCGCAGCTGCTCGCGCGGGCCGGGTTGGAGGGTCGTCAGCACCTGGTCGAGCTGGACCGGGACCCGGGTCTGGCCGACCGGGATCGCGTCGCCGTCGTCGAGCACCTCAGCCGAAGGCGATCCCGGGTGCAGGTCGAGGAAGAAGTTGCCCTCGAGGAAGGTGCGGGGCCGGATCTCGGCGGTCGCGTCGCTGCGAACCGGAAGGCCCTCGTCCTGGATCGAGACGACCGCGGTCGCGCCGTTGCCGGGGCCGCGCTTCACTTCCTCGACGACGCCGACGTTGACGCCGGCGATCCGCACCGGGCTGTTCGGGCGCAGGTGGTTCGCGGAGCTGAACTGGATCTCGAGCTCGTGCTGGTCGACCCAGGGCAGCTGCTTGGTCGCCGCGAGCCAGAACCCGCAGACCATGGCGACGATCACCCCGATCGCGACCACGACCGGCGAGACCAGCGCCTTCTGGTTCGGCCGCCGCGTCATTCTCCGGTCACCGCCGCGATCGATTCGGGCGTGGTCTGCTCGGTCGCAGTGCCCTGGTTACCGGGGACGTTTCCGATCTGCTGCCCGGGGAGGTAGGTCTCGTTGCCGCCCTCGCACTCGTGGGGCTGGCCGGGTGCGGCACCGTTCGGGTAGGGGTTGAAATGGAGGTCGGGCGCCGGTGTCGCGGTGGGAAACATCTCCGACGGCTGGATGACCGTGGTGAAGCGCAGCCAGTTGCCGCTTGCGGTGCCTTCGGAGACCGTCGAGGCGAGGTTCCGCGATCCGAGCGCGATGTAGTTGCAGACCGTCTGGTAGGGCGCCAGGTACTCGACCGCCGGCTGGAGCCGGGGCAGGACGCCGGCGAGCGAGTCGAGGGCGGGTTTGGTCGGCTCGTCGACCGCGAGCGCGCGCAGCTCGGCGAAGCCGGGCTCGAGCAGCGGGCCGAGCTTCGAGGCGCGAGAAAGCACCGGCGTCCCGGTCTCGACCGCGCTCGCGAGCTCGACCGCCGTCTGGGGGAGGAGCTCGACCGCGGGCGAGATCCGCCGCGCGATCACGTCGGCGCGCGCCAACACCGGGGTCAGCGTCGCGAGCGAGGACTCGCCGACCGCGACCGTCTCCGGCGCTTTCTCGAGCGCCTGTTCGAGCTCCGGGCCCGCGGCCTCGAGCGCCTCGAACGTGGTTGCGCCGCCGCGCAGGAGGCCCGTGATCTGCGCCGAGACCGGCGCGAGCTCGGCGGTCGTCGCCGCGAACGCCCTGATCTGCGGCCCGAGCCGCGTCGCCGGTGAGGCGAGGTCGGAGAAGATCGGCTGCGCGTCGTCGACGAGCGGGCGCAAACGCTCGAACGAGGCGTTGAAGTCGATCCCGCGCGAGGCGAACCCGGTCCCGAAGCCGGTCAACACCGCCTTGAGGTCGGCGCGTGTCTCGCCGTCGAGCTCGTCGACGACCTCGTCGAGCTCGACGTTCTCGCGAGCGCGCTCGAGCGGCAGCGTCTCGCCGGCGGCCAGCGGCTCGCCGGTCGTTCCGGGCTTGAGCTCGAGGTACTTGGCGCCGAGCACCGACCGCGAGCGCACCCTCGCCGTCGCGTCGGCGAGGACCTCGCCCTCGAGCGGGGCCTCGAGCCGCAGGGAGAGCTCGGCGATCGGGTGCTCGGCGGCGTCGAGCTTCGCCTCGATCTTGTCGATCACCCCGACCCGGCGTCCTCCGACGAGCACGTCGTTGTTGGGCACGAGCTCCTGGGTGTCGGGGAGCTGGACCGCGACGTTGTAGGTGGGCACGAACGGCAGCCCGCTGCCCGCGTTGTAGGAGAGGAAGACCGCGAGGATCGTGACCACGACGGTCACCGCCCCGACCAGCAGCGGGCTCGCCATCAGCTGCATCTGGTCGCGCGTCCTCATCGCGGACTCTCCTGAAGGGCCCGACGTTTGTAGATGTGGACCCGGTGGGGTCTCATCCGCCACCCCCGAGCAGGAAGTCGAGCAGCTGGCCGACGGCGTTGGTGCTCGGGCCCGGTGCGCCCGGCTGCTGGGGCGAGGCCGGCGGCGCGGCGGCGGAGCCGGGCTGCGGAACCGCGGCGTCGGCGCCCGGCGCGGAGCCTGCCTGGGGCGGGTCGAGCTCGGGGATCGCGCTCGCCGCGCCCGGCTTGCTGCTCAGCCCGGCGCCCTTGTTGCGCTTGCCGGCGTCCCCGGAGCGCACGCCGCCGCGGAAGCGCCCCGAGCAGCCGTCGATCGGCGGCTCGGCCGCGTGGTAGGTCAGGCAGGCGCCGCCGAGCGCGTGGGCAGGGAGCATGTGCGAGACCGCGTCGAAGCGCGAGGTCGCGAGCGCCGCGTTGTAGAAGAACCGCGCCAGGCCCTCGGTGCCGCCCTTGGCGACCAGGCTGTCGGTGAGCGAGACCAGGGTCGGGACGATCGGCCGCAAGGCCGCCGTCGTCCGGCGCAGCGAGCCGGCGGTCGGGGTCGCGTCAACAAAGGCGCGACTTCCGGGCACCGCGGCCTCTCCGAGGCGCGCGAGCGTCGGCCGCGAGGCGCGCGCGAACGGGCCGAGGCCCTTGAACAGCCGCGCGGCTCCCGGCGCCGAGCGGCGCAGGTCCTGGACCAGCGGGGTCGCGTCGACAGCCAGCTTGTCGAGGTTGCGGAGCGCCGGCTCGGCCTCGCTCAGCAGCCCGGGCAGCCGCTCGGTGGTCTGCTCGAGCTCGTCGTCACGGGAGCCGGCGCGCTCGCTGACCGCGGCCGCGGAGTCGATGAAGTCGCCGAGCTCGTCGGGGTGGTCGGCGACCGAGGCGAGGATCGTGTCGGTGTCGGCGATCGCAGAGCGCAGCGCGCCGCGCTGGGCGTTGACCTCGGCGAGCAGGTCCTGGGCGTCGTCGAGGGCGGGGTTCGCTCGCCGGATCAGCTCGTTGATGTCCTCGCCGCGCCCGGCGACGCCCGCCCCGAGCTCGTTGAGGATGATCTGCAGCCGCTCGGTGTATGGGCGCCGCAGGGCGCCGAAGACGAGGTCGAGGTCGATCGGCGAGCTGTTGCGCTCGACCGGCACCGTCGGGACCTCGCCGTCGGGGGCCGTGAGCTCGGTCCCGTCGGGGCTGCCGGGATCGCACTGCACGAAGCGCTCGCCGATCAGCGACTCGGCCTTGACCTCGCACTCGGCGTCGGTTCGGAAGGGGGCGAAGCGTGGGTCGACCTCCAGATGCACGCGCGCCAGGCGGTCCTCGGTGAGCTCGACCGAGAGCACCGTCCCGACCGGGACCCCGGCGACCTTGAGGTGCTGGTCGGAGACGACGCCGGCGGCGTTGTCGAACAGCGCGTCGACGCGGACGCGCTCGCTGTCCGAGCCGTCGCTCGAGGCCCCGAGCGCCAGCGCGCCGGCGAGCAGGGCGAGGACGATGACGGCGATCCGCTTCACGGCCCGCTCCCCGCGAGATCGGGGTCGCAGTCGAGCTGGCCCTGGTCGAGGAACGGGTTCGAACCGTCGGCGGCCGGGTAGATCGCGCCGCCCGGGCAGCGCGAGCTGGCCTTGCTCTTGATCGCGCCGAGGTTGGGGAACAGCGGGCTCGCTGTGCCCGGGAGGCTGAACGGCCCGCCGGCGAAGCTGATCCGCGCGTAGTGGCCGTTGGCGTCGTAGTAGCCGCCCGAGCTGCCTCCGAATCCGGCGACGATCCCGCTAGTCAGCTCGGGTATGTACGGGCGCAGCTCGCCGAGGACCGGGCGCGCCTCCCTACCGACCGCGGTCAGGTCGTTGAGCAGCGGTACGGCGGGCGTGGCGAGACCCGGCAACCCCGCGAGCAGATCGGCCGCGTCGTTGGCCCCGCCGGGAGCGTTGAGCAGGTTGCGGACCGCGGGCAGCTGGCGGCGGAGCTCGACGCTCGCCGGGCGCAGCTTCGGCAGCAGGCTCGAGAGACCGCGGGCCGCCGGGCGCGCCTCACCGATCGCCGGCTCGAGGTCGTCGAGCAACCCGCGAGTCGCCTCGAGCGCGCTGGAGCCCCGGCGCAGCGCCGGCGGCGCGGCCTCGAGCGTCCCCGCGACCGAGTCGCGCTCCTCGGCGATCGTGCGCAGCGTCGCGGCGGCGGCCTCGGTGCCGCCGGAGATGTCGTCGCGCCGGGCAGCGAGCTCCTCGACGACCCCGGCGCTGCTGACGATGAGCCGCTCGAAGGCCTCCTGGTCGCGGTTCAGCTCGCTGAAGGTCGAGGCGGTCCGCGAGAGCGCCGGGTTGAGCGCCTCGATCGCGGCGTCGAGGTCGCGCCCGCGGCCCTTCGCGGCGGTCGTCGATCCGCGCACGATCTGGCTCAGCGAGGCGACGGTGCGTGGGTCGAGCGCGTTCAGGACCTGGTCGAGGTCGACGATCTCGGCCGTCTCCTCGGTCTTGACCTCGCTGCCGCTCGGGATCTCCTCCGCGTCGTTGGGGCCGGGGGTGAGCACGATGTAGCGGCCGGCGACGCTCGCCAGCGCCGGGCTGCGGATCGCGGCCGTGGTGCCCTCGTGCAGCGGCGCGAGGTCGTCCTCGATCGAGACCTCGAGCTCCGCGAGCCCGTCGTCGTTCACCCGCAGGCTCTCTACCGAGCCGATCGCGACGCCGCCGACCTCGACCTGGTTGCCGGTCACGACCTGGCCGGCGTCGTCGAAGACCAGCTTGACGCGGTAGTCCTCGCCCGAGAGCCCGCCGAAGAGCAGCAGGACGCAGGCGGCGAACGCCAGGATCAGGCCCACGAGCGCAAGCGGCCGCGAAACGGCCGTGCCTCTCACCGGTCTGGCGTCCTTAGCGCGACTCTCATCTCTCTCCCACGGAACTCCTACGGACCCGTAGGTTCCGAGGGCAGGACCCTATCGATGCGCGAGACCGCGTGCGCCGGTTCGGGCGCTTCCTTCTCCTAGCCCTGCCTGCGCCGCCGCTGCAGGTTCGCCTCGTAGGCGCCGTAGGGGACGATCTCGGCTCCGAGCGAGCGCCGAGCGGCGTCGAGCTCCGCGAGCATCCGCTTCTCGAGCTCGGCGGCGCGCGAGCGCATCCGCGCCATCTCGCCGCGCATCCGCTCCACCGTCTCCTCCATCCGCAGCACGGTCTCGACGCCGGCGAGGTTGAGGCCCTCCTCGCTCGTCAACCGCTGGATCCGGCGCAGCCGCTCGACGTCGGCCTGCGAGTAGAGCCGGGTGTTCTTGGGCGAGCGCTTGGGCTCGATCAACCCGCGGGCTTCGTACATCCGCAGCGTCTGCGGGTGCATCTCGGCGAGCTCGGCGGCGACCGAGATCATGAATACGCCGCGCGTCGCCTCGAGCGGCGGCGCCTCGCCGGCGGCTCGCCGGCCCCGCCTCTTGCGGGCCTCACCCATCTTCATCAACCTTGCCCGACGCGGCGGACGCGCCCGCGTCGCGGAGCAGCTTCTCGCGCGGGTTGGCGCCGTTGAGGCTCTCGGCGAGCTTCTCGACCGCCTCGGCGCCCTGCTCGTCGAGCCGTTCGGGGACGTCGATGTCGAGCCGGTAGCGGATGTCACCCCGCCCGCGGCCGTTGGGCCGCGGCGGGCCCTCGCCGCGCAGCCGCTGGACCGTGCCGTGCTTTGTCCCCGGCTGGAGCCGGATCCGCTTGCTGCCGCCCAGCGTCGGGACCTCGATCGTCGCTCCCTGGATCGCCTCGGGCACCGTGATCGGGACCTCGACCTCGAGGTCGCCGTCGTCGCGCTGCTTGAAGACCGGCGAGCTCGCGACCCGTGTCGTGACGTAGAGGTCGCCGGGAGCCCCGCCGCCGGGCCCGGGCTCGCCTTTGCCGGCGAGCCGGATCCGGCTGCCGTCGTGGACCCCGGCGGGGACCTTGACCCGGTAGCGCTTCGTCTGCTGGGTCACGCCGCTGCCGCTGCAGGTCGGGCAGGGGTCTTCGATGATCTCGCCGCGCCCGCCGCACTGCGAGCACGGCTGGGTGATCGAGAACAGGCCCTGGCCCTCGGCCTCGACCCCGCGGCCCCCGCAGCGCGGACAGGTCTGCGGCGAGGTCCCGGGCTTTGCGCCCGACCCGCCGCAGGTCTCGCAAGGGCCTTGCATCGGAACCGCGACCTTGAGCTCGGTTCCGCGCACGGCCTGGTCGAAGGTCAGATGGACCTCGGTCTCGAGGTCGCGCCCGCGGGCGCGCTGCTGGGCGCCGCCGGGCGCGCCGCCGCGATCGAAGAGGCTCGAGAAGATGTCGCCGAGGTCGGCGGTGAAGCCGCCCCCGGCTCCCGCGCCGCCTGGGAACCCGCCGCCGCCGAAGCCCCCGGGCCCGCCCTGCCCGCCGCCGAAGCCGAACGCCCCGCCGGCGTCGTACTCGCGCCGCTTCTCCGGGTCCGAGAGCGCGCCGTAGGCCTGCTGGATCTCCTTGAAGCGCTCCTCGGCCTCGGGATCGTCGGGGTTGCGGTCGGGGTGGTTCTCGCGCGCCAGCTTGCGGTAGGCCTTCTTGATCTCGTCGTCGCTCGCCTTGCGGGGGACCCCGAGCACCTCGTAGAAGTCGCGTGGCATGGGGACCGCCTAGTCGGCGACGACTACCCGGGCGGGGCGCAGCACCTGTCCGTCGACGCGGTAGCCCTTCTCCAGGGTTTCGATGACCTGGCCCGACTCGGCGCCTTCCTCGGGCCGCGTCTGCAGCGCCTCGTGCCAGGTCGGGTCGAACTTCTCGCCCTTCGGGTCGTAGGGCTCGACCCCCGCGCTCTCGAGCACCTCGCGGAGCTGGCGGTAGGTCATCAGCACCCCCGAGCTCAGCGCCGCATCGCCGGCGGCGTCGCCGGGCGTCTCGTCGGTGTCGCGGTTGGGGTCGACGCCGGCCGCGATCAGCGCCCGCTCGAGGTTGTCGACCGCCGGGATCAGCCGTGTCGCGAGGTCGGCGACGGCGCGCTGACGCGCCTGCTCGGCATCGCGCGCCGCGCGCTTGCGGAAGTTCTCGAAGTCGGCCCGCGTCCGCTGCGCCAGCTCGAGGTACTCGTCGCGCTCGCGCTGGGTCTCGCCGAGCTCGTCGAGCTCGGCCGCGACCTGATCACCTGCGTCCTCGAGCCCGCCGGCCTCCGGCGGCGTGCGCTCCTCGGGTTCCGCCGCTGTCTTCTCGTCGCTCATCGACTAGGCCTTGTCATCGTCGACCACCTCGGCGTCGACGACCTCTTCCTCGTCGTCGTCGGCGCTCGCCGCACCGTTGCCGGAGGCCGAAGCCTCGCCGTCGCCGCCATCCTGTGAGGCCGCCTGGTAGACCTGCTCGGAGACCTGCTGGAAGGCGCTCTGGAGCGCGTCGGTCTTCGAGCGGATCGCGTCGGGGTCGTCGGACTCGAGCGAGTCGCGGACCTCCTTGATCGCCGACGTGATCTGGTCCTTGGCCGCGGAGTCGACCTTGTCGCCGAGCTCTTCGAGCTGCTTCTCGGCCTGGTAGGCGGCGTTCTCGCCGACGTTGCGGGCCTCCGCGAGCTCGCGAGCCGCGCGGTCCTCGTCGGCGTGGGACTCGGCGTCCTGGATCATCTGCTCGACCTCGGACTCGTCGAGCCCCGAGCCGCCCTTGATCTCGATCTTCTGCTCCTTGCCGCTGCCGAGGTCCTTGGCCGAGACGTGGAGGATGCCGTTCGCGTCGATGTCGAACGTGACCTCGATCTGCGGCGTGCCCCGCGCCGCCGGCGGGATGCCGGTGAGCTGGAACTTGCCCAGGCTCTTGTTGTACGGCGCCATCTCGCGCTCGCCCTGGAGCACGTGGACCTCGACCGAGGGCTGGTTGTCCTCGGCGGTCGAGAAGATCTCCGACTTCTTGGTCGGGATCGTCGTGTTGCGCTCGATCAGCTTCGTCATCACTCCGCCCTTGGTCTCGATCCCGAGCGAGAGCGGGGTGACGTCGAGCAGCAGGACGTCCTTGACGTCGCCGGCGAGCACGCCGGCCTGGATCGCGGCGCCGATCGCGACGACCTCGTCCGGGTTGACGCCCTGGTGGGGGTCCTTGCCGGTCAGCTCCTTGACCTTCTCTAGCACCGCGGGCATCCGCGTCATTCCTCCCACCATCACCACATGATCGATGGCCGTACCAGCGTCGTCGAGCACCTGCTTGACCGGCCCGACGATCCGCTCGAGCAGCTCCGAGGTCAGCTCGCTCAGCTTCGAGCGCGTCAGCTTGATCTCGAGGTGCTTGGGGCCGGCGTCGGTCGCGGTGATGAACGGCAGGTTGATCGTCGTCTCCTGGGCGCTCGAGAGCTCGATCTTCGCCTTCTCGGCGGCCTCGTAGAGGCGCTGCAGCGAGCTCTTGTCCTCGGAGAGGTCGACGCCCTGGTCCTTCTTGAACTCGGCGACCATCCACTCGACGATCTTGGCGTCCCAGTTGTCGCCGCCGAGGTGGTTGTCGCCGGCGGTCGCCTTGACCTCGAAGACGCTCTCGGCGATCTCGAGCACCGAGACGTCGAAGGTGCCGCCGCCGAGGTCGAAGACGAGGACGGTCTGGTCCTCCTCCTTGTCGAGGCCGTACGCGAGCGCCGCCGCCGTCGGCTCGTTGATGATCCGCTTGACCTCGAGCCCGGCGATCTTGCCGGCGTCGGTGGTCGCCTGGCGCTGGTCGTCGTTGAAGTAGGCCGGGACGGTGATCACGGCCGAGTCGACCGTGTCGCCGAGCTTCGCCTCGGCGTCGGCCTTGAGCTTCTGGAGGATCATCGCCGCGATCTCGGGCGGCGAGTACTGCTTGCCGTCGACCTCGACCCGCGCGTCGCCGTTGGGGCCGGAGACGACGTTGTAGGGGACGATCGTCTCCTCTTCCTTGACCTCGGCGTGCTTGCGGCCCATGAAGCGCTTGATCGAGAAGATCGTGCGCTCCGGGTTCATCACCGCCTGGCGCTTGGCCATCGTGCCGACGAGGCGCTCGCCCGAGTCGGTGAAGGCGACGACAGACGGAGTCGTCCTGCTCCCCTCAGCGTTCTCGATCACCTGCGGCTCGCCCCCCTCCATAACGGCCATGCAGGAGTTCGTCGTACCAAGATCGATTCCAATCGTTCGTGCCACAGTTCAGCCTTTCTTCCGCTTGCTCTACAAAATCTGAGTCGCAGTATGGCAGATCTACGCACTGAGTCAAGGAGGGACGGGGGCGCGCGGACACCCGGGCCCCGCATCTGGGGGCCTCGCTTCGCTCGCTTAAAGGAAAAAGTAGCCCCAGCTGCGGGGCCCGGGCATCCGCGCGCCGCAGGTCTGGCTTCGACTTCCTACTTGCCCGCTGTTTGACCTACGAACTCAGCGACGGTCTCGGCTTCCTCGTTTGTGAGGATTCCGGCGGGCATGCGGCCCGCGATGCCGTTTTCCACCGCCGTGAGCACGCGCTGTTGGTTGGCGTCGGGGCTCGCGTTTCCGAGCAGGTCGTCGAGGTCGGGGCCGACGACCCCGTCGGTGCCCGCGGACTCGAGCGTGTGGCAGGAGCCGCAGTTGGTCGCGAAGAGCTCCTTGCCCTCCTGCTGGTCGGCGGAGACGTTCGACGGCGAGGCCGACTCGCCGCCCTCGCGGCTGATCGCCCAGGCCGGGATCAGGACCGCGCAGAAGACCGCGAAGATCGCGAAGCCGATGTACGCCCGTCTACTCATCGCGCGCGGATACTAACGCTCGCCCCGAGCGGTCCGGTTCGCTCCGTTGGCCCGGTACCAGGGGCACATCCGCCGCAGCGCGCACTCGCCGCATCGCGGGTCCGGCCGGCAGACCGCGCGGCCGTGGCGGATCAGGTTGATGTGCAGCTCGTAGGCGTCCTCGGGCGGGACGACCGCGAGCATCTCGTCGTGGGCCTCCTCGAACGAGGCGCGGGGGTGAAAGAGGCCGAGCCGGCCGCCGACCCGGTAGACGTGGACGTCGACCGGGATCTCGGGGATCCCCCAGGTGAAGATCTGCACGCAGGCCGCGGTCTTGCGGCCGACCCCGGGCAGCGAGGTCAGGAAGCCCATCACCTCTTCGCGCGGCGCGTGCTCGAGCCAGTCGAGGTCCGGCGGCTCGCCGAGCTCGGCGAGCACGGCCTTGATCCGCGGCGCCTTCGATGCCCCGAGCCCGCCGGGGCGGATCGCGTCCTCGACCTCCGAGACCGGTGCGTCTCGCACCTGCTCCCAGCTTCCGAAGCGCTCGACCAGGCGATCGAAGGCGCGGTCGCGGTTGAGGTCGCTGGTGTGCTGGGAGAGGATCGTGCGGACGACCTCGTCGACCGGCTTGCGGTGCGGGTGCGGAACCGGCGGCCCGTAGAGCTCGCGCAGCCGGTCGCGGATCGCGAGCACCCGCGCCCTCCGCGGGCGCTTCCAGGCCTCGCGCCGCCGCGGCTTTCGTCGCGGGCGCGGGACCGGCGCGGGCTTGGCGGGCGGGCGAGCCATCGCGGCGAGGATATTGTCCGCCCGGTGCCGGCAATCGAAGGGTCGACCGTCGAGGTCGAGGGGCTGGAGGTCTTCTGCCGCCGGGTCGGCGGCGAGGGCGTGCCGACGGTCTTCGTCCACGGCAACCCGACCCACTCCGCGGACTGGGTCGAGTTCCTCGAGCGCTCGCCCGGCCCGGCGATCGCCTTCGACCTCCCGGGCTGGGGGCGCTCGGAGCGCCCGCGCCGGGGCTACACGATGGACGGGCTCGCGAGCTTCTACGAGCGCACCCTCGCCGCCCTCGGGGTCGAGCGCCACAAGCTCTGCGTCCACGACTGGGGCGGCGTCGCGATGATCGCCGAGATGCGCCGCCCGGAGCTGCTCGAGCGCCTGGTCGCGATCAACACCGTGCCCTTCGTGCCGGGCTACCGCTGGCACTGGGTCGCGCGGGTCTGGCGCACCCGCGGCCTCGGCGAGCTCCTCAACGCGACCAGCACCCGCGCCGGGACCGCGATGATCATGCGCCAGGCCAAGGGAGATCGCAAACGCTGGCCCGACGAGTTCATCGACATGGTCTACGACCACGTCGACGCGGGAACAAAGCGCGCGATCCTCACCCTCTACCGCTCGGCCCCCGAGGCCGCGATGGAGGCGGCCGGCGCCGGGCTCGACCGGCTCTCCTGCCCCTCGCTCGTCGTCTGGGGAGATCGCGACCCCTACCTGCCGCTCGAGGCCGGCGAGGCGCTGGCGCAGCGCCTGCCCGCAGCCGAGCTCGAGGTCGTCACCGGCGCGGGGCATTGGCCTTGGCGCGACGACCCGCGGATCGTCGACCGCGTACTCGCTTTTCTGCAACCCACCTGAATTCCCACCACAAGGTTGCTCGGGGTGAATAGAATCCCCGGGTCGTGGCGCGGATCATCTCCTCAATAGGCGAGCGTCTTCCCCATGGCTGGGGCGACGTCTTCAAGCAGATAGGGCTGTTCGCGTTCGCGGACGTCTGCTACGAGACCGTGCGCGGAATCGCCGAGGGCAAGGAGGCGGTCGCGTTCGACAACGCTCGCCTGCTGATCGACGCCGAGGTCGCGACCGGGACCTTCTTCGAGCCCGACGTTCAGCAGGCGCTGATCTCGCAGCGCTGGCTGATCGACGTCGCGAACTTCCTCTACATGAACAGCCACTTCGTGCTCACGACCGGCTTCCTGGTCTGGATGTACCTGCGCCGCAACGAGAGCTTCTACTTCCTGCGCAACATGTTCATGATCGCGATGGGCCTCGCGCTGATCGGATACACGCTGATGCCGACCGCGCCCCCGCGGCTGATCCCCGAGGAGGGCTTCGTCGACACGATCACCGCCTACGCGCAGGTCAACCACGACTCGGCGCTGGTCCAGATCTTCGTCAACCCCTACGCCGCCGTGCCGAGCATGCACTGCGCCTTCGCGCTGATGATCGGCGTCACCGGCGCGATGGTCTCGACTCACCGCGCGACCCGGATCTTCTGGGCGCTCTATCCCGCCCTGGTGTTCTTCGTCGTCATCGTCACCGCGAACCACTTCTGGGTCGACGGCGCCATCGGCTGGGCGGTCGCGGGCCTCGCGGCGTTCGGTGCCCACCAACTTGCGCGCTCCCGCCCGGGGGTCTGGTCGTTCAGGCCCGCCGAGGCGCGAGCGTAGTCCGAACGGAATCTTGGTCCTCGCCCTTCCGGCGCCGATTCGTCGATTCGTCGAGCCGTTGCTCGTCGCGGTCCCGCTCGTCGCGCTCTACCTGATCCTCGACCCGGCGAGCGCCGACCACGCGGCGCAGCAGTTCCGCACCGGCCTCTTCGAGCTCGAGGGCCCGGCGACCTGGAACAACCTCTGGTTCGGCGGCCACCACGTACCCGGCTACAGCGTCATCTTCCCGGCGCTCGGATCGCTGATCGGCCCGCGGGTCGTCGGTGCGCTCGCGGCTGTCGCGGCGGCGCTTTTGTTCGCGGCGATCGTCGAGCGTGAGTGGGGCGAGAAGGCGCGGATCGGCGCGGTTTGGTTCGCCGCCGGCACCTCGATCAGCCTGTTCACCGGGCGGCTGACCTTCGCGCTCGGGATCGCGATCGCGCTCGCGGCCGTGCTCGCGTTGCAGCGCGGCTACCGTCGCAGCGCGCTCTGCATCGCGATCCTGGTCCCGCTCGCGAGCCCGGTCGCGGCGCTCTTCCTCGCCTGCGGCGGGGTCGCCTACTGGATCGCCGAGCGTCGCCGCGAGGGCCTCGAGCTCGCGCTTGCCGCCTTCGGCGCCGCGCTGGCGCTCACCCACGCTTTCCCCGAGGGCGGCTCCGAGCCGTTCGTCGCGACGAGCTTCACCCCCGCGATCCTGATCGCGATCGCGGCCTACATCGCGCTGCCAAAGGAGGAGCGGCTCCTGCGGACCGGCGTCGCCGTCTACGGAGTCGCGCTCGCCGCGTCGTTCCTGGTCGCCAACCCGATGGGCGGCAACGCGACCCGGATGGGAGCGCTGCTGCTCGGCCCGCTGCTCGCCTGCGCGCTCTGGAAGCGCGACCGCTCCGTCCTTCTGCTGCTCGTCCCGCTGTTGATCTACTGGCAGTGGTCGCCGGTGGTCCGAGACCTCGAGAAGGTCCACGCGGAGCCCTCGGTCGAGGCGAGCTACTACGCACCGATCACCGAGTTCCTGACCGCGAAGACGGCGAACAACCCCGCGCGGGTCGAGATCGTGCCGACCAACAATCACTGGGAGGCGGCGCTGGTGCCGCCCGAGAACGTCCCGATCGCGCGCGGCTGGGAGCGCCAGCTCGACCGCAAGCTCAACCCGCTGTTCTACGACGGCGACCTGACCGCGACCGAGTACCACCTCTGGCTCGACCAGCTCGGGGTCCGCTACGTCGCGCTCTCCAACGGCGGCCTCGACTACGCCGGCCGCGAGGAGGCCGAGCTGATCCGTAGCGGGCTCTCTTACCTGAAGCCGGTCTTCAACAGCCCCGACTGGACCGTCTACGAGGTCCGCAACGCGATCCCGCTCGCCGAGCCGCCGGCGCGCCTGGTCGACCTCGATTCGGACGGCTTCCGGCTCTACGCCCCCGAGCCGGGTGACTACGTGGTCCGGGTCCGGCACTCCAACTACTTCTCGCTCGACGGAGGCATCGGCTGCGTCGAGGAGTCGGCGAGCGGCCTGACTTCGGTGCACATGGCGGCCGCGGGCACCGCCGACGTCGTCAGCAACTTCTCGCCGCGGCGGATCTTCGAGAGCGGCCCGGCCTGCCGGGGCACCCCGTGAGCTTCGCCGGCCCGGCGCTCGCCGCGCTGCGGCGTCCGCGCCCGGGCCTGCCGCACGGGGTCCTCGATCTCGTATGGCAGTTCGCGCTCGTCGCGGTTGCGTACTACCTCTGGCGCCAGGCGCGCGGCGCCGTCCACTTCGACGGCAGCACGGTCACCGCGATGGCGAACGCAAACGACATCGTCGCCGCCGAGCGCTGGATGCACAGCTTCGTCGAGGTCGACATCCAGAACTGGACGGTCGGCGCCGAGTGGCCTCGCCACTTCGCCGCATGGATGTACTCAAACGCCCACTTCAACGGCAGCCTGTTGATGCTCGGGTTGATCTACTTCGCCCACAACCGGAGCTTCTGCTTCGTCCGCAACGCGCTGATCGCGGCGATGGCGATCTCGGTGCTCTGTTACGCCTTCTATCCGACCGCCCCGCCGCGCTTCATGCCCGAGCTCGGCTTCAGCGGCGAGGTCGCGGTGACCGGCAACAAGCCGATCCAGTTCTCGAGCGAGCCGCTCTTCAACCCCTACGCAGCCGTGCCCTCGATGCACGTCGGGCTCGCCTGCCTGTTCGGCTTCTCGCTCGCGCTGCTGAGCCGCGCTTGGCCGATCAAGGCGGCCTTCATGGCCTATCCGCTGCTGATGACCTTCGTCGTGATCGCGACCGGCAACCACTGGTGGCTCGACGCCATCGCCGGCGTCGCGGTCGCCGGACTCGCGTTCGGAGTCGCGCTCGTGCTGGCGCGGGTCGGTCCCGAGCGCTGGTCGTTCCGCCCCGGGCCGCATGACGCCGAGGTGCCGGGGCCCGCGACCGAGCCCGGGGTCGCGACGGCATGAGACCCCACCGGGTCGGCATCTACGTACCTTTGTCCCGTCAGGCGAGGCCTCGATGACCCCCGACGTGAAGGAGCAACCGCGCGCGCGCGGCAACGGGCGCCGCGCCGGGACCGAGGAGCTCGCGATCGCGATGCGCGGGCGGCTGATCGACTCGCGGTTGACCCCGAACGCGATCTCGCTGACCGGGTTCGTCTTCAACGTCCTCGCCGCCGGGTTGGTGCTCGAGAAGTACTTCTTCCTCGCCGGGGTCGCGTTCGTCGTCGGCTCGCTGATGGACACGCTCGACGGGCGCTACGCGCGCGTCTCGGGCAAGGGGACGCTCTGGGGGGCGTTCCTGGACTCGACCCTCGACCGGATCGAGGAGGGCGTCGTGCTGACCGCCGTCGTCGCCTACTTCGCCCAGCGCGGCGACGACTTCGCCGCCGCGATGTGCGTGATCGTCGTCCTCGGCTCGCTGATGGTCTCCTACACGCGGGCCCGCGCCGAGGCGCTCGGGGTCGAGTGCAAGGTCGGGCTCGCGACGCGCCCGGTCCGGGTCACGATCCTCTCGATCGGGCTCGTGTTCGCGAAGGGCGCCGGGATCTTCGACGTCGAGCTGCTCGCGCCGGCGATCTACGTAATGGCGGTGCTGACGGTGTTCACGGTTGTGCAGCGCGTATGGCACGTCCGCAGCCAGCTCGCCGGCGTCGCGGGCGGTCGCGTGCCGGTTGCAGACGAGGGCTCCGCGCCCGACGGGGATATGTAACCGTTGTCGCCCGCGAGTGTGGTTTCAGGTTCGAGTCTTAGACAGGAGGATTTACACGCATGAGCACGGTCAACGGCACAGCAAACGGCGCGCGGCGCAACGGATCGAGGGAGAAGAAGGTCCGGGTGGCGATCGTCGGCGTCGGCAACTGCGCCAGCTCCTTCATCCAGGGGGTCGAGTACTACAAGAAGGCCAACCCGAACGAGCAGGTTCCGGGCCTCATGCACGTCGATCTCGGCGGCTACCACATCAAGGACATCGAGTTCACGGCCGCCTTCGACATCGACAAGGACAAGGTCGGCAAGGACCTCTCGAAGGCGATCTTCTCGGGCCAGAACAACACGCTCAAGTTCTCCGACGTCCCCAAGATGGGCGTCAAGGTCCACCGCGGGATGACCCACGACGGCCTCGGCAAGTACCTGAAGCAGAAGATCACCAAGGCCCCGGGCGAGACCGCTGACATCGTCGGCATCCTCCAGGACACCCAGACCGACGTCCTCGTCTGTTACCTCCCGGTCGGCTCCGAGGACGCGACCAAGTGGTACGTCGAGCAGGCGCTTGCCGCCGGCGTCGGCTTCGTCAACTGCCTCCCGGTCTTCATCGCCCGCGAGGACTACTGGGACAAGCGCTTCAACGAGGCCGGGCTGCCGATCATCGGCGACGACATCAAGTCGCAGGTCGGCGCGACGATCGTCCACCGCCAGCTCGCGCGGTTGTTCGCCGACCGCGGCGTGCGCATGGAGCGCACCTCGCAGCTCAACGTCGGCGGCAACATGGACTTCTTCAACATGCTCGAGCGCGAGCGCCTCGAGTCAAAGAAGATCTCGAAGACCAACGCGGTCACCTCGATCATGGACCACGAGCTGCCCGCCGACGACGTCTACATCGGTCCCTCGGACTACGTCCCCTGGCTCACCGACCGCAAGTGGGCCCACATCCGGGTCGAGGGCAAGTCGTTCGGCGACGTGCCGCTAAACGTCGAGCTCAAGCTCGAGGTCTGGGACTCGCCGAACTCGGCCGGGATCGTGATCGACGCCGTGCGGATCATCAAGCTGGCGCTCAATCACGGGATCGCGGGTCAGCTCGACGGTCCGTCGAGCTACCTGATGAAGTCCCCGCACAGCCAGCGCCCCGACCCCGAGGCGCGCGAGCAGACCGAGGAGTTCATCGCCAAGTACGCGCGCCAGCGCGGGCTGCCGAAGAGCGAAGAGCAAGAGCAAGGCGAAGGCCTCGAAGCCGAAGGCCAAGGCCAAGGCCAAGAAGTCCAAGAAGTCGAAGGCCAAGGCCTAACGCTCGGGCACACGACTCGAGTTTTCTTTTTCGGCCCGGGTGATCCCCGGGCCGTTTTCTTGCGAAGGACCGTCTAACCGGGGGGACCCCCAACCGACAAGACGGAGGCAGAATGATTCGCAAGAGACTGAGCAGGACCGCCGCGGCGCTCTCGATCGGCGCGGTGGCCGCACTGACGATGGCGGCGCCCTCGATCGGCGCCGAGACCGGCGTCGGTCTGACCACGGCAACCCCGAGCACGCTGACCGTGTTCAACACGGGCAATCCGGGTGCGGCGAACACCGTTCCGATCACCTTCCCGGGCCCCGCGACCGACACCAACCTGGTCGGGATCGACTACCGGCCCCGCGGAGGCCTGCTCTACGGCCTCGGCTCGGGCGGAAGCCTGTTCTCGATGGTTCCCGTGGTGACGATGGGGAGCATCACCGGCTTCACCGCGACCCAGGTCAACCCGACCCCGGGCGTCAGTCCGCTCATGGGCACTGATTTCGGCTTCGGCTTCAACCCGGCGGCCGACGCGATCCGGCTGGTCAGCGACAGCGAGCAGAGCCTGCGATTGAGCCCGAACAGCGGCGCGGTCGCCGGGACCGACATGCCGCTCGACTACCCGGCCGGCGATCCCAACGACGCCGTGAACCCGAACGTCGTCGCCGCCGACTACACGCGCTCGTTCGACGGCACGACGATGACGACGCTCTATGACATCGACTCCGGGCTCGACATCCTCGCGCGCCAGGGCGGCATCGACTTCGTCGCCGGCGGCCCGGTCAACGACAACCCGAACACGGGGCTCCTCAACACCGTCGGGCCGCTCGCGGTCGACACGACCGGCATCGCGGGACTCGATCTGGCTCAGGCATCGGGGATCGCCTACGCGTCGCTGCAGCCGGTCGCCGATACGACCTCGAGCCTCTACCGGATCGACCTCGGATCGGGCTCGGCGACTTCCGCCGGCCAGTTCCCGGCGGCGACGCTGCTCGAGAGCGTGGCGATCGTCCCGGCCTCGAGGCTGGCGCTCGACGGGTCGTCCTCGGCGGTGGCCGAGAACGGCGGCGCGGCGACGATCACCGTCGTCCGCCAGGGCCCCGCGTCGCGGGCGGCTAGCGTCAGCTACGCGACCTCGAACGGCACCGCGACCGCCGGGTCCGACTACACGATGGTCAGCGGGATGCTCACGTTTGCGCCGAACGAGTTCGCGAAGACGTTCACGGTGCCTGTCAGCGACGACCAGGCGACCGAGGGATCCGAGAGCCTCAACGTGACGCTCTCGTCCCCGGGCGACAACGCGATCCTGGTCTCCCCGAGCAGCGCGACCCTGACGATCTCCGACGACGAGAGCGGGGCGCCGGGCGCGCCCGTGGGACTGGTCAGCGTCGGCGCGCTGAAGGCCAAGAAGCTGGCACGCAACGGCCAGGTGCCGCTCAGCTTCAGCTGCGACAAGGCCTGCGAGGCCGCGTTCACGCTAAAGCTCGGCAACCGAACCCTCGGGACCGCCGCGGGCTCGATCGCGAGATCCGGCCTCGGCACCGCCATCGTGGTCGTCGGCAAGAGCCAGCGCAAGGCGCTGAAGCGCAAGGCGAGGCGCGGCTCGGTCCGCCTGAAGCTCGACGCGACGTTCACCGGCAAGGACGGCGGGAACTCCGCGATCAGCACTCCGTTCAGCGCCGGCTAGGCGCTTCCTCCACGCGCACCCGCCCCGTCGCCGTGATTGGCGGCGGGGCGCTGCGCTTATCCTGCGGCCGTGACCGACGGTGGCCCGTTCTCGATCGTCCAGGTGACGCCCCGTCCCTGGGGCGTTCGCCACGAGGTCAACGATTTCGTCGCCAACGTCTCGGCTGAGCTCGCGCGGCGCGGCCACCGCGTCCTGATCGCGGCGCCGAGCGGCTCGCGGGCCGAAACCCGCGCCTCGCGGGCGGCGATCCGCGACGCGAAGTCGAACCCCCGCGCACTGTTCGCCAAGGGCGAGCCGCGCGTGCTCTCGCTCGGCGGCAGCCTGCCGCTCCCCAGCGGCCCCCGCCGCCGCCCCGCACCGGTCCCCCTCGACGTCAGCCGCACGCTCGAGCAGCTGCTCGCGGCGGTGCCGCTCGACTTCGTCCACGTCCACGAGCCGTTCGCCCCGAGCCCCTCCTCGGCGGCGCTGCGCCACTCGCTCTCGCTCAACGTCGCGAGCTTCCACGAGCCGGCCGAGCGCGTGCTCTCGACCCAGGTCGCGCGTCCGCTGGTCGAGGTCTTCTTCGGCCGCATCGACGCGCGGACCGCGAGCAACCGCTCGACCGGCGAGCTGCTGCAGCGCTTCTTCCCCGGCCACTACGACCTCGTTCGACCCGGCGCCGCGGTCGCCGAGCCGCTGTTGCCGCGTCGCGAAGGGGTCGCGCGAATCGCCTACGTCGCCGAGGAGGAGCGCGGGGCGCTGCGGCTCTTCTTCCGGTCGCTGCGCAAGCTGCCGGAGGAGCTCGACTGGGAGGCGGTGGTCTGGAGCGACGTGCCGGGCGATCCGACGGCCCGCGCGAGCCGCAGGGTTCGCGAGCGGGTCCGGGTTGTCGGGCCGGCCGACGGGCCCCCCGAGGCGTTCATCGCCGGCGCCGACGTCCTCTGCCTCGCCTCGGGCGGGGTACGCCCGGCCCCGAGCCTGATCGGACGCGCCGTCGCGGCGGGGGCGGTGCCGGTCGTCGCCGACATCGAGCTCTACCGCGAGCTCGCCGAGGACGGCGATGCCGGACTCATGTTCCCTCCCGGCGACGCGCTGACGCTCGCCGCCCAGGTCGCGCGCGTCTGCCGCGACTCCGGGCCCGCCGGGCGGCTGCGGCGCCGCGGCGCCGCGAGCGGGATCGGGCGCAGCTGGTCGGAGGTCGCCGACCAGGTCGAGGAGATCTACCGCCGCGTCGCCGCCCGGCGCCACGACCCGGCCGGCAACGAGGCGGCGCGCAAGCGGCTCGCCGGGCGCGGCTACATCCAGTGCGACCTCCACATGCACACCGACCACTCGCCCGACTGCGCGACGCCGGTCGAGGAGCTGGTCGAGACCGCGAAGGAGGTCGGGCTCGGGGCGATCGCGATCACCGACCACAACGAGGTCTCCGGGGCGTTCGCGGCCCGCGACTACGCCGAGCGCGTCGGCGGGATCAAGGTGATCGTCGCCGAGGAGGTGAAGACGGCCGAGCAGGGCGAGGTGATCGGGCTCTTTCTCGAGAAGAAGATCGAGCGTGGGATGACGATGGCCGAGACCGTCGCCGAGATCCGCCGCCAGGGCGGGCTGATCTACGTCCCGCACCCGTTCGACCGCCTGCACTCGGTCCCCGACTACGAGCACCTGCTCGACATCGTCGAGGAGATCGACATCCTCGAGGTCTTCAATCCCCGGGTCGCGTACTCGGGCTTCAACGAGGAGGCCGAGCGCTTCGCGCGCAAGTACCGGATCGTCCCCGGCGCGGGATCGGACTCCCACGTCGCCCAGGGATTGGGCAGCGTGCGGACGCGGCTGCGCGACTTCGAGGGCCCGGCGGAGTTTCTCGAGGCGATGCGCGACGCCGACATCGTCCGCAAGCACAAGAACCTGGTCTACGTCCAGACGCTGAAGTTCCTCCAGACGAGCGGCGGCAGGGGCGGGAAGCGCAAGGCCGGCGCGCGGCGTGCGCGAGGAAAGACTTGATGCACTCGCAGGGAGAAGATCGGGCGGCGAAGAAGATCAACCCGGCAGTGCCAACCACCGACGACGAGATCAAGGAGAAGTACCTCGAGCGGGCGATCCGGGAGCTCAATGAGCTGAGCCGGGACGTCGCCGCGTGCGAGTACTGCCCGCGCGGCGATTTGATGCCGGTGCTCGGCTCCGGCCATCCGCAGGCCGACATCTTCATGCTCAAGTACGCCCCGACCCCGGCCGAGATCGAGGAGGGCGTCGCCTTCTACGGCCGCGCCGGCAACGCGCTGATGAAGAGCTTCAAGCGGCTCGGGATCGATCCGATCGTCGTCTTCGGGACCCTGTTCGTCAAGTGCCCGACCTCCGATCCGGAGCTCGCCGCCGGCGAATGCATCGCGCGCGTCGCCGAGGAGCTGGCGATCGTCCAGCCGCGGATCGTCGTCGTCATGGGTGAGCGGGCGCTCGGCGCCCTCAACGGGCTCGAGCTGCCGCTCGCTGAGCCGATCGCCGCCGACCCGGGCGAGATCCAGAGGCTGACCCCGACGATCGAGGCGCTCTATGTGCCCGACATCGACGGCTCGCTCGACGAGACCGACGCCAAGCAGGAGTTCTGGTCGGCGTTCCGCCACCTCGGCGACTGGTACGCGGACCTTCCGCCTTATTGACCGCGCGGCTGACGGCTTCGCCATTAACCGCCACCTCCTCGGGCTTCGCCCTGCGGGGGTATCGGGTGGCAGCGCCGGCGACTGGGAACCCTTGACCGCGGGAATAAGATTGAGTCATCGGACTTCTCGGGGACATGTTCAAGGGTGCTCGGATCAAGGATCCGGTCGAGGGGACAGCGCAGGTCGTCGGCAGCACGCAGCCGCCCGACGGCGCTACTTCGGCCAACGTAAACCTGACTCTCGTCGTTCAGGCCGAGGGGATTGCGGCGACGAGCGTCGAGCACTCGTGCTTCGCGCCGACCAAGAAATGGCCGTTTCCCGGAGAGACGCTCCCGGTGACGCTCTCGCGCAGCGACCCGACCCGGCTCAAGGTTCGCTGGGACGACGTCCCGGAGTCGGGTGACGTCTCCAAGCAGCAGGCCGACATGCTCGCCCAGCAGCTGAACCAGGGCGGGGGCGTTCCAGGGGTCACCGGGCCCGGCGCCGCCGACGTCGCCGGGATCGTCGACGCCCTCCAGGACTCGATGCCCGGGGCGCAGATCAATGTTCAGGGCGCCGATGTGATCGGCTCCGAAGAGGCTCAGGGCGCGGCACCCGCCGGCGGTGACGACCGCGTCGCCAAGCTCGAGCGGCTCGCGAAGCTGAAGGAGTCGGGGGCGCTCAGCGAGTCGGAGTTCGAGGCCGAGAAGACGCGCATCCTCGGTTCCTGAGCTTCTTCCGCAGCTTCCGCTTCGAGCGCTTCAACTTCGCCCGCCTGAGCTTCGCCCGCAGCCGCGCACAGTTCGGCGGGGCGGCGGCACCCACAGCCGATGCGCCGGCCGAGCCCGCGCCGCCTCCGGATGGCGGTGGCGCGCAGTCCGGCCCGTCGCCGGTTCCTTCCCCCGGGGAGGAGACGGTCGCCGAGACCGACTCGACCCCGGGGCAGGCGAACAGTCGAAGGGTCCTCGCGCTCGGCGCCGAGCCGATCGCGGCGCCGTCGACGTCGACGTCGTAGCCGCCGGGGTAGTGGAGCTCGGGGACGTAGACCTCGGTCGCCGGTGAGCCGGCGAACCCGCCGCCCCCGGCCCGCTCGGTCGAGTAGGAGAGCTCGAAGCGCTTCGCGTCGCGGTCGAACGAGTAGTCCTCGGGGGTGCCGGCGACGAGCTGCGGGTAGGGGCGGTCGAGGACCGCGAGCTTGCCCGCGTTGACGTTGTCGCCGCCGGGGGGCAGGTTCGCGTTGCCGATCAGCCCCTGTTGGCCGGGTCCCTGGGTGGTCGGGTCGTCGCACTCGCAGTAGTGCCAGTACTGCCACGAGGTCATGTGGGCGTCGGCGCCGTCGACGATCCGTTTGATCGTGTCGAGGTCGTTGGTCGCGCCGAACTCGCTCAGCAGCAGCGCATCGCCGGTCTCGTTCGCCTGCTTGTCGGCGTTGTCGAAGACGAGCCCGTCGAGCAGGTCGCAGGCGACCGCCGGCAGGCCGGGGATCCCGAACGCACCCGGCAGGCAGTAGACGTGGAAGCTGAATCCGGTCTGGGGGTCGCCGGTCGGCGGATGGTGTGAGTCGACGCCGAAGTTGAAGATCACGTTGGGCTCGTACCAGATCAGCTTCTGGGGCTCGACCGCGCGGATCTGTGCGCGGACGCGCTCGTGAAAGGGGGCGAGGGTCAGCGCGTCGAACAGCGGGCAGCCGACGAGCGGCACGGCGCAGGTCGGCCAAACCGTCCCGGGCCAGGGCTCGTTCATCAGGTCGTAGCCCATCGTGTGCTCGGCCGACTTGAAGCGCTCGGCGACGCGCCGGAACGCGGCCGCGTAGTGGTCCTGGAGGCCGGTGCCGTCGGGGGCCGGGTCGTTGGCCCAGAAGTGGTCGTAGGCGCGCCAGAGCGCGGGCATGCCGACGTAGTTGGCCGGGAAGCCGAGCTGGGGCAGGGCCGGCAGCCCGTCGTCCTGGACCGCCCAGTCGGGGAAGCCGTTGCCCTGGAAGCGCGGGTTGTACATGTCCTGGTGGAAGTCGAGCTGGCTGAAGATCCCGTGGTCGGCGAGCATCTTTTCGGTCGCCGCGACCTGGTCGAGGTAGGCGTCGTCGTAGACGCCGGGCTGGGGCTCGAGCGCGCCGTAGGTGATCCCGAGCCGGACGGTGTTGAAGCCGTGCTCGCGGAGGAACGCGGCGTCCTCGGCGTCGAAGCCCGCCGCCGAGGGGTGGAAGGGGGCGCGCTTGTAGACCATGTTGACCCCGTGGAGGAGCACGACGCGGCCGTCGGCGTCGGTGATCCAGCGCCCGGAATGGCCGAGCGGTGTCGTCGGCGCGGCGGACGCGCTCGCGACGGCGCCGAACAGCGCCAGCGAAGCCGCCACCATCACTCCCGTCCTCCTCATGTCGCTGATACTAGGAGCTCGAGGGTGCTGCCTGCAGGACTGCTACGGCCTCCGCGCCTACGGCGCTGCGGCCTCAGCAAGCGCTGTCATCGCTTCGAGCTTCGCGCTCGCGAGGGCGCGGACGACGATCGTGTCGAGGGACTCGTAGGCGGCGAGCGCCTTCTGGGCTCCCGCGCCGTCCTCGGCCGCGACCCCGACCGTCCCCTCCGGCTCCCCGAGCCGCGCGAAGTGGTTGCGGTAGCCGTCGTGGAGCTCGCGGTAGAACGACTCCTCCTTGGCGAGCCGCCGCTCGGCGTCCTCGCCGGCCGCGGTCCGGACGTAGCCAAGGATCGGCGGCGGTTCGCGCCCGGCCTCCTGCGCGCCGAGCTCGACCTGGGAGCGCGCGTCGGTGATGAAGTCGGGCGTCATCCAGTTGAAGAAGACGCCGTCGTAGGAGGCGCCGCCGAGCGCGCACATCTTCGGCCCCATCGCCAACAACACCAGCCGCACCCCGGGCAGCGCCTCGCGCAGCTCCGGCAGCGCCTCGCGCATCGCGGTCAGCGGCTTCTCGTTGAATCCGGCGCCGACGCCGACCCAGAGCCGCTCGGGGCGGAGGCCGAGGCGCTCGATGTCGGAGGCGAGCGACTCGGGTCCGTGGCGGTCGAGCGCGAGCGTCACCCCGAGGTCGACGGCGTCGCTGCCCTTGGCGAAATCGGCGAGCGTCTCCAGCCCACTCGCTCCCGGGATGTCGTTCGACCACACCGAGGCGTAGCCGAGCTCGGCGCAGCGGCCGGCGAGTGGGGTGGCGACATCCGCATCGAGCCCCGCCGCGACCCCGAAGCCACGATCACTCATGGCTTCTCGAGCAGCGCCACGCACTCGATGTGCGGCGTCTGCGGGAACATGTCGACCGGCTTCACGCGGATCAGCCTATATCCGGCCTCGACCAGCTGGGCCGCGTTCGGGGCGAGCGTCGTCGGGTTGCAGGAGACGTAGACGATCCGCTTCGCGTCGCACTCGATCAGCCTCCGGACGATCTTCTGCGAGAGCCCGGCGCGAGGCGGGTCGACGACGACGACGTCGGGGCGCCCGGCGCGCTCGACCAGCGGCCGGATCGAGGTCCGCGCGTCGCCGGCGACGAAGCTCGCGTTCTCGATCCCGTTGAGCTCCGCGTTGCGCTCGGCGTCGGCGATCGAGTCCTCGACGATGTCGATCCCCCAGACCTCGCCCGCGTCCCCGGCCATCGTCAGGCCCAGGGTGCCGATGCCGCAGAAGAGGTCGAAGACCCGGCCGCCGCCGTCGAGCGCGGCGAACTCGGCCGCGATCGCGTACAGCCGCTCGGCCATCTCGGTGTTGGTCTGGAAGAAGGCGCGGTGGGAGATCTCGAAGCGCAACCCGCTGAGCTCCTCGCTGAGCCGCTCGGCGCCGAGCACGCCGGTCTCGCCGTCGGTCCCGGTGCTCGGTCCCTCGACGATCGTGTGCAGGTCGACGGGCGGCTTCGGCAGCGAGGCGGGCGAGGTCACCAGCCGCGTCTGGAGCTCGCCGGTGCGCCGCCCCTCGCGGACGACGAGGTTGCGCAGCACCCCGACCTTGTCGCGGGGGTCGAACGGGTCGAGGCCGGCGCCGCGGGCCCAGGCGCGGACCTCGTTGCGGGCGGCGTTGTTTCGCTCCGAGGCGAGCAGGCAGTCCTCGGCGTCGATCACCTCGGCCCAGCGCCCGCGGGGATGGAAGCCGAGCACGAGCTCGCCGCCGCGCTCGCCGAAGCTGTACTCGAGCTTATTGCGGTAGCGCCAGCGCTCGATCGCGGGCTCGATCTGCTCGAGCTCGTAGCCCTCGAGGTGCCCGATCCGGCTCAGCGCGTCGGCGACCTGCTGCTGCTTCTCGGAGAGCTGGCGCTCGTAGTCGAGCCCCTGCCAGGGGGCGCCGGGGCAGGGCTCGCCGCCGTGGTCGCAGCGATCGGGGACGCGTTCGGGGCTCGGGCGCAGGAGCTCGACCGCGCTCGCCTCGGCGAAGCTCTTCTTCGGCTTCGTTATCTCGGCGCGGACCAGATCGCCGGGCAGCGCGCCGGCGACGAAGATGACGTAGCCCTCGCGGCGCGCGACGCCGCGGCCGCCGTAAGCGAGCGACTCGATCTCGAGCTCGAGCAGCTCGCCGCGGTGCGGGCGGGTTCGCTTCGGTTTCGATCCGGGCGGGGTGGTTTGGGCGGACTCGGGCACGGGGAGTATCGTCGCAGCCCCGATCGGCCGCGGGGGGATAGGCTCTCCCCGCAATTTGCGGTGATCCGCGAACCAGAGGAGGAAGCAGATGGAATCAGGAAGCGGCAACCCGGTCGACCGGGTCACTGAGAGCGTCCAGAAGGCGATCGAGGATCTGCGTGGCGCCGGCGAGAAGGCGACCGGCGACGTGCGCTCGCGCATCGATTCGGCGGTCCAGAGGCTGAACGACGTATCTGGCCAGGCGACATCCGCCGCCCAGGACGCGACCTCGAAGGCCCAGGATCAGGTAACCGAGCTGCGCCAGATGCTCGAACAGGCGACCGAGGAGGTCCGCGAGCAGCTCGGGAAGCTCGTGGTCAAGGCGCAGAGCTCGACCGAGGTCCTCGAGGGCCTCAGGGACGACATCGAGAAGCGCCTAAAGGAGCTCCGCTAGGTCAGTCGGACTGCTCGGCGCGCTCGAGCTTGCGCTCGACGGCGCGCATGACGCCGATTCGGTTCCGGTTGCCGCTCTCGTACTCGAGCACGCGGCGCAGCTGCTCCGGCGTCAGCTCGCGGAGCCGGTTGTTGATCTGCGGAACGCTGAGCTGGTCGTAGGCCGTGATCGGGAACCCGGGTAGCTTCGCCTTGCGGCGGACGCGGTCGGCGCGCGCGAGCGGCTGATCGGCACGGTCGCGGGCCCGCTTAGCGGTCTTGGTCGCGCGGTTGACCAGCGGATCGAGCTGCTTGAGCAGGTCGTCCGCACCCTCGCGGCCCCGGCTCAGCAGCCGGCCGACGAGCTCCTCGGCGTCGCCGCGGGTCATCCGACCGCGGCGCACCGCGTCGTCGACGATCTCCTCGAGCCGCTCGCGCGAGATCGTGACGCTCTTCGAGAGCGCGTCGCGGAACGCTTGCAGACTCGCGTCGGAGCTGGTCGGATCGGGATCGGGGACGAGGCCACGCCGGAGGTCATGCTACCCGCGCGAAGCGGGCGACGACCGGGTTGTGGTCGGAGATCCGGATCGGCATGCCGCTCCGCTCGTCGGTGACGTCGCGGGCCTCGGGCGGCCAGGCGGCCGGGTGCTCGACGACCTCGAGCCCACGGACGAGCAGGTGGGTGAGGCGGTCGGGCGCGGTCGCGGGGGCGAGCGCGAATCGCTTCGCGAGCTGGTCAAAGATCCCGCCCTCGCGCGGGCGGACGTTGAAGTCGCCGCCGAAGAGAAGCGGATCGGCGTCGGCGAAGTCGCTCGCCAGATCCGCGGCGTGGACGACGTCGCGCTCGGCCGCCGCCCGGCCGGTCGAGACGTGGATGTTCGCGACGCAGATCCCGGAATCGAGCCGGGTCAGCGCCATCACCCGGCGCTCGGGGCGCCGGGTCAGGACCCTCGAGCGGCGCTCGGCGATCTTCCCCGCTGCGCCGCGGATGAGAGTCAGGTTGGAGCCGCCTTCGGAGGAGCCGAGCAGGTCGGGGCGCCAGCGCGCGATCGCGCCGGTCACCGGGTGGAGCCAGTTGCGCGCGGTCAGCACCCGATGCGCCTCGGCTTCGAAGCGGCGCGCGAGCGGCCGCCGCCAGCGCGGCGGGCACTCCTGGAGCAGCAGGACGTGCCAGTCGACGCGCTCGATCAGGGCGGCGAACTCCTCGAACAGCTCGCGGTTTACCTGGGCGTAGCGCTCGCCGCGGACCGTGCGCCCCGAGAGCCGCCCGCGCCGCACCTGCAGGGCTTCCTCGGGCGGCCAGTCGCGCCCGTGGAAGAGGTTCCAGCTCATCGCGGTGAATTCCACGCGCGTAGTATCGACCGCTTCGTGGCCGAACACTTCCTAACCGGCGAAGAGCTCGATCGAGCCGACCTGGACGCCCTGCTCGAGCGCGCGGCCGAGCTCAAGAGCGCGCGCGCGGCCGACGCGCTCGGCGGGCCGCTCAGCGGGCTCTCGGTGGCGCTGATCTTCGAGCGCCCATCGACCAGGACGAGGATCTCGTTCGAGGTCGGCGTCGCCGAGCTCGGCGGGACCCCGATCGTCCTGCGCGGCGACGAGCTCCAGCTGAGCCGAGGCGAGTCGGTCGCCGACACCGGCCGCGTGCTATCGCGCTACGTCGCCGCGATCGCGATCCGCTCGGGCTCCCAGGCCGCGGTCGCCGAGCTCGCCGCCTCGGCTTCGGTTCCGGTGATCAACGCGCTCACCCCCGAGCACCACCCCTGCCAGGCGCTCGCCGACCTGCTGACCTTGCGCGAGCGCTTCGGCGCGCTCGAGGGCCTCCGCGTCGCCTATCTCGGCGACGGCAACAACGTCGCCCGCTCGCTCGCGATCCTCGGCCGCGCCGCGGGGATCGAGCTCGTGGTCGCGGCGCCCGAGGGCTACCGGCTCGAGGACGATCTCGGCGTCGAGCAGACCGATGACCCGGCGGCCGCCGCCGCCGGCGCCGACGCTCTCTACACCGACGTCTGGGTCTCGATGGGCGACGAGACCGAGGCCGAGCGCCGGCGCGCCGACCTCGCCCCGTTCCAGCTCAACGAGGAGCTTCTGGACAAGGCGTCGGAGCGGGCGATCGCGATGCACTGCCTGCCCGCCCACCCCGGTGAGGAGATCAGCGAGGGCGCCCTCTACGGCGAGCGCTCCGCGGTCTGGGACCAGGCCGAGAATCGCCTCCACGCGCAGAAGGCGCTGCTCGAGCGGCTGCTTGCCTAGCCGTAAGATCCCAGCCGGTTCGCCCTCGCGTGGGCGGCCGAGGCCCCGTGGTGTAACGGTTAGCACGCGAGGTTTTCAACCTCGTAGCGCGGGTTCGACTCCCGCCGGGGCTATTGCGGAGCTCTTTAGGATCGCCTCGTAGGGTCCGTCGCGGTGCTCCGGAGGTCCCGCCTCAAGATCGTGATCGCGCTTGGCGTCGTCGCCGTCGCGGTCGTGGCGATCGCAATCGGCCCGAGGGTCGACAGCGGATCCGCGGAGCCGGCGCCCGGCCCCGCCGCCGTCGAGGCCGCGGCCAAGAAGAAGACCACCGAGCTGACGCTCGACGGGTCGCGCTACGGCAAGGTGCTCTTCGACGGCAAGGGCAGGGCGCTCTATCTGTTCACCAAGGACGCCAAGGGCCCGAGCCAGTGCTACGGAGCCTGCGCCAAGGCCTGGCCGCCGTTCTTCGCCAAGGGCAAGCTCGTCGCAGGCAAGGGCATCAACCGCGGGCTGCTCGGGACGACGAAGCGGACCGACGGCCGCAGGCAGGTCACCTACGCGGGCCAGCCGCTCTACTACTACGTGACCGATACGAAGCCCGGCCAGATCACCTGCCAGGACGTCGTCGAGTTCGGCGGCACCTGGTACGTGGTCGGGCGCAGCGGCGCCGCGATCCTCTAGCGCGCGACACACTGCAGCAAGCCGGGCCGCGAACGGGCATAATCGCTGCTGTGGAGCGGGAGGAGAACCGGCCCCGTCGCCGAGCCTGGATCGGCACGCTGGTCGCCGCCTCGGCGCTCGGCCTGGCGCTGATCGCCCCGGCCTCCGCGCCCGCGGCGGCGACCCACCTGATCCCCAACTGGCCCGAGCTCCTGCCTCCGTGGCCGGGGACGCCGGCGGGGACCGTGCCACTCGACATAGACGTCTGCCCCGGCGGAGAGGCGAGCTGCCCCGGAGCCGTGATCGACGAGATGTACGAGCGCTGGGAGCCGCTCGACGCGAGCTGCGATCACGACGCCGTCTTCGGGCTCACCTACCTGCGAACGACCGAGGAGTTCCAGCGCACGATCCAGAACGATCCCGCCTTCTTCGAGGACGAGCCCTGGGTCAATCACGAGGACGCGGTCTTCGCCGAGCTCTATTTCCAGGCCTACGACAACTGGCACAACGGAAACCGCGACGCGGTGCCCGCCGCATGGAGGGTCGCCTTCGAGGCGAGCGAGTCGCCGAACATGATGGCGACCGGGGACCTGCTGCTCGGCCTCAACGCGCACATCAACCGCGACCTGCCGTACACGCTCGCCGCGGTCGGCCTCGTGAAGCCCGACGGCAGCTCGCGCAAGCGCGACCACGATCACGTCAACGCGTTCCTCGAGAAGGTCGCCGACCCGCTCCAGGTCGAGCTCGCCCGGCGTTACGACTTCATCTTCGCGCTGACCGACCCCGAGCCGCTGTTCGTCGTCGAGGAGGTCGTGCTGCAGGCGGTTCGCCTCTTCCGCGAGAACGCCTGGCGCAACGCCGAGCGCCTCGTGATGGCGCGCAACGACGCCGAGCTCAAGGCGGCGAGCGACCTGATCGAGTTCGAGTCGGAGCTGTTCGCGAACCTGATCGCGGTCGCCAACACGATCCCCGGCTACGGCGCGTCGCGCGACGCGACCTGCGCCGCGCAGGCGCCCGAGGCGGCGCGGGCCCCGAGCACGAGCACGAGTCCAGGCCCGGCGCCGAAGACGGCGGCCGTCAGCGTCGCGCCGGCGGCGACCCCGTCGCACGCCGCGAAGGCGAAGCGCTGCAAGCGGGCCCGCGCCAAGGCCCGCAAGCGCTGCCGGCGCCGCTAGCGCCCATCTTCGGCGGCTAGTCTCTCCCGCCCGTGCACCCCGAGATCGACCTCGGCCCGCTCACCCTGCAGACCTTCGGCATCTGCTTCGCGCTGGCGTTCATCGCAGCCGGGGCGCTGATCGGCAAGCGCCTTGTCGAGCTTCACAAGCCGGTCGACTGGGCTTACGAGATCGGCTTCTCGGGCCTGATCGGGGGCATGGTCGGATCGCGAGTCGACTACATCGTCTCCAACTACGACGACGTCTCCGACGACCTGCTCGGCAACCTGTTCTCCGGCTCGGGGCTGGTCTGGTACGGCGGCCTGATCGGCGGCGCGATCGGGGTCCTGCTCTGGGCCTACTTCCGCGGCTACCTCGGGGTCGCGCTGCTCGATCTCGTCGCCCCGGCGCTGGCGCTCGGCTACGCCGTCGGCAGGGTCGGCTGCCAGCTCTCCGGCGACGGCGACTACGGCGAGCCGTGGGACGGCCCCTGGGCGATGTCCTACCCCGACGGCACCGTCCCGACCACCGACGACGTCCACCCGACGCCGGTCTACGAGACGATCGCGATGGGGCTCGTCGCGCTCGGGCTCTGGCGCTTGCGCGATCGCCTGACCGGCGGCCGCCTGTTCGCGCTCTACCTCGTCCTCGCCGGGCTCGAGCGCTTCCTGGTCGAGTTCATCCGCCGCAACGAGGACGTGGCGCTTGGCCTGACCCAGGCGCAGCTGATCAGCGTCGCGATGGTGCTTGCGGGTTCGGCGTGGCTTGCTTCTAAACGGACTTCAGCATCCCGCCCTCGAGCGGGATGACGGCGCCGGTCAGGTAGGCCGCCCGCTCGGAGCAGATGAAGGCGACGAGGTCGCCGTACTCGTCCGGGTCGCCGAGCCGGCCCGCGGGGACGACGTCCGCGGCGCGCTTCTCCGCATGCTCGAACGAGCCGCTCGTGTCGGCGAGCCGGTCGGTCGCGAACATCCCGGTCGCGACGGTGTTGAGCGTCACCCCGTCGCCTGCGACCTCGGTCGCCAGGGTCTTGAACAGGCCGACCGCGGCCGCGCGGTAGACGTTCGACAGCCCGAGCCCGTCGATCGGCTCGAGGGTGCTGGTCGAGCCGACGTTGACGATCCGCCCCCAGCCGCGCTCGCGCATCCCGGGGAGCGTCGCGGCGATCAGCGTCCGCGGGGCGAGCAGCAGCGAGCGGTGCGCAGCCTCCCAGTCCTCGGGCCCGTGGTCGAGCGCGCTCCCTGGCGGCGGCCCGCCGGTGTTCGTGACAAGGATCTCGACCGGCCCGAGCGCCGCGGCGACCTCTCCGGGCAGCGCCGCGAGCCGCTCGAGGTCGTCGGTGTCGGCCGGGAACGCCTTCGCATCGCCGCCGATCTCGGCGGCAGCCCGATCGAGCGCCTCGGCCGAGCGGCTCGCGAGCGCGACGCGGGCGCCCTCGCGCGCGAGCGAGCCCGCGATCCCGCGGCCGATCCCGCGGCTGGCGCCCATGACGAGGGCGACGCGTCCAGCCAGTCCGAGGTCCATCAGGCCGCCGGGGGCGGCGCTACTGGCCGGCGCCGGCGCAGGCTTGGATCTTGGCGATGTCGCCGCCGGCTTCCTGGATGCACTCGGCGACCCGCTGGGCCTCCTCGGCAGCGGCCGCCGGATTACCCGGCTGCTCGGGGGTCGCGGGTGGCGTCGTCGAAGGGGTGGTCGGGGCGGGGGCGTCGGTGCCGCCCACGGCGCCGGTTGACGTCTCGGTCTGTCCGCCGCCGGCGACCGCGCCGGTCGGGCTCGCGAGCCCGGAGCCGTCGGGGTTGGCGGTCAGGACGAGCCCGGTCCGCCCGCTGCCTTCGCCGTTGATCGTCCACTTGAGCTCGCCGCTGACGTTCTCGCGCGCCAGGGTCATCACCGTGACCTCGAAGTCGCTCGCGCCGCTGGCTCCGGGCGCCTCGGCGACGATCTTGTCGATCGCGGCCGGATCGACCTCGTCGATCGGGAACACCGTGTCCTCGATCGTCCCGGTTCCGATCAGCTCGACCTCGAGGTCCTGGGGGTCGGTGCTGCCGGGATCGAAGTGCAGACCGGTCGCCTGCTCGCCGTCGCGGATCTGGTACTCGGTCCCCCCGGTCGTGATCTGGACCTGCAGCAACTCGCCGCCGGCGTTGTCCTTGAGCGTCTCGTCGTAGGTCTTTTGGAACTCGGCGGTCGTGAACTGGTCGCCGCCGCCCGAATCGCCGGAGTCACCCGAGTCGCCGTCATCGCCGCCGCAGGCGGCGAGCGCGAGGCTCGCCGCGCAGGCGGCGAGCGCGAGGCTCAGGCTTCTCTTCCCCCGTCCGGCGTTCACGAGGGCGCGATCCTATCCGATGCCGGTCGCTCAGCCCTCGCCGTCGGGGCGGCTGAGTCCGGGATGGGCGCCGCTCGCGATCCCCTGGCCGGCGGCGAGCTTGCCCAGGAGTTCGACCAGCTGCTTGTGCTCGGCCGCCGTCATGCCCTTGGTCAGGCTGCGCTCGTGCTCGCCGGCGACCTTGCGTCCGCGCTCGAGCGTCGCCCGGCCCTTGCGGGTCAGGTGCAGGTTGCGCACCCGGCGGTCGCCGGCGTCGGGCCGGCGCTCGATCAGCCCCCGCTCCTCGAGCTCGTCGACGAGGGCCACCATCCGGCTGGCCGGGACCTCGATCGCGTCGCCGATCGTGTGCTGCGATTCGCCCTCCGCGGCGTCGACCACGTTGAGGATCCGAAACAACCCCGGATGCAGCCCGAGCTCCTCCATCCGCTCGTGAAAGCGGCGCGAGGCGAAGATCCCGATCTGCGAGAGCAGGAAGGCGAGGCTCGAGGGCGCCTTGTCCCCCGCGATCGGCTGATTGGGCTTTTTTTCGGGCATCGGGATCAGAACACTAGCGAGGAAACTTTCTGCTACAAACGGTTACAGGGACAAATGATTTTGCCTACCAAGTAATAGCATCGAGCAAGGAGATTTGGATGACCGCCCGCCTCGCCCGCCTCGCAGACTTCGTTTACCGACGACGCCGCCGCGTCGTCTTCGGTTGGATCGCCGCGCTGATCGTGATCGGCGGGGTCGGCTTCTCGTTGGCCGGCGAGTATCGCGCCGACTACGACACCCCGGGCTCCGAGTCGAAGGCGGCCGGGGAGCTGCTCGAGGACCGCTTCGGCAGCTACACGGGCCAGGACATCTACGTCGTCTGGAAGGACGAGGACGGGGCCGCGAGCCCCGCCGCGACCGAGAAGGTCAACAGCTTTCTCGCCGAGGCCAAGGAGGTCGAGGACGTCGGCGAACAGGCTCCGATTCGCTATTCCGAGGACGGGACGATCGGGACCACCAACCTCGGCCTGACCGCGCCCGGCTGGGACGTGCCCAAGGAGAGCGGCGAGGACCTGATCGCCGCGGCCGAGGAGAACAGCGGCGACGGACTTGAGATCAAGCTCGGCGGCGACCCGATCTACGTCGCCCAGGAGCAGTCGAGCCCCGAGGGCATCGGATTCTTGGGCGCCGCGATCGTGCTCCTGATCGCCTTCGGGTCGGTGGTCGCCGCCGGATTGCCGCTCGTGATCGCGCTGTTCGGGATCGTGATCGGCATCGCCCTGATCGGCTTGCTGGCCCTGATCGTCGACGTGCCGGACTGGACCCTCGCCGTCGCGAACCTGGTCGGGATCGGAGTCGGGATCGACTACGCGCTGCTCGTGCTGACGCGGTTCCGCTCGGCGCTGCACGACGGCAAGGGCCGCGAGGAGGCGATCGCCGAGGCGGTCACGACCGCCGGCCGCAGCGTGATCATCGCCGGAGCCACCGTGGTCATCGCCGTGCTCGGCCTGTTCCTCACCGGGCTGCCCTACATGCGCGGCGTCGCGCTCTCGACCTCGATCTCGGTCCTGGTCGTGATGTCCGCCTCGATCACCCTGCTCCCGGCGCTGCTCTCGATGCTCGGCCCGAAGGTCGACCGCTTCCGAATCCCGTTCCTCGGACGCACCCTGCGCACCGAGGGCAACAGCGAGTCACCGGCGGCGCGCTGGAGCCACATGGTCCAGCGCCACCCGTGGATGTTCGCGATCGCGGGCACCGCGGTGCTGCTGGCGCTCGCGGCGCCGGCGCTCGACATGCGCCTCGGGTTCCCCGACGCCGGCAACGACCCGCCCGAGACGATGACCCGCCAGGCCTACGACCTCAACACCGAGGGCTTCGGGCCGGGCACCAACGGGCCGCTCGTCGTCGCCGCCGACCTTCCCGATCCCGACAACGAGCAGGACGTCAACGCGCTCGCTTCGCAGATCCGCAACGACCCCGGCGTCGAGTTCGTCGCTCCGCCGGTCATCAACGAGGCCGGCGACGCCGCGCTGATCAACGTGATCCCGACCACCTCGCCCCAGGAGGAGGAGACGACCGAGCTCGTCACCCGGATGCGCGACGAGATCGTCCCCGAGACGCTCAACGGCACCGGGGTCGAGGCCGAGATCGGCGGTGTCACCGCCGCGCTCGAGGATCAGAGCACGTTCATCACCGACAAGATGCCGCTGTTCATCGCCGGCATCATCGGGCTCTCGTTCCTGCTCCTGCTCGTCGCCTTCCACTCGCCGCTCGTCTCGCTCAAGGCGGGGGTGATGAACCTGCTCTCGGTCGGCGCCGGCTACGGGGTGATGACCCTCGTCGCCCAGGGCGGCGGCCTCGGCAGCTTGATCGGGATCGATCACGAGGTGCCGATCGCCCCGTTCCTGCCGGTGATGATGTTCGCGATCCTGTTCGGGCTCTCGATGGATTACGAGGTGTTCCTGATCTCGCGGATCCGCGAGGAGTTCCTCAAGGACGGCGACACACGGCGCGCGATCGCCGACGGGCTCGCGAAGACGGCCCGGGTGATCACCGCGGCCGCGGCGATCATGGTCGTCGTCTTCCTCGCCTTCCTCGCCGCCCCGGACGTCTTCCTGAAGCTGTTCGGGATCGGCCTCGCGACCTCGATCTTCGTCGACGCGACGATCGTGCGGATGGTGCTGGTGCCATCGGTGATGCAGCTGCTCGGCGACCGCAACTGGTGGATCCCGGACTGGCTCGAGCGGATCCTGCCGCAGATCGAGGCCAAGGCCGCCCCGGCCGGCGCCGGCGGTAGCTCGAGCTGAGGACGCTTTAGGCGGGGCGCTGCTCGGAGAGCTCGAGCAGCGCCTCGTCGACGTACCCGAGCGCAGGCCTGCGGAGCTCGTGGGCGTCGAAGATCGTGTCGAGCTCCTCGCGGGTCAGCGTCTCGCGCTCGAGCGCCGCGGCCGCGAGGTCGTCGAGGCAGCGGCGGTTGACCTGGAGCAGCTCGCGCGCCTGGCGGTGAGCGGCGCGGGCCAGCGCGATCGCCCCCAGATCGACGTCGCGCCGGGTCTGGTCGGAGAGCGAGTAATCGCCGGTCGGCAGCGCGATCGGGGCCTCGTCGGGCGAATCTGGGGAAAGCCCCATGCCGAACTCCGAGACCATCTGCGCGCAGATGCTGTGGACGCGCGCGAGGTCGTCGGCGGATCCCGTGTAGGGACTGCCGTAGACCTCCTCCTCGGCGGCGCGGCCCCCGAGCAGGATCACGACCTCGTCGCTGAGCTGCTCGCGCGAGCGCAGGTAGCGGTCCTCCTGCGGGGAGTGGCCGACGAAGCCGAGCGCCGGACCGCGCGGGACGATGCTCAGGATCTCGGGCGGGTCGAGGCCGAGCAGGCGCCGGCAGAGCGCGTGACCCGCCTCGTGGTGGGCGACGATCCGCCGCTCCTCGTCGGTCAGACGCCGCGCCTGCTGGGAGCCGACCGACTGGCGCAGCAGCGATTCGTCGAGGTCCTCGCGGGCGATCGACTCGCGCCCGGCGCGCCCGGCGATGATCGCGGCCTCGTTGAGCGCGTTGGCGAGCTGGGCGCCGGTCATCCCGGTCGTCTTGCGCGCGACGTCGAGCAGGTCGAGGTCGGGGCCGATCGCCTTGCCGCGCGCGTGGGCGCGGAGGATCGCCTCGCGGCCGTCGCGGTCGGGCGGCGCGACGAGGACCCGGCGGTCGAAGCGGCCGGGGCGCAGGAGCGCCACGTCGAGCTTCTCGACGTTGTTGGAAGCGGCGATCACGATCACGGTGCCCGGGTCCCGCTCGAAGCCGTCGAGCTCAACCAGGAGCTGGTTCAGCGCCTGCTCGCGCTCGCTCGAGCCGCCGTCCCCGCCGCCGCCGCGGTGGCCGCCGACGGCGTCGAGCTCGTCGATGAAGATCACCGCGCTGCCGGACTTGCGCGCCTCCTTGAACAGCCTGCGGATCCGCGCCGCTCCTCGGCCGACGAACATCTCGACGAAGCTCGAGCCCGAGGCGGCGAAGAAGTCGACCCCGGCCTGGGCCGCGACGGCCCGGGCGAGCATCGTCTTGCCCGTCCCGGGCGGGCCGAAGAGCAGCACCCCCCGAGGGGGCTGCGCCCCGAGCGCGGCGAAGCGCTTCGGGTCGCGCAGCCACTCGGTGACGTCGAGCAGCTCCTCCTTGGCGGCGTCGACGCCCTGGACCTCCTCCCACAGAACCGGTTCCGTCTTCGAGGCCTTGAGCGTCTCGGGCCGTGTGCTCTGCATCGTGCTGCGGAGCAGGAAGACGAAGACGACCAGCAACCCGGCCATGAAGAAGATCCCGAAGATCGGGTACCAGTCGAAGACGAAGGTCTGGAGGTCACCTGCCGGCACGAGACGATTCAGTCTGGGCCACTGGCCCTCGGAAGTCCAGTTTCAGGGGCTCGTACATCCGTCGAGCGGACGGACCTAGACTTCAGTCTCGGTTGGATCCCAGGGCGGTTAGCTCAGTTGGGAGAGCACTCGCCTTACACGCGAGGGGTCGCAGGTTCGAGCCCTGCACCGCCCATGATTAATCGCCGGCTCCTCCGCTTCGCGTCCGGGGCCGGCTCGTTTGTGGTGGTGCTACGGGATGACTACTCGACCCCGCCCATCAGCAGCACGCGGGTCTTGTCGTCGGGGTCGACCTTGAGGTTGAACTTGCCGCCGACCTTGTAGGCGTCGACCGCGCTCGGGTGCAGGAACTGCTTCGCGGTCGCCTCGTAGCTCTCGCCGCCGAGGCTGGCGTCGATCTTGACCTCGAACTCCTTCGAGCCGCTGGCGTCCTGGCCGCCGGTCTCGTTGATCGAGGTGATCGTGCCCTCGCCGTCGAGCCCGTTCTGGGCCACGCTCTGCATCCACTGCGCGTACTCGAGTCCGCCCGGGGGCTGCGCGCCGGCTCCAGCCGGCATGCCGGCGCCGCCCTGCGCCGCCGCTTCCTGCGCCTGCTTCGCCATCTCCTGCGCGTTCTTGATGTTGTCCATCAATCCCATATCGATCTCCTCTGGTTCAGGTTTGGTGCCCCGGACAATATCCGGGCGCGGGCCGCTAGTCCTGGATCACCTGGAGGACGATGACGCGCTCCTTCTGATCCGGGTCGGCCTTGATCACCCATTTGCTGCCGGGGACGTAATAGCTCTCGTTCTTGGGCGGGATGTGGGTCAGCGAGGTGGCTGCGTACGGCTCGCCGCCGACGTTCGCCTCGAGCGCGATCTCGTACTCCTTGACCTGGCTCGTTGCGTCGACCGCGCCGGTCTCCTTGATCGAGGTGATCGTGCCCTCGCCGTCGAGGCCCTCGTTGACGACGCGGTTGTGCCAGTGGACCCGCTCCTGCTCTGCGGCGCTCGGGACCGGCATGTTCTGACTCGCCGCCATCGCGTCCTGCATCCCGGGCGTGTTGGCCATCTCCTGCGCCTGCTTCGCGGCGTCCATCGAATCCTTCATGCGATCGAGCATCCCCATGTCCACTCCTTCGTCGGTTGCGGAACGAACACTCTATGAGGCCAGCCGTTGCTATAGGTTGCCCCTGTGGACGCCGAGCAGCTGAAGCGAATCCCGCTCTTCTCCGATGCCTCCGATCAGGAGCTCAAGAAGGTCTCCGCCTTCGCCGAGTCGAAGGAGGTCCCCGAGGGGACCGAGGTCGTCCGCGAGGGCGGATTCTCGCGCGCGTTGATGGCGATCGAGGAAGGGACCGCCGAGGTCACCCGCGAGGGCGAAAAGATCGCCGACCTCGGTCAGGGGGACATCTTCGGCGAGGCCGGGATGCTCGACGACTCGATGCGCAGCGCGACCGTCACCGCGACCTCGCGGATGAAGCTGATCAGCCTCGGGCACTTCGAGGTCAAGCGGCTGAAGAAGAGCGCCCCGCAGGTCTACGAGCGGATCGAAAAGCTCGTCGAAGAGCGCTCCTGAACTAGCCGCTGAACTCCTGGAAACAGGCCTGGATCGCGTCGAAGTCCTGGTCGGCTGCGGTGATGCACTCGTTGAGCTTCTCGGCGTCGAGCGCCGCCTGCGGGATCTGCGTCCCGCCGCCGCCGACGTCCTCGACCTGGCGGCCGTCGAGCGATGCCCTGTAGGTCAGGTTCTTGCCGCCGCCCCTGGCGCTGATCGTCCATTCCGGCGGTCGGATCCCAGCCGAGAGGTTGCGCTCGAGGTTGAGGACGCTGGGCTCGAAATCGGGCGGGTCGCCGGCGATCTTCCGCGCCTTCGCGAGCATCCGGTCGACCGCGACCGGCTCGACGCCGGCGAGCCCGAACGCAAAGTCGTCGAGGGTCGCGTTGCCGGAGATCGTGATCGTCGCCTGCTCACGGGTCAGCTCGCCGTCCTCGGTCCGCACGGTGTAGGCCTCGACCTCGTCGCCGCGCTGGACGACGAACTGGGTCTGGACGTCGTTGATCGAGACCTTCTGCAGCTTGAGGCTCGAGCCGGCCTCGGCCTCGACCCGCTCGATCGCGCTCCCCAGCCCGGCGCTCGAGAACGGGCTCGCGGGCTCGGTCGGAGGCTCGGGCTCGGGGCTCGGGCCGTCGATCGTCGTGTTCTCGAGCGAGGTGTCCTGGAGGTTGGTCGTCGTGCCGGTGGTGTCGATCTCCGGCAGGTCGGGCAGATCGGGGAGGTCGACGTCGAGCCCGCCCTCGCCGAGCGCGTAGCCGCCGATCCCCAGCCCGCCGGCGACGAGCAGGACGAGGAACGCCTTGAAGAGGCCGAACGAGAACACCGGCTCGGTCCGGGTCGGGTTCGCGGTGCTCGTCTGATCCGGGGGCGGCGGGGGCTCGGGAGCCTCGACCTGTCCCGAAACGTCGGGCGGCTGCGGCGCCTCAGCCAATCTTCGTCTCCAGCGTCCCGAGGGTCGGCGAGCTGATTGCGATCTCGTCACCGGGCTTGAGCCAGACCCGCGGCTCCCGGGTGCTGCCGACCCCCGATGGCGTTCCGGTCGAGATCAGGTCGCCGGGCTCGAGCGTCATCAGCCGCGAGAGCTGCGAGACGAGCTGCGGGACCGAGAAGATCAGGTCCTCGGTGCTCGCCTCCTGCATCCGCTCGCCGTTGAGGTCGAGGGCGAACGAGATCGGATCCCCGGCCTCGTCCGGGGTGACGAGCGCCGGCCCGCAGGGCGCCGAGCCGTCGAAGACCTTGCCCGGCATCCACTGCGGGGTCGCGAACTGGAGGTCGCGCGCCGAGAGGTCGTTGAGCAGCGTGTAGCCGGCGACGGCGTCGAGGGCGTCGCCCTCGGAGACCGCCGAGCAGGGGCGGCCGATCACGACCGCGACCTCGGCCTCGTAATCGACCTTCTCGCTCGCCTCGGGCAGCGGCACGGTCGCGCCCGGCGCGGCGAGGGCGTTGCGGTATTTGGCGAAGATCGTCGGGCTCGAGGGCGGATCGATCCCGGCCTCTGCCGCGTGCGAGCGGTAGTTGAGCCCGATGCAGATGATCTTCTCGGGATTGGTGATCGGCGGCAGGAGATCGCGCGCCTCGGGCTCGGCTCCCCCGCGCTCGATCGCATCGGAGAGCTCGCCGAGACGATCGGCCGCGAGCAGCTCGCGGACCGTGATCGGGCCGCTCTCGCCGAGCGCCGCGACGGCGTCGATGACGCCGTCGCCGACGAGAACGCCGGCTCGCGCGCCCTCCCCGTCGCTGTAGCTGACCAGCCGCATCCAGGGGAATCTATTCGGCCCGCGTCCCCTGGGGACCTTCGTTCCCGGTGTCCGGTAGGTTGCCGAACGTATCGATAAAGAATGTGTGCAGGGCTGTGTGTTTCGGCACCTCCTCGCGCACCGATCAAAATGCCGAGGAGGCATCGCATGCCAGAAGGAACTGTCAAGTGGTTCAGCAACGAGAAGGGCTACGGATTCATCACCCCGGATGACGGAGGCAAGGATCTCTTCGTCCACTTCTCGGCGATCGCCGGAGACGGCTTTCGCTCGCTGAACGACGGCGCCCGCGTGAGCTACGAGCCGGACGAGGGTCCCAAGGGGCCGGTCGCGACGAATGTCGCAGAGCTCGCCGGTTAGCTGACACTGAGATAATCGGGGCCGGGTCTCAGCGTCGCCTGCGACCCGGCCCTTTTTTTCTTGCCCCTGGGGGCGTAGCTCAGTTGGTTAGAGCGCCGGCCTGTCACGCCGGAGGCCGCGGGTTCGAGTCCCGTCGCTCCCGTACTCTGCCCGGATCGACGCCGGGCTGACAGCAGCGGGCCGCGCGCTCGCGATCGCGGTGCTGGCGGGGACGTTGTCCGCGGGTGCTGTGCTCCCGGGCGCCGCCGCGGCGGCGCCCGATCCTGCCGACCAGCCCCCGTTCGGCGGCGCCGCGGTGGCGCCGTTCGACACGCACGAGCCGCCCGAGGGCCCGCCGCCCGGGTACACGCGCGACCCGGCGCAGGTGATCGCGATCGCCGACGCGACCGACGCGGTGCGCGACGAGCGCGCCGAGCGCGACCTGAGGCCGAAGAGCGGGACGCGCGGGCCCGGGGTCTGGCAGGTCAGCTACGTCGACCCGGAGAGGGTCGAGCGCGCGCGGGTGATCGTCGACGACCGCAGCGGCGAGGTGATCGAGGCGCTCGCGGGCCGCGACGTCGGCTCGCCGCTCGCCCGCGGCTACGACGGCGCCGTGGCCGGGATCGCCAACCGCGCCTACGTCTGGATCCCGCTCTGCCTGATCTTTCTGATCCCGTTCTTCGACCCGCGGCGCCCGTTCCGGCTCCTCCACCTCGACCTGCTCGTGCTGCTCTCGTTCGGGGTCTCGCAGTTCTTCTTCAACCGCGGCGAGATCGAGGTCTCGGTGCCGCTCGTCTACCCGGTGCTGGCCTACTTCTTCGTCCGCATGCTTTCGGTCGGGATGCGCTCCGACGGCATGCGCGAGCGGCGCGAGAAGCTCGTGCCCTGGATGCCGAAGTGGGCGCTGGTCGCGGCGATCGCGCTGCTCGCGGCGCTCCACGTCTCGGTCAACCTCGCCGAGGACAACGTGATCGACGTCGGCTACGCGGGGGTCGTCGGCGCCGACCGGCTCGCCGACGGCGACGACATCTACGACCGCGCCTACTGGCAGGGTCTCGAGGTCCGCGGCGAGGTTTACGGGCCGGTCAACTACCTCGCCTACGTCCCATTCGAGCAGGCGTTCCCCTGGGACGGCGAGTGGGACGACCTGCCCGCCGCGCGCGCGGCGGCGATCGCCTTCAGCCTCTTGACCGCGCTGGTCCTGATCCTGCTCGGCCGCCGGCTTCGTGGGGGCGAGGAGGGGCGGATGCTCGGCTGGGCGCTCGGCTTCGCCTGGCTCGCCTACCCCTACTCGCTCTACACCGTCGACTCGTCGTTCAACGACGCGCTGGTCTCGCTCTCGCTCGCCGCGACGCTGCTCGTCTTCGCCTCGCCGGCCGGTCGCGGGGCGCTGAGCGCGCTCGGGGGGCTGACCAAGTACGGGACGCTGGCGCTCGCGCCGCTGTTCGCGGCCGGGACCGGCGAGCGGCGGGTGCGCTCGACGATCGCCTTCGGGGTCGCGTTCGCGATCGCGGCGGCGGCCGTCGTCCTGCCGCTGCTCCCCGACGGCGGGCCGCGCGAGCTCTACGACAGCTCGTTCGGCTACCAGGCCTCGCGCGGCTCGCCGTTCAGCCTCTGGGGGCTCGAGCCGTCGCTGGAGCCGCTCCAGGACGCGATCAAGGCGCTCGCCGTCGTGCTCGCGCTGCTCTTCTTCTTCGTCCCCCGCCGGCGCAGCGTGTTCCAGGTCGCGGCGCTCGGGGCGGTCTTGCTGATCGTGCTCCAGGCGGCGGCGACGCACTGGCTCTACCCGTACGCGGTCTGGTTCGCGCCGCTCGTCTTCGTCGCCCTGTTCTCCGCCTACAGGGGGCAGGAGATGCCAATTCGAGCATCGGGCGAGCCGGATCTTTCGACACCTGGCTAACGACCGCGGACACCGCTGAGCGGACAATTTCCCTGGAATGGCGGAGAGGAATCGACCTGAGCACGAGCGCAACATCGTCGCCTTCGGCGGCGGCGGCTTCTCGATGGAGTCGGAGAACCCGCTGCTCGACGAGTTCGTCTGCTCGCTGACCGGAGTCGAGCGGCCGCGGGTCTGCTTCATGCCGACCGCGAGCGGTGACGCCGACCACTACGTGGTCCGCTTCTACAACGCTTTCCGCGAGCGCGCCGAGGCCTCGCACATCTCGCTCTTCCGCCGCGAGCGCGGTGCCGAGGACGTGCGCGAGCACCTGCTCTCCCAGGACCTGATCTACGTCGGCGGCGGCTCGGTGATCAGCATGCTCGGGGTCTGGCGCGCGCACGGGATCGACGAGATCATGCGCGAGGCGTGGGAGGCCGGGATCGTCCTCTGCGGGCTCAGCGCCGGGTCGCTCTGCTGGTTCGACGAAGCGCTCAGCGGTTTCCACGGTGAGACCCGGCGGGTCGAGGGGCTCGGGCTGCTGCCCTGGAGCAACACCGTGCACTACCAGGCCGAGCCGAAGCGCCGCGAGGCCTACGAGCGCCTCGTCGCCGAGGGGATGCGGCCGGGGTTCGCCGCCGAGGACGGGGCGGCGCTGCACTTCGTCGGCACCGAGCTCGCGCAGGTCGTCGCCTCGCGAAAGGCGGCGCGCGCCTATCGCCTGACCTCGCTCGAGGGCCGGGTAGTCGGAACCCGCCTCGCGACGCGCTACCTCGGCGGCGACGCGGTCCCGGTGCCGCTGCCCGGCGTCCCCAGCGTCGCCTGAGCGTCTCAATGGATGATCCGCGCCGCATCCTCGTCCTCGGCGGCCACGACTTCGATCGCAGGCCCGGCAACCCCGCGCTCTGCGACCGCATCGTCGAGCTCGCCGACTCCGAGGCGCCGCGGATCTGCCTCTTGCCGACCGCGAGCGGCGATCCCGCCGACCAGATCACGCGCTTCCGCCGCGCTTTCGGGAGCCGCGGCTGCCACCCGTCCGAGATCGCTCTGTTCCGGCTCGGCGAGAAGCCGGTCGAGCTCCGCGACCATCTGCTCGCCCAGGACGCGATCTACGTCGGCGGCGGAAGCCTCCTCAACCTGCTCGCGATCTGGCGCGCCCACGCGCTCGACGAGATCCTGCGCGAGGCCTGGGAGCAGGGGGTACTGATCGTCGGCCAGAGCGCCGGCGCGATGTGCTGGTTCGAGGGCGGGATCACGAGCTCCTCCGGCGAGGCGCGGCCGGCCGCGGGCCTCGGGTTCCTGCCAGGCAGCCTCTGCGTCCACTACCACTCCGAGCCCGAGCGCCGGCTCGCGATGCTGGGCGCGATCGAATCCGGAGGCCTCCCCGCGGGGCTCGGCCTCGACGACCAGGCAGGCGCGCTGTTCGAGGGCACGGAGATGCGAACCGCGTTCTCGGCCCGGCCGGGAGCCGGGGTCTGGGAGCTGAGCACGGCGGCCGAGCCCGAAGAGCGCGAGCAGCGGATCGAGCCCGAGCGGCTCAACGACGTCGAGCCCGCCCCGGGCGACAGCTCCGCGGCGGTGCTCGAGCTGCGTCAGACGCTGGCCGCGCGGGCCTCGGCGCGGCGCGCGGGCCGCACCGGGCCGGGCCGGCTCTAGCCCGCGCGGGTGGCGGTCACGATCGCGTAGCGGCTCGTCTCCCGGAAGCCGTCCGGGTCCTCGTTGCCCTGCTCGAAGATCTCGAGCACGCGGCGGCGCACGGCCTCGTCGGTGCCGGCAGCGACGAGCGCCTCGCGGCCCGCGACCCAGAGCGGGTGGCTGTCGATCTCGGTCGCGGCGAACTCCCGCGGCGAGCCGGCGGTGAAGGTCAGCGAACGCTCTTCGAGCTCGACCGCGAACCCGTGCGGGCCGAACAGCTCCTCGAGCGCCTTCCGCTCGTGCCACGGGAAGGCTTCGCCGGGCGGGTCCTCGCCGATCGCTGCGGCGATCGCCTCGCGAGCGGTGCGCGCCGCGTCGGCGAGCGCGCCGCCGGGGACCCAGACGCTCTGCACGATGCGGCCGCCCGGAGCGCAGACCCGCGCCATCTCGGCGACCGCCGCCCCGGGGTCGGGATCGAAGATCGCCCCGAATACCGAGAGCACGAGGTTGGCGCTGTCGTCGCCGAGCGGGATCGACGAGGCCTCGCCGAGCACGAACTCGGCCTCGAACCCGCGGTCGAGCGCCTCCGCGGCCGCGACCTCGATCAGCCGCGGCGCGGGATCGACCCCGGTGACCCGCGCTCCGCCACCGGCGGCGAGCAGCGCCGCGTTGCCCGTGCCGCAGCCGACGTCGACGACGCGCTCGCCGGGCGCGGGCGCGGCGGCCTCGACCACCGCTTCGGACGCCGGCAGCAGCTGCGCGGCCAGATTCTCGTAGTGCCCCTGCCCCCAGTCGAGGCCCGGCATATCCGGGTCTTAGAGGGTTCCGCCGGCGGCGGGGGGCGCGGAGGGATCGCCGCCCTCGTCGCCGATCGTCTCGCGGGCGAGGTACTCCTCGCCGTGCAGCGGGTCGTCCTTGGCGCGCTCGACGACCGCGAGCAGGTCGGACATCGAAGCGACCTCCTCGACCTGCTCCTTGATGAACCAAGCCAGGAACTGCTCGCCGGCGAAGTAGCTCGTCTCGCGCGCGAGCTTGAACAGGTCCTCGATCTCGCGCCCGACCTGCTTCTCCTGCTCGAGCGCCATCGCGACCGGAGCGACGATGTCGGCGAACTCGATCTCGGGGCCGTCGACCGCGGGGACGACGACCTTCTGGTTGGTGTCGAGCAGGTGCTGGACCATCATCATCGCGTGGTTTCGCTCCTCGACCGCCTGGCGGTAGAAGAACTTCGCGAGCTGGGGCAGGGTCTCGGCGTCGTAGTAGGCGGCCGCGGCGATGTACTGCTGCGAGGCGGCGAACTCGTTCGCGATCTGCTTGTTGAGCGCTGCTGTGAAGTCGTCCGGCATGGCGCTGAACCCTAGACGGTCGAGTCCAAATCCGCGTGTGCCTGGGGGCGGGACTGGCCGAGCAGATCGAGGACGCAGGGCGCAGCCTTTGGTGGTACCAAAGGCAAGTCCGAGGACGAAGAGCTGCGAAGCGCCAGGCGCGGCATCCAGGTGCGCGGGGATTTGGAGTCGATCGTCTGGCTAGCTCTCGCGGCGGAAGCCGGTCGGGCTCGGCGCCGGGTCGAGCGGGCTGGTCGGCAGCCCGGGCTTGGTCGCGAGCTCGGGGTCGTTGAACCCGCCCGGGGCGACGTCGTTCGGCGTGTCGGGGTGGAAGACCGAGGCCAGGTACTGGATCTGGTCGCGCCCGACGCCGAGCTCGGTCTGGCCGCCGCCGTAGGCGCCGATCCCCTCGGCCTCGCAGTGGTCGTAGGCGGCGAACAGCTCGCTCAGCGGCCCGAAGCGCGACGGCTTCACGTTGACGACCTTCGGCTTCCAGGTCAGGCCCTCGATGTCGGCGACCGAGTGGATCGGCGCGTCCCAGGTGACCCGGTCGCGGACCGGCTCGAGGATCGGGCGGGTCTCGTCGTTGACGTCGGGGTCCTCGAGCCAGGCGTCGGGGAACGCTTCGACCAGCTTCGCGTAGAGGTTCGGATCGGTCTCGACGTCGACCGGGGTCCCCTTGTACATCCCCTTGAGGTCGAGCGAGTCGACGGCGCCGGTCTCGACCAGCTGCGCGATCAGCTCGTCGGTCCAGTCGTTGGTCGGGTCGAGCTTGAAGCGCAGGTCGGGGTAGGCGTCGAGCCGCGCACGCAGGGGATCGATCGTGGACGGCGGCGCATCCTCGCCCTCGATCGGGAAGGGCGCGAGGCGCATCGAACAGACGAAGTTGAGCGGGCGCGGCTCGCGGCCGACGACCTCGTAGAGCGGCTTTCCGGCCTGGCGCAGCGCCAGGTCGAGCGCCGCCGACTCGAACGCCCAGCGGCGGTAGTCGCGCGAATCCTCGCGCTCGGGCGGGGTCGGAAAGAGGTCGAGGCCCTCGAGCAGCTCGGAGAACGAGGCGATCGTGTGCTCGCCGGCTAGGTCGAGCGGCGCCCCGGCGTCGCGGAAGGCGACGTGGTCGAGCGCGTCGTAGACGACGTCCTCGCCGATCCCCTCCTCGCCGCCGCCCTTGATGTGGATGATCGTCGTCAGCCGCTCGAACTCCCCGAACTCGACCCCGAGCCCCTCGAGCTCGTAGGACTCGATCTTCAGCGTCAGGTCGGCGATCTTGTCGTAGGTCGGCACGGCGCCGGAGATTACGGCACGGGTATGTTCCGCGGACGGGGCCGCCGGCCCATCACGCAACGGAAGGGGATCGATGCCGCTCGACTCGGAGTCAGGAAAGGGCCTGACCGCCCTCGGGGTCAACTGCACGCTGAAGGAGTCGCCCGCGACCTCGAATACAGAGGCGCTGATGAGCCGGGTCATGGACCTGCTCGCCGAGCACGGGGTCGAGACCTCGATCATCCGCCCGGTCGACTACGCGATCAAGTTCGGGATCACATCCGACGAGGGTGACGGCGACGAGTGGCCGCGGGTGCTCGAGCAGATCAAGGCCGCCGACATCCTGCTGATGGGGATGTCGATCTGGTTCGGGCACCGCTCGAGCGTCATGCAGCAGGTGATCGAGCGGCTCGACGGGACCTACGAAGAGCGCAATGAGCTCGGCCAGTACCCGCTCTACAACAAGGTCGCCGGGGTCGCGGTGACCGGCAACGAGGACGGCGCCCACGCCTGCGCCGAGTCGACGCTCTTCAACATGACCCACCTCGGCTGCGTCGTGCCGCCCAACGTCGACACCTACTGGGTCGGCGACGCCGGCCCCGGTCCCTCGTATCTGGAGGCCGGCGGTCCCGAGCACCCCTACACCCAGCGGACCTCGAGCTGGACCGCACACAACCTGCTCCACATGGCGCGGATCCTGCGCGAAAACCCGATCCCGCCCGAGGGCAACACCTTGGAAGAGCACGGCGGCGACGCCGTGCACGCGGGCTAGACGGGCGGGCGCAGAAGCTGGAGCAGGGGCTGCGCGAGCAGCAGCCGCATCGACTGGTGCGAGGCGAAGAAGAAGAAGCTCCTCGCGCCGCGGTGCAGTCCGCTCGCGACGCAGTTGGCCGCGGTCTCGACCGAGACGTTGCGCACGGGCAGCGGGTCGCCGGGCTGGGGCGTCTCGCTGAACGAGACCTGGAATCCGAGGTTGGCGGGGTCGGGCCGGACCCGCTTGCGGAGCTTGACCCGGACGGTGACCACGCGCCGCTTGCCCTTGACCCGGCGCACGCGCCGGACCGCCTTCGTCCGGTACTGGCGGAACAGCCCCCGCACGCGGCGCGCGAACGGCGCGCGCCCGAACATGCAGCTCTCCTGGGTCTGGACGATCTGGGTCGAGACGTGGCGTCCGCCGAGGCGCCGGTTGCGGTTCTCGAGCGCGCGGGCGATCCGGCCGTAGTCCCAGTCGGGGTGGTCGACCGGGATCAGGCCGACCCGGGTCCCCTGGGCCTCGGGGATCGCGGAGAGCGTGCCTCCGAGGTTCCCGGTCCAGCGCGCGATCCGCTTCAGGTTGGGGCGGTAGCGGTAGCTCCAGCGCGGTAGGCCGCCGATGTAATAGCGGGCGACGTTCCAGTCATCGGGCTCCCAGTCGAGCAGGATCGAGTGCACGCCGAGCCCGGCGAGCGCGTAGACGTAGTTCTGGGCGTAGGGGCTGGCCCCGAGCCCGTTGAGGGCGATGATCCGGTTGCAGGGGAACGACGCGCGCAGCGCCGGGACCAGGAGCGCGGTCTCGGCCGGGGACGAGCCGGCGAAGCGCGTGTTGATGACGAAGATGTCCTGGGCGCGGATCCTGCGCGCCATCCCGCCGGTCGCCTCGTCGGAGTTCGTGTAGGCCTCGACGTTCTCCATCTGGTTGACCCGGAGCAGCATCGTGAAACCGTGCGCGGGGTCGCCGGGGTTGAGGCCGACGGGCTGGCGCGGGCACGAGACCTGCGCGGAGGCCTGCGACGCGCCTGCGCATCCGATCGCCACCAGTGCGAGGCTCAGCGCGAGGGACTTGCGGAGCGCGCCCGGAATCGTGCGACTAGGTCGCCGAGGGCCGCAAGGACGCCATCGTCGGCTGCTGGAAGAGCAGGCGCATCGAGTCGTCGGAGGCGAAGAAGAAGAACGCGCCCTGGCCGAGGCTGATCCCCGCGGCGACGCACTCGTCGGCGGTCTGGGCCGAGATCGCGCGCACCGGCAGCGGGTCGCTGGGGACCGGCGTGTCGCTGAACGAGATCTGGGCGGCGAGGTTGTTGAGGTCGGGGCGCTTGCCCTTCTTGATCTTGACCTTCTTCATCCTGCGGACCTTGACCAGCTTCCCCTTCTTCCGCACCTTCTTCTTGATGATCTTGGTACGGAAGCGGTACTGATCGCGGAGGGTCGTCAGGCGGGCCGCGAAGGCCGCGCCGCCGCCCCGGCACGAGTCCTGAATCTGGACGCTCTGCGGCCCGGCGTGGCGACCGAGGCGCAGGTTGCCGCGGTCGAGCGCCTGGTTGATCTCTCCGAAGTTCCAGGTCGAGTCGTCGAGCGGTGCCAGCCCGACCTTGGTGTAGACCGAGGTCGGGATCGTCGCCAGGGTGTTGCTCGCGTTGGCGCTGAACCTCGTGATCCGCTTGAGGTTCTTCGGGTAGAGCTGCGACCAAGGCGGCAGTGTGCGGGTCAGTTGCGCTTGGGTCCAGTCCATCGGCTCCCAGTCGAGCAGGACCGAGTCCACGTTCCACTCGCTGAGCGCGAACATGTACCCGGGGGTCGACGAGTCGAAGCTCAGGCCGTTGAGCGCGATGATCCGGTTGCAGGGGAACTTGGCGCGCAGCTGGGGGACGAGCTGCGAGGCGACCGAGGGGTTTGAGGTCCCCTGGTTGTTCTGGAACCGCGTGTTGATGACGAAGATGTCCTGCGGGCGCACGTGGCCGCCGAGCCCGCCGGTCGCCGAGACCATGTTGGCGTAGTTGTCGACGTTCTCCTGGTTATTGATCCGAATCAGCATGGTGAAGTGCGATGCGGGGTCGGCCGGGCTCAGCGTCGCCGGCAGCGCCGGGCAGCTCGACTGCTTGGGCCCGACTCCGCCCGCGGCGGCGTTTCCGGCGCCCGCGAGGGGTCCGGCCAGCGCCGCGAGCGCCAGCAGCGCGGCGAGGAGTAGCCCCGCGGCGAGCGCGCGCGGACCCAGTTGGGACGAGTTGAAGCGACCTGCCATCTGTTCGAATGTAACCGGGGCGTTCGGGTTAAGTTGCGGGATTCATTTCATTCCGCGACGACCCTGATAGTGCGTAGTTCGCGGTCGCTCGCGCCTCGCAGGCTCCCCCCGTGAGCGAGCGTCTCGGCGATGAAGTCGAGCGTCGGCTCGGTCAGCAGCTCGCCGGGGAGCACGTTCGGGACCCCAGGCGGGTAGGCGGCGAGCGACTCCGCGGCGATCCGCCCCGCCGAGCTCTCGAGCGGCACCGCCTCCTGGGGGCCGAAGAAGGCCTCGCGCGGGGTCAGCCGCAGCGGGCCCCAGGGCGGCGGCGGGGCGAAGCTGCCCTCGGCCTCGCGCTCGGTCTCGTCGATCCGCTCGACGGTCGAGGCGAGCGCCGCGACCAACCGCTCGAGCATCGGCTCGGCGGGGGCGCCGATGCTGAGCGCGGCGACGATCACGTTCTCGGAGGCGAGCTCGAAGTAGATCTCGTCGAACTCGCGCACCGCGCGCGCCAGCCGGTAGCCGCTGGTGCCGGTGCCGCGGACGTCGATCGCCAGCCGCAGCGGGTCCCAGTCGTGGACGCCGGGCCGCCCGACGAGGCGCTCGTCGAGCACGTCGAGCCCGTCGATCTCGCGGATCCGCTCGCGCGCGATCGCGAGCGCGTCGATCGTCTCGGCGAGCAGCTCGGCGCCGCGCGTCGCGGCGAGTCGCCGCGCGGCGTCGAGCGAGCCGGCGAGCAGCGCGCTCGGGCTCGTGGTCTCGATCGCGGTCACGCAGCGGTCGACGATCAGCTCGTCGATCAGCCCGCCCTCGCCGAGGTGCAGGATCGCCGACTGGGTCAGGCTGCCGACCATCTTGTGGGTCGAGGAGACGACGAGGTCGGCGCCGCGCCCGAGCGCGTCGTCGGGGAGGCGGTCGGAGAAATGCAGGTGGCCGCCCCAGGCCTCGTCGACGATCAGCGGCACGCCGCGCGCGTGCGCGACCTCGACCAGCGCGGCGACGTCGGCGGCGGCGCCGAAGTAGGTCGGCGAGACCGCGTATGCGCCGACGGCATCCGGGGCCGCGGCGAGCGCCCCGTCGAGGGCCTCGGGGGTCATGCAGTGGGCGACGCCGAGCTCGGAGTCGAGCTCGGGGGCGACGAAGCTCGGCCGAAGCCCGGTCAGCACCAGCCCGTCGATCGCGCTCGTGTGAACGTTCCGCTGAACCACGACGTTGGGGCTCTCGGAGCCGCCGGCGCCCGCGAGGTGGGCGAGCGCGAGGCAGGCGGCGTGGTTGCCCTGCGAGGCGCCATTCACCAGGAACCAACTTCGGCCCGCGCCCCAGGCCTCGGCGGCGAGCCGCTGGGCCTGCTGGAACGGCGAGTCGACGCCGACGTCGATGCCCTCGATCAGCGCCGGGACGTCGTTGCGGAGCGCCGCCTCGCCGGCGAGCTCGGCGAGCGCCGGGTCGGCGCCCGGGCCGCCTTTGTGGCCGGGGATGTTGAGCCGGTCGGGGTCGCGCGCCGCGTAGGCGAGCAGCGCGTCGACGTACGGGGTCGCGTCCTGACGCTCAGGCACCGTAGGGGTACCACCAGTCCTTCGCCGCGACTTCGCTCTCGATGTGGACGTGCTTGGTCTCCTGGAAGGCCTCGAGGCCCTCGCGGCCGAGCTCGCGCCCGAGCCCCGACTGCTTGAAGCCGCCGAACGGCCCGGCGTCGTTGTCGGTCAGCGGGTCGTTGAACCAGACCGTCCCCGCCTTGATCTCGCGCATGCAGCGCAGGATCGTCTTGAAGTCCTGGGTGTAGACGTTGGCGCCGAGCCCGAAGCGGGTCGAGTTCGCGAGCTCGATCGCCTCGTCGAGGCTCTTGACCGGAACGAGCGGGGCGACCGGCCCGAAGGTCTCCTCGGAGAGCAGGTCGGTCTCGGCGGGGGCGCCGGTGACGACCGCCGGCGAGTAGAAGTGGCCCTTCGGCTGCCCGGCGTCGCCGCCCCCGGTCGCGACCTCGGCGCCCGCGGCGACCGCGGCCTCGACCTGCGCGGCGACCTTTTCGCGCTGCGGCGCCGAGACCATCGGGCCGACGTCGGTGTTCGCGTCGAGCGGGTCGCCGATCACGAGCGAGTCGGTGTAGCCGACGAACGCGCTGACGAAGTCGTCGTAGACCTGCTCGGCGACGTAGAAGCGCTCGGCCGAGGTGCAGACCTGGCCCGCGTTCAGGAACGCCGCCCAGGCGCCGCCCTTGGCCGCGACCTCGACCGCCCCGTTCTGAGCGGCGACGTCCGCGCAGACGATGAACGGGTCCTTGCCTCCCATCTCGAGGTTGATCCGCGCGACCCGCTCGATCGCCGCGCGCGCGACCTTCTTCCCCGTCTCAACCGAGCCGGTGAATGCGATGCAGTCGACGCGCTCGTCGGCGGCGATCGCCGCGCCGACCTCGCCGCCGCCGGCGACGATGTTGACGACGCCCGAGGGCAGGTGCTCGAAGCAGGGCGCCAGCATCAGGGTCGAGAGCGGGGTCAGCTCGGAGGGCTTGCAGACGAGTGCGTTGCCGGCCGCGAGCGCCGGCGCCAGCTTCCAACCGAGCAGCAGCAGCGGGTAGTTCCAGGGCACGATGCAGCCGACGACCCCCATCGGCTCCTTGAGCACGAGCGCGAGCTGGGTCGACTCGATCGAGGGGATCACGCGGCCGGCCGAGTCCCGCCCGATCTCGGCGTAGTAGTCGAGCGCCGCCGCGGTCCAGCCGACCTCGTCGGCGTTCTCGATCAGCGGCTTGCCTCCCTCCCTGCTCATCGTCTCGGCGAGCTCGTCGGTCATCGCCCGCATCCGGGCCGCGACCTCGTGCAGCATCTCGCCGCGCTCGACCGCCGGTGTCGCGGCCCACTCGCGCGCCGCGCCGCGCGCGGCGGCGATCGCCGCGTCGAGCTGCTCGTCGCTCGGCGCCTTGACGCTCGCGAGCGTCGACTCGTCGTAGGGGTTCTCGACGTCGAGCGCCGCGCCGGTCCCCTCGACCCGCTCGCCGCCGATCAGCAGCCTGGTCTCAGGCATGGGCGACCGAGGCCATCCTCTCGGCGCGGCGCTGCTGCCAGAGCACGACCGTGATCGCGAGCACGGTGACCGCGAACAGCATCGTCGCGAGCACGTTGACCTGGACCGGGATCCCGCGCAGCGAGGCACCGAAGATGTAGAGCGGGAAGGTCACGGTCGTGCCCGAGTTGAAGTTCGAGATCACGAAGTCGTCGATCGAGAGCGCGAACGCGAGCAGCGCCGCGGCGACGATGCCCGGGGCGAGCAGCGGCAGGGTCACGGTGCGGAAGGTCGTCAGCGGCTTCGCGCCGAGGTCGGCCGCCGCCTCTTCGAGGCTGCGATCGAAGCCGATCAGCCGCGAGCGGACGACGACGACGACGAACGAGATCGAGAACATCACGTGGGCGACGAGCAGGGTCGAGAAGCCGAGCTCGAAGACGCCGTTGAACGGCGGGGTCAGGAACATCGAGAGCAGCGCCGCGCCGATCACGATCTCCGGGGTCGCCATCGGGAGCACGATCAGCAGGTTGGTCGCCCGCCGGCCGAAGAACTCGTAGCGGACGAGCGCCATCGCCATCAGCGTTCCGATCACCGTCGCGACCAGGGTCGAGAGCCCCGCCAGCTTGAGGCTGGTGAGCATCGAGTCGTTGACCGCCTTGTCGCCGAACGCGTCGGACCAGTAGTCGAGCGTGAAACCGTCCCACTTGAAGTCGAGCTCGCCCTGGGCGGTTCCGGCGTCGAACGAGAACAGTGCGATGACGATGATCGGGACGAGCATGTAGAGGACCGCGAACCCGGCGAAGATCAGCAGCCCGTTGCGGCGCAGCCACCTCACTTGCGCTCGTCCTCATCGCCCATGAACGCACCGGTCCCGGCGAAGCGCAGGTAGACGAGCACGACCGCGAGGATCGCGGCCATCATCACGAACGAGAGCGCCGCAGCCTCGGGATAGTTGCGCTGCTCGAGGTACAGCGACTGGATCACGTTGCCGATCATCGACGTCCCGGTTCCGCCCAGGATCTCGGCGTTGATGTAGTCGCCGACCGCGGGGATGAAGGTCAGCAGCACGCCGGCGACGATTCCGGGCGCCGTGATCGGCAGCGTCACGCGCAGGAACGTCTGCGTCGACGACGCGTAGAGGTCCTTGCCGGCCTCGATCAGCGACGTGTCCATGCGCTCGAGGCTGGCGTAGATCGGCAGGATCATGAACGGCAGGAAGTTGTAGGTCAGCCCCGCGATCACGGCGCCGCCGGTCGCCAGCACGCGGCCGTCGTCGGGAACCAGGGCGACCGCCTGGAGGACGCTGACGATCGGCGAGTCGTCGGCGAGGATCGTCTTCCAGGCGATCGTCCGGATCAGGTAGGTGGTGAAGAACGGCGCGACGACCGCGAACAGCAGCAGCAGCTTCCAGCGCCCGGCGCGGAGCGCGATCGCATACGCGAGCGGGTAGGCGATCAGCAGCGCGATCAGGGTCGCGGTGCCGGCGTAGAAGAACGAGCGCACCAGCTGCTCGGTGTTGCCGGAGAGCGCGTCGGAGAAGTTCGCGATCTCGAACGCGGACTTGAAGCCCTCGTTGAAGGTCCCGGTGCGGAGCGCGAGCTCGCCCATGAAGTACATGGGCACGACGAAGAACAGCGCCAGCCAGACCGCCCCGGGGGCGAGCAGCCAGAAGGGGACGAGGCGCCGGCGGAAGCTCATCGCTTGTGGGTCTCCGCCGGCACCGTCCCGCTGCCTAGTCGGTGACCACGTTCTGGAACGCCTCCGTGACCTCCTGGACGTCGGCCTCCTCGCCCGGCGGATCCGGCTGCGTGGTGCAGTCGGCGGTGAACTCCTCGCTCGGGTTGACGAGCGGGTCTTCGGCGAGCTTCGGGTCGACCGCGTCGATGCCGTCGACCGGGCTCACGTAGCGGACGTAGTCCGCGATCGGCGCCTGGATCTTCGGGTCATAGACGAAGTCCATCCAGGCGAGGGCCGCGGCGGTGTTCGGCGCCCCGACCGGGATCACCATGTTGTCGGACCAGAGGACGCAGCCGTCGGTCGGCATCCTCCACTCGACGTCGGGGTTCCCGGGCTCGATCAGCGCCACGTCGCCCGACCAGCCGATCGCCGCGACCACGTTGCCGTTGGTCAGGTCCTGGACGTAGTCGTTGCCGGTGAAGCGGCGCAGTTGGCCCGAGTCGGCGGCCTGCTGGAGCTTGTCGATCTGCTCGAGCCAGTCCTCCTTGGTCGCCTCGGCCGGGTCGATCCCGTCGGCCTTCAGCATCAGCGGGATCGTGTCCCGCATCTCGGTCAGGACCGTGACCTTGCCCTTGTACTTGGGGTCGAAGAGGTCGTTGACCGACTCGACGTCGGGCGCCTCGTTCTTGTTCACGAGCAGGCCGGTCATGCCGCTCTGCCACGGAACCGAGAACTGGCGCTCGGGGTCGAAATCGGGGCTGCGAAGGTTCTCGCGCAGGTTCGCCTCGACGTTCGGCAGGTCCGCGTAGTCGATCTCCTGGAGGTATCCGAGGTCGTGCATCTGCTTGGCCATCCAGTCGGTGACCACGAAGACGCTGCGGCCGCCGGACTCGCCCTTGTCGAGCTGGGGCTGGAGCTTGCCGAAGAACTCGACGTTGTCGTTGACGTCCTCGACGTAGTCGACGGTCGTGCCCGGGTACTCGGCCTCGAACTTGGAGATCGTGCCGCCCTCGCCCTTGTCGATGTAGCCGACCCAGGTCGAGATGCTGAGGTCGCCCTTGACCGGGCCGGCCTTCGCCGTCTCCTGCTCGTTGTCGCTGGCGCCGCCGACGTCGTCGTCACCGCCGCAGGCAACGATGCCGATCGAAGCCGCGAGCGCGATCAGCGCCAGCAGCACCTTCCTCATCGTCCTCGTCCCTCGTCCTGTCTCGGTCACGATCGACTCCTCCTCGTTTTTGTCTGTGGGTCAGTCATCAAGCGGTTCAGCCGTCACGTGGGTCGGTCATCAGGACCTGGCCGCCTCGAGCGCGCGGTCGGTAGCAGCAGCGTCGGTCTCGTCCGGCACCGGGCCCTCGGACTCGTGCACCAGGTGCATGTGCTCGGGTGCCCACGAGAGGCGAACCTTCGCCCCGGCCCCGGGGAGGCTCTGGCGCTCGGCCTCGTCCGTGTTCGGGCAGAGGACGGTCATCACGACGTCGCCGGCGAGCCGGACGAGCATCTGGGTCGAGGTGCCGAGGTAGAGCGTGCTCTCGACCTTGCCCTCGACGCTCGGCTTCTTCCGGTCGCCCTTGGTTTCGGCGAGCGCGATCTCGAGCTTCTCCGGGCGCACGACCGCGTGGGTGCGATCGCCGACGCCGAAGTCCTCGACCGGCGTCGCGACCACGACCCCGCTGTCGAGGCCGACTTCGCCCTTTGACCCCGTCTTCGCGACCCTGCCCGGCATCAGGTTGGAGACCCCGATGAAGCCCGCGACGAAGGTCGTCGCCGGGCGCTCGTAGACCTCGACCGGATCGCCGACCTGCTCGATCCGGCCGCGGTTCATGATCGCGATCCGGTCCGACATCGTCAGCGCCTCCTCCTGGTCGTGGGTGACGTAGACGAAGGTGATCCCGACCTCGCGCTGGATCCGCTTGAGCTCGACCTGGAGCCCCTTGCGCAGCTTGAGGTCGAGGGCGCCGAGCGGCTCGTCGAGGAGCAGGACCTTGGGCAGGTTGACGAGCGCCCGCGCGAGCGCGACGCGCTGCTGCTGGCCGCCGGAGAGCTGGCTCGGTCGCCGCCCCGCTTCGCCCGCGAGCCCGACCCGCTCGAGCTCGGCGGAGACGCGGCGCTTGATCTCGGCCGAGTCGACCTTCTTGCGCTTGAGCCCGAAGGAGATGTTCTCCGAGACGCTGAGGTGGGGGAAGAGCGCGTAGCTCTGGAAGACGGTGTTGGTCGGCCGCTCGTAGGGCTGCTTGCCGACGACGTCCTCGCCGTCGATCCGGACCTCGCCGGCGCTCGGCTCCTCGAAGCCGCCGATCATCCTCAGCGTCGTCGTCTTGCCGCAGCCGCTCGGGCCGAGCAGGGTGAAGAACTCTCCCTCGGTCAGCGCGAGGCTGAGGTCGTCGACCGCCGTGACGTCGCCGAAGCGCTTCGTCACCGAGCGCAACTCGACGCATCGACTGTCCGGGCTCAACTCACTCTCCAAGCGAGCAATCTACATCGATCTAGCGCGAGACCTTCTCCTTGGCGCGGTCGAGCAGACTGCGGGTCGCGACCGAGCGCTTGCGCTCGAAGAACACGGGCGGCTTGTTGACCGCGCGCATGACCTCCATCAGGATCGCGCCGACGACCAGCCCGCCGAGCCCGATGATCAACGGCGGCCCGACCCCGAACCACGAGTCGCCCGACTCGGAGTTGGCGGGGTCGGAGAGGTCGATCGAGCTCTTGACGAACGCCCAGGCGAGCACGGCGCCGCCGATGATCCCGGACAGCCAGACGAAGACGACGTCCCTGCGGTCCTTGGCGCGAACGAAGGCCGCGCCGATCCCGGCGACCATGCCGATCGTTCCGACCCAGGCCATGACCAGCGCGACGAAGTTGACGAACGACGCGTTGTCGAAGAACCCGGTCCAGGCGTTGGTCTCGTCGCTCAGCACGTCTCCGAGGAAGACGCCGGCGCCCGCCAGCGCCAGGCCGCCGATCGCGAGACCCGTGATCCGCAGCCCGTCGTTCTTACCGAACAACATCTCGCGGTAGTAGATCGCCGCCGTGAACCCGGTCGCCCCATAGTAGAAGGCGATCATCAGGCCGAGCGCGGCGATCGAATCGAAGAGGATGTTCTCCGAGATCACCGTCAGGCCCACGTACCAGACGATCGAGCCGATCCCGAACGCCCAGGTCGCGATGCCGGGCGTCTGGTGCTCCTTGTTGACGCGGCCGAACATCTCCGGGATCGCCAGCGATCGGGCCATCGAGAGCGCGGTACGGGTCGAGGGCAGGATCGTCGTCTGGGTCGACGCCGAGGCGGAAGTGAGCACGGCGATGATCAGGATCTTGTCCCAGGGATTGGAGAAGACGTCGGTGCCGAGCGCGCTGAGGACGTCGTCGGAGTTCTCGCCCAGGTATTCGACGCCGTGGATCGACTGCGCGGCGATCGCGACGATGACGTAGATGATCACGAGGATGATCGTCGCCGTGATCGCCGCCTTGCCGGGGGTCTCGTCGGAGTTCTCGGATTCCTCGTTCACCGCGACGGTCGAGTCCCACCCCCAATAGATGAATATCCCGAGGATCAACCCCGCAGCGAGTGCGCCGGCGCTGTCGATCGCGAACGGGTTGAGCCAGTCCATCGACGGATCGACGGAGTCGTCGAAATCGCCGCCGTAGACCTTGACCAGGGCGACGAGCGCGAACGCCGCGAGCGTCACGACCTCGGCCGTGAGCAGCCCGAACTGGATCCGCGCCGAGAGCTCAATCCCGATGTAACAGATCAGGGTCATGACGAGGATCCAGATCACGCCAACGAACGTGACCCAGAAGGTCGAGTCGGCGAGCGACTCGGCGTCGAAGAGCAGGAAGGTGTAGAGCCCGGCGATCTGGGCGAGGTTCGCCATCACGATCAGGCACGCGAGCAGCGTCGCCCAGCCGGCCATCCACCCGGCCCGCGGACCGACCGCCTTCGAGACCCAGGTGAACGAGGTTCCGCAGTCGGGATCGTCGCGGTTGAGGTAGTAGTACGACGACGCGATCAGCAGCATCGGCAGGAACGCGAGCCAGAGGATCGCCGGCGACTGGAAGCCGACCGAGAGCGCGACGAAGCCGAGCACCGCCGCGAGCGAGTAGCCGGGCGCGGTCGATGCGACGCCGATCACCACGTTCGAGACGAAGCCGATCGCGTTCGACTTCAACCCCTTGTCGCCGCCGCTTGCCTTACCCAATGCCATCCCGGTCTCCTCTCGCAGTGGTCTGGTCAGCGGACCTTATATATGTTGGAGGCGAAGCCGGGCGGTCTCGCTCGACTAAACGTCCACCGCCGGAGCACCGATGGTTCTATGGTGCGAAGCGAACCGGCGTCGAAGGAGGAGGACACGGATGGCCACCAGCACGACCACCCCGACCGATCATGTGTCAGGGACGGACCTCCAGGAGCTCGCGAAGAAGCACCTCTGGATGCATTTCACGCGCATGGGGTCGTTCGACGCCGACCACGAGGTGCCGATCATTACCCGCGGCGAGGGCTGCTACGTCTGGGACGAGCACGGCAACCGCAAGCTCGACGGGCTCTCGGGGCTCTTCTGCGTCAACGCCGGCCACGGCCGCGAGGAGCTCGGCGAAGCGGCGGCCGCCCAGGTCCGCGAGCTCGACTTCTACGTCAACTGGAGCTACGCCCACCCGCGCGCGATCGAGCTCGCGACGCGGATCGCCTCGCTGGCCCCCGGAGACCTGAACCGGGTTTTCTTCACCTCGGGCGGCTCGGAGGCGGTCGAGTCGGCGATCAAGCTCGCCCGCAACTACCACCGCGAGCGCGGCAAGGGCCAGAAGGTCAAGCTGATCGCGCGCGAGATCGCCTACCACGGGACCACGCTCGGGGCGCTCTCGGCGACCGGGATCCCGGCGCTGCGCGCCCAGTTCGAGCCCCTGGCGCCGGGCGGCTGCCACGTGCCGAACACCCTCAGCTACCGCTGGCCTGACGACCGCGACCCGCTCTGGGCCGCCGAGCAGATCGAGCACCGGATCGAGTTCGAGGGGCCCGACACCGTCGCCGCGGTGATCCTCGAGCCGCTCCAGAACGCCGGCGGCTGCATCCCGCCCCAGGAGGGCTACTTCCAGCGCGTGCGCGAGATCTGCGACAAGCACGACGTCCTGCTGATCTCCGACGAGGTGATCTGCGCCTGGGGCCGCCTCGGCCATTACTTCGGCTGCCAGCGCTACGGCTACCAGCCCGACATCGTCACCGTCGCCAAGGCGCTGACCTCGGCCTACGCGCCGATGGGCGCGATGATCGCCTCGGAGAAGGTCTACGAGCCGTTCAGCTCGGGCGAGTCGATGTTCGCCCACGGATACACGTTCGCCGGCCACCCGGTCGCGGCGGCGATCGCGATGGCCAACCTCGACGTCTTCGAGCGCGAGGACCTCTGCGGCCACGTGCTGGAGAAGGAGGGCGAGTTCCGGGCGGCGCTCGAGACCCTGCACGACCTGCCGATCGTCGGCGACATTCGCGGCGACGGCTTCTTCCACGCGATCGAGCTCGTCCGCGACAAGGAGACCAAGGAGTCGATCGAGGGCCCCGACGCCGAGGACATGCTGCGCGGCTACGTCTCCGGCGAGCTCTACCGGCGCGGGCTGATCTGCCGCGCCGACGACCGCGGCGACCCGGTGATCCAGCTCTCGCCGCCGCTGATCGCCGACAGCGAGCAGTTCGAGGAGATCGTCGGCGTGATCCGCCCGGTCCTCGAAGGAGCCTGGGAGCGACTCAACAAGTGAAGGTCGGGGTCCCGACCGAGATCAAGGACGACGAGTACCGCGTCGCCCTGACTCCGGCCGGGGCCCGCGAGCTCTCCGAGCACGGCCACCAGCCCATGATCCAGGCGGGCGCCGGCGAGGGCAGCGCGATCGCCGACGGGGACTACGAGGCCCAGGGCGCGACGATCGTCCCCGACGCGGCGGCGGTCTTCGGCGAGGCCGATCTGGTGCTCAAGGTCAAGGAGCCCCAGCTGCCCGAGGTCGAGATGCTGCGCGAGGGCCAGGTCCTGTTCACCTACCTGCACCTGGCGCCGGCGCCGGAGCTGACCGCGGCGCTCCAGGGCTCGGGTGCGATCTGCATCGCCTACGAGACGGTCGAGGACGAGCGCGGCGCGTTGCCGCTGCTCGCGCCGATGAGCGAGATCGCCGGCAAGCTCGCGACCCAGGTCGGCGCCTTCTACCTCGAGAAGCCGCTAGGCGGCCGCGGGGTCCTGCTCGGCGGCGTCCCCGGCGTGGCGGCCGCCAACGTGATGGTGATCGGCGGCGGCGCGGTCGGCGTCAACGCCGCCTACATCGCGATCGGGATGGAGGCCGACGTCTTCGCCTTCGACGTCTCGATCGACACCCTGCGCCGCCTCGACACGACGTTCGCCGGCCGCGCCTCGACGGTCTTCAGCTCGACGCTCTCGATCGAGGAGATGCTGCCGCGCGCCGATCTCGTGATCGGGGCGGTCCTGGTCCCCGGCGCGACGGCGCCGAAGGTGATCCGCCGCGAGCAGCTCAAGCTGATGAGGAAGAACGCGGTGCTCGTCGACGTCGCGATCGACCAGGGCGGCTGCTTCGAGACCTCGCGCCCGACCACCCACCACGATCCGATCTTCGAGGTCGACGGGGTGACGCACTACTGCGTCGCCAACATGCCCGGCTCCGTGCCGGTCACCTCGACCTACGCGCTCACGAACGCGACCACCCCCTACCTGATGGCGCTCGTCGACAACGGCGTCGCCGCGGCGATCGAGCGCGACCCGGGGCTGCGGCTCGGGGTCAACGTCGCCGGGGGAAAGGTCACCCACCCGGCGGTCGCCGAGAGCGTCGGGGTCGAGTACGTCCCGGTCGAAGAGGCACTGGCAGGGTCAAAGCAAACCGCGTAACGCAAAGGAGACAGATGGCAACGGCAACGAAGAAGCGACCCGCGCGCAGGCGGAGCTCGAACAGCTCCAAGAAGCCGATCGCGCTCAAGAACATGATCGGCGGCAAGTTCGTGCCCCCGGTCGAGGGCAAGCGCGAGGACGTCGTCAACCCGGCGACCGGAAACGTGATCGCGAGGGCGCCGCTCTCGACCAAGAAGGACGTCGACGCCGCGGTCAAGGCGGCCAAGGACGCCTTCGAGACCTACTCGGTGACCACGCCCGGGGAGCGGGCGGGGATGCTGATCGCGCTCGCGGACGGGATCGAGGGGCGCGCCAAGGAGATCGCCGACCTCGAGGCCGCCGACGCCGGCAAGCCGCGCTCGGCGTTTTTGGAGGACGAGATCCCGTTCATGTGCGACAACCTGCGCTTCTTCGCGGGCGCCGCCCGCAACATGGAGGGCAAGCCCGCCGGCGAGTACGTCGACGGCTACACCTCGTACGTCCGCCGCGAGCCGGTCGGCGTCATCGGCCAGATCACGCCCTGGAACTACCCGCTGATGATGGCGATCTGGAAGATCGGTCCGGCGCTCGCGACCGGCAACACCCTGGTCCTGAAGCCGGCCGAGACGACCCCCGCGACGACGCTCAAGCTGCTCGCCGAGCTCTGCGCCGAGCACTTCCCCCCGGGCGTCGCGAACTTCATCGGCGGCCACGGCGACCCGGCCGGCGCCGCACTCGTCACCCATCCGGACGTCGCGATGGTCTCGCTCACCGGCTCGCCCGAGACCGGCAAGTGGATCGCCCGGGCGGCCTCGGACACGCTCAAGCGCGTCCACCTCGAGCTCGGCGGCAAGGCGCCCGTCGTTGTCTTCGACGACGCCGACATGGAGACCGCGATGGAAACGATCGCGGGGACCGGCTACTACAACGCCGGCCAGGACTGCACCGCTGCGACCCGGGTGTTGGCCTCGAAGAAGGTCTACGACGACGTCGTCAACGGCCTCGCCGGCGAGGCCAAGGGCTACAAGCTCGGCGACACGATGGATCCGAAGACGACCCTGGGGCCGGTCAACTCCGAGCGCCAGCTCGAGCGCGTGACCGGGTTCCTCGACCGCCGGCCCGACCGCGCCGAAGTCGTCACCGGCGGCAAGCGGGCGCGGCGCCCGGGCTTCTTCATGCGCCCGACCGTCGTCGCCGGGTTGCGCCAGACCGACGAGATGATCCAGGACGAGATCTTCGGCCCGGTGATCACGGTCCAGCCGTTCACCAACGAGGAGAAGGCGATCGAGTGGGCCAACGGGACGCGGTACGGCCTCGCCTCATCGGTATGGACCCGCGACGTCGGCCGCGCGCTGCGCGTCTCGAAGGCGCTCCGCTTCGGCTGCGTGTGGATCAACGACCACATCCCGATCGCCTCCGAGATGCCCCACGGCGGCTACAAGCAGTCGGGCTACGGCAAGGACCTCTCGATGTACTCGCTCGAGGACTACACCAACGTCAAGCACGTGATGGCGAGTTTGGATTGAGCGACAGCTCGATCGAAACGGGCTTCAGGTCGATGACAGGGGTCCCGTCGACCGCCTCGAGCGGTCGCACCCGGACCCGGAGCCCGTCGATCGAGACGACCTCGACCTCGTGGAGGCCGATCGGGTTCGGGCGGTCGGCTGAGCGGGTGCTGAACACGCCGGTCTCGGGGTTGGACGCGTCGTCGCGGGGATGAACCCGGAGCACGTCGCGGTCAGCGCGGTCGAGCCAGGTCAGGACGACCATCCGGTCTCCGGCGCCGACGTCCGCGAGCGCATCGCGGACCGCGGGCTCGAAGACGATCGTCGCGTCGGGCGCTCCCTCGGCGCCCTGCTTGGGCGCCGACGCGGGATCGGTCAGCTCCGAGGAGACGACGCCGATCGGTGTGAGCTGGAGCGCCTCTACGGCTAGAGGCCGAGAACGTGGCGCGCGCGGTAGCCGCGAGCGGGGCGGTTGGTCGAGCGCCATCGCGGGCCCTGGCCTGTGTTGACCGGATCTCCGCCCATCGAGGTGTCGAAGCGCAGGCCGGCGATCACCATGTAGGCGTGACTCGGCTTGGCGTAGACGGTGATCCAGGCGCCCGGGCCGGGGAGGCCCCAGCGCATCATCGGGCCCGAGGGCATCGGAGCGGTGAGCAGCCCGGCGCCGCGAAGCGCGTAGCTGACCGCGCCCGAGCAGTCGTAGCCCTTTGACTTGAAGCTCTTGTGGCCGCCGCCGTAGACGTACGGCTTGAAACGAATGGCGTTCGCGGCGCCGATCGCCGAGACGACGGCGGGCGGGGCGCCGGCGGGGGGCACGGCGCTGCCGTCGGGAAGCAGGGTGGCCTTGCCGGGCACGCCGCTGGTCGGGGCGGGCGTCGTCGGGGTGGGCGCGGGCGCCGGGGGGGCGCCGGAGCCGCCGGTCTGGGCGAGCGCGGTCGCCGAACCGCAGACGGAGACGATCGCCGCTGCGATCAACGCCGTTGTGATTCGACCAATTCGGTGATTCGTAAGCAAGTGCGTCTCCTTCGTCTGCCTACGGGGTTAGCTGACGGGCTAGCGCTAAAGGAACTCGCGCTCCTACACGAGGTAGGTTCGCCCCAAATTCAGTGGTTCCCCCGTCCTCGGCGCGGTCGGACCGCTCGAGGCTCGGCGTTCACTATGGGCTACGAGGCGGGCACCCTAACAAAGTGAGTAGACGCTTGCAAGAAGCCTTGCGCCCAGGCACGGGTTTCCGTCGATTGCGTTGCAACTGTCACTAACTCTGAGCCGAGTCCGGATCAGAGGCCGTCGACGTGGCGCACGGTGAAGCCGCGAGGCTTGCGCTTCGTCGCTCGCCAGCGCGGGCCCTTGCCGCTGCCCGAGCCCATCGCGGAGGTGTCCCAGCGCAGGCCCGCGATCACGGCGTAGGTGTGGCTGCGGTGCGCGTAGACCGAGATCCAGCGTCCGCGGCCGGGGAGCCCCCACTTCATCAGCGAGCCCGAGGGAAGCGGGCTCGTCAGCAGGCCGGCGCCCTTGAGCGCGAAGCTGACCGCGCCCGAGCAGTCGTAGCCGTTGCCGGTGAAGGTCGAGTTGTGGCCGCCGCCGTATACGTAGGGCTTGAGGCGGATCTGGTTCGCCGCCGCGATCGCGTTCACGACCTGGGGCGGGGCGCCGGAGGGCGCGACCGCCATCCCGTTCGAGAGCAGCGTCGCCTTGCCGACGGGCCCGGTGGGCGCGGGCGCAGGGGTCGTGGGCGTCGTCGGCGCGGGCGCGGGGGTCGAGCCGGGCACCGCTGAGCCGCCGGTCTGCGCTCCGGCCGCCGGGGCCATCGCCATCAGTCCCAGCGCCGCGAGCGACGCCGCAATCAATCCAGCCTTCCTCGTACGCAAGATGCATCCTCCTTCGTCGGCCTACGGGGTTAGCTGTCGGGCTGGCGCTAAAGGAGATTGCGCCCCCACCGGCGGTGGGTTAGCCCCAAACGATTGGTTCCCCCGTTCCCCTCGCTGACCCTGGCCCTCGAGGAGACTCGGCATGTTTGGTTTGCGAGCGGCACGTTAGCAAAAGCTCACAGTCCCCGCGCTGATAGCTTCCCGCGCCGTGGAGATCGACGGGAAGCGGATTCTGATCAGCGGAGCGACCGGGGGCCTCGGGCGCGCGATCGCCGAGCGGCTCGCCGACGGCGGCGCCAAGCTCGTGCTCAGCTCGCGCAAGGGGGACGAGCTCAAGGAGCTCGCGCGCTCGCTCCCGGGCGGCGCGCGGCGCCACAAGACGATCGTCTCCGACCTCGCGAAAGCCGGTGCCCCCGAGAAGCTCGTCCGCGACGCGGGCGCGCTCGACGGGCTGGTCGCCAACGCGGCGCTCCCGGCCTCGGGGAAGCTCGAGGACTTCAGCCAGCGCGAGCTGGCGCGCGCGCTGCGGGTCAATCTCGAGGCGCCGATCAGCATGACCCGCGAGCTGGCGCCGAAGCTCGCCGAGCGCGGCGAGGGCCACCTCGTCTACATCGCCTCGCTCAGCGGCCACGCGGCGACGACCGGAAGCTCGCTCTACTCGGCGACCAAGTTCGGGATCCGCGGGTTTGCCTTCGGTTTGCGCGAGGACCTGATCAAGAAGGGCGTCGGTGTATCGATCGTCTCCCCCGGCTTCGTCGCCGAGGCGGGGATGTTCGCCGAATCGGGCGCCGACACGCCGCCGATGATGGGCACGACGACGCCGCAGAAGGTCGCGAAGGCGGTCGAGAAGGCGATCACCCGCAACCGCTCCGAGATCACGGTCGCGCCGCTGCTCCAGCGCCGGCTCGCGATCTTCGCCGGCCGCCACCCCGAGCTCGCGGGCCGGCTGACCCGCGCCAACGACGCCGCCGAGCGCTCCTCGGCAGCGGTCGCTGCCGGGCAGACGGACAAGCGCTAGCCGGGACTCAGCCCCGGCGCTTCCGCTTCTTCCTCTTGAACTTGATCGATTTGGTCTGCGTGCTCGAGGCCCCGAACTCGGGCGTGTAGGTGATCAAGACGGGGGCGGTCAGCTTGCCCTTCCTCCGCAAGAGCTTGCGCGCCGACTTTCCCGGAGCCAGCTTCAGGGTCACCTGTCCGGGGCCGACGCCGGTCGCCGAGAGGGGGGCGATGGCGCCCGAGCGTTTGGCCGCGGCGGCGCTCGCCACGACGCTGCCGGGATTGGGCAGCGTCAACACCACGCTCGCGGTGCCCTTGCGCTTGTCGCGCGCGGTCGAGTCGATGCTGAACGTGTTCGTGGGCTCGACCTCGGCGTTGAAGTAGAGCTCGCGGGTGGCGGTCGCGGTGACGGGGGGCGGGGCGGGTCCGGCGGGGGGCTGGGGAGTCCAGGCGTCGTAGACGGCGCCCGCTACCGGGGTCAGGGCGCGCAGCACCCCCCCGAAATCGAGCGCCACCTCGTCGCCGGCCGAGATCGGGATCGCGGCCGGAATCGGCGGCGCGCCCGAGGGCACGACGGCGAGACTCGGCCCGGAGACGAACAACCGGCCGCCGCCGAGCGGGCGCAGCACCCGCAGCCCCGCGTTCGTCGTCGTCGCTCCCACGGATGCCCGCCAGCTGACCACCGTCCCGTTGACCGGCGAGGTGAGCCGGGCTCCGGGGAGCGCCGAGTTGACCACGGTGAGGTTGGCCGCGGCGAGCGTCGCGGTCGGAGCCGGCGAGAGGTCGCTGCCGACGGTGACCGTGGCCTGCGCTGGACTCTCCGCCGAGAACGCTGCGATTGCGGCGGCGAGAAACGCGCCGGCAACCCAGTCGCGTAGTCGCGGTAGTCGCGGTATCGCATCCATGCGGGTGACGCTCCTCTCTCCTACTGACGATACCGCGCGAGGTTGGGCGGATGCGGCTCCGGCCTAGACTGGTGGTGTGAGCAGCAGCGACAGCTTCGGAGCCAAGGCGACGCTCGCCGTCGGCGAGCGCGAGTTCGAGATCTTCCGCCTCGACGCGCTGCAGGAGAAGTACGACGTCGCCCGGCTCCCCTACTCGCTCAAGGTGCTGCTCGAGAACGCGCTGCGGCTCGAGGACGGCGAGGGCGTGACGAAGGACGACGTCGAGGCGATCGCAACCTGGGACGCGAAGGCCGAGCCGTCGATCGAGATCCCGTTCCAGCCCGCGCGGGTGCTGATGCAGGACTTCACCGGCGTCCCCGCGGTCGTCGACCTCGCGGCGATGCGCGACGCGATGGAGGACGTGGGCGGCGACCCCTCGGCGATCAACCCGCTGGTCCCGGTCGATCTCGTGATCGACCACTCGGTCCAGGTCGACGCGTTCGGCAACCAAAAGGCATTCGCGGTCAACGCCGAGCGCGACTACGAGCGCAACGGCGAGCGCTACGGGTTCCTGCGCTGGGGCCAGACGGCCTTCGACAACTTCCGCGTCGTGCCGCCGGCGACCGGGATCTGCCATCAGGTCAACCTCGAGTACATCGGCCGCTCGGTCTGGTCGAGCGAGACCGACGGGGTCACCCAGGCCTATCCGGACACCCTCGTCGGCACCGACTCGCACACGACGATGATCAACGGGTTGGGGGTCCTGGGCTGGGGCGTCGGCGGGATCGAGGCCGAGGCGGCGATGCTCGGCCAGCCGATCTCGATGCTGCTCCCGCAGGTGATCGGGTTCAAGCTCACCGGCGAGCTGCGCGAGGGCGCGACCGCGACCGACCTCGTGCTGACGGTGACCGAGATGCTGCGCGAGAAGGGCGTGGTCTCGAAGTTCGTCGAGTTCTTCGGCCCCGGGATCTCGGGCCTCGGGCTCGCCGACCGCGCGACGCTCGGGAACATGTCGCCCGAGTTCGGCTCGACCTGCGCGATCTTCCCGATCGACGCCGAGACCCTGCGCTACCTCGAGTTCACCGGGCGCGACACCGAGCAGATCGAGCTCGTCGACGCCTACGCGCGCGAGCAGGGGATGTTCCACGAGCCGGACTCCGAGGAGCCCACCTTCAGCGACACGCTCGAGCTCGAGCTCGGCGACGTCGAGCCGAGCATCGCCGGCCCGAAGCGCCCCCAGGACCGGATCCCGCTCTCCGAGGCGAAGAACTCGTTCTTCGTCGCGATGGAGGAGTTCGACCCGGAGGCCGGCGAGCAGCTCGGCAACATGCGCGACCACGCGATCGAGGAGTCCTTCCCCGCCTCCGACCCGCCGGCCGAGGACCACGACGGCGAAAACGGAAAGCCGCGCCGAGCCGGCAAGGTGGCGCTGAAGGAGAAGACGAGCGACGCGATCGAGGTCGAGCTCGAGAGCGGCGAGCTGATCGAGCTCGATCACGGCCACGTCGTGATCGCCGCGATCACGAGCTGCACCAACACCTCGAACCCGTCGGTGATGGTCGCCGCGGGGCTGCTGGCCAAGAACGCGCTCGAGAAGGGGTTGATCCGCCAGCCGTGGGTCAAGACCTCGCTCGCTCCCGGCTCGACCGTGGTCACCGAGTACCTCGAGAAGGCCGGCCTCGACGAGTACCTCGACAAGCTCCAGTTCAACCTCGTCGGCTACGGGTGCACGACCTGCATCGGCAACTCGGGCCCGCTCCCGGACGAGATCTCGAAGGCGGTCAACGAGAAGGACCTCGCGGTCTGCGCGGTGCTCTCCGGCAACCGCAACTTCGAGGGCCGGATCAACCCCGACGTGCGCGCCAACTACCTCGCCTCGCCGCCGCTGGTCGTCGCCTACGCGCTCGCCGGGCGGATGGACATCGACCTGACGACCGAGCCGATCGGCGAGGGCTCCGACGGCGAGCCGGTCCTCCTGAGCGACATCTGGCCCTCGACCGACGAGATCAAGCAGGTCGTCGGCGAAGCGATCCGATCGGAGATGTTCACCCGCAACTACGCCGACGTCTTCACCGGCGACGAGCGCTGGAAGTCGATCGAGGTCCCGGAGGGCGACAGCTACACGTGGCCCGACTCGACCTACGTCCGCAAGCCGCCGTTCTTCGAGCAGATGGACCCCGAGCCGGCGCCGGTCGAGCCGATCGAGGGCGCCCGCGTCCTGGCGCTGCTCGGCGACTCGGTGACCACCGACCACATCTCGCCCGCCGGCGCGATCAAGAAGGACAGCCCGGCCGGCAAGTGGCTGATCGAGCAGGGGGTCGAGGTCCGCGACTTCAACTCCTACGGCGCCCGGCGCGGCAACCACGAGGTGATGATCCGCGGAACCTTCGGCAACATCCGGCTCTCGAACGAGCTCGTCGAGACCAAGGGCGGCTTCACGCGCAAGTTTCCCGAAGGAGAGGAGACGACGATCTACGACGCCGCGATGGCCTACGCCGAAGAGGGCGTGCCGCTCGTCGTCCTCGCCGGCAAGGAGTACGGCTCCGGCTCGTCGCGCGACTGGGCCGCCAAGGGCACCAAGCTGCTCGGGGTCCGCGCCGTGATCGCCGAGTCGTTCGAGCGCATCCACCGCTCGAACCTGATCGGCATGGGCGTCGTCCCGCTCCAGTTCCCCGAAGGCGAGACGGTCTCCTCGCTCGGGCTGACCGGCGAAGAGACGATCAGCGTCTCCGACCTCGAGAACGGCGAGGCGAAGTCGGTGACCGTCACCGCGTCCCGCGAGGGCGCCGAGGATGTGACCTTCGAAGCCCTCGTCCGCATCGACACCCCGAACGAAGTCAGCTACTTCCGCAACGGCGGCATCCTCCAGCGCGTCCTCCGCGACCTGAAGAACCGCGCCGCCTAGCGGCCCAGGGTTCCCACCCCGCCGGCGCCGCCACCCGGTACCCCCGCAGGGCGCAGCCCGAGGAGGTGCCGGTTAATGCACCGAGGAGGTGCCGGTTAATGATGAAAGAGGTGGCGTGGCGGGGCCGCGGGAGGCAGGGGGTCCACACGGCCCGCGCCACGCCTGCGCGTCGGTAGCCAGGGAGGGATTTCCGACGCGATCGTCCCCGGAGGCGGGACTAGCCCGGGGACGAGCTTTGAAAGCTTACGCGTGCATCCCTGCTGCGGTCATTATTCACCTTTGCGGGGTTCAATGTCAACTCGTCTGGCCAAACGCCGCTCTTCGGGTGGCGCGACGCCCCATCCGCGGCGCTCGATCAGCGCGATTCCGATCACGCTGCCGACCGGTCCCGCCGGCGTCAGCGTCGCGGCGAGCAGCGGGTAGGGCGCCTCGCGGCGCAGGACCGCGGCCCAGACCAGGAGGCAGAGGGCGATGAAGCCGATCCCGTGGCTGAGCCCGAAGATGAACGTCTCGTGCTCGAAGCCGGGCAGCAGCCAGAAGGCCATCAACGCCGCGAACAGCCCGAGCTCGAACCACGAAGCCCATTTGACGACCTCGAACATCGGTCCGGGGACGGGCTTGCGAAGCGATTCTGAAGGTTTCTCCATGCGATCAAAGCCGGCCCCGGACGCGAAGCGGAGGAGCCGGCGTTTTATGTATCAGGCGCCTGTGGAGCCCTGGCCGGGCGTCAGCGCGGTGAGCACGATCCGCTCCTGCTCGCGGGCGTGGGCGGCGGCGTAGCCCTCGCCGGGGGCGGCGCGCGGCGGGCGGCCGACGTAGCGGAAGGCGATGCCTTCGGGGATCAGCTCGGGGAGGCGCCGCGACATCACGCTCCAGGCGCCCATGTTGCGCGGCTCCTCCTGGACCCAGGTGATCTCGGTCAGGTTCGGGTAGTGGGAGATCAGCTCTGAGATCTCCTCCTTGGCGAACGGGTAGAGCAGCTCGACGCGGGCGATCGCGACGTTCTCGGCCTGCGCCCGCTTCTCGTTGGCGTCGATGTCGTAGTAGATCTTGCCGCTGCAGAGCACGAGCCGCTCGACCTTGTCTCGCCGATCGCCGGCGTCCGGGTCGTCGAGCACGCGGTTGAACTGGCCCGAGGTCAGGTCCTCGAGCTTCGAGGCCGCGCGCGGGAGCCGCAGCAGGCCCTTCGGGGTGAAGACGACCATCGGCCGCGCCTTCGCGACCTTGGCCTGGCGGCGCAGGAGGTGGAAGTACTGGGCCGCGGTCGTCGGGTTGGCGATCCGGATCGAGCCCTCGGCGGCGAGCTGGATGAAGCGCTCGATCCGGGCGCTCGAGTGCTCGGGGCCCGAGCCCTCGTAGCCGTGCGGGAGCAGCAGCGTCAACCGCGTCGTCTGCCCCCACTTCGCCTCGGCCGAGGCGATGAAGCTGTCGATGATCACCTGGGCCGAGTTGCCGAAGTCGCCGAACTGCGCCTCCCAGAGCACGAGGCTGTCGGGCGAGGCGGCCGAGTAGCCGTACTCGAATCCGAGGCACGCCTGCTCGGAAAGCGGGCTGTTGTGCAGCTCGAACGGCGCCTTGGACTCGCTCAGGTGCTGGATCGGCGCGTAGCGGAGCCCGGTCTTCTCGTCGTGGAGGACGAGGTGGCGGTTGGAGAACGTGCCGCGCTCGGTGTCCTGTCCGGTCAGCCGCACGTGGACGCCCTCGGCGAGCAGCGCCGCGAACGCGAGCGCCTCGGCGTGGGCGAACTCGATCCCGCCCTCCTCGAGGGCGTCGGTGCGGCGCATCAGCGGCTTCCGCAGCTTGCGGTGGATCGTGAAGCTGTCGGGGACCTTGAGAAGCTCCTCGTTGAAGCGCCGCAGCGTCTTCTCGTCGACAGCGGTCGCGACCTCTGGCGACGCGGTGCGGTCGAGCTCGCCGGTGCCCGTCCCGGTCCCGGTCGGGTCCTCGTACTCGCCGCGCTCGATCTTGCTCTTGAGCTCCTTGTGGCTGGTGCCGAGCCTGGACTGGCGCTCGCTGCGCTTGGTCTCGACGTCCTCGGCGCTGACGGTGCCCTCCTCGACCAGCGCCTGGGCGTAGATCTCCGAGACCGGGCGGTGCTCGCGGATCCGCGCCGCCATCAGCGGCTGGGTGTAGGCGGGCTCGTCGGTCTCGTTGTGTCCGAAGCGGCGGTAGCCGATCACGTCGATGACCACGTCGCGGGCCCAGCGCTGGCGGTAGGCCATCGCCAGCCGCACCGCGCCGACCGCGCCCTCGGGGTCGTCGGCGTTGACGTGCATGATCGGGACGTTGAAGCCCTTCGCCATGTCGGCCGCGTAGGGGGTCGAGCGGCCTTCCTCGGGCTCGGTTGTGAAGCCGATCTGGTTGTTCTGGATGATGTGGATCGTGCCGCCGGTCGCGTAGCCGGGCAGCGACTGGAGGTTGAAGGTCTCGGCGACCACGCCCTGGCCGGGGAACGCGGCGTCGCCGTGGAGCAGGATCGGGACCGCGGCGTTGTGGTCAACCTCGATCTTGGCGCCCTCGTGATTCGTCTGGGCCGCGCGCGCGGCGCCGGTCACGACCGGGTCGACGAACTCGAGGTGGCTCGGGTTCGGGTAGAGGCGGACGTCGATCTGCTCGCCGTCGGTCGTCGTATAGGTGCCGTTGTGGCCGTAGTGGTACTTGACGTCGCCGGTGCCGCCGTGGGGGATCGCGGCGACCGCCTTGACCGCCTCGATCGCCTTCGCTCCCTCGAACTCGGCGAAGATCGAGTCGACCGGACGGCCGAGGTTATGGGCGAGGACGCTGAGCCGGCCGCGGTGCGCCATCCCGATCACGCACTCGTGGGCGCCCTCGCTGTGGGCCATCTCGAAGACCTCGTCGAGCATCGGCACGACGACGTCAAGGCCCTCGATCGAGAACATCTTCTGGCCCAGGTAGGCCTTCTCGAGGTAGCGCTCGAAGCCGAAGACGTCGATCAGCCTGAACAGCAGCCTGCTCTTCTCCTCGGCGTCGAACGGCTTGCGGTGCCAGCCGGTCTCGACCATCTCGCGCAGCCAGGTCCGCTGCTGGTGCGAGGAGAGGTGCTCGAACTGGTAGCCGACCGTCCCGCAGTAGGCCTCTCGCATCCGCGGCAGCGCCTCGAGCAGGGTCTCTCCCTCGACCCCGATCCGCAGGATGTCGGCCGGGATCTGCCCCATCAGCTCCGGGGTCAGGTTGAGGTTCTCGGGCTGGATCGCGGGGTCGCCGCGCGGGTCGGCGCCGAGCGGGTCGAGCCGCGCCGCCAGGTGGCCGTGGGTGCGGTAGGCCTTGAGCAGCGAGGTCGCCGCCTGGACCGCCTGCAGCATCTCGCCGTCGGCCTGGGCCGGGGTCGGGCTCGCGGGGGTAGCGGCGGTAGCGGTCGCGAGCGGCGCCGAGGAGGCCGACGCCGGGTGGGCGTTGGTGACCGTCGAGGGTTCGACGTCGAGGTCGGAGGCGACCGACTCGTAGAACTCGTCCTCGCCCTGGAGCAGCTCCTCGATCCGGCGCAGGAACGAGCCCGACTCGGCCCCCTGGATGACCCGGTGGTCGTAGGTGCTGGTCATCGTCATCACCTTCGAGACCCCGAGCGCCTTGATCTTCTCGGCCGGCTGGTGGGCCCACTCGACCGGGTAGGCGAGCGAGCCGCAGGCGACGATCGTCCCCTGGCCCTTGAGCAGCCGCGGAACCGAGGCGACGGTCCCGAGCCCGCCGGGATTGGTCAGCGTCACGTTGGTGCCCTGGAAGTCGTCGGCGGTCAGCTTGTTCTCGCGCGTCTTGGTGATCAGCTCCTCGTAGTAGGCGTGGAAGCCGGCGAAGTCGAGGGCATCGGCGTTCTTGATGCAGGGGACCATCAGGCTGCGCCCGCCCTTGCGCTCGACGTCGACCGCGATCCCGAGCCCGAAGCTGCCGGGCTCGATCACGACCGGCTTGCCTTCCCGCTCGTCGAAGGCGCGCGCCATCGCCGGCCACTCGACCGTCGCCCGGACGATCGCCCAGGCGATCAGGTGGGTGAACGAGACCTTCATCCCGCGGTCCTTGAGCACGCCGTTGAGCGCCTTGCGCTTGGCGTCGAGGGTGTCGACCGCGAGCGTCCGGAACGAGGTCGCGGTCGGAATCTCGCGGCTCTCGTCCATCGCCTGCGCGAGCATCGCCGCCGGCCCCCGCAAGGGCTTGACCTCGGCGTCCGCGGCTGCGGGGGCGGCCTTCGCGGCGCCCTTGCCGTCGCCGGCCGCGAGCACGTCGGCCTTGGTCACCTTGCCGCCGGCGCCGCTGCCCTTGACCGATCCGAGATCGACGCCGTTCGCCGCTGCGATCCGGCGCGCGACCGGTGTGGCTCTGCCGCCGTTGTCAGCGTCGGTTGACGGCGCGGGGGCCGCGGAAGGCTCGGCGCTCTCAGTCGGCTTCGGTGCCGCCCCGTCGACGCTCGGCGCCTCGCCCGAGGTCATCTCCGCCAGTACGGCCCCGACCTGGACCGTTTCGTCGGGCTGGGCGTTGACCTTCGTGATCGTGCCGGCGGCCGGCGCCGGGACCTCGGCGTCGACCTTGTCGGTCGAGACCTCGACCACCGTCTGGCCCTCGTCGACCGCGTCGCCCTCGGCGACGTGCCACTCCAAGATCGTTCCTTCGGTGACGGACTCGCCCATTTCCGGCATCTTGATTTCAAGCGCCTTCCCCTCGGCCGGGGCGGCCGCGGCCTGCCCGCCATTGCCGGCGGCGTCATCCTCGCTCGGAGCCTCGGCCTTCTCGGTCTCCTGGGGCTCGGAGGTGGCCTCGCCGCCGCCCTCGTCGGGGGCCGCGCCGCTGGTGTCGAGCTCGGCGAGAGCCTGGCCGACCTGGACCTCCTCGTCGACCTGGGCGCTGATCTTGGTCACCGTGCCGCTCGCGGGCGCCGGGACCTCGGCGTCGACCTTGTCGGTCGAGACCTCGACCACCGTCTGGCCCTCCTCGACGAACTCGCCCTCGGAGACGTGCCACTCCAGGACGGTGCCTTCGGTCACCGACTCGCCCATCTCGGGCATAACTACCTGCACCGTCGCCGTGGTCGCCATCTACTGACTCATAACTTACTCACCCCGCATGGGCGAGGTGCGATCTGAATCGCGCGACCGCCTCCTCGCGGGCGGCCACCAGATCGACCATCGGCTCGGGGTAGTCGACGCCGATCTTGCAGCGCGAGTCGCGCTGGGTCTCGATGTCGGCCTTCCAGGGCTCGGCGAGATGCTCGTCGGGGAACTTGGCGAGCTCGGGCAGCCAGCGGCGGACATAGAGCCCGTCGGGGTCGAAGCGGGTCAGCTGGCGAACCGGGTTGAAGACCCGGAAGTACGGCTGTGGGTCGGCGCCGACCGAGGCCGCCCACTGCCAGTTGCCGTTGTTGGATGCCTCGTCGCCGTCGATCAGGTGGCGCATGAAGTGGGCTTCGCCCTCGCGCCAGTCGATCAGCAGGTGTTTGGTCAGGAACGAGGCGGTGACCATCCGGACCCGGTTGTGCATCCAGCCTTCGGAGAGCAGCTGGCGCATCCCGGCGTCGACCAGCGGCAGACCGGTGTGTCCCCGCTTCCATGCCTCGAGATCGGCCCGGTTGCGCCGCCAACGAAACCCCTGCAGCTTGCGCTCGTGTCCCTTGCGGACGGTGTCGGGGAAGTTGTGCGCGAGATGGAGGAAGAAGTCGCGCCAGGCGAGCTGGCGGCGCATCTGCGCCCGCGCCTCGCTGCGGCGAGCGATCAAGCGGTCCTCGAGCCCGCGTGGCGAGACGCAGCCGAAGTGGAGCGCCGGAGAGAGCCGCGAGGTCCAGTCGAGGTCTGGGCGGTCGCGCGCCTCCTCGTATGAGTTGATTCGCTTCATGTAGCCGTCGAGGCGCTGCCGCGAGGCTTCCTCGCCGGGCTTGGCGAGCTCCGCGATCCGCTTCGCCTCGTTGTCGATCTTGAGCTGCGAAAACGAGGGGACCTTGCCGCGCGTGGTGTCGATCGTCGGGGCGCGGAGGATTCGCGGGCGCAACTCGGTCGCCCGCCGCGGCGCCTCGCGCCAGGCGCGGAAGAATGGGGTGAAGACCTTGTAAGGCCCTCCGGACTTGTTCCTGATCGCGCCGACGTCGGTGCAGCTGATGCCGCCGTGGGTCGAGAGCTCGATCCCCCGCTTGCGGAGCGCGCTCTCGACGCGCCCATCGCGGGCGCTGGCATAGGCGGTGTGGTCCTCGTTGGCGTATACGGCGGAAGCGCCGACCTCGTCGGCGAGCTCGGGGATCGCCAGCGCCGGGTCGCCCTCGCGGAAGGCGAGTCGGCCGCCGAGCTCGCGCACCTTGCGCTCGAGCTCGGTCAGCGCGGTCAGCAGGTAGGCGTTGCGGTTCGGGCTCGCGTGCGGCCCGCGGGTCAGACCGCGTTCGAAGCAGAAGCAGAGCAGGACGCGCTCATGACGGCGCGTCGCCTCGGCGAGCGCCGGGTTGTCGGTCAGTCGCAGGTCGCGGCGCAGCCAGACCAGCCCGACGTCGTCGCTCAATCGATTCGCGCTACGAGGTCGACGCGGTTGGAACCGGTGTCGCTCACGTCCGGCCGCAGGAACGCGCGCGCCTCGCCGTGGTGGTCGCAGAACGGGCAGACCAGGTGCGAGGTCGCCGGCAGGGCGGACCGGACCGCGATCGGAAGCTCGCAGCCCGGGCAGATCATCGAGCCGCTCGCGAGCAGCGCCCCGGCGGAGGTCGGGCGCAGCTCCGGGTACTCGACGCCGTTTCGGGACTGGCGTTCCTCGCGGCGGTGCTCGTGCGGATCGAGATGAAGCGCCATCGACCCCTAATGATGAACGAAGCGGGTCGTCAGCGCTTCTTTTTGCGGCACTTCTTCTTCGCTGCGCCGGCGGAGGCGCGCTTGCGCTTGCACTTTCGCCCGCCAGTGCCGTCCGATGTGGGGGGCGGCGTCGACGTCGATGGCGCCGGCACGGCGAGCCCGGCTCCCGCCAGGTCCGCCGCCGGCCCGCGGTTGCTTGCGAGCAGGACTCCGACCCAACTGCCGACCGCGAGCGGCGTGTAGGTGACGGTGATCGTGCACTGGACCGCGTTTGCGAGGGTGGGCGTCATCACGGCGGGACAGTTGTTGGTCTGCGTGAAGCCGGTCGTGGTCTTGATCAGGGTCGTGAAGCTGGTCGTGCACGGGTTGTCCTCGCAGCTGACCTCGAAGCCGATGTCGCGCGAGGTCGAGGTCCCGACGGTTTGGCTGCCGAAGTCGAGACCCAGCGGGTAGAACCCGATCGCGTCGGCGCCCTGAGCCGGCGCGGCGCTCGCGGCGAGCATCGTCGTCGAGACCGCTGCCGCGGCGATCACCCCACGCCACCTGCTTCTCATACCCCCTCTCATCACGGCGAAGTCTAGTAGGCGACGAACCGGTCTTGGGTTGTAGGGTCCGCGATCATGGAGGAGGAGAGATGAGCTACTTCGTCACCGGAGCGACGGGATTCATCGGCCGCAACCTGGTCGAGCGGCTGCTGAAGCGCGAGGGCACGATCTACGTCCTGGTCCGCGAGGGCTCGCGCGGCCGGCTCGAGGAGCTGCGCAACAGCTGGGGAGCCGACGAGGACCGGATCGTGCCGGTGATCGGCGACCTCTCGCAGCCCAACCTCGGCTGCGACGAGGCGATCTCGGAGCTGAAGGGAAAGATCGAGCACTTCTTCCATCTCGCGGCGATCTACGACATGACCGCCGACGCCGAGAGCCAGCGGATCGCGAACGTCGAGGGCACCCGCCACGCGGTCGAGCTCGCCGAGGCGGTCGACGCGGAGCATTTCCACATGGTCAGCTCGATCGCCGCCGCGGGTCTCTACAAGGGCACGTTCACCGAGGACATGTTCGAGGAGGCCCACGACGTAGAGAACCACCCCTACTTCCAGACCAAGCACGAGTCCGAGGCCGTCGTCCGCGACGAGTCGAAGGTGCCGTGGCGGGTCTATCGCCCCGGGATCGTCGTCGGCGACTCGGAGACCGGCGAGATCGACAAGATCGACGGCCCCTACTACTTCTTCAAGCTGCTCCAGCGGGCGCGCAACATGATGCCCCCGTGGATGCCGGGGGTGGGGATCGAGGGCAGGGAGATCAACGTCGTCCCGGTCGACTTCGTCGTCCAGGCGATGGACCACATCGCCCACCTCCCTGACGAGGACGGCAAGGTCTTCCACCTCACCGACCCCAACCCGCTCAGCGCCGGCCAGCTCGTCAACACCTTCGCCCGCTCCGCTCACGCCCCCGAGGCCGCGATGAGGATCGACTCGAAGATGCTCGACATGGTCCCGAAGCAGGTGCGGACGGGGATGCAGATGCTGCCGCCGGTGAAGCGGATCACCGACCAGGTGCTGAAGGACCTCGGGATCCCGCGCGAGGTGCTCGTCTACATCAACTACCCGACGAGCTTCGACAGCACGAACACGCAGAAGGCGCTCGAGGGAACGGGGATCTCGGTGCCCCCGCTGGCGAGCTACGCCGACGTGCTCTGGGACTACTGGGAGCGCAACCTCGATCCCGACCTGTTCAAGGACCGCTCGCTCTCGGGCGCGATCGGCGGCAAAACGGTGTTGATCACCGGCGCCTCCTCGGGGATCGGCAAGGCCGCCGCGATCAAGGCCGCCGAGGCGGGGGCCAAGGTGCTGCTCGTCGCGCGGACGCCGGAGAAGCTCGAGGAGACCAAGGTCGAGATCACCGACGCCGGCGGCGAGGCCCATATCCACCGCTGCGATCTCTCCGATATCTCCGACATCGAGCGGATGGCGGCAGAGGTCCTCGATCAGCACGGCAAGGTCGATGTCCTCGTCAACAACGCGGGCCGCTCGATCCGGCGCGGGGTCACGCTCGCCTACGACCGCTTTCACGACTACGAGCGCACGATGCAGCTCAACTACTTCGGCGCCGTGCGGCTGATCCTGCTGCTGATGCCCGAGATGCAGAAGGGCCCCAAGGGCAAGCGCGGCGGCCACATCATCAACGTCAGCTCGATCGGCGTCCAGACCAACACCCCGCGGTTCTCGGCCTACGTCGCCTCGAAGGCGGCGCTCGACGCGTTCTCGCGCTGCATCGCCTCCGAGGTCGTCGACTCGGGGATCCACATCACGACGATCCACATGCCGCTCGTCCGCACGCCGATGATCGCGCCGACCAAGATGTACGACGCCTTCCCGACGATCACCCCCGAGGAGGCGGCCGACATGATCGTCGACGCGATGATCCGCAAGCCGAAGAAGATCGCCACCCGGCTCGGCAACTTCGGCGAGCTGCTCTACAACGTCGCCCCCAAGGCCTCGGACGCGATCCTCAACACCGCCTACAAGCTGTTCCCCGACTCATCCGCCGCCAAGGGCAAGGACAAGGAAGGCAAGGAGATTCAGAAGAAGGACGAGGAGCTCTCGACCGAGGGCGTCGCGTTCGCCTACCTGATGCGGGGAGTCCACTGGTAGCTCCGACCTCCGCGCGGCGCCGGAAGCACTGGGGGTGGGGATGGGAGGACCAGCAGCCCGACCGCGCCGGGCTCGAAGGCGTCGCCGCCGCGGCGCGCGAGCGGCTCGGGTTCGGGGGCGAGGAGATCACCGAGCCGGTGGCGCTCGAGGATGTCGAGCTGCCGGCGCCGCGGCTCGAGCCGCCGGCCGAGCTCGCCGGGATCTGCGGCGCGAGCGACCACGACCGCGCCGCGCACGCGATGGGCAAGGCCTACCGCGACGTCGTCCGCGGCTTCCGCGGCCAGTTCGACAACCCGCCCGACTTCGTCGCCAGGCCGAGTGACGAGGCCGAGATCGAGGCGGTGCTGGGCTGGTGCGCCGATCAGGGTGCCGCGGCGATCCCCTACGGCGGCGGGACCAGCGTCGTCGGCGGGGTCGAGCCGCGGCTCGCGGGCGACTACGCGGGCGCGGTGACGATTGACCTGGGCCGCATGAACCAGGTCCTCGAAGTCGACGACGTCTCGCGCGCGGCGCGGATCCAGGCCGGGGCGCTCGGCCCCGAGCTCGAGGACCAGCTCCGCGCGAGTGGGATGACGCTGCGGCACTTCCCGCAGTCGTTCGAGTACTCGACCCTCGGCGGCTGGATCGCGACCCGGGCGGGCGGCCACTTCGCGACCCTCTACACCCACATCGACGACCTGGTCGAGTCGGTGCGGGCGATCACGCCCGCGGGGGCAGCCAACGTGTGGGAGAGCCGGCGGCTGCCGGGCTCCGGCGCCGGGCCGAGCCCCGACCGGATGCTGATCGGCTCCGAGGGGATCCTCGGGCTGATCACCGAGGCCTGGGTCCGGGTTCAGCCGCGCCCCGAGCACAAGCTCTCGGCCGGGGTCGCGTTCGACGACTTCCTCGAGGCGGCGGAGGCGGTCCGCGAGCTGGCCCAGTCCGGCCTCAACCCCGCCAACTGCCGGCTGCTCGACGCGACCGAGTCCGAGATCACCGGCGCCGGCCCGCCCGGCAAGGCGCTGCTCGTGCTCGGCTTCGAATCGCCGAGCGTCCCGGTCGAGGAGCCGATGCGGCTCGCGCTCGAGATCGCGCGCGGCCACGGCGGCGAGCCCGAGGAGGGCAAGAAGGGAGGCGGCGGCGCCGTCGGCGCCTGGCGCGACGCTTTCCTCGCCGCGCCCTACCTCCGCGACTCGTTCGTCGCCGTCGGCGTGCTCAGCGACACCTTCGAGACCGCGATCACCTGGGAGCGCTTCCCGGACTTCCACGCCGCGGTCACGGAATCGGTGCGCGTGAAGCTCGCCGGGATCTCAGGCGACTCGAAGCTCAGCTGCCGCTTCACCCACGTCTACCCCGACGGCCCCGCGCCCTACTACACGGTCCTCGCCCCGGCGGTCCGCGGCGGCGAGGTCGAGCAGTGGGACGAGATCAAGGCCGCGGCCGCCGACGCCGTGACCGAGAACGGCGGCACGATCACCCACCACCACGCCGTCGGCCGCGACCACCGCCCCTGGTACGACCGCCAGCGGCCGGACCCCTTCGCCGACGCCCTGCGCGCCGCCAAGGGAAAGCTCGACCCGCGGTCGATCCTCAACCCCGGCGTGCTGATCGACCCCTAACCGCGCTCCCGCATCAGGCCGTCGAGCTTCTCCGCCGACCTCCAGCTGCGGATCGTCACCTGCTTGTACTCGGGCAGCGAGGCGAACTTCGAGATCCGGCTGCTCGAGGCCTTCGCAGCGAGCCGCGAGAAATAGATCACGCCCTTCCCCGCCCAGGCCCGGTCGACGCCGTCCTTGAGCTCGATCGCCTTGAACGCCACGCCCACGGTCAGCGGCTTGCGCACGAAGATCACGTCGCTCAGATGTGAGTCCGCGCCGAACCCGCGCGGAGCGCTCTCGACCACGCCCTTGAGCTGCGCCGCGGTCAGCACCACCACCTTGAGGTCGGTGTCGAAGCGCTTGCTCAGCGCCGCCTCGATCCGGGCCGCGAGCGCCTCGCCCTTCTGCCTCGGGGCCCCGAACATGATGTTCCCGCTCGCGATGTAGGTCTCGACGTCGGCGAACCCCATCTCCTCGAACGCGGCGCGGACGTCGGCCATCTTGACCAGGTTCTTGCCGCCGACGTTGACGCCGCGGAGCAGGGCGAGGTACTGGACGCCTTTGGGCATCAGCCCGGTTTGTAGCGCGCCTGGATCGTGGCGTCCTTGTCGGGGACCTCGTAGACCTGAACTCGCTTGCCGCCCTGCGACCACTCCTTGAACCGGTAGGTGACGCCGTGGCGGCGGATCGTCTCGGGGGCCGAGAGGTTGGCGCGGAAGCCGACCGCGGCGTCGAAGCGGCGCCCGGCCTTGATCGGCCGGCCGCCGTAGCTCAGCGGCACGCCCTTCGGCGAGCTGCCGATCTTGAGGCCGCTCGTGTCCGGCCTCACGGTGACCGGGGAAAGCGTGGTTCGGAGTCCGGCGGAATCGGTGACCGCCAGCTCGATCACGTAGTAGGAGTCGGCGTCGTGGTCGCGGACCGGTTGGAACTCCGCCGAGCTCCCGGAGAAGATCCCGAGCGGGTGGACGTGCGCCTTGTGGACGAGCGAGACGTCCCAGCTGAATGCGCCGGGCGGGAGCGTCCCGTTCTCCGCGTCGGAGCCGGTCGCGAGCAGCGCGATCCCCTCGCCGCCGCGGGCGAGGGTCCCGGGCTCCGGCGCGAGGATCGTCGCGGTCGGGGCGGTGTTGCCGACCGTGATCGTCTGCCGCGCCACCGACTTGGCGCCGCTCGGGTCGGTGACGGTGAGCCGCACCGGGTAGCTGCCGTTCAACGGGTATGTGTGGACGGCGGACTGCGTCGCCGCGTGCGGGCTGCCGTCGCCGAAGTCCCAGTCGTAGGCGAGCGCGTCGCCCTCGGGATCGCTCGAGGTCGCGGCCGAGAAGGCGACCGCGAGCGGCGCCGGCCCCGAGGTCGGCTGGGCGACGATCCGCGCCTGCGGGGCCTTGTTGCCGCGCGCGTAGACCAGCTCCTTGATCGCCTTGTCGCGGAAGTCGACGAACGCGATGTTGCCGCTCGGCGCGATGTTGAAGTGGACCGGGTTGTAGCCGGTCGCGATCGGGGTGGTCTTCGGCCCGTCGCCGGTCAGCCGCAGCAGCTTGATGAAGCCCTGCGCGTAGTCGCCCCAGAAGTAGGAGCCGTCGAAGGTGTCCGGATAGGCGCCGCCCGGATAGCGCGGCCCCATGATCACCGCGGCGCCGAACGCGGTCGGCGGGTTGGGGTAGTCGAGCAGCGGGCCCTTGACGTGCTCCTGCTTGCGCCGGCGATAGAGCGCCTTGCAGCGCCCGATCTCGCGGTAGAACTCGGTCTTCACGCGGCCCTCGAAGCAGGGCCAGCCGTAGTTGTCGCCCTTCTCGGCGAGGTCGATCTCCTCGCGCTCGTTCCAGCCGACGTCGGAGACGAGCGGCCGGCCGCCGAGCGAGAGCGAGAACCGGAACGGGTTGCGGAAGCCGCGGGCGTAGATCTTGGTGCAGGTGTCGCTGAGGTCGTCGTTGCCGGGGCAGAACGCGTGGCCCGGAAGCCCGCGGCCGAAGCCGTCGACGTGGAGGATCTTGCCCGCGGTGCTCGCCGCGTCGTAGGTCCGGAAGGTCTGCTTGCCGGGGTTGGAGGGCAGGTTGTTGTCGCCCCAGCCGATCCACAGCGTCCCGTCGCCGTCGGAGATCACCGTCCCGCCCTGGTGGGTGGTCGCGATCGAAGGCGGGCAGTCGAGCGCGTTCGAGGCCGGCGGGCAGGGCCGCGTCGCGTCCTTGCCGAGCACGACGGTCTCCGGCGCCGCGGGGTTGGCGAGGCTGCCGTCGGGATTGAGGGTGACGTAGGTGAGCCGCATCGCCTGCGGTCCGCCGGGCTTCGCGGGCGCCGACTGGTAGGCGTAGGAGAGGTAGAGGCGGCGCGAGACCTCGAAGTCGGCCGCGACCTCGATCGTCCCCAGCCCGCGCTCGCGCCCCCGCGCGACGTGGTCGCTGATGTTGAGCAGCTGCGACCGGATGCCGTCGGGGGCGACCGACCAGACGATCCCGGGCTGTTCGGAGACGAGCATCGTTCCGTCGGGGGTCCAGTCGACCGAGGTCGGCCTGCGGAAGCCGTCGGCGAGCCGCACGACCTCGAAGTCCTTGCTCAGCGGAGCGCGCGGCTTCTTCTTCTTGGCCGCCGACGCATGGTGGTCGGGCGCGTGAGCCGCGGCGCCGGCGGCGAGGCAGCCCGAGATCGCGAGCGCGCCGAGCGCCGCGGCCAGATTCCGTATGTGCCGTCGGTTGCCGTCCACCACCTGCCCCGATCCCGCCTACCGGGCGCGCAAGGCTACAGCCTGCGGCGATCCCTAACCTTCGCTCACCTTATGGCGACCACGGCGGTCAAGAAGCCCGCGCCGGCGCGCGCGAAGGCAAAGCAGAAGGCCCGCCCCCGGCGCGGCCCGCTGCGGGCGGCGGTCGTCGCGGTCCGGCCGCAGGAGTGGATCAAGAACCTGCTCGTCTACGCCGGCGTCCTGTTCTCGGGCAAGTTCGACGAGTTCGACGCGATCGCCAGCGCGACCGTCACATTCCTCGCGTTCTGTGCAGTGGCCAGTGCCGGCTACCTGATCAACGACGCCCACGACGCCGAGCACGACCGCCAGCACCCGACCAAACGCTTCCGGCCGATCGCCGCGGGCGAGCTGGCCGTGCCGACGGCGATCGCCCTCGCGGTCGTCCTCCTGGTCGTCGGGCTCGCCGGAGCGCTCGCCTCGGAGGGGCTCGTGGTCGCGGGGCTCGTGCTCGCCTACGGCATCGGGACGACGCTCTACTCCTACGTCCTCAAGACCGAGGTGATCCTCGACGTGATGACGATCTCGGGGCTGTTCGTGCTCCGCGTGCTGGCCGGCGCCGAGGCGGTCGACGCCGACGCCTCGGCCTACCTGCTGCTCTGTACCGGCATGGTCGCGCTCTTCCTCGGGTTCACGAAGCGCCGCCAGGAGGCGACCTCGGAGCTGCATTCGGGGACCGACACGCGCCCGGTGCTCGAGCACTACTCGATCCCCTTCCTCGACCAGATGGTCGCGATGGTCACCGCATCGACGGTGATGAGCTACGCGATCTACGCCGTCAACAGCCCGCTGATCGGCGCCAAGATGCTCGGCACGCTGCCGCCGGTCGTCTACGGGATCTTCCGCTACCTCTATCTGATCTACGACCGCGAGGACGACCGTTCGACCGCGGCGATCCTGAGCGAGGACTACGGGATGATCGGCGCCGCGCTGGTCTGGGTCGTGAGCGCCGTCGCGCTGCTCGCGATCTACAACTAGCGGGCGCTTGGCCGCGCGGCCAGTTTCGCAATAGGATCACGGCGAGATGGATCTGACGCTCACCGACGCCGAGGCTGCTTTCCGCGACGAGGTCCGGGGCTGGCTCGAGCAGAACAACCCCGGCCCGGCGCCCCAGGGGGACGACGACGCCGAGTTCGAGTTCACGCGCGACTGGCAGAAGACGCTGCACGAGGCGGGCTACGCCGGCCTCGCCTGGCCCGAGGACTTCGGCGGCAAGGGCGCGACGCTGATCGAGCAGGCGATCTTCAGCCAGGAGATGGCGCACGCCAAGGCCCCGCGCCCGGCCAACGTCCTCGGCCTCGTCATGGGCGGCCCGGTCGTGATCGCGCACGGCACCGACGCCCAGAAGGAGCGCTACCTCGAGCCGATCCTCTCCGGCGAGGAGATCTGGTGCCAGGGCTTCTCCGAGCCGGAGTCCGGCTCCGACCTGGCGTCGCTCAAGACCCGCGCCGTGAAGTCGAACGGCGGCTGGAAGGTGACCGGGCAGAAGGTCTGGACCACATACGCCCACAAGTCCAAGTGGTGCATGCTGCTCGCCCGCACCGACCAGGACGCCCCGAAGCACAACGGCATCACCTACTTCATCCTCGACATGGAGCAGGACGCGGTCGACGTCCGCCCGCTGCGCCAGATCACCGGCCAGGCCGAGTTCAACGAGATCTTCTTGGAGGACGCCGAGATCCCCGACGAGAACGTCGTCGGCGAGGTCGGGGGCGGCTGGCAGGTCGCGATCACGACCTTGATGTTCGAGCGCGCCGGGCTCGGCGGCGCGGCGGCCGCGAGCGTCAGCAACAACCTCGACGAGCTGATCGAGCTGATCAACGAGCGCGGCCTCGGCGACGATCCGATCATCCGCCAGCGCGTCGCGAAGCTCAAGATCGGGGTCGAGGCGCTGCGGCTCGGCGCGATGCGGGCGCTGACGGCGACGATGAAGACCGGCATCCCCGGCCCCGAGGGCTCGCTGGCGAAGCTCGAGTGGGCCGACCTCAACCAGACCTTGACCGATCTCGCCGCGGACGTGCTCGGGACCGAGGCGCTCGAGCCCGACGGCGAGTGGACCTACCGGTTGCTGCGCTCGCGCGCCAACTCGATCGAGGGCGGGACCACCGACGTGCTCCGCAACATCGTCGCCGAGCGCGTCCTGGGACTTCCGAAACTGAGGTAAGGCATGGACTTCGACCTTTCAGATGAGCAGCGCGAGATCAAGGACACGGCACGGAGCCTGCTCTCAGAACGAAGCAAGCCGGCCAAGGTCCGCGAGCACGCCGAAGCCCGGACCCGCGACGACGGGCTCTGGAAGGAGCTCTGCGAGCTCGGTTGGCCCGGGATCGCGATCGACGAGGCTCAGGGCGGCCAGGGCCTCGGCATGGTCGAGCTCGCGACCCTCTGCGAGGAGCTCGGCTACGCCTGCGCGCCGGTTCCGTTCCTCTCCAACGCGATCGCCGGGATCGCGATCGCCGAGGCGGGCAGCGACGAGCAGAAGTCGAAGTGGCTGCCGGGCATCGCCTCGGGCGAGGGCCGGGGCGCCGCCGCCGTCAACCGCGACGATCCCGCGCTCGTCCTCGACGCGGACGGCGCCGAGGTGCTCGTCCTGCCGGGCGGCGACGGAGCCCGCCTGGTCGCCGCCGCAGACGCCGAGGTCGAGCCGCTCGAGCTGATCGACGCCACCCGCTCCTACGCCCGCGTCTCGGTCTCCGGCGGCGACGAGCTCGGAGACGTCAACGCCGCGATCTGCAAGGCCCAGATCGCCAACGCCGCCGAGCTGACCGGGATCGCGCATCGCGCCCTGGAGATGGCGGTCGACTACGCCAAGGAGCGCGAGCAGTTCGGCCGCGCGATCGGCTCCTACCAGGCCGTCTCGCACCGCTGCGCCTCGATGCTGCTCGCGTTCGAGGAGTCCCGGTCGCTGACCTACTACGCGGCCTGGGTCGCCGACGCCGAGCCCGAATCGCTGCCGCTCGCCGCGGCGATGGCCGGCGCCCGCGCCGCTGACGCGGCCTGGGACGTCGTCAACGCCTCGCTCCAGGTCCACGGCGGGATCGGCTTCACCTGGGAGCACGACCTCCAGTTCTGGTTCAAGCGCGCCCGCGCCGGGGGGCAGATGCTGGGGACAGCCGGCGAGCAGCGCGAGCGGGTGGCGGAGCTGATGCTCGCGGGCGATGAACACCCCGCGGTCGCCGAGCCCGCCTAGCTACCGCTTCCGCTTCTTCTTCACGCATTTGCCGCGGCGAAGCTTGCGGCCCTTCTTGCAGCGCTTGACCGGCGGCGCCGCCGTCGTCGTTGTCGTCGTCGTCGGAACCGCCGGGGGCGACCCGAAGCTGATCGGATGATTGACGTTGATCGCTGGCGTAAGGAAGTCTTCGACGTGAACCGTGCAGGCAGCGACCGCGCAGTCGATCGCGGGGCCGGGGGGCGCATCGGGCACGAAGACCTTGCTTACCTGGAACGGCACGGGGCCGAAGGCGCCGCCAAGATCGGCGACCGCGACGCCGAACCCAACGCAGGCGGAGCCGTCGCTGTTGCACTGCCTGATCGTGATCCCGTTGTCGGGGGTCCACCCGGTCCCGGAGACGTTCACGGTCGCGGTGTCGGGGAGGTTCGCGAACGGGGTCACGGTGGCCGCCGGCGCGGCGGGTGCGGGCGCGGCACCGAGCAACGCCAGGCAGCCCGCGAGCGCGCAAGCCGCAGCGAGTCCCCTGATACGAGTCGAAGCCCCCTTCATCGGCCCGAAATCCTAGTTGAAAACCTCGACGTCGGAGCGCGCCTCGGTCTTGCCCGCGCGCCTGAAGTGGACGTCGACGACCTCGTTACGGCCGTAGCTCCCGAAGAGGCCGATCAGCATCACAAGCCAGCGGGCGCGGCTGACGCGCTCCTTGACGATCGGCTCGGCGAAGAGGATCTCGCTCCCGTGGACGGTGTAGTCCCCACCCTCCTTGCGCTCGACCCCGTTGACGAAGACCTTGATCGGCCGCTCGGCGCCGGCCGGCAGCTTGACCCGCCGCCCGACCTCGACGCTCCCGGTCTCGCTCACGAGAGCTCCTCGCGGATCCGCTCGATCGCCTCGTCGAGCGTGTCGGCCTCGAGCGGGATCTTGCGGATCACGCCCCGGTAGGCAACCAGAGAGCGGTCGCCCATGACGTCGAGGCCCGCCTCGGCGCCGCGCAGCATCCCCGGCGCGGTGACCTCGATCCGCGTGTGGACGCGCTGGTCGGGCTCGAAGTCGCGGAGCGCCGAGATCGCCTTCAACCCGCCCTCGCGAAGCGTGCGGTCGACGGCGTCCCGAACCAGATCCAGCGCCTCATCGAGCGAGCCGACCTTCTCGCGGGTCACCTCCGAGCTGTGGCGGACGGTGACGCGCCACCCGCGCCTCCCCGTCAAGGACTCACCTCGCTACTTGCGGGCCTTCTCGTCCTTGAGGCCCTCGGCCTCGCCGGCGCGGGTCGGGGCCGTGCCGCTCGGCATCGGCACGTACTTGTACGCGGGGCGCTGCGCGGGCGGCCCGTCGATCCGGTCGCCGTCGGTCCGCTTCTCGATCGGCACGAAGTCGCGCTCGCGCTCGCCCGTGTAGATCTGGCGCGGGCGGGCGATCTTGAGCTCGGGATCCTCGTTCTGCTCGAGCCACTGGGCGATCCAGCCCGAGGTGCGGGCGACGCCGAAGATGACCGTGAACATGTCGGTCGGGATCCGCAGCGCCTCGTAGATGATCCCCGAGTAGAAGTCGACGTTCGGGTAGAGCTTGCGCTCGGTGAAGTAGTCGTCCTCGAGCGCCCGCTTCTCGAGCTCGGTCGCGATCTCGACCAGCGGGTTGGCGCCGACGACGTCGAGCACGTCGTCGACGTGGCTCTTGATGATCCGCGCCCGGGGGTCGTAGTTCTTGTAGACGCGGTGGCCGAAGCCCATCAGCTTCTCGTCGCGGTTCTTGACGCCCTCGAGGAAGTCGGGGATGTTCTCGACCTTCTCGATCCGGCGCAGCATTTTCAGCACCGCCTCGTTGGCGCCGCCGTGGAGCGGGCCGTAGAGCGCCGCGATCCCGGCCGCGACCGCGGAGTAGGGGTCGACGCCGGAGGAGCCGACCGCGCGGACCGCGTTGGTAGAGCAGTTCTGCTCGTGGTCGGCGTGGAGGATGAAGAGGACGTCGAGCGCCTTCGAGAGCCGAGGATCGGGCTTGTACTTGATCTCGGTCATCTTGAACATCATCGAGAAGAAGTCCTCGGCGTAGTTGAGGTCGTTGTCCGGGTAGATGTAGGGCAGCCCCATGTTGTGGCGGTAGGCGAAGGCGGCGAGGGTCGGCATCTTGGCGATCAGCCGGATCGTCGCCATGTAGCGCTCCTCCGGATCGTCGAGCTTCTTCGCGTCGGGGTAGAAGGTCGAGAGCGCGCCGACCGAGGCGAGCAGCATCCCCATCGGGTGGGCGTCGTAGCGGAAGCCCTCGACGAACTTCTTGATGTTCTCGTGGACGAAGGTGTGGTGGGTGATGTCGTCGACCCAGCACTCGAGCTGGGGCTTGGTCGGCAGCTCGCCGAAGACGAGCAGGTAGGCGACCTCGAGGTAGGTCGAGCTCTCGCAGAGCTGCTCGATCGGATAGCCGCGGTGCTCGAGGATCCCCGCCTCGCCGTCGATGTAGGTGATCGCCGAGCGGCACGAGGCCGTGTTCGTGAACGCAGGGTCGTAGGCCATGAGGCCGAAGTCGTCCTCGTTGACCTTGATCTGGCGCAGGTCCATCGCCTTGACCGTCCCGTCGTTGATCTCGAGCTCGTAGCTCTCGCCGGTGCGGTTGTCGGTGACGCTGAGCGAGTCGTTTCCGGAGTTCTTGCCGGAGTCGCTCTTCGGCGGCGTTTCCTGTTTGGTGGCCATCAACTCTCCTTAGAAGTGTTGCGCCAGTATCGCAGGGGTCAGCTCCTGGCTTCGAGCGGCCGGTGCTCGAAATCGGTGACGCGCTTGATCTGGTCGAGGCGCTCCTCGATCTCGGCCGGCTCGAGGTTGCTGACCCGCTCGGTGCCGAAGTCCTCGACGTTGAACGAGGCCATCGCGGTCCCGTGGGCCATCGCGCGCCGCAGCACGCCCTCGTCGAGGTCGCCGCCCTGCGAGTCGAGGTAGCCGAGGAAGCCGCCGGCGAAGCTGTCGCCGGCGCCGGTCGGGTCGCGGACGTCCTCGAGCGGCAGCGCCGGGAGCGCGAAGAAGCCGTCGCGTGTGAACAGCGCCGCGCCGTACTCGCCCTGCTTGGCGACGACGACCCGGGGCCCGATCTCCATCGCGGCCTTCGCGGCCTTGGCGAGGTTCGACTCGCCGGTCAGCATCCGGATCTCGGCGTCGTTGACGATCAGGCAGTCGACCTCGCCGATCGCCTTGACCAGCGAGTCGCGCTCGGTGTCGATCCAGAGGTTCATCGAGTCGAGCGCCGCGAACCGCGTCTGGTCGCAGAGCGCCCGCACCTTCGACTGCAGCTGGGGCTGGATGTTGCCGAGGAAGAGGACGTCGGCAGCCCGCGCCGCTTCCGAGGGCTTGGGGTCGAAGTCGGCGAAGACGCCGAGCTGGGTGTCGTCGGTGTGGGCGACGTTGAGGTCGTGGTCGTAGTGGCCGCGCCAGAAGAAGGTGTCGCCCGGGACGCGCTCGATGTCCTCGGTGATCACGCCGCGGCTCTCGAGCGTCTGAAGCTGCTCGTCGCCGAAGTCGTCGCCGACCGGGCCGATCACGCGCACCTCGGTGAAGAAGCTGGCCGCGAGCGAGAAGTGCACCGCGGTGCCGCCGAGCATCCGCTCGCGCTCCCCGAACGGGGTCACGACCGAGTCAAAAGCGATCGATCCGACGACAGTGAGCGACATGAGGCGGGCACCTTAGCGGGGTCGGGGGAGGCGGGATCGGGCCGCCTGCCATGCTTACGCCGCGGTGAAGGCGATCCAGGTAAACGAATTCGGCGGCCCCGAGGTGCTCGAGCACGTCGAGGTGCCCGACCCGAGCCCGACCGACGGCGAGGTCGTGATCGACGTCGCCCGCGCGGGGATCAACTTCGCCGACACCCACGCGACCCGCAACGACTACCTCGCCGAGCAGTCGCTGCCGATGATCCCCGGCGGCGAGGTCTCGGGGCTCGACCCCGACGGCCGCCGCGTCGCCGCGCTGCTCGCCGGCGGCGGCTACGCCGAGAAGGTCGCGGTACCGGGCTCCTGGCTCGTCCCGGTGCCGGACCAGGTTTCCGACGAGCAAGCCGCGGGCCTGTTGCTCCAGGGGCTCACCGCCCAGGCGCTGGTCCACCGCTGCGCCCGGCTCCAGAAAGGTGAGACCGTCGTCGTTGAGGCCGCCGCGGGCGGCACCGGCGGGCTCTCCGTTCAGATCGCCAAGCGCGCCGGAGCGAAGGTGATCGGCCTCGCGTCGAGCGAGGAGAAGCGCGCGGCGGTCGCCGCGCTCGGCGCCGACGCGACCGTCGATTCGCGTTCTGAAGACCTCAAGGAGGCCATCCTCGAAGCCAACGGCGGCGAGCAGGTCGATGCTGTGTTCCACATGAGCGGCGGCGCGGCCTTCGACGCCCAGCTGCGCACGCTGGCGCCGTTCGGGCGCATGTGCCTGTTCGGAATCGCCTCGCGCGAGGAGCCGGAGATTCGCGGCGGGCACCTGCTGCGAAACTCCCGCACCGTGATCGGCTTCTGGCTCATGCACCTGATCCCGCACCGCGACGAGGTCGCGGCGATGATCGGCGAGCTGCTCGGGGCTGTCGCATCGGGCGAGCTCGAGGTTACGATCGGGGACGTGTATCCGCTCAGCGAAGCGCGCAGCGCCCACGAGGCCATCGTCTCCCGCACGACGCAGGGCAAGCTGCTCCTGGATCCGAGCGCGTGAGGCCGTGAGCGTGACCGAACGCGAGGCCAAGATGGAGACCGCCGAGCACGCCGCCGACAGCGAGGTGGAGGACCAGACGCAGCCGGTTTCGTTCAAGGACCTGCGGCTCTCCGAGCCCGTGCTCCAGGCACTCGACGAGCTCGGCTACGAGAACCCCTCGCCGATCCAGGCGCAGGCGATCCCCGAGCTGCTCGACGGCCACGATGTGATCGGCCAGGCCCAGACCGGGACCGGGAAGACCGCCGCCTTCGGGCTGCCGATGCTCGAGTACCTCGATCCCTCCAGCGACGACGTCCAGGCGGTCGTCCTGACCCCGACCCGCGAGCTCTGCATCCAGGTCACCCAGGCGCTGCGCAGCTACGCCGAGCACCTCGACGTCAACGTCGTCGCGGTCTTCGGCGGCGCGCCGATCAAGTCCCAGCAGGCGCAGCTGCGCAAGGGCGCCCACGTAGTCGTCGCGACGGTCGGGCGGATGAAGGACCTGATCTCCCGGCGGTCGCTGGTTATGACCTCGGCGCGCTACATCGTCCTCGACGAGGCCGACGAAATGCTCGACCTCGGGTTCATCGAGGACGTCGAGAAGATCCTCCGCATGTGCCCGAGCGGGCGCCAGACGCTGCTCTTCTCGGCGACGATGCCGGCGCCCGTCCAGCGGCTCGCCGAGACCTACATGTACGACCCGGTGACGGTCAAGGTGACGCCCAAGCAGCTGACCGTCGAGGCGACCGAGCAGGCCTACGTCCAGGTCGACGCCAAGGAGAAGGCCACCCGGCTGGTCGAGATCCTCAAGGCCGAGGAGCCCGAGCAGGCGATCATCTTCTGCCGCACCAAGATCGGCGCCTCGCGGCTCGACAAGACGCTCGCCGACAAGGGACTGCGGGTCAAGGCGCTGCACGGCGACCTCAGCCAGGGCCAGCGCGACGGGGTGATGATCTCGTTCAAGGAGCGGCGGATGCCGCTGCTGGTCGCGACCGACATCGCCGCCCGCGGGCTCGACATCGAGCACGTCACCCACGTCATCAACTACGACGTCCCCGACACCACCGAGGCCTACGTGCACCGGATCGGGCGCACCGGCCGAGTCGGGCGGACCGGCCGCGCGATCACCTTCGTGACCCCGAAGCAGCGCGAGGAGATCGGGCGGATCGAGCGCGAGGCGAAGGTCTCGATCGGCGAGTGGGAGCGCCCCGAGGAGCGCCTCGAGCACGCCCCGCCGCGCCACCGCCCGCCGGTCGAGCGCGCGGAGAAGGCGGAGGGCGACGACGAGAAAGCCGAGCCCGACGCGAGCGGCGTCGTCAAGCTGTTCGTCAACCGCGGCGCGGCATCAGGGGTCGACGAGGAGGACCTGCGCTGGGCGCTGACCGAGGGCGCGGTCATCGACTCGGAGAAGATCGTCGACGTGCGGGTGCTCGACCGGTTCTCGTTCGTCGAGCTCGCTCCCGAGGACGCCGAGAAGGCGATCGAGATGCTCAACGGCACGAAGCTCAAGGGCCACGAAGTCCGCTTCGAGCCCGCTAAAAAATAGGCGGCGCCTCCTCCGCTTCGCGTCCGGGGGCGCCTTAGATGGGGGCGTTAACTGGCCAGCTCCTCGATCTGCCCGATCAGGCTGTCCCAGTCGAACGGCTTGCCGACGCAGCCGTCGGCGCCGAGCTTCATCGCCTCCTCGGGCTCCTCGCCGTAGCGGTAGGCGCTGATCAACAGCACCGGGGTGCTGTCGCCCGATGCGCGCAGCTCGCGCAGCGCCTCGATCCCCGACATCCCGGGCATCATCGCGTCGAGCAGGAGGACGTCGGGGCGCTCGGCGCGGAGCGCCTCGAGCGTGGTCTTGCCGTCGACCGCGGTCGCGACCTCGTAGCCCTCGTCCTCGAGCCGTCGGCGCAGCATCAGCTGCACCGTCTCGGAGTCGTCGGCGACCAGGACCTTGGTCACGCGCGCGCCGCCTTCTTGCGAACGGGCTTGCGTCTGACCCTGGCTCCCTGGCGCCGGGCGCGGGCTTCGGTGGCCGGGATCGTGAAGGCGATCGTGGTCCCCTCGCCGGGCTTCGATTGGGCGGAGATCTCGCCGTCGTGGAGCTCGACCAGCGAGCGCGCGATCGAGAGCCCGAGCCCGGTCCCTCCGACGCTCTGGCTCTCGGAGCTGTCGGCGCGCCAGAAGCGCTCGAAGACGTTCTGAAGGTCGTCGGGCGGGATCCCCGGGCCGTCGTCGGCGACCTCGATCTTGACCGTGCGCCCGTTGGGCTCCGCCGAGAGCCGCACCGACGCGCCCTCGGGGGCGAACTTGCACGCGTTGCCGAGCAGGTTCGTGAGCACCTGCGAGATCCGCTCGGGGTCGGCGACGATCCGCGGCAACCCGCGCGGGCTCGAGACCGTCAGGCTCTGGTCGCGGGCCTCGAGGCCAGGGCGCATGCGGCGCGCGACCCGGTCGAGCAGTGGCCGAACCGCGGTCGGGCGCGCGTCGATGCGGAGCCGCCCCGCGTCGCTGCGGGCGAGGTCGAGCAGGTCGTCGACCAGCGACGTCAGCTCGCCCGCGCTCTCGTTGATCGCTTCGATTGCCTCTCGCTGGCGCACGTTGAGTGAGTTGTCCTTCCCGATCAGCATTTCGGCGAAACCCTTCACCGAGGTCACCGGCGTCCGCAGCTCGTGCGAGACCGTGAGCAGGAAGTCGTCCTTCATCTGCTCGAGGCGGTCGCGCTCGGCGGCGTCGCGCTCGAGCGATGTCGCCATCTCGTTGAACGCCTGGCCGAGCTCGGCGATCTCGGCCGGCCCCTCCGCGTCGACCCGGGTCGAGAGCTTGCCGCCGGCGAGCAGTCGCGCGCCGTCGACAAGGCGCTGCAGCGGCGCCCGCATCGAGCGGATCAGCCCGGCGAAGAGGACGATCGCGGCGAGCAGCGCGCCGGCGAGCCCGGCGACGATCAGCAGCAGGACGGTGCGGGTCTCGTCGCTCGCGTCGCTGCGGCTCTCTGCGCGCGCGTCGTGGGCCGCCTCGCTGACCTCCTGGTTGGCCGAGATCACCTCGTCGGTCACGGCGCGCTCGACCGCGAGCGGCGGCCCGTCGCCGGCGAGCACCGGTTGCGCGACCTGGCGCTGCCAGGCGTCCTCGGCGGAGACGCGGCGCTCGAGCGCACCGGTGATTCCCTCCTCGCCCTCGGCAAGGCGCCGCGCCGTCTCGGCCGCCGTCTCGCTCTCGGCCTTCGCCCTCTCGAACGCCGCCCTGCGCTCGGACTCGGCGCCGCGGCCCTCGCCCAGCGACGCCAGCTCGAGCACGAACCGTGAGCGCATGCGCTCGACTTGCAGCGCGACGTCGTAGAAGCGCGCGCTGCGGTCCTCGAAATCCTGGCGGACCTGGAAAAGCCGACCGACGCCGAGCACCGAGACAGCGGCGAGCAGCACAACGAGGATCGCGGAGCCGATCCGAAGGCGATTTGTGAGAGATGGCCTCATCTGCTGGAGTTTCCCCCTCCGCCGCGTTACAGTAGCCATACGGCCCAGCGTCGGGGACGGGGCTGGAATATGCGTCACGGACTGATCGCACAATGGCACCGCCAGATGGCGGCCAACGGCGCTCTCGGAGTCGCACTTTTGGCGATCCCCGTCGTCGTCGCCGCGACGATCGGCTTCGGAGGCACGGGCGGGCTCGCCTCGCTCGCCGCCGGGCCGGGCGAGGGCGCGCTCGGGCAGTCGAGCGTCGAGCGCGTTCGCGGCGACAGGCGGCTCGGCGAGCTCGCCGAGGCGCTGCCCGCGGCAGGCGCGCGGACGGTTGAGGAAGTCGACCAGCCGGCGGCGGCGGTCCCCGAGGTCGTCGGCACTGGCGCGATTCCGGGCGGCGGCGACGAGACCGGCGTCCCCGCCCCGGATGGGGCCGCGCTCGCAGGCCCATCCCCGACACTCGAGCCGGCGCCGGCGACCGTGCCCGGCGATGAGCCGTTCGTCGCCCCGGGCGACGGCGAGCCCGCGACTGACCCCGGAGCCGAGAACGCCCCGACGGTCCTGACCGATCCGCCGACGACCCCGGGCGGCCTGGTCGACGTGCTGCTCGGCGGACTGACCGGCACCGGCCCCTAGCCCCTCCGCCACCTCCCGCCGTTGCTGGCCTTCGCGCTCAGCCTTGCGTCGAGCATCTCCTGGGGGATCTCGGATTTCCTCGGCGGCCTCCAGAGCCGGAAGATCCACGTGCTCGCGGTCGTCCTGCTGAGCCAGGCCGCGGGGCTGCTGCTCGCGCTCTCGCTGCTGCCCGCATTGGCGGAGGGCGGGATGACCGGCGGCGACCTCGCGATCGCGACGGCGGGCGGCGCCGCGGGCGCGATCGGGTTGATCGGCTTCTACTGGGCGATGTCGATCGGGACGATCAGCGTCGTCACGCCGATCGCCGCGCTCGGAGTCGTGGTCCCGGTCGTCGTCGGCCTCGCGCGCGGCGAGAACCCTGCGACGGTCCAGCTCGCCGGGATCGCGATCGCGATCCTCGCGGTGACGATCGTCGGATACGAGGGCGACTCCGGGGACGAGGGCGGCTCCGGGGAGCGGTCGGTCGAGATCCGCTCGCTGGCGCTCGCGGGGGTCGCCGCGCTCGGGTTCGGGACCTTCTTCGTCTGCGTCGACGCGACCGCCGAGATCGACTGGGCCACGACGCTCGCGGCGGTTCGCGCCGGAGGGGTCGCGATCGCGCTCGCGGCGGTGATCGCCGTCCGCCCGAGCTTCGACGGCGCGCGGCCGCTGATCTGGGTGATCCTGGTGATCGGGTTCTTCGACATCCTCGCCAACGCCCTGTTCGCGGTCGCGAGCACCGAGGGGCTGCTCTCGCTGGTCTCGGTCGGCGGCTCGCTCTACCCGGCGGTGACGATCCTGCTCGCCTACTTCATCGTCGGCGAGAGGCTGACACCGGTGCGAAGGGTCGGGGTCGCGCTCGCGCTCGGCGGCGTGGTGATGATCGCCGCGGGGACCTAGCGGCCGAGCTCGACCGAGGCCAGCTCTTCGAGCCGCGCGATCGTTTCCGCCGGCTCGCGGTGGCGGATCGCCGTCATCCCGGCCGCCTCGGCCGCGTCGCAGTTCTCGCGCAGGTCGTCGACGAAGACGCAGTCAGCCGCCTCGACGCCGAGCTTCTCGACCGTCAGCTCGTAGATCTCCGGCTGCGGCTTGTGCATCCCGACCTCGCCGGAGATGATCGCGACGTCGAAGAGCTCGGCGAGCAGATCGCGGTCGTAGTGGTCGACGCTCCACGAGTTCGAGAGCAGAGCGGTCTTCAGTCCCGCGGCCCGCGCGGCGCGGACCGCGGCGAGCATCCGCTCGTCGGGCTTCATGCCGACGAACAGCCGCTCGATCAGCCCCTCGGTCTCGGTCAGCCCGATCCGGGCGCCGAAGCTGCGCTCGAACTCGGCCTCTTCGACCTCGCCCGCCTCGAGCTTGCGCAGGTCGGCGAGCGCCCCGGGGTCCTCGCGGAAGAGCGTCTTGATCGTCTCGGGGTCGAGGCCCTCCTCGGTGCAGAAGTGGGCGAAGCTCTCCCAGACCGGGTTCGTGAGCACGCCGCCGAAGTCGAATATCAGTGTGTTGATCTGAGCCATATGCTCTCGCTCGGATGAGCGAGCCGGAGGAAGGTATAGACCGCGAGGCCGTCGAGGCCTGGTTCGAGGCCAACGTCGAGGGCGCGAAGCCGCCGCTCGAGTTCGACCGGATCGCCGGCGGGCGCTCGAACCTGACCTACGGGGTCACCGATTCGGCCGGCGATCGCTGGGCGCTTCGCCGCCCGCCGCTCGGCAAGGCGCTCGGCAACGCCCACGACATGTCGCGTGAGCACCGCGTGATCTCGGCGCTCCAAGACGGGCCCGTGCCCGTGCCGCCGCTGGCCGGCTTCTGCGAGGACGACTCGGTCAACGGGGCGCCGTTCTTCGTCATGGACTTCGTCGAGGGCCCGATCCTGCGGACCGCGAAGGAGGCCGAGGGGTTCGACGAGACCGAGCGCCGCGCGATCGGGGAGCGGGTCGTCGAGACGCTGGTCAAGCTGCACAAGGTCGATCCCGACGCGGTCGGCCTCGGCGAGCTGGGGCGCAAGGAGGACTACGTCGCGCGGCAGCTGAAGCGCTGGCAGGGCCAGTGGGAGGGCTCGAAGACCCGCGAGGTGCCGCTCGTCGAAGAGGTCCACGACAAGCTCGCCGAGCGGGTGCCCGAGCAGGGCCCGGCGACGATCGTCCACGGCGACTACCGGCTCGACAACATGATCCTCGCCCCGTCGGGCGAGGTCGCGGCGGTCGTCGACTGGGAGCTCTGCACCCTCGGCGACCCGCTCGCCGACGTCGGGATGCTGATGGTCTACTGGGGCGATCCCGACGAGCAGATCCTCCCCAACGTCGACCCGCCGACCGCGATACCCGGCTTCCCGTCCCGGGACGAGGTCTCCGCGCTCTACGCCGAGCGCTCCGGTCGCGACCTCTCGCAGATCGACTTCTTCGTCGCGCTCGGGCTCTGGAAGCTGGCGGTGATCGCCGAGGGCATCGTCTCGCGCGTCGCCGCCGGCGCCTACGGCGACCAGGACGACGGCGGAGCCGAGTTCGCGAAGGTCGTCGACCGGATCGCCGAGGCCGCCGACGAGGCGGTCGAGCGGCTGCCCTAGCCGCGGGCTACTTCTTCTTCTTCCGCTTCCTCTTTACGCACTTGCGCTTTCGCTTGACCTTCTTCAGCTTCTTGCCCTTCTTGCATTTGGCAGCGGGCGTCACCGTGGTCGCGGCGCCGGCCGGCGCCGCCGGCGGCGCGTCGACGACGAGCTGGGCCGAGCCTTGGCTCGGTTCGTGGTGGGAATCTCCCCCATAGGCGCCCGAAAGGGTGTGTGTCCCGGGAGCACTCGGCGTATAGGCGACCGGGCAGTCGGCCGAGAAGCCGCTGGGTCCGATCGGCGTCAGGACGCAGCTCGGAGCGCTGAACGAGCCGGCGCCGCTGCTCGCGAACGCGACCGTGTCATCGGAGTCGAGACCGATCTTGAACGCCGGTGGGGCGGTGTCGCTGACGACGACGTCGCAGCTCGTGCCGCTGGAGCCGAGCAGAAGCGAACTGGGCGTGCAGTCGAGGGTCGTCGCGGCAGGGTTGCCACGCTGGTCCGCGCCGATGTCAGCCGGATATGCGACCCCGCCGCCCCGCGCCTGGCCGTCGACGTCGGTGCTTCCGCTCGAGCCGTCGACGGATCCGAGGTCGATCGTGCTCGTCGAGGTCGGCAGCTCGTGGTATCCGTCGGCGGCGAGCTGCGGGACGCCGGTCTGCTGGGTGCCGCTCGAAGTGATCGTCGCTTCACCACCCTGGTTGTCCGTCGTCGCGTAGTTGGAGTCGATCATCGTGATCGATGCGCTCGTCCCGGCGACGAGGTCTCTCGAGGCCTTGACATCGGTGCCGGCACCGCGGGCGATCGTCGCCCTTACCGTCGCCAAAGTCGCTTGCGCGAAGGAGTGGACGTGGATTCCGTTCGAGCCGGTGCCGGTTGAGACGGCGGTCACGTTCCGCACCTGCGGCGTGTTGATGCCGCCGTGGGTGTTGCCGACCGCGGTTGCGTTGGCGCCGGAGGTCAGGCAGGCGCTGTCTCGAAGCAAGCCGTTGAATTGCCTGCAGGCAATCGCCCCCGGAGCGCTCGAGCGGACGACAACCCGCTCCACAGTGCCCAGCTGAAGGATGATGCCGTTGGCAGCTGTGGTGGAGATGACCTCGACGTCCGACAGCTTCTCGCCGGGCTGGTTGAGGTTGAAGGCGGCGAGGTTTCCGTTGACGGTGATCACCGGCCTTGGTCCACTCGCTGGACCATGCACGTTGCCGGCGACCAGGCCCACCTCTGCGCTCCCGAGGTCGGCGTCGGAATAGTTCCCGGGCGCGATCACGACCTCGTCGGCCGCCCCCACGCCGCTCCCCGCGGCGGCGTCGCGGATCGAGCAGCGCGGCGCACCCGGGGTCGGGTCCTGGCAGGCGGCGGGGGTGGCGGCCCCGCCCGGCGCGGCGTAGCGCACGGTGGCCGAGGCGCTGGCCGCGCCGAAGAGCATCAGCGCCGCGCCGAGGCCCGCAACGATCTTCGCTCTTGATCCCGCCCCCATGGCCAATAAACGGTACTACGTCCGGGGACGCTGAGATAGAATGACCGCTGTGGGAGGCGAGCAGGCCATGAGGCGGAGGCGTAGAGGGACGTGGGTTGCGGCCCTCGTCGGGCTGGCGCTCGCGTGCACGGCCGGCCCCGCGTATGCGGCCCCGATCACGGTCACGACCCTGACCGCCCAGGGTCCGAACCCTGACGGCAACTGCACCCTGCGCGAGGCGCTGATCGCCGCCAATGAGAACTCCGGCGAGGACGCCTGCGCTGCCGGGGAGGCCCTGGACACCGACACGATCGGCTTCGCGGTCAACGGCACGATCGCCCTCAGCACGCTCACCGGCGGCGACCTCGACGTCGAGCCCGACACCGCGGCAGGGCCGCTGGTCATCGACGGCAACGGCGCGGGGACCACGGTTATCAGCGGGGGCAATGAGGACCGCGTCATCAACCTGCTCGGAACCGGAACGATCGACCTCACGATCCGCGACCTGACGATCCGCAACGGCAAGACGGCCTCCCACGGTGGCGGGATCGCCGGCTTGCTCGGCGGTCAGGTGCTGAAGCTGAGGGTCGAGGACAGCGTCGTCGACTCGAACGAGGCGGGCGACAACACCGGTGGCGGCGGTATCGCCGTGCTCGCCGGCCTGGGCAGCGAGCTCGATGTCGTCGAGTCGACCGTCTCGACGAACATGGCGACCGACGCCACAAATGGCGCCGGCGCCGGCATCGTCGCTTTCGGAACTGTCGACGTGACGATCGACCACTCCACTATCTCCGGCAACATCAACTCCGGGCCCTACGGCGGTGGCCTCTCGATCCAGCAAAACTCGGTGCTCACGGTCGAGAACGGCTCGCGGATCAGCTCTAACCAGGCCGGCCAGGGCGCGGGTATCTACTGGGCGCCGACGACGCCGAGCACGACGAAGATCGTCGTTCGCGACAGCGAGGTGCGCGGTAACGGAGCGACGGGCGTCGGTGGCGGCATCGATCATGCCAACGCCGATCACGGAGAGATCGAGCTCGACGGGGCGACGATCGCCGGGAATACCGCCTCCAGCGGCGCTGGATTGGAGACGAGCTCGCTAAAGGCGCTCAACACGACGATCTCCGGCAACACCGCCACCGGGGCATTCGGCGGCGGGGTGGAGCTGACGGCCGATGGCACGCCGGGCCGCGGCCTGGCCGAGATCCGCAGCTCGACGATCGCCGACAACGCCGCCAACCTCGAAGGCGACGCGATCGCCCTCGTCAATGCGGCCGCGACGCTGACCGGGACCGTGGTCTCAGACTCCGAGAGCCTCACCGACGGCGACCCCAACGACGCCTGCTACGTCGGGTTTCCGCCGACGAGCACGATCGGGCCCGGCGGCGGCGCCAACATCGACGACGGCGACAGCTGCGGCTTCGGCGCGACGCTCGGCAATCTCGAGGACACCGACGCCCAGCTCGGCGAGCTGGCCGACAACGGCGGCCCGGTCCGCACCATGGCCCTCGCGCAGGGAAGCCCGGCGGTCGGGTTGCTGCCGGCGGGCGACTGCGACGTGCTCGGCGGCGCATCGTCGCTGGGCGAGGACGCGCGCGGCTATCCGCGGCCGACGTCCGGGGCCTGCGACTCGGGCGCCTACGAGCTCTTCACCTGCGACGGCGCGCCGCTGAACGCGCCCGGCCCGTTCGCCGGCTGTCCGGCGCCGCCTTCGCCCTCGACGGTCGGGATCAGCCTCCCGCCGGCGATCCCGGCGGTCCGCAAGCGCTGCGGCAAGAAGCGCGTGCTGAAGCGCGGGCGCTGCGTCAAGAAGAAGAAGAAGCGGAAGAAGTAGCCCGCGTCTAGCGCGCCGCAGGCGCGGCCGCCGGCTTCGCCGGGTCGCCGCCGTTATCCGCGCCCTCTGCCTTCTTCGCCGCTCGGTTGAGCTCGCGGCGGGCGATCACCATCTTGTGGACCTCGTCGGGGCCGTCGGCGACCTTGAGCATGCGGGAGAAGCGCCACATGCCGGCGAGCGGCGTGTCGTCGCTCATCCCGAGCGAGCCGTGGAGCTGGATCGCGCGGTCGAGGACGTCCATGACCATGTTCGCGGCGACGACCTTGATCTGGGAGATCGCCTGGCGGGCGCGCCGCTTGCCCTCGGTGTCCATCAGCCAGGCGGCGTAGAGGGTGAGCAGGCGGGCCTGGTCGACCTCCATCCGCGAGGAGGCGATCATCTCGTGGGTGAACTGCTGGTCGGCGAGCCGGCCGCCCGCCACCTCGCGGCGGTTCGCGTACTCGCACATCATCTCGATCGCGCGCTCGGCGGTGCCGATCGCGCGCATGCAGTGGTGGATGCGGCCTGGGCCGAGCCGGTCCTGGGCGATGACGAAGCCGGCGCCGCGCTCGCCGAGCAGGTTGGCTGCGGGCACGCGGCAGTCCTCGTAGAGGACCTCGCAGTGGCCGGGGCCCTTGTCGTGGCCCATGACCGGGACCGGGCGAACGACGTTCATGCCCGGCGTGTCGAGCGGCACGAGGATCATCGAAGCCTTGGCGTAGGGGTTGGCGTCGGGGTCGGTGACGACCATCGCGATCGCGAGCTCGGCGCCGATCGCGCCCGAGGTGAACCACTTGTGGCCGTTGATGACCCACTCGTCGCCGTCGAGCTCGGCGCGGGTCTGGAGCTTGGTCGGGTCGGAGCCCGAGACCGCGGGCTCGGTCATCGAGAAGCAGCTGCGGATCGTGCCCTCGAGCAGCGGCGTGAGCCAGCGGTCCTTCTGGTCATCGGTCCCGTGCTCGGCGATGATCTCGGAGTTCCCCGTGTCCGGCGCCGAGCAGTTGAAGGCCATCGGCGCGAGGATCGGGCTGCGCCCCATCTCCTCGCAGAGGATCGCGTACTCCCAGTTCTTGAGGCCCGGGCCGTAGCGCTCGTCGGGCATGAACAGGTTCCAGAGGCCTTCGTCCTTGGCCTTGTCGCGGATCTCGATGAACAGCTTCGGGTACGCGACGCCGGGCTTGACCTCGTCGTCGAGCGCCTTGATCGCTTCCGCCTCGTTCGGATAGACGTGCTCGTCCATGAACGCCTGGACGCGCTCGAGCAGCTCCTCGACCTGCGGCGTCGGGTTGAAGTCCATCGCCAGCGGACCCTAGAGGATCAGCGCCGGCGCCGGTAGCGCGTGAAGAGCTCGCCCTCGTGCTCGAGCAGCCAGACCTGCTCCATGTCGATCACCGACAGCAGCTCGCCCTCGAGGATGTGCGGGGCCGCGCCGCCCGCGAGCTTCGGGGCGATGGTCAGGAAGAGCTCGTCGGCGAGCCCCTGGTCCTGAAGCTGGCCGTGGAGGCGCGGGCCGCCCTCGCAGAGCAGGGCGCTCACGCCGAGCTCGGCGTGCAGGTGCCGGACGGCCGACGCGACGTCGACGACGCCCTCGTGGCGGACGACGGATACGTCCGCCGCCGTCTCGGGGGGCTCGGCGTCGGAGGCCGTGAAGATCACGACGCGGCCGCCGGCGTCGGTGAAGGCCCCGGCGTCCCAGGGCAGGTCGAGCCGCCCTGAGACGATCACCAGCGGGCGCCCGTCGGGCATCGGGCCGTAGCGCTCGGCGCGCATCGTGCCGGCGCCGATCATCACCGCGTCGACCTCGGTCCGCAGCCGCACGAGGACCTCGGTGTCGGCTTCGGATCCGATCGGACCCGAGCGGCCGTCGATCGCCCCGTATCCGTCGAGGGTGGCGGCGAAGTTCATCACCGTGTAGGGGCGGTCACCCGGGGCGAGGTCGGCGAGCCCGAGGCCGGAGATCTGGTCGGCGAGCTCGACCGGAGCGGGGTCCGGGCGCAGGCGGTTGACCTCGATGCTCACTCGATCTCGCCCACGTGATCGATGTTCGCGCGGTCCTCTTCGTCGTCGCTGGGCGCGCCCGCGAACCAGGCGTCGAGGATCTCGCCGAGCTCGGCCTCCGAGGTCGCGCGGAGGCTGATCGCGAGCGCGTTGGCGTCGTTCCACCTGCGCGCCCCTTCTGCCGTCTGCGCGTCGAGGCAGAGCGCGGCCCGGATCCCGGCGACCTTGTTGGCGGCGATCGACGCGCCGGTCCCGGTCCAGCAGCAGACGATCGCCTGTTCGGCGCGGCCCTCGGCTACATCGCGGGCCGCGGCCTCGCTCGCCCATGCCCAGTCGTCGCGTTCATCGTCCGCAAGTGCCCCATGGGCGATCGGCTCGTGGCCGCGTTCGCGGAGCCGCTCGAGGATTCCGGCCGCCACCCCGGCCCGTTCGTCCGCCGCGACCGCGATCCGCATCGCTATCCGTCCAGCGTCGCTCGCGCCGCCTCGGCGTCGGCCGGGTCCATGCGCCCGACCTTGACCTCCATGTCCACCGTCTTGTCGAACTCCTCGCGGCTCATCTTCCCGGCCTTGACCGAGCTCGCCCAACTGACCACGGCGGCGGCGTTGCCGGCCCTGAGCTGCTTCGCGAGATCGGGGTTGGCGTCGAGCATGCGCTTGTTCGCGTTGGCGCTCTCCGCCTGCGCCGCCTTCTTGACCGCCGCCTTGCGGTCGGGGGAGGCGAGAAACGCGTCCCAGTCGATTGCGACCCGCTGCGAGTCCTCGGGATCGACCTTCACGGGCAGCTCGAGGCCGGGCTCCAATCCGCGGTGGGAAAGCAGCCCGGTCCGCCCGGCCTTGGCCGGCGTCTTGAACTCGCCGGAGACCTCATAGGGCTCGGACTCGGGGATCTGAATCTCGAGCGTGAAGTCGTAGCGGTGCTTGCCCCACAAGCCGGCGTCGCGCATGTCGTTGAGCAGGAACTCGCCGCCCTGGCCGTGCTCATCCGTGCCGTCGTCCTCGATCTTCCGGGCCTCGCGGATCACGGCCGTGGCGGCGATCCCGCGCTCGAGGATCTTCTTGCTGGAGCGGTCGAACAGGCCCATCGCCTGACCCTACACCGCGCCGTCGAGGCCCTTGCGGGCAGCCTCGGCGTCGGCGGGGTCCATGCGGCCGCACTCGAGCTCGTGCGTGACCTGGGCCTCGAAATCCTCGCGGCTCATGTTCCCGCTCCGGACCGCGGCGGCCCAGCCCCGGACGGCGAGGCGGTTGCCCGCGATCAACTGCTCGGCGACCTTGGGCTTCCCCTTCAGCATCTCGGCGTACTGGCGGTTCGTCGCCGACTGCGTCGCCGCGTCCTGGGCGTCCTTGCGGCCGTGCGCGGCGTGGTACTTGTCCCAATCGATCTCGAGCGAGGTGGCGTCGGACGGGTCGACGCGGACCGGAAGCTCCAACCCGGGGCTGAGCGGCTTGCCGATCCGGCCCGGGAACAGGCCCGTGTTCTCGACCTTGCGCGGGACCTCGAACTCGCCCTCGACCTCGTACGGGTCGCGTCCCGGGACCCGGACCTCGAGCGCGAACCTGTACTTGCGCTTGCCGAAGCGGTTGAGGATCTCGAAGTCGCTGAACTGCCCGAAGGCCGCGCCGGCGCGGTCCGATTCCTTGATCAGCGCCGTGGCCTCGATCCCGCCCTTCACGGAGCTAGGAGTAGTCGGCCCAGCCGGCGAACTTGCGCCCCGCGAACTCCTGGAGCCCGGCGACGTCAGCGCCGAAGTAGCCGCGCAGCTTCTCGCGCGTCGCCTCGGGGAGCTCGGGCTTCGGGGCGGACGGCTTGTCGGGGTCGTGGACGACCTTCTCGACCATCCAGCGCATCGATTCCGGCAGGCGGTCGAAGTTGCGGTCGAAGGAGCGGAAGCCCGGGAGCTTGATCAGCTTCTCCATGAACTGGTACTTCTCGGACTCCTTGGCGGTCGACTTCTCCCACTCGCGCTCGAACTGCTCGGAGGTGAAGTCGGGATCGACGCCGGCGAACGCGAACGCCTTGCGCATCGTCCCCTCGCGGTCGGCCTGGAGCTCCTCCTGGGTGATGACCTCGATCTGCTCGCGGTCGAAGTGCTCGAGGTAGGGCTGGAGCTGCATCCAGTACATCGAGCGGTGCACGTAGGCGGTCTCGGGGTCGGAGAGGATCTCGCCGATGTCGCCCCGGGTCTCGTAGCCCGCTCCCGTCGCGTGGCGCCAGTGCGAGAGGATGCGGCTGATCGGGTCGCGGACCATGTAGATCAGCCGCGCGTCGGGGATCGCGGCGTGGAGGCGCTCGGCGACGCCGGTGAAGCGCGGCTGGTTGGTGTAGTGGGGCGAGGACTCGCCGCGGACCGGGAAGCGGTCGTCGAAGCGGCCCCGGTACCAGTCCATTCCCAGGTCCCAGGTCTGCTCCTCGCAGAAGAAGTTGAGCTCCTTCGGCTTCGACATCTGGACCTCGGGGTGCAGCCCGAGGTAGTGGTGGATCGACGTCGTCCCGCACTTCAGCCCCCCGATGATGATCAGGTTGGGAAGCGCTGCGTGGCGACGTCGGCGGCGCGGCACCCGCCCGCCCCGGCGGCGATCGGCGGCGAAGCGCTCGCGGGCGCGATCGCACATCGCCTGATCTGAGGGGTCCGGTACGGGCTTCGGCGCCGCCGCGGCCTTTGTTTCAGCGGCCGGCATGAGCGCGGGAGTGTGGCAAACGGGGAACGACTACGCTGCCCCGCCGTGGAGGCTTTCCGGACACCCGACGACCGCTTCGCCGACCTGCCCGGATACGACTTCGAGCCCCACTACGCGGATCTCGACGGGCTGCGGATGCATTACCTCGACGAGGGCGAGGGGCGGCCGGTCGTCTGCTTCCACGGCGAGCCGACCTGGGCCTACCTCTACCGCAAGATGCTCGGGCCGCTTCGCGATGCCGGCAACCGCGTGATCTGCCCCGACTACGCCGGGTTCGGCCGCTCCGACAAGCCGACCGATCGCGGCTGGTACACCTACGACCGCCACGTCGAGCTGATCACCCAACTCCTGGGTGGGCTGGACCTTGCCGACGCAGTTGTGGTCGTCCAGGACTGGGGCGGGCCGATCGGCTTGCGCTGGGCGGTCGAGAACGCCGATCGCGTCGGCGCGCTCGCGATCCTCAACACCGGGTTGTTCACGGGCAAGGTCAGCAAGGGCTTCCTCGCCTGGCGCGACTTCGCCGAGAAGAACCCCGACCTGCCGGTCGGCTTCGTGATCAACGGCGCGACCGCGACGGAGCTCCCCGACGACGTCGTCTCGGCCTACGAGGCGCCGTTCCCGACCGCGGAGTCGAAGGCCGGCGCGGCGCAGTTCCCGCTCCTCGTCCCGACCGAGCTCGACCAGCCGGCGGCGAAGGCGATGGGCGAGGTCGCCGACGCGCTCGGGCGCTGGGAGAAGCCGGCGCTGGTCGCGTTCTCGGACTCCGACCCGATCTTCCCCTACCCGAAGGGGGGCGAGCGCTTCACCGAGCTGATCCCGAGCGCCGGCGAGCAGGTCAAGATCGAGGGTGCCGCCCACTTCCTCCAGGAGGACGCGGGCGAGCGGATCGCGGAGGAGATCGTCTCATTCCTCAAACGGTCGTAGTCCACGAGCCCGCGTCGCTGCCCTGGCGCGGGCCGGCCCCGGGGCGGCCCGACCTGCCGCTGCCGCCGGACAAGATGCCGATGCTCCGCAACGGGCGGCCGCGCAAGCGCTGGCGCTACCTCGGCTTCTACGGCGAGACGGTGATGCTCTGCGCCGCGAAGGTCCAGGTCGGGCCGCTGCCGCAGAGCTTCTGGGCGGTCTGGGACCGCGACGGCGGGCGCCGCTACGCGCACACGAGCCTGCTGCCCGGCGGCCAGGTCGAGATGGACGGGCCGCTGCTGCGCGTCGAGGCGGGCGAGGTTCGCGCTGAGCTGCGCTTCGGCGAGGGCGAGGCGATCGAGTCGGTCTGCCCGAGCGGCGAGCATGGCTACGCCTGGACCCGCAAGCGGGCCGGGTTGCCGGTCACCGGCACGATCGAGGCCGGCGGGAAGAGCTGGGAGATCGACGCGGCGCGCGGAGTCGACGACGTCTCGGCCGGCTACCACCGGCGGCGCACCGAGTGGCTCTGGTCGGCGGGGGTGGGTGAGTCCGCCGACGGGCGGGCGCTGGCCTGGAACCTGGTCAGCGGGATCAACGACCCGCCGCGCGGCTCGGAGCGCGCGATCTGGGTCGACGGGTCTCCGCACGAGCCCGAGCCGGTGCGCTTCGACGGCCTCGAGGCGATCGACTTCGCCGACGGCTCGCGGATGTCGTTCGCGAGCGAGTCCGAGCGCGCCCGCGACGACAACTTCCTCCTCGTCCGCTCGACCTACCGCCACCGGTTCGGCAGCTTCGAGGGCGCGCTCGGGGGGATCGAGATCGACCGCGGCTTCGGGGTGATGGAGGAGCACTCGGCGCTCTGGTGATCGGGGCGGTTGACTTCGGCCGCAGCGCCGATCGCTTCGGCGACGCGGCCGAGACCTTCTTCGACAACTTCACGTCGATCGGCTGGGGCTCGGCGGCGATCGCGTTCGCGTTCTACCTCGGGATGCTGCTCGCGCGCAGCAAGTGCTGGCAGAACACGCTGATCGCCGCCTACCCCGACCGCGAGGTGGCCTACCCGAAGATCGCCGCCGCGTACCTCGCCGGCGCCGGGCTCAACAGCTTCATACCGGCGCGGGTCGGCGATGCGGTCAAGATCTTCCTCGCCAAGCGCTCGATCCGCGGCTCGACCTACCCGGCGATCACCTCATCGTTCTTCGTCCAGTCGGTCTTCGACACCTCGGTCGGGATCGTCGTCCTGCTCTACGCGATCACCCAGGGGCTGTTCCCGGACGCTCCCGAGCTGCCGGGGATCCCGGCGTTCGAGATCTCGTTCTGGGCCGAGAACCCGCGCGTGCTCGTCTTCTTCCTGACCGCGCTCGCGATCGGGTTCGTGGTCCTGTTCACGATCCTCGCCCGGCGGGCGGAGAAGTTCTGGGACCGGGTCAAGCAGGGCGCGGTCATCCTCACCGACTTCAAGCGCTATCTGCGCGAGGTCGCCTCGTGGCAGGGAGTCGCCTGGCTCGCGCGCTTCGCCTCGTTCTGGTTCTTCCTCGACGCGTTCCACATCGGCGGCTCGTTCCAGAACGTGCTCCTGGTGATGAGCGTCCAGTCGGTCGCGACCCTGCTCCCGTTCACCCCCGGCGGCGCCGGCGCCCAGCAGGCGCTGCTCGTCGCCACCCTGAGCGACGCCGCCGGCGCGACCCGGACCGCGGTCCTCGCCTACTCGGTCGGCCAGCAGATCGCGGTCGCCGCCTGGGCGGCGCTGCTCGGCTTCATCGCGCTCGCCTTCGTCTTCCGGACCACCGACTGGCGCGGGTTGATCCGCGACGCCGACGCCGACTCCGGCCGCGGCGAGAAGCGCGAGGCGAAGAAACAGGCCCGAAAGAAGGAGGAGACCCCGAAGAAGGAGTGAGCCGGGCGCTCACCCCGGGTAGGCGCCCGGCACCTTCCAGCGCCACGGCGGCTCCTCGGATCGGGGGAAGTCGGCGTGGTTGCGGCCGCGCAGGGTCTCGAGCGGGACCAGCGCCGGGACGTCGTCGACGCGCAGGCGCAGCGTCTGGGCGGCCTCGATCTCCGCCGCGCCCGCTTCGCGGGCGATCCGCTCCCAGCCGAGGCCCGGCCTGTAGAGCCAGTACGTGACCCGGACCGCCCCGCCGCCGGGCCGCCCGTCCTCGACCGCGGTGAAGACCGTGACGCGGCGGTTCGAGGCCGTCAGCCCGGGGCGGCCCGAGGGCGCCGCGCAGCTCGCCCGCCGGCAGCGGCGGAAGTCGACCGGCAGCAGCGCCGCGCCGCCCGGGCCGGCCGCGGCGCGCGGGGCCGGCGCCAGCGCGCGGACGAGCTTGCCGAGCGGGAAGCCGTAGGCGCGCGCGAGCGGGTGGCGGCGGCAGGGATCGGGGAGCCGCGGGGCGCAGACGATCTTGCGCGCGATCGCGCCGCCGAGCTCGCGCGCCCCGCCCCCGGGCGGCCTCGCGACGAGCGCCGAGATCGCGGCGATGGCGACTAACGCAATCAGGGCCGTGAGCGCGACGTGCTCGACGCTCGCCGAGCCCCGGGACGTCGGCGTCTCGTAGACCAGCATCCGGGCGAAGCTAGGCCGCCGCGACTCACGGGTCGCGGGCCGGATGTGCCAACATCGAGGCATGGAAGGAACCGGTGGTATGGGCGACCTGTTCGGCGACCCCGACGAGCTTCGGCGCCAGCTCGGCGAGATGGCCGAGCAGATGCAGGGCGCCCAGAAGGTCGCCTGGGCCGACAACGCGATCAAGCTCGCCGTCGACATGACCGTCGCCGCGATCAACAGGCTCAACCTCCAGGGCACTAGCGACGAGCAGGCGATCCAGGTCCGCGACGCGATCCGGATCGTCTTCCCCGAGGCAGTGACGCTGGTCCGCGAAGCGCGCGAGGGCCTCTCATAGCTCTGCCGCCGACCGCGCCGTCCTCGACGGCGCTGATCACGGGGGCTTCGTCGGGGATCGGGACCGAGGTCGCGCGCGAGATCGCCGAGCGCGGCCACAACGTCGTCCTCGTCGCCAGGCGCCAGAACCTGCTCCAGGAGCTCGCGGTCCAGCTCGAGCACGGCGGCGTCCGCGCCGAGGTCGTCGCCTGCGACCTATCCGACCCCGCCGAGCGCGACCGCCTCCAGAGCGAGATCGAGGGCTTCGGGCTCGCGGTCGAGATCCTCGTCAACAACGCCGGCTTCGGCGACGACAACGACTTCGCCGAGGCCGATCGCGGGCGCCTCGGCGAGATGGTGCGGCTCAACGTCGAGACCGTGACCGACCTGATGGCGCGCTTCCTGCCCGGGATGGTCGAACGCGGCCGCGGGGCGGTACTCAACGTCGCGTCGACCTCGGCCTTCCAGCCGCTCCCCGGTACCGCGACCTACGCCGCCACCAAGTCCTACGTCCTCAGCCTCAGCGAGGCGACGAGCTCGGAGCTGAGTGGGTCCGGGGTGACGGTGACCGCGGTCTGCCCGGGGCCGGTCAAGACCGAGTTCGCCGAGCTCGCCGGGATCGGGGAGGCCGAGGAGCGGGCCCCCGACATCATCTGGACGCCGGTCGAGCAGGTCGCGCGCGAGGCCGTCCAGGGGCTCGAGCGCGGCAAGCGCGTCGTCGTGCCCGGGCTGATCAACCGCGTTGGGGCGATCGGCGGCCAGCACACTCCGCGGGCGTTGATGCTGCCGCTCGCGAAGCGGATCTGGGGCGCGGCCTCGCGCGGATAGTGCCGGGCCTGCGCTTGCGCGGGGTCGAGGTCGCCTACTTCAACGAGGGCGAGGGCGAGCCGCTCCTCTGCCTGCACGAGACCGCGACCAGCGGCGAGGCCTGGAAACCGCTCGCCGCCGCGCTCGCGGGGCGGATGCGGCTCGTCGCTCCCGACCGCCGCGGCTGGCGAGGATCGTCGCCGCCGCCGGACTACCGCGCGACGACGATCCCCGAGCAGGCCGAGGACGCCGCCGCCCTGCTCGACGAGCTCGGGCACGCTCCGGCGACGCTCTGCGGCGCGGGGATCGGCGCCGCGGTCGCGCTCTGCCTGACGCTCACCCGCCCCGAGCTCGTCACCGGCGCGGTCCTGGTCGAGCCGCCGTTGCTCGCGTTCTCGGAGGCCGCGACCAACGTCCTCTCCGACGACCGCCTCGCGCTCGCCGACGCGGCCCGCGACGGCGGCGCGGACGCCGCGCTCGAGCTCTGCCTCTCAGGCGAGCTCGAGGCGCTCGCGCCGGGGACCGACCGGCTGCCCGCCGAGCTGACCGCGCCTGCCCGCGAGCGCCCGGCGACGCTGTTCGCCGAGCTCGGCTCGGTTCCGGCCTGGGCTCTGCCGCTGAGCGCGCTCGGCGCGGCCGAGCGGCCGGCGACGATCGTGATCTCGTCGGGGACCCCGAGGCTCGTCGCCGAGGCGGCGCGGGCGCTCGCCGCCCGGCTCGCCGGCAGCGAGCTCCGCGAGCTCGCCGATGACCGGGGCCCGGCGCACCTGAGCGCTCCCGAAGAGCTCGTCGGCGCGGTCAGCGAGCCCGGCGGGGGCTGATCTCGGCCCGGAGGATGGTGCCGCGGCGGACGAGGATCGCCGCACCCTCGAGCAGGACCGCCAGCGCGGCGGTCGGGATCGCGGCGAAGACGGTGACGAGTACGTCGATCGCGAAACCGGGCCGCCCGGCGCGGGAGTCGCGCGGGCGCAGCCGGCGGCTGAGCGCCGATCGCGCGAAGTCGCGGTTGAACGAGATCAGGTTGAGGATCGTCTGCCAGGTCGCCGCCATTCCCGCCGCGGCCGGGTAGCGCAGCGAGGAGATCTCGAGCGACTCGTGCCCGAGCAAGAGCTCGAGCGCCCTCGGAGTCAGCAGCGCCGGGCGCGCCGGGACCTCGATCCCCGACCAGTCCTCTCCGGCGATCGCGGCGCCGAGCGAGGCCGCGTTCGGAGCCTCGATCGTCGAGGCGCCGCGCTCGCGGACCTCGCGCTCGGCGCGCTCGATCAGCGCCGCGATGCCCTCGCCGCCGTCCTCGCGCGCGAGCACGAGGCCGCAGTTCTCGCAGCGGTCGAGCGCGTGGCGGACGCGCGAGGCCGGATCCGCGTCGGCCGCCTCGACCCAGGGAAAGAGCGGCTCGCCGCATGCCGGACAGCGCCCGCCGGGGGTCGCGGCGTCGCTGACGTCGACGACCGGCCGGCCGCCGGTGCGCTCGCCGAGGATCGGCATCAGGCCGTTGCCTTCACGGGTTCCCGGCTCGGCTCGCGCGGGCTCTCGACGTCCCAGCGGACGTCGAACCGCTCGAGCGCGGCGAGGAAGTCGCGCGGGTCGAAGGCCTGCGCCGGTGCCAGCGCGCCGCGTCCGCGGAAGCCCTTCGAGGCGGCGAGGATCGCTCCGCGCGCGACCGAGGCCGCGGTCAGGCCGTAGACGTCGGAGCCGGAGACGACCCCGCGCCGCGAGGCCTCCGCGCTGTGCGCGTCGCAGACGATCGTGAACCGGACCGCCCTTCGCTCCTCTTCGCTCGGGCCCTCCGGGAGCTTCGAGACCGCGAGCTCGAGCGCGCGCTTGATCGGCGTCCGCAGCGCGATCCCGAACGGACGCGCGAGCAGCGGCAGCAGCGTCGCCGCCGGGCCGGAGGCCATCAGCGAGGTGCTGATCGTCGTCTTCACGTTCTGGGTCGCGACGTGGCGCGGGACCGTGATCTGCTCGCCGGCGGGGTAGCGGATCATCCGCTGCCTGCCCTCCTCGGGGCCGAAGTCGAAGCTGCCGCGCCCGAAGCCGCCGTGCGACGGGCGCCAGGCGCCGTCGCGGTACTCGAGCGCCCCGCCCTTCATGATCTCGAGCGTCGAGAGCGTCGTGCCGCGGGTCGGGACGAAGCCGCGGCCGCCGTACGCGAGCGAGATCTCGCGCAACGGGCCCATCCCGTCGGCGGTCAGCGAGGCGATCATGTCGCCGGGCACGTAGTCGAAGCCCATCGCCGGGATCGCCGCCACCCGCTTGCGCTCGGCGTCGGCGCCGTAGCGGCGGAAGATCATGTCCATGTAGGGCTGCTCGCCGGTCGTATCGAGGTAGTGGGTGCCCGTCTCGATCGCGGCCTTGAGCACCGGCTCGCCGCAGTGGGCGAACGGGCCGGCGCATGTGATCACCGCCGAGCAGTCGGCCATCAGCGAGCGCAGCGCGGCCGGGTCGTCAAGCGCCGCGGGCTGGACCCCGGCGACCTTGCCGACCTCCTCGGCGAGCGCCTCGAGCTTCGGCCGGCTGCGGCCGGAGAGCACGAACTCGGCCCCGGCCGTCGCGAGCTCGTGGGCGACGAGCCGGCCGGTGTAGCCGGTCGCGCCGTAGAGCGCGATCGGCCCGCGCTGCTTAGACATTCCCATCCTCATGTGTGCGTCGTGTGGCGATGACAACTACGGTATCGGCATGCAGCTGCGGGAGATCATGACCGAGGGCGTCGTCACCGCTCCGGCCGAGGCCGACGTGCTGTCGGTCGCGCGCCAGATGCGCGACCGCGCGGTCGGATCGGTGATCGTCACCGACCCAGAGGGCACGCCGACCGCGATGATCACCGACCGCGACCTCGCGGTGCGCGTGCTCGCCGACTCGCGCCCGGGCGCCGAGTCGATCGGCGACCACGCTTCGCGGCCGCTGATCGGCGGTGAGCCCGAGATGGAGCTCGAGGAGGCCGCCGCGCTTATGGTCCGCCACCGGATCCGCAGGCTTCCGGTGCTCGACTCCGGGCGCCTGATCGGCATCGTCACCCTCGACGACATCGCGGTCCGCAGCGGCAACCTCGAGGTGGCCCAGCGGATGACCGCCGAGGTGATCGAGGGCGCGCTCCCCGACTTCTTCTTCCACGACAGGGGCTAACGGTGGGCAAGGAGCAGATCCTCGAGCGCGAGCGGCGCTGGGCCCGCCCGGTCGGAATCGCGGCGCTCGCCGGCGTTGCGCTGATCCTCGGCTCACTGTTCGTGGCCGGTCAGGCGTTCAGCGGCGACAGCGACGCCGAGGCGCTGCGCGACATCGCCGACGACTCCTTCCCGCTGCTGATCGCCTACGCGATGCGCGGGCTCGGCTACCTGCTCTGGGCGCCGGCGCTGGTCTACCTGCTCCATGCCGCCTACGCGCGCGACCAGCGCGTTCGCCGCGGGCTCGCGCCCGCGATCATCGTCGGAGCGGTCTTCCTGTTCGCGTTCTCGGTCCTCACCTACATCGCGATCGACCAGGCGGCCACCGACTTCGTCGCCGACGTCCCGGCGGACGCGACCGAAGACCAGCAGGAGGACCTCGCCGACGACAAGTTCGAGGAGAACAGCCTCCGCGACGTCGCCGCCGGGGTCAACTTCGGCGGCGCGATCGGGCTCGGCTTCGGCGCCCTCTACGCCTCGCTCTGGGCGATGCGCGCCGGGCTGCTGACCAGGTTCTGGGGCACGCTCGGGATGGCGACCGGCGCCGTCTTCCTGCTGATCCCGTTCGGGCTCTCGATCTGGATCATCTACGTCGGGATGCTGATCGGCCGCCTGCTGCCGGGCGACCGCCCGCCCGCATGGGAGGCCGGCGAGGCGGTGCCCTGGCCCGGGGGCGGCGGGATGCTCGGCGGCGGGCCGCCGCGCGAGGACGACGGGGTCGTCGAGGGCAGCGGCCGCGAGGTCTCCGAGCCGGCGCTGCCGGAGCCCGACGCCGGCGACGGCAACGGCTCCGCCCCCGTCGGCGAGACCCAGGGCCAGCGGCGCAAGAAGCGCAAGCGCCGCGACTGAGCGCTAGCCTCCACTTAATGACAGGGAAGTCAGGGACATCCTGAGGTCACGCGCGGTCTTCGCCGCGGCGATCGCTTTCGCGAGCCTGGCCGCCGCGCTGCCGGCCACCGCCGGTGCGGCGACGATCAGCTCCTCGACCCCGACGCCGCTCGCCGACGACTTCGCCGACAACGCCGAGTGCTCGCTGCGCGAGATGGTCCAGATCGCGAACACCGACAACGCCTCGGTCGAGGACGCCTGCACGGTCGACAACAGCCTGGGCGCCGACACGATCGAGCTCGGGGCCGGGATATACCCGCTGACGCGCACCGACGCCGTCGATACGGACGACAACACCATTGGTGATCTCGACGTCACCTCGCCGTTGACCGTGGTCGGCGACGGCGCCGCCGCGACAACGATCAGATCGAACTACATGGCGCCGGGACGCTCCTTTCACGTTCTCAGCTCGGGCGACCTCGACGTCCAGTCGTTGACGATCACCGGAGCCCAATCCACGACCATTGAGGGCGGCGGCATCCTCGCCTGGGCGGGCTCGTCGCTTTCGCTGAACGCCGCCCGGGTGACCGGAAACAGAGCCGGCAACGGCGGCGGGATCTTCGCCTACGGCGACCTCTCGCTCGAGGACAGCCAGATCGACGACAACACCGCGCACGTCGAGTCCGGCGGCGGGATCCGGGCGGAGGGCCCTACCTTCTCGATCACCGACAGCGTCGTCGACAACAACCACGCCACCGGTATGACGGGCTTCGGCGGCGGCATCTACCTCGCGATCACCTCGCCCAGCGGCGCGCCGACGATCACGAGATCGAGGATCACGAACAACGATTCGACGGCGTACGGCGGCGCGATCAGCTCGGGGTTCTTCGGCGACGGCACGCTCTCGATCGACGACTCGCTGATCGAGGGCAACGTGGCGAGCTCGCCGACGAACAGCGCCCACGGCGGAGCGATCTACGTCTCGACCGACAACGTCGATATCTCGCGCAGCGTCCTGCGTGACAACCACGCGCTGCACACGACGAACGCCCTCGGCCTGGCGGGCGGTGGCGCGATCTACGCCGATGTCTTCGTGCCCACCATCGTCCGGCTCTTCGACTCGGTCGTCGCCGACAACAGCGCCGAGACGCTGGATGGGATAACCCAGGCGACCGGCGGTGCGATCTACGACGCGGACGGAGCCCTCGAGCTGCACAGGACGACGCTCTCGGGCAACTCGCTCAGCGGGCCGACGATGGCGGTCGGCAAGCAGATGGGCGGCGGGATCTTCATCGGGCCCAACGAGGGCAGCTTGCTGCTCGTCAACTCCACGGTCAGCGGCAACAGCGCTCCGAAGACCGTCGGCACTCCCGGTCAGGGGGGCGGGATCCACGTCGTCGATACCAATTCCGCCATGGCATTTCCGCAGACGACGGTGACGATCATCGGCTCGACGATCGCCGACAACGTCGCCGGCGATGTCGGGGGAGGCGCCGATCCCGGCGACGACCTGACCCTCGAAGGAATGGCGGCCGCCTTCCCGCAGGTCATCGCCCGCGGGTCGATCATCGATGGTCCCGGCGGCGCCGAGAGCTGCGAAGCCGGCGCGCTGGGCGCGCTGGTCAGCGCCGGCCGCAACGTGGTCGTCGATCCCGCCTGCTTCACCGCGAGCACCGGCTCGGGCGATCTGCTCGGAACCGGCGCCCAGCTTCAGCCGCTGGCTGCGAACGGCGCCGCGCCCGTCGGCGCGCCCGGCTTCCTCTCGCCGCTCGAGACTCGCGCGATCGCCGCCGGCTCGCCGGCCGTCGACCGCGTCCCGGTCGCCGAGTGCACGGCGGTCATCGGTGCGCTGACCCAGGATGGGCGCGGATCGCCGCGGCCCTCTCCCGCCGGCGGCGCCTGCGACTCCGGGGCCTACGAGCTCTTCACGGTGGTTCCACCGGTTCCAGGTCCCACGTCACCGCCGGCGGCCGCGGGCAAGAAGTGCAAGAAAAAGAAGAAGAAGAAGCGCGGCGGGGCCAAGAGCGCCAAGAAGAAAAAGAAGAAGTGCAAGAAGAAGAAACGGAAGCGATAGCCGCTACTTCGCGGCGCTGAACTGCTCCTCGACGTCCTTGACCACGTCGGGATCGCGGAGCGTCGTCACGTCGCCGAGGTCGTCCTCGCCGGTCGCGATGTCGCGCAGGATCCGGCGCATGATCTTGCCTGAGCGCGTCTTCGGCAGGTCGTCGCAGATCACGATCTGCTTCGGGCGCGCGAGCTTGCCGATCTTGTCGGCGACGTAGTCGCGGAGCTCGCTCTCGAGCCCGTTGCCGTCGCCCTGGGCGATGCAGAAGGCGACGATCGCCTGGCCGGTCATCTCGTCGGGAACCGCGATCACCGCCGCCTCGGCGACCCCCGGGTTCGAGACCAGCGTCGACTCGACCTCCATCGTCGAGAGCCGGTGCCCGGAGACGTTGATCACGTCGTCGGTGCGCCCGACGATCCAGAAGTAGCCGTCCTCGTCGCGGCGCGCGGCGTCGCCGACGAGGTAGGTGTCGCGGCCGAAGCGCTCCCAGTAGGTCTCGATGAAGCGCTCCTTCTCCTTGTAGAGCGTCCGCGCCATCGAGGGCCAGGGCCGGGTCAGAACGAGGATCCCGGCGCCCTCTTCGATCTCGTTGCCCTGCTCGTCGAAGATCTTCGCCTCGATCCCCGGGAACGGGACCGTCGCCGAGCCGGGCTTGGTCGTCGTCAGCCCCGGCAGCGGGCTGATCATGATCCCCCCGGTCTCGGTCTGCCACCAGGTGTCGACGATCGGGCAGCGCCCGCCGCCGATCACCTCGTGGTACCAGAGCCATGCCCGCGGGTTGATCGGCTCGCCGACGCTTCCCAGCAGCCGCAGCGACGAGAGGTCGTGCTTCTGGGGGTGCTCGTCGCCCCACTTCATGCAGGCGCGGATCGCGGTCGGCGCGGTGTAGAGGATCGTCGCCTTGTAGCGCTCGGCGATCTCCCACCAGCGGTCCTCGGCGGGGTAGTTGGGCGCCCCCTCGTACATGATGCTCGTCGCCCCGTTGACGAGCGGGCCGTAGACGATGTAGCTGTGGCCGGTTACCCAGCCGACGTCGGCCGCGCACCAGAAGACGTCGTCGTCCTTGAGGTCGAAGACGAGTTTGTGCGTCGCGCTGACCTGGGTCAGGTAGCCGCCGGTCGTGTGCAGGATCCCCTTCGGCTTACCGGTCGAGCCCGAGGTGTAGAGGATGTAGAGCGGGTCCTCGGAGTCCATCGGCTCGGGCTCGCACTCGGGGTCCGCCGCCTCGACCACGTCGTGCCAGAAGACGTCGCGGCCCTCGGTCATCGGCGGGTCGGTGTCGCCGCGGTTGACGACGACGATGTGCTCGATCGACTTCACGTCGCCGATCACCTCGTCGACGGCGGCCTTCATCGGGGTCGGCTCGCCGCGGCGCATCGTCGCGTCCGCGGTCACGAGCGCCTTTGCGTCGGAGAACTGCATCCGCTCCTTGACCGACTCGGCCGAGAAGCCGCCGAAGACGACGTTGTGGATCGCCCCGATCCGCGCGCAGCCGAGCATCGCCGCGACGGTCTCGGGGACCATCGGCAGGAAGATCCCGACCACGTCGCCCTTGGCGACCCCGAGGTCCTTGAGCGCGTTGGCGAACCGCTGCGTGGTCTCGAGCAGCTCCGCGTAGGTGACCTCGCGGCGCGATGCGTCCTCGCCCTCCCAGAAGAACGCGACCCGGTCCCCGGCGCCGGCGGCTACGTGGCGGTCGAGGCAGTTGGCCGACGCGTTGAGCTTTCCGCCGTCGAACCACTTCGCGAACGGGGCGTCGGACCAGTCGAGGATCGTTTCCCAGGGCTCGATCCACTCGAGCTTCTCGGCCCACGAGGCCCACCAGGTCTCGGGATCCTCGTTTGCGCGTTCGTGGATCCCGGGATCGGATGCGTTGGCCTGCGCCGCAAACTCCGGCGGCGGAGGGAAGGTCTGCTCGGTCTTGAGCAGGACGTCGAGCTTGCCGATCTGGTCAGCCATCCACTTCTTCGCTCTTGTGTCTTTCCTCACGCCCAAAAACTAAACAAGCGCATTTCTCTGGTACGTTTCCTCCCAAATAGTGGGTAGACACCCGGGACAGGGGCGTCTCCCACAAACGTCCTACTGAATTGGGGTTAGGAAATGAATTGGGAGAGCATGAAAATCGTGGGAGCCATCGCAGCGCTCGTCGCGGCGGTTACCCTTTTTATGGCTGCGTCCGCGACTGCGGCCGGGTCGAACGGAAAGATCGTCGGCGGTGGTCCCGCTTCGATCAACTCGTATCCGCACCAGGTCGCTTTCGTCGATTACGCGTCGGGGAGCGGCAACCAATACTGCGGTGGGTCGCTTGTTCGCCCCAGGATCGTCCTCACGGCCGCGCATTGCGTAGCCGATGATCCTCCCGCGACGATCCTCGATGACACGGTCATCGCGGCGGCGACGAACTGGATCTCTGAGGGTGTGGAGGTCCCGATCGTCGACTTCGCTGCCCATTCTTCCTACAACGGGGACACCGCGGCCGGCTTTGATGTGGCCCTGGTTCTGCTCGGATCAGCGCCGGGTGGAACAACGATCAAGCTCGCCGGTCCCGATGAGACCAGCCTATGGGCGCCGGGCGTTGTCGCCACCGCAACCGGCTGGGGCAGGACGGTCGATGGTGATGCGAACTCATCGTCGGACACCCTGAAGTTCGCCAACCTGCCGATGCTTGACGACCCGTACTGCAACGTGGCGATTCAGCAGGTGTTCGGGCAGTTCTCGCCTCCGAGCATGGTCTGCGCCGGTTACGTGGCCGGTGGCCAGGACGCATGCCAGGGCGACTCGGGCGGTCCGCTCACGGTCCCGGCTGCCGGCGGTGAGGGTGGCGTCATTCGCCTCGCCGGCGTGACGAGCTTCGGCAACGGGTGCGCGTTGCCGAACAACCCGGGCGTGTACGCGCGCATCGGCCAAGATCCGCTCCAGGCGTGGGTCCAGCAGGTCGTCAACGCCAGCCCAGATCCGGGTGACGTAATCGGCTCCGGCGGATCGTTCCCCCCGCCCGATCCGTGTGCCTCGCTGAAGAAAAAGCAGAAGGCGCTCTGCTATTGCAAGACGAGGGCGACGAAGAAGGCACAGAAAAAGTGCAAGCGCAAGGTGATCAGGAAGTTCACGCGCAAGAAAGGCAAGCGCAGGAAGTAGGGAACGTCGGGCGAGCTTGGTTGGCGCGGGCGAGGAGTGCGGCGCCCGCGCCAACTCAACACCGACCAGCATCAATTTGCATCGGTTGACCTCCGCATCGGCAAACGGCCTCGCGACGAGGCGGTGGGCTGCTCGTGGAGATCGAGGCGGCCGTTAAAGACTCTATTCGCCGGCGTGGCGTCGCCTCACCACATGCAGAAAATCAACTGGACCGGGCCGGAGGGGCACTGGTATCTTCGTCGCTGTGAAGCGGACGGTGGGGATCATCGCGGTGGTTGCCTCGAGCGCGCTCGGGCTGCTCGCAGCGCCCGCGCTCGCCGCCGAGCAGAGCCCGAGGATCGTCGGCGGCTCGCCGGCCGACATCAACTTGCATCCGTGGCAGGTCGGGCTGCTGAACGGGCCGGTTGGCGGGGGCAACGTGGTCTGCGGCGGGTCGCTGATCCGGCCGCGGGTCGTCCTGACCGCCGCCCACTGCGTGAGCGGCTACGCGCCGAACCCCGGCCCGATCGACGACACCGACAGGGTCGTCGCCAACGCGAACGACTGGGTCACCCAGGGGACCGTCCACGACATCGGCTCGATCACCTTCCACCCCTCGTATCCAGGGGGGCAGCCTTCGTTCGACATCGCGCTGATCGTGCTCGACACGGCGGCGACGACGACCGGGCTGATCAAGCTCGCGGGACCCGACGAGATCAGCCTCTGGGCGGCGCAGGTGCAGGCGACCGTCACCGGCTGGGGGGCGACCTCGCAAGGGGGCAACCCGAGCCGGACGCTGCTCCAGGCGGTCGTCCCGATGCAGTCCGACGCCTTCTGCACTTCGACCGTCGCCTCCTACAACCCATCGGTGATGGTCTGCGCGGGGTACCCCCAGGGCGGCATCGACGCCTGCCAGGGGGACTCGGGCGGCCCGCTGAGCGTGCCCGCGCCGGCGGGCGGCGAGGGCGGGGCGGTTCGCCTCGTCGGCTCGGTCAGCTTCGGATTCGGTTGCGCCCAGCCCAACAATCCCGGGGTTTACGCCCGCCTCGGCCAGGAGCCGCTCCAGGGCTACGTCCAGGCCGTGGTCAACGCGTCCCCCGATCCGGGCGACGTGATCGGTTCCGGTGGAGCACCGCCCCCGCCGCCCGCCGATCCTTGCGCCGGGCTGAAGAAGAAGAAGAAGCGCGCGCTCTGTGTCTGCAAGACCAAACCGACGAGGAAGGCGCAGAGGAAGTGCAAGCGCAAGGTGTTGAAGAAGTTCCGGCGCAAGAGGAAGCGCTAGCCGACCGCGACTCCGGGCTTCTCGCCGGTATCTAGGGGCATGGAGATGACACGCAAGGGGATCGTTCTCGGGGTGCTGGCGCTGGCGCTCACCGCCGCGACCCCGGCGAGCGCCGAGCTCGCACCTTGGTCGCGGCGCCGACGGGCCGCTCGAGCAGCCTCCTGCGCGGGGCGGCAAGAGCCCCGGCGCGAGGATCGTCGGCGGAACGTTCACGACCGTCAACATCTGGCCCTACCAGGTCGCGCTCGTCAACGCGACCGGTGGCGGGACCGACCTCGACCGGCATTTCTGCGGCGGGATGCTGATCCGGCCGAGCATCGTGCTCACGGCGGCCCACTGCGCGCGGCCGCCGTCGCCGCTCACCGAGGGCGACGACTACATCGTCGGCGGCGCGACCAAGCTTTCCGACGCCGCCCAGGGCTACCGGCGCCTGATCGTCGACGTCGAGGTCCACCCGGGTTTCGTCGGCAACGGCAACTTCGCCAACGACGTCGCGCTCCTGCTCCTCGATCAGCCCGCGCCGTCGCCGGTCGCGACCCTCGCGGGCCCGGACGAGCTCAGCCTCTGGGCGGAGACGCGGTCGGTCTTCGTCACCGGCTGGGGCGCGGTGGCGGAGGGCGGCCCCGGGAGCGACGACCTCAAGCAGGCGACGATCCCGATGCTCGGCGACACGCCCTGCGCGACGGGCTATGGCGCCGCCTTCGACCCGACGGTCATGACCTGCGCCGGCGTCCTCGCCGGCGGGACCGACAGCTGCCAGGGCGACAGCGGCGGGCCGCTTTCGGCGCGCGCGGCGGGCGGCGAGGGTGGAGCCTGGCGCGTCGCCGGGATCGTCAGCTTCGGTGTCGGCTGCGCCCGCCCGACGATCCCGGCGGTCTACAGCCGGATCGGCGACGCGACGCTCTCGAGCTTCATCCAGGGCGTGGTCAGCGCTTCGCCGGATCCGGGCGACGTGATCGGGTCGGGTGGCACCTTCACATGCGACCGCCGCACCGCGGTCGCCGACGGGACGACCTCCGGCAGTCCGCTGGTCGGAACCGCCGCAAAGGACGTGATCTCCGGGCTCGAGGGCGATGACGTGATCGACGGCGGAACGGGGAAGGACGTCGTCTGCGGCGACGACGGGCGCGACAGGATCAGCGGCGGCCCCGGGAGGGACAAGCTGATCGGGGGCCCCGGCAAGGACAAGCTATCGGGGGCCCCGGCAAGGACAAGCTGATCGGGGGCAAGGGCAAGGACGTCTGCATCGGCAACGGCTCCCGCGACAAGGCCGTCGGCTGCGAGAAGCGCCGCTCGCTCTGACCCCGCGAGCGGGGTCGGCTTCCGAGTGACGGGTTGGGTACTTTAGTTCGGCGCATGGCTTTCTCGACCAAGGTTCTCGCCGACTCCGTCTCACCGGAATCGCATCGGATCACCACCTTCGAGGTGACCTTCCCCCGCTTCGTCCTCGCGGAGTTCAACACCCACCGGGTGTTCTCGCGGAACTCGGCCAGCTCGCGGGCGATCCCGGTCGTCAAGCAGCTGCGGCGCGTCCTCGAGGACCCCTACGTCCCGACCGAGTTCGGCTCCAACAAGCCGGGCATGCAGGCGGGCGACCCGCTCGCCGGCGAGGCGCACTCGGCCGCGACCGCCGAGTGGCTCCGGGCCCGGGACGACGCCGTCCGCCACGTCCTCGGCCTGATCGTCGAGCCCGGCGCTTCGATCGACACCGATTCGTTCGCCGCCCGGCTCGAGGAGATCGAAGCTGCCGTGAAGGCGAAGTCGATCCCCGATCGATGGCTCAACGTCCACAAGCAGGTCGCAAACCGGCTGCTCGAGCCGTTCATGTGGCACACGGTGATCGTGACCGCGACCGAGTGGCAGAACTTCTGGAACCTGCGAACGCACTCCGATACGCAGCCGGAGCTGCGCCGCGCCGCGATCGAGATGCGCGATCACTACGAGGCATCCGAGCCCAGCGAGGTCGAGATCGGCGAGTGGCACCTTCCTTTGATTCGGCCCGACGACCTCGCCCAGGACCCCGAGCTGAGCCAGGAGGAACTGAAGAAGATCTCCGCCGGCCGCTGCGCGCGGGTCAGCTACCTGACCCACCTCGGGGAGCGGGACACGAGCGCCGACATCGAGCTCCACGACCGGCTCAAGGAAAGCGGCCACATGTCGCCGCTCGAGCATCCCGCCAGGCCGATGACGCCCGCGGAGCTCGAAGAGCGCGACTTCACCGGCAACTTCCGCGGCTGGTTCCCGTACCGCAAGGAGATACCGAACGAAGCCGATGCGCTCGGCGACGAGCGGCTCGAGGTCTCGGTAGCCGGTTAGCGCCTAGCCGCTCGGCGGCGGCGGGGCGGCCATGAACTCGACCCGGTGGCCGCCGGGAAGGACGACGAAGGCCCGCGGCTCGCCCCAGAGCTCCTGATGGCGCTCGGGATCGAGGCCGGCGCTCTCGAGCGCCGCGAACGTCGCCTCGAAGTCGTCGACCGCGACCGCCGAATGGCCGAGCTGGGGGATCACCGGCGCCTGCGAATGGATGATGTGGACCTGGGTCCCCTTCGACTCGACCCAGGTCACGTACTCGCGGATCGCCTCCGGGGCCTCGACGCGCTCGAACCCGAGCAGCCTCAAGCCCCCGACGCAGCTCTCGACCTCCTCGGGCGCGACCTCGATCGAGACGTGGTGGAGCACGCGCGCATCGTATTCGCGTGATACGAATCGCCGTCATGGACATCAAGCTCGAACTGATCGGAGTCCCGGTCACCGACGTCGACCGCGCCAAGGAGTTCTACGTCGAGAAGGCCGGCTTCGTCCTCGACCACGACCACGCGGTCAGTGACGAGATTCGCTTCCTCCAGCTCACCCCGCCGGGCTCGGCCTGCTCGATCACGTTCGGCGTCGGGATCACCGAGATGGAGCCGGGCTCGCTCGACAATATGCAGGTCGTCGTCGAGGACATCGAGGAGGCGCGTAAGGAGCTCGCCGGCCGCGGCGTCGAGGTCAGCGAGATCCAGGACTTCCCCTGGGGCCGCTTCGTCTACTTCGCCGACCCGGACGGCAACCGCTGGGCCGTGCAGGAGATCGTCGTACCCAAGGGCTAGAGGGCCAGCGAGGCGAGCGCGCCGACGACGACGATCGCAGTCGACCATGTGACCGACTGCGCGATCACCTTGAGGTCGAGCCCGTAGACGTGGCCGACGATCAGCGAGTTGATCCCGGTCGGCATCGCGGCCATCAGCAGGTAGGGGTCGGGAAGGTCGATCAGCGGGGCGGCCATCGCGAACAGCAGCGCCGGGACGAGCCCGATCCGCAGCGCGACCGCGACCGCCGCCGGGCTCGAGAGCGGCGGCGGGAAGGCGAGCTGGCCCTCCTCGGCCTCCTCGGCGAGCAGCGTGCCGACCGCGAAGAAGCCGATCGGCAGGATCGCGATCACGAGGACCCGCGACGCGTCGACGAGCAGGTCGGGCGCGAGCGCGTCGGGGGCGACCAGCGCCGCGATCGCGGCGTAGAGCGGCGGGTTGCGGGTGAAGAACGACCCGGTGCGCTGGCCGGCGCCCTCGCCGGCCTTGGTCCCGAACGCGGCCCCGACCGCGAACGCCGCGAGCAGCAGCGCCGGCGCCGAGACCAGGACGTCGTAGACGACCGCCTCGCTGAGCCGGTCGGAGCCGAGCAGCGTGACCACGAGCGGATAGCCGAGGTAGCCGGTGTTGGCGACCAGCGCGCAGACGATCACCGCGCCGACCGAGGAGCGCTCGAGCCGCAGCACGCGGGTCGCGATCAGCCAGGCCGCGAACGCCGCGGTCCCCAGCGCGACGTAGGCGAGCACGACCCCGACCCCCGCGTCGAGGTCGAGGTCGGCCCGCGCGAGGTTGAAGAACGTGATCGGGGGCAGGAAGCCGTAGAGGACGACGAGCAGCATCCGCCGCGCGCCGTCGCCGGCGCGCTCGCGCCAGCGGAGCTCGGCGGCGATCCCGGCCGCGGCCGCGACGACGATCACCGCCGCCGTTACGAGAACGCCGATACGGCCACCTCGACCAGGGAGCGGGCGTGGCGGAGCGCTGCGCCCTTTGAGAGCTCGCCGCGCTTGAGCTCGACCACGAACGCGGTCGTCCCCGGGTGTTCGCTGTTCTGCCAGCTGATCGCGGTCCCGGGCAGCCCGTCGCCGCGGCAGCCGGTCGCCATCCCGGCGGCTCGCGCGTAGGCGCGCTGGATCGGCGCCTGGCCCCCGCAGGGGACGAGCACCTTGCCCCAGGGCTGGTGGTACCAGACCGAGACCCGGGGCTGGAGCGCCTCGATCAGCTCGATCGCCAGCCGCGGCTCGGGCTCCGAGAGCGCCCGCGGGCCGGAGTAGTAGCCGCTCGAGCGGGCGATCGAGCGCCAGCGGTGGGGGAAGTTGCGGTTCAGGTCGACGCCGCGGGCGTTGCCGCGGTCGCGGGCGGCCTGGCCGTCGGGGTTGAGCGAGTCGACGATCCAGATGTCGATCCCGGTCAGGTCGGCGAACTCGCGCTTCAGCGCCCGGGTGATCCGGAGCCCGGCGCGCTCGTCGCCGTGGATCACGCCGACGACGAGCGCCTTGTTCGGGCTCGCCGGATCGCCGATCCGGGTCGCGCCGATCGGCCGTCCCCGAAGCGACTCGCCGAGCGGAACCACGCGGTCGGCGGGGAGCGGCGACTCGATCCCGCTCGCCGGCCCGGCGGCGGTCAGCCCGGCGATGCCCGCCGCGATCGCCAGGGCCGCGACGGCCGCGTGGCGCGCGCGCATCAGCCCGGGAAGATCGAGACGCCGGAGTTCGCGGCCCAGTCGATCAGCGGCGACGGGAAGACGCCGAAGGCGATCGTCGCCGCGGCGCAGAGCACGGCCGGGCCCCAGATCAGGGGGCAGCGGCCGGTGCCCAGGCGGCGGGCGGGGCCGGTCTCGCCTGCCTCGGGGGCAGCCCCCGCAATCGCGGGCATGACCGCTGGCTCGGGTTTCATCCAGATCGCGGCGATGACTCGCAGGTAGTACGCGAGCGAGACCATCGTGCCGATCACGATCGCGACGCCGAGCCAGGTGTAATCGCCCTCGACCGCGGCCTCGATCAGATAGAGCTTGCCCATGAAGCCCGCGGTGCCCGGCAGCCCGGCGAGCGCCAGCATCCCGATCGTCAGCGGCCAGGCGAGCAGCGGGCGGGTCGCCCCGATCCCCTCGACCGCCGAGATGTCGTCGCCGCGGTCGGTCTCGCGCTCGCGAGCGACGATCACCCCGAACACCGCCCCGTTCATCAGCGCGTAGGCCGCGAGATAGAAGAGCAGAGCCTCGACCCCGGTCTGCGAGATCACGACGACCCCGGCGAGCATGTAGCCCGCCTGGGCGATGCCGGAGTAGCCCATCAGCCGCTTGAGCGAGTCCTGGCCGAGCGCGCCGATGTTGCCGACGACGATCGAGGCGACGGCGAGCACCGCGAGCGCGGTGTCCCAGCTGTCGGAGACCGGCGCCAGCGCGACCTCGAACAGCCGCAGGAGGGCGACGAACGCGGCGGCCTTGGTCGCAACCGCCATGAACGCGGTGATCGGGGTCGGCGCCCCCTGGTAGACGTCGGGCGTCCACTGGTGGAAGGGGGCGAGCGAGATCTTGAACGCGAGCCCGACGGCGACCATCGCCGTGCCGAGCAGGACCAGGGTGTCGTCGGCGGCGCCGGCGTCGAGCGCCTCGGCGATCTGGGTGAAGTCGGTCGACGCGCCGCCGCCGTAGATCAGCGCCAGCCCGTAGAGCAGCGTCGCCGACCCGAGCGAGCCGATCACGAGGTACTTGAGCCCCGATTCGAGCGAGGCCTCACGGCGCACCGCCGACCCGCAGAGCGCGTAGAGCGGCACCGAGAGCAACTCGAGGCCGATGAAGAAGGCGATCAGGTTCTGGGACATGGCGAGGATCACCATCCCGAGCACCGAGCCGATCAGCAGCGTGTAGTACTCGCCGTGTCCGGCGCTCTCGGCGGCGGGCTCCCGGATCGAGTACAGGACGCAGATCGCGGCCATGAAGCAGGCGATCAGCGCCACCGAGAGCCCGATCGCGTCGAGTCGCAGCGCTCCGGCGACGAGGTCGGTCTCCTCGTTCCACTGCCAGATCGCGAGCCCCGCGGTTGCGCCGAGGGTCGCGATCGCGAGGCCGGGGACGACGAAGATCGGCGTGCGCCAGAGCCCGGCGAGCAGGACGACGCAGATCCCGGCGCTGAGCGCGATGATCGGCGAGAGGCCGGCGTAGTCGATGTCCGGTGCGTTGAACTCGGTCATGACGTCAGCCGGCATCTCCTCCGCTTCGCGTCCGGGGATGCCGGGTGGAAGCGCTATCCGCCCGGGAACCTTGGTCCGCCACAGCTTCGACGGTGCTCAGTTGGGTCTCAACGGAAGGGTCGGCGCGCTTGAGGATCAGCTGCGGGTGCAGCGCCAGGGCGACGATGCAGGCGACGAGGGGCGCGATCACGAGCCCGTCGCGAAAGCTGATCTCGCGCGACTCGACCCCGACGCCGAGCTTTCCGTGCATCGTTCCCTGGTAGAGGCGAAGCGCGTAGTAGGCCGCCATCGCGACGCCGACCGAGGCGACGATCGCGATCGCGATCTTCGACTCGAAGACGCCGAAGAGGATGTAGAGCTCGCCGATGAAGTTGGCCGAGCCGGGCATCGCGAGCGTCGCGAGGGTGACGATCAGGAACAGCGCCGCGAGCACCGGGGCACGGGTGGCCATCCCGCCCATCTCGCGCAGGTCCTCGGTCTTGGCGCGCTCGGCGAGCACGGCGATGATCAGGAAGATCGGCGCGACGACGAGCCCGTGGGTGACCATCTGCAGCACCGCGCCGTCGGCGCCGTCGGCCCGGAGGCTGAAGATCCCGAGCGTGATGAAACCGAGCTGGGCGATCGAGGAGTAGCCGGCGATCAGGCGGACGTTGGTCTGGGTGAAGGCCATGATCGATCCGTAGAGGATCGTGACCAGCGCGAGCAGCATCATCGTCTCCTGGAACTCGACCGTGGCGTCGGGGAAGACCGGCAGCACGACGCGCAGGAAGCCGTAGGCGGCGACCTTCGGCAGCACCCCCGAGAGCACGACGAGCACCGGCAGCGGCGCCGCGCGGTAGGCGTCGGGCATCCAGCCGTGGAGCGGGAAGGCCGGCATCTTGACCAGGAACGCGGCGGCGAAGAACCAGAAGATCCAGACCTGGCTCGCCTCGCCGAGCGGGTTGGCGCGCAGGTCGGAGAGCGAGAAGCTGACCGCGCCGCCGTCGGCGGTCAGGACCGCGGTCGCGATCGCCGCCGCCAGCATCAGCAGCGAGCCGACGAGCGTGTAGACGATCATCTTGATCGTCGCCTTGACCGGGTCGACCGCGTCCGGTCCGGCGGGCGTCCCGACCGTCCGCTTGCCCCAGGCTCCGACCAGGAAGTAGAACGGGATCAGCATCAGGTCGAAGAAGAGGACGAAGAGCAGCAGGTCCTGGGCGAGGAAGGCGCCGAGCGTCGCGGTCTCGGCGATCCCGAGCATCAGGAAGTAGGTCCGCGGTCGCTCGACCCCGCGCAGCGCCGAGAACGCCGTCGCCGCGGTCCAGAGCAGCGCCGTCAGAACGACGAGGAAGAGGCTGATCCCGTCGACGCCGAGCTGGTAGCGGACCCCGAGCTCGGGGATCCACTCCTCGTCGACGACGTGCTGGAGCCCGGCCGCACCGGTGTCGAAGTCGAACGCGAGCCAGACCGCGAGCCCGAGCGTCGCCAGCGCGCCGAGCGTGCCGACGGCGCCCGAGCGCCGCGCCGGCGCGACGCAGGCCAGGAGCGCGGCGGCGAGCGGGAGCCAGAGAAGGATCTGGATCATGCGGCGGCCCTCATGACTGGACGAGGAAGTAGAGGGCCATGCCGGCGAAGCCGGTCAGCAGCAGCAGGGCGTAGGAGCGCAGATAGCCGGACTGGGCGATGCGGACGCCCTCGCCGGCGCCGCGGACGAGCCCGGTCGCCCCGGCGACGAGCCCGTTGACGACCCGCTTCTCGAAAACATCATTGAGGAAACGGCCGGTCGCAAGAACGGGTTTGACAATCAGCGCGTCGATCAGCTCGTCGAAGTACCACTTGTTCGCGAGCAGCGTGTGGAGCGGCTTCAGCCGCCGCTCGAGAACCCCGGTCAGCCCGCGCGAGCGGACGTAGGCGATCCAGGCGAGCGCGATCCCGAGGATCGAGAGCGACCCGCCGACGAGCATCCCCGTGTAGTCGGCCGAGTCGGGGATCGGGAACTCGTAGAGCTCCGAGTCGAGGAAGCTGCCGTGGAGGAACTCGTGGATCACGTCGGTGACCCCGGGGATCTGGACCGCGCCCGCGAACAGGGCGAGGAACGCGAGCACCGACATCGCCGTCTTCATCTCCCAGTTGTTCTCGGCGACGTTGTGGGACTCGCCGGGGAACCCGACGTCGGTGTCCTCGGGCTCGCCGGTCGCCGGGTTCTTGGGCTCGGGGTGGGCCTGGTGGCCCTCGGCGAACTCGCGGGCCTCGGTGACCGGCTCGCCGCCGACGACTCTGAAGACGATCCGGAACGAGTAGAAGGCGGTCAGAAGCGCCGCGAAGTAGCCGCCGATCGCGAAAGCCCAATACATCCCACCGCGCTCGGCGGCGAAGACGAGGATCTCGTCCTTGGAGAAGAACCCCGACGTGCCCGGGAATGCCGCCAGCGCCAGCGCCCCGATCACGAGCGTCGCCGAGGTGACCGGCAGCGCCCGGCGGAAGCCGCCCATCCTGTCGATGTTCTGCTCGTTGGCCATCGCGGCGATGACCGAGCCCGCGGCCATGAACAGCAGCGCCTTGAAGAACGCGTGCGTCATCAGGTGGAACATCCCCGCCGAGTAGGCGCCGATCGAGACCCCGACGACCATGTAGCCGATCTGGCTCATCGTCGAGTAGGCGATGATCCGCTTGAGGTCGGTGACGACGAGCGCGATCGTCGCCGCGATGATCAGCGTCGCGAGCCCGGTGAACGCGGCGACGTCGGCGGCCGTCGGCGCGATCTCGAACAGGGGGTGGAAGCGGGCGATCAGGTAGACGCCGGCGGTGACCATCGTCGCCGCGTGGATCAGCGCCGAGACCGGGGTCGGGCCCTCCATCGCGTCGGGAAGCCAGGTGTGGAACGGGATCTGGGCGGATTTCGCGAACGCGCCGACGAGCAGGAGCAGGCAGATCGCGACGATCAGCGTCCCGTTCGAGTCGAACGATCCCGGCGCGGCCTCGAAGACCTCGAGCATGTCGAAGGTGCCGAGCTCGCGGAAGATGAAGAACGCCGCGAGCACGAGCCCGACGTCGCCGACGACGTTGATCACGAACGCCTTCATCCCCGCCCGGGTCGCGGTCTCGCGGCGGTACCAGTAGGAGATCAGCGCGTAGGAGGCGAAGCCGACGAACGCCCAGCCGACGATCAGCAGGACGAGGTTGCCGGCGAGGATCAGCAGCAGCATCGAGAAGACGAAGAAGTTGAGGTAGCTGAAGAAGCGCGCGTAGCCGCGGTCGCTGCGCATGTAGGCGATCGAGTAGAGGTGGATCAGCATCGAGACGCCGCTGACGATCAGGCACATGTAGACCGAGAGCGGGTCGACGAGGTTCCCGAGCTCGATCTTGATCCCGCCCGCGTCGGCGATGTCCCAGAGCGACGAGGTGAGCTGGCGGTGGTGCTCGCCCTCGTCGAGGAGCATGAACAGCGCCCCGATCGCGGATACGAAGGCGCCGGCGATCGCGGCGGTCCCGATCCAGCCCGCCCAGCGCTCGAGCCTCTTGAAGCCGAGGCCGATCACGATCGAGCCCGCGAGTGGGAAGGCGAGCACCAGCCACGCGTAAGTGGTGGCGCTCATCCTTTGAGCGTCCGCATCTCGTCGACGTTGAGCGGGATCCGGCGCCGGAAGGCGGCGACGATGATCCCGAGCCCGATCACGACCTCGCAGGCGGCGACGACCATCACGATCAGCGCGAAGACCTGGCCGTCGCCGTCGCCGTGCATGCGGCTGAACGCGACCAGCGCCAGGTTGGCCGCGTTCAGCATCAGCTCGAGGCAGAGCAGGATCACGAGCGGGCTGCGGCGCAAGAGCACGCCGGTCGCGCCGACGGCGAACAGCGCGCCGGAGAGGACGATGTACCAGGAGGTGTCCATCAGCCGGCCACCACCATTAACCCGCCACCTCCTCGGCTTCGCCTGCGGGGGTGCGGGGTGGGAGTTCCGCCGGAGTGGGCTCCTTGGGGTCTTTACGTCGCTCGGCAAGGACCACCGCGCCGACGGCGGCGAGCAGGAGCAGCAGCGAGGCGGCCTCGAAGGCGATCAGGAAGCGCTCGAGCAGCAACCGGCCGATCGCCTCGGGGGAGCCGAAGCCGAGCTCGACCGTCGGGCCCTCGGAGTCGATCGCCTTGAGGTTCGAGCCGACGACAGCGATCGAGATCTCGACGAAAAGCGCGATCCCGATCAGCGGCGCGATGAAGCGCTGGCCGGGGATCGGCTCCCACATCGGCTCGTCGACCCCGCCGACGTAGGCGGCGACGAAGACGTAGAGCACCATCACCGCCCCGGCGTAGACGACGATCTGCCCGGCGGCGATGAACTCGGCGTGCAGGATCAGGAACAGCCCCGCGAGCGAGATCAGGTGGACGACGAGCGCGAGCACGGAGTAGAACGGGTTGCGGAGCGCGATCACCGCGATCGCCCCCCCGAGCGCCCCGGTCGCACCGGCGAAGAACGCGACCTCCTCCACCTAGGAAGCCTTTCCGAGTCTCGGCTTAATATTCGGTACTCGAGAAGAAGCGACGCTGAAGGAGGAGAGATGAACACCTACGCGATTCTGCGACGCTCCGGATGGAGGTCGCCCGCCGATCTCGAGGAGGCCGCCGGGCGGTCGACGAAGGCCGGCGAGGAGATGTCCGACGACATCAAGTGGATCAGGAGCTACGTCCTCGAAGAGGGCGAGGGCTCGGTCGGAACGGTCTGCATCTACCAGGCGAGCAGCCCCGAGGCGATCCGCAAGCACGCCGGCGCCGCGGACCTGCCCGTCGACGAGATCATCCCGATCGCCGACATGGTCAAGATGCGGCCCGATCCCTGGGACGACGCCGGCTGACACCTACTCGCCCTCGCTGCGCAGCGGGGTGCGGTCGATCGGCTCCGCGAGCAGCATCTCCTTGGTGAAGATCAGGTCGGAGCGGTTGTAGTCCGACATCTCGTACTCGTGGCCCATCGTGATCGCGTCGAACGGGCACGCGACCTCGCAGTAGCCGCAGAAGATGCAGCGGCTGAGGTTGATCTCGTAGATCTCGGCGTAGCGCTCGCCGGCCGAGACGCGGTGCTCTGGGTCGTTCTCGGAGGCGACGACGCGGATGCAGTCGGCCGGGCAGGCGGCCGCGCATAGCGAGCAGCCGACGCACTTCTCGAGCCCGGTGTCCTCGAACTTGTGCAGCTTGTGGCGCCCGCGGAAGCGCGGGTAGACCGGGGTCTTCTCCTCCGGGTACTGGATCGTGACCGGCCCCTCGATCAGCCGCCCCATCGTCGTCCGCAGCCCGCGCAGGGTCTCGCCGAAGGCGCGGTAGGCGCCGCCGAGCCCGCCGGGCTCGGGCCCGCGCTGGACCGAGATCACGTCGGTCGACTCGAGGTAGGGCGCGCTCCCGGTCCAGGTCGTCTTGTCCGCGTTCAGCTTCGCTTCAGGCATGACTTCTTCGCGTTCCACTTCGTTCCACGCTCAAAGCACCGTGACCAGGACCGCGGTTACGAGGACGTTGAGCGTCGCGAGCGGCAGCAGAACCTTCCAGCCGAGCGACATCAGCTGGTCGTAGCGCGGCCGCGGCAGGGTCGCGCGGACCCAGATGAAGAAGAAGATCAGGGTCATCGTCTTGACCAGCATCCAGACCGGGTCGAGGAAGCCCGGCCCCGGGCCCATCCAGCCGCCGAGGAAGAAGGTGACCGCGATCGCCGAGATCACGAAGAGCTCGAGGTACTCGGCGAGCAGGTAGGAGCCGAACCGCATCCCTCCGTATTCGGTCTGGTAGCCCTGGACCAGCTCGGCGTCGGCCTCGGGGAGGTCGAAGGGGGCGCGGTTGGTCTCCGCGAGCCCGGCGACGAGGAAGACGAGGAAGCCGACGATCTGGGGCACGACGTACCAGAGCTCGCCCTGGGCGTCGACGATCTGGGTCAGCGAGAGCGAGCCCGCCATCATCACCGCGCCGAGCAGCGCCAGGCCCATCGAGACCTCGTAGGAGATCAGCTGCGCGGCGGCGCGCATCGCGCCGAGGAAGCTGTACTTCGAGCTCGAGGCCCAGCCCGCGAGCAGCAGCCCATAGAACGAGAGCGAGCCGAAGGCGAAGAAGTAGAGGACGCCGATCGAGACGTCGATCCCGTAGAAGCCGACCCCGTCCTTGACGTTCCCGAACGGCAGGATCGCCAGGGTCATGATCCCGCTCATGATCACGATCGCGGGTGCGATCGCGTAGAGGAACGGGATCGCCGCATCGGGACGGAACCCCTCCTTGCCGGCGAGCTTGAGGATGTCGGCGAGCGGCTGCATCAGCCCGACCGGCCCGGTCCGGTTCGGCCCGTAGCGGTGCTGGAAGCGCCCGATCAGCTTGCGCTCGACCACGGTCAGCACCGGCACGATCATGAAGACGACGAGGAAGATCACGATCGACTTGACGATCAGGATCCAGCTCGCCTCCGCGAACCCGACCTCGCCGAGCGGGACGCTCACTCCGCGGCCCTGACTTCGATCGCCTGCGGGCGGCCGTTCGCGAGCAGGTTGCCGTTCTGCTCCTCGGTGCCCTCGATCAGGAACGCCGCCCCGGGCTCGAGCCGCGACCGGATCGCGACCCGCGCCTCGACGCTGGTCCCGTTCGATCCGACGGTCACCCGCTGCCCGTGCTCAACCCCGAGCCGCTCGGCATCGGCGACGGCGAGCTCGAGCTTCTGCTCGGGCTTGAGAAAGCGAAGCGCGGGGTTGCGCTCCGTGACCCCGCTGGCCCAGATGTCGCGGTAGGTCCCGAGCACGAGACCATCACCGTTCGCGGCGGGGGCGGGGGCGGCCCCTGACACGCCCTGTCCGCCCTCGGCACGGTCCGGACCTGCGGCACGGAATTGTGTGGGCGGGGCGGGGGCCGTACCCGTCCCCGCCAGCGCCGACGCGTGAGCCCTCTCTTGCCACCGCACGCCGGTGCCGCCGATGCTCTCGTAGGTCAAGCCCGAGTAGATCGGGACGTCGGCGGTCAGCGCTGCGAAGACGTCGACGAGCTTCTCCTCGACGTCGTCGTTGCCGAGCCGCTCGGCGAGCTTCAGCAGCCAGTACCAGCCGTCGCGCGAGCCCTCCGGCTGCTCGACGTTTTGGCGCAGCCGCTGGAGCCGGCCGTCGGGATGCGTGACCGTGCCCTCCTTCTCGGCGTGGCTCTCGAGCGGCAGGACGACGTTGGCGTGCTTCGCCGACTCGTCGTCGAACATCGAGACCGCGACGACGAAGTCGGCGGCCTTGAGCGCCTGCTCCCATCCGGCGGCGTTCGGGAAGTGGCGGGCCGGGTTCGAGTCGAAGAGCAGCAGGCTCTTGATCTCGTCCCCGATCAGGCCCTCGCGGATGCCTTCGGCGTCGCGGCCGGCGGGGGCCTCGGAGAGGCCGGGGCCGACGCCGGGGACGCAGCCGACCTCGCGCAGCCCGCGCGCGTTCGAGGCCTCGGGCACCTCGAGCAGCCCGGCGCCGTGCTTGGAGTCGATCCCGAGCGCGCGGGCGACGAAGAACAGGGCCTCGACGGCGCCCGGCGTGCGCCAGAGGCGCTCGCCCCAGACGATCACCGGGTCGGGCGCCGCGCGCAGCGTCTCGGCGAGCGCCGCGGCCTGCTTGGCGTAGGGGCCGCCGCCCTCGTAGGAGTCGGAGCCGAGCTCGGCCGCGAGCGCGCCGAGGAAGTCGGCGGCCTCTCCGGGCGCGTAGCGGACCGCGTCGGCGGCGCCGCCGTCGAGCGCCGATTGCCGCTCGCTCGCGACGGTGAGCTGGGCGCCCTCGTGGCGGACGGCCTTGCGGATCCGCAGGTCGAGGATCGGCGCCTCGTTGAGCGGCTCGCAGCCGACCACGAGGATCGCGTCCGCGTATTCGACGTCGCACATCTTCGCCGCCAGGTCCGGCCGGGCGAGCTCGCGCAGCAGGCCGGGATCGGCCGGGTTCGGGGAAGAGGCGACGTGCGGCGAGCGCAGCTGGCGGCGGAGGATCCGCTGGGTCAGCCAGCCCTCCTCGTTCGAGGTCCCGCCGCCGAGCAGCGCCGCGCTGCCGTCGCCCGAACCCTCGAGCGCCTTGGCGATCGTGTCGAGCGCCTCGGTCCAGGAGACCGGGGTCAGCGATCCGTCGCCGGCGCGGACCATCGGCTCGGTGATCCGCTCCTCGGAGGCGAGCATCTGGAACCCGTAGCGGCCCTTGTCGCAGAGCCAGCCGTCGTCGACGTCCTCGTTGTCGCGCGCCAGCACGCGCGCCACAGCCTCGTCGCGGACCGTGAACTTCACGTTGCACTGCGACGGGCAGAGCGTGCAGATCGAGCCCGCGTCCTCGATGTCCCAGGGCCGGGCGCGGAAGCGGTAGGTGTAGGAGGTCAGCGCGCCGACCGGGCAGAGCTCGGTGATGTTGCCGTGGAACGGCGCCACGTACGGGCGGTCGTCGAAGGTGCCGACGAAGCTGCGGTCACCCCTTTCGAGCAACTGCAGTTGCTCATCTTCGGCGACCTCCTGGCTGAAGCGCACGCAGCGGTAGCAGAGGATGCAGCGCTCGCGGTCGATCGCGACCAGCGGCGAGAGCTCGAGCGGCTTCTTGAAATGGCGCTTCGGGTCGGTGAAGCGGCTCTTGCCCGGCCCCCAGCCCATCGCGACGTCCTGGAGCGGGCACTCGCCGCCCTTGTCGCAGACCGGGCAGTCGAGCGGGTGGTTGACGAGCAGGAACTCGACCACCGCGTTCTGGGCCTCCTGGACCTGGTCGGTCTGTGTGTAGACGACCATCCCGTCGCGGACCGGGGTCGAGCACGCGGTCTGGAGCTTCGGGATCCCCTCGATCTCGACCAGGCACATCCGGCAGGCGCCGACCGGCTCGCCGAGCTTCGGCTCGTAACAGAAGACCGGGATCTCGATGTCGCCGTGCTTGGCGGCGTCGACGAGCATCGTGCCCTCGGGCGCCACGACCTCGCGGCCGTCGACGACCAGGGTCACCGCGTTGCGGATCTTCTGGGCCATCAGGCGATCACCACCGGCATCTCCTCCGCTTCGCGTCCGGGGATGCCGGGCGAGGCGCGGATGGGGTGGTCCGACCGATTGCCGGCGGCTGCTCCAACGCCTGATCGAATTCATGCCGGAACTTCTTCACCATCGAGCCGACCGGCATCGCCATCGAGTCGCCGAGGACGCAGAGGCAGTTGCCGATGATGTTGGTCTGGACCGAGGAGATCGTGTCGAGGTCGATCGGGGTCGCCTCGCCGCGGACCACGCGCTCGAGCATCTTCACCGTCCAGTTCGTCCCCTCGCGGCAGGGGGTGCACTTTCCGCACGACTCGTGGTGGTAGAAGCGCGCCGTCCGCAGCGCGAGCTCGACGACCGAGGTCGTCTCGTCGAAGACGATGATCGAGCCCGAGCCGAGCATCGAGCCCGCGTCGGCCATCGCCTCGAAGCTATACGGCACGTCGAGCCCCTCCTCGCCGGTCAGCACCGGCGCCGAGGAGCCGCCGGGGAAGAAGCCCTTGATCTTGCGCCGCCCGACCGTGCCGCCGGCGAGCGTGTTGATGATCCTCCGGGTCGGGATCCCGAGCTCGATCTCGTAGTTGCCGGGGCGGCGGACGTCCCCGGAGACCGACACAACTTTGGTTCCTGGTGATTGCTCGGTGCCGAAGCTCTTGAACCAGTCGGCGCCCTCGATAGCGATGTGGGGGACGTTGCAGAGCGTCTCGACGTTGTTGATCAGCGTCGGCCCGCCGTAGAGGCCCTGGACCGCGGGGAAAGGCGGCTTGAGCCGCGGGTTGCCGCGCTTGCCCTCGAGCGCGTCGAGCAGCGCCGTCTCCTCGCCGCAGATGTAGGCGCCGGCGCCGCGGTGGACGACGAGCTCGAGGTTGTGGCCCGAGCCGAGGATGTCCTTGCCGAGGAAGCCGGCCTCGTAGGCCTCGTCGACCGCCGCGTCGAGGATGTCGCCCTGGAGGTCGTACTCGCCGCGGATGAAGATGAACGCGCGGTTGATGTCGGCGGCGAAGGCGGAGATGATGATCCCCTCGATCAGCTGGTGCGGGTTCTTCTGCATCAGCTCGCGGTCCTTGAACGCCCCGGGCTCGGACTCGTCGGCGTTGCAGCAGAGGTACTTGTCCATCTCGCCGCGGGGCAGGAACGACGCCTTCTTGCCCATCGAGAACCCGGCGCCGCCGCGTCCGCGCAGCCCAGATTCCTCGAGCTCGCGCAGCAGGTCGTCGGGCTTGACCTCGCTGAAGACCTTCTTCAGCGCCTCGTAGCCGCCGAGCCGCTTGTAGACCCGGATCGTGTTCAGCTTCGGCTCGTCGACGTTGCGGAATAGAAGCCGCGTCTCGCCCTTCACTTCTTCGTCCTCATTAACGCCGCCTCCTCTGCTTCGCGTCCGGGGGCGGCTTTTTTCTGGGCTTGGGCTTCGGCTTGTTCAGCGGATGCCGGCTGAGACGCTTGTCGGACGGGGTCTTGTCGCCGCCCGCCGCCTCGCGGCTCTCGAGCCGCTTCTCGGGCAGCACCTCGGCGCCGCGCTTGCCGAGCTGCTCGACCGCCTCGGCGGCGTCGCCGGGCTCGAGCGGGCCGTAGTAGCGCTCGTCGATCGATGCCATCGGGGCGATGTCGCAGGCGCCGAGGCACTCGAACCCCTCCACGAATGCGGCGGCGTCCCCGCGCGCCTCGCCGGGCTTGACGCCGGCGGCGTCGCAAAAAGCCTCGAGCAGCTCGTCGCCGCCCTGGAGCCAGCAGGAGATGTTGGTGCAGACGAGGACCGTGTGCTTGGGGTGCGGCTCGGTGCGGAAGAGGTCGTAGAAGGTCGCGATCGACTCGAGGTAGCCGGGCGTCAACCCCATGACCGCGGCGGCCTGTTCGATCCCCTCGGGGGTGCACCAGCCATAGCGGCGCTGGACAGCCCAGAGCGCCGGGATCGTCGCCGAGCGAATCTGCGGGTAGCGCTTCATCGCCCGCTGGATCTCGCGCCGCAGCGCGGTCGGCACCTCGACCTCGGCGAGGTCGGGGACCGGCGCCGGGTCCCGCTCGGGCGTTCGACCTTCCGTCAGGGCCTGATCACGCGTCATCGGTCCACGCCGCCGATGATCGGGTCGAGCATCGCCAGGTTCGCGATCAGGTCGGCGATGTAGCCCCCGACCGCCATCTCGCGCATCGCCTGGAGGTTGACGAACGACGGGTCGCGGAAGTGGACCCGGGCCGGCCGCGACGATCCATCGGCGACCACAAAGCACCCAAGTTCGCCCCGGGGCGACTCGACCGGGTTGTAGAGCTCGCCCGGCGCCACCCGGAAGCCCTCGGTGACGAGCTTGAAGTGGTGGATCAGCGCCTCCATCGAGGTCGAGAGCTCGTCGCGCGGGGGCAGCGAGTACTTGCGGTCGTCGGCGCGGATCGGGCCCTCGGGCAAACCGTCGAGCGCCTGGCGGATGATCGCCACCGACTCGCGCATCTCCTGCATCCGCACCCGGTAGCGGTCGTAGCAGTCGCCGACGGTGCCGACCGGGACCGAGAACTCGAACTCCGGGTAGACGAGCCCGCCCTCGACCTTGCGCAGGTCCCACGGCTCGCCGGCGGCGCGCAGCAGCGGCCCGGTGACCCCGAGCTCGAGCAGCCGCTCGCGGGAGACGATCCCGACGCCCTTGGTCCGGTTGAGGAAGATCTCGTTCTCGTCGAGCAGCGCCTCGTACTGGTCGATCCGGCTCGGCATCTCGTCGAGGAACCCGCGCAACTTGGGCTCGAAGCCGAGCGGGATGTCCTCCATCACGCCGCCGACCTGGAAGTAGCGCGTGTGCATCCGCTGGCCCGAGGACATCTCGAAGAGGTCGAGGATGTTGTCGCGCTGGCGGAACGTGTACCAGAACATCGAGATCGCGCCGAGGTCGAGAGCCGAGGTCCCGAGCCAGACGAGGTGGGACATGATCCGGTTGAGCTCCATGTGGATCACGCGCAGGTACTGGGCCCGGCGCGGGACCTCGAGCTCGACCAGCCGCTCGACGCAGCCGCAGAAAGCCTCCATCTGGAAGAAGTAGGAGAGGTAGTCCATCCGCTCGACGAACGGGATCACCTTCCAATAGGAGTGCTGCTCGCACGACTTCTCGATCCCGGTGTGCAGGTAGCCCATCACCGGCTTCAACTCGAGCACCTTCTCGCCCTGGAGCTCGACGATCAGCCGCAGCACCCCGTGCGTCGCCGGGTGGTGCGGGCCCATGTTGATCGTGAGAACTTCTTGTTCGCGGTCCACGGCTTCGCCATCAGCGCGCATGTCCTCGGCTTCGCCTGCGGGCATACGCGGTGGGGGCGCCGACGGGGTGGGCACCTTTGGCGTCACTGGTACCACCCCGGCGATTCCGGCTCGTCCTTGGTGAACAGCACCGGCTCGCCGCCGACCGGGAAGTCGCGCCGCTGCGGCCAGCCGACGTAGTCCTCGGGCATCAGGATCCGCGTCGGGTCGGGATGGCCTCCGAAGACGATCCCGAAGAAGTCGTAAGCCTCCCTTTCTTGAAACTCGGCCGTAGGGAAGAGTTCAACGCATGAGTCGATTTGTGGGAGCGGAGGCATGTCCTCGGTGCCCATGCGGGCATGCCGGGTCTCGGCGCGACGACGTGGGCACCTTGGTCGGTTCTTTGAGAAGGGCTTTGACGTGAAGGCGTTCGACCCGCTCCATCGAGAGCAGCTCGTAGTGGACGGCGAAGCGCGGCTTGGCGGGCAGGTAGTCGGCGGCGTGGAGGCTGGCGAGGAAGGTGTAGCTCTGGGCCGGGGTGTCGCGCAGCCAGCCGAGCACGTCGAGGATCGCCTCGGGGTCGACGATCAGCGTCGCGATGTCGCGCTCGTGGCTGGTGCCGAGCACCGATCCCTCGCGGACCTCGCCCAGCTCCTGGGCGATCAGCTCGAGTCCCGGAGCGTCGGGCATCAGGCGTCAGCGACCTCGGTCGCCGCGATCAGCTTCGCGGCCGCGAGCGCCTCGGGGTCGGGGCCGCCGGACTCGAGCCGCGCCCACTCCTCGGTCCCCTCGGCGTTGTAGCGCCGCCGCCAGCCGAGCTCGGGGTCGCCCTTGACCAGCCGCTGGAGCTTGTTGAAGCCGTGCAGCAGCGCCTCGGGGCGCGGCGGGCAGCCGGGGATGTGGATGTCGACCGGCATGAACTTGTCGGCGCCCTGGACCACCGCGTAGTTGGAGAACATCCCGCCCGAGGAGGAGCAGGCGCCCATCGCGATCACCCACTTGGGCTCGAGCATCTGGTCGTAGACGCGGCGCACGACCGGCGCCATCTTGATCGAGACCCGACCCGAGAGGATCAGCATGTCGGCCTGGCGCGGCGAGGCCCTGAACGCCTCGGCGCCGAAGCGCGCGATGTCGTAGCGCGCGGTGACCATCGACATCATCTCGATCGCGCAGCAGGCGAGTCCGAAGGTGGCGGGGAAGATCGCGTTCGAGCGCGCCCAGTTGAGGACGTTCTCGAACTTCGTCGTCAGCAGCGCCTCCTCGACGTAGCGCTCCATCGCCTCGTCGGAGAGGTCGCCGCGCAGCATGTCGCGGGCGCGAAGCTGGCGCGACCGAAGCTCTATTTCCAATCGAGCGCCCCCCGGCGCCAGACGAAGACCAGCGCTACCGCGAGCAGGAAGACGAAGACCGAGATCTCGGCGAGCACGAAGACGCTGTCCGCAGACTTGAGGATCGAGGCGACGGGATAGAGGAACACCACCTCGATGTCGAAGAGAATGAACAGCATCGCGATCAGGTAGAAGCTGACCCCGAAGCGGAAGGTCTTCGAGACCTCGCTCGGCAGGCCGCACTCGTAGGGATCGCCCTTGGCCTGGTTCGGCCGCTTCGACCCGATCAGACCGTTGAGAAGCGCAAACGCAGTGCCGACGACCAGTCCGAGGCCGGCAAAGACGAGGACGGGTAGGTAGCTCTGCAGCAACTTGCCTCTCTCTCCCGGCCGACGCCGGGGCGGTCGTGGGACCGGGTTATACATCAACCTTTGTGACAGCTTGTTACATAGTGAGCTTCCGCATCAGAGAGCGAAAAACCCATGGTTGACGTCCACATCATCCTCGGCGCCGCCGTCCTCCTCTCGAGCCTCGTGACCGGGGTCTGGGGAGGGCTCGCGTGGTACCGCGAGCGGCCGTCGGTCGGCTTCTGGTTCGCCTTGCGGATCACGCAGGTCGCGGTATCGGTCCAGGTGATGGTCGGCACCCTGTTGCTCTTCCTCGGCCACGAGGCCGAGGACGTCCTCCACTACGTCTACGGCGGACTGCCGCTGCTCGTCTCGCTGTTCGCCGAGGGCGCCCGCGCCGGCGCGGCGAATCAGGAGATCGGCGACACCGACTTCGAGGCGCTGCCGCCCGAGCGCCAGCGGCTGCTCGCGCTCGCGATCGTCCGCCGCGAGACCGGGATCATGGCGATCTCCTGCGTCGTGATCTTCTTCCTCGCCCTGCGCGCGGCGGGGACCAGCACCCTGTTTTAGGCTCCGAGCCCCCGGTACTCGCCGCCGTGGAAGACCAGCGGCTCGCCGCCCGGCGCCTCGGAGTCGACCACCGCGCCGGTCAGGATCAGGTGGTCGCCGCCCTCGAGCAGCTCGCGCAGCTCGCAGCGAAACCAGGCGACCGCGCCGTCGATCCGCGGCACGCCGTCGCGCTCGCGCCAGCCGACGCCCTCCCACTTCGAGGGCTCGGGGCCCTTGGACGCAAAGCGGCGCGCGAGCTCCTCCTGGCCGGCAGCGAGCACGTTGATCGCGAAGCAGCCGGAGCTGCGGACCGAGGAAAGCGTCCGCGAGCCGCGGTCGAGCGCCGCCAGCATCAGCGGCGGATCGAGCGAGAGCGAGGTGACCGCGTTGGCGGTCGCGCCCGACGGTCCACCGGTCCCGATCGCGGTCACGACCGTGACTCCGGTCGGGAAAGCGCGCAGGGCGTCGCGGAAGCTGTCGGGGTCGGCGGCCAAGTTCGGGCGGTGAAAGTATGATGCCGCCGCGTGGGTGGGCTTCGGCGACCGATCTCGATCGTGGTGCTCTCGGCGGCGGCATTGGCCGGCGCCGGGTGCGGCACGCAGGGCGTGGACGTCCCCGAGGACGACGCGGCCCATCCCGGCGCGGTGCTGTTCGCCGAGCGCTGCTCGGGCTGCCACACGCTGAAGGCCGCCGGGGCGCAGGGCTCGGGCACGCGCGCCGTCCGCGCACAGGGCCCGAACCTCGACCAGCGCACCGAGACCTACGAGGACGCGCTGTTCGCGATCCGCAACGGCGGCTTCTCGGGGTCGATCATGCCCCAGAACATCGTCGTCGGCGACGAGGCCGAGGCGGTCGCCCGCTTCGTCGAGGAGTACGCGGGCACCGAGGCGCAGACGACGCCGAAGCCCGGCGAAGCTGTCGATGACGGCGGCCCGTAGGTAGTCACGCTTGACCTGAAGCGCATCCGGGAGGACCCCGAGGCCGCGCGGATCGCGATCGCGCGCCGGGGGGAGGAGGCCGCCAAAGCCCTCGACCGCGTCCTCGAACTCGACGAGCGCAGGCGCGCCCTGCTGCCCGAGATCGAGAAAGGTCGCGGCCGCCAGAACAAGGCCAACGACGCGATCGCCGAAGCGAAGCGCGCCGGCGACGGCGCCGAGGACGCGATCGCCGAGATGCGCGAGGTCGCGGGCCGGGTCAAGCAGCTCGAGAAGGAGCTCGGCGAGGTCGAGGCCTCGCGCGACGAGGTCGCCGCCTCGCTGCCGAACTTCGCGCACCCGGACGCCCCGGAGGGCGAGACCGAAGAGGAAGCGGTCGTTCTGCGGGAGGTCGGCGACGTGCCCGACTTCTCCTTCGAACCGCTCGACCACCTCGAGCTCGGCGAGCGCCACGGCTGGATCGAGGTCGAGGCGGCCGCGAAGCTCTCCGGCGCCCGCTTCGCCTACCTGCTCGGCGACCTCGTGATGGTCGAGATGGCGCTCGTCCGCTTCGCGCTCGAGACCCTGCGCGAGCGCGGCTTCACCCCCGCGGTCCCGCCGGTCCTCGTCCGCGAGCACGCGCTCCACGGCACCGGCTTCTTCCCCGGCGAGCGCGAGATGATCTACGAGGTCCCCAAGGACGAGCTCTTCCTCGTCGGCACCTCCGAGGTCTCATTGGCGGGTCTGCACGCCGACCAGATCATCGAGCCCGGCAAGCTGCCGCTCCGCTACGCGGGCTTCTCGACCTGCTTTCGGCGCGAGGCCGGCGCCGCGGGGCGCGACACGCGAGGCATCTTCCGCGTCCACCAGTTCGACAAGGTCGAGATGTTCTCGTTCGTCGAGCCCTCGGAGTCGGAAGCCGAGCACGAGCGGATCCTCGCGATCGAGGAGGAGATCCTGACCGCGCTCGAGATCCCCTACCGCGTCGTCGACATCCCGATCGGCGACCTCGGGGCGCCGGCGGCGCGCAAGTTCGACCTCGAGGGCTGGATCCCGAGCCAGCGGCGCTATCGCGAGCTGACCTCGTGCTCGAACACCACCGACTTCCAGGCAAGGCGGCTCGACGCCCGGTTCAGGCCCGAGGCGGGGGCATCGCCCGAGTACCCGCACACCCTGAACGGGACGGCGATCGCGGTCGGGCGGGTTCTGATCGCGCTCTTGGAGAACGGGCAGCGAGAAGGCGGTACGGTGGGTATGCCCGAGGCGCTCCGACCCTACGGCGTCGCTTCCGATATACCACTTAAATGAGTAAGAACGGCCACCCGAATACCGTCGTCCTCTGCGACGACCACGAGATCGTCCGCGAGGCGATCAAGGCGCGGATGGCCGACTCGAAGGGGGTCGAGATCGTCGGCGAGGCCGAGGACGGCGACGAGGTCGTCGACCGCGTCTCCGAGCTCGAGCCCGACGTCGCGATCATCGACATCGAGCTCCCGGGGACCGACGGAATCGAGGCGACGCGCAAGATCCTCGAGGCGAGGCCGGAGACCAAGGTCATCGTCTTCACCGCCCACGCCCAGCCCGACCTGCTCTCGCTCGCGATGCGCGCCGGGGCCTCGGGCTACGTGCTCAAGTCGGCGCCCTCCGACGACATCGCCAAGGCGGTCGAGGCCGTCGCGGCCGGCGACACCTTCGTCGGCGCCGACCTCAAGAAGGCCGGCGACGGCGAGCTTCAGAAGCTGCTCGACCTGACCCCGCGCGAGCGCCAGGTCCTCGAGCTGCTCGCCGAGGGCCTCCGGGTCAAGGCGATCGCCGAGAAGCTCACCCTCTCGCCGGCGACCGTCCACACCCACGTCCGTAACGCGATCGCCAAGCTCGAAGTCGACACCCGCACCGAAGCCGTCGCGCTCGCGGTGCGGTTCAGTTACCTCGGCGCTTCGTAGCTCTACTTTTCGTCGAGCTCCAAAGCAGCTGAGTTGATGCAGAAGCGCTGGCCGGTCTTGTCGGCCGGGCCGTCGTCGAAGACGTGGCCGAGGTGGCTGCCGCAGCGGGCGCAGACGACCTCGGTGCGCTTCATGCCCATCGTGCTGTCGTCGCGGAGCTCGACGTTCGTGTCCTCGGAGGGCTCCCAGAAGCTCGGCCAGCCGGTCCCAGAGTCGAACTTGGTGTCGGAGTCGAAGAGCTCGAGCCCGCAGGCGGCGCAGCGGTACATGCCGTCGGACTTCTCGTCGTTGTAGATGCCCGTGAAGGGCGGCTCGGTGCCGGCCTCGCGGAGGACCTTGTACTGCTCGGGCGAGAGCTCCTTGGCCCACTCCTCGTCGGACTTCTCGATCTTCTCCATCGACCCAGGTTACCGCCGGCCCAGCCCGCGCTTCGGCTTCGCGGCACCGTAGAGGGTCACGTTGCCGACCACGGTTCGCAGCGAGCGGTGCTCGGCGGCGTCGCGCAGCCCGGCCTCCTCGAAGAGCTCGGGCAGCCTCCCCTCGACGTTGGCCCGCGTCGGCTCGAAGCCGTCGAAGACCCGCAGCGGGGTCACCGCGAGCGCCATCAGCGGGTCCCGCGGCTTGCCGATGTCGGCGACGTGGAGCTCGCCGCCGGGGCGCAGGACCCGCGCGACCTCGCGCAGGGTGTCCCGCTTGTCCTCGGTCGGGAGGTGATGGAAGAAGAGCGTGCTCAGGACTCGATCGAAGCTGCGGTCCTTGTAGGGGAGCGCGGTCGAGAGGCCCTCGTCGAAGGAGATCTCGAGCCCGGCCCGCTCGGCCTTCTTCCGGGCCTGCTCGAGGATCTGGGGGTCGGCGTCGAGGCCGGTGACCTCGGCGCCGGGGACGAAGCGCTTGAGCTCGATCGCCAGCGTTCCGGTGCCGCACCCGAGGTCGAGAACGTCGGCGCCGTCGGGGATCGCCGCCTGCTCGATCAGTCGCGGCTTGAAGTTGCGCTCGCGGACCGCGCGCGCCGCGAGGTCGAAGAACGGGGTCAGGGCCCGGAATCGGAGGGCGGGGAGGTAGCTGGCTTCGGCCATTCGCCGGGCCGATGCTACGCCTGACCCCCGGCTCCTAGTATCCCGCCGTGGCCTCAGCCTTCTTCGAGCCCGACGGGGACCGCTTCGTCCCCAGCGAGCTGACCCGCGGGCCCTGGGACCCGGACGCCCAGCATGCGGGCCCGCCGTCGGCGCTGATCGGGCGCGAGATCGAGCGGCTCGGGGGCGGCCGGATCGGCGGCGCCGACGGCCCCGAGGCCCAGGTCGGGAGGATCACCTACGAGCTCATGCGCCCGGTGCCGCTGACGCCGCTTCGTGTCGAAGCCGAGGTCGTGCGGCCCGGGAGGCGGGTCGAGATGGTCGAGGCGAGCCTCTCCGACTCCGACGGGGTCGTGATGCGGGCCCGCGGCTGGCGGCTCCGCCGCGGCGAGGTCGAGCTCGAGCCCGAGCCGGACCTCGGCCCGCCGCCGCCCGGGCCGGAGAGCGGCGAGCCGGGCGAGTTCTTCCACACCGGCTGGGACGTCGGCTACCACACCGCGATGGAGTACCGCTTCGTCTCCGGCGCCTTCATGGAGCCCGGGCCGGCGGTGGTCTGGATGCGGATGAAGGTCCCGCTCGTCGCCGGCGAGCAGCCCTCGCCGCTCACGCGCGTGCTCGCGGCGGCCGATTCGGGCAACGGGGTCAGCACCGCGCTCGACTGGCAGCGCTACCTGTTCATCAACGTCGACCTCAGCGTCCACCTGCACCGGATGCCCGAGGGCGAGTGGGTCTGCCTCGACGCGGTCACCCGCCCCGAGGGACACGGGGTCGGGATCGCGGACACGCTGCTCTCGGACGGGCGCGGGCCGATCGGGCGCGGCGCCCAGACTCTGCTCGTCGATCGCCGCGGCTAGGGAGTGAACTCGGGGACGTAGGCGGGGTAAGCGGCCGGATCGCGGATCTGGAACTTCGTCGCGGCCGCCGCCGCCGGGTAGCGGTAGAGGCTGAGCGGGTTCTCGCGGCCGCTGAAGCTCATGTGGTAGATCATCATCCGCACGCGGGGACGGGCGCGCTGCCAGCGGAAGAGCTTCTTCACGAAGCGGCGGTCATCGGCATCCCAGATCCCCCACTCGCCGATCGCAAACGGCTTGCCGCGGTAGGCGCGGTAGTGGCGCGAGAGCGCCTTGAACGCCGGGTACTTGGAGTAGGTGTCGGTCCCGACCCAGTCGACGTAGGCGGCGCCGGGCCAGAACTTCGAAGCCCGCAAAGCCCTGATGTTCGGCGAGCCCGTGACCGCGAGCGGGCACCAGATGAAGGGCGCCATCGGCGCCGCGAGCTGTGCCGGGACCGCGTGGCCGTCGACCTTCCTGATCGGCGGCAGCCCGATCGCGTCCAGCCTCGTGTTGATCGCGGCGCTCGTGGCGCCCCCCGTGACGATCAGGTACATCCGCTTCCAGGCACGGCGGTACCAGCCGTTGCCGTAGTCGGGGCCGCGGCTCGATCCGTAGGCGGTGTGCGAGGAGTAGCCGTTGTGGCCGTTGTTCATCTCCGCCAGCGGGCGCAGGTAGGTGATCCGGCCGCTCGCGGCGATCCTCTCGTTGAGCGTCAGCAGGTAGTCGTCGCCCATACCCTCGGCGATCGCGCGTGGGCTGATCGTCCCCGGCAGCCCGTATCCGGGAGCGGTCGAGATCGAGATCGCCCCGCGTACGCCGTAGCCCTGCCAGCGGGCGAGGGCCTCGGCGGGGTCGGTGCCCCAGGTGTGGAACGCCTGCACGATCGGCAGGTGCGACTTGCCCACCAGCGCGGCGAAGTCGTCGAAGTCGTCGGTGACCGCGGTGTCGTTGATGCCCTGGAAGACCTGGCCGGCCGGCGGGGCGTAGGAGACCGCGGACGCGCGCGCCGGTAGCGCGGTGAGGACCAGCAGCGCCGCGAGGGCGATGAGCTTGGGCGCGGTGCGCACCGTTCACAGGGTCGCGACCTCGGCGTCCGATCCTGCATCCATGCTTGCGCCGTCCAATTTGATCCCAGCATCAACCAAGGGAGGCACCGATGAAGAACGACTCAAAGACCTGGTACGCGCCGCTGTCCGGGCTCGCGTTCCTGATCGTCGCGATCGTGGCGTTCGCGATCCAGGGCGAGCCGCCGAGCGCCGATGACGGAGCCGCGGAAATCGTCGAGTTCTACGTCGACAACGACAGCGCGGTCATGTTCGGCGGCGCGCTCGCTGCGCTCGCCGCCGCTCTGTTCGTCTTCTTTGCCGGCTACCTGCGCAAGGTGCTGCGGGCCGCTGAGGGCGAGGGTGGAGTTCTCTCGGCTACAGCGTTCGCCGGCGCGATCATCCTCGCGACCGGGATCGCAATCGACGCGACGATTCTCTTTGCTCTCAGTGAGAGCGCCGAGGACGTCGAGCCGGCGGCGGCCCAAGCGCTTCAGGCGCTGTGGGACAACGACTTCATGCCCCTGGCCGTCGGCAACATGTTGTTCCTGCTTTCGGCCGGGCTCTCGATCGTCCGTCACGGGGCGCTGCCCGCATGGCTTGGATGGGTCGCAATCGTGCTCGCCCTGACTGCGATCACGCCAATTGGCTTTGCCGCCTTCATGGGCGGCGCGCTATGGACCGCGATCGTCAGCGTGATGCTGGCCATGCGGGCCCGGGCGGCCTAGGTTCGAACGGCGCGGGGCGGCCTCGGAAAGGCCGTCCCGCAGCCCCGCCCCGAGGCGCCCCCGGAAGGCGAAGCCGGAGGAGGCGCCGATTGATGCTGACGGAGGGGGTGGGATTCGAACCCACGGACCGAGCGAACCCGGTCAACAGCTTTCAAGGCTGCCGCATTCAACCGCTCTGCCACCCCTCCGGGTTACACCAAGATAGTTGCCCTCAGGCACGCATCGAGGCGGTGTTAACGGCCGCTGCTACCCTCGTGTGAAACCCGTGTGAGCCGATTCGCCCTGCGGGACCACGAAAGGATTCACATGGATGACCACGTGCCGACCCCGAAAGGGGAGATGGCCGCATCCATCTCCACGGCGCTGGTCCAGCTCCACAGGAGCCACTACGGCAAGGGGCCGACCAAGGCCAAGACCCACCTCTCCGGCGACACGGTCATCTGCGTCCTCGAGGGAGGCTTCACGACCGCCGAGCGGACGCTGATCGACAAGGGCGAACCCGATTCCGTGCACGGCATGCGGCGCTCTTTCCAGGACGTGATGGCCACCGAGTTCAAGCAGATCGTGATCGACGCGACCGGCCGCGCCGTCGTCGCCTACATGAGCCAGGTTCACCACAACCCCGATCTGGCGGTCGAGTTCTTCATGCTCGAGCCGATCCCCGTATCGGCCGACGCCTCCGTCGAGAGCGGCTAGCATTTGCCGTGGTGATCGGTTGCGCGCGAGCGACACCGGTCTCCGGCCAATCTCCACGGGACGCATCAGGGGGGACGCGGACCGGGATGAATCGAAATCCCGACACGCGAGGTCGCTGTGAACCCGACGTTCGAGCTCTCCGCCGACGATCACACGGTCCGCGTGCGCGGCGAGCTCGACATCGCGACCGCACCCGCGCTCGCGAACCTGCTCTCGAAGCTGATCGACGGCGGTAGCGCGGATCTGACCATCGACCTGAGCGACTGCGAGTTCATCGACAGCGCCGGGCTGAGCGCGATCGTCAGCGCCTCACGGCGGCTCGGCGAAAACGGGAACGGCGGCGGGCCCTGGCTGACCGTGATCTCCGCCAACGATCAGACCCGGCGGTTGCTCGAGCTCGTCGATCTCCCTCCCTCTCTGCGCATCTCCACGGCGGGCTAGCTCCCGCTACGGTGTCGCCGTGGCCGACTCCAACGCCGAGCTGATCGAGCGCTTCTATGCCGCCTTCGACCGCCGCGACGGAGACGCGATGGCGAAGTGCTACGCGCCCGAGGCGCGCTTCTCGGACCCCGTCTTTCCCGATCTGCGCGGCAAGGAGCCGGGCCAGATGTGGCGGATGCTGACCTCGGGCGGCGACGGAGATGACGAGAGCGATCTCAAGGTCGAGCTGCTCGGCTCGTTCGCGGAGGGCGACACCGGCGCCGCGCACTGGCGCGCCACCTACACCTTCCCCCAGACCGGCCGCCCGGTCGTCAACGACATCCGCGCGAGTTTCCACTTCGCCGACGGCGCGATCGTCGACCACGTCGACCAGTTCGACTTCCACAAGTGGGCCGGCCAGGCGCTCGGGCTCCAGGGCAAGCTCCTGGGCTGGACGCCGATCTTGCGCGGCGCCGTGCGCCGGCAGGCCCGCAAGCGCCTCGACGAGTTCATCGCCGAGGACTCCTAGCCGTCAGCGCAGGCGCTCGGCCAGCGCCCGGCCGAGCTCGGACTCCTCGAAACGCCCCTTGCCGGCCTGGCGGCGGACCTGGCGGCTCACCGCGCGGTCGATCCAGCGCCGCGGGACGTGGCGCAGGAGCCGCAGCTGGATGTCGAGGCGGCGGCTCGAGCCGGCGTCGCGGGGCGGGCGTCTGGCCAGGGCCGCGCGCGCGATCGTCGCCGCGACCGCCTCGACCCCCTCGCTCGGGACCACCCCGGAGAGCGACATCCCCTGGGCGGCGGCGTCGTCGTGGATCGAGGTCTTGATGTAGCCGGGCAGGACCGTGGTCACCTTGATCCGCGGGCCGTACTCGAGCCTCAGCACGTCGGAATAGGCGGCGAGGCCGCGCTTGCTCATCGCGTAGGCGGAGGCGAACGGGAGCGAGAGCTCGGCGAGCCCCGAGGCGACGTTGATCACACGGCCCCCGCCGTCGTCGAGCAGCGCCGGCATCGCGGCGCCGGTCACGCGCCAGGGGCCGATCAGGTTGACGTCGATGATCCGCTCGGCGCGCTCGTCCGGGGGCGCGCCGGCGTCGGTAGCGTCGCCGATCCCGGCGTTGTTGATCAGGACGTCGAGGCCGCCGAGCCGCTCGGTCGCCTCAGCGACCGCCGCGAACACCGAGGCCTGGTCGCACACGTCGCAACCGATGATCCCATCGCCGCCCTTGAGATCGAGGCCGACGACCGTCGCGCCGCGGCGCTCGAGCTCCGCGGTCGCCGCTCCGCCGATCCCGCCGGCAGCGCCGGTGATGAGGATCCGCGAGGCGTGCTCAGCTCGGGGTTCGTCCACCGCGGTGGCGCAGCCTGTCCTGGATCGCGATCCAACCGATGCCGATCACGATCGTCAGCGCCGGGACCACGAACGGCAGGGCCGTGATCAACGGATGGTGGGCCAGCGGGAGCTCGGTCATGCCGGACCCGAGCCCGCGGCCGGGACGGCGGGAGTTCGCCCGCGCTCCGCGACTCCGCCCGGCGGGTCGCCGCCGTAGCGGGTGCCGATCCTCGCCAGCGCCCAGCCGAGCAGCAACACGAGCGCGAGCGCGATCGAGCCGACCACCCCGTAGGCGATCACGGGCAGCGCCGAGGAGACGTCGTCTTTCTGCTCGCGCTGGAGGATTTCCTTGTCCGCGACGAAGCTGCGCTCGAAGCTCGGCGACGCCGGGACCTCCTTGGCGCCGAGCGCCTCGTCGGAGGGCAGGAAGATCGGCAGCCCGGCGATCGAGTCGCCCTTCTGGAGCCGCAGGATCGCCTTCCAGTTCCCGGACACGGGGATCGGCTCGGTCGTCTCATATGTCCCCTCGCCCGTGCGGCGCAGGTCGTCGACGACGAGGCCGCCTCCCTGCCAGGCCGTGACGTTGAGCCAGTCGGGGTCCTCGGCGGCGCTCGGCGGGTCGATCCGCACCGTCGCCTCGATCTCGCGCTGCGGCGGGGGCTGGACCTCGCGCACCTGAACCTGGGCGCTGACCCCCTTCTCGGGGCTTGTCTGCAGCCCGTAGCCGACGATCGCGAAGATCGCGAGCGTCGCGGCGGCAGCGGGGAGGACCCGCGGGGCGTGGATTCGTCCCTCGCTGAGCGGAGAGGTCAACGCGCCGCCGACGAACGCGCCGACGATGCCGGCGGCGATGCCGGCAACGGCGGTCAGCAGCAGCGCCTCGCCGACCAGCACCTCGGGCCAGGCGATCGGCATCCAGATGTGGGACCAGCCGTACTCGGCGGCGAAGCCGACCGTGCCGACCAGCGCACCGGCGGCGGCGCCGAACGCGTAGTAGCGACGCGGCGGGATCGCGAGCGCGATCAGCTCGACGCACGCGGCCTCGGCGAGGAAGAGCGGGAAATGGGGGGTCGTCTCCCCGAGCCCGGGGCCAACGATCAGCGCCAGCCCGCCGCGGACGAGGATGAAGAAGCCGGCCGCGAACAGCGCCGCGCCCTTGCCGGCGTAGATCCGCGCGGTGACCAGCGCCGCACCGGCGGCGACGGCGATCAGGATCGGCTGAAAGAGAAAGCGGAACTGCGGAACGCCGAAGTCGAACTCGGCCTGGAAGGTCGAGAGCCCGATCAGCAGCCCGCCGCACGCCGCTCCGGCGCGGATCTGGTTGAGGACGTTGGTCGGCATTCCGCCGCCCTCGCGACGGCCCTCTGCCGTCAGCGCGCCGACGCCGAGCAGCGATAGCCCCGCGCCGCCGATCAGCATCAAGTGGGTCGGCCCCCAGAGCGTCACGTCCTGGCCGAAGATCCGGTGCCAGACGTCGTCGAGCGGGAAGCCGGCGAGCGAGAACGAGCTGCAGGCGAGCAGAACGATGCCGCCGACCGGGGCGTACCAGTCGCCGGTGATCCTGACCGCGGCGCGGCCGGGGCGCTCCTCGGGCAGCACGACGGCGAGCAGGCCGGCGGCGAATATTCCGAACAGCCCGACGAGGATGAAGTAATGGGCGGGGTTGGCGAGCGGGCCCGCGTCGCGGCCGTCGTCGATGTGCAGCGAGATGTCCCAGTACATGCCGAGGACGGCGATCAGCAGCGAGCCGGTGGCGATTCCGCTCGGGAGCGCCGCCCAGGGGGCGAGGCCGCTCTTCTCGGAGGCCCAGTTCGAGATTCGGCTGAGGATCTGAGTGCGTCCGGTGCGGTGCGCCCAGGCGAAGTAGACGAGAACTCCGGTGGCGATCATCGCGCCGGCGGTGGCGCCGACGACCTCGGCGATCGCGGCGCCGCCCGCGGGCTCGGAGCCGGTCGCGGCGATCAGGCTTTGGATGGTTCCGGTGAGGGTCATGCTTTCCTCTCGTTCGAAGACTTACCCGCTCTGATACTCCTAACACTACGCGATGTTACACCGCCCGGTGACACATAGCGCAGGGGTAAGCTTGGGCCGTGGCCGATGCCCAGGCGACCGAGATGACCGTTGACGAGCTGGCGCGGCGGGCGGGAATGACGGTCCGCAACGTCCGCGCCCACCAGTCGCGCGGCCTGCTGCCCGCGCCCGAGATCCGCGCCCGGACCGGCTACTACAGCGACGAGCATCTCGAGCGGCTCGAGCTGATCAAGGAGCTCCAGGACGCGGGCCTCAGCCTCAAGGCGGTCGAGAAGGCGCTCGAGGGCGGCCTCGCCTCGGCATCGGGCGAGGCGCTCGACTTCTCGCGCGCGCTGACCGGCGCCTTCGGCGAGGAGGAGCCCGAGGTCGTGACGCTCGAGGAGTTGCGCTCCGAGTGGGGCGAGGACCCCGAGCTGCTGCGCAAGGTCGAGCGTCTCGGCTTCGTGCGCGAGATCGGCGACGGCACGTGGGAGGTCATCAGCCCGAACCTGCGACGCGCTTCGGTCGAGTTGGCGGAGCTCGGGATCCCGAGCCAAACCGCGCTCGACATCGTGCGGACGCTGAGGAAGAACTCCGACGCCGTCGCCCGCGCCTACGTGAAGCTGTTTCTGAAGGAGGTCTGGCAGCCGTTCAAGGACAGGGGCGAGCCTGCGGAGGGCTGGCGCGAGGTGACCGAGGCGCTCGAGCGGTTGCGCCCGCTCGCGAGCCAGTCGCTGGTCGCGGTCTTCCAGGTCGTGATGGCGGAGGCGGTCGAGAAGGCGCTCGGGCGCGAGCTCCAGCGGCTGGCACGGGACGACAAGAGCGACTGATGCCGCAGTGGAAGAACTGGGCCGGCGACCAGGCCTGCGAGCCGGCGCGGATCGAGCGCCCGGGGAGCGTCGAGGAGCTGAGCGAGGTCGTGCGCACCGCGGCCCGCGACGGGCTCAACGTGCGCGCCGTCGGCTCGGGCCATTCGTTCACCGACGTCGCGCTCACCGACGGGGTGATGGTCGACGTCGGCAGGCTCGACCGGCTCGAGGTCGATCCGGACTCGGGGGTCGCCAAGGTCGGGGCGGGGATCGGGTTGCGGGAGATGAACGAGCGCCTCTACGGGCACGGGCGGGCGATGGAGAACCTCGGCGATATCGACGTCCAGGCCGCGGCCGGTGCGATCGCGACCGCGACCCACGGCACCGGGTCCGGCTACCGCAACATCTCCTCCCAGGTCGAGGCGGTCGAGATCGTCACCGCGGCGGGTGAGCTGCTCACCGTCGACGGCTCCGACCCCGAGACGCTTGCCGCCGCGCGCGTCAACCTCGGCGCGCTCGGGATCCTCGCGACGCTCAGCTTCCGGACCGTGCCCGCGTTCACGATCCGCCGGGTCGACTCCCCGCTGCCGCTCGCCGAGACCCTCGAGCGGATCGACGCGCTCGCCGACGGCTCCGACCATTTCGAGTTCTACGTCTTCCCGCACACCGACGTCGCGCTGCTGCGAAACAGCGAGCGCACCGACGCCGAGCCGCAGCCCAGGAATCGGGCGCTGGAGTGGTTCCAGGAGGACGTGCTCGAAAACCGCCTCTTCGGGCTCATGTGCCGCTACGGGCGCCGGCGCCCGAAGGCGATCCCGCGGCTCTCGCGCCTCGCCGCCCGCCAGCTCGCCCACAGCGAGAAGACCGACCGCTCCTACAGGGTCTTCGCCAGCCGCCGGCTGATCCGCTTCACCGAGATGGAGTACGGGATCCCCCGCCGCCACGCGGCCGAGGCGGTCGAGCGCGTGCTCGCGCTCGCCAACAGCCCCGAGCTCGACGTCAACTTCCCGATCGAGGTCCGCTTCACGGCCGCCGACGACGCCCCGCTCTCGACCGCCGAGGGCCGCGACACCTGCTACATCGCCGTCCACATGTTCAACGGCATGCCCTGGGAGCCCTACTTCCGCGGCGTCGAGGAGATCATGAACTCCTATAACGGCCGCCCGCACTGGGGCAAGCGCCACTTCCAGAGCGCCGAGACGCTCGAGCCCCGCTACCCGAGGTGGGAGGAGTTCCAGGCCGTGCGCCAGCGCCTGGATCCCACCGGGCGCTTCACGAACGACTACGTGCGCCGCGTATTCGGATAGGCTCGGACGATGCGGCTGGGACTGGGGGTGGCGACCGTGGCACTCGGGGTGGCTTTTTGCTTGCCGGTCGCCGCGCACGCGGACAAGTACGTCGACCACCAGACCGGGCAGGACGACGTCGGCTGCGGGGCGATCGCCGACCCCTGCCAGACGCCCGAGTACGCGGGCAACATCAGCGACCCGGGGGACAGGTTCTTCGTCGACGACAGCGGCGTTCCGTATCCCTTCGTCGAGATGCCCTCCAACCGCTCATTGATCGCGACCGAGTTCGTTGGCGGGGATGAGGGACCCGCGGTGATCGACGGGGGGACGACCTTCGCGGTCAGGCTCCAGGGTTCCGGCGACGGAGTGGTCCAGGGATTCACCCTGCGCGGCGGCGACCCGGGGTTCAATACCGTCGAGATGGGTGGAGGCACCCTGACCGGCAACATCATCGACGAGGAGACCACCGTGCGCGACGGCTGCATGGTCAGCGCCTCCTTCGACGCGGCCATCCGTGGCAACACCTTCGTCGATCCGACCCCCGGAGCGACGCCCAACGCCGGGGTCTGCGGGCAGAACCTCGGAAAGCCGGTCGAGGACAACACGTTCACCTACCTGGATTCGGCGATCCAGCTGCAGGGCAGCGGAACGCCGGAGGTCCTGAACAACACGATCACCGGCGCCGCCACCTACGGCATCCAGATCATCTTCGGCACGGCGACGATCAGCGGCAACACGATCACGGAACCCGATGGCTTCGGCGCTACCGGGATCGCGATCGTGCCGGTCGCGGCCGGGGTCGGCGCGACGCTGCGCCGCAACCGCGTGATCGGGCACCAGACCGGCGTCTTCGTCAAGGACACGACCGGGCCGGTCAGCCTCGACGGCGACGTGATCGCCGGCAGCACCTTCAAGAACTTCGAGTCGATCGACGCGGCCCCGGCCGGCGACACCGACGTCTCGATGACCAACGTGACGATCGCCGATCCGACGTTCTTTATCGGAAACGTCGACGTCAGCCTCGTCGAGACGCACCTCGACGTCGATTCGAGCTTCATCAGCTCGTCGCCCGAGGTGATCGGCGACGCGAGCTGCGCGATCTCCTACTCGGCCTCGTTCTCGAGCGGGACGCCGGGGGATCTGACCGACTGCAACGACTTCCAGGTCACCGCCGGCCCGCTGTTCGTCGACCGGCCCGGCCGCGACCTCCACCTCGCCTCCGGCTCGCCGCTGATCGACGCCGGCAACCCGGCCGCGCCCGCTGCGGAGTCGCTCGACCTCGACGGCGGCCCGCGCGCGACCGACGGCAACGGGGACGGGATCGCGCGCCGCGACATCGGCGCCGACGAGAGCGCCGCCGTCGCTCCACCGCCGCCCACGACGCCCGGCACACCCGCACAGCCGCCCGCCGGGAAGAAGAAGTGCAAGAAGAAGAAGGGCAAGAAGGCGGTCGCGGCCAAGAAGAAGAAGTGCAAGCGCAAGAAGAAGCGCTGAGCCCTCGCTGACTAGCATCGCGCGGGCATGGAGCGCCCGAGCGGACACAGAGACCCCGCGCCGCCCGTCTGGGTGGTGCTGCCGACCTACAACGAGGCCGAGAACATCGAGGCCCTGGTCACCGCGGTGCGCGGGCAGCTCGCGGCCGAGGTCGGTACGCACCGGATCCTGATCGTCGACGACAACTCCCCCGACGGCAGCGGGGTGATCGCCGACGAGCTCGCCGCCACCCACGACGATGTCGCGGTCCTCCACCGCGAGCGCAAGGAGGGCCTCGGCCCCGCCTACATCGCCGGCTTCCGCGAGGCGCTCGCCGGCGGCGCCGGGCTCGTGGTCGAGATGGACGCCGACTTCTCCCACGATCCCGCTGACCTGCCGCGTCTCCTGCACGCGGCAGCCGACGCGGACCTCGTGATCGGCTCGCGCTACGTGCCCGGCGGCGGCGTCACCGACTGGGGCGCGATGCGGCGGTTGATCAGCCGCGGCGGCTCGGCCTACGCGCGGTTCGTGCTCGGGGTCCGGATCCGCGACCTGACCGGAGGCTTCAAGTGCATCCGCCGCGAGGTGCTCGAGGCGATCGACCTCGACCAGGTCGACGCCCGCGGATACGCGTTCCAGGTCGAGATCACATTCCGCGCGATCCGCGCGGGGTTCAGGGTCGTCGAGGTGCCGATCACGTTCCGCGAGCGGCGGCTCGGCGCTTCGAAGATGACCCGGGGGATCGTCGCCGAGGCGATCTGGCGGGTACCGGCGTTACGCTGGCGCGTGCCGCGCTAGCTTGTTGGCGAGTTGACGCCGGGATGGCTTCACTTCATTTTGTATAGTGTTAGAACGGACTACCCGAACGACCACCGACGACGCTGAGGAGAAGACAGTGAGTGGCAAGCTCCCCGATGTAACCGACGCCAACTTCCAGGCCGAGGTGCTTGAAGGCGATGGCCCGATCCTGGTCGACTTCTGGGCCCCCTGGTGCGGGCCTTGCCGCGTCGTCCACCCGGTGCTCGAGGAGATCGACGCCGAGCGCGAGGACCTCAAGATCGTCAGCCTCAACACCGACGACAACCCGCAAACCGCGGCCAAGTTCGACGTGCTCTCGATCCCGACCCTGATCCTGTTCAAGGACGGCGAGATCGCGAAGAAGGTCATCGGCGCGATGCCGAAGGCGCGCCTCGAAGCCGAGCTCGAGCCCGCACTCGCGTAGCGAGTGCGATCAGAGGTACTGGCGCGTAGAGAATCGACGGCGCGGCTCTTGCCGCGCGGAAAGGCAGGGGGAATGGGGAAGCGAGGGGTCCGCGCGATTGCGATCACGGCGCTGCTGCTCTGCGCCGCGACCGCCGAGAGCGCGGCGGCGGCGAATACGACCGGGGCCGCCAACGGCCGGATCATCTTCACCGACGACCGCGCCGGGGGCGACTTCGACGTCTTCGTGATGAACCCCGACGGCTCCGGCGTGCTCAACCTGACAGCGACGAGCGCCGCCACCGACCAGGACCCGGTCTTCTCGCCCGACGGAACCAGGATCGCCTACGCGAGCAACATCGACGGCGACCAGGACGTCTACATCGCGAACTCCGACGGCACCAACCCGGTCAACGTCACCCCAAGTCTCACCGACCCGCAGAGCGAGCCGTCGTTCTCTCCCAACGGCCAGTCGCTGAGCTATACGCACGGCGAACCCGGCGTGACGTCGGCGATCCGGATCATCGAGCTCGAGAACTACGTCCCCGTGTCCGGCTTCACGGCCACGGGATTCGCGCCCGGCACGGCGGGCTCGACCTGGACGCCGGACGGGAACCTGGTCTTCCAGAGTCGCGCGACGGGCCAGACCGACATCCTGATCAGGCGCGCCGACGGGACCGTCACCAATCTGACCGCCGGTTACGCCGAGACCGCGCGCGAGCCCTCGGTCTCCCCCGACGGGCAGTCGATCGCCTTCGTCTCCTTCGGCGGCTCGGACTCGGGCTTCGCGCTCGACATCTTCGTGATGGGCATCGACGGCGGCGGGATCAGGAACCTGACCCCGGGCAACGCCTCCGACGAGACGACTCCCGCGTTCTCACCCGACGGCAACCTGGTCGCCTACGAGCAGTCCGACTTCGGCGACCAGGACATCAAGCTCGTCAACCTCAACGGGGTCGTGCAGTCGACGCTGACCGCCAACACCGAGGAGAGCGGCTTCGACCTCGACTGGGAGTACGTGTTCAGCTGCAACGGTGTGCGGGCGACTGCGGTGGGGTCGGCAGAGGCGGACCGCTTCGAGGGGACGCCGGGCCCCGACGTGATCGCCGGCCACGCCGGCGACGACTTCCTGATCGGCGGCGCAGGCGATGACGTCTTCTGCGGCGCCGCGGGCAACGACCGGGTGCTCGGCGGAACCGGCAAGGACCTCGCCTTCGGCGACGAGGACCGCGACAACCTCGACGGCGGCGCGGGCAAGGACCGGTTGATCGGCGCCGCGGGGCGGGACCGTCTCTCCGGCGGCAGGGACAAGGACAGGCTCTCGGGCGGCGCCGGGCGCGACAAGCTGGTCGGCGGCAAGGGCAAAGACAAGATCAACGGCGGCCCCGGCAAGGACGTGATCAAGGACGAGAAGAAGTCGAAGAAGTCGAAGAAGTAGCTAGAGGATCTGCTCGCAGACGAAGCCGGCGAGCAGGACCGAGAAGCCGACGATCTCGGTCGCGATCAGCGCGTACATGTAGGGGTGGAGGCCCGGGGGCCGGTCGCCCTCGCGGAACTGGTTGTCGGTCTGCTTGCGCGCTCCCTGGATGCAGTAACCGGCGATCGCCGCGACGAAGAAGGCGATTACCGCGAAGGCGGCGATCGCGTCGACGGTCTCGCTCCAGCCGCTGAGCTCGACGAAGGTCGCGATCAGCAGGGTCGCGAACGAGTAGAGCAGCGCCGCGCGGTGGGCGGTGTCGACGTAGGGATGCGCGAGGCCGTCGGGGTTGGTGCTCATCTGCCTGTACTTCCAGACCCCGAGCACCAGCGCCCAGATGAAGATCAGCCCGGCGGCGAGCAGCACCGCCTTCGTGTCGGCCCCAAGTTCCATCTCCGCGGCGGAGTCTAGGCCCGGGTCACGGTGATCAGCAGCTCGCGCCCTTCGATCGTCGCCTTCTCGCCCTCGCCGTTTCCGTAGTCCACGGACTCGGCGAGCGTCTCCCCGGTGACGTAGGCCTCGTGCGCGCGCGACGCCGCGAGCAACTCCTCATCGCCGCCGAGCGTCAGCCCGATCCGGTCCGAGACATCGAGCCCGGCCTGCTTGCGGGCGTTCTGGACCGCGTGGACGATCTCGCGCGCGAGGCCCTCGCGGCGCAGGTCGTCGTCGAGCTCGAGCGCCAGGGCGACCGCGTGGCCGGCTTCGGACTCGACCATGTAGCCCTCGAGCGGCTCCATCACGAGGCTCACGTCCTCGGCGCCAAGCGAGTGGTCGTGCCCGTCGATCGAGATTCCGACCTCGCCGCCGCCCTCGAGCGTCGCAGCGACCTTCTCGGCGTCGAGCGACTCGATCGCCGCCGCGGCCTGGGGCATCTGCTTGCCGAACCGCGGCCCGAGGCTGCGGTAGTTGGCCTTGGCGCGGTAGCTGACCAGCTCGCCCTGCTCGGAGACGAACTCGATCTCCTTCACGTTCAGCTCCGAGGCGACGACGTCGGTCAGCTTCTCGATCGCCGCGCGCTCGGCGTCGGAGGCGACGACGACCGCCTTGTGGAGCGGCTGGCGGACCTTGACCTTGGCGTGGGCGCGCGCGGCTCGCCCGAGCTCGACCGTGCGCCGCGCCGCCTCCATCCCGGCCTCGAGCTCGTCGTCGATCAGCTCCTCGGCCGGCTCGGGGAAGTCGCGCAGGTGGACCGAGTCGGGCAGCGGCCCGAAGTCGCCGGCCTCGCCGCCGGCGAGGTTGGCGTAGAGCTCGTCGGAGAGGAAGGGCGTGTACGGGGCGAGCAGCGTCGCGACCTCGACCAGGCAGTGGCGCAGGGTCGCGAACGCCGCGGCGTCGCCGTCCCAGAAGCGCCGTCGCCCGACCCGCACGTACCAGTTCGACAGCTCCTCGACGAAGGCGGCGATCGCGCGTCCGCCGCTCGTGGTGTCGAAGTGCTCGAGCGCGTCGCGGGCCTCGGCGATCGTTCGCTGGAGGCGCGAAAGCGCCCAGCGGTCGAGGTCATTGGCTCCGTCGGTCGGCGCCGCCGGGGGCTCCCCGGCCTCGATCCCTTCGCTGTTCGCGTACAGAACCCAGAACGAGTACGTGTTCCAGAGCGTGAGCAGGAACTGGCGCACCGACTCGCCGACGGTGTCGACCGAGAACCGATAGCCGGCCCACGGCTGCTGGGCGGTCAGGTAGTACCAGCGGAAGGCGTCGGCGCCGTGGCGGTCGATCACGTCCCAGGGCTCGACCACGTTGCCCTTGCTCTTCGACATCTTCTGGCCCTCGGGGTCGAGGATCAACCCGAGGCAGACGCAGGCGCGGTAGTTCGACTCGCCGAACAGCAGCACCGATTCGGCGAGCTGCGTGTAGAACCAGCCCCGCGTCTGGTCGATCCCCTCGCAGATGAAGTCGGCGGGGAAGCGGTCTTTGAAGAGCTCCTCGTTCTCGAACGGGTAGTGGTACTGGGCGAATGGCATCGCGCCGGAGTCGAACCAGGCGTCGATCACCGCCTCGACCCGGCGCATCTCGCCCGCGCAGCCCTCGGCCTCGCAGGGCCAGGCGACGTCGTCGATGTAGGGGCGGTGGAGGTCGTCGGGGACGTTGCCGCCCTTCTCGGCCAGCTCCTCGAGCGATCCGACGCAGAATCGCTCCTCGCAGTCGTCGGCCTCGCACTCCCAGATCGGCAGCGGGGTGCCCCAGTAGCGGTCGCGCGAGAGCGCCCAGTCGACGTTGTTCTCGAGCCATTTGCCGAAGCGCCCGTGCTTGATGTGGTCGGGGTGCCAGTCGATCGTCTCGTTGGCCGCGAGCATCTCGTCGCGGACCTCGGTCGTCGCGACGTACCAGCTCGCCTTCGCGTAGTAGAGGAGCGGCGTGTCGCAGCGCCAGCAGTGCGGATATGCGTGCTCGTAGACCTCGGCCCGCAGCAGCCGGCCGTTCTCCTTCAGCGCCTCGACGATCTCCGGGTCGGCCTCCTTGACGAACTTACCGGCGAAATCGGGCACGACCTTCTCGTCGAAGGTGCCGTCGAGCTTGACCGGGTTCTGGAGCTTGATCCCGTACTCCTGGCCGAGCTTGAAGTCGTCGTCGCCGAAGGCGATCGCGGTGTGGACGAGGCCGGTGCCCTCGTCGGTGGTTACGAAGTCGGCGAGCAGCACGGTGTGGCCCCTGGGCCCGTAGTCGGTGACGTACTCGAAGGGCGGCTCGTAGGAGGTCCCGGCGAGCGCCTCGCCCGGGAAGTGCGCGACGACCTCGGCGTCCTCGCCGAGAACGCGCTCGAGCCGCTCGCGGGCGAGGACGAAAGTCTCGCCGCCCTGCTTCGCGCGCACGTACTCGATCTCGGGCCCGGCGGCGACCGCGGCGTTCGAGATCAGCGTCCAGGGGGTCGTGGTCCAGACCAGGAGCTGGTCGCCGGGCTCGAGCGGCGACTCGGGGATCTGGTCGCTGACCGCCGGCTCGCGGATCGGGAGCTTGACGTAGACCGAGGGGTCCTCGATGTCGCGGTAGGCGTCCGCGACCTCGTGCGAGGAGAGCGCCGTGCCGCAGCGCTTGCAGTAGGGGACGACCTTGTGGCCCTCGTAGAGGCGGCCGTCCTCCCAGAGCTTGCGCAGCGACCACCAGACCGACTCGATGTACTCGTTGTCCATCGTCACGTAGGGGTCGTCGAGGTCGATCCAGAACCCGATCCGCTCGGACAGCCGGTTCCAGTCCTCGACGTAGGCGAAGACCGATTCGCGGCAGCGCTGGTTGAACTCGGCGATCCCGAACTCCTCGATCTCCTCCTTAGAGGAGATCCCGAGCTGGCGCTCGACCTCGAGCTCGACCGGCAGCCCGTGGCAGTCCCAGCCCGCCTTGCGGGGAACGTAGTGGCCGGTCATCGCGCGGTGGCGGGGGAAGATGTCCTTGAAGACCCGCGCGAGCACGTGGTGGGAGCCCGGCTTGCCGTTTGCCGTCGGGGGCCCCTCGTAGAAGCTCCAGACCGGCGCGCCCTCGCGCTGGGAGAGCGAGCGCTCGAAGACGTTCTTCTCCTTCCAGCGCTCGAGCACCCGCTCCTCGAGCTCGGGGAAGGACTGCTTAGGGTCTACCGCTCGGAACTTGCTCACGAGCGGGGAAGTCTAGGTCGCCGCCGCTCAGCGCTTGCGCTTCTTCTTCTTGCAGCCCTTCCTCTTTTTCTTGGCCGCGGCGGCGGACTTGCCCTTCTTCTTCTTCTTGCGCTTGCACTTCTTCGTGGTCGCGGGCGGCGCCGTCGCGGCCGGTGGCGGCGGGGTGCAGTCGGCGGCGACGGTGTCGAGCGCCGCGTCGATGCTGAAGCTCGCGAGGTCGGGGCCGCAGCTGACGGTGTCCGAGAGCCCGTCGGCGGCGAGCAGGCTGTCGAAGCCGGCGTCGCCGAGCAGCGTGTCGCTGCCGAGCCCGCCGGTGATCGAGTCGGCCCCGGCTCCGCCCGCGAGGGTCTGGGAGCGTTGGTCGCCGACGATCGTGTCGGCGAGCGGGCCGCCGATCACGTTGACGAACTTGTTGCCGAACATCATGGTGCCGATCGTGTCGCTGCCCTGCCCTCCACTGACCGCGCCGGTGCCGTTGAGGTCGACGCTGACGCCGGCCGGGGCCCCGGCGACGTCGTAGTCGAGGGTGTCGCCCTCGGGCGGGTCGCTCGGGTCGTCCGTGGCGCTCAGGCTGTCGTCTCCGAGTCCGCCGCGAACCGTGTCCGCTCCGGCGGCGCCGGAGATCCCGTTTACGCCGGCGTCACCGGTCAGCAGATCCCCGAACGGCCCCCCGCGCAGGTTGGCGATGTTCGAGATCGTGTCGGTGCCGACCGCTCCGGTGTTCTGCGGTCCTGTGTTCCCGAGGTCAACCGTCACGGGGCCTGGCGCACCGTCGTGAAAGAGCGCGTTGGTGCTGCCGCCGCCATCGAGCTCGTCGTCGCCGATGCCTCCTTCGAGGCGGTCACCGGCCGTCCCTCCTGTGAGCTCGTCCGACCCGGAGCCTCCGGTGAGCAACAGGCCCTTGCTGGCGAGCGGCGCTCCGGTGCCGAGATCCCCGGTTGCCCTGAGCTCGTCGTTCCCGGGCCCTCCATCCAAGGTGAGGAAGCCGGCGACATCGGGGAAGTCGTTGCCGGCCAGGTTGGTCAGGTCCTCGTCCGGTGCCACCGCAAGCGCCTCGGCTCCGGCGTTGAGGTTGAAGCCGTCCTCGCCGGCGCGGATCACGTCGCTCGCGCCTGGCTCGCCGTCGATCACGTTGAGGGTGTCGAATCCGCCGTCGTCGCCGTCGTCATCGAAGTCGATCCTGATCTCGATCTCGTCCGCCGAGGTCAGCTCATCCTCGTCCCCCGGCGCGAAGCCGCCGTTGGCGAGCTCGAGCGTGACCGCGACGAAGTCATCGGCCACGCTGTCGTTGATCTCGATCGTGTCGGTGTTGTCGACCGTCGCCACATTGACGCACGAGTTTCCGTTGACCCGGATCTCGGCGCCGGCCCCGACCAGGCGGTTGATGAAAGCGGTGTCGCCGTCGTCGTCCATGCCGACGGTCATCGTCCCGCCCGCGTAGAAGCACGTGGTCGTCGCGCCCGCGCTCGCCGGCGCGATCAGCGCCGCAGAGGCCAGCGCGACGACGACGATGAATCGTGCGAGGCCCTTTGAGCTCCTCCCCCTCAAGGCCAACCAGGCTACAGCGTTACCGAGCCGTCCTCGCCGATCGTCCAGTGGGGGTTGTGGGCGACCTCCCACGGGTGGCCGTCGGGGTCGATGAAGACTCCGGAGTAGCCGCCCCAGAAGGTCTCGGCGGGCTCGCGGCCGATCTTCGCCCCGGCGGCGCGAGCCTCTTCGATCACCGAGTCGACCTCCTCGGGCGAGCGCGCGTTATAGGCGGGCGTGACGCCGCCCCAGCCGCCCGAGTCCTCGACCGCGCTGTCCTCGGCGAGCTTGGCCCGGTCCCAGAGCGCGAGCACCGACCCGCCGGTCTGGAAGAAGACGACGTCGTCTTCGGGCGCGGCGCCGCTCTTCCAGCCGAGCGCCTCGTAGAAGGTCCTCGCGCGGGCGAGGTCACTGACGCCGAGGGTGAAGAGGCTTACCCGTTGTTCCACTGCGCGAAATCTATTGCAGGGAAACTACGCCGCGCGGTCGAGCTTGCGGCAAAGCTCCGCGAGCTGGCGCTTCTCGGTCTCGTCGAGGGCACCGAAGGCGTCGCGGACCCGATCTGCGTGGGCGGGAAAGGCGTGGGTGACCAGGTTGCGGCCCGGGGCTGTGATCGCGACGAGGACCGCGCGGCGGTCGCTCTCGAGCCGCTTCGCGGGTCACGAACCCGCGTGACTCGAGCGTGTCGAGGACCTCGGTCGCGGTCGCCTTCGAGGCCCCGAGCCGCTTGCGCATCACGCGCAGCTCGGTCTCGCCGCCGGCGCTCGTCAGCAGGACGAGCATCGCGAATCCGGTCGCCGAGACGCCGACCCGCTCGAGGTCGGCGGCGAGGCGCCGGGTGACGCTCGCCTCGGCCCGCAGCAGCGCCTCGAGCGCGCGGTGGGCCAGCGGGTCGTTGATCCGCAGCTCGCTCATCTCCGTCAACCTAGGGGCATGCGCGGACGCAGATTTGCCCTTCTGGCGCTCGCGGCCCTGGCGCTCGCCCTGCCCGGCTGCCGCGACGAGGAGCCCGAGACGCCGGTGGCCTGCCTCGGCAGCGCGTCCGACTATCTCCAGGCTCTGCGCGCGGCGCCGCAGCCGGTCCTGCTCGCGGGCGATACGCCGATCAGCGACTGCCTGGTCGCCGGCCAGGAGGGGGGCGAGCTGAGCGGCGCCGGCGAATCGATCGTCACCGCGGCGACGAAGCTGAACGAGGCGGCGAGGCTCGACCCGGCCGGGCCCGAGGCGGTGCGGCTCGGCTACCTCGTCGGCGCTGTCCAGCAGGGCGCCAGCGACACCGGCGGCATCCACGCCGACCTGGTCCGCCGCGTCGACAACGCCGCGCGCTTCAGCCCCGAGGGGCTGCTCCCGGCCGAGTTCGAGCGCGCTTACGGGACCGGATACGCTGCCGCCCAACGCGATGGCTGAACAGCTCTGGGGATCCGAAACAAGCAAAGCGGTCGAGAACTTCCCGGTCTCCGGGCAGCCGGTGCCTGTGCCCGTGATTCGCTGGCTGGGTCGGATCAAGGCAGCGGCGGCGCTTGCCAACGCGGAGGTGGCGGGACTCGACAAGGGCATCGCGGAGGCGATCGCGAAGGCCGGACGCGAGATCGGCGAGGGACGCCACGACGACCAGTTCCCGGTCGACGTCTTCCAGACCGGCTCCGGGACCTCCTCGAACATGAACGCCAACGAGGTGATCGCCAACCTCGCCGGCGACGAGGTCCACCCGAACGACCACGTCAACATGGGCCAGTCCTCGAACGACGTCTTTCCCTCGGCGGTCCACCTCGCGGCGCTCGGCGAGGTCACTCATGACCTGCTTCCGGCGCTCGACGGTCTCGCGGGCTCATTCGAGTCCAAGGCGGCCGATTTCGCCAACCTCGTCAAGTCGGGCCGGACCCACCTGATGGACGCCGTCCCGGTCACCCTCGGGCAGGAGTTCGGCGGCTACGCCGCGCAGATCCGGCTCGGTATCGACCGCGTCAACGCGACGCTGGGGCGCGTCGGGCAGATCCCGCTCGGCGGCACCGCGACGGGGACCGGGCTCAACACCCACCCCGAGTTCGCGGCCAAGGTCCGCGACCTGCTCGCCGAGGAGACCGGGCTCGAGATCTCGGCGCCGCTCGATCCGTTCGAGGCGCAGGGCAACCGCGACTCGCTGGTCGAGCTCTCGGGCGCACTCAAGGTGCTCGCGGTCTCGCTGATCAAGATCGCGGGCGACCTCGCGCTGATGGGCTCGGGCCCGCGCGCCGGCCTCGCCGAGCTGCGGCTGCCCGAGCTCCAGAAGGGCTCTTCGATCATGCCGGGCAAGGTCAACCCGGTGATCCCCGAGGTCGTGATCCAGGTCGGCGACCAGGTGATCGGCAACGACGCGGCGATCACGGTCGCCGGCTCCCAGGGCCAGTTCGAGCTCAACGTCCGCGTGCCGCTGATCGCCCGCAACCTGCTCGACTCGATCAAGCTGCTCTCGTCGGCGGCGCGGCTGCTCGACTCGAAGGTGATCCAGGGGGTCGAGCCGAACGAGGAGATGCTCGCCCGCCACGCCGAGGCGACGCTCGCGACCGCGACCGCGCTCAATCCGCACATCGGCTACGACAAGGCGGCCGAGATCGTCAAGGAGGCCGCCGACTCAGGCCGGCCGCTGCGCGAGGTCGCGCGCGAGATGGGCGTCGACGAGAAGACTCTCGACGAGGCCCTCGACCACCAGAAGATGGCCCGCCCGCACGACTAGGGGCGCGCTCAACCCTGGAGGCTGACGAGCCTCTCCTCGGTCAACTCGCGGATCGCGTAGGCCGGGCCCTCGCGGGTGTTGCCCGAGTCCTTGACGCCGCCGTAGGGCATCTGGTCGGCGCGGAAGGTCGGGACCTCGTTGATCAGCACGCTGCCGAACTCGAGCCTGCGGCCGGCCTCGAGCGCGTCCCCGACCTCGGCGGTGAAGACGCCGGCGTTGAGGCCGTAGTGGGCGTCGTTGGCCATCTCGAGCCCCTCGTCGAACGACGAGCAGGTGCTGATCGTCGCCACCGGTCCGAAGATCTCCTCGCGCCAGACCTTGCAGTCGCGCGGCGGGTCCTTGATCACGGTCGGGGCGAGGCAGCGATCCTCGTCGACGAGCTCGCCGCCGGCCAGGACCTCGGCGCCGGCCGAAGCGGCCTCGTCGATCCACTCCTTGACCCGGTCGCGGTCGCCGGGGGTGATCAGCGGCCCGACGTCGGTGTCCTCGGACATCGGGTCGCCGACGACCAGCGACTCGACGTTCTTGACCAGCCGCTCGGTGAACTTTTCGGCGATCGCCTCGTGGAGGATGATCCGCTGGATCGAGATGCAGCTCTGGCCGGCGTGCGAGTAGGCGTGGAGCTTGGTCTTGTCGGCCGCGGTCTCCCAGTCGCCGTCCTCGTTGACGACCAGCGGCGCGGTCGAGCCGAGCTCGAGGTTGACCTTCTTGTGCGGCACGTCGGCGCGGATGCCCCAGCCGACCTTCGAGGAGCCGGTGAACGTGATCGCCCCGGTCAGCTCGTGCTTGACGATCGCGTCGCCGACGTCGGAGCCCGACCCGCAGACGACGCTGAGCCAGCCCTCGGGGAGCCCCGCGTCGAGCAGGATCTGCGCCAGCTTGATCGCCGAGATCGGCGTCTGGCCCGCGGGCTTGAGCACGACGGCGTTGCCGGCCGCGATCGCGGGCCCGAGCTTGTGGGCGACGAGGTTGAGCGGGAAGTTGAACGGGCTGATCGCGCCGACGACGCCGTAGGGGACGCGGAAGACGACCCCGACCTTGCCCTCGCCGGCGGCGCTCGCCTCCATCGGCACCGTCCCGCCCGTCAGCTTGCGCGCCTCGACCGCCGAGAGCGTCAGCGTCTCGACGCAGCGCTTCGCCTCCGCCGTCGCGGTCTTGATCGGCTTGCCGGCCTCGGCGGAGATCGTCGCCGCGAGCTCCTGCTCACGCTCGCCCGCGAGGTGGGCGGCGCGGTCGAGCAGCGCGGCGCGCTCGTGCTGGGGAAAGTCGCCGGCCCTGAACGCCGCGTCGGCGGCCTTCACGGACTTGTCGACGAGCGCCGCATCGCCGATCGGGACGCGGCCGACCGGCGTCCCGTCGTAGGGGCTCGGGACCTCCTGCCATTCGCCGGTCTCGAGCCACTCGCCGGCGACGAGCAGCTTGTGGTCTTCGGGCTTGACTGCGGTCGCCATTCCAGTTCTCCTCTACCCAGCGTACCGCCGGCGAACACCGGCGCCCGGACCGCAACTCCGACCGGCGCGGCTGGTTGGCTGGAGAAGATGGTGCGCCCGGCCCTCACACGACGGCTGCTCCTCGGCCTCCTCCTCGCTCTCGGGGCGATCGTCGCCGCGGCGCCGGCGGCGAGCGGCAAGGTCGTCTGGCAGATCAAGGGCGGGGGCTTCGGCCACGGGATCGGGATGAGCCAGTACGGCGCCTACGGGCAGGCCAAGAACGGAGTCGGCTACGCGGCGATCCTCGCCCACTACTTCCGCGGCACGACGCTCGGCTCCGCGCCCGCGGGCTCGACGATCCGCGTCCTGCTGCGCCCGAACCTCGGCGGGGTCTCGTTCACGAGCGCCAACGCCGCCTGCGGGGCGTCGCTCAACGAGGGAGCGACCTACACCGCCGATCGCTTCGGGAGCAAGGTGACGCTCAGCGGGCCGGGCGTCAACAACGGCGACTGCGGCGGCGTGCTCACCGCGACGAGCCCCGACGGGGTGACCCTCGCCGGCAAGGGCTCGTACCGCGGCGCGCTCGAGATCAGGCCCGCGAGCGGAAGCGGGCTGAACGCGATCAACGCGGTCCCGGTCGAGGAGTACGTCCAGGGGGTGATCCCGAAGGAGGTCCCGACGTCGTGGCCGCCCGCGGCGCTCCAGGCCCAGGCCGTCGCCGCTCGCTCCTACGCGCTCTCGACCGGGGTCAACGGCGCGGGCTTCGACCAGTACGACGACACCCGGAGCCAGGTCTACGGCGGGATCGGGGCGGAGAACGCGCGCACCAACGCGGCGGCCGCTGCGACCGCGGGCCAGGTGGTTCTCTACGGGGGCAAGATCGCGACGACGTACTTCTCCTCGACCTCCGGCGGGCACACCGAGTCGATCGAGAACTCGTTCATCGGCGCGCCGCCGCAGCCCTACCTGAAGGGCGTCCCCGACCCCTTCGACTCGGTCTCGCCCTACCACCGCTGGACGGTGAAGATGACCCCGGCGCGGATCAAACGGGCCCTCGGCCGCTACCTCAAAGGGAAGCTGAAGAAGATCCGCGTCACCAAGCGCGGCGTCTCGCCGCGGATCGTGCGCGCGGTCGTCGTCGGCAGCGCCGGGCGGACGAGCGTCAGCGGCCCCAACCTGCGCACCGCGCTCGGGCTCCGCGACACGTGGGCCTCGTTCAAGCGGGTCAAGAAGTAGCGCCCTAGAGGAAGGCGTGGCCCTCGCCGCGGTAGGTCGGCACCTCGTCGACGACCGTGCCTCCCGCGACCAAGAGCAGGGTGTTGAAGCGCTCGCAGAGCTCGCCTGCCTTGACGTGGCGGAAGTAGACCCGGTCGCCGACCGAGAGCGCCTCGGCGGCCTCGCCGAGCAGCGGCGTCTGGACCTCGCCGGTCCCCTCCTGCGGGTCGAGCTTCAACCCCGGCGGCAGGTACGGCTCGGGCATCCGGTCGGGGGCACCGGCGCCCGACGCGAGGTAGCCGCCGCCGAGCGCGGTCGCGACGCCGCGGTTCGGCTTGCGGGCGACAGGGAGCGCGAACATCGCCGCCGGTCGCAGCGTGAAAGAGCGGTAGTGGTCGAAGAGCACCGGCGCGTAGAAGCCCGACCCGGCGGCGACCTCGCTGACCGCGATCTCGGCCGCGGTCAGCTCGATCGAGCCGGTGCCGCCGCCGTTGACGAATTCGAGCGGCGCGAGCTCGCCGACCGCGGCGACGATCTCGGCGCGGCGAGCGCGGAGCTCGCGGACCGAGAGCTTCTGCATCCCGCGGATCGCGAGGCTGCGCACGGGGCGCCCCGGGATCCGGTCGCCGACCCCGGCGACCTGGCCCTCGTATGCCATCAGCCCGACCAGCGTCACGCGCTCGCGGCGCAGGATCTCGCGCGCGAACCCGACCGCCTGCTCGGGGCTGTGGAGGGGGGAGCGCTTGGGCCCGATTCGCAGCCCGCCGCCGAACAGCCGCAGCCCCGCGTCTATGTCGATCGCGACCCGGATCGGGGCCTTGGTCCCCGCCTCGGCGGCCGCCGCCTCGATCAGGTCGAGGTGCTCGGCGCTGTCGACCATCGCGACCGGCGCGATCTCGGGCTCGGCCGCGGTCAGCAGCGCCAGCTCGCGCAGCGCCGCGCGGTCGGTCGTCGGGTAGGCGATCACGAGGTCGCGGAAGCCCCGCTCCCAGAGGAACAGCGTCTCGGGGAGCGTGAAGGTGAGCAGCCCCTGGAAGCCGCGGTCGAGGCGCAGGATCCGCTCGAGCATCGCCCGGCAGCGGACCGACTTCGACGCGACCCTGATCGGCACCCCGCCGGCGCGGCGCAGCATGTCGGCGGCGTTCGCCCAGACGGCGTCGAGGTCGACGAACGCGAACGGCGGATCGAGCTCGGCGAAGATCCGCTCGAAGCGCTCGTACTGGTCGACCGGGCGGTCGCCCGCGGGGTCGGCGGGCGAGGTCGGCGTCGGTGCGTCGGAGTAGTCGAACTCGGAGACCGGGGTCGGGTTCCCGGACTGATCATCGCTGCCACTCATCCTGAGCCAGCCTACAATCGGAGCCGAATTCCCCCGGAGAGGTGGCCGAGTGGCTGAAGGCACTCGCCTGCTAAGCGAGTAGGGGGCGCAAGCTCTCTCGAGGGTTCGAATCCCTCCCTCTCCGCTGCGTGACGGTGACTCTCTGGCATATCGAGGTCTCGCACTACAACGAGAAGGCCCGCTGGGCTCTCGAATACAAGGGCGTCCCCTACCGCGCCCGGGCGCCGCTGCCCGCCTTCCACCGGCTGACCGCGCTGCGCCTGACCCGCGGCAGGCACCAGCGGCTGCCGATCGCCCGGATCGACGGCCGCATCGTCGCCGACTCGACCGCGATCATCGCCGCGCTCGAGGACTACGCGCCGGATCCGGCGCTCTATCCCGCCGATCCGACCGAGCGCGCCCGCGCGCTCGAGCTCGAGGACTACTTCGACGAGCAGCTTGCGCCGAGGGTGCGCCGCTTCCTCTGGCAGCACACGCTCGATGACCCCGACGCGACGGTCGACTCGGTGTTCCAGGACCGCTCCCAGTCGCTGCGGCGCGGCTTGATGCGCGCGGCGGTGCCGCTCGCGCGGCCGCTCGTCAAGCGCGACTACGGCGTCAGCGACGAAGAGGCGGCCGAGGCGGTCGAGGGGATCCGCGCGGTCGCCGAGCGAATCGAGCGCGAGCTGCGGCCGAGCGGCTACCTCGCCGGCGAGGCGTTCAGCGTCGCCGACCTGACCGGGGCGGCGCTGTTCACGCCGCTGATCGGACCACCGGAGCGCCCCTACCTGCCGCCGATCGCGGCTCCCGTGCGCCAGCTGCGCGAGGAGATCGAGTCGCGCGACGCCGGGGCCTGGGTGACCGAGATGTACGCCCGCCATCGCGGGCGCGCCGCGGCGCCCGCTTGACCCTGCTGGCGCTGCTGCTCGCGCTCGCCGGGGTCGGCGCGGCGCTGCCGGAGCCCGAGGTCGACCGGCTGGCGCCGACCGGGCCGCGCTACGAGATCGCCCGCGTGCTGGACGGGGCGAGGGTCGAGCTGCGCTCGGCTCCCGGAGGCCCGCGGGTCGCGCGGGTCGGCCCGCGGAGCGAGTTCGGGACCGCGCGCGCGTTCTACGTCGCCGAGCGCCGCGGGGGCTGGCTCGGGGTCCCGGCGCCGGAGGTCGAGAACGGCGAGCTCGCCTGGATCCGCGACGACCCCGGCGCGCTCGAGACCTACCCGACGAGCTTCTCGATCCATGTCGGGCTCGGCGCCCGCGAGGTCGAGGTCCGCTGGGGCGGCCGGACGATCGAGCGGATCCCGGTGACGGTCGGGCGCGCCGGATCCGAGACGCCGACCGGGACCTTCTCGGTCACCGACGCGCTCGCCGGCGGCGACCTCGGCCCCTACTACGGCTGTTGCGTGCTGGCGCTCAGCGGCCACCAGCCCGACCTGCCCGCTGACTGGATCGGCGGCGACCGGATCGCGATCCACGGGACGCCGGGCCCGGTCGGCGGCGCGGCGTCGCTCGGCTGCCTGCGCGCCTCGGACGCCGACATGGTCGCGCTGTTCGCGCTGGTCCCGATCGGCGCCCCGGTCTTCATCACCGATTAGCCGCGGATAGGATCAGCCGCGATGGCCCGCGCCAAGCCCCTCAAGCTGACCTACGTCGGCGGACCCACCGCGATCCTCGAGGCGAACGGGGTTCGCATGCTCACCGACCCGACCTTCGACCCAGCGGGCGGCAAGTACAACTTCGGCCTCGGGACCGGCTCCGAGAAGACCCAGCCGCCGGCGATCGGCCCCGACGATCTCGGGCGCATCGACGCGGTCCTGCTCAGCCACGACCAGCACGAGGACAACCTCGACGCGGCCGGGCGCGAGCTGCTGCCCGAGCTCGGAACCGTGATCACGACCCGGCCGGGCGCCAAACGCCTCGGCGGCGACGCCGTCGGCCTGGCGCCCTGGGAGTCGACGACTGTCGAGGCGGGGAGGGGGAAGTCGGTGACCGTGACCGCGACCCCGGCGCGCCACGGGCTGCCGCTCTCGCGCCCCGCGGTCGGCGCGGTGATCGGCTTCGTGCTCGAGTGGGAGGGCCAGGAGGACGGCCCCGTCTACATCACCGGCGACTCGGTCTGGTACCGCGGCGTCGCCGAGGTCGGCAAGCGCTTCGAGATCGGGACCGCGATCGTCCACCTCGGCGGCGTGCGCTTTCCGCTCTACGGCCCGGCGCGGTTCACGATGAACGCCCGCGAGGCGGTCAAGGTGCTCGAGCGGCTCGGGCCCGAGCGCATCGTGCCGCTCCACTTCGAGGGCTGGAAGCACTTCCGCGAGGGCCGCGAGGACGCCGAGAAGGTCTTCAGCCGCGCCGGCGTCGAGGGGTCGGTTGTTTGGCCGACCGCCGGCGAGACTTTGAAGATTTAGCGGCGAGCTTCGGGGTCCCGGCGTCGAGCTGCTCGACGAGCGCCTCCTCGATGAACCCCGAGAGCCGGTCGAGGTCGGGCATCACGTCGCGATCGCCGGTCAGCCCGAAGTAGACCCCGCCGTCGTAGCTGACGATTCCCATCGAGACCGCGTGGCCCTGGGGCGAGAGCGGCACGAACGGGTAGAGCTCGCGGAGCCTGCCTCCCATCAGGTAGAGCGGCAACTGCGGCCCGGGGACGTTCGAGACCACGAGGTTGAAGACCAGCGGCTTCGACATCGCCTGCGAGAGCAGGCGGTTGATCGTCGGCGGCGTCCAGCCCGCGGCCTCGATCAGCAGGGTCGAGGCGCGCGCGGTCTCCGAGCGCTTGAGGCGCTCAGTCTCCTCGTGGATCTGGCGCAGCCGCTTGACCGGGTCGCGCTCGCCGATCGGCAGCGGCGCCATGATCGTCGCGATCCGGTTGCCGAGCTCGCCCTCCTCCTCGGGGCGGCGGATCGAGACCGGGACCAGCGCGACGAGGTACTCGGGGAGCTTGATCCGCCGCGCCTTGAGGAAGCGCCGGAGCCCGCCGGCGGCGACGGCGAGGATCACGTCGTTGACCGTCGCGCCCTCGACCGCCTTGCGGGCGCGCTTCACCTTCGGCAGCGTCGTCTTCGCGAACCCGACCCGGCGGTCGCGGCCGATCCGCTGGTTGAAGACGCTGCGCGGTGTGCTCGGCCCGCCGGCGGCGAGGCCGGCGAACGCCTCCGCGGTCTTGCGGACGTTGTTCGCGGTCTGCACCGGGGCGACGACCGCGCCGCGCGCCGCGCGGCCGGCGCCGCGGATCGGCGAGGCGAGCCGGTACTGCGCCGACTGCGCGAGCAGGGCTCGGCGCCCGGGCGGCTCGGGGCGCCACTTGCGACGCGGCAGCTTCAGGTCGGTTCCCTTCGGATCGACGTCGAGGACGGCGGCGCCCATGTCGATAGCCGAGATCCCGTCGACGAGCGCGTGGTGGGTCTTCGAGATCACCGAGTAGCGCCCGCGCGCCAACCCCTCGACGAGGTGGAGCTGCCACGGCGGGCGCTCCTTGTCGAGTGGCTCCGACATCACCTGGCCGACGAGCTCGCGGAGCGCCGCCATGTCGCCCGGCGCCGGCAGCCGCACCCGCCGCACGTGGCGCGAGACGTCGAACAGCGGGTCGTCGCTCCAGACCGGGTTCGAGAGGTTGAGCGGCGTCTTGGTCACCCGCTGGCGGAACCGGGGCACGAGGTTGAGCCGGTTCTCGACGTGGGCGAGGAAGTCCGCCTGGTCCGGCGGCTTGCCCTCGATGATCACCGTTCCGCCGACGTGGACGTGGATCGGTCCCGAGTCGGCGAGCCACGACGACATGTCGGAGGCCGAAAGTCGATTGCTGGGAGGCACGGCGCGAGCCTAGACCAACCCCGATCGGGTAAAGCTGTAGGGCCGTGAAGAAGCTCCTCAACCCGAAAGTGATCCGCGAGCTGGTCCGCCAGCTGCGCGTCGTGCGCCGCCACGGCGGCCCGAAGCGGGTCGAGGTCCTGAGCGTCGCCGAGCCCAGGGGCATCCTCGCCCCGTTCTCGGAGGTGCTGATGGACGTCGAGTCGAAGGACGGCACCGTGACCCGGGTCGAGGCCCCTGTCCCGATCGCCTGGCCCTACGCCTGGGGCTATCGGGTCGCGAAGAAGCTCAAGCTGCCGATCATTCGCTCTCTCGACCCCACCCGGATCCACTTCGCGCTCCGCGTCCCCCGTCGGGGATAATGCGAACCCCGCGCCCGTAGCTCAGCCGGATAGAGCGTCGGTCTACGAAACCGAAGGTCACAGGTTCGAATCCTGTCGGGCGCGCTTATGACCCCGCTGTTCTTTGAGGACCCGCTGTTCGAGGAGATGGTCGCGGCGAAGGGGCTGGGGATGATGTCGCACGGCGGGCCCGAGCTCGGCGAGACCCAGGCTGTGTGCGCGGAGGTCGTCGACGGCGATGACCAGTCGTGGTGGGCGGCGTGGAGCGCGATGGGGGAACGGCTCGTCCGGGAGGCCGACGCGTCCGCGGATGGCGGCCACGCCGTCAGCGCCCGCGAGGCCTACCTGCGAGGGTCGATCTGCTTCTCCGCCGCGTGGAGCCCACTGATGGGTGCGCCGGTCGACCCCCGCCTGCTGGAGGCGTTTCGCGCTCAGCGCGCGGCCTTCGACAAGGCGGCCGCCCTGATCGATCCGCGCGGCGAGCCGCTCGAGATCCCGTTCGAGGGCGCCCGGCTTCCCGCCTACCTCTTCCGCGCACCTCAGGCCGACGGGCCGCGGCCGTTGCTGATCGCGACCAGCGGCTATGACTCGACGATCTACGAGGGCTACTTCGGGCAGGCCGTGCCGGCGCTGCGGCGCGGCTATCACTGCCTGCTCTTCGACGGGCCCGGCCAGGGCGCGGTGCTGTTCGAGCAGGGGGTCCCGATCCGGGCCGACTGGGAGACGGTCGTCAACGCGGTCGTCAACGCGGTCATCGACATCGACGGCGTCGACCGCGACCGGATCGCGCTGACGGGCTGGAGCCTGGGCGGGTACCTGTCATTGCGGGCCGCTTCAGGCGAGCCGAGGCTGGCTGCATGCATCGCCGACCCGGGGCTGCTGAGCATCCCGGCCGGCATGGTCGGCCGCCTGCGCGCCGCCGGCGTTGCCGAAGACCTGATCGCGCGCTACCCGGACATCCCCGACGACGTGCTCGAGCCGATCGCGGAGGCGATCCACGCCAGCCGCGCGCAGCGCTGGGCGGTGGAACAGCGCGCCTACTGGGTCCACGGCGTCGAGACGCTCGCCGAGTACCTGCGCGCGATCACCCCGTTCACCATCGAAGAGCGGCTCGACCGGATCGGCTGCCCGACCGCCATCACCGCCGCGGAGGACGACCCGCTCGCGCGCACCGCCGAGCAGATCCACGACGCGCTCCCGGGCGAGAAGGCCCTGCTGCGCTTCGCGACCGCCGAAGGCGCCGGCGATCACTGCGAGGTGCGCAACCGCAGCCTGCTCGACCAGCGCGTCTTCGACTGGCTCGACACCGTCCTCGAACTCTGAACCGCCGAGTTCTATGTGCACTGCGCGATGCGCCCGAGAGGAGTCGAACCTCCACGGCCCGTTAGGGCCACAAGGCCCTCAACCTTGCGCGTCTACCAGTTCCGCCACGGGCGCTCTGAGGTGGGGGGATTCTAATCGCGACTTGATTTCGTCCGGAAGGGCGTCTACTCTCCCGAACGTGTGTTCGCCCACTACAACGACCCGGCCGGCCCAAGCGCCTGCTGAGGGGAGGTTTTTCGAATGGACCTGAAAGCCGATCTCAGCAAGCGACAGAAGGAGATCTTCGACTTCATCGGCACCTATCTCAAGGACCACGGCTACCCGCCCACCGTCCGCGAGATCGGCAAGGCCGTCGGCCTCACCTCCTCTTCGACCGTCCACGCCCACCTCGCAAAGCTCGAGAACCTCGGCGTGCTGAAGCGCGACCCGACCAAGCCGCGCGCGATCGAGGTCCTGGTCGAGAAGGCAAAGCGCGCCGTCCGCCCGGTCGGGCTGCCGCTGCTCGGTAGCGTCGCCGCCGGGGAGCCGATCCTCGCCGAGGAGAACATCGAGGAGTACATCGAGGTCCCCGACGTGATCGGCGGCGAGGACGGCGACTACATCCTCAAGGTCCGCGGGGAGAGCATGATCGACGCCGGGATCCTCGAGGGCGACTTCGTCGTCGTCAGGCCCTCGGAGACCGCGAGCGACACCGAGATCGTCGTCGCCCTGGTCGGCGATGACGAGGCGACGGTCAAGCGCTACTTCCGCGAGAAGGACCACATCCGACTCCAGCCCGAGAACAAGCAGATGAAGCCGATCCGAAGCCGCGAGGTGACGCTGCTCGGCAAGGTCGTCGGGGTCTTCAGGAGCCTCAGATGAGCGCGCTCGCCACTCTCACCACTTCAGAGCGCCCGCAGACGGAGCACTCGGTTCCCGCTCCACGGATGTTCAGCATGCCCGCCGGGTCGACGCTCGAGGACAAGATCCTCGGCGCTTGGGAGGACCTGGGGGCACACGGACAGGCCGACTGCCCCGTCTGCGGGGACTCGCTCAGCCGTCAGGGCTGCGGGTCCTGCGGGTCCGAGCTGAAGTAGCGCTTACTTCTTCTTTTTCTTCTTCACGCACTTACCGCGCTTCAGCTTGCGGCCCTTCTTGCACTTCTTGGCGACGGGTCCCGTGGGCGCGACAGCGGCGGGCGTGACAGCGCTTGGTGTCGCCGGCCCCGTGGGGCGCGGGACGGAGCCTTCGAAGGCGCCGATCGTGCAGGGCTCGCTGAATAGGCGATCGACAAGGCGCTGATCGCTCGACGTCGGGCATATCCCCGCCGGAATCGCGTCGACCGCGGGGCTGCCCGCGAACGGAGCCCGCATCGAAGCCGGCGGGTAGTTCGGGAACGCCAAGGCGTAGGAAGCGAGCGGAGCAAGCTGCGGATCGGTACCGACGATGTTGTTCTGCCCGACCATGGTCGAGAGCCCGCAGGTGTTGCTGCTCTCGAGGTTGTAGGCGTTGGGGTTCGGATCGATCGTCCCCGCGCCGTCGCAGTTGTAGGGCCCGTCCGGGCTCGTGTTCCCCGCGATCACGCTGCCGTAGAGGTCGATGCTGACGCCCGTGCCGAGCTCGAAGCCGCCGCCCCCTCCGCTGGCCTCCGCGGTGTTGCCGGCAACGGTGAGACTCTTGAGGAGTGGATCATCGAAGTTCGTAGAGAGGAGCGAAAGGGCGCCCCCCCTGGCCGCGGAGTTCTCGACGAAGGTGCTGTTCTCGATCTTCTCCACGTCGGCGTCGTCGAATATATGGATCGCGCCGCCGTCCCCGAACGCCTCGTTATCGACGAACGAGGTGGTTCTGACTGAGAGGTCGTCGAAGATCGAGGGGCTCCCTTCGATCGCGATCGCGCCGCCGTTCTGCTCGCCGCTTTCGTTGTCGATGAACTCGGTCTGGGAGGTGTCGAGACTGCCGCCCGCACTGATCGCGCCCCCGGAATCCACCGCAGAGTTGTTGCGCAACTCGACGTCGCGCAGGTCGATGCTGTCGTCGGCGGCCGAGATCGCGCCCCCGTCAGCGTCGCTGAGCCCGTTGACCAGCCGCAGGCTGTTTAGGTCGAGAGAGTAGTTGCCCGGGTCGTTGAAGATCTGGAAGTGGCGGTCGATTCCGGCCGCGTCGATAGTCGGACGAGCGCCCTCCACTCCGAAGATCGCGGTGATCCCCTTGACGTCGATGTCGCCGCTTTCGTTGGTGTTGTCGTCTCCGACGATCTCGAGCTCGTAGGTCGATCCCGCATCGAGGTAGATTTGGTCGTAGCCGGCAAACCCGGTCGTGCAGCCCCCGTGCGCGGTGTCCGAGTTCGCCGACTGCACGGCTTCGCGCAGCGAGCAACCCGTGTTGCTGGGCGAGTTGTTGAACTCGTCCTCGATCGTGGTCACGTCGATTGCCTGGGCGGTGCCGGCAGACGCAAGCACCGCGATCGCCGACCCGAGCACCAGCAGCCGGACCCCGTGTCGTGCACCCACCCGTGCCTCCCTCTCCCGTTGTTTGAGCGAGCGCCTTGCGCGGCGCCGCAGCGTTCCGGAGCTTACTCGGTGGCGCGACCGGTAGCGTGAGCGCCGGCATGGAGGCCGCAACCACGATCGAACCGATCAGCCGCGAGCAGATCGCCGAGGCCGCTGAGCGGATCGCCGGCCGCGCCCGTCGCACCTCGGTCATCGACCTCGAGCCGGGCGCCTTCGGGCTCGACTGCGCACTGTCGCTGAAGCTCGAGCAGCACCAGCTCTCGGGCTCGTTCAAATGGCGCGGGACCATGAACGCGATGCTCTCGGCGGAGATCCCCGAGGCCGGCGTCGTCGCCGCCTCAGGCGGCAACTTCGCCGCCGCCGTCTCGCTCGCCGCCGAACAGCTCGGAGTGCCGGCGGCGATCTTCGTCCCCGAGTCCTCACCCACGGCGAAGCTCGATCGCGTCCGCGACGGCGGCGCCGAGCTCGTGGTCGGCGGAGCCTTCTACGACGACGCCCTCGCCGCGAGCCGCCGCCGCGCCGAGGAGAGCGGCGCGCTCTTCCTCCACGCCTTCGATCAGCCCGAGGTCGTCGCCGGCCAGGGCACCTGCGGCCGCGAGCTCGCCGAGCAGCGCCCCGAGCTCGACACGGTGGTCGTATCCGCCGGCGGCGCCGGGCTCGCCGGCGGGATCGCGAGCTGGTATCGCGACGACCTGCGCGTCGTCGCGGTCGAGTCCGAGCGCACCGCAAGCCTCCACGCCGCCCTCGCCGCCGGGAGGCCGGTCGATGTCGAGGTCGGCGGGATCGCCGCCGACTCGCTCGGCGCCGCGCGGGTGGGCCGCTACGGCTTCGATGCCGCCCGGCGCTGGGTCGACGAATCCGTGCTCGTCACCGACGAGGCGATCCGCGCCGCCCAGCTCGAGCTCTGGCGCCGCGCCCGCGTCGCCTGTGAGCCGGCCTCCGCCGCGACCCTCGCCGCCCTGCTCAGCGGCGCCTACCGGCCCGCCAAGAACGAGCGCGTCGCATTGGTCATCTCCGGCGGCAACCTCGATCCCGCCGACCTCTCCTGATCGCTCTCGGTCGAGCCTAGGCCGCCTCGCGGAGCACCCGCCACCCCTCGCTCGTCACTGCGACGTGGAGCCCGCCGTCGGGGCCGCGGCGCTCGGTCACCAGCCCGTGGTTGACCGCGCGCTTCAACGCCCGCCGCCGGTCGCGGTGGCTGCGGCGCGGGAGGGCGGCGAGCAGCTCCGGCGCCGGGCAGTAGCCATCGTCTGCGAGCCCGCGGGCGGCTTCGAGGACATGGTGGTCGGTGAGCCTTGGCAGCGGCATCGCCCGCTCGACGATACGGACGCGGGTGGCTAGCTCATCGACCTGCGCGCCACCGCGACCATCCGGTCGTTGGCCTTGCGCATCGCAAACTCGTATGGCCAGGCGAACTTGCGCTGGACGAAGTGGCCGAAGCGGACGTCGTTCGAGGTGTAGACCATGTAGCGCCCCCTCTTGATCCCCTTGATGATCGAGGCGGCGACGCTATCGGGGGACTTGGCGCGCTTCTCGAACAGCGCGATCATCTTCTTCATCCGCGGGGTCTCGCGGTCGACGCCGACGATCTCGACCGTGTTGACGAGCGGGGTCCGCACGCCGCCGGGGACGACGAGGCTGACGCCGATCCCGTGGCGAGCGAGGTCGAAGCGCAGCACCTCGGAGACGCCGCGGAGGCCGAACTTGGTCGCGCTGTATGCGGCGTGCCAGGGGAAGCCGAAGAGGCCCGCGGCCGAGGAGACGTTGACGAGGTGCCCGCCGCGCCCGGCCTCGATCATCGGCGGCATCGTGGTCTCGATCACGCTGATCGGGCCCATCAGGTTGATGTCGACGAGGCGCTGCCAGTGCTCGTGCTCGAGGTTCTCGACCGATCCCCAGGTCGAGATCCCGGCGATGTTCATCACCACGTCCATGCTGCCGTGCCCTGCATGAATCTCGTCGGTGAGCCTGACCACGTCTTCGTGGTCAGAGACATCCGCGGCGGCCGCGGTGCTCACCGTTCCGCCGTTCCCCTTGATCTGCTCGGCCACCTCCGCGAGCCGCTCCCCCTGGATGTCGGTGAGAAAGAGGTTCGCGCCCTCGGCCGCCGCGGCGATCGCGGTCGCGCGGCCGATTCCGCTGGCAGCGCCGGTGATCAGCGTCTTCTTCCCCGTCAGGTCGTTGATCGCCATCCGCGGGCGACAATAGTCCGCCGGGCGCGGACTCGCCGTCTAGGATGCGCGGCGATGGGCACTCGGCGCTCCTTGGGAGGACTGCTCGCCGTCGCGGCCGTGCTGGCCGTGCCGTCGTCGGCCGCGTCGGCTCCGGTCACCGAGAACGCTCGCGTCGCCGCTTCGGACGGGGTGACGCTGCAGACGACCCTGACCGGCGAGGGGCCGATCGCCGCGCGGCCGACGATCGTCGAGTTCAGCCCCTACGGGCGCAACACCGGCTCGCTCGACGCCGGGCCCGAGTTCAACCATCTGCTCGTCCAGATCCGCGGCACCGGCGACAGCGACGGGCGCTTCGACGCGCTCGGGCCGCGGACCCAGGCCGACGTCGCCGAGGTCCTCGCCTGGGCTTGCGCCCAGCCGTTCAGCGACGGCAACCTCGGCATCAACGGCTTCTCGGCGAGCGCGATCACGATCTACAACTCGCTCCATCTCGAGCTGCCCTGCGTGCGCGCCGCGGTCCTCAAGTCCGGGACCTTCGAGCTCTACCGCGACCTGCTCTCGCCGGGCGGGATCAGCAACATCGTCCCGGGCGCCGGCGTGCTGGCGCTGATCGGCGCCCCGGCGCTGGCCCAGGGCGCCGACCGCCTCGCGCGCAACCCGGCCTCCGCCCTCGACGCCTCCGCCGGCATCCTCGGCGCCGGGCTCGACGTGCTCAGCCACCAGAGCCTCGATGATTGGTGGCGCGAGCGTGGCTTCCGCGGCGACGCCAACGACCTGCCGATCCTGATGATCGACGGCTTCTACGACGTCGAGTCGCGCGGGGCCTTCGAGGCCTTCAAGGAGCTGCGCGACGACGGCGCCGAGCTGACCGTGGTCGGCGCCCACGACGGCTCTCCCGCCGGCGTCGACCCGGGCGTCGGCGAGGCGCGCGCCTGGATGAACCACCACCTGCGCGGGGTCGACAACGGGGTCGAGGACGGCCCGCCGGTCAAGCTCTGGCTCGCCGACGGCGACCGCGAGGACCTGCTCGCAGGTGAGTTCGTGCGCCGCGACGCCGAGGATTGGCCGCCGCCGGAGACCGAATGGGAGTCGCTGGCGCTGAGCCCCGAGCGCAGCCTCACGTCCGGCTCGCTCAACGACGGGTCGCTCGCCGCCGAGCGCCCCGCCGACGCCGTCCAGCAGTCCTACCCGGCGCTGCCCTCGCTTCCGACCAGCAGCGATCCCCACAACACCGCGATCCTCGGCGGCTTCGGCTTCAACGCGCTCGCCACCGCGCTGCCGACGCTGACCGAGATGGCGCTCGCCGAGCCGCTCTCCCTCACCTATACGACCCCGCCGCTCGAGTCCGACTGGCTCGCCGCCGGCCCGGCGAGTCTCGAGCTCCGGCTCGCGAGCACGGCGCCCGAGACCGCGATCTGGGCGGTCGTCTCCGATGTCCACCCCGACGGCACCGCGCATCCGATCACGAGCGGGCGGCTGCTGAGCTCCTATCCCGGGGTCGACGATGCGCGCTCGCTGACGTCCGAAGGCGAGATCGTCCAGCCCTACGGCGACTACTCGGCCAAGACCCCGACGGCGATCGGCGAGCGGCGGCTCTACCGGGTCGAGCTCTGGCCGGCCGGCAACCGCTTCAAGGCCGGGCACCGGATCCGTCTCCACGTGCTCGGCGGTTCGGCCGCGTCGCTGCCGACGCTGCCGGGGCTGAACACGATCGAGGTCGGCGGGCCCGAGGGCTCGCGGCTCCTCTTCCCGCGCCTACCCGGGGACTAGCGAGCCGAGCCGCTCGCGCACCGCGTCGAGCCGGACGTGGGCGAAGAGCCCGTAGGCCGGCGGCGGATCGAGCTGGTCGATCAGCCGCTCGACCCAGAAGCCGCGCTCGCCGTGCAGCAGCCGCGCGCACTCGTCCGCGGAGACCGGCTCGAAGGTCGATTCGCGGAGCTCGGCGGCGGCGGCGTCGAAGCGGGTCGAGATCCGCTCGAGCCGCTCGGCGCCCCATTCCTCCCAGATCCCCGAGCCCTTTCCGTGGGAGACGCCGTCGCTGTGGGCGACGAAGCCGCAGGCCGCGAGCTCCTCGGCGCGCTCGCGCTCGGCTTCGCAGGCCGCGCGCGAGCCGCGGAACGCCGGAAGGTCCTCGTAAAGGTCGGGGCGCAGGCGGCGGGCGAAGCGCTTGACCAGCCGCGCCGACTTGTAGCCGCGCCGGTGCTGCTCGAAGCGCTCCTCGGGACCGCGGGCGCTCGAGCCGACGTAGACCCAGGGCAGGCGCGGGTCGCGGCGCCGGCCCGCGGCCGGCTCGAGCTCGATCACGTAGACGCGCGAAGCCATCCTGTTCTGTTTCAACGCCCGGGTGCCGTCGCCCTGCCCGCTGTGTGAGATCGGACACACAGCGGCCAAAGCCGTTTCTTCATGCAACCCAGCGCGATAGGGTCGGCGCTGATGCTTGGGTGGATCGCCAACCTGACGTGGGAGCGTCCGAAGCTGGTCCTCGCCGCGGTCGGCGTCTTCGCGGTGACGGCGGCCTTCTTCGCCTCCGACGTCGAGAGCCACCTCAAGGCCGCCGGGTTCACGGACCCGAAGTCGGAGAGCGAGGAGGCGACCCGCCTGCTCCAGGAGCAGCTCGGCTACGACGCGGGGCCGGGCTTCGTCGTCGTCGTCCGCGACCCGGACGGCGGCGTGATCGACACAACGCGGGCGCCGCTCCGCAAGGAGGTCGCGCGGCTCGGCGATGAGATCGGCCGGGTGCGCAGCGTCGGCAAGGTCGTCAGCCCGCTCACCGACCCGGCGGCCGGCGCGACGCTGATCGCCAAGGACGGCGAGTCGCTCGTGATCACCGGCCACCTCTCGGAGGCCGACATCGAGGACGAGGGCGGGCGCGTCGCCGAGGACGTCGAGCCGATCCTCGAGTCCTCGAGCCTCGACGTCGCGATGGGCGGCTTCGCGCCGAGCTTCAACGAGGTCAACGATCAGACCCGCAAGGACCTGACCAAGGCCGAGCTGATCGCCTTCCCGATCCTCGCGATCCTGCTGCTGATCGTCTTCCGCGGCGTGATCGCGGCGGCGATCCCGCTGGTGATCGGGGTGATCTCGATCCTCGGCTCGTTCTTCGTCCTCCGGCTGATGTCGGAGTTCACCGACACCTCTTTGTTCGCGCTCAACATCGCGACCGGGCTCAGCCTCGGGCTCGCGGTCGACTACGCGCTGTTGCTCGTCTCGCGCTACCGCGAGGAGCTCGCCCGCGACGGGCCCAGCCGCGAGGCGCACCGAAAGACGCTCCAGACGGCCGGGCGTACCGTGCTGTTCTCGGGCTTCACGGTCGCGGTCGCGATGGCGGCGCTGGCGTTCATGCCGCAGCGCTTCCTCTATTCGATCGCGGTCGCCGGCGCGGCGGTCGGCGTGCTCTCGGCCCTGATCTCGATCCTGCTGGTCGGCGCGCTCCTCGCCCTGCTCGGCGAGCGGATCGACGCGCTCTCGATCCGCCGCGGGCCCGCGGTCTCCGACGACTCGGGCGCCTGGAACAGGCTCGCGCGCGGCGTCATGCGCCGGCCGGTGATCATCGCCGTCCTCAGCGCCGGGGTGCTGCTGGCGGCCGCTTCGCCGCTGCTGATGACGACGCTCACGGGGCCGAGCGCGCAGGCCGTGCCGCCGGGCCTGCCGTCCTACGACGCCAACCAGTACGTCGAGCAGCACTACCCCCGCAGCGTCACCGAGGCGGTGACGATCACGGTCGAGGGCCGGACGAGCGACGCGCAGCTCGCCCGGTTCGGCGAGCGGATCGGGGCGGTCGAGGGGATCGAGGGCGGCACCCCGTTCACGCGCGCGTCGGGGAGCGTCGCCTACGCGAACTTCTCGCCCGCCGACAAGGCGCTCGGCGGCCCCTCTCAGGACGCGGTCGAGGAGATCCGCGAGCTGCCTCCACCCGCGGGCGCGGAGGTCCTGGCGTCGGGCAACACCGCCCGCTTCATCGACCTCAAGGACAGCCTGATGTCGCACGTGCCGCTCGTCGTCGGCCTCGTCGTGATCAGCACCTTGATCCTGCTCTTCCTGCTCACGGGTTCGGTCGTCCTGCCGCTCAAGACGCTGCTGATGAACGCGCTGACTCTCGCGGCGACGCTCGGGATCGTCGTGCTCGCCTTCCAGGAGGGCTGGCTCGACGCCCCCTACGGCTACGAGGGCCCGGCCGCGATCGAGACCGTCAGCCTCGTCTTCCTGTTCGCGGTCACCTTCGGGCTCGCGACCGACTACGCCGTGCTCGTCCTGGCGCGGATCAAGGAGCAGCGCGATCTCGGCGCCTCGAACGAGGACGCGGTCGCGATCGGCATCGGGCGTACCGGCCGCGTGATCAGCGCCGCTGCGCTGATGATCGCCGTGGTCTTCCTCGCCTTCGGGGTCAGCTCGGTGTTCTTCATGAAGCAGATCTCGATCGGGATCGCGGTCGGCGTGATCCTCGACGCGACGATCGTCCGCGCGCTGCTCGTGCCGGCGTTGATGCAGATGTTCGGCGAGTGGAACTGGTGGGCGCCGAAGCCGCTGCGGCGGCTCTACTGGCGCTTCGGGATCCGCGAGGCCTAGCCCGGCGCCCGCGCCGGGCGCCACATCGGCCAGGCCGGCGGCGAGTCCGGGAGCGAGATCGGCTCGCGGGGCTCGAAGCCGAAACGGCGGTAGTAGGGGACGTTGGACTCGCGCTGGGTCTCGAGATAGGCGGGCAGACCCTCGGCGTCGATCCGCTCGAGCACGGGCGCCATCAGCGCCGAGCCGTGGCCGCGCCGCTGGAGCTCGGGGCGGACGGCGATCGTGTTCAGGTACCAGTGCGGCTCGCGCGGGTGGTGGGAGGCGGCCAGCGCGTCCATGCGGGCGGCGCGGCGCAACCCGGTGGCGCCGAGCGGCAGCAGCGACCTCGCCTGCGTCAACCACTCCCTCGCGCTCAGCGCGTAGGTGCCGGGAGGGAACCAGAGCGCCGCCGCGCCCCCGTCCCCGGTCATCCAGGCGCCGCCGCGGGGAATGTAGACGCGGCGGATCATCATCCGGTAGTGGCGGCGCAGCATCCGCAGCCTCCGCCACCCGCCGGGCAGGATCCACTCCCAGATCTCGTTGTCGAGGAAGCCGGCGGCGATCGCGTCCGCGGCCTCGGGCGCGCGCCCGGGGTCGATCGGGGCGACGGTCGGTTCCACCCCGGGAGCGTATTGTCCGCCGATGCCCGCCCACCCGCCGATCGAGCCGGCCCCCGAGACCAAGCCGGCTCTCGATCCCCACGTGATCGTGCTCTTCGGCGCGACCGGCGACCTCGCGCGGCGCAAGCTGCTGCCGGGGCTGCTGCATCTGAGCGAGGCGGAGCTGCTGCCCGACTTCCGCGTCGTCGCGACCTCGCTCGAGGAGCTCGACGACGAAGGGTTCCGCAGCCTCGCCCGCGAGGCGTGCGGCGAGTTCGCCCGCGACGAGCTCGACCAGCAGGCGTGGCCGGAGTTCGAGCGGCGGCTGACCTACGTCGGCCAGGAGGCCGGCGCGAAGGGCCTTGCCGCCGCGGTCGCCAAGGCCGAGAGCGAGCTCGGCGAGGGGACGCGCCGGCTCCACTACCTGAGCGTCCCGCCCTCGGCGGCGGGGCCGGTCGTGCGGCTGCTCGGCGAGGCGGACCTGGTCGATCGCGCGCGGATCATCATGGAGAAGCCGTTCGGCACCGACCTCGCGAGCGCCGTCGCCTTGAACGAGACCGTCCACGAGGTTTTCGACGAGAAGCAGATCTTCCGCATCGACCACTTCCTCGGCAAGGAGGCGGCCCAGAACATCCTCGTCCTGCGATTCGCCAACGGTCTCTTCGAGCCGATCTGGAACCGCGACCACATCGACCACATCCAGATCGACGTCCCCGAGACCCTCGACGTCGGCGACCGCGCCGAGTTCTACGAGGCGACCGGCGCCTACCGCGACATGGTCGTCACCCACCTGCTCCAGATCCTCGCTTTCGTCGCGATGGAGCCGCCGACGGCGCTCGAGCCGCGCGCGATCACCGAGGAGAAGAACAAGGTCTTCCGCTCGCTGCAGCCGATCGAGCCCGAGCGGGTCGTGCGCGGCCAGTACGAGGGCTACCCCGGAAACGCCGAGACCTTCGTCGCGCTGCGCTGCGAGGTCGACAACTGGCGCTGGTCCGGGGTCCCGTTCTACCTGCGGACCGGAAAGCAGATGGGGGAGGGCTCGCGGATCATCTCGATCGCCTACCGCGAGCCGCCCCAGAGCATGTTCCCGTCGGGCTCCGGCGTCGGCGAGTTCGGGCCCGACCACCTGACCTTCGACCTCGACGAGTCGGGCCGGCTCTCGCTCTCCTTCTACGGCAAGCGCCCGGGCCCGGGGATGATGCTCGACAAGGCGAGCCTCCAGTTCTCGCTGCACGAGGTCGAGCACGCGAGCGACACGCTCGAGGCCTACGAGCGGCTGATCCGCGACGCGATGGCCGGCGACCACACGCTGTTCACGACCGCCGACGGGATCGAGCGCCTCTGGGAGATCTCGGCGCCGCTGCTCGAGAACCCGCCGCCGGTCCAGCCCTACGCGCCGGGCTCCTACGGCCCCGAGTCGATCGAGGATCTCGTCGCGCCGAACGAGTGGCGGCTGCCGTTCGCGCGCCAGTGGCGCGAGGGCAAGGTCCGGCCGGAGTAGTGGCGAGGTAGTGGCGAAGCGGAGGCGCAAGCGGCGCGAGGTCCCGACCGAGGCCTACCGCGACGCGGAGGGGAACGTGCTCACCCTGCGCAGCGAGCTCAGCCCGCGGACGATCGCCAAGATCGCCAAGGCGGAGGGAACTGTCGCCGCCTCGACCGTCGACGACGTCTGGCGGCGGAGGACCGAGATGCTGTTCGAGCGCCTCGCTGTCGACTGGGAGATCGCCGGGCTGCCGCTCGACGACCAGGCGATGCTCCTCGGCCGCTACCGGATGGCCGACTCGGAGACCCAGACCTGGGTCCGCGAGACGATCGGCGAACACATCCGCCGCCACATCCCCGAGCTCTCCGAGCTCATCTGACCGCAGCGGGCGAACGGGCCTCGAGCGCGTAGGCGCCCGGGGCGACCTTCTCGGTTCGGCGCCGGTACTCGGACCAGGTCCACGGCCACTGGTTCGGGTCGTTGCCGTTCTCGTCGACGTACCAGTTGGTGCAGCCGGTGTGCCAGACCGAGCCCTCGAGCTGCGCGCGCAGCTCGCGGTCGAAGCGCTCCGCGGTGTCGCGGCGGACCTCGATTCGCCGGGCCGAGGCGCGGCGCATCAGGCGGAGCGTGGAGAGCACGTGGCCCATCGCGCACTCGATCGTGTTGACGACCGAGCCGCTGCCGCCGTTGGTGTTCGGCCCATAGAGCAGGAACATGTTCGGGAACCCCGGCACGGTGATGCCGAGATAGGCGCGCGGCAGATCAGCCCATTCGGCCTCGAGATCACGACCGCCGGCGCCGCTGATCCGCATCGGGGCGACGAAGTCGTGCGAAGCGAAGCCGGTCGCGAGCACGACCGCGTCGGCGGGGCGCTCGGTGCCGTCGGCGGTGCGGATTCCGTCCGCGGTCAGCTCGTCGATCCGGTCGGTGACGAGGTCGACGTTCTCCTGGGTCAGCGCCGGATACCAGTCGTCGGTCACCATCACGCGCTTGCATCCGATGTCGTCGCTCGGGGTGACCTTGGCCCGCAGCTCCGGATCGGCGATCGCCTTCTTGATCTGGCGCTCGCCGATGGCGCGAAACGCGCGCAGGATCCAGGGGTGGCGGGTCATTCCCAGCGCCGCGAGCTCGTGGGAGCCGTAGACGATCCTGCGGTCGATCCGCTGCAGGACCGGGAAGCGTTCGAACAGCCGCTTGGCGCGCTCGGAGTACTCGAAGTCCATCCGCGGCGACGTCCAGCCGGGCGAGCGCTGGTAGACGTCGATCCGCTCGGCGACCGGCTGGAGCGCCGGCACTACCTGGATCGCGCTGCAGCCGGTCCCGATCACCGCGACGCGCTTGCCCGCGAGATCGACGTCGTGGCGCCACTCGGCGGTATGGAAGGCGGGCCCGCCATAGACGTCGAGCCCGGGGATCGGCGGCACAACCGGGACCGAGAGCTGGCCGCAGGCGGGAATCAGCAGGTCGGCCTCGTGCGGTCCAGCGCTCGTCTCGAGCCTCCACTTGGCGCGATCCTCGTCCCAGGCCGCACTCGTGACCTCGGTGCCGGTTCGCACCCGCTCGAGTACCCCGTGGTTGCTCGCGACGCGCTCGATGTAGGCCTGGATCTCGGCCTGGGGCGCGTAGCGGCGCGACCAGCGCGGGTTCGGCGCGAACGAGAACTCGTAGAAGTGCGACGGGACGTCGCAGGCGGCGCCGGGGTAGGTGTTGTGGTTCCAGACCCCGCCGACCCGCTCGCCGCGCTCGAACACGGTGACGTCGGAGTAGCCGGCGCGGCGCAGCATCACCGCCGCGCCGATCCCGCCGAAGCCGCCGCCGACGACGGCGACCGAGGGGCCGGATCCGGCTCCGTTCTGGTGGGCTCCATTGCGCTCCATCCCGATCCCGGTGAGTCTAGGCTCGCGTGATGAGCGCCGAAGGCCCATCGCGCTGGAGCGACGCCGACCGCGCCGCGCTCGAGCGGCTCGGCGAGCGAGATCCCTCGGCGCTGCCGTGGAGCGACTGGGCGATGCGCCCGACCGCGGTCGAGGAGATCGTCGCCGAGATCGCGCGCCGCGAGGCGCCGCGGGTGCTCGAGCTCGGCGCCGGGGTCTCGAGCGTGCTCGCCGCGCGGGCGCTGCGCGAGCCCGGCGGCTCGCTGGTCGCGGTCGAGCACGATCCCGCCTGGGCCGAGAAGGTGGCGGAGCTGCTGGCGGCCGAAGGGCTCGAGTCGACGGCGCGGATCGCGGTCGCGCCGTTGAGCGTCCCGGCCCCCGAGCCCCCGCTCGTCCTCCCGGCGGCTGAGTACCCGCCCGATTGGTACGAGGAGGCCCTGGTCCGCGAGGCGGTTGCGGCGCCGTTCGATCTCCTGGTCGTCGACGGGCCCCCGGCGGGAGACCGCCCGGAGTTGCTGGTCCGCGCCCCGGCGCTCACGCTCGCCGAGCTGCTGGCGCCGGACGCGGTCGTCTTCCTCGATGACGTCTCGCGGCCCGCCGAGCGCCGCACCGCCGGGCTATGGGCCGAGCTGCTCGACCGCGAGCTGCTCGTCGACGAGCGCGCCGACCTCGCGATCCTCAGACCGACCTGACCACCCGCTCCGCCGCGGCCTCGATCTGCTCGAGAGTCGTCGCGACCTCGACCGAGGCGGCGCCGAGCCGCTCGCTCGCCTCGCGGTCGAGCCCGTCCTCGCCGGCGACGAGGTGGAACGGGACGCCCGCAGCGCGGCAGCGGCGGGCGATCTCGCCGACGACCTTGCCTCCGAGGCTCTGCTCGTCGACCCGCCCCTCGCCGCCGATCACCGCCGCGGCCCCGCCGAGCAGCTCGTCGAAGCCGACCGCGTCGAGCACGTATTCCGCCCCCGGGCGCAGATCGGCGCCGAAAGCGGCCCAGAGCCCGCCCGAGAGCCCGCCGGCGCAGCCGGTCATCGGCACCCCGCGGGGGTCGCGCGGCAGACCCCCGGCGAGCGCGTCGAGGCGCGCCGCGAGCCGCTCGACCGCCGCGGCGTCGGCGCCCTTCTGCGGAGCGAAGACCGGCGCCGCCCGCTCGAAGCTCGCGCTCGCGTCACAGAGCACAATGAGCCCGGCCGGGCCCATACCGCCCGCCTCCTCGATCGCCTCGATCGCGCCGGCGCCGCCGTCGGTCGTCGCGCTGCCGCCGGCTCCGACCAGCACGCGCGTCGCGCCGGCGGCGATCGCCGCTGCGATCAGCTCGCCGGTGCCGCGGCTGCTCGCCGCCTCGGCGTCGCGGCGCTCCGGGTCGACGAGCGACAGCCCCGAGGCCGAGGCGACGTCGAGCGCCGCGGTCTCACCGTCGCCGAGCAGCGCGAAGCGCGCCGCGACGGGTTCGCCGAGCGGCGAGCTCGCGGTGACCGCGTGCCAGCCGCCGCCGAGCCGCTCGAGCAGGATCGCGGCGGTCCCCTCGCCACCATCGGCGACCGGGCGGGTCACCGCCTCGCCGCCGCCGGCGCGGACGCCGCGGGCGAGCGCCTCGGCGACCGCCGCGGCGTCGAAGCTCCCCTTGAAGGAATCGGGCGCGAGCAGGTAGCTCATCTGGGGTTGGGTAATGTCGGAGCCATGGCGACCTGGATCTTCGAGCCCGGCCACACCTCGATCGAGTTCCGGGCCCGGCACATGATGGTCACCTGGGTCCGCGGCGCGTTCAAGGACGTCCACGGGGAGCTCGAGTTCGACTGGGAGAGTTGGCAGGAGGCGACCTTCGAGGGCCGCGCCGACGCCCGCAAGCTCTGGACGGGAGAGCCGAACCGCGACGAGCACCTGCGCTCCGCCGACTTCTTCGACGTCGAGAGCCACCCCGAGATCAGCTTCAAGGGCCGGCTCGTCGAGCGCGCCGGCGACACCGCGTTCCGCGCCACCTCCGAGGTCACGATCCGCGGCGTCACCAAGGAGGTCCCGTTCGACGTCACCTACCAGGGCGCCTGGGAGACCCCGTGGTGGGAGGGCGAGGAGAACAAGGGCTCGATGCGGAGGATCGGCTTCGAGGGCCGCACCGAGGTCAATCGCCACGACTTCGGCGTCTCCTGGCAGGACGAGTTGCCGGGCGGCGGGCGGGTGGTCAGCGACCGGATCGAGGTCATCCTCGACATCGAAGCCATCCTGCTCGCCGACCTCGAGGCGACCGGCGCGATCGACTACTACTGCGGGACGACCCGGGCGACCGTGCGGCGTTGAGCCGCGACCGCCCCGTCACGCCGCGCGCCGACCGGGTGCTCCCGGGCGTCTGGCGCCTCCGTCTGCCGCTGCCCTGGCCCGGGGTCCCGCACGGAAACGCCTGGGCGATCGGGAACGAGGACGGCAGCCCCGACGGCGGCATCGTCCTCTTCGACACCGGGATCGGGGGAGAGGGGCGGCTGGCGCTGCTCTCCCAGGCCCTCGGGCAGGCAGGCTTCGCGCTCGGCGACGTCCGGCTCGTCGTCTGCACCCACGCGCACGTCGACCACTTCGGGCTCGCGGCGCCGATCGCCGAGGCCGCCGGCTGCGAGGTCTGGGTCCACCCGGCCTGGGGCCACGTCCGCGGGCTCGCCGAGGACCCCGACGCGGCGCTCGACGCACGGATCGAGGTCGCGCGCCAGAGCGGCGTCCCTGCGGCCGGGCTCGAGCTCTACGAGAAGATGCGCCGCGGCGCCGAGACCGGGATCGAGGGGCTCCCCGATCCCGACCGCGACCTCCTCCCCGGGGTCGAGGTCGAGACCGGGCTCGGCTCCTGGAGCGTCCACCTGACGCCGGGCCACGCGCCGTCGCACGTGGTCCTCCACCAGCCTCAGCGCAAGCTGCTGATCTCCGGAGACCACGTCCTCGGCCGCGTCTCGCTGTTCTTCGACCACGGACACACCCCGGACCCGGTCGGCGAGTTCCTCGGCGGGCTCGAGGAGGTCGAGCGGCTCGACGTCGGCCTCTGCCTCGCGGGGCACGGGCGGCCGTTCCGCGACGTCAGGGCGAAGGTCGCCGAGAACAGGCGCCAGGTCGATGAGCAGCTCGGCAGGGTGCGCGCGGCGATCGCCGGCGGCGAGAAGACCGTCTTCGAGACCGCGGTCGAGATGATCGGGCCCGAGAACCTCAACCCGGCCAACACCGCGTGGGGGCTGCAGATGGCGCTCGCCTACCTCGACCATCTGGCGCTGCTCGGCGAGGCCGAGCGGATCGAGGGCTCCGACCCGGTTCGCTGGGCCGGCGCCCGCGCCGAGGCCGAAGCCGAGCCCGCCTAGCGAGCCTTCCTGGAGCCGGAGGCTGTCGCGCTTCGGCCGCTTCGCGGCCGGCTCCTTCTTCGGCTTCGACCCGCCCTCGATCGACGCGCCCTCGATGTCGATCCGCGGCAGGACGCGCTCGGCGCACTTCGGCATCCAGCCCACGCCGTCGCCGGCGAGCACGAGCAGCGCCGGCGCCAGGACGAGCACCGCGATCGCCGCTGCCGAAGACCGCGATCATGATCAGCGCGGCGGCCGAGATCACGCGGCCGCCGGTCGCGAGCCCTGCCGCGATCGCCTCGCGGTTCGACCGCGCACTGGCGCGGTGGTGCTCGATCTGGCTCATCAGGAACACCTGGTAGTCCATCGAAAGCCCGAAGAGGACGGCGAACATGATCAGCGGCACGAAGCCGGCGATCGGGTCGTCGCCGCTCGAGGTGTCGAGGCCGACGAGGCCGAGCCCCCAGCCCCACTGGAAGCAGGCGGTGACGACGCCGAAGGCCGCGATCACCGTCGCGACGTTGGCGAGCGCGGCCTGCGCCGGGATCACGACCGAGCGGAAGGCCGTCATCAGAACGATGAAGCCGAGCAGGATGACGATCGCGATCACGAGCCCGAGCCGGTCCGAGATCCCCGCCGCGAGATCGACGTAGCTCGCGGTCTGGCCACCTACGTGGGCGTCCGCGTCGTCGCCCGCGGTCGACTGCGGGATCACGTACTCGCGGATCGTCGTCACGAGCTCCGCGGTCTTCTCGTCCGCGGGCCTCGTCGTCGCGATGACGCTGAAGATCGCCGCGTGGCCGTCCTTGTTGATCTGCGGGGGCGAGACGAGCTCGACGCCGATCGTCGCGCCGAGCGCGTCCTGGAGCGCGACCAGCCGCGGGTCGGTGCCGCGCTCGTCGCCGCCTGCCGCCGTCAGCTCGGCGGTGATCGTCTTCTTCAGCTTCTCGGCCTGCTGCTGCTGGGTCTGGGCCTGCTCCTGGAGTCCCTCGAGTTGCTGCTTCTCGGTCTCGAGCTCCGCCGCCTCGGTCTTGGCGTTCGCGGCTTGGAGCTGGAGCTTGTTCTTCTGCTGGACGAGCTGCAGCGCCTCGGCCGCGGCCCCGGCCGCCTCGGCGGCGAGCGCGAACGTCAGCCGTCCAGCGCGAGCGGCCTAGCGGTATCCAGTCTGGCGCAGGAAGCGGCGGAGCTGGCTCAGGAACTGCTTTCCGGTCGGGGCGAAGAACTCCGCGTCCGGCATCAGATAGCCCCGCCGGCTCGCCAGCTTTGCGAACCTGAGCCCTCCGGCGCAGCGGCCGAGCAGGCAGCGGTCGGCGGCGATCGCCGCGAGCACCGGGCGCACGTTGGCGCGCCCCTTGAGCCGCCGGTAAGCGCGGAGCTGACGCCGGGCGTGCCCGCGCACGGTCACCGGGTAAGAGGTCGTGACGTCGATCATCCGGCCGCCGCTGAAGCGCCAGACCCGCGGCGGGAACGAGCCCGCGCCGAAGGCCCCGAACTCGAACGCGAAGCGCGCGTCGGCGCTGCGGAACTCGGGCAGCCCGTCGCGCTCCGGGTCGATCAAGCGGTAGCCGACGTCGAGCCAATGCTGGGTCAGGCCGACGTAGGTCGAGATCGACGGGGCGTGGTTGTAGATCCGCGAGTAGAAGCAGCAGTCGGCGCCGCCGCTGAACAGGTCGACGACGACCTCGGGCTCGGGAGACGAGTCGAGCTGGAGGATCTGGACGGAGCTGCGGCGGCCCTTGTACGCGGGACCGGCGCTGCAGGCCTCGCACGGCTCGGGCAGGGTCTCCTCGAGGACGATCGATCCGTTGCGGAAGATCGTCACCGTCGCCCCCGAGTAGCTCGATCGCGCCTTCTCGTAGCCGAGCTGGGCGGTGACGACGCCGGCGCTCGCGCTCTCGGTGATATTGGCCGCGGTCGCCGTCGCGGCGTGAGCCAGCGCCAGCGCGCCGGCGGCGCAGACGGCGGGGACGAGGCGCCTCATCGACCCAAGGCTAGAGCGCGCGGGAGCCGGGTATCCAGCGCCTGTGCCGGAGGAAGTCGAAAAGGCGGTCCGCGGCGACGGGGTGGTCGAGTGGCTCGACCGCGATGGTGAGCTGCACCGCGAGGACGGCCCGGCGCGGGTCTTCCCCGGCGGGCGCGAGGAGTGGTTCCGCCACGGGCGGCTTCACCGCGAGGACGGCCCGGCCGTGATCCACGCCAACGGCTCGACCAAGTGGTATCGCGACGGCGTCCGCCACCGGGTCGGCGCTCCCGCGTGCGAGTACGTGAACGGGACCGAGAAGTGGTACCTGAACGGCCTGCGCCACCGCGAGGACGGTCCGGCGGCGATCTACCCCGACGGCCGCCGGATCTGGTTCCTCGAAGGCGAGAAGGTGGCCGAGGAGCGGCCGTAACGCCGCTCCCCGGCCTCCAGAGATGTGTCAGCCCGAGTTGACCGCTCCGACGAGCGCGTTGGCCGCGCCCTGCATCCCGGCGCGGTTCGGGTGGATCGGCGCGGCGCCGTTGCCGGGCACGAGCGGCTCGACCCAGCGGGTCGAGGAGCCCTTGCAGGCGTCGTGACCGATCGATGCCTGGTACCAGCTCACGAGCCGGGCGCCGTTCGCGGCGGCCTGGTTCGCGACCATCTGGTTCAGCTCCCGCTGCTTGGCGCGCAGGTACGGGGCGTCGCTGTATGAGATCGGCATCTGGGGAAAGCAGCCGTTGCCGGTCTCGGGGAAGATCGCCGGGTAGTCGACGGCGAAGACCCGCGCCTGCGGCGCGCGAGCCCTGATCCCGTCGAAGACCGCGTCGACCAACGGCGACGTGGCGTTGATCCGCTGGCTGATCGTGTCGACCCCGTTGACGATGTACCTGTTGCGGCACGGGGAGCCGAACGGGTTCCAGGTGATGCAGCTCTGGGCGATCTCCGAGAATCCGATGTCGTTGCCGCCGATCGTCAGCGAGACGACCCTCGTGTCCGCGGCCAGCGAGTTGAACTGGGGCGGGTTCGGGCCGTCGGGATCGACGTTCTGCTGGCTCGTCATGTGGTTCGTCTTCGCGCCGCTGCAGCTCGGATCGCGAAGCGGCAAGCCGATCCCGGCTCGAGCGAGGCGGGGGTAGTTGTTGGAGGACTTGAGGCAGCCGATCGGCAGGACCGGATCGGGGATGAACGGGCCGGCGACGTACGAGTCGCCGAGCGATACGTAGTTGTCTTCGGCGCGGGCAGATGACGCAGCCGCGAGGGCTCCGACGAGCGCGACGACGACGGCGAGGGCAACGATTCGCCTCAACGCAGGCGAGATGCCGACGGGGTACTGGTGCTCCATGTTGTTTCTCCTCTCCTCCTACCCGTCGCGGGCGGAATACCCGCTACGCAGGGCGTTCACACCCCCTGGGAGTACGAGCGAGCGAGAACTATGCGTCGGGGAAGGCTCCCGGGATCGGCTGACCGCGCTCGGCCCAGGAGCGCTCGGTCTTGGCGACGAGATCGAAGAAGATCGTGTTCGGGCCCGAGCGCACGCGCCCCGGGGTCACCGCTCGCGCGCGGCGGAGCGCCGCGGCCGTCGCCCGGAACGCCGTCGCCTGCCGCGGGCTGAGGCGAAGCCCGTAGAGCTCGCGGATCCGCCGCGGCAGGCTGCCGAGGACGAGCAGGTTGTGGACCCGCATCGCCGGGCGGTGCGCGGCCGGGGTCGGGATCTGGAACATGATCGCCCTGCCGAGGATCCGCGCCTCGTCGGTCAGGTGGGCGTCCGGGCCCTCGATCCGCTCGCGCATGTACTCGGTGAACTCGGCGTGCGAGCCCGGCGCGACCTCGCGCGGCATCCCGAAGAGCTCGCCGAAGCGCACGTAGTCGAGCCAGAACGCGTCGCGCTCGTCATCGGAGAGCGGGCCGATCAGCAGCTCGTAGAACGTCCGCGCCGAGTCGGCGCTGACCGCGATCGTCCACAGCATCTGCTCGGGGTCGAAGGCCGAGTAGGGGGTGCCGGCTCTGTAGTTGCCGGCGTCCTCGGGAAGCTCGCCGTGGACCTTGCCGTGCATGCGCTCGACCGCGCCGAGCACCGCGTCGGCCTCCGCCCGCGAGCCGAAGAAGATCGTCTCGAACATCTTGCCGGTGTGGGCGAGGCGCTGGAACGGCGTCGCCCGGGCCCAGGTGTGGGTCGCGGTGCCGATGTAGTTGAGCGGGTTGATCGCCCCGATCGCGAGCGCCCGCTGGCCGAACAGCAGGCCGACCGCGCGCTGCGAGTGGACGTGGCGGAGGACCGAGGTCGCGGCGGGGAAGTAGCCCTCGTCGGTGTCCGCTGCGGACGCGGTGCGTGAGGTTTCGGTGGCGGTGGCGGACAAAAGAGGTCGAGCGAGAAGTGTTACAGTCATGTATCAGATTAGCAGAATGCCGACAGCGACAACAGCCGAGAAGCCCGCGCCGCGCGCCGACGTAGCCCGCAACGCGAAGCGGATCGTCGAGGTCGCGGCGGGGGTGCTCGCCGACCGCCCCGAGGCCTCGATGCGCGAGATCGCCGACGCCGCAGGGCTCAGCCGCGTGACGCTCTACCGCCACTTCGACGGCCGCGAGCAGCTGCTCGCCGAGATCCAGCGCGCCGGGCTCGCCGAGGCCCGGGCGATCCTCGAGCGGCTGCCCGAGCGGGGCGAGGTCGTGCCGGCGATCTGCGAGGCGCTCGGCGAGAGCATCGCGCTCGGGTCCCGTTACCGGGTGGTGGCGCTCGCGCCGCGGACCGAGCGCGGCCTGTTCGCCGACGAGGCGGCGACCGCCGCACCGCTGCTCGCGGCGATCGCGCGCGGCAAGCGCAGCGGGGAGATCGATCGATCGATGGACGACCTCTTCCTCGTCTCGCTCTTCCCCTTCCTCGCCCTGACCGCGATCGGCCTGATCGAGCGCACCCGGGCCGATCCCGAAGCCGTGACCACCGACGCCCAGACAGCGCTGCGCAAGTCGCTCGCGGCCTGAGCTACCGAGCGAGGCCTTTGTCGAGCGGCGTCCCGGCGCTGTTGAGGGTCATCGCGAGCATCTCGTAGTGGCCGGTGAGCATGCAGAGCTCGAGCATCTGCTCCTCGGAGAGGTGCTTCGCCGCCCGCTCCCAGGCTTCGTCGGAGAGCACGCGGTCGCTGTGGAGCTCGTCGACCGCGGCGAGGATCGCCGCGTGGCGCTCGCTCCAGCCCTCGGCGCCGGCGCCCTCGCGGACGCGCTCGACGTCCTCGTCGCTGAGCCCCGCGCGGCGCGCGAGCGCCTGGTGCTGCTCCCACTCGTAGCGGGCCCGGCAGTTGACCGCCGTGCGCAGGATCACGAGCTCGGCCTCGTCGCGGGGCAGGCTCCCGAACGGCATCAGCCGCATCGCGAAGAAGAGCCAGGGCCGGAAGAGCCGCTTCTGGCGGCCGAGGGTCGCGAAGATGTTCACGGTCCGGCCCTTCGACGCCCTGCGGACGATCGGCAGGTAGAGGCGAGCGAAGAGCCCGAGCTCGCGCCCGGTGCCGGGCGCCACGCGCGGGCGCTCGTGCTCGATCCAGCCTTCGCCGTCGGTGTTCACCGCCGGGACAGTAGCCCGACGATGAGATAGGCGACCGCGCCGGCGACCGCGAGGAACTTGATCCCCGCCGCGATCGCCGCGATCCGCGGGTAGGTCGCCGTGTGGCCGTCGAGGACCGCGAGCAGGGCCGCGTCCTCGATCGCGTCGAACGCGGCGGCGAGCAGCGGCAGCCACCCGGCCGGCGCCGCCGGCCGCCGCCAGCGACTCCCTGCCGCGCCGCCGCAGCCGCTCGGCGACCGCCGCGCAGGCCGCGGAGAGGAAGATCGCGTAGGCGACGAGGTAGGAGTAGTCGACGAACAGCGAGACCCGTGCCGCGTCCTCACCCGCATCGCTCCAGTCGCCGAGGATCTCGAGCGCGCGCTGCTCGGTGCCGGCGAACTCGAACGGGATGATCCCCGGCCCGCCGTCGGCGCTGATCCGCGTGTCCTGGAACGCGAGGAACAACCCGACTGCCAGGGTCACCGCTCCCGAGATCCAGAGGATCCGGCGGCGGGTCTCGGGAGCGACGCGCCCGAACGGGCCCAGCATCAAATACCCCGCCTCAAGTACCCGCCTCTACTCGTAGTTGCCGAGCAGCTCCTCGGCCTCGCTCCACTTGCCCGGAGGCACCTGGAGAAAGATGTCGCCGATCCCCCACTTGTTCGGCTCCGAGTCCGCGGTCAGCGCGGCCTCGATCCCGTTGTCGGTCAGCTGCTGGCGCCAGGCGCGCGCGGTCTCGAGCTCGCCGAACTCCTTGACCGTCTCCCAGTCCTCGAAGCGCGGGTCGTGAACGTGGACCTCGGCGACGCCGTCGGGGTGCAGGTCGCCCCCGGCCGCGCGGCCCATGCCCCGGAGCCGGTCGAACAGGCCCACCGGGTCAGTCCGAGAGCTCGACGCGCTCGATCGTCTGCGGCTCGGCCGGCTTGTCGCCGGGGCCGGTCTGCGTGCCCTCGATCGCGTCGACCGCGTCCATGCCGTCGGTGACCCGGCCGAAGACGGTGTGCTTTCCGTCGAGCCACGGCGCCGCGTCGGTGGTGACGATGAAGAACTGCGAGCCGTTGGTGTTCGGGCCGGCGTTGGCCATCGCCAGCGCCCCGCGGACGATCTTGTTGTCGTTGAACTCGTCCTCGAACGTGTAGCCGGGGCCGCCGGTGCCCGTGCCCTCCGGGCAGCCGCCCTGGATCATGAAGTCGGGGATCACGCGGTGGAAGATCAGCCCGTCGTAGAACCCGTCGCCGGCGAGCTTGCGGAAGTTCTCGACCGTCTTCGGGGCGTCGTCGTCGAAGAGCTCGACCTCGATCGGGCCGGCGTTCGTGTGCAGGGTCATCGCGGACACGGGCGAGACCCTAGCCGACCGGCGATGTGAGCTTCGTCCCCCTCTTGGGTACACAGCGACGGTGACTCCGGCGTCGATAACCCCGTACCGAAATGGCCCGTACCTGATTCGGGGCGACTTCGAGGTCCTCGACCAGGACGGCAACGCAATCGATACGCGGCGCAAGACGATCGCGCTCTGCCGCTGCGGCCGCTCGGCGACCAAGCCGTTCTGCGACGGCACTCACAAGTCGGTGCGCTTCACGGCCGAGAGCTCCGCCTCGCGGTAGCGGCGGCGCAGCTCGCGGGCCGGGGTCGCCGAGCGGGAGATCGTGCCGCCGTTGTAGGTCGTGCCGCCGCGCAGCTTCTGCGCCGCGGCGAGCCAGGCGCAGGTCGCGCGCTCGGCGATCCACGCGGGAGCGAGCAGCGAGCCGCTCGCCGGATAGACGGCCGTGCCCCCGGCGCGACGGCGTCCCGCCTCGGCGACGAGCGCCGAGGCCCCGGCGAGGGCGCCGATCCCCGCCCAGCGCCGCCGCGCGGCGAGCCCCGCGACCAGCGGCCAGATCGAGAGCCACGCGGCCATCCGCGGCGGGATCGCGAAGTCGTCGTAGGCCTGGCGCACGCGCTGGGAGAGGAAGTGGTCCGCATCCGGCGGCAGCCGGCGGACGAAGAGGTCGAGCGCGACGTCGACCGTGCCGCCGGCGGCGCGGAACGTCCGCATCAGCTCGAGGTTCTCGAAGATCAGGTCGCCGTCGTAGGCGCCGATCTCGACGAAGAAGCCCTTGCGGACGGCGAGCGTGCCGGGGAAGTCGCCGGCCGGGAACTCGGAGTCGCCGGTCGCGATCCGGTTGAGCAGGGTGCGGGCGGTATCCCAGCGGGCGTGCCACGGCAACGGGTCGAAGTAGTTCTGCGGCACGACGAGGTGAGCCGAGCCGAGGCGGCGCGCGAGCCGGCCGAGCTCGGGGCGCTCGTAGCGGACGTCGTCGTCGGCGATCACCACCGCCTCGCGGCTCGCGTGGCGGACCCCGGTGACGACGCCGTTGACCTTGCCCATCGCGTAGCCGAGGTCGGGGTCGGGGCGGAGGTGACGCGCGAGCGGCGCCAGAGCCTCGCCGTTGCGCTCGAAGACCGCGCCCGGCGAGCCGTCGACGACGATCACCTCCGCGACCTCCTCCCAGCCGCCGAGCCGCCCGAGGTAGGCCGCGAGCTCGGCCAGCCCGCGGTCGCGGTCCCAGCGCAGCGGCAGGACGTAACTGACCCCGGAGGCGGCCATCAGGTCCGGACGGGCTCGGCGCGCAGCGACGATTCGCCGCGCTCCCAGGCCTCGAGCAGGCTCGAGGCGAAGCGGCGCTCGAGCTCGAGCAGGCAACGGACGCCGAACAGGATGTCGGTGGCGAGCGCGGGTTCGGCGGCGGCGAGGCCTCCGGCGAGGTCGTAGGCGGCGATGTTCTCGTGCACCGAGTCGGCCTCGACGTGCTCGTCGAAGAAGTCGGTCGCCTCTTCGCCGAGCCCGAGTCGCCGCAGCCCGTTGGCGTAACGGCGGTTCGGCACCGGCGAGCTGATCTCGAAGCCGGCGAGGTGGCCGACGATCGCCCCGCGCCAGCGGCGGTGGAGCCCGAACAGCGACATCAGGTTGACGGTCGCGAGCGTCGTTCCGGGGATCTGGTCGAGGTAGGCGCCGTAGGTGTCATCGAGGCCGAGGGCTCGCATCGCCCTCGCGAACAGGACGGCGTGCACCCGCCGCGGATCGCCGCCGCCGTACTCGTCGGCCTGGATCTCGACCAGCGCCGCCTTCGCCGGCCCGTCGAGCCGCGGGATCGCCCACGAGTGCGGATCGGCCTCCTTGAGCTGGTAGGCCGAGCGGTGGATGACGAACTCGCGCACCTGCTCGAGGGTCGCGTCGGTTTCGATCCGGCGCGCGAGCGAGGGTGCGTCGTCGGCTTGCACGAGCGCGAAGATCTCGTCGCCGATGTCGTCGGGGACCGGGACCTCGTAGGGGACCGCGTCGAACAGCGCCTCGAGCATCCGGCGTTCGAGCTCGCCGCGCAGCTCGAGCAAGCCCGGGTCCCACTCCCGTTCCTCGTCGACGCCCTCGAACCCGCGGTAGTGAAGCTCGTAGCAGAGGTAGAGCGCGAGCTGGAGATCCTCGTCGCCCAGCGGGTCCGGGGGCCGGTGCCCGTTGAGGGTCGGCGCCGGCCCGGTTGGCGCGCCGAGCGTGGTCAAGAGCGATTCGCTGATCGGACCGCGAGGTGGGGGCAGCGACATCGAGACCTCCCTTCGTCGTTTCGTTGTCGGCGCAACGCTTTTACCCCGGCCCCCTGGCGGCGAAACGAGTGCCGGGGGCGACCGGGGAGCGCGGTGGTGGAATACTCGCCGCGTGGCGCGAGACCAGGTGATCGGCGTGACTGGATCGACCGGCGAGCTTGGCGGCAGGATCGTCGAGCGGCTCGCCGGCCTCGCCGCGACCCAGCGGCTGATCGTCCGCGACCCGAGGCGGGTACCGAGCGTCGCCGGATCGGTCTTCGCCCAGGCTTCGTACGAGGACGGCGAGGCGATGCGCCGGGCGCTCGACGGGGTCCAGACCCTGTTCCTGGTCTCGTCCAAGGAGTCGCTGAGCCGCGTCGCCCAGCACGTCTCGGCGATCGACGCGGCGGTCGCCGCGGGGGTCGAGCGGATCGTCTACCTCTCGCTCGTCAACGCGGCTCCCGACGCGACCTTCACCTTCGCCCGCGACCACTACCGGACCGAGGAGCACATCCGCGCGAGCGGGCTGCGCTACACGTTCCTGCGCCCCAACCTCTACGTCGACCGGGTGCCCTACTTCTTCGACAGCGACGGGGTGATGCGCGGGCCGGGGGGCGAGGGCCAGGTCGCCTGGGTCGCGCGCGACGACGTCGCCGGGGTCGCAGCCGCGGTCCTGACCCGCGGCGGACACGACGGCTGCACGTACGACGTCACCGGCCCCGAGGCGCTGACGCTCGAGCAGTCGGCGCTCGAGCTCGAGAAGGTGATCGGGAGGCCGATCGGCTACGAGTCGCAGACGATCGAGGCCGCGCGCGCCGCGCGCGCCGGCACCGGCGCCGACTGGGAGATCGAGGGCTGGATCACCTCCTACGTCGCGATCGCGAACGGCGAGATGGCGAGGATCAGCGACACCGCCGGCAAGCTCGGCGGCCGCGAACCCCAGTCGCTGGCGAGCTATCTGCGCACCCACGCCGAGAGCTATCAGCACCTGCTGACCGCGCGCTACATCCAGCACTGACTGTGGCGGGCGAGCGCGACCGCCAGGCGCCCCCGGACGCGAAGCGGAGGAGGCGCCTTTATCTCTCCGAAGCGCTGCTCCTCGGGCCGCGGGCGCTGATCGCGTTCGGGCGCCAGGCGGGGATCAACCGCCGCGTCGAGAGCGCGGTCGAGGCGGGGATCGACCGCGCGCTCGAGAGCCCCGCGGTCGAGCGGGCCGCGGTCAAGGTCCTCGACAGCGACCTCGTCGACCGGCTCTGGTCGCGGACGCTCGAGAGCGAGGAGACCCAGGAACTTGTCGAGCGGATCGCCCAGGCGCCCGAGGTCCGCGCCGCGATCGCGTATCAGGGAGTGGGGTTGCTGGATGACCTGCGCCGCAACCTCGGCGCCGCCGCGCGGCGCGCCGATTCGACCGTCGAGCGCCCGTTCCGCTGGCTCGCGCGCGAGCAGCCGCGCGAGGGGCGGATGGCGTTCGCCGGCCTCGTGACGCGGGGGCTGGCGCTGGCGCTCGACGCGGCGATCGTCAACGGGGTCCTGCTCGCGCTCTCGGCGCTCGTCGCGCTGATCGTCTCGGCGCTCTTCGACGACCCCGACACGGCGGCGACGGTCGTCGCCGGGACCTTCGCCTGGGTCGTCGGCGGCTCGATCTACCTGGTCGCGTTCTGGAGCCTGACCGGGCAGACGCCGGGGATGCGGTTCATGGGCATCGGCGTCGCCGGCGCCGACGGGACCCGGCTGCGCCCGGGGCGCTCGCTGCGGAGGCTGTTCGGGATGGCGCTCGCGGTGGCGACGGCGATGCTCGGCTTCGCCGCGGCGATGTTCAACGACCGCCGCCGCGGGCTCCACGACCGGATCGCCGACTCGGTCGTCGTCTACGTCGACCCCGCGGCGCTCGCGGTGCGGCGATGATCGAGCAGCGGCTCGCCGAGCTCGGGCTCGAGCTGCCGGCGCCGTTCAGCGCCCCGCCCGGCGTCGAGTTCCGCTTCGACCTCGTCCGCGTCAGCGGGGGTATGGCCTATGTGTCGGGCCACGGACCGATCGACGGAGACAAGGTGCTCGTCGCCGGCAAGGTCGGCGCCGAGGTGACGGTCGAGGAGGCATACGAGGCGGCGCGGCTTACGGGGCTCTCGATCCTCGCATCGCTGAAGCGCGAGCTCGGCGACCTCGACCGGGTGACGGGCTGGGTCAAGATCCTCGGGCTCGTCAACTGCGCCCCGGGCTTCAACGCGACGCCGGCGGCGATCAACGGATTCAGCGACCTGATCCTCGAGCTCTGGGGGGAGGCCGGCCGCCACGCCCGCTCCGCGATCGGCGCCTCGGAGCTGCCGTTCGACATGTCGGTCGAGGTCGAGGCGATCGTCGAGGTCAGCTAGCGGCGAACTCGCCGGGAGCAGTGGGTAGGCTGTGGAGCGTGTTCCGGGGGAGGATCCTTCTCGCAGTGCTCACCGCCGCGGCGGCGCTCGCCCTCGTGGCGGCAAGCTCGGCGCCGGCGAAGGCGCGCAAGCAGCGCGCCGCCGACCCCACCGGAGCGATCGGGACGATGCTCCAGTACCTGCAGACGAACCGCGACGGCGCCGAGCCGGCACTGCTCCACGGGCCCGCGCACCTCAACGACGCGGTCCTCGTCGGCGGCGGACCGATCGACCTCACCGGCGGCTGGATGGACGCCGGCGACACGATCAAGTTCACGCAGACGATCGCGCTCGTCGCCGGCCAGCTCGAGGCGTCCGCGCGCCTCGACCCGCCGCTCGCCCCGGCGCTGACCACCGAATCCGACGTCGGCATCCGCTGGCTCGTCAAGGCGCACCCGCTCGGGAGCTCGTTCTTCGTCGCCCAGGTCGGGGACGAGCGCGATCACAACCTCGGCTTCCGCAACCCGGCCTTCGACGACGCCTCGCGCAAGCCCGGCATCGGAGTCCGCCTCGCCTTCACCGGGATCGGGTCGGACATCGCCGGCAAGGTCGCAGCGGCGCTCGCGATGGCCGCCGACCGCAACTCGGCCGCGGCGCCGAAGGCGACGCTGATCGCGCTCGCGCGCGAGTGGTACGCGGCGGGCAAGGCGGTCGCCGCCCCCGTGCCGTTTCTGCCGAAGCCGGCGGTAAACGGCTATCCGTCGACGAGCTGGGAGGACGACATGGCGGCCGGCGCAGCGGCGCTCGCCCGCACGACCGGCGAGGGCGTGTTCCTCTCCGACGCCGGCGCCTACCTCGCGGCCTCGGGGAGCCACTACGGATTCGGGTGGGAGGACAACAACAGCTTCGCCGCCGCCGACCTCTGCGGGGCGCTCGGCGCCGCTTCGATCGCCGACGCGGGCACGCGGGCGCTCGGCTGCGGAAAGCTCGCCGAAGCGGCCGCGATCGCGGCCCTCAACTCGCGCCGCAACGGTGGGCTGGCCGGCAACCTCGCCTGGGGATCGACCGGCGAGAACGGCAGCTTCGGCGCCGCCGCGGCGCTCGCCGGCAAGGTCGGCGCGGCCGGTGACGGGATTGCGGTCGGCTCCCGCGCGCGCGACTGGCTTCTCGGCGCCAACCGCTGGGGGGCGAGCTTCATCACCGGCTTCGGGCCGCGCTCGCCGCGCCAGCTCCACCACTGGGCGACCGTCTTCGGGCGGGCGAAGCCGACCGGCGCCGTGGTCGGCGGCCCCGCGCCGCCGAAGCAGATCAAGGAGCAGGGCTTCAAGCTGCGCGGCGGCAAGTTCAAGCGCTTCAATTCGAAGCGCGCGGCCTACGAGGACCGCCGCTCCAACTACGTGACCTCGGAGCCCGCGATCGACTACACCGGGGCCTCGATTCTGCTGCTCGCGTCGCTCGGCGCCGGCTAGACGCGCCGCGCCGAGGCGCGGTCGCCACCGCGCTATAAGTCCCAGGAGATGCGGTGTCCGTCGTGCGGTAACGAGAACCGGGAGGAAGCGCGCTTCTGCGACTCATGCGGGGCGACGCTCGGCGACGCGCAGGCCGAGGCGCCCCAGCAGCAGGCGCTGCCGGCGAGCGAGGGCGCCGCACCGCTGCCGCCCGGCTCGCCGTCCGAGGTCGCGGGGCGCTACACGGCGAAGGGCTTTCTCGGCCAGGGCGGGCGCAAGCGGGTCTACCTCGCCGACGACGCCGAGTCGGGCCGCGAGGTGGCGCTGGCGATGTTCGACACCGAGGGCGCCGCCGCGGCGGTCGGGGTGCGGGCGAGGCGCGAGGCCCAGGCGATGGGCAAGCTCGCGGGCCACCCGCACATCGTCGACGTCTACGACACCGGCGAGCAGGACGGCAACCCGTACATCGTCAGCGAGTACGTGCCCGGCGGCGACGTCGAGGGGCTGCTCGACGGGGCCGAGGCCCGGCGGCTCGAGGTCGCGCGCGCGGTCTCGATCGCGACCGACGTCTGCCGGGCGCTCGAGCACGCCCACGGGCGCGGCATCGTCCACCGCGACATCAAGCCCGCCAACGTCTGGCTCTCCTCCGACGGCGCCGCCCAGCTCGGCGACTTCGGGCTCGCGACGACCGAGGGGCGCTCGCGGGTCAGCGAGACCGGGACCCTCGTCGGCACCGTCGCCTACCTGCCGCCCGAGCAGGCGCTCGGCCAGCGCTCGGGGCCGCGCTCCGACCTCTACTCGCTCGGGGCGCTGCTCTACGAGATGCTGACCGGCCAGCCCCCGTTCTCGGGCGACGACGCGGTCGCGATCATCACCCAGCACATCAACTCGGACCCGGTCCCGCTCTCGCGCCAGAACCCCGAGGTCTCGCGTCCGCTCGAGGAGCTGGTCGCCGAGCTGCTCGCCAAGCGGCCCGAGGAGCGCCCGCCGGGCGCGGCCGAGGTCCGCGAGCGCCTCGCTGCCGCGGCCGAGGCGCCGCCGGTCGGCGACGAGGGTGAGTCCGCCAACGGGGCCAACCCGCTCGACGCGCTCGCCGGAGGGGTGTTCGTCGGCCGCGAGTCGGAGATCGGCGACCTGCGCGGCGAGCTCGGCGAGGCGCTGGCCGGAAGGGGACGCGTCGTCCTCCTGGTCGGAGAGCCGGGGATCGGCAAGACGAGGACGACCGAGGAGCTCGCGACCTACGCGCAGGTCCGCGGCGCCCGGGTGCTCTGGGGCCGCTGCCGCGAAGACGAGGGCGCGCCCGCCTACTGGCCGTGGGTGCAGGCGATCCGCTCCTACGTACGCGACGCCGACCCGATCGCGCTCGGCTGGCAGCTCGGCGCCGGCGCCGCCGACGTCGCGCAGCTCGTCCCCGAGGCGGCCGAGAAGATCGGCCGGCAGGCGTCGACGGAGGGCCAGCTCGAGGGCGAGGAGGCCCGGTTCCAGCTCTTCGATTCGGTGACCACCTTCCTGACCGCGGCCGCGCGCGACCGCCCGATGGTGATCGTGCTCGACGACCTGCACTGGGCCGACGAGCCCTCGCTGCGGCTGCTCCAGTTCGCCTCGCGCGAGCTCTCCGGGACCGGGCTCCTGATCGTCGGCACGTACCGCGACGTCGAGCTCGGCCGCCACCACCCGCTCGCCGGGGTCCTCAACGAGCTGACCACCGCCGAGGGGACGCGCAGGATCACGCTCCGCGGCCTCGACACCGACGCGGTCGGGCGCTACGTCAAGATGGCGACCGGCGTCGATCCGCCCGACGGGCTCGCCGAGGCGGTCCACGCGCAGACCGAGGGCAACCCGTTCTTCCTCGGCGAGGTCGTGCGCTTGCTCGCGAGCGAAGGGCGGTTGACCGATAGCGGGACGGCGAGCACGTCCTGGCGGCTCGAGATCCCCCAGGGCGTGCGCGAGGTCGTCGGGCGGCGGCTCGACCGGCTCTCATCGGAGGCCAACGCGGCGCTCACGGTCGCGGCCGCGATCGGCCGCGAGTTCGACGGCGAGCTCGTCGCGAGGGTGGCCGACCTCTCCGATCAGGACCTGCGCGCCGCCGCCGACGAGGCGATGGCGGCGCGGCTCGTGCGCCCCGTCGCCGGCGTGCCCGGCCGCTTCACCTTCGACCACGCGCTGGTCCAGGAGACCCTGCTCGAGGAGCTCTCGCAGGTGAAGAGCGCGCAGCTCCACGCCCGGATCGCGAAGGTCCTCGAAGAGCTCTCGGGGGGCGACCCGGCGCGGATCGGCGACCTCGCCGAGCACTATCTCGAGGCCGGCTCTGCAGGCGACCCCGAGCGGGCGATCGACTACGCGAACCTCGCCGCCGGCCGGGCGATGGAGCAGCTCGCCTACGAGGAGGCGGCCGAGTTCTACGAGCGGGCGCTCGAGGTCGCGGGGCCCGGGGGGGAGTCGGACCGGCGCCGGAGGTTGCAGCTCCTGCTCGCGCTCGGCGAGGCGCAGACCGCGAGCGGCCAGTTCCCGAGGGCGCGCGAGACCTTCGAGCAGGCGGCAGATGCCGCGCGCGAGCTCGACGAGCGCGACTCGCTCGCCCGGGCCGCGCTCGGAGTCGCGCGGCTGACCGAGGTCGGCGACGCCGACGAGACGATCATCGCCCTGGTCGAAGAGTCGCTGGGGCTGATCGGCGAGGGCGACAGCGCCCTGCGCTCGCAGCTCCTGCGCGCGCTCTCGGCCGAGATGCTCTGGGTCGACGCCGAGGGCCGGGCGAGGCCGCTCGCGCAGGAGTCGCTGGAGATGGCGCGCCGGGTCGGAGACCCCGAGACGCTCGCGGCGGCGCTCCACGCCCGGGTGATCACGTCGATGCTCTCGGAGACGAGCGAGGAGCGGATGGGCTGGCTCGACGAGATGCAGGAGGCGGCGGAGGCGATGGGGGACCGCGAGTTCATCCTCAGGGCCCACGCCTTCCGGCTCCGCGAGTACCTCGAGCTCGGGGAGATCGACGCCGCCGACCGCGAGCTCGAGACCTACGCGGCGGTCGCCGAGAAGCTGCGGATGCCGTCGCACCTCTGGCACGTGCCGATGTTCCGCGCGATGCGGGCGCTGATCGACGGCGACCTCGACGCGGCCGAGCGGCTCGCGGAGGAGGCCCGGGCCGGCGGCGAGCGCGCCGGCGAGCCGCTCGCGAACCAGTTCTTCGGGATCCAGATGGCCCAGATCCGCCGATTCCAGGGCCGCGGCTCGGAGCTGCTGCCGCTCGTGCGCGAGATGGCCGAGCGCTATCCCAAGATCCGCGCCTGGCGCACGGCTCTGGCCTCGGGCTACGTAGACCAGGGGCAGATCGAGGAAGCGACGGTCGAGTTCGAGCGGCTCGCCGCGCACGAGTTCGACGACATCCCCCGCGACGCCCAGTGGCTGGCCTCGCTCGAGCTCCTCGCCGAGGTCTGCTCGGCGATCGGCGACGAGAAGCGCGCCGAGCGACTGTATGAGTGGATGCTCCCGCACAAGGACCAGATCCTGGTCGCCGGGCGCGCCGCCGTCACCCACGGCCCGGCATCGCGCCACCTCGGCATGCTCGCGTCCTGCCTCGGCCGCACGGACGAGGCGATCGCGCACTTCGAGCGCTCGCTCGAGCTCTCGACGCGGATGGGCGACCGGCCGCTGACCGCGCTGAGCCGGATCAACCACGCCGAGCTGCTGCTGCGCCGCGACCGCCGCGGCGACAAGGAGCGGGCGCTCGATCTGCTCGGCGAGGCGATCGAGACCGCGCGGATGATCGGCGCCGGCGGGATCGTCGAGCGCGGGCTGGGCCTGCGGCTCGAGGCCCAGGGGCTGGCCGGGGTCGACATCACGACCTCGATCGACGAAGTGATCTCGGCGGTCGAGAGCGAGCGCCCCGACCTCCGCGCCCACGCCGCCCCCGACGGCACGGTGACGATCCTGTTCAGCGACATCGAGGACTCGACGATCCTCACCGAGCGGCTCGGCGACCAGCGCTGGCTCGAGGTCCTCCGCGAGCACAACGCGATCTTCCGCGAGCAGATCGAGCGCCACGACGGCTACGAGGTCAAGAACCAGGGCGACGGCTTCATGCTCGCCTTCCCCGACCCCCGCGAGGCACTCGAGTGCGCGATCGAGGTCCAGCGCGCGTTCTCGGCCCGCGCCGCCGGCGGGGCCGAGGACGCGATGCGGATCCGGATGGGCCTCCACTCCGGCGAGGTGATCGCCGAGGAGGGCGACTTCTTCGGCAAGAACGTGATCCTCGCCGCGCGGATCGCCGCCAAGGCGACCGGCGGCGAGATCCTCGTCTCCGAGTTCCTGAAGGAGAAGGCGAGTGAGGCGAACGAAATGAACGAGGTAGCGGCATCAAGGTCTTCCCTCGAAGTAAGTTTTAGTCAGGCCCGGGAGCTGGAGCTGAAGGGTCTCGCCGGCACCCACCTCGTCCACAAGGCGGAGTGGGAGCCGGAGACCGCGGCGGCCTAGCCGCACTAGCCTTCCGCCGATGCTCGCCGGCTTCCTGACCGCGGCCCTGCTGACCCTGGCCGCTCTCGCGACCGGGCAGGCGGCGATGTCGCTCTGCGGATCGCGCCGCCCGTCGGTGCTCGCGCCCGCGGCCGGGCTCTCGCTGCTGCTGATAGTCGCCAACGTCGCGATCAAGCTCCCGGGGCGGGCAACCGTCGCCTGGATCGGGCTCGCGGCGCTGCTCGCCGCCGCGGTCGCCGTGCTGGTGGCGCGGCGGGCGGATCTCGTCGTCGGCCCCTGGTGGCCCGCGGCGCTCGCCGTCGTGCTCGCGGCGTTCGCTGTCTCGATCCCGTTCCTCGTCAACGGCCGGATCGGTCCGCTCGGGGCGGGGCTGGTCAACGACGACATGGCCTCGCACCTGCTGTTCACCGAATGGCTCGTCACCCACGCGGGGGTCGAGCCCGACCAGGTCGCCGGCGGCTATCCGCTCGGGCCCCACGCGCTCGTCGCCGCGGTCTCGAAGCTGACCGGCGCTTCGCTCGAGGCGGTGTTCGCCGGGTTGACGATCGCGATCGCGGCGCTCACCGCGCTGACCGCCTACGGCGCGCTCGAGAACGTCCGCCCCTGGCTCCGCGCCCCGGGCGCGGCGCTGGTCGCGCTGCCATATCTCGGCGCCGCCTATCTGGCCCAAGGGGCTTTCAAGGAACCGCTTTTGGCCCTGTTCCTGCTCGCCTTCGCGCTCGCCCTCCGCGAGATCGGGAGCGGTTGGCGAAGCGCGGTGCCGGCCGGCCTGATCGCCGCCGGCACCCTCTACGCGTACTCGTTCCCGGGCTTGGCCTGGCTCGCGGGCGCGCTGGTCGCGTGGGCGGCGATCGAGCTCTGGTGGCGCCGCCGCGAGGCCGGCGAGCTGCTGCGCCGCGCGCTCCCGGCGGCGTCGGTCGCGCTCGCGATCCTGCTCGCGGCCGCGATCCCCGAGGCCTCGCGGCTGATCGACTTCACGAGCTACAACGCCTTCGACCCCGAAGACGTCGGCACCCGGGTCGGGCTCGGCAATCTCCGCGAGGCGATCTCGCCGCTCGAGGCCTTCAACGTCTGGCCCTCGGCCGACTACCGCGTCAACGCCGCCAACGCCTCGCTCCCCGGCCCCCTCCTCTACCTGGGAGCCCTGCTCGGCGCCGCCGCCCTGGCCTGGGGCCTGCTCGCCGCCTGGTCCCGCCGCGAATCAGCTCTCATAGCCGCCGCGGCCTCGGCCGCCGCCGGCTACCTGGCCGCCGCGACGGTTGGCACCCCCTACACCTCCGCCAAGGCCCTCGCGATCGCGGCCCCGATCGCAATGCTCGTCACCCTGAGGGGCCTGCTCGCTCCCGCGACCGCTGTCGATGGGTCGCCGGAAGGGGCGGCGACTGCCCCTGTAAATCCGCGAATCAAAAACCAGCAAGTAGAGAAACAGGCCCGGAGCCCCGAGCCCGACGCGGATTTTGTGGGGCAGGCGACGCACCTGCCGGCGACCCTGCTCCAGCGGTTGGGGCCGCTGAGAATCCCGCTGGCGATCGTCTTCGTGATCGGCGCCGCGCTCTCGAGCTTCCTGCCCCTGCGCGCTGGTGCGGTCGGGCCGTCGGATCACGGCGACCAGCTGCGCACGTTCAAGGACGAGATCGACGGCAGGCGGGTCCTGTTCCTGGGCCGCGAGCAGTACGTCGCCTACGAGCTCAAGGACTCGAAGGTCGCGACGCCGATCCTCAACTACTACAACCAGAAGTCGATCGGCAACCGCTTCCCGCCGACCGAGGGCGAGACCGTGAAGCTCGACTTCGACGCCGTCAGCCCCGAGCTGCTCGACTTCTACGCGTTCGCGATCACGACCAAGGCCGGCTACCAGAGCGCCGCGCCGCCGAATTTCCGCCGCGCCGCCGAGAGCGACGACTACGTGCTCTGGGAGCGGGTCGGCCCGACGCCGCCGCGGACGACGCTCGCCGAGCCGAACGGCCCCGGGGCGATCCTCGACTGCGCGAGCCCCGAGGGCGGGCAGGCCGCCGCCGACGGAGGCCGCGCCAACGTGTTCATCGCGCCGCCGGTGGTCGGGACCGAGGCGGGGTGGATGCCCTCGTCGCGGGTCACCGACGCGCGGCCGGCATCGCAGAGCCTCGAGCTCCCGGCCGGGCGCTGGTCGATCTCGATCCAGTACGTCTCGACCCAGGACCTGAGGCTCGAGGCGCCGGGCCTCGACGCGAGCCTGCCGCCGAACCTCGACTTCCGCGGCCCGTCGCCGTTCTGGCCCGCGGGCGTGCTCGAGCTGAGCGAGGCCGGACCGGTCCGGTTCACGGCCTCGGTCGAGCGCCCGTCGCTCTTCGGGCGCATGATCGGCGCCGAGGCGCTCGCATTCCCGCTCGCGATCGCGGCCTCGCCGGCGCCGGCGGCGGGCGAAAGCGCGTTCGCCGGCGAGCGGCGGCTGCCGGTCGCGCGCGCCTGCGGGAGCTACCTCGACTTCGTCGAGCCCGCCGGCGCGCCCTAGAACCGGCCTGCTCCCCACTGAGGAGGCGGTAGGGTGGGCTCGATGGCGCAACCTGGGAGGAGTGGCGCGAGAGGAGCCCTGCCGATCGCAATCGCGGTCGCCGTGGTCGCCTTGCTGCTTCCCGCCGCCTCGCTCGCCGCGTTCCCCGGCTCCGACCCCACCGAGAGCCCGCGCGCCAACACGCCGAACGACCCCGACTTCGACAACTGCGAGCCCGACGATCCCGACGGCGGGCCGCCGCCCTGCAGCAGCTACTTCAGCGAGGAGTTCAAGTTCTTCGGCTTCAGCCCCGAGTCGGCGAACCTGCTGCCGCTCGTCCCGCACAGCATCGGCGCGACCCCGTACCTCGACTGCTCGCAGCTCGACGCCCAGGGGCAGGCCGCCAACGTCGCCGCCGGCGACCCGCCCTGCTCGCAGATCGCGGGCGTGCGCGCCGACACCGCCTGGAAGTACTCGCCCGGCAGCCCCGAGGTCTCGATCGCGATCCTCGACACCGGGATCCGCTGGCAGGACCGCGAGCTGCGCCGAAAGATCGCGCTCAACGTCGGCGAGCTCCCGACCCCCCAGCACGACCGCGGAACCCCGGTTGACGGCGGCGGCTCCTGCGCGGGCTTTGCGACCGCCGACGACGCCGACGGCGACGGCGCGGTCAACGTCATGGACTTCCGCTGCGACACCCGCGTCGATCCCGCCGCCGGCGACAGCGAGGCCGACTCGATCCTCGACGGCTCGGACCTGATCGGAACCTTCTCTGAGGGCGGCGACTCGGACGCGAACGGCTACGCCGACGACATCGCCGGCTGGGACTTCTTCGACGACGACAACGACCCCTACGACGCCTCGAGCTGCTGCAGCGCCAACGGCCACGGCACCGGGCGCGGCAAGGACGCCGCCGCCGACACCGACAACGGGATCGGCGGGGCGGGGATGTGCCCCGAGTGCCAGGTGATGCCGATGCGGATCTGGGACAGCTTCGTGACCCCGATCGACAACGTCGCGCTCGCGGTCGTCTACGCCGCAGACAACGGCGCCAAGGTCGTCGAGGGCGCGGTCGGCGGGCTCGGCAACACCCAGTTCGCGCGCCGCTCGTTCAGCTACGCGGACTCGAAGGGCGTCGCGCTGATGCTCGTCTCCAGCGACATCAACAGCGCCAACCACAACTACCCGACCAACTACAACGAGGCCGTCTACGTCGCCGGCGCCTACCCGGACACGGCGCCGAACGAGACCTGCACCGGCCCCGGCTCGCTGCCGGGGATCGGCGACGTGATCCCGACCGACCAGATCCCGCCCGCGCTGACCGCGGGCTGCCAGCAGCTCTTCGGGCTGCTCGGCTCGACGCTCGGCATCTTCCCGACCACGCAGCCGCCGACGACGAGCTTCTTCCGCAACTCGAACCTGACCCAGTACGGCGGCAAGGCCGACATCGTGCTCGAGGCGACGACCGGCTCCGAGAACACCGGCCAGGCCGCGGGCGCCGCCGGGCTGCTCGCCTCGTTCGCGCTCCAGACGCCGAGCGTCGGTGGGCTGACCGGGAACGAGATCCGCCAGCTGCTGACGATGAGCGCCGAGGACGTCAAGCCCGCGAACACCGGGCTGATCGGGCTGCCCGACAAGGCGAGCGAGGGCTGGGACCCGCACTTCGGCTACGGGCGGGTCAACCTCGCCGCGGCGATGAAGCGGATCGCCGACGACAGGGTCCCGCCCGAGGCCCAGATCGACGCCCCGGACTGGTTCTCGCCGATCAACCTCGACGACGTCGGGCCGGGCGGCGTCGTGGTCAAGGGCCGCGCCGCGAGCCCGCACGGCGACGGCGTCGGCGACTGGGAGCTCGAGTACGCCTGCGGCCAGGACGCCCTCGACACGTCCTTCCAGCCGCTCGCTAGCGGCAGCGGCGCCGTCTCCGGCGGCGCGCTGGGGACGATCTCCAAGGCCCAGCTCCAGCAGCTCGCCGACGGCTGCAACGGGAGCGTCGTCGGCGACGCCGGGCGCCCGGCGGGGACGCTGGCCGATGCCTGGCCGGCGGATCCCTATCCGGGCCCCGACCCCGAGCGGCACGCCTTCCAGATCCGGCTCACCGTCCACGAGGCCGGCGATCCGTCGAACTTCGGGCGCTACCGAAAGACGCTGTTCGCCTACAACGACGACGGCAACCTGCCCGGCTGGCCGAAGGCGGTCGGCTCCGGCGCACAGCAGGGCGACCTGATCACCGCCTCGGGCGGCGAGGTCTCGCCCCGGCTCTACGACATCGACGGCGACAACGAGCTCGACGTGCTGCTGGCGACGACGAGCGGCGAGCTCCACGCTCTGCACCACGACGGCTCGCCGGTCCAGAGCTTCAACAACGGCCAACCGGTGCTTACGCCTCGTTACGCGACCGAGGAGAACCACCCGGTTCCCGGCGCGCTGCCGACGCCGCGCTCCTCGCCGCGCGTGCCGGCGATCGGCGACGTCGACGGTGACCAGCAGGCTGAGATCGTGGTCACCGCGGGGGAGTACGTCGTCGCCTGGAACCTCGACGGCACCCCGGCTACGGGCTACCCGGTCCGACTCGAGCGCTCGCTCTCGGACCCCTGCCTCCCAGGGGCACCGCACCCCTGCTTTGACGCCGGCGATCGCGCGATCACCTCGTCCAACCACATCAAGCGCGGGTTCTTCGGCTCACCGGCGCTCGCCGACCTCGACTGCGACGGGCGGCTCGACGTCGTCGCCGCGGCGATGGACCAGCACCTCTACGCCTGGAACGGCGAGGGCGACCCGCTGCCCGGCTACGACCCGCCGGTCAAGCTCTCCTCGCCCGGGGCCGACGGGGCCGAGATCATCACCTCGCCGGCGATCGGCGAGCTCGACGGCCGCGGCTGCGACGCGCAGGGGCCGGGTGCGAAGGGCCCGGAGGTCGTCGTCTCGACCAACGAGGTACTGCCCGGGGACCCGCAGTTCCCGAACAACATCTTCGACCTCTTCAACGCGCTGCTCGAGGCGGCGACCGGCAGCAACCCGGTCTACGCGGTTCACTCGAACGGCGACTACGTCGACGGCTGGCCGGTCGGTGTCGGCGTCGCCGCCGGCGACCTGCTGCCGATGGTCCTCCCCGGGCACGACTCGGCGCTCCTCGACCGCGACGGCGATGGTCGCGACGAGGTCTCGGTCTCCGCCGGGACCTCGATCGCGGGTCTCGGCGGCACGCGGCTCGTCAACGGCGCGGGCTCGACCGAGACCAACTACCTGAACCTGCTCGCGAACTCGATCGACCAGGGCCCGGTCGTCAACATCGCCGACTACCAGTCGATCGGCGACATCACCGGCGCCGGGACGCCGGCGGTGATCAAGGGCGGGATCACGCTCAACGGGGCCGTGAACCTGCTCGCCGTCAACCAGAACTTGCCCTACAGCCACGTCGAGCAGGCCTGGGACTCGAACACCGGGCTTCCCTTGGCCGGGTTCCCGCGCGCGACCGACGACTTCCAGCTCGTCTCCCAGGGCGCGGTCGCGCGGGTCGGCGGCGGCGGTCCCGGGCGCCAGGCGCTGGTCGGGACCGGGCTCTACCAGCTCCACGCATACGGGACCGGGGGGCTCGAGCCTCCGGGCTGGCCCAAGTTCACCGGCGGCTGGATCCAGGTCACCCCGGCGGTCGGCGACGCCGACGGAGACGGCGACCTCGACGTCAGCGCCGTGACCCGTGAGGGCTGGTCGTTCCTCTGGAACACCGGCGTCCCGGCCTGCTCGGACTCGAACGAGGAGTGGTGGACCTACCACCACGACGAGCACAGCAGCGCCAACTACGGCACCGACGGCCGCCCGCCCGGGGCCCCGACCGGCCTGATCGCCGCCCGCAATGCGGTGACCGGCGTCGACCTCGGATTCAGCGCTCCCGGTGACGACTGGCAGTGCGGCAAGGCGGAGCGCTTCCGAGTCGTCGTCTCGCCGAACCCGATCGACGAACCCTCCGATGGCACGGTGGCGGGCGAGTTCGACGCGACCGCCGCCTCGGGCGAGATCCAGGCCGCGACCCTGGCGCCGGGCGCGGTCGCCGGCAACGACCACCTCGCGGTCTTCCACCGCGACGAGGCCGGCAACTGGGGCCACCTCGCGGACGCCCCGGTTCCCGGCGGCGGCGGGGCCGGCGACAGCGACGGCGACGGGGCGATCGACTCGCAGGACAACTGCCCGGCGATCGCCAACCCGGACCAGGCCGACTCGGACGGCGACGGGATCGGCGACGTTTGCGAGACGCCGGTCGTTGGCGGCGGCGGTGGTGGTGGTGGTGGAGGCGGCGGCGGGAACGCGAACCCGCCCGGCGGCGACACGGCAGCCCGGCCGCTGAGTCTGAGGCTGAAGCGCACAAGGGGCTCACGCCGGCGGGCCTGTTTCACGGCGACCGTCCGCGGTCCCGATGGAGCGCCGGTCGCGGGGGCGAAGCTGACGCTCGGCAAGTCGGTGAGGGTGACCGGGGCCACCGGGCGCGCCCGCATCTGCCGCCGCTCCCGGGGCAGCCGGGTCGACAAGGTCCAGGCCGACGCGGTCGGCTTCGACTCGGCGCTGCGGAAGGTGAGGATCCGGCGCCGGTGAGACGCTCCGCCATCGCGCTGGGGCTCGCGCTCGTCGCCCTGGCCGCGTTCGCGGCGACCGCGTTCGGCGCGTTTCCCTACTCGCGCCCCGGCAGCGATCTCGGCGACCCCAAGGACCTCTTCCTCGACCCGGGCCAGACGCCGGGCGACCTGAGCGGCAACGAGCAGTGGATGTACTCGGCGACGCCGGAGAGCCCGGCCCCGCCCGACCTGCTCGGGATCGAGCTCGGCGGCGTGCGCGGCGGCCACGTCGTCGACCCCGACCCGGCGGTCGCGACCGCGTGGCGGACGACGACCGGGCGCCCCGACGTCCAGATCGCGGTCCTCGACTCGGGAATCAAGTGGAACGACGACGGCCCGATGGCAAACCTGCGCTTCAAGACCTGGCTCAATCCGCGTGAGCTTCCGACCCCGCTCCACGACCGCGCGACCTCGCTGCTCGGAGGCGGCTGCGGCGGGTTCGCGAACGCCGACGACGCCAACGGCGACGGGGTCTTCAACCTCGGAGACTTCGCCTGCGACTCGCGCGTCTCCGACGCCCCGGCGAACAACGTCAACACCGATCTCTTCGAGCCCCAGGACGTCCTGATCGCGTTCTCGGACGGGACCGACGCCGACTCGAACGGGTTCGCCGACGACATCGTCGGCTGGGACTTCCTCGACGACGACAACGACCCCTACGACGACGTCCAGTACGGGCACGGAACCGGCGAGGCGCAGGACTCGACCGCCGAGGCCGACAACGGCCAGGGCGGCGCCGGCGTCTGCCCGAACTGCCTCGCAATGCACATGCGGGTCGGCGACAGCTTCGTCGCCGACGTCAACCGCTTCGCCCAGGCGGCCCTCTACGCGACCGACAACGGCGCGCTCGTGATCCAGGAGGCGCTCGGGGCGCTCAACAACTCGCGGCTCTCGCGCCAGGCCGTCGACTACGCCTACCGCCACGGGACGGTCGTACTCGCCTCGGCGGCCGACGAGGCCGCCCAGCACAACAACTGGCCCTCGAGCCTGCCGCACGTGATCCTCGTCAACTCGGTGACCAAGTACGACCCGACGTTCACGCCGCTGCCGCTCTCCTACCTCCAGTTCAACGGCTGCACGAACTTCAACGCCAAAGTCACGCTCGCGATCCCTTCGGTCAGCTGCTCCTCGGACGCGGTCGGGCGCGGCGCCGGGATGGCCGGCCTGATCTACTCGGCGGCGATCAACGCGTCGGAGCGCGGCAAGCTCGACCCGGCGCCGGGCTGCACGAGGACCTACGACGGGCCCGATCCCGGGAGCGCGGGCGACCCCTGCCTGGTGACTCCGAACGAGGTCCGCCAGCTGATGGCGACCGGTTTCGTGGGCGGGGTGGGGCAGGCCGACGACGTCGACTTCATGCCGGCGATCGAGCCCTCGTGCGGGCTGGCGCCGATCCCGGGCTGCACCGGGACGCTGCTCCAGACCGCGCTCACGGCCGTCACCCGCCCGGTGATCTCGCCGCTCCCGGTCACCCGCAGCTACCCGGCGCGCGGCGGCCACGACCAGTTCTACGGCTACGGGCGGGTCAACCTCGCGCGCGGGGTCGGGGCGCTCGTCCGCCCGCCGCTCGGCGACCCGGGAGTCAAGTCGCTGCTTCCGCCGCAGGTCGAGATCAGCTCGCCCGAGTGGTACGACCAGCTCGACCCCGCCAAGGCGAGCTTCGAGGTACGCGGCCAGGTCTCGGCCCGTCCCAACTCCGGGCAGTGCACCTACCGTGTCCTCGTCGCCCCGGGCCATTACCCGAACAACGACCAGGTCCCGGCGGGGGACTTCCAGCAGGTCGGCGGCGGCAACTGCGACGACCCGATCGACGGGGTGCTCGCCAACGTCAGCGTCGCCGACCTCCGCGCGCGGTTCCCGATCGGCACCTCGTTCGACGGCCCGCAGCCGAGCCCGACGCCGCTGATCGACAACGGGCGCCCGTTCCAGGCGCCGAACGGGTTCACGGTCAAGGTCCAGGCGTCGACGACCCAGGCGGGCACCGCGCTCCTCGGCCAGGACCACCGCGCGATGTGGCTGCACCGCGACAGCGACATGCTGAACGGCTTCCCGCGCAAGCTGACCGCCCACAGCGACCTGGTCGGCGACGGGGCCTCGTCGCCGGCGTTCGCCGACCTTGACGGCGACGACCGCAACGAGCTCGTGATCGCCGGCAGCGACGGCTTCGTCCACGCGATGCGCCCCGACGGCTCGGAGCTCCCGGGCTGGCCGGTGCGCGGCGATCCGCCGGCGCTGCACACGGGCGGCCCCGCCTTCGACTCCGAGGTCTCCGCCGACGTCGGCGGGCCGATCCTCGCTTCGGTCGCGGTCGGCGACGCGAACCGCGACGGGATCCCCGAGGTCTACGCCGCCGACCTCGAGGGCAAGATCACCGGCTGGGAGCCGAACGGCCAGCGCGTCTTCGCCGAGCAGGCGGACCCGGACTTCTCGGGCAAGCCGTTGAGCCCGTTCGCGAACGTGCGCGACGGCAATACCAACCGCACCCAGCACGGGTTCATCGCCTCGCCGGTGCTCGCCGACATCGACGGCGACGACGGCGGGCGCCTCGAGATCGTCGCCGCGGGCATGGACCGCCACCTCTACGCCTGGAACGCGAACGGCTCGCCGGTCCCCGGATATCCGGTCCTGGTGGTCGACCCGGCCAAGGTGCTCTCGATCGATCCGGTGACCCACCGGGTCGAGTTCAAGCCCGACGCCGCCTCCGAGATGCAGGGAGCGATCGTCGACACCCCGGCGATCGCCGATCTCGACGCCGACCCGAACACGATCGGCGATGACGAGCTGCCCGAGATCGTGCTCGGAACGAACGAGGAGTACGCCGCGAGCACCGGCAGCGAGGGGCCGATCAACGTCACGCCCGGAAACGCGCTGCTGGCCTCGATCCTCGGCCAGCTCGACCTGCTGAGCTTCGGCAACTCGCGGCTCTACGCGCTCGATGCCCGCGGCGACCGCGACGGAGACCCGAGCCCCGGCGACGCGATCGCGCCCGGCTGGCCCGCGCGGATCGGGCTCGGCAACACCGAGCTCCTGCCGATCGTCGGCGAGGGGATCACCGGCTCACCGGTGATCGGCCCGGCCGACTGCCCGAACGGCGGCCCGGGGCCCAAGGTCGGCGTGATACCGGGCGCCGGCTTCGGCTACATCCTCAACCGCGGCGGCGAGTCCTGTTACGGGCGCCTCGGCGGCAACGACGTGCCGCTCCAGTCCGACTTCGGGCTCAGCCCGCTCAAGTACGACACGCCGATGCTCGCCGCGGTCGGCCACCCGGCGTTCGGCGACGTCAGCGGCTCGGGGCAGCCGAAGTTCCTCGCCCCGGCGGCGGGCGCGATCCGCGCCCTCGACCTGGCGGTCAACGAGTACCAGGGCGGCCAGGATTTCCTGATGAGCTGGGAGACCGGCAGCGGCCAGCCGACGCTCGGCTTCCCGGGCCTCGCCAACGACCTCCAGTTCCTGACCGGCCCCTCGGTCGCCGACATCGACGGCGCCGCCGGCGAGGAGGTCATCGCCGCCAGCGCCTCGTTCGACGTCAACGCCTACAACTCGCTCGGGCTCCCGGTCGGCGGCTGGCCCAAGCTCTCGAGCGACTGGACCGTGGCCAACCCGCTGATCGGCTCCTGGGGCAGCGTCGACGACGCGCCGGGGGCGCGCAAGGTGGTCGTCAACCTGACCCGCTCGGGCTACGTCAACGCCTACCGGACCACGGCGCCGGCCTGCTCGCCGAGCTCCTGGCCCCGCTTCCACCACGACAACGCGAACTCGGGCCACTACGACCGCGACGCGGTCGCGCCCGGGGCGCCCGACCTGGCCTTGACCGGCGCCGAAGCGCTCGAGGTCGAGGCGCCCGGCGACGACCTGCGCTGCGGCAGCGCCGCCTCCTACGAGCTCGCGACCTCGAACCAGCCGCTCGACGAGCGCAACTTCGCCTCCGCCGCCCAGCTCGCCGCGGTGCCGGTCCCGGCCCCCGCCGGCGAGGCGCAGCCGTTCCCGCTCCCGGCAGGCGCCCAGCGCTACCTCGCGATCCGGGCGCTCGACGAGCAGGGCAACGTGGGCCGCGTCGCCACGGTCGACCGCGGTTCCGGCGCCTCGCAGGTACCGGCCGCGGGCGGCGGAGCCGCGAGCCAGGCCCCGGCCGGCGGCGCCCTGAAGCTGGCCGCGAAGCGGGTGCGCAAGCGCGGCCGCCGGTCCTGCTTCCTGGTCACGGTGACCGAGCGGGCCGGGGGCCCGGTCGGAGGCGCGCGGATCAGCCTCGGCACGGTCGCGAAGACAACCCCGGCGAGCGGCCGGGCAAAGCTCTGCCGCCGCCTCGGGCGCCGCCCTGCGCGGATCCGGGCCTCCGCGCCCGGCTACCAACCGGCGACGCTCACCGTCCGCGCGCCCCGCCGTCGCCGCTAGTCGGTTAGCCTCGCCCGCCGTGAGCGATCTTGCGAAAGAGACGATCGAGGAGCTGGCGGCCTTCGAGCGCGCCCCGACCTCCGAGGGTGAGCGACGCGCGGCGGAGCTGATCGCGGCGCGGCTCGAGTCTCTCGGCTGCGAGGCGCGGATCGAGGAGGAGCTCGCCTTCGAGGACTACGCCAAGCCGATGGCCGCGATGTCGGCGATCGGGGTTCTCGCCGGCCTGCTCGCGATGAGCCGGCGCCGCGTGCTGCGCGCGATCGGCGCCGTGCTGGGGCTGGGCGCCGCGGCGGGGATCGCCGAGGACGCCTCGAACGTCGCGAGGCTCTTCCGCCGGGCGACGATGCGCGAGCGCCCGACCTGGAACGTCGTCGCCGAGGCCGGTGACCGAAACGCGGATCGCACGATGGTCGTGCTCGCCCACCACGACGCCTCCCGGACCGGCTTCATCTTCGACCAGCGCCTCCAGCGGCGCGTCTACGAGCGCTTCCCGGAGTTGATCGAGCGCACCGACACCAGCCTCCCGCTCTGGTGGTCCGTGGTCGCCGGGCCGGCGCTCGCCGCGCTCGGCGCGATCACCGGCAGGCGCGGCGTGGCGATCACCGGCTCGGCGATGTCTGCTTTCGCCGGAACCTCGTTCGTCGACATCGCCCGCAGCGAGGTCGTCCCGGGCGCCAACGACAACCTCAGCGGCGTCGCGGCGCTCGCCTGCATCGCCGAGTCGCTGCGCGACGAGCCGCTCAGCGGCCTGCGCGTGCTGCTCGTCTCCTGCGGATCCGAGGAGGTCCTCCAGGGCGGCATCCACGGCTTCGCCAAACGGCACTTCCCGGACCTGCCGCCGGAGCGGACCTGGATCGTCAACCACGACAGCATCGGCTCCCCGCACCTGGCGCTGCTCGAAGGCGAGGGCACGATCGTGATGGAGGACTTCGAGCCGCTGTTCAAGGGCCGCGTCGCGAGGATCGCCGAGGAGGCCGGGATCCCGCTGCGCCGCGGGCTGCGCTCGCGCTTCAGCACCGACAGCGTCATCCCCCATCGCCACGGCTACCCGGTCGCCGGCTTCGCCTCGATCACCGACTGGAAGGCCGTCGCCAACTACCACTGGCCGACCGACGTCCCCGAGAACGTCGACCACTCGACCCTCGCCGACGCGGTCCGGCTGACCCGCGCGATCGCCGAGAGCCTCGCGACCGGCGTCGATCAGACCCCCGCCGAGCCGGTCCGCTACCAGCGCCCCTCCGCCTAGGGCGTCGCCCCTCAACCACTCGGTTGAATATAGTCGGCGAGGTGGAAATGGAAGATCGACGGCGATGGATCGCCCTCTACGTCCTCTGCGTCGGGATGCTGATGATCGTCCTCGACGCGACGATCGTCAACGTCGCCCTGCCGACGATCCAGGAGGATCTGGGCTTCGCGCAGAACGACCTCGCGTGGGTCGTCAACGCGTACCTGATCGCGTTCGGCGGCCTGCTGCTGCTCGCCGGGCGGATCGGGGACCTGATCGGCCAGCGGCGCATCTTTCTCATCGGTCTCGCCGTGTTCATCGCCGCGTCGCTTCTCTGCGCGCTCGCCAACAGCCAGGGCCTGCTGATCGGGGCACGGTTCGTCCAGGGAGTCGGCGGTGCGCTGACGTCCGCCGTCATCCTCGGGATGATCGTGACCATGTTCCCGGAGCCGCGGGAGCAGGCCAAGGCGATCGGCGTCTACACCTTCGTCGCCGTCGCCGGCGGTTCGCTCGGGTTGCTCGCGGGCGGCGTGCTGACCGAGGCGATCAACTGGCACTGGATCTTCTTGATCAACGTGCCGATCGGCATCGCCACGGCGTTGTTCGCGATCAGGCTCGTCCCCGATCGCGAGGGGATCGGCCTGACCGCCGGAGCCGATCTCCCCGGCGCCGCGCTGCTCACCGGCGGGCTGATGCTCGGCGTCTACACGATCCTCGGGGTCACCGAGGAGGGCTGGGGATCGAGCCAGACGCTCGCGCTCGGCGCGGTCTCGATCGCGCTCATCGCCGCCTTCCTCGCCCGCCAGGCCCGGGTCGCGAACCCGTTGATGCCGTTGCGGCTGTTCCGCTCGCGCAACGTCGCCGGGGCGAATCTGGTCCAGGCCCTGCTCGTCGTCGGGATGTTCGGGATGTTCTTCCTCGGCGCCCTCTACATGCAGCAGATCCTCGGCTACGACGCGCTCGAGGTCGGCCTCGCCTATCTGCCGTTGACCGTGGTCATGGGGACGATGTCCTTCCGCTTCGCCGCGGCGCTCAACCTGCGGTTCGGCGCGCTGACGACGCTGATCCCCGCGATGGCCCTGATCGTCGCCGGGCTGCTGCTCCTCGCCCGCACGCCGGTCGACGCGAGCTACGCGGTCGATCTGCTCCCGGCGATGATCCTGTTCGGGCTCGGGTCCGGGCTCGGCTTCCCGTCGCTGATGACGCTCGCGATGTCGGGCGCCACTGAGAGCGACTCGGGGCTCGCGTCGGGGCTCGTCAACACCAGCGTCCAGGTCGGGGGAGCGATCGGGCTCGCGGTGCTCGCCACCTTCGCGACCCAGCGCACCGACGGACTGCTCGACGACGGCGAGTCGGCGGCCTCGGCGCTCAACTCCGGCTTCCACCTCGCGTACCTGATCGCCGCCGGGCTGGTGCTTGTCGCGATCGTCGTCGCGCTCACCGTCCTGCGCTCGCCGGCGCCCGAGGCCGCCGCCGAGCCGGCTGTCGATGTGACCCCCGGGCCTGCGCCCGAGCCGGCCGAGGGCCCGCCGATCGAGGCGATCCCGCTGCCGGCCGACGCCGCGGTCCCCGGCGGCTGCGTCGAGACCGGCTTGCGGGTGACGATCGGGTGCGGCGGGTGCACCGGCTCCGAGCCGGAGGCCTCGACCGGCTAGCCGACGCCGCCGTCGCGGCGGCGGTTGAGCGCCTCGTGCAACGAGCGGACGACGAGGGCGCCGTCCCCGACGGCGGACGCCACCCTCTTGGTCGAGCCGCTTCGCACGTCTCCGACGGCGAAGACATCCGGCCGAGTGGTCTCGAGCAGCAGGGGCCGGCCGTCGGCGCCTCCCCGATGCTCCCCAAAGATCTGATGGCGCTCCGCGTCCCGGCCGCTGACGATGAATCCCTTGTCGTCGAGGCCGACCAGGCCGCCGAGGTCCTCGGTCCGCGGGGAGGCGCCGATCATCGCGAACACGGCCCTGACCTCGAGCCGGCGCTCGGTCTGATCCCGCCCGACGATCGCGACCGCTTCGAGCTCTTCGTCGCCGTCGAGGGACTTGACCTCGAATCCCTCGTGGATCTCGACATTGTCGGCCGCCTCGATGCGGTCGATGAGATAGCTCGACATCGTCTCGGTCAACGCGCGCCGGACCACGAGGTGGATCCGCCGGGCGTAGGAGGTCATGTTGACCGCCGCCTGTCCGGCCGAGTTGCCTCCGCCGACCACGACCACGTCCTGGCCCGAGCACTGGAGCGCCTCGAGGTGGGTCGCCGCGTAATAGAGGCCGAGGCCCTCGAAGCGCTCGGCTCCTTCGGCCGGCAGGCGTCGATAGTCGGCGCCGACGGCGAGGACGACGAGACGGGCGGAGAGCTCCTGGCCGTCGGCGAGCGCGAGCGAGCGGACGCCGTCGCTCTCGGACACGGAGAACTGGCAGCCTTCGTGCGCGCTCGAGATCACGGCGCCGAACTTCCGCGCTTGGAGCGTCGCCCGCTGGGTCAGGTCTGACCCGGAGAGACCGGTGGGAAAGCCGAGGTAGTTCTCGATCCGGGCGCTGGTCCCCGCTTGCCCGCCCGGCGCGAAGCGCTCGATGACGAGCGTCGAGAGGCCCTCGGAGGAGGCGTAGACGGCGGACGCGAGGCCCGCCGGGCCCGCCCCGAGCACGACGGCGTCGAAGGTCTCCTGATCGACCTTGGCGCGCAGGCCGAGCTCGTCGGCGACCTCGGTGACCGTCGGGCGCCGCAGGACGTTGTGGGTTCGAACCAGAACCGGGCATTCGTCGGTGCCGATCCCAAGCCGCTCGAGCAGCGCCTTGCTCTCCTCGTCGTTGTCGATGTCGGCCCAGTTGAACGGGACGAGGTTGCGCTGAAGCAGCTCGCGGATCGCGAAGGCGTCCCCCGACGAGCGCTTGCCGATCAGCAGCTCGAATCCGAGTCCCTGGTCCTTGAGCCACTCGCGGCGCACGACCATGGTCCGCAGGAGGAGGTCGCCGAGCTCGGCGGCGCCGGCAACCAGCTTGCGCAGCGCTTCCGGTGAAAGGACGAGCAGCTTGGTGTCCTCGGCGACGACGCCCCGGGCGAGCGTCGGCTCGCCCGTGAACATCGAGATGTCGCCGATGAACGTGCCCTCCTGGCACTGGGTGAAGTAGTGGTCGCCGTCGGGCTGGCGGTCGATGACGTCGACGGCTCCCGAGAGGACGACGAAGAACGACGCGTCCCGCTCCGCCTGCTCGAAGATCACGTCTCCGGGGGAGAACGAGCGCTCCTCGGCGATCTCGGCCAGCTGCTCGGTCTGCGCCGCCGTCAGGCGAGGGAAGAGGACTGGATCGTTCGGGTCCAGGAAGCCGGGCATCGGCTCCGGTGAGGTGTATCGGCTCACGAGCTAAAGGTAGCCGGAGCCGGCTATCGGCAGGCTAGGCGCTCGTATCGCGGGCGCGCTCGGGGAAGGTGCGCTCGGCGCCCTCCTCGAGCTCGGCCGCGACCTTGCCCGGCTCGCCGCTGATCTCGGTCTCGTGTCCGGCCCAGACCGTCCGCGGCCGCAGCCCGGCGAGCTTGCGCAGCGAGGCGCGGGCCTTGCCGGTGTCCCAGTTGAAGGCGGGGTGGGGCACCGTCGCCTTATGGCCCTTGAGGTCCGGGTCATCGAGCTCGTCGAGCGGCTTGAGGCGCTCGGGGTCGGCGAAGTAGACGGTGTCGGAGACCAGCGCCAACCCGTCGGACTGGCGCCAGAGCCCGATCAGCCCCGGCGCGTGACCGGGGAAGTGGAGGACCTCGAAGCCCGCGACCTCGTCGCCCTCGGAGACCGTGCCCTCGAGCTCGACCGGGCCGCCGTCCCAGCGCCGGTGCAGGGTGGGGTAGATCCAGCGCACGGGCGCGAACGAGAGCTTCGAGTGGTCCCAGTAGGAGAGCTTCCACTCCTTGCGCTCGGCGTCGGCGACCTCGTCGGGGTGGCAGTAGACCGGTGCGTCGAGGCCGGGGGCGCTGCCGCGATGGTCGGTGTGGGCGTGGCCGAGCACGATGCGCTTCAGACCGCCGAGCGACTCAGCCGCCTTGGCGAGCGACTTGGTCATCGGCTTGGTGCCGGCGTCGTACATCGTCACCCCGTCGCCGTCGGAGATGAAGTAGACGTTCATCCCGCCCTTGATGTCGCCGGCGACGCGCCAGACTCCGTCGCTGATCTGCTCAGGGGTGGAATCGGCCACGGCTCGCACTCTATGCCCTCGCCATCCATCTAGGATCGCCGCGTGCCGCGCACCTGGGTGATCGCCATGTGGATCCTCGTCGCCTGCCTGCTCGCCTCGATCGTGATCGCGGCCGCGAAGCTGTCCTGACGGGGGCGTACCCCGCGAGCGGCGGCGGCGGATATAAGATGACCCGGCCCGTGCAGCACGACGCCCGAGGAGGCGCGATGTTCGAGAAGATTGTGGTTGGCACCGACGGATCCGAGACCGCCAGCGAAGCGGTTCACCAGGCGGCCGAGCTGGCGAAGATCTCGAAGTCAGAGCTCAACCTGGTCAGCGCCTACGAGCCCGTCTCGCAGTCGCAGCTGCGCGAGGAGTCGACCGACGTCCCGGGCGACGTCGCCAACGTGGTCAACCCGCGCCAGGAAGTGAACGTCACCCTCGACAACGCCGAGGGCTCGGCGAAGAAGCTGAAGGTCTCGGTCAAGAAGCACCCGCGCGAGGGCGACCCCGCCGACGCGATCCTCGACGTCGCCGAGGAGATCGGCGCCGACCTGATCATCGTCGGCAACAAGGGCATGACCGGCGCCAAGCGCTTCCTGCTCGGCAGCGTCCCGAACAAGGTCTCGCATCACGCGCCTTGCTCGGTGATGATCATCCAGACGACTTAGGGCTGCCGGCCCGCCTAGGGCTGCGGGCGCCGGCCGGCACCCCGTCCAGAGGCGAGAAAGTCAAAAGAACTGCGAATCGCCTCTGGCCGGGGCACCGGCCGGCGCCCGCTGGACCGTGTGGGATCAGCAGGCGGTCTCGGTTGTCGCGCGCCCTGCGTCGAGCAAGCCGGCGCCGAATATGGTCGCGTCGTAGGGCTCGCCGAGGTTTGACTTGCGCGCCGTGCCGGCCAGCTGGCACTCGATACGCGAGGGCTTCGGGTGGGCGCCGATCACGCCGCTCGCGAGCACGAGCGCCGCGACGCCGGTGGCGTGCGCGGATGCCATCGAGGTGCCCATGTAGCCGGTCGGGAAGCCGAAGCTCTTGAGGCTCGGCCCGAGCAGCGTCAGCTGGGCGATCGGCCGGTCCTGCGTCTTGCAGAGGCCCCCCGACTCCCCGCGCCCGCCGGGGGCGACGATGTCGAGCCCGGGGCCGCGGTTGGAGTAGTCGGCCGAGCAGGCGCCCTCGGTCGTCGCGCCGACGCCGAGCACGCCGGGGATCCGGGCCGGGAACGAGACCGAGGTCAGGCCGCCGTTGCCGGTCGCCGCGACGACCAGCGCCCCGCGCGCGGTCGCCGCGCGAACCGCCTGGCAGATGCCGCGGATCTGCTTGCAGCTGCTGACCGCGCCCCCGAACTCGAAGCTCATGTTGATGATCCGCGCCCCGTGTTCGGCGGCGAAGCGGATCCCCTTGGCGATGTCGGCGGCGTCGCCCTCGCCGGCGGCGTTCAGGACCCGGACCGGGATCAGCTTCGCGCCGTAGGCGAGCCCGGTCAGCGCTCGTCCGTTGCCGGTCTGCTCGGCGATCGTCCCCGCGATGTGGGTCCCGTGGCCGTCCTGGTCGAGGGGCACGCGGTCCGGGGCGACGAAGTCCGATCCGGGCAGGAACTGGTGCGGCGAGAAGTCGGGGCTCTTGGCGAAGCGCGGCTTCATCGACCTGAACGCGATCCCCGTGTCGAGCACAGCGATCTTGATCCCCGAGCCACCGGCCCGGCCGCGCTGGCGCTCAGCGCCGCCCATGCTCGCGGAGCGTCGATCCCGCCGCGCGCCTCGAACGGAAGCGGCGTCGGCGGCACCGGCTTGCCGGCCGCGTCGAGCACCGGCGGCACACAGCCGCTGCCGCAGGGGAGGAAGTTCCACTGTTGGGCGCGCCAGCCGCCGGGCGAAGACCCCGCGCCGGGGTCGTTGGGCACGAAGGACGGACCGGCGCTCTGCGCGGCGCGGGCGATGTAGTTGGGGAGCGCGTAGTCGACGCGCTCGTTGCCGGCCAGCGATTCGGCGGCCTCCGCGACCGGGACCCCGGGCGGGAGCTCGACCCGCCGCTCGGCCCCGCCCTCGAAGCGCACGAGCAGCTCGCCGTCGACGAAGCCGGCGCCGGCCTCGGTGGGCGCGGAATCGGCCGCGGAGGCCTCAGCCCCCGCGCCCGGGATCACGGCCGCCAGGGCGCACGCGAGCAACAGGAATGAGAGTCGGCTTGGGATCATCGTTCCGGCAGGCGTAGAACACCCCGCTTTGACCGAAGTTTCCCTCGCGGCGGTCTAGCGGGCGCGCGCCCGGAGGCGCTTCCTGCACTTGCGCTGGGCGCGCTGGCTCTTCTTGGTCTTGCAGGCGCAACGCTTGCGGGCCTTGCGCTTCTTGCCTGCGCATTGCCCAGGCGCACCCGCACCGGCGGAGCCGGCCGGGACCGAGCCCGCGTAGAGGTTGTCGCTACCGCCGCCGGCATTGGGGCCGGGGTCGGGATCCGGGTCGGGGTCGGGGTCGGGGTCGGGGTCGGGCGGAATGCCGTCGCGCGGATCGTCGAGCAGCAGCTCGACGTTGCGATCGTCGGGCTGGCCCTCGGCCTGGCCGTGACCGACCTGGGGATCGTTGTAAGAGAGCGTGCGGCCGATCGAGGAGACCTCCTCGAAGTCGAGGTCGCCGGCGGCGGTCCCGGCGGGATCGGAGACGACCTCGGAGTCGTGATCGAACATCGTTCCGAAGATCGAGAGCGTGCCGTCCTCGTTGTCCATCACGTCGAGCAGGCGGCTCTGGGTCGGCCAGTCGGCGATCGCAGGGCTCTTGATCTCCCACCAGCCGCCGTTCTCGGTCGGCCGCGGGATGATCTGGTTCTCGTGCGAGTGCCCGGCGACGTGGGCGATCACGTTCGGGTATTGGTTGAGCAGGTTGACGAAGTCGCCGCCGCGGTGGATCGGCTGGGAGCTGCGCGGGTCCTTGTCGCAGCCGGCGTTGAGGTCGTGTCCGTGGCCGTCGGGGATCGTGCATGGCGGTGCGAGCTCGTCGGCCATCGAGAAGGTCATGCTGCCGCTCGCGTGATGGGAGTAGGTCACGATCAGCTCGTTGTTCGCCTGCGCCGCGTCGAGCTCACGCTTCAGCCACTGGAACTGCGGATCGTCGAGGTTGCCGCTCGAGGCGTCCGACCCGCCGATCGGGTCGACGAGCGCCGCCGCGGTCGCGCTGTTGGTGTCGAGCGAGATGAAGCGGATCCCGGGCTTCGGGTTGAAGGAGTAGTAGAGCGCCGAGCCGTTGGAGGCCGAGAGCTCGGCCGGGTCGATGTGGGCGAAGCCGTGATCGGCCGAGGCCGGGTCGGCGAACGCCTGGCGGTACTGGCCCTTGTCGAGGTAGGCGCGGTTCGGATCCGCGGGCACGAGCGCGATCTTGCTCGGGTCGGAGCTCAGCAGCCCGAGCAGGTAGCCCGGGTCGAGGATGTCGAGCGGGCTCGTGAGGTCGGTCGGGAACGGCCCCATCGGCTTGATGCAGCCGGTCGCGATCGTCTCGAAGGCGACGTTGGCGCTCAGGTTGCCCTGCACGAGCACGTCGTGGTTGCCGGGCGCGACGTAGGAGGGCACGTTGAGGCCCTCGGCCTGGAACGGCTCCTGCGCCTTGTCGAGCAGGCCGGGGTAGGTCGGCCAGGTCGAGTACTGGCCGATCGGCTGGTCGGGGTCGTAGTAGAGGAGGCTCTCGAGGTTGTCGTCGAAGTCCTGGACCCCGGTGTAGTTCTCGGGATCGTCGAAGAGGGTCTGCGGCAGCAGCGAGCAGAGCAGGTTGTCGCTGGCGGCGTTGGGGACGCCGCTGTTGGGGTTGATCGTGCCGCCGTCGAGCAGCGTCTTCACCCATTCGACCTCGTTCTTCTGGGCGCTGTCGGCGAGGTCGCCGGTCAGGATCACGTTCTCGAGCGATGCGCGGCCGCCGTCGCCCTCGGGGACCGGGCTCTGGTCGAGCTGGTTGATCTGGCGGACCGTCTGCTCGATCTGGTTGATCTGAATCGCTTCCTGGGGCCGGTGCCCCGAGCTCGAGAACGAGACCAGCGGATTCATGTCGAAGAACTCGACCCGCGACGGAGACTCCTCGTCGGCGAGCTGGAAGTCGGAGAGCTGGCCGAAGTAGATCAGCGACTCGCGCCGGGTCTCGCGCCCGGCCTGCGGGGTGGCGAGGTCGTTACGGGTCAGGTAGGGCTCGCCGCCGGTCGGCGCGAGGAAGGAGTAGGTGGCGTTCGGATCGCCGCCGAGCGTGACGTCGAGCGTGCTCTTGCCCGCGAGCTCAGAGGCGCTGGCGCTGCTCGCGACGGCGGCGATCAGCAGCCCGAGCGACGCGAGCATGGCAAAAGCTGTCCCAGTGCGGGTGCGCGTAGATCTCATCCAGTCCTCTCTCCGGTTCCCCAAGGCCAGGGCGAGCCTACCAGCGCCGACCCCGTCTGTGTGCGGTAACCGATACTGGTGGCGAATGAGCGAGCCGAGCTTCAGCCCCGAGGACGAGCGCATGATGCGGCTCGCGCTCGAGCGCGCCGCGGGGGCCGCCGGCCACGAGGACGTGCCGATCGGCAGCGTCGTCTCCCGCGGCGGCGAGCCGATCGCCGCGACCGCCAACGAGCGCGAGCTGCGCGCCGATCCCACCGCCCACGCCGAGGTACTCGCGCTGCGCGAGGCGGCCGCGGCGCTCGGCGGCTGGCGGCTGCCCGGCACGACCCTCTACGTCACCCTCGAGCCGTGCCCGATGTGTGCCGGCGCGATCTCGCTCGCCCGCGTGCCGCGCGTCGTCTACGCGGCCGGCGACCCGAAGTCGGGAGCGCTCGGCGGCGCGATCGACCTCTACGCGGGCCCGGGGATCAACCACCGCCCGCTGGTCGAGGGCGGCCTGCTCGCCGCCGAGGCCGGGGCCCTGCTCGAGTCGTTCTTCGCCGCGCGTCGCTAGCTGTATCGCCTCGCGGCGCGACCCGCCGAGGACCCGTAGGAGCCGCCGAAGAGGACGGCGTGGACGAGCAGCGGCAGCAGCTGCCAGAGCTCGATCCGCTCACCGTGTCCCTCGGCGAGCGGGTGGGCCTCGTCATAGGCGGCGTGGGCGCGCTCGCTCGGCCCCCCGAACAGCCGCAGCATCGCGAGGTCGATCTCGCGGTGGCCGCCGTGGGCGGCGGGGTCGATCAGCCACGGCTCGCCGGTCGCGTCGGCGAGCACGTTGCCGCCCCAGAGGTCTCCGTGGAGGCGCGAAGGCGGCTCGGCCGGGCCCGCGAGCTCGCCGATCCGCTCGCAGACCGATTCGACCGCGGCGCGGTCGCGGCCCGAGATCGAGCCGCGCTCGCTCGCCATCTCGAGCAGCGGGCGCAGCCGCTGCTCGGCGTAGAGCTCGGGCCAGTCGGGCCCGGCTTCGGACGGAAGGGCTACCGAGCCGATCCGCAGCGTCGTGTCGGGTGAGCCCGGGGGGAGCTCGCCGTGGGCGCCGGCGCCGGCGCGGTGGAGCGCCGCGAGGCCCCTCCCGAGCCGCTCCTCGCCGGGGGATGAGAGCGAGCCGGCCTCGACGAGCTCGAGAGCGAGCCACGGCGGCCGCTCGCCGGCGCCGACCACCTCGGGCACCGCGACCGCCCCGGGCTCGGCGAGCCAGCGCAGCCCCGCGGCCTCGGCGGCGAACTCGGCGGCCTCGGCGCCGGCGCGCGACTTCACGAACACCGCCCGCCCCGATTCGAGCTCGACCCGCCATGCGTCGTTGATCGATCCGCCGCCGAGTGGGCCGGCGGAGCGCACCGGCTCGCCGAGCCCGGCGGCGATCGCCTCGAGCAGCTCCTCGCCGGGGCTCACGCGCCCGGTCGCAGGTCCTCGAGCAGCGCCGCGCACGAGCGCTCGACGATCTCGACAACCTCGGCGAACCCGTCGCCGCCGCCGTAGTAGGGGTCGGGGACGTCGAGCTCGGCGCCGTCTCCGTACTCGCGCAGCAGCCGCACCTTCTCGCGCGCCTCCGGGTCGGGCGCCAGCGCCAGCAGCCCGTCGCGGTTGGCGCGGTCCATCGCCACCAGCAGGTCGAAGCGCTCGAAGTCCTCGGCGGCGGCCTGGCGCGCCGCGCCGGTCAGCTCGACCCCCCGCTCCGCGGCCGCGGCGACCGATCGCGGGTCGGGCGGGTCACCGATGTGCCAGTCGCCGGTGCCCGCGCTCTCGACCTCGATCTCGTCGCCGAGCCCCGCGTCCGCGACCAGGCCGCGCATCACCGCCTCGGCGGTCGGCGAGCGGCAGATGTTGCCGAGACAGACGAAGAGGATGCGCGTCGATGGCATGGCCGTCAGCGGAGAGGGTGGGATTCGAACCCACGAGGCGGTTTAACCCGCCCACTCGCTTTCCAAGCGAGCTCCTTAAGCCACTCGGACACCTCTCCGGATGTTGACGGAAGGCTAATCGCTCGTTTCGCGGTTCACCGGCCGGGGTAAACAACTGCGGGTTGAAGGCGCAGGGTGCGACTTCAGCCGAGACAGAAGCAGTCGCATGGACCCGCAGGGGCACGCAGCCACGGTCCGGGCGCTACGCAGTGCAACGCAACTAAACGAGGAGGCAACACATGGCATCTCGCGATGTCACAACCGATGCACCCCGCGCCGGCGTCGGAACTCCGGGAGTGTTCCGGAGTTTCGCCCGCCGGTTGAGCACCGAGACCAAGCAGGCATTCAAGACGACCGAGTTCTGGGCCTTTGTGATCGTAGGCCTGATGCTGCTGATCGCGGCGAACTCCGTCGAGGGCAACGAAGGCGGCACCGACTACTTCGCTGCCGACACCCTCTGGCTCTACATCACGGCGCTGACGATCGGCTACATGCTCAGTCGTGGACTCGCGAAGTCCGGTGTTCGCGACCCGTACAACCAGGCCGGCACCAACGAAGACGGCGGAGACGGCTCCGCTCGCCGCTGACGGGCGGATGACTGAAGGGAGAGATCCGTTTCGCACGGGCACCCGGGTGAAGGTTTATGGATGTTCACCCGGGTGCCTGCTCTCCTCGCTGCTGGTTTCGGTCGGGCTGACGATCCTCGTCAATCTGCTGATCCGTCTCTTCTAGGATCCGGCGATGGCCTGGAACGTCTACCTCGCCGGAGAGATCCACAGCGACTGGCGCGAGCGGATCGCGGAGGGAGCGAAGGACGCGGGGCTCGAGGTCGAGTTCTCATCCCCGGTCACCGACCACGGCGCGAGCGACGACGTCGGCGTCGCGATCCTCGGCGAGGAGGACGACGGCTTCTGGAAGGACCACAAGGGCGCCGGGGTCAACGCGATCCGGACCCAGACCCTGATTCGCTCGGCGGACGTCGTAGTGGTCAGGTTCGGCGAGCAGTACAAGCAGTGGAACGCGGCTTTCGACGCCGGCTTCGCCGCCGCGCTCGGGAAGCCGATCGTCACCCTGCACCCGCCCGAGCACGACCACGCGCTGAAGGAGATCGACCGAGCCGCGATGGCGACCGCCGGGACGCCCGAGCAGGTGGTCGAGGTGCTGCGCTACGTGCTCGACGGCAAGCTCGGCGCCTCGAGCTGACCGGCGAGCAACTCTCAGCGAACCAGCCGGCCGAGCGCCTGCATCAGCTCCGAGGTCATCTCTTCGCGCCGGGCCGGGTCGGTGCCCTCGGTCATGCAGTGCTGGACGTGCCCCTGGGCGAGGCCGAGGGCGATCGTGTCGAGCGCGGCCTGCGCCGCGGCGATCTGCTGCAGGACATCGGGGCACCAGCGGTCGTCGTCGACCATCCCCTGGATCCCCCGCACCTGGCCTTCGACACGGCGCAGCCGCGCCTGGAGCTGGTCCTTGGTCGCCGAGTAGCCCCGCGCCGCGGGGGCCCCGGGGGTCTTGGTCTTGGTCTTGGACTTCGTTTCTGGGCTCATGCCGAACATCATACCCCCCAGGTGTATGTGCTACCGTCCCGCGCGTCGCTCAAATACCCCCCTGGAGTATGAGAGGAGAACCAAGATGCACGCAACGACCGTCACACCGCTGGCGCTCGACCGCCGCGGCCGGCTCGCGCCCGCGCTCAGCTTCGCCCGCCACTACGGCGAGATGGTCGCGGCGATGCTGCTCGGGATGCTCGTCCTCGGCGCCGGCTTCACGCTCGCGCTCAGCCCCGTCGGCATCGACGTCGGTTCGTGGAACAGCGATGCGCCCGCGCTGGCCCTGGCCGGGATGGCGCTCACGATGACCGTGCCGATGGCGGCCTGGATGCGCCACCGCGGCCACGGCTGGGGCGCCACGCTCGAGATGAGCGCCGCGATGATCGTGCCGACCGTCGCCGCGATCGCGCTGCTCGCGTCGGGCGTGGTCACCGACATCCACGCGCTGATGATGATCGAGCACGTCGCGATGTTCCCGTTGATGTTCGTGGCGATGTTGCTGCGGCGCCCGGAGTACACGCACCCGGTCGGATAGTGGCGCTGCCCTCCTCTACCCTCCGCCCTTGCCCCGGAGGGGTGCCGGAGTGGTTGAACGGGGCGGTCTCGAAAACCGTTAGGGGCCTTCGGGTCCCTCGTGGGTTCGAATCCCACCCCCTCCGCTTGGTTCGAGCTGCCGTAGTCGCTCGTCGGCCGCCGGCTTGACCTCCGTGTGATAATCGAACATATGTTCGTGTCCGGACGCGAGCCGTGATCCTGCACGCCGACGCCGACGCGTTCTTCGCCGCGGTCGAGCAGCGCGACGACCCGCGGTTGCTCGGCCGCCCGACGCTGGTCGGGACCTGGGTCGTGATGGCGGCGAGCTACGAGGCGCGGGCGCGGGGCGTCAAGAGCGCGATGGGCACCGCGCGGGCGCTGCGGCTGTGCCCGAACGCGGCGGTCGTCGAGCCGCACTTCTCGGCCTACACCGAGGCGAGCCGGGCGCTGTTCGAGGTCTTCCGGCTGATGGCGCCGAAGGTCGAGGGGCTCTCGCTCGAGGAGGCGTTCCTCGACGTCCGCGGGCTCGAGACGATCTTCGGCCCGGTTCCCGAGATCGGCGCCGAGCTGCGGCGCGTCGCCCGCGAGCGGGTCGATCTGCCGGTCACGGTCGGCGGCGGGAGCACGAAGCTGATCGCGAAGATGGCGAGCCGCGCCGCGAAGCCCGACGGGCTGCTCGTCGTCGCGCCCGGCGACGAGCTCGACTTCCTGCACCCGATGCCGGCCGAGCGGCTCTGGGGCATCGGGCCGAAGACGGCGGCGAAGCTTCGGCGGCGGGGGATAGCGACCGTCGGCGAGGTCGCCGAGATCGAGGAGGCGGCGCTGATCTCGATCCTCGGGCCGGCCGCGGGCCGCCAGCTCCACCGGCTCGCGAACAACCTCGACCCGCGACCGGTGCGCGCGGGGCGCTCGCGGCGCTCTGTCGGCTCGCAGTCGGCGCTCGACCGGCCGCCGGGATCACCGGGGGACATCGACCGGGTCCTGGTCGCGCTATGCGATCGGGTCGCGCGGCGGGTCAGGAAGGCGGGCCGCGCCGGGCGCACGATCGTCTTGCGGCTGCGGTTCGCCGACTACTCGCGCGCGACCCGGTCGCGGACCCTGCCGTTCGCGACCTCCTCGACGCGCCGGATCCTGATCGAGACCCGGGCGCTGCTCGCCGCGTCGATGCCGATGATCGAGCGCCGCGGCCTGACCCTCGTCGGGGTGACGCTCTCCAACCTCGACCACCGCCGCGCCGGTGCCCAGCTCGAGCTGCCGTTCGGCGGGCGCCGCCAAGACGCGCTCGACATCGCGCTCGACGAGATCCGCGAGCGCTTCGGCACCGCCGCGATAACCCGCGCCGCGCTGATCGGCCGCGGCCACCGGCTCTCGCCGTCGCTCTACGGCTAGCGGGGCTCGAGGACCATCACCGGGATCTCGCGACCGCCGGTGCGCTCCTGGTAGACGTCGTAGCCGGCGTAGAGGTCGTTGACCGCCTCCCAGAGCTTGCGCTTCTCGCGGCCCTTGGCCTCGCGGGCGCGATAGTCCCCCTTGCCGTCGGTGCCCATGAAGGTGACCTCGGGGTTCGCCTTGAGGTTGAAGTACCAGGCGGGGTTGCGCTCGGCGCCGGCCTTCGAGGCTACGAGGACGACGTCCTCCCCCTGCGGGAGGTAGAGCAGCGGGGTCTTGCGCTCCTTGCCGCTCTTGGCCCCGGTGTGAATCAGCAGGCCGACCGGGACCCCGGGGCTCATCAGCTTGAAGACGTTGACCCGGTTGCCGCTCAGCGGCATCAGCACGCGGTCGATGTGGTTGGCGACGTTGATCGCGATCCAGCCACCGAAACGCGACTGGGCGAAGTTCTCGGCGAACTTCTCTCGGCGGGTCAACTCTCGCTTGTGGGACGGGATCTCGGCCATCGCTACCCCTTCGGTCGCGGGTACTGGGTACCGACGAAGCGGTCCCAGGTTCGGTCGCTGAGCAGCGCCCCGGTCCCGAGCACCATGTGCGCCGAGGGCGTGACCTTGTAGCGGGTCTTCGGGCGCCGCGACGAGATCGCGGTCTCGATCTTCCTCGCGACCGTCTCCGGCCCGCCGCCGAGCTTCGACATCGGCCCCTCGTAGGCGCCTTCGGTCGTGCTCGCGACGGCCTTGTTGAAGGAGGCGTACGGGCCGTCATCCTCGACCTCGTCGAGGCTGCCCGCGGCGGTCGAGCCGAACTCGGTCTTGATCAGGCCGGGCTCGATCAGCACGACCTTGACTCCGAACGGCGCGACCTCGAAGCGCAGCGCGTCGGAGAGCGCCTCGACCGAGTGCTTGGTGGCGTGGTAGACGCCGCCGCCGGGGAAGACGACCTTGCCCCCGATCGAGCTCAGGTTGACGATCCGCCCCCGGCCCTGTTTGCGCATCGCGGGCAGGACGAGCTGGCAGAGGCGCAGGAGGCCGAAGACGTTGGTCTCGAACTGGCGCCGGACGCTCTCCATCGGCAGGGTCTCGAGCGCGCCGCTCTGGCTGTAGCCGGCGTTGTTGACCAGCGCGCCGACCGCTCCCTCGGCCGTCTCGATCTTCTTCACCGCGGCCTTCATCGAGCGCTCGCTGGTCACGTCGAGGGCCAGGGTCTTGCAGCCGCTCTCCTTGAGGTCCTTGATCGCGCTCACCTTGCGGGCGCTCGCGTAGACGTTCCAGCCCTTGCCGGCCAGCCGCTTCGCGGTCGCGCGCCCGATCCCGGTCGAGCAGCCCGTGATCAGCACCGCCTTCGAGACATCTCCAGCCACGTCGCCTCCTCCTACATATACAAGTGTCGAGCGCGACTCTTGCACAGTCCGGGGCTCGCGCGGCGTGTACGCTCGCGCGCGATGAAGGCGGTCACCTTCCAGGCGCCCGGAGAGGTCGCGATCGAGGAGCGCCCCGACCCCGAGCTGATCGAGCCCGGCGACGCGGTGGTCAAGATCGACGCGACCGGCGTCTGCGGCTCCGACCTCCACATCTACCACGGCCGGGTCAAGATCGAGCCGGGCTTCACGCTCGGCCACGAGTTCGTCGGCACGGTCGCCGCCGCCGGCGACGAGGTCAAGAGCGTCGCGGTCGGCGACCGCGTCCTCGGCTGCTACTGCACCGCATGCGGCGACTGCTTCTTCTGTCGCCGCGGCGACTTCCACAAGTGCGACCAGGGGCGAGTCTTTGGCCACGGCGAGCTGCTCGGCGACCTTCAGGGGGCCCAGGCCGACGCCGTCCTCGTCCCGAACGCCGATATCGCCCTGCGGCCGGTGCCCGACGGCCTCTCCGACGACGTCGCGCTGTTCGCGGGCGACGTGATGGGGACCGGTTACCACGCCGCCCAGGCGCTCGAGATCGAGGACGGCGGCTCGGTGGCCGTGCTCGGGCTCGGGCCGGTCGGGCTCTGCGCGGTCCAGGCAGCCCGCGCCGCGGGCGCCGACCGCGTGATCGCGGTCGACTCGGTCGAGGAGCGGTTGAAGATGGCGGAGTCGTTCGGCGCCACCCCGGTCCACCTCACCGAGGGAGACGTCCGCGGCGCGGTCAAGGAGGCGACCGAGGGCCGCGGTGTCGACGGCACGATCGACGCGGTCGGGCACCCGGATGCGCTCGAGCTCGCCTGCAAGATCACCCGCAAGACCGGGATCGTCTCGGCGACGGGCGTCTACGCCGAGCGGGTCGACTTCCACATGGGGATCGTCTGGCTCAAGGCGCTGACGCTGCGAACCGGGCACGCGAACGTGATCAAGCACGTCGACCCGGTGCTCGAGCTCCTGGTCTCGGGCGAGCTCGACCCGGCGCCGCTCGTGACCCACCGGATGAGCCTCGAACAGGCGCCCGAGGCCTACGCCGCGTACGACCGCCGCGAGGCTCTGAAGATCGTTCTCAGCCCTTAGAACATCCGGCCAGCACCGAAGCGGGCGGAGTATCGATCTGTTCGGGTGGGTAGGCTCTCGTTCAGTCGCCCCTCCGGCGGCCAGGCGTGATATCTATGCCTTACGTACCTCGCCCTCGGGCGGGGAATATCCGTATTTCCTCGTCAAAAAAGCAAACCAAGGAGCAATTACATGAGGACGAGTAAGAAGCTTGCGCTGAGTCTGGCCCTGGTGGCCTGCTCGGCAGTTACGGCATGGTCGCCGGCGTTGGCGAGTGCCGATGTCTACGCCCCGCAGACGAACGCGGTTACGTTCGCGACCAGCGCCGGTGGCTGGACAGCCTCGACGTCGACTTCCGGCCTCTGTGTCCCGGCGGTCACCTGCCCGATCGTCTCCAACTCGTACGTCGCCTCAGGGGGCGCGGGCGGCAGTGGCGGTTTCCTCCAGACCTCGTACATCGGCCTCGCGGCTGTCGGTACGACCACGAACGCAACCTGGCAGAGCCCGTCGTTCGTCTACAACGGCAACGCCGGCAACGTGCCGACGTCGGTGCAGTTCAACCTCGCGCGCCGTTCGAACATCGCGGGGCTGCTCGGCCCGGGTGAGTCGGCGACCTACAACGCGCTGCTGCACAACAACACGACCAACACCGATATCGCCCTGATTCCGGACAGCGATCAGTCCGGAGCGGCCAACTGGACCGCGGTTCCGACGATCAACGTCAACCCGGCCCAGCTGACGATCGGTAACAGCTACTCGATCAGGCTGACCTCGACGGTCACCACGATCGCGACCGTCGTCCCGATGGGGACCAACGGCTGGGACAACGTCTCGCTGACCACCTCCGGTGGCGGCGGCGGCGGCACTCCTCCGCCGAGCGGCGGCGGTGGCGGCGGCCAGTACGGCTACTACAGCGATGGGATCTACAACTCCCAGACCCTGGCCCAGGCCCTGCTCGCCGGCGCGTTCCCGAAGTCGGCCGTGCTCAAGGGCAACAAGCTCAAGGTGAGGGTCAAGTGCGTCGCCTCGACGCAGTGCACCTACAAGGTGACGGGACTCCGCAAGGGCAAGAAGAGCAAGGCCGCGACCAGCACCAAGAAGGTGAACATCGGCGCCGGCAAGTCGAAGAAGGTCACCCTCAAGGTCAAGAAGAAGTTCCTGCCGAAGTACCAGAAGGCCAAGAAGGTCTTCATCAGGATCAAGGGGACCGTCCGCGGGATCACCGCGACCGTCGCCAAGAAGGTCAAGCTGATCAAGAAGTAGCTCGGCCTACCTGAGAGAAGCGTTTTTCGAAACGGCCCGCCATCCGGCGGGCCGTTTCGCTTTCAAGGGCCGGTCGCCGGCGCAACGCTTAGGCATAAGCTGTGGGCATGGCGGTGGAGAGGCTCGACGGCTGCGACGACCGGGCCCTGGTCCTCGAGGAGGACTACCTGACCGCGATGCGCTGGGGCTCCGAGCAGGAGGGCGGCCGCGTTCTGCTCTCCGAGATCACGAAGCCGGGAACGGTCGTCCGTCACGACAAGGGCAAGACGCTCGGCGTCTTCGGCAAGGCCGAGGAGCGGGTGAGGACCGACTTCGACCGCCTCAACCTGGCGATCTGGGTCCCGCTCGAGCGCCAGGCCGAGGCCGAGGCGTTCGTCGCCAAGGTCAACTCGGCTGTTCAGGCGGCCGGCGGCGGCAACGGCTGAGGCCGGGGCCTCAGCCGACCGACTTCAGGATCTCCGCCGCCTTCGCCGAGAACGCGTCGATCTGCGCGCCGCCCGGCGACCCGTCGCTGCGCATGTAGACGGACGCGCTCCGCCCGCCGCTCGAGATCCCCCAGCCGGCGCTCGCCGCCGCCTCGAGCGCCGCCGCCGGAAGTCCCTCGCCGACCCCGGGCACGCCGACGTCGGCCTCGTCGACCCACGCCGAGGGCAGCTCGTGGTCGGCCTCGGTGACCGCGGCGATGTAGTTGCGCTCCATATCGACGTCGCTCGAGTACTTGATCCAGGCCAGGCTGCCGTCGCGGTCGGACCCCGGCAGCGTCCCGCTGACGACCTCGGTCGCGGTCCCGGGCAGCGGCAGGCGCAGGTGGCGCGCGTGGAACTCGGCCGGGCTCTCCTCGCTCATCCCGTGCCTGTCGCCGTAGCTGACGAAGCTGTCGTCCTTGGCGAGCCCGCCGACGAGCTTGAGGATCGTGCCCACGATCCGGCCGCCAGTCGCGCCGCCGGCCCAGTCGGTGTAGGCCTCGAGGCTGTCGGGGCGGTCGCCGAGGCCCTCCTCCTCGAGAACCTCGTCGCGGAGCCGGCCCGCGACCTTGCCGCCGGTCTCGGTCAGCAGGTCGAGCGCCGCCGGATCGACCTCGCCGCCCGCCTCGAGGCCCTGCCCGCGCCACTGCGGCGTCTCGCAGGTGAAGACCCCGAGCTCGAGCTTGAAGCCGAAGTCGCGCGGCGTCTCGTGCGCGAGCCAGTCGATCAGCGCCGGCGAGAAGAGCTGGAAGAGCCAGTTCTGCCCCTGGGCCTTTGCGATCTCGACCACGTAGCGGCGCTCGAGCTCCTCGCTCTCGAACTTCGCCGACTCGCGCGGGCGCTGGTCGCCGGCCCAGTAGAAGAGGCCGGCGCCGAACTCGTCCGGGCGCACCGAGAGCATCGGCACGTAGCCGACGGTCTCCGGGAGTCGCGCGACCATGATCGTGTGTTGGCCCTTGACGTCGATTCCGAGCGTCTGCCCGAACACGGCCTGGTGGCGGAGCCGGCCGACCGCGCCGCCGGGGAGCACGCCGGCCAGCGACCAGATCGCGTGCCGGACGCCGCCCGTCTGCTGCGCGGCGGGGACGTAGCCGGGCCACGGCTGCTCCTCTCGTAACACGAGCCCGCGCTTCTCGGCGTACTCCCGCAGCGCGGCCTCGGAGCGCTCGAGCCCGGCGAGCGCATCTCCCTCGTCGATCGCCATCGCGGCGACCCTATAGGCGCGGCGTCGGGCGCGCGGAATAGGATGCGGGCGTGGCGGAGGAGGAGCAGAAGCCGAGTGTCTCGGTCGGGGGCCAAGGGGACCCCGCGAGCCCACCCGATCCCGCGAACCCGCCGGATCCGCCGACCCAGCCCGATCCGGCGACTCCGCCCGACCCCCTCGCCGGCGCGCCCCAGGTCGCCAAGGAGGACAGCGGCGGCGGGATGTTCTCGGGCGCGAACTTCTGGACAGGTCCGTTTCTGGCGATCCTCGGGATCGGGCTCGCGGCGCTGCTAGGCGCCGGCTGGTACATCCTCGGCGGGCTGCCCCGCGACCACGATAAATACGGCGAGGTCGTGGTCCCAGGGCGGGCTGTGCTGGCGCTCCCCGGCGAGGAGGTCAGGCTCGACTTCGAGAACCACGCTTCGCAATCAGGCGACAGCACCCACCTCGACGACCAGCCTGCGGGCCTCGACGTGCGGATCACGCCGGCCGCGGGTGGGGAGGCGGTCGAGATCGAGGACGTCCCGAGCTGGCTCTTCAGCTCGACGGTCAACGACCGCGGCCACGAGCCCTGGGGCAAGGCCGACGTCCCGAGCGCCGGCGACTACGTCGTCGAGACGACCGACGACTCTGCGGGACCGTTCCAGCCGCCGGGCGGCGCATCGCCGCCCGCGTCCGAGGACGAGCCCAACGTCGACCAGGGCGCGGCGATCTCGGTCGGCGCCAAGCCCTGGAACCCGTTCGGCTCGGTGATCGCGGGCGCGATTCTCGTCGCCATGCTCGTGCTGCTCGCGATGTTCGCCTTCTCGCTGCCGTTCCGCCTGCTGCGGAACCGCTGACCTACGCCGGCGGGGCGCCGGCCTCGAGCGCCCGCTCGCGCCAATAGAGGAACAGCGGCAGGCCGAAGCAGAGGCCGACGAGCAGCGTGGCCGGGATCACCATCCACCAGCGCTTGATCCCGAGCCGCGGCCCCTCGCGCGAAGCCCAGATGAAGAAGGCGAGGCAGGAGATCGTGAGGTCGACGAGCATCGCGACGGCGACGGTGTTGGCGGTCGCCGCGTCGGTCAGCTCGCCGATGTCGACCCCGTGCTCGCCGAAGTAGATCCCGAACAGGACCAGCGGCGCGACAAAGCCGACCAGTGCCAGGGCGAGGAAGATCCGGGATCGCACCGGTCGGAACCTATATCAACGACCCGAGCGCGCGCCGCATCGAGCGCCGCGCGCGGGCAAAGACCTCCGGGTCGCGCGAGAGCTGGAACCCGTAGCTCGCCGCGGCGGCCATCGCGTTGAGCTCGAAGGCGACGTCGGCGGGCTCGGTGTCGGCGGGCAGTTCGCCGGTCTCGATCGCTATCGCTGCCTCGCGCTCGAGGACGCCGAACCAGCGCTCCATCGTCTTTGCGATGGCGTCACGAAGCGGACCCGGGCGGGCGTCGAACTCGACGCTCGCCGTGGTCAGGAAGCAGCCGCCCGGCAGCGACTCGCGCTCGTGGTAGGAGAGCCAGCTGTCGCAGAGCGCCCGCAGGCGGGTCAGCCCTGGCGGTTCCTCGGCGACCGGGCCCCAGACCTCGTCGGTGAACTGCTCGACCGCGGCCTCGAGCGTCGCGAGCTGCAGCTCCCGCTTGCTCCCGAAGAGGCCGTAGACGCTGCTCTTGCGCATCTCGACTTCGCCCGCGAGGCCGCCGATCGTCAGGCCCTCGAGGCCCTCGACCGAAGCGCGATCGACCGCCGCTTCGGTGACGGCGGCCTTGGTCTCGGCGACGGCGGCGGAGGAGCGACGGGGCACGCGGATAATGATATCGTACGATCGTCCGGTAAAAAAGAGCGGAGAAAAATGAAGATCAGGTGGCTCGGCTGGGCTGGGGTGGAGATCGAGTTCGATGGGACCGCGGTCGTGATCGATCCGCTCGCCGACCCCGGCGCGACATTTGCCGCGCTCGGCGAGCGGGCCCGCGAGGTCGAGCTGCCGGCGGTGGTTCCGCCTCGATCCGAGGGCACCGCAATCGCCGGATTGGTCAGCCACCTGCACCGCGACCACACCGACGCCGGAGCCCTCGCGGCGGCGCTCGCCGGCGACGCGTCGGTCCACGAGCCGCCCTGGCCCGGAGGGGAGGGGGTCGAGAACCTCGCGATCGCGCAGGCGAACGCGGAGCTCGATCAGGCGAAGCTGAGCCGGAAACCGGTCGAGGTCTGGGAGCGGGTCGAGGCCGGGCCGTTCGCGCTCACGGCGCTGCCGGCCGTCGACGGGCTCGGCGATCCCCAGGTCTCATGGCTCGTCGAAGCCGCGGCCGGCGGGCGCTCCACCTCGGGGACACGACCTTTCACGGGTACTGGTGGCGGATGGCCCGCCGCCACGGGCCGTTCGACGTCGTCTTTGCGCCGATCAACGGGGCGCGCGTCGACTTCCCGCACCTTCAGCCTCCGAGCACCTGGGCCGCAGCGATGGAGCCCGAGCAGGCCGCGCTCGCCGGCGAGCTGCTCGGCGCGCGCACCGTCGTCCCGATCCACTACGGCGGCTTCGAAGTCGACCCCTGGTACCTCCCGGTCTCCGAGCCGTCGAGCGCTTTCAGGCCGCGGCCGCAGGGCGCCCCTACGAGGTTCTTGCGCTCGAACCGGGGGAGAGCTTCGCGAATCGCCAGGGCCTCTGATAATCAAGGGGTTGGGCCTTCGCCTTGGCACGGGTCATCGACAAGCGCGTTACGGCAGAGATAGAGGGCGACTTTGTCGTCTTCCTGATCGGCTTGCGGATCAACAGGTTCTGGAAGCCGTGGAAGTGGCTACCCACGCTTCTGGCGATGCCGAGGATGTTGCGCGAGCTCGAGCAGGCCCCGGAATCCGGGTTCCTCGGCTCGAACCTCTACGCCGCCGGTCCGCGCCGACCGATGCTGGTCCAGTATTGGCGGTCGTTCGATCAGCTCGAGTCCTATGCCCGCGGCCACGAGGGCGCCCACTGGCCCGCCTGGGTGGAATTCAACAAGCGGGTCGGCTCGAGCGGCGACGTGGGCATCTGGCACGAGACCTACCTGATCCCCGCAGGGAGCCACGAGAGCGTCTACAACAACGTGCCGCCGACCGGGCTCGGCGACGCGGCCGACCTCGTTCCCGCCGCCGGCCGCCGCTAAGTCTGATCCGGCTCTCCACCCATGAGCTCGCTCTGGCGTCTCATGAGCTCGTCCTGATCGATCTCGCCGTTCTTGAACCGCTCCGTCAGCTTCATGAACTCATCCTTGTTGGCGAGCACCTTCGCCTGCGTTTCATCCATGGTCTGCTTCTGGTCTGCCGTCAGGTCGGTGTACGTGCCGCCGACCAGCTGCTTGACGACGTTGGGCGCCTCATCCCAATCGATCTCGACGTTTTCGGGATTGGCACGGTCCACGGTGACCGGCAGCACGACTCCAGGGCGCGGCCGCTTGTGAGCCTTGACCATTCCCTTCCACGTCACGTCCGTCGGTTCGAGTCCTTCGGCTGAGACGACCAGCCTGATGACGGTCCTGCTGATCAATGCGTCAGTGTCCGTCCGGTCCTGGGCCTGCAGGACCTTCGCCTGCCCGCGCACCGGATCCTCCATCGACTTGCCCCGCAGTCGTTTGAACAGCCCCATGTCGGCGACTCTAACTCCTCCGGCCGATCCGATGGGCGCGGCTGGTTTCGAACCAGCGACCTCTCGCGTGTGAAGCGAGCGCTCTCCCACTGAGCTACGCGCCCTGGGGCCGGAATGGTAGGCGCGATCTACCCGGACATCCCCGCGGTCCGGAGGGCTTCGGCCGAATCGAGGTAGAAGCGCATCCGGATCACCTTGCCCTCGTCGAGCGTGCAGACGACCCCGAAGTGCATCTCGACCGGCAACCCGCTGCCCCTGCCGGTCGCGGACTGGGTGGCGAGGACGACGACCTGGTCGCCGGGGGCGTCGACCAAACGGTCCGCATGGACCGACCAGTCGGCGAAGTCCTCGGTCCAGCTGCGCATGAACTCGACGAACCCCTCGCGTCCGGTATAGCGGCGGGGCCCGGGAAGCTCCTGCGCCGGAAACACCTCGACGTCCTCGGCGAGTGCTCCGGAATCGAACCAGGAACCGTAATCGCCGTGTTCCATTCCCGTCCGGAAGGCGTCGATCAGCCCGCTGACGACCTCGAGGTTCTGCTTCGACATCCAAGCCAGTATCGCGCCTGATAAGAAGTCCGTATCGCGACCCAGCAGCAGAAGGCCGAGACGTTCCGCGCCCTCCACGAGGGCGAGCCGTTCGTGATCCCGAATCCGTGGGACGCCGGCTCGGCCCGGATCCTCGCCGCGCTCGGCTTCGAGGCGCTGGCGACGACGAGCGGCGGCTTCGCGTTCACGCTCGGGCGCGAGGACGGCGAGGTCACGCTCGAGGAGCTCGCCGAGCACGTGAGCCTGATCGACGGCACAACCGACCTGCCGCTCTCGGTGGACATGGAGAACGGCTTCGGCCCCGCGCCCGAAGACGCCGCCCGGGCGGTCACGCGGATCGCCGAGGCGGGCGCGGTCGGCGGCTCGATCGAGGACTTCGGCGCCGAGGACGGCATCTACGAGCTTCCCCAGGCCGTCGAGCGGATCGCGGCCGCGCGCGAGGCCGCCGACGCCCTCGACTTCCCGTTCACGCTCACCGGCAGGGCCGAGAACCACTTCCGCGGCAACCCCGACATCGAAGACACGATCGCCCGGCTGCAGGCTTACGAGAAGGCGGGCGCGGACGTCGTCTACGCCCCCGGGCTGAGCAGCACCGACGAGATCCGCGCGATCTCCGACGCGACGACGAAGCCGCTCAACGCGCTCGGCTACCTGAAGCTCTCGATGGAGGAGATCGTCGCCGCCGGCGCCCAGCGGATCAGCCTCGGTGGAGCGCTCGCCGGGTCCGCCTACGCGCACGCGGTCGGCGTCGCCACCGCGGCACGCGACGGCGACTTCTCCTCGACCGGCGGCTGGAGCGAGGTCTACAAGCTGTTCGAAGCGTGAGCCGCTACACGCTCCGCGTCAGCGGCGAGCCGATCGACGCCGCCGCCGCCGTGCTCGGCGTGACCGGGGGCGTGTCCTCGACCAGCGCCGCTGACGACGCGCTGATTCTCTCCGTCGACGCGCCGACCCTGGCCGAGGCGAGGCGACTGGTCGAGGCGGCGCTTCCGGAGCACGGCACGTACGCGATCGCCCGTCCCGAAGCACTGGAAGACGACCCCGACGACTAGCCCGGCGCCCTGGCGCCGAGCAGCAGCCCGAGTTGGCGCGACTGTGCGACCAGCGTGCCGTCGGGCGACCAGAGCACGCCGCTCTCGTCGAAGAAGCCGTCGCGGACGTAGGTGTTGTCGAAGCGGCCGAGCAGCAGCGGCCCGGGGGCCGGCAGCGGCGAGCGGAAGTGGATCGTCAGGTCGATCGTCGGCGCGGGCGCGAACTCGGGCAGCCTCGGCCACGGGGCGGGGAACCAGGCGTCGGCGAGGACCGCGATCGCGAGCTCGTCGAGCGGGCGGTCCTCGGTCAGCCCGAGCCAGCCGCCGACCAGCCCCTGATCGGCCGCGGTGAACGGCTTCTCGCCGAAGCGGTGTTGCATCACCATCCGGTCGAGGAACGGCGGCTGCGGCGCCTTTCCGCGCCCGCGCGAGGCCGGGGTCGAGACCTCGTCGGCGGCTTCGACCTCGGGCATCGGCGCGTCGTCGAGAAGCGGCCCTTCCCAGGGCTTCGAGTAGGCGGCGAGCGCGAGCCCGATCAGCTTGCCGTCCTGCTCGAGCCGCCCGCTGACCGAGCTCAGGGAGCGGCCGGCGCGCTCGAGCTCGGCGCTGACGCTGACCGGGCCCTCCTCGGGGACGCGGAGGAAGTGCATCGTCACCGAGCGGGCCTGGCGCTCGGGGTCGCCGACCGCGAGCCCGAGGCCGCGGATCATGATCGCCATCACGTAGCCGCCGAGCGGCCCGCGCGGCGTCTGCCAGCCGGGGACGATCTCGCCCTCCCAGCGGCCCTCGCCCGCGGGGTTGAGCGCGGTGTCGGCGTCGAAGCCCACTCGCCTCAGCCGCCCCGGATCGCGGCCAGCGGCTCGAGCCATTCGTCGGGCAGGACCCAGGGGATCGGCTCGGAGTCGATCATCGAGGGCAGGAGGCGGCGCGCGTGCTCGGCGGCCGGCGTTCCCTCGATCGCCTCGCCGACGCCGCCGATCGTCAGCAGCAGCCGGACCGAGGGTGCGATCTGGAAGTCGGCCGCATTGGGCTCGGCGGAGCCGATCACCCCGTCGGCGATCAGCCCGTCGATCTTGGCGATCGTCTCGGGGAGCTCGCCGAGCAGGCGGCGGACGCTCGGCTCGTCGACGTCGCGGCGCCGCTGAAGGTCCTTGGCGGAGATCCAGCCCAGCCGTCCGACGATGCCCGGGAGCGGCAGCCCGGTCGCCTCGGCGATGAAGCGGCGGTTCTCCTGGCTGCGGACGCCGCTCAGCCGCAGGATGAATCGCGGCACGTCCTGGAGGTAGGCGTCGCCCCAGCGCTCGGCCTCCTCGACCGCGGCGCGGGCCTCCGGGTCGGCGGGGAAGAGCGGCGGCTCGGGAGCCTTCGCTTCGAGCGCGCGCGAGATCTCGCGCGAGCCCTGGAGCTTCTCGCCGTCGAGCTTCAGCGCCGGCACCGTCGGCGCGGGGTAGCCGAGCGCGCGGACGACCTGGAGGTGGAGGCCCGGCGGCAGCTTGCGGAAGCGGTACTCGATCCCCTTGTGCTCGAGCATCAGCCGCGCCGCCTGGCCGGCGTTCGAGATATCGAAGGCGTAGAGGGTCGCGGGCACGGCGGGGAGCGTATCCCCGGTACGTCCGAAGGGGTCGACAAGATGCGCCCCCGTGTCCGCGGTCCTCGACGTCCCCCCGGGCCTGCTTCTCAAGCGCCTGCTGCTCGGCTTCTGGGCGATGTACTTCTCGATGGTCGCGATCACCAACACGATCGACCTGCTCGGCGAGCTCGGCGCCTTCGAGTGGACCTTCCTCAACTCGGGGAACTTCCAGTACCTCGAGTCCGTGGTCAAGGTCTATGACGTCGGCGAGGTGCCGACGAAGCTGCTGCTCGCCGGCGCGTTGGCGATCGAGTTGGTCGCCGCGACGCTCTTCTGGCGCGCCCTGCTCACGTTCGGGCGCGGCAGGGGCGGCAAGCGGGCGGCGGTCCAGGCGCTCTGCTTCGGGACCTTCGTCTGGCTCTCGTTCGTCTTCATGACCGAGTTCTTCGTCGCCTACACCGCCGAGTCCCCGTTCCGCGAGCTGCTCGAGATCATGATCGCCTCGTCACTGGCGATCATCCTGATCCCGGACAAAGCCGGCGCGAACCCCCGCGAAGCGACCTAGCGCGTTCACAATGCGGGGATCGATTCAACCCGCGGCAAACTGCTGATCGCCTCGCCGACGCTGCCGGACTGGTTCGCGCGCTCGGTGATCCTGATGATCGAGCACGTCGACGACGGCGCCTTCGGGCTCGTCCTCAACCGGCCGTCCGACGCGACGGTCGGCGACGCGGTCCCGCGGCTCTCCGACGTGATCGCATCGGACGCGGTCGTCCACATGGGCGGCCCGGTACAGCCGGAGGGCGTCGTCGCGCTCGGCGAGTTCGACGACCCCGACGAGTCTCCGAAGCTCGTCGTCGGCGACGTCGGGATGGTCGACCTCGAGAGCCCGCCGCCGGGGCTCGGGCGGGTGCGGCTGTTCGCCGGCCACGCCGGCTGGGGAGCCGGGCAGCTCGACGGCGAGCTCGAGCAGGAGTCGTGGATCATCAGCGACCCGACCCCGGAGGACCCGTTCAGCGAGGGCGACCTCTGGACCGACGCGCTGCGGCGGATGGGCGGCGAGTTCGAGCTCGTCGCGCGGATGCCGCCGGACCCTTCCGTCAACTGAGCCCGCGGCGCTAGGATGCCGAGTGGACCGTGCTAGGTGGGGCGTTAGCGGTGCCCTGTAACCCGCCATCCGCTATAGCGGGGCCGATGCCCGTCTGAGGGGCCGTGCCTTCGGGACCGGCTCGTCGCGGAAAGCGTTGACGGCCAGGTCCTGCGCAACACCGACCCGCGAACCAGGTCAGGTCCGGAAGGAAGCAGCCTTAAGCGACCGTCGGTGTGTGATGCAGAACAGCCTGGCTCGAGCTGACCACGATGGGTTTGCCTGGAGGCTCATCCTCGAAGTCGGGTGCACGGTCCATTTGATTTCGGGGTCGCGAAGGGTGAAGATCAAAGTAGATGGCGTCCAGAAAGCTGCTCACGGGGATGATCGCCGCGGCACTCGCCGCCCTCGTCTTCGCGCCCGGAGCCGTCGCCTCGAAAGCGATCACTCCCACCGCCAAGGACTTCGGCGAGCGTGCGATCGGCAGCCCGAGCGCCCCGTTCCCGTTCACGCTCTCGGCGACTTGCATCCCCCAGGACGCGGTCCCGTGCATGTTCATGGAGAACATCATCATCGCGATCAGCGTTACAGGGGACTTCGAGGTCGTCTCGGAGACCTGCCCGGCGACCCTCATCGGCGACATCGCGGATCCCGGGTTCACGGAGACGTGCACGATCATGGTCAGGTTCACGCCGCTTGCCAGCGGTCCCAGGACGGGGACCCTGAGTACCGGTGGCCCCGGGGACCCAACGGCGGCGTTGAGCGGCAGCGGCCCGCGGATTCCACCGGCTCCCGTAGTAGTGACGACGACGCCCCCGCCAGCCGGGAAGAAGAAATGTAAGAAGGGCCGCAAGCTGCGCAAGGGCAAGTGCGTGAAGAAGAAGCGGAAGAAGTCCTAAGGGCTCAGTCGTCGCAGGCGCCGTGGATGCGCCAGGAGCGATTTTCCAGCGGGGCGACCCCGCCGGTCTCCAGATCGGGCACCGCATGGGGCGCGTTCTGATCGAGCGCGAAGAGGTCGGCGACGCTCTCGTCGGCGGGGACGAACAGGTAGCCCGTCGACGGCTCGGTCTCGGTCGCGACCTCGATCTCCGACGGCCGGCGCTCGAGCCGGCCGGCGAGCAGCGGCACGCCCTGGTAGTCGGTGATCGCAACGGCGCATTCATCCTTGATCTCGCCCTCGTCCGCGATCTCGTTCAGGTCGTCGCGGATCTGCTCCTGGTCGGCGATCCGGTCGCGGAGGTCGCTCAGCCGGTTGAACTGCTGCGGGCCGAGGACGAGGATTCCGGCGACGATCGCGGCGCCGAACGCGGTCCACCAGGTCCGCCACCGCCTGTCCCCGACCGAGAGCCAGCCGAGGACGCCCGCGGCGGCGAAGATCGCGAGCAGGACGCCGGGAAGCAGCAGGTAGCGGGTGATCACGGCGAGCCCCGCGGTCGCCAACAGTAGGAAGGCGCCGAGCGCGAGCACGATGCCCGCGGCGCCGACAAGCAGTTTGCGGTCGCGGAGCAGCCAGAGGCTGAAGCCCGCGCCGCCGATCGCCCCGATCAGCACCGGCTCGCGGAGGATCTCTCCGAGCCGCCGCGGGGCGAGCTCGAGCGCCGCGCCGAGCCCCGTGTCGCGCTCGAGGTCGCCGACAGTGTCCTGGGTACCGGTCAGCGAATAGAGCGGGTCGCCGGCGATCGCCCAGTCGAACCCTGCCCAGATCAGCGGCGCGGCGGCGGCGAGCGCGGTCAGGCCGAGCAGCCCGTCGGGCCGGTAGAGCAGCTTCAGCGGCCCCAGCCGGCCCGGCTCGCGGTCGGGGTGCGTGTAGGCGAGGTAGAGCAGGTAGGCGCCCGCGAACAGCCAGGCCTCGGGCCGCAGCAACCCCGCGAGCGCGAGCAGCGCGAGCACCGGCCAGCCGGCGCGCTCGCGCTTGGTCTCGACCACGAGCGCCGCGAGCACGAGGGCGACGTAGGGGAGGTCGACGTAGCCGCGGACCCCGAAGTCGAGGACGGGGACGCGCGTGATCACGATCGCCGCCGCGAGCAGGCCGACCCATCGGTTGAGCCAGAGCTCGCCGAGCCGGTATACGAGGTAGGCGATCGCGGCCAGCGACAGGTAGGAGAGCGCGACCCAGGCGGTCTCCGCGCCGTCGCCGAGCGGCGCGAGCAGCAGCGCGGCGAAGGTCGCGAGCGGATGCGGCGTGGGGACGAGGGCGCCGTCGTAGTCGGGGCTCTGACCGTTGAAGAGCTCGTCGCCCCAGACCAGCGTGTAGAAGCTGTCGTAGTTCGCGAACCCGTGGCCGAGCGCGAGCCAGAGCAGCGCGGCGAGGCCGAGGATCGCGGCCGGCGCGGCGAGCTTCTTGAGTTCGGTTCCCTGCACGACGCCACCCTAGCCGCTGTAGACTCACCGATTTCAAGTAGCTAACCGTGGGAGGAGGGCCTTGAACAGAGTTCGCCGCGTCGTCACCTGCACCGCGCTCGCATCGTTGATCTCGCTTTCGGCCGTCTGCGCGACCGCTTCGGCGGGCGACGTCGTCCTGACGCCGCACACGCTCCAATTCGGAAGCCTCGAGATCGGCCAGACCAGCCCCCCGCAGACCATGGAGCTGAGCATCGACGAGCCGTTCCGGGGCGAGGTCGGCTTCGCGACCGGGAAACGCGACTTCACGATCACGGCCACCACATGCGGACCGCTGATGGGGGTCGCGGGGCCGGAGACGTGCACGATCACCGTGATCTTCCACCCGCTCGCGCCCGGGCCGCGCGGCGGCCAGCTGACGACCGGCGAGTACCTGACCCGGCCCCACCCGCCGCTGCCATCGACGCAGGCAGAACCGGGGCTCGCGATCGGCTTCGGCCTCTGCCCGACCTGCACGCCCCCGGTCGCACCCGGCGGCGGCGGCGGCGGACCGCAGGCCTCGGGCCTCTACGGGTCGCCGGGATCGACCGCCGGCAAGGCGAAGAAGTGCAAGCGCAAGCGCTTCCCATCGAAGAAGAAGTTCCGCCAGTGCGTGCGCAAGCAGAAGCAGCGCAAGTAGCGGCTTCGACTTCGGGCTCCCGGATTTACGGCCGGTGACGTGAGGGCCGCTGGCTAGACTGGCCACCTTGGCCGACTCGCCCTCTCTCTACCGCCGCCATCGCCCGAAGAGCTTCGACGAGCTCGTCGGGCAGGAGCACGTCGTCCGCACCCTGCGCGGCGCGGTCGAGGGCGGCAAGGTCCACCACGCCTACCTCTTCGTCGGCTCGCGCGGGACCGGCAAGACCTCGATGGCGAAGATCCTCGCCGCCTCGCTCAACTGCGTCGACGGGCCGACCGCGACCCCGTGCGGGGAGTGCGAGTCGTGCCGGACGATCGCCGCCGGGACCTCGCTCGACGTGATCGAGATGGACGCCGCCTCGAACCGCTCGGTCGACGACGTCCGCGAGCTCCGCGACCGGGTCAGCTACGCGCCCGCCGCCGGCCACTGGAAGGTCTACATCCTCGACGAGGCACACATGCTGACCAAGGAGGCGTGGAACGCGTTCCTGAAGACGCTCGAGGAGCCTCCGCCGAACACCGTCTTCGTGCTCGCGACGACCGAGCCGCAGAAGGTGATGGCGACGATCGTCGACCGCTGCCAGCGCTTCGACTTCCAGCGCCCCGGCCTCGATCAGATCGCCGAGGTCGTTCGTCGCGTCGCCGCGGCCGAGGAGATCACGGTCGACGATGGCGCCGTGGCGCTGATCTCGCGCTCGGCCTCGGGCAGCTTCCGCGACGCGCTCGGAACCCTCGACCAGCTCGTCGCCTACGGCGGGCAGAGCGTCGAAACCGCGAGCGTCCTCGACGTCCTCGGCGCGGCAGACGCGGACCTGATCTTCGAAACGATCGACGCCGTCGCCAACGCGGATGCCAAGGGCACACTCGCCGCTGTCGAAAAGCTGGCCCGCTCCGGCCGCGACCCCGCCACCTTCGCCCGCGACCTCGTCGCCCACCTGCGGCAGCTCATAGTCGTCCGCACGACCGGCGAACTGCCCGAGTCGTTCAGCGTCACGATCTCGGAGCCGGACCGCCTGCGCGAGCAGGCCGACCGCATCCCCGACGCCGCCGTAATCGCCGCGATCGACTCGCTCTCGGCGGCGGTGGCCAATATCCGAGAGGGTGACGACCCCCGCCTTTCGCTCGAAGTCGCTCTGCTGAAAGTGGCCCGGCCCAGCCTCGATTCCTCGCGCGAGGCGCTGCTGAGACGGATCGAGAAGCTCGAAAACCGAGCAGGTGGGGCAGGGGGCGCCCCGGCAGCGGAGCCAAAGCCCGCGCCGCCACGCCCGGCCGAGTCCAGCGACGAATCTCCGAAGAATGCGGGAGGGGCGTCGGGGACTGGGGCGGCTGCCCCTGTAAATCCGCCGGCGCCGCGCGCGCAGGGAGATACGAAGCGGCCGGGTTCAGTAGATACGGCGGCGGATTTTGTGGGGCAGACGACGCAGTCACCGACGCCCCCAGCCACCAGCGTTGATCTCGACAAGGTCATGAGCCTCTGGCCGGCGGTGATCGATCACGTGCGCGAGTCCGGGGCGGAGATGCTCTCGAGCGTCTTCGAGGGAGCGAAGCCTCTGGCGATCGATTCCGAGAAGAGCGTCTTGCGGATCGGCTTCCCGTCGTCGGCGAGGTTCAACAAGCGCAAGGCGGAGGCGAAGGGGAACCTCGAGCGGGTCGCGGAATCGGTGAAGGCGATCCTCGGCGAGCCGCTGCGCCCCGTCTACGAGCTCTTCGAGGGCGGGCCGGATGGGAGCACCGAGGAGGTCTCCGACGAGGAGCTCGTCGAGCTGATCAAGACGAAATTCGACGCCAGCGAGCTCAGCGACGAGCAGAAGCAGGCGGGGGCGGGCTGATGCCGAAGCAGCCAGATCTCGGCGCGATGATGAAGCAGGTCCAGCAGATGCAGGCCGAGATGGCCAAGGTCCAGGAGCAGCTCAAGCAGGAGACGGTCGAGGCGACGACCGGCGGCGGGATGGTGAAGGTCGTGATGAGCGGCGACCTGCGGCTGCTCGAGCTGACGATCTCGCCCGACGCAATCGACCCCGAGGATGCCGAGCTGCTCCAGGACATGGTCCTCGCGGCGGTCAACGAGGCGATCCGCTCCGCCCAGGAGCTCGCGAACACGAAGATGGGCGGGGTCGCGGGCGGTCTCGGCGGCGGGCCCGGCGGGATGCCCGGGCTACCGGGCCTCTAGCTCCGCATCCGGCGCGGATACCCTGAGTAGATGTACGCGGGGCCCGTCAGTCGCCTGATCGCCGAGCTCTCCCGCCTGCCCGGGATCGGGCAGCGGACCGCGCAGCGGCTCGCCTTCCACCTGCTCAGGGTCGAGGGCGACGAGGCGCTGGCGCTCGCCGAAGCGATTCGCGAGGTCAAGGAGAAGATCGGGCTCTGCGAGCTCTGCTTCAACCTCTCCGAGGGGCCCCGATGCCGGATCTGCGAGGACGAGCGCCGCGACCGCACGCTGATCTGCGTCGTCGAGGAGCCCGGCGACGTGATCCCGATCGAGCGCACCGGCGAGTACCGCGGCGTCTACCACGTGCTCGGCGGGGCGCTTTCGCCGATCGACGGGATCGACCCCGGGGACCTGAAGATCGCCGAGCTGATCGAGCGGGTGACGAACGGCGAGGTCAGCGAGGTGGTGCTGGCGACCAACCCGACGACTACGGGTGAGGCGACCGCGCTCCACATCGCCGAGGCGCTGCGCGGCCAGGCCTCGATCACGCGCCTCGCGAGCGGCCTACCGGTCGGCGCCGACCTCGAGCACACCGACGAGGTGACGCTCGGCAAGGCGCTCGCGGGCCGGCGGGTGCTCGACTAGCGGAGTTTCTTTGTGCGGTCGTCGGGCCCGGCGTACTCGTCGCTGGGCCGCGTCTGCATCAGCTCGTAGAGCAGCGAGATCGCCAGCCCGGCGCCGCCGGCGATCATCAGGATCAGCCCGACGGTCGGGATGCTGATCACGTCGGAGTCGACCTTGATCGCGTAGCGCAGGACCGCCCCCGCGGCGATCAGGAATATCGAGGTCGCGATCGTCATCGCGTGGCAGCTTACTTCCTGCCGCTGGACAATCGTCCGATCGAAGCGCGTGATTCGACGGGTGTTCTGGGCGGATCGTCCAGGTTCGCGCGAATAGGGCAAGTGCGGGCGAAAAGCGGCCGATCTGCAGGTGAATGGCTACCCACGCACACAGATCTACCCTGCACGCACGCCTGCTCGGCGCGGCGCTCGGGGCCTTCGCATTGCTGGCCGGCATCGCCGCAACCGCCGAGGCGGCGCCGGTGCGCGGAGTCGCGTTGCACTCGAACTGGTACTGGGACAGCGGCGGCGCCAGCGACTCGCAGCTCGCGACCGAGATCGACAAGGCGGATTCGATGAACGCCGACGTGGTGCGGCTGATGCTGCCCTGGAACTCGCTCGAGCCGACCTCGGCGAGCCAGTCGAACACGGCCTTTCGAAACCGGATCGACACGATGATGACGAGGATCGGGAACCGGCAGATGAAGGCCGTCGTGACCGTGATCGGGACCCCGTGCTGGGCCTCGGCGAGCCCGTCGACGTGCCAGGCCTCGAACGGCACGACCGCCCTCACCCCTCCGGCCCAGGCGAGCAGCTTCGGCGGCGCGGTCGGGCGAATCATCGATCGCTGGGGATCGCGGATCGCCGCGGTCGAGGTCTGGAACGAGCCCTACCTCGATGACTCGTTCAAGGGGACCCCGGTCCAGTACGCGGGGCTCGTCAACGCCGCGGCGGTGGCGCTCGGCTCGCGGAGCTGGAACGGCGAGCTGCTCGCGGCCGCCGTGCCGCCCGGCGCGCCCCCCTACGGCTCCGACTGGCTCGATCGCCTCTACGACGCCGGGATGAGCGGCCACGACGCGATCACGCTCCACGCCTACGACTTCGAGTGGAACGACCTCGAGTTCCGCTTCCAGGATCCGATGGCCGAAGGGTCGCGCTTTGATGCCCACTTCGATTCCACGCGGATCGAGATGCGGATGCGCGGGGACGGCGGGTCCGGGATCTGGGTCACCGAGATGGGCGTCCCGGTCTGCCCGGTGGAGCCGACCTGCGTATCGACGCAGAACCAGGCCTCGTGGCTGGTCTCGATGCTCTCACTCGCCGAGAAACGCCCGTACATGCGCGGAACCGTCGTCTACTCGCTCCGCGACCTCGCGGACCCGCCCAGCGACTACGGCCAGCGCTTCGGCCTGCTCGAGCTCGACTTCGACGAGCGCCCGGCGGCCGCGGCGCTGCGCTCGGCGTTCGCGACCCCGCCGGTCGCGACCAGCTCCACGGTCCGAACCCTCCAGGTCAGCAAGACCGGACCGGGCCACGTCTCCGGCACCAGCCCGTGGCCGATCGACTGTGGGGCAAGTTGCAGCGCCTCGCTCGAGGACGGGACCAAGCAGACGGTGATCGCGACCCCCTCGGCCGGCCACGTCTTCGACGGCTGGAGCGGCTGCGACGAGGTCAGCGGCAGGCGCTGCACCGTCCGGATCGCCGGCAACCGGACCGTGAACGCGACCTTCCTCGCGCGACCGAAGCTGTACGTCGAGCGGGTCGGCGACGGAGGCGTGACCAGCGCGCCCGCGGCGATCAGCTGCCCGGGCTGGTGCGACGCGGTGGTCGACCCGCGAACGACGATGACCCTGACCGCGATCGCCTCGCCCGGAAACACGTTCACGGGCTGGACGGGCTGCCCGTCGGCCGAAGGGGATCGCTGCACGCTGACGCTCAACTCCGACCACGGGGTCGTCGCGAACTTCGTCCGCCGCCGCTCGCTGGTCGTCGATCCGCGCGGGCCCGGCGCGATCAGCGGCCCGGCCGGAGTCGACTGCGGCGGCTCCTGCAGCGGGAAATTCGACCAGAACGAGCTGGTCGAGCTGACCGCGGTCTCCGGGGCGCGCGGCGAGTTCCGCGGCTGGACCGGCTGCCCCGTCCCGCAGGGCAACCGCTGCTCGCTGTGGATGGACGACGACCGCTACGTCGTCGCGAGCTTCATCCACCACTGGAACGTCACGCGTCGAGAAGTCCGGCGAGGGCCTTGTCGGCGCCCTCAACGCGGCGATCGACTGCGGCCCCGACTGCTCCGAGGTGATCAAGGAGGGCGACATGGTGGTCATGCTCGCCGTCCCCGAGTACGGCCACGTGTTCGAGGGCTGGAGCGGCTGCACCGCCGCCTCCGGTCCGTGGTGCGCGGTCGCACCGGACTCCGACGAGACGGCGGTCGCAACCTTCAACCCCGAGTAGCGCTCAGGCCCGTCCTTCCGCCTCGCTGAGCCCGAAGCGCGCGTGCAGCTTGCGCAGCGGCTTCGGCGCCCACCAGTTCCACTGCCCGAGCAGCTCCATCAGGGATGGCACGAGCAGGGCGCGGATGATCGTCGCGTCGATCAGCACCGCGATCGCGGTCCCGACCCCGTTCTCCTTGATGAAGATGATCTGCGAGGTCGCGAAGGCGCCGATCGCGATCGCGAACAGGACGGCGGCGGCGGTGACGATCCGCCCGGTGCGCTCGAGCCCGATTGCGATGCACTCCGAGTCGCTCGCCCCGCCGTCGCGGGCCTCCTTGATCCGCGAGAGCAGGAAGACGCCGTAATCGGTCGAGAGCCCGAAGGCGACCGCGAAGAGCAGGATCGGCATCGTCTGCTCGAGGCCGCCCTGGCTCTCGTAGTCGAGAATCCCTTCGAGCCGCCCGTCTTGGAAGATGAAGACGAGGATCCCGAAGACCGCGGTCAGGTTGAGCACGTTCATCAGCAGCTGCTTGACCGGCAGGACCACCGACCCGGTCATCAGGAAGAGCACGATCAGGGTCGCGAGCACGACGATCGCGACGCTGATCGGCAGGTGCTCCTCGAGGCTGTCCTGGAAGTCCAGGAACGACGCCGTCGCGCCGGTGACGAGCATCTCGCTCCCGTCCGGTGGCGAGAGCCCGCGGATGTCGCGCACGCTCTCGCGGCTCTCGGGCTCGATGAACGGGGTGTCGGTCACGGCCTCGAAGACCGTGTCTCCGTTCTCGAGCTGCCGCGGCGGGTTGACCGCGGCGACGCCCTCGACGCCCGAGACCTGCTCCTGGAGCGCGGCGACCGAAGCCGGCTTGCCGCCCTCGACCAGGACCCGGACCGGGGTGTCGCGGAACGGCGGGAACTCGGCCCGCAGCACGTTGTCGACCTGCCGCGCGCTGCGCTCCTCGGGCAGGATCTGGGCGTCGACCGAGGTGAACTTGAGCGACAGGAAGGGGATCCCCATCGCGATCAGCGTCGCGGCGCTGACGATCGCGATCCGCCCGGGCCGGCGCATCACGAACTGTGAGAGCCGGTACCAAAAGCCCTCGTGCGCGGGGCGGGAATCGCGGTCGGCGCGGCGGTGGAGGAACTTCGGCGAGAGCGAGTTGACGCGCTCGCCGAGCAGAGCGAGGATCGCCGGCAGCACGGTGAGCGAGATCACCATCGCGAGGATCGCGACCAGCGCGCCGCCGAGGCCCATCGAGTAGAGGAAGCGCTGCGGGAAGACGAGCAGCGAAGCGAGCGCGGCGGCGACCGTCAGCGAGCTGAAGAACACCGTGCGCCCGGCGGTCGCCATCGTCCGCCGCATCGCGGCCATCCCGGGACCGGATTTGGCGATCTCCTCCCGGTATCTCGAGACGACGAAGAGGCTGTAGTCGATCGCCAGGCCGAGCCCGAGGCCCGTGGTCAGGTTGAGGGCGAAGATCGAGATCGAGCCGAGCTCGCTCGCGACTCGGAGCAGGAAGAAGGTGCCGATGATCGCGAGGCCGCCGACCAGCAGCGGCAGCGCCGCGGCGACGAGGCTGCGGAAGAAGAGCAGCGAGAGCAGGAAGAGCAGCGGGAAGGCGAGCATCTCGGCCTTGCGCAGGTCCTCCTCGACCTGGTCGTTGACCTGCTCCTGGGCGAGCGCGTAGCCGCCGACCGTCACGCCCTCCTGCCCGGCGAGGTCGTCGGCGATCCTGCTCGCGGTCTCCTGGAGCTCCTTGTCGTCGGTCGGCGTCAGCGAGACGGCGAGGTAGGTCTTCCTGCCGTCCTTGGAGAGGAAGTCGGGCGAGCCGGTTTCGAGGTAGCCGGTGACGCTCGCGACGTCCGGTTCCGCCTTGACCTCGCGGGTGATCTCTTGAACCCGTTCCCGCCCCTCGGGTTTCGTGATCGGGCCGTTCTCGATCAGGACGACGACGCTTGCGTCGCGGAAGCCGGCCTTCTCGAGCCGCTCGTCTGCGATCACGCTCTCGGTGTCGGGGTCGTCGGCGCCGTAGGGATCGAGGTGGTCGGCGACCTTGCCGCCGATCGCTCCGGCGGCGATCGACGCGATCACCGCGGTGATCACGACGATCTTGCCGCGGCGCTGGGCGAGGGACGCGAGTGCTTCGAACATCAACTCCTCCTTGTCGCAGTGGCGGCCGGCGGGCCGGCCTTCCTTGGCTTCTTCTCGATCTCGGCGGCGGCGGCTTCCCACCAGCGCGAGATCCACTCGTTGAGCTCGATCCCGTAGCGCAGGACCGTGTACGAAGGTTCGTCGGTGCCGGGCGCGGCGCGCTCGATCTCGCGCAGCCGCCCGGCGATCCGCTCGCTGTGGGCGGCGCGCTGGCGCGCGGCCTCGGCGGGCTGGCCGGGCTTGCCCGAGCTCGAGAAGAAGACCTTGAGCAGCCCCTCGTCGCGCATCTCGAAGACCTCGGGCGGTTGCTCGAGCCACTCGCGGAGCGCGCGCTCGCCCTTCGCGGTCAGCCGGTGCACGGTCCGCGCCCGGTTGCCCGTGCGACTCGTCGCTGCCCGCGATCAGCCCGGCCTCGGCGAGCCGCTTCAGCTCGGGGTAGATCTGGCCGTAGCTCGCGGCCCAGAAGAAGCGCGTCGAGCTGTCAACGGTCTGCTTGATCTCGTAGCCGGATCGGGGCCGCCAGGCCAGGATCCCGAGGATCACTTTCGCGGTCGCGCTCAGTTGCATGCCGCAGATATATCAATCCGATACATCGGCGTACTGTGACCTCGGTCACACAGGCTATTTCTTCGCCAGCAGCCCGACGCCGCGCTTCAGCTCCAGCACCCTCCCGACGGCGGCGTTGAGGCGCTCGCGCTCGAGCTCGCCGGAGCCGGCGGCCTCGAGCAGCGCCTTGCGCGCGGCCGCCGCATGGGCCGGGTCTGAGATCAGGAGCAGGTCGGCGCCGGCGTCGAGCGCGTCGACCGCGGCCTCGGGGGTCCCGCGGCCGGCGGAGATCGCCCCGGCCGAGAGGTCGTCGGTGATCGCGGGGCCCTCGAACTCGAGCTCGTCGCGGAGCAGGTCGGTCGCGATCCGCTCCGAGAGCGATGCCGGGGTCACCGAGTCGTAGGCGGGATAGAAGACGTGCGAGAGGACGACCGCGGGCGCCCCGGCCGCGAAGGCGGAGCGGAACGGCTCGAGGTCGCGCGCCTCGAAGGTCTCGAGGTCGAGGCTCGCGCTCGCCGGTTCCTCGTCGGTGTCGGCGCTCGCCGCGCCGGCGCCGGGGAAGTGCGCCGGCGCGCAGGCGAACTCCGCCGCCGCGCATCCGGCGATCGTGGCCGCGGTCATTGCGGCGACGGTGTCGGGCGAGTCGCCGAAGGCGCGATCGGAGATCGCGCTGTCGAGCGTCGCGACGTCGGCGATCGGCGCCAGGTTGATGTCGAAGCCGGCCTTCTTCAGCGCGCTCGCGGTCTGCGTCGACCAGGACTCGGCGAACGCGAGGTCGCCGCTGTCGCCGACGTCGAGCTCGCTCTCGGCCGGCGGCAGGTCAGGGTAGGCGCGGTAGACGCCGCCCTCCTGGAGGCCGATCACGAGCGGCGGGATCGCGTTGCGCCCTCCGGCCGCGTGCAGGGCTCGGCTCAGGGCGGGCGCCGCGGCGACGCCGGGCCAGTTCACGGCCTCGATCACGACGCCGCCCTGGGTGCGTCCGATCGCCGCCGATGCCGGAGCGCCGGCGAAGCCGATCGCCATCACGGCATCGACCTTCTCGTCCGGATCCATGCCGCGGACCATGCTCGCGACCTGGGGGCTGACGAGTGCGGGCGCGACCGCCTCCGGCTCGTCGTCCGGGCGCAGGAGGACCACCGCGATCGCGGCGACGATCAGGATCGCCGCGAGGCTCGCGAGCTTGCGCTTTGGCCCGGGGGGCGGCGGGCGAAGGCGCAGCGGGCCTCGCTTGGGCGGCTTCGGCGGCTTGCTCGCGATCGGTGGCTCGAACGGGCCGCGCTCGGTGGGCTCAACTGCCATGCATCTATTCTCACGTTTGATGAGCGCCAAGACGACTAACGAACTCGTGGTGATGAAGTTCGGCGGCACCTCGGTCGCCGGCGCCGAGGAGATCAAGCGCGCCGCGCGCCGGATCGTCGCCGCGCGCGAGAACGGCAGCGGCGTCGTCGCGGTGCTCTCGGCGCGCGGCAAGACGACCGACGAACTTGTCGCGATGGCGAACGAGGTCGTCGAGCGCCCCGACCCGCGCGAGATGGACATGCTGCTCTCGACCGGCGAGCGGATCTCCTGCGCGCTCTGCGCGATGGCGATCGTCGAGCTCGGCCACAAGGCGATCTCGCTGACCGGCTCGCAGGCGGGGATCGTCACCGACTCCTCGCACACCAAGGCGCGGATCATCGACGTCCGCGCCGAGCGGATCAGGGACGCCCTCGGCGAGGACCAGATCGTGCTCGTCGCCGGCTTCCAGGGGGTCTCGACCGACAGTCGCGACGTGACGACGCTCGGTCGCGGCGGCTCGGACACGACCGCGGTCGCGCTCGCCGCGGCGCTCGACGCCGACGTCTGCGAGATCTACACGGACGTCGCCGGAGTCTTCAGCGCCGACCCGCGGATCGTCCCCGACGCCCGCAAGCTGCCCGTCGTCTCCTACGAGGAGATGCTCGAGATGGCCGCCTCGGGGGCGAAGGTCCTGCAGCTGCGCTCGGTCGAGTACGCGCGCAACCACGGGGTCCAGATCCACTGCCGCAGCTCATCCGAAGACGGCCCCGGTACCCTCGTCGTCTCCGAGGAGCAGACGATGGAAAGACCGATGGTCACAGCAGTCACCCACTCGAACACCGAGTCGCGGGTGACCTTGAAGGGCGTCCGGGACGAGCCGGGGGTCGCCGGGCGCATTTTCAGCGCCCTCGCCGAAGCCAACGTCAACGTCGACATGATCATCCAGAACGAGCCCGTCTCCGAGGACGACCTCGCCGACCTCTCGTTCACGGTCGAGCGCGACGACCTGCGGAGCGCGGTCGAGACCGTCCAGGGCCTCGACGCCGCCGATGACGTGCTCAGCGACGAGCAGATCGGCAAGGTCTCGATCGTCGGCGCCGGGATGCGATCGCACCCGGGCGTCGCGGCGAAGGTCTTCCGCGTCCTCGGCGAGGGCGGGATCAACATCGAGATGATCTCGACCTCGCCGATCAAGATCTCCTGCGTGATCGACGGCGAGCAGGTGCCCGCCGCGGTCAAGGCGCTGCACGAGTCGTTCGAGCTCGGCGCCGAGTCGGTCCGCGAAGAGGAACCGACCGGCACCGAGCATCGACCGACCGTCTCCGGCTAGCGCTTCTTCTTTCCGGAGACCTTGATCTTGAGGCTCGTGTTCAGCGGCGTGACGCCGTTCGCCCTGAGCTGAAGGGTGGCGCTGAAGCTGCCCTTGCCCTTCTTGCTCTTGACCGTGAGCTTGGCGGTCTTGCTCTCACCCGGCTGGACCGTGCCGATCGTCTGGCACGAGCCACCCTTGACGCTGACCTTCTTACGCGCCTTCTTGGAGAGGTTGAGGCAGACCTGGGCGTTTTCCGCCGCGGTCTCGCCGCCGTTGCTGAACGGAACGGACAGGGTCTTCTTCTTCTTTTTCTTCAGCTTCAGCTTTTTCGGCACGGCGCCGAGCTTGAAGCTCGCCGCGGTGCGTGCCTTCGGCTCTCCGTAGAGGAAGTCGTCGAGGACGACGACGTCGCCGGGGCCGCCTTGCGTGATGTCAGCCGGGCTGGTGAGCGGCGTGTTGGTGACCGCCGTGGCGCCGCTGACGATCCGGGCCTTCGTGATCCGCTCGCCGGCGTTGAACGTGACCCCGGCGAACGAGAACCCGCCGTCGGGGACTCCGCTCGCGGGCACGGGCAGGCTGTAGATCACCTCGCCCTTGAGGCCGATGTAGTCGATCCTCGAGGAGCTTGCGCTGTCGACGTCGGCGAAGATCGCGCCGAAGCCGTTCGAGGTCGCCGGCGTGGTCGTGCCCGGAACGGTGAAGTCGACGTCGAACGTCGTCGAGCCGATCGGGGTGAACAGCTTCTCGATCGAGAACGCCGTGAACGCCGTCGAGTAGGTCGCGTTGAGCGTGTTGAACCTGCTCGGGGCGTTGTTGGAGACCATGAACCCCGGCGCGCCGGCGAAGATCGCGCCGCGCCCCTGGAAGAAGTTCGGCGCCAACTGGTTCGGCTCCGAGTTCGGTTCAGGGGTGCCGTCCCAGTTGATCTCACGCCTCAGGCCCCCGAACGCGCCGGGAGGGCTGTCGGTGTTTCCGCCGCCGAGATCGGCGCGGTAGGCGTCGCGGGCGGGCGTGATCGCCGCCGCGTTGGCACCGGCTCCGGTGCGGGGCACCGGCGCCGCGAAAGCGGTCGCTGCGAGCGCGAGGCTGGCCGCAGCTACGGCGCCCGTGGCGATCGCGGTTCTGAACAAGGTCTTGGTGGGCATTCCTTGCCTTTCTTGGTTGACGGTGAAGCGCCGTTTTCGGCGCCCTGCAGGGCGGCAGTATGGGGGAATCCCCTGTTTCGGGCGTCCCGCGATCCCGCGCCCCGTACCCTTCCGCCAATGAATACCGGCGACGGATACAGAGTTGCGGTCGTCGGCGCCACGGGCGCCGTCGGCTCGACGATCCTCGAGGTGCTCGACGAGCGCGATTTCCCCGTGACTGAGGTCGTCGCGCTGACCTCGGGGCGCTCGGCGGGGAAAAAGGTCTCCTTCGGGCGCCGCAAGCTCGAGTGCCGCGAGCTCACCGACGATCAGGTCGAGGGATTCGACCTCGTGCTCTCCTCCGCCGGCGGCTCGGTGAGCGCCGAGTGGGCGCCGAAGTTCCGTGACGCCGGCGCGGTCGTCGTCGACAACACGAGCCATTTCCGCATGGACGAGGACGTCCCGCTGGTGGTTCCCGAGGTCAATCCGAAAGCGGCCGAGGGGCACAACGGAATCGTCGCCAACCCCAACTGTTCGACGATGCAGATGGTCGTCGTGCTGGCGCCGATCCAGCGCGCGGTCGGGATCCAGCGGCTCGTCGTCTCGACCTACCAGTCGGTCTCCGGCACCGGCCAGGCCGCGGTCGACGAGCTCCGGGCCCAGAGCGAGGCCGTGCTCGCCGGCCGCAAGGTGAAGCCCGACGTCTACCCGCACCAGATCGCCTTCAACGTCATTCCCCAGGTCGAGGTCTTTCGCGACGGCGACGACTACACGACCGAGGAGCGAAAGATGATGGCCGAGACGCGCAAGATCATGGACCTGCCCGAGAAGGTCGGGATCTCGACCACCTGCGCCCGCGTCCCGGTCTTCACCGGGCATTCGGAGTCGATCAACCTCCAGACCCAGAAGACGCTCACCCCCGAGCGCTGCCGCGAGCTGCTCGCGAACGCGCGCGGCGTCAGCGTCGTCGACGCCCCGGGCGAGGGCCTCTACCCGCTGGCGACCGCCGCCGCGGGCAGCGACCAGGTGCTCGTGGGCCGGGTCCGCGAGGACCCGAGCGCCAAGAACACCCTCAACATGTGGGTCGTCGGCAACAACCTCCGCAAGGGCGCGGCGACGAACGCGGTCCAGCTCGCCGAGCTGCTGGTCGAGCGCAAGCTGCTCAGCTGATCAGGACTCAGCCGGCGGGCTCGCGCTCGCGCTCGATGACCGCCGCGAGCTGGGCGCGCTTCGAGACGTCGAGCTTGCCGAAGATCCGCGAGAGGTGGCTCTCGATCGTCTTCTCGCTCAGGTAGAGCTCGGCGGCGATCTGCTTGTTCGTTTTTCCCGTGGCGACGAGCTCGGCGACCTCGCGTTCGCGGCCGCTGAGCGAGTCGACGCCGCCGGCGTCCGCAGAGGCTCCCCGCTTGCCGCGCCGCGCCACCCTGCGCCCGGTCCCCCGCAGCTCGCGCGCGGCCTGGTCGGCGAAGCGATCGGCGCCGAGCGCGCGCAGCCCGCTGATCGCCTGCTCGAGCATCGCCCCGCCCTCGTCCCCTTTGCCCGCCGCGATCAGCGCGCTGCCGGCGAGGGTTTTGGTTCGCGCCGCCTCGAGCGAATGCGAGCGTTCGAGATACCCGTCGACTGCCTTGTTCGCGAGCGTGGCCGCGGCGGCCGCGTCGCCGGTCGCGAGCTCGACCGCGGCGCGGGCGCGGAGCGCGTCGGCCTGCTTGCCGGGCAGCGAGACGCCCTCGACCGCCGCTTCGGCGCGCGCCGCCCAGCCATCCGCAGCCTCGGGATCGCCGGCCGCGATCGAGGCGCGGGTGAGGATCTCGTAGAAGTGGCTGCGAAACGGCCGCTCGAGCGGGTCGAGGCCGGGGCCGGCCGACTCGGTGATCAGCCGCACGCACTCGGCCGGGTCGCCCGACTCGAGCTTCGCCTCTCCGAGGTAGCAGCCGGCTAGCTTGGAGAAGTAGTTGTCGCTGATCTCGGCCGAGACCTCGACCGCCTCGGTGCCGCAGGCGACCGCGAGCTGGAGGTCGCCGGAGAGCGTGGCGATCCAGCAGCGAAGGGTCAGCGCCCAGGCGAGCGACTGCGGGTTCGAGGTCAGCCGCGCGACCTCGAGCGCGTCGTCGGCAAGCTCGGCCGCGTCGGCGAGCCGCCCGAGCCAGGTGAGCAGGATCGCCTTCGCGATCAGCATCGGGACGAGCAGGAACCCCTGCCCGGTGGCGCGCGAGATCGCGAGCCCGCGGTCGAGGTAGATCACGCTCTCCTCGTAGCGCTCGGCGCACTGCCCGTACCAGCCGAGCCAGAACGGGGCAAAGAGGTTGACCGCGAGCGCGCCGTCGTCGAGGCCGTCGACCAGCGCCCGGCCCTTGGCGAAGGCGTCCTCGGCGCGCTCGATGTCCGCGACCTTGTAGGCGCCGACCGAGGACAGCCCCCAGGCCGTCGCCTCGAGCGTCGGGTCGCCGAGCCGCTCGGCCGCCGCGAGCGCGTCTCGCGCGCGGCCGTCGAGGGTCTCGTTGTCGTTGACGTAGAAGCGGTCGGTCGCGAGGTCGGCGAGCAGGCGCACCGACTCGGGGGAGTCGCGGTCGTCGAGCTCTGCGAGCGCCCGCTCGAGCATCGGCGGCACCGCGTCATGGTTTCCGAGCAGGTGCTCGAGCAGCCCGACGAAGGGCAGGATCTGGACTCGCAGCGGCGCCATCTCCGGCGGCAGCTCCTCGAGCACGTCGAGCAGCACGTCGCGGCTCTCGACGACCTTGCCGGCGGAGCCGAGCGCGGTCGCCATCGGGACCTGGATCTCGAGTCGCCGGCCGAGCGATTCGGCGTCGCTCGGGAGCAACCGCAGCGCGGCGTCGTACCAATGGGCCGCGGAGCCTGGGGCGCGGGCCGCGGCCGCGGCGCCGGCCTGCTTGAGGACCTCGACCGCCGCCTCGTCTCCCGGGCTCGCCGAGCACTCGACGTGGCGGGCGCGCTCGAGCACCGAGGCGCCGCGCTGCTCGAGCGCCGCCGCCGCGCGGGCATGCGCCGCGAGCCGCCAGCCGGGCTTCGCGGACTCGTATACCGCGCGGCGGACGATCGGGTGGCGGAAGCGGAAGCGGCGCGGGACGTCGGTCGCGCGAACGAGGTCCCTCGCCGCCAGCTCGTCGAGCGCCGCGAGCGAATCCGCCTCCTCGATCCCGGCGGCTGCGGCTGCGAGGTCGGGCTCGAACGCCTCCCCGATCACGGCCGCGCCGAGGATCATCGTCGCCTCGCGGTCGGGGAGCCGGCCCAGCTCGCCGGCGATCGCCGAGCGGACCGCGTCCGGCAGCTCGGTCTCGGTCCCCGCGACGAGAACGCCGGTGCCGAGCGGTCGCGATGTCTCGCGGTGCAGCTGCTCGAGATAGAAGGGGTTGCCGCCGCTCTCGTCGTAGAGGCGGGCGCGGACCTCCTTGTCGCCCGCGCCGGGCAGGAGCTCGAACGCCTCCTCGCGCGAGAGCGGCCCGAGCTCGAGCCTCGAGAGCTCGTCGCTGCGCTCGCCGGCCTCGATCGCCCCGCGCAGACGCTCCGGCGCCTCGTGCGGGCGCAGCGCCAGCGCCAGCAGGACCTTCGCCCCCGGGCGGCGGCGGATCAGGTGGGCGATCAGCTCCTGCGAGGCGTCGTCGGCCCAGTGCAGGTCATCGAGCACGAGGACGAGCGGTCGACGCGCGGCGAGCAGCTCGAGCAGCGCCCTGGTCGCGCCGTGGGCCCGGTAGCGCTCGTCCTGAAGCGGGCTCGCCTGCTCTTCTGCGAGCTCCGCGAGCGCGGGGAAGAGGCGCGCGAGCTCGGAGCGTTCGCCGGCGCTGAGGCGTTCGAAGACGCGCGGGTTCTGGGAACGCAGGTAGTCGTCGAGCGCGTCGACGAAGACCCCGAACGGCGCGTCGAGGTCGAACTCGGCGCAGCGGCCCTCGAGCACCAGCGCCCCGGCCTCGTCGGCGCGCGCGGAAAGCTCCCCGAGCAGCCGCGTCTTGCCGATCCCCGGCTCACCGACGAGGGCGAGCGTCGCAGAGCCGGACGAGGCGCCCTCGATCAGCGCCTCGAGGCGCTCGATCTCGGCCCGCCTGCCGACCAACTGGCCCCTATCGCCGCTCACTCGTCACAAACTAGGGGATCGGAACTTCGCTGACCTCGACGACCTCGGTGCGCTCGGCGAGGTAGTCGGGCAGCAGCGCAAGCGCCGAGAGCCGATCCAGGGCCTCGACCGTCCACCAGAGCGTGTGGCCGCCGTTCGCGCACGAGCCGAGGGTCGACTTGTGGCGCAGAGGGCTCTCGACCCCGCGCCAGGCAGCGAACGCGGTCCCGCATTCGCCCGGGTCGTGGCGGTGGAAGAGGATGAACTGCGCCATACGCTGATCCTCGCGGCTGCCGAGCGCACCCGCCATCGGGGAAAACCCTGAAAAATCGCGCTATACACAGTGGGAGATGGGGACTGACGCCGCGATCGTCGGTAGGGAGGCCGAGCTTGGCCTGATCGACGCAAGCCTCGCCGGGCTCTCGTCCTCGGCCGGCGTGGTCGAGTTCGCGGGCGAGCCCGGGATCGGCAAGACGCGCCTGCTCGCCGCGCTCTGCGAGCGATCGGACGCCCGCAAGCACCTGGTGCTCGAGGGCCGGGCCTCGGAGTTCGAGCGCGAGGTCCCCTTCGCCCCGTTCCTCGACGCGCTCGACGACTACCTCGGATCGCTCAACCCCCGCGTCTTCGAGCCGCTCGACTCCGAGGAGCGCTCGGAGCTCGCGCAGGTGCTGCCATCGCTGGCGGGGCTCGCTGAAGAAGGCGCACCACCGCTGCGCAGCGAGGAGCGCTACCGGACCCACCGCGCGATTCGCCGGCTGCTCGAGCTGCTCGCGGCCAAGCGACCGCTCGTGCTCGCGCTCGACGACATGCACTGGGCCGACGAGGCCTCGGTGGAGCTGGTCCTCCACCTGTTGCGGCGGCCGCCGGGGCGCCCGGTGCTGCTGGTGCTCTCGCAGCGGCCGACCCAGGGCGACCCGCGCCTGCGGGCGGGGCTGATCGATGCAGCGCGAAGCGACGGGGCGCTCCGGGTCGAGCTCGGACCGCTGCCCGCCGACGCGGCGGCCGCTCTGCTCGGCGAGGAGATCGATCCCGAGCTCCGCGAGGCGCTCTATCGCGAGGGCGGAGGGAACCCGTTCTATCTCGAGCAGCTCGCGCGGCTCGACCGCGAGACGTCGCCGGACCCGGACGCGCCGGACGCGCCGGGCGGGGTCCCCGCGGGCGTGGCGGCCGCGATCGGGCAGGAGCTCGCGGCGCTCTCCGACGACGTGCGGCTGCTGCTCCAGGCGGCGGCGGTGGCCGGCGACCCGTTCGAGCCCGATCTCGCCGCGGTCGCCGCCGAGCGCGAGGAGTCCGAGGCGCTGAGTGCGATCGACGTGCTGGTCGAGCGAGACCTGATCCGCCCGACGGGGGTGCCGCGGAGGTTCGCGTTCCGCCACCCGATCGTGCATCGGGCGGTCTACGAGTCGAGCCCCGAGGGCTGGAGGCTCGCGGCCCACGGCCGGCTCGCGGCGGCGCTCGCCGACAGGGGTGCCTCGGCGCTCGCCAGGGCCCACCACGTCGAGAGCTCGGCGCGCGCCGGCGACGCGGCCGCGGTCGCGGTCCTGGCCGAGGCCGGGCACGCCGCGAGCGCCCGGGCGCCGGGCGTCGCGGTCCACTGGTTCGAGGCCGCGATGCGGCTGCTCGGCGAGGGCGAGGGGGAGCGGCGGGTCGAGTTCCTCGTCCCGCTCGCCTCCGCTCGCGCGGCGGCCGGGCGCTACCGGGAGGCCCGCGACGACCTCGGGGAGCTGCTCGAGCTGCTGCCTGCGGATCCCGCGCTCCGCGGCCGGCTGGTGGCGTTGTGCTCGAAGCTCGACACGCTGCTCGGCCGCCACGGCGAGGCGCGCGAGTTGTTGACCGGCGCGCTCGAAGAGCTCCCGGAGCGCCGCTCCGAGGCCGGCGCCTCGCTGATGATCGAGCTCGGCGCCCAGGCCTTCTTCGGCGGCGACTTCGCGGCCCAGCGGAGGTGGCTGACCGAGGCGCTCGAATCGGCCGACGAGGCCGGGGCGACCCGCGCCGTCGCGATCGGGCTGCTCGCGATCGCCGACTACATGCTCGGCGAGATCGAGGCCGCGCGGCGCGGGATCTCCGACTCGGTCGCCCGGATCGACGAGCTCGGCGACGTCGAGCTCGCCGACCACCTCACCGGCCTCGCCTCGATCGCGACCTGCGCCACCCAGCTCGACCAGATCGACCTCGCGCTGCGGCTGTTCGCGCGCGGGATCGAGATCGCGCGGTCATCCGGCCAGGGGCAGATGCCGGTCCTGATGCAGCTCGGCGAGGCGAACGCGCTGCTCTGGCGGGGCGACGTCGCGCTCGGGGTCGAGCGCGGCGAGGCCGCGCTCGAGGCGGCGCTGCTGTTCTCGAACCGGCAGTTCACGACCTGGGGGCTCTGGAACGAGTGCTGGGGGGCGATCATGTCGGGCGGCGTCACCGAGGCGGTGCGGCTCGGGGAGCGGGCGGTCGAGAGCGCCGGCTCGGCGACCGATCCCGTCTCCGAGGTCGCGGGCTGCTACCTGGCCGAGGCGCTGCTCGAGGCCGGCGCGCCCGAGCGCTCGCGCGAGCAGATGCTCGCCGCGGCGGGCGGCCCCGAGCTGCCGAAGGTCGAGCTCCCATTTCGCCCGCGCTGGTACGAGGTCCTGGCGCGCGCCGAGCTTGCGCTCGACCGCGTCGATGCCGCCGCGGACTGGGTCGCCCGCGGCGAGGCGATCGCCCTGCCCGCCGGAGTCGACTCGCGGACCTGCGACGCGCTGCGCGCCCGCGCGGCGCTCGAACTCGCGCGCGGCGACGGTAAAGCCGCCGCGGCCGCCGGACGCGACGCGGCCGCCGCCGGCGAGCGCGCGGGCGCCCGGGTCGACGCCGCGCGCGCCCGGGTGCTCGTCGGCAGGGGGCTCGCGGCCGCGGGCCGCGCCGACGAGGCGGTCGCCGAGCTCGAGGCCGCCTCAGCCGAGCTCGAGGCCCGGGGAGCGAAGCGCTACCGCGACGAGGCGGCCCGCGAGCTGCGCGGGCTGGGCCGCCGGGTCGCGAGGCCCGGCAAGGGAGGGAGCGAGGGCGCCGGGGTCGAGGCCCTGAGCAAGCGCGAGCTCGAGGTCGCCGAGCTCGTCGCGGCCGGGCGCAAGAACCGCGAGATCGGAGAGCAGCTCTTCGTCAGCAGGAAGACGGTCGAGACCCACCTGCGAAACATCTTCGCCAAGCTCGAGGTCTCATCGCGCGCCGAGGTCGCGAGCGCGATCGGAAGGCGCGACCGGGTGGCTTAGGGGCGGATTCCGAAAGATCAGGGTTTTCCCCGATGGTGGGGGCGGCGCCCGGGGCCGAGTATTGAGGCATGAAAAACAACGTCGCGTCCAGAACCCTGTCCAGAAGGCCCCTGATCAGCCTGATGATCCCGGCGCTCTGCGCGCTCGGACTGCTTTTCGCCGCCCCGTCGGCATCGGCCAAGGTCAGCATCACCTACACGCAGGGCACCCCGGACACGATGCACGTCGCGATCGACACCGATAACGAGGACTTCCAGATCACCAACCCCAACAACAGCGCCGACTACGTCTTCGACACCTCGTGCTTCGGCTGCACCAACAACACGGTCAACATCGACCCCGTCACCGTGCCCGCCGGGATGTGCTCGCCGCTGGTCAGCCAGACGGTCACCTGCGACGAGGCCCAGACGGGTGACGTTCCGTACCGGGTCGTCGTCAGCAACGACGCGACCCACACCATGGATTTCAGGATCAACGAGGGCCCTGGCGGTAACGGCGCCCGCTTTCCGACCCTGTTCACGGTCAACGCGAACGCGGCGACCACCGCGACCAACAACGCCGGCGCCGACCTCAACTTCAACGGCGGCCCCGCCGCCGACAGATACGGGATGGGACGTGGCGTCGAGCTCGTCCACGGGAACGGCGGCGTCGACACGGTCGACTACCTGAGCTACTTCACCGGCGGCGCAAACGTGACGCTCGACGGTGTCCCCAACGACACCGTCAGCAGCGACGGCAACACGGACAACGTGTTCAACGACGTCGAGAACGTCTTCGGCGGCCCCGGGGCCGACACGATCACCGGCGACGTCGACGACAACGAGCTCCGCGGCGGTCCGGGGCTGGACACCCTCGACGGCGGCGACGGCAACAACATCCTGCGTGCCGAGGCGGGCGGCGCGGTCATGAACGCGAGAGGAGGCCAAGACGTGTTCGACGGCGACCCCACCGGGGGCGGGGACGTCATCGCCTACGCGAACCGGACCGCGTTCGTCCAGGTGAGCACCAACAACACCGCCGACGACGGCGTCTTCCCCGAGTTTGACAACCTCGACGGTGAGATCACGAGGATCGTCGGCGGCAACGGCGGGAACCTGATGGTCGCGACCGGCGGGGGCGGGATCGAGATGGTCGGCGGCACAAATCCGGACGTCTTCATCGGCTCGAGCTTCTCCGACGTCATCATCGGCGGCGCCGGCAACGATCAGATCGACGCCGCCGGCGGAGGCGACGTGGTCAAGCCGGGCCCGGGCACCGACACCTACGACGGCGGGACCGGCGTCAACTCGCTCAACTACAACGACGCCGTCGAAGACATGAACCTGAGCATCAACGACGGCACCAACGACGGCGAGGGTGGCCTCGAGCTGATCAACTCGAACTTCGACAACGTGCTGGCCGGCACCGGCGACGACACGCTGGTCGGCGACGGCACAGCGAATGTTCTCAACGGCAACGCCGGCGCCGACTCGCTCGACGCCAAGGGAGGCATCGACCAGGTGGACGGGGAGATCCCGGGCGCGAACCCGGCGGACGGCGACTGCGACCGCGTCCGGGGCGGCGGCGGCGACGACACCTTCAACCTCGCCCCCGACCCCGGCTGCAACACGACCCTCGACTACTCCGACCACGCGGGTCCCGTGACCCTCGTCCTGAGCACGCTGTTCAGCGTCCAGAACGTCGCCGCGGGCGAGACCGACACGTTCTCGCACCTCGATAACGTCGACGTCGTCGGCACGGGCGTGGCCGACACCTTCACCGTCACGACCGCGAACGGGGCCCACACGCTCACCGGAGGTCTCGGCAACGACACGCTGACCGGCAAGCCCGGCGGCTCCGACACCGCCGCCTATGCCGACCGTGCGGTGCCGGTCACCGCCGACCTCGACGGCATCAACGACGACGGCCAGGCCGCAGAGGCCGACATCCTCAGCAACATCGACAACCTCACCGGTGGCAGCGCCGGTGACACGTTGACCGGAGACGGCAACGCCAACGTCCTCGACGGGCTCGGCGGCAACGACTCGCTGACCGGCAACCCCGGCTCGGACACGCTGCGGCTCGGCGCCGGCGACGACTCATTTGCAGCCCAGGACGGCTTCGCGGACACGATCAACTGCTCCGGCGGCGGCGCCGACAGCGGGACCTTCGACGCCTCGCCGGCGGACGCCTTCGTCGCCTGCGCCGACGCGGACGGTGACGGCCTCCCCGACTTCATCGACGCTTGCCCGACCCAGGTCGGACCCGGCAACGGCTGCCCCGTGCCGCTGGCGGCGCCGCCGGCTCCGCCGGCTCCGCCGGCCGGGCAGAAGTGCCCGAAGGGCAAGAAGCTGAATAAGGTCAAGGGCAAGCGCAAGTGCGTGAAGAAGAAGCGGAGGAAGAAGTGAGGGCCGCGGCGAAGACCCTCGCGTCGATCGCGGTCACGGTCGCGGCGGCATTTGCGCTGCCGGCCGCCGCCGCCGCCACCCCGATCCCGGTGACGACCGAGCTGGATGTCACCGGCGCCGATTCGGAGTGTTCGCTGCGCGAGGCGATCGAGTCTTCGAACGCCAACTCCAACGTCAACGACTGCCCCGACGGCGAGGGCGCCAACCCCGACACGATCACGCTGCCCGCCGACACCTACGTGCTGACCCAGACCGGCGCCAACGAGCCGCAGAACGTGACCGGCGACCTCGATCTCAATCACGCCGGCGGTGCGGGCCCGGTGGTCATCGACGGCGCTGGAGCGGGGACCACGACGATCCAGGGAATGGGCGACAGGATCCTCGAGCTGCACACTGGGGCCGACGTGACCGTGCAGGAGCTGCGGATCACCGGCGGGGATTTTGTCGCGGGCGCCGGCGGGGGGTCGGGAGGGGCCATCGTGGCGGCCAACAGCTCGCTTTCGCTTGACGCGGTGACGATGGATGCGAACGAGATTGCGAGTGGGGCGGCATCGGTCAGCGGCGGCGCCGTCGCCTCGAATGGCGGGACGCTTGGAATCACCGACAGCAGGATCGTCGACAACGACGCCACCTACACGGCTGCCGCCGGCGGCGGCTCTGTGACGGGGGGCGGGCTCCTGATCTCGGGGACCGCGACCACGATCAGCCGCTCGACGATCTCCGGAAACGATGTCACGACCCAGAACTCGGGCCACATCCTCAGGGGTGGGGCGATCGAGATCGAGGGCGCCACCGACCCCCTGGCGATCCGCGACAGCACGATCTCGAACAACACGTTGACCGGCGCGGCAACGCAGACGGGCGCCGGCCTCTCCTGGAGGGACGTCAGCGGCGCCAACGACCTGCTGACAATCGAGAACTCGACCTTCAGCGGCAACACCGCCGCGAGCTCTTTCGGGGGCGCGATATTCATCAACGACGGGACGATCGCCATCGCGCACGTGACGATCGCCGGCAACAGCGCCACCTTCGGCGACGGCATCGCATATGGCGCTGGGGACGGGACCGCGGAGATCCGCAACTCGGTGATCGTCGAGGGCGGCAGCAACGAGTGCTTCGTCTCGGGCCCCCCCTTCACCTCGCTCGGCCACAACATCGAGCAGGGCGCCGCCGACGACTGCGGCCTCGCGGGCACGGGCGACCAGCTCGCCGATCCGGCGCTCGGGCCGCTCGCCGACAACGGCGGGCCGACGCAGACGCGCGCGATCGCCCCGGGCTCCCCGGCGCTCGACAACGTGCCGAACGCCTTCTGCGTCGGTGGGACGCTTGCCAATGACCAGCGTGGAGTCCCGCGGCCGTTCGACGGCGACGGCGACACCTTGCTCGACTGCGACACGGGCGCCTACGAGTACGCCACCTGCGCGGGGGCAACCGTGAACGTGGTCGGGACCGGCGGCCCGGACGCGCTCATCGGCACCCCTGACCCGGACGGGATCCTCGCGCTCGGCGGTTCGGACCAGATCACCGCCGGCGGCGGAGTCGACCGCGTCTGCGGCGGCAGCCAGAACGACACCTTCGTCGAGGACGAGGACGCCACCGCGCAGGACATTCTGCTCGGGGAGGCGGGATCCGACACGATCACCCTCGCCGGCCTACCGGCGGCCGCCTACACGGTCGAGGTCGGCACGACGGGCACGGGTCCCTCCGGGACGCCCGGCTCCGATCAGCTGACCTCGATCGAGAACGCGATCGGCTCGTCCGGCAACGACACGCTTCGCGAGACCCTCAACGACAACTCCGAGAACTCGCTCCAGGGCGAGCTCGGCAACGACATCCTCGTCGGCGGAGGCGCGGACGACCAGCTCGACGGGGGCGGCGACGGCGCGACTCCGGCGATCGGCGCCACGCTCGGCGATTTCGCGAGCTTCATAGGCGTTTCCGGGGTCACCGCGAGCCTGCTCGCCGGAACGGCGACCGAAGGCGCCGAGATCGACACCTTCGTCGGGGGCACGATCGAGAACCTGCTCGGCTCGGGCCAGGCCGACACGCTGACCGGCGACGGCGGCCCGAACGGGATCGGCGGCGGGTTCGGGAACGACGACATCAACGGGCTCGGCGGCGACGACACGCTCGACGGGCAGGCGGGGGCGGCCGACGAGATCCTCTTCGCCGGCGCGCCGGGGCCGGTCACCGCGACCTTCCAGGACAGCCCGACCCTCGGCTCGGCGACGGGCTTCGGAACCGACATCCTCAACGACTTCGAGGTGATGTCGGGGAGCGCGTTCGGCGACACGCTGACCGGCGCCGGCGGCGCCGACGAGTTGATCGGCCTCGCGGGCGCCGACACGCTGACCGGGCTCGGCGCCGCCGACACACTCCGCGGCGGGACCGAGGCGGACGACTTCCAGGCCCAGGACGGGATCGCCGACACGATCGACTGCACCGGCGGTGGTCTCGACACCGGCGCCTTCGACGTCGCCCCCGTTGAGACCTACGTTGGCTGCGCCGACAGCGACGGCGACGGCGTGGTCGACTTCCTCGACACCTGCCCGACTCAGGCCGGCCCGGCGCCGGGCTGCCCGCTCCCGCCTCCGACCCAGGCTCCGCCGGTCGCGACGCCGGCGGCGCAGACCGTCAAGAAATGCAAGAGGGGCAGGAAGCTGAAGAAGGGCAAGTGCGTGAAGAAGAAGCGCAAGAAGTAGCTCCCCCGGTATAAGCCGGGGATGGACATCGGCTTCGGCGAAGCGACGCTGCTCTTCGGCGCCCTGCTCGCAACGGCGGCGGCGCTGTCGGGGGTGTTCAAGGGCACCGTGCTCTCGGTGTCGGTGCTCTCGGTCGTATTCGGGGTCGTACTTGCCGCGACCGACGTGGTATCCATCGATTCCGGCGAGAAGTCGATCGTCTCGCTCGTCACCCTCGCCCTGGTCCTGACGCTCTTCTCGGACGGGATGTTCGTCGAGCGCGAGCTGCTCGCCAAACACTGGAGCCCGGTCGCGCGGGCGCTCGTCATCGCGATGCCGATCACGATGGGGCTGTTGGCCTCGGCCGCGAAGCTGCTTTTCCCCGAGCTGACCTGGGCCGAGGCGGCGTTGCTCGGAGCGCTACTGGCACCCACGGACCCAGTGGTCACATCCGCCATCGTCACATCGCGCAAGGTCCCGGAGAGCGTCCGCCATACGCTCAACCTCGAGTCGGGCCTCAACGACGGCTTGGCGCTCCCATTCGTGCTGTTCTTCCTCGTATACGCCTCTCAGACCGGGGACGCCCAGACCGAAGGCCTGAAGCTGCTCGGCGAGGCGGTCACTGGAGCGGCGATCGGGGTGGGCATCGGCGTCGTCGGCGGGAGATTCCACGACCGCCTGCCAGGCGGGGGCCTACAGCCCCGCTACGAGGGCATCTACGCGATCGGATTTGGCCTTGCCGCCTACGGTCTCGCCGAAGTCACCTTCGGCATCGGCCTCGTGGCGGCATTCGCCGCGGGCGTCGCCCTCGGGGCGGCCGAGCACGAGGTCCCGGAGTCCTTCGAGGAGTTCGCTGAGAACGTGAGCACGATCTCGCAAGTGGTCACCTTCTTCGTCTTCGGCGCGCTGATCGTCGCCACGGGCTTTCACGGGAGCATCCCGGCGCTCGCGGTGTTCGTCCTCTTTGCGCTGCTGGTGGCGCGGCCTGCGGCGGTGATGCTCTCGTTCCTCCGCGAGGACCTGCCCAGGGACCAGAAGCTCTTCGTTGCCTGGTTCGGGCCCAAGGGTGTTGCCTCGATGCTGTTTGCGCTCTACGTCCTCAACTCCGGGGTAACCGAGCGGACCACCGTCTTTGAGGTCGCCTCCTTCGTCGTCATCGCCTCGATTCTCGCCCACGGACTGACCGACACCCTGGGGACCCGCTGGGTTGCAAAGCGCGCCTAGCCGCCCTCGGTCTTTCCGAGGAAGCGCTCGGCGAGTGACTTGAAGAAATCTGCTCGCGTTACCACTGCGTGCACCCTGCCCTGAGTCGCGATCGGGACGATCAGCACTCGGTGGTGGAGGAAGATCTCGGCGAGCTGCGTGTCGCTGAAGTCGTCCTCGACCAGCACGTGGTCCTTGGTCAGATGGTCGGCCAACGGCTCCTCGCCGCAGGTTTCGCGGCGCTCGATCGCCTGGTCGATGCTGCGTGAGATCGCTGCTGACGTCGTCAGCGTGCCGACGTATCCGGGAAAGAGGGCCTCGAGGAACTCGCGCTCGCCGAAGATCCCGGCGTAGTCGTCCTTGGCATCGACAACGGGCAGCGCGGGTAGTTCGAGCTCGATCAGGCGGCGCACCGCGCTCGCGACCGGTTCGTCGTCGCGGAGCGGCTCGATCTCCCTCAATGTTGCTTGGACGATGGTGTCGGGCATCAGAGCATTATGTAGCGGATGCCGATGTAGGCGCTCGCGAGCGCGATGGAGACGATCGTGACCGGGATCCCGATCCGCATGAAGTTCAGGAACCCGATCGGCGTACCCGCGCGCTCCGTGAGGCCCGCCGCGGCGACGTTCGCCGCGGCGGCGATGATCGTCGCGTTGCCGCCGAAGCAGGCTCCGAGCGAAAGCGCCCACCAGTAGGCGTCGTCTTCTCCTCCCCCGAGCTGTTCGACGACCGGGATCATCGCGGTCGTGAAGGGAATGTTGTCGACGACCGCCGAGCCGACGGCGGCGATCCACGTGATCCCCAGCAGCTCCGCGGTGCGGTCGCCACCAGTGAGGTTCTCGACGCCTGTTGCCACCTCGTCTATCGCTCCCGTCGCTTCCAGCGAACCGACCATGACGAAGAGGCCGACGAAGAAGAACAGGGTCGGCCACTCGATGTTGGAGAGCGCTTGCTCGAGGTCGATCCGTGTGATCAGCAGCGCCACCGACGCTCCGGCCAGGGCCACGGTGGCGGGCTCGATGTGCAGCGGCTGGTGGGCGAAGAAGCCGAGGATCGTCAGCACGAGCACCGTCCCGGAGCGGCGCAGCTCCGCGGGGTCCTCGATCGAGCGCCTGGCGTCGAGCGCATTGACCTGGCGGCGGTTCTCGTCGGCTATCTGCAACCGGGGTCTGTAGTACCGGTAGAGCCCGGTCACGACGACCGCGAACGTGACCACGACGATCGGCGCCAGGTTGACGATGAACTCGTTGAAGCTGAGCCCGGTGGCCCCGGCGATGATGATGTTCGGTGGGTCTCCGATCAACGTCGCCGTGCCGCCGATGTTCGAAGCGATGACTTCGATGATCACAAGGGGGATCGGATCGATGTCGTAGGCGTCCGCGAGCAAGAAGGTCACCGGAACCACGAGCAGGATCGTGGTCAGGTTGTCGAGGAACGCTGAGAGCAGGGCCGTGGTGCCCGCGAGGCTGAGCACGACCCAGAGCGGGCGGCCTCCGGAGATCTGGCCGGCGCGAATCGCGATGTAGTCGTAGACCCCGGTCTGCTGGGTCAGGTAGACGAGGATCATCATTCCGACCAGGAGCCCGATCGTGTTGAAGTCGACCGACTCGATCGCCTGGTCCTGGCTGAAGTCGGGGACGAAGAGGACGACGAGTGCCGCCCCGATCAGGGCGACCTTTGTCCGGTGCAGCCTCTCGCTGGCGATCAGAGCGAGAGCGAGCAGGAAGACAGCAACCGCTATCGCCACGGTCTAAGCCTCGAGCGCTTCTACGGCCTCGAGCGCCTCTTTGAGGCCGAGGCCGGTTTGCTCGCGGTGCTTCTTCACCGCTTCGATCTTGTGACCCTGTGCGTGGAGCTGGCGGACCTCCTCCGAGATCGCGTCGTTGTCGGCGCTGCTTCCCCACCAGCCGCCCCCGCTGCCGCTCCCGCCGCGCGCGTCCCTGAGCGGCGCTACGTCGAGGTGGTCGAAGAGCTGCTGGAGGCGGGTCTCGATCAGCGCCAGCCGCTGCTTGATCTCGAGGATCTGCTGGTCAGCGCCACCGGCCACGTCAGGCGGTGGGCGTGGCCTCGGCGGTCAGGCGCTCCTCCACCCAGCCGGTCGAGGCGATGTGCTTCGGCATCCCGAGCTCCTTCGGCGAGAAGCCGAGCGCCAGCCCGACGAGCTGGGGCAGGTGCAGGACCGCGAGCCCGAGCTCGTGGTTTACGACCTTGGCCGCTTCGGGCTGCTGCATGTCGAGGTTCAGGTGGCAGAGCGGGCAGGGGGTGACGAGGCAGTCGGCATCGGCCTCGATCGCGTCGAGCAGGTGGGTCCCGGCCTGGCGCAGCGAGGTCTCGCGGTTCATCGTGATCACCGGGAACCCGCAGCACTTGCGCGCGCCGTCGTACTCGACGACCTGGCCGCCGAGCGCCTCGATCACCTGCTCGAGGTAGAGGTCGCGCTCGGGGTGCTCCTCGTAGCCGAGCCGGTGCTTGGGCCGCAGGACGTAGCAGCCGTAGAACGGCCCGACCTTGAGCCCGCTGAGCGGGCGCTGGACGAGCTTCTTCAGGTTGTCGAGGCCGAAGTCCTCGACCAGCAGCCAGAGGAAGTTCTTGTTCTCGAGCCCCTTCTCGTAGGAGAGCCCCTCATCGGCGAGCGCCTCGTTGACGTGGGCGCGATAGGCGGAGTCGGCGTCGAGTCGCTGCTGGCATTCGGACTGCGCGCCCTGGCAGGTCGAGCAGATGTTCATCATCGAGAGCCCGGTCTGCTGGGCGAGCGCGAAGGTGCGGGCGTTGAGGGTGTCGGCGAGCTCCTGGTTGTGCTCGGCGATCACGCCGGCGCCGCAGCAGTTGGCGCGGTCGAGCTCGAGCAGCTCGATCCCCATCCGCTCGGCGACGAGCGCCATCGATCCGTGGAGCTCGGGGGTGAAGCCGCGCGAGACGCAGCCCGGCCAGTAGGCGACCTTGAGATCGCTCATGACGCCGCCCCCTCGGTCTGGCCGGCTTCCGAGCCGGCGCCCGCGGCCGCGGTCGCCTCCTCGTCCTCGTCGCCGCCCTCGCCCTTGATGTAGAGGTTGAGCTCGATCCGGTGCTCCTCGGCATGGGCGTAGATCTTCTTGACCTGGCCCTGGGCGCCGCCGGGAAGCTTGTGGTGGACGCCGGGGATCAGCTTCGGAAGCGAGCGCATCTTGCCGGTCCTGATCCCGCGGATCGCGGTCGGGAGCGAGCCGATCAGGCCCTTGATCGCGCCCATCGTCGGCTTCAGCTTGCCCTTGATCCCGGGGGCGTAGGACTCCTGGAGCAGCAGCGACTCGTCGAGCGTGCCCTTCTTCTCGATGATCTTCACGAACGCGTGCTCGTGGTTGTGGCCGTTGTTCTGGTCGGTGATCTCGGCCTCGCCGGCCCTCCGGCGCAGGCGCATGATCTGGTCCATCGGCGCGACGCCCTTGGGGCAGGCGTCGATGCAGGAGAAGCAGTGGGTGCAGTCGTAGATCCCGTGCGGGTCCTGGGCGAGGTCGTAGAGGCGCTCGGTGTGCTGGCCGTCGCGCGGGTCGCCGACGAAGCGGTAGGCCTTGGCGAGCGCCGCCGGGCCGACGAAGTCGGGGTCGACCTCCATCGAGAGGCAAGAGGAGACGCAGGCGCCGCACTGGATGCAGGCCATCGACTGGGTGATGTCGATCATCGACTCGGGCGGGACGACGTACTCGCGCTCGGGCACCTCGCCCTCGGGGAGCAGCCACGGCGTGACCCGGCGGATCTTCGCCCAGTGGGTCGACTCCATGTCGGTGACGAGGTCCTTGACGACGGGCATGTTGCCCATCGGCTCGACGACGATCGGCTCGCTCGTGCCGCCCCCGCTACCGCCGTTTCCGCGGTTCGCGAACTCCTGCGCCTCGCCGAGCTGGGTCTTGCAGGCGAGCGTCGACTGGCCGTTGATCTTGACCCCGCACGAGCCGCAGATCGCCGCGCGGCACGAGCAGCGCACCGCGAGCGAGCCGTCGTCGCGGTCCTTGGCCTGGAGCAGGCCGTCGAGGACCGAGAGCGTCGGATCGAGGTCGACGTTGAACTCCTCCCAGTAGGGGCCCTCCCCTGACTCGGGCTGGAAGCGGCGGACTTTGAGGTCGTAGGTGGCCATGCGTCGTGGTTAGTAGGTCCGCTCCTGCGGCTCCCACTGGGTGATCGTAACGTCGGAGTAGGAGATCTCGGGCCCGTCCTCGCCCTTGGCGATGTCGATGTGCTTGAGCCACTCCTCGTCGTTTCGCTCCGGGAAGTCGGTCCTGAACTGCGCGCCGCGGCTCTCGGTGCGCTCGATCGCGCCGAGGACGCTGCACTCGGCGTTGTCGAGCATGTAGCCGAGCTCGAGCGCGCCGAGCACGTCCTGGTTGAAGATCGCGGCCTTGTCGTCGATGTAGGCCGAGCCCGCCTCCTCCTTGAGCCTCCTGACCGTCTCGAGCGCCTTCTGCAACCCCTCGGCGTCGCGGAAGACGGCGACGTTGCCGTCCATCGCCGCCCCGAGCTCGGCCTTGATCTCGGAGACGCGGCGCCCCGAGCCCTTCTCTCGGCCCATGATCTCCTCGATCTGGGCCTGCTCGCCGGCGAGCACGGCGGGGGAGGGCTCCTTGGTCTTGCCGAGCTTCTGGGCGCGGTGGGCCGCGTCGACGCCCGAGCGGCGGCCGAAGATCAGCGTGTCGAGCAGCGAGTTGGCGCCGAGCCGGTTGCCGCCGTGGACCGAGACGCAGGCGACCTCGCCGGCGGCGTAGAGGCCGTCGACGTTGGTCCGCCCCTCGACGTCGGTCTTGACCCCGCCCATCGTGTAGTGGTTGCCGGGCTTGATATGGATCGGCTCCTCGGTGATGTCGACGCCGGCGAAGTCGCGGCCGACCAGCACGATCTCTCGCAGCGCCTCGTGGATGCGCTTCTTCGGGACCACGGTGATGTCGAGCGCCACGGTCCCGTCGGGGAATCCGCGGCCCTCGTTGATCTCGGTCTGCTCGGCGCGCGAGACGACGTCGCGCGAGGCGAGCTCCATCTTGTTCGGCGCGTACTTCTCCATGAACCGCTCGCCCTTGGCGTTGTAGAGGTGGGCGCCCTCGCCGCGCGCCCCCTCGGTGATCAGGAAGCCCTTGCCCGCGAGCGTCGTCGGGTGGTACTGGATCATCTCCATGTCCATCAGCTTCGCCCCGGCGTTGTAGGCCATCGCGATCCCGTCGCCGGTGCAGATCAGCGCGTTGGTCGTCGGGTGCCAGATCTGGCCGTTGCCGCCGGTCGCGAGGATCACCGCCTTGGCGCCGAACAGCTCCATCGAGCCGTCCTTGACGTTGCGGGTCACGGCGCCGATGCACTTGCCGTCGTCGTCGATCGCGAGGCCGGTCGTGAACCACTCCTCGTAGCGCTCGACGTCCTCGTGGTGCTTCATCAGCTGCTCGTAGAGGACGTGCATGATCGCCTGGCCGGTGATGTCGGCGACGTAGTAGGTGCGCGCCGCCGAGGCGCCGCCGAAGGCACGGGTGCCGAGCTTGCCTTCCTCGTTGCGGTGGAAGGTGACGCCGAGGTGCTCGAGGTGGAGCAGCTCGTCGGGGGCTTCGCGGCACATGATCTCGACCGAGTCCTGGTCGGCGAGGTAGTCGGAGCCCTTGATCGTGTCGAAGGCGTGCGACTCCCAGCTGTCGTCCTCCTGGAGCGCGGCGTTGATCCCGCCCTGGGCCGCGTTCGAGTGCGAGCGCACGGGGTGGACCTTGCTGATGATCCCCACGTCGACGCCCTCCTCGGCGGCGGCGAGGGCAGCGCGCTGGCCCGCGAGGCCGGCGCCGATTACCAGTACGTCGTGGTCAGGCATCGGGGTCGCGATCCTATAGGTCGCCGGGTTCGACCCTCGGGCGCGAAATCCGAGCTACGAAAGGGGATTTAGGGGGTTCCGGCCGCGCCGCTGCGCAACGCGCGGCCGATCGCGTCGGCGGTGATCACGCCGCGCAGGTGCCCGTCGGCGTCGACGGCGCAGAGCGCGCCGAGCCGGCGCAGGGTCTGGTTCGAGAGCACGACCTCGAGCGGGTCGTCCTCGTGCACCGACGCCTCGGCCTCGTCGTCGGCTTCGAGCAGCGTGCCGACGCTCGTCGCGCCGCGGTCCGCTTCGGGGACGGCGTCGGCCTGGGCGCGCTCGACCAAGCCGCGGAAACGTCCCTCGGCGTCGACGACCGGGAACCAGGGCCACTGGTAGCGGAGGAAGAACTCCTCGAGCGCGCGGTCGATCGTCAGCTCCGCGGGCATCGCGACCGGCTCGCGGTCCATCACGTCGGCGACCTGCTTGCCCTCGATCGGCCGCGTCAGCTCCGACTGGAGGACGGCGCCGCGCGCCGAGCCGTTGAGGATGAATCCGACGACTCCGAGCCAGATCCCGCCGACGACGTCGCCGATCAGGACCAGGTAGAGGCCGCCGGCCATCAGCAGGTAGGCGAAGCCCTGGCCCAGAGCGGCGGCGAAGCGGGTCGCCTTGCGGCGATCGCCGGTCCGCCACCAGGCGATCGCGCGCGCGATCCGGCCGCCGTCGAGCGGGAAGGCCGGGACGAGGTTGAAGATCAGGACCAGGAGGTTGATCCCGGCGAGCCAGCCGAGCAGCGCGAGCGCCGGGGAGGTGTCGGTGCCGCTGTCGGCGACCATCGACTCGCGGAAGTCGTCGGAGCCGGCGAATCCGATCCCGATCGCCGTGCAGAGGACGACGATCGCCAGGGTGACCAGCGGGCCCGCGACCGCGATCTTGAACTCGGTCCCGGGCGAGTCGGTGTCGCGCTCCATCCGCGCCACCCCGCCGAACATCCAGAGCGTGATCCCCGAGATCCCGATCCCCTTGCGGATCGCGACCAGCGCGTGGCCGAGCTCGTGGAGCAGGATCGACGCGAAGAAGAGCAGCGCGCCGGCGACCGCGAGGGCGTAGGGGCCGATCGCGCCGTCTGGAGCGTCGAGGGCGTCGTCGAAGGAGCTCGAGAGGAAGAGGATGACCAGGAAGAGGACGACGAACCAGGACCAGTCGACCCCGATCCGGATTCCCTTCACGTGCAGCAGGGTTATGGCGCTGCGATTGGGCACGTGCCTAATGTTACGGAGCGACAGTCGCCACGCTCCGAGGCGGCCCCGGACGCGAAGCGGAGGAGCCGCCGTTTTTCTCAGGCCAGCGGAGAGTGGCGCTCGATGATCCGCTTGAAGTCGGTGCCGCCCGGAAGGGTTCCGAAGGCGCCGCCGTGGTCGCCGGCGATCCGGCTGGCGACGAACGCGTCGGCGACCGCTTCGTCGCCGAACCGCAGTAGGAGTGACGCCTGCAGTGAAAGCGCCATGCGCTCGACCAGCCCGCGCGCCCGCGACTCGATCTCGGTCATGTCGGTGATGTCCTCGCGCAGCTTCGCGACGTAACCGTCGAGCCGCGGCTCGCCGGCCCCCTCGGAAACCTCGTTGAAGAAGGCGTCGAGCGAGGCGGGCTTGGTGACCATCGCCCGCAGCACGTCGAGGCACTGGACGTTGCCCGAGCCCTCCCAGATCGACGACAGCGGCGCCTCGCGGTAGAGCCGCGGCATACCGGATTCCTCGACGTAGCCGTTGCCGCCGAGGCTCTCGAGGCACTCGACCGCGTGCCACGGGGCGCGCTTGCAGATCCAGTACTTGAGCACGGCGTTGGCGATCCGCTTGAAGGCCTCGGCCTCGGCGTCGCCGGCGGCCGCCTCGTCGTAGGAGCGCGCGAGCCGCAGCGAGGAGATCGTCGCCGCTTCCGCTTCGACCGCGAGGTCGGCGAGCACGTTCTGCATCAGCGGCTGTTCGACGAGGACCTTGCCGAAGGCCGAGCGGTGCGAAGCGTGGTTGATCGCCTGCGCGACGCCGTGCCGCATCCCGGTCGCGCTGCCGATCGCGCAGTCGAGGCGGGTGTGGTTGACCATCTCGATGATCGTCCGCACCCCGGCGCCCTCCTCGCCGACCAACTGCGCCCAGGCGCCGTCGAACTCGATCTCGCTCGAGGAGTTCGAGCGGTTGCCGAGCTTGTCCTTGAGCCGCTGGAGGCGGAAGCTGTTGCGCTCGCCGTCGGGCGTCCAGCGCGGGAAGAGGAAGCACGAGACACCGCCGTCGGCCTGGGCGAGGACGAGGAACGCGTCGCACATCGGCGCCGAGAAGAACCACTTGTGGCCGGTGAGCTCGTACTCGGCGCCCGGGCCGCCGCCGTTGATCGGCCGCGCGACGGTGGTGTTGGCACGGACATCGGAACCGCCCTGCTTCTCGGTCATCCCCATGCCCGCGAGGGCGCCGGTCTTCTCGGTCGCCGGGATGTCGCGCTGGTCGTAGCTCGGCGAGAGGAATCGCTCTTCCCACTCCTCGGCGAGCTCGGGCTGCTTGCGCAGCGCCGGGATCATCGCGTGGGTCATCGAGATCGGGCAGCCGATCCCGGCCTCAGCCTGCGACATGCACATGAACGCCGCCGAGCGCGCGACGTAGGCGCCCGGGCGCGGCTCGACCCAGGGCAGCGAGTGGAGGCGGTCCTGGACCGCCATCCCCAGGAGCTCGTGCCATGAAGGATGGAACTCGACCTCGTTGACGCGATTGCCATAGCGGTCGTGGGTCTTGAGCTTCGGCGGGTTCTCGTTCGCCTCGGCGCCCTTGCGGATGATGTCGGCGCGGCCGGCGAGCGCGCCGACGGCCGAGATCCGGTCGATCGCCCACTCGGCGCCCTCGCGCTCGACCGCCTCGACCATGACCCGGTCGGCCTCGAAGACGTTGTAGTCCTCGAGCGGCGGCGGCTGATTGGCCACGGTGTGGGTCGCCGCGATCGCGTTGGGCGGGGTCTCAAGCGTTGACATACGAGGGTTCCTTTCCGGTTATCGAGCGGGTGCAGAAGTCGAGCAGGGCGGAGATCAGCTTCTCGGGGTCGGTGCCGTTGGAGGTCGGGGAGAGCGGTCCGACGAGGGCCTCGCCGAGCGCGCCGACAATCGCCGCCGAGGAGACCTCGACGTCCTGGGCCGGAAACTCGCCGGCCGCGATCCCGTCGGTGAGCAGCTCGGCGACGACGGAGTGGTAGGCGCGGCGGAAGCTGAGGCGCTCGGCCTCGACCGCGGGGTCGACGGGCTCGGCGATCAGCGCGTAGGCGAGTCGGCGGCCGGCCAGCGCACGGCGCGCGAAGGCCTCGATCGCGGATGCCGCGCGCTCCGACGCCGGGCGGCCGTCCTCCCGGCCCGCCTCGCGCATCGCGTCGACCTCGCGCTGCGAGGCGCGGCGGAAGACCTCGGCGAAGAGCTCCGACTTGGAAGGGAAGTGGCGGTAGACGGTCCCGGTCGCGACCCCGGCTCGCTCGGCGACGCTCGCGACCTGCGCCCCGGCGTAGCCGTCGCGCGCGATCAGCTCGAGCGCCGCGGCGACGATCGCCTCGCAGGTCTCGGCCTTGCGGGCCTCGGTTCGCTCTGTCGGGCGGTAGGCCAAGGGTGAAAGGAGTGAACCACGATTCACTTGTTGTGTCAAGCCAAGCGCTGGGATAGGGTGGCGCCTACGCCGCCCACTCAGGGAGAGAGGTCATTTTGCGCGCCTGCAGCGGCGGCGATCACGACCACGAGCGTCACCACGCCGGCCAATCCGAGCTTCGTCGGGGTCGAGATCGCCGACACGAACGCGCCGTTCAACTTCCCGGTCACAGTCAGCGGCACGACCGACCCCGGAGCCGACAACACCGACACGGTCGACATCGTCTGCGTCAGGAACATCGGATCCCCTCCCGGACCGGGCGGCGAGACGATCGAGGAGCTCGCCAGCGACGTCGACGTGACCAGCGATGCCTTCTCGACCACAGCCGACGTCGACGTTATCGGCGAGCTCAACCCGTGCAGGATCCTCGCCCTCCCGGGCGCCGTGGCCCACGCGCCGCCGGTCGACACCGCGAGCTTCACAGGTCCCAACCGCTACTCCGACGTCTCGTTCCGCGCCGAGGGGACAGCCGGGGTCAACGCCGGCAAGTTGATCGCCGTGGCGCAGGTCGCTGTGACCCCGGAGACGGTGGCGACCGCCGGCACGCTCGGCAGCGGCTGCGCGGTCGGCAACGGCGCCATCGATCCCGGGCTCACGCAACGCTTGGTGGTCGGCTGCCTGGGCCTGAATCAGATCTCGGCTCCGTTTTCCCAGGTCGATGGCAAGCGCCTCTTTTTCACCGCGGTCGCGTCGGCGCTGTATCCGACCAACCCGGGCCTGCTCGGGATCACCGGATTGCAGCAGTCGAGCGTGCCCGGCACGGGGGCATTCGAGACCGCCGCGACGGAGTCGGCGGTCACCTGCGTCCCCGACGACGCCACCTGCACCTCGTTTGCGGACACCGGCATCCGCGTCAGCCAGACCGGCGACGGGACCGCGCACACCGCCACCGTCGCCGGCACCTGGGTCAACACGAGCAGCGAGACCAGGCAGCTGCGAATCGTGTTCTCGCTTATCGCGGGCACCGGCGTGTTGGCCGGCTGGCATTTCCCCGGCGAGGCCGCGGGCTACCACGCCCACACCGGGGGCGACACCCTCCCGCCTCCGGCCTCCGGGACCGGCAGCGTGCTGATCGGGCAGGCCCCCGGCACGACCTGCGCGACCCTCGCCGAGAGCTGCGGCTCGCTCACCTGGTCATCGCCGCCGGCCGCGATCGAGTTCGTCACTCCCACCTACGCGCTGCTGACTTACAACCGCACGCTGCCGCCTGGCTGCTCGACGCCGCTCGCCTTCGCGACCTCGGTCGACGATCCGCAGTCGGCGGTCGACGCCCACGCGGCGGCGGCCGAGAGCGCCCTCGCGTCGGTCGGCAGCGCCGTGACCTGCCCGCCCCCGGCGCCGCCGAACACCGGCGGCGGCTCGGTCTCGCCTCCGGCGACGACCCCGGCGAAGAAGTGCAAGAAGAAGAAGGGCAAGAAGGGCAAGAAGGGCAAGAAGAAAAAATGCGGGAAGAAGAAGAAGAAGCGCAAGAAGTAGCGACGGGAGCGGAAGCGCCGGCTTAGGCGCCGGCGACCGGCGCGGCATCGGGCCGCGGAAGCACCTCGGTGGCGCTCTCCGGGCTCTGCGGCGAGATCTCGGCCTCGGCGATCATCGCGTCGCTGACGTTGCGCGGGTGGTGGCAGGCGGCGATCTGGTCGGAGCCGTAGCCGACCAGCGGCGGCTCGTGCTCGGAGCAGATGTCGGTCGCCCACGGGCAGCGGGTGTGGAAGCGGCAGGCCGGCGGCGGGTCGGCTGGGTTGGGGACGTCGCCCTCGAGCACCAGCACCTTGCGCTTGTGCTCGAACCTGGGATCGGGGATCGGCACGGCCGAGAGCAGCGCGTTCGTATACGGGTGCACGGGCCGGTCGTAGAGGACGTCGCCGGGCGAGGTCTCGACCAGCTTGCCGAGGTACATGACCGCGATCCGGTCCGAGACGTGGCGGACGACGCCGAGGTCGTGGGCGACGAAGATGTAGGAGAGGCCGAACTCGTCCTGGAGGTCGTCCAGCAGGTTGATGATCTGCGCCTGGATCGAGACGTCGAGCGCCGACACCGGCTCGTCGGCGATGATCAGCTTCGGCCGCAGGGCGAGCGCCCGGGCGATCCCGATCCGCTGCCGCTGGCCGCCCGAGAACTCGTGCGGGAAGCGGTTGTAGTGCTCGGCGGAGAGGCCGACTCGCTCGAGCAGCTCCTGGACCTGGCTGCGCAGCTCGGCGCCGGATGCGAGGCCGTGGAGGCTCATCGGGTCGCCGACGATCTGGCCGACCCGCTTGCGCGGATTCAGCGACGCGTATGGGTCCTGGAAGATCATCTGCATCTCGCGGCGCAGCGGCCGCAGCCGCGAGCGCGAGAGCCCGGCGATCTCCTGGCCCTCGAACTTGACCGAGCCGGACGTCGGCTCGAGCAGCTGAAGCACCGAGCGGCAGAGCGTCGACTTGCCGCAGCCCGACTCGCCGACCAGCCCCAGCGTCTCGCCCTCGCGGAGCACGAAGCTGACGTCGTCGACGGCGCGGACCCGCGCGACCTCGCGGTCGATCAGCACGCCCGACTTGATCGGGAAGTGCTTGACGAGGTGGTTGACCTCGAGCAGCGGATCGCCCTTCATCGGGCGACCCCCGCCCCCGCCGCCGGCGCCTCGAGCCCGATTCGGCCCTCGATCTCGCGCAGCTTCTTCTTCTCCTTCGGATCGAGCCAGCAGCGGTCCTCGTGATCGGACTTCTTATCGACCCGCGGCTCGAGCCCCGGCAGCTCGCCGCACTTCTCGAACGCGTGCGGGCAGCGCGGCCGGAAGCGGCAGCCCGCCGGGGGAGCGAGCAGCGACGGCGGCTGGCCGGCGATCTGCGGCAGGCGCTCGGGGCGGGGCTGGTCGAGGCGGGTAAGCGAGCCCATCAGCCCCCAGGTGTAGGGGTGCTGGGGGTCGTAGAAGATCTCGTCGACGGTCCCCTCTTCGACGACCTGGCCGGCGTACATGACCAGCACCCGGTCGGCGACCTCGGCGACCACGCCGAGGTCGTGGGTGATCAGGATCACCGCCAGATCGCGCTCGCGGTTCAGCCGCTGGACGAGCTGCAGGATCTGGGCCTGGATCGTGACGTCGAGCGCTGTGGTCGGCTCGTCGGCGATCAGGACCTCGGGCTCGAGCGTCAGCGCCATCGCGATCATCGCCCGCTGGCGCATCCCGCCCGAGAACTCGTACGGGTAGTCGCGAATCCGCTCCTCGGCGTTCGGGATCCCGACCGCGCTGAGGCCTTCGACGGCGATCTTCATCGCCTCGGCGTCGGAGACCTCTCGGTGCGCCTGGATCTGCTCGACGATCTGGTTCCCGACCCGGTAGACGGGGTTGAGCGAGGTCATCGGGTCCTGGAAGATCATCGCGATCTCCTCGGCGCGGACCTTGCGCAGTCCGTCCTCGTCGAGCCCGACGAGGTCGCGGCCGCCGTAGGTGACCGCACCCGCGATCTCGGCGTTGCTCGAGCGCGTCAGCCCGAGAATCGTCTGCGCCGTGACGCTCTTGCCGCTGCCGGACTCGCCGACGATCGCGAGGATCTCGCCGGGCTCGAGGTCGAAGGAGACGCCGCCGACCGCCCGGACGACGCCGTCCTCGGTCCGGAAGCTGACCTCGAGGCCGTCGACCGAGAGCAGCGGGCCGCTCTTCTTCGCCGCGGGGGTCACGCCGGCGCCACCGCCCCGAGGCGGACGCGGGGATCGAGGTAGGCGTAGAGGATGTCGACCATCGTGTTGAAGAAGACGATGAAGAAGGCGCCGAACATCGTCACCGCCATCAGCGGCGGCAGGTCGAGCGCGCCGATCGACTGCCCGGCGTAGAGGCCGACGCCGGGCAGGTTGTAGACGGTCTCGGTGAGGATCGCGCCGCCGCCGACGACGAGGCCGAAGTCGAGCCCGAAGAGCGTGACGATCGGGATCAGCGAGTTGCGCAGCACGTGGCGCATCAGCACCTGGCGCTCGCTGAGCCCCTTGGCGCGCGCGGTGCGCACGTAGTCCTCGTTCATCGAATCGAGCATGTTCGAGCGCAGGACGCGGCTGTAGAAGCCGATGAACAGCACCGCGAGCGTGAACCAGGGCAGGATCAGGTGGTAGGCCCAGTCGACCGGGTCGTCGGTCAGCCCGACGTAGCTGCCGGTCGGGAACAGCGAGACCTTGAAGCTGAGGTAGTAGAGCAGCATCGCCGCGAGCCAGAAGACCGGCATCGAGATCCCGATCAGCGCCAGGATCGTCAGCGCCCGGTCTGTGAACTTGCCGGCGCGGACGGCGCTCAGGTAGCCGAAGAGGATCGCGGTCGACATCCAGAGCACCGCCGCCCCGACGCAGAGCGAGAGCGTGATCGGGATCCCCTCCAGGATCTGCTCGTCGACGTCGAGCTGGCTGTTGTAGGACTTGAGGTCGCCGGTGAAGATCTTCTTCATCGTCGTCGCGTACTGCTGGGGCAGCGAGTCGTCGAACCCCCACTCCTCGTTGACCCGGTCGATCAGCTCGGCGTTGGCGTTCTTGCCGGCGATCCGCTGCGCCGGGTCCGAGTTCGGGATCACGTTGAAGATCAGGAAGACGATCACCGAGATCGCGAACAGGACCGCGACCATCCCGACGAGTCGTCTGGCGATGAACCGTGCCACGGGCTAGTGCTCGATCCTTATCCTGGCCTTCGGGTCGAGCGCGTCGCGGAGGCCGTCGCCGAAGACGTTGAGCGAGAGCACGGTGAAGACGATCATCAGCCCGGGGACGATCGTCAGGTGCGGCGCCGAGTAGATCGTCTGGTAGCCGTCGGCGATCATCGTTCCCCAGGAGGCGTTCGGCGCGTGGACGCCGGCGCCGAGGAAGGAGAGCGCCGACTCGAGCAGCATGTTGTTGGCGATCAGGAGGGTGAAGAAGACGAGGATCGTCGAGACGATGTTGGGCAGCAGCTCGGAGAACATGATCCGCAGCGGGCCCTTGCCCTGGGCGACGGCGGCCTCGACGAACTCCTTCTCGCGCAGGGCCAGCACCTCGCCGCGGATCGGTCTCGCCATGTAGGGGACGTAGACGCAGCCGATGATCAGGATCGGGATCCAGAGTGAGTTGCCGGCGAGCTCGAGCGGCCCGAGCTTGAGCCCGCCCACCGACAGCGCGGTGCCGAGCGCGATCCCGAGCAGCAAGACGGGGAAGGCCCAGATCACATCCATGATCCGGGAGAGGATCGAGTCCGGCCAGCCGCGGTAGAAGCCGGCGACGAGCCCGGCGGTCACCGCGAGCAGCGTCGTGATCAGCGCCGCCACGACCCCGATCATGATCGAGGTCCGCCCGCCGTACATGAGCCGGACCATGACGTCGCGCCCGTTCTGGTCCGCGCCGAGCAGGTACTTCGCGTGCAGACCGGGCCCGAGCGGGGTGCCGTCGGGCGAGACGACGTCGGTCTCGTTGCCGCTGATCGTGACCTTGTCGGTGATGTGGTTGGCGTTCGGCGAGGTATCGGCGACGTGGTTGGCCCAGAGCGGCGCCGCGAGGCAGAAGAGGACGATGACGATGAACAGCGACCCGAAGCCGAGCGCGACGCGATTGCGGCGCAGCCTCAGATAGGCGAGGTACCAGGGGCTACGGCCCTCGACGTCCGCGAGCGTGACCCCGCTCGGCCGCGGCGGCGGCGCGCCGGTCGGGGCGACCTCGCCCGGGATCGTCGGTTCGGCGTACGGCTCAGATGCCATCGCGCCCTACACCTCGCTCCTCATGGGCCTTGGCTAACCGTGGACGCGCCACGGCAAACCAAGGGAAGGGGCCTCGCGGCCCCTTCCCTGTGATCGTCCACACGGCTGCTCCTTCGCGCCCTCAGTCCTTGAGCGCGAAGCTCGTGTAGTCCTCGTTGAACAGCAGGTGGTGGTAGACGGTGTCGAAATCCATCCGCTCGGAGACGAAGGTGGAGAACTGCTCGTTTCCGTACGGGGCCCACACCGCCTGCTCCATGTATGCCTTGTCGAGGGCGGCGTACTCCTCTTCGATGCCCTCGTCGGTGATCTGGCTCTTCAGCAACTCGTCCATCTTCGCGTCGTTCTCGGGGATCCGGACGCTCGAGAAGTTGTTGCTGTTGGTCGGCAGGTCGCTCTCCCCGTTGAGCAGCGGACGGAAGAAGTCGTCCGGGTGGGGGAAGTCCTGGAACCAGTTGGCGAACCCGGTGTCGAGATCCGGGGTCTTCTCGTTCCCGATCGTCGTGAAATACGTGGCGCCCGCGATGATCTTGAGCTCCGCGTTGAACCCGAGCTGCTTGAGCAGGTCCTGGTAGTACTCGCCGATCCGCTTGCGATCGGGCTCGTCGTTGGTCCAGACGGTGATGTCCTTGTCCGACGGGTTGGCCTCGGCGAGCAGCTGCTTCGCCTTCTCGAGATCCGGGCCCGGATAGAGCTCGTACTCCTCGTAGCCGGGCATCCCCGGAGGCAGGATCTGCTGGGTCGGGTGCATGCGGCCGCCGAAGATGCGGTTCATCGCCTCGGGGTCGACGGCGTAGTTGATCGCCTGGCGCACCTTGAGGTCGTTGAACGGCGGCTCCTGGTTGTTCATCCAGAAGTAGTACGTGTTGATCGATTCCTCGAGCCGGAACCGGTCGCTGTTCTGGGCCTTGACCTCGGGCAGCCGATCCGCGTTGGGCGGGTCGACCATGAAGTCGATGGTGCCCTGCTGGACCCCGGTCACCTGCGCCGAGTTGCTCTTGTTCTGGGTGATGGTGATCTTGTCGACGTGGGCGTCGGCGACCTCGTCGGCGCCGGCGGCCTGGACCGTCTTGAACTGCGGATTGCGCTCCATCGTCAGCGTCCGTGGCGGCGAGGCGCTGGTGATCGTGAACGGGCCGCTCGAGGGCGGCGGGTTCTTGGTCTGGTCCTCGTCGAGCGGCGTGCTCTTCGGCACGGGCGCCGCGAACATCAGCCCCAGGATCTGGGGGAAGGTTCCGTTCGGCTCGGAGAGCTGGATCGTGATCTCGCCGGTCTTGTCGTCGGTGGTGATCCCCGAGATCGTCTTCGCGTCGCCGCTGGCGTATTCCTTGGCGCCGTCGATGTCCTCATAGAAGACGGATCCGCCGGAGTCGAGATCGAAGAGCCGCTGGATCGCGTAGGTGAAGTCGGAGGCCACGATCGGCGTGCCGTCCGAGTACTTCATCCCCTTGCGCAGGGTCAGCTTGTAGGTCGTGCCGTCGGCGGAGATGTCGGGCATCGCCTCGGCCAGGCCGGGAACGACCTCGGTGCCGGCCTCGCCGTCCACGTGCTTGTAGGTGAGCAAGGGCGTGTATGTGTTCCAGAGGACCTCCCAGCCCTCGAGCGTGTAGGAAAGCTGCGGGTCGAGGTAATCGGGAAACGACGTCATCGTGACGTTGATGTCGCCGCCCTCTGCGGCGCTGCCACCGCTACCGCCGCCTCCGCCGCTGTCGTCGTCGCCACAGGCGACGATTCCGAACGCCGCGGCGGCAACCACGGCACCGAGTGCAAAAGCCTTCCTTAGCTTGCTCACTGTTCGATTTCCTCTCGTAGCGTTTTTCCCCTTGACCCCCATACCCCCATTGCCTCCCAACTAACGCCCCGATTACGCACTACTTGCGTGCGCAGCTTGGCTAGGCTGCGCGAATGGCCGATCTGTCGAAGTCACTGAGTCAGGTGCCGCTGTTCTCCGGCGTCAACCCGAAGCAGCTCAAGAAGCTGAGCGAGGGCATGGCTGAGCGCGAGTTCTCCGAGGGCGACGAGATCGCGACCGAGGGAAAGAGCGGCGTCGGGTTCTTCGTGATCGAGGACGGAAACGCGACCGTGAGCGTCGACGGCGAGATCGTCCGCACCCTCGGGCCGGGCGAGTACTTCGGCGAGATCGCGTTGATCGACAGCGGTCCGCGCTCGGCGACGGTGGTTGCGACGACCGACCTGCGCTGCCGCGGCATGACGGCGTGGGAGTTTCGGCCCTTCGTGCAGTCGAACCCCGAGGTCGCGTGGTCGCTGCTCGAGGCGCTGACCGCGCGCCTGCGCGAAGCCGAGCAGCGCGCCTAGTCCGCCGGCTCGGTAGCGCCGAGCCGCTCTAGGGTCGCCGCGGCCCGTTCGCGGGCTTCGCCGCCGAGCAGCCAACCCGATCGAGCGGCCTGGTAGGGGCACTCGATCTCCTCGAACAGGGCCAGCGACTCGCGCAGCGGCTGCTCGTCGCCGCTCTGCAGGGCGCGAGCCCGCAGCAGCGTCGCGATCGCCAGCCGGTGCTCGCCCGTTCGCGCTGAAGCGATCTCAATCGCCTCGGCCGCGTCCTCGCGTCCGGCGCGGACGCGTGCCTCGGCCCGCGTCGCGAGGTAGGCGGGCTGCCACTGGGTCTCACAGACGTAGTCGGTCAGCAGGCTCGCCGCGTGCTCGAAGCGGCCGTGGTGCAGCGCGACGTCGGCGCGCACCATTCGCACCCCTTCGGTTTGCTCGAGCGAGGCGTCCTGGCCGGCGAGCTCGGCCGCGAACCCGAGCCAGCGCTCCGCTTCGGCTTCCTCGCCGCGATAGCCCTCGACCGCGCCCGCGCAGGCGACGTTGGTCGCCGCGGCGCCGAACGGCGGCCGGTCGGCGTCGGTCCACTCCCGTCGAAGCCTGCGCGCCATCTCCAGCACCTCGTCCCAATCGCCGAGGTAGAAGGAGGCCATCAGCCCGCGCTCGGCGGCCGCGTGGAGGACGCCGCGAGAGCTGTCGAGGTCGCTCGCTTGTTTGGCGTAGCCCAGCGCCTCGCGGAAGTCCCCGGTCTGGATCAGGGAGAGGATCATCATGTGCAGCGCGTCTGAGTGTTCGACGTCGAGCGCGTGGCTCCCGAGCGCGAATGCGTTCGGGGCGCCCAGCGGCGGCACCGCCGGCCCGCCGCTGAGAAGCTCGAGCCGCTCGCGAGTGTGCTCGACGGCGGCGCGCTGGCGCCCCTGGTTCCAGTCGTCCCCGGTGGCGGCGTCGAGAGCCCCCTGGATCACCTGCGGGTCGCCGCTCTCGCGAGCCAGGGCCAAGGCCTCGCTGGTCGGCTCGGCCATCTCCGCGAACCTGCCGCCGAGCCAGGCGAGCCACGCTTCGTCGAGCAGCAGCCTGGCGCGGGTGACGATGTCATCCTCGGAGACGAGCGCGCGGCCGCGGTCGAGCATCGGCCGCAGCTCCGACTCCGGGATCTCGCCGCTGATGCCGTGGTAGCGGGCGCCGACCTCGACCGCGCGCGCGTAGGCGGCGGCCGCCAAAGCCGGTTCGCCGGCGCGCTCGCCGGCGACTGCGGCTTCGCGAAGGATCCGAATCGCGTGATCGCCGCGCCAGCTCCGCAGCGCGACGTCGCCGGCGGTGCCGAGCACCTCGATCCGCCGCGCCTCGTCGCCGGCGAGCGTCGCCGCGTGCTCGTAGAGCTCGAGCGCCCGGGCTCCGGCGCCGCGCCGCGTAGCGGCGTGGGCGGCTTCGATCAGCGCGTCGCTCGCCGCGTCGCGCCGCGCGCCGGTCGCGTCGAGGTCGGCGGCCTGGGTCAGGTGATAGGCGATCAGCTCGGCGCGCTCGGCGAATGCCTCGCCCTCGCCCAGCCGCCCGGCGACGCGCTCGTGCAGCCCGGCCCGCTCGACCCGGGGCAGCGATCCGTAGGCGACGTCGCGGATCAGCTGGTGGCGAAAGGCCCAGTGCCCCGGGCCCGCCGTCGGGCGCTCCTCGATCAGGGCCTTGCGGCGTAGGGCCTCGAGATCGCTCTCGACCGGCTCGCCGTAGAGCGCGCCCAGCGACCCGTCGCCGAAGGTGTGGCCGAGCACGCCGGCGTGCTGAAGGACGCGCTTCTCGTTCTCGGGGAGCTGGTCCATGCGCGCCGCGATCGCAGCCTGCACGGTGTCGGGAAGACCGTCGGGCGCCAGCTCGCCGGCGCCCTCGCCGATCGCGCGCGAGACCTCCTCGAGGAAGAACGGGTTGCCGCCGGCCGCGTCGGCGACCCGGTCGGCGTCGTCGCGTGCGCGCTCGGGCAGCAGCAGCTCGGCGAGCTGCCGAGCCGCGTCCGAGTCGAGCGCCCGCAGCTCGAGCTGGGTGATGTTGCGCGCGGACTTGCCGAAGTCGGGGCGCCTGTCGGCGAGCTCGGGTCGGCTGGTGCAGAGGATCAGCACCGGCGAGTCGTGCAGCCCGAAAGCGGCCTCCTCGAGCAGGTCGAGCAACCCCTCGTCGGCCCAGTGGGCGTCGTCGACGCCGATCACCAGCGGCCGGTCGGAGGCGAGCAGCGAGACGAAGCGCCGCCAGGCCCGCTTGAGGACGTCCTCGGTGGCGGCGGTCGTCGCCTCGCGCCCGCCGCCGATCGCGACCGACAGCGAGCAGGCGAGATCCTCGGCGTCTTCGGCGCCGAGGCCGGCCAGCAGCTCGCCGAGCGCCTTCTCGACCGCATCGGCCGATGCCTCGGGACCGCTCCCGGAAGCGTCGCGGAGGATCTCCCCGAGGGCCCAGAAGGCGATGCCGCGCCCGTAGGGCGGGTTGCGCCCGACGACGACCCGCCAGCCGCCCGAATCGGAGCTCAGCTCGGAGAACAGCTCGTTGGCGAGCCGGGTCTTGCCGATCCCGGCCTCGCCCATGATCGTCACCAGCTGCGGGACCCGCTCGTGGGCGGCGCGCCGCGCCACCACGCGCAGGAGGTCGAGGTCGTCGATCCGGCCGACGAGCAGCACCTCATCGCCCTCGCCCGGGTCGCCGCCGGCCGCGAGGTAGGTGCAGATCCCGCCGTTGATGCCCTTGGCCTCGACCCGCTCACCGGGCTCGAGCCGGGTCCGAAGGCAGGCGCGGGCGGCGCGCTCGCCGACCAGCACCTGTCCCGGCTCCGCCGCCTGCTGGAGCCGAGCCGCGGCGTTGACGGCCTCGCCGGTGACGGCGAGGTGATCGGAGTCGCTGACCGCGAGGATCTCCCCGGTCTCGATCCCGACCTTGACCGTGAGCCCGCCGTCGAGCTCGGCGACGCGCTCGACCAGCTCGAGCGCGGCGGCGACCGCGCGGTCGGGATCGTCGCCGTGCCCGACCGGGACCCCGAAGACCGCCATCACCGCGTCGCCGATGTACTTCTCGACCGTTCCGCCGTGCCCCTCTAAGCGCCGCGCGGGCGACCTCGAAGAAGGGCGAGAGCCGGTTGCGGAGCTCCTCGGGGTCGAGCGCCGACGCGAGCGCGGTCGAGCCGACGAGGTCGGCGAAGACCATCGTCGCCAGCTTGCGCTCCTCAGGACGGCCCATGGTCTGAAGATAGGGGACATCTCCGCCTCTATAGGGTGCGCGGTCCCCGCCCACCGGGCGGGACGCGATGGCGAAGATCAAAGTCAAGAACCCGATCGTCGAGCTCGACGGCGACGAGATGACCCGGATCATCTGGGCCTTCATCAAGGAGCAGCTGATCCTGCCCTACCTCGACGTCGAGTTGAAGTACTTCGATCTGGGGATCGAGAGCCGCGACGCGACCAACGACCAGATCACGGTCGACGCCGCGAACGCGATCAAGGAGCACGGCGTCGGGGTCAAGTGCGCGACGATCACCCCCGACGAGGCGCGGGTCGAGGAGTTCGGGCTCAAGGAGATGTACCGCTCGCCGAACGGGACGATCCGCAACATCCTCGGCGGCGTGATCTTCCGCGAGCCGATCGTGATCTCGAACGTCCCGCGGCTCGTCCCCGGCTGGACGAAGCCGATCATCATCGGCCGCCACGCCTTCGGCGACCAGTACCGGGCGACCGACACGCTGATCCCGGGTGACGGGACGCTGACGCTCAGCTTCAGGCCCAACGACGCCTCCGAGTCGCCGATCGAGCTCGAGGTCTTCGACTTCCCCGCCGGCGGCGGGATCGCGATGGCGATGTACAACCTCGACGACTCGATCCGCGACTTCGCCCGCGCCTCGTTCGGATACGGCCTCGACCGCGGGCTGCCGGTCTACATGTCGACCAAGAACACGATCCTCAAGACCTACGACGGCCGTTTCAAGGACCTTTTCCAGGAGGTCTTCGACGCCGATTTCAAGGACAAGTTCGAGAAGGCGGGGCTGACCTACGAGCACCGGCTGATCGACGACATGGTCGCCGCCTCGCTCAAGTGGGAGGGCGGCTACGTCTGGGCCTGCAAGAACTACGACGGCGACGTCCAGTCCGACACCGTCGCCCAGGGCTTCGGCTCGCTCGGGCTGATGACGAGCGTCCTGCGCTCCGCCGACGGCAAGACGGTCGAGGCCGAGGCGGCGCACGGCACCGTCACCCGCCACTTCCGCCAGCACCAGAAGGGCGAGAAGACCTCGACCAACCCGATCGCCTCGATCTTCGCCTGGACCCGGGGGATCGCGGCCCGCGGCCAGATGGACGACACCCCCGAGGTCTCCGAGTTCGCGACGACGCTAGAGCGCGTCTGCGTAGAGACCGTCGAGCAGGGGAAGATGACCAAGGACCTCGCGCTGCTGATCGGCCCCGATCAGGAGTTCCAGACGACCGAGGAGTTCCTCGCCTCGATCGACGAAAACCTCACCAAGGAGATGAATTGAGCCCAGTCAACGTCACCGTCACCGGCGCTGCCGGCCAGATCGGCTACGCGCTGCTCTTCCGGATCGCCAGCGGCCAGATGCTCGGCGAGGACACCGAGATCAAACTGAACCTGCTCGAGATCCCCGACGCGGTCAAGGCCGCCGAGGGCACGGCGATGGAGCTCGACGACTGCGCCTTCCCGCTGCTCGCCGGGATCGACATCTACGATGACCCGGTCAAGGCCTTCGATGGCTGCAACGTCGCGATGCTCGTCGGCGCCCGGCCGCGCGGCAAGGGCATGGAGCGCGCCGACCTGCTCGAGGCCAACGGCGCGATCTTCAAGCCCCAGGGCGAGGCGATCAACGCCGGCGCCGCCGACGACGTCAAGGTGCTCGTCGTCGGCAACCCCGCCAACACCAACGCGCTGATCGCGATGTCGAACGCCCCCGACGTTCCCAAGCAGCGGTTCACGGCGATGGTCCGCCTCGACCACAACCGCGCGATCGCCCAGCTCGCGAAGCGGACGAGCGCCAAGCTCGACGCGATCCGCAAGATGACGATCTGGGGCAACCACTCGACCACCCAGTACCCGGACCTGACGCACTGCGAGGTTGACGGAAAGAACGCGTGGGAGGAGGTCGGCGACGAGAAGTGGATCGCCGACGAATTCATTCCGACGGTGGCTAAGCGCGGCGCGGCGATCATCGACGCTCGCGGCGCCTCCTCGGCCGCCTCGGCGGCGAGCGCGGCGATCGACCACGTCCACGACTGGGTCCTCGGCACCCCCGACGGCGACTGGGTCTCGATGGCGGTGCCCTCCGACGGGACCTACGACGTCGCCGAGGGGCTGATCTCGGGTTTCCCGGTCACCTGCTCGGGCGGCGAGTGGAAGATCGTCGAGGGGCTCGAGATCGATTCCTTCTCGCGCGAGAGGATTGATGCAAGCGTTGCCGAATTGGCTGAGGAACGCGACTCTGTCGCGGAGCTCGGGTTGGTATAGCCCCCGCGCTTCACCGCCTCTTCACGCAACGAAAGGGACTCACCCATGCGCTTCAACCGCAGGACCGGTCTCGTCACCATGCTCGCCGCCGGAGCGCTCGCCGTCTCCGCGGCAGCCGCGCTCGCCGTGCAGGGTGACCTCGACACGACCTTCAGCGCCGACGGCAAGCTCGTCTTCGACGTCACCGACGGGCGCGCCAACGGCGTCGCGGTCGATTCGCAGGGCCGGACCGTGGCCGCGGGCAGCGTCGACCCGACCGGCGGCGACACCTCCGACTTCGCGGTCGCGCGCTTCACCGCCAAGGGCGACCCTGACGCGACCTTCTCAGGCGACGGGATCGTCACCCTCGACGCGAGCGCGGCCGGCCTTGCCGACCAGGCGCGCGCGGTCGCGATCGACAACCAGGGACGGATCTACCTCGCCGGCAGCGCCGACACCGGCGGCGACCTCGGCAGCGTCGTCGCGCGTTTCACCGAGACCGGCGTGCCGGACAGCGGGTTCGACGTCGACGGCGTCTCGCTCCAGGACTTCGACCCGGCCAACGACGACTCGCTCGACGACGTCGTCGCCGACTCGACCGGGCGCCCGGTCGCGGCCGGGAGCAGCGGCGCCGCGGCGACCTCCGACTTCCTCGTCGCGCGGCTGACCACCGCCGGCGGCCTCGACTCGAGCTTCGGCGGCGGCGACAGCTTCGAGACCCTCAACATCGGTGCCGCGGCGAGCCAGGACACCGGCTCCGGCGTCACGCTCGACAGCGTCGCGCGCGTGCTGGTCGCCGGCTCGACCAACGCGGTCGTCGACGAAGACGACTTCGCCGCCGCGCGCTTCTCCAAGGACGGCGTCCTCGACGGGGGCTGGGGGACCGGCGGCAATGTCGTCGTCCCGATGTCCTCGGAGGCGGGGACCGAGAAGAAGGACCAGGGACTCGACATCGTCGCGATCGCCGGCGACAAGGCGCTCGTCTCCGGCTACGCCGAGGTAACCGGATCGGGCGAGGAGATGGCGATCCTGCAGCTGAGCTCGGGCGGCCAGCCCGACGCGACCTTCAGCTCCGACGGCAAGCTCACGTTCGGGTTCGGCGCAAGCGCCGACCGCGCGGAGGGGATAACGATCGACGGCGCGGGCAACGTCGTGCTCGCCGGCCCGGCGGGCACCCAGTTCGGCGTCGCGCGGCTGACCCCGGCCGGGGTGCTCGACGTCGAGTTCGAGAAGGACGGGCTCGTCGCGACCGACGTCGGGGGCGGCGACGACAACGCCCAGGACGTCGCGATCGATCAGAAGACCAGGAAGATCGTCGTCGCCGGGTTCACCGGCCCCGCGGCGACCGCCGACTGGGCGCTCGCCCGCTACGAGGGCGTCGCCCGCTGCGGCAAGAAGGCGCCGACGATCGTCGGCACCGCGGACAAGGACACCCTCAACGGGACGCCGAAGAAGGACGTGATCGCGGCCGGCGACGGCCACGACACGGTCAGGGGCATCGAGCAGGGGGACGTCGTCTGCGGCGAGGAGGGCAATGACCGCCTCGTCGGCGGGCCCGGCAAGGACGAGCTGCTCGGCGGCGAGGGCAACGATCAGATAATCGGCGGCAAGGGCGCCGACAAGCTGAACGGCGGCAAGGGCAACGACAAGCTCAAGGGCAACAAGGGCAGGGACGTGCTGCTCGGCGGCCCCGGCAACGACACCCTCAAGGGCGGCAAGGGCGCCGACACCCTCAAGGGCGGCCCGGGCAAGGACAAGAGCAAGGGCGGCCCGGGCCGCGACTCGGTCAAGAAGTAACTAGCGGGCGAAGTACCCGCGGCCCTTCTTCTTGACCAACTTGTCCTTCTGGAGCTCGTTCATCACCCGGTACATGTAGTTCGGCTGGATCCCGATCCGCTTCGCGATGTCGGAGGGCGAGATGCCGGGGTTCTCGGTGATGATCTTCAGCGCCTGCTCGGCCCTCGTGCCGCCGCGACGACGACGGCGCTTGCGCCCGCCGGAGTTGTTGCTCGAGCCGCGGGGCCGGCCGGGCCCCCGGCGGCCGCCGAGGTCCTTGAGCGCTCCCTCGAGCCGCTTGCGTTCGTCGTCGAGCTCGGAGAGGCGCTGCTCGATCAACCCGCGGGCTTGATCGACTACGTTGGAGCTGCTTGGCATCTGTGGCCGGTCCTTTCGAGAAGTAAGTAAGTGGAGCGGGGATGCTAACGGTGAGAGTCACTCACATACGAGCCAACCGTAAGTCCGCAACCAAAAGTGTCAGCCGACGAAAAGCCGGTCGTAGTCATTGCCCGCCTGCTGCTGCCCGCGGGGACCGAGCCGCTGGCCGAGCGCTTCGAGCTCCGCGAGGGCGGCCTCGACGTGAACCGCGCGCGGCTGCTCGAGCTCGCCCCGGGCGCCGCGGCGCTGGTCGCCGACCCCACGGTCCCGATCGACCCCGAGCTGCTCGACGCCTGCGGGCCGGGCCTGCGCGTGGTCGCGAACTTCGCCGTCGGCTACGACAACGTCGACCTCGAGGCCTGCCGCGAGCGCGGCGTCGCGGTCACCAACACGCCCGGCGCGCTGACCGAGGCGACCGCTGAGCTGGCGCTGGCGCTGACGCTCGCCGCCGGCCGGCGGCTCTCGGACGCCGAGCGCGACCTCCGCGCCGGGCGCTGGGAGGGGTGGGACCCCGCGGCCTACCGCGGGCTCGAGCTGCGCGGGGCGACGGTCGGGGTCGTCGGGCTGGGCAGGATCGGTTCGCGCTACGCAGAGCTCGTCGCGGCGATCGGCGCCGAGGTCCTCTACGCGGCGCGCTCGGGAAAGCTCGATGCCGAGCGCGAGCTCGGCGCCCGCCGGGCTGAGCTCGACGAGCTGCTCGAGGCCTCGGACGTGGTCAGCCTCCACGCCCCGGCTAGCGACGAGACCCGGGGGATGATCGGCGCGCGCGAGCTCGGATTGATCGGACCAGAGGGGGTGCTCGTCAACACCGCGCGCGGCCCTCTCGTCGACGAGGGGGCGCTCGCGAGCGCCCTTCGCGAGGGCGCGCTCGGCGCCGCGGGCCTCGACGTCTACGAGTCCGAGCCCGACGTCTCGCCCGAGCTGCTCGAAGCGCCGCGGGCGGTGCTGCTCCCGCACGTCGGCTCGGCGACGGTCCGCTCGCGCGACGAGATGGCGCGGATGGTCGCCGACAACGTGATCGCCGCGCTCGAGGGCCGCGAGCCCCCGAACCCGGTCACCTAGTCAGGCCGACTCGGGCGATCCGGGCGAAGCAGCGGAGCGGCGCTCGACCCGCCGGCGGCGCGGCATCGTCCGGAAGACGGCGTCCCAGAGCGGTGAGGTGACGCCGAAGCCGAAGTGGTGGTCCTGGAAGTGGTGGCGCATGTGCTGCTCGCGCAGCTTCTTGCCGAGCTCGGTCTTCGGCGTGTGGTGGTGGAGGTGGTAGTGGGTGTAGTCGTAGCCGAGGTAGCCGACCAGGAGCCCGGCGAACAGCGGATAGGCGAGCGGGGCGCCGAAGATCAGCATGTAGGCGCCGAAGAAGATCGCAGCGAGCGGGATGCTCGCCGCCGGAGGCATCACGAGCCGCATCGCGTCGTTGGGGTGGTCGTGGTGGACGCCGTGGATGATGAAGTGGAGCCGGTCGCCGCCCTTGAACTTCGGCTGCCAGTGGAAGACGAGGCGGTGGAGCCAGTACTCGGTCAGGGTCCAGATCCCGACCCCGGCGAGCGTCAGCAGGACGAGGTCCATGGCGCCGTAGCCGCCGTCGCTTCCGGCCCAGATCGAGACCCCGATCACGGGCACGAAGATGATCGCCGGGACCGACGGATGCACGCGGCTGAAGAAGTCCATGAAGCGGCTCTCGAAGAGCGGCGGGGAGGCCGCAAGGCGATCGGTTCGAGAGGCCATGCGGCGCACATGGTAGCGCCACAAAAAGACCGCCTCATTTGCGGGAACCGCCCTTTGCAAGCGGCCGCGAGATTGGCATCATCGTCGCGGGATGGCGGAACGCAAAAAAGCTCCGAGCTGTGAGGACTGTTACTTCCACAGGCACATGCTCTGTGCCCTCGCGCTCGACGCGCCCTGCCCGACCTTCCGTCCCGACACCCCCCAGGGCCTGGTCCCGCCGCAGCAGCCGACGCTGCTGATGCGCCAGCCCGAGCTCAGCGCCGCGCGCGCCGCCTAACGCTGCATCTCGCGGCCATCAGCCTCTAGAGTCCTCACGCGGAGTGAGGGTGAGAGGTTGAAAGTCACGATCCTCGGGAAATCCCCGTCCTGGCAGGACGCGGGCGGCGCCTGCAGCGGCTACCTCGTCCAGAGCGAGGACACCACGGTGCTCCTCGACTGCGGCAACGGCGTCTTTTCGAAGATGCGGCAGTTCGTCGACTACGTCGACCTCGACGCGGTCGTGATCTCGCACCTGCACGCCGATCACTGGCTCGACCTCGTCCCCTACTCCTACGCGCTCACCTACGCCCCCAAGCAGCAGCCCGTGCCGGTCCACATCTGGCCCGGGACCGACAACCCGGCGCGGCCGCGGCTTATCGCCCCGCCGGGGGCGACCGAGATGTTCCGGCGCGTCGTCGGCGCCTGGGGCAACGACGACCTGATCGAGAACGCGTTCGCGATCGAGGAGTACGAGCCCGGCGAGACGGTCGAGATCGGCGACCTCTCGGCGCGCTTCCAGGAGGTGCCCCACTTCATGCAGACCTTCGCCGTCGACTTCAGCTCCGCCAACGGCAGCGGCGGCCGGCTCACCTACGGCGCCGACTGCCGGCCCGGCGACGAGATCGTCGAGATCGCCCGCGACACCGACCTGCTGATCGTCGAGGCGACCCTCCCGCGGCCCGAGCGAACCGGGATCCGGGGCCACATGACCCCGGCCGAGGCGGGCGAGCACGCGCGCGAGGCGGGCGCCAAGCGCGTCGTCATCACCCACATCTCCGACGAGCTCGGCGACGAGTGGGCCCGCACCGAGGCCGAGAAGGCGTTCAAGGGCGAGGTCGACGTCGCCCGCGAGGGCGCCGTCTACGAGGTCTGAGCAGCTACTCATATTTAAGTGGTGCTGGGCCGCCGCCGATGAAAACGGGTGGCACCTTCGTCGAAGAAGCTGTCCCGATCCGACCGGGAGACGGCGACGATCGGGAGCTGGGAGTGGGACCTCGAGCGCGATCGAGTGCTCTGGTCGGCCGAGCTCTGTGAGATCCACGGCGTCGACGGCGAGCGCCACTCCAGCTTCGCAGCGGTCGAGGAGCTGATCCACCCCGAGGACCGCGACAGCTTCATCCGCGCCGTCCGCGTCGCGTTTGCGGACCGGGCCCAGTTCACGAGCGAGCACCGGATCGTCAGGCCCGACGGCGAGATCCGGACCGTGAAGGCACACGGCTGCGTCGTCGCGGCGAGCGACGGGCGCGAGCGGCTGATCGGGACGACCGAGGACGTCAGCGCGGGAGGCACCTACGAGGAGCGCGTCTGGTACGTCGCCAACCACGACGCGCTGACCGGGCTGCTCGGCCGGCGGAGGTTCATGGAGGAGCTCTGCGGCGAGATCGCCAACGCCCGGCACACCGGCCGCCCGGGCGCGGTCCTGATCCTCGACCTCGACCGCTTCAAGGACATCAACGACTCGCTCGGCCACATGGCGGGGGACCAGCTGCTGATCCGGGTCGGCGAGCGGCTCCAGAAGAGCCTGCGGCGGGGAGACCTGCTCGCCCGGCTCGGGGGCGACGAGTTCGCCGTCCTGCTGCCCGGCTGCGGGGTCGACGAGGCCCGGATCGCCGCCGAGCGGCTGCTCGCGAGCCTCCGCGAGGGCGCCGCGGTCACGATCGCCGGTCGCGAGCGCCACGCCTCGGCGAGCGTCGGGGTGGCGCCGTTCGGGAGCGAGCCCCAGAGCGCCGACGAGCTGCTGGTCGCCGCCGACCTCGCGATGTATCGCGGCAAGGAAGAGGGCGGCTCGCGGGTCGAGGTCTTCGACGAGCGGATGCGGGCCGAGCTCGCGGCGCGGATGCGGGTCGAGGTCGAGCTCCGCGAGGCCCTCGACAGGGGCCAGATCGAGCCCTACTTCCAGCCGATCGTCTCGCTGCGCGACGGGATCCCGATCGGCTGCGAGGCGCTCGCGCGCTGGCACCACCCCGAGCGCGGCCTCGTCGCGCCGGCCGGCTTCATCCCGATCGCCGAGGAGCACGGGTTGATCGGCGAGATCGACGCGAGGATCATCCACATGGCCTGCGGGCGCGCGGCGGGCTGGCGGCGAGCCGGGATCCGCGCCCACGTCTCGGTCAACGTCTCGCCGGTCGAGCTCGTCGGGACCGAGACGATCGAGACCGTCCGCGCCGCGCTCGAGGCCAGCGGCCTGCCCGGGCCGCTGCTCCAGCTCGAGGTCACCGAGACCTCGCTGATCGACGACGCGGCCGTGATCGCCCCGACCCTCGAGGCGCTGAAGCGGCTCGGCGTGCGGATCGCGATCGACGACTTCGGCGGAGGGACCTCTTCGCTCGCCTTCCTCAGCGGCCTGCCGATCGACGTGATCAAGATCGACCGCCACTTCATCAACGGGTTGCTTCGCGGAGGCGACGACCGGGCGATCGTCGCCGCCGTGATCTCGCTCGCCGAGGAGCTCGGGCTCTCGGTCGTCGCCGAGGGCGTCGAGACCGAGCGCCAGCACGGCGAGCTGCGCGAGCTCGGATGCGAGTTCGCGCAGGGGTTCCTCTACTCGAAGCCGGTCCCTGCCCGCGAGCTGCGCCTCGACGGCTACGCGAGCGCGATCCAGCCCGGGGTCGGCGACCCGTCCCAGATCCGCGAGTTCATGCGCCAGGTCGGGATCCCGGCGCGGATCGGCTAGCGATGACCGCCGCGCTCGCAGCCGGCAACATCATCCTCGGGCTCGCGTACACGGGCTACGGGACGATGACCCTGATGGAGATGATCCGCGACCGCGACCGGATGGGGTTCTCACATTTCGGGGCGGCGTGGATCGCGATGGCCTTCACCTGCGGCCCGCACCACTGGGTCCACGGGCTGCACCTCGGGATGGAGGGGCGGAGCGCGGGGGGCCTCGACCTGATCGCCGTGGCGATCGGGTTGCCGGCGGGGCTGATCTGGTTCTCGCTCCGGGTCGAGGCCTTCTCCGGCGGCCGCGGCGACCGCTTCGTATCCGGAAGCCCGCTCTGGGTCCTGGCGCTGCCGACCGCGCTCGCCGTCTACGTCACGGCGCTGGTCGCCGCCGCGATCGGGATCGGGAACGTCCAGATCCGCGGCGACGACATGATCGTCGTCCTCCCCAACATCCTGCTGGTCATGCTCTACGGCGCGATCGCCTACTACCTCGCGAGGACCCAGGTCGGGAACCGCAAGCCGCTCGGCGGCTGGTCGCTCTCGGGCCTCGCGCTCGCTGTCGTCTTCGCGACCTGCGCGCTGATGCACGGCGTCTACGCGATCTATTCGATGACCGGGCAGTACGGGCCCGACGTGCACGGGGTCGGGATCGACGTGCTCGCGGTCCCGGCGGCCGTCTACTTCCTCTGGGTCGTGCAGGCGCTCTACCGCGGCACCTTCCGCGACTGGAACGGCGCCCCGAGCCAACGCACCGTGGCTCCCGCGGCAGCGCCCGCCCGGGCCGTCGGCGAAGCCTGAGCCGCCCGGACTCACTCTCTAATCTTCAGGAATGCGTCAGAGAGACCCGTTCGCGGACTTCGCCCGCATGCGGCGCGACATGGATCAGCTGCTCGGCGACGTCTGGGCCCAGTCCGGCCCGACCACCCGCCGCGTCGCCGGCTTCGCCCCCAGGGTCGACGTCTACTACTGCGGCAAGCCCCCGAAGGCGATCATCGAGGCCGAGCTGCCCGGGATCGACCTCGAGGCCGTGAGCATCGAGGTCCGCGGCCGCGCGCTGGCGATCAGCGGCGAGCGCCCGGTCCGCGACGTCGAGGGGCGCACCTACCAGCAGGTCGAGCTGCCCTCCGGCCGCTTCCGCCGCGTGATCGAGCTCAGCGCCAACGTCGACCCCGAGCAGGCGGTTGCGACCTACGACGACGGGATCCTGCGAATCGAGCTGCCGCTGCGGAGCCCCGAGGCGGCCCGGCGCGTCCCGATCGAGCGGACGGAGTAGCGGCAGATGCCCGATGAGACGGGCGTGAGCGACGCGGGCCTCGACTTCGAGACCGAGGCTCCGACGGTGGACGTGGTCGAGCTCCCGGACATCTCCGAGGCCGAGACCGAGGCGCGCCGCGACCAGCCGCTCCCCGACGCGCTCCCGGTGCTGCCGCTGCGCGAGACGGTCACCTTCCCCGACACGCTGACCCCGCTCGCGGTCGCCCAGGAGCGCTCGATCAAGCTCGTCGACGACGTTCTCTCCGGCGACCGGATGCTGGTCATGGTCGGCTCCAAGAACCCCGAGCTCGACGCCCCCGGCCCCGACGACCTCTACGACGTCGGCGTCGTCGGGATCGTCGCGCGGATGATGAAGGTCCCGGACGGTTCGATCCGGATCCTCGTCCAGGGCGCGCAGCGGGTTCGGATCAACGACTACGTCTCCGAGGACCCCTACCTCGTCGCGCGGATCGACGAGATGGCCGACGTCGTCGAGCCCTCGACCGAGCTCCAGGCTCTGACCCGCAACGTCCAGACGACCTTCTCGCAGATCATCGAGCAGATCCCCTACCTGCCCGAGGAGCTCCAGCTCGCGGTCACCAACATGGACGACCCCTCGGCGCTCAGCCACCTGATCGCCGGCGCGCTGCGGATCCCGACCGAGGAGAAGCAGGAGCTGCTCGAACAGGTCGACGTCGGGGTGAGGCTGCGCCGGCTGACCGAGATCCTCGCCCGCGAGCTCGAGGTGATCTCGCTCGGCACCCAGATCCAGTCCCAGGTCCAGTCCGAGATCGACAAGGGCCAGCGCGAGTACCTGCTGCGCGAGCAGCTCAAGGCGATCCAGCAGGAGCTCGGCGAGGGCGACGACGACATCGCCGGGATCGCCGACCTCCGCAAGCGGGTCGAGGAGGCGGACCTCCCCGAGGAGGCGCGCAAGGCCGCCGACCGCGAGCTCTCGCGGCTCGAGACGCTGCCCCCGGCCGCCGCCGAGCACGGCGTGATCCGCAGCTACCTCGAGTGGCTGGTCGAGCTGCCCTGGAGCGAGCGGACCGAGGACAACCTCGACATCGAGCACGCGCGAAAGGTCCTCGACGAAGACCACTACGACCTCGAGAAGGTCAAGGACCGGATCCTGGAATACCTCGCGGTCCGCAAGTTGAACCCGGACTCCCCGGGCCCGATCCTCTGCTTCGTCGGCCCGCCCGGCGTCGGCAAGACGAGCCTCGGCAAGTCGATCGCCAAGGCGCTGGGCCGCGAGTTCGAGCGGATCTCGGTCGGCGGCGTCCGCGACGAGGCGGAGATCCGCGGCCACCGCCGCACATACATCGGCGCGCTGCCGGGGACGATCATCCGCGCGCTGCGCGACGCGGGCACCCGCAACCCCGTGTTCATGATCGACGAGATCGACAAGATGGGGGCCGACTTCCGCGGCGACCCCGCCTCGGCGATGCTCGAGGTTCTCGACCCGGCGCAGAACGGGAGCTTCCGCGACCACTACCTCGACCTCCCGTTCGATCTCTCAGATGTTCTCTTCATCGCCACCGCGAACATCCTCGACACGATCCCGGGGCCGCTCCAGGACCGGATGGAAGTGATCGAGATCGCCGGCTACACGGTCGACGAGAAGCTCCACATCGCCAAGAAGTACCTCGTCCCGCGCCAGATCGAGGCAAACGGTCTCAAGCCCTCGCAGATCGAGTTCGCCGACCCCGCGCTGAAGGCGATCATCGAGGAGTACACGCGCGAGGCGGGGGTCCGCAACCTCGAGCGCCAGATCGGCACGGTCTGCCGCAAGATCGCGCGCCAGGTCGCCGAGGGCACCGTCGAGGGCAAGGTCAAGATCTCGGCGAAGGCGGCGCGCGAGCACCTCGGCCGCCAGCGGGTCTTCGCCGAGCAGAGGCGGCGGACCAAGGACCCCGGCGTCGCGACCGGCCTCGCCTGGACGCCGGTCGGCGGCGAGGTCCTGTTCATCGAGGCGACGGCGATGCCCGGCGACGGCAAGCTGACGATCACCGGCCAACTCGGCGACGTGATGAAGGAGTCCGCCCAGGCGGCGCTCTCCTGGGTCCGCGGCCACCTCTCCGACGTCGCGCCCGAGGTCGACGAGAAGTGGTTCTCCGAGCACGACATCCACATCCACATCCCCGCCGGCGCCGTCCCCAAGGACGGGCCCTCGGCCGGGGTCGCGATGGGGACCGCGCTCGCATCGCTCGTCTCCGGCCGCGTGGTCAAGAACGACGTCGCGATGAGCGGCGAGATCACGCTCACCGGCCAGGTCCTCCCGGTCGGCGGGCTGAAGGAGAAGTCGCTCGCCGCCCAGCGCGCCGGGATCAAACGCGTGATCGTCCCCGAGCGCAACAAGGGCGACATCGAGGAGATCCCCGAGCGCGAGCGCGCCGACCTCGAGTTCGTCTACGCAGAGGAGATCGGTGACGTGCTCGAGGTCGCTCTCGACTAGCCTGACCTCCACAACTCGAAACGGGGAGGACCAGGGATGAGCAACGTGAAGAGGACCATCGTGGCGGTCACGGCGACGATCGCGCTGGCGATTCCGGCGAGCGCGGCGGCCGACATGACGATCACTCCGGGGACGACGAGCGATCCGGACCCCATCGCGAGCTGCTCCCTCCGCGCGGCGCTGCTCTCGGCCAACACCAACGACAATTTCGGCCTCTGCCCGGGGGAGTCGTTCGACTACGGCAACGACACGATCACCCTTAATGCAAATACGACCTACGTGCTGACGATCGGCGCGGGCCCCGAGGATCTCTCGCTGAGCGGCGACCTCGACGTCATCGGCGGCCAGGGAACGGTCACGATCACCAGCCCCGGCGGCGCGGTGATCGATGCCTCCGGCCTTCCGGCCGCGTTCAGGGACCGGGCGATCGAGGTCCTTGACAACGCTGTCCTGTCCCTCTCCGGCGTCAGCATCCGCGGCGGCCTGACGGTGGCGGCCGACGATGACGGTGGAGGGATCCTGAGCAACGGCCAGCTTACGATGTCGAATGGTGATCTGAGCAGCAACGAAGCTGACGGAGATGGCGGAGGCATCGCGTCCGACGGGGACGGGACCACCCTCAACAATGTGACGGTCTCCGACAACGAGGCAGGCAATCGTGGCGGAGGGTTGTTCGACGACGACGGCGCGCTCAGTGTCGTCAACACGACGATCAGCGACAACCACACCGTTGTCGACGGTGGGGGGACCTACTCGCTCGCGGGGGACGTCTTTTTGACCAACTCGATTCTCTACGCCAACACCGACACCGGTGACGATGCGCCCGATTGCGGCGCCGGCGGCAAGTCCCTCGGTACCAGCGTGATCGGGACCACCACCGGCTGCTCCTGGGACGACGATCTTCCGACCGATCTGCCGGTCGGCACCAACCCGCTGCTCGGCCCGCTCACCGACAACGGGGGCGGCACGCTGACCCACGCGCTGCTCCCCGGCAGCCCGGCGATCGACAGGGGCGCGAGCTGTCTGGCGAAAGACCAGCGCGGCGTCTCGCGGCCGCAGGGACCCGCCTGCGACATCGGCGCCTTCGAGGTGCCGTTCACGGCCCCGATCTCCACCCAGCCCCCCGTAGTGACGCCGCCGGTGACCACGCCGGCGTCGGCGACGAAGAAGTGCAAGAAGGGCAAGAAGCTGGTCAAGGTCAAGGGCAAGAGGAAGTGCAAGAAGAAGAAGAAGAAGGGGAAGAGGTAGCGCCAGCCGGCGCGAAGCGATTCGCGGCGACGCTGCTGCTCGCCTCCCGCGTCCGCCCCTCGATCCGCTTCGCCCGGCGCCAGCTTCGCGGCGAGGCGGGCGAGCACGAATACGAGATCCGCGCCACAGGCCGCCGGGCGCTGATCCGCCACGACAGTGACGACCCCCACGTGCTCGCCGAGTGCTTTGGGCGCCTCGCCGCCTATGACCCGCCGGCCCCTGTCGCCAAGGCGCTCGAGCGCCGGCCCCCGCGCACGGTCGTCGACCTCGGCGCCAACATCGGCCTCTTCGGCCTCCTGGCGCTTGAGCGCTTCCCCGGCTGCGAGGTGGTCGGGTTCGAGGCCGACCCGCTCAACGCCGCGATCCACGAGCGCGTGATCGAGCGCAACGGGCTCCGCGAGCGCTGGTCGCTGGTCCGCGCCTTCGCCGCGACGGCCCCTGGCAGCGTGCGCTTCGCCGCCGGGCGCTCCTCGCGCTCGCGCGCCGCCGCCGCGGCCGAGGCGGACGCGATCGAGGTCGAGGCCGTCGACGTATTTCCGCAGCTCGAGCGCGCCGACCTGCTCAAGATCGACATCGAGGGCGCCGAATGGGAGCTGCTCGCCGACCCCCGCTTCGCCTCGCTGCCGGCGACCGCCGTCGTGCTCGAGTACCACGGGGCCGGCTGCCCGGGCGACGATCCCCGCGCGGCGGCCGCCGAGGCGCTCGAACGGGCCGGGTTCCGCACCCACGGCGGTACGCGCGGTCCGAGCGACGGGGACGAGCGCGAGGGGCAGGGGACGATCTGGGGTTCGAGGGTCGAGGGGTAGCCGGACCGCCATACGGGTATCCTGGTTTTCCGACCAACGACTTCGAGGCGAGGAGACCGATCATGGGTTCGACGAGCAACCGAGCGAAGCAGGCGGGGGAGAGCGCCAAGTCGCTTACCGACAACCCCTATGTGCGCCGGCTCTTGGAAGACGACGAGCTGCGCGACAACATCAAGGCCGCCTTCGAGGCCGCCCGCGACGCCTACGGGCGGGTCTCCAACGGCAAGGGCCCCGCGAACGCGCTGATCGACGACAAGAAGGTCCACCGCGACCTCCACGAGGCCGCCGAGTCGCTCCGCGACGCCTCGCGCCAGCTGCGCGGCAAGAAGAGCCGCAGCGGCGGGATCGGCCGCTGGATCGCGGCCGGCGTCGTCGGCGCGATCCTGGTCCTGGTCCTGAGCGAGGACGCGCGCAAGTTCGTGCTCGACCGGCTGTTCGGCGCCGAAGAGGAGTTCGAGTACACCTCGACGACCTCGGCGACCAACAGCGAGCAGACGGTCCCGACCGCCTAGCTGCGCGTCCAGCGAGATTTGGAAAGGGGCGCCTCGCGGCGCCCCTTTTTCGTTCAGGTTCCCGGGCCCGACGTCCTTGGGTGCGTAGCGGTGGTGGATCGCGAGCGCGTTGCCGTCCGGGTCGAGGAAGAACGCCTGGAAGCAGACGCCGCTGTCGATCGTTTCGCCCTGGAACTCGATCCCGCGCGAGTCGAGCTCCGCGTGCGCGGCCTCGAAGTCGTCGACGTGGAACTCGATCGGCAGCCCGTGGGGCTTGAACTCCTGCCCGAACGCGTCCGACTGCATCACCGCGATCGTCAGGCTCCCGGTCTCGAACTCGCCCGCGGGCATGTCGCCCCACTGCTTCCCGAACGGGAGCCCGAGCACGTCGCCGTAGAACTTCTTCGACGCCTCGTAGTCCTTCGTGGGCACCGCTACGAAGTCGACGCCCTTGATCAGGTTGTCCATTTTCTCTCCAGTGTCGGGTGGACGGCGACTCAGCCTATGCCACGCCGGGTAGGCTGCCCGCGATGGCAAGCGTCCACGTCCTGATCCCCGCCCAGCGCTACGTCTTCTCGCTCGACGGCGAGCGCGCCGTGCCCGAGCAGATCTCGAGCTCGGCCGAGGGCTTCGAGCGCTACAAGGCGCTGCAGGCGGAGGGGAAGCCGGTCGGGATGGTCGCCTTCCCGAACTCGCTGCTCGTCCGCGGCGAGCGCGACTACCTCGTCGACCCCGGGCTGATCATGCAGGGCGCGCCGCTGATCTCGGCGCTCTCCGAGCTCGGCGTCGACGCCAACGCGATCAAGGACGTGATCCTCACCCACCTGCACTTCGACCACGCCGAGGGGATGGCCGCCTGGCCGATGCGCAAGACCTACGTCCACAAGATCGAGACCGAGGCGCCCTATGCCCAGGTCGTCGCCGGGCCGCTCGAGAACGCCGAGCTCGAGGTGATCGAGGGAGAGGAGGGTGAGATCGAGCCCGGGTTGCGCTGGATCCTGACCCCAGGGCACTCCGACGGGCTGATCACGCTGCTCGTCGACACCGACGACGGCCTCGTCGCGATCGCATCCGACTGCGTCGGGCCGCTGCCCGAGTACTTCGACCAGATGGACCTCCCGGAGGACTTCGGCCCCGAGCGCGACGAGCTCCTCAAGCAGTGGAAGAGGATCCGCGACCTGAATCCGGCGGTCGTGATCCCCGGTCATTACGAGCCCGTGCGGCTCGGCTGAGCCTCCCCGCCCCTCACTAGACTGACCCCGGATGGAGGCGACCACCCCGACCCGTGAGCTGACCGGCGAGAAGGCCGGGCGGATAGTCGACGCGATGCGCGGAAGCGTCGCCAAGCGCGGCATCGCCGGCTCGACCTTCGAGCACGTCGCGCGCGAGGCCGGCGTCAGCCGCGGGCTGCTGCATTACTACTTCGGGACCAAGGAGCGGCTGCTCGGCGAGGTCGTCCGCCGCGACTCCGAGATCCGGATCGCCCGCCTCGATCAGCCGCTCGCCGACGCCAAGAGCGTCGACGAGGTGCTCGAGGTCCTGCTCGCGAACCTCGAGGACCTGATCGAGAACGACCCAGGCTTCTTCGTGCTCATCTTCGAGCTCTTCACCGCCGGGCGCCGCAACCCCGACATCGGGCGCGAGCTCTCGGAGATGTTCAGGCGCACTCGCGACCACCTCGGCGAGGTGCTCGAGGCCAAGCAGAGCGAAGGCGCGCTGAAGATGCGCTTCTCGACCGACGCGACGGTCGGCTTCCTGTTCGCGATCGCCGACGGGATCGCGCTCCAGGTGCTCTCCGACGCCGATCGCGAGCACGCGGCCGAGATCGAGGCCGCGACCGAGGCCGCGCGCCACCTTCTGAGCGCGTAGCGGCAACCCGAGATGCGGGAAGCGATGGTCAGGCTTTCGGAGTTCCTCACCCGGAGGCGCTGGTTCGTGCTCGCGGCGTGGATCGTGCTCGTGATCGTCGCCGCGCCGCTCTCGGCGAAGCAGACCGAAGAGCTCATCGGGGGCGGCTTCGAGGTCCCGGGCAGCCAGTCGGCCGAGGTCGAGCAGGCGCTCACGGAGGACTTCGACGCCTCACGCGCCGACGGGATCGGGGCGCTGCTCCAGGCCGAGGCCGACGCGAGCCCCGCCGAGCGCCGGGCGTCTGTCGATCGCCTGGTCGAGGCCGCGAACGAGCAGGGCGAGGTCAAGGTTCCCCCGGCGGCGGCCGTGCAGGCCGAGGGCGAGCTCGCCGCCGACGGCGTCGCCGTCGTCCCGATGACCTCCTCGCTGCCCGCATCCGACCTCTCCGACGCGGCGACCGACCTGCGCGAGTCGCTGAGCCCGGGCCAGCCCGAGGCCGGGGTCACGACCTACCTGACCGGCCAGCCCGCCGCCTACGCCGGGCTCCAGGAGCTCTCGAAGGAGGACCTCGAGCAGGCCGAGATCACCGGCTTCCCGATCGTCGCGATCATCCTGCTCGCCGTCTTCGGCTCGGCCGCCGCGGCCTCGCTGCCGCTCGCGCTCGGGCTGGTCTCGGTGCTGGTCACCGGGGCGATCATCTTCCTGCTCGCCCAGCAGATGGAGATGTCGGTGTTCGTCACCAACATGGCCTCGATGATCGGGATCGGGGTCGCGATCGACTACTCGCTCTTCATCCTCGCCCGATTCCGCGAGGAGGTTCGCGCCGGGAACAGCGCCCGCGAGGCGCGCGCGACCGCGCTCTCGACCTCGGGGCTCGCGGTCGCCTTCTCGGGCGCCGCGGTCGTGATCTCGCTCGCCGGGCTCTGGATGGTCGAGAACCAGGCGCTGCGCTCGATGGCGCTCGGGGCGATGATCGTCGTCGCGGTCGCGGTGCTCGTCGCCTCGACCCTGCTCCCGGTCCTGATCCGGCTGCTCGGCAAGCGGGTCGAGGCCGGGGGGATGATCTGGGGGCTGATCGTCGCGATGCGCCATCCGTTCCGGCGCCGCCGGCGGCGCGGCAAGACCGATCCCGAGCGCTTGCGCTTCTGGGAGCGCTGGACCGAGCGCGTGATGAAGCGCCCGGTGCTCTCGGTGCTCGCCTGCACGGCGTTCCTGCTGACGCTCGCGATCCCGGCGCTCTCGATGGAGACCGGGACGAGCGCGCTCGAGCAGTTCCCCGAGGACAACGACGTCCGCGTCGGCTCCGAGCTCGCCCAGAAGGAGACCGGCGGCGGCGCCAACCCGGTCCAGGTGGTCGCGGAGTTCGAGCGCGGCGGCCCGGCCGCGCCCGCGAACGCCAAGGCGCTCGCCGGGTTCGAGCGCGAGGCGGGCAAGGACCGCGAGGTCGAGGCGGTCGCGCCGCCGGTGCCCGGCAAGGACCGCACGGCTCTGGTTGCGATCACGCCAAAGCACAACAGCGAGTCCGACGAGGCGCGGGCGCTCGTCCTGCGGCTGCGTGACGAGGTCGTTCCTGCATCGAGCCTCTCGCGGCGGGCCGAGGTCGCGGTCGGCGGCGAGACCGCCCGGGTCGAGGACGTGACGACCCAGATCAACGAAGGGATGTGGAAGATCGTCGCCTTCGTGCTCGCGCTCTCGTTCCTCGTCCTGATGCTGATGCTGCGCTCGCTGCTCCTGCCGCTGAAGGCGATCCTGATGAACCTGCTCTCGATCGGCGCCGCCTACGGCGTGCTCGTGGTCGTCTTCCAGTGGGGCTGGCTCGACGGGATCCTCGGCTTCGAGAGCCTCGGCGCGATCGACACCCTCAACCCGCCGCTGATCCTCGCCGTCGTCTTCGGGCTCTCTATGGACTACGAGGTCTTCCTGCTCTCGCGGATCCGCGAGCGCTACGAGGTCCACGGCGACAACAAGCGCGCGGTCGCCGAGGGGCTCTCCTCGAGCGCCCGGACGATCTCCTCGGCGGCGCTGATCATGTCCGCGGTCTTCGCGGTCTTCATCCTCACCGGCGTCCCGTCGATCAAGGAGCTCGGCCTCGGCTGCGCGGTCGCGATCGCGCTCGACGCGACCCTCGTTCGGCTGATCCTCGTCCCCGCCGCGATGCAGCTGATGGGCAAGTGGAACTGGTGGCTGCCCGGCTGGCTCGACCGCCTGCTCCCCGACCTCGACATCGAGGGCAATGGCAAGCCGGCCGCCGGGTCGAAGACCAAGACGGCAAGTGCCTGAGCCGATCTGGCAGCGGCCCGCGAAGGGCGGCTACCCCGACCCGTCGTTCCTGGCGCTGCCGGGGATCGAGCGGATGCGGGGCTGGCGGACCGGGCTGATCCCGGCCGCGCCGATGGTCTACCTGACCGAGATGGGGGTCGGCGACATCTCCGAGGGCAACGCCTCGTTCACGATCCCCGCCTCGCCGTGGTTCTCGAACGCGACCGGCCTGATCCCCGGCGGCCTGCTCGCGGTGCTCGCCGACGCGCCGCTCGGGGCGGCGCTGGGGACCGTGATGGAGCCGGGCGAGTGGTTCACCACGGCCGAGCTCTCGCTGAGCTTCCTTCGCCCCGTGCGTCCCGAGCCCGAGACGCGGATCAGCGCCGGCGGCCAGCTCATCCACCGCGGCGGCACGGTCGCGCTGACCGAAGCCTTCCTCGTCAACGAGACGAGCGAGGAGCTCGTCGCCTTCGGCAGCTCGCGGCTCTCGATCTTTCGGCCCGTCGAGGACCTCCCCGATCCCCCCAGCGATCCGCCCGAGGTCGACCAGGAGCTCCCGGGCTCGAAGCCCGACCACCCGCTGCGGCTGCCGCTCGAGGGCGAGACGCTGGCGCCGGAAGTCTTCGCGAGCAAGTCCGGGCTCGAGATCCTCCGCAGCTTCATCAGCGGCGAGCTGCCGGGCCCGCCGCTCAGCCGGCTGACCGGGATGCGGATCATCGAGGCCGGCGAGGGCGAGGTCGCGATGGCGCTGCCGAGCAGCAAGTGGCTGACGACCTCGGCCGGCACCGTGCAGGGCGGCTTCACGGCGATGCTCGCCGAGGCTTCGCTCGCCGCGGCGGTGTTCTCGACCGCGGAGGCGGGGACCGCGACCGCGCCGCTCGACCTCAAGGTCAACTACCTGCGTCCCGTCTTCGCCGACGAGCGCGACCTCACCGCGCGGGCGCGCGTCGTCCACCGCGGCCGCACGATCGCCGTCTCGAACGCGGAGCTCACCAACGCCGACGGCAAGACCGTCGCGCTCGCGACCGGCTCGGCGATGTACCTCCCGGGGCGCTCCGCCGACCTCGCCGGGGTCGAGCTCGGTCCCGGTCCCGAGGACGCCGGATAACCTCCCGGCATGGGCCTGTCCGACTTCTTCAGGCGCCGCAGCGACCGCGAGAAGGCGATCCCCGAGCCGGGGAGCGCCGAGTTCCAGGACGTGGTCCAAGGGTCAGAGCTGCCGGGCTCGACCGGAGCCGCCGGGGTCGAGGGGCCCTGGGCGAGCGTCGAGAAGCTGCCGACTCAGACGATCGACATGCGCGGCAGCGGCGCCCGCGAGGAGATCATCGCGTTGATGCGCAAGCACGGCATCGACCCCGAGTCGGGGGAGCAGATCGATTCGAGCGCCGTCCCCGGCTTCCAGCAGGAGGTCCTCGAGGTGCTCAAGCGCCGGGGTCTCAACCCCGGCGGCTGATCAGCGCCCGCCGCTGAGCTCGACCGTCTCGGCCGAGAAGCGGGAGGGGAAGATCTTCTGCATCCGGCCGAGCTGGCGCAGCGAGCCGCGCGGCTTGATCTTGCGGCGCAGGACCGACTTCATCGGATCGCCGCCGCGCGTCGTCGCCTCGACCCAGTCGACCCAGGTCGTCTTCAGGGTCAGGTCGGGCTTCTCGGCCTCGCCCTGCTCGGCGCGGGTCGAGCCGTTGTCGATGCGGATGTAATACGGCTCGGCGTCGTCGCTGAAGCGCCACTGGAAGGTCACGGGCTTGTCGACCTGGCTCGTGTCGGCCGAGAGCGCCATGACGTCGAAGAGGTAGCGCTGGACCTCAGGTGAGAACTGAGGCGTGCCATTCGGCTCGCCGATCACGCCGGCCTTGAGCATCGCGATCTGGCGCTGGGCGCGCTCGGCGTGCGGCATCTCGGGGTCGAACGGGTAGACGCCGGGCATGTCCTCGAGCGGGTAGCCGGTCATCCGCCACTTGGCCTCGACCGACTTCATCCCGAAGCAGTAGATGTCCTCGAGCGTGAAGCCCCACTCGGTCGTGTAGCGCTCGTCCCAGCCCGGGGGCACGAAGACGGCGACGGCGTAGGGCATGACCTCGCGCATCAGCTCGGCGACGGCCTCCTTGCACTCCTCGCCCTGCTCGGAGGCGAACGCGTCGGCGAGCGCCTTGACGCCGAAGCCGATGTGGCGCTGCTCGTCGCGCGAGACGTTGGTCATCCCCTCGCTGAAGCCGGGCATCGTCCCCTCCTTCATGAAGAAGTCCTCGATGTAGTGCTGGCCGGGCTGTGCGAGCGTCGACTCGATCACGAGGTGGTAGAGCGCGATCGCCTGCGCGAACTTGGGCAGCGACTTGTCGGCGCGGAGCTCGTCGAACATCGTCTCGAGCCGCGCGAAGACGCCCTTGTAGCCCCAGCCGAGGTACTGCTGGGTGAACTCGAGCCGCTCGGAGATCGTCCCCGAGGCGCCGATCACCTCGTCGAAGAAGCGGGCGAAGAAGATCGAGTGCCGCGCCTCGTCGACCTGCTGGGTCGCGAGGAAGTACGCCTGCTCCTCGGTCGGGGCGGCGTCGATGTAGGGGGAGAGGCCGTCGGTGACCGCGTCCTCGCCGTAGAAGAACATCGAGTAGATCCACATCGCCGAGGCGCGCTGGATCTCCTTGAGCGAATCCCAGCCCTGCCTGTCCTGGCTGAAGTCGATGTCGTAGGCGCTCCAGTTGTTCTGCTCCCAGCGCCGGTAGAGGTCCTCGTAGGTGATCCCCGCGTTGATCGTCTTCTTGTCGGCTTGCGCTACGGACATCCGGCTCTCCTCGGGTCGTTGACTGCCCAGCACTCTAACTGACTGGTGGGTCAGTTAGTAGCATGGCTTGTGTGACGTCGCGCACACAGGCACCGAAGCGCCGGATGTCGGCCGGGGACCGGCGCCAGCTCCTGCTCGAGGCCGGGCTCGAGGTCTTCGCCGAGCACGGCTACCACGCGACCTCGCTCGAGCAGGTCGCCGAGCGCGCCGGCGTCTCGAAGGCGCTGATCTACGAGCACTTCGACTCGAAGGCAGATATCCACCGGGTCCTGCTCGAGGCGAACCGCGACGAGCTCCTCGGCCGCGTCTTCGGTGCGCTCGAGGGGCTCGAGCAGCCCGAGGAGCGGCTGCGCGCCGGCCACGACGCCTTCCTCGCCTTCGTCGAGGAGCGCCGCGACGCCTGGCGGATGCTGTTCCTCAACCCCGCCGACCCCGAGAGCGCCGCGACGGTCCAGCGCCTCCAGGAGGAGGTCCGCGACATCACCGCCGAGCTGATCGCCGCCCACGCACCGCCGGAGAGCCCGATCGCCGGCGCCTCGGTCGAGATGGCCTCGGTGATGCTCGCCCAGCAGATGGTCGGCTCGGTTCGCGCGCTCGCGGCCTGGTGGGACGAGCACCGCGACGTCCCGCGCGCCGAGATCCTCGAGGCGCTGATGGACTTCTCGTGGCTCGGGCTCGAGCGGCTGGTCGCCGGCGAGAGCTGGACCAAGCCCTAGGGCTGGGTCAGGCGCCCTTGAAGGTGTTGTAGACGGGCTTGCGCTGGAAGCTCGTGTTGAGCAGGCCCTGCGAGCTGCGATCGGTGTCGATCGGGTGGACCCATCCGAGGGTGAAGATGCGCCGCTGGGTGCGGGCGATCTTGTAGGCGGCGCGGATCCACTTGTTGGCCTGGCCGACCGGCAGTTCGTAGAGCAGGTCGAGGTCCTCGAAGCCGGTGGGGACGCCCCACTCGGAGAGGTAGAGCGGCAGCTTCTTGGGCCGGAAGGACTTGTCGAGCGCCTTCATCAGCCGCTTCAGGTCGCCGAACTGGACCTGGCCCTTGGGCGAGGCCGGGCCCTTGAGGCTCGGCAGCTTGAAGCCGTAGGGGTTGTGGCCCCACATGTCCATCCGCGGCCGGGTGCCGCCGGGGAGCTTCAGGTACTTGATCCACTGGTACGGGTAGATCGCGCCGGGGCCGGCCGAGGTGAAGGTGTTGCCGGCGATCACCTTGTTCGCGGGGTTGACGCCCTTGAGCGCCCCGAAGGCGGCGTCGACGAGCTGCGCGTACTTGCGCGGGCCGGCCTGCTGGGCCTTCGTCAACGTCATCGTGGTCCGGTTCTTGGCCGGGACCAGGGGCTGGAAGTTCGGTGCCCGGTTCGGCTCGCCCCAGATCATGAACAGGCGCACGCTCGGGTACTTCTTCGCGACCGCGGCGGCGAAGTCACCGTAGGCGGCGGGGTCGTCGGGGGCAAAGCGGATCGGCTTGCCGCCGTTGGCCCAGGTCGGCGTGCTGATGATCATCAACTGGGTCTGGATCCCGTTCTGCGACGCCTCGGCGATCGTGGCCTCGAGAGAGGCCGGCCACTTGTAGGCCGGGTCGTTGGGATCGGTCGGATTGGCGGGCTTGGTCGGCGCGACCTGGTTCCAGTGGATCTGCGTCTGGTAGATGCCGATGCCGAGGTCCTTGTAGATCGGGAACATCGAGACGCCGAGGTGGGCGGTCGGGCCCCACATCGCCTTCTTGATCGTCTGGCCGACCTGCGCCTTGGAGGCGGCGGGCTTGGCGGCGGCCGTACCGCCGATCGAGACGCCGAGCGCGGCGGCGAGCGCGAGCACCAGCAGCGCCGCCGAAAGGCGGGCGCCGGCGCTCGAAGCGCCGCGGTCCCTGCGAATTAGAAATCCTGGCCTGGCCACGAGCGGCGGAGTTTTAGCAGATCCAGACATTTGCGTTTGATCAAGCGCCCTTGTAGGCGTCGTAGCTCGGCTTCGGCTCGCCCTCCGGATCCATCAGGCCTTGCGAGCTGCGATCGGTGTCGAGGGGGTGGACCCAGCCCAGCGTGTAGATCCGGTCCCAGTCGCGGGCGATCTCGAGCCCGGTCTCGATCCAGTCCTCGGCCTCGTCGTCCTCGACCTTGTAGAGCAGGTCCTTGTCCTCGAAGCCGGTCGGCACGCCCCACTCGGAGAGGTACAGCGGCAGCTCCTGGTCCGGATAGACCTTGTCGATCGCGGCGGCGAAGTCCTCGAGATCGCCCCAGGAGACCGAGCTCTCGCGGCTCGACGGCTTGTCGAGGTCGGGCTTCTTGAAGCCGTAGGGGTTGTGCCCCCACATGTCCATCCGCGGTGGCTTGCCGTTGGGGAGCCGCAGGTAGCGCAGCCATTGGTAGGGATAGATCGCGTCGGGGCCGGCCGAGGTGAAGGTGTTGCCGGCGATCACCTTGTTCTTCGGGTTGACGGCGTGGAGCGCCTCGTAGGCCGCGTCGACGATCTGCGCGTAGAGCCGCGGGCCCACCTGTTCCTTCTTGTTGAGCGGTCCGGTTCGCGACGCCGCCGGCGTCAGCGGCTGGAAGTTCGGCGCTCGGTTCGGCTCACCCCAGATCATCCAGAGGTTGACGCTCGGGTACCTCTTCGACGCGGCGGTCATGAAGTCGGCCCAGTCCGCCGGGTTCTTCGGCGCGAACCACCAGTCCTTGTGGCCGCCGTTCGACCAGGCCGGGGCGCCGATCGGCATCAGCATCGTCTCGATCCCGTTCCGCTTCGCGTCCTTGATCGCCTGCGCGAGCCCGGCGGGCCAGGTGTAGGCGGGGTCGTCTGGGTCGGTCGGGTTCTTCGGCCGCTTCGGCGCGATCAGCTCCCAGTGGATCTGCGACTGGTAGATCCCGACCCCGAGGTCGGCGTAGATCGGGAACAGCGACTTGCCGTTCGGGAGCACGGTCGAGCCCCACATCGCCTTCTTCAGCGTCTGCTTCGCAGGGCCCGAGGGAACCGAGTCGTCGTCGGAGCCGAGCTCGTCGACGAGCAGGTAGCCCCCGACCGGGATCGCGACCGCCGCGACGCAGGCGGTGACGAACGCGAGCGCCTGGGCGAACGGGGGCAGCCGGCGGAAGCGGTCGATCACGGACGCGACGGAACGCGACTGGCGCTCGCCCCGCCGGAGCGGAAGAGCAGCGAGTAGATCGCGCGCTCGATCCGCGCCGGGACCGGTCGCCAGGCCCAGAAGGTGCGGTAGATCAGCCGCTGGAGTGCGTTGAGGCGGCTCAGGCGCGCGAGCTCGGAGGAGCGCGCGAAGAGAGCCTTGTGGCGGCGGCGCAGGACGCGGTATAGGCGGCGGTGGATGTCGCGGTCGCCGGCGAGCGAAGACTGGCCGTGGCGGCGGTACTGGAGCACGATCTCGTCGACCTGCGCGGCGTCCCAGCCGTGCTCGAGCACGCCGAGGACGAGGTCCCAGTCCTCGTAGCCCTCGAGCGCGGTCGCGTAGCCGCCGTAGGAGTCGAAGGCCTCGCGTCGCAGCATCCCGATCCAGCCGGTGGTCGGCCGGTAGAGGATCGCCAGCGGGTCGAAGGGGGGCAGGCGGACCTCGCCCGACCAGTCGCCGAAGTAGTTCATCCGCCCGTAGGCGAATCCCGCCTCCGGGTCGGCGACCAGGGCGCGATGGAGGTTTTCGATCGCGTCGCGGGGGAGGATGTCGTCGGCGTCGAGCATGAGCAGGAAGTCGGCGTCGGGGACCGCCTCCGCACCTGTATTACGCGCAGCACCCCTCCCGCAGTTCACTTGGCGGATCACTTCGACCTCGTCGGGCAGCGCCGAGAGCGCGGCGTCGATCCCCGGCTCGGTCGAGCCGTCGTCGACGACGACGACCTTTACGGGCGCCATCGTCTGGTCGAACGCGCTCGCGACCGACTCGGCGAGGAACTCGCCATGGTTGAAGCACGGTATGACGACGGCGACGTCGTGTCTGTCCCCCGGGCGTTGCATGAGCGCAGAAGCGTAGCCGCTATCTGGTGGGAGGGCGGCCCGCGGGGGGCGGTGCTTCGGGGGGTGGGTCCCCCTTGTGCAGGAGCCGCTCCCGGCCCCAGTGGAGCACGCGCTCGGGCAGCAGCAGGCGCCCCACCTTGCGCGCGGCTCGCGCCGAGTGCACGTAGGCGGCCATCGTCGCCCAGGAGAGCTTGTCGGTGAGCTCGGCGAGGCGGTGGCGGAACCGCAAACCGCCGCTTTCGGGCGCCCGCGGGGCGGTCTCTGCAAGCCCGCTCTCAGCCTCGATCTGCTCGACCAGCCGCCTGTAGGTGTAGAGCCCCGATACGACGATGTCGCGATGGGCGGTCTCGACGATCCGTTCGCGCAGCTCCTCGTCGCGCATCTGGTCGAGGACCTGCTCGACGTTCGAGAGGTCGCGCTTGACCTCGATGTAGTGCTCGCCGCCCTTGAGCACCCCGGAATAGTCGCCCTCGACCAGGACCTGGCAGGTCCGGGTCGCGACGGCGTCGAGGTGGCGGGGCGAGATCGCGAACAGCGCCAGCTTGCCGTCCTCGCCCGGGAAGCACGCGGCCTCGACCTCCTCGAAGGTCGCGTCCGGGTGCTCGGAGAGGTAGCGCTCGGTGCGCACGTAGATCTCGCCGCTGCGGTCGAGGACCGTCGCGCCGCCCTCGGCGCCGAGCAGGTACTTGACCGAGGCGAGGTAGCGGTACCAGTCCTCGCCGTGGTGGACGTCGCCCTCGTCGACCGAGATGTCGTTGCTCAGCCCTCGAGCCTCGACCGCGGGCTTGAAGACCTCGGCGATCCGGCGCCGCAGCAGCCCGTGGCGCCCGAGCGACATCAGCCCGCTCCAGGCGCGGTATCCGACCTCGATCGTGCGCTCGGGGGTCTCGGCGACGATCTCGTCGATCCGCGGGTAGCTGTCCTCGTCGAGGTAGCCGGCGAGCACGCGGTGGAAGGTGACCCGCTCGTGGTCGGCGGCGGGGTAGATCTTCTTCCACTCGGTGTTCGGCGCGAGCGAGAACGCGTGGTCGATCGAGAACTCCTCGAACAGCTTCGACATCAGGTCGGTGAAGATGCACTCGTCCTGGAGCAGCGCGATCCGCAGCGGCGCGATCTCGCGGAGCGCCCGCGCGCGGCGCAGCATGTGGGCGAGGATCGGCGGCTGCATCCGCTGGCCGGTCAGCGTGTGGTGGAAGACCACTGCGTCGAACTTGACCCGCCGCAGCCAGAGCGGCAGCCGCCTGACGCCCATGTTGACGTAGAAGTAGCGGGCGCTCCCGTAGCGCCGGAACGAGTAGAGATGCTGGCGGTGCCAGGCGCGGACCGGATGCTGGAGCAGCCCGTAGAGGACGAGCACGTTCGGGCGGGCGTCGGCTGGCGCTGACACCGGCCGACCCTACACGGCGTCCCCGCGTCCCTATCCTTCCCGTGTCTATGAGTAGGAAGATCGGGATCATCGGCCTCGGCTACGTCGGGCTGCCATTGGGAGTCGCTTTCGCCGAGGCCGGCCACGAGGTCGTCGGCCTCGACGCGGACGCCCGCAAGCTCGACGCCCTGAACTCGGGCGAGAGCTACATCGAGGACGTGCCCTCCGAGCAGCTCGCGGGGCTCGACGGCCGCCTCAGCGCGACCGGCAGCTACGCCGACCTCAGCGAGTGCGACGCGGTGATCATCTGCGTGCCGACGCCGCTGACGAGCTCGCGCGAGCCCGACCTCTCTTATCTGATCGACGCCGCGACCTCGCTCGCGGCAGTGCTCAAGAAGGACCAGGTCGTCGTGCTGGAGTCGACGACCTACCCGGGGACGACGCGCGAGCGGCTGAAGCCGATCCTCGAGGAGTCGGGGCTCGCGGCGGGCACCGACTTCAGCCTCGCTTTCTCGCCCGAGCGGATCGACCCGGGCCGCACCGACTACACCGTCCGCACGACCCCCAAGGTCGTCGGCGGGCTGACCGACGAGTGCACCGAGAAGGCCGCCGAGCTCTACCGCGAGATCTGCGACGAGGTCGTCAAGGTCTCCGGCCCCGAGCCGGCCGAGCTCACCAAGCTGCTCGAGAACATCTTCCGCTCGGTCAACATCGCGCTCGTCAACGAGATGGCGATGCTCTGCGACCGGCTCGACATCGACATCTGGGAGGTCGTCGACGCCGCCGCGACCAAGCCGTTCGGGTTCATGCGCTTCGACCCGGGCCCGGGGATGGGCGGCCACTGCCTGCCGGTCGACCCCTTCTACCTCTCGTTCAAGGCCCGCGAGCACGACTTCTACACCGAGTTCATCGAGCTCGCCGGGAAGCTGAACCAGAACCAGCCGCGCTGGTGCGTCGAGCGGATCGAGCGGGCGCTGAACGACGCCGGCAAGCCGGTCAAGGGCTCGAAGATCCTGATCCTCGGCGCCTCATACAAGGCCGGGGTCGGCGACATCCGCGAGTCGCCGGCGCTCAAGATCATCCGCCTGCTCGGCGAGCTCGGCGGCGAGATCGTCTACCACGACCCCTTCGTCCCCGAGCTCTCCGACGACGGGCTGACCTCGACCGACCTCGACGAGGCGCTCGACGGCGCCGACATCGCCTGCATCGTCACCGCCCACCCCGAGGTCGACCACGAGCGGGTCGTCGCCGAGGCGCCGCTGGTGATCGACTTCCGCGGCGTGACCCGCGACATCGAGGCCCGAAACGTGGTCCGGCTCTGATGGGCCTCACTAATGGACGTCCCTGATGAGTGAGCCGGTGAAGGTCGGCCTCGTCGGCCTCGGCTACTGGGGCCCGAACGTGGCCCGCAACTTCGACGCGCTCGCCGGCTGCGAGCTGACCTGGTGCTGCGACGCCGACGAGGAGTCGCGCGAGAAGTGGGGCCGGGTCTACCGCGAGACCAAGTTCACCGACAACCTCGACGACCTGCTCTCCGACGACAGCCTCGAGGCGATCGTCGTCACGACCCCGGTCCCGACCCACGCCGCGATGGTCGAGGCCGTCGTCGGCGCCGGCAAGCACTGCTTCGTCGAGAAGCCGCTCGCCCAGAACCTCGCCGACGCCGAGAAGATCGCCGCGATGGCCGAGGACGCCGGCAAGGTGCTGATGGTCGGCCACCTGCTCGAGTACCACCCCGGGATCGTCCAGCTCCGCGAGATGATCGAGCGCGGCGAGCTCGGCGACATCCGCTACATCTACGGACAGCGCCTCAACCTCGGCCAGCTCCGCTACGACGAGAACGCGCTCTGGAGCCTCGGCGCCCACGACGTCTCGGTGATCCTCGCGCTCGCCGGCGGCGAGCTCCCGGTCGAGGCCCAGGCGCGTGGCGAGTCCTTCATCACCGACGGCGTCGAGGACGTCGTCTTCGCCTACATGCGCTTCGAGTCCGGCCTCGCCGGCCACCTCCACCTCTCCTGGCTCGACCCGCACAAGGAGCGCAAGATCACCGTCGTCGGCGCCAACAAGATGGCGACCCTCAACGACATGGAGATGGAGCGCAAGCTGACCGTCTACGACAAGGGCTTCGACCCCGGCCCGCACGAGAGCTCCTACGGCGGCGACCGCGAGTACGTGACCCGCTCGGCGGGGATCTTCAGCCCGCCGATCCCGAACCGCGAGCCGCTCGCGATCGAGTGCCAGCACTTCATCGACCGCGTCAACGACGGCGAGGCGCCGCGCTCCGACGGGCGCTCGGGTGCCCGCGTCGTCCGCGTGCTCGAGGCGCTCCAGGCATCGCTCGACGCCGGCGGCGCTGCCCAGCCGGTCGGCGTCGCCGCTACCGCCTGACGTTCCTCGCGGCTACTTCGTCGCGGTGATGTAGAGGTCGAGGCCCGCGATCCGGCCCGGCCCCTTGAGCAGGGTCTCGCGGGGGATGACCCGGTTGCGGACGGCGACGGTGTCGAAGTTCTCGCGCCGCACCTTGACCTTCGAGAAATCTCCGAACAGCTTGCGCGCCTGGCGGACCGAGGTGTACTCGGTCGCAGGCGCCGCCTCGCCCTCGGCGTTGTGGTCGTAGCTCGCGCGCATCGCCTCGTCGTCGGAGCCGCGGCCGCGGAGCTTGTCGGGGATCCGCCCCAGCGCCATCTGCGCGCGGCGGGCCGAGTTCTTGTTGTAGATCATCACCAGCGCCTCGCCGCCCGGGCGCAGGACGCGGTGGACCTGGGCGACCGCGCGCGGCAGGTCGCCGGTGTGGTGCAGGCAGCCGATCGCGACCACGTTGTCGAAGTACTCGTCGGGGTGGGGCATCTCGAGCACCGAGCCGCGCTGGACGCGGGTCTCGGGGTCCTCGATCCCGAGCTGGCTCAGCCGGTGGCGGACCATGTCGACCGGGCCCTGGGCGATGTCGAGACCGTTGTAGTCGAGGCCGCGCCCGGCGAGCATCTGGCTCACGGTCCCGTAGCCGAGCCCGATCTCGAGCGTGCGGCCGCTCCCGGTCGGCAGGTAGCCGTCGAGATAGGGATAGAGCTCGAGGTAGGCCTCGTCGAAGGCGGCGAGGTTCTCGGGCGTCGGCTCGCTGATCCCGAGCCCGGTCGCGAGCGAGGTCCCGCAGAGCTCGTCCCAGAAGGCGGCGTTCTGGCGGTCGATCTGTAGTTGGGCTTCGGCCACGGCTGAAAGCCTAGCCGCGCTGAGATCCGGGGCGGACGACGTAGCTGCCGCCGACCCCCGCGTAGCGGCCGCGCCAGATCGGCAGCCCCTGCGCGTCGAGCTCGACCTCGGAGAGGAACTCGCGGTGCTCCGGGGCGAGCCGCTGCTCGGCGATCGCCGCGTCGCGGTGGGGGAGCTGGTCGAGCTCGTGGCGCGAGAGGTAGCCGCCGAGGAACTCGGCCTCGAAGCCGGCCCGCTCGCAGAGCTCGACGAACGCCTCGCCGCTCCAGCAGCGCGCAATCGGGACCTCGGGGCCGTCGACGACGCGCGAGAACGCATCCTCGGCCGAGAGCTCGGGGTAGCGGCCCTCGACGATCTGCACGACGTAGGCGGTGTAGAGGTGGAGCCAGAGGCTCTCGCGGTTGTAGGCCATGATCCGGCCGGTCCCGCCGGGCTTCAGCACCCGCGCGAGCTCGCCCAGGATCGCGAGCGGGTCGCTCGTGTGCTGGAGGACGCCCTGGCACTGGAGGTAGTCGACCGAGGCGTCGGGGAGCGGGATCCCGGGCTCGGCGTCGGTCACCTGGAGCAGCTCGAAGCGGGCCGGGTCGATCCCGTGGAGCTCGATCCGCTCGCGCGCGAGCTCGAGCGCCGAGCTCGAGACGTCGACGCCGATCACCTTGCCAGCGCCGCTGTGGACGAGCAGGCCGGTGAGGTCGTTGCCCGGGCCGCAGCCGTAGTCGAGCACGGTCTCGCCCTCGTGCTCGCCCCAGAGCCCCGAGAACTCGCGGAACATCGGGTACTCCTCGAAGCGCCACTCGAGCTGGCTCTCGGACTCCTCGGGGGTCTCGAAGCGCTCCTTGGTCACCAGGTGGCGGGTCCAGTAGCGATCGACGCGCCGGCCCGGCGCCAGGCGGTCGACCGCCCTGCGCCAGCCGCCGGCCGCGGCCGCGCCGGCCTTGCGCGGGCCCGTGGCGCGCCCACCAGAGCGCGACCCCGATCGGCCGCTTCCAGTCGCGCTCAGCCACGGTTGCCGCTCAACCGCAGAGCCAGCCCGCGCAGCATCCGGAACGGCGTCAGCGCGACCTGGATCGCGCGCCAGAGCGAGTTGTGCTCGGAGCCGAGGTAGCCCATCCGGGTCGTGTACCAGCGCCGCACCCGCTCGCGGGGGCCGCGGCGCAGAGCGCCGCTGATCGCCTTCTCGAGCTCGGCCGAGGGCGGCTCGACCCCGGCCTCGGCGAGCACGGCGTCGAAGCCCTCGACGAAGCGCTCGTAGCCGTTGGCGCCCGAGTCGATCAGGTCGCGGCGCGCGTTCTCGGTCAGCTCGGCGCGCAGACTTCTCGTCACCGAAGCGCTCGATCACCTGGTCGAGGTTGGAGAAGTCGCGGTCGAGCGGGATGTAGTGGACCATCGGCTCCATCAGTCCCGAGTAGCTGCCGGGAAAGAGGATCTGGCAGACGCGCATCGCCGCGGCCTCGAAGTTGCGCGGCCCGATCGTGCGGTAGGGGATCTTCTCGTCCCAGCGGCCGAGAGCCCCGCCCTCGAGCTGCTCGTAGGTCGGCTCGCTCCCGCCCTGCGCGGCGGCGACGTACTGCTCGAGGACCTCGCCGGTCGGGTCGAAGCACGAGACCCCCGACTCGGTCCCGAGCGTCGCCTTGCAGTCGGCGAGCCAGCGGTGCCAGCGCTCGCCGTAGATCCGTTTCTCCTCGGCGGTCGCGATGTCGAGCGCGAGGCCCGAGCCGGCGGCGCGCTCGGCGAACTCGGCGATCCGCTCCTTGTCGCGCCCGGTCCGGCCCCAGTAGGCCTGGCTGGCGCGGCCGCGGTAGCCGATGTCGATCGAGCGTTTGGCATCGGGCTTCGCGAAGCGCTCGGCGCCCTTGATCAGCTCCGGCCCGACGTAGCCGGGCAGGTGGGAGACGACCCGCGAGGCGTTCGTGTACTCGCCGTAGACCTGGTCGGCGTAGGGCTGCTCGAGCATCGTGTAGACGCAGTCGATCCCGTACTCGTCGATGAACTTGAAGCGCTTCGGCGCCCAGTGGAACTCGTCCTGGAAGAAGGCGACCTTGTAGGCCTTCGAGCGGCGCATGAAGTCGAGCAGTTCGTCGCCGAGCAGGTAGGGCTGCGGACCGGCGCCGAAGACCGAGTAGTGGATGACGATCGCCCCGAAGTCGAGATCGCCGAGCGGCGGGTCGTAGGCGCGGCCCCAGGTCGTGCTCCAGTAGAGGTCGGTGTTGACGCTCCAGACGCGGTTGCGCGAGTGGCGGGCGAAGGCGGCGATGTTCTCGTCGACGTTCGAGGCCTCGCCGATCTCCCAGCTCAGGGTCGGTCGGTTGTAGACGAAGAGCACGGACACGGGCGCGATTATGGCTTTCGCTCGGCCCGGGACCGCGCCAGCCGCCGGTAGGCGCCCAACGGCCCGCGCGAGACCCGCCACAGCATCCGGCTCAGCCGCGGGTGGTAGCTGAGCGTCGAGCGCAGCGCGTGGGCGCCGCGCGCCGGGGCGCTCCGCCGGAGCTCGGGGAGCGGTGCGGCATCGCCCTCGCCGGGCTCGATCCCCGCCTCGGCGAGCACCGCGTCGAACCCGGCGACGAAGCGCTCGTAGGAGTAGTCGCCGGAGTCGATCAGCTCGCGGCGCGCGTTCTCGGTCAGCTCGCGGCGGAGCTCGGGGTCGCGGAAGCGCTCGACGACCTCGTCGAAGTTCGAGAAGTCCTTCTTCAGCGGGATGTAGTGGCGCATCGGCTCCATCGCGCCCGAGTAGTCGCCCTCGAAGAGGATCTGGGTCACGCGCAGCGCCGCCGCCTCGAAGTGGCGCGGGCTGATCGTCCGGTAGGGGATCTCGCCGTCGATCCGGCCGAGGGCCCCGCGCTCGAGCTCCTCGAGCGTCGGCTCGCGGCCCTCGGCGGCGAGGGCCTCGTACTCGGCGCGGACCTCGTCCTCGAGGTCGACGCACGAAGCGCCCGACTCGACCCCGAGCATCGCCTTGCAGGAGGCGAGGAAGCGCGGCCACTCCTCCTCATAGAGCCGATCCTCCTCGCCGAGCCCGATGTCGAGCACCAGGTCGCTGCCCGCCGCGAGCTCGGCGAAGCGCGCGCCGATCTCGGTCTTCTCCGCCGCCCCGCGGCCCATGTAAGGAGGGGTGGGCCGGCCGCGATAGCCGACGTCGATCGGGCGCTCGCCCTTCCGGAACCGCGAAGCGCTCGGCCTCGGCGATCAGCTCCGGGCCGACGTAGCCCGGCAGGTGGGGGACCGCCTTCGAGGCGCCCCGCGCGCTCGACGTAGAGCCGGTCGGCCCAGGGCTGCTCGAACATCGTGAAGACGCAGTCGATCCCGTGGTCGCGGATATAGGCGAAGCGCCGCCGGCACCACTGGTGCTCGTCCTGGAAGAAGGCGAGCTTGTAGGTCTCGGCGCCGGCGTCGAGGTAGGAGCTGAAGCGGGGCGAGAACGGGTACTCGGCGCCGCCCTCGCCGAACAGCGAGTAGTGCATGACGATCGCGTCGAAGCGCAGCCGGTCGAGCCCGCGCGGGTAGCCGAGGTCGACGTTCCAGCCGTGGACCGGATAGCCCGAGTGGCGGGCGAAGGCGGCGAGGTTCTGGTCGACGTTCGAGGCGTCGCGGTACCAGCGGCTGAGCGGGCGCCTGTAGAGCAGCAGCACGCCCGGCACGCGGCGCGGCGCGTTCTCGGGCGCTCATGCGGCGCCGCGAACGCGCCGCGCGAGCCGCCCGAGGGCCCGCGCCGGGACGACGAACGGCCTCGAGAGCACGTGCAGCACCTGCCAGGCCGCCGGGTGCTCCTTGCGGAGCCAGAACCAGCCGCCGCTGACGTAGCTCTTGGCGACGGGGACCAGCGGCGGGGAGTGCCGCGCGCGGCGCGCGAGCGCCCTGCCCGGCTGCGGCCCGGGGGAGAGGCCGGCGTCGTCGAGCACCTCGTCGAGCTTCGAGACCATGCGCTCGTAGCCGTACTCGCCGGAGGCGATCAGGTCGCGGTGCGCGTTCGCGGTCAGCTCGCGCCGCAGCCCGGCGTCGTTGAAGCGCTCGATCACCTCGTCGAGGTTGGAGAAGTCCTTCTTCAACGGGATGTAGTGGACCATCGGCTCCATCGCCCCCGAGTAGCGGCCCTCGTAGAGGATCTGGGTGACCCCGAGCGCCGCGGCCTCGAAGTGGCGCGGGCTGATCGTGCGGTAGGGGATGTTGCCGTCCCAGCGCCCGAGCGCGCCGCGCTCGAGCTCCTCGATCGTCGGGTCCTTGCCGGCGGCGACCAGCCGCGTGTACTCGCCCAGCACCTCGTCCTCGATGTCGAAGCACGAGACCCCCGACTCGGACCCGAGGAAGCCGTGGCAGTCGGCGAGGAACTCGTACCAGTGGTCGCCGTAGAGGCGGTCCTCCTCGCCGATCTTGATGTCGAGCGTGAGCCCGCGCCCCTCGGCGAGGGCGAGGAAGCGCTCGCCGATCTCGCGCTTCTCGAGCGCCCCGCGCCCCATGTACGGGGCGATCGGCCGCCCCCGGTAGCCGATGTCGATGTGGCGCTTCTCGGCCGGGGTCGAGAACTTCTCGCCCGCCTCGATCAGCTCCTCGCCGACGTATCCGGGCAGGTTGGGCACGAACCTCGTCACCCCGGTGTGCTCCCCGTAGACCTGTTCGTCGTAGGGGTGCTCGAGCATCGTGAACACGCAGTCGAACCCGAACTCGTTCAGGAACGCGAAGCGCTTGCGGCACCAGTGGTGCTCGTCCTGGAAGCTGGCGATCTTGTAGGCGTCGGTGGTCGCGAGCAGCTCGCGAAAGCCCTCGTCGAGCAGATAGGGGCTCGGCCCGCTGGCGAAGACGGAGTAGTGGACGAGGATCGCCCCGAACTGGACCTTGCGCAGACCGCGGGGGAAACCGAAGTTGGTGTTGACGTTGACGACCGGGTGGCTCGAATGGCGCCCGAACGAGTTGATGTTCTCGACCACGTTCGAGGCGTCGGGGACGAATCGCGGCGGACGGTTGTAGAGCAGCAGCACGCCGCCGGTCTGCACGGGAGCGGTGGTCGTCATCTCGGTGCTCATGCCAGCGCCGATTCGATGTAGTCGGAGAAGCGCTGCTCCTCGCGCTCCCAGCTCTCCGTCTCGCCCGCCTCGCGGGCGGCGGCGGCGAGCCGCTCGCGCTCGGCAGGGTCCTCGCCGAGGCGCCGCATCGCCGCGGCGATGGAGGCCGGGTCGTCGGGCTCGATCGTGATCCCGAGCCCGTGGCGCTCGGCGATCGCGGCGACCTCGCCGAGCCGCGGCGAGTAGAGGACCGGGAGGCCCGCGCCGATCGCCTGGAAGAACCCGTTCGGCAGCGCGTTGGCGTAGCTGCGGGTCAGGGGCAGGTAGAGGACAGCCGCGGCGTCGGCGCCCGAGACGAGGCTGACGACCTCCGACGGAGCCACCGCGCCGATCAGGTGCACCCGCTCGGCGATCCCGAGCTCGCCGGCGCGCTCGGCGTGGCCCTCGTAGCCGCGCCCGACGAAGGCGACGTGGAAGCGCTCCGGCAGCGAGGCGACCGCCTCCAGCGCCTGCTCGACCGCCATCCCGTCCTTGTCGTTGCCGATCGAGACGAGCAGGAAGTCGTCCGCGGCGACGCCGGTTCGCTCGCGGATCCCGTTCTCCACCGCGCGGTCGACGCGAAGGTCGTGGCAGTTGCGGATCGTCACCGGCCGGCGGCCCATGCGGTGCTCGAGCACCTCGGCGACGCCGTCGCTCACGGTCGAGAACGCCGCCGCCGAGCGCGCGCAGCGCCGCTCGAGCTTCTCCCAGGTCCCCTGCCAGAGGAAGTCCTGGTCGGGGCGAAGCTCGAAGTAGACGTCGTGGGCGTCATAGGCGAATGGGACGTGGCGGCGCATCGCCGCGGAGCTCACGCCCGGGTACTGGCTGTAGCCGTGGAGCAGATAGAGGTCGGCGGGCGGCAGCGAGCGGTGGGTGCGCGCGTTCCAGTCGTAGTGGGCGCCGAAGGCGTGGCCGCGGGCGCGCGCGTGGAGCAGGCGGACGCCGGCGCGGCGCTTGGCGCGCCCGAAGGCCGTCGCCGGCACGTCGGCTTCTCCGCGCTCTCGGCGTCCTCGGCATCCGAATCGGCCCCGCCCGATCCCTGCGCCCCCCACGCCGGCTTGGCGCCGTCGACCGTGATCAGCTCGAAGGCCGCGTCGAGCGGCGGCGAGGAGCTCTTCTCACCCTCGACGACGATCGATCGATGCCCGAACCGGGCCACGGAGGTGGCCTGCTTGATGGTCCTGCTGTCGCGCTCGATCCCCATCGGGGTGACCGAGACGATGGTCTTCGCAGCCAAGCGGGCGATTATCGAGCACAGCGTTCCGGCTCGTCAGTACGCTTGGCGCTCTCATGAAGGCTCTGCTGACAGGCGGGGCGGGCTTCATCGGCTCGCACCTCGGCGACTCGCTGCTCGCGCGCGGCTGGGAGGTGATCGCCTGCGACGACCTCAGCAAGGGCCGCACCGAGGTGATCGAGCACAACATCGGCCGCGACGACTTCGAGTTCGTCGAGATGGACTGCCGCGACCTCGAGCACCTGCTCGAGCTCGGCAAGGGCGCCGACGTCGTCGTCAACCTCGCCGCGACCAAGATCCCCCGCTACGGCAGCGCGCTCGACAACCTGACCGTCAACATCGCCGTCAACCGCGTCGCCCTGGAGGTCGCCCACCAGAGCAAGGCCAAGTTCGTCCTCGCCAGCACCTCGGACGTCTACGGAAGAAATCCCAACCTCCCCTTCCGCGAGGACGGCGACCTCGTGATCGGCCCGAGCACGACCCCGCGCTGGTCCTACGGCGTCACCAAGCTCACCGACGAGCACTTCGCCTTCGCCTACCAGGACGAGTACGGCCTCCCGGTCACGATCCTGCGCTACTTCGGCTCCTACGGCGAGCGCCAGTATTTGAATTGGTGGGGCGGGCCGCAGGGGGTGTTCCTCGAGGCGATCTCGAAGGGCAAGCCGATCGAGGTCCACGGCGACGGCTCCCAAACCCGCTGCTTCACCCACATCGACGACATGGTCGAGGCGACGTCGCGCGCGATCGAGCGGCCGGAGGCCAACGGGGAGATCATCAACATCGGGAGCGACAACGAGATCTCGATCAAGGACCTCGCGGTGTTGATGCACGAGCTGTCAGGGGTCGGCGGGGAGCCGAAGATCGAGCTGATCCCGTACGAGAGCTTCTCGCGCGATTACCAGGACGTGTTGCGGCGGGTGCCGGATTTGACCAAGCAGCGGGAGATTCTTGGGTTCGAGGCGGAGGTCAGTCTCGAGGAGGGGGTTCGGCGGTTGTGGGCGTGGCATTCGGCGTTGCCGGAGGCGGAGAAGACCGTCAGCGCCTAGCTGCCCTTGGAGGCCAGCACCCGTAACCCGGACCCGTCGATCCCTCTCACTTCGGAGAGCACACAGCGTCTGTTGCGTCTAAGTCCCACCGGCTCAGCCTTACGGGTGGGGGTGACTCTCGAGGAAGATGGATCGCCGATTCCGTGGCAGTACGGCTGGGAGCTTGAGCAACGGGAGCTCGCATCGAAGGAAGTCCGGATAGTTGAGGGCCGTCAGAGGACTGTGTATCCGCTCACCCAACGCGGCATCGATCGCATCAAGGAGCTCCGCGAGGGACCCCAAGAGAATGCGGAGCTGCTCGATTTGTCACCGACATCCAGGAAACGTGCCTGGTTGAGGGACGAGCTGATTCTTGCCTTTGCTCTATATGACCGCGATGGCCGAACGCCGTCGCGGGAAGCAGTCAGCGAGCTGAGTGCAGTCTTAAGATCGATTCCGATCGAACCAGAACTGGCCGAGAATCCGAGGTTCCGAAACGCCGACGGGGTCCAACTCAAGATCTACAACTTTGCGTCCCTCGATCCCAATAGCGAGATTGGGGGCATGAGCCATGGGGGCAAGGGTGACCAGGCCGTCTGGGATGACTTTGCTGGAGATAGAGCCCGCCTTCAGCGAGTTGCCCAGTCCATTCGCGAAAACCTAGATGGCATTTCGCCCGCTGAGGCAAGCGAAGACGAGGAGCAGATAACCGAAGCCGAGGAAGGGCGGGTACTAACACGGGTGCATCGTGTCCGAGAGAGGAATCGAAAACTTATTCAGGCCAGGAAGGCCCAGGTCCTAGAGGAGACGGGGCTACTGGCTTGCGAAGCATGTGGATTCGACTTCGCATCGACCTACGGCCCCCGCGGAGCTGGCTTCATCGAGTGCCACCACACCCGGCCAGTCTCTGAGCTCGAGCCGGGAGAGGCAACAAAGCTGGACGACTTGGCCCTCCTGTGCTCGAACTGTCATCGAATGCTTCACGTGCGACGCCCATGGCTCACAGTGGAGGAACTTCGACGGCTTGCTCCGGTGGTAGAACCGACGTAGGGAGGAGCGGGGTCAGACTCCATAAGCGCGTCACTTGCGTGGAGATTTGGGGTCAGACCCATGAGGGCAACCCACTCAGGACAGGCTGATGGGCCCCAAATGATGCACGTCAGTTGTCACCGGACTACGCAGGGGGTTCAGAATCTTCCTGGTTGAGGGCCGCCAGCCTGGAAGGTTCAGCAATGAGTTCATGGGCTACTCGGACGTCGACGATCACTCGCTCGTCTATCAGGCGTCGAATCCGAACGTCCACGTCCTCTGACTCGTCCTCATCCCGAAATGTGAAACCCCGCTCGATGAAATCGCGAGCCAGATCTTGATCTATCTCGCGCACGTTGACCCGAATCGGCACGCCGTGCGAGTCTTCGAATTCTCGAATGGTCAATGCGTGTGGGTCGGCAACAAGGGCTGGGGATGGCTTGTCGACATGGACCAAGAAGACATCCGCACCATTGAGACGACCGAATGAAGGACCTTCGCTGACTGGGCGCGGATCAAAATCCTCGAATCCGAACAGGGTTGTCCTGACACCGGCTGTATCTGGCGCGAGGACGATCGGTAGCCGGCGGAACCGTCCTTGCCAGTCGGCAATCAATCGGGACAAGGCGACTGGTAGGTCTGCATCAGCATTGGGCTGCTGGGCACCGACATTTTGGAGCATCTCTTCGAACAGGACCTGGTCTTGATCGTTGGCCATCGACGCTCCGAAATCTCGACCGACAGTCCCAACTTCGACTTGTCGGACGAACCACTCCTTCGGAAGGACTTCGCGAATCACTCGTGCACGTGCGGCAAACGCAGCCGGCCTGACTTCGCGTGCGACCCTGCCGTACTGATCTAACGCGGTCATTACAATTCTCGCCTGCGCGAAGCCTTTATAGATTTCACCAACAAAGGCTGCAACCGAAGACGGATCAAGCTCTGCTGTCGCTACCTCCTCTCGGTCGAGCGATGACCTTCGCTCGGCAGCCCCCTGCCATGCGCTTCGAATCAGAGTTGCCTGCGTTTCAAGGTCTGGCGCGGTTGGAAGGAACTCTCGCCAGAGGTCGGCGTCCGAGAGCACTTCATCCACAAGGCGGCCAATCTCAGTGGACGCCCAGTCGGCATTTCGCTCAGGGGGAACGGAGAGCTGCTCCTCTCCCCGAGCGCTTCTCAATAGGAGCAGAACTGACCAATACTCACCGTCTTCACTTCGATCGCCCGACCAGCTAGTGGCACCCGCGGAAACCATTTCTTCGTTGTACCAACGGTCTAACAGTCCGAATGTCCGGTTGGACATCGCGTCCACAAGGACATCCACCACCGTTGAAACGTCGACGACGCTCTGCAGCGGTGCAAGGAAGGGCAAGAGTGCTGACTTGCGAGATCGATCGCGTCGAATCTGTCCTGCGATCCAACCGCCGAGCTGGATCAGTGCTGATGCGCGGGCGCGCTCGGCTTTGTCGGCTGCCTCCAGGATGGGCTCGATCTCAGCCAGCTCGGTCTCAGCTTCCCGTTTGACCTGGTCATCACCATGCGCGATTCGGAATCGAAGGTCTTCGACGTCACCGATCGAGAAATGACGGCGGGCTGCCGTCCAGTCGTTGAGAGCCTGTAGGTACGGATCAGACAGGCCGCCTTCCACGAGGCGCTTGAGAATGACGGAAATTCCGGGTGCCAATCTCTGCAAATAGCTCGCCGACCGAATGCGCTCGGCAGACCCAGCGTCCGCACTACCAAGTCTCAGAACCAGCGTACGGTCGAGGTCAATCGGAGTGGAAACCGATTGCTCAGCGACCAGCCTGCGAGATAGCTCATCGAGGGTCATTTCAGTGCGTAGGCCTGTGCCTGGCTCAAGCCGAGGCCCTGATCGAAGAGCAGGCGCATCAAGCTCGATTCCCTCCCACATCAATCGATAGGAGAGCTCGGATAGCGCCTGCATAAAAACGGGGATCCCCGCTTCCCATGATCTCTGTCGCCAGTTCTCTTAGGTCTTCCATCATTTGATCCTCGAGAGAGATCGGCAGAATGCTCGGTACCGTCGAGCTGTCGTACGAAAGGCCGAACTCAATCCATGACGCGGCCATCGCGCTAAAAGCAGAGACGATGACGTCCTTGGCTGCATCCAGGTCGGTAGCCGATCGTGACTCCTGTGCGCGCCTGACGAAGTCAAGGGCCTCACCGAAAGATCGCTCGCGTCTCAGGATCCTGCCGACGTCTAGCGACGGCTACGCCGCGGCGCACCAAGTCATTGACGGAGCTTTCAAGATTGCGATCGACCCGCGCAAGCTCGCTTCCGTCGCCGAGGGGGTCGCCGATGCTAGCCGTCAACGCCACCCTCCCAGCGAGGTGTTGTGATGCAAGTGCCGCAGGGAGGTTGAGGTCGATGTCCTTGACCTCACCGAATTTGTCGGGAGGCACTCCGCGGCCGATGAATGAGAATCCCGCTGTCACATTGGGTTCCCCTGCCTCATCACAGGCGGCTTCCATTAACCGGGAGCTGACCCTCCCCTCGCGCACCCGACACACCGCTTCACGAGCTGCTTCCTGAAATGTTGTTCCCATTAGGTCCACGAGTCCCGTGGTGGGAAGAAGCCTCACACCCCGAACGAACGCTCGAGCAAAGAGGATCGCTTGAATTACGAAGACGCCTAGTACGAGGTCATTCGCCCAAGCTGCGATCTCCGAACCGTCGTGATCAGCCCAGCGGCTCGCGGCGGCGACATACACGATGAATACCAATCCAAACCCAAGCGGCCATTCCAATGTCGCGTCCCTAACGAGAGCCCTGAAGACCGGAAAGGAGCGGAAGCTCCGGTCAACCGATGACTGCATAAGGAAGACGAAAAGCGCAAGACCGAAACCAATCAAAACTCCCGTGACTTGCCAGGCGCCGTCGAACCAGGGTGGCAGCTGCTGATGGATGCCAGCGACAAAGGGAGCGATCAACAACGCGATTGAGACCGCTACCGGGATCGAAAGTGGTGGTAGTTCTCGGAGCCGAGCGCGCACGCGAAATTGTCGATAGGCTAACGACCCAGCAGTCCATTCCGCCCGCAGCCGACTCTGTGTTTGCCGCGACGCTGAGCGCTTTGGTCGGAGCCTCCAGAAATGCACCAACGGCCACTTTATGACGGGTTCCTGTTGAAGGACGCGTCGGACTCTCAACTCCTCGGAAATTAGTCGCCCGACGGTCTACCGAGCAATCCCCGCTAGCTGTAAATCAATAGCCGCTAGCGCGCGGGCGCTAGCCCCGGGTCCGTCCGGCCCTCGAAGCTCGGCCAGCCGATCCCGGTGCTTCTCAATGCAGCTCTCGATCCACTCAAGGTTCTCGCGCGACCACTCAACCGTCCGCTCCAACCCCTCCCGCCAAGGCACCTGCACCTCGAACCCAAGCTGCTCCCGCGCCTTGGTCGGATTCCCGAACCGCTTCCCCGAGTGATCCCAATCGCGGGCCGGCTCGATTGAGATCGGGGTGGGGTTGCCGGCGATTTCGTTGATCGCCTCGGCGTGGTCTTTGATCGTGACCTGGTCGCCGCTCGCGAGGTTGTAGACCTCGCCGGGCTCGCCGCGTTCGGCGGTGGCGATCAGGCCGCGGCAGATGTCCTCGACGTAGATGAAGTCGCGGGTCGCGATGCCGCCGTTCTGGAGCGGGAGCTCCTCCTGTTTGAGGGCCTTGTAGACGAAGGTCGGGGTGACGTTGCGCCAGACGGTGTTGGTGCCGCGCCAGCGGCCGGCGCCGAGGACCTCGCCGGGGCCGTAGACGTTCTGGAACCTCACCCAGGAGATCGGCATGCCGTGGCGGCTCGAGTAGTAGGCCGAGTAAAACTCGCCCGCGATCTTGGAGATTTGGTACGGGCTGTCCAATCTCATGCTGATCGGCTGTTCCTCGTCGGTCGCGCTCGCCTCGTCGAAGGTCTTCGGCGCGACGGTGCCGCCGGAGCCCGAGTAGACGACCTTGCTCAGGTCGTCGAAGTCGCGCAGCCGCTCGTAGAGCTTCAGCGTCGTGATCAGGTTGTTCTCGTGGTCCTCGAGCGGGAACTCGATCGAGCTCTGGTTGCCGTGGAAGGTCGAGAGGTGCCAGACCCACTCGCGGTCGGTCGGCAGGTCGGCGAGGACCTTGTCGTCGGAGATCGAGCCCTCGACGAAGGTCACGCGCTCGTCGTCGGGGAGGTTCTCGCGCTCGGCGGAGAGCAGGTTGTCGACCACCAGCACTTCGCCGGCGTCCAGCTCGAGGAGCTGCTTGACGAGGTTCGAGCCGACGAATCCGGCGCCGCCTACGACGAGCGCCTTGCCGCCCTTGATCTTGCTTTCTTCGGCCACGGAGTCGGGCAGGCTAGCGGCCCGCGCCGCGCAGCCGCCGCCAGACGTTGGGGATCAGCGTCTGGGGCAGGTACGGCGTCAGCCAGTGGGGGATGAAGCGGTAGATCTTCGGCCGCACGCGGAGCCGGTAGATCACGCGCCACCACGAGAGGCGGTCGGCGATCCGGGCCCGCGCGGCGGCGAGCCGCGCCGGGCCGGCCCTCCGCCTCCGCTGACGCCCGCCAGCGTCACCGCCTCGATCTCCTCGACCAGGCGCGCGTAGGTGTAGCGGTCCGAGGCGATCACGTCGCGGTAGGCGGCCTCGGTGATCCGCTCGCGCTCCTCGTCGCTGCCGCACGGTCTCCAGCACCTCGTCGAGGTTGGAGAAGTCGGCGCGCAGCGGGATGTAGTGCTCGCCCGCGCGCAGCACGCCCTGGTAGGTCGCCCTCGATCAGGACCTGGCAGGTCCGCGTCGCGCAGGCCTCGATGTGGCGGGGGCCGATCGCGAAGTAGCTCACCTCGCCGTCCTCGCCCGGGAAGCAGGCGGACTCGATCTCGTCGAAGCCGGCCGTCGGGTGCTCGGCGACGAACCGCTCGACCCGCTCCTGGAGGCTGCCGTCCTCGTCGATCAGGCTCGCGCCGCCCTCGACCCCGAGCGTGTACTTGGACGCAGGCCAGAAACCGAAACCAGTCGTCGCCGGTGAGCACGTCGTCGTCGCTCGAGGAGATGTCGGTCGAGACGCCGTGGGCCGGGGCCGCCTCGGCGACCCTCGCCCCGACCTCGTACTTGAGCACCCCGTGGCGCCCGAGCCAGGGCGCGCCCTTCCAGGCCCGGTAGCCGATGTCGACCGAGCGCTCGCCGCCGTCCTCGACGATCCGCTCGATCCGCTCGCGCGTGTCGTCGGAGAGGTAGCCGGGCAGCGCGGTCGAGAAGCCGACCCGCTCGCGGTCGACGCCCTCGTAGATCTTTCCCCACTCCGACTCGGCGGCGAGCGAGAAGACATGGTCGATCTCGAACTCCTCGATGAACTTGCGCAGGAGCGCGGTGCGGACGTGCTCGTCCTGGGGCAGCGCGACCTTGACCTCGCCGAGGCCGCGCAGCGGCTCCGCGGCAGCGATCTGCGCCTCGAACGCGCCCGGCGCCCAGCGGTGGGAGAAGAACGTCGTGTGGAAGACGACGGCGTCCCAGCTCGCGCGCGCGATCCAGCGCGGCACCTTGCGCACCCCGAGGTTGAGGTAGACCTGGGTCCCGCGCCCGTGGCGGCGCAGCGCGTAGAGGTGGTCGTGGGCGGTCGAGCGCAGCGGGTGCTGGACGAGGCTGTAGACGTTGAGCGTCGCGGGGTTGCTCATGCCGAGAGCGGGGCGGCGTCGTCGCCCCAGAAGGTCCGCAGCCAGAGCTTCGTGTTGAGCACGCGCCAGAGCATGAACTCGGTGTCGGGGGAGCGCCCGGAGGAGAGCAGCGCCTCGACCCCGCCGCGGTCGAACCAGCGCTCCTCGTAGCCGCTCCGGTCGGCGAGCAGCGAGTCGCGGTTGCGCTCGGCGAGCTCCCAGGTCGCGCTCGGCTCGGCGCGGAAGCCGATCTTGTCTTTGCGCGTGCGGATCGACTCGGGGAGCGTGCCCTCGAGCGCGCGGCGCAGGACCGCCTTCGTCTCGCCGTCGTCGATCTTGTGCTTGCCGGGGAGCGAGAAGGCGAACTCGACCAACCGGTGGTCGAGGAACGGGACCCGGGCCTCGATCGAGTGCGCCATCGAGTTGCGGTCCTCGAAGCGGAGCAGCGAGGGCATGCCGATCGTCGTCGTGTGGGCGGCGAGGACCTCGTTGAGCGAGCCGTACTCGGGGCCGATCAGGTCGCCGAGCTTCGACCGCTCGCGCAGCGCCGGCGAGAGCACCGCGGTCGTCGCAGAATCCGGGATCGGCGCCTCGGGGTCCTGCGGCGGCGGCGCTGTGCCCCGCAACCGCGCGAGCCGCATGCGCGGCGAGTTGCGCTCTTTCATCTGCTCGATCAGCGGCAGGAAGCCGAGGTAGCCGCCGAGCACCTCGTCGGCGCCCTGGCCGTCGAGCATCACCTTGAGCCCGGCCTCGCGGGCGGCGCCGAAGACGAACCACTGGGCGGCGATGCTGGTCGAGGGGAACGGCTCGTCCTGGCGGCGGACGATCTCGAGCAGCGCGTCGCGGAACTGGTCGTGGGAGGGCTGGACGTAGGTCATCTCGAGCCCGGTCCGGCGCACGACCTCCTCCATGAAGCCGCGCTCGGAGTACTCGCTGTCCTGGGGCAGGTAGCCGAAGCCGTGGTGGGCGTACTGGGGCACGCGGCCGGCGGCGCGCAGCTCCTCGGCGACGCAGACGATCGCCGAGGAGTCGAGCCCGCCGCTGAGGCAGGTCCCGACCGGGACGTCGCTTCGCAGGTGGACCCGGACCGACTCTTCGAAGCGCTCGGCGAACTCGCGCGCCGCCTTGCGCCGCGAGCCGCGGAAGCTCTGCTCGGGGATCTCCCAGTAGCGACGCGGGCGCACCGGCTCGGCGCGGTCGAGCGGCACGACCGCGTAGTGGGCCGGCGGCAGGCGCTCGACCCCGGCGAAGAAGGTCTCGGGGCTCTCGTCGACGCGGCCGGTGAGCATGAACTTGCGCGCGACGTCCTCGTCGGGCTCGGGGGCGACGGCGGGCACGCTCAGCAGCGACTTGATCTCGGAGGCGAAGTAGAGGGTGCCGCCGGCCACCGTGTGGAAGAGCGGCTTGATCCCGAAGCGGTCGACCGAGAGGAAGAGCGTGTCGTCGCGCGTGTCGAGGATCGCGAGCGCCCACATGCCGACGAACTTCTCCAGGCACGCGGGCCCCCACTCGGCGTAGGCGTTGAGGACGATCTCGGTGTCGCCCTCGGTGCGCGCCGGGCGCCCGGCGGCCGCGAGCTCCTCGCGCAGCTCGACGTAGTTGTAGAGCTCGCCGTTGTAGGCGAGCGCGAGCCGGCCGTCCTCGGAGACCATCGGCTGGTCGCTCGCCTCGCTGAGGTCGATGATCGAGAGCCGGCGGTGGGCGAAGCCGACCGTCGCCGGGGCCTCGTCGGGCCCCGGCCGCTGCCCGTGGAAGCGGCGGATCTCGCCGCCGGGCGCGTGCAGCATGTAGCCCTCGCCGTCAGGCCCGCGGTGGCGGATCGCGTCGCCCATCCCCGGCAACAGCAGGGGATCGATACCCGAGGGCGAGGTCGCTCCCGCGATCCCGCACACGGCTACTTGACCTTCAGTTCCTCCGCCTTGAGGTGGGTGTAGGTCTCACCCGGCGGGTTCTCCTCGTACCACGCGACCGTCTTCGGGATTCCCTCTTCCATCGCGATCTTCGGCTCCCAGCCGAAGTCCTCGGTCGTCCGCGTCGGGTCGAGCAGCAGCGTCGCGGCGTCGTCCTCGGGGCGCTCGCGGACCTCGACCTCGTAGTCGAGCTCGACCCCCATCGCCTCGACGATCAGGTCGAACATGTCCTTGACCGGGCGATCCGAGCCCGATCCGACGTGGTAGGTCCCCTCGCCGGTCCCCTTGACGGCCATCATCAGCAGGTCGGTCATGTCGTCGACGTAGGTCTGGTCGCGGCGCGAGTCGACCACGAAGCAGGGCTGGCCCTTGCTGAGGCGGGAGTAGAAGGTCGGCGCCGGGCCGGAGATGTTGCGCGGGCCGTAGACGTTGGCGATCCGGAAGGTGACGTGGTCGATCCCCGAGAGGTCGACGTAGTGCTCGCCGGCGGTCTTGGCGATCGCGTAGCTCGATTCGCCGGGCTGTCGATGGCTCAACGTGATCGGCTGCTCATCCGGGTGGATCCCGTAGGAGAGCCCGGTCTGGAAGTAGATGAAGCGGCCGACGTCGTTGGCGAGCGAGGCGCGCAGCGTGTTGACGGTGCCGAGCGCGTTGACCTCGATGTCCTGCTCCCAGGCGTCGGGGTCCTTGTAGGAGACCGCGGCGTGGGCGACGACGTCGGGGTTGAAGTCGGCGAAGGTCTTGTCGAGCAGCGCGCGATCGGCGATCGAGCCCTCGACGACCGTCAGGCCTTCCTGGTCGGCGAGGTTCTCGCGGCGACCGGTCTCGTAGTTGTCGAGGGCCAGGACCTCGTTCCCCTCCGAAAGCAGACGGTCTGCCAGGTGGGAGCCGAGGAAGCCCGACCCGCCGGTGATCAGGACCTTCATCGAGCGGGGCAGTCTAGACGAGCGGGGTCAGCCGCCATGGGTGGCGCTCGTGGCGCTCGCCGCGGGCTGCCTGGCCTCCGCCGCGGCGTTTACCGACCACTGGGAGCTGGCGCGTACGTTGCCCGCGGTCGGGCCCCACGGGTAGCCGTCGCTCGGGCTCAGGGGCTCGGTGTCGACCGTGAGCCGGAGCACCCGCTCGAGGAGGTCGTAGTAGTGCCCACTGGCGTGGTCGATGATCCCGATGTCGATCGTGAACTCGCCCGGCAGCAGGTCGAGGTCGAGATCGGCCTGGATCTCGTGGACGCCCGGGGTCAAACGCGCACTCGGTCGACCGTGGTCGACGTTGTGGGCGGTAGCGAGGCGAGCTTCCTGGAAGCTGTTGACTCCGATCTCGAACGCGGCTTCGATCGGCTTGGCGACCTCGACTTCGAAGCGGATCGAGAAGCGCCCGCCGAGCTTCTGCCGCGAGCTGACCGCGCCGTCGGCGCCGAGGGACGCTACGCGCCGGATCTTCGCGCCCTCGACCTGCGTGACTCGTTCGATGTCGTCGGGGATCTCCGACTCGCCCACCTTCGTCCGGTCGGAGACCGTGTCCAGGTATGCGGAGATGACCTCGCGCGTGGAGCCGACCTTCTGCAGCCGGCCGTGGTCGATCCAGGCGCAGGAGTCGCAGAGCCGCTCGACGTTGTTGAGGTCGTGGGTGACGAAGACGACCGTCCGCCCGTCGGCGGCCGCGGTGTCGATCTTGCCGAGGCTGCGGCGCTGGAAGTCGGCGTCCCCGACCGCGAGGACCTCGTCGAGCAGCAGGATCTCGGTGTCGAGGTGGGCGGCGACGGCGAAGGCGAGCCGGACGTACATGCCGCTCGAATAGCGTTTCACCGGAGTCTCGATGAACTGCTCGATTCCCGAGAACTCGACGATCTCGTTGTAGCGGGCGGCGATCTCGCGGCGGCCCATGCCGAGGATCGCGCCATTGAGAAAGACGTTCTCGCGCCCGGTCAGCTCGGGATGGAAGCCCGTACCGACCTCGAGCAGGCTTCCGACCTGACCGTGCATCGTGATCCGGCCGCTGGTCGGCGACGTGATCCGCGCCAGCATCTTCAGCAGCGTGCTCTTGCCGGCTCCGTTGGGGCCGATGATCCCGAAGACGCTCCCCCGGGCGATGTCGAGAGACACGTCGCGCAGCGCCCAGAATTCCTCGTTCTCGGTCTTGTGGCTGGCCGATTGCCCGAGCAGACGCCGCACCGGCGCCCGTACCTTTGCCTCCAGCGCCTGCGAGAGGTTGCCGTGGAAACCGCTACCGAGGTAGTAGCGCTTGTTCACGTCCTCGATTTGGATCGCCGGCGTCGCCATCTATCTAGATGTAGTCGGCGAAGCTTCGCTGGGTGCGCTCGAAGTAGATCGCGCCGGTGATCAGGAGCAGCGTGCTGAAGACGATCGTGGGGATGAGCAGCAGACCCGGCCAAGCCTGGTGGAGAAGCGACCAGCGGAAGAGCTCGAGCACCCCGACCATCGGGTTGAGCGCGTAGAGGACCTGGACGGGGGTCGAGAAATTGGCCGTGACCGTCTCGATCGGGTAGATAATCGGCGTGACGAAGAGGCCGGCGAGGGTGAGGAAGGCGACAACCTGGCCGATATCGCGGTAGCGGACGTGCAGCGCCGAGAACCAGAGCACGATGCCGAACGCGGTCGCGAGCGCCAGAAGCCAGACCACGGGGATGAAGATGATCATCGCGTTCGGGAAGACCCCGTAGGCGAACATGACCGCGAGGGCGACGATCATCCCGAGCGCGAAGTCGATCGTCGCCGGGATCACCGCCGCGATCGGCAGCGTCGCCCGCGGCAGGTAGATCTTCGAGATCAGCGCCTCGCCGCCGATCGCGCTGTCCGAGCCCGCCGAAACGGCGTCGACGAAGGCGAGCCAGAGGACCATCCCGGTGACGGCGAAGACCGGATAGGGGATCGCCTCTGGGGCGTCGACCTTGGTCAGGAAGCCGAGGAAGATGCTGAACACGATCGCGAGCAGGATCGGCTGCAGGATGACCCAGAAGCTGCCCACCACCGCCTGGCGATAGCGGGTGACGATGTCGCGCCGCGCGAGGAAATAGATCAGGTCGCGGTGCTCCCAGATCTCGCGCAGGTTGGGGAACCCCCAGCCCGTCGGCGGCTCGATCACGGTCGTCGGTCCCGACGCCGTCGGGGTTGTCGGGGCTGCGCTCGAGGCTTCCATAGGCCGCGTGAGGTTAGCGGGGATGGGCTTAGGTTCCGGAAACCAGCCGAGCGTCCGGCCCCTGCAGTGGGGCACCACTCCAGGCATGGCCCAATACCTCTTCCCACTGCTCGCCGACCGCCTCATAGGTGTGGTGCCGGATCACGAATTCGCGCCCGTAGTCGCCGATCTCCCGCCTCAGAGCGGGGTTCTCGACCAGCCGGCGGAGATCCTCCGCGAGCGCCTCGGGGTCGGTATCGATGAGAGGGCAGTCGCGCAGCGCCTCGGCCTCGCGGACCGGGGCGGGGATCGAGCTCAGGTTGGTGACCACCGGCTTGCCGAGCGCGAGCCCCTCGATCGCGTTCATCGCGTACCCCGCGAGCACCTGGTCGACGACGACGTCGGCGCCGCGCATCGCCTCGCGCAGCTCGTCGTTCGGCACGCCCTGGAGCAGCTGGAGGTCGACCTCGAGGCCGTCCGCGCGGAGCCGCTCTACCGCGCGCTCGATGTGCTCGGTGCCCTTGATCCGCCGGTGGTTGGGGGAGTGGATCAGGGTCACGGCGCCGTTTCGGCCGTCCGCGCCCGAGGCCGGCCCGGACGGCGGGCTCCAGGCCTCGGCGTCGATCGCGAGCATCGTCGGCCAGACGACGTCGTAGGAGGGCAGGAAGCCGAACTGCCAGTTGGCGATGCTGAGCGTGGCCCACCTGAGGTTGTGGAGGACGCGGGCCTTGGTCTCTTCGCTCGCCTCTCGCAGCGAGGGGTAGTCCTCGAACAGGGGCTGCTCGAGCGAGCCGAGGTGGCCCGCAACGGCGATGTCGCCGCCGTAGGGGGAGACGATCAGCTTCTTGCCGGCGAGCCTCAGCAGCGGGGCCTCCCAGCGCTCGAGGGGCGTGTCGCGCAGGTATCCGCCGTCGAAGAAGCGGATGAAGACGTCGCCGTGGCGCAGCGTCCAGGCGAAGAAGCGGCGGTCGCTGTCGAACTGGTCGCGGTAGACGTCGAAGTCCTCGCGACGGTTGATCGGAAAGTGGTGGCTGACGCAGGTGAGGCTCTCGTAGCCGCGACCGCGCATTGCCTGCGACCAGTACTTGAGCGAGACGATCGGGACCGGCCCCCAGATCAGGCGCGGCTTCGAGCCGCCCCGCCGCCTCCGCGTCGTGCGCACGCGGTCGGCGAGTGCCATAGCCACGAGATGGATGAGAGCAGCCGCGGTCGCGAACGGAGCGCCGGCGGCGCGGAGGCCCGTGCCGACGGCCTTCGCCAGCCGCTTCGCGCCCTGGGTCACGCGCCAGAGGAGCACGTTCGCGCGCCGGCGGAGGTTCCGGGTCACGCCTTTTCCGGCACGGCCGCTCGGCTCGTGTCCTGACCCCGAAAGTCGTCGGTCCCCGGGCGGCCCGCGATCAGGTTTCTGTAGATCTCGTCGAAGCGGCGCGCGGCGACGTCGGCGGAGTGCCACTTGACCGCGAACTCGCGGCTGCGGCGACCGATCTCGAGCCGCTTCTCGGGGTTCTCGATCAGGTCGACGAGCACGTCGTGGACCGTCTCCGGGGTGGCGCTGACGATCGGCAGCTCGTCCGCGTACTCGGGCACCTCGAGGCGGATCTGGTCCAGGAACTCGTCGCGGAGATAACAGACCACTGGTTTGCCCAGCATCATCGCCTCGCGGACGTTGGCGCCGAAGAAGCCGAAGGTGAGCATGTCGACCACCATGTCGGCCTGCACCTGGTAGTAGCGGACCTTGTCGTTGGGGACGTCGGAGAAGAAGAGCATCTCGACGTCGTGCCCTTCGCGCTTCAGCTCCTCGATCAGCGGCAGGTAGATGTGGGTTGACTTGATGTTCCGCTCGCCGTTGCTGCGAAGCTCGAAGTTGCCGACGGCGTGGTAGATCTTGACCGTCGAGTCCGGGAGGTCGAGGCGGTAATCGGACGGGATCTCGAGGTCCGGCCGCCAGAAGTCCGGATCGAGGCAGTAGTACTCGGGCGCCTCGTGGCAGTGCGGATCGTCGTTGAAGTCGACGCGGTTGCCTCCGATCAGGATCTGGTAATCGGCGACGCTGTTGCGGAACTCGCCCCAGGCCAGGTTGCGCTGGTCGCTGCAGACCTCGGGATGGGTTCGCCAGCGGCAGTCGAGGCATACCGGTCGATCTCCCCAGGCAGCGAACGAGCTCTGGGCCACGCCGTCGAGGCAGCCGTTGTTGGAGTAGACGACCTTCTTCCCGAACCGCTTCAGGACCCGGATCTCAGCTCCCGGCGAGAACTTCTCCGCGAACCACTTCTGGAGCGGGCTGCCGAAGCGCATGTTGTGGGCGCCGGTGAAGTGGAAGACGTCGTAGGTGGCGAGTGCGCGGAGGTAGAAGCGCAGATGCCGTCCCAGCTCGTCCTCGCCCCCTTCCTCGAGCCGGTAGTCCTCGCCGTGGTGAAAGCGGTCGCGCTCGGGGGTCGCGTCCCAGTTGAGCACGTCGGCGCGCCAGCCCAGCTTGCGCAGCTCTCGCGAGAGGTACCACGCGTTGTAGTACGACTGCCCGACGTAGAGGACGCGGCCCGGAGGCCGCGGCCCGCGCAGCCGGCGCCAGCCGGCGCGGGCGAGCGCGACCGGCGCGAGAAGCACGAGCGCGACGAAGACGGCGGCGACGGTGAGCGCGCTGCCCGCCCGGTTGGCGAGCTTGCTCACGTGCCTCCGGGCGTGCCAGAGCAGCACGTTGATGCGATGTCGGGCGCCTCGAATCATGCTGTCATCATTGCGCCCCCTTGAAGGCCCGCGCGCTCACCCTCGTCGTCTGCCCGCACGACCGCCTCCCGCTGCAGCTCGACGGCTCCGAGCCGCAGGACGGCGAGATCGGCGAGGGAACGCTGCGCTGCTCCGACGGACACGAGTTCGAGGTCCGCGAGGGCGTCCCGCGGCTCGCCCCCGAGCAGCAGGAGAGCGCCGATGACCAGGGCGGGACCTTCGAGTCGTTCTCGGCGAAGTGGAAGCAGGTCACGCCCGAGGAGCTCGAGCAGCGCTTCGCCCAGCAGTACGAGTGGTACGTCGAGCGTTACGGCTTCGGCGACGAAGACGGGCTGGCGAAGTTCCTCGAGGGCAGGGAGGCGGTGCTCGAGGCCGGGACCGGGCTCGGCGGCGACGCCGCGCGCTTTGCGCGCCGCAGCGAGGCCGACGTCGTCGGGCTCGATCTGAGTGAAGGCATCCTCGAGGCCCAGCGTCACTTCGGCGGCCCCGCCAACCTCAGCTACGTCCAGGGGGACATCATGCAGCTGCCCTTTCGGCCCGAGAGCTTCGACTTCATCTCATCGGACCAGGTCATCCACCACACCCCCGACGCGAAGGCCGCGTTCGCCAACCTGGCCGGCCTGCTGCGGCCGGGAGGTCACATCGCGGTCTACGTCTACGTCGAGAAGGCGCTGATGCGCGAGCTCGCCGACACCCACGTTCGCGAGCTGACGACCAAGATGTCGGTCGAGGAGTGCATGGAGTTCAGCCAACAGGTGACCGAGCTCGGTCGCGAGCTCTCGAAGCTCGACGCGAAGATCGAGCTCGATAAGGGCGTTCCGCTGCTCGGGATCGAGCCGGGCGAGCACGACGTCCAGCGGCTCATCTACTGGACGTTCCTGAAGTGCTTCTGGAACGACGACTTCTCCGAGCAGCTCAACATGCTCGTCAACTTCGACTGGTACCACCCGCCGTACGCCTCACGCCACACCGAGGAGGAAGTGCGCGGATGGAGCGCTGACGCCGGGCTCGAGGTCGAGCACCTCGACGTCTCCCAGAGCGGGATCAGCGTCCTCGCCCGGCGCCCCGACTAGGCCTCGCCGGTCAGGCGGGCCCAGGCCGCAGCGTCGACCCACTCGTACGACTGGCTGTAGGCCTCGAGCCGCTGCTCCTGCGCGCGGTCGTGAAAGACGAAACGGCCGCTGCCCGGCGGGTCTTCGATCAGCGGCACCCCCAGCACGCGGTCGTGCCAGCTGTCGACCCCGGCCTTGACGAACGCCTCCTCCATATAGCGGTGAAAGCGCGGCCCGGTGCCGCGCAGGTCGATGAGCTTGTCGTCGGAGAGCTCCCGCCAGCGGCGCTCGCGGCCGGCGCGCAGCTGTTCGACGAGGCTCAGCGGCTCGCCGTCGGGCCCGACCGCGACCCGGTTGGTGCTCAGGTCGTAGAGCACCCAGCCGTCGTCGGCGCGCACCTCGAACAAGGTGTGCCCATCGTCGAGGCCGTTGAACTTGCGCCGGGTCAGGGTCGCGACCAGCCTTGATTCCACACCGCGCTCCTCGAGCTGGCGCCGGGCGAGGCCGACGATCGTCCCGCAGCTGATGAACAGCCTCTCGCCCGCCTCGTAGCGCCGGTCCAGCTCCTCGATCGGGACATCGTCCGAGAGGTAGCCCTGGGTCGTGTTGCGGGAGACCGAGGTCACGACGTCCTCGATCTCCTCCGCCTGGTTCGCCTCGGACTCCTCGCCCGAGGAGATCGCCATCGTGGCCGCGAGGGCCACGAGAGCGACGAGCGCGCCGCCGAGCAGCACGCGGCCGCGGGTGATCGACAACCGGCCCATGAGGCGGATCAGCGTAGCGGCCTTATGCGACCCTACGCCGCATGCGGGAGAAGCCGATCGCGGCCGAGATGATCGACCGCCTCGACCTCGACCTGTCCGGGCTCACCGTCCTCACCGAGGCCGCTTCGGGTCCCTATCTCGCGACGCCGCTCACCGCCGCGCTCGCCGGCGCCGAGCGGGTCCTGGCCCTGACCGCCGACTCGAGCTACGCGAGCGCCGGCGAAGTCGCCGAGGCCACCCGGCGCGAAGCCGAGGAGTGGGGCGTCGCAGACCGCGTCGAGGTCGGCGCCGAGCGCAGCGACGACTGGTTCGCGGCCGCCGACATCGTCACCAACTCGGGCTTCGTGAGGCCGATCGACGCGGACGCGGTGGCGGCGATGAAGGGAACCGCGGTCGTTCCGTTGATGTTCGAAGCCTGGGAACACCGTCCGGGGGAGCTCGATCTGGACGCCTGCCGGGAGCGGGGGATACTCGTGCTCGGAACCCGCGAGACCGAGCCTCCGTGCGACATGCGGCCCTACTTCGGAGAGCTCGCGGCCAAGATCCTCACCGAGCTCGGGCTCGAGGGGGCGGGCACGAGGGTCCTGCTGCTCGGCGGCAACGCGACCGTCTCGGGGTCGATCCGCGACTCGCTGTCGAAGGCCGGGATCGAGGTGGGCTGGTTCGCATCCGAGGCCGCGGAGGCCGGGGCCCGCCCCTACGCCGAGCTTTCGGGATCCGGCGCGGCCGGCTACGACGCGCTGATCGTCGTCGAGCACTCGGATCCGCTCCTGCTGGTCGGGCCCGGCGGCGTCGTCTCACCCGAGGACCTGGCCGGCGAGAACCCCGACCTGCGAGTGGGTGTGATCTCCGGCAACGTCGACGCCGCGGCGCTGCGCGCTTCCGGGCTTCGCCACCTGCCCGAGCGCATCAACCCGTATCCCTACGAGAGCTACGGCGCGGCGTCGCTCGGCCCGCGCCCGGTGCTCGAGCTCTACAGCGCCGGGCTCAAGGTCGGCGAGGCGATGGCGCGGGCGCGGCTCGGCGGAGCGAGCCCAGAGGACGCCGCGCGCGAGGCGCTGCGCTCCTCGCCGGCGATGGACTTCCCCGGCGAGCTCGCCTGGACCTGACGCCTCTCAGTCGAGGGCGCGGAACTCGGGCGTCCGGGCCAGGAACCGCCCGCCCCAGGAGCCCACGAACGCGAGCTGTTCGGTGATCTGCTCGCGGTGGTTCCAGGGGAAGATGAAGACGAAGTCCGGCTGATCCTGCTCGAGCCGCTCGGGACCGGCGATCGCGATCTCGGTCCCCGGCAGCACCCGGCCGTGCTTCTTCTCGTCGCTGTCGCAGCAATAGTCGATGAAGCCGTCGGCGAGGCCGCAGTAGTGGACCAGGGTGTTCGCCTTGACCGAGGCGCCGTAACCGGCGATCCGCTTGCCGTCCTGCTTGATCGAGTTGAGCTGGGAGACGATCTCGTCCCTGTCGGCCTGCGCGGCCTCGCCGAACGCGCGGTAGGTCTCGAGATCGTGCAGGCCGCGGCTGCGCTCGAGCTCGAGCATCTGCTCGAGGCGCGGCGAGGCGGGGCGCTGGTCTTCGTCGTGGCATGCATGGAGGCGCAGCGAGCCGCCGTGGGTCGGCAGCTCCTCGACGTCGAAGAGCCGCAGGCCGCGGGCGCTGAACAGCTCGCGCGCGCTGTGGACGCTGAAGTAGGAGAAGTTCTCGTGGTAGATCCAGTCCCACCCCCGGGTCGCGATCAGCTCCAGTAGCGAGAGCGTCTCGACGGTGACCGTACCGCCCTGCCCCAGCAGGAGCTTGAAGCCGCCGACGAAGTCGTCGAGGTCGGGCACGTTGGCGATCACGTTGTTGGCGACGATCAGGTCGGCCTTGCGCTCAGCGGCCAGCCGCTCGGCGGTCTCGCGGCCGAAGAACTCGATCTCGGTCGGTACACCGCGCTCGATCGCCGCCCGGGCGACGGTCTCGGAGGGGTCGACCCCGAGCACCCCGATCCCGCGCTCGGCGAAGAACGCGAGCAGGGTCCCGTCGTTGGACGCGACCTCGATCACTTTGCTCTCGGGTCCGAGGCCGAGGGATCGGGCGGCCTCGTCCGCAAATGCCCGCGCGTGCTCGACCCAGGCGGCCGACGAGGACGAGAACCAGACGTAGTCGGAACTGAAAGTCTCCTCCTCGGATGCGACCTGCTCGACCTGCATCAGCAGGCAGCGTTCGCAGACGAAGGCCCGCAGCGGGTGAAAGGGCATCCGCGCCGAGTCGTCCCGGCTCGGAAACAGGGCCGCCATCGGCGCCATTCCGAGATCGACTGCGACGACGTTGAGCGGAGCGGCGCAAGACCGGCATTCCTGCGGCATAGGGGGCGGCAGTCTAGGCCGCGCTCGGAGGCACGAGGTGGGCCGGAAGCGGGGCGCCGCGCCAGGCGTGGGCGATGACCAGCTCCCAGTCCCTGCCCACGGCCTCGTGGGAGTGGAACTGGAGCGCGTAATCGCGCCCGGCCTCGCCGAGCTCGCGCCGCAGCGCCGGGTCGGTGACCAGGCGCCGCAGCTGGTCGAGCAGGCTCTCGGGGTCGGCGTCGACGAGCGGGCAGCTCCGCAGCGCCTCGGTTTGGAGCTCATCGGAGATCGGGCTCATCCGCGTCAGCATCGGCTTGCCGGCCGCCATCACCTCGATCGGGAACATCCCGTAGCCGGGGTCGAGGAACTGGTCGGCGACGATGTCGGCACTCCGCAGCGCCGCCCGGATCTCCTCGTTCGGCACCCCCTCGAGGATCCGCAGGTCGATCTTCAGCCCCTCCTTGCGGAGCCGCGCGACGGCGTCCTCGAGGAACTCGGTTCCGTTGATCCGCCGATGGTTGGGGGCGGTGAGGACGACGACCGGCTCGCTCCGCCCGTCGGATCCGGAGCCGCCGCCGTCGGGCTTCCAGCGGTTGGTGTCGATCGCGAGCTGCGTCAGCCAGACGACGTCGTAGGCAGGGTAGTAGCCGACGGTGATGTTCCTGATCCTGACGTCGGCCGATTCGACCGCCTGGAGGACCCGGCGCTCGATCACGGGCGCGAGCTCGATCAGCACCGGATAGTCGGCGAGCGTCGACTCCTTCATCCGTCCGAGATGATCGGGGTGGCCGATGTCGCCCCCGTAAGGGAAGAAGATCAGCTTCTTGCCGCCGAGCCGCAGCAGCCGCAGCTCGTGCCAGTCGAGCGGGCTCCCGCGCAGGTAGCCGCCGTCGTAATAGAACATGAACGCGTCGGCGTGGCGCAGCGCCCAGGCGAACATCGCGTAGCGGCGCGTCCGCTCGGAGAAGCGGCCGCCGAGAAACTCATCGAGGCTGACGTCCCAGTCCTCCCGCGTCGTGATCGCCGATTCGAGGTCGATCGCGGTCCGGCTCTCGTAGCCGCGCTCCCGCATCGCCGCCGACCAGTACTTGTTGTTGACGTTGGCGCTCGGGCCCCAGAGCAGGCGCGGGCGCTTGCCGGTCCGCCGGCGCCAGGCCGTGCGGAAGCGAGCCACCAGGGCGATCGCCGCAAGGCCGGTGAATGCGATCCCGGCCGCGACACCGCTCCCGGCCGCCGTCAATCCTCGGGCGGCGCCTCGCGCCAGCCTCCGCGGCGCTTGGGTCAGATGCCAGAGCAGGACGTTCGCGCGCCTGCGGAGGCTCATGCCGCAGGATCGGCGGCCAAAGACTGCGCGAGTGCCTGCAGGCCCCGGTCGAGGTCGTACTCGGGGGTCACCCCGAGCAGCTCGCGCATCAGCGACGTGTCGGCGATCAGGTCGCCGGGCGTCGCGGCGCCGTCGCGGATCACCGCCTCGCGTCCGAGCGCCGTCGCCAGTCGCTCGACCAGCTCCCGCAGCCGCACCACCTCGGTGCCGGCGACGTTGACCGTCGCCTGCTCGCTCAGGCCGAGCGCCGCCTCGATCGCGGCGGCTGCGTCCTCGACGTAGATCGGGTTCATCGCGAGGCCCGGGTCGCCGTCGATCACGATCTCCTCGCCGGCGAGGATCTTGTTCGGCCAGCCGCGAGACGAGCAGCTTGCCCTCCGGCCCGTAGACGAAGAAGAAGCGCAGGATCGACGCCGCCCAGCTCCGACGCGTAGCTCTCGACCTGGAGCTCGGCCATCCGCTTCGAGCGGAAGTAGGGCGCCGGCGTGCGTCAGCGGAGCGTCCTCGGACGACGGGCTCCGGGCTCGGCGTAGAGCGCCTCCGGTCGAGGCGAGGACGAAAGCGCGCGCGCCGGCACCGCGCGCGTACTCGCAGCAGCGCCGGCCGTGCTCTGGACGTTGACCGCGAACACGTCTTCGGCCCCGTCGGGGAAGTCGCGGTAGCGCTCCGACTGCGCGAGGTGGACGACCGCGTCGACCTCGCGCAGGGCAGCGCCGCGGGGTCGAGCGGCTGGGAGAGGTCCTGGCGGATCCATTCGACGCCCTCCGGCTCGCGCCGCGGCTGCGCCGGGTGAGCGCGAAGACCTCGTTGTCGGGCGCGAGCCGCCGGACCAGACGTGCGAGCCGATCGAACCCGTCGCGCCGGTGACCAGGACCCTCATCGCGCCGCCGCCCCCGCGGCCGAGCCCTCCTTGAGGAACGTCCGGCACCAGTGCTCGAAGCTGAGCAGCGACCAGAGCAGCAGGCGGCGGTTCTCGCGGCCCTCGAGGTGGTCGTTGACGAGCGGCCGGACGCCGTCGGGGTCGAGGAACTCGTAGATCGCCGCGTCCGGCGAGAAGAGCAGGTCGCGGCGACGTAGTCGATGCTGTCGCCGCGGAACCAGCTCGCGTCGGGGCCCGAGAAGCCCTGCTTGACCTGGTTCGGTGATCTCGTCCGGCACGTAGCGGCTCATCACCTTGCGCAGCATCAGCTTGCCGTCGCGCGTCTTCTCGAAGTAGCGCTGCGTCTTCGGGCCCGGGCTCGTTCTCGTTCAGCGCGACGACGTTCTCGAGGTCGCGCAGCTTGTGGCGGACCGGGAGCCGCTGCGCGAAGTCGACGAGGTCGTTGTCGAGGAACGGGACCCGGTTCTCGAGGCTGTGGGCCATGCTGAGCTTGTCCTCGACGACGAACAGGCCGTGCAGGAAGGTCTTGCGCCTCGAGGTAGAGCGAGTGGTCGACGTACTCCTCGGGGCTCTGCCGGAGCGCGGGCGTCGGGGAACGCGGCGCGGAAGATGTCGATCGTCCGCAGGTCCTCGATCTCGTCCCAGACCTCGCGCGCGGAAGAACCCGGGCAGGTCGCTGTTCGGGATCAGCCGGTGCCAGAAGCGGTAGTACTTCTCGACGTAGTGCGTCGAAGTCCTCGTTGACGACCGCCCGGTAGTAGCGCCACGGGTAGCCGGCGAAGAGCTCGTCGCCGCCCGAGCCGGTCAGCACGACCTTGACGAACTTGCTCGCGAGCTTGGCGACGTAGTAGTTCGGGATAGCTCTGGCCGACGCGCAGGTCCTCGAGGTGCCAGATCAGCGCCGGCAGGCAGCGCTCCATGTCGCCGGCCTTGAGCACCGCCTCGTAGTGCTCGGTCTTGAAACGGGTAGGACATCGCCTCGGCCTTGACGCGCTCGTCGTCGCCGAGCTCGAGCCCGATGCTCGAGGTCATGTCGAAGCCGACCGTGAAGGTGTTCAGGTAGGGCAGCGACTGGGCGGCGAGCGCGGTGATGGTGCCGGAGTCCATGCCGCCGCTCAGGTGGGCGCCGACCGGCACGTCGGAGACGAGCTGGCGCTCGACCGCCTGCTGGAGGAGGCGGTCGAGCTCCTCCTCGTACTCCTCCTCGCGCGTCCCGTCCTCGTCTCGGCGAAGTCGAAGTCCCAGTACTGCTCGGGCCTCGCCGTGCGGTCGCCCTCGCGCAGGAGCGTCATCGTGGTGCGCCGGCCGGCAGCAGCTTCACGCCCTCGAACAGCGTCCCGTCGGTGAAGATGTTCTGGAAGGTGAAGTACTCGAGCAGGTGCGGGAGGCTGACCTTCGCCTTGAGCGCCGGGTGCTCGAGCATCGACTTGATCTCGGAGCCGAACAGGAAGGCGCCGTCGAGGTCGGCGTAGTAGAGCGGCTTGATCCCGTAGCGGTCGCGGGCCAGGAACAGCTCGCGCTTGCGCGCGGTCCCAGATCGCGAAGCGCGAACATCCCGTTGAAGCGCTCGACCGCCGGCGGGCCCCCACTCGGCGTAGGCGTCGAGCACGACCTCGGTGTCGGTTGCGGTGCGGAAGTGGTGGCCGGCGCGCCTCGAGCTCGGCGCGCAGCTCGCGGAAGTTGTAGACCTCGCCGTTGTAGGTGATCACGAGATCGCCGGCTCGCGTCGGTCATCGGCATGTCGCCCTCGGGTACCGGGTCGATGATCGCCAGGCGCCGGTTCGCGAGCCCGACCGGGCCCGTCGGCGAACTGGCCCTCGCCGTCGGGGCCGCGGTGCGCGATCGCGTCGCTCATCCGCCGCAGGAGCTCGATCGGGACCGGCTCGCCCGAGCGGTCGAGCACGCCCGCGATCCCGCACATGGCTAGAGCCCGCCTCGAATGCCTTCAGCAGCTCCTCGACCACGAGCTCCTGCTCCTCGTCGGTCATCCCGGGATAGAGCGGCAGCGCGAGGCTGAGCCGCTCGGCGACGATCGCGACCGGGGAAGTCCTCGGGGTCGAGGCCGTAGCGGCTCGCGTAGAAGGCGGTCAGCGACCGGCGGCGTGGGTGCCCTGGCGGGTCGCGATCCCGCGCTGCTCCAGCAGCAGCATCAGCTCGTTGCGGCGCTCGTTGAGCTCGCCCGAGGCGCTCGAGGTCGGCACCTCGGCGCCGAAGAGGCAGACGTAGGACTGGTAGCCGTGGACGTTGTCCTCGGGGACGATCGGCGGCGCCGAGCCAGTCGAGCTCCGCAAGCGCCTCGTCGTAGCGCGCGGCGCGCCGGCGGCGCTCGTCGAGGATCCACTCGGCGCGCTCCATCTGCGCGCAGCCGAGCGCGCCCTGCAGGTCGGTCATCCGGTAGTTGTAGCCGAGCACGTCGAAGTCGGAGAGCAGGAAGCCGCGCGGGCTCTCGTGGCGGGCGAGGTCGGTCCGGTCGGCGCCGTGGTCGCGCAGCGAGCGCGCGAGCTCGTCCCACTCGGCGTTCGCGGTGGTCAGCATCCCGCCCTCGCCGGTGGTGATCGACTTGCGCGGGTGGAAGCTGAAGGCGCCGATGTCGCCGAAGGTCCCGGCGTGGCGGCCGTCCTGCCAGCGCGCCGAAGCGCGCAGGCCGCGTCCTCGACGACCCAGAGGTCGTGCTGCTCGGCGAGCTCGGAGATCGGGCCCATCTCGGCGCAGAGGCCGAAGAGGTGGACCGGGATGATCCCCACGGTCTTCGGGCGTGATCAGCTCCTCGATGCTTGGCCGGGTCGATGTTGAAGGTCTCGAGCTCGACGTCGCAGAAGACGCGGCGTCGCTCCCATGTACTCGACCACGTTCGCCGTCGAGACCCAGGTGAAGGCGGGGACGATCACCTCGTCGCCCGGCTTGAGGCCGAGGATCGCGACCGCGAGGTGCAGCGCGGTGGTGCAGGAGGTCGTCGCGACCGCGTGCTCGGCGCCGGTGTACTCGCCGAAGCGGCGCTCGAACTCCTGGACCTTCGGGCCCTGGACGACCCAGCCGCGTCTCGAGCGGCCCGAGCACGGCCTCGCGCTCGGCCTCGCCGATCAGGGGCTTGGTGATCGGGACCCGCAGAGCGCGGGCGAGCTCGTCGCCTGACTGTCCGCTAGGCACTCGGCTCGACTGCGCGCGCCTTGTCGGCGCTTCGCCACTCGACGACGCTCCGCAATCCCTCCTCGTAGGGGATCTCGGCGCTGAAGCCGATCAGCTTCTCGGCGAGCTCGGTGCCGCCGATCCGCTCGGTGACGAACATCTGCTCCCCGGGCTGGTACTCGGGCTCGAGCTCGGAGCCGGTGACCTCGAGCAGACCGTTGACGAGCTCCTTGATCGTCGTCCCGATCCCGGTGCCGACGTTGAGGTTGACGTCGGTCGCGTCGCTGGTCAGCGAGAGGATGTTCGCGCGGGCGACGTCGGCGACGTGGACGAAGTCGAAGGTCTGCGAGCCGTCGCCGTGGATCTGCGGCTGCTCGCCGGCGTCGATCTTGTCGAGCACCTTCATGATCACGCTGACGTAGACGCCCTCGTAGTCCATCCGCGGGCCGTAGACGTTCATGTAGCGCAGCCCGACGTAGTCGAGCCCGTGCTGCTCGTAGATCGCACGGAAGAACTGCTCGCCGGCGATCTTCGTCGCCCCGTAGAGCGTGCGGTTGTTGAAGGCGTGGTCCTCGTTCATCGGGGTCTCGAGCGCGTTGCCGTAGACAGAGGCCGAGGAGGAGTAGACGACCTTCTTGACCCCGGTCTCGAGCGCGGTCTCGATCACGTTCCAGGTTCCGACGACGTTGGCCTCGATCGCGCGGCGCGGCTCGTGGACGCACTCGTAGAGCCAGAGCGCGGCGAGCAGGAAGACGTAATCGACGCCCTGCATCGCCTCGCGCAGGGTGTCGAGGTCCTCCATCGAGCCCTCGATCACCTCGACCCGCTCGTCCTCGACGGCGTCGGCGAGGTTCTCGCGACTGCCGCGGATGAAGTTGTCGAGCACGCGCACCTCGGCCACCGGTTGCTCCAGCAGCTGTTCGACGATGTTCGAGCCGACGAAGCCGGCGCCGCCGATCACGAGGATTTTTGAGTCTTTGAGGTCGGGCACGAAGTGCGGAAGGTTAGGCGTTCCGTGCGGCCGCGGGAGACTGCTCGAGCAGGCCCTTGAACTCGGACTCGCGGTCGTGGAAGGCGCGCTGCCAGAGCTCGAGCGAGAGCAGCCCCCAGATCTTGCGGCCGAACTGCTCCTCGCCCGCGAGCCCCTCGAGCACCTTGCGGTTGTCGATCAGGTCGCGGCTGAGCGCGGCCTCGGAGGAGAGGATGTCGGTGACGAAGTCGCGCGCGCCGTTGCTGAGCCACTCCGAGAGCGGGACCGGGAAGCCCATCTTGTCGGTGCGCTCGAGGATCTGGCCCGGGACGATCGTGCTCACGGCGCGCTTGAAGATGTGCTTCATCTCGCCGTCCTTGAACTTGATGTCGGCGGGGATCGTCGCCGCGAGCTCGATCAGGCGGTGGTCGAGCAGCGGGACCCGCGACTCGAGCCCGTGGGCCATCGAGACCCGGTCCTCGACCTGGAGCAGCGCCGGGAGCAGGGTCTTGAAGTCGAAGTGGGTCATCTTGTCGAAGTAGGCCTCGTGGCCGACGTTGTCGCCGTTGAAGATCCCCTGGAAGGTCTCGAACGGCGAGTAGTCGCCGAGCCGGCCGACGTCGACCTCGTTCTCGACGTGGTGGGCGCGGTTGATCAGCCGGTAGTAACGCGCGTCGAGCTCCTCGAACAGCCCCTCCTTCCAGAACTCGCGCAGCATCGGCTTGTAGTTCCGCAGCGCGACGAGGTTGGGGATGATCGACTCGTAGGTGACGACGTAGTTGCCGCCGTGCAGCGTGCCGTCGATCGCGCCCTTGATGCACTGCTCGAAGTAGGCGATCAGGTAGCGGGTGTAGCCGCCGAAGATCTCGTCGCCGCCCTGGCCGCCGAGGATCACCTTGACGTCCTGCGCCGCCGCCTTCGAGACCATGTACTGGGGGAACGATCCGGGCCCGGCCACCGGATAATCCATGTGGTAGGCGACGTCCTCGATCGTTTCGAGGAAGTCGCCGACGCCGATGTCGATCTCGTGCAGGTCGAGCCCGCCCTCGTCGGCGGCGATCCGCGCGTAGGCGGACTCGTCGTAGCGCGCGTCCTCGGAGAACTTGCCCGTGTAGGCGAGCAGCCCGCCCTGCTCGCGCCCGGCGAGCCCGGCGACGGCGCTCGAGTCGACGCCGCCCGAGAGGTAGGAGGAGACCGGCACGTCGCTGCGCAGGTGCAGGTGGACCGACTCGTCGAGCAGCGCGCGGACCTCCTCCTCGTAGGCGTCCCCGTCGCGGCTGAAGTCGATGTCGTAGAAGACCTCCCAGTAGCGCTGCGGCTCGGGGACGCCGTTGCGGCCGATGCGCAGGAAATGCCCCGGCGGCAGCTCGCGGATCCCCTTGAACAGCGTCTTGCCCGCGAGGCAGAACTGGAACGCGAGGTAGTCCTTGAGCCCGTCGAGGTCTGTCTCGATCGAGGGCAGGAACGGGAGCAGCGCCTTGGCCTCGGAGGCGAAGTAGAAGACGTCGTCGACGACCGTGTAATAGAACGGCTTGATCCCGAAGCGGTCGCGGGCGCAGAAGAGCTCGCCCTTCTGCTCGTCCCAGAGCGCGTAGGCGAACATCCCGCGCAGGTGGTCGAGCGACTCCGGGCCCCAGCGCTCGTGGGCGCGGAGGACGACCTCGGTGTCGCAGTGGGTCCGGAAGCTCCCCTCGCCGATCTCCTTCATCAGCTCCGGGTAGTTGTAGATCTCGCCGTTGTAGGTCAGCGCCCGCCCGGCCTCGTCGATCATCGGCTGCTGGCCGGAGGCGATGTCGATGATGCTCAGCCGGCGGTGGGCGAGCCCGACGTGGCCGCCTTCGTGGGTCCAGGCGCCGTCGTCATCGGGGCCGCGGTGGCGGATCAGCTCGTTCATGACCTCGAGCCGGTGCTCGAGGTCGGGAACGGGACGCCCCTTGAGGTCTATTGCTCCGCAGATTCCGCACATGGGAAGGAGGCTGGAGGCTACGGAACTCCCCGCGTGAGCGGGGATCTACGCCTGCATCGGGCATGATGCCCGCCGTGCGCATCCTGACCGTGATCGGAAACCGCCCCCAGTTCGTCAAGGCCGCGGCCGTCTCGCGCCACCTGCGCGATGGGGCCGAGGAGATCCTCGTCCACACCGGCCAGCACTACGACCGCGAGCTCTCCGAGATCTTCTTCGAGGAGCTCGAGGTCCCGCCCCCCGATCACCAGCTCGAGGCCGGATCCGGGAGCCACGCCGAGCAGACCGCGGCGATCATGACCGGGCTCGAGTCGCTGGTCGCCGACGAGGCGCCGGACGCGATGCTCGTCTACGGCGACACCAACTCGACCCTGGGCGGGGCGCTGGTCGCGGCCAAGCAGGAGGTCCCGGTCGCCCACGTCGAGGCGGGGATGCGCTCCTTCGACCGCGCGATGCCCGAGGAGGTCAACCGCGTCGTCGCCGACTGCCTCTCCGACCTGCTGCTCTGCTCTACGGAGACCGCGGTCGAGAACCTGACCGCCGAGGGCAGGGGTGACTCGGCGCATCTGGTCGGCGACGTGATGGCCGACATCGCCTTCACCTTCGGGCCGATCGCCGACAAGCGCTCCGACGCGGACGAGCGGCTCGGGGTCGAGCCCGGCGAGTACCTGCTCGCGACCGCCCACCGGGCCGGCAACGTCGACGACCCCGACAACCTCGCGCTGCTGGTCACGGTCCTCGTGCGGGCCGCGGTCGGGACCAAGCTCGTCTTCCCCGCCCACCCCCGGACCCGCGCCCGCCTCGACACCGCCGGCCTGCTCGACGCGCTCGCCGGGGCGAACGTGATCGTCAGCGAGCCGCTCGGCTATCTCGACTTCACGAAGCTCGTCCGCGGGGCGCGCGCCGTGCTCACTGACTCCGGCGGGCTCCAGAAGGAGGCCTACCTCAACAAGGTTCCCTGCGTGACGCTCCGCAACACGACCGAGTGGGTCGAGACCGTCGATCAGGGCTGGAACCGGCTCGTCGGGCTCGACGCCGACGCCGCGATCGCGGCGCTCGAGGAGCTGATCGAGCGCCGCCGCAGCGAGGAGCCCGACACGACGATCTACGGCGACGGCGAGGCGGGCAAGCGTGTCAGCGAGGAGATCACCCGCTGGCTCGGATGAGGCGGGGCTGCGCGCTGGCGCTGCTGACCTGCGGCTGCCTGGTTGCGATGGCGTCGAACGCGGCCGCCGCGGCGCCGCCGGTCAACGCGTTGCTGACGACCCCGCTGACCGTCCTCTACCCGGTCGCCGGCGGTGGCGAGACGACCGCGATCGGCTTTCGCTTCGACTTCGCCAACGGACCGGCGGACGGCGCCGTCTGGGCTTTCGACCAGAACGGCCGCATCCTGTGGTCCGGCAGGACCCCTGGCTGCGGCGGCGCTTTCGGCGGCTTCGACTTCGACCAGGACGGCTGGCCGGACCTCGGGCTGGCCCAGGCGGTCGCGGGATCCGAGGTTTGCCCTCCGGGCTCGCGCAAGGGGCGGAGCAGCCTGATCCTGTTCAGCGGCCGCACGGGCCAGATCGTGAACCCGTTCGGCTTGACCGCCGACTATCCCTATCCCGCGCCGTCGACGGCGAGCTCCTACGTCCATCGCTGGAGCGGGCTCGGCGTGCTCTTCGGCCCCGGCCCGACGCTCGCCTTCGCCCCGGCCTACGCGAAGCGAGCCCATTTCGGCCTTTTCACAGGCGGCGGCTGGGCGACGAGACCGTTCGCGCTGCCGATTCTGCGCGGCGCCACGCGCGGCGACCTCAGCCGCAGCCAGCCGCTCAACGGCCTAGTCGCCGAGGTCGGCGGCGAGACCCGGCTCGTCGCCTGGGGGCTGCAGCGGGTCTCGCAGTACCGGGCGGCCGGACCCCGGCCCAAGCGCTTCCATCCCAGCGGCGAAGCCCGCTACATCAGCGGCCGTCGCTCTCCCGACAACCGCGCCTGCGGCGGCACCCCGTGCATCGCCGGGCGCAACTACGGGCAGGTGTCGCGCGATCCGGCGAGCAGCAACTTCAACCTGATCTCGGGCGCCGACGGGTTCACGCTCTTCGCCGACCTCCAGGTCGCGCGCGTCGTCGGCCCGGAGGCGCTGCTCGTCCCCTCGGGGCCGGCGAAGGGGCTCCTGCGCGGCCGCGACCTCAACGTCGCGTTCGCCGACTACGAGCGCCACGTCTCGATCTACTCGACCGCCCGGCCCGGACGCGTCGACGACCGCTTCTTCTCCGCCGTCACCGCGGCGACGCGATCCGAGAAGCGCCGGGCCCGGACCTGGTTCACGCGCCGGACCGCCTACCCGGCGAATCCGATCGTGCTGACCGGCGGCGGGCCGAGCCGGATCGCCTACAACGTCTTCTCGGAGCCCGAGCACGGAGCCGCGCGACGCTGGTCGCTGCACGTCAGCGAGCCGGGCTCGACCAGGGACGCGGCCCGGATCTCCGACGAGTACCTATGGGACATCCGCGACGTCGACGGCGACGGCGCCGACGAGTGGATCACCTCGCCGACCGACGGCTACCTGCCGCGGATGGAGACCAGGATCTACCGCTGGGACGAGGCCCGGCGCGGCCTCGAGCTCGAGCGCACGATCGGGGGCGCCGTCCCGTACCTGTTCCCGAGCTTCAGGGCCCCCGAGGTCTCGACCACTCGAGGCGCCCTCTATCCGGTCCTGACCTCGAAGACCCCCGAGGGGTTGAAGCTGATCGTGACCCGCGACGCGAGGACGCCGCAGATCGAGCCCTAGCCGTCAGTCGGCCTTGGCCTTGACCTCTTCGGTCTTGAGGTGGGTGTAGGTCTCGCCGACGCTGTTGTTGCGGTACCAGTCGACCGCCTTGACGATCCCGTCGGAGAGCGGGGTCTCCGCCTTCCAGTCGAAGTCCTTCTCGGTGCGGCTGGGGTCGAGGAGGATGCTGGCGGCGTCGTCCTCGGGGCGGGGCCGGACCTCGACCTCCTCGTCGAGCTCGACGCCCATCGCGTCGGTGACCGCGTCGAACATCTCCTTGATCGAGACGTCCGAGCCCGAGGACACGTGGTAGTGACCCTCGCCGGTGCCCTTGAGCGCCTTGGTGACCACGTCGACGAGGTCGTCGACGTAGACGAAGTCGCGCCGCGTGTCCATCACGAACACCGGCTTGTCCTCGGTCAGCCGCTGGTAAAAGGTCGGTGGCGGTCCGCTGAGGTTGCGCGGGCCGTAGACGTTGGCGAGCCGCAGCGACACGAACGGGATCCCGCTGAGCTCGATGTACTGCTCGCCGGCGGTCTTCGAGATCGCGTAGCTCGAGTCGGGCCGGATCGGGTGCTGGAGCGAGATCGGCTGCTCCTCGGGCTTCGTGCCGTAACAGAGCGCGGTCTGGAAGTAGACGAGGCGCTCGACGCCGTGCTCCTTTGCCGACTCGACCACGTTCACGGTCCCGAGCGAGTTGGTCATCGTGTCCTCGACCCAGGCGTCCGGGTCCTTGTAGGAGGCCGCGGCGTGGGCGACGACGTCGGGCTTGATGAACTCGAAGGCCTTGCGGACGGCGTCGCCGTCGGCGATCGACTCCTCGACCACGGTCAGGTTCTCGTGCTCGGTGAGGTTCTCGCGGCGCCCGGTCTCGAAGTTGTCGATGACGAGGACCTCGTTGCCTTCGGCGAGCAGCAGGTCGGCGAGGGTCGAGCCGATGAATCCTCCGCCGCCGGTGATCAGGGCCTTCATTGCTTCCTTTCCGTGGTGGTCGAAACGACCGAGCAGCGTAGACGATCGACTAGCGCGCGGCGGGCGCGAGGACCTCCGCGACCGCGGCGGCGACCTGCCCCGCCTGCTCGCCGCTGAGCGCGGGGCCCATCGGCAGCGCGAGGCAGCCCTCGGCCGCGGCCTCGGCGTTGGGGAGCGCGCCGGGCGGCGCGTAGGCGGCGAGCGCCGGCTGGCGGTGCATCGGAACCGTGTAATAGGCGCGGGCGCCGATCCCGCGCTCGCCCAGCTCCTCGGCGAGCCGGTCGCGGTCCTCGGTGCGGGCCATATAGAGGTGGAAGCAGGACTCGCCGCCGCCGGTCTCGGTCGGGGTCTTGAGGTGCTCGCCGAGCCCGGCGGCCTCGTAGGCGGCGGCCGCGGCGCGGCGGGCGCCGGTCCAGGCGGGGAGGTGGGGGAGCAGGACGCGGAGCCCGGCGGCCTGGAGCTCGTCGAGGCGCGAGTTGTAGCCGAGCTCGGTGTGGACGACCTTGTCCTCGGAGCCGTGGAAGCGCAGCCGCCGGGCGAGCGCCGCGACCTCGTCATCGTCGGTGACCACGGCGCCGCCGTCGCCGAAGCCGCCGAGGTTCTTGGACGGGAAGAAGCTGAACGTCGCCGCGTCGCCGAGCGCCCCCGCCATCTTGCCGTCGAGCGTCGCGCCCGCGGCCTGGGCGGCGTCCTCGCAGATCTTCAGCCCGCGGGTGAATGCAAGCTCGCGGAGCTCCGTGATCGGAGCCGGGTTGCCGTAGAGGTGGACCGGGAGCAGCGCCGCCGTCTTCTCGCTCAGCGCCGGCTCGACCGTGGCCGGGGTCATGCAGTAGGTCTCGGCGTCGACGTCGCAGAGCACCGGCGTCGCGCCGGCGTTGACGATCGCCTCGACGCTGGCGTAGAAGGTGAGCGCCGGGACGATCACCTCGTCGCCGGGCCCGACCCCGAGCGCCCGCAAGGCGATCGTGATCGCGTCGGTGCCGTTGGCGACCCCGACGCAGTGGGCGACGCCGAGGTAGTCGGCGAACTCGCCCTCGAACGCCTCGACCTCGGGGCCGAGGATGTACTTGCCGCCCTCGAGCACGCGGCGCTGGGCCTCGGCGACCTCGGGCAGCAGCGGCTCGAGGACGGGCTTGGTTGCGAAGAGGGGAACGCTCATGAGGCGGGCATTGTGGCGGGTCAGCCGAGCCTCGGGCTCTGCCAGGGCTGCTCGAGCCGCGAGGCGAGGTCATCCGCGAGCGAATCCGGGTCGACCCGCGTCTGCTCGAGCGAGTCGCGGTCGCGGAGCGTGACCGTGCCGTCCTCGAGCGTCTCGCCGTCGATCGTCACGCACCACGGGGTCCCGATCTCGTCCTGGCGACGGTAGCGCTTGCCGACCGAGCCGCCGGCGTCGTACTCGGCCGGAATCCTGCGCTTGCAGCGACTCGTAGACCTCGCGCGCCTTCTCCGGCATCCCCTCCTTGTTGACGAGCGGCAGGATCGCAACCTTGACCGGGGCGAGCCGCGGGTGGAGTTGGAGGACGGTGCGCTCGCGCTCCTCGACCTCCTCGGTGTCGTAGGCGTCGACGATGAAGGCGAGCGTCGCGCGATCGACGCCGGCCGCGGGCTCGATCACGTGCGGGACGTAGCGCTCGCCCGACTGCTGGTCGAAGTACTCGAGCTTCTCGCCCGAGTGCTCGGCGTGGGCCTTGAGGTCGAAGTCGCCGCGGTTGGCGATCCCCTCGAGCTCCGAGAAGCCCATCGGGAACTGGTACTCGATGTCGGAGGTCGCGCTCGAGTAGTGCGAGAGCTCGTCCTCGTCGTGGGGGCGGAGCTTGAGGTTGTCGGGCCGGATCCCGAGCTCGGTGTACCAATTCATCCGCGCCTCGAGCCAGTGCTCGTGCCACTTCTGCGCCTCGTCGGGAGGGGTGAAGAACTCCATCTCCATCTGCTCGAACTCGCGGGTACGGAAGATGAAGTTGCCGGTCGTGATCTCGTTGCGGAAGCTCTTGCCGATCTGGGCGATCCCGAACGGCGGCTTCTTGCGCGCGAAGGACATGACGTTCTTGAAGTTGATGAAGATCCCCTGCGCGGTCTCGGGCCGCAGGTAGGCGACCGAGCCCTCGTCGGCGACCGGGCCGACGTGGGTCTCGAACATGAGGTTGAACTGGCGCGCCTCGCCGAGCTCGCACTGGTCGGTCTCGCCGGGGTGCTTGGAGGGCTTTTTGCCGCACTCGGCGTCGGCGAGATGGTCCTCGCGGAAGCGCTTCTTGCAGGTCTTGCACTCGATCAGCGGGTCGCTGAACCCCTCGAGGTGCCCGGACGCCTCCCAGACCTTGGGGTGCTGGAGGATCGCCGAGTCGATCGCGACGATGTCGTCGCGCTCGGTGAGCATCGAGCGCCACCACTCGTTCTTGACGTTGTTGCGCAGCAGGACGCCGTAGTGGCCGTAGTCGTAGGTCGAGCCGAGCCCGCCGTAGATCTCCGAAGAGGGAAAGATGAATCCGCGGCGCTTGCAGAGCGCCACGATCTCGTCGAGCGAGGGGGTCACGCCCGGCGAGGCTTCGATCCGGCCCAGGAGTCCGGGTCGAGGATCAGCTTCCGAGGGTCGTCGGGGTCGTAGACGACGTCGAGCTCGTCGCCCGGCTCGCGCCCGGTGTCCTCCGGGAAGCGCACCCGCTGGGTGACCTCGAACGGCTCCTCGCCCTCGGGCTCGATGCGCAGGTGGGCGCTGACCGAGTGGGTGCCGCCGCGGGGCCGGCCGAGCTTGGTGAAGCGGATCGGGACGCCGGCGATCTTGAGCGTGCGCGCGTCGAGCACGGTCGCGCGCGCGTGGCGGCCCTCGTCGATCAGCCGCTCGTGCTCGTCCTTGGAGATGCTGCCGAACATGGTCAGCCGTGATACTAGGGCTGGACAGCGAGATGCCGATCTACGAGTACAAATGCGAGAACGGGCACCAGTTCGAGGTCATCCAGCGGATGGTCGACGAGCCGGTGACCGTCTGCGAGCAGTGCGGGGCGCCGGTCGAGCGCGTCTTCCACCCGGTCGCGGTCCACTTCAAGGGCAAGGGCTTCTACACGACCGATTACGGTTCGGGCAAGGCCGCAGCCGCCAACTCCTCGTCCGAATCGAAGGACTCGAGCTCTGACTCCTCCAAGTCAGATTCCAAGGATTCTTCCTCGAAGGGCGACTCAGGCTCTGAGGCGGCGAAAACCAAGCCTGGGTAGGACGCAGGGCAATTGGCGAAGCGCACGTACATCGGAACGTACGTAAGCGAGCCAATTGCCCGAGGACGACGCCAGGCGCAGGTTTGCAGCCGCCTCAGCCGTCGAGGAAGTTGTTCACCTTCCGGCGCTTCTCCTCGTCGGAGATGATCAGGTTGCCGGCCGAGCTCGACCCCGACGGCTCGAGCACCGCGGTCTGGTCGCCGCCGCCGCCGATGATCGCCGCGAACGCGAGCTCGGGCATCGTGAACGCGCCGAGGTCACTGATGATCGCCTTCGGCGCCCGCCAGCCGATCAGCGGGCCCTTGATGAAGTTGTAGGGCAGCCGCAGCGGGCTCGTCAGCCGGCCCTTGATCCCGGCGAGGACCTGCTGCTGGCGCTTGGCGCGGTCGATGTCGTTCTCGGCCGGGTTGCAGGTGTTCTGGCGGATCCGCGAGAAGAGCAGCGCCTGGTCGCCGTCCAGCGTGTGCTCGCCCTTGCCGAGCCGGATCGACTGGCCGCCGTTCTTGCGCCCGCCGGCGACGACGCCGCAGAGGCGCTTGTCGAGGTCGACCTCGACCCCGCCGAGGGTGTCGATGAAGTCGGCGAAGCCCTCGAAGTCGACGAGGATCACGTGGTTGACGTCGATGCCGAGGAAGTCCTCGACCGTCTGCGTCATCAGCTCGACGTTGCCGTCGGGCCCGGCGTCGCCGAGTGCGAAGGCCGAGTTGATCTTCTGCTCGCCGAAGCCAGGGACCTCGGCCAGCGTGTCGCGGGGGATGCTGAGCTTGCGGAAGGCGCCGCCGCCGGCGCGCAGGAGCATGATCGTGTCGGCGCGCGGCGGGGCCTGGGTGTTGGCGCTCTCGTCGCCGCTGAAGTCGCCGCCGCGCTGGTCGCCGCCGAGGACGAGGATGTTGGCCTTGCCGGTGATCATGTTGTTCCCCCCGGTCAGCGTGCCGCCCGTGTCGGGGAGCTTCGACTTCTGGATCTGGGCCGAGATCCCGAAGGCGACGACGCTGATCGCGAGCCAGACGCCGATCCCGATCAGCAGGTACTTCCACCACGCCCGGCCGCCCCCGCCGCGGCCGAAGGAGGGAAGCCGGTCGCGGATCCCGCCGAGCCCGCCGCGCGACTTATAGGTCCGCATCCCGCCCTTGTCTGAGTCGGCGGCGCGCTTCTTGTCGCGCGCCGAGCGCAGCCCGGCGAGGTCGGGCTTCTTGACCCGGTCGCTGAGCTTCGGCCGCGAGCGGTAGACCTTGTAGTCCGGGCGCCCGCCGGGCTTCTTGTCGCCCTCGGGCGCCATGGGCTATCAATAGCGCATCGCGCCCTCCCCAAAACCGCACCCCGCCTGATGGCACCTGAGGCGATCGGGGTCGATCTCGGCGGCACGAAGATGCTGGTCGGGGTCGTCGACTCCGAGCGCGCGGTCCACTACGAGAAGGAGCAGCCCTCCGGGGGCCTGGACGAGGACCAGCTCGTCGAGGCGCTCGGGAGCGCGATCACCGAGGCGCGCGACGCGCGCCCCGAGGTCGTCGGCGTAGGGATGGGCGTCCCGTGCACGATCGACCGCGAGCGCGGCGTCGCGGTCGCCGGGGTCAACCTGCCGATCACCGACGTCCCGCTCCGCGACATCATCTCCGAGCGCCTCGGCCTGCCCGCATTCCTCGACAACGACGCCAACGTCGCGGCGCTCGCCGAGCACCGCTTCGGCGCCGCGAGGGGCGCGACGAACGCGGTCCTGCTCACGATCGGGACCGGGATCGGCGGCGGGCTGATCATCAACGGCGAGCTCTACCGGGGCTCGACCGGGGCCGGCGCTGAGCTCGGCCACATGGTGATCGACATCGACGGGCCGAAGTGCCAGGGCGCCTGCCCCTCCTACGGCTGCGCCGAGACCATGGCCTCGGGCACGGCGCTCGCGCGCGAGGGCCGCGAGGCGGCCGAGCAGGCGCCGGACTCGGCGCTCGGAAAGGCGCTCGCGGCCGGCGAGCAGTTCAACGGGCGGGTCGTCACGGAAGCCGCCCAGGCCGGCGACGAGGTCGCCGTCGGGGTGGTCGAGTCGATCGGCCGCAACCTCGGCGCCCACATCACCGGGCTCGTCAACGCCTTCGACCCCGACGTCGTCGTGGTCGGCGGCGGGGTCGCGGCCGCGGGCGAGCTCTTGCTCGGCCCGGCGCGCGAGGAAGTCGCCAAGCGAGCGCTGACGCCGATGAACAAGATCCCGGTCGTCTTCGCCGAGCTCGGCCCCGAGGCGGGGATGGTCGGCGCCGCGACGATGGCGCTCGAAGAGCTCGGGAAGTAGTGGGGCGCTAGTGGCGGGCCGGCTCGTCGTCTGCCCGACGCCGATCGGGAACCTCGGCGACATCAGCATGCGGGTGCGCTCGACGCTCGAGAACGCCGACCTCGTCGCCTGCGAGGACACGCGCCGCGCCGGGCGGCTCTTCGAGCTGCTCGAGATCCGCACGCCGCCGCTGGTCTCCAACCACGAGGGCAACGAGATCGAGCGCTCGCGTGAGATCGCGCAGCGGATCGAGCGCGGCGCGCTCGTCGCGCTGATCTCCGACGCCGGGATGCCGGGGATCTCCGACCCTGGCTACCGCCTGATCCGCGCCTGCATCGACCGCGACCTCGAGATCGAGGTTCTGCCCGGCCCCTCGGCCGTCACGACGGCCGTGGTCGCCTCGGGACTGCCGGCCCACAAGTGGCGCTTCGAGGGCTTTCTGCCGCGCCGCTCGGGCGAGCTCGAGCGCGTCCTGCGCTCGACCGAGACCGTGGTCGCGTTCGAGTCGCCGCGGCGGCTGGCGGACTCGCTCAAGGCGCTCGCGGCGCTCGCCCCCGACCGCTCGGCGGCCGTCTGCCGCGAGCTGACCAAGCTCCACGAGGAGATTGCCCGCGGCACACTCGGCGAGCTCGCGCGCCAGTTTCGCGACGAGGTCCGAGGCGAGATCGTGCTCGTGATCGGCCCCGGCGCGACCGCCGAGACCCCCGACATCGGCTTCGCGGTCGACGCCCTCCGCGGCCTCGTCCGCTCGGGCGCCAAGCCGCGCGCCGCCGCGGGCGTGATCGCGGCGCTGACCGGCGTCCCGGCGAACGAGCTCTACCGCGAGCTCACCGGCAGGGAGCCGCGCCGGTGACATAAACCGGCATCTCCTCCGCTTCGCGTCCGGGGATGCCGGGTGGCGAGGCAGGCCGGCTGGTCCGACCACTGCATGTTTGTTCTACTCGAGCCGCTGCTTCTGGCTCAGCGTGTAGAGCAGCGCCAGCGAGGGGACGACGAAGACCAGCGCGGCGCCGAAGACGACGAGCAGCGCGGTCAGCGAGGCGTCGGGCGCCGCCGACCGCTCGATCGTCAGTGACTCCGGCAGCAGGTAGGGGTGTTGGGCGACGAACCAGCCCCAGACGACCGCGACCACGGCGGCGACCGCGGCCGGGCGCATGCCGCGGATCTCGATCCTGCCGCTGCGCGCGATCCGGATCAGCATCCCGAGCACCGCGGCCCCGCAGGCCGCGGAGGCGATCACGAGCGGCAGCCCCGGGCCCGTGAGCCCGTCATAGACGAAGCGCGCGTCGCGGTGCAGGGCAACCAGGCCGAGCAGCGCCAGCGCCCCCGCGGCCGCGCCGGCGAACAGCGCGCAGCGGGCGAAGAAGCGGGCGTTCTGATCCTCGCCCGCGGCGTGGGAGTCGTGGATCAGGAAGATCGCCGCGATGTACGCGCCGCTGATGACGAACAGCGCCCCGACCGTGAACGGGAGCAGCCCGATCCAGCTCGCGGTCGGGTCGCCGCCGCCGTCGGCGGGCACCTGGCCCGAGGCTACGGCGCCGACGACGGTTCCCATGAAGAACGGGGTCAGGATCGAGGAGAGCGCGAAGACGATGCCCGCGGGGCGAGCCGCCGGGTCGGGGATCACCTTTCCGAACGCGAACCCCGCTCCGCGGAGCACGATCCCGAGCGCCGCCAGCGCGAGCGGGATGTAGAGCGTCGTCATCACCGCCGCGAAGGCTTCGGGGAACCCGGTCCAGAGGATCACGAGCATGAAGATCAGCCAGACGTGGTTCGCCTCCCAGACCGGGGCCAGCGAGTGCTCGATCCGCTTGCGGACCGAGTCCGGGTTCTTGGCGCGCGGAGAGAGCAACCGCCAGAAGCCGGCCCCGAAGTCGGCGCCCGCGAAGACGGCGTAGAGCGTCGCCCCGATCCAGAGCACCACCGCGATCGCGTCGGGCTTGCTCATCGCGGTCTCACCTCACATCCCCTCGCCCCGGGCCATAGGGAACATCCTCTTCGTCGATATCGCGCCAGCGCCGCGCCATCCCCCGGATCACGAGCACGGTCGCGACCCCGAGCGCCACGTAGAGCGCGAACGTCAAGGCGAACACGAACCAGAGGCCCTGCGCCCCGGTCACCGCATCCTCGACCCGCATGTGGCCGTAGACGATCCACGGCTGGCGCCCGACCTCGGTCACGATCCACCCGCACCACATCGCGACGATCGCCCCCACCCCCGAGACGCTGACCGCGCGCAGGAACCACTTCCCGGTCGGGATCTCGCGTTTCCGCCAGAGCAGCCAGGCGAGCCATGCCGCGAGCCCCATCAGCGCGGTGCCGATCCCGACCATCGTGTCGAAGGAGAGGTGGAGCAGCGTCTTGGCCTTCGGCTCCTCGTCGTCGGGGATCTGGTCGAGCCCGGTGACCTCGGTGTCGGTGCTGAAGCCGACCAGCAGCGAGTCGAGGCCGGGGATCGAGATCGCGCCGATCACCTCGTCGTCGGTGCAGATCCCGCCGATGTGCTCGGCCTGGTCGTCGCCGCTCTCGTAGATGCACTCGGTCGCCGCGAACTTCGCCGGCTGGTCCTCGGCGATCGCGCGCGCCGCGGTGTCGCCGACGAAGAGCTGGATCGGGGTCGCGATCGCGGCGACGGCGAGCGGGATCAGCATCCCGACCCGGTGGTAGCGGTCGCGGCGCCCGCGCAGCATCCCGACCGCGTAGATCGAGGCGACGAGGAAGCCCGCGACCATGTACGCGGCGAGCAGCATGTGGGGGAACTCGTAGGCGACCGCGGGGTTGAAGATCACCTCGAGCGGCTCGACGTCGGTGACCGTGCCGTCGGCGCCGAGGGTGAAGCCCTGCGGCTGGTTCATCCACGAGTTGGCGGCGATCACCGAGAAGGCGCCGCCGATACCCGTGATCACGATCGGGATCCCGCTCGCGAAGTGCGCCCAGCCCCGGAGCCGGTCCCAGCCGTAGATGTAGATCGCGATGAAGATCGCCTCGATGAAGAAGAAGATCCCCTCGATCGCGAACGCGATCCCGAACGCGTCCCCGTAGCGCTTCATGAACTCCGGCCACAGCAGCCCCATCTCGAACGAGAGCACGGTCCCGGTCACCGCGCCGACCGCGAAGGTGACCGCGACGACCTTCGACCAGCGGCGCGCGAGCAGCATCGCGTCCGCGTCGCCGTGCTTTCGGCCGCGGTACTCGGCGATCAGCATCATCGCCGGGAACGCGACCCCCAGGCTCGCGAGCACGATGTGGAACGCGAGCGTGAACGCCATCTGGTTGCGCGCCGCCAGCAGGTCCGAGGAGGCGTCCGCGAGCAGCGGCGTGAGCTCGAGCATCGTTGGCAACCTACACCCGGGAGGGGTAGGGGTCGGGTAGGGGCAATTCCCAATAGAAGTTCGGGTGCACGGGCGTCAGTCTCGTTCGCATGACAAACACACCGCAGAAAAACAAGAGATTGCTTCGCTCACCCAAGGAGCGCATGTTCGCCGGCGTCGCCGGCGGCCTCGCCGATTACATCGGCGTCGATCCGACCTTCGTCCGCCTCGGCTTCGTCGCCGCGACCCTGTTCGGCGGCTTCGGGATCCTCGCCTACCTGGTGATGGCCGTCGTCGTCCCCGAGGACGATGGCTCCGGCAACCCGGTCGACGGCCGGCGGCCGCCGATCTGGGCGCTGATCCTGCTCGGGATCGTGGCTCTGGTCGTGCTCCCGGGCCCGTTCTGGGGCTGGGGCAACGGCTGGTGGTTCGGCATCGGGCTGTTCTGGACCGGCGCGCTGGTCCTCGCCGGCGCCGGGCTCTACCGCGCGATCGCGGGCCGTTGGCCCGGGCAGCCGAAGGTCGATTCGTCGGAGGCAAAGACCACATCGGCGAAAGCGACGTCCTCCAAAGCCACGTCGGCCAAGGCGGGGAAGTCCACGTCCGCGAAGGCCACCTCGGCCGAGGCGGTCGAGAACGACGGCTCCCCGCCGCGCTTCGTGCGGCTGCTCGCGATCGGGGCGATCGTCCTCGTCGGGATCGGCGCCGCGTTCGCGCTCGCCGCGCTCGGCGCCTGGGCGACCGCGACCGGCAGCGGCGCCGTCGTCGCCGGCGTCGTGATCGCGCTCGGGATCGCGCTGACCGCCACGGCGCTGATCGGCGGCACCGCCCGCCGCAGCGCTCCCTGGCTGTTGGGGGTCGCGCTCGTGTTGGCGGTGCCCGCCGGCGCCGTCGCCGCCGCCGACGTCCGCTTCGACGGCGGGATCGGCGAGCGCGAGTACACGCCGAGGTCGGTCGCCGACATCCCCGACGACGGCTACGAGCTCGGCGTCGGCCGGCTCGTGGTCGACCTCCGCGAGCTCGACTGGTCGAAGGGAGCGGTCGTGCCGCTGCGCAGCGAGCTCGGGCTCGGCCAGATGGTCGTCTCGGTGCCCTCCGATGTCTGCGTCAGCGGTCGCGCCGAGGCCAAGGCCGGTGAGATCGTGGTCCGTGGCGAGGAGAACTCCGGGGTCGATCCCGAGTTCGACCGCGGCGCTCCCGCGGCCGATCTGCCGCGGCTCGAGCTCGACGGTGAGCTCCAGGCCGGCCAGCTCGTGGTCACCGACCGCGACCCCGACGAGTTCGAAGACGACCGCGGCCCGGGTCGCCACGACGATGACGACGGCCCCGACGAGATCGCGGCTGAGCCGGAGGCGTGCAAGTGACCAGCGCGAGGGTCGTGCCGCTGATCGACGGGCTCGCGATCACGCTGCTCGGGGTGCTCCTGCTCCTGCACGAGGAGGGCACGATCGACATCGCCGGCGGCTGGCTGATCGCGCTGCTGACCGCGTGCGCCGGCGTCGCCCTCGTCGCGAGCGGGGTCAGCGCCCGCGAGGACTGAAGATCAAGATGAGTCCGTGAGCGGCGCCAAGAAGCAGAGGTTCACGCGCGACCCCGCCGGGGGAATCCTCGGCGGGGTCTGCGCGGGTCTGGGGCGCCGCTTCGACGTCGACCCGATCATCCCCCGCGCCGGCGCGGTCGTGCTCGCGATCGGGACCAGCGGGCTCGCCGTGGTCGCCTACCTGCTGGTCTGGGCGCTGGTCCCCGCGGCCGGCGAGGGCGTTGTCCCGCGCGAGCGGCGGCGGCGCGGCCGCCGCGGGAGCTGGCGGATCGCTCTCGGCGTCGCGATGCTGGCGCTCAGCGTCCTCTTCGTCTTCCGCGAGCTCGGGCTCTGGTGGAGCGACGCGCTGATCTGGCCGCTGACCCTCGCCTGCTTCGGGGTCGCGCTGCTCTGGGGGCTCTCGCGGCCGCCGGCGTCGGAGACCCCTGAAGCGCCCGAGCGCGCCGACGCCGGGCGCGCGGTCGCGGCGCCGCCCGACCCGGACGCCGAGCGCGGCGAGGCCGCGCGGCGCTTCTCGCGCGCCGGCTTCGGGATCGCGCTCGTGCTCGCCGCGGCGCTGCTCTTCCTCTGGACCAACGGCGTCCTCGACGCGGTCGGCGACGCGGCGGTCTCGGCGCTCGTCGTCACGATCGCGCTGGCGCTGATCTCGGCCCCGTTCTGGTGGGGCCTCGTGCGCCGGCTGACGGTCGAGCGCTCGGCGCGGATCCGCTCCCAGGAGCGCGCCGAGGTCGCGGCCCACCTCCACGACTCGGTGCTCCAGACGCTGGCGATGGTCCAGCGCCGCTCCGGCGAGCCGGCCGAGGTCGAGAAGCTCGCCCGCCGGCAGGAGCGCGAGCTGCGCTCGTGGCTCGCCGGCGACGACCAGCCGCGCCCCGGGGAGCGGCTCGCCGACGCGCTGCGCGGCGCCGCCGAAGAGGTCGAGGAGGCCCACGGCGCCGTCGTCGAGGCGGTCGTCGTCGGCGACGCCCCGCTCGATCCGCATCTCGAGGCGCTCGTCGCGGCGGCGCGCGAGGCGCTCACCAACGCCGCCAAGTTCGCCGCCGACGGCGGCCCGGTGCGGCTCTACGCCGAGATCGAGAACGGCGGCGCGCGCGTCTACGTCGACGACCGCGGCCCGGGTTTCAACCCCGACAAGCTCCCCGCCGACCGCCGCGGCGTGCGCGAGTCGATAATCGGCCGCATGCGCAGGCACGGCGGGCGCGCCGAGATCCACAGCCGCCGCGGCCGCGGCACCGAGATCGAGCTCGCGATCGGGGAGGAGGACATGACCAAGCTCCCGAGCGTCGTGATCGTCGACGACCACGCGATCTTCCGCGCCGGCGTCCGCGCCGAGCTCGGCGACCTGGTCGAGGTCCTCGGCGAGGCCGAGAGCGTCGAGGACGCGGTCCGCGCGATCGCCGAGCTCGAGCCCGACGTCGTGCTGCTCGACGTCCACATGCCGGGCGGGGGAGGGGTCGAGGTGATCGAGCAGGTCTCCCGCGCCCGCCCCGGGCAGAGCTTCCTCGCGCTTTCGGTATCAGACGACGCCAAGGACGTGATCGCGGTCGTCCGCGCCGGCGCCCGCGGCTACGTGACCAAGACGATCACCGGCGAGGAGCTCGCCGACGCCGTCGCGCGGGTCAAGGGCGGCGACGCGGTCTTCTCGCCTCGGCTCGCCGGCTTCGTCCTCGACGCCTTCGCCGGCGACCTCCCCGCCGAGGAGGTCGACCCCGAGCTCGACCTGCTCACGCCCCGCGAGCGCGAGGTCCTGCGCTACATCGCGCGTGGCTACATGTACAAGGAGATCGCCCAGCGGCTGAAGATCTCGGCGAAGACGGTCGAGGCCCACGTCAGCTCGGTGCTCCGCAAGCTCCAGCTCTCGAACCGCCACGAGCTCAGCGCATGGGCGGTTAACCGGCGGCTTATCGACTAACCTGGATCTCGGAACAGGTCCAGCTAAAGAGGGAGTACTTAATGCTTCGCAGGGTTTTGGTCGTTGTCGCAATCACAGCGCTGGTCGTTGGAGCGCTCAGCGGGGTCGCGGTAGCGAAAAAGAAGAAGAAGAGCGTGATCCAGCCGGGCGTCTACCCGGGCACGACCGTCGAGGGCATTCCGATGTCGGTGACGCTCGACAGGAGCCGCACCAGCGGTACGTTCACCTACTGCGAGGCGCAGGTGGTTCCGTTCACGGTCAGCGGCAACAGCTTCTCGATCAGTTTCCTCGACCCGGGCGGCTCCGGTCTGCTCCACATCTCGGCGACCGGCACGTTCAGGAAGAGCAAGACGCCCAGGGGCGGGACGGTCTCGGGATCGATTCCGCTCGGCGGCGGCTGCAGCGGGTCGGCGCAGACGTTCAGCCTGCGGCACGGCTAGCGCCGCTCAGAGCAGCGGCAGGGGCTCGCGCAGCGATTCGATCGCTGCGTCGGCCCCTGCCTCTGTGAGCTGATCGGCCGAGTACTCGCCGGTCGCCACCCCGACGACCCTGATCCCGGCGCCGTGGCCGGCCTCGACGTCGCGCGGGGTGTCGCCGACCGAGAAGATCGTCGCTGGGTCGAGCGCGGCGCCGGCGACGACGCCGCCGCGCTCGATCGCCTTCTTGGTCAGTTCGGTGCGGTCGGGCGAGTCGGAGCCGTAGCCGCCGAAGCTGAAGAAGCGGTTGAGGTTGGCGCGCGCGAGCTTGATGTGGGCGGCGGCCTCGACGTTGCCGGTCGTCAGCCCGAGCAGGCAGCCCGAGTCGATCAGCGCGTCGAGCGTCTCCTCGACGTTGTCGAGGACGACGTACTTCTCGGAGCGCTCGACCTCCTCGGGGAGGTACTGGAGCCGCTTGCCCATCAGCTTCGCCGACTCCTCGGTGGTCGGCTCGCGGCCGATCACGGCGATGAAGACCTGGCGGCCGACCTCGGGGTCGGGGACCCCCTTGCCGGTCACCTCGGAGACCTTGACGTCGACCCCGTGCAGCTCCTCGAAGGCGCGGTGCCAGGCGCGGTCGGAGGAGCCGCCGCTCGAGATCAGCGTCCCGTCGATGTCGAAGAGGATTGCCTGGGTGCGGTGGGCGCCGCTCACGGCGCCGAGCCTAACGCGCTTCGCCGACCGCCTTGCGGATCGCCGCGGCCGAGCGGCGGACGTCGTCTTCGCTCGTGCGCCAGTTGCTGATCGAAACCCGGATCGCCGGCCGCCCGCGCCAGGTCGTGCCGGCGAGCCAGCAGGTTCCGTCCTCCTGGATCCGCTCGACCGCGCTCGCTGTCAGCTCGCCGGAATCGTCGCCGGCGATCGCGAACAGCGCCTGGTTGATGACGACCTCGTTGATCAGCTCGAGCGACGGATCGGCGGTGAGCTCGTCGGCCATCAGCCGAGCCAGGCCCGAGCAGCGCTCGACCAGCTCGGCGACGCCGGTGCGCCCGAGCGAGCGCAGCGCCGCGTAGAGGGCGAACCCCCGCGCCCGCCGCGACGACTCGGGCACGTACTGGTAGGAGTCGCGGGCGTCGGCGGCCGCGGTGAGGTACGGGGCGCTGATCCCCATCGCGCCGCGGAGGGCGGAGGGATCGGCGACCGCGACGAAGCCGCTGTCGTAGGGAACGTTGAGCCACTTGTGGAAGTCCGTCGACCACGAGTCGGCGCGATCGAGGCCGCGGGTGAGATGGGCGAAGCGGGGGTTCGCGGCCGCCCAGAGCCCGATCGCGCCGTCCACGTGGAGCCACGCGTCGTGGCGCTCACACGCGTCGGCGAGCTCATCGATCGGGTCGAAGCAGCCGGTGTTGACCTCGCCGGCCTGGGCGCAGACGATCGCCGGGCCCTCGCCGCGATCGAGCTCGGCCGCGAGCTCGGAGGCGATCATGCGGCCGGATTCGTCGGCCGGCACCCGGACCGCGGTCTCGCTGCCCAGGCCGAGCAGCTTGAGCGCGACGAAGATCGTGGCGTGGGCGTGCTCTCCGACCAGCACTCGTACCTCGGGCGCGCCCTGCAGCCCGCGCGCTTCGACGTCCCATCCAGCGTCGCGCAGGACCGCGTGGCGGCCGGAGGCGATTCCCGTGAAGTTCGCCATCGTGCCGCCCGTGGTCAGGCCGAAGCCCGCCGAGGCGGGCAGGCCGAGCAGGTTCAGCACCCAGCCGCCGGCGACCTCCTCGGCGACGGCGGCCGAGGGGCCGCAGACGTAGAGGCTCCCGATCTGGTCCCAGGCCGTGGTCAGCCACTCGGCGCCGAGCGCGGCCGGGAGCGAGCCGCCGACGACGAAGCCGAAGTAGCGCGGGCTGCCGAGCGCGATGAGCCCCGGCTCCGCCGCTTCGGCGAGCTCCTCGACCACCTTCGCGGGATCCTCGCCGACGTCGGCGAGCTCGCCGCCGAGCGAGCGCCGAAGCTCCTCGACGCCGGCCGCCTCGCGAACCGGGCGGTCCGCAACCTCGGCCAGGTAGCGGCGGGCTCGTTCGCCCGCGACGTCGAGCACGCCCTCGTATCCGTCGGTGCTCACCGGCCGAGCATGCCAGCGAATCCCGCGAGGGTCAATCCAACAATCAGGTAATGCGCGACGCGCGGTATCGGCGGATCAGCGCATTGGTCGAGCTGTCGTGGTCGAGCTCGGGCTCGCCGTCGGCCTCGAGCTCGCCGATGATCCGCACGGCGAGCGCCTTGCCGAGCTCGACCCCCCACTGGTCGAACGGGTTGATCCCCCAGACCGCGCCCTGGGTGAAGACGCTGTGCTCGTAGAGCGCGACCAGCGAGCCGAGCGCGGCCGGGGTCAACCGCTCGGCGAAGATCGTGTTCGAGGGCCGGTTGCCCTCGAAGGTGCGGTGCGGGACCTGCTCCTCGGCGATCCCCTCGGCGCGGGCTTCCTCAGCGGTCTTGCCGAACGCGAGCGCCTCGCTCTGGGCGAGGACGTTGCCGATCAGCTTGTCGTGGTGGTCCCCGAGCGGGTTCAGCGTCGCCTCGAAGGCGATGAAGTCGCAGGGGATCAGCTTCGTCCCCTGGTGGATCAGCTGGTAGAAGGAATGCTGGCCGTTGGTCCCCGGCTCGCCCCAGTAGATCGCCCCGGTCTCGTAGTCGACCCGGGCCCCGTCGAGGGTGACGTGCTTGCCGTTCGACTCCATCGTCAGCTGCTGGAGGTAGGCGGGGAAGCGGTGCAGGTACTGGTCGTAGGGGAAGACGCCGGCGGTCTGGGCGCCGAAGAAGTCTCCGTACCAGACCGCGAGCAGCCCGAGCAGCGCCGGCAGGTTCTCGGCGAGCGGCGCCTCGCGGAAGTGCTCGTCGACGGCGTGGAAGCCGGCCAGCATCTCGGCGAAGGAGTCGGGCCCGATCGCGAGCATCGTCGAGAGCCCGATCGCCGAGTCCATCGAGTAGCGGCCGCCGACCCACTCCCAGAAGCCGAACATGTTCTCGACGTCGATCCCGAACTTGGCGACCTCCTCGGCGTTGGTCGAGACGGCGGCGAAGTGCTTGGCGATCGCCGCCTCGTCGCCGCCGAGCCCGGCGAGCGCCCACTCGCGCGCGGTCCGGGCGTTGGTCATCGTCTCGAGCGTGGTGAAGGTCTTCGAGGAGACGATGAACAGGGTCTGCTCGGGGTCGAGGTCGCGGGTCTTCTCGGCGAAGTCGTTGCCGTCGACGTTGGAGACGAAGCGGAAGGTCATCTCGCGCTCGGCGTAGAAGCGGAGCGCCTCGTAGGCCATCACCGGACCGAGGTCGGAGCCGCCGATCCCGATGTTGACGACGTTGCGGATCGGCTTGCCCGTGTGCCCCTTCCATTCGCCGGAGCGGATCCGCTCGCAGAAGCCGGACATCCGGTCGAGGACCTCGTGGACCTGGGCGACGACGTCCTCGCCGTCGACGATCAGCGAGCGCTCGCGCGGCATCCGCAGCGCGACGTGCAGAACGGCCCGGTCCTCGGTTGAGTTGATGTGCTCGCCGGCGAACATCGCGTCGCGGCGCTCGGCGACTCCGGACTCATCGGCGAGCGCGAGCAGCAGGGTCAGCGTCTCGTCGGTGACCCGGTTCTTCGAGTAGTCGAGGAACAACCCCGCCGCCTCCGCTGTCAGCCGCTCGCCGCGCCCGGGGTCCTCGGCGAAGAGCTCGCGCAGGTGGCGGCCCTCGATCTCCCCGTGGTGGGATTCGAGCGCCTTCCAGGCCGCGCGTTCTCTGAGCGCGGTCACGACTTGGCCCGCGCGCGGACGCGATCCTGGAACACCTTGTCGATCTCCTCGAGCGGCTTGCCCTTGGTCTCGGGCACGAGCCGCCAGCAGAAGATGAGCGTCAGCCCGCAGATCGCGGCGTAGAAGAAGAAGGTCTCGGAGCGCCCGAGCTCATCGATCAGGACCAGGAAGGTCAGCGAGACGATGAAGTTGAAGGTCCAGTTCGCCATCGTCCCGACAGCGGCGGCCTTGCTGCGGATCTTGGTGTCGTAGAGCTCGGCGTTGAGGAGCCAGAAGATCGGCCCGAGGCTGACCGCGAAGGCGCCGACGTAGAGCGCCAGGCTGCCGACCGCGATCGCCGTGTCGAGCCCGCTGTCCGCGCCGGACAGGAATGAAACAGCTAGAAGTGAAAGCGCCAGCCCCATCGCCCCGGAGCCCCAGAGCAGCAGCGGCCTGCGCCCGGCGCGGTCGAGGAGCCGGATCGCGACCAGCGTCATCCCGACGTTGACGACCCCGACCCCGAGCGCCGCGAGGATCGAGGAGGTCGAGGCGTCGACGCCCGTGAACTGGATGATCGTCGGCGCGTAGTAGATGACGGTGTTGATCCCGCAGACCTGCTGCAGGATCGCGAGCCCGACGCCGACGACGAGGGCGGCGCGGATCGCAGGGTGGTTGAGGTCGCTCCAGGTGCCCGGCTCGGCGCCGACGTCGCCCCTGATCTCGTCGATCTCGCGGTCGATCGCAGCAGGGTCGTCCTCGCGGATCGTCTTCAGCACCGCCCGCGCCTCGTCCTCCTCGCCGGCCAGCATCAGCCAGCGCGGGCTCTGCGGCATCCGCCACATCCCGATCGCGAGCACGGCCGCCGGCACCGCGCCGAGGCCGAGCATCCAGCGCCAGCCGTCGTTGTCGGTGAACGCGACCCCGACCAGGTAGGCGACGACGATCCCGATCGTCACCGCGAGCTGGAAGAAGGTGACGAGCCGGCCGCGGATCTCCGGCGGCGCGACCTCGGAGATGTAGACCGGCGCGACCGCGGAGGCGAGCCCGACCGCGACGCCGACGACGACCCGGGCGCCGACGAGCTCGCCGGTGCTGCCCGCCGCCGAGCTCGCCAGCGCGCCGACGGCGAAGACCGCGGCGGCGCCGAGGATCGTCATCCGCCGGCCGCGCGAGTCGGAGACCCGCGATGCGACGAGCGCCCCGAAGACCGCCCCGATCGGGACCGCGGCGACGACGAGCCCGGACTCGAAGCTGCCGAGACCGAAGTCGGGTGTGATGAAGAGCAGCGCCCCGGCGATGACGCCGGTGTCGTAGCCGAACAGCAGCCCCGCGAGCCCGGCGACCGCCGCCGTGAGGACGACGCTGCGTGTGCCGCCCTGGGTCAGGCGGCCTGGGCCTGGCTCGAGATCGACTCGACGAGTCCTTCCCACGACTTGACGAACGAGGCAGCGCCGTCGGTCTGGAGCTTGGCCGCGAGCTCGTCGGGATCGATGCCCGCGTCACGGAACGCCTGCAGCTGCTGCTCGGCGTCGCCGCCGTCGGCGGGCAGCGGCTCACCGACCTCGCCGTGATCGGCGAACGCGAGCAGCGTCTTGTCGGGCATCGTGTTGACGGTCAGCGGCGAGGCGAGCGCCTCGACGTAGAGCGTGTCGGAGGCCTCGGGGTCTTTGGTCCCGGTGCTCGCCCAGAGCAGGCGCTGCGGGTGGGCGCCCTCGTTCTCGAGCTTCATGAAGCGCTCCGATGCCAAGAGCTCGCGATATGCCTTGTAAGCCCGCTTGCCGACCGCGATCCCGAGCTTGTTCTTGAGCTCGTCGGGGGCGGTGTCGGCGATCGCGCCGTCCCAGCGGCTGATGAACAGCGAGGCGACCGACTCGACGTGCGGGTTGAGCCCCGCCTCGATCCGGCGCTCGATCCCCTTCATGTAGGCGTCGGCGGCGGCGAGGTAGTGCTCGGTCGAGAACAGCAGCGTGACGTTGATCGGGATCCCGGCGAAGATCGAGTCCTCGATCGGCTTCAACCCCTCCGGGGTTCCGGGGATCTTGATGAAGAAGTTCGGGCGCTCGGCCTGCTCCCAGAGCTTCGCGGCCTGCTCCGTGGTCTTCGCGCTGTCGTAGGCGAAGACCGGCGAGACCTCGAGCGAGACCCGCCCGTCGACGCCGTCGGTGCGCTCGTGCTCGGGCGCGAAGAGGTCGGCGGCGCGGCGCAGGTCGCTGATCGCGATCTCGAAGAACGCGTCCTCGGGCGAGAGCCCCTTGGCGTCGAGCTCGGCGACCTGCTCGTCGTAGTCGTGGCCCTGCGAGATCGCCTTGTCGAAGATCGTCGGGTTCGAGGTCAGCCCGGTGACCGAGTGCTCGTTTATGTAGCTCGCGAGCGTGCCGTCGTCGAGCATCGAGCGGGTGATGTTGTCGACCCAGAGGCTCTGGCCGAGGTCATGGAGTTCCTTCGTGGGGTTCATGGGGAGAAGTCCTTTCGCTGTCTCGACGATCTTGTCAGGAGTGAAGCCGAACTTGTCCTGGACGTCCTTGAGCGGCGCCGAGCTGCCGAACGTGTGCATTCCGATCGTCGCGCCCTCGGGGCCGACCCAGCGGTCCCAGCCGAGCGTCGCCGCCTCCTCGATCGAGACCCGCGCCGTGACTCCCGGCGGCAGCACCTCGTCCTTGTAGGCGTCGTCCTGGCGGTCGAAGAGCTCCCAGCAGGGGAGGCTGACGACGCGCGAGCTGACCCCGTCGGCGGCGAGCTTCTCGTGCGCCTGGACCGCGAGCGAGACCTCGCTGCCGGTCGCGATCAGGATCAGCTCGGGATCCCCCTCGGAATCGGCGAGCACGTAGCCGCCGCGGCGCAGCCCGTCGGCGGGGGCGTAGACGGAGCGGTCGAGGATCGGGACGTCCTGGCGCGTCAGCACGAGCGCGACCGGCCCGTGGTGGCGGTCGAGCGCGGCGCGCCAGGCCTCGGCGGTCTCGTTGGCGTCGCAGGGGCGGATCACGTCGAGCCCCGGCACCGCGCGCAGCGAGGCGAGGTGCTCGACCGGCTGGTGGGTCGGGCCGTCCTCGCCGAGCCCGATCGAGTCGTGGGTGAAAAGGTGAATTACCGGTAGTTCCATCAGGGCGGAGAGCCGGATCGCCGGGCGCGCGTAGTCGGAGAAGACGAGGTAGGTCGACCACAGCGGGCGCAGCTTCGAGAGCGAGAGCCCGTTCGAGATCGCCGCCGACTCGTGCTCGCGGACGCCGAAGTGGAGCTGGCGCCCGGCGCGGGTCTCGGGCTCGAAGTTGTCCGTGTCCTCGAGCCGGACCGAGGTCGAGTCGGTGAGGTCGGCCGAGCCCGAGAGCAGCCAGGGGATCCCCTTCGCGACCGCGTTCTCGACCTTGTTCGAGGCCTTGCGCGTTGCGAGCCCCTTCTCGTCGGGCTCGAAGCTCGGGATCTCGGCGTCCCACTCCTCGGGGAGCTCGCGGCGCTGCATCGCCTCGAGCTCGTGGGCGAGGGTCTCGTGCTCGCGGTGGTAGCCGTCGATCAGCGCCTGCCACTCCTCGCGGAGCTCGGCGCCGCGCTTGCCGACCCCGTCGGCGAAGCACTCGTAGACGCCCTCGGGGACGAGGAACTCGGCGTCCTCGGGCCAGCCGTAGGCGCGCTTGGTCTCGCGGACCTCCTCCTCGCCGAGCGGCTCGCCGTGGGCCTCCGGGGTGTCGACCTTGTGCGGCGCCCCCCAGCCGATGTGGCTGTCGACGATGATCAGCGTCGGGCGCTCGCCCTCGGCCTTGAAGCCCTCGAACGCCTTCTCGAGCGCCCCGAGGTCGTTGGCGTCGGTGACCTCGCTGACGTTCCAGCCGTAGGCCGAGAAGCGCTCGCCGACGTTGTCGTCGTAGGTGATCTCGGTGCGGCCGTCGATCGTGATGTGGTTGTTGTCGTAGATCCAGCAGAGGTTGTCGAGCTTCAGGTGGCCGGCGATCGAGCCGGCCTCGTTCGAGACCCCCTCCATCAGGCAGCCGTCGCCGGCGATCGCGTAGGTGTCGAAGTCGAAGAGCCCGAACCCGGGGCGGTCGTAGGTCGCCGCCTGCCACTTCGACGCGATCGCCATCCCGACGCTCGTAGCGATCCCCTGCCCGAGCGGCCCGGTCGTCGTCTCGACCCCGGAGGTCCAGCGGTACTCGGGGTGACCGGCGGCGCGCGAGTCGAGCTGGCGGAAGCGCTTGATGTCCTCGAGGCTGACCGCGGGGTCGCCGACGATCTCGTAGTCGGGGTCGACCGCCTTGACCCGGGCGAGGTGAAGCAGCGCGTAGAGCAGCATCGACGCGTGGCCTGCCGAGAGCACGAAGCGGTCGCGGTTGGGCCAGATCGGGTCCTGGGGGTCGAAGCGGAGGAACTTCTGCCAGAGCGTGTAGGCGACCGGCGCGAGCGCCATCGGCGTCCCGGGGTGGCCCGAGTTGGCCTTCTGGATCGCGTCTATCGACAGCGTGCGGATCGTGTTGATCGCGAGTTGATCGATGTCGACCGCGGTTGGCTGGGCGGTGCCGTCGGCCATCTCGCGCTTAGGCTACTCGCCGCCGCCGGAAGGCCCGTATCTCCTCGAAGGAGATCAGGACCACGAGCACGGCGAGCACGATCGGCGCAGCGACCAATCCCTCGATGTTCACCGCGACCGGGATCATCGCCGCGAGCAGCAACGTGGCGACGATCGGCGCCGCGCGCTGGGGCCGGCCCATCCGGTAGCCGAACGCGGTCAGCCCGGCGAGGTAGAGCGCCGGGCCGCCGAAGACGACCAGCGCCCCCGCCCATTCGAGCTCGTATTCGGGGTGGGCGATCACGAGCTCGTCGCCGACCGCGGCGAGCAGGATCCCGGCGATGATCGGGAAGTGGAGGTAGGTGTAGGCGTCGCGGCCGGTCTGGCCCACCGCCTCCGCGGCATCGCCCGCGAGCCTCCGCATCGCCCGTGTCGCGACCTGGCCGAAGTAGAGCCACCAGAACGCGGTCGTGACCAGGAAGGCGACCATGAGCGACACCACCACCGAGAAGTCGAGGCCCGTGTCGCTCGCGGTCGCCCCGGTGAGCACGATGCTCTCGCCGAGGACGATGATCACGAAGAGCTGGAAGCGCTCGGCGAAATGGCCGCCGTCGATCTGCCACTCGCTCATCGGCGTGACGCCGAGCCCGGGTAGCCAGTAGCGAGCCAGCGGTCCGGCGAGGTCGAAGCCGAGGGCGGCGATCCAGAGCGCCCAGCGGGCTCCGTCGTCCGCGATCGCGCCGCCGACCCAGAGCGGCGCCGAGAGCAGGCTCCAGCCGAGGATCTGCTGGAAGTTGCGGTGGAACACCCCCGGCGGCGTGACCGCGACGACGAACGCGTTGCGCCCGATCTGCAGGGCGCTGTAGCTGGCGGCGAAGAGCAGCGCCTGGTCGCCGAAGCCGGTCGGGATCGCGACCGCCATCAGCAGGCTTGCGAGCATCACGAAGACGAGCACGAGCCGGACCGGCACGGTCTCGGGGTCGAACCAGTTCGCCATCCAGGTCGTGTAGTTCCAGGCCCAGTAGACGGCGAGCAGCAGGAAGGCGGTCTCGGCGGCGCCGGCCCAGTCGAGATGGGTCAGCAGGTGGTGGGAGAGCTGGGTCAGCGCGAAGACGTAGACGAGGTCGAAGAAGAGCTCGAAGTAGGTCGCGCGCTGCTCGCCCTCTCCGGAGCGCAGGAGCGGCATCTTGGGCACGACGGTCCCGGCGTCTCCCTTGCTGGCTGCGGGCATGCGGCGATTATCTAGGGTGCGGGCTGTGTCCGTCCTCGAGGAGGAGAAGCGCAGCGCCGCCGAGGCGGCGGCGGAGCTGGTCGAAGACGGGATGAGCGTCGGCCTCGGGACCGGCTCGACGGTCGCCTTCCTGCTCCCGGCGCTCGCGGCGCGCGACCTGCGCCTGCGCTGCGTCGCGACATCCGATGAGACCGAGCGCGTCGCGCGCGAGCTCGGCCTCGAGGTCGAGCCGTTCGAGACCCTGGAGCGGCTGGACATCGCGATCGACGGCGCCGATCAGATCTCGCCCGAGCGCTGGCTGGTCAAGGGCGGGGGCGGCGCCCACACGCGCGAGAAGATCGTCGCCGTCGCGGCGGAGCGCTTCGTCGTGATCGCCGACTCGTCGAAGACGGTCGAGCGGATCGAAGCGCCGATCCCGCTCGAGCTCTTGCGCTTCGGCCTTGCCGCGACGACCGCGCGCCTCGGAGAGGTCGAGCTCCGGGACGCGCCCCCGAGCCCCGACGGCAATCCGATCGCCGACTACCGCGGCGAGGTCGGCGACCCGGCCGAGCTCGCCGCGAGGCTCGCCGCGACCCCGGGGGTCGTCGACCACGGGCTCTTCGAGCCGACCCTCGTCGCTGACGTATTGGTCGGCGACACTCTCCTATAGGGTCCGCGCATGGGGATCATGGCAGTGGCGGGGCCGGCGTTGATCGTTGTCGCGATCTTCATGGTCGTGCGCACGAAGCTCTTCATGCGACGCGCATCTGAGACCGAGGGGACGGTGATCGGATACGAGACCTCGAGCAGCGACCACAGCACTAACTACGAGCCGATCGTCCGCTACACCTCGGCCGACGGACAGACGCACGAGTTCACCGACACCGGCGTCTCGAGCAACCCGCCCGCTTTCGACAAGGGCGAGAAGGTCCCGGTCAAGTACGACCCAAACCGCGCCGGCAAGGCGCGCATCGACGCCGCCAAGCAGCTCTGGTTCACGCCGGGGATGCTCGGCGTCGCCGGCGTCGTGCTCCTGGTGACCAGCCAGCTCTAGGGGTAGCCGGGCCGGCGACTAGTCTTCAGTCATTACCGGAGCTTCGGCTCCGCGAGGCGGGTACTGCGAGAGAAGGAGCGATCGATGGCCAAGACCGTGAAAGCGGATGTCGTCCTCGTCGAGCCCCGCCATTGGTGGGCGCTGCTGGCGCTTGGGCTGTTCCAGATCGCCGGCGGCGTGCTGGCGCTCGTCTACACCGACATCACCCTGCTTGCGCTGGGGCTGATCTTCGGCGTCAACCTGCTGCTCGCCGGAGGCATCCTGGTCGTGCTCGGCGCCGGCGACGAGTCGACCAACGACGGCGTCAAGGCCGTGCGGATCATGGTCGGAATGCTCGCCGTGCTCGGGGGGCTGCTCTGTCTCGTGCGCCCGGGCGCGAGCGTGCTCGTGCTCCTGCTGTGCGTCGGCTTCTTCTTCCTCCTGACCGGCGTCTCCTCGCTCGCCGAAGCGGCGACGTCGAAGCGCAACCGGCTCGTGAACACGATTCTCGGCCTCGCCGGAATCGCGGCCGGCGTGATCCTGGTCGCCGATCCCGACATCGGGCTGGCGACGCTCGCCGATCTCGCGGGGATCCTGCTGATCGCCCGCGGCGGCGTCGAGTTCCTCGCTGGGCTCTACCTCAAGACCCAGACGTAGGGCATAGGCCGCGATGGTAGGGGCGATCTTCCTCGCGCTCGGGGCGATCGAGCTCGTGCTCGGGATCTTCTTCTACTTCCGCACGCGCTCGTTCCTCGAGCGCGCGGTCGAGGTCCAGGGCACCGTTACCGGGCACGTCGAGTCGCGCAGCTCCGACAGCGGGACCACCTACCGCCCGACGGTTCAGTACACGAGCGCCGACGGCCAGAGCCAGGAGTTCACCGACAGGATGGGCAGCAGCCCGCCGAGCCACGACGTCGGCGAGAGCGTTCCGGTCAAGTACGACCCCCAGAACCCGGGCAAGGCGCGGATCGGAACGGCGGGGCGGCTGTGGCTGATCCCCGTGATCCTGAGCTCGTCGGGGGTCCTATTCCTCGCGATCGGCGGCTTCCTCGCCGCCGCGGGGATCTAGATACGTCGGCGCTTCCCCTTCCTCTTCTTTTTCTTCTTCTTGGCCTGACCAGCGGGGCACTTCTGTCCCTGGGCCGGCTTCTTGGCCTTGCGCTTGCGCTTCTTCTTGGCAGTGAGAGCCGAGGGGTCGCCGGCCGGGCTCGAGCCCGCTTGCTTGTTCTGCTGCAGGGAGCAGAGATACTCCTTGAAGGCGCTGGGCGGGTCGGCGAAGCAGGTGAGGAACGAATCGAAAAGCGGCGAGGTGTCTTGGAAGGTCGTTCCGCCGGCGCTCACCTCGTTGGTTTCATAGCCGCCGGTGCAGATCTGTTGAACGTTCGGACCCTGGATGTTGCACCCGGCCTTCAGGGAGGTGTTGGGGTAGTTCGGCGGGTCGCCTGGAAAGTTCTGAACGTCCGTATACCTGGCCGAACACTTGACCGTGAACCCCTGCCCGAGCGCGCGCTGGCAGGTGGCACCGGTCGCGTAATCGTTCCAGACGATGTCGGCGTCATCGAAGGCGCCTCCTGCGGGTAGCACCTGAACGTTGTCGTAGGCGGGGCGTATGGGGGGTTCTGCCGGGCGAGGACCAAGGTCCTGAAACCCGCAGCCCGTGCCCGCGATCGCGGTCTGAAACCAGCCCGGCAGCGCCGGCGTCACCGCGGCCGTCCCCTCTGCGGGCATCGCCGCCAGGATCCCAAGCGCCGCTGACATGAAGAGCACCGCTGTCCGACCGCGCATCCCGAACCCCCTTCTTCGATTGGCTCCCGCCCGAGCACAAAGCCTACTCAAACCCCTGGGGGACGGCCGGGCCGCCGCCGGGGTCTAGCCGCCAGCCGTCGCGATCCCGCCGGCCGCGGCGGCGTCGGCGACGATCAGCGAGGAGGCGGCCTCGACCCTGCCCGCCGGGATCGTTGTGTCGCCCTCGAGCAGCTTCGCCAGCGGCTCGCGCTTGCCCTCGCCGGTGACGAGCCAGAGCAGCTCGCGCGCCGCGCCCAGCGCCGGGTAGGTGAGCGTCATCCGGCGGAAGCCCTGGTACTCCGCGGTGGTCAGGGCGACGAGCCGGTCGTCGACGTCGAGCACCGCGTCGGCGGGGACCAGCGACGCCGTGTGGCCGTCGGGTCCGAGGCCGAGGTGGACCAGGTCGAGCGCCCCGGGGAGCTTGTCCTCGTAGCGCGCCGCCCCGCGCTCGAGGTCGGGGTCGTCGACCGGCATCGGGCGCAGCGAGGCCTGGGCGCCGATCGAGAGCGCCGCGATCAGGTGGCTGAGGTTGCGCTCCGGGGAGCCGACCGGGGCCACGCGCTCGTCGACCTGGAAGATCTCCATCTTCTCCCAGGGCAGCCTGTGGTCCTCGAGCTGCCCGTACATCGCCCAAGGGGTGTCGCCGCCGCTCGCCGCGAACGCGAACCGCCCCCGCGCCGAGACCGTCGACTGGGCGCGCTCCGCGATCAGCTCGGCGCCGCGTGCGGCGACCGCGTTCGCGTCCGGCAGGACCTCGAGCTCGTGCTGCACGGCTAGGAGCCCTCCGGCTTCTCCTGGTGGCCGCCGAACTGCTGGCGCATCGCCGAGAGCACCTTGTTGCCGTACTCGTCGAGATCGCGCGAGGCGAAGCGCGAGTAGAGCGCCGTCGTCAGCACCGGCGTCGGCACGCCCTCGTCGATCGCCGCGAGCGAGGTCCAGCGGCCCTCGCCGGAGTCGGAGACCCGGCCGGCGAAATCGTCGAGCGTCGGAGATTCGTGCAGCGCCTGCGCGGTGAGGTCGAGCAGCCACGAGGCGACGACGCTCCCGCGCCGCCAGACCTCGGCGACCTCGGGGACGTCGATCTCGTAGCGGTAGTGCTCCGGGTGCTCGAGCGGCGCGGTCTCGGCGTCGGCCTCGCGCTCCTTGCTCCCCGCGTCGGCGTTGCGGATCACGTTCAGCCCCTCGGCGTAGGCGGCCATCAACCCGTATTCGATCCCGTTGTGGACCATCTTCACGAAGTGCCCGGAGCCGGCCGGCCCGCAGTGCAGGTAGCCCTGCTCGGCGGTGCTCGGGTCGCCGCTGCGGCCCGGGGTCCGCTCGGCGCTCTCGACGCCGGGCGCGATCGTCGCGAAGATCGGGTCGAGGCGCTCGACCGCGCCGTCGGGGCCGCCGATCATCAGGCAGAAGCCGCGCTCGAGCCCGAAGACGCCGCCGCTCGTGCCGCAGTCGATGTAGTCGATCCCGCGCGGCGCGAGCTCCTCGGAGCGGCGGATGTCGTCGTGGTAGTGGGTGTTGCCGCCGTCGATGACCGCGTCGCCCTCCGAGAGCGCGTCGGCGACCCCGGCGACGGTGGTCTCGGTTATGTGTCCCGCCGGGACCATGATCCAGACCGCGCGCGGGGCGTCGAGCTTCGAGGCGAGATCCTCGAGCGATTCGGCGCCGACCGCGCCGTCGGCGGCGAGCTCGCTGACCGCGTCGGCGTTGACGTCGTAGACGACGCACTCGTGCCCTTCGCCCATCAGCCGGCGGACGATGCCCGCGCCCATCCTGCCCAGGCCCACCATTCCAAGCTGCATTCGCTGATCCTTTCGCTCGCCGCCGGCTGACTCACGGATCGTATGCGACCCGCGGGGGCCTACTAGATTGGGGGCCGATGCCCGTCCACGAGCCACCCTCCGGTCCGAAGCTGAAGCCCGGCGACGCGCTCGTGGTCTTCGGGATCACCGGCGACCTCGCGAGCAAGATGACGATCCGGGCGCTCTACCGGCTCGAGCGAGCCGGGCGCCTCGACGTCCCCGTGGTCGGGGTGGCGCGCAACGACTGGACCGCCGAGCACCTGCGCAAGCACTTCCGCGAGGCGCTCAAGGAGGGCGGAGTCAAGATCGACGCCAAGGTCTTCAAGCGCCTGTCCGCGAGGCTCTCCTACGTCCAGGGCGACTACGGAGACGCCGCGACCTTCGAAGCGGTCGCGAAGGAGGTCAAGCGGCTGCGCTCGAAGCAGCCGGTCTTCTATCTCGAGATCCCGCCCTCGCTCTTCGCCACCGTCGTCCACGGCCTCCACGATGTCGGGCTGAGCGACGGGGCGAGGTTCGTGATCGAGAAGCCCTTCGGCCACGACCTCTCCTCGGCGCGGGCGCTGAACGCCGAGCTCCACGAGGTGGTCTCCGAGGATCAGATCCTGCGGATCGACCATTACCTCGGCAAAGAGCCGGTGATGGACATCCTCTACCTCCGCTTCGCCAACTCGCTGCTCGAGCCGATCTGGAACAGCAAGTACGTCTCCTACGTGCAGCTGACGATGGCCGAGAACATCGGGGTCGAGGATCGAGGCTCCTTCTACGACCCGGTCGGGACGCTGCGCGACGTGGTCCAGAACCACGCGCTCCAGATCCTCGGCCTGCTGGCGATGGAGCCGCCCGCCGGCCACGGCGACGATCCGATCCGCGACGCCAAGCTGCAGCTCTTCAAGGCGATCGAGGACGCCGACCCCCGGCGCTCCGTGCGCGGCCAGTACGCGGGCTACCGCAAGGTCGACGGGGTCGCGCCGCGCTCGACCACCGAGACCTACGTCGCGCTCGAGCTCGCGATCCACAACTGGCGCTGGTTCGGCGTCCCGTTCTTCCTCCGCGCCGGCAAGAAGCTGCCGACCAAGGTCACCGAGCTGCGACTCGTCTTCAAGCGCGCCCCCGACGTCGGGCTCGACGGGGCGAGCGACGCCGAGCCCAACCAGCTCGTCGTTCGCATCGACCCGCAGGCGGGGGCGCAGCTGCGCTTTCTCGCCAAGGCCGCGGCGACCGAGGACGTCGAGCCGGTCGACTTCGAGGTCATGTTCGAGAAGGTGCCCGGCTCAGAGCCCGAGCCCTACGAGCGGCTGCTCGGCGACGCGCTCGAAGGCCATCCCGGGCTGTTCATGCGCGAGGACATGGTCGAGGAGACGTGGCGCATCGTCGAGCCGCTGATCGACAAGCCGGGCAAGGTGCAGGCCTACGAGCCCGGCACCTGGGGCCCGAAGGAGGCCGACAAGATCACCCGCGGCAAGTGCGAGTGGCACGAGCCCTGGCTGCCCGAGTCGGGGTAGCCGGGACCCGCGCCCGGGTCAGACGTGGGGCCGGAAGTCGCCGAGGCGACCGCGCGGGTGCATGTCCTGCTCGAGGTCGTCGGCGATCACGTGGGCGACCGCGTTGATCTGGGCGAGGTGGGTGAAGGCCTGGGGGTAGTTGCCGAGGTGGCGGCCGGAGACCGCGTCGATCTCCTCGCCGTAGAGCAGCAGCGGGCCGGCCTGGGCGAGCATCCGCTCGCAGAGCGCCCGCGCCCGGCGCCGCTCGCCGATCTCCGAGAGCGCCGAGACGAGCCAGAAGGAGCAGATCGCGAACGTGCCCTCTTCGCCCTCGAGGCCGTCGTCGGTCTCGTCGACCTTGTAGCGGAGCACCATCCCGTTCTGGGTCAGGTCGCGGTCGATCGCGTCGACGGTATTGCGGACGCGCTCGTCCTCGGGCGGCAGGAAGCGGACCAGGGGGATGAGCAGGGTCGAGGCGTCGAGGGCGTCGGTGTCGTAGTGCTGGCGGAAGATCCCGTCGCGGACGCTGCGCTCGAGGATTTCGGCCTTGATCTCCTCGGCGGTCTCGTGCCATTGGTGGGCGATCGGGCGCCCGACCTGCTCGGCGAGCCGCGCGCCGCGGTCGAGCGCGACCCAGCACATCAGCTTCGAGGACGTGTAGTGGCGGGGCTCGCCGCGCGCCTCCCAGATCCCCTGGTCGGGCTCGCGCCAGACCTCGGACGCCTTCGCGACCTGCTTCGCGATCAGCTCCCAGAGCCCGCCGGGGATCTGGCCGCGGAGCTTCGAGTGCAGGTAGACCGAGTCGAGCAGCGCCCCGTAGACGTCGTTCTGGCGCTGGTTGTAGGCGGCGTTGCCGATTCGCACGGGCTTCGAGGTCTCGTAGCCGGTCAGGTGGTCGAGCGTGCTCTCGGTCAGGTCGCGGCGCCCGTCGATCCCGTACATGATCTGGAGGTCGTGCTCGCGGCACACCTCGCCGACGAACTCCATGAAGTCGCGCGCCTCGTCGTCGAAGCCGAGCGTGTTCATGCTCCAGAGCGTGAAGGTCGCGTCGCGGATCCAGGCGTAGCGGTAGTCCCAGTTGCGCTCGCCCCCGGGTGTCTCGGGGAGCGAGGTCGTGAGCGCCGCGAGGCTCGCGCCGGTCGGCGCGTAGCTGAGCCCCTTGAGGACGAGCGCCGAGCGCTGGAGGTGCTGGCGCCAGGGATGGTCCGGGAACGTCCCGCCGGCGAGCCAGCGGCGCCAGAACTTGCGCGTCGCGTCGAGGCGCTGCTGCGCGTCCTCGAGCGTCGTCGGCGCCTCGATGTTCGGCGTCCAGGAAAGGGCGCAGAAGCGGGTCTCGCCGGCCTCGAGCGTGTGGCGGCCGCGGACCTCCTCGGCCTCGATCCCGTAGTGGAAGTCGCCGCTCAGGCGCAGGGTCAGGTCGCCGTGGACGGTGTCGACGACGGTGTCGTTCTCGGGGTCGGCGAACTCCCAGCTCGCGGGGGTCTTGCCGTAGTCGAAGCGCGGCGCGCAGATCACCTCTACCTCGACCGGTCCGTCGAGGCAGTGGATCGTGCGCAGCAGCGTGCACTCGGCCTCCTGGTCGGAGGGCGGGCGGGTGCGGCCGGGGTGCAGACCGCCGCGCCAGGGGCCGATCGTGAGCACGTCGCGGACGAGGAGCCAGCCGCGCGGCGTCATCCAGGTCGTCTCGACCACGTTCGTCCCGGGGTCGTAGCGGCGCGCGAGCGGGACCGAGGTGTCGTCGGGGCCGACGCGGAAGTACCCGGCGCTGCGGTCGAGCAGCGAGCCGAAGACGCTCGGCGAGTCGAAGCGCGGCAGGCAGAGCCACTCGACCGAGCCGTCGGGCGCGACGAGGGCGCCCGTCTGGCAGTCGGAGAGGAAGCCGTAGTCCTCGATTCGCGGGAAGCCGGTCTTGACCGGCGCGTCGTGGGTCATCCGGCGCAACTCTATGGCGGGAACGTCACGGGATCGCCACCTTCGGCGCATGGGTGCGTCCTCGCCGGCGCCTAGGCTCGTTCGGTGACGAGCGATTTCGGACAGACGACGTTCGAGCTCGGCGACGCGACCCAGGCCGCCGAGGCCGAGGGCCGGCGGGCGATCCAGGGCCTCGAGGGCGTCGAGCAGCGCCGCACCGCCGAGCGGGTCTACGACGGTCCGCGCGACCCCGACGCGCTGCTGGCCCACCTCGGCTACGGCTCGTTCCGGGTCGGCCAGCGCGAGGCGGTCGAGGCGGCGCTCGCCGGGCGCGACTCGCTGGTCGTGATGCCGACCGGCGGCGGCAAGAGCCTCTGCTACCAGCTCCCCGGGCTCGCGAGCCCGAAGCTGACGATCGTCGTCAGCCCGCTGATCGCGCTGATGGCCGACCAGTGGAAACGCCTCGACGCCGGTGGCCACCCGGCGGTGATGCTCGCCTCCGGCCTGCCCGCCGAGGAAGCGCGCGCGGCGCGCGACCGGATCGCCGGCGGCGAGGCGCGGATCGCCTACTGCTCGCCGGAGCGGTTCGGCTCGACCTCGTTCCTCGAAGCGGTCGGCCGGCGCGAGGTCGACCTGATGGCGATCGACGAGGCCCACTGCCTCTCGGAATGGGGCCACGACTTCCGCCCCGACTACCTGCGGCTGCCGCGGGCGCTCGAGCGCCTCGGACGCCCGACGGTGCTCGCGTGCACCGCGACCGCGACCGAGGAGGTCGCGACGGAGGTCGTCGACCGGCTCGGGATGAACGATCCGCTGATGGTGCGCTCGGGCTTCGACCGCCCCAACCTCTCGTTCGACACCGTGCCGCTCGAGGGCGCGGGGTCGAAGGCGCGCAAGCTCGCGCTGCTCGAGCACGGCCTCGCCGACCCCGAGAACCGGCCCGCGATCGTCTACTGCGGGACGCGGCGCGACACCGACGAGATCGCGGGCAACCTCCGCGAGCGCGGGATCGAGGCGGTGCCCTACCACGCCGGCATGGCGCCCGACGAGCGCGCCTCGGCCCAGCACCGGTTCATGGACGGCGACGCCGAGGTGATCGCGGCGACCAACGCCTTCGGGATGGGCGTCGACAAGGCCAACGTGCGCTCGGTCTGGCACTGGGCGATCCCCTCGAGCGTCGAGGCCTACTACCAGGAGGCGGGCCGCGCCGGCCGCGACGGCGATCCCGCGCGCGCGGTGCTGCTCGCGATGCGCTCCGACCTCGGGCGCCTGGTGCGATTCATCAAGCAGCGCACGGTCGAGCCCGACGACGTCGCCGCCTACGTCGAGGGGCTGCGCCGCGGCGCCGACTCCGACGGCTCGCTGATCCTCGACGTGCCCCGCGACGAGCAGCGGATCCGGCTCGCGCTCGCCGAGCGCACCGGCGCCTGCTCGGTCGAGCCGGCGCCCGGGGGCAGGCTCGCGGTGACCCTCGCCGGCGGCTTCGACCGCGCCCGCGCATCCGCGGCATGCCGCTCCGCCACCGACCGCAACTGGCGCGCCTACCGCGCGGTCGAGGCGTTCGCCTTCTCCGAGGGCTGCCGCCGCCGCCAGCTCCTCGACCACTTCGGCGACTCGACCCCCGGTGCGGCCGAGGGCCGCTGCTGCGATGTCTGCGACGCCGAGCGCTGGCTCCCGGATCCTGAGCAGCTTGCGGTTCGCAAGAGAAGTTCGAAAAAGAAGGGCGGAGGGAAGACGGTCGCCCCGGCCGAGCTGACGCCCGCCGACGCGAATCTGTTCGAGCAGCTCGTCGCCTGGCGGCTACAGGTCGCGCGCGGCAAGCCCGCCTACACGGTCGCCCACAACGCGACCCTCGAGACGATCGCCGCGACCCGGCCGGCGAACCGCGCCGAGCTCGCCGCGATCAAGGGCATCGGGCCGTCGTTCATCAAGCGCTACGCCGAGGGGGTCCTGGAGCTGGTCGCCGCGGCGGGCGGCGGGGTCGAGCGGGCGGCCTAGCCGCGGCGGATCTCACGTTCCGGCGCCGCCCCGCGTTTCATTCACATGAACGAAAACGGATTCTGGACCACGTACGAGAGCCCACTCGGCGAGCTCTTCCTCAGCGGCGACGAGCACGGGCTCACGTCGCTCTACATGGACGGCCAGCGCTACCGGCCGCGCCGCGACCCGGCGCTCGTCCGCGACGACGATGGCCGCCTCGCCGGGGCCGTCGAGCAGCTCGGCGAGTACTTCGAGGGCTCGCGCCGCGAGTTCGACCTGCCGATCCGCTTCACCCGCGGGAACGTCTTCCAGCGCCGCGTCTGGGCCGAGCTGCTCGAGATCCCGTTCGGCGAGACCCGCAGCTACGGCGAGATCGCCGAGCTGATCGGGATGCCCGACGCTGCCCGCGCCGTGGGCTCGGCGAACGGCCTCAACCCGGTCTCGATCGTCGTCCCCTGCCACCGCGTGATCGGCAGTGACGGCAGCCTGACCGGCTACGGGGGCGGGCTCGAGCGCAAGCGCTGGCTGCTCGAGTTCGAGAATCCGCCGGTGCAGGCGGCCCTCCCCGGCGTCTGAACCGCCCGCTACGGTCGTTGCGAGAGGAGGATCGCAATGGCAAAGAGGGATCCACGCATGGTCTCGCTCGGCTACGGCAAGTTCGCCCGCGCCGATCGCATCTTCGCGCTCGTCCCGATGGATCCGAAGGACCGCGGCGACGGCCGACGCACCTACGTCCACGTCGACGGGATGTCCGACCCGATAATCGCCTCGCGCTCCGAGCGCGCGATCGCGGCGGACATGGAGGCGGCTCTGAACGAGGCCGCCGGCATTCCGCGCAAGTCGCGCGGCTAGCCGAGCCGGTCAGGCGGCGCTTTATGCTCGCCGCCGCATGGGCTTCTACGTAACCACCCCGATCTACTACGTCAACGCCGCGCCGCACCTCGGCCACGCGTACTCGACGATCGCCGCCGACATCGTCGCCCGCCACATGCGCCAGCGCGGCGAGGAGGTCTTCTTCCAGACCGGGACCGACGAGCACGGCGAGCCGACCGCGCGCGCCGCCGAGGAGCTCGGCGTCACCCCCAAGGAGCTCGCCGACAAGAACGCGCCGCGGTTCAAGGCGCTGATGCCGAAGATCAACGCCTCGGAGGACTTCTTCATCCGAACCACCGACGCCGAGCACGTCGAGGCCGTGCAGGAGGTGATCACGCGGGTCAAGGAGAACGGGTTCATCTACGAGGGCCTCTACGAGGGCTGGTACTGCCCGCGCTGCGCCGACTTCAAGACCGATTCCGAGATCGCCGACGGCAACACCTGCCCGATCCACGGGATCGCGCTCGAGTGGGAGTCGCAGGAGAACTGGTTCTTCAAGCTCTCGGCGTTCCAGGAGCGGCTCGAGAAGCTCTACGAGGAGAACCCCGGCTTCGTCGTCCCCGAGATCCGCCGCAACGAGGCGGTCGGGTTCATCAAGCAGGGGCTCCAGGACGTCTCGCTCTCGCGCCCGAAGCTGAAATGGGGCGTGCCGCTCCCCTGGGACGAGAGCCAGGTGATCTACGTCTGGTGGGACGCGCTGCTCAACTACTACACGGGGCTGCGCTACGCGCGCGAGGGCGAGGACCTGACCGAGGAGTTCTGGCCCGCCGACCTGCACGTGATCGGCAAGGACATCCTCAAGTTCCACTCCGTCTACTGGCCGGCGCTGCTCTGGGCCGCCGACCTCCCGATCCCGAAGCGGATCGTGATCCACGGATTCCTCCTGATGGAGGGCCAGAAGATGTCGAAGTCGCTCGGCAACGTCCTCGACCCTTTCGAGGTCATCGAGCGCTTCGGCGCCGACGCGCTGCGCTACTACTGCACCCGCGAGGTCTCCTTCGGCCAGGACGGCTCGGTGTCGGCGGCCGGGTTCGAGGCCCGCTACGAGAACGAGCTCGCGAACGAGTACGGCAACCTCGCCAGCCGGACGCTGGCGATGATCGAGCGCTATCGCGACGGCGTCGTCCCCGAGGGCGAGGTCGACCCCGAGCTCGCGCCCGCCTTCGACGGCGTCGTCGATCGGATCAGCGAGCTCTTCGACCAGGTCGAGCTGACCCAGGCGCTCGAGCAGATCTGGAAGCTCGTCCGGCGCCTGAACCAGTACGTCGAGGAGACCCGCCCATGGGATCTCGCAAAAGCCGCCCCCGGACGCGAAGCGGAGGAGGCGGCGCCGAATGCCGACCGCCTGGACCAGGTGCTCTACAACCTCGCCGAGGGGCTGCGGGTGACGACGCTGCTGCTGCTTCCGCACATCCCCGAGACCGCCGAGAAGCTGCTCGCCGCGCTCGCCGAGGACGCACACGAGCTGGCCGCGCTCGGCTCGCGCGGCGGCGGTCAGAAGGTCACAAAGCTGCCTCAGCTGTTTCCGAAGCTCGAGGCGGTCGAGGCCGATCCGGACGACCGCTAAAGTGCTCCGCTCGATGCGCGCCAGGATCACAGTCGGAGTCCTCGCTCTCGCCTTCGCGGCCTTCGCGGCCGCGCCCGCGAGCGCCGGTAACGGGCTGCTCGCCTACGTGACGCCGTCGCCGCTCCAGCTCCAGCCGCGGATCAGCTACGAGGTCTCGTGCAGCGCCAACTGCAGCCTCACCGCGACCCAGCAGCTGCTCATCAAGGGCCCCGACCTGAAGCCGGCGACCGTCGGCCCCGGGACCTTCGGGCCGGGCGTCAACGCGGTCCCCTACCTCCAGCTGCCGAAGCGCGCGGTCAAGGAGCTGCGCAAGAACCTCGGCAAGGTGCGGCTCAAGACGACGATCGAGGCGACCAACCTCGACACCGGCGTCGCGGACACGATCTCCCAGACGTTCCGCTTCAAGCGCTGAGCGCCGCGCGGCGCTCCTAGACTGCGGCGCGTGGTCGATACCCACGCCCACCTCGGGCTCTGCGAGCCGTCGACCGAGGAGATCCTGAGCGCGGCCCGCGAGGCCGGCGTCCACCGCATCCTCACCGTCGGCCTCGACGAGCAAACCAACGCCGAGGCGGTCGCGCACGCGAACGAGAACGACGGGGTCTTCGCGAGCGTCGGGCGCCACCCGAACTCGGCGGGGGGGTTCGACGCCGCCGCCGCGGCGGCGATCGAGGAGCTCGCCGGCGAGCAGCGCGTCGCCGCGATCGGCGAGACAGGGATCGACCTCTACCGCGATCGCGCCTCGCTCGAGGACCAGCGCGCCGCCTTCGCCGCCCAGATCGAGATCGCCGGGCGGACCGGGCTGCCGATCGTGATCCACATGCGCGACCCCGAGGGCTCGACCGAGGCCTCCGACGAAGCGCTGGCGACGCTCGACGAGCGCGCCGACGGCGTCTCGGTGATCCTCCACTGCTTCTCGCTCGCGCCCGAGCGGGTTGAGTTTGTGGCTGAGCGCGGCTGGTACTGCTCGTTCGCCGGCAACGTCACCTACCCGAAGTCCGGCGGGCTGCGCGAGGCCGCTCGCCTCGTCCCTGAGAACCTGCTGCTGGTCGAGACGGACTCGCCGTTCCTCTCCCCGCAGCCCCGGCGCGGCAAGCCGAACCAGCCCGCGAACGTCGTCGCGACCGCCGAGGTCGTCGCCGCCGAGCGCGGGGTCGAGCTCGAGGAGCTCGAGCGCGGCGTCGAGGCGAACGCCGCGAGGGTGTTTCGATGGTGAGGGCCCCCGGGCGGGTCCAGCGCCGCCTCGGCCAGAACTTCCTCCGCGACCCGAACCTGCTCGACGCGATCGTCCGCGACTCCAAGGTCAACCCCAAAGATGTTGTCTTAGAGGTCGGCGGCGGGGCGGGGGCGCTCAGCGAGCGGCTGGCGCCGGCGGTCAAGCGGCTCTGGGTGGTCGAGCTCGACCAGCGGCTCGAGCCCGAGCTCGGGCGGCTCGCGGGCGAGGCGGGCAACGTCGGGCTGCTCTGGGGCGACGCGATGAAGGTTCCCCTCGCCGACCTCGACCCGGCACCGGACGCGATCGTCTCCAACCTGCCCTACTCGATCGCGACGCCGCTGCTCCTGCGCACGATCGAGGAGCTGCCGTCGGTGAGCACGTGGACGGTGCTGGTCCAGCGCGAGATCGGGGACCGGCTGCGCGCCGGCCCGGGCTCGCGGACCTACGGGTCGCCGAGCGCGCTGGTCCAGCTCGCCTGCGACGTGCGGATGCTGCGGCCGGTCGGGCGCGAGGTCTTCGACCCGCCGCCGCGGGTCGACTCGGCGCTGCTGCGGCTCGAGCGCCGCGGCCCGGCGGCGCCCGAGCCGCTGCGCCGGCTGGTCCGCGACGCGTTCGCCCACCGCCGCAAGTCGCTCGCGCGCTCGCTCGAGCACGCCGAGCCGGGGCGCCGCGAGCGGGTGCTCGAGGCGCTCGAACGCGCCGGGCTGCCCGCCGACGCGCGCGCCGAGTCGCTCGGCCCCGAGGACTTCCGCCGCCTCTCCGAGGAGCTCGAAGGCGGATCCGGGCGATGAAGGTCGAGGCGCCCGCGAAGCTCAACCTCTGCCTCTACCTCGGGGCGAAGCGCGACGACGGCCTCCACGAGATCCGCTCGCTGTTCGAGCCGCTCGAGCTCGCCGACGAGATAACGGTCACCGAGGCGGAGGTGGACGAGGTGATCTGCGAGGGCGTCGAGGGCCCGAACCTCGCCGAGGCCGCGCTGCGCGAGCTCCGCGCCCGCGGCTGGCAGGGGGCGCCGCGGCGGGTCGAGATCACGAAGCGGATCCCGATCGCGGCCGGTCTCGGGGGCGGCAGTGCCGACGCGGCGGCGGTGCTGCGGCTGGCGCTCGGCGAGGTCGAGGGGATCCGCGAGCTCGCGGCGGCGGTCGGCGCCGACGTTCCCTCGCAGATGACCCCGCGCCCGTGCCTGGTCGCCGGGGCGGGGGAGGTGGTCGAGCCGGTCCCGGCGCCCGGCGCCCACGCGCTGGTCCTGATCCCGAGCCCCGAGGGGCTCGACACGGCCGAGGTCTACGCCGAGGCGGACCGGCTGCAGGCGCCGCGCGGCGAGGCCGAGCTCGACTCGATCAGCCGCAAGCTCCGCGATGCGACCGCCTCCGGCGCCTCCCCGCTTTCCTATCCGGACATGCTCGTCAACGACCTACAGCCCGCGGCGCTCTCGCTGCGGCCCGAGATCGCCGAGGCGCTCACGGCGCTCGAGGGCGCGGGCGCGGCGCGGGCGCTGGTCACCGGCTCGGGGCCGACCGCGTTCGGGCTGTTCGCCGACCGCGGCGCCGCCACGGAGGCGATCGTCCAGCTCCGCAAGGGCTTTCCGACCGCGATCGCGACCGGACCGGCGGGGCGCGCGTGAAGTCGGTGCAGTTCAGCGGCCACCGGGTGACCCTGTTCGGGATCGCGGCGCTCGCGATCGTGCTCTTCGTCTTTCGCGACGCGCTCCCGAGCCTCGACGTCGAGAAGCTGCTCGAGGACCTCTCCGAGTCGCTGGGGGCATGGACCTACCTGCTCGTCGGCGGGCTCGCCTTTCTCGAGACCGGAGCGTTCGTCGGACTCGTCGCGCCCGGCGAGTTCACGGTCATCCTCGGCGGCGCGGTCGCCGGCCAGGGCGAGATCTCGCTGCCGCTGATCCTCGGGATCACCTGGTTCGCGGCCTGGGCGGGCGACTCGGTCAGCTTCCTGATCGGGCATCGGCTCGGGCGCAAGTTCCTGGTCGAGCACGGCCCGAAGCTGCGGATCGACGAGAAGCGGCTGCGCCAGGTCGAGGCGTACTTCGACCGCCACGGCGGCAAGACGATCCTGATCGGGCGCTTCATCGGCCTCGTGCGGGCGCTGGCCCCGTTCATCGCCGGCAGCTCGGCGATGCGCTACTCGGCCTTCCTGCCCTATTCGATCCTCGGAACCGGGATCTGGGCGACGGGGCTGATCCTGGTCGGCTACTTCGCCTCGCAGAGCCTCGACACGGTCGCGAACATCGTCGGCCAGGGGCTGTTCCTGTTTGGCTGCGTCGTCGGGGTGATCGTCGCGGTCGTGCTTGCCTATCGCCACCTGCGCGAGCCCGAGAATCGCGCCGAGATCGCGGCGCGGCTCGAGAAGCGCCCGGCGCTGCGGCCGCTGGTCGCCGCGGGGCGCAGGTTGAGCCCCCAGGCGCGCTTCCTCTGGAAGCGGCTGACGCCGGGCGAGCTCGGTCTCGAGCTGACCTCGCTGCTCGCCGTTTTCGCGGTCGGGCTCTACGTGCTCGTCGCCTACATCTGGATCGTCAACGGCGATCCGGCGCCGACCGGCGGCGACGACACCGCGATGCGGCTCGCCGAGAACCTGCGCAGCGGCTGGCTCACCGACGTCTCGAAGGCGCTGACCGAGCTCGGGGCGTCTTACGTCGTGCTGCCGCTCGCGCTGATCGCGGCCGCGATGCTCGCCACGCGCCGGCGCTGGGCCGAGCTCTGCGTGCTCGTGATCGGCATGGCGATCATCGTGGTCGGGACCCAATGGCTGAAGGAGGCAATCGAGCGCCCGCGGCCCTCCGATCCGCTGACCGAAACCGAAGGCCACGCCTTCCCGAGCGCCCACGCCTCCTACTCGGTCTTCTACACCTGGCTCGGGGCGACGATCGCGCTGCGGGTGACGCCCGGGCTGACGGCGCGCACGGTGGCGATCGCCGCCGGGCTGACGCTGACCGCGCTGGTCGGGCTTACGCGCGTCTATCTCAACGTCCACTACCTCAGCGACGTGAGTGCCGGCTGGGGCCTCGGCGCCGCGGCTTTCTCGGGAGTCGCGGCCGTCGCCCTCGTTCTCGCCCACATCCGCCAGAATGGGCCCCCTGATGGCGACCCCCGTCACATCACTGCTCGCGGTCGGTAGTGAGTACGTCCTCTTCGGCGCCGCCGGGCTGATCTCGGTCGCCGCCTTCGGCGGCCTGATCCTCGCCCCGGCGCTCAGCGCTTTCGGGCGCGGCTGGGAGAAGCTCGCGGCCGGGGTTCTGTCGCTGTTCATCCTCGCCGCGCTGGTGATGATCGGGCTCGGGATCGGTTTCCTGGTCTTTTACAACTGGGACTCGATCTCCGGCAGCTTCAGCCCCTAAAGGGTCGCGAACCTACAATCCCTCGATGAACGCGCCGAAGCGCACAAAGGCCCCTGAGGCGAGCGCCGAAGCAACGCTCGAATCGCTCTCCGAGGCGGTCGAGTCGGGCGCCGGTCTGCCGACGGTCACGCGCGCCGCGGCGCTCGTGCTCGGCGCGAGCGTCGCGCTGATCGACCGCTCGAGCGCGGTGCTCGCGGTCGCCGCCGCGTCCTCGGACGACGAGAAGCGGCTGCTCGCGGCGGAGTCCGGGGTCGAGACGGTCGAGCTGCGGGTCGCCGACAGCGTCGTCGGCCAGCTCCGCTACAAGCCGCGCGGCGACGAGCCGCCCGGCGCGGCGATGCTGCGCATGGTCGCGACGCTGCTGGCGCTCGAGCTCGAGCGCTCGCGCTCTCCCGAGTGGGCCGGCGACGAGGCCGCGAGCGACTTCGTGCGCTCGGTGCTCGAGCGGCGGCTGACCGACCGCGGCGACCTGCTCGCGCGCGGCGGGGAGCTCGGGGCCAAGCTCGAGCAGGGCGCGGGGGTGCTGATCGCCCGCGCCCACCCGCGCGCCGCCCAGAGCGGCGACTGGCGCTCGCGGGTGCTGGCGCTGACCCTGCGCGCGGTTCGCGCGGTCAGCCCGGGCTCGATCGCCGCCGTGTCGGCCGAGGAGTCCGAGCGCGCCGAGGTCGCGGCGATCGTGCCAACCGACGACGACGCGCGGCTGGCGCGGGCGGCGGAGGCGGTCGCGCGCGAGCTCGGCGACGGATTGACGGGCTTCCTGGTCACGGTCTCGCGCAGCCGGCTCGCGAGCGACCCCGTCGACCTCCACCGTGCCGGTCAGGAGGCGCGGCTGGCCGCCAACGTCGGCGAGGCCGAGGGGACACCGGTGCTCGCGTTCGAGGACACCGGCGCCTACCGGCTGCTGCTCCCGGCGATGAGCGAGGACCCGGCCGAGCTCGAGCGCTTCTACTCGGAGACCGTCGAGCCGCTCGCCGCCTACGACGAGCAGTACGAGACCGATCTGCTGGCGACCGTCGAGGCCTATCTCGACAACGACGGCAACGTCGCCGCGACCGCGGGGCAGCTCTTCACCCACCGGCACACGATCCGCTACCGGCTCGAGCGCGCCCGAGACCTATGCGGACACGACGTCACCTCGACCGAGGGCCGCGAGAAGCTCGGCCTCGGGCTGAAGGCGATGCGGGTCCTGGGGATCGCCGCGCCGCGCGGGCCTGCACACGAGCCGGGGACGGCCGCCGGCAAGGTCGGGCGCTCGGGCGACTGACTACTTGCGGCGCTTGGCGCGGCGGCACTTGCGCCGCGCCTTCTTCGTCTTGCGCTTGCCGCACTTGCGCTTCGCCTTCTTCTTTTTCGGCGTCGCTGGGCTCTGCTGCTGGGGCGTGACGGGCGCCGGGCCGGGGAGGTAGTCGCGAGAGAGCTCGTAGCCGTCCGGGAGGACCTTGCCCGCCGGCGAGCCGACGAGGCCGCCGAGCGAGCCCGGCTGCTCGACGACCGGGAGCCGCAGCTCTAGGTTCGAGACCGAGACCGGGAGCTGGAGGTTCGAGATCCGCCCGTAGGGGATGTCGTTGGGGAGCAGCTCGAGCTTGGCGACGTGGCCGGGCTCGAAGCGGTAGCCGTTGGGGTGGAGCTGGAAGACCTGGCGCGTCTTCTCGGCGCCGATCTCGGGTCGGTAGAGGCCGCGCGCGACGAGCGTCTGCTGGCCGTTGGGTGCGACGTCGAGCAGTCTGCCGGCGATCTGCGAGGTCGGGCTGATCGAGGAGATGTCGGCGATCACGGTCGGCGAGCCGAGCATCGTGAAGCCGCCCTCCGGCGCCGGGGCGAGCCGGTAGCTGGCGCTGACGGGGTCGTCTGCGGAGTCGGTGGTCGCGCAGGCGCCGGGGCTGGTCGCCGGATCGAAGCTGAGGCTGACGAGCGGGTTGCTGATCAGCGGCAGGATCGTCTTCTCGGGGTCGCTCGAATAGCGGATCTCGCCGGGCGCGATCGTCGCCCAGGTCTGGCCGCTGAACGGGCCGCCCGAGGGCGAGCTCTTGGGGCAGGTCTGGGTCAGCGCCCGGACCTCGTTCGAGGGCTTCGCCCCCTGGCCCTTGAGGTAGTGGGCGAACCAGGCGTTCTCGCGCTCGCGGAGCCAGGCGACGTCGTCGCCCTTGCCCTGCCCGCGCATGTGCCCGTAGTCGAGGAACGAGAGCGCGATCTCGGCGCCCGGGTGCTCGGCGCGGGTGCGGTTGTAGAAGCGGATCGCCTCGTCGGCGGGGAAGAGGTCGTCGGTCCAGCCGTTCGAGATCAGCAGCGGCGCCGGCGGCTGGGAGTGGTCGATGTAGTAGCTCGAGTGGTGGCTCGTGACCTCGTCGACGATGTCGGTGGTCAGCGGGTTGATGTCGTAGGGCTCGCCGAGGGTCAGCAGCGCGTACCAGGTGAAGAGATCGGCGTCGTCGTCGAGCAGCGGCGGCGCGTAGTAGCCGGACACCTGTCCTGAGGCGAGCAGCAGGGTGTCGAACGACTCCTTCATCACCCCGACCCGGCCGCGCGCCAAGTAGGGCGAGTCGGTGACGTAGTCGAGCGTGTGGCCGTTGGGGACCAGCGAGTAGGCGAGGTCGCTCCAGGGGATCCCGGGGGCCGCGGCGGCGATCCGCATCGGCTTGCCGCCGGGGCTGACCCAGGGAACCAGCGAGCCGTCGGGCATCATCGTCCGGTCCTTGAGCGCCGCGAGCGCCATCGACATCCCGCCGCCGTAGGAGCCGCCCGTCGCGCCGACCCGCTGCGGGTTGACGATCCCCTCGTCGGCGAGCATCCCGGCGAAGAGTTGCGCGTCGCGAACCTCGTAGCGGGTGTCCATCAGCCGCACGTAGCCGCTCAGGCACTCGACCGCGTGCGTGATCCGGGTCGGGCTCAGCAGCCCGCACGAGTCGCCGAAGCCGCGCGTCGACATCGAGAACGCGGCGTAGCCGCGGTCGGTCCAGCGCCGCAGCGATTCGAATCCGAGCTTGCGCCCGCCGTAGCCGTGGAAGACCATCACCAGCGGGTAGTTGCCGTCGCCGCCGGAGGCCGGCGGCAGCGCGACGTTGACGTCGATCGGGACGCTGTCGAAGGTCGGGACCACGGACTGCGCGCCGCCGCAGTAGCGCGTCCCGTCGGGCTGCTCGGCGCAGCTGACGTCCCCGCCGAGCACGCTCGGGACCGCGGCCCCGGCCGCCGGCGCACAGACGAGCGCGACCATCGCGATTGCTGCTCCGAGCGCAGCGGATTTGACCGGCCCCGACATCTCTCCGCGGCCAGCCTAGCGGGAACTCGATAGGCCGCGAGCCGGTTGGACTCGAGCGACAGCTCCGGGGGGAGGGTTCGAACCCCCTCTTCCTGGACCAAAACCAGGCGTGCTAGCCAGGTACACCACCCCGGATCGACGGCCAGTCTAGATTGAGCCAAGAGGTGTCCTGACTTTCACGCCCTGGAGGCGGACAAGTCAGGACAGCGGGCTGCAAGCGGGAGGCCGCGTGATCCTCCCGCGCCGCTCTACGATTCAGCGGTGAGCGACGCTCCCACGGTGCTGGTGATGGCCGCCGGCCAGGGGACCCGGATGCGGTCCTCGCTGCCCAAGGTCATGCACCCCGTCTGCGGCCGGCCGATGGTCGCCTGGCCGCTGCTTGCGGCGCGCGAGGCCGGCGCCGAGCGGATCGCGGTCATCGTCTCGCCCGATCGCGACATCTCGCCCGCGCTCCCCGAGGGCGTCGAGACCGTCGTCCAGCCCGAGGCCGACGGCACCGGCGGCGCGCTGCGCGCCGCCCGCGACCTGATCGCCGGCGCCGGCATCGTCGTCGTCCTCTCCGGCGACCATCCGCTGGTCTCGGCCGAGGTGATCGAGGAGCTGCTCGAGACCCACCGCGGCGAGGGCGCCGCCGCGACCGTGACCACGGTCGAGCTCGACGAGCCCGGCACCTACGGGCGGATCGTCCGCGGTAAGCGCGGCGACGTCAAGAAGATCGTCGAGGCCAAGGAGCCCGGCGACGCGACCGACGAGGAGCTCGCGATTCGCGAGGTCAACGCCGGCACCTACGCCTTCGACGGCCCGGCGCTCGCCGAGGCTCTGGACGAGATCGGAAACGACAACGCCCAGGGCGAGTACTACCTCGGCGACGTCCTGCCGCTGCTGCGCAAGAAGGGCGGCGTCGCCGCCTACCGGTCCGGCGACGGCGGCGTCAACCTCGGCGTCAACGACCGCGCCGACCTCGCGCGCGTCACGGAGGAGGCGCGGCGCCGGATCCTCCACGGCCACATGGTCTCCGGGGTAACGATCGTCGCCCCCGCCTCGACCTGGATCGACGCCGAGGTCGAGATCGAGCCCGACGCGACGATCGAGCCCGGCTGCTTCCTGCGCGGCGCGACCTCGATCGGCGCCGGCGCGATCGTCGGCCCGGCGACCACCCTGATTGACACCCGGCTCGCCGAGCTGGTCGAGGTCCCGCACTCCTACCTCGTCGAGTGCGAGGTCGCCGCCGGCGCCAGCGTCGGTCCGTTCGCCTACATCCGCCCCGGGACCAGGCTCGGCGCCGAGTCGAAGGCGGGCTCGTTCGTCGAGATCAAGAACTCTGAGATCGGCGCCGGCACCAAGGTGCCCCACCTCTCCTACATCGGCGACGCCGACGTCGGCGAGGGATCGAACCTCGGCGCCGGGACGATCACCGCCAACTACGACGGAGTCCGCAAACACCGGACACGGGTCGGCAGGGGGGTGCGAACGGGGGTTGACACGGCCCTCGTCGCTCCCGTAGACATCGGCGACGGCGCCTACACTGGGGCCGGTTCGGTGATCACCGCGGACGTTCCTGAGAAGGCACTCGGGATCTCCCGATCGGAGCAGCGCAACGTCCAGGGTTACGCCGAGCGCAAGCGCGACGAGGACAGCGAAGGCGACGAGGAAAAGGGCTCGTGAGCACGATCGAAGAGGCGCCGCACACGGCGACCGACATAACCCAGGACTACCGCAAGCGGCTGATGGTCTTCGGCGGCCGCGCCTCGATGGAGCTCGCCGCCCGCATCGCCGGCCACCTCGACGTCGACCTCGGCGAGGCGACGCTCAAGACCTTCTCAAATGGAGAGGTCTACTGCCGCTACGAGGAGTCGATCCGCGGCGCCGACGTCTTCATCGTCCAGTCGACGGCCCCGAACGAGACCACTGGCATGACCCCCAACGACGCGCTGATGGAATTGCTGATCATGATCGACGCCGCCCAGGGCGCCTCGGCGCACCGGATCATCGCCGTCATGCCCTGGTACGGCTACGCGCGCCAGGACAAGAAGTCAGCTCCCCGCGAGCCGATCTCCGCCCGCGTCGTCGCCAAGTCGCTCGAGGCCAACGGCGTCGACCGCGTCCTGACCATGGACCTCCACGCAGGCCAGGTCCAGGGCTTCTTCGACGTCCCGCTCGACCACATGACAGCGATGCCGATGCTGACCCAGTGGATCCAGGACCAGGCCTTCGACGAGGAGCCGGTGATCGTCTCCCCGGACGCCGGCCGGGTCAAGACCGCGCGCAACTTCGCCCGCAAGATCGGCGCCCACTGGGCCGTGATGGAGAAGGAGCGCCCCGCCCACAACGAGGTCCGCAGCGGCTACGTCGTCGGTGAGGTCAAGGGCAAGACGGCCGTCCTCGTCGACGACATGATCGACACCGCCGGCACGCTCACCGCCGCCGCCAAGACCGTCCTCGACGAGGGCGCCGCGCGCGTCATCGCCTGCGCCACCCACGGCGTCTTCTCCGGCCCCGCCTACGAGCGGCTCGCCTACGAGAACTCGGGCATCGAGCGGATCGTCGTCACCGACACGATCCCGCTGCGCCCCGGCGCCCCCGACAACATCGCCGTGATCTCCGCGGCCAAGACGCTCGCCGACTCGATCCGCCGCATCTTCAGCGACGACTCGGTCTCCGAGATCTTCGCCGGCGAGAACCAGCTGTTCTAGGCTCGATCCGCTCTAGCGGATCAACGCGATCCGCCAGCCGCCGTCCTTCTCGATCAGGCCGAGGACGACCCGGCTCGGCCCGCCGCCCGCCTGGCTGACGTCGAGGTCGACCCGCGCCTCGCCCTCGCCCGAGACCCTGACCTCGACGATCTCGGTCGCGGTCGGGTCGGGCTCGGCCTTGAAGCGGCGCTCGAGCCTGTCCGCGCAATCGGTCTCCAGGCCCTGCTCTACCTTCAAGCCGAGGCTGTAGGTCTCGCAGACCGCGCCGCCGTCGCCCGCCTCACGGGCGTCGATGTACTCCTCGACCTTGTCCGAGACCTCGCCGTCCTCGATCGGTCCGCACCCCGAGAGGGCGAGCAGAATGATGGCGATGGCCGACGCTGTGGAGAGGGAGAGGCGAACGCGATCAAGCTAACAGGGCCATAATCCACGGGGCACGATCACGATGGCCGAGACCAAGCAAATAGACGAGATTCCGGAATCCGAAAAGGGTGCGGACACGCAGCCGTTTGACGCCTCGCCGAAGGGCGACGGGAACGGCGACAGCGAGGGCAACGGCGAGCAGAAGCTGAGCCGCAAGGAGCGCCGCGCGCTCGCCAAGGAGGAGAAGGTCAAGGCGAAGGCCGAGAAGGCCGCCGAGGCCGAAGAGGCCGAGAAGAAGACCTCAGAGGCCCCGCTGCGCGACTTCCACCGCATCGGCCACAAGGGCGCCGATTCGATCGTCACCGGCAACACGATCGCGAGCTTCGAGGCCGCGGTCGAGGCCGGCGCGGAGATCATCGAATTCGACGTCCTGCGCACCCCCGAGGGCCGGCTCGTCATCGCCCACGACTACGCCGACGCCGCCAAGCGCCGCCCGCTCGACCTCCACGAGGCACTCAGGGCCTTCAACGAGCCGCCGCTCGAGAACGTCGAGATCGACTGCGACCTGAAGCTCGCCGGCCGCGAGGCCGAGCTCGCCGGCGCGATCGCCGGCCACGGCCTGACCGAGCGGGCGATGGTCTCGACGATGGAGGAATCGAGCATCGTCAAGCTGCGACAGCACGAGCCCGAGCTGCGGCTCGGCTGGACCTTCCCGAAGACCCGACGCGACTGGACCAAGGAGCGCTGGGCCAAGCCCGTGCTCGGCGCCGGGATGGCGGTCATGCGCCGCCGGCTGCCGGGGCTGATCCCCGAGAAGGTCGACGAGCTCGAGATCGACGCCGTCTGGGCCTACCACTGGCTGGTCACCGCCGAGGCGGTCGCCGCGGCCGACAGCGCCGAGGTCGAGCTCTACGCCTGGACCGTCGACGACCCCGAGCGCGTCGACGAGCTCGCCGCGATGGGCGTCCACGGGATCGTCTCGAACGATCCCCGCATCCTCACCTGACCTTCGCCGACCACGCCTCGCGGGGCGTTCCGCGGGCCTCGAAGTACTCCCACTCCTCGCGCCCGAGCTCGGTCTGCGGCTCGTCGCCGAAGACCCACTCGCGCATGATCCGGTGCCAGTTGCGCGACGCGCCGACCTGGGCGAGCACCGCGAGCAGCCCGGTCTCCATCCGCCGGCCCATCAGCTCCTCGGCGGGCAGGCTCTCGCGCCTGACCATGTCGTAGAACTCCGAGCGCGGGTCGGAGCTGACCTCGATCACCTTCATCACGTAGCGGGGGCTCATCTTCTTCTCCTCGTCGCGCAGGTACCAGCCGGCGACGATCTGGACGTGCTCGAGCAGCTTCGCGGCGTCGATCTCGACCCCCTCGCGCAGGAAGCCGAGCTCGGCGAGCCCGTCGCGGAGCTCCTCGGCGTCGTCGTGGATCGCGGCCTTCAGCGTCCGCTGCTCGAGCTCGATCTGCCGGTCCTCGAGCTTCTTGGTCATCCCGAAGTCGAGGAACGCCACCCGCCCGTCATTCATCAGCAGGTAGTTGCCCGGGTGACTGTCGGCGTTGAAGTGCTGGAGGTGGTAGATCGAGCCGAAGCAGAAGCGATAGAGGATCTCGCCGAAGCGGTCGCGCTCGGCCTGCGGCAGCTCGCGGACCTTCGGGAAGTCGATCCCCTCGACGAACTCGGTGACCAGGACCCGGCGCCGCGAGAGCCGCGTGTGGACGTCGGGGACGTAGATGAACGGGTGGCCCTCGTAGGCGCGCGCAAACGCGCGCTGGTTCTGGGCCTCGAACTCGTAGTCGAGCTCCTCGAGCACCCGCTCGCGCAACTCGTCGGCGACCGCCTTCGCGTCGAGCCCCGGCGCCAGCGCCTTCGCGAGCCGCACGAGCACGCCGGCGTTGCGCAGGTCCGACTCGAGCGCCTCGGCGATCCCCGGATACTGGATCTTGACCGCGACCGGGCTGCCGTCGGGCAGCTTCGCGCGGTGAACCTGGCCGATCGATGCGGCCGCGAACGCCTCCTGGTCGAACTCGGAGAAGAGCTCCTCGAGCGGCTCGTCGTACTCCTCCTCGAGCACCTTCTTCACCTTCTTCCACGGCATCGGCGGCGCAGAGGTCCGCAGCTTCGAGAGCTGCTCCTGGTAGACCTCGCGGTACTCGTCGGGGATGAACTCGACGTCGACGAACGAGGCGAGCTGGCCGATCTTCATCGCCGCGCCCTTCATCTCGCCGAGCGTCGAGGCGAGCTTGATCGCGGTCTCGAGGTTGCGGTCCATCAGCCGCTCCTGGCGCTCCTCGGGCGAGCGGCCGATGTTGCCCGCCGCGGTGGCCGCGGTGCGAGCCGCCTGGCCGCCGATCGCCGAGCCCAGCTTCGCCGAGCGCGCGGTCCGGCCGGTCGTCAGCTCGTCCTCGAAGTCCTCGTAGCTCTCGGCGCCCTCTGCGTCCGCGGGGGCCGGCTCGCGCTCTTCCTCGGAGTGGTCCTTGGGGTCGTCAGCCATGCTCCGAGACTAACTATCTATCCTTCTCCGCCATGGCTTCTGACCGCGCAACCCTGAAGGTCGCCCCTCGCGAGCAATTCGGCTCCCGCGAGAGCCGCCGCCTGCGCCGCACCGGGCTCGTCCCGGGCGTCGTATACGGCGAGGGCGGCGACGCGCGCGCCTTCCAGGTCGCCGAGCGCGAGGTCCAGGCCGTGCTCGAGGGCGCGGCGCTCTTCGACCTCGAGATCGAGGGCTCGTCCGCGGTCCCGGTCGTCGTCAAGGAGCAGCAGCTCCACCCGGTCCGCGAGAACCTGATCCACCTCGACTGCCACGAGGTCCGCCTCGACCAGGCGATCGAGGCCGAGGTCGCGATCGAGCTCGAGGGCGCCGACCAGGCGCCCGGGGTCAAGGAGGGCGGCGTGCTCGAGCACGTGACCCGCGAGATCACCGTCGAGGCGCTGCCGACCGAGATCCCCGAGCGGCTGACCGCCGACGTCTCCGAGATGGTGATCGGCGACACCGTCACCCTCGCCGCGGTCAACGCGCCGCAGGGCGTCAAGTTCACCGCCGAGGACGTCGAGGAGATCACGATCGCCACCCTGAGCCCGCCCCGGGTCGAGGAAGAGCCCGAGCCCGACCTCGAAGAGGAGGCCGTGCTCATAGGTGAGGACGGCGAGCCGATCGAGCCCGCCGAAGGCGAAGAGCCCGCCGAGGAGGGCGCCGAGGGCGAGCAGCCCTCCGATGGCGACTCCGGCGGCGACGACTCCGGCGACTCGGAGTAGCCGATGTCCTTCTGGAACCGCATCTTCCGCCGCCGCCACGGCGGGCCGGCGACCGACACGCCCTACGTCCAATCGCAGCACGACTCCGGCGTCGCCTCGCCCGCGGGCCCCGGCGAGGCCTCGCCCGAAGAGAACGTCGAGTCGGCGGGCCGCGACGCGGGCTCCGACGCCGCGGCCGCGGCGTCTGACGCGAGCGACTCCGGTGGCGGCGGCGATTCCGGCGGCGGCGGGGGAGACTCCGGCGGCGGCGGGAACGGCGGCGGCGGCGGGGGCGAGTAACCCTGACCCCACCGGGTCCCCATCAACAGCGGCCGGTCCCGGATTAGGTTGGAGTGATGGGTGCTTTGTTCCGGCGCCACCGCGCGGACGGTGACGCCGACCGCATCCTGATCGTCGGGCTCGGCAACCCCGAGCCCCGCTACGAGGGCACGCGCCACAACCTCGGGTTCGCCGTCGCCGCCGAGCTCCAGCGCCGCTGGGACCTGCCGCGCTCCAAGAGCCGCTTCCGCGCCCGGATCAGCGAGGGCCGCGCCGGCCCCGGCGGCCCGCGCGTCGCCCTGCTCACCCCGGAGACCTACATGAACGAGTCCGGTCTCTCGGTCGGCCCCGCGCGCGGATCGCTGCGCGTGCCGCTCGATCGCGTCGTCGTCGTCCACGACGAGATCGACCTCGAGTTCGCCGAGATCCGCTCGCGGCTCGGCGGCGGGCTCGCGGGCCACAACGGGCTCAAGAGCCTGCGCGAGGGTCTCGGTTCGCCCGACTTCTGGCGCGTCCGCGTCGGCGTCGGTCGCCCCGACACGACCGATCCCGAGCTCGTCTCGGCTCACGTGCTCGGTCGCTTCGACGAGCCGAAGGCGGACGTCGAGGCGCTGGTCTCCGCAGCCGCCGACGAGACCGAGCGCCTGGTTCGCGAGCTCGCCGAGACGCCAGCATCCGCATGAGGGTCCTGTTCGTCCGCCACGGTGAGTCGCACTCGAACGCCGCCGAGGCGGTCAGCCTCCCCGACGCCGAGGGCGACCGGCTCACCGACCGCGGCCGCAAGCAGGCCGCGCTCGCCGGCGAGGCGCTGCGCGAGGCGGGGATCTCGGAGCTGATCTCGAGCCCGATGCGCCGCGCGCGCGAGACCGCGGAGCTGATCTCGGAGTCGATCGGCGTCGCGGTGACCACCGACGACGGGATCCACGAGCTGCGCGAGTCGCGGGGCTACGGCGAGCTCCCGGCCGAGGAGCAGAAGCTGCGCCGCTGGTCGGTCTGGATGGCCGAGCACGAGGACCCGGACTTCTCCTACAACGGGGGCGAATCGTTCAACGAGGTCGTCGCGCGCGTCCGGAGCTTCCAGGAGCGGCTCGAGGCCAGGGATCCCACGGGGCCGATCGCCGTCGTCAGCCACGGCATCTTCCTGCGCTTCTTCTTCTGCCACTCGCTGCTCGGCGAGCGCTTCACCGTCGCCGACGTGCCGAGGCTCTGGCACCTGCGGACCGCCAACGCCGCGATCAGCGCCTTCGAGCACGACGAGCGCCACCACCCGGCCGACCCCGAGCTCGAGGGCTGGACCTGCCTCAGCTGGATGGAACGGCCGGCTCCGCCCCTTCGGCTTCCTTGACGACACGGGCCGGGTCGTCGGGCGAGCGCTGATCCTGGTCGTTGACGAGCGCCCCGGCCGGCGGCTTGACCGGCCCCTCGAGCAGCGGGTCGTCGGTGTCGCGCATCCAGCTCTCGAGCCGCTGGCGGAACTCGGATAGCAGCTCGCCGCGTTCCGGATCCTCGGCGAGGTTGTTGGTCTCGTTGGGGTCGAAGTCGAGGTCGTAGAGCTGCTCGACCGGCACGATCTGCTCCGCCCAGCCGCGCTCGATCAGCAGCTCCTTGCTGGCGCTGTCGTCGCAATTGGCGAGCACCGGGTGCGGGTAGTCGTCGAAGCGGCGGATGTACTTCCAGCGCTCGGTTCGCACGGCGCGGTGCGGCTGGTAGGCGGCGTGGAAGGTCGTCTCGGCAAAGATCTGGTCGTGGATCCGGTCCGCCTCGCCGCGGATCAGCGGCATCAGCGAGGTCCCCTGGAGCCACTCGGGCTGATCCACCCCGGCGAGCTCGCAGAGCGTCGGGAAGACGTCGAGGTGGCTGACCATCGCGTCGACGACCTTGCCGCCGGTGAACCCGTTCGGGCCGCGCATCAGCATCATCACCCCGATCCCGCGGTCATAGAGCGTCGCCTTGGCGTTCGGGAACGCGATCCCGTGGTCGGTCGTGCAGATGATCAGCGTCCGCTCGGCGAGCCCGAACTCGTGCAGCGCGTGGAGCACGGCGCCGATCCCCTGGTCGAGCGAGCGCGCGCTCGCCTTGAACGCGGCGATGTCGCGCCGGGTCTCGATCGTGTCGGGGAGGTTGCCCGGCGGCAGCGAGTAGAGCGTGTCGCGGACCGACGTCGGGGCGAAGAAGCTGCGGTGGGTCTCGAAGAACCCGACCGACATGAACCAGGGCTCGGGCGGCGCCTTGCGCAGGGTCTCGAAGGTGATCGGGGCGACCGCCTCGGCGTGGTTGGAGTCGACGTGGACGACCTCGTCGTAGCCGATCACTCCCGGGTCCTTGGAGATGTGCTGCTCGCCGATCAGGGTCGAGTGGTAGCCGGCCTTGCGCAGCGTGTGGATCCAGTGCCGGCCGTAGTCGTTCAGCTCCCAGCCGCGATGCGCGAGCCCGAGCATCCCGTTGTTGTGCGTGTGCTGGCCGGTGAGCAGCGCGGCGCGGCTGCCCGAGCAGGTCGGGGTGGGGGTGAAGGCTTCGCGGAACAGCGTCCCCTGGTCGGCGAGCAGCTGGATGTTCGGGGTCGGGACCTGGTAGCCGTAGGGCTGGACCAGGCGGCCGGTGTCGTGCGAGTGGATATAGAGGATGTTCGGCGGGGTATCCGTTGGCATGAGCTTCAGACGATCGTAAACAGGGACCCGATGAAACCCTCCCGCTCCTACCTCGTGTGCGCCACGCCCCGCAGCGGCTCGACCCTGCTCTGCGAGGCGCTCAAGAGCACCGGCGTCGCCGGCCGGCCCGAGGAGTACTTCGAGGCGCTGCGCCAGTCGGGCCGCCCGCGCCGCCCGCAGGAGTACTTCTCCGGCGTCGACGACCCCTCGATCGCCGACCACCTCGGCGAGTACGCGCGAAGCGACGAGCGCAAGCACCCGCTCTGGAGCCGCGAGGACTACGAGCCGTACTTCGACTGGGCCGTCGGGGAGGCCACGACCGAGAACGGCGTCTTCGGCGCGAAGCTGATGTGGGGCTACTTCGGCGACTTCGTCAGCCTCCTGCGCGAGATCCCCCGGTTCCACGAGCTCGAGCTGCCGGAGCTCTTCGACGCCGCCTTCCCGGACGCGATCTTCATCCGCGTCAACCGCGCCAACCGGTTGCGCCAGGCCGCCTCGCTGTGGAAGGCGGTCCAGACCGCGACCTGGCGCAAGGACGAGGGCGCGGCGAACGCGAAGGACAACGGCGAGCGCCGCCCGCAGCTCCGCTTCCACTACAAGGCGATCGACCACCTCCTGAACCAGATCCTCGACGAGGAGGCGTTCTGGGATGCGTTCTTCGAGCGCTGCGACATCGACCCGATCGTCGTCAACTACGAGCGCTTCCTCGACAACACGAGCCCGACGATCCTCGGCATCCTCGATCGCCTCGACGTCGAGGCCCCCGCCGACTGGAGCTTCGAGCCCAAGATGAGCCGCCAGTCCGACGAGATCAACGACGACTGGGTCGCCCGCTTCGGCGAGCTCAAGGTCGGCCAGCAGCCCTGGGCCGCGCCGGCGGTCGAAGCACCCGGATAGCATCGCCCGGCTTTGGCCGTGACCACATACGACGTCGACGAGGCCGGGATCGCGCTGCTGCGCCTCGACCGCCCGAAGGCCCGCAACGCGATCGACACCGCGATGCTCGAGGAGCTGCTCGCCCGGCTCGAGACCGCGCGCTCCGACGACGCGGTGCGCGTGCTGCTGCTCTCCTCGACCGATCACATGGGATTCTCGGCCGGCGCCGACGTCCGCGAGGAGCTCGACGTGGACGGGAGCGTGCGCCGGATGCAGCTCTTCGCCGACCTCTACAACGAGCTGGTCTCGTTTCCGAAGCCGACGATCGCGGCCTGCCACGGCGACGTCGTCGGCGGCGGCGCGGAGATCGCGGTCGCCTGCGACCTGCGGATCGGCGGCACGAACCTGCGGATGCGCTTCCCCGGCGCGGCGCTCGGCGTCCCGGTCGGCCCCGCGCGCCTGGTGACCCTCTGCGGCCTCGCGGCCGCCAAGTACCTGCTGCTCAGCTCGCGCGCCGTCGGCGCCGACGAGGCGCTGCGGATCGGGCTCGTCAACCGCGTCGCGCCCGCCGCGGGCACCGAGCAGGCCGCGCTCGAGCTCGCCTCCGAGGTCGCCGCGCACCCTCCCGAGGCCGTGGCGGCGCTCAAGGGGATGCTCCACGAGTGGGACGGGGTCGTCGAGCGCTCGGTGGCCGAGGGCGAGGGCCAGGTCGAGTGGCAGCGCACCGGCCCGGGACTCCCCTACCGCGAGTGAAAGCCGGCGTAGCCGGCCTCCTAAAGTGAGGGGCAGATGAGCCTGCGCCCACTGCTCGAGATCGCCTTCGAGGACGGACGATTCCGTTCGCTCGCAACCGAGCTCGCCGAGCCCGGGGGCAAAACAGTCGAGGCTCACGTCTCTGGCGGGTTGCGGGCATATCTGCTCGCGGCGCTGCTCGAGGCCCCCTACGGCCCCGCCGGGCGCCCGGCGCTGCTCGTCACCCCCGACGACCGCTCCGCCCGCGACCTGGCCGCCGACCTGCGCGCCTTCCTCGCGCCGCGGACGGTCCGCTACTACCCCTCGCGCGGGACCGGCTACGCCTCGCACATCGCGCCGCCGCCGCACCTCGCCGGCCTCCGCGTCGCGGCGCTCGAGGCCCTGGAGAGCGCCGACGGCGTCGTCGTGGCCTCGGCGATCGCGCTCGCCGAGGCGGTCCCCGAGGCCGAGCTCCGGCCCTCGGGCTTCGCGATCTCGGTCGGCGAGCAGGTCGAGCTCGACGACCTCGCCGAGCTCCTGGTCGAGGCCGGATACGAGCGCTGCGACCAGGTCGAGGACCGCGGCCAGTTCGCGATCCGCGGCGGGATCCTCGACGTCTACCCGGCGACCGAGGAGCGCGCGGCGCGGATCGAGCTCTTCGGCGAAGAGGTCGAGTCGATCCGCTGGTTCTCGACCTTCACCCAGCGTTCGCTCGGCGACGGGGAGCGTGTCGAGCTCGCGCCGGCCGCCGAGCTGGCGCTCGAGCACCGCGAGCTCGGAGAGCTGGCCGCCGAGGAGGACGAGAGGCCCGACATCTCCGAAGTTCTTCCGATCGAGCGGTTCCAGGCCCCGCTCGACCTCGTCCCGGAAAACGCGCTCGTCGCCGTGGCGGGGGAGGAGGAGCTCGCGCCGGCGCTCCGCGACCACTGGCAGGACGTGACCACCGCGATCCACGACGCCGACGCGCGGCGGCTCTACGTCGACGTCGCCGATCCGCTGCTCGAGCGGGCGACGCTGCGCCTGACCCCCGCGACCGAAGGCGAGCACACGTTCCTCGCCCAGCGCGCCGCCTCGCCGGCCCGCAACCTCGCCGAGGCCGAGGGCGAGCTCTCGAAGCTCGTCCGCTCCGGATACCGGACCGTGGTCGCCTTCGAGCACCGCGGCGAGGCCGAGCGCGCCCGTTACAACCTCCAGCGCTCCGACCCGGCGTTCCTCGGCCAGGCCCCGCCGGCCGACCCCTCGGTCTCGCTCGCCGAGTCGAGCCTGCGCCAGGGCTTCGCCTCCCCGGAGCTGAAGCTCGCGGTGATCCCGTTCCGCAGCCTCGTCCACCGCCGCCGCGCGGCGGCGCCGGCCCCGGCGCGGACCAAGCTCGCGGGGGCGATCGAGCTCCGCGTCGGCGACTACGTCGTCCACGAGGACCACGGGATCGCCCGCTTCGCCGGCTTCGAGACCAAGACCGTCGGCGGGATCACCCGCGACTACCTCGAGCTCGAGTACCGCGGCGAGGACCGCGTCTTCGCGCCCACCGACCAGCTCGCGAAGATCAGCCGCTACCTCGGCGCCGACGGTTCCGACCCCCAGCTCTCGGCGCTCGGCTCGAAGCGCTGGGCGAACCTCAAGGCGCGGGCGCGTCGCGCCGCCCAGGAGATGGCGGGCGAGCTGCTCAACCTCTACGCCGAGCGCCAGATCCGCGCCGGGCACGCCTTCTCGCCCGACAACGAGTGGCAGATGACCTTCGAGGCGGCCTTCCCCTACGCCGAGACCGCCGACCAGATCGAGGCGATCGAGGCGACCAAGGCCGACATGGAGTCGGATCGCCCGATGGACCGGCTGATCTGCGGCGACGTCGGCTACGGCAAGACCGAGGTCGCGCTGCGAGCCGCCCACAAGGCGGCAGCCGACGGGCTCCAGGTGATGCTGCTCGTCCCGACCACGATCCTGGCCCAGCAGCACTTCGGGACCTTCAGCGAGCGGCTCGCCGACTCGCCGTTCACGGTCGGGATGGTCTCGCGGCTGCGCCCGCCGGCCGAGCAGCGCCAGACGCTGCTCGACTACGGCGAGGGCAAGGTCGACATCCTGATCGGCACCCACCGGCTGCTCTCGCGCGACGTCCGCGCCAAGAATCTCGGGCTGCTCGTCGTCGACGAGGAGCAGCGCTTCGGCGTCAAGCAGAAGGAGCTGCTGCGACAGCTCAAGCTCAAGGTCGACGTGCTCTCGCTCTCGGCGACGCCGATCCCGCGCACGCTCCAGATGAGCCTCGCCGGGCTGCGCGATATCTCGGTGATCGAGACGCCGCCCGAGGGCCGGCGCCCGGTGCGCACCTACGTCGGCCCCTACGACGAGGAGCTCGTCACCCGCGCGATCGAGCGCGAGGTCGAGCGCGGCGGCCAGGCCTTCTTCCTCCACAACCACATCGACACGCTGCGCGAGACGACCGAGAACCTGCGCGCCCTGGTCCCGCAGGCGAGCTTCGTCGAGGCCCACGGGCAGATGAAGGAGAACGAGCTCGAGGACACGATGTTGACCTTCCTGCGCGGCGACGCCGACGTCCTCGTCGCGACGACGATCATCGAGTCGGGGCTCGACATCCCGACCGCGAACACGCTGATCGTCGAGCGCTCCGACCAGCTCGGCCTCGCGCAGGCGTACCAGATCCGCGGCCGCGTCGGCCGCTCTCGCGAGCGCGCCTTCGCCTACCTGCTCTACCCCTCGCCCGAGACGCTGACCGTCGAGGCCTCGCAGCGGCTGGCGACTCTTTCCGACAACACCGAGCTCGGCTCGGGCTTCCGCGTCGCGATGCGCGACCTCGAGATCCGCGGCGCGGGCAACCTGCTCGGCGACGAGCAGTCGGGCCACGTCGCCGCGGTCGGCTTCGAGCTCTACTGCCAGATGCTCGAGGACGCCTCGGAGCAGATGCGGATCGAGCAGGCGGGGCGGACCGAGGAGGAGGGCGAGGCGCCCGAGCCGGTGCGGCTCGACGTCAACGTCGACGCCTACGTCCCGGCCGAGTACGTCCCCTACGAGGCCGCGAAGATCGACATCCACCGCCGCGCCGCCGCCGCCCGCGAGCGCGGCGAGCTCGCGGCGCTCAAGGGCGAGCTCGAGGACCGCTTCGGGCCGGTTCCCGAGCCCGTCGCCAACCTGTTCGCGCTCCAGCGCGCGCGGATCGAGCTCGCCCGGCTCGGGGCCCGCAACGTCGAGTTCCGCAGCGGCCGGATCGCGATCAGCCCGGTCGAGCTCGACTCCGAGCGGGTCGGCGAGCTGCGCGAAGAGGTCCCCGAGCTGATCTACGAATGGCGCGACCGGACGCTCGCGATGCGGGTCCCCGACGAGCCCGGCGCGCGGCTCGCGGCGCTGCTTTCGCTGGTCGAGGCGCTCGAGGAGAGCGGCTCCTTGAGCCTCGCTTGAACTCTCCCGTTATGCTGCCGCACTCGTGAACTCGAAACTGAAGATCGCGATCGGGCTGGGAGTCGTGCTCGTCGCCCTCGTCGTCGGCGTCGCCGTGGCGAGCGGCCTCGGCCACGACGACGTCCCCGACAGTGCCGTCGCCGTCGTCGACGGGACCGAGATCACCGAGGACGACTTCAACGCGTCGCTCGAGCAGGCGGCCAAGCGCCAGGGCCTCCCCGAGGTGCCCGCCGAGGACGATCCCCAGTACGACGCGATCCGCGACGCCGCGATCGGCGACCAGCTCGACATCGTCTGGATCCAGAAGGAGGCCGACGAGCGCGGGGTCGAGGTATCGGACCGCCAGATCGAGGAGTCGCTCGCCCAGACCAAGGAGCAGAACTTCCCGACCGAGAAGAAGTTCCAGGAGTTCCTCGAGCAGTCCGGCTTCACCCCCGAGGACGTCGATCTGCGGATCAAGCTCCAGCTCCTGAGCCAGGCGATCCAGGACGAGGTCGCCGCCGAGGCCGCGGGCGTCACGGACGCCGAGGTCGAGGACTTCTACAACCAGAACTCCGAGCAGTTCGAACAGCCCGCGCAGCGCGACATCCGCCTGATCCTCAACAAGGACGCGGCCAAGGTCGACGAGGCCAAGGCCGAGCTCGAGAAGGATCCCTCGGACAAGAACTGGAAGAAGGTCGCCGCGGAGTTCTCGACCGATCCCTCATCGAAGGACACGGGCGGCGCGCGCCAGGGGATCACCCCCGGCGTGCTCGAGGGCGACCTCGACTCGGCCGTCTTCGAGGCCCCGCTGAACACGATCCAGGGCCCGGTGACGACCGAGCTCGGCACCTACATCTTCGAGGTCACCAAGGAGACCCCGGCCGCGACCCAGTCGCTCGACGAGGTCCGCGACCAGCTCAAGCAGCAGCTCGAGGGCCAGGCGCAGCAGGAGGACTTCTCGGCCTTCGTCGAGGACTACCGCGGCAAGTGGACCGAGTTGACGATCTGCGCCGACGGCTTCGTCATCGACCGCTGCGACAACTTCACCGCCGAGGTCGCGGCCCCGTGCACCGACGAGCAGGCCGACTCGACCGGCTGCCCGCCGCCCGTCGCGAGCCGCAACCCGCTCGCTCCCGGTGGCGGCGCCGACCCGCTCGCCGGCGGCCAGGGCGGCGGCGCTCCGCAGCGCCCGCACCCGCCCGGCGAAGGCGAAGCCGCTCCGACCGGGGCTCCCGGCGGACTCGTTCCGGGCGGCGCACCGCCCGGTGCGGCCCCCCCGGGCGCAGCGCCTCCCAGCGGCGCCGCGCCTCCCCCCGCCCCCTAGGCGCTCCGCGCCGTGAGTGACAGCGCTTCGCGCGAGGCCGCTTTCGCCCGCCTCGACGAGATCGTGCGCCTGCTGCGCCGCGAGTGCCCCTGGGACCGCGAGCAGGACGAGCGCTCGATCGTCCCGCACACGGTCGAGGAGGCGGGCGAGGTCGCCGAGGCGGCCGAGTCCGGCGACGACGCCGCGCTCGAGGAGGAGCTCGGCGACCTGCTGTTCCAGGTCTGGTTTCTCGCCCTGCTGATGGAGGAGCGCGGCGCCAGCGACCTGCCGAAGGTCGCCGAGCGGCTGACCGAGAAGCTGATCCGCCGCCACCCGCACGTCTTCGGCGACGTCGAGGCCAACACGGCAGAGGAGGCGATCGAGGTCTGGAAGCGGATGAAGCGCCAGGAGCACACCGAGGGCTAGGCTCCGCCGACAGGCAGTCGACGAACGGGGTGTGTGATGCGGCGGCAATGAGATCCTCGCCCCGATTGACAATCTTCATCAACGACGAGGCCTCGCTCTCGATGCCATCCGGGGCTTTTGCCCTCGGCACGCCATACAAGCCGACTGACAGCGAGCCCGGCGATTCGATCCCGGGGGCCCCGGCCGCGGCGCCCTGTCGATCCGAACGGCGCCTGGGAGCTCTACATCTACGACGACGCTGGCGGCGAGGCGGGCACCCTGTCCGGCTGGACGCTGCGGTTGACGACCGCCGACCCGGTCACGCCGGTGACGCCGACGACCCCGGTCGTCGCGCCAACTCCCGTGGTCACGCCGCCGCGCAAATGCAGCAAGAAGAAAAAGAAGCGCACCGCGGTCGCGACCAAGAAGCGCTGCAAGAAGAAGAAGTAGTTGCCGCTCAGATAGCGTTCCGCGCTCGATGAGCGCGATCGAACGCATCCACGCCCGCCAGATCCTCGACTCGCGGGGCAACCCGACGGTCGACGTCGAGGTCACCCTCGACTCGGGGGCGAGCGGCTGGGCCGCGGTGCCCTCCGGCGCCTCGACCGGCGAGTTCGAGGCGGTCGAGCTCCGCGACGGCGGCTCCGAGTACCTCGGCAAGGGCGTGACCAAGGCGGTCGCGAACGTCAACGGCGAGCTCGCCGACGCGCTGACCGGTTCTGACCCCGCCGACCAGGCCGGCCTCGACAAGGCGATGATCGAGCTCGATGGGACCCAGAACAAGGGCCGCCTCGGGGCGAACGCGATCCTCGGCGTCTCCCTCGCCGCCGCGAAGGCGGCAGCGGCCGACGCCGGCGAGCCGCTCTACCGCTTCCTCGGCGGCCCCGACGCCGCGACGCTTCCGGTGCCGATGATGAACGTCCTCAACGGCGGCGCCCACGCCGACAACGCGGTCGACTTCCAGGAGTTCATGGTGATGCCGCTCGCCGCCTCCTCGTTCGGCGAGGCGCTGCGCTGGGGGACCGAGACCTTCCACGCCCTGAAGGGGATCCTCAAGGAGCGCGGCTCCTCGACCGCGGTCGGCGACGAGGGCGGCTTCGCCCCCGACCTCGACTCGAACGAGGCGGCGCTCGGGATCCTGGTCGAGGGGATCGTGGCCGCCGGCTATGTGCCCGGAGACCAGATCGCGATCGCGCTCGACCCGGCGACGAGCGAGATCTTCAAGGACGGCCACTACCTGCTCGAGCACGAGGGCCGCGACCTGAGCCCGGAGGAGATGGCCTCCTACTGGGAGGACGTCTCGGGGCGCTACCCGATCGTCTCGATCGAGGACGGGATGGACGAGGAGGACTGGGACGGATGGAAGCTGCTGACCGAGAAGCTCGGCTCGGCGATCCAGCTCGTCGGCGACGACCTCTTCGTGACCAACCCCGAGCGGCTGAGCAAGGGGATCGAGCTCGGGGTCGGGAACTCGATCCTGGTCAAGGTCAACCAGATCGGGACCCTGACCGAGACCCTCGAGGCGATCCGCGTCGCCCGCGAGGCCGGCTACACGGCGGTGATCTCGCACCGCTCCGGCGAGACCGAGGACACGACGATCGCCGACCTCGCGGTCGCGACCGGCGCCGGCCAGATCAAGACCGGGGCCCCGTCGCGGACCGACAGGACGGCCAAGTACAACCGCCTGCTGAGAATCGAGGACGAGCTCGGCGCCGATGCCGCCTATCCCGGCCGCGCGGCCCTGAAATCCGCCTGAACCCGTAACCTTTTGCGCCCCGGGCGCGCTTGTGCAGGTAGGCCCCGCGAAAAGCGGGTACACAGAGACCTGACTACCTGAGGAGGAGGGCTTTTCGATGGGCAAGGTAAGACTTCTTATCGCCGGATGTGTGGCCTCGATCTGCGCGCTCGCGCCGGCGACGGCGTCGGCGGCGACCCAAACATTCAGCGCCGCCGGGCCGGTGAACGTCCCCGGCGTCGGCAACGACGGACCGGCCGGGACCTACCCCTGGGAGATCTTCGTCGGCGGGATGCCCGGCAACACCGATGACATCGACGTCTCCCTGACCGGCGTCGCGGCGTCGCGGGTGAGCGACATCGACGCCCTTCTGGTCGGCCCCAACAACGCCGGCGCGAGCCTGTTCATGTCCGACATCGGCGACGCGACCCCGATCCCGGCGCCCGGCGTCGATCTCACCTTCGACGACGCCGCGGGTGCGAACGCCCCGATCGGCTCTCCGCTCGCCAGCGGCACCTACCGGCCCACGAACGGCGACGGGGCGGACCCTGACGCCTTCCCCGCCCCGGCTCCGGGCGGCGCCTACAGCTCGACTCTCGCGTCGCTCAACGGCGTGAGCCCGAACGGGACCTGGAGACTCTTCCTCGTCGACGACGACGGGGTCGGCGTCGACCCCGGCGTGGGCTCGGTCGTCGGCTGGTCGCTGAGGGTGACGAGCACGGCCGCTCCGAGCAGCCCGACCAACACGACGAAGCCGAAGAAGCCGAAGAAGTCGAAGCGCAAGAAGAGCAAGGGCTCGAGCTCGGTCCGGCGCTGCCCGCGGCGGGGAACGCGCCGCTACAAGCGGTTGAAGCGCAAGTGCAAGCGCCGCGGCGCCCGCTTCAGCCGCAAGCGCTGCCGCTGCGTGCGCCGCAAGCGCTAGCCCAATAGCAACAGTCGCGGACGGCACCGGAAGGCTTCGGCCTCCCGGCGCCGAACTCTGGGCCGTGAGTACACGCAACGCCCTGAGCGGACCCCGCGGCCGGACCCGGATCAACTGGGACCGGCTCGGTCGCGTCGTGCTCGTGGTCGTCCTGTTCGCGGTTATGGCCTCGTATCTGAACCCGGTCGTCAACTTCGTCGACGCCTGGCGCGACTCGAAGGCGACCAAGACCGAGCTCTACGAGCTCGCCAAGGAGCACGAGGAGCTCCAGAAGCAGGCCGCCGAGGAGTCGACCGACGCGGTGCTCGTCCGCGAGGCTCGCAGGCTCGGGATGGTGCGCCCGGGCGAGCGCGCCTACTCGGTACACGACCTGCCTAAATGAGGCGCGCGCCCCCTGGGGGCGCTATTCAGGCTCAGGGGTATGATTCCGCGCTCCCCGGCCCATGAGCTTTAGCGAATACCTCCTGGGCGCGACGGAGCTGGCGCTGATCGCAGCGACCCTCTGCCTCGGCGCCTACTACGTGCGGGCTGCACTCGTGCCGGCGTGGACGGGCGCCCCGGCGCGCCTCGCCGAGGCGATCCTCGCGATCGCCGCCCTGATCGTCGTCTCCGAGCTGCTCGGGGTCGTCGGGCTGTTCAAGCCGGGGTTCCTGGTCGGCGGCTGCGTCGCGCTCGGCCTCGGCGGGGCCTGGTACGCGCGAGAGCGGGCGCCCGAGGGGGCGGCGGTCCCCGCCCCGCCCGCGCCGCCGCTGCGGCCGTGGATGTTCGGGATCGGGATCGGCGTCGCCGTCCTCGTCGCAGTCCACTGGGCGATGCCGACCCAGCAGGCGCTCGACGTCGGCATGTACAGCCAGGACACCGTCTGGTACCACATGTCCTTCTCGGGCCGCTTCGCCCAGGAGTCCCAGATCGGGCCGCTGATCATCACCGACCCGCTCAAGGTGATCTCCTGGTTCTACCCCCAGAACTCGGAGCTCGTCCACGGCGTCGGCATCTCCGCCTTCGGCCACGACGTCCTCTCGCCGCTGGTCAACATCGGCTGGATGGTCCTCTGCCTGCTCGCGGCCTGGTGCATCGGCCGCCCCTACGGCGTCGCCCCGCTGACGCTCGCAGCCGTCGCGGTCGTGCTCGACACGCCGATGATGGTCGAGCAGGCCGGCAACGCCCCCAGCGACACGATCGCGCTCTTCTTCCTGCTCGCAACGGTCGCCCTGCTCATAAACGCCGACGCCGCCTCCCGCGAAAAGGCGAGGCCGAAGAAGCAGGGAGCCAAGGCAGCCAAGCCCCCCGTCGCCAGATCGATGCTCACCGGCCCGGCCGGCCCGATCGTCATCGCCGGCCTCGCCGCCGGTCTCGCGATCGGGACCAAGATCACCCTGCTCGCGGCGATCGGGACGCTGACCCTGGCGCTGATCTACCTCGCGAAGGGCGCCCGGGTTCGCTTCACGGCTCTCTGGGCGGCGGCGCTGGCCGTCCCGTCGCTCTTCTGGTACGGCCGCAACCTGGTCGAGGGGCACAACCCGCTCCCCTGGGCTCAGGCAGGCCCGCTGACGGGCCCCGAGCAGCTCGACCTCTACCCGCGCAAGCTCCACACCGTCGCCCACTACGCGACCGACACGTCGGTCTGGAGCGACTGGTTCTTCCCGGCGCTCGACGACCGCCTCGGGCCGCTCTGGGTCCTGCTGCTGCTCGCCGCGGTCGGCGGCCTCGTCGCGCTCCTGTTCCGCGGCCGCAGCACGATGCTCAAGGTGCTCGCGGGCGTCGGGCTCGTCGCCGCGGGGGCGTACGTGTTCACGCCGCTGAGCGCCGCCGGCGCCGAGGGCAGCCCGAGCGGCTTCGCGCCCAACCTCCGCTACTTCTCGCCCGGCTTCGCGCTCGGGCTCGCGCTGCTGCCGCTGGCGCTGCCGCTCGCCGAGGGCAGGCGTCGGACGATCGCGCTCGCGGCGCTCGTGATCGCGCTCCTCGTCGGGACCGCGGTCCAGGCCACCTACGACGCGCCGGTCTACTCGGCCGCCGAGATCGAGGAGATCGCCAACGAGGGCCAGGAGGGCTTCCGCTCCTTCGCCCAGGAGACCTACGTCTCCGACAAGCTCGCCGGCGCGCTGCTGCTTGCGGCGCTCCTGGTCCTGGTCCCAGTCGGCCTCTCGCGCCTGCCCGGCGACCGCCGGCTGCGGCTCGCCGCCGCCGGCGGGGGCGCGGCCGTGATCGCGGCGTCGTTCGCGATCGGCTGGCCACAGGCGCGCGACTACGTCGACGACCGCTACGACACGACGCTCGCGAACCCGTTTGAGCGCGAGGCCGGCTTCCGCTCCTCGGATGAGTGGAAGCAGATCCAGCAGTGGGGGAGGGAGCTGACCGACAAGCGGATCGCGGTCGTCGGCCGAGCCGCCGCCTTCGGCCAGTACGTCTTCTACGGGCCCGATATCTCGAACCACGTCCAGTACGTCTCCGAGACCGGGCGGCTCGGGGCCTCGCGGCCGATCGAGTCCTGCCAGCTCTTCCGCCAGAAGCTCAACGAGGGCGACTACGACTACGTCGTGATCACGCCGCGCTTCGGCGAGGAGGCGTTCTCGACCCCGCAGGAGATCGCCTGGACCAAGAACGACAAGCTCGTCAAGCCGGTGCTCGAGTTCGCACCGGCGGCGGTCTTCGAGCTCGGCGGCGACCTCGACCCTGCCCGCTGCAGCCCGGCGACCGCGAGCGCGGGGGCACAGGGGTGACCCCGGGATGAGCAGCCTCAGCGACTACGTGATCGGGCTCGGCGAGCTCGGCCTGCTCTTCGCCGCGCTCGGGCTCGGCGCCTACCGGCTCCGCGGCCGGCTGCTCCCGGGCTGGAGCGGGGCGTCGGCGCGACTCGCCGAGATCGTGATCGCGCTCGGGACCCTGATCCTGACCCTCGAGATGATCGGCGTCGTCGGCCTCTACAAGCCCGGCGTCGTCCTCTTCGGCGGGATCGTCGTCGGCCTCGCTATGGCGGTGCTGGCCGGCCCCGAGCGCGACGGCCCGCGCCTTCCCGCGCCCGAGGTGCCGCTGGTCCTGATCGCGATCGCCGCCCTCGCCGCGACCGCGGTCGCGGCCCACTGGGCCTTCCCGACCCAGGCCGGGATGGATATCGGCATGTACCTGCCGAACTCGACCTGGCACAACATGCCGTTCGCGACCCGCTTCGTCCAGGAGGAGCAGGTCGGCGCGCTGCTCTTCACCGAGCCGCTCAAGCTCTCGGTCTGGTTCTACCCCCAGAACTCCGAGCTCCTGCACTCGGCGGGGATCCTGTTCATGGGCAACGACTTCCTCTCGCCGCTGCTCAACATGGGCTGGATCGCCGGCTGCCTGCTCGCCGCCTGGTGCATCGGCCGCCCCTACGCCGTCGGCGCCGCCTCGGTCGTCGGCCTCGCCCTGATCCTCGACGCCAACATGCTCCTGCTCTACCAGCCGGGCGACGCCAAGAACGACATCATGGGCCTCTTCTGCTTACTCGCAGCAGCCGCCCTGCTGATCAATGCCGAAGCGGCGCAGCGCAGGGAGGGGAGGGGGCCGGGTGCCGCGACTGGCGAGTCTCACGCTTCGAATCTCCAGGCGAAGGAGGTACTGAGTCAGTCGAAGCCAGGCACGGTACCCGGCCACCTCCCCACGACCACAAGGTTTGGAAGTGGAGCCCTCGTGATCGCCGCATTGGCCGCCGGCATTGCACTCGGCACGAAGATCAACCTGCTCGCCCCGGTCGCGGCGCTGACGATCGGCGTGATCGCGATCTCGATCGCCGGCGAGCGGGTCAAGACCGCGCTGCTCTGGGGAGGGGGCCTGCTGCTCGGCGGCGGCTTCTGGTTCATCCGCAACATGCTCGAGTCGAGCGGCAACCCGCTGCCCTGGATCCAGGCCGGCCCGCTGCCGGGCCCCGACCAGCTCGACCTCTACGTCCGCGACTCGCACTCGGTCGCCGAGTACCTGTTCAACTGGACCGTGATCTCGGATTGGTTCTTCCCCGGGCTCGAGAACGACTTCGGGACGCTCTGGCCGGTCGTGTTCGCGATCGTGATCGGCGCGATCGTGATGCTCGCGGTCAAGGCCGAGACCCCGACCCAGCGGATGCTCGCGGTCGTCGCCGGGTTCGCGGCGATCGCCTACGTGTTCACGCCGCTGACCGCCGCCGGGGAGGACGGGGCGCCGACCGGCTTCGAGCGCAACGTCCGCTACCTGGCTCCGGCGCTGGCGCTCGGGCTGACGCTCTTGCCGCTCTTCCCCGCGCTGCGCGCCGGGCGACGGCCGCTGATCGTGCTCGGGGTCTTCACGCTGCTCTTCCTCGAGTCGATCGTGACCTCGAACCAGTGGGAGCACCCCGGCTACCGCCAGGGCGCGATCGCGCTCGCGATCCTGCTGATCCTCGTTCCGGTCGGTGCGACGGTCGCCTGGCAGCGCAACTGGCCGCGCTGGGCGATCGCGGCCGGGGTGCTGATCGCGCTCGCCGGGGGCACGGTCTACGGGCGCGAGCGCGAGAACGACTACCTCTCCGGCCGCTACCAGGCGCTCACGGTGCCCGACCAGATACCCAACGGGATTCCGGAGGCGATGGGGGCGGCGAACGAGCTCACCGACCAGCGGATCGCGCTCGGCGGGACGACCGCGGGCTTCAAGCAGTACCTCTTCTACGGCCGCGACCTCTCGAACTACGTCCAGTACATCGGCCAGCAGGGGCCGAACGGGCAGTTCCTGCCGGTCACCGACTGCGCCGAGTTCCTCCGCGCGCTCGACGACGGCGACTACGGCTACGTGATCATCGCCCCGCCGCACACCGACCTCAACGGCCGCCCGCCCGAGGTCGCGTGGGTCGAACCCGACCCCAACTCGCAGCTCGTCGAGTCCTTCTTCAACGTCAGCGTCTACAAGCTCAACGGCCCGCTCGACCCCGCCGGCTGCGAGGCGCTGAGTCCTGACCAGCGGACCGAAGACCCGCTGGGCGGAGAAGAGTCCTGAGCTTCGGGCAGTACGCGGCGGGCGCCGCGGGCATGATCGTGCTCGCCGCCGCGCTCGGATTCGCCGCGGTCCGGCTTCGCGAACGGTTGCTCCCGGACTGGGAGGGGGCGCCGGCGAGGCTCGCCGAGGTCGTCCTCGGCCTCGCGCTGCTCACCTTCGAGCTCCAGCTCCTCGGGACGCTGAGCCTGCTCGCCTACTGGCCGATGCTGATCGGCGCCGTTGCGATCGCGGCGGCGGTCGAGGGCGCGGTCCGGCGCTGGCCCGCGGGCGGGCACAAGACCGCGGTCCCCGAGCGCCGCGACGCGCCGCGGATCCCGGTCTGGCTCAAATACGGCTCGATCGTGATCGCGGTCCTGCTCGCCGCGCACTGGGCTACCAGCGTCCAGACGAGCTGGGCCGTCGGCCTCAGCGGCTTCGACACGATGTGGTACCACGCGCCGTTCGCGGCGCGGTTCGCGGAGACGGGCTCGACCAACGCGCTCCACTTCACCGACCCCGAATACCTGCACTGGTTCTACCCCCAGGACTCCGAGCTCCTGCACGCCGGCGGGATCGTGCTCTTCGACAGCGACCTGCTCTCGCCGCTGATCAACCTCGGCTGGCTGGCGCTGGCGCTGCTCGCTGCCTGGTGCATCGGGCGCCCCTACGGCGCCGCGCCGCTCTCGATGCTCGCCGTCGCCGCTGTCCTCGACACCAACACGATGGTCCCGCGCGAGGCCGGGACCGCCGCCAACGACATCGCGACGGTCGCCCTGCTGCTCGCGGCCGCGGCGGTGCTGCTCAACTCGCAGCGCTGGCGCGAGTGGGGGGTGACCGGGGCGCTGATCGTCGCCGGGCTCGCGGCGGGGATGTCGATCGGGACCAAGCTGACGACCGCGGCCGCGGTCGCGGCGCTGACGATCGGGGTGATCGTGCTCGCGCGCGGCTTCCGCGTCCGAACGGCGCTGATCTGGGTCGCCTCGGTCGCCGCGACCGGCGGCTTCTGGTTCGCGCGCAACATGTTCCACGCCGGCGGCAACCCGTTCCCCTGGCTCGCGAACAACTTCTCGTTCCTCCCCGGCCCCGACCGCGGGCTCGAGGGCCGCGATCCGTTCAGCGTCTCCCACTACCTGCTGCCGCCCGACGGCGAGGTCATCGGCACCTACTTCCTTCCCGAGCTCGACGGGGTCTTCGGGCCGCTCTGGCCGCTGCTTCTGGCGCTCGCCGCCGCCGGCATGGTGCTCGCGCTCTTGCGCGGGCGGACGCCGACCGTGCGGATGTTCGGCGCCGTCGCGACCGCCGCCGCGGTCGGCTACCTGTTCACGCCCCTGACCGCCTCGGGCCCCGACGGCATGCCCCAGGGCTTCGCGATCAACCTCCGCTACCTGGCCCCTGCGATGGCGCTGGGGATGGCGATGCTGCCGCTCGACCGCTTCTTCGACGATCGCCGGGCGCAGATCGGAGGCTTCGCGCTGCTCGCGCTGCTGACCGCGTCGATCGCGCTCTTCTCCGACGCCAAGACCGCCTGGCAGGACGACCACGCCTCGGCCCAGACGGCGCTCGCGATCGCGCTGGCGCTCGTCGCCGTGCCGCTCGGCCTCGCGCTGCTCGGGCGCGAGCGGCCGCGGCTCGTCGCCGGCGTTGTCGCGGGGTTCGCGCTGCTGATCCTCGGAGTCGGCTGGTTCGTCCAGGACGACTACCTGCGCAACCGCTACACGGAGGCCTCGCGCTTCCACCTCGAGACCGCGTTCCGCTGGGCCAACGACGTCTCCGACAGCCGGATCGCGGTCGGCGGCACGACCGGCGCCTTCTTCCAGTACGGCCTCTACGGCCGCGACGCCACGAACCACGTCCAGTTCGTCGGCCGCCCCGGCGCCGACGGCGACTTCAGCGAGATCCGCGACTGCCCCGGCTGGCTCGCCGCGCTCAACGACGGCGACTACGAGTACGTGGTCACGACCCCGCGCCTCGACCTCAACAACGCCGGCAGGGCGACCCCCTCGCCCGAGGGCGGATGGGTCCGAGGCGACCCCGCCGCGACAAGAATCGCCCACGACGGACAGATCGAGGTCTTCAAGCTCGAAGGCGACCTTGACCCCGCCCGCTGCGTAAATAGATGAACTTCGGCGACTACCTGCTCGGCTGCGCCGGCGTAGCCGCGATCGCGATCTCGCTTGCGCTCGCCGCGCTCGCTCTGCGCAAGAGGCTGCTGCCGGCGTGGGAGGGCGCCCCGGCCCGCCTCGCTGAGGCGGTGCTCGCCATAGGTCTACTCACCCTGCTCTTGGAGGTCCTAGGCACTGCTGGTTTGCTCACTGGCCCGGCAATCGTGATCGTGAGCGCGATCGTCGGAACTGCGGGCTGGGTAACGCGGCTCAGAGCGGGGTCGGGGGACGCCGGAACCGGCCCTGGAGGCCATGGGGTTGACCAGAGCGGCCGGGGGACCACCGAACCTCGCGAGCCGGGGCCGGCGTCACCCGACCCCGCGCGACCCGAACTGTTTTCGAGCAAGCTCGCGATGGGGATCGCGCTCGCCGTCACCGCGCTGCTGTTCGCCCAGTGGGCGGTCCCGACCCAGCTCAGCCTCGACCGGGGCATCTACGGCGGCGACAGCCTCTGGTACCACCTCCCGTTCGCGGCGGGCTTCGCCGAGAGCGGGTCGATCACGGCGCTCCACTTCACCGACCCGCTCTACCTCAACTGGTTCTATCCCCAGAACTCGGAGCTGATCCACGCCGCCGGGATCACGCTGTTCGGGAACGACTTCCTCTCCTCGTCGATCAACCTCGGCTGGCTCGGACTCGCGCTGCTCGCGGGCTGGTGCATCGGGCGCCCCTACGGCGCCGCGGCGATCTCGCTGACCGCGGTCGCGATCCTGCTCTCGGCCGACCTGATGTTCTCGCGCCAGCCGGGCAACGCCAACAACGACGTCGGCGGTCTGGCGCTGGTGCTCGCCGCCTGCGCGCTGCTCGTCAACGGCGGGCTGCGCACCCGCGGCGCGTTGATCGTCGCCGGGCTCGCGGCCGGGCTGGCGCTGGGGACGAAGCTCGTCTTCGTCGTCCCGGTCGCGGCGCTGACGCTCGGCGTCGTCGCCTTCGCGGGCCGCGGCGCGAGGGCGTCGGCGGCATTCGCCTGGTCGATCCCGCTCGCGCTCGGAGGGGGCTATTGGTACGTGCGCAACGCGATCGTCGCCGGCAACCCGCTGCCCTGGCAGAAGCTCGGCATCGGGCCGGTCGCGCTGCCGCGCTCCGAGGAGCTCGAGGGCCGCGACCCGTTCTCGATCGCCCACTACGCGACCGACTCGAGTGTCTTTCGCCATTACTTCTTCCCCGGGTTCAACGAGCGCTTCGGCGAGCTCTGGCCGTTGCTGCTCGCGCTCGCGGCGCTCGGGGTCGTGCTCGCGCTCTGGCGCGGGGACAGGATCCAGAAGCTGCTCGCCGGCGTAGCCGTGATCACCGCGATCGCCTACGTCTTCACCCCGCTCTCGGCCTCCGGAACCGACGGCGCCCCGCTCGGCTTCCGGCTCAACCTGCGCTACCTGGCGCCGGCGCTGGCGATCGGCCTGACGCTGCTCGCGGCGCCATCGGCCCGCCTCGGGGGCCGCGAGCGCGCCTCGGCGGGGACCGTCCTCGGGCTGCTGCTCGCGGTCCTGCTCGTCGGCCACTCGCCGTTGGCGGCGCTCGACGACGGCTACCTCGCGGGCGCCTTGATCGTCGGGCTCGCCGCGGCGGCCGTGGTCGCGATCGCGGCGGTCGCCGAGCGCGGCGCCTCGCGCGCGGCGCTGGCCGCCGCCGGCTGCGCGCTCGCGGCGCTGCTCGTCGGGGTCGGGTGGCCGGAGCAGCGCGACTACACCGAGCAGCGCTACGCGATCGACGCCCCCAGCTATCCGCGCGAGGAGCACCCCGGCAGCGAGTTGGAGCGCGGCCTCGGCGCCGCCTACCAGTGGGCGCGCGGCCAGAGCGGCGAGGAGATCGGCATCGGGGGCACGATCGGCGGCTTCTTCCAGTACGGCTTCTACGGCCCCGATTCGTCGAACCGGGTCCGCTACATCGGCGATCGCGGCGATCGCGGCTCGTTCGACGAAATCGCCGATTGCAGCGAATGGCGCGAGGCGATAGCCGCGGGCGGGTACCGTTTCGTTGTGACCACTCCCGGCTACGACCAGGACCGGCCCGAGCGGCCGCTGCCGGCGCCGTTCAAGGAATGGACCGCGTCCGACCCCGGGGCGATCCCGGTCGTCGACGAGGAGCTCGTCACCGTCTTCCAGATCGACGGCGAGCTCGACCCGGAGACCTGCCCGTGAGCTATTCGATCGACAACGCGATGTACGAGTGGGAGGAGGGCCACCGGCGCCTCCAGGAGCTCGCCGTCTCGCGGCCCGGCCTCTATAGGCGCGTTCACCGCGCCGTCGACGCCGTCCGCGACGAGCTCCGCCGTCGTGTCGGCCCGGGCTTCACGACCGCGCAGCTCGCCGACTTCTACGGCCAGGGCACCGACTGGTGCCTCGAGGTCGCCTGGACCGAGTCTCCCGAGCAGTCGAGCAGCTGGGACCCGCAGGTGATCGCCGACGCGGCGTTCTACCTCTTCCTGCGCGGGGCTCGCGACTGGTCCGGCGGGCGCCGGATCGCCGTCGACTGAGCGGCTAGCGCCCGGAGGGCTTGCGGCCGGAGGGCCTGCCGCCCGAGGGCTTCTCGCCGGACGGCTTGCCGCCCCCGCCTGACCCCTCGGCCTGCTCGCCCTCGGCCTGCGGCTTTGAGATCACGATTTTGTCGCGCTCGATGGTGACCTTGAGCCCCGCCTCGTTGGCCCAGTTCTCGGCCCAGAACTGGTTCTCCTTCAGTTCCTTGCCGAGCCGGATCACGACGCCCTTGCGGAGCTCGTTCTTGACCTCGCCGTTCTCGAGCTGGATCGTCTTGCCCTTGCGCCGCCCGCGGCCGCCGCGCCGTCTGCGCCTGCGCTTCGGTGCGCCCTCGTCGCCGGCGTCGGAACCCTCGCGCTTCGGCTGCCTGCCACCGCCACCGCCACCGCTGCCGCCGCCGCCGCGGGGCTTGCGCCCGCCGCCGGCTTCGCTCCTGCCGCCGCGCTCGCCCCTGCCGCCTCCGCGCTCGCCGCCGCCACGCTCGCCGCCGCGACCGCCGCCTCGACCGCCGCCGCCTCCTCGACCGCGTCCGCCGCGGCTGCGTCGCCGCGGCGCGGGCTTGGCCTCATCGCCATCGCCGTCGTCGGCCGCCTCGGCGGCGTCCTCGGCCTCGTCGGCCTCGTCCTCGTCATCCTCGTCTTCGTCATCGGGCAGGTCGGGCTCCGCTTCGCCGCGCTCGGCCTGCTCCTGCTCGGCCTTCTCGATCTCGGCCTCGATCTCGTCGCGGAGGTCGACCTCGCCGGTACCGGGGTCCTCGCCCTCGGCGTCGAGGCCGTTGCGCTTCCGGAACTCGCGCAGCTGCGAGGTCGAGACCTCGAGCTGGTGGGCGATCCAGGCATCGGTGCGGCCCTGGCGGACCCAGGCGCGAATCTGGTTCAGTTGTGGTCGAAGTGATTTCCTAGCCATGCGCGGCGGCCAGCCTACCAGCGGCCGTATCGCGGCCCCACGAACGTCCCCGCCCAGACTTGACTATCGGGCGCGAAGCTGTGACTCTTTCGACTACTGAAAATTGGGGTTATGAAAGAGAGAGGAACCGATGCTGGTACTGACAAGGAAGCCGGGCCAGAGCATCATGATTGGCGACGGGATCGAGATTTCTGTGCTCTCCGTCGCCGGAGAAAAGGTGCGACTGGGAATCACCGCTGACAAGGACGTTCCGATCTACCGCGATGAGGTCTACGAGCGGATCCAGTCGGAGCAGAACGGGGACGCGGGAGGCGACGACGCCGAATCTGAATCTGAGGATGAAGTGAGAGAGGCGCTCGCCTAGGCCATCAACCAGGCGAGCGTCTCGAACATCGCGACGACCACGGTCACGACGGTGACTGTGAGCGCGACGAGCAGGACACCGAAACGGATGTTGCCGCGCTTCTCGGTGGTCTCGATCTTCCGCGCCCGCGACCGGTTGACCGCGCGCTTGCGCAGCTGCTCGCGACGGCGCCGTTCGAGCGCCATCTCCTGCTCGAACGCCTGCTCGAGCTGGGCTTGACTCTGTCGCATCCTCATAGGTATGCCCGGGAGTCCCGGGCCGTTCGAAAATAGCAAACAATGTTGTCGTTTCCCAACAATCGCGCCCACCTAGACTGGTGCGAGTGAGCGGGGCGCGATGGCAGAGCTGATCCTCGGACCGATGCTGCGCTACGTCTCGGAAACCGAGGCGACGGTCTTCGTCGAGACCGATACGCCCACCGAGGTGGCGATCCTCGGGGCGAGCGCCCCTACCTTCGAGATCGAGGGCCACCACTACGCCCTGGTCCAGATCGCCGACCTCGAGCGCGGGAGCGTCAATCCCTACGAAGTCGCCCTCGACGGCGAGCGCGCGTGGCCGCCCGAGGATTACGAGCTGCCGGCGCCCGAGATCCGCACGTTCGAGCCCGGCCACGAGACGATCGACATCGCCTTCGGCTCCTGCCGCGTCGCGCTGCCCCACGAGCCGCCCTGGACGCTGAGCAAGGACGAGGACGACCGCGGGCGCGAGCTCGACGCGCTCTACGTGCTCGCCCGCGAGATGCTGGGCGGCGACGCCGAGCGCTGGCCCGACATGCTGCTGATGCTCGGCGACCAGGTCTACGTCGACGAGGGCTCGCTCGAGGTCCGCGAGCGGATCCGCGCCCGCCGCGACACCTCGCAGGCGCCGGGGGAGGAGGTCGCCGACTTCGAGGAATACACCTGGCTCTACCGCGAGGCGTGGGCCGACCCGCTGATCCGCTGGATCTTCTCGACGGTTTCGGTCTCGATGACCTGGGACGACCACGACATCCACGACGACTGGAACATCTCCGCCGCCTGGTGCGAGGACATGGAGCGCGAGGATTGGTGGGGCGAGCGGCTGATCGCCGGCCGCATGAGCTACTGGATCTATCAGCACATCGGCAACCTCTCCCCGCGCGAGCTCGCCGACAACGAGATCTTCCAGAAGGTGAATGAATCGGACGACCGCGGTGAGAGCCTGCGCCGGCACTGCGAGCGGATCGCCGAAACCGGGGCCGGCAAGCGCTGGAGCTATTACCGCGACATCGGCAAGACCCGGCTGATCGTCATGGACTCGCGCGGCGGCCGGGTGCTGCGGGAGGGTGAGCGCTCGATCTTCGACGAGGAGGAGTGGGAGTGGATCGTCGACCACGCGAACGGCGACTTCGACCACCTGCTGCTCGGCACGTCCGACCCCTTCCTGCTCACCGGCGGGCTGCACTTCCTCGAGGCCTGGAACGAGCGCGTCTCGGGCGGTGCCTGGGGCGGTATCGCCGCCAAGCTCGCCGAGAAGCTGCGCCGGGCGCTTGACTTCGACCACTGGGCCGCGTTCGGGCGCTCGTTCGGCCTCCTCGCCGACCTCCTCGCCGAGATCGGTCGCGGCGAGCGCGGCACGGCGCCGGCCTCGATCGTGGTGCTTTCGGGCGACGTCCACCACGCCTACCTCTCCGAGGTCGGCTTCCGGCCTCGAGACGGTGTCGGGAGCCGTGTCTGGCAGGCGGTCGTCTCGCCGATGCGCAACTCGCTCGAGCACAGCGAGCGGCGGATGATCGAGGCGACTCAGACACGCGCGGGGCGCGAGTTCACCCGCGCCCTGGCCCACGCCGCCGGGGTAGAGGACCCGCCGATCGGCTGGCGGATGCGCGAGGGCCCGCATTACGACAACCAGATCGGGACGCTCTCGATCAAGGGCCGCGACGCATCGATGAAACTCGAGAAGACGAACCCGAGCGACGAGCGGGACGAGAGGCGCCTCGAGACCGTCTTCGAGCGCGACCTGACCTGAGCCGCGCTACAGCGGGCAGGCTTTCCAGAGCCCGCGGCCGAGCCGCCCGGCTTCATCCTCGAGCTCCGCGAAGCGCTCCGCGTGGGTGTCGTTGGGCGCGATCTCCAGGGTTCTCGCGAGCCCTCGGCGCAGGAGCTCCTCGTTGACCATCTTCCCGCCGACGTAGACGTAGGCGAGCAGGCGCCCGTACTGGTCGCGGCGCTCGGCGTCGAAGACGAGCGTCACCCGCCGGCCCTCGACGAAGCGGTGGTTGAAGTCGCTCGCCTTGGGCCCGAAGCACTGGACCGCCTCGTCCTCCTTGACCGTCTCGGGTGTATCGACGCCGATGTAGCGCACGTCCTCCTCGCGGCCGTCGATCTCGACCTCGACCGTGTCGCCGTCGACGACCCGCGTGACCACGGCCTGGACGCGCGCCGGCTCCCGCTCCCCTCGCTCCTCGCACCCGTCGACGCCGAGCAGCAGCGCCGCGAGCACGGCCATCAGTGCCGCCGAGGGGCCGGCGCTGCGTCGGAGTCGAAGTCGAGGCCCGCCCATGCCGCTTAGAGTCGCGGCGCGGCCGGACCTATGCGGGCTTCAGCGGCGAACGATAGGTTTGAGCGCGTGAAGAGAGCGTTCGCGGCGGCTGTCTTGGCGGGGTGCGTGGCCACCCTCGGATCGGCGACGGGCGCGTCGGCGTGTAGTTGCGTGCAGCTGAGCCCCGGACTGGTCAAGAGCGCCGACGCTCGCGTTGTCACGCGGCTCGACGCGATCCAGCCCCTGCCCCAGCAACCCGGGCCGATCGTGGGGCCCGGCGAGGCGGATTACACCTACACGGTGCTCGAGGCGCTGGGGCGCAAGCGTCCTTTGCCCGCGGGCACGACCGTGACGATCCGGACCTCGGGAGGAAGCGCGGCCTGCGGGCTCGCCGGCAGCGTCGGCTCTGTCTACGGGATGCTGCTCGATCGCAGCGCGACCGGCTGGAGCGGCAGCAGCTGCGGCACGACGAGCCCGGCGAAGCTGCGCCGCCTGGTCAAGCTTGGGAAGCGTTCTTCGAAGCGCTAGGTCCGGCTAGGGGATCCGGCGCACGTTCGAGAGCAGCGTCTCCTTGATCTTCTCGATGATCTCGAGCGCCTCGTTCCACTCGCGCTGCCAGACGTTGCGGCCGAAGATCACGCCCGAGCCGCCGGCCTCGGCGACCATGCGGGTGTTGTCGAGCACGGTCTCGTCGTCGGCCTTCGAGCCGCCCGAGAGCACGACCAGCGAGCGACCGGCGGATGCGACCGCGTGCTGGATCGCTTCGGCCTGTGAGAACTCGGTCTCGTTGTAGGGGGCCGGCGCGTCCTTGTCGGTCTCCGGGTTGAGCTTCGGCATGTTGAGCTTGACCACGTCGGCGCCCATCTCCATCGCCATCCGCGCCGCGTAGTCGATCGCGTAGAAGGAGTCGCGCCCGCCCTTGCCGTCGATCGCGCTGCCGCGGGGGTAGGCCCAGACCACGAGCGGCATCCCGAAGCGGTCGCAGTCCTGGCGCACGCCCTTGAGCTGGTGCAGGTCGGTCGTCTGCGCCGGTGAGCCGAGGTACATCGTGTAGCCGACCGCGTCGGCGCCGAGCCTGACCGCGTCCTCGACCGAGGAGTTGGTGCTCGAGAACGCGTCGTCGGAGGGCGGCACGTCGGTGCGGCCGTTGACCTTGAGGATCAGCGGCACCTGGCCGGCGTAGTCGGGGTAGTACTTCTCGGCGAGGCCGATCTGGCAGGCGATCGCCGAGTAGCCGCCCTCGGCCGCGAGCCGGAACTGGTACTCGGGGTCCTTGGAGGCCGGGTTCGGGAAGAAGTCGCGCGGGCCGTGCTCGATCCCCTGGTCGATCGGCAGCAGGAGCAGGGTCCCGTTACCGGGGCCGAACTCGAACAGCAGGCGGCGGAGCCGGGCGCGCTTGCCGGGGGCGAGGACGGCGAGGAGGGATTTCTGCTCGGTGGCGCTCTTGACTTCCATTCGGGGCGGGCTCCTTTGTAGGCTTGGCTGGCAAGGTCAGTATAAGCGCGCCCGCTAAACCGAAAGCGCCCCCAGGCACGCGGCGAGCGCCACCGATACGGAATTCGAACCAAACACCTTGCATTTTGGGCGTTGAGGTTCGATAATCGAAGCATGGCGAGGCCGCTCCACGACTTTCTCGACCTGCTCGGGCGTCGCTGGGCCCTGCGCGTGGTCTGGGAGCTGCGCCGCGACGCGCTCCAGTTCTCGGCCCTGCGCGAGCGCCTCGGGGTCAGCCCGTCGGTGTTGGCGACCCGGCTCGAAGAGCTCGCCGCCGCGGGGATCCTCGAGCGCGACGCCTCGCGCCGCTACGTGCTCAGCGGCTCCGGCCGCGAGCTGGCGCGGCTGCTCTACGAGATGAACCGCTGGGCCGAGGGCAACAAGCTCGGGGTGCCATCCGACTCTGGCCGCCGACTATCCTCGCAGGGGTGAGCGCGCCCGAGTTAAGCGTGGTTTGCAAGAGCTGCGGGTCGGAGGTCAGCCCGTACGTAACCGAGTGCCCGTATTGCGGCACCCGGATTCGCAAGCGCGCCCCGAAGCTCGAGCGTCACGGCGACGAATTCGCCGCGCGCCAGTCGCGGCGCCGCAAGATGCGCTCGCGGATGCCGAGCTTCGCGCTCGCCGGCGGCCGCTCCTACGCGACGCTCGCCCTGATCCTCGCGCCGGCGCTGCTCGTGCTCGTGATCCGCGCCACCGACGACCCGCTGATCGACTTCGGGGCCCTGATCGGCCCGGTCGGCGACGAGTGGTGGCGCTATCTCGCCTCGCCCTTCGTCTACGAGGACATCGGGTACCTGTTCGTGGTCGGGGTCGCGATCGCGATCTTCGGTTCGGCGCTCGAGGAACGCCTCGGGACGATCGTGACGCTGGTGCTGGCGCTCGCCTGCGGCGGCCTCGGGATGCTCGCCGCCGACGGGATCGAGTCCTCGCTCGGCCAGGAGGGCAACATCCTGGTCGCGATCGGCGGCAACGGGATCGCGCTCGGCCTGCTCGCGGCCTGGGCGATGATCCGCCTCGCCGAGGTCCGCGCCCAGCCCGAAGACGACTTCGAGGTGATCGGGACCGCGATCGCCGCCGCGGTCCTCGTCGCGCTGCCGATCGTCGACGACGGGGCGAACGTCTTCGCCGGCGTCGTCGGCGGGCTCGTCGGCGCCGCGGCCGGCTATGCGACCGGGCTGGCGGCGAAGCGCGGGAATCGCACGCGCTCGGGCTGATGCCCGACAAGTTCACCGCCCTCACCCCCGAGCTCCACCGCTACATCGTCGAGCACGGCGCGCGCCGCGACGAGGCGGCGCTCGCGGTCGAGCGCGAGACCGAGGCGATGGGCTCGATCGCCGCGATGCAGACGGCCCCCGACCAGGCGGCGCTGATGACGCTGCTCGTCCGCGCGATCTCGGCCCGCCGCGCGCTCGAGGTGGGGACCTTCACCGGATACGGCGCGATCGCGATCGCCCGCGGGCTGCCCGACGACGGCGAGCTCGTCTGCTGCGAGCTCGACCCGGAGTACGCCGAGACCGCGCGGGGCAACCTCGAGCGCGCCGGGCTCGCCGAGCGCGTCCGGATCGAGCTCGGCCCGGCGCTCGAGACCCTGCGGGCGCTGCCCCGGGAAGAGCTTTTCGACTTCGCCTACATCGACGCCGACAAGACCGGCTACCCCGGTTACTTCGAGGAGTGCCTGGCGCTGCTGCGCCCGGGCGGGATCGTGATGCTCGACAACGTGCTGCTCGGGGGCCGCGTCCTCGACCCGCCGGCGGATGACGACTCGGCACGGACGATGGCCGAGCTCAACGACCGCCTGGTCGCCGACGAGCGGGTCGAGATCGCGATGCTCGGGATCGCCGACGGGGTCACGCTGGCGCTCAAGATGTAGGGTCCGAAGATGGCGAGCAAGGGCGACTCGACCTTCGAGCACCGCGACAAACGCGGACGGCTCAACGCGACCCTGGAGAAGCTCGAGGACGCGCCGATGAACCTGATCGGCCGCGGCCGCGCGATCACCGACTCGGCCAAGCGCGCGCTCTATGAGAACGGCACCGTCGGGCGGACGACGGTTCTCAAAGGCCCCCCGGCGCCGAGTGCGTCGGCGACCGAGCCCGAGGGGAAGTTCCGAGCCCGGATCGAGCTGCCCGGCCGCGAACCCTATGAGGCCAACGTCTGGCAGAAGTACTCGGGGCTCGAGTGGCAGGGAATGCAGACCGGCGCCCTGATCGAATGCCGGGTCGACCCCTACAACCCGAAGCTGATCCTGCTCTGCCCGCCGGAGCCCGATGAGACCCGGACGATGGACTCGGCGACGATCCTCGCCCGCGGCACGTCGGCGAGCGCCAAGGTCCTGGAGTCGAAGGACGCGGGCAAGGTCGTCCCCGGCAGCGAGCTCGCCGCCGCCTACCTCGAGGTCGACGAGGGGGACTCGGTAGTCATCGATTGGAAGGCCTCGAGCGGCGGGGAGTTCTCGTAACGAGATGGACGAGGCCGCCTGGGTAGACCTGACCGTTGACGCGCTCGACGCCTGGTACCGCCGGGTGGTGGAGGCCAATCCCCGTGCGCGTTCGATCGACGGGGACGGGTTCTTCGCGCTCGTCACGCCGGAGGTCCCCGAGCGCTCGCTCTTCAACGCGGTCGTCTGCGCCGACGGCGAGGGGTTGCGGGCGGCGCGCGAGGACCTCGCGGAGGTCTACGCAGCTGACGGCTGCGCCTGGACCGTATGGCTCCCGGAGCGCGATCGCGAGACCGCTGCGGCGCTGGAAGCGGCGGGGCACGTGCTCGACGCGACTCCGGCGGCGATGGGGATCGAGCTCGACGGCTTCGCCGAGCCCGACCTCTCGCAGATCGACTGGACCGGCGAGATGGCATTCGGCGACCTCTGTCTCGTCAACGATCGCGCCTACGGCATGGCTGACGGGACGTTCTCGACCGGCTTTGGTCGCGTGGCCCCCGAGGGATCTCAGATCTACGGCGCGAACGTCGATGGCGAGGCTGCCTCGGTCCTCATCGCCTTCGACCATGACGGGCCCGCGGGACCGGACTGCTCGGTCTGGCTCGTCGCGACGCTCGAGCCGGCGCGGGGGAAGGGGCTCTCTACCGCGCTCATGCAGCGGGCGCTCTGGGACGCGGCGCAGCGCGGCTGCGCGACGTCCTCGCTCCAGGCGACCAAGCTCGGCGCCCCCGTCTACCGCAAGATCGGCTACGCGGACTTCGGCCCGATCAACATGTGGGAGTTCCGCGAATAGGGCGGCAGATAGGCTCCGCCCGTGACCGGCCCCACCTATACCCAGGAGCAGGTCGAGGCGGCGCTCGAGAAGATCTCCGACCCCGAGTCCTTCAGCCGCGCGGAGCAGGCCGTCGCGGCGGCGGCGCCGACGCTGCAGGCGATCCTCGTCCGGGCGCTGGAGGCGGGCGGCTGGTTCGGCGAATCGCATGAGGCCCAGCTGCTGAGGGCGGCGACGACGCCCGACGACGACGAGCGCCTGACCGCGGTGCGGACGCTGCTCGCCGAGGAGGCGCGGATGGGAATGATGGTTGGGGTTGCAGTCGGCTGGGCATTAGCTGACGAACTTGGAAAGACCGACAAGGAGGACTGAAACGCATGGAGATCACCTTTCACGGCCAGTCTTGCTTCACGCTCGCCGACGGCGAGACCAAGGTCGTCATCGATCCGTTCCTGAAGCCGAACAACCCGATCGCCGAGAAGACCGCCGACGAGCTCGAGGCCACGCACGTGTTCCTGACCCACGGCCACATCGATCACGTCGCCGACGCGGTCGCGCTCGCCAAGCGCACCGGCGCCAAGTGCGCGGCGATCGTCGAGCTCGCGGTCTGGCTCGGGGACCAGGGGATCGAGGAGGTCTCAGATCCCAACATCGGCGGCACCGTCGACTACGGAGACTGCTCGGTCAAGCTCGTCCCGGCCTGGCACACGAACACGATCGCCGGCTCCGAGGACTCGCCCTACAGCGCGGAAGCCGGCGTCTCAATCGGGACCCCCACGGGCCTCGTCGTCAAGCTCGGCGGCAAGACCGTCTACCACGCCGGCGACACCTGCCTGTTCGGCGACATGAAGATGATCGGCGAGCGCGAGAAGCCCGACGTCGCGATCCTGCCGATCGGCGGCCACTACACGATGGACCGCCACGACGCCGCCTATGCGGCCGAGCTGATCGGAGCCGGCAGCGTGATCCCGATGCACTTCGACACGTTCCCGCCGATCGAGGCCGACGCCGAGGCGTTCAAGACCGACGTCGAGAAGGCGACCAGCGCCGAGGTGCGGATTCTCGCGGTCGAGGAGACCTGGGAGGTCTAGCCGGCGCCGCCTAGACCGGCAGCCGCAGCGCCTTCTTCTTGCACTTCTTGCGCGCCTTCTTCGAGCGCTTCTTCTTGCATTTCGCGAGCGCGGCGGCCCGCTGGCCGGTCAGGCCGACAGTTGTCGTCACCGCGGTGCCCGGCGGTGATGGGGAAGGCGCGGCGGCCGGGGGCGGTTCGCAGATCGTGCTCACGCGTTGGTCGGACGTCGCGTCATGCCAGAAATGCCAACCGACCGGAAAGCCGTCCTGCGTCGTCGGAGCGATCGTCGTCGGATACCAGTCGGCTGCAGCCAGCGGCAAGTCCCCCCCGCCGAGCGCCAGTTCGCCAAGCATGTTGAAGGAGCAGGATTCGCTCGGGTCGAACAGCGCATTGTCGGTCGCTCGCACAAACGATCGCGAGTCGGCCGAGCACACGGCGAAACCGACGAAGTCCTTCAAATCGTCAGTGGTGTTGTGGGCGCCGACCCGCCAGCCGCGGGCTACGTCACCGTCCTCGGCGATCGCATCGGTTGCGTCCAGCGGTCCCATGGGCATGAGGCGCGGGTTCGTTCCCGCCCCGTTGGCGAGCTCTGCGATGGATCCGAGGCCGCCGCCGATCGCGCGCTGGCCGGCCGGACAATCGACCGGAGTGTCAACCCGTTCGTCTGGATTGAGCGTGGGGAAGTCCGACGCCTGCACGGTCGCGTCCGAAGCCGTCGAACAAACCGCATAGAAGTCGGCGACCTGGACGTTCACGTCCCCGTTGTAGGCCGAGGAGTACCAGAAGCGGGGAATCTCCCCGTCGTCGGTCCCCGCAGTCGTCCCGCCCTCATCGAGCGGGCCGCTGGCGATCAGATGCGCGTTGGTCCATTGGAAGCGGATCCCTCCTGCGATCGCGCGGCCGGGTGAGCAAGACAGGGCCATGCCGCCGCTTTGCCCGGCGGAGATATTCGCGCTGTCATGGATGACCGTGACGTCGGTTGGCGCGCCGGCCAAGCTCTCCGCCGGCGCCGATCCCACCGCCACGGCGCTGATCGCAAGCGCGATTCCCATTCTCAATCTCGACACAGCTCCAGCCTCCTAGATCGGAAGCGCGAGCGCCGCCCTGCGGCACTTCTTGCGCTTCTTCTTCGACTTCTTCTTCTTGCACTTCGCGAGCGCCGCGGCGCGCTGTCCCGTCGGAGCGGCCGTGGGAGCGGGGGCGGCCGGCGCCGGCGGGGCCGGGTTGATCGTCGTCTGCTGGAACTCCCGTGCGGTCATCGTATTTACGCCCTCGAAGGTCGCGCTGGCGTGAAAATACGTCTGTATGCCCGGATCGGGCTCGGGGTCGGCCGCCGGGAGGCGCAGCGGCGTCGCGGGAAACGTGATCGTGCACTGGAAGGCGGGTTCGCCGCCGATCGGGAAATTCGGTCCGAACGGGCCGATCAGCGCGAAATGGCCCGGAGGGCCCGTCGGATTGATCGACCAGGTACCGAAGCAGTTGGCGATGGTTCCGGTACCCGTGTTCTGGCCCTGCCCGAGGCCGAAGCTGAACGATCCGGGGTCGAGGGCGCCGTCGCCGGCGCAATCATCGAGCGGCGAGCTGCAAGCCGCCCTGAGCTCGATGGCGGTGACATCCCCGTTCCCCTGCGGCGGGACATCGGTTGAGGTGTTGGTGACGATGATCTGCGTCGCCCCTGCGGCGCCGACCGTGTAGCTCGTCGCCGGAAAGACGTTCACGGATCCGGTGATCGTTGCCGACGCCGACGCCGGCCCCAACGCCATGAGGGCGCAAACCGACGCCGTCAATGCAATTCCAGCCCTGACCCCTGGATCCCTCTGCTTCATCCTTACCCCCGTCGGTAGAAAACGCTCGGGGGCCGAGTCTACTCCGCCTGCGCGCCTCCGACGAACCAGACCGAGCGGTCCTTCCAGTCGTGGGCGCAGAGGGCGCTGCCGAGCATCGTCCAGGCAAGCGCGCGGGGGCGGTGGCGGACCATGCTCGCGACGCCGATCGCGGCGAGGCCGAGACCCGTGGCCCCGTGGTGGAGCCGCTGTCCTGCGACCCAGACCCTGCGCAGCTCGGGGTCGTAGCCGACCAGGCGGTTGCCCCGCGTCCAAGGCTGGACGCGGGTCGCGCCGCCGGTGATCGGTGTCTGGAATGAGCTCTTCATCGTCACTATTAGTTTCGGCTCGATGTGGTCCATTCCTTTAGCCCTTCCGTCTACGAGAGAGACGATCGGCGGGCGCAAAAGTAATCGCGCTCAGAAACTGGCCAGTCGGCCAGTTTCTCGCTAGGGTCCCCCGAGACCCCGAGGAGAGGAGCTGCATGGAGGCGAAGACGAGTCCGAAGGCCCGCACCGACCGCGCCGACTTCCAGGCGACATCGGACCCGGCGGTGCTCGAGTCCGCCGACCGCGGCGAGAACAAGCTGCTCAGCTACGCCCAGCTCTATGAGCTCTGGGAGCGCCAGCAGTGGGCGACCCAGGACCTCGACTTCTCCCAGGACAAGATCGACTGGAACGAGCGCTTCTCCGAAGAGGAGCGCTTCCAGCGCATGTACGGGCTCGCCGCCTTCTTCATCGGCGAGCAGCGCGTCGCCGACGAGCTCGGCCCGATCATGCGCGCGTGCCCGACCGAGGACCAGCGGATCTTTCTCTGCACCCAGATCGCCGACGAGGCCCGCCACGTGCGCTTCTTCGAGCGCTTCTACCGCGAGGTCGGGGTGGTCGAGTCCAAGGACCTGCCCGACATGCTGGGCCAGGTCGAGGTCCACCTCAATGACGCATTCAACGTGCTCTTCGACGAGCAGCTCGGCTCGCGGGTCAACAAGCTCGGCGCCGATCCGACCGACCGCGTGGCGCTGGTCGAGGCGGTGACGCTCTACCACATGATCATCGAGGGGATGCTGGCGCTCACCGGCCAGCACTTCATCATCGACTACAACGAGGAGCAGGGAACGCTGCCCGGCTTCGTCGAGGGCTTCAACAACGTCGCCCGCGACGAGCACCGCCACGTCGCTTTCGGCGCCGCGTTTCTGCACGAGCAGGCGAACGAGGACGAGCGCTACCGCGAGGCGATTCAGCGGACGATGGAGGAGGCGCTGCCGATCGCCGACAAGGTCCTGACCCCGCCGTGGGCGGAGGGGATGCCCGAGGACTTCGAGCTCTTCGGCGTCTCGATCCAGGACACCCGCGCGTTCGCGATGCAGGCGCTCACCCGGCGCCTCAAGGTCATCGGCCTCGCCCCGGTCGAGGCGTAAACGCGACTAGGGAGTGAGCGTGACCGGCTCGCCGGTCGCGCCGACGCCGCCGGTTCCGTCGTCAACCGGGTCTTCGGCCGGAGGCGGCGGCGGGGGAGCGGGTGCGGGCGCCGCCTCGGGCTCGACAACCGGCGGGGGCGGGGCCTTGTATACAGGGACGCGGCGCTTGCGCTTGCGCTTCGCGTGCTTGGTCAAGCCGGGTGTCACGGCGGGCACGCCGGCGACGCTGCTGGCGTCGGCGGCCGCCGGGTCGACGGGGGTCGGGGTGACGATCTCCTCGCCGGGGACGACCGCGTCGGGATCCGTGGGAGCGTTGGGGTCGACGGCAGCCGGGTCCGTCGCGGCGGCCGCGGGCTCGACCGCGGGGGCCACCGCAGCGGCCTCGGGCGGGGGAGCCTTCTGGGCCTTGGCGGGCTGGTTGCCGCGCGTCTTCTTGTCGGAGATGTGCTTGACCTCGGCCGCGCCGCCGGCGAGCAGCGCCGCGCTCGCGAGCCCGACGCCGACCTTGGTGCCGATCGTGCCGGCGACAGCGCCGCCGACCGCGGCCGTGCCGCCCGCCGCGGCTGCGCCGCCCGCCGCCGCGGCTCCACCGGCTGCCGCCGCGCCACCGGCCGCCGCCGCGCCGCCGAAAGCTCCGCCGGCTGCCGCGGTTCCGCCGCCGGCCGCCGCGGCCGCGCCGCCGGCGCCTGCAGCGCTTGCGCCGCCGCCGCTTCCGAGGCCGATCTTGCCGAGGATCGCGCCCTTGAGCAGCAGTAGCGCGGGAACCGGGAACAGCGCCGCGAGCGCCTTCGTGTCTGCTCGCAGCTGGGAGCGGAAGCCCTTGCAGTCCTTGCAGTCCTTGACGTGGCGCCGCACGGCGCCGGATGCCTTGGTCAGGCCCTCGGCGGCCTCGGCGAGCTCGAGCTTGACCTCGTCACAGGTCAGCATCCGCGCCTGGGTCGACTCGGCGAGCGCGATCCGCGCGCGGACCAGCAGGCTCTTGACGCCGGGGACCGTCGTGTCCATCGACTGGGCGATCTCCTCGTAGGAGAGCGCGTCCATCTCGCGCAGGAGCAGCGCGCTGCGCTGGGTCTCGGGAAGCTGGTCGACGTCCTGGAGCAGGTTGCGGAACTCCTCGCGGTTCTGGACCCGGTCGTGGGTCGAGGCGCCGTTCTCGATCGGCATCACGTCCATCGAGTCCTGGCCGTCGGGGACCGGCTTGCGAAGGTGGTTGAGGCAGCGGTTGCGGGCGATCCGGTAGAGCCAGGGGCGAACCGCGATCTCGCGCTCGTCGGCGACCATCGCGTTGTAGGCGGCGACGAAGACCTCCTGGAGCACGTCCTCGGCGTCCTCGGAGCTGCGCAGCATCTGGCGGCAGAAGGCGATCAGGCGCTGCTGGTAGCGCTGCACGAGGACCTCGAACGCCGCCGGATTGCCCTTGCGGGTCAGCGCGACGAGCTTCTCGTCGCCCTGCAGGCGCAAAAGCGGCGAGGGTCGCGCAAAGAGGCCGCGTTTGCTGGCGTATGTGAGGGAGGAGGCTTCCAAAACGAAGGTTTCCCGCAGGGGACCGAAGTCCCCCGTATGCAGGCCGAAACACCGTAACAGCCGCCTTGTTGCGCTTCCAGTCGCAAGGTCCCCGGAAGGGCTGCAAATTGCGGGTTTTCAGGCGGTGTTCACGCCTGAGTCAAATGACTATCGGCGGCGCCTCTAAAGGCGAACTCAAGCGTTTTCGAGGTTACGATTGCCTGCCCGGCCGGGGTGACGGAGCTGGTAGACGTGGCGCGCTTAAAACGCGCTGTCCCTTCGGGGACATGTGGGTTCGAGTCCCACCCCCGGCATCGGCGGCGATTCAGCCCTTTATATGTAGGTTGACGTCGAAGAGCACCAGCGGCCAGAGGGCCACCGCGAGGACCAGCGAGATCACGGCCTCGATGCTGTCGACGTTCTTGAAGTAGTTGTGATCGGACGCGACGAAGATCCCGATCACGAGGTAGACAACCATCAGCAGGCTCGGGCGCCGGCGGAGCATCGTCAGTCGCGCATCTCAGTCGCGGGCGGTGTGCAGGAAGGCGAAGCGGCGCTTGCGCTTGCGGTCGACCTCGATCACGCGCTCCTCGGCGAGCTTCGCGGCGCCGACCTCGGTCGCGGCGGCCTCGTCGAGGCGCTTGGCCTCCTCGGCGAACTCCTTCGCGCGGGCGCTGGCCCGCGTCGAGCGCGCGGCGAGCTCGTTGGCGTGACGGCGGCGCGCGTTCGCGGCGCCGCGGTAGCCCTCGGCATCGACCGCGAGCTCACCGTCGACGCGGTTGCGCTCGGTGCGCAGCCTCGAGGCATAGCTCACGAGCAGCGCGAGCAGTAAAACGGCGCCGGCGGCGATTGCGATTATCGCGAGAGTGGACATCTGCTCCGAATTGCCTACCCGGGCGTCGATCGCCGAAACAGGAGTGGACGATCGGACCGCATCATCTCCGCAGTCCGGCTGCTCGGGGCCCTCGCGCGCTGAGACCGGCGGCTAGCCGGCGTCGCCGGCGTCGATCATTGGAAAGACGAGCTTGTGCTCGGCGATCAGCGCCGGGACCGGTTCGAGGTCGAACTCGAGTCCGTACTCGGCCGCCAGCGCTTCGCGCTCCTCGAGCGGGGTCTCGGGGCCCATCTCGGTCATCCGCTTGAAGCACTTCTCGAAGCCGCCGGGAGAGATGATCTCGAGGATGCGGGCGGGTTCGTCGCCGGCGTTCCAGAACGTGTGCCACTGATCGCGGGGCTTGAAGACCAGATCCCCGGGCTCCGCGAAGACGACGTCATCGCCGAGCAGCGCTCCCATTTTCCCCTCGAGCACGAAGCTGTATTCGTCCTCGCGGCTATGCCTGTGGACGGGAGCGGCGAGGTGGCGCGGCGGCATCGGGTGTTCGACTAGCGAGAAGCCGCCGTCATGGGTGTCCTCGGTGTCGATCATGAAGCGGACGCCGATCGAGCCGAGGCTGCCTGCCTTTCCGTCCTTCGGTCCGACGATTCTCGGTGCGGTTCCGCTTGCCGCCATCGCTCTTACCTCCCGGTTTGCTGAACAGAGTGTTTACTGATCTTGGCGCCACAGTATCATTTGGCTGAACGCAATGTCAACCCAATCCAGAAAATACGAAAAGAAGGCACGCGCCGAGGGCGAGGAGCGGACGCGATCAAAGATCGCGGCCGCCGCCGCCGGACTCCATGCCGAGGTCGGGCCGAGTGCGACGACAGTCGCGGAGATCGCACGCCGCGCCGGGGTCACACGCCTCACCGTCTACAACCACTTTCCCGACAACGCCGCGCTGTATCCGGCGTGCTCCGCCCATTGGTTGGCCGAACATCCTCTTCCCGACTTCGAGAAAGCTTTTGCTTCAGACGACCCGGATCAGCGCGTGCGCGAGCTGCTGGCGACGATCTACGCCGAGCTTTACCGCGGCTGGGGTTCGATGATCGCCAACATCCAGCGCGACCGCGGCGCCGACCCGGCGCTCGACGAGTTCATGGCCCAGGGGACGGATCTGCTCCTCGACGGCCTCGCCGATCGGCTTGTCGGCGGCTTCGAGCTACGAGGCGCGCGCCGCAAGCGCCTGCGCTCCCTCATCCGCTTGGCCCTCGAATACTGGACCTGGCGCCGTCTCGACGCGGAAGGCCTCTCCGACGAAGAAGCCGCGAACACGATGGCCGACGCGATCGAACGGTTCGAAGGCGGCTAGAGCTGCGCGAAGACCGTCTTGACCTCGAGGTAGGCCTCGAGGTTGGCGTGGCCCTTCTCGCGCCCGATCCCCGAGGCCTTGTAGCCGCCGAACGGCGCCGCGGGGTCGCCGGCGAACCAGGTGTTGATGTAGACGTTGCCGGCCTCGAGCATCTCGGCGAGCTTGTGGGCGTTGGAGATGTCGCGGGTCCAGACGCCGGCCGCGAGGCCGTACTCGGTGTCGTTGGCGCGCGCCGCGACCTCCTCGAGGTCGTCGTAGGGCATCGCGACCAGGACCGGGCCGAAGATCTCCTCGCGGGCGATCTTCATCTCGTCGTTGACCCCGGTGAACAGGGTCGGCTCGACGAAGTAGCCGCCGTTGCCGCCGACCTCGTCTCCGGATCCGCCGCCGGTCACGACCTCGGCGCCCTCGTCGCGGCCGGACTTGATGTAGCCGGCGACGCGCTCGAGCTGCTCGGCGGAGACCAGCGGGCCGAGCTGGGTCTCGGGGTCGAGGCCCGGGCCGACCTTCGTCCCCTTGGCCGCCTCGGAGAGCCCGGTCACGACCTCGTCGAACTGGTCCTTCTGGACGAAGAGCCGCGAGCCGGCGTTGCAGGCCTGGCCGGAGTTGAAGTAGATCCCGAGGTAGGAGCCCTGGACCGCGGCGGTCAGATCGGCGTCGGGGAGAATGATGTTCGGGCTCTTGCCGCCGAGCTCGAGGGTGACGCGCTTCAGGTCGCGGCCCGCCGAGGCGCCGATCTCGCGTCCGACCGCGGTCGAGCCGGTGAAGGCGATCTTCTGGACCCCGGGGTGCTCGACCAGCGCCTTGCCGGTCTCGCCGTCGCCCGTGAGGATGTTGACGACGCCGGCCGGGAAGCCCGCCTCTTCGATCAATTCACCCAGGCGTAGGGCGGACAGAGGCGTCTGCTCGGCCGGCTTGAGGATCAGCGTGCAGCCCGCGGCGAGCGCCGGGGAGATCTTCCAGCTCGCCATCAGCAGCGGGAAGTTCCAGGGGATGATCTGGGCGCAGACGCCGACCGGCTCCTTGCGCGTGTAGACGAGCATGTCCTTGGTCGAGACCGGGATCGTCTCGCCCTCGATCTTGGTCGGCCAGCCGGCGTAGTAGGCGAGGTGGTTGGCGGCGGCGGCGACGTCGCCCTTCGCGTAGGAGATCGGCTTGCCGTTGTCGAGCGACTCGAGCTCGGCGAGCTCGTCGCGGTTCTCCATCAGCAGCTGCGAGAGCTTGTAGATCGCGGCCGACTTCTTCGCCGCGTTGGTTTTGCGCCAATCGCCCTCGAAGGCCGAGCGCGCCGCCTTCACGGCGTGGTCGACGTCCTGGGAGCCGGCGTAGGCGACCTCGGTGATCGTTTCGCCGGTCGCCGGATTGACGGTCTCGAAGGTCTTGCCGTCGGCGGCCGCGAGCCACTCGCCGCCGATCAGGTGCTTGCCGGCGCGCTCGAGGAATTCGCGGGCGGGGGCCGAGAGTGCGTCGGCTGCGGCGGTTGCCTCCATCGCCCTCATCGTATTAGAGTGGTGGTGTATCCAAGGGGAAGGCACGCGATGAGGACGATGATCAGGACGGCGGGCTTGGCGGGGGCTTTGGCACTCGCGTCGATGACACTCGCGAGCGGCGCAACGGCCGGCACGGTCGACCACGCGGCGGACGACGGCCTCATGGGCTCGCTGCGCTTCGAGCTCACCAACACGGATCCCGGCGAGACGATCACGATCATCCCGGGGATCGATCCGGTCATGAACGCTCCTCAGATCCAGATCGACGACAGCATCACGCTGCGCGGCGCGGGGATGAACTCGACGACGATCACCGGCCCGGCGACCGACCGCGTTTTCGCGAGCACCCTCGGCGCCTACACGTTCAACCTCGAAGACCTCGAGATCGTCAACGGTCACGCGCCTGCCGGCGTCGATGCCCTCGATTTCACTGGGCTGAAGGGGGGCAAGGGAAACGGGGGCGGCGCGGTCTTCTTCACCGCCGGCGTGCTTAACGTCGACTCGGTCCTATTCAGGGCCAACCAAGCCGGCCCAGGTGGCGAGGGCGCGGCCGGCTTGAACAATCCGATCTTGAACGGCAATGGGATCGGCGGCGGCTCTGGCGGCGACGGCGGAGACGGCGGGGCGATCTTCGCCGGCGGGATCGGCTCACTCGACGTCACAGACTCCGTCTTCATGAACAACGTGGCCGGTACCGGAGGGCCGGCCGCGCCGGGAGGGAATGGCAACGGTAGCGGCGACGGTGGCGACGGTGGCGGCGGAGGCTCCGGCGGCTACGGGGGCGCGATCAATGCCAGTACGACCGGCACGGTCGAGGTCACCGACACCACCTTCGCAGGCAACATCGCGGGGTCGGCGAGCCCCGGGGCCGGCGGAGGCAATGGTTCGCCCGACGGAAGCCCTGGCAGCGGCGGCAGCGGCGGACGCGGCGGTGCAATCGAGGGGGACGGCTTCTCGGTCACCAACTCGACCTTCACCAGCAACGGCTCAGGCACCGGCGGCACCGGTGGCAATCAGCCCGGGGCCACCGGCGGCACCGGAGGCGACGGCGGCTTCGGCGGCGCGATCTCGGCGAGTCAGGGCCTCACGCTCACCAACTCGACCTTGCGCGCCAACGGCACCGGTCCGGGCGGTGAGGGCGGGACCGGAGTCACGGCCGGAAACGGCGGCGCCGGCGGTGTCGGCGGCGCGATCCAGGCCTTCGGCCCCGGCACGACGCTCACCAACATCACCGCAGCCGAGAACAGCGCCGACTCCGGCGGAGGCGGAGCTGTCACCGGGGCCCCCGGCACCGGCGGAGGCATCCACGGCTCCGGCGGGGTGACGCTGCGCAACTCGATCCTCTCCGCGAACATCGCGCCGGCCGGGGTCACGAACCGCAACTGCTCGGGGACGATCATCTACGGGCTTTACAACCTGCCGTTCCCGGCCCTCGACAGCGGCTGCGCGGCGTCCGTCGACCAAAACCCGCTGCTCGGCCCGCTTCAGGACAACGGCGGACCGACCCAGACGATGGCGCTCGGCGCCGGCAGCCCGGGGATCGACAGGATCCCGGCGACCGGCGCAGATTGCCCTGCGACAGATCAGCGCGGCCTCATCCGGCCCCAGGGCCCCGCCTGCGACCTCGGCGCCTACGAGCTCGCGGTGCCGCTCCCCCTCCAACCCGCCAACCCGCCGCAGCAAACCGTCACACCGAAGAAGAAGTGCAAGAAGAAGAAGAAGCGCGGCAAGAAGAAGAAGAAGAAGTGCAAGAAGAAGAAAAAGAAGAAGCGCTGAGCGGATAACGCGGCTGGCTGATCAGCCAGTCGAAAGGCCGGCGTCGGCCTGACCAGGGACAATGGCCGCATGGTCCCGCGACCGGTCAGTTGGGCATACCGTCGGCTTGGGCGTTACTACCCGGCGGTTTTCCTCACCGTCGAGCTCCAGTCCGCGTTCCTGGTCGCGGCCGGAACCCTTGCGGTCTTCTCCTTCTACTACGAGTCGGTCGCCTCGAAGTACCTGATCATCTTCGCGATCACGATGGGGCTCTCGGCGCTGGCGATCGGCTACGTGCTGTTCCGCTCGCTGCCGCTGACGCGCCCGATCCAGCGCTGGATCGGCGGCGAGCGCGACCCCGAATCGACCGGCGAGGCGTGGGGCGCGGCGGTCTCGCTTCCGCTCGACCTGGTCAAGCGCTACGTCGCGATCCCGATCCTCGTCGTCAACGTCCCGGTCGCGGTCGTCTCGGTCCTGATCCTCGACCTCTCGTGGTTCGCGGGGATCCCGTTCTTCATCGGCGGGCTGCTCTCGATCGGCTACGCGACGATGCTCCACTACCTCGCGGTCGAGGTCGGGATGCGGCCCGTGATCCTCGACATCTCCGCGACGATGCAGAGCCCGCCGAAGCTGCGCCGCCCGATGCTCTCGCTGCGCTCGCGGCTGCTCGCGACGCTGCCGCTGATCAACGTGATCACCGGGATGATCGTCGCCGCCTTCACCTCCGACGGTGGAGGGGCGGCCGAGCTCGGGGTCAACGTGCTGATCGCGCTCGCGGTCGCGTTCACGGTCAGCTTCGAGCTCACGGTCCTGTTCACGCGCTCGATCCTGCGCCCGATCGAGGACCTCGAGGCGGCGACCGAGCGGATCCGCCAGGGGCGCTTCGACGCTCACGTCCCGGTCACGACCGCGGACGAGATCGGCGAGCTCTCGACGGCCTGGAACCAGATGATCGACGGGCTCTCCGAGCGCGAGCGGCTGCGCGAGGCGTTCGGCACCTACCTCGACGAGGAGGTCGCCCGCTACATAATCAGCGAGGGCTACGACCCCGACGGCGCCGAGGTCGAGGTCTCGATCCTGTTCTGCGACGTCACCGACTTCACCCGCACCGCGGCGACCGCGGACGCGACCGAGGTCGTGCGGCGGCTGAACGAGCTCTTCGAGGCCGTGGTCCCGATCATCTCGCGCCACCGCGGCCACGTCGACCAGTTCATCGGCGACGGTCTGATGGCGGTCTTCGGGGCGCCGGAGCGGATGGAGGACCACGCCGACCGCGCGGTCCAGTGCGGGGTCGAGATCGCGCGCACGATCAACAGCCGCAGGCCCGGGCGGCTTCGAGGTCGGCGTCGGGGTCAACTCCGGGACGGTCGTCGCCGGGGCGATCGGCGGCGCCGGGCGGCTCTCCTACAGCGTGATCGGCGACCCCGTCAACCTCGCGGCGCGGGTCGAGGCCCACACGCGGGTGACCGGCGACCCGGTGCTGATCACCGAGAACACGCGCGAGCTGCTCTCGGAGACGATGGAGGTCCGGCCGCTCGGGACCCAGGAGCTCAAGGGGTACGAGCGCGCCTGCGACCTCTACGCGCCGATCGTGCCGCACGTCGTCGCACCGGATTCGGGCGGCGAGGACTTCGCCGAGACCACTGGAGCTCCGGCCGCGCCCGGTCTCGGCAAGGCGGCGGCGGGTGACGGGCTGGGCAAGGCGCCGGCGAGCGGCCTCGGAAGGCCATCCGCCAGCGCCGAGCCTCGCCCGAGCTGGTTCGACTAGACGGTTCTAGACCGTCTGGACGTTGGCGGCCTTGGGGCCCTTGCCGCCTTCACCGGGCTCGGTGTCGAAGGTGACCTTCGCGCCCTCTGCGAGCGTGCGGTGACCTTCGCTGTTGATCGCCGAGTGATGGACGAACACGTCATCCGTGCCGTCCTCAGGGGTGATGAATCCAAACCCCTTCTCGTCGCTGAACCACTTAACGGTTCCTTCTGGCATTGCTGATTGCTCCTTCGTTATTTGTGACTGCGACGGCGAAGGATGCAAAAGCAAACACGGCGAACGCGAGGCACAACTTTGTCGAGCTATATCGCTCGATCTGACCTGGCAACCGTAGCACCGCGTAGCCCGCGATCCGGGGGCGCGGAGCCGAACTACCTGCTAACGGTGCTTTACGCCCGGCTTGGCGAAGTTCGCCGGCGTTGAGCCGATGACCGGGAGATCGCCGAGCGCCTCGTCGATCTCCGCGAGCGCGTCGTCGGGCAGCTCGACGCCCGAGGCCGCGGCGTTGTCGTGGACCTGCTCGGGGCGCGAGGCGCCGACGATCGCCGAAGCGACCTCCTCGCGTCGCAGGATCCAGGCGAGCGCGAGCTGGACCATCGAGATCCCGAGCCCCTCGGCGATCGGGACCAGCTTCTGGACCGCCTCGAGCACGTCGTCGGAGAGGTAGCGGTCCATCGCCCAGCCCATCTCCTCGCTGGTCGCGCGGCTGCCCTCGGGCGCGCCCTCGCCGGGCGTGTACTTGCCGGTCAGCACGCCCTGGGCGAGCGGCGACCAGACGATCTGCGAGATCCCGTTCTTCGCGCAGAGCTCGAGGATCTCGGTCTCGGGCACGCGCCAGAGCATGTTGTACTGGGGCTGAGAGGAGACGATCTTGTCGGCGCCGGGGAGCTCGAGCACGGCCTCGATCTGCTCCGCGGTCCACTCGCTGAACCCGAGCCAGCGCGCCTTGCCGGACTCGACGACCGCGAGCAGCGCCTCCATCGTCTCCTCGATCGCGACGTCGGGGTCGAAGCGGTGGCACTGGTAGAGGTCGACGTAGTCGGTCTTGAGCCGGGTCAGCGAGGCGTCGATCTGCTTCGCGATCTGCTCGGCCGAGAGCCCGTGGTCCTGCTCCGACATCGGGAAGAAGACCTTGGTCGCGAGGATGTAGTCCTCGCGCTTGTACTTGGAGAGGATCTCGCCCCAGGCCTCCTCGGCGGCGCCGACCCCGTAGACGTTGGCGGTGTCGAAGAAGTTGATGTCCGCGTCGAAGGCGGCCCTGGTGCAGGCCTCGGTCTGGTCGCGCTCGATCCCGCCCGAGTAGGTGAGCCAGGACCCGAGCGCGATCTCGGAGACCTCGAGGTCGCTGCTGCCGAGTTGCCGCCGCTCCATGCCTCTGACCCTACCCGAGGTCGATGTGCTCGAAGCGGACCCTGCCGGCGGCGACGTCGGCGATCCCCATCGATTTGTTCGGCGCGCGGCGGCGTTCGGTCGGGCTGCCGGGGTTGAAGATCTGGAAGCCGTCGCGCTCCTCGTGCAGCGGGAGGTGGGAGTGGCCGAAGATCACCGCGTCGGCGTCGGGGAACTGGGCCCGGAGGCGCGCGAGCCGGCCCTTGCGCGGCCCGGCGTCGTGGATCAGGCCGATCGTCGCGCCCTCGGACTCGAACTCCGCCCGCTCCGGCAGCTCGGCGCGGAGCTCCTCGTCGTCGACGTTGCCGTGCACTCCGACGACGAGCCGGTCGTGCTGCTCGAGCTCGCGCAGTACCGCGGCGGTCGAGAAGTCGCCGGCGTGGACGATCAGGTCGGCGGAGCGGAGCTCGGCGACGCAATCGTCGGGCAGCCGGCGCGAGCCCTTCGGCATGTGGGTGTCGGCGATGACCGCGATCCGCACGCGCGGCTCAGGGCGACGCTTCGGGCGACTTCGGCTCGGTCTTGTTGAGCTCGCGCACGACCCCGAACACGTCCCCCTGCTTGTAGAAGTCGACGTTGAGGACGTTCGGGAAGCGGCCGCGCTGGCGCTCGCAGCGGCGGGCGCGGTCGAGGAGGAAGTCGCGCGCGTTGATCTTGAGCGCGTTCGAGGGCTTCGGGGTCGGGTCGGTCCCGATCCAATGGTTGATCAGGAAGAGGGTGGTCGAGCGATCGCCGCGCCCGCCCTTGCAGGTCATCAGCTTCGGCGAGGCGGCGTCGGCGGGCGGGAACTCGAACGGGGTCTCCTGGATCGTCGAGTTGAGCGGCCGGTACCAGGACTCGCCGCCGCTCATGTGCTCGGAGACCAGCAGCACGCGGCCGCCTGACTCGATCATCTCCTCGAGCGTCGGCCACGGCGGTCCCTGCTTGCCCTTGTAGACGTAGTCGACGAGCCCGGTCTTCTCGATCAGCGCCTGGGTGTCGGCGGGGGTCGTGTAGTCCTCGAGGTCGATGATCAGGACCTCGTTCGGGTTGTCCTCGAGGAACTCGGCGATCTCGCGGAAGGTCTGCTCGGCGCTCACCGCCCCGAGCTCGCAGAAGCCGTGGCAGAGGTAGATCTCGGTCTTCGCGTCGGCGGGCGGCTTCGCGATCGTCGAGCGGATGTTGGCGCCGGCGGCGGCGAACTTCGGCCCCAGCTCCTCGTTCACCTGCGCGATCAGCGCCGGGTCGACCTTCGACGTGTCGGTGTAGACGCGGCGCCCGGGGACGCCGTAGTAGGTGTCGATCCAGAGCCCGCGGACGCCGGCGTCGAGCTGCTGCGGGATCGTGTTGTCCTGCTCGGGGAAGAGGAAGCCGGGGTAGTTGGCGCCGGCGTAGGAGTTGTGGGTGGCGGCGAAGGAGACCTCGTCGAGGGACCTGTCGCAGAGCGACTCCATCCCGTTGCAGCCCTTGCCGTCGGCGACCTCGGGGCTCTTGTCGTCGGCGCTGGTCAGGAGCGCGACGAGGATCGCGGCGAGCACGACCGCGCCGGCGACCCCGCCCGCGGTCCAGGCGACGATCCGCTTGCGCTCCTGCTTCGAGGCCCGCGCGCCCATCGGCTTCTCGGCGATCGCGACGACGGTCGCGACCGCGATCGAGAGCACGTAGGCGCCGGCGACCACGGTCAGGAGCTGGAGCACCTCGAGCGGGCGCAGGATCATCAGCGTGCCGGCCGCGCCGACGCCGAGCGCCCAGAACACCTTGCCGTGGGTCGAGGCGGGCTCGGTCGAGACGCGATCCCAGATCCAGCGCAGCGGGCCGCCGAGGTCGCGGGTCCGCAGCGCCGAGGAGGCAGCGGCGGCGACCACGACCCCGAAGCCGCCGATCAGCAGGTACCAGTTGTAGAGCGGGCCGATGAAGCTCTCCCAGACCGGGTCGAAGGCGTCGCGGTTGGTCTCGTCGGCGATCCGCGACTGGACGACCTCGCCGACGACCGTGAGCGCCACGAACGCGAACAGCGCGACCCCCGCGAGCCCGGCGCCGGCGCGGATCACCGCCCGGCGGCGGTCGGTCGCGGCAAACAATGAGCCCGCGAGCAGCAGCAGCCCGAGCGGCGGCAGGATCAGGCCGAGCAGCCGCAGCTTCTCGACCGTCTGGGCGCCGTCGACCGCGAACCCGCCCTCGCCGAGCCGGACCAGGGTCGAGTCGAGCCCGTTGGGGATCTTCTTCGCGAGCTGGGGGCGGAACTGGCGCACCGCCTGGTCGATCAGCACGCCGAGGTTGGCGATCGTGACCACCGCGCCGTCGTTGCCGTTGATCACCGCGTCGTAGCCGTTCTCGATCCCCTGGCGGAAGGCGGCCTTGAACGGCGAGGACTGGATCAGCGCCCCGACCCCGACCTCGAGCAGCGGCTTGGCGGTGACGAGGTCCGGGTCGACCCGCGTGATCAGGTCCTCGGTGATCTGCGTCGCGGCGGCGTCGCGGACCTCTTCGTGATCGAGGGTGCGCTCGGCCTTGTCGGCGACCTTCTCAGCCGAGAGCACCTGGGTCCGCGCGTAGAGGGTGAAGGCGCCGGCGAGGATGCAGAGGCAGCCGGCGACGAGGAGGACGATCGATGCGGTTTGGCGCGCCGGTTTGCTCACCGTGCGCCGAAGCTTCTCACTTCAGCTTGATCTTGCCCGGCGCCTTCAACGTCTTGTCCACGGCGCCGCCCTTCTTGAAGTCGTCGATCGCGAGCACGCCCTCCTTGACCCTGAAGGTGGTGGTCGGCCCCGAGCCGGCGCACTTGTCGACCGTCTGCCACTCGGTCCCGCGCACGGTCGCCGAGCCGCGCGAGCCGCTGGTCCTGAAGCTGCCGCTCGCCTTGCCCCAGAGCTGGCGCGAGCGCGCCGCGGCCGCGCGGGCGAGCGGAGCCGCCGCCGCGCTCGCCTTCTTCGAGCTCTTGCCGCCGCCCTTGCAGGCGATCTTCTCGACGAGCTTCAGGTCGAGCGGCGAGGCGAGCTTCGGCTTCTGGCCGATCTGGAAGATCCCGGCCCAGAAGATCCCCTCGTCCCTGGTCCCGTCGCCGCGCTCGGAGACGATCTTCACGAAGCCCTTCTTGGCGTCGATGATCGAGCCGACGGGGATCTCCTCCAGCTTCTCGATCGGCACGAACGAGCCTCCCGGGACCTTGACCAGGACGACCCCGCCCGCGGGCTCGACGAGCACCTTGACCCCGTGCTCGGGCTTGAGCGGTGGGGCCTGGGCCGGCGGAGTGACGACGGGGGGCGGGTTGGCGACCGAGAGGATGGCGATGTCGCCTTCCTCCCAGGCGTAGACGTCGTATATCCCGTCGCCGCCGTCCTCGGTTACGAGACCCCTGTCGGTTTCGAGCGCGGCCCTGGTCCCGTCCCCCGAGAGCAGCAGATCGCCGACGCTCGAGCCGGGGAAATGCCCGCTGGCGCCGGGCTCCGGCCTCGTGACCCAGATCGTGTTGTCCGAGGGATCGCGCAGGTAGATGTCCATAGCCCCGTTGGTGTCGTCGGGTACGAGCGCCTCGGTGGTCCGGAAGTAGACCTTGTCGCCGCCCTCGGAGGCGCCCATGAAAAACGCGTCGTCGGGGCCGCCGGGGTCGACGTCGGTGGCATCGTCGACCGAGACCTGGGTGGTGTTCGTCGCGACGAGGTCGCGCTCGAAGACGTCGGTGTAGTCGAAGCTGCCGTCGAAGTCGGTCATCCCGGCGAGCTCCTCTTCGGATTCGATCCAGACGAACTGGCCGTTGAAGTCCGCGCCCGCGAACCCTGCGTCGTAGGCCCCGTTCGCGTTTTCGGCGCTATCGGTCGAGGCGAGGGCGGTTATCTCGGCGGCGAGATCCCGGGCCCAGATGTCCTGCCAGGTGCCGTCGTTGTCGTCTGCCTCGATCTCCTCCTCGGTGCTGAAGAAGGCGATCGAGCCGTCACCGGATCGGCCCTCGTAGAAGCTGTCGGTGTTGTCGGCGTTGTTCTCCGTGTCGTTGGTCGAGACGAGTTCGGTCGCGCCGGCGCCGGTGCGCATCCAGACGTCGTTGGCGTTGTCGCTGTCCTCGGCCGAGTCGTTGACGTCCTCTACGGTTTCGAAGAAGACCTCGAAGACGACTCCGTCGTAGAAGAAGTCCTTGTACAGGGCCGGGGTGGCGTCGGTGGCGACGTTCATGGCCACGCCCGTGCTACGCGAGTACAGGGCGGTGGCGTCGACCCCCGTGTGTCGCACGTAAACATCGGTCTGGTTGTCGCCGTCATTGGCGCCGTCGTAGATCTCATTCGTCGTCACGATCGCGAGCAGGCCGTCGCTGGTCGCCCCGTTGAAGAAGGCGTTGAAGTCGCCGTCAGCCAGGTTCAGGTCGTCGGTCGAGACGAGCTCGGTGGTGCCGCTGCCCGTGTCGCGCATGTAGACGTCGACATCGAGGGTGTCCGTGTCGTCAGGGCTCAGTGACTCGGGTGTCGTGAAGAAGACGATCGTGCCGTCGTCGGAAACATCGCCGAGACCGACATCGAAGGCACCGTTGCCCGTCCCGGCCTCGCCCCGGCTGATGTGAGTAAGCCCACCCGCCCTCCAGGCGTAGATGTCGACGTTGCCGTCGGTGTCGGTCGGCAGCGCCGCGCTCAGCGTCTCGAATACGACCATTGAGCCGTCAGGGGTCATTCGCGCCTGGTCGGCGTCGAAGCTGGTCCCCGGGGAGGCCAAAAACGTGACGCCGCCGGAGCGGACGTACGCATCGGTCGTGCCGCCGTCGGTATCGGCGGGGACGAGCGCCTCGTTTGAGCGGAAGAGGACGGTCTGGCCGTCGTCGGATATGTCTTGGACGAAGGAGTCTGCGGAGGCGCTCGCGGGAACGATCGCCGCCGCGCCCAGTGCCGCCGCCGCGATCAGGATTGCCCATCTCCCGTTGTGACTACTCCCCTGCATCGAGGCGAAAGCGTAGCGAGGCGAACGCCCCATGCGCGTGAGTTCGGTCACGCTGGGCCTGCGCTAGATTCGCCCCGATGGCAACCCCCGAGCAGCAGGTCGAGGAGAAGCTCGAGGTCGCCGAGGCCGCGGCGGCCACCGGCCCCGCCCACGGCGGCATCCACGTAGCCCGCGCGCTCAAGTCGCGCGGCGTCGACAAGCTCTTCACCCTCTCCGGCGGCCACCTGTTCTCCATATACGACGGCTGCAAGACCGAGGCGATCGAGGTCATCGACACCCGCCACGAGCAGTCCGCGGCGTTCGCCGCCGACGGGTTCGCGAAGGCGACGCGGCGGCCCGGCGTCTGCGCGCTGACCGCGGGCCCGGGCGTGACCAACGGGATGAGCGCGATCGCCGGCGCCAAGTTCAACAACTCGCCGCTGGTGGTTCTGGGCGGCCGGGCGCCGGAGATGCGCTGGGGCTCGGGGTCTTTGCAGGAGATCGATCACGTGCCCTTCGTCGCGCCGCTGGTCAAGAGCGCCGAGACGGTCAAGGAGACGAGCCGGATCGGCGAGGTGACCGCGGCGGCGATCGACCGCGCTGTCGAGGGGCCGGGCGGGCCGACGTTCGTCGACTATCCGCTCGACGTGGTCTTCAACGAGGCCGAGGCCGAGGTGCCCGGGCCGCGGGATTCCGCGGCTGTGGTTGCGAGCGGGGTCGAGGAGGCCGCGGCGCTGCTGGCGGGGGCCGAGCGCCCGGCGATCATGGCCGGCACGAACTTGTACTGGGGCAGGGGAGAGGACGAGCTGCGCTCGCTCGCCGAGGCGCTCGGGATCCCGGTCTTCCTCAACGGCATGGGCCGAGGCTGCCTCCCCGCCGACCACGAGCTCTGCTTCTCGCGGGCGCGCGGCGCCGGGCTGAAGGGCGCCGACGTCGCGCTGGTGATCGGCGTGCCCCTGGACTTCAGGCTCGGCTTCGGCGGCTCGTTCGGCGAGGAGACCAAGATCGTCCAGCTCGACTTCGCCGCGAGCGAGCTCGACGGCATGCGCCGCGCCGACCTCGAGCTCGTCGGCGACATCGCCGCGACGATGGCGGCGCTCCGCGAGTCGGCCGGCCGCGATCCCTCGAAGACCTCGGGCTGGGTCTCCGAGCTGCGCGGGGTCGAGGACGAGAAGCGCGCCGGCGAGGAGGCCGAGTTCAACGACGACCGCGCCCCCCTCCACCCGATGCGCATCTACCGCGAGCTCCGCGAGATCCTCGACCGCGACGCGATCGTGATCGGCGACGGCGGCGACTTCGTGTCTTATGCGGGGCGCGTCATGGAGAGTCATTCGCCCGGGGTGCTGGATGGACCCCGGGCCGTACGGCTGCCTGGGCGCGGGGCCGGGCCAGGCGATCGGGGCGAAGATCGCGCACCCGGAGCGGCAGGTCTGCCTGTTGCTGGGCGATGGCGCTTTCGGGTTCTCCGGGATGGAGTTCGACACGATGGTCCGGCACGGGCTGCCGATCGTCGGGGTGATGGGGAACAACGGGATCTGGGGACTCGAGGAGCACCCGATGCAGATGCTCTACGGCTACTCGATCGCGGCGAAGCTGCTGCCGGAGACGCGGTACGACCAGACGGTCGAGTCGCTTGGGGGGCACGGGGAGCTGGTGCGGGAGCCGGGGGAGCTGCGGGGGGCGCTGGAGCGGGCGTTTGCTAGCGGGAAGCCGGCGTTGGTGAATGTGCTTACTGATCCGGCGGTGGCTTATCCGCGGAAGTCGAATTTGGCGTAGCGAACGGTTCGAGATGAAAGCCACCGAAGCCAAGCTTCTGGATTTCCTCAAGAAGTCTCCGCAGTTCGTCATCCCGATCTACCAGCGCACCTACAGCTGGACGGAACGGGAGTGCCAGCAGCTTTGGGACGACATCCTGCGGGCGGGCAGCGACGACGAGATCGCGGCCCACTTCGTCGGCTCCATCGTCTACATCGAGAAGGGGCTGTACCAGGTCTCGAGCCAGTCGCCGCTGCTGGTGATCGACGGCCAGCAGCGGCTGACGACGGTGACGCTGCTCCTGGAGGCGCTGGCCCGAACGCTCGGCGACTCCGAGCCGGTCGACGGCTTCTCAGCCACGGAAGCTCCGCAACTACTACCTGCTGAACCCGCTCGAGGAGACGGCGAGCGCGCACTTCAAGCTGCTGCTGTCGCAGACCGACAAGGACACGCCTGCTCGCGCTGGTGCAACAGAAGCGACCTGCCGCGGATCAGCTCGCTGCGAGTTGCAGGAGAACTTCGACTTCTTCGAGACGAGCTGGTCGCGAGCCTCGAGGACGACTTCGACCGCGTCTGCAAGGGACTCGCCAAGCTGGTGGTCGTCGACATCGCGCTCAGCCGCGATCAGGACAACCCGCAGCTGATCTTCGAGAGCATGAACTCGACCGGCCGCGAGCTGAGCCAGGCCGACCTGATCCGCAACTTCATCCTGATGGGTCTGGAGCCCGAGCTCCAGACGCGACCTCTACGAGGAATACTGGCGGCCGATGGAGCTGGACTTCGGCCAGGAGGCCTACGGCACGCACTTCGACGGCTTCATGCGCCACTACCTCACGCTGAAGACCGGCGAGATCCCGAACGTCCGCGAGGTCTACGAGGCGTTCAAGGCGCATGCCCGACCGCCGGAGGTGGCCGCAGCTCGGGGTCGACAAGCTCGTCGGCGACATCCGCGCGTTCGCGCTCCATTACTGCGCGATGGCGCTCGGGCCAGGAGCCGGACAAGGAGCTCGGCGCTGGCCTTCCAAGACCTGCGCGAGCTGAAGGTCGACGTCGCCTATCCGTTCCTGCTGGAGCTGTACCAGCGACTACGACGACGGGCATCCTGTCCAAGGACGACTTCGTAGCAGGCCGTGCGGCTGGTCGAGGCGTACGTCTTCCGCCGTGCCGTCTGCGCGATCCCGACGAACTCGATGAACAAGACGTTCGCCACCTTCCGACGGCGCTGAAGAAGGACCGGTACCTGGAGAGCATCCAGGCGCACCTGCTCTCGCTGCCCTCGTACCGACGGTTCCCGACGCGACGAAGAGTTCAAGCGCGAGCTCACAGATGCGCGACCTCTACAACTTCCGCAGCCGCAGCTACTGGCTGCGCCGGCTCGAGAACCACGGGCGCAAGGAGCGCGTGCCGGTCGACGAGTACACGATCGAGCACATCCTGCCGCAGAACGAGAACCTCTCGGCGGAGTGGCAGCGAGGCGCTCGGGCCGGAGTGGGAGCGGATCCAGCAGACATGGCTGCACACGCTCGGGAACCTGACGCTGACCGGCTACAACTCCGAGTACAGCGACCGACCTTTCGCCGAGAAGCGCGACATGACGGGCGGCTTCAAGGAAAGCCCGCTCAGGCTCAACGAGGGGCTCGGCGGCTCGACACCTGGAACGAGGCCGCGATCAAGGCGCGTGCCGGGCGAGCTGGCCGAGCGTCGCGTCCGGCGTCTGGGCCGCGCCCAAGCTTGCCGGCCGACGTGCTCGAGGCGTACGCGCCGGCCAGAACGCCCGCCGACGCAGTTACACCATCGACGACCACGCGCACCTCGCGCGAGGACCGCCGATGCGCGAGCTCTTCGAGGCCTTCCGCAAGGAGGTGCTGGCGCTCGATCCGTGCTGTGACCGAGGAGTTCCTCAAGCTCTACGTCGCCTACAAGGCCGAGACGAACTTCGTGGACGTCGTGCCGCAGGCCAAGCGGCTGCGCCTCTCGCTCAACATGGACTTCCACGAGATCAACGACCCAAAGGGCATGTGCCGAAGGACGTGACGGGCCTCGGCCGCTGGGGCAATGGCGAACGTGGAGGTCGGGCTCGATCACGCAGACGATCTGCCCTACGTCATGGGCCTGGTCCGGCAGTCGTTCGAGAAGCAGATGGGCGGCGAGGAGATGAACACTCCCACGCCTGCCCTTACCTAAACCGCCTTCTGACCGACGCGAGCAAGCAGCTCATGAGCGGGCTCAAACGCGTGGCCGGCCTCTTGGGCTAGATCAGCTCAGTGGGCACAAGCTCGCCGCGGAAGGCCTTCCGCAGAACCTCAGCAATCACGCGGTCCGTTAGGTGTTGTCCTTTACTGACCCGGGCAGCGATCGTCTTTGCTCGCGAAAACAGCAGATCCGCACGCCGCACAATCTCCTCCTGCTCCTCCAGCGGGGGCAGCGGAACTTGGATCGCCCGGACCTTGCCGAGGCTCAGGTTGGGCTGAACTCCGCCAAACGAAGCGCGGCGAACTGCTGCGTAGTTACGCAGGAGGAATAGCTTGAGATACGGGCGGACCTCTGAGGCAACGCCTCGTAGTTCCAAGGCCGCAAGCGCCTGGTTGGTCGTGGCGTCAATACCCAGCTCTGCGACTCTGCCACGAGTCTGGCCTTCTCCATACATCGCGATCAGGAGGTTCCCTTCGGGTACAGCGTCAAGTTCGTCTCTTCCAACGCCCGCTTGGTTACTAGCTGAGTTGGTCCTGTAATCACCGGATCGTTTACCGCTGAGCTTGTGACCCAGGGAATCGTCCCATTCGAGTAGTAGGCCTCGTTTCGCTTCAGGGGTGTTGCCCCCGTACCAACATCAGCAAGCTCGTCGACCGTTGCCCAAGTCCAGCCAGTCGGGAGGGCATCCTTCGACGTGCTCCGGGTAGGCGACAGATTCTTTGGACGGGTTGGCGCTCGATTGCTTCTCTTCTTCGCACGCCGCGCCGCCGTCTCATGACGTTCTGTGCGTTCCGACGCGATGGCCTCGAGGAGCGCAGTCGCCAACTCAATGTCGGGGTGCTCCTCACGCCAAGCCGCGGAGAGCTCGCCCATCGCAGGCCGCGATGGCGACTACATCTCGAACTGGTTTACAAGTCTGTTTGCTCGCCCGACGTGTCGGCGCGTTTCGCCGGCGCGGCCGGACAGGGCAGCCGCTCGGCGACGATCCTCGTTTGTTCAGCACGCGGTGGAAGGAGGAAGTCGATTTCCCCGAGTCGCTCGAATCCGATCCGTGGCAGGTCTCCGGTCGCGTAATGCGACGCATACGCCACAACTCGACGGCTGCGCGAGGAACCACCGGAGATAGTCAGGATCGACAATCTCCGACTCTGGGAAGACGAGTATGTCCGTTGAGCAGACTCCCTCGAAGTTGGGAACTGCCACTTTGTTCAGGTAGGGGCGAAGGCGCCCGTAGAGCACATCCCCTGGCTCGAAGGTGGACTTGGCGCTACGCACTCCCGATGCAGCGCCGTGCTCAGGGATCTCCCCCGTGCCGCCCTTGATGTGCTCGAGACTCACATAGGGCGTTTCGGGTGGCACTTTGCGTGGGTCCACCCTCTTCTTCGAAGGCGTAATTACCTCTCGGAGCTTCACGGCGGCCCATCCCTCTGCGACCTCTTCTACGTCCCCAAGGACCGAGGTGGCACTCGGGTCACCCGCCATCTGACCTCTGCTTCTCGACGTGAGGCTTGGCTCCGTTCGAGTCCTCGTTCAGCTCGGCAATCACTGCCGCCAGCTCGTTCCCGGCAAGCCGGAGTTCCGTCAGCGCTTCCGTAGCAAGCTCTTCAGGTTCGTGGAACTCCAGATCGTCCTCGTCGGAGTCATGCTCTTGAATCCATCGGAGTCCCTCGATCTTGTACTTCAAGTCCTTGATCGCCCCGATTTCGAAGTCCCGCCAGCGGTCCTCTTTTCGAATCTGACTTCTTTCGCTTGCTCTTGCCGTTCGGGTCCGCGCCAAAGCACTTCTCGAACTCGGCGAAGTGCTCAGCCGTGAGGGGCCGCGCCTTCTTGGTGATGTGGGGAACGTTGGTCCGGGCGTCGTAGATCCAGACTCGCTCGGTCGGCTAGCCCTTCGTGAAGAAGATGACATTGGTCTTCATGCCCGGGCTGTACGGCGTGAACGTGCCGTGCGGCAGGCGCAGCACCGTATGGAGGTCGCAGTCCTCCATGAGGATCTTGAAGACCTCGCCCGCCTGGTCCGCGAACAGGCAGTTGTCCGGCAGCACCACGGCCGCCCGGCCGCCCGGCTTCAGCATCGTCAGGACGTGCTGGAGGAAGTTCAGCTGCTTGTTCGACGTCGAGACCGTGAAGTCGTCGCGCGCTCGGGCGCCTGGTTCGCGCCCCTTGTGCCGAACGGCGGGTTGGTCAAGGACGACGTCGAACCGGTCGCTTCGAGGGCGGGTCGTAGATGGAATCGCCCGAGGCCGATCTGCGGCTCGAGGCCGTGCAGGTAGAGGTTCATCAGCGCGAGTCGCCGCGGCCGCGGCGACTAGATCCTGGCCGAAGTACGTGTCTCGGATCGACCCGCTTGGCGGTCGCCCGGTCGAGTCCGCCGCCCCCCGTCTCTTCGATGAGCCACTCGTAGGCCGCCACAGGAAGCCGCCGGTGCCGCAGGCCGGGTCGCAGATCGTGAACTCGCGAGCCTTGCGCGGGTCCGGCTTCATGCAGCGGACGATCGACTCGATCAGCAGCCGCGGCGTGAAGTACTGGCCGGCGCCCTTCTTGCCCTCGCTGGCGGCCTTCTCCAGCAGTCCCTCGAACGCTTCGGCCTTGACGTCAACGCCGAGCTCGGTCCACTCGGTCTCGTCGATCAGGCTGATGAGCTTCTTGAGGTTGACCGGGTTGCTGAAGCGGGACTGCGCCCCGCGAAGATGTCGCCGAGCATGCCCGGCTGCTTGCCGAGCGTCCGAAGCACCTCGATGTAGCTGATCGGTCAGATCGGTGCCGCTGCGCCTGCGCGGAGCCCGTCCCAGTCGCAACCCTTCGGGCAGGTCGACCTCGCGCTCCTCCGCCATCTTGAGGAACAGCAGGTAGGTGATCTGCTCGATGTAGTCGCCGTAGTCGATGCCGTCGTGCCGAAGGGTGTGGCAGAAGCCCCAGAGCTGCTGGACGACGTCGGTCATGCGGCGACCGCCTCATTGAGTTCATCGAGCACGGCGGCGAGCTTGCCGTCGAACGCCTTGTTCGCCGGGCCCCAGCCCGCCGTTCGGCTGAAGATCGGAACGACGTCGAAGTCGTCCTGGTCGATCGACAGGTTCTGCGACCAGGTGCGTGCGGATGCGCTCCAGCCACTCGGCTGCTCGTCGGTGAAGTCCTTGTCCTGTCAGTGAACCGCTGCACGGCGGCGTCGACCCGCTCCTCGGCGGTCAGCAGCGGCGCCTTCTCGTCGGCGGCGTGCTTGACCATCGAGATGATGTCCACCAGCGCCACGTCGTATCGCAGCTTGTGCGCCTCGCTGGAGGTGCTCGTCGTGAACCGCTGCGGCGCCGCGACCAGCTTCTGTCTGCAGCTCGTCCAGCGCGTCCGTGCTCCAGTCCTGCGGCCGGTCGAGCAGGATCTCGATCGCCTCGATCTGCTCGGGGTTCTCCCGCACGAACTCGCTCGAACGCCTCGAGGTAGTCCTCGGGCTTGTACTCCTTGCCGTCCGCTCCGCGGACGAGCCACTCCGACTCGACCTGCGTCCTCGGCCTCGACCGCGACGACGAAGCTGCGGATCGGCCGCGGGTAGTTGACGAGCAGGTCCTGGAAGCCCTCGTCGCGCAGCAGCTTCATCGTGCCGGCGAAGTTCGCGTCGAGCCGTCGGGCAGCGTCTCCGCGAACCGGCCAGGTCGCCGTCGGCGACGAACGCGGCGAACAGGTCGCGCGCCTCGCCCGACATCTCCTTGTCGATGCGCTGGAGCCGCTTGACCAGGCACGTGATGTTGTAGTCGCGGTCGCGGTTCTCCAGATGTCCTCGATGATCTCGGTGATCGTCTTGCGTCGGCTTGTCCGGCGGCTCGGCCGTGATCGACGGTGGCGTTCTGGAAGTACTCGAGCAGCGTGCCGTCGAAGCAGTCGAACGACCGTGAAGTGCGACTTGTCCGGGTACTTCTCGCCCATGCGGGTGCCGCGGCCGAGCATCTGCTCGAAGAGGATGCGCGACTTCACCGGCCGCAGGAAGACGATGAACTCCAGGTCAGGGATGTCGACGCCGGTGGTCATCAGGTCGACCGAGACGACGATGCCGGGCTTCGGCCGGTTGCGGAACTCGCGGATGCGCTGCAGCGGCCGGTCCTCGCGCCCGGTGATCTTCTGGACGAACGGCGTCGCCGCGGCCGAACACGTCGCGCGCGAGGTCGACGAGCTGGTCGGCGTGCGAGGTGTGCGGCAGGTCGTTGGCGGCGAAGATCAGCGTCTTCGGGAACCGGCCGTACCGCTCCTCGTGCTCGTCGGCGTACTTCTTGATCTCCTCGAGGATCTTCCGGTTCGAGTCCGGCGAGGTGACCTTCCTCTCGATCTCGGTCGTGTCGAACTCGCGCTCGTCTTCGAGCAGGTCGAGCTTCTGCTGGCCGGTCTCGGTGTCGACGACGCCGACCTCCTCGCCCTCCTTCAGGAACACGCCGTTCATCCGCACTCGACTTGAGCGTCACCACGTCGTAGTCGACCAGGTAGCCCTCCGCGACCGCCTGCTCGTAGTCGTAGCGGTAGACGACGTCCTTGAAGTACGCCTTCGTGTGCGCGGCCGGCGTCGCGGTCAGGCCGATCTTGATCGCGTCGAAGTGGTCGAGCGTGTTCCGCCAGACGGAGAGCTCGGCCGACGTGTAGCCGCGGTGGCACTCGTCGGCGATGACCACGTCGAAGGCGTGGATCGGGATGTCGAGCTTGCTCGGCGTCGTCCTCGCTCTCGCTCGTCTTCGTCGCCGAACACCGCCTCCGGCCGAAGAGGTTGATCGCCATCCGCTGGATGGTGCAGACGTAGACGAAGGCTGCCCTGCCTCGGGTTCGGTCAGGTAGCTGTCGGGCAGGACCTTCGGGTCGAACGGCTCGTCCTCGTCCGAAGTCCTCGCTTGCGAAACCGCTGGCTGTACACCTCGTAGAGCTTGTCGAACTTCTGTCCCGGCTCCGGCTCGAACGCGGCAGAACGCCCGCACCGCCTGAGCGGCAAGGGCGCGCCGGTCGACGAGGAACAGGACGCGCTTGGCTGACTTCGATTCGAGCAGCGGTAGATCTCGTTGACGAGCGTGAACGTCTTGCCGGTGCCGGTCGCCATCGCGACCAGCATCTGCCGCTTGCGCTCCGCGATAGCTTGCTCGATCGCCGTGCAAGCGTCGTGCTGGTAGTAGCGGAGCCGCGCGTGGTCGCTTGGGGTCTTCTCGAACCAGGCGGTAGTGGCATCGAGGTCGCGCTCAACCATTTCAGCCAAGCCCTTCGGCGTATGAAAGACGGCGATCTTCCGAGACCGGTTGAGGTCGTGACGGGTATCGCGAAACCAGATGACCTCGCCGTTGCTGGCGTAGATGAACGGAACTCCGTAGCCCTTGGCGGCATGGGCCCCACCCTTAAGCGCCCCTGGCGTAGCGCTCGGCTTGGGTCAGAACGTTTTGCGTGCTCAGCCCGAGCTTCTTAGCCTCGACGATCCCGATCAGCCTACGATCGACATAGAGAGCGTAGTCCGCCGGCCCACTTGCCGTTTCCAGTTCTTCTAATCGATACGGACCGGATGACGGCTCGCTCCCCTCATTCGCACTCGTCCACCCCAGGGCGTCAAGCTTGGTGTCGATGCGAGTTCGGCGAGTAGCAGCCTCGACTTCGAGCTTGGGCACGACTCGAGCGTAAGGCAACGGACCGCAGCGGGATCTCCGACCTGAGATCTAATCCGGCATGAGCTTTCGAATCTCTAGGAGATCGATACGAGCATCCATCGAGATGTCGGTCCACCCATCGGCCTCAGCAACGATCAATTCCCAAAACAGTGGTGGGCGCCCGGCGCTTTCTACCTCCTCCAGGCTTAGTCCTTCGATCCGGATTCCGTCTCCAGTCGTGTAGGCAAAATGAGGTGCCTCGGCGCAGTTGCAGCTCACTTCGAGCGACGGAAGGATGTAACCGGGGACATCATCGGGGCGGTGGTAGTCACCAACGATTGCAATTCGATTACCCGCCCAGCGTCCGGACAGAGGCGGGACACGTCGTTGCATCCCCTCGCCGCTGTATGGCCCAAGGGTCAAATCGCCGCTCCCGCGGCCATTGGAGCCGGCGAGTAGCAGCGCGAGGCATAGCATCGTTGCGCTCCCTTGCCGTGTGAATTCACGGAGCTTTGGTCCATCTCCCAAGGCCTCAGGTCGCATGAGCTCGCGACGATCGAAGTTGCAGATTACGTGGTATTGGCCCACGTTCCCATTAAGGCGATCTCCGAGGGAAGGACGTGCCGGCGTCGCGATTCTTGTCAGAAATGACGCTATTCAATCGGTAATGCAGATCACCCGAGGGCAAATGCGCAGCCAATAACGGCAGCAGACCCTGCGCGGCGGGCAGTTCATAGATCGGCGCTGGAGTCGTGCTACACGGCGCTGGACGGGGGAGAAACTCCCACCGTCGCCGCAATCTCATCAATCGCCCCCCGCTCCTTGTCCGAGACCCCCTTCACCTCAGCCACATGCTGCGCCAGGTTGACGATGAACTCCTTGTACCCCTCGACCTCGTCCGACGCCGCCTTCGCCTCGACCAGCGCCACCGCCTCCTGGATGTTCTGAAGCGCGTTCGCCTTGAGCTCCTCGGGCGAGCCGGCGCGCTCGCGGTCGACCTTCGGCTTCGAAGAGGCGATCTCGTCGAGTAGCTGGCTCTGGCCGCCCTTCTTGCGGACCTCGCCGTAGTAGCCGGCCATCGCGAAGGACTCGCGGATCATGCCGCCCTTGTCGGCGGTGACCACGATCATCCCGGCGCTCGTCGGGCCCTCGAGGATGGTCTCCCACTCCTCTTCGGTGAAGTCGGTTTTCCCGGTCACGTCTCGCAGGCTAGCGTTCGGGCCCCGCAAACGACATGGAGGTTCCGATGGCAGTCCAGGATGCTTTGAAGGAGTTCGCCGAGACCGAGACCACGGAGGCGTTCTCGCTCCAGCACTCGAAGATGCTCAAGGTCGAGCTCGCCGACGTGACGATCCAGGCCAAGCTCGGCTCGATGGTCGCCTACCAGGGCGAGGTCAAGTTCGAGCACGCCGGCGGGGGCGGGCTGAAGCGGATGGCGAAGAAGGCGATGACCGGCGAGGGCGCCTCGCTGATGAAGATGTCGGGCAAGGGAGAGGTCTTTCTCGCCGATCAGGCGCAGGAGGTCCAGATCCTGACCCTCGCCGACGAGTCGATCACCGTCAACGGCGCCAACCTGCTCGCCTTCGACGAGGGGATCGAGTGGGACATCGAGCGGGTCAAGGGCGCCTCGGGGATGCTCGGCGGCGGCCTCTTCAACACCCGCCTCGAGGGCTCGGGCTACGTCGCGCTGATCTCCGACGGGACACCGGTCCTGATCGACGTCTCCGACGAGGACGTCTACGCCGACCCGCAGGCGGCGATCACCTGGTCCTCCGGCGTCCAGACCTCGATCAAGACCGACGTCAGCATCAAGACGTTCGTCGGCCGCGGCTCCGGCGAGAGCATTCAGATGCGGTTCTCCGGCAACGGCTGGGTGCTCGTCCAGCCCTCGGAAGGCCGGGTCATCGCCCCGACAGCCTGAGGTGCCTCAAGCCGAGGCGGTCCTCTTCGACATGGACGGCGTCCTCGTCGACTCGACCCGCGGGGTCGAGGTCGCCTGGGAGCGCTTCGCCGAGCGCCACGGGATCGATCACGCGGAGCTGATGGCGATCATCCACGGGCGGCGGACCGAGGAGATCGTCGGCGAGTTCGCGCCGGACCGCGATCCGGTCGAGGAGGCGCGCTGGGTCGAGGACCAGATCCTGAGCGTCGACGACGGCGGCGTTCCGATCGAGGGCGCGCTCGAGCTCTACCGGCGCATCGCGCCCGAGCGCCGCGCCGTCGTCACCTCGGCCCTCAAGGGCACGGCCGTCCCGAGGATGGAGGCGCTGCCCGTCGACCCGCCCGCGGCGCTGATCACCGCCGATGACGTCCCCGTCGGCAAGCCCAACCCCGACTGCTACCTGCTCGGGGCGGAGCGGCTCGGGATCCCGCCGGAGCGCTGCCTCGTGATCGAGGACGCCCCGGCGGGGATCCAGGCCGGGCTCGCCGCGGGGATGACGGTCGTCGCGGTGATCAGCACTCACGCACCCGCGGAGCTCGGCGGACGCCTCGGTCGCGGTCGAGCCCGAGTCGCTGGTCGAGACCGTGTCGCCGATGCTCGCCTCGAGCCACTCGGCATAGGTCGGCCCGGCGAGCATGGCGTCCTGCCCGGGCAGGACCCCGTCGGTCGCGTAGAGCACGGCGTCGGGGTCGTCGCTCTCGGCCAGCTCCTCGACCCGCGCCGGAACGCCCGTGCGCTCGGCGAGCAGGCTCGCCATCTCGGCGAGGTTCTCCACCCGCGGGCCGGCGATCTCGGTGATCGGCGCGTTGTCGGCGGGGGCCGGCGCGGTCGCGATCTTCGCGACCTCCGCGGCGACCGCCGACGCGGCGACGAGCTGGGTCTGCATCTTCGGCACGTAGCTGACATCGCCCTGGCGGCCCCAGTCGGCGAGCTGGGCGACGAACTCGTGGAACTGCGCCGCGCGCAGGATGCTCGCCGGAATCGGGCCCGCGAGCAGCGACTGCTCCTGGGCGACCTTCGCCGCGTTGTAGCCGCCGCTGAAGCGGTCGCAGCCGACGATCGAGATCGCGACGATGTGGCGGACGCCGGCGCGCTCGCCGAACTCGTGCAGGTTGCGGGTCGCGGTCGTGAAGTACTCGGTTGCCACGGTCCTGGTCGGGCGAGTTGACGCTCGCCGCGTCGACGATGGTGTCGACACCGGCGAGCGCCTCCTCGAGGCCTTCGCCGCTGGTCACGTCGACCCCGAGCGAGCGTGAGATCGGGACGACCTCGTGGTCATCGGAGGAGAGCGTGCGTACGAGATGGCTTCCGACCCTTCCGGTCGCTCCGACTACGGCGATCTTCCTTGATGTCGGGACGCTCCATTCGTGGAACTGCTACCTTACGACGAACGGGGAGCGGATTGATCGTCGGTCCTTCACCAGATACGGCGAACGGCGATGCCGCGATGTTCGACATCGCCACGGGGCAACGGGTGCGTGGTTCGGCGTCACCTTGGCTTGAGAAACCGCATGACCGAGCGGCTGCTCATGGGACCGTGTACGCGCGGCGGCGTCGGGCCGCGGGGCTAATCTACGGATGACTATGCGACGCGATCTCCTCATCGGCATCTTTGTATGCATCGCAGCTGGCTTTGCCTCCTCGAGAATCGCAAATGCGCTGCACCTTGGATCTGAAGCCGTGGGCGCTGCTTTCTCCTGGTCATCGCTGTCCTGCTCCTCCTTCAGACCCGCCGTGACGAGCGCGCAGGCACCGCCGGCGTCGGCCACCAGAAGCGCTGAGAGCCTGAGGCTTAGACCGGCACGTTGGCGTAGAACCGGACCGCCTTACGTCCTTGGCGGCACCGAATCGTCAGCCCTTCCACCGAATCGTTCGTCCCCCGGCAGGCGAACCCGAGCGCGCTCCGATCGACGATCGCGTCCGCCTTGTAGCCACCGGCCCAGCTGCGCACGACCGCGCGCGCCTTCGCGCACTTCAAGCCGCCGCTGGCCGAGATCACGTCCCCGCCGTACGTGTTGGCGCAGAGCTTCGGCGCCGCCGAGGCGGGCGACGCTCCCACGGTGAGTAAACCCACCAGGAGCGAAGCCAGCCAGATGGCGCCGATCTTCTTCAGATCAGTCCTTGAAGCGCGAGACTAGGTGCGCGGGGGAGCGGGATCTCGAGGCGCTCGCGCGCCTTGGCGACCGAGGCTGCGGAGGTGCCGCAGGCCTTGGCGATCTGGCCGTTCTGGGCCTCGGGGTCGCGGCGGATCTCGAACTCGAGCCGGCCGGCGCGCTTGAGCTGCACGCGCTCGGCGAGCGGGGTGTCCTCGGGGACGCCGTCGAGGGCGCCTTCGGCGGCCAGGTCCCGGCGACAGCCGAGACAGTGGAGCTCTCCGTTTTCGTCGCTCCAGTGGGCGGGGAACTTGGAGTTCTGCTCGAAATCGGACATCCACTGAACGGTCACGTCACAGCGGATACAGGTCCAACTCTCGGTTCCTCGCTCGGCAATAGCTGCGTCAGGCAAATGGTTCCTTTCGATTCCTCGGGTTTGAGTCGGCCGAGGCGAAGGGAGGAGTGCCGTCGGGCGAGTGCAACAGGAAGTGCTGCGGGGACACAGGATACTCGACCTTGGGGCGGAGCGCGAATCACCCGTTTCAGCCGATTTTCGACCTCCTAAGCGTGCGCTAGGTTGGCCGCGTGGGAGACGCCGCCCCCTTGACCAAGGAGGAGCGCCTGCTGCGCCTTGCTCTGCGGGTCGCGGCGGTCATTTTCACCCTCGAAACGCTCGTTTACCTCGGCCCGGCGCTGTTTTCGAGCGGGGCGCTCGAGGAAAGCTGGAGCCAGCTCCCGTTCGTCGTCAACTCGGTCGTCAAGGCGGCGGTCGTCGGCGGGGTCTGCTGGGTCGCGGGCGCCGACGTGCGCCGCTTCAGCTCGCTGATCCCGGTCGTCCTGATCGCGACCGGCGGCTGGGTCTTCTACGGGGCGATCGTGGCGCTGTTCGGCGACACCGGGACGACGTACGACATCTTCGGGTTCGAGATGACGGCCGGCGCGATCCTCTGGGGCGGGGTCGTGCTCGAGGGCTCGCTCACGGTCCTCTTCGTCTTCCTCTACCGCCGCGCCGAGCGCGCCCGCTACGGGCTCGAGTACCTCTCGCCGACCGGATTCCGCACCCTGACCGCGCTCGCCGACGTGCTCGTCGTCGGGGAGGAGGAGGCGATCAGCCCCGAGGACGTCGGGCGCAACGTCGACGGCTACCTCGCGCGCTTCCGCGCCCAGCGCAAGTGGCTGATCAAGGTCGCGCTGCTCGGGCTCCAGCTCTACCCGCTGCTGACGATCCGCCCGCCGCTGGCGCTGATGTCGGCCGAGGAGCGGCTCGCGTTCATCAAGAAGCGCTTCCTCGGCGCGGTCGAGGGCCGGCGGGTCGGCAAGCTGCGCCGCGTCCTGCTCCAGGCGATGATCCGGCTCGGCCAGCAGATGGTCTTCCTCGGCTACTACTCCGACCCGAGGACCTTCGCCTCGACCGGGTACCAGAAGTTCTCCGAGCGCGAGGGCTACAGCGAGCTGATGCGCCGCGTCGCCGAGCGCCGCCCCGACGTCAAAGCGCTCGTCCCCGGCGAGATCGACGCGAAGCAGATCGAGGCCGACGTCGTGATCGTCGGCAGCGGCGCCGCCGGCTCGATGCTCGCCTACAACCTCGCCGAGGCCGGGCGCAGCGTCCTGATCCTCGAGCGCGGCCTCCACGTCAGCCCGACCGAGTTCACCGAGGACGAGGGCGAGATGCTGACCAAGCTCTACGCCGACGGCGCCCTGCAGCTGACCCGCGACTTCCGCTTCCAGGTCCTCCAGGGGATGTGCGTCGGCGGCAGCACCGTCGTCAACAACGCGGTCTGCTTCCCGATCCCGAAGCCGGCGCTCGAGCGCTGGAACTCGCCCGAGCTCGACGCCGGGCTCGACGAGCCCGAGCTCTGGGCCGGCTTTGACGAGGTCACGAGGAAGCTCAAGATCACCTCGCAGCCGGAGGGCCACCTCAACCCGGGCGCGGTCAAGTTCGTCGAGGGCGCCGAGGCCCTCGGCCTGACCGGCAACGGAAACGGCGAGCGGCTTCGGGACCGTGAAGGCGAACATCGACGACTGCATCGGCTGCGGCTACTGCAACATCGGCTGTGCCTACGGCAAGAAGCTCTCGATGCTCGACACGATCCTGCCCGAGGGCCAGGCCCGCTTCGGCGACCGGCTCCGGATCCTCAGCGAGTGCAAGGCGACCAAGATCCGCTCCGAGGGCGGCCGCGCGAGCGCGGTCGACTGCGAGCTCTCCGACGGGCGCAAGCTCCGCGTGCTCGCCAACACCGTCGTCGTCTCCGCCGGCGCGGTCGGGTCGAGCTTCCTGCTCGGCCAGAGCGGGCTCGGCGGCTCGCAGGTCGGGCGCAACGTCTCCTTCAACATGGGCTCGCCGCTGACCGCCGAGTTCGACGAGGAGCTGCGCTCGTACGCAGGGCTCCAGATCTCCCACTACCTCGAGCCCGGCGCCGAGCACGGCTACGTCTTCGAGACCTGGTTCAACCCGGTCCTCGCCCAGGCGCTGGCGATGCCGGGCTGGTTCGAGGACCACTACCGCAACATGCGCCGCTACTCGCACATGACCGCGCTCGGGACTCTGGTCGGGACGCAGCGAAACGGGCGGGTCAAGAAGGCGCTGCTCGGCGGCCCCGACATCGTCTACACGCCGACCACCGAGGACCTGGCGAAGGTTGTCGGGGCGCTCAAGATCGCCGGCAGGATCTACCTCGAGGCCGGCGCGACGCGGGTCATGCCGAGCACCTTCCACTACCTCGAGATCACCAAGCCCGAGCAGCTCGACCGCCTCGACGACTACGTCCGCGACGCCGGCGACATCTCGCTCGGCACCGGCCACCCCCAGGGCGGCAACGCGATCAGCCGCGACGACGCAAAGGGAGTCGTCGACGAGAACTTCCGCGTCCACGGGATGGAGAACCTCTACGTCTGCGACGCGAGCGTCTTCCCGACCTCGATCACGGTCAACCCGCAGATGACCGTGATGGCACTCGCCGAGTACGCGACGCCGCGGATCGCCGCCTAGCCGCGCTCTACTTCTTGCGCTTCTTCTTCTTGACGCACTTGCCCCGCTTCAGCTTGCGGCCCTTCTTGCACTTCTTGCGCGTCGTTGCCGGAGGGGTCGTCGTCGGAGGCGTGGTCGCAGGCGGAGTCGGTGGTGCCGGGGTGACCTCGGTGTAGCTGATCGGCCCCGAGCAGCTCGAGGTCGCGTTGGTCCCGGCGACGCTCGCGTAGAAGTTCGTCGTCGAGTTGTCGGCCACGCCGGTGTCGAGATCGATTCCGGGGTCGACGAGCTCTGCCGTGGTGCCCGAGCCGGCGACCGGGCCCGTGCACGAGGCGCTCGTGTAGAGGTTGACGGTGCCCGGGGAGGCCGCGGTCCCCTTGATCGCCGGGTTGTTGTCGTCGCCGCCCGAGACTGGATCGGTCGTGCTCAGCACCGGCGCGATCGGCCGGCGGGTGTAGTCGATGCTGTCCGAGCACTCCGAGGTCAGCACCCCGTAGAACGACAAGGTCCTGTACGTGGTCACGGTATCGGGGGCGACCGGAGTCGACTCGATGCCCGGCGAGGCGAAGGTGGCGGCCAGCTCCGTGTCCAGCGGACCGGCGCAGGCGATGCCATTGGAGAGCTGAACAGAGCTGCCGGGCTCGACGCTGCCAAAGATCCTCGGTTGGTCCTCGTCACCGGGCGAGCCGGGATTCGTCCCGAGCGGGGTCGGCCCCTGGATCTCGACCGCGCCGATATCGGTGCCGTCGCCCAGCCCGAGGTTGGGGGCATCGAAGTCCCAGGTCCGGGGAAGCCCGCGCGCGTCCTCTGAGTGGCCAGCGGAAATGCCGCCGTCGATCACGCCCACCGCGATCGGCGGGTCCGGCGGCGCGGGCGGGCGGGTCTGGGTCGGTCCGCCGTAGTTGGCTGGGGGCAGCAGGTTGGGCTCCGTGCTGAGGATGTCGTCGGGGGTGCCGCCGCAGGTGGGGTCGTCGCTGAGGTTGTGACCGAGCGATAGGACCCCGATGCAGTTGGTGGAGGACGGATCCCCCTTCTCGGCGACGATCGTGTTCTGGATCGGCATCGCCGAGGCGCCGAAGAGGTTCCCGCCTGCCGCCGACGCGTCGCCCCCGGTCACCGTGTTGCTCGTCAGAGTGAGGCTGGAGTCCCCGTGCACGCTCGCGCCCGCTTCCTGCCCGGCATTGGGGATGGTCGAGGCGGAGTTGGTCCAGAACGTGCTCAGCTCGATGCTCGAGGGGTCGAGAAACGTCCCCGAGACCGCGCCGCCATACGCGGTGCCGAAGTTCGCCGTCCCGCCCGTTGCGCTCGCGCTCACGGCGTTGCCGGAGAAGGCGCTCCGCCTCACGTGCAGGTCCGTTCCCGTGCCGGCGTAGATGCCGCCGCCGAAGGCATTTGCGGTGTTGGTCATCGTGCCGCTGGTGGTTGCGCCGGCCGAGTTGTCGGCGATATAGCTCTCGGTGACCGCGAGCGCCGCAAACGCCCCCAGGCTTAGGATGCCGCCGCCGCGGGCGACGGCGAAGGTGTTGGACGCCGGCGTCATGTCCTGGGCCACCGCGATATTGGCGATCACCGTGACGCGGTCGAGGTGCAGGTTGCCCTGGTTGGAGATCCCAGCCCCCTGATTGGATCGGCCATCTCTGATCGTCAAGCCGGAGATCTCCACGTCACCGTTCGTCTCGAAGACTCCGTTGATCCCGCCGCCGTCGACGGCGAGCTGCGCTGCGCCGGGCCCCTCGATCTCGACGTCGCCCATAGCGCTCGTGATGACCAAGGCTCCGTTTCCGCCGATCGCGATCTCACCGGCCACCCCCGCGGCGAACTCGATGGTGTCGTTGCCGTCGCCGGCGGAGCAGCCGCCCGCGATCGCGTCGGTATCGGCGGCGGTGATCGCCTGGCGCAGGGTGCAATCGCCGCCGCTGTCGAGATTGGTCTCGACGACGATGCCCGCGGCATTCGCGCTCGCCGCGAACGCAAGCGAAAGCCCCACTGCCAATACCCCGATCCGCCTCATCGCCTGCAAAAGATACACCCGTCCGGCGAGCCGTGGGCTCGGTTCAGCCCGGCCAATCGGGGGCGTCGGCGAGCGCCGGCCCGCCGAAGTCGCTCAGCGCCTTCGCGGGGTCGGTGTACATCGCCACTCGCCAGAAGAGGCCATCGCGGAAGCGGACCGCGTAGGCCCACTGCTCGTTTATCTCGAGGCCGCTGAGTCGCGCGCGGAGGTGGATGTCGGTCACGATCACGGCGACGTCGCCCTCCAGGTGCAGCTTCACGGGGACGTTGCCGATCCGCTCCCAGGACTCGAACAGCTGGGCGAAGAGCTCGCGCACCCCGTCGTGCCCCTCGAAGACGTCGGCGAGCGTGCCCTGCTCGGGCGGGCGCCACTCGATCTCGGGGTGCATGACCGCGAGCAGCGCTTCGATGTCGCTCTCGGCGATCGCCTCCATACCGTTTTGGATCAGGTCGATCTTTGACTGCGCCATTGGCCTCCCGGTCGCCGGTCTCGCGCCACAATAGCCACAGCCGATGACTCCTCTGACCAAAGACGGACCCGAGCCCGAGCGCGACGAGCTTCAGACCCGCGCCGAGGAGCTCCAAGAGAAGGGCGACTGGGGAGCCGAGGCGCTCGACGTGAACCGCCAGGCGCTCGCCGTCCATCCGAACGACGTCGACACCCGCACGAGGCTCGCTCGCTGCCTGGTCGCCGCCGGCCAGCCCTGCGAGGCGGTCGAGCACTTCTCGGCGGCGCTCGAGCTCGACCCCGGCGAGCCCAACATCGAGCAGTTCCGCCGCGACGCGTCGCGCGACTGCAAGGCGATGATCGAGATCGAGCGGCTCGAGACCGAGGGCGGGCTCGAGGCGGTGACCGAAGCCGCCGACGAGGCCGGCGACAGCGAGCGCGACCTGCGCTTCGCGGTCCTCGCGCGCCAGTTCGTCGCCGAGCGCGACCCGACCGCTGCTTCGATCGGCGCCTGGGCGACGACCGTCGGCGAGCACCGCGAGTTCTACGTCGCCGAGAGCCTCTTCGAGCGCTCGCTCGAGCTCGACCCCTCGCCGCAGACCAACGCCGCGACGATCATCGGGCTCGCGGCGATGCGCCGCCAGCAGCACCGCGAGGCCGAGACCCGCGAGCTCTGCGCGCAGATCCTCGCGATCGACCCGCAGAACAAGGGCGCCCTGGTCGAGCTCGCGGAGCTCGAGCTCGAACTCGCGGAGTCCGAGCACAGCCACGAGCATCTGCAGCGAGCCAACGAGCACGCCGACAAGGCCTGGCTCGCGGGAAATCAGGGCGAAGACATGCAGCGGCTATACAGGCGGATGGAGCAGGTCTTCGAGGATCTCCAGCACGGCAAGACCTACTACCGCAAGTGATCCGGGCTACCTGAGCCGGGCTACTTCTTCTTCCGCTTCTTCTTCACGCACTTCCCCTTCTTCAGCTTGCGGCCCTTTTTGCACTTTTTCTTGGGGGGCGTGGCCGGGGGTGCGGTGATCGTCGGCGTCGGCGGGGTTGCGGACGGCGGGGAGACCGTGGGCGGGGTCTGCTCGACCGCCACGGCGCCGGGCTGCCTGAAGAGCGTCGAAGCGCTCAGCATCGCCGGGGCCTGTCCCGGTGTGAAGCGGAAGATCGCCCCGGATCCGTCCGCCGCGCCGTTGAAGTCGGCCGTCGAATCGGCGACCACGGCACGGCCCGATGCGTCGACATCGACGTCGAACGGGTCGCTGAAGCCAACCGAGTTGAGCGGGGCGGGCATCGCGGGAGGGGTGAAGCCGAAGATCAGGCCGCTGAACGTGCCCGGCGGGTTCGGATTCGCGTCCGGGTCGACGACGAGCACCTGGCCCGCCGAGTCAACGGCGATCCCGCTCGGGTCGGAGAAATCCAGGGAGGATCCGATGACCGCTGCGTCACCGCCCGGAGCGAAGCGCAGGACCCCTCCCGCCGCGCCCCGGTCCGCGACGACGACGTTCCCTTGCGGGTCCGGCGCCAACCCCCATGGCTCGACGAACAGGGCCGAGGCCTCGAGGGTTGTCGGCGGGTCGCCGGGGGTGAAGCGGAACACGGCCCCTGTGTCGCCGCCCAATGTCTCGGGGTCCGCGTTGGTGTCGGCGACGAGGACGCGGCCCGCGGAGTCGACGGCGACCCCGGTCGGGGATTCGTACAAGGCCGATGTCGAGAGCACTGTTGGAGCCTGCCCCGGCACGATGCGGAAGATCGCACCCGAGCCTGGGTCCGCGCCGTTTGGATCCGCCACGGGATCCGCGACGTAGACCTCGCCCGAGGGACCAACCGCCACGCCGCGAGGGGCCATGAAGGCAGCCGACTCGCCGAGGACGGTCGCGGCACCGGTAGCGGGATTGACCCGGAAGACCGCGCCTGTGCCGGGGAGCGCATCCGGATCGGCGGTGGCGTCGGCGACGACGATTTCCCCCGGCGCGAGCTGCTGCGCCGAGGCCGGCGCGGCGAGGACGGCGCAAACCGCGATCGCCGAGCAAAAGATCGAAAGCCGAACTCGCATTGCGCTCAGCGTACTCCGACTAGACGGGCTTCGTCGTCATCGCCCAGATCGCGACCAGATAGGCGACGAGGGCGATCGAGACGAAGACCATCGAGACGCGGTCGAGCCCGCGGCCGCCCTCGCCGGCGACGCGGCGGGCGCCGATCCCGGTGCAGACGGTCGCGATCACGAGCAGCAGGAAGGTCGGCTCGGCGGCGATGAAGCCGATGTTGATCCAGGCGGCGTCGCTGTCCTCGAGCCCCTGCTTGTCGGCGATCCACTGGGCGCTGAGGCGCATCACGATCCACGAGGGGATCGCCGCCCAGAGCAGGGCGCGGAAGCCGAGCCTCGTCATCTCCTGCGAGCCGGAGCGCCAGGCGCCGGCCAACGAGGTTGCGCTGAGGCTGACCGCGCCGATCAGGGTGAAGGCGCCGAGGATGTGGAGAAAGAGCGGCAGGTTCCACTCGTCGGGGCGAAGCGCGGCGGTGAGGTCGATTCCCATCGTCAGGCCCAGGGCTTGTAGACCATGTCGGCGAGCAGGAGGACGACGGCCATGGTGCGCACCCAGTGCGGGCCGGCGATCTGGTTGCTGATCGCCGCGCCGCCCGCGGTAATGCTCTCTCTCAGCCCGCGATCGGCCTTGTCGCCGCTGCCGCCCGCGACCAGCCAGAGCACGAAGGCGATCAGGATCCAGGCGTCCCAGAGCTCGTAGCCGTCGACGTCGATCGCGAGCCAGATCCCGAGGATCAGCGTCCCGATGAGACCGATACCGCCGGCGGCCTGGGCGATCCTCGCCGAGCGCGAGTCAGTCGGCGCGCCGAGCACCCAGGCGCTGAACATCACCACGCTGGCGAACAGCGCCGCGGCGGCGAGCACGTGCAGGAAAAGCAACGTGTCGTACATCGCGCAAGATCCTATGCGAGGCGGGGATGCAAGCCGGGCTTCGGCTGCACCCCCGCGCCCCTGCCGAGAGCCCCGGCGCGCAATCATGGGGGCCGCATGAACGGCAACGACGTTGATTCCCTGATCGATTCGCTCCAGCGGGTCGCCCAAGAGGCGCCCGAGGTGCCGCTCGTCGGCGAGGCGCGAATCGACCGCGAGACGGTCTACGACCTGCTCGACCAGCTCCGCGCGATCCTCCCCGAGGAGGAGAAGCAGGCGCGCTGGATCACCAAGGAGCGCGACGACCTGCTGCGCGAGGCCAAGCGCGAGGCCGCCGACATCGTCACCGAGGCCCGCCGCCGCGCCCGCGACCTGACCGCGCCCGAGGTCATCCGCCGCGAGACCGAGCGCGCCGCCCAGGAGACGATCGACCGCGCCGCCGAAGAGGGCCGCAAGATGCGCCTCGACGCCGAGGATTACGCCGACAATCTGCTCGCGAGCATGCAGGCGAACCTCGACAAGTTCGTCGACGCGACCCGCCGCGGCCGCGCCCAGCTCCACGTCCCCGGCGACGACCAGCGATGACGCTCCCCGGCCCCTCGCGCACGATCATCGTCGAGCCGATCGAGGTCCCCGAGCGCGCCCCGGCGCCGCCTCCGGAGCCAAAGCGTGAGCCGGCCCCCGAGCGCGAGCGCGAGCCCGCCCGGACCGAGCCCGAGCGCGAGCCCGAGAAGACTCCGGCGTGACGCCGCACGGCGAGCGCCATCTCCACCCGGACCACCCGGTCGTTCCCGGCCGCGTCTACGGCCTCCGGACCTGGCGCGTGCGCTGGAGCGCCCACCGGCCGATCCTCTCCGGCGTCTTCCAGGCATCGACCTGGTCGCACGGGCTCGATGCGACGCAGGCCAAGTGCCGCGGCCGCGCGCGGGGCACCCGCCACGAGGCGCCCCACCCGGGCTGCCGCTGCGGGATCTACGGAATGCATCCCGCGCAGATCGGGCAGTGGTTCGAGATGACCCGCAAGCCGTTCGACTGGGGCCCCTCGGTGCACGGGATCGTCGAGGCGTGGGGGAGGGTCGAGCTGCACGAGGACGGCTTCCGGGCCGAGTACGCGCGCCCGCACGCGATCGTCCACGTCGAGGGCTACGGCGACTGGTCGGGCTCTCGCAAGGTCGCCGAGGGACTCGGGGTCGAGCACCTCGTCTTCTCGAGCGTCGCCGAGGTCCGCCGCTACTGCGACCGCAACGGGCTCGGGATGGACGCCGGCACGGTCGGCGACCTCAATCCCGAGATCGGTCTGCTCGGCCCCGAGCCGCGCGCGGCTACCGGCTGAGCTCCCCGCTTCTCTGAACCCCGTCCCCAGATACAAGAAGAGCGGCCAATCGGCCGCTCTTCGTGACGCTTACTTGACGAGCCCGAGCTCCTTGCGAGCCTTGCCCACCGAGGCGATCGAAGCCCCGCAGGACTTGGCGATCTCGCCGTCGGCACGGCTCGGGTCGCGCTTGACCTCGAAGTGGATCCGCGCCGCGGACTGGAGCTTGGCGCGGTCCGTGAGCGACATGCCCTCCGGAGCCTTCTCGAGCGCGTTGTCGGCCGCGATGTCACGGCGACAGGCGAGACAGAAGTGCTCGCCGTCCTTCTCCGCCCAGTTGGCGGGACGCTTCGGGGCGTCGTGCCCCTTCATCCACTGCACGGTGACGTCACACCGGGCACAGACGAAGATCGCGTCGTTCTTTCGGTCAGCTACAGCAGCCTTAGACAAGGAGATTCCTTTCAGACTTTCCCCTCTGGCCTGATCACCGCGGGACGAAGGGAAAAGCCGCCGAGCGATTACGTACATGGATGCTTCGGTACTAAGAGTAGCTAACAAGGCGCTCCGGCGCCACCCAATGCGTACCAGAACGCACGATCTTGCCCGGAAATAGCGGATAAATGTTGGGTAAGACGGCCCAAACGGGCCTCGGCGGAGGGGGAACGCAGGTTCGGGGTCCCGACCCTGCTAGCGTGCCGGTCGTCGGGTGACAAGACGTCGCCCGAGAGGTTTTAGTTCTCCCTGCGCTTCTCATGAGCACTCGGGGTCCAAGAATCTCCCCGAATCACTCATAAGGAGAAAGCACACATGTCATCCGAATCATTCGCCGATCTCGGCGTGTCGCGTCCAGTCGTGGACGCACTCGCCGAGCGCGGCTTCACCAAACCGTTCGCCGTACAGAAACTGGCGATCGCCGACGTACTCGAGGGCCGCGACGTCCTCGTCCAGTCCCCGACCGGGTCGGGCAAGACGCTCGCCTTCGGGGTCCCGATCGCCGACCGGCTGAAGCCGGAAGACGGTCGCCCCAGCGCCCTGATCCTCGCGCCGACGCGCGAGCTCGCCGAGCAGATCGTCGACGAGCTCGAATCCGTCGTCCAGGCCCGCGGGCTCAAGGTCGCCCCCGTCTATGGCGGGGTCGGTATCCAGGCGCAGGCGAAGCGCGCCGCAAAGGCGCATATCGTCGTCGCCACCCCCGGGAGGCTCGAGGACCTGCTCGAGCGCCGGGCGCTTGACCTCAAGAAGGTCAAGATCCTCGTCCTCGACGAGGCCGACCGGATGCTCGACATGGGCTTCAAGCCCCCCGTCGACCGAATCGTCAAGCAGATGCCGAAGCAGCGCCAGACGCTGTTCTTCTCGGCGACGCTCGAGGGAGCGGCCGGCAAGCTCGCCGCCGCCTACACCCACGACGCGGCGCGACACGTCCATGCGCCGAAGGCCGAGAACAGGGTCGACATCGAGCACCGCTTCGTCCACCTCAATCACGAGGCAAAGGTCGGAGCGCTCGTCGGCGAGGTCGAGGCAGCGAGCGGCGGCCGGACGCTGGTCTTCGTGCGCACCAAGCGCGGCGCCGACCGGCTGGTCAAGAAGCTCAGCAACCAGAGCGTCCGCGCGCTGGCGATGCACGGCAACAAGTCCCAGAACCAGCGCCGCCGCGCGCTGGCGGACTTCGAGGACGGACGCGTCGACACGCTGGTCGCGACCGACGTCGCCGCCCGCGGGATCGACGTCGCCGAGATCGCCCAGGTGATCAACTTCGACATCCCCGAGGACCACGAGACCTACATCCACCGCACCGGCCGCACCGGCCGCGCGGGGGCCAGCGGCTCGGCGGCGACATTCGTCACCGCCGATCAGGTCCGCGACACGCGAGCGATCGCCTCGGCGCTCGGTCTGACCGAGCAGTTCGACTCCGGGCGCAGCAACCGGAGCAACGGCGAGGCGAACGGCAACGGCCACAACTCGACCCCGAGCCAGCGTTCAGAGAACGGCGACCGGGGACGCAACGGGCGCAACGGCCGCGGCAAGGGCCGCAACCGGAACCGCAACAGGAACCGAAACCGCAGCCGCAGCCGCGCCTAGTCGCGGGGCGGCTTCGCCTTCCGCGCCGCCTTGACACGGGCGGTCTGTTCGAGCTCGACCTTGCGCACCCGGACCGATTCCGGGGTGACCTCGATGCACTCGTCGTCGCGCAGGAACTCGAGCGCCTGCTCGAGTGAGAGGCGGCGCGGGGGTACGAGCCGGACGAGCTGATCGGCCGCCGCGGCGCGGATGTTGGTCTGGTGCTTCTCCTTGATCGCGTTGACGTCGATGTCCTCGGTGCGCGCGTTCTCGCCGATCACCAGCCCCTCGTAGACCGGCTCGCCGGGGCCGACGAGGAGCGTGCCGCGCTCCTGGAGGCCGAAGAGCGCGAAGGCCGCGGTCTTGCCGGAGCGGTCGGCGACCAGCGCCCCGGTCGGGCGCGTGCGCAGCTCGCCGACCCACGGCTCCCAGCCCTCGAAGACGTGGTGGAGGATCCCGGTGCCGCGGGTCTCGGTCAGGAACTCGGTCCGGAAGCCGATCAGCCCGCGGGCGGGGACGAGGTAGTCCTGGCGGACCCAGCCGGTCGAGTGGTTGACCATCTGCTCGAGCCGGCCCTTGCGCAGCGCGAGCATCTGGGTGATCACGCCGACGAACTCCTCGGGGGCGTCGATCGCGAGCCGCTCCATCGGCTCGTGCAGGACGCCGTCGATCTCGCGGGTCACGACCCGCGGTTGGCCCGCGGTCAGCTCGAAGCCCTCGCGGCGCATCAGCTCGAGCAGCACGACGAGCGCGAGCTCGCCGCGGCCCTGGACCTCCCAGGTGTCGGGGCGCTCGGTGTCGACGACCCGGATCGAGACGTTGCCGATCAGCTCGGCGTCGAGCCGGTCGCGGATCTGGCTCGCGGTCAGCTTGTCGCCCTCGGTGCCCGAAAGCGGCGAGGTGTTGATCCCGACCGTGATCGAGAGCGACGGCTCGTCGACCTGGATCACGGGCAGCGGGCGCGGGTCCTCGGGGTCGGCGAGGGTCTCGCCGATCGTCACCTGCTCGATCCCGGCGACGGCGATGATCTCGCCCGGGCCGGCCTCCTCGGCCTCGACCCGGTCGAGCGCCTCGGTGACGTAGAGCTCGGAGACGGTCGCGTTCTCGATCGTGCCGTCGGCGCGGCACCAGGCGATCCGCTGGCCGTTGCGGATCGTCCCGTTGCGGACCCGGCAGAGCGCCAGCCGCCCTACATACGGGGATGCGTCGAGGTTGGTGACGTGGGCCTGGAGCGGCGCGTCGGGGTCGTAGGTGGGGGCGGGGATCCGCTCGGCGATCAGGTCGAGCAGCGGCTTGAGGTCGGTGCCCTCGTCGCCCTCGGTCAGCGATGCCCAGCCGGCGCGCGCGTTGGTGTAGACGATCGGGAACTCGATCTGCTCCTCGTCGGCGTCGAGGTCGAGAAACAGCTGGTAGACCTCGTCGACGACCTCGGAGATCCGCGCGTCGGGGCGGTCGACCTTGTTGACGACGAGCACGATCGGCAGCCGCGCCTCGAGCGCCTTCCTGAGCACGAAGCGGGTCTGGGGGAGCGGCCCCTCGGAGGCGTCGACGAGCAGCAGGACGCCGTCGACCATCGTCAGCCCGCGCTCGACCTCGCCGCCGAAGTCGGCGTGGCCGGGGGTGTCGACGATGTTCAGCTTGACGTCGCCGTGGCGGACGGCGGTGTTCTTGGCGAGGATCGTGATCCCCTTCTCGCGCTCGAGGTCGGTCGAGTCCATGACCCGCTCGGCGACGTCCTGGCCCGTGCGGAAGGCGCCCGACTGCCAGAGCATCGCGTCGACGAGCGTCGTCTTGCCGTGGTCGACGTGGGCGACGATCGCGACGTTGCGTATGTCCTCGCGGCTCTTCATGCGAGCCGGGATAGTAGGGAGGAGGGACGCGCGGCCCCGAAGCGCTAGCCGGGGACTTGGCCGATCGTACGGATGTAATCGGCTTCGACCCGGATGCCGCCGTCGATCTCGGTCGCGAACTCTCCGTAGAGGCCGATCAGCTTCTCGCGCATCTCGTCCCACTTGCCCTCCGGCTCGAGCGCCGCCTTGGCCATGATGATCGGGCCGAGCTTGTCCTCGAACATCACGAGCAGCGATTCGGTCGACTCCTCCTCCCAGGTCGCGGTCTCCTGCTCGATCGTGATCTCGACGTCCTTGCCTTCGAAGTAGCCGCGGACGACCGCTTCGTCCCCCCAGAGCATCGGGGAGTCGACCTCCTCGGGCGGCGGGGGCAGCGCGGCGCCCATCGTCGTCAGCATCTTGCCGTTGAGGCCCTCGGGGGTCCATGCCGTGCAGGCGAAGATCCCGCCGGGGCGGGTGACGCGGAGCATCTCGTTCGCGGCCTCCTGGTTGTCGGGCGCGAACATCGCGCCAAAGACCGAGAGCACGCGGTCGAAGGATCCGTCCTCGAACTGGAGGTCGCCGGCGTCGCCCTCGACCCACTCGACCTCGACCCCGGCCTCCTTGGCGCGAGCGCGGCCGGCGTCGAAGAGCTCGGGGGTGACGTCGAGGCCGGTGACCTTGGCGCCGCGCTCGGCGGCGCGGATCGCGACGTTGCCGGATCCGGTGCCGATGTCGAGGACGTCCTGGCCCTCGGCGACCCCGACTCGCTCGACGAGCGCGTCGGCGACCGGCTGGATCGTCTCGGCGACCGTCGGCCAGTCGCCCGACGACCATACGGCCCTCTGGCCCTTGCGGAAATCTTCTTTGAACGCCATCAACAACCTCCTGGTTTGTCGCTTATCAAGATCACTGTCGCGCCCTGGGGAGCCTTGCGCCCGGGCGCCGGCGAGGTCTCGCAGACCTCCCAGTCGGGCTTGATCTCCGCGCGCAGGCCGCTGGCGCTCTCGGCGCGGCCGGCGAGGCCGAGGCCCTCGAGCTCCTTCTGGGCGTCGCCGAGCTTCGAGCCGACGAGGTTCGGGATCTTGATCGCGCCGGGGCCGGGCGGGACCGGCTGGCCCGCCTGCGGCTTCTTCGGCTTCGGGGGCGGGGCGGTGGCGGTCGTCGTCGGCGGCTCGGTCGCGGCGGTCTCGGTCGCGGCCGTGCTCGGCGCGGCGGTCGTCGTCGCGTCGCCGGAGTCCTCGTCGTCACCGCAGCCGGCGATCAGCGCTGCGGCGGCGAGCGCAAGGGCGAGCAGGGGCAGCCGGTTCACGACCGCCCCTCGTACTCGTTTCGTCGCGCGAGCCACTGGTCGAGCTTAGCCTCGACCTCGTCGTCCGAGAGTTCCGGGGGCAGCATGTGGACCGCGCGCGTCACCCCGGCCCGCTCGAAGCGCTCGAGCGCGTCGAGGTCGCGGGGCGGGAGCTGGATCGAGACCGGGATCGCGCCGCGGCCTTCATCGGCGCCGCGGCGCTGGAGGTCCTCGATCCGGGCGATGTCGGCGTCGTCGTCGCCGGAGCGGTTCGGGAACCAGGCGTCGCCGTAGGCGAGCACGCGGTCGTGGACGGTCGGCCCGTGGCCGCCGACGAGGACCGGCGGGCCGCCCTCCTGGATCGGCTTCGGCCACGAGTAGATCGGGTCGAAGTCGACGTGCTCGCCGTGGTACTCGGCCTCGTCCTCGGACCAGATCCGCTTCATCGCCTCGACCCGCTCGCGCAGGATCGCGAAGCGCTTCGCCGGATCGGTGCCGTGGTTTCGCATCTCCTCGAGGGTCCAGCCCGCGCCGACCCCGAACAGGACTCGCCCGCCCGAGAGCCGGTCGAGCGTCGCGACCTCCTTCGCGGTCATGATCGGGTCGCGCTCGACGACGAGGCAGATCGCGGTGCCGACCTTGATCTCCTTGGTCGAAGCGGCGATCGTGCCGAGCGCGACGAAGGGGTCGTAGATGCGGAAGTACTGGCGCGGCAGATCGCCGCCGATCGGGTAGGGGGTCTCGCGCTTGACGGGGATGTGGCTGTGCTCGGTGACGAACACCGACTCGAAGCCCCGCTCCTCGGCCATGCGCCCGAGCTCCGCCGGCTCGACGGTGTCGTCTGTCGGGAAGAAGCTGACCCCGAAGTCCATGCGACGCACCCTATTCCAGGGGCATAGGGTGGGGATATGAGCGAGCGCAGCAGCTACGAGCCCGGTGAGTTCCGATGGGTCGACGTCGTCGCCCCCGACACCGCCAAGACCGAGGAGTTCTACGCCGAGCTGATGGGCTGGGAGGCCGAGCAGCACGGGGGCGGCTACGGGATCTTCCGCCGCGACGGCAAGCAGGTCGCGGGCTACGGGCCGATCGTCGGCGAGCAGCCGCCGCACTGGAACTCGTACGTCAGCGTCGAGGGCGCCGCCGATACCGCGGCCAAGGTCACCGAGGCCGGCGGCACGGTGCTGCTCGAGCCGAGCCCGCTCCCGGGCGGCGGCGGGACGCTCGTCGTATTCCAGGACGCCGAAGGCGCGGTGCTTTCGGCGGTCCAGCCGGACAAGCACCCCGGCGCCGAGCTCGTCAACGAGGTCGGCTCCTGGACCTGGAACCAGATCGCCACGAACGACCTCGAGGTCGCGAAGAAGTTCTACGGCGCGGTCTTCGGCTGGAGCCTCGAGAAGTCGCCCGACGCTCCGCCCGACATCCCGTTCTCCATGTGGCAGGTCGAGAACCAGGAGTGGGAGGAGGGGCTCGCCGGCGCGCAGTTGATGGACGAGACGATGGCCGGCGTCCCGCCCCACTGGCAGGTCTATCTCTGCGTCGGCAGCGCCGAGGAGGCGGTCGAGACGACGAGGAAGCTCGGCGGCGAGATCATCGTCGAGCCTCTGCGGATTCCGGTCGGCGTGCTCGCGGTCATGAACGACCCGCAGGGCGCCGCGATCGGCGTCCTCGAGCCCGACTACCCGGAGCCGCGCTGAGCCGCTAGCAGCGGTGGACCGCGGCGGCGCTCTGCACGACTTCGAACGCCGACCCGGGGATGCCCTTGAGCTGGCTCAGATTGTCGTCGGGCCAGCGGCGATCCGACGCGCCGCTGACGAACCAGTCGGAGCCGTTGTCGGCGACGATCAGCCCGTAGCGCTTCATCGCATCGGCGATCGCGCGCGCCGGTCCCGTGATCGCGGAGACGTCATAGCTCGCGGCGAGGCGAAGTCGCAGGCCCATCGGCGGCGCCGCGGGGTTGGGCGTGTCGCCGGCGCAGTGCGAGGCGGGGTTGATCCAGGCGTTCTGGGTCGAGGCGAAGGTGACGCGCAGCGCGTGGTTGATGACGCCGGTCGCGGCCTCGTCGAAGCGCGCCAGCCCGGGGAAGATCGGCAGCCCCGCGGCGTCGGCCGAGGTGAAGCCCTCGGTGCGCAGCGCCGGCGAGGCGAGGTTCCAGATCACGGCGCCGTCGGCGTTCCAGCGCGGCTTCGGCTTCTTCTTCGGGAAGGCGCGGTAGAGCTCCTGAAGCGCGCAGCGCCTGGTGTCGATCGCGATCACGTGGCGGTCGCCGTCGGAGCTCTTGCCTCCCTCGACCGGCGCCCCGAGCGGTACGCGGTAGGGGCCGCGGGTCGACTCGTCGCCGTAGGCGGTGAACTTGATCCGGGTCTTCGGGCCGCCGCCGTTGACGACCGCGTAGGGGATCCCGTACTCGCGCGGCGATCCGAAGTCGGGGTGGATGTTGCCCTTGGAGCCGATGACGCCCATGTAAGCCGCCGAGTTGGGGTCGACGGGGGAGGTCGAGATGTCCTGGTTCCAGGCGCTCTGGTCGGCGCCGGCGGGCGATCCGAGCGGCAGCGGCGAGGGCGGGAAGACGGTGCAGGCGCCGAGCGCCGGATAGGGGCCGGTCGGGAGGCCTTTGCCCTTGCCCTTCTTCTTCCCGGTCGCCCCGACGGCGCCGTAGGCGGCGAGCGCCAGGCAGAGCAGCGCGACGATCGCGGCGACGCTGCGCCTGCTCCTCTTCCCGGTGGACCCCCTCATCGGCGCGAATCCTATCCCAGACGTGAAGAAGGGCCGCCATCCTGGCGACCCTTCTTACAGTGGCCCCTTTGGGACGGGCAGGGGGTACGTCTTGGGGGGCCTGTACTTGGGGGTATGTGTTGGCCGGACGACGGGAGGCGCCAAACTACGGCTAAACGCCCGACCTATGGGCCGGAGGATTGAGTCCGAGCGTCCTGCTCGGGCCCATGTCCTACGGCTCGAGAAGTATCGGCGCTGAAACGCTGTTAGTAAATACTCAAAAGGCGGGATTCTCGGCGAATCACCGGATTTTGATGAGTAACGACGGTCAGGCCGGGGCGAGCGATGTCGAGATCGCCGTGCCCCAGAGGATGTCGTGCTCGGAGGCCTCGACCTCCTCGAGCCCGAACGCGCGCATGACCTCGACCTGGATCACGACGCCGGCGACGATCGTCGGCGCCCGGCCGGGATGGAGGCCGGGGATCCGCAGCCGCTCGGCGAGCGGCAGCGAGGCGAGCCGCGAGAGCATGCGCTGGATCGAGCGCAGCGAAAGCCGGTGGCCGTGGACCTTCTCGGGGTCGTAGGGGTCGAGCCCCTGGTCGATCGCGGCGAGCGAGGTCGGGGTGCCGGCGACGGCGATCCCCTTCTCGGCGACGGCCGCCGGGCTCGATCCGACGGCGTCGTCGATCAAGCCGCGGACGTCGGTGGCGAGCGTCTCGAGCTGTGTGGGGTCGGCGGGGTCGCCGGGGTCGCCGGTCAGATGGCGCTCGGTGTGGCGCACGGTGCCTGCCTGGAGCGAGGCGTGGAAGTCGATCTCCTCGCCGCGGCCGCAGACGAGCTCGGTCGAGCCCCCGCCGATGTCGAAGACGAGGGTCGAGCCGGTGCTGTCGCCGGAGGTGAGCTCGCCGTCGGTGTCGGGCTCGCGGCCCTGGGTCGCGCCGACGTAGGTGAGCTTGGACTCCTCGCTGCCGCTGAGCACCCTGGCGTCGAGCGCGAAGCGCTCGCGCAGCTCGGCGATGAACGCCTCGCCGTTGCTCGCGTCGCGCACCGCCGAGGTCGCGATCGCCGCGACGCGCTCGGCGCCGTGCTCCTTGTAGACCGACATGTAATCGCCGACGACCGCGCACACGTCCTCGATCGCGTCGACGGAGAGCTGGTGCGTCAGGTCGACCCCGCGCCCGAGGCGCGTGACCTTGTTCTGGCGCTCGACTTCGGTCACCCGGCCATCCTTGACGTCTGCGACCAGGAGCCGGGTCGAGTTGGTGCCCATGTCGACGACCGCGACTCTCACTCCGAGGGCACTCTAGCCGCCTCCACTAAATCGGCGAACCGGAATAGGATCGCCATCCAGCAAACGGACGGAGGAGACGGATATGGCTGTGACGGTCGCTGTGAAATTCAAGGGAACCGCCGAGAATTACGACGCGGTGCAGGAGAAGGGCAACGTCGAGTCTGACCCGCCCGAAGGGCTTCTCATCCACACCGCCGCGGTGAAGGACGACGGCACGATCCAGGTGATCGACGTCTGGGAGTCGGCCGACGCTTTCGGCAAGTTCGCCCAGGAGCGGCTCAGCACGGCGATCCCCGCGGTCATGGGCGACGACTTCCCGGAGGTTGAGCCCGAGATCACCGAGCTACACAACGTCCTCAAGCCCTGATGGGGTGCTGATCAGCCCTCGGGGCTGATCAGCGCGACCGGGAGGCCGAGCCCGGCTTGCTTGCGAAGGGTGGCGATTCGCCGCCCGGGTTGGACCGCGTCGCGGACCGAGCCGAGCTGCTCGCCGAGCAGCTCGGCGGCGGCGTCGAGGTCGGCGACCGCGAAGGTGATCCCCCAGAAGCGCGCCGGCCCCGGCTCGACCTTGGCGTGTTCGACCGCCTCGAGGATCACCTCGCCGAGGCGGAAGAAGCCCTGGCGCAGCACGCCCTCGCCGGCGTCGACCTCGCGGACGCGGCGGCGCTCGATCCCGGCCGCCTCGAAGGCCGCGGTCGTCCGCTCGAGGTCGGGGGTGAAGACGACGACGTGGTCGACGTGGGTCGCGGCGTTCGGGTGGGGGCGGGCGTCCGAGGGGCCGAGCGGGTCGCCCGGAAGGATCGGTAGCCCGTCGATCTCCTCATCGACGCCTTCGAGGCTCCAGCCCGGCGATCCCCTCGCCCGCGCCGAAGCGCAGCCGCACCTCGCCGACTCGAGCTTCTCCCCCCTCGACGCTGAAACCCGCCTGCGTCCACGCCCCGGCGTCGGATCCGATCGTCAGCTGTTCGACCTTCGTCGGGCGACGCGGTCGAGTGGCTGAGCTCACCTTCGAGCTGCGCGCGGATTGAACCCGCCGCCGGAAGGCGGGATTGTGGAGTACATAGAAGTGAGTACTCTCTCATGGGATGGGTTGGGAGAGAAGTGGGAGCCTTGCTGCCGCGGTCGCTTTGATCGCGCTCCTTCTTGCAACTCCAGCCCATGCCGGAGAGATCAACGTAGAGACCTACTTCGACGAGCCCGACACCCCGAACGGGGATTGCTCGCTTAGGGAGGCGATCCGCTCCGCCAACAGCGATACGGATATCGGCGACTGCACCGACAGCGCCGACCCCGACACGATCGTTCTCGCCGCGGGCGATCACGACCTCAGCATCACCGGCGCCGCCGAGAACGCGGCGCTGAGCGGCGACCTCGACGTCACCGAGGATCTGACGATCACGGGGGCGGGCCCCGACGCGACCACCGTCGACGGCAACGGCGCGCTCGTCGCGCAGCGCGTCTTCCACCTCACCGCCGGGACGCTGAGCCTTTCAGGACTGCGGGTCCACGCGGGCAGCAGCAATGCGGGCGGCGGCGGGATCAAAGGTGAAGCCGGAACGACACTCAGTCTCACCAACGCCGCGGTAAGCGGCAGCACTGCGACTGGCGCAACCGACGGCGGCGGGATCAACGCGGACGCAGCCAACCTCACAAACAGCGTCGTAAGCGGCAATATCGCCACGGGAGCGGGAAGCGACGGCGGAGGAATCTTTGCAGCCACCGCGACTCTCACCGACAGCACGGTGAGCGCCAACCTGGCGAACGTCTCAACGAACAGCGGCGGTGGGATCTCAGCCACCACCGCAACGCTCTCGGGCAGCACCGTGACCGGCAACCGACTGCCCGGTCCGACCTCTTCCGGCGCCGGGATCGATGCCGTCAACGTCAGCCTTACGGACACCACGGTCAGCGCCAACACGATCACCGGCGCGACGGGTTCCGGGGCTGGGATCGACGCCGGCAACGCCATCGTGACCGACAGCAAGGTCAGCGGCAACGTCGCCTCGCTCGACGGCGGCGGGATCCGCGGCACCGTCAGCCTCACCAACAGCACCGTCAGCGGCAACTCCGCGACAGGCGATGGCGGGGGGATCCACGGGTCTGGAAATCTGGTCAACAGCGCCTTGACCCGAAACGCATCGGAGCAGTCCGGCGCCGGCGCCTATTCGAGCAGCGGCAATCTCGTTGTCTCCAACAGCACGATCTCGGGTAACGACGCCGAGGTCGAGGGCGGGGGGATCTACCAGATCGGCACCGGCACTCTCAGCGTGACGAACAGCACCGTCAGTGACAACGCAGGCGAGTTGGGCGGCGGCGGGCTCTCGGTTGGGGATACGGCCACGGCCAGCCTCGCCAACGTCACGATCAACCGCAATACGACCTCCAACGATGACGGCGGCGGCATCAAACAGTTTTTTTCGGGCGTGGTCAACCTCAAGAACACGATCCTGGCCGGGAATCACGATGCCGGCAACCACGCTCCCGACTGCGACGGGACTGTCAACTCGCTGGACTACAACCTGATCGGCACCGCCGCCGGCTGCACGGTCTCGGGGACGACGACCAACAACCAGAGCGGCGATCCGCTGCTCGCGCTGCTGGCCCCAAACGGGGGCCCGACCCTGACCCTGACTCATGCGCTGCTCGCCGGCAGCCCGGCGATCGACAACGGCAATCCGGCCGAGCCGGGGAGCGGCGGCGGTGCCTGCGAGGTCACCGACCAGCGTGGGCTGCTCCGCGGTGGCGATGCCGGGCCTTGCGACATCGGCGCCTTCGAGCTGCAGCCGCCACCGGATGTGCCCCCGCCCCCGCCCTCCGCGGTGCCGGCAATCGTGGTGATTCCGCCTGCGACCGCGGCCCCCGCGATCGCGATCCGCAAATGCAAGAAAGGCAAGAACAAGCTCCGTAGGACCAAATGCCGAAAACGGAAAACCGGCTGATGCGCACTGGGACGAAAATCAGGCTGATCGCGGTGGGGATCGCCTGCGGGGGCCTTCTTCTTGCAACTCCAGCCCATGCCGGAGAGATCAACGTAGAGACCTACTTCGACGAGCCCGACACCCCGAACGGGGATTGCTCGCTTAGGGAGGCGATCCGCTCCGCCAACAGCGATACGGATATCGGCGACTGCACCGACAGCGCCGACCCCGACACGATCGTTCTCGCCGCGGGCGATCACGACCTCAGCATCACCGGCGCCGCCGAGAACGCGGCGCTGAGCGGCGACCTCGACGTCACCGAGGATCTGACGATCACGGGGGCGGGCCCCGACGCGACCGGCGTCGACGGCAACGACATCGACCGGGTTCTCGACGTCATTGGCGGGATCGTCAACCTGTCGGGGATTCGGGTGCACGACGGGGCGAAGGACTCGACCGGTGTGACTGAAGGGGGGACCGGAATCCGGGGCGTCGCGGGTTCAACTCTCAATATTGCCGACAGCGCCGTGAGCGGCAACACGTCGTTCGGCGCGAGTGGCATCTGCAATGGCGGCGGGATCCGTGCGGCTACGGTCAACCTCACCGACAGCATCGTCACCGGCAACAGCGCGAATTGCCCCGGCGCCGTCGGAGGCGGGATCGCCGCCACGACCGCCAACCTCGCCAACAGCACTGTCAGCGCCAACGCCACGCTCACGAGCGGTGGGGCGAGCAGGGGCGGCGGGATCGATGCCGGCACCGCCACCGTCACTGACAGCACGGTCACCGGCAACTCGGCGGGAGGACTCGTTGGTAGCACCGGGGGCGGGATCAATGCCACCGCCGCCACGCTCACCAACAGCGCGGTGAGCGGCAACAGCGCGGCCGAAAAAGGCGGCGGGATCTTCGCCACGACCGCCACACTCACCGGCAGCACTGTGAGCGGCAACAGCACGCGGTCCAGCGGGACAAGGGAAGGCGGTGGGATCCGCGCCGGCACGGTCAGTCTCACCGGCAGCACCGTGGCCGCCAACGCATCTCCAGCCGGAGTCGGCGGCGGCGTTTCCGCAGACGCGGCGACTCTCACCGACGCCGTGGTGGCGGGCAACAGCGCGACCAGCGGCGGCGGGATCCACGGCCTCAGCGCCGGGCCGCTGGAGGTCTCGTCGAGCACCGTCTCGGGCAACGACGCCACAGCCCAGGGCGGTGGCATCTTCTACACCGGCGCGGGCACCCTCGATCTCACGAACAGCACCGTGAGCGGCAACGAGGCACGTACGAACGGCGGCGCGATCCACGTTGGTGGGGCGGCCACGGCCAACCTCGCCAGCGCGACGATCAATCGCAACCGCGCCGATTTCGACGCCAACGCAAGCGGTGATGGTGGTGGCATCAGTCAGGCCGACACGGCAGCGGTCAACCTCAAGAACACGATCCTGGCCGGGAACCACGATGCCGGCGGACAGGCTCCCGACTGCGTCGGGACCCTCAACTCGCTGGACTACAACCTCATCGGCACCGCCGCCGGCTGCACGATCTCGGGGGCGACGACCAACAACCAGAGTGGCGATCCACTGCTCGCGCTGCTGGCATCTAACGGGGGCCCGACTCTGACCCACGCGCTGCTCGCCGGCAGCCCGGCAATCGACAACGGCAATCCCGCCGAGCCCGGGAGCGGCGGCGGTGCCTGCGAGGTCACCGACCAGCGTGGGCTGCTACGCGGCGGCGATGCCGGGCCGTGCGACATCGGCGCCTTCGAGCTGGGCGCACAGCCTCCGCCCGTGGTTCCGCCGCCGACGCCCCCGACGCCCCCGATGCCCCCGGCGGCGCTGGCGCCGACACCGACGGTCACCACGCCCGCTCCGCCTCCAGTGGCCAAAAAGTGCAAAAAGGGCCGCAAGTTGAAGAAGGGCAAGTGCGTTAAGAAGAAGAAGTGATGCGTGGCCGCGTCGGGCCCAGCCCCGTTCGAGCAAGGTTTCCATCTAAAAAACCCGCGACGCGTTAAAATCTTCGTCACCGACGCGGGGTGGAGCAGTCTGGTAGCTCGTCGGGCTCATAACCCGAAGGTCGCGGGTTCGAATCCCGCCCCCGCTATCTAGAGAAAGGGCCCTCACTTCGGGGCCCTTTCTCGTTTCCAGAGGCCCTTGCGTTCTCTAGATCGGCGAGCCGGCGAAGAAGAAGAACCACACCTCGAAGCTGATCGCGCCCGCCGCGACGCTGATCGTCACGATTCGTTCGATGAGGCTGACCCCGTACTTTTTTCTGGTCTCTTGCGCGCCCTCGCCACGCATGCTGCGCAGCCAGGGAGATGTTTGGCGCGCTTCAGCGGGCCGCCCGGTGACGCGATCGTAGGTGGCGCTGAGCCAGGTCAAAGCGAAGTAGAGCGCCGTCTCGAATACGGCGAGCGCAAGGACGGCAGTGAAAGCGCCGGCCATGGTCGGCTGCGTCCCGCCCTGGAGTTGCGCGCCGATCCAGACTGCGAGCAATGGCGCGCCGGTCCAGATATTCACCGCCGCGAGTGTCGTGGCAGCCGCAAGGGCGATCCGCTTCACGAAGCCGTGTCGCATTGCCTCCTGCCGCGCCCCCAGCGCCGGCGGTCGGTTGATTGCCCGTCCAGAGTTTGCATTCATCGATGTATTACAATACACGTCTGTATGAGAAATGTGTATCTCCAGCCGGTCCTGTGATGGCAGCCAAGACGAAGCGCAAACGCCTGACTCGACAGGAACAAAAGGCTCAGACGCGCGAAAGGTTCCGCGATGCAGCTGCGACGGTGTTTATCGCCCGGGGCTTTGAGCGGGCGAGCGTCGAGGAGATCAGCGCCGAGGCCGGGTACACGCGCGGCGCGTTCTACTCCAACTACGCCGGCAAGGAGGAGCTCTTCTTTGAGGTGCTGCAACAAGGCGCCTACCGCGAGTACACCCGGATGCTCGAGGAAACGCCCAGCGACTTGGGACCGCGGGAGCAGCTGCGCTGGGGGGCAGAGCAGCTTGTCGAGCGCTACAGCGGCACGGATGAGCAGCGCACATGGCTCTCTCGGCTGTGGCTCGAATGCATGGCGGTGGCTGCCCGGGACGAGCAGTTTCGGGAGCTCGCGGCCAACTTCTGGAAGGGGAACCGCGGAATCGTCGCCGACCGGATCCGCAGCGAGTACGAGCGCGTCGGCGCGCGGCTGCCGATCGAGGCCGAGCACATCGCCTCGGCGATGACCGCCCTGGACATCGGGCTTTTCCTCCAGAACCTCGTCGATGCCGAAGCGGTTCCGCTCAAGATCTATCCGCCGTTGTACGACCTCCTCTTCGGGGAACTGACGGAGCCTTCACGAGTTGAATAGGCGCGTGTGCTGTGGGCATCAGATACCCAAGTCGCGATCTCGGACATTGCTCAGACTCAGCCTGGCCGATTCGACGATCCTGACCCGCTCGGTGGGGAGAACGAATCGGGCCGCCGATTCGATTTTGGGGGACGCGGCAATCGAGGGCAGAAAGCCTGCTTCTCGTCCAAAGCACCCCTATCGCAATCTACGCTCGCGGATGTAAGATCGATCACAACTTCAAACAGGGGGGGCGTCGTGCGTAGCTCGAAATGGATTGCGGCTGTCGTGGTGGTGGTGGGCATGATCGGCACCAGTTCGGCCTCGGCGGCGGAACTGATCGGCTCCGACCTCGTTGCGCCGGCAGATGGACCGGGATTTGCTCCGCCGGCCACCACCACGCAGACAACCCAGCCACCGACGGTGACCCTGCCGCTCAGTGCAACGACCTCCGGCGTGATCGTCGAGATCAGGATCAAGCATGCGGCGCTCGGTGCCACCAGTGGAACCGGCGGGTTCTCGATCCTGAGCGGCACGGATCCCGACTTCACCGCCCGGATTTCGCCGCTGCTTCCGAATTTCACGTGGGACGCCAACACGCCTGCGGGAATCAGGAGCTTCGTGCCGAGGGACGCGAACGGGGACCCGGTGGGCGTCCCGGTCGCCGTGGGCGAGCGCCTGGCCTACAGAACGGTCAGCGGTGACCATCCCAGCATCCAGAACACCAGCGCGGGGGCCCGGCATTTCGTCCTTGTGGATCACACGTCGGGAACCCTTGTCTACAGCGATGCTGGCGTCACCCGCGAGCTCCTGATCCAGACGCGGATCGAGCCCGACGGGGACGGCGATGGTTACGGCGATGAGACCCAGGACGCCTGCCCCCAGAACCCCGCGACGCACAAGGCGTGTCCATCTGCCAATGCCAAGCCCACCCCATCTGCGAATGCCAAGCCCACCTGCCGCGGTGAGCAGGCAACGATCGTGGGCACTTCCGGTGACGATGTCATTCAGGGAACTGACGGCGCTGACGTGGTCGTGGCGTTCCAGGGAGACGACAAGGTCTTGGGGGCCGGCGGTGACGATCTGATCTGCGGCAACCGCGGAGAGGATTTGATCCGCGGGCAGGCCGGCGACGACAGGCTCTATGGAGGCCACGGCGCCGACCGCCTCGACGGCGGCGCCGGGACGGATCTCCTGGTCGGAGGGGCCCAGGCAGACCACCTGATCGGCGGCGAGGGGCCGGATCGCTTGCGCGGCGGTTCACCCGATGCGCCGCCCTCGCAGGCGCCGGATCGCTGCCGCGGCGGCGGCGCTGAGGACAAGATTCAGGGCTGCGAGCGCTGAACGCCTTTCGTAGGGCCCGTTGTAGGGCTGCTTTCCATGCAAAGCAGCCCTTTCGCGTCAGAGGGCTTTGGGCGTCTCTCGGACCCGGGGACGGTGGCAGCGAGAAACGGATCGGGCCCCCGCTATGTCTGTCACTACCACCAAAGAGCCCCGGGTTGTCCTGCGCGAGCTGGCCGAGATCGTTTACGTAGCCGTCATAGGTGCGGTAGGTCTGGCGGCCGCTTGGCAGCGCCGAGTCGAGGGGACCTGCGGCGGCCTGCGCCTCGGCGCGGCGGTCGGCCGCGCTCTTCGCGCTCAGATCGGGGATCAGGGTGGTGGAGTCGAAGCCGGCTGCCGCGAGCTCGGCGCGCGCTGGGCATCGGAATGCCAGGGTTCCGACACCGGCGCAGGGGCGCCGCCGGCGAATGCCGGCGCGGCACAGCCGACGGCGATCGCGACGATCCCCGCTCTAGCGAGATCGAACCGTCCCATAACTGAAACTACCACCGGCCTCGCGCGCGCCTCGGGCTGAGAGCACAGCAGCCGCCTTCGCCCTCGCCACCGGACCTCTGGGGCCGCTCCCCTTCTCGTCAACTACCTCTGGCGGGAAGCCTTTCCCGTGGCGCGGCGGACGCACTTCTTGCGCTTCGTGGCGTTCCTCTTGTGCTTCCTCTTGCACCTCTTCTTGGCGGTAGTCAGGTCGGAGGGGGGGGCGCCCGTCCCCGCGGGCGGGCTACCGCCACCGCTGCCAGTGCCATCCGGCTGGGCCGGGCCGACGGTGAACTGGCGTGTGGCCGGAGTCGCATCGGTCAGCCCCTCGCGATCAGTCGCCCGGACCCGGAACGTATAGGTGGCGTTCACCAGCGGGCCATAGGCCTGGGGTGATGTGCAGGGAAGGTAGATGGGGGCGCCCTGGTCGAGCGAGCACTTGAACTCGGAGGGTTCGTCGGCGCTGAACTCGAAAGCCACATCCGGGCCGACGTTCGCTCCGCTGGGCCCGAGGTCGATCTGCGTTTCCGGCGGCACTCCGGTGCTGTTGCGGAGGACCAGCGCCTCATCCTCGCTATTCAGCACCGCAACGAGGTCGATCTTGGTGTCGCCGCTGACCTCGGCCGTGGACACCGAGCGAGGACTTCCGTGGCCAACGAAAGCGAGCGGCGAAGCGAAGGTGCCATCCCCGGCGCCGAGCCCGATGTAGACGTTGTTCGAGCTCCCGGTGAACGCCAAATCCTGATCGGCGTCGCCCTCGAAGTCGCCCATCGTCACCGATGTCGGGCTCGTGCCCGACGCGTAGCTGGTTTCAGAGCCAAAGCTGCCGTTACCGGCCCCGAGCCGGACCTTGATCCCGGCATCGGTAGCGAGGACGAGGTCGAGGTTGGAGCCGGGGTCCAGGTGACCGAGGGCGACACCCCTGACCGGGCTTGGCTCGTTGACGGTGGTCGGTGATCCGAACGTCCCCAATGCGCTGCCGAGCAGGATCGCGAAGCTCGCCGAGACTGCGGGCATGCAAATGGGGCTGGGGCAGCCCTGTTGGCCGACGATCAGGTCGGGGTATGTGTCCCCGTTCAGGTCGCCGAGCGCGACCGAGGTCGGCACCACGCTCAGGGCGTAGTCGGTGCGCGTATACATGCGCGTATCGTTGCCAAGGACGACGCCGGCCGACCCCGGCTGAGTCTGGGTGAAGACCTCAGTGAATACGAGGTCGGCGTACTGGTCGCCGTTGAGGCTCCGAGCCTGGATCTCCCCACCCACCTGCCCGGTGTTGGTGGTGGCGAAGGGAACAAACGGCGTCTCGAAGGTGCCGTCGCCGTTGCCGTAGAGGAACGAGAGATTTTGCCCAATCTTGTTGAGGGTGATCACGTCCAAAGCGCCGTCGCCGTCAATGTCGCCGGCCGTGACCGCGATCGGAGCGTCGCCGACGTCATAGGGCGTCGCCCCGCCGAAGGCCCCGCCACCGCTCCCGAGCAGAATCGAAACCGTGTCCACATTCTCGTTGACGACGGCGAGGTCTGGCCGACCATCGCCATTGAAGTCAGCGGCCGCCACGTCGGCAGGCTGATTGTCCACCGGAAGCTCGTCGATCCCGAAGTCGACCGGGTCGGCCGCTTGCGCTTGGGGTGCCCAAGCCAGCGCCCCGATCAGCAGCGCGAGTGGGACGCCCCCCTTACCGCGTCGCATGACACCGCAGCCTCAGAGCTACTCGCTCACTACCCCAGACTGACCCGATCACCTTCTCGACTTGAGTACTCACTTCCACACTTCGGATTGGTCCGCTGGTAGTCACTATGGCGCATCCTCCTTCGGCTCGCTTGGTCGCGCCCCCCGATGCTCTCGCGCACGTATGAGTTCTGAGTACGCTGCAATCGCGGGAAACGATCGCCTATGGCGACGCGAATGGGCACGCCCGCGAATCCCGCAACTAGGTTCCGAGAGTACGCCCCTGAATTGCTCGAGTGCGGTGGTCTCTCGTATACGCGTGTGGTCGTAGCGAGAGAACGAATCGGGCCCCCGCTCCCTTGTGTTTCTCGGGTCTCACTTCGACGCCCTGGTCATTTAGTCAGGACGGCGGCGATCGCGTCGGGCCGGCTGCGGTGCGCGATCCCGTGCTGGCCGCCAGGACCGAGGCCTTCGCCGCGACGGCGATCGGCCCGCGCGAGTACCTCTCGCCATGCAATCTCGTGCGGGCCGCAGCTGTTCGTCCGCGCCGACCGCGAGACGTCGCCGTAGCCGGGATCCCTTGCCTCGCGATGATTCCGCTCGCTGGGTCCTTCCCGGCCCCGGTCCAAACCGCAAGAATGTCGCCATGGAGGCCTCCCGCCCGGGCGGGTCCACACCTGCTCCTATGCGCCTGCGGCTGCTGGGGGGATTCAGCCTTTTCTTCGAGGACTCTCCGGTGCCCGCCATCGAGGCGCCCCGTCTGCGGTCGCTGCTCGCGTACCTCGTTCTCAACCGCGAGGTAGGCCAGCCACGGGAGCGCCTCGCTTTCCTCTTCTGGCCCGAATCCGAGGAATCCCAGGCCCGCACCAACCTGAGGCAGGCCCTACACAACCTTCGTCGCGCCTTGCCCGAGCCCGAGCGCTTCCTGGAGACCGAGACGAAGACCGTGCGCTGGCGTCCCGACGCCAGTTTCTCGCTCGACGTGGCCGAGTTCGAGCAGCTCGTGGCAAGCGCGGAGGAGGCGCGCCAGGCTGGCGACGCGGACGCGGAGCGATGCGCTCTGGAGGGGGCCGTGGGTCTGTACGCGGGCGATCTGCTCGCCGACAGCTATGAGGACTGGGTCGTACCCGAGCGGGAGCGGCTGCGCGACGTGTTCCTCGGGACGGCGGAGCGGCTCGCCGAGCTGCTCGAGCTCGAGCGGGACTACCGCGCGGCAATCCCCTGGACTCGGCGGTTGCTGGATCACGACGCTCTCAACGAGGAGTCCTGTCGGCGGCTGATCAGGCTCCACGCCCTTGCGGGCGACCGCGCGGCGGCGCTCCGCGTCTATCACGGCTTTGCCACCGCGCTTGCCCGGGAGACCGGCGTCGAGCCCGGCCCCGAAACGCGTGAGGCGTACGAGCGGCTGCTCGAGCCAGACCCGGCATCTGCGCCCAGGGAGGCGGTGGGATCCGCCAGCAGGGCCTCGCCGCTGGTGGGGCGCGATCGGGAGTGGGAGACGCTGAGAACCGCGTGGGGCCGCGCTTCCGAAGGCGAATCGCTGCTCGCACTGGTGTCGGGCGAGGCGGGAATCGGCAAGTCGAGGCTGTGCGAGGAGCTCCGGGACTGGGTGGGTCGCCAGGGCCTTCCCACGGCGGCCAGCCGCTCCTACGCTGCCGCCGGTGGGCTGGCGTACGCGCCGATCGTGGAGCTCCTGCGCTCCCGGGCGATCGGCGAGCGGTTGCGGCGCCTCGACGACCCCTGGCTCGTCGAGCTGTCACGACTTCTGCCTGAGCTGCTCGCCGAGCGTCCGGAACTGCCGCACCCACCTCCTCTCACCGGTGACTGGGAGCGGGCGCGCCTGCTCGACGCCCTCTCACACGCCTTCCTCGGCGAGGGCCGTCCACTGCTGCTCGTCATCGATGACCTTCAGTGGTGCGACGGCGAGACCCTTGGTTGGCTGCACTACACGTTGAGCTCGAAGCCGGAGGCGCCTCTGCTCGTGGTCGCGAGCGCCCGGTCCGAGGACCTCGGACCCGAGCACCCGATCCAGCCACTGCTGCACGCTGCGCGGGGAAGTGGACAGGCCGTTGAAGTCGAGCTCGGGCCACTCGACCACGCCGACACGGTCGCCCTGGCGCGCAACGTGTCAGGGCTGGAGCTCGAGGACGAGCGAGGGGAGCTCGTCTATGCCGAGACCGAGGGCAATCCCCTGTTCGTGGTCGAGTGGATGAGAGCCGGGATCGCCGGCGGTGACCCGCGGGAGCTGCCGCCCAGGGCGCACTCGGTGATCGAGGCGCGGCTTGCACAGCTCTCGCCGGCGGCACAGGAGCTGGCCAGCCTTGCCGCGACGGTGGGCCGCGCGTTCACGTTTGATGTCCTGGTGCGGGCGAGCCCGCGCAGCGAGGAAAACCTGGTCGAGGCGCTCGATGAGCTCTGGGAGCGGCGAATCGTTCGCGAGCGGGGCGTTGATGCCTACGACTTCAGCCACGACAAGCTGCGCGAGGCGGCCTACGGGCAGGTGGGGCCGACACGCCGTCGCATGCTGCACAGGCGAGTCGCCCAGTCGCTGGAGCGCCTCCATGCGGCCGACCTCGACGGTGTCAGCAGCCAGCTCGCCGCGCATTACGAGCGGGCCGGCTGGCCCGAACGGGCGATTGACTTCTACGCTCGCTCCGCGGAGGTGGAACAGCGGGTACACGCGAACCAGCGCGCGATCGAGCTGTTCTCAAAGGCACTCGAACTGGTGAACGCCGAGCCGGCGACACCGGAGCGCGACAGGCGAGAGCTCGCGTTGAGGACCGGACTGGAAGCGCCCCTGGTCGCGATCAAGGGGTATGGGGCCAAGGAGGTCGAGGAAGTCTACGTGCGCGCGCTCGAGCTGTGCGAGCGGCTCGGAACGCAGCCCGATCCTCCGGTGCTGCGCGCAATCGCGATCTCGAAGGTCGCCCGAGGCGAGTTCCCCCGTGCGTACGAGCTCGGCGAGCAGCTGCTGCGGCTGGGGGAGGTTGAGAACGAAGCGATGGTGCGGGTCGAGGGCAACTACGTCCTCGGCGTCACCTCGTTCTGGCTCGGGGAGTTCGCCGCCGCGCGGGCTCAGCTCGAGCGGGCAATCGCCGAGTATGTCCCCGAGAGAGCAGCGCACCTGGCCCTCTATTCCCAGGACCCGCGGATCGTCTGCATGAGTCGCCTCGCGTACTGCCTGCGCTTCCTCGGCGAGCCGGGGGAGGCGGAGGCGAAGGCGCAGGAGGCGATTCGCCTCGCTGATGAGCTCGAGCATCCATTCAGCCTCGCCTACGCGCTCCACTTCACTTCCTGGCTGGCGATCGACCTGGGCGACGAGTCGCGCACACGCGAGCGCATCGAGCGCATGGCCGACCTGGCTGAAGGAGAGAAGTTCGGGATGCTGCAACCGATGGCGGGGATTCTCCGCGGCTGGAAGCTGGCGGGCGAGGGGCAAACCGAAGACGCGATCACGCGGATACGCGCCGGCGTGGAGGCCTACGCCACCCGCGGCTGGACCCTCCACCAACCCTACGGCCTCCTGCTCCTGGGCCGCGTCTGCCTGAAGGCGGGGCTGACGGACGAGGGGCGCGCAGCGGCCTCGCATGCGCTCGAGCTCACAGAGCGGATCGGGCAGCGATGCCATGACGCGGACCTGCACACGCTCATGGGTGATCTCATCCTTGCGGGGGATGGGGCCCGCGCCGAAGCCGAGGCGCAGTACGCCATGGCGCTCGAGGTGGCGCGACGTCAGGCAGCCGCTCCGCTTGCGAAGCGCGCCGCGGAAAGCTTGGATCGCCTCCGGGCGGCATCCGGCTGACTGAACGCTCACCGAACGGTTCGAGAACGGACGGCCGGATATACCTCTCTGCGCCTGACCGAACCGTCGTCAACTCAAGAGGAGAGCAGATGAGCACCACTGAGCCGACCCAGAATCCCGAACTGACCACGGAGGCCATGGAGGAGCTCGACGCGAGCCTGAGGGGCGAGCTGATCAACCCCCAGTCCGAGGCGTACGACGAGGCACGCAAGGTCCACAACGGGATGATCGACCGCCGGCCTGCAGCGATCGTTCGCTGCGCCGATGTGGCTGACGTGATGGCGGCGGTGGAGCTCGCTCGCGAGAAGGGGCTCGACCTCTCGGTGCGCGGTGGCTCCCACAGTGTCCCCGGCTTCGGCACCAACGACGGCGGAATCGTCTGCGACCTCTCCGCAATGCGCGGCACCCGCGTGGACCCCGAGCGACGCACGGTTCGCGCCGAGGGCGGTTGCACCTGGGGGGATCTCGATCACGCCACCCACGCCTTCGGTCTCGCTACGACTGGCGGCATCATCTCGACCACCGGCGTGGGCGGGCTGACCCTGGGTGGCGGGATCGGGCACCTGGCGCGGGGATGCGGCCTCTCGTGCGACAACCTGATCTCGGCCGACGTGGTCACAGCTGACGGGCGGCTGCTGACCGCGAGTGAGGACGAGAACGCGGACCTCTTCTGGGCGCTCCGCGGCGGCGGCGGCAACTTCGGCGTCGTCACATCGCTCGAGTACCGGTTGCATCCCGTCGGCGAGGTCTACGGCGGGCCGATCTTCTACCCGGTCGATCAGGCGGGCGAGGTGATGCGCTTCTACCGCGAGTTCATCGCGCAGGCACCGGAGGAGCTGGGCGCCTTCTTTGCCTTCCAGATCGCTCCGCCGCTGCCCTTCATCCCCGAAGAGAGGCACGGCGAGACGATGTGCCTGATCGTCACCTGCTGGACGGGACCGATCGAGGAGGGTGAGCAGGCCGTTGCGCCACTGCTCGAGGCCGCTCCGGTCGTAGCTTCCCAGGTTGGGCCGATGCCGTACCCGGCGCTCAACAGCGCCTTCGACGCCCTGCTCCCGCCCGGCCTCCAGCACTACTGGAAGGCGGATTTCGTCCGCGAGCTCACCGACGATGCGATCGCGGCCCACGTCGAGCACGGCCCGAGGGTCCCGTGCGTGGAGGCGACCATGCACCTCTATCCGATCGACGGTGCGTGCCACCGTCTCGGAAGCGACGAGACCGCCTTCGCGTACCGCGACGCCCGATTCGCCTGCGTGATCGCCGGGATGTGGCCCGACCCCGCCGACAACGAGCGCAACACCGCCTGGGTGCGTGACTACTGGGAGGCGATCCACCCCCACTCGGAGCTCGGTGGCTACGTCAACTTCATGGCCGCCGACGATCAGGACCGGATCCGCGACAACTACCGCGGCAACTACGAGCGGCTGACCGAGGTCAAGGGTCGCTACGACCCCGAGAACCTCTTCCATATGAACCAGAACATCCAGCCCGCGGAGGGATGATGATCCACCGCCGAGTGGAGAGGAGCTTCGTCGGGGCTCTCTTGGCTGCAGTTGCGGCCTCGCTTGTGCTTGCGGCCAGTGCAAGCGCCGCGAATTTGACCGTTACCACGACCGACGACGAGCTCACGGCTGACAGCGACTGCTCCCTGCGCGAAGCGGTGACGATGGCGAACGCCGCCGGCGCCTACACCGAGTGCGGAACACCGGACGCCGGCGCCGACACGGTTCTCTTCGCCGCAAGCGTAACCGCCCCCGCCGGCATTCAGTCGATCGACCTAACCGGCGTCGACGGAGCCCTTCCCATCTCCTCTCCGATCACGATCACCGGCCCGGGTCGCGGGGAGCTCACTGTGACCAACAGCAACAATGCCGATCGGATCATCACGATGGCGAGCGGCCCGGCGGAGATCTCGGGGCTCAACATCACGAGCGGCAACCTCACCGTCGTCGGCGCCACCGTCCAGGGCGGCGGTATTCGTGTGGCCGCGGGTGACCTCATTCTTGACTCGGTCCGCATCGGCAACAACACCTTGAGTTCGACAATTCCCGCGGCTTCCAACGGGACCGCCGAAGCCACCGGTGGCGGCGTCGCAAACATGGGCTCCGGAGACCTGAAGGTGCTCAACTCGGTAATCGAGGACAACCAGATCAGCGCGGTCAGCAACTCTGCCATCGATATGGCATCGAGCGCGGAAGGGGGCGGCATCTACACCCAAGGTGAGCTCACGCTCGATTTCTCGACCGTCGACCAGAACACCGCCTCCAACATGAGCGTCGGCGGAACGGCCGAGGGAAACGCGCGCGGGGCCGGGGTCCACGTGTTCGACCCGTTCACCGTGCGCCGGAGCGCGATCACCCGCAACACCGCAGCCTCGACCACGGATGGAGCCCAGTTGTCGGCCCAAGGCGGCGCGATCTACGCGAACAATTTCTCAGGCGTGGTCGAGCTCAGCACCCTGGCCGCGAACACGACCTCCAGCAGCGGCCCCGGCAGCACAAACAACGGCGGCGCCGCGATCTACGTCACTGGCCTGGCCACTCACGAGGTCGCGGTGATCAACTCCACCGTCGCCGGCAACGACGCCGGTACCCAGACCGGTTCGCAGCTCGGAACCAATGCACTCGCACAGATCTCGGTCTTCAACACGATCGTCGCCGATACCGGCGACTCCGCCAACATCCGCAACTGCGGGCTGAGCGACAACGTCTTCAACGGCGGCTTCAACGTCGACTACGAGCCCACCTCCGGTGGTAACTGCAACTTCGACACGACCACGAACCCGCAGCTCGGTACGCTCCAGAACAACGGTGGTGCCACCGAGACGATGCTGCCGCTGCCGGGTAGCTCGGTCATCGATCAGGGCACCGACGATCAAGGGTCCGTCACCGGAGACCAGCGCGGCCTCGATCGGAGTGCCGACTTCGGCGGCGCCCCCAACGACGCCGAGGACGGAACCGACATCGGCGCAGTCGAGATCCAGAACGAGATCAATCTCAGCGGAGTCAGCCCGGCCTCGCCCAGCAGTGACGACACCCCGACTGTCACCGGAACGGTGCTCGAAGTGCCCGAGATCACCAACGAGAACCCGAGCGTGCAGCTGTTCACGGTTCCAGGATGCAGCTCGGGCGCCACGGGCCCGGCTACCCCCGCGGCACTGTTTTCCTCCCCTGGAATCACCGTCAACCCGGTCCCCCACAACACGACAACGACATTCCGTGGTCGGCTGACCACCGACTATTCGATGTTTGCCGGTCCCTCCGCCTGCCAGGGCTCGGTCAGCTACACGCACGTGGACGCACCGGCGACCACGCCGCCGCCCGGCGCCGCCGGCGCCGCTGGCCCCACCGGCGCCGCCGGCCCCACCGGCCTCCGCGCCGCGGCGCTGAGGAAGTGCAGGAAGAAGAAGTCAAAGAAGGCGCGCAAGAAGTGCAAGAAGCGCGCGCTGAACCAGAACATCCAACCCGCGGAGGGATGACGATGCGGATCTGGCGAATATCGGTTCTCGCGGCAGCGGTCTCGATGACGATCGCCTCGCCAGCGTGGGGAGGACAAGTGACCAACGCGGGCGACAGTCCGTTAGTCGACGGAACGCTTCGCCACGAGATCTTCAACGCCGTCGACGGCGAGGTGATCACGTTCGATTCCGGGATCAACCCCACGCTGACCACCGGGTCCGAGATCCCGATCGACGAGAACATCACGATCCGCGGCCAGGGGATGACCGCGACCACGATCACCGGTTCGGCCGACGACCGCGTCTTCTCGATCCCGAACGCCCACACCGTCTCGATCGAGGATCTCGAGATCAGCGGCGGTGACGCGACGAACGGCACCAACGGCGACTTTCCGAGCGAGAGCGGCGGCGACGGCGAGAGCGGCGGCGCCCTGCTCTTCGATGCTGGTCTCGTCAAGATTGACTCGGTTCGGTTCTTCGACAACGAGGGGGGTAACGGCGGCGCCGGCTTTCCCGGCATCACCGTTGCCAACTTTGGGACGGATGGGGGTGACGCCGGCAAGGCCGGCCACGGCGGCGCGATCGCCATCGTCCAGCCCGACGGCGCTCTGGCAACAGGCTCGCTCGAGGTCACAAATTCGGTCTTCCAGAGCAACCGCGCCGGATACGGGGGTGACGGCGCTGCCGGCGGAATCGGTACGGGTGGTGGCGGCGGCGACGGCGGATTCTCGAGCGGCGGGGGACTCGGGGGCGCGATCTACGACTCCACCTCGGGCAACGTGACGGTCACCAGCTCGACCTTCATCAACAACCGCTCCGTTCAGGGCGGCATTGGGGGCGATGGCGGCGCGGGGACGACGCCGGGCTTGGCGCGATCGGGCTCGTCCGGGGGTAGCGGCGGCGCGGTCTGGGGCAGTGGTTACACGGTTAGCGGCTCAACTTTTATCGACAACCACGCCGGCAACGGCGGAAACGGGGGCAGCGTGCCGGACGGCTTTGGGGGCGTTGGGGGAAGCGGCGGCAACGGCGGAGCGCTCGGTGCGGGCTCCGGCCTGGTAGCCACCAACTCGACATTCAGCGCCAACAGCACGGGCACCGGTGCCGCCCCTGGAAACGGCGGCGTATTTGGTGGGCGCGGCGGAGACGGAGGCGGGATCTTCACCCTTGCGCCAACCTCGACGCTCACGAACCTCACTCTGACCGGAAACACCGCTGCGGCGGGAGGTCCGGCCTCGCCGAGCCACGGCTACGGCGGAGGTGTCTTTGGCACCGGTGCCACCCTGCGGAACTCGGTCCTTTCCCAGAACATCGCCCAGCCGGGCGTTGGCATGCGCAACTGCGCGGGCACCATCACCTACGGCCTCTACAACCTGGCGTTCCCGGCGCTGGATAGCGGCTGCGCCGGCTCGGTTGACCAGGACCCGCTGCTAGGCCCGCTCGCGAACAACGGCGGACCGACGCAGACGATGGCGCTCGACGCAGGCAGTCCGGCGCTCGACCGGGTCCCGCCCGGAACCGAGGGCTGCCCTTCCACCGATCAGCGAGGTCTCACACGGCCACAGGGACCGGCTTGCGACCTCGGCGCCTTCGAGGTATTCGTACAGCCATCGCTCGCTCCCGCCGGGGCCCAGCCCCCACAGGCCGCTGCGGCCAAGAAGCAGTGCAAGAAAAAGAAGAAGCGCGGCGGTAAAAAGAAGAGGTGCAAGAAAAAGAAGAAGCGGCGCTAGGAAGGTCCAAGTGCGCCTCCTAGGTCATTGCACATGGAATGGGTGATTGGATTTGATTGACGCTGACTACCTGGTGATCGGAGCCGGGGCGACGGGTATGGCATTCACCGACGCTCTCGTCACGGACTCGGACGCGACGGTCGTGCTAGCCGATCGCCGTCACGCGCCGGGCGGACACTGGAACGATGCCTATCCGTTCGTCCGGCTCCACCAGCCATCGGCGCTCTACGGGGTGAACTCGTTGCAGTTGGGCCACGATCAGATCGATGAGTCGGGCCTCAACCAGGGCTTCTACGAGCAGGCAAGCGCGTCCGAGATCTGTGACTACTTCCGGCGCGCGCTGGACAACCTGCTGGCCTCTGGGCAGGTCACCTGGTGTGGGAGTCACGAGTATGTCGGGGCGGACAGCAACGGCCACCGATTGTCATCACGCGTGACCGGTGAGGAGAAAGCGATACGGGTACGCAAGGTGGTGGATACCAGCTACCTGGACACCGAAATTCCGGCCCGTCATGAGCCCGGCTTCGAGGTTGACCCAGGTACGCGCGTCATCACCCCAACCCAGCTGGTTGAGCTGGCCGATCCCGCCACCGGGTTCACCATTTTCGGTGCGGGCAAGACCGCCATGGACACCTGCATCTGGTTGCTGGGTCAATCGGTTGCTCCCGAGGACATCCGGTGGGTGCGACCGCGCGATGCCTGGACGCTTGACCGCACCTTCACGCAGCCGCTGGACCTGGTCGCCGGCATGGTCCAGGGGCTGGGCGATGCCTATGAGGCTGCTGCTGAAGCGTCGGACCTCGAGGACCTGTACATGCGTGCCGAGGCATGCGGCCAGATTCACCGCCTCGACCCCGAGGTAGAGGCCGACATGTTCCACGGTGCGACCCTGAGCGCAGCGGAGCGTGAGCAGCTTCGCAGCATCACGCAGGTGATCCGCAAGGGCCGGGTCCGTCGGGTCGGCGTCGACGCGCTGGTGCTGGATGAGGGCACGGTCCCCACGACCCCAGGGGAACTCCACATCGACTGCACCGCACACGGGCTGGGCTGGGCGCCCCCACGCCCGATCTTCGAGGACGACCGGATCACCCCGCAGCCCACGCGTATGGGGATGCTGCCGTTCAGCGCGGCCCTGATCGGCTTTCTCGAGACCAGCCAGCGCGAGGACGAGGAGAAGAACCGGCTTGCCCGCCCGAACCCCACCCCGCGTACGCGCAACCGTCTGGACTGGGCATGGTCGACCTACCTCGGTGCCGTGAACGAGGTGGCGTGGGGTCCGGAGGAGGACATCCAGGGATGGCTGCAGCGGTCGCGGGTGAACATCGGGCGGGCCGTACGTGACCATCTCGATGACAAGCGGATTCAGCCGACGCTGACCCGTGTCGCCGAACATATGAGCGGGGCGATTGCCAACCTCGGGAGGTTGCTGGAGGATCGCCGAATGGTCAACGCTTGATCAGCGAGATGGTCTCGCGAATACGCGTGCGGTGGTACCGAGAAGCGAATCGGGCCCCCTATTCGACCCGTTGATTTGCAGGGCATTCGTGAGCGCGGGATACTGCGCGGGCGATGTCGGAGAAGAACATCGAGCACGAGAAGAGCTTCACGCAGCGCCTGTTCACCGGGCTGATGCCGTGGTGGGCGGCCGACATGGAGAAGGAGTCCCGTGAGTGGATGCTGGTCTGTCCCAATTGCGGCCACGAGCGCAGCTATTGGGAGGTCGGCGGCATTCGCTGGAAGGCGAAGTCACGCGGCAAGTACATCGGCTCGACCTGCCCCGCGTGTGGCAAGACGCGCATGCACAAGGTCATCCACCGCCCGTCGCAGCCCGGCAAACCCAGCCGCTCGGGCGACTGAGCCGGGGCAATCCCATAGTGACACGACTTTTGGAAGCGGTGGCACCCACCCGAAGCGCGATACTGCGCGGGTGATGTCGGAGGAGAACGTGGAGGTGGTGAGGCGTAGCCTTGCGGCCCTCGAGGCCGTCGCAGACGGGGTTGATTTCACCGACCGCGCAAGCTGGGTCGCGCGCACTGCCATTCACCTGGATGAGACCCTTGTTGACCCCGATTTGGAAGTCGTCCCGCCAGTGGAGGTCCCCGGAGTGAAGAAGAGCTACCGCGGGATCGAGGAATTCATCGGCTTCATGATGAGCTGGACAGAGGGCTTCACCGACTGGCAAGTCGAGGTCGAGGAACTTGTCGACACAGGCGACGACCACGTGGTCGCCATTCTGGTTCAGCGGGGAACCGGTAAAGGGAGCGGAGTACCAGTGGAGCTTCGCTACGCCCAGATCTTCACCCTTAACGACGGCCGAGTGGCCCGGATTGTTATCTACGCGTCCCGAGAGCAGGCCCTCGAAGCCGCCGGACTGACGGAGTAGGGCGGTCACGCAGGCACCTCGATCACCGGCAGAGCGAGTCCCTCCGTTTTATCTGTGAATTGGTGGAAACCGTGGCGCTGCTGCTGCGGGGGAGAGCACCGCGGTCCCGCACTGCTCCGGATCGCCAGCGGCCAGCCCGCCTCGGCGCCCAAGAAGTGCAAGAAAAAGCATCGCAAGGCGGTGGCCGCGAAGAAGTGCAAGAAGAAGAAGAAGCGGCGCTGAGCTGGGGCGTTAGCCGAAACCGCCGCTTTCCATGAAATGCAGCAACTTGAGCGGGAGCGACCTCAGGGATGTCGGCTGGTCTCCCGGCTCCTCGCGGGGTGGTAGCGAGAAACGGATCGGCCCCCCGCTACCTCTTTCAGTACTACTCGAGAGCCCTCCTTCGGGAGGACTCTCTTTTCTCGACGGCGTCGGCTATCGCCTGCGAAACGGTGGCCGATAGCCCGACCTGGCGTCCTGCTTTGTCGTGGCGATCTCCAGCTCGACGAGGGCTATGGTTGCCACGTGGGGACCGAGCGAGCCACGATCCTGTTGACCGGAGCATCCGGTTTCGTCGGGGGCGAGCTGTTGCCGGCGCTCCGGGAGGTCGGCTCCATCCGCTGTCTAGTGCGTGATGTCGGGCGGCTCAAGGAGAAGGACCAGCCGATGGGGGTCAAGGCGGATCTCAGCGACGCAAGCTCGCTGACGCCTGCGCTGGAGGGGATGGACGAGGTGTTCTACCTCGTCCACTCGATGGAGCCCGGCGGGCGCCAGGAGTTCGCCGAGAAGGATCGAAGCGCGGCAGAGAACTACGTCCGGATCGCGCGCGAGGCAGGCGTTCGGCGCACGATCTATCTCGGCGGCATCGGAAGGGACGACGGGCAAAGCGAGCATCTGGCGTCTCGGCGGGAGGTTGAGAGCCTGCTGGCGGAGGCCGCGCCGGAGTTCGTCGCCCTGCGAGCGTCGATGATCGTGGGTGCCGGCAGCGCCTCATTTGGAACGCTGGTCAGACTCGTCAGCCGGATGCCGGTCCTCGCTCTTCCGGACTGGCGTGAGCGCAGCACCCAGCCGATCGCGATCGACGACGTCGTCAAGTGCCTCGTCAAAGCCCGCGATGTAGAGCCGGGCGCGTACGAGATCGCCGGACCCGAGACACTGACATTCGAGGCGATGACCGAGGTGATCGCAGACCTACTGGGGGAGGCGCACCGCTCGATTCCGATTCCGTTCAGCAACGCGAAGGTCGAGGCCGCTGGGGCGGCCTTGATCACCGGGGAGGATCGCGAGCTGTTGGAGCCGTTGATGGCGGGCCTCGATGACGACCTCATCATTCGCGAGAACCGCGCAACCGATGTCTTCGGCGTCGAGCTGACCCCGTTCGCCGATGCGGCCCGTCGCGCGATCGAGGCGATGCCGGACGAGGAGACGGCTTAGGGGCTCTCTTCGGGAGCGAGGAGCTCGGCCAGCTTCGTCTGCCGGAAGTCGAAAATTCGCTCCAGGTCGTTCCTGACGAACGCGGCGTGTGCCAGCCGCCCGAGTGGCCCCAGCGGCAGCGCGTAGCGGACCACATCTCCAATCACGGTGCCGTCGTCGCTGTCGGGCTCGAAGGTGTGGGTGTGCTCCCAAAGCGAATACGGCCCGCGAAGCTGGATGTCGCTGAAGCGCGCCGGCGGCTCCCAGCTCTCGATCCGGGTGGTCCACCGAATCGGGAAGCCGCGAATTCGAAGTCGATAGTCGAGCAGGGCTCCCGTTTCCATCTCGATCGGCTCCGGGTTGAGGATCCGAAAGTGGAGCAATGGCGGGGTGAGCGGTTCGAGATTGAGGGCGTCGGAGAAGAGCCCAAAGGCTCGCTTTTGGGGGACTCCGACGCGCTGGTGGCGCTCGAGGAGGTAGGTCCGCTTCGCACTCACGCCTCCTCGCTTCGTTCGCGGAGTCGGCGCAGACGGCGAGGCTTCATCGACCCCAGCCCCGCTGGCTCCCCGCATAGGCATCGGCCCGCGTCTTCTGTAGCGGACCGACGGGCGTCAGTCCCGGCGCGGTGTTCCAGGGGTTGAAGCGGACCCTGTCGATCTCTTCGTCTTCGATCTGCCGGCCGATTCGCAGAACGCCGACGCGCTCCCAGCGTTTTGCCATCTCCGCCGCGAGCAACTCGAATTCGGATCCGGATGCCCGCGCAGCAAAGCGGCCGAGGCGATGCGGCGATCGTGAGCGGGGATTCGCCTCGAAACCAACCATCAGGAGCCGCTCTCCGACGCGATAGGGCACCAGGGTCGTGAAGAAGTGTCCGAGAAATCCGCGTGGTGCCGGGATCAGGGTATGCCGGGCCAGCGGAGCGCGCCAGGAGGTGACGGTGAGCAGGTCCTGGTGAACCCCCGGGCCGTAGCAATCGGACAAGCGAACCGCGATCCCCAGGATGTCCGGCACCGTCTCGGGCAGTCCCAGCGCGCGCGAGAAGCGGACGACGGCCCGCTGAGTGGCTCGCTTTGCGAAGACGCCAGCGGCTTGGTCTTGAGAGGGCGGGAGGTCAATCGAGAGCTCGGCATCGAATCCGATTCCATGCGGGTGCGCGATGCGGCGACGGCGAAGGCGCGAGAGCGAGCCGAACAGCACGGCGGCGGCCGGGCCCGACCGTCCGCTGTCCGGCTCAATGGCAGGCATCATCAACTCTTTTTGGTTCAGAACGTTCTCCCCCCACGTCGATTCTGAGGGCCTACCCGCAGGCGATGAAGTGCTAACCCGCCTGGGCGCGCGCAGTCAGGAGCCTGACTGTTCGGGGATCCTTGGATCGTCGCAGCGGGAAACGAGAGACCGCCCTTGGATCAGCCAACCGGAGGACCTCCAAGGGCGAGCACATCGACCAGCAGGAAGAGCGCCACCACTACCACGGTGACTCCGAATGCGTGAGCCAGCGCCTTGGGCGGCAGCCGGGACCCGATGCTGCTCCCCGCAAGGCCGCCGGCTGCCGCAGAACCGCACAGGACTAAGGTCAGCGGCCAGTCGGGCTGGGCGCCCTCGGCGAGATGGCTCGCGAGCGCGGCCAGTCCGGTAACCGTGATGATCGCGAGCGAGGTCGCCACCGCCCGGCGCATCGTCAAGCCGAGCAGCGTGGTTAGCGCGGGCACGATCAGGAACCCTCCGCCGACGCCAAAGAAACCGGTCATGCTCCCGACGGCCAGCCCGCTCCCTCCGGCCTTCGGGACATCGGGGCGGGGGCACTTGGTCATCTCCTGCGGATCGGTCGCGTCCCCGCGCACATAGGTGACAACGCCCGCAGCCAGCATCACTGGGACGAACGCGAGGACCAGAGTGCGGGGGTCGACGCTGGTTCCGAGGACTGTGCCGAGATACGCGCCGGCGGCCGCCGGGACTGAGAAGACGACAGCGACCCTCCAGCAGACGTTCCCCTTCACGGCCTGCGCTCCGGCCGCGACCGATGCCCCGAGGGCGACGACGATCAGCGACGCCGTCGAGGCAGGGCTGACGCCCTGATCGAGCACGTAGACGAGCACCGGCAGCGCGAGAATCGCGCCGCCACCGCCGACGGTGCCGACTACGGCTCCGATAAGGAGGCCGAACGGGATTGCGAGGAGCATCTCCATCTACTGCTATTCAACTATATGGTTATAGTTGAGTAACCAGATGACCGACCTCACTCCCGAACTCGCCGAGTTGATCGCACGCCGCTTCGCCGTTCTCGGCGAGCCGACACGTGTGCGCCTCCTGAACACGATGCACGCGGCCGGCGAGGCATCGGCCGGTGAGCTGACCGAGGCCGTCGGCGGGACCCAGGCGAACGTCTCGAAGCATCTGAGCCTGCTGCTCGCCGAGCGGATGGTCTCCCGCCGCCGGGAGGGCACTCGCGCGATTTATCGGATCGCGGATCCCACGCTGATCGCCCTCTGCGACCAGGTCTGCAGCGGCGTGAGTGCTCAGCTGGAAGAGCTGCAGGCCGTCGTCGGAGCCGCGAGGTGATCTTCCGCCAGGTCATCCACGACGACCTTGGCTGCGCCTCCTACCTCGTCGGGGACGAGAAGGCCGGCGTCGCCGCCGTCGTCGATCCCCGCTTCGAGATCGACGACTACCTGGAGATGGCCAGGTACGCGGGGGTCTCGATCGAGCACATCCTCGAGACCCATAACCACGCCGACCACGTCTCGGGTCACGGGCGCCTCGCAGCTGCGACCGGCGCCTCCATCCACCTCCACAGCGAGGCGGACCCCGAGTACGAGCACCTGCCCTTCGATGACGGCTTCGAGCTGGAGGTGGGCCAGGTCCTGATCCGCGCGCTCCACACGCCGGGCCATCGGCCCGAGCACACCGCCTTCGCCCTGATCGATCGCAATCGCGGCGAGAATCCATGGGCGGTGCTGACGGGGGACACCCTGTTCGTCAACGACGTTGCGCGCCCCGACCTCGCGGTCGAGGAGCGCGAGGGCGCGCGGGACATCTATCGCTCGCTCCGGGAGAAGCTGCTGACCCTGCCCGACAACGTCGAGGTCTGGCCCGGCCACCTTGGAGGCTCGATGTGCGGCGGACCCGGAATGGACATGAAGGTCTCGTCCACGATCGGCTTCGAGCGCGAGAACAACCCGAGCCTGCGAATCGAGGACGAAGACCAGTTCGTCGACGAGGCGGTGGCCGCGCTCGGTCCCCAACCCCCGAACTTCAAGGCCATCGTCGAGATCAACACGGGCCCGCTGCTGACCGAAGGGGCCGAGGTCCTGCCGCTTGCCCCGCGCCAGGTGGAGGAGAAGCGAGCATCAGGCGCCCTGATGGTCGACACGCGAACCGACCAGCAGTTCGACGAGGCGCACATCCCCGGCTCGATCGGCATACCGATCCTGCGCGCCGGGTTCGGCTCGAAGCTCGCCTGGCTTGCCGACCGCGACCAGGAGATCGTTTTGATCGGGCGCGACGACGAGGATGCCCGGCGCGCCGCGGTTCTCGCCGTGGCGGTCGGGCTTCCGAACATCGCCGGAATGCTGGGAGGTGGCATGACCAGCTGGAGGCAGGAAGGCCGCGACGTCCAGCGGATCGAGCGCCTGCCGCTTACCTCTCTGAAGGACCGCCTCGACGACGGCGACCTTCAAGTTCTCGACGTTCGTGAGAAGCGCGAATGGAATGCAGGCCACATCCCCGGCTCGGTCTTCAAGCCGTGGCATGACATCGACACGCTCCCGGAAGGGCTCGACGCTTCGCGGCCCGTGGCGGTCATTTGCGGATCCGGACAGCGGGCAGCCGTCGGCGCCAGCCTCGTGCAGCGCTTCGGCGCCGAGGAGGTTGTCCACGTCGTCGACGGGGGCGTTCCCAAATGGAAGAAGCTCGGCAACCCGATCGAGGCCGGCGACGAGTGAACGCAGCGCTCGACAAGGACATCGTCACCCGGCTACGGGACGCGCAGGCGATGAAGGTGGCTGCGCTGGCGATGTTCGATCCCATGCTCCGCGTCGTCGCCGAGGAACGCGATGCCGCGGAGACCCCGGAGGAGGTGTCCGAGTTGATGACCCGGATGCACGGGGCTTCTCGGGCCACCGCCAGGAGACTGAGGCACACGAGGAGCTCCTCGGCCAGAGACTGCAGGCACTCGGAAAGGCTCCCGCGCGACGAAAAGGCTCGGTGCTCTCGGCAGGGGCGAAGACCTGGGTCAAGGCCAGCGGCCTCGGCAGCACGAACCACGGAGCCAACGCCCGCAACGCTTTCGTCTTCGAGCACTTCGAGATCGCAACGTTCCCCCTTCTCGGGGAGCTTGCGAAGCGTTCAGACGACGCCGAGACCGAGCAGGCGGCGGCGAAGTGCCTGGCTGAGGACCGTGAGATGGCAGCGACGATCGACCACAATTGGGAGAACGTGTTGACGCTGACGCTCGCGGGCTGACCAGCCGCGGAGGTCTCAACGCACCGCCGGGTGCCAATGGGGTGACTGGTTGGCCCTGACCGCTAGGCACGCAGCTTGGTGAGTTCCCGGATACGCTCGCGTCGTAGCGAGAAACGGATCGGGCCCCCCGCTATTTCACTAACTGCTTTTCGAAGGCATTCGCGGCGGCCTCCGAGACCGTGGCCGAGGCTTCGCTTCGATGGCTCAGATCTCGAGACGTTGGTCTTCGAGGTCGAGATCGCGGTCAAAACGACCACCCAATTGTGTGTACGCTGATCGCACACCGTTGGGACGGGAGTTGATCGGCTGACCAGCCGTTTCATCGCTTCGAGACTCGCCATCTGCTCTGCCTCCGCCTTGACCGAATCTCCCCGGACTGGGGAGTTGGAGGATCGAATGCGAGTTACCTCGACGCAGGCCCTGCGACCCATCGTTTTCGCAGCATTCGGCGCGCTCCTCGTCCTAACTCTGTTGGCGCCTCCGAAGGCGGCCGGCTTTGCGAACCTCGCGGGTAGCTCTACGGACGGGGCGAGGGTCTTTTTCCACAGCGACGAGGCATTTGTCCCGGCCGACGAGGATGGCGGAGCGATTGATGTCTACGAGCGAGCCGGTGGAGTCACCACCCTGATCTCGGCCGGTGGCAATGGACCCGACGACGCTGACCTGGAGCGGGTCAGCAGCGATGGAACGAAAGCCATTTTTGTGACGGACGAGTCGTTGGATGCGGTCGCCGACACCGACGGGGGCTTCCGCGACATCTACGCCCGTGCAGGCGGCATCACCACCTTGGTCTCCGGTGACACGGACGGCATGTTCGACATTGAGGGGCCGGACATATCCAGCGATGGAACACGTGCATGCTTCGCCACCGCCGAGTCCCTGGATCCGACTGCCGATATGGATGGCGGCAAGGACGATCTCTACGTACGTTCGGGTGGGGTGACGTCGCTGGTCAGTGGTGGCGGTAACGGCGCCTTCCATGTCGACGAGTGCTCGATCTCAGGCGATGGGACCAGAGTCGTCTTCTCGACCGAGGAATCCCTCGATCCGCTGAACGACACCGACGGAACCAGGCGCGACGTCTATCAGTGGGCCGGAGGCCTGCCAACGCTTGTCTCGCCCCCGGGCAATGGCGCCTTTGATGCCTTTGAATCCGGAATCTCGAACAACGGAAGCCGCATCCTTTTCGAAACCGACGAGGCCGCTGTGATTGCGGACGGCGACGCTGAAGAGGTCGACGCGTACGAGCGGGTTGGCAACACTACGACGCTCGTCTCAGCCGGCGGTAATGGGGCGTACGACGTCGGCCAGGTAACGGCAACCCCGGACGGGCTCACCGTCGTGTTCGTTACCAAGGAGCCGCTCGACTCGGTCAATGACACCGACGGCGACGTCAATGGCGAGTACGAGGACATCTATGCGCGTCACGCCGGCGTGACGAGCTTGATCACCGAGGGCAGCGATCAGCCGATCGACAACTACAACCCGTATTTCTCGGATGACGGAACCCACTTCTGGTTCGAAAGCGTGGAGGCGTTCGACCCGGGGGACATCGACGGGGCCTACGACATATACGAACGCTCCGGCGGCGCCACCACGTTGCTCTCGCCGGGTATTACGCAGCCGCTTGCATTCAGGACTGCGTCGAGCGACGGCAGCCGGGTGTTTTTCAACACGGCGGAGACCCTGTTTCCGCTGCTGGACGGCGACGGAACCCGTTGGGACGCCTTCGAGCGCAGCGCCGGGACGACCACCATGCTCTCGGTGGGTTCGAGCGGCGACTTCGACGCCTTCGCGTTGACCGCGTCCTCGGATGGGAGTCGCGTGTTAATGCTGACCGAGGACGCCTTGCTGCCGACCGACGATGACGGGAATCAGTCCGATGTCTACCAGCGCGCCGGCGGCGTGACAACGCTGATCTCAGCCCGCAACGTTCCAGGCCCCATACCGACCGACGGCTCGGCGCCAGCCGCCGTATCTGTCCTGAACGTGGCGACCACCGGTCGCCGCGCAGCGGCGCTCCGGAAGTGCTCAAAGATCAAGTCGAAAAAGGCGAAAGGCAGATGCAAGAAGAAGGCACGGAAGCTGCCCGTCTGAGCCCGGTCTCGCGGATTCTCGTTCGGTGGTAGCGAGAAACGAATCGGGCCCCCGCTATGTCTCTCACTACCACCAGAGAGCCCTCCTTCGGGAGGGCTCTCTGCTTCTCGCTACGGCCTCCCGGCGAGCAGGCCGCCGACGTAGAGCCGTCCGATCGCGCCGCGCGAGACCTTCCCGCAGTGCGCCTCGATCGCGAGGTCCACGGTCCTGCGGCCCAGGTCCAGATCGTGGTCGCGAATCTTGCACGGCTCGTTGGCCGGCCGCGAGCTCAGGTACACCAGCGGCTCGACCTTGCCGGGCGGCTTGTCGAGGTTGATGTCGACCTCGCCGGCGCCCTTGACGAGCTTGAAGTTCCGGCGGATCGCCTTCCGGACCTTCAGCCGCGCGAAATCGCCTCGCCCGACTCCGCGGCAGTCCAGCTCCAGCAGCAGGCCGCCGCTTCCGTCGTGAACGTTGGCGTGCATGCTCTCCGCCTTGCAATCGGCCGAGGCCGGCTTGGTCGTGAAGTAGATGGCGGGCGGGCGGCGACTGCTGGGCGGCTGCTTGAAGCCGAGCGAGATCCTGTTCGTCCCGTTGCGGAGGGCGAAGCGCTTTCTCCCGTTTCGCGCCGCTGTCGCGGCAACCGACGCGGATGACGCATGGGCCGAGGACGCCGACCCATCCTCCCACCCGAACGCCTTGTTGAGCAGGTACTTGAAGACTCCCTCGGGACCCTCCTTGAGCAGCCAGCTGATCCACTCGTCGAGCCACTCGAAGACCGGGCCGGCGTTGTAGCCGAACACGCTGGTGTTGTTCGTGCAGGATGAGAGCACCCGGATGTTGACGTGGTAGGGGCTCCAGTTCGTGGTGGTGACGGAGTACCAGTTGCGCCTCTGGTCGTTCGCGAAGACGGCGTCGCTGGTCGAGGTGAAGCTGAGGCTCGCGCTGGCTTCGTCATCCGCGACGACCGCCCAGTTGGTCGGCGAGTCGGCGCCGAGGCAGTAGTAGTAGTCCGAGTTGGTGCTGTTGCCCTGCACGATGACCCGGGGGCCCTTCCAGGCGTACTCCAACGAGTTGCCCCTGTACCGGCTGCTGACGACGTTGCCGCCATCCTTCGCCAGTGCGGGGTTCGTGTAGTAGTCGTCCGCGCGGGCGTCGGCCGCGAGACCGGCGCATGTCGCGAGGGTTGCGACCACGACAAGCAGCCAAAGAGGCCGACGGATGGCGTTACGGGTGGGAGCGATCGCTTGCCCTCTGCGGCCGGACGCAAGGCCGGCGCGTGAAATCATCAGATCACCCTACCGGCGCCCGGGACCCTCGGCGGGGCGCTGGCTCCGGCTGAGCGTGATCGTGACGACCTCCCTAATTATCGGTACGCTGGTCGCTCACCGTTGGGACGGGAGTTGATCGGCTGACCAGCCGCGTCAAGGCTTCGAGACTGCTCTGCCTCCGCCTTAGCTGAACCTCGGAAGTGGAAGAGCACTTGTCACCGCGGGCCCATGCTCACATGATTGGATTGTGGTCTCAGCCTGTTTTCTGGAAGCGCGATCGCCGCGCTCGGAGCCGCGATGCTTGGGATCAAGCTCTCCGGCGGCAGAGGCCGGGACGATCAACCCCACGACGACCGTCGACGAGCTCGCCGCCGGCGGGGAGTGCTCGCTCCGTGAGGCGGTTAGCTACGCCAACGACGATCTGACCGCGGGCGGTTGTATCGACAGCGACAACGCGACCGGCGATCCCGACACGATCGACCTCGGCGGCGGAGAGTACGATCTCTCGCTCGTCAGGAGATGAAGACGACAACGCCAGCGGCGATCTCGACGTTCGGAGCACCGTCACGATTAGCGGGTTGGGAGCCGGCAACACGGGAATCGACGGCAACGGCGAGCTGACGCTCGACCGCGTTCTCGACGTTCGACCGTCCGCGTCGTTGAGCCTTTCCGGTGTGACGATCCACGGCGGCGACTCAGCGGCCGGCAATGGTGGTGGCATCAGAGATGAGTCCGGCACCGTTCTGACCATCGCGTCAAGCGAGGTGAGCGCCAACGCCACGGGCGGCGACGGCGGCGGGATTGCGTTCAACTTCGACCTAACGCTGAACGACAGCACCGTGAGCGGCAACACAGCGCTCGGCGCCGGCGGCGGAATCAGCGGCAGCGTCGCGACCTTGGACGACAGCGACGTCAGCCACAATGTCGCCGACGAAGGCGGCGGGATCAGCGCCGGCGGGGTGTTCGTGACCGACAGCACCTTTGAAGCCAACCGGGCCACCGGTCTCGCCGGTGCCGGAGGAGGGATCCTCGCCGGGAGCTTCAAGTTGACTCGCAGTGCAGTGAGCGGCAACAAGGCTGCGACCAGCGGTGGCGGGGCATTCAGCTACTACTCGGGAGAGCTGGTCGACAGCACGGTGAGCGGCAACCACGCCGCCGACGGCGGTGGGGTCCGCTCCGGCTTCCTGGTCGTCGACGGCAGCGAGGTGACCGGCAACGTCGCCACCGCCAACGGAGGCGGGATCACGGGCCCGGCATCGCTCATCGACGCAGTGGTGAGCGGGAACAAGGCCGGAGCCGGCGGCGGCGGAATTCATGTGGTCGACCAAAGCCTGGTCGTCGAAGGGAGCACGGTCTCAGGAAACGACTCGGTAGACGGCGGCGGGATCTTCTTCGCAGCCCCGGCCGGCATCTTCGAGCTCACCAACTCGACCGTGAGCGGGAACGAGGCGCGTGCTGAAGGGGGCGGAATCTTGACCGGCATTGGCCTGACCACCCTTTCCAACGCCACCGTGAGCGCTAACACCTCCGACTCGAACAACGACGCAATCGGCGGCGGCGGCGGGATCCGCGCCCTCCCGATCGCGGCGGTGAACTCGAGAAACACGATCATCGCCGGCAACCGCGACCGAGGCGGCAGCAGCAACGACTGCAGCGCCACCCTCAACTCCCAGGGCTACAACCTCTTCGGCAGCGTGAGCGGTTGCACGATCGGCGGCGTACTGACCGGAAACATCCTGAACCTCGATCCGGGCCTGTCGCTGCTCGCCGCCAACGGCGGGCCGACTCTGACGCACGCCCCGCTCCCGGCCAGCCCGGCGGTCGGCGCGGGCTATCCGGGGACTGGCGCGGGCCAACCTTGTACGGCGGTCGATCAACGCGGGGTCGCTCGCGGGGGTGGAGCCGGCCAGTGCGACATCGGCGCTGTCGAGGGGGCGTCGACACCGGAGGTGACTCCCGGTGCGATCGCGGTCACGACCACCTTCGATGAGCTTGCCGCCGGCGGCGACTGCTCGCTGCGCGAAGCGGTCCGCTACGCCAACGACGATACGACCGACGGGGGCTGCACCGACCCCGACAACGCTGCCAACGACGCCGACACGATCAGGCTCGCCGGCGGCGACTACGACCTCTCGCTGCCGGGCACCGAAAACGGAAATGCGAGCGGGGACCTCGACGTGACGAAGGCGCTGACGATCGATGGAATCGGTGCCGAGGCCACGGGGATCGACGGCAACGGAGCGCTCACCCTCGATCGCGTCCTGCATGTCCTTGCGGGCCCCTTGGCGGTCTCGGACCTGGCCGTCCACGACGGGGCCACCACCCAGAACGGCGGCGGCATCAGCGCCGAGCCCGGAAGCCCGCTCTTCCTCGATCGCGTCGGCGTGAGCGGGAACAGCGCACAACTCTCCGGCGGCGGTGTCTTCGGGAACAGCGCGGTGACGATGACCGACAGCACGTTGCGCGGCAATACCGCAGATTCCGACGCCAACAACTCCGGTGCCGCTGGTGGCGTTCACAGCAGCACCACCCTGACTGCAATCAACAGCTTGGCGACCGGGAATACGGCGAGGTTTTCGGGTGGGCTGAGCGCCGGAGTCCTCGCATCCGTGCACGGCAGCACCGTGACCTACAACAAGGCCAACGTGGGCGGCGGGGGCATAGGGGGTGCACGTATAGACCTGACCGAAACGACGGTTCGCGGCAACGAGGCTGTAAGCCAAGGGGGTGGGATCAGCGCCGGCATCGCCGGCGCCAGCGTCACCGACAGCGAAGTGAGCGGAAATGAAGCCGGCACCTCAGGTGGCGGAATTGAGCTCGACGATGAGTCGCTCGTCGTCGACAGCAGCACCGTGAGTGGCAACTTCGCTGGTAGTCATGCCGGCGGAATCGTGGCGGAGGATGCCGACATCGTCGACAGCGCGGTCAGCAGAAATGCATCTCAAAGCCACGGCGGCGGGATCTATTCGGACGACGGCTCGGTCAGCATCGAGACGAGCACCGTCTCGGGTAATGACTCCGGCGCCAACGGTGGCGGGATCCTGTTCTCGTCCGGCGCCGGTGAGGTCCTGAGCGTCATCAATTCGACCCTGAGCGGCAACCAGGCGGAAGTGTTCGGGGGAGGAATCTCCACCGATGCGGATACAGGACTGATCAACGCCACGGTCGTCGGCAACACGGCCGACTCCGATAACAGCGGCAACGGCGACGGCGGCGGGATCTTCCGTGGCGCCCCGGGCCTGGTCAGCCTGAGCAACACGATCCTCGCCGGGAATCTCGATCGCGTCGCCGGTGGCGGGGATGAGAGCCACGACTGCGGCGGGGACATGACTTCTGTCGGCCACAACCTGGTCGGGATCAACCAATTCGGAGGAGGTCCCCAGGCCGACTGCGTGGCGTCGCCCTCGAGCGGCGATCAGCTCGGCACGAGCGCGGCGGTGATCGACCCCGAGCTCCGGCTCCTGGGCGCGAACGGCGGCGCCACGCTGACCCATGCTCCGCGAGCATCGAGTACGGCCGTCGACGCCGGCAGCCGGCGCCGCCGGGTAGCGGCGGCGCCGCATGCGCGGCGGCCGACCAACGCGGCCTGGCGCGGGGCGGGGCGAACGGCGTCTGTGACATCGGAGCCGTCGAATTGCAGGTCCCACCATCCCTCGCCTTCCCGGGCCCTGTCTCGTCATCCCCGGCATCACCGTCCTCGATACCTCAGTCGCAGTCCGTGTCCACGAGATGCAAGAAGGGCTCGAAACTGAAGAAGGTCAAGCGCAAACGCATATGCGTCAAGAAGAAGAAAAAGAAGTAGCGGGCCGCTCCAACCTCGACCGGGTGATGCTGCGGGCACCGCGCCTTAGCGACATCGTCGCCTCGAGGCTCACCAAGTTGCCACCTGACTCTGAGAACAGGAAGCGGTTGCTTGACCGGTATCTGGCCGGCATGTTCGCGGCCGTCAATCGCAGCGACGTGGAAGTCGTTCTGCTCGGCTACGAGCCCGACACCGAGGTTCGCACCAGCGGGATGGAAGCGACCGGGCTGCGCGCCTCCTATCGCGGCCACGACGGCATCCGGGAGATGTTCGCCGAGCTCGACGATGTGTTCAGCGAATGGGGGTGGGAGGTCCTCGAGCTGGTCGACAGGGGCGAGCGGATGGCGGTGAAGATCAACTTCTCGAGCTGCGGCCGCGGCTCGGGCGTCGAGACGATGCGCAACGATCTGGGTGCTGCGTACCAACTCTCGCCGCGCGGCAAGGTCGCACGACAAGACTTCTTCATGGAGCACGATGGCTGGCAGCGCGCGCTCGCAGCGACCGGATCCGAGAACTAGGGGACGAATAGGTCGCTGGGATCCTCGAGCGGTAGCGAGGGGGTTTCCGGTTCAGGCCCGACGATCTAGCCTCCCCAATACCTGGTACGGTCGTCACACACCGTTGGGACGGGAGCTGGACGGCTGACAAGCCGATCGACGTCTGACTGACTCGCCATCTGATTGGCCTCCGACTTGACTCAACCCCCGGGGACGGGGAGTTCGGAGAATCGGATGGGCTCGGGATCGATCGGACGGGTGGGGAAGCGCCGCGGCAGCCTGATCCTCGCGGTTGCCATGGCATGCCTCGCGGGGTCATCGGCAATACCAGCAGCCGCAAACGCCGTCGCCGTGAACGTGTCCGTCTCTGGCGGCGAGCTCGACATCGCGGCGGAGAACGGCAATCCGGCAACGCCGATGGGCCTGCAGGTGAGGTTCATTCCGCTCGCGCCTGGCGGCAGTGGAAACAGGTGGCAAATCGTGGGCAACTTTTCGACCGCAGGGTCTGGGTGCGAACAGATGAGCAGCGCGGTCGTGGAATGCTCTTATGGCGGAGAGGCGCTGATCGACGTCGAGTTCTCCAGAGTGGGCGGCTCGATCACGATGATTTCGGCCGATGTGTTCAAGGACTTCGGATCGAATATCTCGCTCGGCAGCGGCTCCGAGGTGATCGACGCCAGCGATGGGCAGGACCTGATCACCAATGCCGCCCCCGTGACAGTGTCCAACGACATCATTCGAACGCTCGACGGCAATGACTCCATCACCACGGGAGGGGGCTCGGACATCGTCAGCGGGGGGGACGGCGCAGACAACATTTCGGCCGGAGACGGCAACAACATCATCCACGGCGGCGAGTTCGCCGGCGACGATTTCGCGGACGAGGCGGACATCCTCACCGGCGGTGTCGACGGGGACGACATCGACGGAGCCCTCGGCGCCGATGTCATCACCGGGGGCGGCGAGGCCGCCGACACCGGCGACGACGACGAGATCGATGCCGGCCCGTCCGGCGACACGGTCGACGGAGGCGGCGGGGAGGACGAGATCCTCGGCGGGGCGGGGGTGGACAGCCTCGACGGGGAGGATGGAGGCGACGAGATCAGTGGCGGCGCCGATGGCGACACGCTGAACGGCGGGCCGGGAGTCGACGGCCTCGACGGCGGTGAGGGAAGCGACATTCTCAACGGTGACGCCGGCGACGATGGAACCGACACCATGGACGTCACGGGGGGCCCTGGCGACGACACCGTCAACGGCGGGGCCGACGACGACACTCTTGACGGCGGTGAGAACACCACCGGCGCTGCGGACGTCGACACCCTCAACGGGGCCAGCGGCAACGACACCCTTTTGAACAACGACGGTCCCGAAGTCTTCAACGGCGACGCACACGGCGCGGGCGGTGCCGACACTGTCGATTACACGCAAACCGCTGCAGCTCCGATGACGATCGACATCGACGGCAACCCCGATGACGGCCGTAACTGCCCGGCAACCTGCGAGGGCGACAACGTCACATCGAGCGTCGAGAACGTGACAGGGGATTCATCGGCAGACGTGATCACCGGTTCGGGTCTGGCTAACGTGCTCAACGGAGCCGGTGGCAACGACACGCTGGTGGGCGGGCCCGGCACGGCCACAGACGGAGCGGACCGCTTCCTGGGCGGTACAGGGTCGGCGGACACTGTGAGCTACGCAACCCGGGCCGACGCACTGATCGTCGACATCGACGGGGCGGCCGACGATGCGGGCGAATCCGATGACGTCGAGATCGACGTCGAGAATCTGATCGGAGGAACGGCAGGCGACACTCTCACCGGGGGAAGCGCTGCCAACGACCTCCGAGGTGGATCCGGCACCGGCGCGGACACGCTGTCGGGCGGCGCGGGCCCAGACACGCTCTTCGGTGGGACCGGCACCAACGCGGGGGCCGATGGCGCTGACACCTTCCTCGACGCCTCCGGAATCAGTGAGGACAGGGTCAGTTATGGCGGACGCACGGATGACATCACCGCGAGCATCGGCGGTCCACTCGAGAGCGGCGGCGACGACGTGCAGGGGACGATCGCGAATCTGACCGGAGGGTCCGGGGAGGACACGTTGTTCGGAGACAACGATGCCAATGTCCTCAACGGCGGACCCGCCGGCGACTTCCTGCAGGGGGGCGCGGTGTCCGTGCCCGACGGCGCAGACACGTTCATCGGCGGTTCAGTGGGTGAGGGGGATACGGTCAGCTATGCACACCGCGATGCGCCGATCACCGCTGACATCGACACCGCCATAGGCGACGACACCGGCGGGGACACGATCAGCGACGACATCCAAGACCTGATCGGCGGCGGCGACGACGACTCGCTCACCGGCAACAGTGCAAAGAACGAGCTCTTCGGTGGACCGGGCAACGGCAACGACACACTGTCGGGCGGAGACGAAGACGACAGGCTGTTCGGCGGCACCGGAGAGAACACGGGTCCCGACGGTGCGGACACGTTCGTGGCCGGCAACCAAGGATCAGGCGGCGATCTCGTGAGTTACAGCGCGCGAACCGATCCCATAACGGCCAGCATCGGCGGGGCGGTGGATACGGACGGTGATGTGATTGGAGCCCCCGTCGACAACCTCTTGGGCGGGGAGGCAGATGACATTCTCCTCGGAGACGGCGACCAGAACGACCTCTTCGGTAACGACGGCGACGATTTGCTCGAGGGCAATACAGCCGCGACCCCGGACATGCTCGGAGGGGACTCATTGAATGGCGGCTCCCATGGCCCCGCCGGCGACACGGTCACATACGCATCCAGAAGCAGCTCGAACGCCGTCATCGTCGATCTCGACGGCAGCCCTGACGACGGGGGCGTGGGCGAGAACGACAAGGTCGGAACGGACATCGAAAACGTGACCGGCGGCAACGCTGCTGACACCCTGACCGGCGATGAGGAGGCGAATGCCCTCCGTGGGGGTCCCGGGACGGGCGACGACACGCTGTTTGGCCTTGGTGGCGACGACACGTTGTTCGGCGGCACCGGTGCCAACCCCGGGCCGGACGGCGCGGACGCCTTCAGCGCGGGCAATTCGCTCGTCGTCGGCGATACCGTCAGCTATGCCGGACGGACCGATCCGATCACGGCGAGCATCGCCGACGACGGTCCCGCCGACGCTGACGGGGATTCAGTTCCCAGGCAGTTCGACAACCTCACGGGTGGCGACGGGGACGACGACCTGACCGGAGACATCGACCCCAACCTCATTCGCGGTGGTCTGGGCAACGATCACATAGATGTGACCCGCGGCGGCCTTCCTGATACGGCCGATTGCGGGGATGGTGTCGATACCGCGCTGGGCGACTCCGCGGCCCTCGACACGTTGATCGCCTGCGAAACCAGCACCTTCCTCGAGACCCCCCCGGTCGTGCCCCCACCCGCGAGTACTCCGCCGACCGGAAGCGCAATCGGCGCCTCGGGTGGCGCTGCGACCGGAGCGTCGAGTGGCGCCGCGGCACTCAAGAAGTGCAACAAGAAGAAGGGCAAGGCACGCAAGAAGTGCAGGAGGAAGGCCGCAAAGCTAGCCGGGGCAAGTTGAGCTCATACGCCCCCGCGACGACTCGGCGGCATTTAGGGAGTCATCCAGGTTTGTGAAGCTGATCCGCCGAACAATCTTGTCATCACGAAACGTGTAGATGTCGTAGACGCGCATGTCGACGTCCACGCCGCAATGCAGCCAAGGGCCCCCTCACTTCGGAGGGCTATTTCCCCAGCCTCGAGGGACAGCATGCAATACTCGCTCGGCGAGCGTAGCCAGCAACGCAGGGGAGGACAGCACGTGAGGTCTCGACTCAGGAAAGCAGTGGCCCTTGGATCGGGCTGCATCGTCGCCGGCATCGCGCTCGCCGTGCCGGGCCAGGCCGCCGCTACGCCGTCGCTCAGCGGCATCGCCCTTGATGCGCCTTCGACGATCGAGCGAGGTGAGACAGTGGGCTACAGCTCTTTCGTCACCTTCGAGACGACCGAGTCCGCAACGTTCATCCTTGTTTTCGGAGGCGATGGGATCTTCGGAGTCGCGGGAGAATGCAACGCCGAAACGACTCAGCCCGTGTCTTGCCTGACCCAAACGGGCACCCCCATCGCCATCACTATCGGGAGCGACGGTGACGGCGTGGCGGAGGAGAGCGTGTCCGCGACGCTCCGCATCGGCATGGACACCGCGACGAACATCCCGCTCAGCTCGACCGAGGGAAGCTCGCCGCCGGCGGCGCCCAGGACTCTTGTCGCCGTCGCCACCGGAACCGGGAACACCCTCGGCGCGGCGAACACCTCGGAGCAGACCTCGGTCGTCTCGAATACGGCTACCGACGCTGAGATCCAGCTGACCACCACGGCGCCGGCGGCAGGGACGAGCGTGCCACGAGGCGCCGGCTCCACCGTCGGGTACACGGCGACATTGACGAGGACGGGTCGCATCATGCAGGGAACGGGCGTCTCCGTGTCCCTCATCGCCGACACCGCCGCCGGTACAAGCCCCGGGCCGAGCGTGGGGGTTTCCTTCGGCGTCGGCGAGACAAGTAAGACGGTGACGATCCCAGTGACCGTGCCTGCGGGTGCGACGTTCGGATCGGCAAGCTACCACTTCGTCGCCACCTGGGATCCTGCCTTTGACGTCGGCATCGTCGACACCGAGACGGGGGCCACGCGACAGTTCACCGTTGTCCCTGGCGCCGACCTCGACCTCAGCACGCCGACGCCGAGCCAGACGGTGTTCACGGATGAGATCGCGCCGATCGAGGTCGTTCTCACCAACACCGGACCAGATTCCGCCGCGCGCGGCGGCGCCGGCCCGCGCGTCAGCTTCGAGATCGCATCCTCTGGACCGGGGTCCGCTGCCTTCTCGCCGGCCGTCGCATTCGTCCCGGGGTTGGCCGGCTCGTGTGCGCTCGGGCTCACGGCGGAAGACGTTGTCTGCGACGTCGCGGCTCCGCTGGCCTCCGGCTCGAGCGTGACGATGCGCCTGCCGGTCACCGCGACCGGAGAGACGACCGCGGCCGTCAACCTGGTCGATGTCGACTCCGATCTGCTTGATCCCACGCCTCCCGCGCTTGCCGCCACCGCGGAATTCGTGCAGCGCCCCGACTCGTCCACGCCGCTCCCGCCCTCACCACTCATCCCCCTGACTCCGCCCGCCGGGCAACCCGCTGCAGCACTCAAGAAGTGCGCGAAGGTCGAGAACAAAAAGAAAAAGAAGAAGTGCAAGAAACGCGCCAGGCGTCGCCTGGCCTGAGGGCGTGCCGCCAGAGAGCCCTCCTTCGGGAGGGCTTTCTTGTTCTCGAAGGCACCGCTTAAGAAGTGCAAGAAGGCGAGAAGCTTCCGGTGTAGACCCGGGTGAGGGGAGGCATTAGTGGGCTACCCTGGTTGGGCCGCGCTTTTGGGACGGCAACGATTCAGGCAGGGAGAACATGGAGGGACCCATGTCTCACCGAACGCACGGCGCGCGGTACACGTGGACCGACGTCGACAACTCGATGGCGGTCGGGCACGCCTCCCCTCCGGCTTCACTGAAGAACGCACCTGGGAGAAGGATCTCCACCCCTGCGACCGGGCGTGCGCGGCCTCGGCGGGGCGGGACTCGGCGAAGCGAGCCGGAGCGGGGCACGAGGTGGGGACAGGATGTCTTTGACGCCCCGGCTACGCCGACAGCCCGGCCGCTTCGAGGGCTTGATCGTTGCGCATATACATATCGACCCGTGTCCACTTCCCGCCCCGGACGGTGTGAACGAACCAGAAGTCTCCTTCCACGGCCGCACCGCTCTGAATCCCGGACCCCCTCTGATGAACCCGCACGAGAACCTGATTCGGGGGTGCATCGATGAACTCCTCACCGGTCATGGCGAACTCGTCGAAGTCCTGAGCCCAGTCGAGAAGTGCTCGCATCATCCCCTCAGGGGCGTGGTAGGTACCGGCATCCGGAAATGGCGGGGCCCGATAGGTGACCAGTCCCGAATCAAGCTGAGCGATAAGCGCAGGGAGATCGCCCCTCTCGTACGCCTCGTAGCCGCGCCGCACGATCTCCACGTTCTCTTTCGACATCGCCGGTGCAGTATTGCGTCCGGAGACGCAAGCAGCATTGTTGTGAACGACCCGTGTTCAAAGGTGTGAGCTGGTCTCTCGCGAGGCCGGCGCGTGAATCATCAGATCACCCTTAGTTGGGCGCGCTTTCGAAGGGGTGGCGTCCTCGACGGAAGTGAACGGGCGGAGCGGCGACGACAAGACGAAAGTGTCGTAGACTGGCGCCCAGGGTTCGGAACTCAACTCGAGGGAGGCAGGATGCGACGGATGACCTTGGTGGACGGGATCGTCCTTTCGGTTGCCGCCTTGACGCTGATCGCGGCTCCGGTCGCCGGCGCGACCACGTACAACAACGACACACCGATCAACATCGGGATTTCGGCGGCACCCGCCGACCCTTACCCATCCAGCATCACCGTGAGCGGGACAGCCGGGCCGATCACCGACGTGAACATCGGGCTGGACGGTTTCACCCATACGGCCCCTACAGACGTGTCCATCGCACTCGTCGCACCGAGCGGCCACGCCCTGAGGATTCAGGGCTGCTCCGGCAGCGCCTTCGACGTGGCCGGGGTGAACCTGACGTTCGACGACGCCTCAGGCACCGAGCTCCCTGAGCTCGCCGCCCTGACGACAGGCATATTTCAGCCCACTTCCCACTGCGTCTTCAACCACTCGTTCCCCCCGCCCGGACCGACCGTCTCATACGGCAATCCGGGCCCGGGCCTAGGCGGAATCGCGACGTTCGCGTCGGTGTTCAACGGCCTCTCGGCGATTGGCACCTGGAAGCTCTACGTGACGGACCTAACCGCCACCGACTCCGGCTCCATACCCGGTGGATGGTCCCTGGACGTCGCGCCCGACGTGACACCGCCTCCGCCGCCCACCCCGCCGCCCACCCCGACGCCCACGCTCACACCAACGACCTCGCTCACGCCCGCGCCGGCGCAGAAGTGCAAGAAGAAGAAAAAGAAGAAGTGCAAGAAGAAAAAGAAGTAGAAGTAGAAGTAACGCTCATTTCCTGAGGCGTGGCAGGCAAGGCATCGGAGCGGTTCATCTGGGCGGTCGACACCCTGGAGGTCGGCACGGCCGACCGCCTGCTCGAGGTCGGCTGCGGACACGGCGTCGCCGTCTCCCTGGTCTGCGAGAGGCTGGCGACGGGCACGATCACCGCGATCGACCGCTCATCCAAGATGATCGCGACGGCCACGCGGAGGAACCGCGAGCACGTCGACGAGGGCAGGGCCGTGCTCGAGTCCACCGCGCTGGAGGACGCGGACTTCGGCGATCGGCGCTTCGACAAGGTCTTCGCCTTCAACGTCGCTCCCTTCTGGCTCCAGCCGGTGGAGGCCCTCGCTGCCGTCCGCGAGCATCTCTCCCGGGATGGGGCCGTCTACATCTTCTGGGACGCGCGCCACTCCGCGCCGGACCGACCCCAGGACCTTGGGAACGAGCTCGCCGACCGGCTGCGCGAGGGGGGATTCTCCGTTGACAGGGTGCTGGTCGAGGACCTGCGCCCGGTTCCCGCGGTCTGCGTGATCGGGCGGCCGTAGCTCGGATGCGATGCAGATCTCACGCAGTCTGGGATGGGGCGGATCTACGGCGGCCTGCTCGCCCCGAACAAGTCCGCCCCGGGCGGGTAGCGCGGCCGCTGAGCCGGCGGCTTCCGCTTCTGGGAAGCTGACGACGAGCATGCCGGAGGACCTGTCCAGACCGCAACTCGGCGAGCCCCACCACTTCGCCTACGTCGTCGACGACATCGAGGCGACCGTGGAGCGGCTGGCGAAGCAGCTCGGGGCGGGTCCGTTCTTCCTGGTCGAGGAGGTGCCTCTCGAAAACGTCCTATCGCGGGGCGAGCCGGCGGAGTTCGTCCATAACTCCGCGTTCGGATTCGGCGCCGGCGGCGCGATCGAGCTGATCCAGCCGGCCCGCTTGGCGCCGGATCGGGTCGAGGAGAGGTTCGCGGCCCCGCGGCCCCGGGTCCACCACGTCGGCTACGTGGTGCCCGCGGAGTCGGTGCGGGACGTGCGCGGCGATCTCGACGAGCGGGGTCTGTCCGAGTACCTGAGCTCCCAGATGGGCCCTCTCGACACGACGCTCCACGACGCGTCGGCCGCGTTCGGCCACGACATCGAGATTCACGCCGACAACGAGGCCTTGCGCGAGTTTTTCGGGATGGTCCGCGATGCAGCCGGTGCTTGGGACGGCTCCGAGCCGCTGCGGCCCGCCCCGAGCTGATCCGCAGCCAAGGGCCTACGCTGGGGAAGCGCCCGCGGGAGCGGCGGCTTCGAGCACGGCCCGTGTCCATTCCTCGGGCCGGTCACGGTGAAGCATGTGCGCTCCGCCGTCGATGTGGGCGACGCGCGTCCGCGGGAGTAGGCGCTCGACCTTCTTGATCGAGCGCGGGAACACGGGCTCGCTGAGCGTCCCCTGGACGCAGGTCACCGGGCAGGCGATATCCCGCACGACGCGTGACGCGGGCACCGGCCGCGATAGCTGGTCCATCTCGCGCACGGTCGATGGCGCGTGGGCGAGCATCCCGTCCTGCTCCTCGGCCGGGAGGCGGTCGAAGGCGTTGCCGCCGGTCGTGTAGGAGTTCGCCCAGCGGTAGATCGCGGTCGCCGCCGCGCGCTTGTCACGCCGGACCCGCGCGCCGAGCACCCGGGCGAACATCCGCAGCATTCCGACCGACGGGCCGAGCGCCAAATGGAAGGCGGGCTCGATCAGGACGAGCGAACGGACCAGGTCGGGCCGGCTCGCGGCGAGGTCGAGCGCGAGCACGCCGCCCCCGCTCCAGCCGACGACGACCGCCGGCGCGGCGTCCGTGTGCTCGAGCAGGGCGGCCGCGTCGAGCACGTGCCGGTGCGGGTTCGCCGCGAGCTCCCCTTGCGAGCGCCCGAAGCCGCGGCGGTCGTAGACGATCACCCGGTGGGAGGCGGCGAGCAGCGCCGGAACCTCGCCCCAGATCGCCGAATATGCCCCCGTGCCGTGAACGAGCAAAAGAGGATCGCCGGCACCGAGCTCCGTGTAATGCAGGTCGACGCCGTCTACGGCAAGACTCGTCATCGGTGAGCGACTCTAGATGACATGGGGTCGCGCCGAGGCGGAACCCCCGTTCCGAAAGCCCCCTCCCGCCACACACAATTTATACCGCACGGCGACGCCTCATGAGGGCCTGAGATGTGCCGTATAACCGCCCGCCGAACCACGAACACACGGAGGTGTGAGTGATGACCGAGCACGCAGTGGTGATCGCCGGAGGAGGCCCGACCGGGCTGATGTTGGCGGGCGAGTTGGCGTTGGCGGGCGTCGACGTCGCCGTCGTCGAGCGCCGCGCGAACCAGGACATGCCGGGCGGCCGGGCGGGCGGCCTGCACTCGCGGACGATCGAGGTTCTGGATCAGCGCGGGATCGCGGATCGGTTCCTTTCGGAGGGCCAGGAGGCCCAGGTCGCGGGCTTCGGCGAAGCCCGACTGGACATCAGTGACTTTCCCACCCGGCATGCCTACGGCCTCGGGCTGTGGCAGAACGAGATCGAGCGCATCCTGGCCGGCTGGGTCGACGAGCAGCCGGTGACGTTCTATCGCGGACGCGAGGTGACCGGGTTCGCGCAGGACGACGCCGGCGTTGACGTCGAGCTGTCCGACGGCGAGTCGCTGCGGGCCGAGTACCTCGTCGGGTGCGACGGGGGGCGCAGTCTGGTCCGCAAGCAGGCCGGGATCGAGTTCCCCGGGTGGGGTCCGACGACCAGCGCCCTGATCGCTGAGGCGGAGACGGCCGAGGAGCCGGAGTTGGGCATCCGCCGGGACGAGCGCGGCATCCATTCCTTCGGCAGGTTGGATTACGAGATCCGCGACGGCGAGATCGTCTTCGCGGACGAGGGGCCGCTGCGGATGATGGTGACCGAAGACCAGCCGCGGACAGGGGGTGAACCCACCCTGGCCGATCTCAGTCAGGCGCTGATCGCCGTGTACGAGACCGACTTCGGGGTCCACAGTCCCACCTCGATCTCCAGGTTCACCGACACGACCCGCCAGGCGGCGTCCTACCGGGAGGGGCGGGTGCTGCTCGCCGGCGACGCCGCACACGTGCATTCCCCGGTCGGTGGACAGGGCCTCAACACCGGCGTCCAGGATGCGGTCAATCTGGGCTGGAAGCTCGCCCAGGTGGTGAACGGGATCTCGCCGGAAAGTCTCCTCGACAGCTACCACGCCGAGCGCCACCCGGTCGCCGCCCGCGTCCTGCAGAGCACGATGGCCCAGACGGCGCTCAACCGTCCCGCCGACGAGCGCCTCAAGGCGCTGCGCGACTCGATCTCCGAGATGCTGAGCATGGACGAGCCGCGCAAGCGGTTCGCCGCGAGGGCGTCCGGTCTCGACATTCACTACGACCTCGGCGAGGGACACCCGCTGCTCGGGCGGCGCATGCCCGACCTCGACCTCGTCGCCGCTGACGGCCCGGTGCGCGTCTTCACGCTCCTGCACGACGCCCGTCCGCTGCTGCTCAACCTCGGCGAGCCCGGTGGCTTCGAGATCACCCCGTGGGCGGATCGGGTTCAGTCGATCGAAGCCAGGTACGAGGGTACGTGGGAGCTACCGGCGCTCGGGGAGGTCACCGCTCCCGCCACGGTGTTGGTCCGCCCCGACGGATACGTGGCCTGGGTGGGAGAGCCGACCGATCCGGCACTCGCCGACGCGCTGACGAGCTGGTTCGGAGCGCCCGCGATGTCAAGAAGCTGACGGGCTGAGCGCTCCGCGGGATCTGAGCGACCAGAGGGCGACGGTGAGCACGGCGACCCCCACCGTGCCGTCCGCGAAGACGGAGACGAGGCCGCGGGTCGTGAACTCGTCCGGGGATCCGGAGAGGAAGTGCCCGAGGCTGCTGATCCCGGCGAATGCGTACGCGAGCAGGAGCCAGCTCGCGAGCGGGAACTTGCCGTCCCGGTAGAGCAGGTACGCGGCGACGCCGACCGCGGAGAAGAGCGGCCAGGCGATGAAGACCACAGCCTCGGTTATCCAGTCGGGCTGGGGGTAGTCCTCGATCGAGACCGCGTTGTCGGTGAAGTGGAACGCGGTAACGACGATGCTCGCGGCGACGACGGCGCGGACGAGAGCTGTTGACGGCGGCTGCATCGCCATGCCAGCCTAGGGTCTAACCTGCGCTCGATGGGGAAGCTTCAGTGGCTGCCGCTGGTTCTACTCGCTGCAGCCAGCGGCCTCATCGCCTACCTCGCGATGCCGGTCGCCGCCGAGAGGCAGCCCGATGGACAGGAACTTGCCCGGGAGCTGGGCGTCGAGTACCGGTACACGGAGCCCGCGGAGTTCGCCGACACCCGCGCCTCCGAGCCGCCGCTGACACCGACACCCCAAGGACCGTGCGGGCCCGGGTCGCGACCGGAGACGGGGTTGCAGGGCCGGGTGAGTCCCGAAGATCACGCGAGCGGGCGCGCCGCGGAGGGGTTCACCTGCAACACCGAGCTCGTCGGAAAGTTCGCGAGGCCGAGCTCGCTCCTCGACTCGGTCCCAGGCTTCGACGAGGTCCTCGGCAGCGTCGGCGGCTTCAAGGTCCTTCGCTACGTCGACGACGCCGGCCACGAGTGCGCCTACTACGACACGACGCTGCTCTTCCCGACCAACATCCTCGACGGCCTGATCGGGGTCAACGTCATGGACATGTCGGACCCCGCGAACCCGGTGCTGAGCGACCGGCTGATAACGCCCGCGATGCTCTCGCCGCACGAGTCCCTCGTCCTGAACGAGAAGCGTGGCCTGCTCGCCGCGGTCACCGGCAACCCTGCGTTTCTCCCCGGGATCGTCGATGTCTACGACGTCTCCCAGGACTGCCGCCACCCCGCGTTGAGGTCGACGCTGCCGACGGGGCTCTTCGGCCATGAGAGCGGGATGTCGCCGGACGGGAAGACGTTCTATTCCGCGTCGCCCTCGACCCGGACCCTGGTGCCCGTCGACATCTCAAACCCCTCGCTGACGGTGCCGCTGGTCGCGGCCCAGTACGACTCGCACGGGCTCACGATTTCCGACGACGGCAACCGCGCCTACGTCGCGGGCACGGGCTCCGGCCTGATCATCGTCGACACCTCGGAGGTCCAGGCGCGAACTCCGAACCCCCGGCTCCCGGAGATCTCACGCTTGGAGTGGGAAGGCATGAGCATTCCCCAGAACGCGATCCCGGTGACGATCGACGGCCACGAGTACATCGTCGAGGTCGACGAGTTCGGAACCCTGAGTGAGGTGGGGGCGGGCCGGATCATCGACATCGGCGACGAGAAGAACCCCCGCGTCGTGTCAAACCTGCGCCTCGACGTCCACCAGGAGGAGAACTTCGAGGAGATCTCCGGCGACGTCGGGGCCGGCAACCCGCTCGGCGGCTACGCCGCCCACTACTGCGCCGTACCGCGCACCAACAACCCGGGCATCGTCGCCTGCTCGATGATCCTCTCGGGTCTGCGGATCTTCGACATCCGCGATCCGTTCAATCCGCGCGAGATCGCCTACTTCAACGCGCCGATCAGGCCGCGGATCGTCCCGGGCGGCACCAGCTTCCCGCCGGGCGCCAGCAACTGGGCGATGGCCGCTCCGACGTTCGCGCCCGAGCGCAAGGAGATCTGGTACTCGGACGGCTACGCCGGCTTCTTCGCGCTGCGGATGACCAACGACACCTGGCCCGGCGTGGGGCAGGCACCTCCCGCCGGCGCCGGCAGCGCGAGCGCCGACGGCGTCTACCAGGGCAGGAAGCGGCGCAAGTGCGGAAAGCGCAAGCGCCGGGGGGCCAAGAAGAAGATGCGCGGCTGCAAAAAGAAGAAGAAGCAGAAGCGCGGCAAGCGCCGCTGATCAGCGCTGGATCTCGACCAGGAGGACCCAGGCGTTCGTGACCCCGCCGGCGATCGCGCCGATCACCCCGGCGCCGATCCAGTAGAGGCCGCCGCCTGACTCCGCGAGCAGGCTGAGCGCGCCGACGAGCAAGGGAACCGCCCCGAGGGCGAGCAGGAGCACCCGGCCGACGAGCCAGCTCCGCGGCTTGCCGCGGTCGGGCAGGGTGTGCCGCGCGGTGAGCGCCAGGGCGGCGGTGTAACAGGATGCGACGACGAGCAGCTCGACCCCGAGCGCGACGTGATCCTGGCCAGGTATCAGCCCGACGATCGAGATCACGACGACGATCGCCAGCATCAGCACGGTCTGGAGCGCGCGCTCGGGAAGACCCTTGCCGGCGAGGATCGGCTCGAGGTTGATCGAGACCGCGACGAACACGAGCCCCGCGAGCGCCGCCGCCGCGCCCGCGCTGGCGACGAAGAGCTCGCTCCACTGCGCTGAGTCGTAGGCGACCAAGGCCGCGCCAGTCTATGACGACAACTGGCGCCGGGGAGTTCTTCATCGCATAGACTGCGCGCGATCGTGGAGGGATTTATGTTGGGACACGGAAGGCGCGTGATTCGCGTTTGCGCAATCGGAGCCGCGATTGCCGCGTTCGGGATCCATGCTGCCGCCGCCGGCGCGGCGACGAAGATCGGGCAGCCGGTTGCTCCCTCGACCGACACGAGCTGCCTCGCGAACGGCATCTGGCTGCAGACGTCGACCCCGGGCGGCAATGCGTACGCGGTCCCGCACGCGGGAGTGATCACGCGGTGGAGCTTCAACCCGGGCCCCGCCCCCGCACAGCTCAAGTTCAAGGTCGGTCGCCCGGCCGTACCCGCGGGCAGGTACGAGATCGTCGGCGAGCACCCGGCCGTCACCGCGCCCGCCAACGGCATCACCAGCTACCCGGCCCAGATCCCCGTCGAGGGCAAGGACGTGATCGGGTTCTACCTCCTCGCCGACGCCTACTGCACCCGCACCCAGCAGAGCGATGCCTGGGGCTACCACTTCAATCCCGGGGACCTGCTCCCCGGCGCGCCCGCGATCCACTTCGCCAACGCCGCCCCGACCGTCCAGCTCAGCGTCTCGGCCTTCCTCGAGCCCGATTGCGACGCGGACGGCCTCGGTGACGAGACCCAGGATCAGGACACCTCGTCGTGCCCGAGCTGCGACGGCAAGCTCGCGACGATCGTCGGAACCTCGGGGCGCGACCTGCTTCGCGGCACGACGGGGAGGGACGTCATCGTCGGCGGGGCTGGCAACGACAAACTGATCGGCCTCGGGAGCCACGACTCGATCTGCGGCGGCGCGGGGCACGACCTCCTCCACGGCGGTGACGGCAGGGACAAGCTGATCGGCCATACGGGCAACGACTTGATCCGGGCCGGCAAGCACCGCGACGTCTGCGTGGGCGGTGGGGGCGAGGACGACGGACGCGACTGCGAGAGCGGCAGCGAAACCACTTAGCGGGAGGGAAGAGAGATGAGGGCACACAGGGTTGGATCCGGGTTCGTCGTCATCGCGGCGGCCGCTGTGCTCGCGGTCGCTGCAGTTCCGGATGCGGCAGAGGCGAGGACGGACACCGACTTCCGCTGCGCGGCAACAGGCGCGGGCGTGTCCCAGACGACGACGGGGGTCTGCACGGAGCTCACCACGATCGGCGCTTACGAGACCGCCGACCTCGGCGGTCCCGAGGACATCCTGCCGATCCCCGGAGCGCCGAATCTGGCGAGGCTGCTCCCGGCCGACGAGCCGCGCCAGTGCCCGGTGTCCGGCCCCAGGGAGAGCCAGGACGGCAAGTACCTGATCGGCGGCACCTGGGAGCACTCCGATTCCTACGCCTACCTCTGGTCCTGGGACTACTACGTCGAGGGCGGCGACTGGGTCCTATGGAACGGACGCCTGCCCGGCGAATGGCCCAACGGCGGCGTCCCGTGGCCCGGGTCAGAGGGTTTCGGCGTCACCTCGATCCGGGCGAGCCTCGACAACTGGAACGTCTACTACCCGGTCAAGTCGCGGGTCTTCTGGATCTGTTACCCCGCGCCCGGCTCGGGCGTCCCGGCCGTCAAGGCGGACGGCCGCCAGGCGGCGTCGACCCTGCCGCCGTCGACGCTCGGACAGCAGCGCGGCGGTGACGACGGCGACGACCGCCTGCGCGGAGACGCGCTCGACAACGCGGTGATCGGGCAAGGCGGCGAGGATCGGCTCGCGGGCGGCGACGGCGAGGATCACCTGCACGCGGGAGGCGGCGACGACAGCCTCTCAGGCGGCGATCACGATGATCTGCTGCACGCCGCCGGCGGCGACGACGTGGCGTCGGGCGGCAGCGGCGTCGACGACATCCTCACCGGCAAGGGCAACGATGTCTCGAAGGGCGGCGCCGGCGGTGATCAGCTGTTTGACGACCAGGGCAGGGACGTCCTCCGCGGCGGTCCGGGCAACGATCAGTTCTCGACCCACGACGGAGACCGCGACCGGATCGACTGCGGCCCGGGGGAGGACATCGCGCTGATCGACGGCAAGGACGTCACGAAGGGCTGCGAGCACGCCTACCGCAACAAGCGGGAAGCGCCGAAGAAGCTGCCGAAGATCTAGGAGAGACGATGACGCGTCGAGGAATCGGATCCGGGTTTGTGGCGGTGATTGGGGCAGCACTGCTCGCGCTCGCTTCCCTCCCCGGCACGGCGCAGGCGCGGACCGGGAGCGACGAGCGCTGCCAGGGACCCGATCAGACGTTCCTCGTCTGCCCCGACGTGCAGACGGTCCCGGCTTATGACAACGGGTACTTCGGGACGAAGGCCTCCCTGCCTCTGGATGTGGACTATCCCGAGTCTCAGTCCTGGAACGTTCCGGCCTCCGATCCCGACCAGTGCACCAACAACACGATCATCTGGGGGACCGCTGACTACCCCCACACGTTTGCCTACATGTGGCAATGGGACTTCTGGGTCGAAGGCGGCGCCTGGGTCCAGTGGGATGGGCTCTCCGTGACCTTTCCGATCGCCGGAGTCCTCCCCTCGGGATACGGCTGGACCACGATGAAGGCCGGGCTGGGCAACTGGAACGTCTACAACGACCTCAAGGTGAGGGTGTTCTGGGTCTGCGCGCCCGCCGGAGCTTCGACCGGCCGGGCGACGCTCGAACCCGGCACGGTTCCGGGCGCACCGCCGCCCGGCCTCCATCGCCCCGGCGACCACACCGACAACACATTGGAGGGAGACGAACAGGCCAACGCGCTGGCCGGGTTGAAGGGCGACGATCGGCTCTCCGGTGGCGCGGGCGACGATCACCTGCACGCCGGACCCGGCGGGGACACGGTCTCGGGCGGCGACCACGACGACCTGATCCACGCCGCGCACGGGGACGACCTGGCCAAGGGCGGCGACGGAAACGACGACATCCTCGCCGGCAAGGGCGACGACACCTCGCTCGGCGGCGCCGGCGACGACCAGCTCTTCGACAACGAGGGGCGTGACACGTTCCGCGGCGGCCCGGGAAACGATCGTTTCTCCACGCACGACGGAAATCGCGACCGGATCGACTGCGGCCCGGGCGAGGACATCGCCCTGACCGACGGGAAGGACGTCACCAAGGGATGCGAGCACGCCTACGCCAACAAGCGCGAAGCGCCGAAGAAGATGCCGAAGATCTGATGCGACGCACCCGGCCGACACTCACCCGACTCAACCTTCCCCTCGTCGTCATCGCGGGGCTGGTGACCTTCATCGGCCTGACGGCAGACGCCGGCGCCGACTTCTACCCCGGCAGCTACGACACCGAAATCAATTCCCGAACGAGGACGGCCAACCTGCTGGGAGGGGGGACGATCACGGGCAGAGAGACCGCGTACCTGGGGCCGCAGGTGATCGTCAGGGGCGATACGACGAATACCGACAGCTACCAATGCGGGCACGGATCGGCGACGAACTGGGTCGCGGTCCCAGCCGACGCGTCCAGCGCCACGAGGAGCTTCACGTCCTCGAGCAACGCCTACGTAAAGCAGGCGCTCGGGTCGAACCCGACGCGCTTCACGGTCACGACCACCGACTGGAGCTCGCGCGACATCAACATCCGCGTCATCTATTCGTGCACGTCGGAAACCGCGCTCTTCCCCTACGGCGGATACACCGGGAGTCCGCTCCTCGCCCTCGGAAAGTGGATCTCCAATCTGTTCCGCGGCAGAGCGTCGTGGGACGCGGCCGTCGGCGAAGGGTTCGGCTGGTACAACGACACCAGGACATCGTCGAGCCGCGGCGCCGGAGCAACGGCCGCCGCCGGCGAGAGCGCCGCCACGCAGCAGATGTCCCTGACCAGAGGCAAGCGGATCAAGCTCCGCAACGGGACCAACCACCTCCGGCTCCACTTCAAGCACCCGAAGAGCAGCCAGCGTCCGCCCGCGATCCTGTTCTCGACACAGCCCGCCGACGCCGACTGCGTGGCTCGGCGGCTGCACGTCCCGGTGATCGACGGCCGCGGCCTCGTCAACCTCAAGCTCCGCTGCCGTGGGCTGGAACGCGGAACGACGGCGAGGCTCAAGATCCGCAAGTCGATCACACGGAAATTCCCCCTCGGCGAGGGAGAGGGCACCGTGCGCGTCCGCCTCGACAAGCCGCCCGGCAAGGTCGAGCCGCTGGTCCACGTGCGCGCCCACCCGGCTGACGCACCGTGCCGCGTGCTGGATCGCAAACTGGACACGGGGCGCCGCGAGCTCGACCTGGAGCTCGACTTGCACTGCGGCCGTGGGGCCCGTCGCGCCCGGGGAGAGCTCTACATCGGCGGCTTGATCGCCGCCGGTAGGTAAGCTCGGCGGGCATGGCGCGGAGTTGGAGAACGGGAGCGGCGTTTGTTACGGTCGCAGCGGCTGCCCTGCTCGCGCTCACGGCTCTGCCCGGCGCGGCAGGAGCTACCTATGACGACCCGTGTCCGACGACTGACGCCGGTAGAGACCCGGTCGGGTTCACGGTCTCGGGGCGTGTCTGCGGAGAGGCGGTGTCGTTCATTCCCGATTCCGACCAGGAGAGCACCCTGATTCTCGGTGGCCCGACCACGAGCCCGCTCGCGAATGATCTCCCGGCCACTGAGACCGTCCAGTGCCCGCCCAACACGATCATCTTCGAGTCGGACTACTACAACGGCTCCGTCAACTGGGACTGGGACTACTGGGTCGACTGGTCCGGTGGCGGCGGCGCGTTCGTCCAGTGGTCCGGGGCCCTGAACGCCTACTGGCCCAAGAACGGGAAGCTCCCGACCGGCCAGCCGGGCTACAACTCGATCGCCGTAAAGGTCACCAACTGGGGGCTGTTCTACGTCAGGGCGGCGAGGGTCTTCTGGAACTGCTTGCTTACGAACAGGCGCGACGGCGCCGACGGCGAAGGCGCGCGCGGCGCGACGGCCGCCCAGGCACAGCCGCGCCTCGAGCCGAAGGGTGACAACGGCAAAGACTCGCTCCGGGGCGACGGGGGCGACAACGCGCTGATCGGGGCCCGCGGCGACGACCGGCTCTCGGGCGGCGACGGCGACGATCACCTGCACGCGGGCCGCGGCGACGACGCGCTGTCCGGCGGCGATCACGATGACCTGATGCACGCCGCACACGGGGAGGACATGGCAAAGGGCGGCGACGGAAACGACGACATCCTGACCGGCAAGGGCAACGACTTCGCGCACGGCGGCACGGGCAAGGACAAGCTGTTCGACAACCAGGGCCAAGACCACCTCCGCGGCGGCAGGGGCAACGATCGCTTCTCGGCCCACGACGGGGCCCGCGACAGGATCGACTGCGGCGCCGGCGAGGACATCGCGATCATCGACCGCTTCGACTTCACGACCAACTGCGAGCACGCCTACCGCAACAGGCGCGAAGCGCCGAAGCACCCGCCGGGGATCTAGAAAACCCGGTCGCCGGCCATGGTGCTCGCCGAGCTCACCATCGACACCGGCGGCGACTTCCTCGGCAGCGAGGGCCAACGCGCGGGTTTCGTTCTGCTCGGCGGGTTCCTGCTCTCGTTCGGGTTCATCCGTATGAGCACGCGGTTGATCCGCAGCCCGCGCGTGTCGTGGTGGCCGGGCAACGTCGAGACCGGCAGCGGCCTCCACATCCATCACCTCGTGTTCGGGATCGTGGTGATGATGCTGAGCGGGTTTCTCGGTTTCGTGCTCCAGCCCGATTCGCCGTGGCTCGAGATCCTCGCCGGGTTGTTCGGCATCGGGGCGGGGCTGACGATCGACGAGTTCGCGCTATGGCTCCATCTCGAGGACGTCTACTGGTCCGAGCAGGGCCGAAGCTCGGTCGACGCGATGATCGTCGCGACGATCATCGGTGGAGGCTTCGTGCTCGGATTGGCGCCCGTGGACACCGGCGGCGGGGAGACCGTGATCGCCGTCGCCCTGACGACGGCAATCAACCTCGGCGCCTGCGTGATCGCGGGCCTCAAGGGCAAGGTCTGGTCGACGCTCGCGGGCATGTTCATCCCGTTCGTCGCCTGGACCGCCGCGATCCGCCTCGGCCGGCCGTGGTCGATATGGGGCCGGCGCCGCTACGAGGAGGGGAGCGCCAAGCTCGAGGAGGCGACCGAGCGCGATAGGCGCTGGCGCGCCAGGCAGCGCCGGATCGAGGAGCTGATCGGCGGCAGCCCGTCTAAGGCCTAGGCGCTACTTCGCGAGCGGCCAAGAGAAGCTCAGCTCGCTGGTCCCGGTCTCGATCGGATCGTTGTACTGGTAGCTCGTGCCCTGCCTGTAGACGAACATCGACCCCGATGCTCCGGCCTGAAGCTGCGTGAAGCCGTCGATGCTCTGACCGGAGTTGGGGGTCACATAGAAGGTGATGCTGGCGTCAATCGGTGCGCCGGGGCTGCCGGGGTTGCCGACCGGCGTGATTCGGAAGCTCTTCGGGGACCCGATGCGGTAGTCGGCCGGACCAGTCGTCTTGATGCTGGCCACCTGCGAGATCGATGCGTTCAGGAAGCGGATCCCGAATCCGTCGAAGTTCACGAAGTCGTTCGCCACCGACTTGAGCTGAAGGTTGACGACGTAGTCCTCCTCGCTCGGGTCGATGAAGAGACTGAACTCCCCGAAGCTGGCGGCGACCCGCCGGTCGGCACGGCCGCGGAACCGGGTCAGCGCCCCCCTCGAGCTGCCCTTCAGCACCTTCGCCCTGAACGCGAGCCCGCCGTCGTCGCGCAGATGCGGGTTGATCAGCTCGACCACGAGGACGTCGCGGCTATCGGGGGCGTCGGCGATGACCAGCGCGGCGTTGGGAGGGTCCTGCTTGAAGCCGTAGCGCGCCCAGTTGTTGACGAAGCGCTTGACCGGTAGATGGCCCGCGCGGCGCTGCGGGCGGTCGGTGAAGCTGACCACGTCGCCGTTCGGATCGTTGACCACGAGCTCGAAGGTCCGCCGGCCACCGCCCGGCACGCGGTCGAGCGCGCCCGACTCGGCGCTGAGGACGTAGAGGCCCTCGGCCGTGGCCGGCTTCTGCTTCGCCGCGCCGGCGTTCGTCACCGACGAGATGCCGACGATGAGGCTCGCCGCGACGAGCGACAGCACGACAGCGGCTCTTGACCTGGTCCCAGCCATCCCTGCGAGAGACCCTACTCCAACGCAACGTGCTCTCGCCGCAGTGATTCGAATACGGTGCCCGAAAATCGACCCCCATGAGCTGATCGTGGGAACGAGGAGGCGGTATGGAAACCCTGTTTGTCTTTCACGAAGTCGACGACGTCGACCACTGGGCCAGCTCTCCGGTGCGCGAGGAGATCTTTGGACCGCTGGGAATCACGGTGCGGACGTTCCGCGATCCGGAGGGCTCGAACAAGGTCGGGCTGATCGTCGAGACCCCGGACATGGACACCTGGGAGAAGGCGATGCAATCCGGTGAGGCCGCCGACGCGATGAAGAAGGACGGCGTTCGCCCCGAGACGCTGGTGGTCCTTTCGGAGGCCGGCGGCTGAGCGTCGTCGGTCTGATGTGATCCGAGTCAGCCGGGTCCACGCAGCAATGGCTGATGAATCCGAGCGCCGAGAACCTCGCCTCATCGTCCGCGGATGTCCCCAGCCGTAGCGGCTGGAAGCGGGACCTCGCGACCTATCTCGAGGTCGACCGCGGGCGCAGCCTCGGGCAGATCGCGAGCGTCGTGCTGCCGTACCTCGGCGTCTGGGTCGTCGCCTCGATCGTGCGCCCGGGCGTCTGGCTCGCGATCGGCCTCGGCCTGCTCGGCACCGTGTTCCTGACCCGGATGTACTCGCTCTTCCACGACCTCACCCACAACTCGCTGTTCGCCTCGCGGAGGGCCAACAGCGGCTGGGGCCACCTGCTCGGCTACCTCCTCTTCACGCCCTACCGCTGGTGGCAGCGCCAGCACAGCCTCCATCACGCACACAGCGGCAACCTCGACGAGCGCGGGCCGGGCGAGATCTACACGATGACCCTCGCCGAGTACGAGTCCGCCTCGCGCGCCCGGCGGATCGGCTACCGGCTCTATCGCAACCCGCTGCTGATGATGTTCGTCGGGCCGAGCCTCGTCTTCCTCTTCGAGCGCCGCTTCCCGCAGCGGGGCATGTCGCGGAAGATCCTGCTCAGCGTGGTCGCGACCAACCTCGCGCTCGCGGGCTGGGCGATCGGCTGGAGCGCGCTCGTCGGCTGGCAGACGTTCCTCCTGATCCAGGGCACGACGCTGGTCGCGGGCGGGGCGATCGCCGCCTGGATGCTCTACATCCAGCACCAGTACGAGGACACCTACTACCAGCCCGCCGGCGAGTGGCGGTTCGAGCTCGCGGCGCTCCAGGGCAGCTCCTACCTCGAGCTCCCACGGCCGCTCGCCTGGGCGGTCGGCAACGCCAATTTCCACCACGTCCACCACCTCAGCGCGCGGATCCCGAACTACAACCTCCGCGCCGCCCACGAGCAGCAGCCGATGTTCGAGCGCACGCCGGTGGTCGGGTTCCGCAGCGGGATCGCCGCGCTGCGGCTCAAGCTCTGGGACGAGGAGGGCGGGTCTCTGGTCCGCTTTCCCGCCCGGCGGCGGTCGCCCAGATCGCTCCGGCTCGGGACCGCAGGGCCTGATTTCAGGACCGAGATCGAGCAGTCGTAGCTGTTAGCTTCTCCCGCGTGAGGAGTGGGATCGCGCTGGTCTGCGGCGTCCTGTTCGCGGCGCTCGCCGCGATCGCGCCGGCGCAGGCAGATGCCGACGTCGACTGGCTCTGCAAGCCCGGGATCGCCGACAACCCCTGCGAGATCGGGCAGGACACGACCTATCAGGAGGGAAACGGATCGAGCCGGGTCGATTCGCCGCCGACCGGTCCGCGCGAGGTCGACTGCTTCTACGTCTACCCGACCGTCTCCAACCAGCTGACGCCGAACGCGACCAAGAGCCGCGACCCCGAGCTGAAATCGATCGCCAAGTTCCACGCCGCGCGCTTCTCGAGCCAGTGCCGCGTCTTCGCGCCGATCTACCGCCAGGCGACCCTGGCCTCGATCCTGACCGGGATCCTCGGCCTGCCGTCGGCGGTCGATCGCGAGCTTCCCTATGCCGACGTGCTCGAGGCCTGGCGCGAGTACCTGCGGACCGAGAACCGCGGCCGCGGCGTCGTCCTGCTCGGGCACTCGCAGGGCACCTTCGTGCTGCGGCGGCTGCTGCGCGAGGAGATCGAGGTCAATTCCGCCCAGGAGGAGCTGCTGGTCTCGGCGCTGCTGCTCGGCGGAAACGTCACGGTTCGCGCCGGGCAGACGAGCGGGGGCGACTTCGCCCGAACGCCGCTCTGCACCGCCGCGGGCCAGTTCGGCTGCGTCGTCGCCTACTCGAGCTTCTTCGCGGACCCATCGCCGAGCGCGCGCTTCGGCAGGGCCGAGGCCGGGCTCGAGGTCGCCTGCACGGATCCGCGCCCGCTCGCCGGGATCAGCGGGCCGCTCCGCACCGTCACCCCGAGCGAGCTCTTCGCGCCGGGGACGATCCTGCTCGGGATCATCGTCACCGCGCTCGGCCTGCCGCCCTCGGCGGCGACGACCTGGGTCTCGCCGCCGGATCTCGCCGACGGAAGCTGCCAAACGATCAACGGCGCCCACGTCCTTCGGCTCGATCCGCTTCCGGGCTCGCGGCGGCCGACCTGGTACCCGGAGCCGGGCTGGGGGACTCACCTGATCGACTTCAACGTGGCGCTCGACCCGCTCGTCACCCTGGTCGGCCGCCAGGCGGGCGCCTGGCAGAGGCGGGCGGACGCCGCGGCGGTCTCGCCCGCGGTGGCCGGCGTCGCCGCCAAGCCAAGCCGGCGCTGCGCGCGGGGCGGTAAGCGCAAGCCTCGCCGCTGCAAGCGCAAGCATCGGCGCAAGCGGGGCGGCGGCGGCAAAGCGAAGTCCGACCGCTCGCGCTAAATTTGTCGTGGTGGAGAGAGTCGTACCGACATCGCGTGGCGCCAGGCTCGTATTGGCGGCAGCGGTGGCCGCACTGACGCTCGTCTCGCTGCTCGCCCTCGGGCGCACCGGTGAGGCCGGAGCGCAGTCGGCGGTCAAGGTGAAGATGGTCGACTCGCTGTTCAAGCCGAAGGCGGTCGCGGTCAAGCGCGGCACGACGGTGAAGTGGAAGAACGCGGGCCAGCTCGACCACAACGTCAAGGGCTCCGGGTTCGCCTCCAAGACGGTCGCCCCCGGAGGCGGCTACGCGTTCCGCTTCTCGAAGGCGGGCACCTACAAGTACCTCTGCACGATCCACCCGACGACGATGAAGGGCACCGTCTCCGTCTCGAAGTAGCGCAGCTCCAAGCTTCGCTTGCAAACGAATAGGAGGAGGTCCGCGTGTCGACTGTCGCGCCAGATGCCGAGCTCAAGGGCAAGCACCGCAAGATGTGGGCCAACGGTGACTACCCGCAGATGGTCGACACGTTCCTGCTCCCGCTCGGGCCGACGTTGGTCGAGGCCGCGGGGATCGAGAAGGGGATGAAGGTTCTCGACGTCGCCGCCGGGACCGGCAACGCCTCGCTGCCCGCCGCCGAGCGCGGCGCCGACGTCACGGCGAGCGACCTGACCCCCGAGCTGCTCGACGACGGGCGCAAGCGCGCCGAGGCCGCTGGGCTCGAGCTCGAATGGGCCGAGGCCGACGCCGAGAACCTGCCTTTCGAGGATGAGACCTACGACGTCGTGATGTCCTCGATCGGGGCGATGTTCGCCCCCTTCCACGAGAAGGTCGCCGACGAGCTCGTCCGGGTCTGCAAGCCCGGGGGGACGATCGCGATGCTGAACTGGACCCCCGACGGCATGATCGGGGCGCTGTTCAAGACCATGGGCCCGTTCGCGCCGCCGCCCCCCGAGGGCGCCCAGCCGCCGCCGCTCTGGGGTGGGGAGGACCACCTCAAGGGGCTGTTCGGCGACCGCGTCGACTGGAAGACGCTCGAGCGCGAGGACCTCGAGATCACCGCCTTCGAGGTGCCCCGCGACTACGGCGAGCACTTCAAGGCCTACTACGGCCCGACGATCGCCGCTCGCGCCAACGCCGAGAAGGACGGGCGCGAGGACGAGTTCGACGCTGCGCTCGACGCCTTCTGCGACGAGTGGAACCGCGGCGCTGACGACGACGCGCGGTTCGAAAAGCAGTACCTCGTCGCCGTCGGCACCAGGAAGTAGGACCGGCCGCGCCTTGGGTTGGACCGCCGCCGAGATCCCGGACCAGACCGGCCGCGCGGCGGTCGTGACCGGCGCCAACGGTGGGCTCGGGCTCGAGACCGCCCGCGCGCTCGCCGCCGCCGGCGCCACGGTGGTGATGGCGGCCCGCAACCAGGACAAGGCCGCCGTGGCGATGGACGAGATCCGCGAACGCGTGCCGGAAGCCGAGCTCGAGCTCGTCGCCCTCGATCTCGGATCCCAGGCGTCGGTGCGAGAGGCCGCCGAGAAGATCCTCGCCGAACACGACGTGCTCGACCTCCTCGTCAACAACGCCGGGGTGATGGGAATCCCCGAGCGCCGCACCGACGACGGCTTTGAGATGCAGTTCGGGGTCAACCACCTCGGCCACTACGCGCTGACGGCGCTGCTGATGCCGGCGCTGCTGCGCGCCGACGCGGCGCGGATCGTCACCGTGACCAGCTCCGCTCACCACATGGGCCGCGCCGTCAACCCGGACAACCCGCATCTCGAGGGCAGCTACGGGCCCTGGAAGGCCTACGGGCAGGCGAAGCTCGCCAACTTCCACTTCGGCCTCGGCCTGCAGCGAAAGCTCGCGGCCGCCGGCGCCCCGGTGGCGAGCCTGATCGCCCACCCCGGGCTCTCGAACACCGAGCTCCAGGCGGTCAGCGTCGAGGAGACCGACGGCGGGCTGAGCCAGAGGTTCTTCCACGGGCTCGCGGCCAGCACCGGGATGTCGCCCGAGCAGGGCGCCCGCCCGCAGCTGCGGGCGGCGACCGACCCGGCCGCCGGGGGCGGCCAGTTCTACGCGCCGCGGTTCATCGCCAACGGCCCGCCGGTGCGGCGGCCGGTGCTGCGGCGGCTCGGCATGAACGGCGCGATCGATCGCCTCTGGGAAGTCTCGGAGCGCGAGACCGGCCTCGCGATTGAGCCCGACGGCGTCTAGTTTCGCGCCGCCACCCACCGGGTATTCAGTAGACGCCGCGGGGAACTCAGCACGGCCCCACGGTGGACTGTCAATTCGGGCTGAGCCGAGGAGGAGATTCACCGATGCCCTTGTCTCACTGCCCCCGCTGTGGCCACGTGTCGCGGATCCTCTGGCCGGTCTCGGACTCGCCGAGCTGCCCGGACTGCGACGCGAAGATGAACTTCGTCGGCCGCCAGTCGCTGGGACACCGAGAGCCGTTCGTGGCCGACCTGCTGCGGTTCCGGGAGCGCCCGGCGAAGCGCCCGCGCATCAGCTAGGCCCAGCGATCTAAGATCGGCCGATGCTCCGCAGCGCCGCCGGGCGGCTCGGCCGAACCCTCACCGCACCGCTGCGCAAGCTCGGCCCGAGCGCGGGGCGCAGCGGGCCGGCGATCAACCGGCGCACCGGCGCCCTCGTGCTGCTCGCGATCGTGCTCGCGAACATCATCGGTGCCGCGGTCGTGTTCGCGTTCGCGCTCCTGGTCACGACCCCGAACCTGGTCGACGACAGCGAGGTCCGGCTCGCCAACGGGATCGCGTTCGGGGCCTACGTCGCCTTCGCGCTCGCGGTCGGGATCGTCTGGGGGGTGAAGCGGATGGGGCCGCTGCGCGCGTTCCTGCGCGAGGACCGCGACCCGACGCCCGAGGAGCGCGCGCTCGTGATCCGGGCGCCGCTGCGGCTGACGACCGTCAACGGCTGTCTCTGGGGGCTCGCCGTCTTCGTCTTCGGGGCGCTCAACCTCACCTTTTCGGCCGAGCTCGCCGGGCGCGTGGTCGCGTCGGTCCTGCTCGCCGGCGTCGTCACCAGTGCCTTCGTCTACCTGCTCAGCGAGCGGTTGATGCGCGCCGTCGCCGCACGCGCCCTCGCGGCGGAGGCGCCGACGCGCCCGATGCTGCCCGGGGTCGCGGCGCGCAGCATCCTCGCCTGGACGCTCGGCACCGGCCTGGCACTGCTCGGGCTGATGTCGATCGCGATCTCGACCCTGGTCGAGGAGGACTTCTCCCGCGACCAGCTCGCGGTCGTCGTCCTCGTCATCGCCGGGATCGCGTTCTTCGCAGGGCTCCTGCTCGTGACGCTGTCCGCGAAGGGAACCGCCGACCCGATCCGTTCGGTCCGCGACGCGCTCGCCGAGGTCGAGCGCGGCGAGCTCGGGGTCGAGGTCCCGGTCTACGACGCGAGCGAGGTCGGCATGCTCCAGGCGGGCTTCAACCGCATGGTCGAGGGCCTGCGCGAGCGCGAGAGGATCCGCGACGCCTTCGGCACCTACATCGACCGCGACGTCGCCGAGCGGATCCTCGAGGAGGGGCCGTCGCTCGAGGGCGAACAGGTCGAGGTGACGGTGATGTTCCTCGACGTTCGCGACTTCACCGGCTACGCGGAGAAGCGCGACCCGCCGGAGGTGGTCTCGACCCTGAACCGGCTCTTCGAGCGCGCGGTCCCGATCGTCCACCGCCGCGGCGGCCTGGTCGACAAGTTCGTCGGCGACGGGCTGCTCGCGGTCTTCGGCGCGCTGCGCGGCGGCGAGCGCCACGCCGACTCGGCGCTCGAAGCGGCGCTCGAGCTCGTCCCCGCGATCGAGGAGGAGTTCGGGGGCGAGATCGAGGTCGGGATCGGGCTCAACTCGGGCCCGGTCGTGGTCGGCAACGTCGGCGGCGCGGGGCGGCTCGAGTTCAGCGTCATCGGCGACGCGGTCAACGTCGCGGCGCGGGTCGAGGCCGCGACCCGGGAGACCGGCGACGTGATCCTGATCAGCGAGAACACCGCCGAGCTGCTCGGCGACCGCGACGATCTCGAGCCCCGGTCCGGGGTAGAGCTCAAGGGGAAGAGCGAGCCGGTCGCCCTCTTCGCGCCCGGGGCGGCGGCCCGGATCGCGGTCGAGGAGCGCGGCTAGAACTCCTTGTCGGCCCCGCCGGCCTCGTTGACCGAGGCCGAGCTCATCGGGTTCGCAGCCCAGTCGGTCGGCGTCGTCGAGGGCGCCCAGGACATCTGCCCGTTCCCGCCCGCCGTTCCGGCTGAGACCAGGACCCCGTGGGCGGTCCTGTTGCCGAGCGTGATCGTCACCGTGCTGCCCGACATCACCATCGTCGAGTCGGTGCCAGTGGCGCCGAACTTGAGCGAGCCGCCGAGCAGCCCGTTGACGTAGTCGCTGCGGCCGAGGTCGACCGTGCCGAGCGGCAGCGCAGTCGAGTCGGAGCTGTTGAAGACCTCGACTCCGTCGTTGCCGGTCAAGCCGAGCAGCCCGTGTGTGATTCTGACCACGACCGGGGTCGAGCTCCCGGTCCAGCCCGAGAGGATCGTCCCCGGCTCGATTCCCTCGCTGAAGGTGAAGGTGATCGTGTCGGTGATCTGGGCCTGGCCGACGATCGTGTTGACGTTCTGGGTCTGGATGTTTGCCGCGGTCGGCTGCGTGTTGTCGACGCTGACCGAGAAGCTCGACTGGGTCTGCGAGCCCCCGGTGTCGGTGAGGCTCAGCGAGTAGGCGGTCGAACCGGCGGCCACGACGGCGTTCGCGGTCAGCTGGGCGCTGCGGTAGTTGAAGCTCTGGTCGTCGACCGTGTAGGCGCCGTGTACGAGGCTGACCGCGGTCTGCCCGGTCGTGATCGACGAGACGTCCGCATTGAGTGTCGAGAGCCCGGCCGGCGGGTTGCCCGAGCCGGTCGCGTTGCCATAGACGAAGTAGGTGCCGCCCTGCTTGATGTAGCCCGGGACGCCGCCCTGCGACTTCGAGATCAGCGAGGTCCCGATCTGGGGTCGGTCGATCGTGACCCCGGTGCTTCGCTGGTCGCCCTGGCTGCCGATCGCGTAGATCGTGTGGGCGCCGTTCGAGGTCCCGCCGGGGACCGTCACCGAGACCCCGGCGGTGCCGTTCGTGGGCACCGGGCTGGGGGTGATGCTCCCGGTGAGCACGGTCCCGGTCGTCGGGTCGTCGAGCCGGTAGGTCACGGTCTGGCCCGAGATGTAGTTCGTGATCTGGCCCGTGAACGTGGCGGGGAGGCTGTTGGTGGACGACGTGTTGAGGGTGAACGTCGAAGCGGCCACGGTCGCCGTGGCGCTCTTGGCGCTCTCGGACCCGCGCCAGTTGCCTGAGGCCGGGGTGACCGAGTACTTCCAGTCGCCGGCGGGGACCGCGTTCTCGGTGCAGCTGAGTCCCGCGACGACGCCGGCGCAGCCGGCGCCCGTCGTCTGCAGCTGGTTCGAGGTGTCGTAGCGCTTGACCACGTATCCCCCGGGCGGCGCACCGGCGCCGGGGGCGGTCCAGCTGACCGTGACGTTGCGGCCCGAGACCGTCGCGGCGGGCGTGTTGCCGCCGGAGAGCGACAGGGCACGGGCGTAGGCCGAGCCGCCGCCGCCGCTACTGAAGCCCGCGACGGCGAAGGCGGTGACCGAGAGCGCGATCAGGGCGACGCCGGCGAGCGCGATCCCTCTCCTTCTCACGGGCGCACCTTCGCCCGGAACTTGAGCGGGAAGACCGCGTCCTGGCATCCGTCGGCGGCATCGGGCGCGAGCCGGACGCCGGCCCAGACCCACATCTTGCGGCGCGGTCGCAGCTTCTTCTTCACCCGCAGGGTGGGGGTGATCAGGTTGTCGCGCAGGCAGTAGGGGCCGGCGTCGAGGGCGCGGATCTGGATCTTGCGGACCCTGACCGTCCACGGCGACCGGTTGCGCACCCGGAGCCAGGTCCAATCCTCGCCGCCGGGATAGAGGTCGTCGAAGTTCGCCTTGATCTGGACGCGCGACTTGTGCTTCTTCGCGGCCGCGGACGCGGTCGGCGGGCTGGGAGCGTCCCGCTTGATGACCGCCGCGTAGCCGGCGCTCACCGAGGCGAGCAGCAGGGCGAAGGTCAGATAGAGCAGGAAGGGGCGCATCGGGCTCGGCTCCTCAAACGGACACGGTCCGGCCCCCGAGGAGGTACCGGACCGCGGCGGTCGATCGAGTCATCGGTGCTCGATCGATTGGGTGATCTCGGGTTGCTCTAGGCGTTGCTTACGCCGGCGAGGCTGACCGGGATCGTGAACGTCGCACCCTGGCAACCGTCGTCAGAGGCGTTGGACATCTGGGCCGCGCCGGTCAGCGTGAACGTCGCTGCGGAGCTTGCCGGGACGTCGAGCGTCTGGCTGGTCTGGGTGGTGAAGCTGACTCCCGTCGTGGTGCAGGCGGCGATTCCGCCGATCGCGGTGACCGCTCCGTTGGCCGTGACCGTGGTGACACGAACCGGATAGGAGTTCGGGTTGTTGACCCGCAGCAGAACGTCGCCGCTGGCGCCCGGGTAGAGGGTGGGGGTGGTGCTCGCCGAGACGTCGACCGTGGTCAGCGCCTGAGCGGTACCGGCCTTGGCGTATCCGGCGCCGCTGCCGGAGGAAGTCCAGGCGGCATAAACGAGACCAACGACACCGACGACGAGGACGGCGACTGCCGCACCGACGATCCGATGCCTTCTGAGCTTGTTGAACATTTGGGGCTCCTTGTTTAGGTAAACGAACGAGCCCGTCTAGGACTCCTGTCTAGAACAGGCATCGGTACGCATCCCGCCGGGCTTGAGGACAACTCCCAAATTTCGACGAGAGTTGCCGACGCGACGCGACTACGATGGCCGGGTGGCCGACGCGAACCTTCCCTGGTCGAGTTCCCCGCCGACGACCCCGAGCGCGCGCGAAGCTTCTGGAGCGGGGTGCTCGGGGTCGAGGTCGAACCGCGAAGCGACGCGGAAGGGGCAGGGATGGCAGTCGCGGGCGGGCGGCCCCGCGGTCGGCGTCCACACCCGCGGGCGCGGCCCGGGCGACTCGTTCTCGCTCCCCTACTTCACCGTCGAGGACATCGGCGAGGCGCTCGAGCGGGTCGAGGCGCTCGGCGGCAGCGTCGTCCACCCCGGGGAGCGCACGGCGGTCTGCAAGGACTCCGAGGGCAGCCCGTTCGGGCTGATGCTCAGCCCATCTGCTTGAGCGCCGAGCGCGCGGCGTTGTAGCCGTTCATCCCGTGCGCCCCGGCCCCCGGGGGCGTGGCGGCCGAGCAGATGAAGACGCCGTCGATCCCGGTCGCGTAGGGGTCGAGCGCCAAGCGCGGCCGGACGAGGATCTGGAGCGGCGAGTTGGCGCCGGTGATGATGTCGCCGCCGATGTAGTTCGCGTTGTGGGCCGCGATCTCGGCCGGGGAGCGGACCGCGGTTGCGACGATCCGCTCGCGCAGCCCGGGGGCGAAGCGCTCGATCTGATCGAGGACGACGCGCTCGCCGTCGCCCTCCCAGCCGCTCGGGACGTGGGCGTAGGCCCAGACCGGGTGGGTGTCGCCCCGCGAGCGCTCGGGGTCGGCGAGGTACTGCTGGCCGACGAGCACCAGCGGACGCTCGGGCATCTCGCCGCGGTTGACGGCCGCCTCGGCGGCGACCAGTTCCTCGAACGACCCGACCGCGTGCACCGTCCCGGCCTTCCGGCATGCCTCGTTGGTCCAGGGCACGCCGCCCTCGACCGCGAGGTCGACCTTGAACGCCCCCGGCCCGTGGCGGTATCGGCGGTAGGCGCGCTCGACCCGGCCCGGCAGCCGCCCCTCGGCGAGGTCGGCGACGGCGCCCGGCGCGAGGTCGAGGATCACGGCGTCGGCGCGCGGGAGCTCGGAGAGCTTGTGCACCCGGCGCCCGGTCTCGATCTTCCCGCCGCGCTCGAGCAGCTCCGCCGCGAGCGCGTCGGCGATCGAGCGCGAGCCGCCGCGCGCGACCGCCCATCCGTAGGCGTGGCAGGCGGTGATCAGCGCGACGCCGACCGAAGAGCTCATCGGCTTGGTCAGCGGCGCATAGGCGTGGGCGGCGACGCCGCCGAACAGCGCCCGCGCCTGCGGGGTTTTCCAGCGCCGCGCGAGCAAGCTCGCCGGCATCGCTGCGGGGAGCCCGAAGCGGGTCAGGCGGATCGGGTGCTTGGGGAGGTGGAGGATCGGGCGGAAGATGTCCTCGCTGATCTCGTCGAAGGCCTCGGCGGACGGCCCGAAGAGCCCGGCCCAGGCGCGCCCGTCTTCGCCGAGGCCCCGTGCCGTGTCCTCGACCGAGTGCAGCATCACCCCGGCGCTGCCGTCGTCGAGCGGGTGCGCGAGGTCGACCTCGGGAAACCGCCACTCGAGCCCGTGCTTCTCGAGGTCGAGCGAGCGCAGGAACGGCGAGCCGACGGCCATCGGGTGGACCGCCGAGCAAACGTCGTGGATCAGGCCGGGGACGGTGAGCTCGTCGCTCCGCGTCCCGCCGCCGATCGTCTCCTCGGCCTCGAGCACGGTGACGCCGACCCCCTCGCGGGCCAGCGCGACCGCGGCGGCGAGCCCGTTCGGGCCGGAGCCGACGACGATCGCGTCGGTCAAATGATCTCTTTGACCTTTTTCAGCAGGCCGCCGCGCTTGACGCCCGGGCCGCCGGTGACCTCGACCGGGAACTCGAACGTCTCGTCGAGCCACGGCTGTGCCTCGACCATGTCGGCGACGCTGACGAAGCCCTCCTCGACCAGCCCGCTGACCGGGTCGTGGATCCGGTAGCGCTGCTTGCCGCGCTGGGGCGAGCCCGCCATCGGCTCCGACTCGAGCTCGACGACCCTGACCTCGCCCTCCTCGAATCCGCAGCGATCGTGGATCGCGGCGAGCAGCTGGGGGCCGTGGAAGTGGCCGTCGCCGAAGTTCCAGCCGTTGACGATGTTGGAGATCAGCTCGCCCTCGCGGGCGTCGTACTTCTCGACGTCGTCGACCGCGCGCCCGAGGAGCGCGTTGAGCGCCCGGCCGTGGGAGTGCATCGAGCGAAATCCGAGCCCCTTGTTGAGCAGGTACTCGGCGGTCTCGCGGTCGTAGATCTCGGCGACCTGCTCGACCACGAGCGGCGCGACCTTCTTGACCTGGGTGTCGAGCTTCTCCTCGGCGCCGCTGCCCTTCTTGAACATCCACTGGGTCGTCGCCCAGTTGCCGGCGTAATAGCGCATCGACGGCAGGAAGGAGATCTTGTCCGGTCGCCAGCTCCCGAGCAGCGGCATCACGATCCCCCAGAACGCGATCAGCGCGATCAACAGCGGGTTGTCGAGGGTCGAGAGCGCCACGTCGCCGTAGTGCCCGAAGAGAAAGAGGATCCCGAAGATCATGAACAGGTTCCACTCGAGCGGGACGGCGAGCGGGAACATCGAGGTGATGTTGACGTGGAAGAGGATCATCCCGACGATCGCGACCGTCCGCACGACGTCGTTGTCGACCGTGATCAGCAGCAGCGGCCAGACGATCTCCTGGACGGTGCCGAAATGCGCGAGCAGCGCCGCCTTGCGCGAGGGGCGCATGTCCTCGGGGTAATCGCGCCAGAGCCCGCGCTTGATCGCCTTCGATCGCATCCAGGGCGCGTTGCTGACCATCGTGCTGACGACGAACGGGAAGTGGTGGTTGAGCTTCGAGGAGGCGGCGCCCCACCAGATCAGGAAAAAGATGAACTGCCAGGCGACGATCCACTGCGAGGGGGCGAAGAGGGAGACGACGAGCATCGGGCCGTAGATCTCCGGGCGGGCGCCGAGGAAGGAGACCTTGTCGCGGAGGCCGAGCAGGACGAGGAGGGCGAGCAGGACCGCGATCCCGGCCTGCGGCAACCGCCCAGCGTCGCTGCCGGCGATGTCTGTCCCGCTCGCGGCGAGCAGGAAGACCGCCGACGCGAGCACGCCCGCGTAGAGCAGGACGTCGAGGACGGTGCGCTCGTCTCCCTTGGTCAGCGGGACGGTGTCGGGCCAGGGGGGGAGGCGGATCATTCCCGGGCGCAGCCAGTAGAGCGGCCCGCCGATCAGGGGCTTGAAGCGGAAGGTGAGCGGCATCGAGCCCGCGCCGAGGCCGAGGATCTCCCAGAGCAGGGCCCAGACCGCGAGCTTCTGGAAGACGATCGGCTCGGTCCACCAGTCGCCGACGTCGCCGAGGCTGCCGATGCCCGGCGTCAGCGAGATCACGAAGAAGGCGCCGACGGTCCAGATCACGAGCTTGACCGCATAGAGCAGGTAGACGAAGCTCGGCGAGCCGAAGCCGTTCAGGCCCCAGTCCTGGACCAGCGGCTTGATCCGCTCCAGGTGCGGCTTGCGCTTCCACTCCTCGACGTCGAAGGGCGGGGGTGAGGGGGTGAGGAAGCCCATGCGTCGGAGTCGAGCCTATCCGGAATCGGTTCGAAGTTTTGCCAAGCCGCGATGAATCGCGGGTTCTGCGTCGGTCATAACCTGCGCCAACCCGAAAAGGAGACCCGATGCCCAAGACCATCTTTGAAATCTCGATCTCGCTCGACGGCTACGTCGCCGGGCCCGACCCCAGCCTCGATGAGCCGCTCGGGGTCGGCGGGGAAGACCTCCACGAGTGGGTGATCGAACTCGATGCCTGGCGCCAGAGCCACGGGCGCGAGGGCGGCGAGACCAACGCCTCCACGGAGGTGATGGAGCAGTCGATCGCGGGCACCGGCGCGACGATCATGGGCCGCAGAATGTTCAGCGGCGGTTCCGGCGACTGGGCCGACGACCCGAATGCCAACGGCTGGTGGGGCGACGAGCCGCCGTTCGGACACCCGGTCTTCGTCCTCACTCACCACGAGCGCGAGCCGCTGACGCTCGGCGAGACGACGTTCACCTTCGTCACCGACGGCATCGAATCGGCGCTCGAGCAGGCGCGGGCGGCGGCGGGCGACAAGAACGTCAAGGTGGCCGGCGGCGGCGAGGCCGGCCGCGAGTACCTAAAGGCCGGCCTGCTCGACGAGGTCCAGCTCCACGTGACGCCGATCCTGCTTGGCGGCGGCGTGCGGCTGTTCGAGGACCTCGACCCGGCGAAGATCGATCTCGACCAGGAGCGCGTCGTCGAGGCGCCGGGGGTCACCCACATCTTCTACTCCGCCTGAGGCTAGGCCGGCATCAGGACTGCTTGACGAAAGCCTCGGCGCGCTCGTCGCCCTCGGGCGAGATCAGGATCGCGCCCTCGCCGGTGACGTAGGCCTCCTCGCCGTGCTGGGTGACGTCGAGGCCGAGCGCCTCGTCCTTGTCGCTGACCCGCAGCGGCATTACCGCGCCGATCACCTTTAGGAGGATGAACGTCGCCACGAACGAGTAGGCGGGCGTCACGATCGCGGCCAGGACCTGGTCCCAGAGCTGGTCGGCGTTGCCGTAGATCAGCCCGTCGGAGATCCCGTTCCAGCTCGCCTGGGCGATGAAGCCGATCGCGAGGATGCCGAGGAAGCCGGCCAACCCGTGGACCGCGAGCACGTCGAGCGTCTCGTCGACGCGGGTCCGCGGCCGGAAGGAGACCAGCCAGTAGCAGGGCAGTGCGCCGACGAACCCGAGCACCAGCGCCCAGCCCGGGCTGACGAACCCGCCCGCGGGCGTGATCAGCACGCAGCCGACGATGATCGCCGTCGCGGCGCCGACCGCGGTGACCTTGCGGCTGCGGAGCGCGTCGCAGATGAACCAGGCGAGCAGGGCCGCCGCCGGGCAGAGCAGCGTGTTCGTGAACGCGAGCACGCTCGCCTCGCCGGTGCCGAAGCCGCTGCCGCCGTTGAACCCGAACCAGCCGAACCAGAGCAGCCCCGCTCCGACCAGGACGTAGACCGCGTTGTGCGGCAGCAGCGCCTGGCGGCCGTAGTCCTTGCGCGCGCCGACCACGAGCGCGGCCGCGAGCGCGCCGAATCCCGAGCCCATCTCGACCGGGACGCCGCCGGCGAAGTCGAGCGTGCCGCCCTCGATCAGGAAGCCGCCGCCGAACGCCCAGTGCGCGAGCACGGCGTAGACGAGAACCGACCACAGCGACGCGAAGATGAGCCAGGCGCCGAAGCGCATCCGTTCGACCACCGCGCCGGAGATCAGAGCGACGGTGATGATGCAGAAGGTGCCCTGGTAGGCGAAGAACAGGAGGTGGGGGATCGTGCTCCCCTCGCGCGGCTCGAAGGTCACGTCCTGGAGGAAGGCGTACTTGAAGCCGCCGAGCAGGTCCCCGGTCCCGTCGAAGGCGAGCGAGTAGCCGACGAGCGACCAGGTGACGGCGGCGACCGCGATCGCGGAGACGCACATCATGAAAGTGTTGAGCGGGTTCTTGGAGCGGACCAGGCCCGCGTAGAAGAGCCCCAGCGCGAGCGACATCATCAGCACCAGCGCCGTCGCCGTCAGCATCCAGGCGGTATCGCCGGTGTCGATCTCGGGCACGGCCTGCGCGATCGTGAGCGCGTCCATCAGCCGACCACCGGCGTCACGGCGGCTTCGTCGGCTTCGCCGGTTCTGATCCGGACGGCGCGCTCGACCGGGAGCACGAAGATCTTGCCGTCGCCGACCTCGCCCGTCCTGCCGCCCTCGGAGAGGGCGTCGATCGTGCGCTGGACGAAGTCATCGGAGACCGCGACCTCGAAGCGGACCTTTTCCGAGAGCCCCATCTGCACCGTCGTGCCGCGGTAGGTCTCGACCCGGTCGAGCTCGCCTCCGTGGCCCTGGACGCGGCTGATCGAGACGCCCTTGACCTCGGCCTTGAACAGGGCCTCGAGGACGTCGTTGGCCTTCTCCGGACGGACGATGCCGATCACGAGCTTCACGTGTCTCCCTCTCTACTTAGCGATGACGCGCCGGCAAAGACCGGCCATTAAACGGCGCCTCCTCTGCTTCGCGTCCGGGGGCGCCTTTTCAGCGCCGCGAGCCTATAGCTCGGGCGGGCGGGAGTGTCGCCCGGACTTCCTACTTTGCGACCGCGAATCGCAGCCGCGCGCGCTCGAAGCGCGCGGCGCTCGCGGTGCCGAGCGCGATCGCCGGGGTCAGGAAGCCGCTCCCGTCGGGCGTCGCGCTGTCCTCGGCGAGCAGCAGCCCGGCCTCGCCGATCATCCTCGCGGTCGTCAGGTAGCCGGGTTGGCCTTCGGCCTCGATCTCGACCCGGACCTCGCCGCCGCCCGTCGTCCGGGCCTCGACCAGCATCGACCAGCGCCACTCTTCGAGCCGGTCGGCGGCCGGGCCGAAGCCCGAGGAGGGAAGGACGCGGGTCATCGCCGCCGACGCGCGCTTGCGGATCCCCGGCCGGGCGCGGGCCAGGGCGCCGATCCCGGCCTGGGTCGCCGAGAGCGCCCCGGCGGCCGCGTAGCGGAGCGGCAGCGTCGGGCCCGGCCCCGGGATCGCGACGCCCTCGCGGTAGCGGAACGGCTGCTCGCCGGCGAGCTCGGCGCTGCGGTGGATCACGGCCGGGTTGATGAACGCAGCCGGCGACATCGGCGCGAGCACCGCTCCGCGGCTGTTGCGGCGCGGGGCGAGCGTGATCGGGCTCCGGGCGCGGACCCGCTCGGCGAAGCCGCGGTCGGTGACCAGCGCCGCGGGATCGAGCGCGAGCGAGGCGTGGGGCGCGCCGGTCAGCACCGCCATGCTCTGCATCGTCCCTCCCGACAGCAGGTCCGATGCCCGCGGCATCCCGGAAGGCGGGGTGGTCGAGACCTCGAGGTCGGCCTCGGCGAGCTCTTCGCCGTGGCGCTCGCGCGCCGTCTCCGCGGCGAGCCTGACCGCGAGGTCGGGCGGCAGCGCCTCGAAGCCGGCGACCTCGACGATCTTGACCCCGGCCTCCCGGGCCCGGGCGCCGAACTCGTCGGCCATCAGCCGCGCGAACGGGATCTCCCCGGTCAGGTCGAGGTAGTGGGCGCCGTTCTCGACGCAGGCCTCGATCACCGGCCGGCCGTAGGTCGTGTAGGGGCCGACCAGATTGAGGACGACCTTGGCGCGCGCGGCCATCGCCGCCAGCGAGGCGGCGTCGCCGAGGTCGGCGGCGATCGTCTCCGCCCCCTCGACCCCGAGCTCCCCGAACGTGCGCTCGAGCTTGCCGGCGTCGCGGGCGGCCGCGGCCCAGCGGCCACCAACTTCAGAGGCCCGCTCGCCGAGATACACGGCTACCTGGCGCCCGGTGACGCCGGTTGCGCCGAAGACGACGACGTCGAGGTCGCGCTCGGCCACGGGCTACTCGGGCCAGCCGTCGACGAACAGGTCGAGCGCCGGCTCGGCGCCCGGGGTCATCGAGTACTTCTCGAGGTCGGTGATCCCCGCCTCGGCGAGGACCTCGTCGTCGATGTAGGCGTTGCCGGTGCACTCGCGCGGGTCGCGGCGCAGGATCTCGTAGGCGGCGTCGGAGTAGATCTCCGGCGATCGCGCCTGCTTCATCGCCTCGTCGCCGCCGAGCAGGTTCTGGACCGCCGCGGTCGCGATGATCGTCCGCGGCCAGAGGCAGTTGGCTCCGATCCCGGCCTGCTTCTCGTCGGCCGCGAGGCCGAGGGTGATCATCGTCATCCCCATCTTCGAGAGCGTGTAGGCCGAATGGTTGGCGAGCCACTTCGGGTCATTGGTCAGGGGAGGGGAGAGGGTGAGCACGTGCGCGTGGTCGGACTCGCGCAGGTGCGGCAGCGCGGCGCGCGTGAGCACGAAGGTGCCGCGCGAGTTGATCTGCTGCATCAGGTCGAAGCGCTTGACCTCGAGGTCGCGCATCGGCGCGAGGTTGATCGCGCTCGCGTTGTTGACGACGATGTCGAGCCCGCCGAACTTCTCCGCGGCATCGGCGACCGCCTCGGAGACCCCGTTCTCGTCGCGGACGTCGCCGACGATCGCCAGCGCCTCGCCTCCCGCCTCCTCGATCTCGGCGGCGGCGGTGTGGATCGTGCCCGGGAGCTTCGGGTGCGGCTTGTCGGTCTTCGCGACCAGCGCGACCTTGCCGCCGTCGGCGGCGATCCGCTTCGCGATCTCGAGCCCGATCCCGCGGCTGCCGCCGGAGATGATCGCCGCCCTGCCTTTCAGGTCGCCCGCCACCGTCTAGGCCCCCTCGGCGTCCGCGACGGCCGGGTCGAGGAGCTCGACGAGCCGCTCGCGGGAGTGCTTCCAGTTCGCGTTCGCGTCGCGACGCCCGGTCGTGCTCAGCAGCGGCAGGATCGCGAGCCCGCGGATCGTGCTCAGCGCCATCGCGATCGTCGGGTCGAGGCTGGAGCTCTCGGGATCGCCGGCGAAGATCGTCCGGCAGAGGACGAGCGTCTCGCGGTTGAGGCGGCGCTCGACCGGGCCCAGCGCGCGGCGCAGCTCGGGGTCGGTCCGGGCGGCGGCGCCGAGGTCGACGACGGCCGCGAACAAGCGGGGACGAGAACTGGCGCCAGAGCAGCTCGAGGCCGGCGCGCGGGCGCTCCGGTCCCTCGGGGATCCGCCCGGCCTCGCGCGCGAGCTCATCCGAGCGGCGGTCCGCGAGCCGCTCGATCGCGGCGGCGACGAGCGCCGCGCGGGTCTGGAAGTGGTGCAGGTGGGCGCCGCGCGAGAGGCCCGCGCGCTCGGCGACCCGGGAGGTCGTGGTTCGCTCGTATCCGTCTTCGACCAGGGTCTCGACGGTCGCGTCGAGCAGCGCCGCGCGGGTCTCGGCGCTGCGCTCCTCCTGGGTGCGGCGGGGCGGCTTACGGTCTGTCGCGAGCGAGCGTTCCATGAAGCGGGCATCCTACTAACTTGCGTTCATGACTGAATGTAAGTGTGTTAGCCTGCCGGATTCCGGCCGGCGGCCGGAGCACAACTTCAACGCGACAGGAGACCAGAGATGCCCCAGAACGGCAGCGGCAACCGAACCTTCGTGATCGGGGTCGGGATGACCAAGTTCGACAAGCCCGGCACCAAGGAGGGCGACTACCCCGACTGGGCCGAGGAGGCGGGGCGCAAGGCGCTCGAGGACGCCGGCGTCGCGTACGACAAGATCGAGCAGGCCTACGCGGGCTACTGCTACGGGGACTCGACCTACGGCCAGCGCTCGGTCTACGGGCTCGGCCTGACCGGCATCCCCGTCGTCAACGTCAACAACAACTGCTCGACCGGATCCTCGGCGCTCTTCCTCGCCCGCCAGGCCGTCCGCGGCGGCAGCGTCGACTGCGCGCTCGCGGTCGGCTTCGAGAAGATGGAGCCGGGCTCGCTCGGGGTCAAGTACACGGACCGCACCAACGCGCTCGACCGCCACGCGACCGCGATGTTCAAGATCCGCGACCCCGAGGCCTCGCCGGCGGCGCCGCAGATGTTCGGCAACGCGGGCCGCGACCACATGGAGAAGTACGGCTCCGAGCCCGACCACTACGCCTGGATCGGGTGGAAGAACCACAAGCACTCGGTCAACAACCCCTACGCCCAGTTCCAGGACGAGTACTCGCTCGAGGACATCAAGAACGCGAAGATGATCCACGACCCGCTGACCAAGCTCCAGTGCTCGCCGACCTCGGATGGCTCGGCGGCCGTCGTCGTCGCCTCCGAGCGGTTCGTCGACGACAACGACCTCTGGGACCAGGCGGTCGAGATCGCCGGTCAGTCGATGGTCACCGACCTCTCCTCGACCTTCGCCGACGACACCGACTGCATGAAGATCGTCGGCGTCGACATGTCGAGGCAGGCCGCCGACGAGGCCTACGAGGAGGCGGGCATCGCTGCTTCCGACGTCGATGTCTGTGAGCTGCACGACTGCTTCTCGGCCAACGAGCTGATCACCTACGAGGCGCTCGGTTTCGCCGACGAAGGCGAGGGCCACAAGCTGGTCGAGGCCGAGGCGACGACCTACGGCGGCGACGGCCCGGTGGTAAATCCCTCGGGGGGTCTTATCTCCAAGGGCCACCCGCTCGGCGCCACCGGCCTCGCCCAGTGCTCGGAGCTCACCTGGCAGCTGCGCGGCAAGGCCGACAAGCGCCAGGTCGACGGCGCCGAGGTCGCGCTCCAGCACAACATCGGGCTCGGCGGCGCCGCCGTCGTCTCGGTCTACAAGCCGGCGGCGGCCTGATGATTCAGCTCAGCGACGAGCAGCAGTCCTTCGTCGAGGCGATCCGCGACTTCGCCGAGCGCGAGTGCGGGACGCGCGAGAAGCGCCACGCGCTCACCAACGACGGCACGACCTCGCACAGTCCCGAGCTCGCCAAGAAGATGGCCGAGCTCGGCTGGCTCGGGATGGCGATCCCGGAGGAGTACGGCGGGGCCGGCGGCGGCGCGGTCGACATGTGCCTGCTGCTCGAGGAGGTGGCCCGCGGCCAGGTCCCGATCTCGGCCTTCAGCGTCTCGATGATCACCGCCGGCGCCTACGCCAAGTACGGCTCCGAGGAGCAGAAGCAGGAGATCCTCGGCGGGATCGCCAAGGAGGGCGCGGTCGAGTCGATCGCGATGTCGGAGCCCGAGGCGGGCTCGGACGTCGGCAACCTCTCCTGCTTCGCGAAGCGCGAGAACGGCGGCTACGTGATCAACGGCCAGAAGACCTGGATCTCGGCCGCCCAGGAGGCGGCCCACATCCTGCTCGTCGCGCGCACCGACCGCGAGGGCTCGAAGCACGAGGGCGTGACGATGTTCAACGTCCCCGCCGACGTCGACGGGCTCGAGATCCGCGGGATCGGCACGATGGCCGGGCCCGACGAGGTCAACGACCTCTACTTCACCGACTGCGTGATCCCAGAGGACGCGCTCGTCGGCCAGGAGGGCCAGGCGTGGATGCAGCTGATGACCGGGCTCAACCACGAGCGGCTCGTCACCGGCGCCAGCTTCCTCGGCATCGCCCAGCGCGCCTTCGACGACACGCTCGCCTACGTGAAGGAGCGCAAGCAGTTCGACCGCCCGATCGGCTCGTTCCAGACGATCCGCCACCGGCTCGCCGACCTCGCGACCGAGATCGAGTGCTGCCGGCTGCTCGTCTACGACGTAGCCCAGCGCACCGACGCCGACCCCGACACGACGCTGCCGCGCGAGGCCTCGATGGTGAAGTTGAAGGTCACCGAGACGGCGAAGAAGATGGCGCTCGAGGGCCAGCAGATGATGGGCGGATACGGCTACTCGACCGAGTACGACATGGAGCGCTACGTCCGCTCGACCGTCGTCTCGACGATCTTCGCCGGGACCTCCGAGATCCAGCGCGAGATCATCTCCAAGACCTACGGGCTCTAGACGGCCGTGAGTCTCGCCGGGGGGCGACAGCGCTGGGGGCCGGTTCTCGTTCTGGCCGCCGCCGCGCTCGCGCTGCTCGCCGCGAGCGCGCCTCGCGCCGACGCGATTTTCGACCCCGCCCGCGAGCGCTCGTGCGGCTGGCTGATCGAGCCGAGCTCGGACCGCGAGAACATCCTCTTTCCCGACACCGGGACGCGCTACCTCGCGGGGATCTTCCCCGCCCCGCCCGGGGGCCACGTCGAGATCAAGGGCCAGTACCCGCACGCGCGCTACATGTCGCTGCAGACCTACAGCCACACGCTGCAGGTGGGGACCGACCTCTACGACGAGCAGATCGAGCCCGACCCCGGATCGGTCAATCCGTTCCTGCCCGGAGCCGACCGCACCAACCCGAACCGCGACTACACCGTGCGCCTCGTCGGCGGGCCGCCCCCTCCCGGCGGCGGGCCGCCGAACACCCTCTACAGCGTCAGCGCCGACGGGACCAGGAGCGGCAACGGGCTCGCCTACCGGATGTACTACGCCGATCGCGACGCGGGCCCGTTCGGCGGCGTCCCGGCTCCGGCGGTCACCTTCGTGCTCGCCAACGGGACGCGGATCCCGATCCCGACCTGCCCGGACCTGATCCCCGACATCGGGCTGACCCAGCTGCTCGCCTCGCTCGGGCTCAACGACTACCTGCTGCCGCCGATCGGGCTGCTCGCGCGGCGGGAGCCGATCTGGCACAAGTACGTCAACGCCCCGACCTCGTACGCGCTCGGGCTGACCGAGAACGAGGTGATCCCGCCGGAGCTATCGGCCCTGATCGCCGAGCTAACCGCGGCGCTGCCCTCGGGCCTCGGCGAGAACGCCCACATCAAGTACGTCTACGCCTACCTCTCGCAGGAGTTCGGCAAGGTCGTGCGCTTCCGCGCCAAGCTGCCGACGACGCCGCGGACCCGCGACGGCCAGTCCGCGATGGGGACCGGGCAGATGCGCTACTGGTCGATCTGCACCGCGAACCGGACGACCCAGACCTACGGCTGCGCGATCGACGAGGAGGTCCCGCTCGACGAGAACGGCTACTTCACGGTCGCGGTCTCGACCGCGTCGAACCGGCCCGCGAACGCGGTCCCCGAGTGCGGCGTCGCCTGGCTGCCGTGGGGCCTCGACCCGAAGGGGATCGTCTTCGTCCGCAACATGCTCCCCGACCCGGGCTTCGCGCCGGCGATCCAGAACGCCGAGCCGGGCACCGAGGCGCAGACGATGGGCGAGTACCACCCGGCCGGCACGTACTTCGCGGGCCCGAACGAGTTCGAGCGCGAGGTTGGCTGTGACCATGGCGGGTCCGTGCCGGGCGGGGGCGCCGGCGCGGCCGCGCCGGCGCCGGCCGCCTCGGCTCCCGCCAAGAAGCTGAAGAAGAAGAAACGCGCGAAGAAGCGGAAGAAGAAGCAGCGGCGCAAGCGGCGCCGGGGCTAGCGCCGGGTCAGGGGAGCCAGGAGGCGGGGAACGCGCCGGCCGGGATCTCGCCCGCGTATTCGGGGAAAAGCCGGCGGGCGATCTCGCCCCCGGCGCTCGCGTCGATCATCGGCGCGACGTCGCCGACGATCAGCATTACCCGCAGGGTCGCTCCGATCTGGAGGTCGGCGGCGTTCGGCTGCTCGCCGCCGATCACGCCCTCCGAGGCGAGGCCGTCGATGTGGGCGAGCTGGGCGGGCAGGCCGGCGAGGTCGGCGGCGAGCCGCTCGGCGCTGATCTCGTGGTACTTCCATGCGGACCGGGTCGCGCGGATCGCGAAGTCGGTGCCGGCCGGGTCGAGCGGCGCCGCGCCCGCGAAGCTGCCCATCGCCTCGGGGCGAAAGTGCAGCGCGCCCCACGGCAGCCGCCGGCCCAGGTCCTGGATCTCCTCGTCGCCCCAGCGCTCGGCCTCGCGGACCGCGTCGGGGGTGGGCTCGGGGAAGAGCGACGGCTCGGGCTGGAGCGCCTCGAGCCGCTCGAGGATCGGGCGCGAGCCGTGGACCGGCTCGTCGTCGACCATCAACCCGGGCACCGTTCGGGTGCCCTCGCCGTAGATCTCCTCGACCTCGGGGTTGTGGCGGCCCATCGTCAGCTCGACGCGCTCGTACTCGAGCCCCTTGAAGGCGAGCGCGGCCTCGACCGTCATGCACGGGTGCGAGGGGCGGAGGGCGTGGAGGGTGAGCTGGGGCGTGGCGATGGCGGTGACCCTAGAGCAGCGCGAGCTTCTGGCTCCGCGTCAGGGCCTTGATCCTGGCCTCCTCGCGGCGGGCGCTGCCTTCGTCGGGCAGCTCGAAGACCGCGGCGATCTCGACCGGCAGGCGGCTGCGCGTGTAGCGCGCCCCTTTCCCGCTGCGATGGGCCTCGAGGCGCCGCTCGACGTCGTAGGTCCAGCCGCAGTAGAGCGTGCGGTCGCCGCAGCGCAGCAGGTAGACGTAGGCGGGGCGGGGCTTCGCGGCCATATCGCAACGCTAGGCGACGGCTGCGACGCATCCGCCGCCGACAGCTACCCTTCAGGACCCTTTCGAGACAGGAGACAGCCACCTAGATGAGCACCGCCACGACCGACGCCCCGACGACCACCCACGACTTCAAGGTCGCGGACCTCTCGCTCGCCGAGTTCGGGCGCAAGGAGATCCGCCTCGCCGAGCACGAGATGCCCGGCCTGATGGCGACCCGCGCCGAGTTCGCCGACTCGCAGCCGCTTGCCGGCGCGCGGATCATGGGCTCGCTCCACATGACCGTCCAGACCGCGGTCCTGATCGAGACCCTGACCGCGCTCGGCGCCGAGGTCCGCTGGGTCAGCTGCAACATCTTCTCTACCCAGGATCACGCGGCGGCCGCGGTCGCGGTCGGCCCCGAGGGCACGCCGGAGGACCCCAAGGGCGTCCCCGTGTTCGCCTGGAAGGGCGAGACGCTCGAGGAGTACTGGTGGTGCACCGACCAGGCGCTGAGCTGGCCCGAGCCCGGCCCGAACGGCGAGACCGGCCCGAACATGATCCTCGACGACGGAGGCGACGCGACACTGCTCGTCCACAAGGGCGTCGAGTACGAGGCCGCGGGCGCCGTCCCAGGCGACGAGACCGCCGGCTCGGATGAGGAGAAGGTGATCCTGCAGCTGCTGCGCGACTCGATCGCCCGCGAGCCCCAGCGCTTCACCACGATGGCGCCCGGGATCATCGGTGTGACCGAGGAGACGACCACGGGAGTCCTTCGCCTCTACGAGATGTTCCAGAACGGCTCGCTTCTGTTCCCCGCGATCAACGTCAACGACTCGGTCACGAAGTCGAAGTTCGACAACCTCTACGGCTGCCGCCACTCGCTGATCGACGGGATCAACCGCGCTGTCGACGTGATGATGGGCGGCAAGACCGCGGTCATCTGCGGTTTCGGCGACGTCGGCAAGGGCTGCGCCGAGAGCCTCCGCGGCCAGGGCGCGCGCGTGATCGTCACCGAGATCGACCCGATCTGCGCCCTCCAGGCCTCGATGCAGGGCTACGAGGTCAGGACCCTGGAGAACGTGCTCGACACGGCCGACATCTTCATCACCACGACCGGCAACAAGGACATCATCTCCGCGGAGCAGATGTCGCGAATGAAGCACCAGGCGATCGTCGGCAACATCGGCCACTTCGACAACGAGATCGACGTCGCAGGGCTCGAGGGGTTCGACGGGATCGAGCGGATCAACATCAAGCCCCAGGTCGACGAGTTCCGCTTCCCCGACGGCCACTCGATCATCCTGCTCTCAGAGGGCCGGCTGCTCAACCTCGGCAATGCGACCGGGCACCCGAGCTTCGTGATGTCGAACTCGTTCACGAACCAGGTGATCGCCCAGATCGAGCTCTTCGGCTCCCCCGACAACTACCCCAAGGGGGTCCACGTCCTTCCCAAGCACCTCGACGAGAAGGTCGCTCGCCTCCACCTCGACGCGCTCGGGGTCGAGCTCACCGAGCTGCGGCCCGATCAGGCCGAGTACATCGGGGTCCCGGTCGAGGGCCCCTACAAGAGCGATCACTACCGCTACTAGGCGGCAGCGCGCCGTTAGGCGCTAACCGACGAGCTTCTTGACCTGGTAGGTCTTCTCGCCGCCGGGCGTCTTGATCGCGACGTCGACGCCGATCGCGCTGTCGCGCAGCGCGCGCCCGACCGGCGACTCCGCCGACAGCAGGCCCTGGGCGAAGTCCGCCTCGGTGGGGCCGACGAGCTTCCAGGTGTGGACCTTTCCGTTCGCCTGCTCGATGACCTCGGCCGTGCGCCCGAAGGCGAACGAGTCGGCCTTCTTGACCGGCTCGACCTCGATCTCGACCGCGTTCCGGAGTCGCTGGCGCAGCCGCTTGATCTTGGTCTCGAGGTGCGCCTGGTCCTCCTTGGCGATGTGGTAATCGGCGTTCTCCTTCAGGTCGCCGAGCTCGCGCGCGATCTTGATCCGCTCCGCCATCTCGTTGCGTCCCTTTCCCTCGAGCTCGTCGATCTCCGCCTTCAGATCGGCAAGTCCCTCCGCCGTGATCGGTTCCTTGTGGTTGGGTTCGTGTGCTGGTTCGGTGGTTGCTTCTTTGCTTTCCATACGTCCACACTAGGCCATCGGGCTTCGGGCGTTTCGGCTTTGCCGCGCGCGGCGTCGGCCGCGGCGAGTCCCGCCGGTCCGGCGCCAGCGAGTACCTGGGCGCCTACGCCGCGGACTAGCAGGACTTCTCGACGGCCTCGGCGTCGACCAGACGGCCGAAGAGCTCGCTCATCTGCTCGAGCTCGGATTCCCCGAAGTGGTCGACGAAGAGGCGCTTGATCCCGGCGCGGTGGGTTCGCCGCGCGCGCTCGGCGAGCTTCTCGCCGGCCGGAGTCAGGCGGGCTTCGATGTTGCGCGCGTCGGAGGTCGCGCGCTCGCGGACGACGAGCCCATCGCGCTCGAGCCGCCCGACCCGGCGCGTCAGGCCGCTGGGGGAGAGGACCACGGCCTCGGCGAGGTCGCACATCCGCATCCCGTCGCCATCGATCGAGAGCTGGATCAGGACGTCGAAGTCACCGACCGCGAGGTTCTCCTTCTCCTGAAGCTCGGCGTCGAGCGCGCGGAAGAGCTTCGAGTGCGCGACGACGAACTTCGCCCAGGCGTCCATGCCGATGCCCTTCGGAGTCGAGGTGCTCCGCGGTCTCGTTTTCGTCGCGCTCCCCATGGATACAAGTCTACCGCCTGATTAGTTGCAAACGCAAGCAATAGTGTTATAGTTGCGTGTGCAAGCAATCAAGGAGCTCGAAATGGAACTAGGACTTCTCGTCATCAGGGTGATCGTCGGCCTCTTGCTCGTCGGCCACGGAGCCCAGAAGCTGTTCGGCGTCTTCGGCGGTCACGGGATCGCGGGGACCGGCGGCTTCTTCGAAGGCATCGGCCTCAAGCCCGGCAAGCCGCTCGCGTTCGGCGCCGGGGCGGCCGAGTTCGGCGGCGGCGCGCTGCTCGCGCTCGGCCTGCTCACGCCGCTGGCCGCGACGCTGATCATCGCCGTGATGGTCACCGCGATCCTCACCGTCCACCTCCCGAACGGGATCTGGAATCCCGAGAACGGCTACGAGTACAACCTCGTGCTGATCGCGGTCGCCTTTGCGCTAGCGGCGGTCGGAGCCGGCGAGTGGTCGCTGGACAACGCGCTCTCGCTCGACGTAGCCGGCAACACCTGGGCCCTCGGCGCCCTCGGCGCCGGACTCGTCGGCGGCCTCGGAGCGGTCGCGACCGGACGCCTCGGCGCCCGCCGCGGCCACACCGGCCCGCACGCCTCCCCGGCTTAGCGGCTCCGGCGTTACGGCCTCCGGCGGGTACCGAGCCGGTACCGCCGGGCGGCGGAGGGGGTCGCGCGCCCTTGGGCGCGCGACCTCCGTCGCACGTCGGTACCGGGCGGTACCCGCGGTCCCGCCGCTCCGTCGCGGGCGATAGCGTTGGTGCCATGGAGGATCTCGGACAACGCGCCTCGTATCTCGTGATCGAGGACGGCATGCCGGTCTACTCGTCCGACGGGGAGAAGCTGGGCGAGGTCGAGCACCTGCTCGCCGATCACGAGGAGGACATCTTCGACGGCATCGTGATCGACACCAGCGTCCTGCCCGGCGGGCACCGCTTCGTCGACGCCGAGCAGGTCGAGGACGTCTACGAGCGCGGGGTCGTGGTCAAGGCCGATCGCGCCGCGGCGGAGGACTACCCACAGCCGAGCGAGAGCCCGGCGGCGATGGAGGTCGACGCCGAGGCGCTCGCCGAGGGAACCGGCTCGGAGCTCGAGCAGAAGCTGAAGCGGGCATGGGAGCTGATCTCGGGCAAGCGGTGATGGCGCCGGAATAAATGCTACGGTGCAGTAGCTACGGTCGCGTAGGAAGTACTCAGCCTTTTGACCGTGATTCCGGTGCCCCTGACCACGCTGACAGCCGCCGCCGAGACCGCCCCCGCGGGGGGCGCGGCCGCCTGGCAGGTGATCGCCGTGACCGCCTTCGTGACCGTCGGCTTCACCGCCCTGGTCGTGCTCGGCGAGATGCACCGCCGCGGGCGCCGCACCCCGCTCGGCACGATCGCCGCCTTCGCCTCGCGGCTCTCGGGACTGCCCGTCTGGGCCGCGCTGCCGCTCGGGGTCGCGGGGGTCGCGCTCTCGACCGCGCTCTTCGGGTACATGTGGGACGCGGCGCTGCACATCGACCGCGGCCGGGACGACGGCCCGCTCGCCAACCCTTCGCACTACCTGATCCTCGGCGGCCTCTACGGGATCACTGCCGCCGGCTACCTCTCGAGCGTGTTGGTCAAGCCCGGAGAGAAGCCCGGGCGCTCGGCGCTGCGGATCACCGACGACTGGTACGTGCCGCTCGGCGCCGTGCTGATCTCCGCCGCGGCGCTGTTCGCGTTCGCCGGCTTCCCGCTCGACGACGTCTGGCACCGGCTCTTCGGACAGGACGTGACCCTCTGGGGCCCGACCCACCTCGTGATGCTCGGCGGCGGGATGATGACCCTGGTCGGGGTCGTGATCCTGTTCGAGGAGGGCGTCGCCAGCGCCCGCCACCGCGAGTCCGGCGGGACCCGCAAGCCGTCCAAGAACCTGATCGCCCGGGTCGCCGACCTGATCCCGGCGATCCCGCTCTGGCCGACGCGGGCGCTGATCGCGGGCGGCTTCCTCGGCGGCCTCAGCATCTTCCAGGGCGAGTTCGACTACGGCGTGCCGCAGTTCCAGCTCGTGCTCCAGCCGCTGTTGATCGCGGTCTCGGCCGGGATCGCGCTGGTCGCGGCGCGGCTCTGGATCGGCCGCGGTGGGGCGCTCGGCGCGGTCGCCTTCTACCTCCTGATCCGCGGGGTCGTCTCGCTGCTCGTCGGCCCGGTCTTCGGCGAGACGACGCCCTCGGCGCCGCTCTACGTCGCCGAGGCGGCGTGCGTCGAGCTCGCGGCGCTCTTCTTCGCGCGCCGGCCGCTGGTCATGGGCGCCGTCGCCGGCCTCGCGATCGGAACGATCGGGTTCGCGGCGGAGTGGGCGTGGATCGGGGTTGCGATGCCGATCGAGTGGACCGAGGCGCTGCTTCCGGAGGGCTTGATCCTCGCCGCGCTCGGCGGCATCTTCGGCGGAGTCATCGGGTCCCTGTTCGGGCTCGCGCTGCGGCGCGAGAATCCGCTGCCCGCCCGCGCCGGGGCGATCGCCGCCGGCTCGCTGGCGGCGGTGATGGCCTGCTTCGCGTTCGGGCTCGCCGACCGCAACCCGAGCGGCGCCGAGGCCCAGGTGACTCTGACCGAGGTCAAGGGGGCGCCCGAGCGCGAGGTGATCGCCAACGTGCGCTTCGACCCGCCCGAGATCGCCGACGGCGCGAGCTGGGTCCGCGGGATCGCCTGGCAGGGCGGGGGACTGGTCGGCTTCGACTTCGAGCGCGTCGGTGAGGGCCTCTACCGCGCTACCGAGCCGCTGCCGGCGCACGGCACGTGGAAGGCCGGGATCCGGATCCAGAACGGGCACTCGGTGATCGGCGTCCCGATCTACTCGCCCGCCGACGAGGCGATCCCGCTGCCCGAGGTCCCGGCGCGGGCGGCGTTCACCCGCCCGTTCGAGCCCGACCGCGAGCTGCTCCAGCGCGAGCGCGACCCCGACGTCGCGCCCTGGATCTGGTTCGCAGCCTCGCTCAGCGTGCTGTTGATGGCGCTCGCGTTCTTCTCCGTGCTCGCCTGGGGCATGGCGCGCTTCGCGCGCGGCGGCCCGGCCGAGCCGAGCAGCCCGCGGGCGCGGCCGTTCTCGGGCATCCCCGCGACTGGAGCCGGCGCCTGATGGCCCGCTACGACGTCGACGGCAAGGTCGTCCTGGTGACCGGGGCCGCGCACGGCATCGGGCTCTCCTCGGCGCGCCAGCTCGCGGCCAAGGGCGCGCGTCTGGCGCTGATCGATCGCGACGCCGAGGGCGTCGAGCGCGCCGCGAAGGAGATCGGAGCGGCCGCCGAGCCGTTCGTCGCCGACGTCGCCGAGCGCGAGTCGATCCTCTCGGCGATCTCGGCCGCGCGCGAGCGATTCGGCCCGATCGACGTCGCGCTCGCGAGCGCCGGCGTCAGCGGCACCCCGACCCCGTCGACCCAGCTCGAGCACGACGAGTTCGAGCGCGTCATCGAGATCAACCTGCTCGGGGTCTGGCGGACGCTGCGCGCGGTGCTCCCCGACGTGATCGAGCGCCGCGGCTACCTGCTGCCGATCGCCTCGCTCGCGGCGGCGCTGCCGACGCCGGCGATCGCGGCGTACGGCGCCTCCAAGGCGGGGGTCCACTCGCTCGGGCGCACGCTGCGCTTCGAGCTCGCCCACACCGGCGCCAGGGTCGGCGTCGCCTACTTCTCGCTGATCGACACCAACATGGTCCGCGAGGCGTTCGAGCAGCCGATGGTCCAGCGCTCGCTGCGCGCGGTGCCCGGTCCGCTCGGGCGCCCGGTCCCGGTCGACGAGGCAGCCGCGGCGCTCGTGCGCGGGATCGAGCGGCGCTCGAAGCGGGTCTGCGTCCCGCGCTGGGTCAGCCCGGTCGTCTCGCTCAACGGGCTCGGCGGCTGGCTCGAGTCGCTCGCCGCCCGCGACCCGCGCTTCGTCGGCTCGCTGCGCAAGGCGCAGAGGGAAAGGACCGAGGCCGACCACGAGGCCGAGGTCGTTCCAAAATGAATCGAGCTCCCGACCACGAGGTCGCGATCATCGGCGCCGGGCTCAGCGGCGTCGGCATGGCCGCCGCGCTGCTGCGCGCGGGGATCGAGGACTTCGCGATCTTCGAGCGCGCCGACGACGTCGGCGGGACCTGGCGCGCCAACACCTACCCGGGGATCGGCGTCGACATCCCGGTCTTCGCCTACCAGTTCTCCTACGACCTGAAGCCCGACTGGTCGCGCTTCTTCGCCAAGGGGGGAGAGGTGAAGCGCTATGTCGACGACTACGTCGAGAGGTTCGCGATCCGGCCCCACATCCGCTTCAACAGCGAGGTCCGCTCGCGGACCTGGGACGAGGAGAACCACCTCTGGCGACTCGACGTCGGCGGCGAGGAGGTCACGGCGCGCTTCGTGATCAGCGCGATCGGCCCGTTCGTCGATCCGAAGCCCCACAACGTCCCCGGCGTCGACGACTTCGAGGGCAAGGTGATCCACTCCGCCGACTGGGACCACGACTACGACCTCGAGGGCAAGCGGGTCGCGATCGTCGGCACCGGCGCCAGCGCCGTCCAGATCGTGCCCTCGATCGCGCGCGAGGTCGGCCGCCTCGACGTCTACCAGCGCACGCCGATCTGGATCGCGCCCAAGTTCGACCCCAAGATCCCGGGTCGCCTGCAGAAGCTGTTCGCGCGCTTTCCCGCGAGCGAGCGCGCGGTGCGCTGGGGGACGAGCAGGATCGTCGAGACGATCGTCGTCACCCTGCCGCTCAACTACAGCCGGATGCCGGTCCTCGGGCGGGGGATCGAGGCGCGGCTCAAGCTCTACCTGCGCCGCGCGGTCAAGGACCCCGAGCTGCGGCGCAAGCTGACGCCGCGCTACGGGCTCGGCTGCAAGCGGCCCGCCGTCTCGAACCACTACTGGCAGGCGTTCAACCGCGACAACGTCGAGCTCGTCACCGACCCGATCGAGACCGTGACCGCGAACGGCGTCCGGACAGCCTCGGGCGCCGAGCGCGAAGTCGACGTGCTCGTTCTCGCGACGGGATTCCGGATGGCGTTCGACCCCGAGGTCTTCCGCCGCACGCCCGTCCGCGGCCGCAACGGCTTCGACCTCGCGACCTCCTACGAGCAGTCGCGGCTCAAGGCCTACGAGAGCATCAGCCTCCCCGACCTGCCCAACCACTTCATGATCTTCGGGCCCTACGGCTGGACCGGCGCGGCCTGGCACGTGCTCGTCCAGACGGCCTCGACCCACATCCTCCGCGTGCTCAGCGAGGCGCGCCGCCGCGGGGCGACCGCGGTCGCGGTCGGCGAAGACGCGACCGAGCGCTACCACTCGAAGATCATGGGCAACCTCGAGGGGTCGGTCTGGACCCAGCCGAGCTGCGGCAACGCCAACAGCTACTACTTCGATCACCATGGCGACGTGCCCTATCTGCGGCCGACATCGGGGCGGGAGGCGCAGCGGGCCGCGCGCAGCTTCCCGCTCGCCGACTATCGCTTCGAGAGCGGCAAGCCCGGCGAGGCCGAGGCGGTAGAGCGCGAGTCGGTGGCGGCGTGAGGCCCTACCGGGCCGGCATCTACGTACCCCTGTCCCGGCACGCGAGTTCGCGATGACCGAGAAGCCGGCGAGCAAGCGCGCCTACGCCCCGCGAATGCCGCCCGAGGAGCGGCGCGCGCAGCTCCTCGACGCGACCCTGAAGCTGATCGCCGAACGCGGCTACGAGAGCGTCTCGATGGAGGGGGTCGCGCGCGCCGCGGGGGTCACCAAGCCGGTCGTCTACGACCTCTTCGGCTCGCTCGCCGACCTGCTCGAGGCGCTGCTCGACCGCGAGGAGGAGCGGGCGCTGCTCCAGCTCGCCGAGCTGATGCCGGCGCCGAGCGAGGACGCGGACCCCGAGGAGGTCCTGCTCGACGGCCTCAACGCCTACCTGCGCGCGGTCGAGGCCCGGCCCGAGGCCTGGCGGCTGACGCTGATGCCGGTCGAGGCGATGCCGGGGGTCGTCCGCGAGCACGTCGAGCGCGAGCGAACCAAGATCGCCGAGCAGCTCGAGTCGATCGTCCGCTGGGGGATCGAGCGGCTCGAGGTGCCGATCGAGGACGTCGAGCTCCTGGTCGAGACGATCATCCTGCTCGCCGAGGACGGCGGGCGGCGCCACCTCGCCGACCCCGAGCGCTACCCGCCCGAGCGCCTCGCGGCGTTTACGGCCAGCCTCGTGGCCAGCGTCCGCCGCTAGCTGGTCGGCCAGCCACCGGACCCGGGTGACGTTTGGGGGCGTTCGCGTGGAGAATGCCCGCATGGTCGAGAAGGGAGCCGATCCCGACGTTCACCCCGCGCGCCGGAGGTTGCTGCAGGCCGCCCAGGCGCTGACGACGCCGCTTCGCCCCGACGACTACATCGAGCTGATGAACCCGCTCTGGACGACGCGCGAGCTGCTCGGCGAGATCGTCCGCATCGTCCCCGAGACCGACGACAGCGCGACGGTCGTGATCCGGCCCAGCTTCGATTGGCAGGGCCACACGCCGGGGCAGTACCTGCGGATCGGGGTCGAGATCGACGGGATCCGCCACTGGCGCGCCTACTCGATCACCTCGGACCCCGATCACCCCGAGGGGCTGCTGAGCATCACCGTCAAGCAGGTCGAGACCGGGAAGATGTCGCCCCACTTCGTCGACGGCATCGAGCACGGCGACATGGTCTACCTCGGCGACGTGGAGGGGACCTTCACGCTTCCCGAGCCGCCGCCGCAGAAGACCCTGTTCCTCAGCGCCGGCAGCGGGGTGACGCCGATCTGGTGCATGCTGCGCAGCCTCGAGCGCCGCGATTCGCTCGGCGACGCATTCCACATCAGCTGCAACCGCAGCGGGTTCTCGACGATCTTCGGCGACCGGTTGCGCGAGATGGCGGGTCGGAACGACGGCTACACGCTCCACGAGCACTTCTCGGCCGAGAACGGGCGCATCACCCCCGACCACCTCGACGAGCTCGTGCCCGACTGGCGCGAGCGCGACGCCTTCCTCTCCGGCCCGCGCGAGCTGATCGACGCGATGATCGAGAAGTGGGAGCGGGACGGAGATCCCGAGCGGCTTCGCTACGAGCGCTTTCAGCCGGTGATCGGGCAGGGTGACGCGGACATCGGCAGCGGCGGCACCGTCCGCTTCCGGGTGACCGACACCGAGGCCGAGTGCGACAAAGGCGTCTCGATCCTCGTCGGAGGCGAGGAGGCCGGCGCGCCGCTACCGTTCGGCTGCCGGCTGGGGATCTGCCACACCTGCGTCGGGCGGCTCGCCGAGGGCCGTGTTCGCGACCTGCGGACCGGCGAGTTGAGCGGCGAGCAGGGCCAGATGGTGCGTACCTGCGTCAACGCGCCCGAGGGCCACGTCGAGATCGAGCTTTGAACAACTACCGAAGGAGCTGAGATGAGCACCGAGACGAAACCGGAGCTGAGCGGCAACGGCGGACCGCCGGCCGCAAACGCGAGCGATCCCGACAACCCGATTCACAGGCTGACCCCGGAGCAGATCGAGGAGATCGGCAAGGAGTTCCAGGCGATCCACGACGAGGTCTTCGACGACCTCGGGTCCTCGGATGCCAACTACATTCGCTCGATCATCCAGTTCCACCGCAGGCTGGCGGCGCTGTCGCGGATCGTGCTGATGGCCTCGCGCTATTGGCCCGCCTGGGTGCTCGGAACGACCGGACTGTCGGTGGCGAAGATTCTCGAGAACATGGAGATCGGCCACAACGTCATGCACGGCCAGTGGGACTGGATGAACGACCCGAACATCCACTCCTCGACCTGGGACTGGGACACCGCGTCGCCCGCGGCCGCCTGGAAGCACTCCCACAACTACGTCCACCACACGTTCACCAACATCGTCGGCAAGGACAAGGACGTCGGCTACGAGATCATGCGCATCGACCCGAAGCAGGACTGGCACCCGATCTACGTTTTCCAGCCGCTCTACAACGTGATCCTGATGGGGTTCTTCGAGTGGGGGGTCGCTTCGCACGACCTCGACTTCGAGGCGATTCGCAAAGGCGAGAAGCCGAAGAAGCAGGTCTTCGACGAGCTCAAGGCGATGGGCGTCAAGGCGCGGCGCCAGATCGTCAAGGACTACATCGCGTTCCCGGCGCTGAGCGGCAAGGAATGGAAGAAGACGCTGGCCGCCAACTTCACCGCCAACATCGTCCGCAACGTCTGGACCCACGCGATCATCTTCTGCGGCCACTTCCCGGACCAGACCTACACCTTCACCGAGGAGGAGGTCGAGGGCGAGACGATGGGCGGCTGGTACGTCCGTCAGCTGCTCGGCGCCGCGAACATCGAAGGGGGCCCGACCTTCCACCTGATGAGCGGCAACCTCGGCTACCAGGTCGAGCACCACCTCTATCCCGACATGCCCAGCTCGCGCTACGCGCAGATCGCGCCGCGGGTCCGCGAGATCTGCGAGCGCTACGGGCTCCCGTACAACACCGGGCCGTTCTTCAAGCAGTGGGGCTCGGTCCAGCGGACGATCGTGCGGCTCGCGTTCCCGGGCGGAAAGGCGCGTCCGAAGCCGGGGCCGCACGTCGAGCCGAAGCCGCAGCCCTCAGCGGCCGCAAGCGCCGAGCCGGCCCACCAGGCCTTCCCCTAGGCGGACGAGGGTGGCCGGCGAGGGCAAGAGCTGCCCGGTCTGCGGCCAGCGCGTGCGGACGCTGTTCTTCCGGCGGCTGCTCGGCGCCGCCGCCGGCCCGGGGGCGCGGGTCGACCACGGCCGCTGCCGCGGCGGCCACGAGCTGCGGCGGGTGCACGGGACCGTCGTCGGGCCCTGGGAGCAGGCGGGGGGCGAGGGCGGCTAGAGCGGTCGGGCGGCCCGGCGCCTGGCCTTGCGCGCGCAGCGGCGCGCCGCCTTCGGGCGCTTGAGCTTCTTGCAGCGGCGCAGGGCCTTTGAATCGCGCGGTTTCGCGGAGGTCCCGGTCGCTCCCACCGTGGCGGCCGCTGCGCTCGCGGAGGCCGGGCACGCCGCCGGGTCGCCGGCGTGGGTCGGGCAGGGATCGTCGGCGTCGGGGATCTGGTCGCCGTCGCTGTCGAGCGGGGCGGGGGGCGGGTATCCGGGCGCGCCGATCGCCGGCAGAACGAGCGTGCAGGGGACGGGGCGGGCGTGGGCGGGGGCGAGGGCGTTGAGGATCAGCGTCGTCGTGATCGGATCGACGATCACCGCCAGGTGCTCCGCGAGGTCGAGCTCGCAGTGGTCCTGGATCACGTGGTTCTCTACGTTCGGCCCCGGCGCCATCAAGCCGCTCGTGTAGGGGACGACGAGCTCGTCGTAGCGGGTGACGATGTTCGTGTAGTCGACCTCGGGATGCGCGGGCCCTCCCTCGTTCATCTTGTTCATGAACGCGGAGCCGGCGAGGAACTGGTCGCAGGCCTCGCAGAACGTCCGCACGACCCCGGCGAGGACCTCGGTGAGTCCGAACGACTGGCCGAGCTGGGCCAGCGTCGCGAGCCCGGCGACGTTCGTCCCCGCCCAGAGCGTCGTCAGCCCGACGTAGTCGTCGACGACCGCGGCGCCGCCGAGGAACTTGACGAAGTAGTTCGGCATCAGGCTGCCCTCGGAGTGGCCGACGATGTCGACCTCCTCCGCGCCGGTCGCGGCGAGGACCCCGTCGACGAACGTCGCCAGCTGCGCCGCGCTCGCCTCCATCGCCGTCAGCCCACCCGGCTGGTAGAGCGGCGGCGCGAACTCGGGCCGGGTTCCGTATGTGAGCGAGAAGACGCAGTAGCCGTCGTTGACGAGCAGCGGCGAGATCGTCTCCCACTCCACGGTCTGGTTCGCGAGCAGCCCGTGGACGAGGACGACGGGCTCGGGGTGCGCGGCGCTCGGTCGGCACGAGTAGTCGTTGGCGCCCGGCGGCGAGCCGTTCGGCGTCGCTCCCTGGCGCGCGAGCGCGTCGAGGAAGCTGTAGGTGACCGGGAGCGGCGCGGCCGACGCCGACCCGACGCCGAGCGCCAGCGACGCGCCGAGAGCGGCGAGCAGCCCGAGAAGTGTCCGACGCGCTCTCATCCCTGCGCGGACGATAGTGACGCCTCGCCCTGCGCGCGCCGGGAGCGCGGACGCGACAGAATCCCGCGAATGGGGAAGCGGAGCCGGCCGGGCGGGCGAAAGCGCCAATACGCGCTGCTGCTGGGGGCGGTCAGCGCGGTCGCGGTCGGCGTAGCGCTGCTGCTCTACGCGACAGGGGCGCTGCACGAGCTCGAGCTCGACACGGTCGACGAGCGGTTCTCGATCCGCGGCGCCGAGGAGCCGCGCGACGACATCGTCCTCGTCGTCATCAACGACGTCACCTTTCAGGAGCTCAACATCCGTTTCCCGTTCCCGCGCTCGCTGCACGGCAAGGTCGTCGACGCGGTCGCGGAGGGCGACCCGAAGGCGATCGCCTACGACATCGAGTTCCTCGAGCCGACCGTGCCGCGCGAGGACAACGCGCTGATCGACGCCGTGGCCCGCGCCGGGCCCGGGAAGGTCGTGCTCGCCGACACGCAGCCGAACGAGAGCGGCGAGAGCGGCGTCTTCGGCGGCGGCGGGGTCCTCGAGCAGATCGGGGCGCGGGCCGGCAACACCCAGCTCGGCGAGGATCCCGACGGCGTCCTGCGCCGGTTGCCGCGCGAGGTCGGGGGCATGGAGACGTTCCCGATCGCGACCGCGGAGACGGTGAGCGGCGTGGGGATCGACAAGGGCCAGATGGGCGGCGATGAGGCCTGGATCGACTTCGCCGGCCCGGCCGGGGTCTACCCGACGGTCTCCTACTCGAAGGTCGTCAGCGGCGAGGTAGACCCCGCGACGTTCGCCGACAAGATCGTCGTCGTCGGCGGCTCGGACCCGAGCCTCAAGGACATCCTCCCGACCTCGACCACCGACGAGGAGCCGATGTCGGGCCCGGAGGCCGAGGCCAACGGGATCGCGACCGCGCTCGCGGGCTTTCCGCTCCAGTCGCTGCCGCTCGGGTTGGACCTGGTCTTGATCGTGCTGATGGGGGTCGTCACCCCGCTGGCGAGCTACCGCTTCTCCCCGCTGCGGGCGCTGGTGATCGGGCTCGGAGTCGGGGCCGCGTACCTGGCGTTCGCCCAGCTCGCTTTCGAAGCGGACACGATCGTCCCAGTCCTCTACCCGATGCTGGCGCTAGCGATCTCGCTCGTCGGCGCGCTCGCGGTCTACTACGTGCTCGAGGCGGTCGAGCGCCAGCGCGTCCGCGACACATTCGCGCGCTTCGTCCCCGAGCAGGTCGTCGGCGACGTTCTCGACCGAACCGACGACGACCTGCGCCTCGGGGGACGGAGGCTCGAGGTCACGGTGCTGTTCAGCGACATCCGAGGCTTCACGACCTTCTCTGAGTCGCGCGAGCCCGAGGACGTGCTCGAGATCCTCAACCGCTACCACGAGGAGATGACCGAGGCGGTCATGGAGCACGGCGGGACGCTGATCTCGTTCATCGGCGACGGGATCATCGCCGTCTTCGGCGCCCCGATCGAGTCGAGCGACCACGCCGAGCGCGCGGTCGCGTCTGCGCGGGAGATGATCGCGACCCGGCTACCGCGCTTCAACGAGTGGATGCGCGAGCGCGGCGTCGGCGTCCGCGACGGCCGGGTCGAGCAGTTCCGGATCGGGATCGGGGTCAACAGCGGCCCGGTGATGGCGGGAAACCTCGGGTCGAGCAAGCGCCTCGACTACACGGTGATCGGCGACACCGTCAACACCGCGGCGCGGCTCGAGGGGATGACCAAGGGGACCCCGCACGTGTTGTTCATCGCCGACTCGACCCACGAGCTACTCACCGGCGAGGGCGGCTTCGAGTTCGTCGCCGAGATGGATGTCCGGGGCCGCGCTGGAGGGATCCGCGTCTGGGCGCCCGGGGAGCCGGGGGCGGGCTAGCCGCGCTTGGCGAAGTAGCTGTCGCCCGGCGACAGCTCGACCGACTTCTTCTTCGCCTTGTCGAAGACCGTGATCCCGATCCCCGACTTGACGTAGAACCGCGTTCCGCGGCAGGTGTCGAGAGTCAGCCACTCGGTGCCGCGGAGGCTCCCGGTGCCGCCGACGCCTGCGGTCGAGTAGGTGCCCGAGCCGCTGCCCCAGAGCTTGCGCCGGCGCTTGGCGGCCGCGTAGGCGACCGGGCCGGATGCCGCGTGGGCGCCGGCGCTGTCCGCGCCCCCGCCCGCGCAGGAGAGCCTCTCGTTCAGCTTCGCCGTCGCATGCGCGTTCGCGGTCGCGGGCTGGAGGATCCTGAACATGCCGTCGTGGAACTGGACCGACTCGTCGGGCGTCTCGCTACCCAATGAGCCGGTCGCCGCGGTCAGCTCCGCGCGGCCGGTGCGGGTGTCGACGATCGACCCGACGGGAATCGTCGTCACCTCGGTCAGCGGCCTGAAGAAGGTCTCGCCTGGAAGCTTGACGCGCGGGATGCCGCTGACGGGGGCGGCGACGAGGCGGACGCCGTGCTGGGGCGTCGGCGGCCCCTGCGGCGGCTGCGCCTGAGCGGCCGGGGCGGCCCCGGGCGCGGGCGGCGGCTCAAGCGCCTCGACGACGGGCCCGACCGGATCCGAGCGTCGGGCGCTGAAGTCGGAGTCCTTGGCGAGGACCCGGATGTAGTGGCCGAGGTCGGACTCGGTCAGCGTGTAGGCGCGGAACTCCCACCCCTCGGCGAGCGGGATGCTGGTCCAATCGCCGCCGACGCTCTTCTCGCTGGGCACGCAGTCGGAGACGGCGGGGTCGCAGCGCTGCCACTTGTAGAAGTGCGGGCTGTCGCCGACCGCGCTCGAGGTCAGCGTCTCGCCGACGACCGGCTCGCCACCGATCACGGGCACTTCGCCGGTGTGCGCCCCGGAGACGGAAGCGATCCCAGCGACGATCACCCCGGCCACTAGAACCGCTCCAACCCTTGCTTTGTACCCCCAAAGCCTGTCCATGACCCGGAATTGAAGCAAATCTGACTACCCAAGTATGTGTGGTGGGTCACGCTGCCCGGTACACGACAAAGTCGTTATCAATGGCGTGATGAACGAGCGGTTCAGCGAGGTCGGGCGCGGGGTGACGCTCTGTTACGAGACCTTCGGCGAGCGCGAAGACCCGCCGATCCTGATGGTCATGGGGCTCGCGACCCAGATGATCGGCTGGCACGAGGGACTCTGCCGCGAGCTCGCCGGCCGCGGCTTCTTCGTCGTCCGCTTCGACAACCGCGACATCGGCCGCTCGACCCATTTCGACTTCCGCCCGCCGACGCTCCGAAACCTCGTGACGCGGCGCTTCGCTCCCGAGCAGTACGACCTCGCCGACATGGCCGAGGACACGCTCCGGTTGATGCGGGAGCTGGAGATCGCCCCCGCCCACGTGGTCGGGGCCTCGATGGGCGGGATGATCTCCCAGACGCTCGCCGCCCGCCACCCCGAGGTCGTGCGCTCGCTGGTCTCGGTGATGTCGAACACCGGCAGCCGCCGCAGCGGCCAGCCGCACCCCTCGGTCTACCGCCTCTTCCTGCGCGCCCATCCCGCCGATCCCGAAGCGGCGCTCGAGCAGAGCGTCGCCCTCTTCCGGCTGATCGGCTCGCCGCCGCCGAATCAGGATCTCGACCAGATCCGCGAGCTGGCGCGCCAGAGCATGGAGCGCGATCGCAGCCGCGCGAGCGCCGGGCGCCAGCTCGGGGCGCTGCTCAAGTCGGGAGACCGGACGCGAGAGCTGCGCACGATCGAGGCGCCGACCCTCGTCATCCACGGGACCGAGGACAAGCTGATCAGCGCCTCGGGCGGCAAGGCGACGGCGCGCGCGATCCCGGGCTCGAAGCTGATGATGCTCGAGGGCATGGGCCATGACCTGCCGCGCGCCTACTGGCAGCGGCTTCTGGACGCGATCGAAGACCACGTCCGCGCGGCCGATCGCGAGGTCAGCCCGGCGGCGGCGCCAGGATCCGCCGGATGAAGCGCAGCCCGGCCGAGACCCGCGCGTAGACCGAGGGCGCGCCGGAATACCCGCAGGCGACGTAGCCGGCCCCGGCGGCGAACGAGGTGACGCCGACGAGCCGCGGCCCGTCGGGCGTCGGGGCGACGAGCGGCCCGCCGCTGTCGCCGAAGCAGGTCGTGCTGTTGATCGGCTTGCGCCCGAGCCGATCGCCGAGCGAGCAGATCATCGAGCGGGCGTGGAAGGCGCGGCCGTAGGCCCGCCGGCAGCGCTTGTTCTCGCGCACGTTCTCGATCGTCGAGATCAGCCGGCCGTAGACGCCGGGCGAGATCGCGAGCGGCTTGGTGTCGCCGTATCCGGCGGTGTAGAGAAAGCTGCCCGGCCGCGTCGCGGCGGCGCTCTCGGCGCGGCTCGGGAGCGCGATCGGCGGCGCCGTGGTCGGCGCCTTGAGCGCGAGGACCGCGAGGTCGTGGCGCTGGTTGCGGCGGTAGCTGGGAAAGCGGTGGACCGCGGTCACCTCGCGAACCTCGCCGGTCCAGCCCGCCCGCACGCGGACGCGGTTGGCGACCACGTTGAGCTTCTCCTCGCCCCGGGCCCGGGCGCAGTGGGCGGCGGTCAGGACGTGGAAGGGGGAGATCACCGAGCCCGTGCAGAGCAGCTGCTTCTTGTGGCGCAGCGCGACCGTGAAACCCCACTGATCGAGGTTCGCCCGCGACCCCCCGACGACCGCCGACGATGGGGCGGGCAGCGCCAGCGCGACCGCCGCCGCCAGCCACAACCCTGTCCGTGCCGCGGATCCCCTCATGCCCGGGATCTTGGCAGCATGGGTGTGGTACGAAAGTGATAGTCTGCGTACCACTATTCCCACCGCCGAGGAGACAAGCCCAATCACCTCGAAGGGCGTCATGCCGAGCCTCGAGGAGGCCCGCGAGCTGGTCCCGCCCGAGGACGGGATCACCTGGCGGCTCGCCGGCGACGCGCGAATCCTCGGCAGCGCCGGCTACGCGCTGCTGCTCCAGGTCACCCACCCGGTCGTCGGCGCCGGGGTCAGCGAGCACTCGAACTTCCGCGCCGACCCCTGGGGCCGGCTGCTGCGCACCCTCGACTACACCTCGTCGACGGTCTACGGGGGACCGCGTCTGGCGCTCGAGATCGGGACCCGGGTACGCGAGATGCACAAACAGATCAAGGGGGTGCTGCCGAACGGCGAGCGCTACCACGCGCTCGAGCCCAAGGCCTACGCCTGGGTCCACGCGACGCTCGGCGAGGCGATCGTCCGCGGCCACGAGAACTTCGGCTCGCCGCTGAGCGAAGCGGAGCTCGAGGAGTTCTGGACCGAGTGGCGCCCGATCGGGCGCCTGGTCGGCGTCCGCGAGCGCGACCTGCCCGAGACCTGGGCCGAGTTCGTGCCCTACTTCGAGCGCACCGTCGACGAGGTCCTCGAGTCCACCGACGCGGCGCACGAGGTGCTCGAGTCGCTCCAGGAGCCGACCCCGCCGCCGATCCCCTGGATGCGCGAGCCGATGTGGCGCGCGATCAGCTGGCCGAGCACCAAGGCGGGGACGATCGGGACCGTCGGGATGCTGCCGCCGGTGCTGCGCCGGCGGCTCGGGATCGGGTGGACCGAGCGCGACCAGCGGACCTTCGAGCGGCTGGGCGCGATCTCGCGCCGGACGCGCCCGCTGATGCCGAAGACGATGCGCTGCTTCGGCCCCAGCTACCTGAAGTGGCGCCGCGAGGCGATCGCCCGCGGCGACGTCGCCTCGGGGTCGGGCGGGCCGACCAAGAAGCCCGCCCCCGCGGCCGCCTGAGGCGATGGCGGAGACGACGCTCCTCGAGCGCTTCCTCGACCCCGAGGTCGAGCCGCCCTCCGACCAGGCTTCCGAGCGGGTGCTCGACGCGGCGCTCGAGCTCGGCGCCGCCTCGGGGATCCGCAATCTGACGATGGACGACGTCGCCGAGCGGGCCGGGGTCGGGCGGATGACGGTCTACCGGCGCTTCGGCAGCCGCGAGCAGCTCGTCGAGGCGCTGACGACGCGCGAGGTCAGGCGCTGCCTCGCCGAGCTCGACGCGGCGGTCGATCCCGAGGCGGAGGTGCCCGACCAGATCGCCCAGGGGTTCGTCGCCAGCCTCAGGATCTCCCGCCGCCACCCGCTGCTCGAGCGGTTCGCGCGGCTCGAGCCCGAGCTCGCGCTCGCCGCGATCAACGCCGACGGCGCCGCGGTGTTCACGATGGCGCGCGCGTTCACCGCCGAGCGGCTCAAGCGCGCGAAGCGGGAGGGGAGGATCGAGGACGTCGACCCGGTCGCGGCCGCCGAGATCCTCGTGCGGCTCGGGCTCAGCTTTGTGTTGATCCGCGAGAGCGAGCTGCCGCTCTCCGACGACGAGCGCGCCGCCGAGCTCGCGCGGTCGCTGATCGCACCGATCCTCGGCGGCTCCGTCTAGGCTGGGTATATGGACCCGCGGCATTCCGAGCGCGTAACGCTCGAGACCACAGACGGCGTCGCCGACGTCCGGCTCGTCCGCGCCGACAAGCACAACGCCCTCGACAGCGAGATGTTCGAGGCGATCCACGCCGCGATCGACGAGCTCGAAGCGGCGGACGGGCTGCGGGTCGCGGTGCTCTCGGGGGAGGGGCCGAGCTTCTGCTCGGGCCTCGACTTCGGCGGGTTCCTGAACGAGGACGCCGACCCCGACGCGATCTTCGGGCGACGCGAGGGCGAGGTCGGAAACTACGTCCAGCGGCTCTCCTACGGATGGGCGGAGCTCGACGTCCCGGTGATCGCGGCGCTGCACGGCGCCTGCTTCGGCGGCGGGCTGCAGATCGCGCTCGGCGCCGACATCCGGATCGCGGCGCCGGACACCAAGCTCTCGGTGATGGAGATGAAGTACGGGCTGATCCCCGACATGGGGATCACCGCGGCGATCCGCGACCTGGTGCGGGTCGACGTCGCGCGCGAGCTCACCTACACGGCCCGGATCGTCGAGGCCGCCGAGGCGCTCGAGCTCGGGCTCTTGACCCGGATCGCCGACGACCCGGTCGCGGAGGCCCGCGAGCTCGCGGGGGAGATCGGCTCGAAGTCGCCCGACGCGATCCGCTCGGCTAAGCGGCTCTGGCGCGAGGCGCCGCGGGGATCGGTCGCCGACGGGTTGACGCTCGAGGCCGAGCTCCAGCGGAAGCTGCTCGAATCGCTGCGCGAGGCGGCGCCGGGCTAGACCGGCGTGCGCAACCCGGCGAGGATGATCTCGAGGTAGCGCTCCCAACTCATCGACTTGCCGCCGTGCGGCGCCCTCGTCGCGCGCCCGAGGCCGCAGATCAGCGCCGGGATCTCGATCGCGTCGAAGTCGGGTCGCAGCTCGCCCGCGTCCTGCGCCCGGCGGACGAGCGGGTCCATCACCGAGAGCATCCCGACCTCCTGGGCCGCGGATCCCATCAGGTCGGGGCGCGAGTCCATGAGCTCGGAGAGCGAGCGGTCGGCGGCCATGACCGCGGCCGAATAGCGCATGAAGCTCTCGAATCCGGCCCAGGGATCGTCGTTATCGAGGGCTTCGCGCGCCGCGGCCTCGAGCCCGGCGAAGCGCTCTTCGATCAACGCCTCGATCAGCTGCTCCTTGCCCGGGAACCGGCGGCAGACGGTTCCGACGCCGACCCCGGCGTCGCGCGCGATGTCCTCGATCCGCGCCGCGCCGCCCTCCTCGGCGAAGCGCACGCGCGCCGCGATCAGGACGGCTTCGCGGTTGCGCTCGGCGTCGGCGCGAAGCGGCCGCTCGGGGGTTGCCCCTGGTTTGGGGGATTGTCTTTTGGTCTTTGCGGCTGTAGCCATAGGTACTGGCGGGAAAGCAAACGGAATCGGGATTCCGTATAGTAGCCCAAACCGGAAGGTCGATTCCGATTATCGCACGGACGCAAGCCAGCCACAAGGAGACCCCCAGATGATGACCACGGACAAAGAATTCATGGCCAAGCGATGGAACGCCCTGGCGCTGCTCTGCGCGGCGCAGTTCGTCGTCGTCCTCGACGCCTCGATCGTCAACGTGGCCCTGCCCTCGATCGGCGAGGCGCTCTCGTTCTCGAAGGAGAACCTCTCCTGGGTCGTCAACGCCTACGTCCTTACCTTCGGCGGCTTCCTGCTGCTCGGTGGGCGCGCGGCCGACCTGCTCGGGCGCCGGCGCGTGTTCATGGCAGGGCTGATCGTCGTCGCGGTCGCCTCGCTCGCCGCCGGGTTCGCCGCCAACGAGGGCCAGCTGATCGCGGCCCGCGCCGCCCAGGGCCTCGGCGCGGCGATCATCTCGCCCTCTGCGCTCTCGATCGTGACCACGATCTTCACCGACGGCTCCGAGCGCAACAAGGCGCTCGGGATCTGGGGCGCGGTCGCCGGCTCCGGCGGCGCGGTCGGCGTCCTGCTCGGCGGCGTGCTCACCGACGGGCTCGGCTGGGAATGGGTGCTGTGGGTCAACGTCCCGGTCGCGCTGTTCGCGCTCTCGCTGACCCCGCGGCTGATCCCCGAGAGCCGGCTCACCGAGGGCGTGCGCTCGTTCGACGCGCTCGGCGCGTTCAGCGTCACCGCCGCGCTGACGGTGATGGTCTACGCGTTCGTCGACGCCGCCGACGCCGGCTGGGGCTCGACCCAGACGATCGGGCTGCTGGCGCTCTCGGCCGCGCTGTTGTTGGCCTTCGTCTTCGTCGAGCTGCGCTCGAAGGCGCCGCTGATGCCGTTCTCGATCTTCCGCATCCGCACCCTGACCGGGGCGAACGCGGTCGGGTTGATGGTCGGCGCGTCGCTTTTCTCGATGTTCTTCTTCATCTCGCTCTACATGCAGCAGGTGCTCGGCTTCAGCGCGATCGAGGCCGGGCTCAGCTACCTGCCGCTCTCGGTCCTGATCATCGCCTCGGCTGGGATCGGCGGCCAGCTCGTGACCAAGGTCGGCTACAAGCCGGTGCTCGCGGCGGGGACGCTGTTCATCGTCGCCGGACTCGCCTGGTTCAGCCGCGTCTCGGTCGACGGCAGCTTCGCGGCCGACGTCCTCGGCCCATCGATGCTCGCCGCGGTCGGCCTCGGCTTCGCGTTCGTGACGACGACGATCGCCGCCGTCTCCGGGGTCGAGGAGAAGGAGTCAGGCCTCGCGAGCGGGTTGATCAACACCTCGCAGCAGATCGGCGGCGCGCTCGGGCTCGCGATCCTGGCGACGATCGCCAACTCGACCACCAACGACGCCTTCGCGAGCGGCGACGCGGCGCCGGAGGCGCTGACCGCCGGCTTCCAGGACGCGTTCCTCGGCGGCGCTGTGATCGCGGCGCTCGGCTTCGTGCTGACGATGGTCCTGATCCGCGGCCGCGACAGCCGCGCCCACGTCGAGCTCGGCTCCGAAGCTCAGGCCTCGGCTTAGGAAGCGGGGGCGACGGCGAACAACGCCGCCGTCGCCCCGTACGCCGGCTCGGCGAGATCCGGGAGCCCCGCGGCGCCGCGGGTGCGCAGACACTCGCGGACGAGCTCGTCGATGCCGCCGGAGTGGAGTTCGAAGGCCGCGTCGGGGACCGGCTGCGGCTGACGATCCTCACGGGCCAGACGCCGCATCTGATCCCGTTCGCGCGCGACCTGCCGAACCTGCTCGGCGGTCTCTACGAGGTTCAGCGCGGGGGCGACGCGGCGTCGTTCGTCAACCTGCCGCTCGCGCCGGCGGACTCGTTCGGCGCTCGTGCGGGCGGGGCAGCCGCGATCGCGCCGCTCGCGCGCCCGGCGGCGAAGAAGCGCGGGAAGTGCGCCCGCAAGCGCGGCGCGCGGAAGCGAAAGCGCGTCCTGCGCCGCAGGAAGTGCATGAAGCGCAAGCGCCACCCCCGCCGCTAGGGGCTGCCATCCTTCGGCCGATGAGGGCCGGGGCAAAGAGCTTGACGGCGGTGGCGCTGGCCGCCGCGACGCTGACCGGCGCGGCCTCAGAGTCCGTGGCGAAAACGCCCGCGGAGGGACCGCGGGCGCACTCGAGCATCATCGGCGGGCGGCCCGCCGACCCGGCCCGCTGGCCGTTCGCGGTCGCCCTGATGGGGCGCAACACGCTCTGCACCGGATCGGTGATCGCTCCGACCAAGGTCCTGACCGCCGCCCACTGCGTCGCCGAGCCCGAGCCGCGCAACGTGATCGCCAACCGCCCGACCCTCAGGAACGGGACGGTCGGAGAGGTGATCCCGGTCGCGAGCGTCGCCCTCCACCCGGACTACGCGACGCTCCGCACCCACGACCTCGCGGTCCTCACCCTGGCGAGCCCGACGACCGCGCCGCCGGTCACGCTCGCGACCCCGGCCGAGGAGGTCGCGGCGACGACTCCCCACGCCGCGGTCAGGATCGCCGGATTCGGGCAGCGCAACCCATTCGACGAGGGCAGCCACCGGATCGGCGTCCTCAGCGCCGCGCAGGAGACGATCCGGACCGCGTGCCGGCGCCTCTACCGGCGCAACTTCTCGGACCAGTCGATGATCTGCGCGCTCGGCAAGCCGTTCCCGCGCCTCGTCCTCAGCCGCTCGGCCTGCTTCGGCGACAGCGGCGGGCCGATGATCGCCGACCTCGAGTTCGGCCCGCGGCTGGTCGGGGTGGCGTCGTTCGTCGGCGGCCTGCGGCGCGGGCTTCGGGCTTCGATCAAATGCGGCTTCTGGAAGCTGCCGAACGTCTACACCCGGGTCTCCGACGCGCTGCCCTTCATCACCGCCAACCTCTGACGCGCGGGGCGCTAGCTCGGCAGGCAGATCAGGTGCAGGTCGCGGCGGATCCGCCGCGGCACCCCGCAGCCCCCGCCGTTGCCGACCGAGATCACGCGCCAGCGCTTGCGCTTGCCCTGGCCCTTGCTGTGGAGGCTGATGCTCTCGGGGTTGACCGTCGTCTCGCCGTTGGCGGTCGCGCGCAGGCGGACGACGGCCCAGCGCTTGTTCCTCGACGAGACGGCGACCTTGAGCTCGCAGGTCCCCGGCGGATAGCGCTCGCAACTCAGGCCCTCGGACAGGATCGCGGCGCCGATCCCGGCCAGCTCGCCCTTCTTCGCCTCGCGGCTCGCACCGGCGCCCGCGACCGGGAGGGCGCAGGCGGCGATCGTGACGAGCGCAACGAACCGGAACCTCATGCATGCGGTGTACCCGGGCGGCGCGCGAATAAGCGGCGCGATTGTGGGTACGAGCATCAAATGGCGACGCTGACCACGCGGCTGGTGAGCGGGACTCGGCTTGGGCGCTACCGGTTGGAGCGGCTGCTGGGGACCGGCGGGATGGCCTCGGTTTGGTGCGCTCGCGACGAGCGCCTCGGCCGCACGGTCGCCGTCAAGGTGCTCTCCGAGACCCTCGCGCTCGACCGCGACTTCCTGCGCCGCTTCAACCGCGAGGCGAAGATCGCGGCGGGCCTCTCGCATCCGAACCTGGTCAAGGTCTTCGACTTCGAGGCCGGCGAGGACCGCCCCTATCTGGTCAGCGAGTACGTCGGGGGAGGGAACCTCGCCCAGCGGCTCGACGCGGGCGGGCGCCCAGGCGGGGAGCGGCTGGCGCGCGAGCTGCTCTCGGCGCTCGCCCACATCCACGCGGCGGGGGTCGTCCACCGCGACGTCAAGCCCGCCAACGTGCTGCTCGATCGCGAGGGGCGGGCGCGGCTGACCGACTTCGGGATCGCCCAGCCCGGCGACGCGACCGACTTCACCAAGACCGGCGAGGTGATCGGGACGCGCGGGTACATGGCGCCCGAGGTCGAGGCGGGCGACCGCGCGACCGAGCGCTCCGACCTCTATTCGGCAGGGGTCCTGCTCGAGGTCGTCCTCGCGCGCTCGCCGGCCCCGCGCATCGTTCCGCTCGTCCGCCGGTTGAAGGCCGAGGACGCCTGGGCGCGGCCGCGCTCGGCACAGGCCGCGCTCGACGAGCTCGAGGGCCGGCCCGCTCGCGAAGAGCGGACCGCGCCGACCGCCGTGATCGCGAGCCGACCGCCGGCGCCGACCGACGTGCGGCCGGCCGCGAGCCCGCGGCGCGCCCCCCGGCGCGGCAACCAGCGGGCCCTCGCCGTGCTCGGGATCCTGGCGCTCGCGGTGCTCAGCGGGCTGGGGCTCTCGCAGGTCCTCGGCGGCGGAGGCGGCGGCGAGGCGGCGCAGGGGGAGGCTTCGGCTCAGAGCGGCGCGCCGAAGGCGGCGAAGCCGAAGCCCGACCCCCAGCCCCCGCGGCCCGAGCCGACGCAGGAGGCGACGCCGCCGGCCGCACCGATCCCCACGCCGGCACCGGGGCCTGCGGAGACCCCGCCCACCGACCCCTGCGCGGCGATCGAGCAGCAGATCGGCTCTCAGCTCGAGGACGTGAAGGGACTCGGCCACATCGACAAGGAGATCCGCGACGCATTCAAGGACTGCGAGAAGTCGGGAGCGTTCGGCTTCGGCCCGGACGACGACAAGGGAGGCTGGCGCGGCGGGGGCGAGGAGGGCGACTGACTAGTCGCGCGCCTTGCGCCGGAACGGGTGCAGGGTCGCGTCGACGTCGTCGACCTTGTCGTTGATGCGCTCGACCTCGGCGCGCATCTTCTTGACCTCGTCGTCGAGGCTCTCGGCGTGGCGACGGATCGCGGCGAGGTTTTCGACCATCTGCGGCAGCGCCTGCATGCTGTCGGAGATCCGCCGAATGTCGCCGATCGCGCTCGTGATCTGACGCGGCACCTGCACGGCCCGGACCCTACCGGGCGGCCCGGCGATCAGGTGTCTTAGTGGACCAGGACCTTCAGCGCCACGATCGCGAGCCCGAACCCGGCGGTGAGCAGGACCGCGAAGGTGGCTTTGAGCGGCGGCAGCTTCGAGCGCCGGGCGATGATCAGCCCCCAGACGACGAGCTGGGCGACCCCGAGGCCGATCGCGTACTCGACCGCGTGGTCGACCGAGAGCGCGTCGAACGCGCCCAGCGCGAGCACGATCAGCGCCGGCAGCGCGGCCTGGAGCATCGGCCACTCGGCGGCCACCGCCCGGGCCACCTGCTCGCGGTCGAGGTCGCCGGCCTGGTGCACGCGCTCGGCGACCAGGGCGGAGAAGATGTGGGCGGCCCAGAAGACCACCATCGTCGCGCCGACGCCGATCAGGATCGTGCCGGCGTCGGTGTCGTCGCCCTCGGAATAGGCGGCGATCACCGAGGTGACGAGGATCTGGCCATAGATCGCGCCCGCGAGGTTGAACTCGCGATTCACGGACGCGGGCCGCCGGCGACCAGCGCCGAGCCGTCGACCTGGTCGACCGACGTGTAGCCGCTCAATGCCAGGGTCAGGTCGAGCTCGGCGAGCAGGCAGCGGAGCACGGTCTCGACGCCCGCCTGGCCGCCGAGCGCGAGGCCCCAGAGGTAGGGGCGCCCGACGAGCACCGCGTCGGCGCCGAGCGCCAGCGCCTTGAGGACGTCGGAGCCCGAGCGCACGCCGCTGTCGAGCAGGACCGAGAGCCGGTCGCCGGCGGCCTCGACGATCGGCCCCAGCGCGTCGAGCGAGGCGATCGCGCCGTCGACCTGGCGCCCGCCGTGGTTCGAGACGACGATCGCCTCGACCCCGCGCTCGGCGGCCTCGCGGGCGTCCTCGGGGTGGAGGATCCCCTTGAGCACGATCGGCAGCGAGGTCGTCTCGCGCAGCCAGTCGAGGTCGTCCCAGGTCAGCGACGGGTTGGAGAAGACGCCGAGGAAGTGCCCGATCGCGGCGCCGATGTCCTCCTCGGGCGGCTTCTCGAGCCCGTCGCGGAAGACCGGATCCGAGAGGTACTGGGCGATCCCGACGCCCTCGAGGAATGGCAGGTAAGCCTGCTCGAGGTCGCGGGGCTTCCAGCCCGGGACGAAGTTGTCGACCGTGAGCACGATCGCCGAGTGCCCGGAGCGCTCGGCGCGGGTGACGAAGCTCTCGGCGAGATCGCGGCGGTTGGGCCAGTAGAGCTGGAACCAGCGCGGCGACCCGCCGCCGGCCTCGGCGATCTCCTCCATCGACGTCGCCGAGGCGCTGCTGGTGACGAACGGAAGCCCGAGCTCTGCGGCGGCCCGCACTGTGGCCAGCTCGCCGTCGTCGTCAACGAGCTTCTGGACCCCGATCGGGGCGAGCAGCAGCGGCGCCGGCATCTCGGTGCCGATCACGGTCGTGCTCAGGTCGCGCTCGGCGAGGTCACGGAGCACGCGCGGGACGATCCGCCAGCGCGCAAAGGCGGCGCGGTTCTCGCGCATCGTCTCGCCGCTGCCGGCGCCGCCGAAGACGTAGGCGACGGCGCGCTCGTCGAGCGACTCGCGGGCGGCGCGCTCGAGGTCCGCCCAGTCGATCGGCAGGCTCGGCTTCTCGTCCGCGAACATCCCCTTCGCGAAGATCTCGCGGTAGTAGTCGCCGTAGAGCGGCTTGGCCTCCATCCCCCGAGACCATATTCAGATCAGGCGGGAGCGCCGTCCTCTTCGTCGTCGTCGTCGGGGTTGACGGCGTCCTTGACCTTGTCGGCGACGTCGTCGACCTTCTCCTTGACGCTGGCCACGGCCTCGTCGACCTTGCCCTCGTCCTTGAGACCTTGGTCGTCGGTGAGGTCACCGGCGGCTTCCTTGACGCGGCCCTTCGCCTCGTCGAGCTTCTCTTCCATTGCGTCTCCTTTCCTAGGGTTCGGCCAACGGTCTACCCGGTGCCCGGGGTGCGAAACTGGGCGCCCGTGGAGACCGTCCTCCTGATCCTGCTCCTTGTCCTCGTCGCGTTCGCGGTCGCGGCCGTGATCGGGGGGCTGCGCCTCTATCGCTCCGCCCGCGGCTGGGTCGAGCTGTTCAGGGGCGAGTCGCAGGAGGTCAAGCTGCGCGCGCTCGACCCGCCGCAGGGCTTCGTCTTCAACCGCGAGGCGAAGCTGACCTTCGAGGTCCACGGCGAGGACGGCAGCACCAAGACGGTCGAGAAGGGGGTCCAGATCCCGATCCCGCAGGCGTTCCTGTGGCGGGTCGCCGGCCGGGTCCCGGGGCCGATCGGGCGGCTCGCCGACGGGGTCGAGCTGAACCGGAGCGTCCTGCGGCGGGGCGGTAAGTAGGCTCCGCGCATGGGAGTTCCCGGACCGGAGGAGAAGAGGTTCAAGCTCACGGTCCGGGTGCTCGTCGTCCTCGCCTCGCTGCTCGCCTTCCTCTCGATCTTCACGACTTGGATCGACCGCCAGGCGCTCGACACCGACGAGTGGGTGGACACGAGCGGCCGGCTGCTCGAGGACGAGGTGATCTCGGACGCGATCGCCAACTACGCCGTCGACGAGCTCTACGACAACGTCGACGTCGCACGGCTGCTGCGCGACAGGCTGCCCGAGGACGTCAAGCCGCTCGCCGCGCCGGCGGCCGGCGGGCTGCGCGAGTTCGGGGTCACCGCCGCGAAGCGCGCGCTGCAGACGCCGCGCGTGCAGGCGACATGGCGCGACGCCAACCGCGCGACCCACGAGCAGCTGCTCGCGATCCTCGAGGAGCGCAGCACGGCGGTGTCGACCGAGGACGGGGTCGTCACCCTCGACCTGCAACCGATCGTCGCGCAGCTCGCCGAGCGCATCGGGGTCGACCGCGACGTCAGCGAGCGGCTGCCGCCCGACGTCGCGCGGCTCGAGATCGTCGAGGCGGACCAGCTCGACACCGCGCAGACGGTCACCAAGCTCGTCAAGGGCCTCGCGATCTTCTTCTCGATCGGCTCGCTGGCGCTCTTCGCGCTCGCCGCGTATCTCGCGCGCGGCAGGCGCTGGATCGCCGTCTTCGGCTACGGGCTGGGGCTGATCGCCGCAGGGGTCGCTGCGGTGGCGCTGCGCGGGGTCGGGGAGTCGCTCGCCGTCGACCAGCTCGCCAAGTCCGAAACCGCGAAGCCGGCGGCCGAGCACGCGTACGCGATCGGCACCGACTTGCTCTCGAGCATCGCGACAACCGTGATCGCCTATGGGGTCCTGTTCGTGATCGCCGCCTGGCTCGCCTCGCCGGCGGGCAGCGCCCGCGTCGTGCGCCGCGCGCTGGCGCCGAGCTTCCACCGCCGACCGGCGCTGAGCTGGGGGATCTTCGCCGGCCTCGTGCTGCTCTTCCTGATCCTCGACCCGCCCGGCTCGAGCCGCGAGCTCTACACGACCCTGGCCCTGATCGCGCTGATGGGGATCGGGATCGAGGCGCTCGAGCGCAAGGCGCGCAACGAGTTCCCCGACGCCGAGCCCGGGGAGTGGCGGGTGCAGATCGGGACCAAGATCCGCGAATGGGGCAGCGGCGGCGCGGAGAAGATGCGCTCGGCGATCAGCGAGATCGGCGACGGCCGCAACGAGGACGACGCGCGGCTCGAACGGCTCGAGAAGCTCGGCGACCTGAAGCAGCGCGGCATCCTCGACGAGGAGGAGTTCGCGGCCGAGAAGAAGCGTGTCCTCGCGGGCGCCGTCGAGAAGGCCGGCGACGAGCGCTAGCGAGCCCTACTGGGTCTCCGAGGCGGGGCCGCCGGGGCCCGCGCCGGCGCTCGCGACCGCGACCGAGGCCGACGTCGTCGTGCTCGGCGGCGGCTACACCGGGATGTGGGCGGCCTGGCACGCGAAGGCGCTCGAGCCCGAGGCACGGGTGGTCCTGCTCGAGACCGGGCTCTGCGGCCGCGGGCCGAGCGGGCGCAACGGCGGCTTCTGCAACACGATGTGGCACGCGCTGCCGCGGATGCGCGATCAGTGGGGCGACGCCGGGGCGCTCGAGGTCGCGCGCGCGGCGGAGGATTCGGTCGACGCCGTGTTCGCCTTCTGCGACGAGCGGGGCGCCGACGTCTGGGCCGAGCGCGGCGGCTACCTCCAGGTCTCGACCTCCGAGGCCCACGACGGGGTCTGGCGCGGTGCGATCGAGGCCTGCCGCGAGCTCGGGGCGCCCGATGCGGCGATCGAGCTCTCGCCCGAGCAGGTCGCCGAGCGCTGCCGCTCGCCGCACTTCCGCGGCGGTGCGCTCTATCCCGCGGCGGGGACGGTACAGCCGGCGCGGCTCGCCTTCTGCCTCCGCGAGGCGATCGCCGGCGCCGGGGTCGAGCTCTTCGAGCGCTCGCCGGCCCGGCGAGTGCGGCAGCGCGACGGGTCGGTCGAGGTCGACGCAGAGGGTGGTTCGGTCCGCGCGCGGCGCGCCGTCGTCGCGGTCGGTGGTGCGGCGGGGGGGCGGGGGTGGGGCGCCCACAACCGGGTCACGCTCGCCTCGAGCCACATCGCGATCACCGAGCCGGTGCCGGAGCTGCTCGAGGAGATCGGCTGGAGCGGCGGCGAGTGCATCACCGACTCGATGCCGCTCGTGCACTACTTCCGCACCACCCCCGACGGCAGGATCGCCTTCGGCTGGGGCGGAGGGAGGATCGTCTTCGGCACGCGGCTCGGGGGCAGGACCGAGGACGACCCGGCGGTGGCGCGACAGGTGGTCGCCGACCTGCGCGCGACCTTTCCCGGCCTCGAAGGCGCGCGGATCGAGCGCACCTGGGGCGGGCCGATCGACGCCTCGCCCTCGCACTTGCCCGTGATCAGGCCGACGGGAGAGGGGCGCATCCTGACCGCCTTCGGCTACACCGGGAACGGCGTCGCGCCATCGCAGATGGTCGGCCGCGCGCTCGCCTCGCTGGCGCTCGAGCGCCGCGACGAGTTCTCGCGGCTCGCGTTCGTCGACCCCGCTCCGCACACCGTCCCCCCGGAGCCGTTGCGCTGGCTCGGGGGCGCCGCGATCCGCACCGCGCTCGAGCGCAGCGAGCGCGCCGAGCTCGCCGGCCGCCGCCCGGGGCCGGTCTCGCGGACCCTGGCCGCGATCCCGGGCAAGATCGGCTTCCATATCGGGCGATGATCAGACCGGCCGCGCACGAAGACGTCGAGGCGATCCTGCCGCTGATGCTCGCCTACTGCGAGTTCTACGAGGTCGCCGATCCCGACCAGGACGGGCTGCGGCGGATGGCGGCGGCGCTGATCGACGCCCCCGACGACCAGGCGTTCCTGCTCGTGGCAGACCAGGATGGCGTGGCGGGCTTCGCGGCTTGCGGCTGGAAGTGGTCGAGCCTGCGGGCGGCGCGGATCGTCGTGCTCGAGGACCTGTTCGTCGATCCCGAGAGCCGCGGCGGAGGGATCGCCGACGAGCTGATCAAGGAGTGCGCCGCGATCTCAAAACGCCACGGCGCGCCGGTCCTCGCCTGGTACACCCAACCCTCGAACAAGCGCGCCCAGGCCGTCTACAACCGCGTCGGGGGCAAGCCCGAGCAGCTGATCGAATACGAGCTCGAGCTCTAGCTCTTCTTCTCGGCCTCTTTGACGAGCTGCTCGACCGTCTTGCCGCTGAGCACCGACTCCGGCTGGGACGAGGTCGGCTTGCGGCGCCGGTCGACGCCGTCGCCGCGCTTCTTGATCAGCAGCCACTGCTCGCGCTCGCCCGGCTTCGAGGTCCGGACGAGCGCGTAGGGGCCGCGGATCTTCTCGCCGAGCAGGAAGATCTTCACGTCGCCCTTCTCGATCGCGGTCTCGAGGTCCATCTTCTTCCCCGACCGCGTCTCGGAGATGTTCTCGAACACGCCCCGGTCCCAGACGATCATCGGCCCGGCGCCGTACTCGCCCTTCGGGATCACGCCCTCCCAGGTCAGGTAGTCGAGCGGGTGGTCCTCGGTCCGCATCGCGAGCCGCTTGTCGGCGGGGTCGAGCGAAGGCCCCTTCGGCACCGCCCACGAGGCCAGCGCCCCGCCGACCTCGAGCCGCAGGTCGTAGTGGAGCGAGGTCGCGTCGTGCTTCTGGATCGAGAAGCGCGGGTGGCGGCGCTTCTTTCCCTTGGTCGGCTTGCCGCGCGGCTCCTTCGTCTTCCCGAAGTCGCGCTTGCGCTCGTATTCCGTGAGCTTGCGCTTCGGCATCAATCCGCCTGCTCGAGCTCGGCGAGGGCGCCGTCGAGCGCGGCGGCGATCCGATCGACGCCGCCGATCGCCTCCGGGTCCGAGCAGAACCCGAACGCGATCGAGCCCCCGATCGAGATGATCGAGACCCGCAGCGCGTGGCGGTCGGCGGGCTCGGCGAAGGAGCAGAAATCGCCGAGCTCGTGTCCGAGGATCAGCACCGGATCGCGCGGGCCGGGGACGTTGGAGACCGAGAGCGCGAACTCGCGCGGGCCGGACGTGATCCGGGTCACCCCTTTGTAGAGCGGCTTGAAGTGGCCGAGGGCGTGGAAGAACGCGTACAGCGTCTCGGCGTCGTGGTCGAGCTTGCGCTCGCGGGTCTCGGCGTTGATCCGCATCAGCCGCCGCCGCGGCTCGGGCTCGTCGATCGGCAGGTCGACGTTGAGGAACGAGTCCTTGTTGCCGACGTCGCCCGATCCTTCGCGGAGGTGGAGCGAGACCGGGATCTGGGCGCGCAGCGCCCGCGGCGCCTCACCGGAGTCGCCGATCCAAACGCGCAGCGCCCCGGCGACGGCGGCGAGGACGACGTCGTTGACCGTCACGCCCTCGCCGGCGGCGTGCTCGATCGCCTTGATCCGCTCGAGCGGGAACGTCGCCCAGGCGACCTCGCGCTGGGGTCCGATGTGGTGGTCGAAGGGTGAGTGGGCACCGGGCCGGAGCTCGCGCTCGAGCGCGGGAATTAGACGCCGCGTGCTCCGCTTCGCGTCCGCGCGCGGCTTGGGCGTGGGTCGGGATGGCGCGGGTCGGGACGGGGTTCGAGTCGACTCGGCGGTTTCCTCGTCCTCGTCCCAGAGCAGCCCGCTGAGGACGCGGATCGCGGTCACGCCGTCGGCGAGCGCGTGGTGGATGCGGCCGACGACGCCGGTCCGCTCGCCCGCGAGCGCGACGACGTCGAGGCGCCAGAGCGGGCGCTCGTGGTCGAGGCGCTCGCCCATCAGCTCGCCGACGACGTCCCTGAACCCGGCGTCGTCGAGCGGCGCGTCGGCGGAGGCGGCGACGTGCCAATCGAGGTCGAGCTCCGCGTCGTGCTCCCAGGCGGGCAGCTCGTGGCGCTGAGTCGGCTTGACCAGGCGGAGCTGGAGACGCGGAACCGCCGCCAACCGCTCCGCGACGCGCTCGCGCAGCTTGCGAGGTTCGAGGGCCCGGCCACCGGCGTCCGGACTGAGTACCAGCGCCTTGGTCGTGTGGCCCATGATCGTCGCCGACTCGAGCCGCAGGATCTGGGCGTCGTCGAAGCTCAGCGGCTGGCTCTCGGGCGCGTCGATCCGAGAAGTGTTGCGCCGATCAACGAGCTGGGGCGGCCCGCAGGCCGCCCCAGCTGACACTCGAGTGCGCGTACGCGGCTACTCGGTGTAGCCCTCCTCCTGGAGGTACTGGGTCGCGACGGCGGTCGCCTGCTCGCGGTCGAGGTCGACGCGGGCGCTGAGCTCCTGCATCACCTCTTCGGTCAGGCCCTCCTGGACCGCCTCGATCGTCTCTTGATAATCGGGGCCGGCTGAGTCAGCCGTCTTCTGGTCGGTGACGAACACCGGGTTGCCTCCGGCCGGGAAGACGTTCTGGTCGTCCTCCAGCGTCACGTATTCCTCCGACTGCGCGAACAGCTGCGGGTCGGTGGTGAACACGATCGAGAGATCCGCTTCCCCGGAGTCGAGGACCGGATAGCGCTGCTCGATGTCCACCGGCGTGAACTTCTTGAACTTCAACCCGTAGCCGTCCTCGAGGCCGACCAGGCAGTCGACGCGCTCGCGGCACTCGGGAGAGCCGTAGAGGGTCAGATCCTGGGACTTGCCTTCGAGGTCTGAGATCGTCGTCAGACCCTGCTCGTCGGCCGTGGCCTTGAGGATCCCGACGGCGTTCTCGCTGCTGAACGGCGCCGGCGCGAACGAGACCAGGCCCTGCTTCTCGAACTCCGCCTTTGCGTCATCAGCCGCCTGGGCGGGATCGGTCGGCACCGCGTCGGGCGCCAGCCCGAAGAACGAGGTCAGCGCGGTCGAGGTGTACTCGGGATAGCCGCTGATCTCACCCGCCTCGAGCGCCTGGAGCGCGACCTGCTCGGAGCCGAGGTTGAGGTCCTTCTGGACGTTGTAGCCGGCCGCCTCGAGCGCCTGGGCGTAGATCTCGCCGAGGATGATCTGCTCGGTGAAGTTCTTCGAGCCGACCGTCAGGTTCACCCCCGAGTTGTCGGGGTTGGACTCGATCAGGCCGGCTGAGTCGCCGCCGCCGTCATCGCCGCCGCCGTCATCGTCATCGCCGCATGCAGCGACTCCGAACGCCAGGACGACTGCCGCGAGCATGGCGAAAAGCGCGCGCCACCGTTTGTCGCTGCTGAGCATCGATCCTCCTCATCTCGTGAATAAGACGTAGTCGATCCTATGCGGCTGCGCGCTCGCGCGCCAACTTCAGGCCCCTGGGTGTGAGCAAACGCTGAACTCCCGCCAGCGAGAGCTCGACCGCCATCGCCAGCAACGCGACCAGGATCGCCCCGGCGAGGACGCCCTCCTCGCCGTAGACGTTGCGGTTGAGGATGAAGTCGCCGAGCGTGACGACGCCTGCGAGGGGGGCGATCGTCGCGGTCGCGATGATGTTGATCGCGCCGGTGCGGACGCCGCTCATGATCGTCGGCACGGCGAGCGGGAGCTCGACCCGGGTGATGATCTCGGCCTCGCTCATCCCCATCCCGCGCGCCGCCTCGACCGCGTCCGGGTCGACCTGGCGGACGCCGACGAACGCGTTGGTGAGGATCGGGGGGATCCCGAGCACCATCAGCGCGATCGCGACGTTGCCGAAGCCGAAGCCGATGAACGCGGCGACGATCGCGATCAGCGCGAGCTCGGGTATCGCGCGCCACGAGTTGCCGATCGTGACCGCGAACATCTCGCCCTTTCCGTAGTGGCCGAGGACGGCGCCGACCGGGAGCGCGATCACGAGCGCGACGCCGAGCGCGACGGCGCTGATCTCGATGTGGGTCTGGGTGTACTCCCAGACCTGGTCGAGCCCCCCGACCTTGCGCTCCCCCGTGAACCGCGTGCTCTGCGGGGTGAAGATGAAGTCGAAGGCGTCGCCGAACGGGCCGGCGAAGGCCAGAAGCGTCACGTCGCGGTCCTCCTGAACATCTCGAAGAAGCGACCCGGCCGCCCTTCGCGTCCGGCGGCGGCTCCACGCCAGGGCGAGAGCACGGCCTGAACGAGCAGGAGCCCGATGTCGAACAGGATCGCCATCGCGACGCAGATCCCGCTCGCGAACAGGATGTTGGTCTTGAAGTCGATCTGGTTGTAGATCTCGGTCCCGAGGCCACCGCCGTTGACGATGAAGGCGAGGGTCGCGATCGCGACCGTCGAGACGGTGGCGATCCGCAGCCCGGCGATGATCTCGGGGACCGAGAGCGGCAGCTCGACCCGCCAGTAGAGCTGGTTCTGGGTCATGCCCATCCCCCGTCCCGCGTCTTTGCTCCCCTCGGGCACGTTGTTGAGCCCGGTGATCATGTTGCGATAGATGATCTGGAGGTTGTAGACCGTGAGCGCGATGATCGCGGTCGTCATCCCGCGGCCGCTGATCGGCAGCAGGAGGGCGAAGAAGGCGAGCGAGGGGATCGTGTAGAGGACCCCGGTGGTCGCGGTGAACGCCGGGATCAGCCAGCGCTGGCGGTGCGAGACGAAGGCAAGGCCGAAGGCGATCAGGAAGCCGGCGGCGACCGAGACGCTGACCAGGACGAGGTGCTCGAGCGTCGGATCGACGTAGCGGTCGTAGTTGTCGGCGAGCCAGCCGAAGCAGAAGGTGCCGTTGTCGGCGACGCAGCCGGTGTCGCCGGAGCGGTCGCGGATCTCGACCTGCGCGAGCAGGGGCGCGAGCGCCGTGTCGATCCCGCTAGCCATCGGCGAGCGGCCGCTCGGCGGCCGGGTGGTCCTCGACCTTGGCCTCCGGCGAGGTCAGGAACTCGGAGATGATCTCGACCGAGAGCACCCCGGCGATTCGCCCTTGGCCGTCGACGACCGGCGCGTAGCGCGTCTCGCTCTGGAGCAGGTCCGAGAGCGCGTCGCGCATCACGTCCTCGAGGTCGAGCAGCGGGTCGGGCGGGGTGTCGGGCTTGGCCGGGACGTTCGTCTGGGTCAGGTCGGAGTCCGAGAGCCAGCCGAGCGGGCGGCGCTCGGAGTCGATCACCAGCGGGTGGGGTACCTCGGCGCCGTCGAGCTTCGCCTTGACCTCATCGGTCGCCTGGCCGACGTGGGCGAGCGGCGCCTGCCAGAGGTCGATGTCGCGGACCCGCATCAGCGCCAGCCGCTTCAGCGCCCGGTCTGCGCCGACGAAGTCCTCGACGAAGTCGTCGGCGGGGCTCATCAGCAGCTCGGCCGGGGTCGCGTACTGGGCGAGGTGGCCGCCCTCCTTCATGATCGCGATCCGGTCGCCCATCTTGATCGCCTCGTCGATGTCGTGTGTGACGAAGAGGACGGTCTTGCGGATCTCGGCCTGGAGGCGGAGGAACTCGTTCTGGAGCCGCTCGCGGTTGATCGGGTCGATCGCGCCGAACGGTTCGTCCATCAGCATCACCGGCGGGTCGGCCGCGAGCGCCCGGGCGACTCCGACTCGCTGCTGCTGGCCGCCGGAGAGCTGGTTCGGGAAGCGGTCGCGGACCTCGGGGCCGAGCGAGATCAGGCCGAGCAGCTCGGTGACCCGCGCGTCGATCTTCTCCTGATCCCAGCCGAGGAGGCGAGGGACGGTCGCGATGTTGGCGCCGATCGTCCGGTGGGGGAAAAGCCCGATCTGCTGGATCACGTAGCCGATCTGGCGCCGCAGCTCGGCCGGCTTGCGGTCGCGGACCGAGGTGCCGCCGATCAGGATGTCGCCGCCCGTGATCTCGACCGTGCGGTTGACCATCCGCATCGCGGTCGTCTTGCCGCAGCCCGAGGGCCCGACGAGGACGCAGATCTCGCCCTCGGGGACGTCGAGCGTCAGCTCGTCGACGGCGGGCTTGGACTGGCCCGCGTAGACCTTGGTCGCGCCGCGGAAGCTGACCTCGGATGCCACGCGGGCAGTCTATGTAGCGGTCGCCTACGCGGCGCGGCGGCGCGCGGCGGAAGCGCGCCTCACCGGCAAAGAGATCACCGGCGGGGCGGGCTCCACGAGCTCGGAGACCGTCGTCAGCGCGAACGCGTGGCCGCAGTCGCAGCCGTAGCGGGCGAGCTCGTCGAGCTCGGCGATCTCGACCTCGAGCTCCGCCTCGCAACCGGGGTCTGAGCAGATGATCATCGCGAGCAGCATCGCGGCCGATGTTTGCGCGGCGGCCGGATGGAGCGCTCCGGCCGCCGCGTGCTCGCATACGCTGACGCCCATGGTGCGCCGCGAGCAGCCCGAGCCGGGGGAGCCGGAGGTCCGCGCCGCCGGTGGGGTGATGGTCAGCGACGACGGCGAGGGCCCGCGGGTCGCGGTCATCCACCGCCCCAAGTACGAGGACTGGTCGCTGCCCAAGGGCAAGCTCGAAGAGGGGGAGAGCTGGGAGCAGGCGGCGCTGCGCGAGGTCGCCGAGGAGACCGGCTATCGCTGCGAGCTCGGCGAGGAGCTCTCGGAGATCTCCTACCTCGATCGCAAGGGGCGCCCGAAGCTCGTCCGCTACTGGGAGATGACGCCGGTCGGCGGCGAGTTCGCTCCCAACGACGAGGTCGACGAGCTGCGCTGGGTCGATCGCGAGGGCGCCGCGGGGCTGCTCCACTACGAGCACGACCGCGAGCTCGTCCGCGAGGCGCTCGATCGGGGCCCTTGAGGCTCCGCCCCAGGTAGGCTCCCGGTCGATGGGGTACTACCTGAAGGGCTTTCTGGGAGCCGCGCTCTTCTTCGGTGGCGTCGCGCTCTTCAACGTCAAGCTCGTCGAGCTGCTCGAGACCGGCACCTGCGCATCGGGCAACGTTCCCTACGAGATCGCCCAGGGCTACGAATGCCCCGAGGGGACGGGGACCGACATGCTGCTGCTGACCGGTTCGATCTTCGCCGGGTTGATCGGCGCCGCGATCTACGCGTTCCGCGGCGAGTCGCCGCGCGGGTCGGGCGGCCCCGGCTTCAGCGGGTTCTTCGGCGCCGGGACTTTCGCCTGGGGGTTCTTCTTCGCCGCCACGGGCGCGGTTTCGCTCTACACGGCGCTGACCAACGACACCATCGGCGAGGACGGCGAGCTCGGCGGGATGATCGTCGGCGTCACGTTCCTGCTCATGGGCGTGCCGGCGCTTGTGATCTCGCTCTGGGGGCTGATCAAGAGCTTCGGCGGCTCGCGCCGCGACGAGCGGCCGCCGGGCCTGGGCACGACCGGCGCGAGCGCAGCGAGCGCGACGGGCAGCGGCCTGTTCGGCACCCCGGCCGCGGCGCCGATGGCGGGCGGCAGCGACGACGCGCTCGGCAAGATCGAGCGCCTGAACCAGCTGCGCAAGTCCGGCGCCCTGACCGAGTCCGAGTTCGAGCGCGAGAAATCAAAGGTGTTGGGTGGCTGAGCGACGGCGCGTGAAGCGGCACCTGAAGATCCTCGTCGCGGCGATCGCGATCGCGATCCTGCCGGCGGCCGAGGCGGCGGCGCAGAGCTACAGCGCCGACATCCGCCGTGACACCAACGGCATCCCCCACATCCTCGCCCAGGACTTCGGCGGCATGGGCTACGGCTACGGCTACGCGTTCGCCCAGGACAACATCTGCACGATCGCCGAGTCCTACGTGACCGTGCGCGGGGAGCGCTCGCGCTACTTCGGCCCCAACGGCTCCTACCAGCAGCGCGGCAACGGCTTCTCGGCCAACAACCTCAACTCCGACTTCTTCTACACGCGGATCATCGACGACGGCACAATCGAGGACCTGCTCGCCCAGCCGCCCCCGAACGGGCCGGTTTCCGGGATTCGCCAGGGGGTCCGCGGCTACGTCGCCGGCTACAACAGGTACCTCGCCGACACCGGGGTCGCGAACCTCCCCGACCCCCGCTGTCGCGGCGCCTCGTGGGTCAAGCCGATCAACGAGATCGATGCCTACCGCCGCTTCTACCAGCTCTCGCTGCTCGCCTCGCAGACGGTCGCGATCGACGGGATCGCGACCGCGCAGCCGCCGCCGATCGACTCCGGCGCCAGCCCCGGCGACGACCCCGGCTTCAACACCCAGGCGAAGGCCGAGGACCTCGCCGAGGCGATGAAGAACTTCCCGCTCGGGGGGATCGGCTCGAACGGCGTCGGGCTCGGCTCCGAGGCGACCGACAACGGAAAGGGGATGCTGCTCGCCAACCCGCACTTCCCCTGGGACGGCTCGGAGCGCTTCTACCAGTCGCATCTGACGATCCCGGGTGTGGTCAACGTCTCCGGCGGATCGCTGTTCGGGGTCCCGATCGTCCTCATCGGCCACAACGAGAACCTCGCCTGGACCCACACGGTCTCGACCGCCTACCGCTTCACGCCGTTCGAGGAGATCATCAACCCGCTCAACACGACCCAGTACCTCTACGACGGCCAGTTCCGCGACATGGACGAAGACAAGGTCACGGTCCAGGTCCTGACCGACGACGGCACGCTCGAGGACCGCACGCGGACGCTCTACTCGACCCACCACGGGCCGATCATCAGCAGCCTCTCGGGGGTTCCGCTGCCCTGGCTGCCGGTGATCGCGTTCACGATGGGCGACGTCAACGCGGGCAACTTCCGCCACCTCAACCACTGGTTCGAGGCCAACCAGGCCCAGAGCGTCGGACGCCTCGACGAGATCGAGCGCACTTACCAGGGGATCCCGTGGGTGAACACGATCGCCGCCGACTCCTCCGGCAAGGCCTACTACGCCGACATCGGGGCGATCCCGCACGTCACCGACGAGAAGACGCTGCTCTGCAACACGCCGCTCGGGATCGTGACCTCGGCGCTGCTGCGGCTGCCGATCCTCAACGGCGCGACCTCGGCCTGCGAGTGGGGCACCGACCCCGACTCGGTCGCACCGGGGATCTTCGGGCCCTCGAACGAGCCCTCGCACATCCGCGACGACTACACCAGCAACATGAACGACAGCTACTGGCTCTCCAACCCCGAGGCGCCGCTCGAGGGCTTCGACCGGATCATCGGCGACGAGCGCGCCCCGCGCGCGCTGCGCACGCGGCTCGGGCTGAAGATCATCGAGCAGCGCCTCGACGGCTCCGACGGGCTGCCCGGCAACCGCTTCAGCCGCCAGCAGCTCCAGGACGCCGTCTTCAACAACCGCCAGTACGCCGGCGAGATCTGGCGCGACCCGCTCGTCACCCTCTGCCGGACGGCGCCGCTCGGATTCCTGATCGGGTCGACCGGGCCGGTCGAGGTCGGCTCCGCCTGCCCGGTGCTCGAGAACTGGGACCTCCACGACAACCTCGACTCGCGCGGCGCGCTGCTCTTCCGCCGCTTCGCGACCCGCGCGCTCGCCAACCTGCTTCCCGTCCCGCTCCCGCTTCCCACCGGTGACCCGCTGGTCTTCGGCGGCCTCTTCAACCCCTCCGACCCCGTCAACACCCCGGCCGGCCTCAACATCCTCAGTCCCAAGATAATCCTTGCGTTCGCCGACGCGGTCAGCGACCTGCGCGGGGCGGGGATCCCGCTCGACGCCCCGCTTCGCGACTGGCAGTACGAGCGCCGCGGCGACGAGAAGATCCCGATCCACGGCGGCCCGGGCACGGCCGGCGTCTTCAACGCGATCAACGTCAACTGGGTCAAGGACGGCGCCGAGCCCGGCTATCCGAACGTCCCCCACGGCTCGAGCTTCGTGATGGTGACCCAGTTCACGAACGGCTGCCCCGACGACCGCTCGATCCTCACCTACTCGCAGTCGGAGAACCCGAACTCGCCCTACAACGCGAACCAGACGCGGATGTTCTCGCGCAAGCAGTGGGTCAATCCCGCCTTCTGCGAGGCCGAGGTGCTCGCCGAGCCTGGCCTGACGATCACCAGGATCTGCTCCTCGGGCCCGTGCCCCAGCCGCGAGGCGGCGGCGCCGCCGGCGCCGGCGGCGAAGCCGAAGCGCAAGTGCAAGAAGCTGAAGTCGAAGCGCAAGCGCAAGCAGTGCGCGAAGAAGCGCCGCAAGAACAAGAAGAACAAGAACAAGAAGAAGAAGTAGCCGTGAGGGTGCTGGCCGTGGCGCTGGGCCTGGCGCTGAGCGCGACCGCCACCCCGGCGCTCGCGTCGCCGCCGATCCACGCCCACCGCGGCGGCGCGCTGGTCGAGGGCGTGCCGACCTACCCGGAGAACTCGCTGCCGGCGCTGGCCGCCGCCGCGTCGGGGGGATTCATCCTCGAGTTCGACGTCAAGCTGAGCGCCGACGACGTCCCGGTCGTGATCCACGACCCGACCCTCGACCGGACGACCGACTGCACCGGGCGGGTCGACGCGCTGACCGCGGCCCAGCTCCGCGCCCAGTGCCGGGTCGACATCCTCGGCACCGACGACAACTCCGTCCAGCTCGGCCCGGGCGACTCGCGCCGCGCGGTGGTCCCCACCCTCGCCGAGGTCCTCGACCTCGCGGTCGAGCGCGGAGCCTCGATCAACGTCGAAGTCAAGAACGCTCCCACCGACCCCGACTTCGATCTCAGCGGCGTAAACGCCGGCGCGGTCGCGTCCGCGATCGAGTCGAGCGGGATCCCGCGCTCGCGGGTGATCGTGCAGAGCTTCTGGCCGCTCGACCTCGTCGTCGTCAAGGCGAGGCTGCCCGACGTCGACGCGTCGCTGCTGACGCTGGCGGCGCTCAACGAGGCCGGCCCCGCGGGCGCGACCGCGATCGGGGCGGAGTGGTTCTCGCCCGGCTGGCCGGTCTCGTCGGTGACGATCGCCGAGGCCCACGCGCTCGGGCGACAGGTCGTTCCCTACACGCTCGACTCCGAGGGCGAGCTCGGCGCCGCGATCGAGGCCGGGGCCGACGCGCTGATCAGCAACGATCCGACGCGCGCGCGGCGCGTCGGCCGCGCGCTCGAGCCGCCGGCGCCGCCCTCGCCGCCGCCGCCGAGCGACGGGGAGTGCGCCGCTGCGAGGGCCTCGCGGACCTCGCCCGCGATCAGCTCCTACGACCCCGAGCCGGGCGCCCCGCGGGTGTTCGCGATGCAGCCCAAGCAGGAGCTGCGCCACGTCGTCACCTACCGCGCCTTCCGGACCAAGATCGAGTGCATGGTCCGCGAGCAGGTCGTACCGCGGATGGCTTCCGGGCGGCCGAACGTGATCGCCTTCAACGAGGACATCGGGCTGATGACGATCGCGACCGGGAGCCGCGGAACGCTGTCGCGCGAGATCTTCGGCGACTTTGCGCTCGCCCCGGTCTGCGAGCCGATCGGGGTCCCGTGCGGGACGCTCGGCGCGCTGGCCGCGGCCGGCGCCTCGTACACGCTGCCGCTGGCGCTCTACCGGCTGCGCTTTCCGCTCTCGGGGCTGCTGTCCTCGCCGTTCGTCGCCGCCACCGACACCTTCGCCCGCGGCTGGATGCAGACGTTCTCCGACATCGCCAAGCGCTACGGCGTCTACATCGTCGGCTCGGCGAACCAGGCCCCGTTCCGCGAGTCGCGCGACCCGAGCGAGATCGCCGCCTTCGCCGACCCCGACCAGCCGCCGCCCAGCTCCGTCTATATCGCAACGTCCGGTGAGGTCTTCAACGAGGTTTTCATGTGGGGGCCGGACGACGTCCGGGTCGAGGGGCCGCGGCCGCTGCGAAACGTCGTCGCCAGCAACAAGAAGGTGCCGCTGACGCCGATCGAGCAGCAGCTCCAGATGACGCCCGGCCCCGCGAGCGGCCCCGACGCGATCGAGAACCTGCGCCCGTTCCGGATCCCCGGCACCGAGGCGCGGGTCGGCTTCGCGACCAGCCTGCCGGCGTTCATCTACGGGCACGCGATCGGCGAGCCGGCGCCGCTCGACCCGTGCACAGATGCCGCGGTTTTCTATATGGCGTGCATGGACCGGCTCGGGGCCAACCTCGTGATCCAGGACGAGGCCAACCCGGGGCGCTGGGCCGGTCCCAGCGGCGAGGGCAACTGGCAGCCGCTCGAGTGGATGCGCTCGACCTGGCGCGCCGCCGCCGACCCGGCGCACTCGTTCGCCTACAACGTCACCCCGCACCTGGTCGGCAACCTCTCCGACCTGCCGTTCGACGGGCAGACGGCGATCACCCAGCGCGGGCTCGGCGGACCGTCGGCCTGCACCTACGTCGGCAACTCGAGCTTGATCGAGGGCGATCCGGGCTACCTGGCGCCCTACGCCGGCCCGAAGCCGGAGTTCCTCGCCCTGGCCCCCTGGGTGTCGCCCGACGCCCCGCGCGCCGATCTGCGCGAGACCGCGCGCCGGCTCGCGCCGGGCTCCGGCGACCCGCTCGAGAACGACTACCTCGAGACCGCCGTCGTCGCCGACCTCCCGTTCCCGCCCGACCCGGGCCGCGGCAACTGCAACACGAGCATCGCGCCCGCGGCGGTTGCGCCGGCGCCCGCCGCGACTCGCCCCGGCGGCAACGTCAAACGCGCGATCCGCCGCTGCAGGCGCAAATTCCGGCGCGGCAACCGCTCGAAGCGCGCCAAGCGCAAGCTCCGCCGCTGCATCAAGAAGGCGCGAAAAAGGGGCCCGTAGGCCCCTTCTCGCGTGACTTCGTGCTTTCCGGAAATCCCTCCCCGGCAGCAGTTGTCCAGACCTCCTAAACCGCGAAAGCGGGCCGAGTTGCGGTGTGATCGCAATCGCCAACGGGTAGTTTCCGCCGCGTGGAAGCAGTGAGCAAGGAGCCCCGCAGCGCCGACGTCGTCGTCGTCGGCGCCGGGATCGCCGGGCTGACCGCGGCGCGCCGGCTCGCGGCCGCCGGGCGCTCGGTCGCCGTGCTCGAGGCCCGCGACCGGGTCGGCGGGCGGACGCTCAACGCGCCGATCGGCGAGAACCAGATCAGCGAGATGGGCGGCCAATGGGTCGGCCCGACCCAGGACCGGGTCTTGGCCCTGGTGCGCGAGCTCGAGCTCGAGACCTTTCCGACCTACTACGAGGGCCGGAACCTGCTCGAGCTCAGCGGCAAGCAGCGCTCCTACAAGGGCACGATCCCGAAGCTCGGCCCGCTGGTCCTGCTCGACGTCGATCGCGCGCGGCGCAAGCTCGCGAAGCTCTCGGCCCAGGTGCCGCTCGAGGCGCCGTGGGATGCCGAGAACGCCGAGGAGCTCGACTCGCAGACGCTCCGCAGCTGGTTCGAGGGCGTGACCCGGACGCGCAAGGCGCGCAAACTGCTCGAGCTCGGGATCGCGACCGTGATGGGGACGGGGACCGCCGAGCAGTCGCTGCTCTGGATGCTCTTCTACGCGCGCGCGGGCGGCGGGCTCGACATGCTGCTCGACACCGAGGGCGGGGCCCAGCAGGACCGCATCGTCGGCGGCTCGCAGCTGATCTGCACGCGGATCGCCGAGCAGCTCGGAAGCTCCGTCGTGCTCGGCGCCCCGGTGACCAAGATCGAGCAGGACTCGAGCGGGGTCACCGCCGAGGCAAAGGGCGTCGTCGTCTCGGCGCAGCGCGCGATCGTCACCGTTCCCGCGCCGCTCGCGGCGCGGATCTCGTACTCGCCGCCGCTCGGCGGCCAGCGCGACCAGCTCAGCCAGCGGACGATCGGCGGGGCGATCATCAAGTGCGCCGCCGTCTACGCGGAGCCCTTCTGGCGCGCCGACGGGCTGACCGGCCAGGCGGTCAGCGACGCCGGGGTCCTCAGCACGACCTTCGACAACTCGCCCCCCGACGGCTCGCGGGGCGTCCTGATGGGCTTCATCGCCGGCCACGAGGCGATCCGCCAGGCGCGCCGCTCCGAGGCCGAGCGGCGCACGGCCGTCGTCGAAGACTTCGTGCGCCTCTTCGGCGAGCGCGCCGCGCAGCCGGCGATCTACGTCGAGCAGGCCTGGGCGGAGGAGGAGTGGTCGCGCGGCGGCCCGGTCTTCTCGCTGACGCCGGGCGCGCTCAGCGCCCACGGCGAGGCGCTGCGGCGCCCCGCCGGCCGCCTGCACTGGGCCGGCTCGGAGACCTCGAGCGTCTGGTGCGGCTACATGGACGGCGCGGTTCGCTCCGGCGAGCGCGCCGCCGAGGAGGCGCTCGACGCCGAGGGGTGGAGGCTTTGACGGCCTCCCTCAGCAGCGAGGACCTCGCGTTCGCGGGCGTCGCACGCCAGGCCGAGATGATCCGCTCGGGCCAGGTCACCTCGCGCAGGCTGGTCGAGACCTACCTCGAGCGGATCGAGCGCATCAACCCCGAGATCAACGCCTACAACGTCGTCCTCGCCGAGCAGGCGCTGGCCGAGGCCGACGCCGCCGACGAGCGCCACGACGCGGGCCGCTACACGGCGCTGAACGGGGTCCCGCTGGCGCTCAAGGACAACGTCGACCTGACGGGCCAGGTGACGAGCTTCGGCACCGCCGCCTTCGACGAGCCCGCGACCACCGACTCGGAGATCGTCAGGCGGCTGCGCGACGCCGGCGCCGTGATCCTCGGCAAGACCAATCTGCCCGAGCTCGCGATCTGCGGCTTCACCGAGACCGAGCGCTGGGGGATCACCCGCAACCCCTGGCACCTCGGCCACACGCCCGGCGGCTCGAGCGGAGGCTCGGCGGCCGCGGTCGCCGCCGGGCTCTGCGCCGCGGCGCAGGCCTCCGACGGCGCAGGCTCGATCCGGATCCCGGCCGCCAACTGCAACCTCTTCGGGCTCAAGCCGCAGCGCGACCGCGTCACCCTCGCGCCGGACACCGAGCACTGGCACGGGATGTCGGTCTACGGCTTCCTCACGCACTCGGTGATCGACACCGCGCTGCTGCTCGACGTGGTCACCGCGGGCGAGGGAATGGCGAACGCGCCGCCGCCGCCCGAGCGCCCGTTCACCGGCGCGGCGGGCAGCGATCCCGGCAAGCTTCGGATCGCGTTCTCGACCAAGCCGGTCCGCGCGCTCGCGCCGCCGAGAATCACGGACGAGGTCAAGGGCGCGGTCGCCTCGACCGCCGAGCTGCTGCGCTCGCTCGGGCACGAGGTCGTCGAAACGGGGCCGAAGTACGGCTCGATCGGCAACCGGATCATGCCCCGCTACCTCGGCGGGATCCGCGACGAGGCGAAGGGCGTTCCCGACTACAAGGCGCTCGAGCCGCGGACCAAGGGCTTCAAGCGCCTCGGCTCGGCGACGGTCACCAAGCGCGGGCTCGAGAAGGCGAAGACGAGCGGCGAGGCGAAGGACCGCGAGCGGATCGGCGAGCTGTTCGAGGAGTTCGACGTCTACGTGACCTCGCCGGTCGGCGAGCCGCCGGTCGAGATCGGCAGATGGGAGGGCAAGGGCGCGCTGCGCACCGTGCTCAGCATGAGCCGCAGCTATCCGTTCTGCCCGGTCTGGAACCACACCGGCCAGCCCGCGGCGTCGGTCCCGGCGGGGTTCACCGATGACGGGCTGCCGCTCGCCGTGATGATCGTCGGGCGGCCCAACGACGAGGCGACCTTGCTCGCGCTCGCGTCGCAGATCGAGACCGCCCGCCCGTGGGCGGGCAGGCGGCCTCAGATCTAGCTGCGGTTCAGGTCCCCGGGATAACCGCCGCGTGCCAGGCGTCGGAGAGCTGCTGCCCGGTCGGTGCGTTGCCGACGATCCGCGAGTCCGCCTCGTTGAGCTCGAGCCGGTTCGCGCCCGCGGGCGAGGGCAGGCCCTGCTTCGCGTTGACCGCGAAGTCGAGCAGCCCCGGGAGGATCCCGCAGCCGGTCGCCGCGGGGACCGCGAACGCGTCGTCGACCTGCGAGACGGGGACGTCGGAGGTCGCGGTGATGAAATCGGCCTCCGAGCCGAGCGGGTCCTCCTCGAACGTGATCCCGGTCGCGAGCGGCTCCTGCCGCGGCTGGAGCACGATCGGATCCGCCTCGGAGCCGATGTAGCAACTCGGCCCGAGGAGGACGTTCTCGAGGTGGATCTTGAGCGGCAGGGTGACGATCGTGCCTCCGCTCGCCGCGGCGAAGAGGCTGAAGTCGCTCGCCTGGCCGGCGAGCTCGACAGTCGCGTCGACGCGGTTGAGGCCGTTGTCCGCGATCAGCTCGCAGATCTCGGTCACCGGTGGCGCCCCGGCCGGGCACATCAATCCGAGCAGCCCGCCCGGGATCTTGACCGGATCGGAGACCAGCGTCGCTCCGACCACGTTGGGCAGCCCGGGCCCCCAGGCCGCGAACTGGAGGTTCGTGTTACCGGTGCGCACCGTGGTGGCGCCGATCTTGAACGTCCCGTGGGGCGAGTTGCTTGAGATGCACCCGTTGCCGCCGTTTTGCACGGCGAGGATCGCCGGGTCGTCGACCGGACAGCGGTCGAACTTGTCCCACGGTCCCTGCAGATCGACGGCGGATGCCGAAGATGCCGGAATGAGAGCGAACCCCGCGACGGCGGCTGCGATCGCCACGAGCTTGATCCTGCGGTTGAACACCATCTCCACCTCCATGTACGTCCCTGCACATGGGCCGGTGCCTCCCGCGCGGAAGCTATCAGGGCCGGCGGAGCGGGATGCTGAGCGTCGAGCCCGGCCCGGCGCCGAGGATCCCGCCGAGCGAGGTCAGATAGGGCTTGAAGAACCCGAGCTCGCCGGCGCTGACCCATGCGAGCAGGGAGTGGCCGGCCGGGATCAGGGCGCTCGTCTCCTGGCCGGCGATCTCGACCTGCCGCTCGACGCCGGGCGTCGCGCCGCGGATCCCCTCGACCCCGCGGCTGAGCAGGGTCATCGTCCCGTCGGGGGCGCGGTCGAAGAGCTTGAGCACGAGCTGTGAGTCCGGCGTCAGCGGGGTCCAGGCGAGCGACGCGTGGACCTGGCCGCTGAGCTCGCGGTCGGTCGAGCTCGGATCGATCGGGAAGCCGGCGATCAGGCCCGGGAAGTTCGTCGCCGGAAGCTGGGCGGGGATCGGAGAGGTCCCGATCGGGGTCGCGGCGAGCGCCGCGGTCAGCACCGGGTCGTTGGCCGGGTCGACCGTGATCGGGAGCAGCGGCATCGGCCCCGCCGCGCCGAGCTGGAAGCTTGCCTCCTGGGTACCCGGCGGCGGCCAGGTGGGGGAGACGTGGCGGGTCCAGGCGTCCTCGGGATATTTGTAGGAGTTCGACGGGACCGCGACGCGGGGGTCGCGGCGCCAGTAGACGACCTCGGGCTGGTCGGCCCGCCCGCCGGCGCCCGCGCCGGAGCGCGCCGCAAGCGCGGCCCCCTCGCGGATCAGCCTCCGCCCGCGCCTGATCAGCCGCCTTCCCTTGCGCCGCTGCCCGCGCTTCAGCAGCCGCTTGCCGCGGCGCACGAGCCGGCGCCCCCTCTCGATCAGCTGCGCGCCGCGCACCGCATTCGCCGAGCTCGGCGCGACGCCGGTGACTGGGACGGGCTCCGGTTTGAGGATCGAGTTCACGAACCGGACCTGCTCGGCGAGCTCGTCGCGCTCGGCGTTCGCCGGGGTCAGCGGCGCGGCGTGGCCGCCCATCGTCAGGTAGATCCGGTTGGCCGGGTTCGGCATCCGCCGCCACATCGAGATCGCCATCTCGGGGGTGAACAGCCCGTCGTCGAAGGACTGCGCCCAGTAGGACGGGATCGTCATCCGATCGAGGTGGCAGCCGGGCGAGCGGTAGGCGAGGTCTGCCTTGGTCGGGCTCAGCAGCGCGTCGTGGCCCGAGCTGTCGCAGAGGTCGCGCTCCGACTCGAGGATCTCCGGCAGGTCGAGCGCCATCGTCCCGATCCACTTGAGGACCAGCGGCGACATCCGCCCCTGGGCGCCGACGAGGTAGGTCTGGATCAGGCCGAGCCCGAACGAGAGCTTGACGACCCCGCTCGGCGCCAGCGCGTCGTAGACGTAGTCGGGGGTGTTGCCTGGGATCAGGGCGCGGAAGCGGATCCCGTACGGGTTGACGTCGGTCTCGGCGCTGTGGGCCTGGCCGCCGTTCGTGTAGAGCCCGCCCTGCGACTCGCCGCCGAGCGCGATCCGCGAGCGGTCGAGCGGAAAGCTGCGGAGCGCCCAGTCGGCGACGTCGAAGAGGTCGCGCATCTCCTTCGGGCCCGCGACGACCGTGTGTCCGGTCGAGTTGCCGTGGCCGCGAGCCGAGAACGCGAGCACCGCGTAGCCCTCGGCGGTGAAGGCGTCGGCGTGCGCGGTGACGATCCCCTCGCGCTTCTGGTTGCCGCCGCCGTGGAAATAGATCAGCAGCGGCCAGCCGCCGGAGGGAGGCGAGCCGGCGGGGAGGTAGACGTCGGTGTCGAGCGCGACCGCGCCGCCGAGCTCGTCGGGCTGGGTCACGGGGACGGTGTGGGTCGAGGGCGTCGCCGCCGCGGCGGGGGCCGCCGCGAGCGCGAGGCAGGCCGCGGTGAGCACCGCGGCGAGTGACGGTCGGCTCAAGCGGTCGGCAGCGCGGCCGCGGTCGTCCCGACCTCGATTTCAGTTCGCTCGGCGGCCATCTCGATCGCCTCCGGCCGCCCGCCGAGCTCCTCCCAGCGGGCCTTCGCGGTGCCGTGCGCTTCGTCGAGGAAGTCGTCGGAGTGCAGCGGGTCGTGGTGGAAGAGCAGCAGCCGCTCGGCCTCGACGCGACGGGCGAAGGTCAGCGTGTCGGTGATCCGCGAGTGGCCCCAGCCGACGTGCTCCGGGTACTCGTCGTCGGTGTACTGGCAGTCGTGGACCAGCAGGCTCGCGTCGCGGGCGAGGTCGTAGCCGGAGATCCACTCCGGGTCGAGCTGGTCGAGCGGCGCCCCGAGCGCCGGCTCGTGGTCGGGGATGTAGGCGAGCGCGGTGTCGCCCTCGGTGATCCGGTAGCCGAGCGTCGGCCCGCGATGGGTCACGGCCTCGGCGCGGATCGTCGCCGAGCCGAGCTCCCACTCGCTCGCCGGGGTGTCGAGGAAGTTGACCTCGCAGGGCAGCTCGCGAACCTCGACCGGCGAGAGCGGGGCGGAGATGTAGCGCGCGATCCGGTCCTCGAGCGAGGCCTCGGGCGAGGCCGGGCCGTAGATCGTGATCTCGGACTCGGAGCGGAAGCAGGGCGGGAAGAACATCAGCCCCTGGATGTGGTCGAGGTGCAGGTGGGTGAGCAGGATCGTGACCTTGGGCAGCTTCGAGGCGAGCGCGATCCCGAGTCCGCGGATGCCGGTTCCCGCGTCGAGGATCAGCTCGGTGCCGTCGGAGAGCGTGAGCTGGACGCAGGAGGTGTTGCCGCCGTAGCGGTTCATCTCCGGCCCCGGCGCAGGGACCGATCCTCTTGCGCCCCATACCTTGAGTCTCATCTCACTCAGCTTCCTCTCACTTCACAGCTTCCTCTTACTTCAGCCTATCCGCTCTGGTCCTTGGGCCAGAAGACAACGATCGCGCCCTGCTGGCCCTCGGCGGCGACGATCGGCAGCGCGCTGACCTCGACGTCGTGGTTGGTGCCGTCGGTCGAGCGGATGCAGTACTCGGCGTGGGTCGGTCGGCCGGCGCGCAGCGTCATCGTCGTCGGCAGCTCCTCGACCGGGATCGCCTCTCCGTCGTCGCCGAAGGGCCCGAACGTCGCCGTCCACTCCTCGGGCCCGAGCCTGCCGGACTCCTCGAACGACATCCCGAGCAGCGCCCCGGCGGCCTCGTTGTAGAAGACGAGCGATCCCGCCTCGTCGGCGAGGAAGGCGGGGGTCGTGAGGCTGGTGAGGAGGTTGCGCGCGAGTATGAGCTCGAGCGGTTTCTGGGCGCCGTCCATTGCCGCGAGTGTGACGAACTCTGTCGTATGGTGGCGGCGGGAGAGAATGCCGCGGCTTCTGACATTCACGATCGGCCTCGCTCTGGCTGCCCTGTCGCTTCCGGCGGCGGCCGCGGCGCAGATCCCCGGGCTCCCGAGCCTGCCGATCCCGGGGCCGTCGCTGATCCAGCCGACACCCTTCGAGGGCGCCCAGGCCTCGCCGCGGCCGGTGGCGATGAGCGTGCCGCCGCGGCACCCCTACATGGCGCCGAACGAGCGCTCGAACCTCCACGACGACGCCTACATGACCGATACGTACCGCGGCCCCGGTCCGCTCGGGCGCGGGACGAGCGTCAACTCGGCGTTCTTCGTCCGCGAGTGCGGTTCGATCACCTTCGACTCGCGCGACCGGATCGTCACCGTCTGCGTCGGGGTCGACGGCCCGGTGCTGGCGCTGATCGACCCCGATTCGCTCAACGTGCTCGCCGCCTACGCGCTGCCGCTGCGCGACCTCGGCAGCATCCTCAACGTCTTCAGCGACTTCAGCGGCGGCGGCTACTTCTACCTCGACCACCGCGACCACGCGATCATCCCGACGACCCAGCGTCACATCCTCGACGTGGCGACCGTCGAGGGCGGCCTGTTCGGTCCCCAGTTCCAGGTCGTCAAGGACTACGACGTCAGCGGGGCGGTCCCGGCCGGCCAGGGGATCGTCTCCGTGCTCCCCGACTGGAGCGGCCGGATCTGGTTCGTGACCCGCGGCGGGGTCGTCGGCACGATCGACCCGGGGAGCGGCGCCGTCAAGAGCATGCAGCTGCCCGGCGAGGGGATCTCGAACTCGTTCTCGGTCGACGAGACCGGCGGGGTCTTCATCGTCTCCGACCGCGCCATGTACCGCTTCGACGCCGGCCCGGCCGGCGAGCCGACGGTGAGCTGGCGCGAGGTCTACGCGAACGTCGGGATCAAGAAGCCGGGCCAGAGCGACGCCGGCTCGGGCACGACGCCGACGGTCATGGACGACGACTTCGTCGCGATCACCGACAACGGCGACCCGATGGGGGTCGTCGTCTACCGCCGCGGTCGCAACCCGGTGCCCCAGCGCCAGGTCTGCTCCCAGCCGGTCTTCGACCAGGGCAAAGGCAACACCGACCAGTCGCTGATCGGCACCGACGACTCGATGATCGTCGAGAACAACTACGGCTACTCGGGCCCGCTCGCGACCCAGTTCGGCGGCACGACCGAGCCGGGGCTGGCGCGGGTCGACATCATCGAGACGAAGACTTCGACCGCGGCGCCGTCCCAGCCTTCGAGCCCGGCGAAGAAGGTGAAGAAGAAGAAGCGGAAGAAGGGCAAGCGGGCTAAGGGCAAGCGCGGCAAGCGCAAGAAAAAGAAGAAGAAGCGCCCTGTCGTCTCCGCCACCCCCGGCGACCCGGTCGTCGAGACGACCACCGAGTACGGCTGCCGGCTCGTCTGGCGCAGCGAGGAGCGCGCCCCGTCGGTGGTCCCGAAGCTTTCGCTCGCCAACGGCCTCGTCTACACGTACACGAAGCCGAAGCGCGACGACGGCGCCGACGCCTGGTACTTCACGGCGCTCGATTTCCGCAGCGGCGCGACGGTCTACAGGCGCCTGGCCGGGATCGGCATCGGCTTCAACAACAACTACGCGCCCGTGACCCTGGGCCCGGACGGCGCGGCCTACGTCGGCACGCTCGGAGGCGTCGTCCGACTGAAGGACCAGTAGTAGCGGCTACTCGAGCTTGCCGATCTTGAAGATCTTCGTGCCGCAGTCGGGACAGGTCCCCTGGATCGCCGGGCGGCCGTTCTTCATCGTCACCTGCTCCGGATCCTTGATCTCCACCTTCTTGCGCTCCTTGACGCAGTACCCCTCTGCCATGCCGGGTGCTCCTTTCAGGCGTGGGTCGACAAGCGCAACGTAGCCCACCACACGGACACCTGCCAGGGGGCCGGATAGATTTCGCGGCCACCCGTGCTCGCGTCCCTGGCCAGCTCCTGCAAGCGAATCGCCGATTCGCCCCGATTCCAGGGATTCATCTTCCTGGTGATCGTCGCGAACGCGGTCGTGCTCGGCCTCCAGACCTACGACGCGATCGACGACGACATCGGCGGGACCCTGCACCTGCTGAACGACGTCTTCCTCGGCGTCTTCGTGCTCGAGATGACGATCAGGATCGCCGCCTACGGGCGCCGGCCCGACGAGTTCTTCCGCGACGGCTGGAACGTCTTCGACTTCATCACCGTCTTTGCCGCGTTCGTCCCCGGCGTGCGCGAGAACGCGACCCTGCTGCGGCTCGTGCGGCTGCTGCGCGTGGTGCGGGTCGTCAGCGTGCTGCCCGACCTGCGGGTACTGCTCGCGGGCATGGTCCGCAGCCTTCCCCCGATCGGCAGCATGGCGGTGCTCGCGCTGTTGCTGATCTACGTCTACGGGATGGTCGGCTGGCTGCTGTTCGGCGACGATTGGCCCGAGCGCTGGGGCGACATCGGTACCGCGATGCTGACCCTGTTCACGGTCCTGACGCTCGAGGGCTGGAACGACATCCTCTTCCAGGCCCAGGAGATCCACCCGTGGTCGTGGGTGTTCTTCGTCAGCTTCGTCCTGCTCGCGTCGTTCCTGCTGATCAACATCCTGATCGCGATCATCATCAACTCGGTAGAGGAGGCCCGCGAGGCCGACCGCGCGCAGCGGATCGAGGTCGAGCATGCGGAGGCGGCGGCGGAGGGGCGCGCCGTCGACGAGGACCTCGAGGTCGAGGCGAGGCTGCTGGCCCTGAAGCGGGCGCTCGAGGACCTCGAGGCCGAGCTCGCGGTCCGCGGCCACTCGGTCAAGGACCCGGAGAAGAAGCCGAAGCTCAGGGCGCGCTCGCGCCGCGGGCGCGCCTAGCGTCCCGCGACGCGGCTAGGGGGTGGTGGGCGCCGGCGTCGGAGTCGTCGGCGTCGGCAGCGTCGGGGTCGCCGCGCCGCCCTGCTGGCGCAACGAGGAGATCTGCTGGGTGAGCTGCTGGTTGCGGCTCTCGAGCCCCTTTATCTGCGTCTGAAGCGCGGTGATCTGGTCGGTGACCGACTTCTTGCCCTCGTTCGCCGCGTCGACCTCGCCGCTCAGGGTGTCGACCTGCTTCTCGATCGAGTCGAGGTTGTTTTTGGTCGCGGCGTCGTTGTGGGTCGTGATCCCGAAGTAGAGCGCCACGCCCGCTGCGGCGAGCGCTACGACCAGCCCCGCCGCGGCGATCCAGGTCATGCGGCTCTGCTTGCGCTCGATCTGGTCGACCCAGCCCCGCAGACCGTCGATCTGGCCCGGGATGTCGGGCGGCGGCTTAGGCTTGCCCTTCGCGCCGGCCTTCGGGGTTGCCGCCTTGGAAGCCGTGGTCTTCGAGGAAGCCGCCTTCGAGGAAGCGGTCGTCTTCGAGGACGCCCCCTTGGCCTTGGCGGCGGGCTTGCGGGCCTTGGATGTGGGCTTCTTGGCAGCCATTGGGCGGAGATCCTAGACTAGCCGCCCCCGCAAACCGACTTGCTAGGAGATCCCTTAATGCCCGAAGCAGTGATCGTTGACACCCTCCGCACCCCGATCGGGCGCGCCTTCAAGGGCTCGCTGGCCCAGCTGCGCCCCGACGAGATGGGCGCCTTCGTCATCGACCGGCTGCTCGAGCGCAACGAGGCGGTCGACCCCGACTCGATCGAGGACGTGTTCGCGGGCTGCGGCATGCCGCAGGGCCTCCAGGCCTTCAACATCGCGCGGATCATGGTCCTGCTCTCGGAGAAGCTGCCCCAGTCGGTCAACGGGGTGACGATGTCGCGCTACTGCGCCTCGAGCCTCGACTCGATCCGCCACGCGGCCAACGCGGTCCGCGCCGGCCAGGGCGACACCTACATCGCCGCCGGGGTCGAGTGGGTGAGCCGCTACAACGAGCGCACCGAGCCCGCCGGCGCCGCGGACCAGAACGAGAAGCTCCAGGGCAAGGACGGCACGCCCAACGCCTACATCGACATGGGTGACACCGCCGTCAACGTCGCCAAGAAGTACGAGGTCAGCCGCGCCGACATGGACAAGTACGCGCAGCGCTCCCAGGAGCTCGCGGTCAAGTCCCAGGAGGACGGCTTCTTCGACCGCGAGATCGTGCCGGTCAAGGACCAGGACGGCAACGAGGTCGCCAAGGACGACGGCCCGCGCGCCTCCTCGACGCTCGAGAAGCTCTCGCAGCTCCCCGAGGCCTTCGAGGGCGGCGGCGGAGTCACCGCCGGCAACTCGTGCCCGCTCAACGACGGCGCCGGAGCGGCGCTGATCATGAGCGACGAGAAGGCCAAGGAGCTCGGCCTCGAGCCGCGGGCGAAGATCATCACCGCCGCGACCCACGGCAACGAGCCCGAGCTGATGGGCGTCGCGCCGATCGGCGCGATCAAGAAGGTGCTCGACCGCTCGGGGATGAAGATCGAAGACATCGAGACGGTCGAGCTCAACGAGGCCTTCGCCGCCCAGGTGATCCCGATCATGGACGAGTGCGGGATCCCGCTCGAGAAGATGAACCCGCACGGCGGCGCGATCGCGCTCGGCCACCCGTTCGGGATGACCGGCGTCCGGATCATGGGCACGCTGCTGAACGGCCTCGAGACCGACGACAAGCAGGTCGGCCTCGAGACGATGTGCGTCGCCGGCGGCCAGGGCGAGGCGATGATCGTCGAGCGGATGAACTAGCCGAGGGTGAACTGACACGAAGCGCGAGCTTTCGCGCGCCTGATCCGGGCAGGATCGGAGCGTGTCTGAAAGATCGGTCCATGAACCCAACCCGGGTACCCCCCGCTAGGACGAGTGGCGTCGCGAGCGGGGATACCCGGCGCTCGAGCCGGTGGCGGGAGCCAAGGCGCGGGCACGGGAGCGCGGAGTCCAGCAGGGAAGAAGCTGGCACCCGCTGATTTCGAGTCGCTCGCCGACCTCGCCCACCAGCACGGCGTCGCCGCAACCACAATGGCGCGGATCATCGTGGTCCGTGAGTTGCGGCTCGGCGACCGAGCTAGGCGTTGGGCGGGAGGTCGTCTTCGGCCTCCTGCACGCGCTGCTGGTCGAACCCCTCGGACTCGCGCTTCTTGCGGTCGAGCCAGGCCTTCTGCCCGTCAACCATCGCGCGCTCGTCGACGATGAACTCGGAGTTGTCGCTCGCGTCGTAGCGGATCGGGACCACGTCGCCGGCGGCGGGGGAGAGGCTGGTGCCGGTGAAGAAGTTGCCGAGCGTGAAGTCCCGCTCGTGCTCGCTTCCGTCCTCGAATTTCGCGCGCACCGTGACGTCGTAGTGGACGGTCGTCCTCGACCCTTCCGGCCCCCGCTCGCCGCCCCGCTTCTTGGAGGCCGTGACGAGCCCCTTGCCCTGCTTGCCGTTGCGCTTGAGGCGCAATTTCCCGAACACGGCAAGCATCCTAAGGTTCCCGGCAATGGATCTCGCGGCAACCGTCTTCAGCTCGGGGTGGGCCTCGGGCGTCAACGCCTACGCGACCGTGCTCGTGCTCGGGCTGCTCGGCCGGGCGGGGGTCGGCGAAGTGCCCGACGAGCTGACCAAGGAGCCGATCCTGATCGGCGCCGGGGTCATGTACGCGATCGAGTTCGTCACCGACAAGGTCCCGCTGCTCGACAACACCTGGGACCTGATCCACACCGCGATCCGGCCCGCGATCGGGAGCCTGCTCGGGATCGAGTTCTCCGACGCCGACCAGGCCGCGAGCACGATGGACGACGTGCTCGCCGGCGGCGGGGCTGGGGCGACCTCGCTGACCAGCCACGCGGTCAAGTCGAGCCTGCGACTCGGGATCAACGCCTCGCCGGAGCCGTTCTCGAACATCATCACGAGCCTCGCCGAGGACGCTGCGGTGATCGGCGTCACCGCGCTCGCGGTCGAGCACCCCGTCGAGGCGGCGGTGATCGCCGGCATTCTTCTCATCCTCGGGATCGCGCTCGTGATCCTGATCTGGAGCCAGATCCGGAAGGCCTGGCGCCGACGCCAGGAACGCAGACGGGACCGCGAGCGGGGGCCGCCGCCCTAAGCGTGCGAACGCCGGGTGTTCGTGCTTAGAATTCCGCCAGCGTCGATACCGAAAACTATGTATCGAAAGGGAGACATCTTGAAACGGACAGGGATCGGACTCGCGCTGGCGGTTGCCTGCGCACTCGCACTCGCTTCACCGGCCGGCGCCGCGATCGTCGGAACCAGCGACCCCGCGCCGGTCGCGACGGCGATCAACAACAACGCCGCGATCACCGGCTCCTCGTATCTGATCCACCCGACGCTGGGACCCGGCGACGATTTCCCGAACGCCGTCTCGGATGTCAACCTCGCCTCGTTCCCGACGCACCCTCCGACCTACGGGATCCTGACCAGCGGCGACGCCTCGCTGGCGGATGACCCAACGACGACGACGGGAGCGGGCAGTCGATCGACTCGGCTACCGTTGCCGCGCGCGGCGACGACGTCCACGACGTATCGATCTCGATATCGCCATCGATGCCCCGGCGGGATCGACCTGCCTCAGCTTCGACTTCCGCTTCCTCTCCGAGGAGTACCCGGAGTACGTCGGCAGCCCGTTCAACGACGCTTTCATCGCCGAGCTCGACATGAGCTCGTGGATGACGAGCGGCTCTGACATCACGGCGCCCGACAACTTCGCCGGCGACGGCAGCAACAACCCGGTGACGATCAACAGCACCGGCAATGTCTCGGTGCACGCGGTCAACTCGGTCGGCACGACCTACGACTCGGCGACGCGCCTGCTTCGGGCTCGAGACCCCGGTCACGCCGGGCACGCATCACCTCTACCTGTCGGTCTTCGATATGGGCGACGCGATTCTCGATGCGGCCGTCTTCGTCGACAACCTCACAGTCAGCGCCGCGGCGTCCTGCCCGAGCAGACCGCGGTCCTGGGGGGCGCGGCGCCCGACGACACCCCGCCGGCGCCGATCGGGACGGTCACCAACGGCGAAGACGTCAGCTTCGACGTCCCGCCCGCCGGGGCGGGCGAGTCCTATCTCTGCCAGCTGCACGAAGGCCCGATGCCGGGTCCCGGCGATGACGCGGCGGGAGAGCCGTTCGTTCCCTGCGCCGACCCGCAGAACTACGACGACCTCGACTACGGCGACTACACGTTCTGCATCGCGAAGGTCAACGCCGCGGGTATAGCCGACCAGACCCCCACCTGCAGCGAATTCAACATCCCGGAGCCCGACGAAGACGGGGACGGGTTCTCGGACTTTGACGACAACTGTCCGGAGGACGCGAACCCGGGCCAGCAGGACGACGACGGGGACGGTGAAGGGGACGCCTGCGACGCGGTCGACGACGATCTCGACAACGACCACATCCCCGACTACAGCGACAACTGCCCGACCGTGCCCAACCCCGGCCAAGATGACGACGATTTCGACGACGTCGGAGACGCCTGCCAGGCCGGCGCTGGTGGTGGGGGCGGCGGAGCAGCGGTACTGACGCCTCCCGTGACGCCCCCCGCGAGCGGAGCCAAGAAGTGCAAGAAGGGCTTCAAGCTCAAGAAGGGCAAGTGCAAGAAGAAGAAAAAGAAGAAGTAGCGCCGACTGCACCGACCTGAAAGCGAACGGGGCCCGATCGGGCCCCGTTCGCGTCAGATGACCGGCGTGCGTACCCCTGGACTAAGAGGTGGCCGGGGGTGCCGCGGTGACGGGCTTCTCGGGCTTGACCGGCTTGTCCGGTTTGTCCGGCTTCGGCTTCTTGGGCTTTTCCGGCTTTGGGGGCTTCGGCTTCTTGCCGACGAGCTTGACGCTCTCGCAGTCCGCCGCGACCCGGTCGGCGCGGTCGGCCTTGACGCGGTCGGTTCCGGTGCCGCAGACGATGTCGTCGGCCGCGTTGCGATCGCCGTGACCCTTGACCCGGTCGTTGCCGTCGCCGGCATCGACCTTGTCGACGCCCTGGCGGCCGTCGACCTTGTCGTCGCCGCCGAGCGCGTTGACTGTGTCGTTGCCCTTCTTGGCGACGATGTGGTCGGCGCCTTCGGTGCCGGTCAGGTTGTCGTCGCCCTGGGTGCCGCGAATCGTCGCCGCAGCAGCGAAGGCCGCGAAAACGAGCGCGGCGACGCTGACAGTGGTGGCGAGCAGCGCGGCAGTGCGCTTACTCATCGGTCCTCCTTGTGGGGGTGGGGGGTGTCCATTCACCCCCGTAAGCGACACCGATCGCCATGGGGTTACGGGTCCGGTACGGTCGAGACGTGCCTGGGGAGCGATTCAAGGCGCTGCTCGACGCGGCGAGAGCGGGCGACGAGGCGGCCTGGACCGAGCTTTACCGGAACTTCGCTCCGGGGGTTCTCGGCTACATGCGCGCGAACCGCGGTCCCGACCCCGAGGACACGACCAGCGAAGTCTTCCTTCAGGTCGCGCGCGATCTCGGAAAGTTCGACGGCGACCAGCGCGAGTTCAAGGCCTGGGTCTTCACGGTCGCCCACCACCGGCTGATCGACGCCCGCCGCCACAGCACCCGGCGTCCGGTCGATCCCGTCGCCGATATCCCCGAGCCCGATCCTTCCTCGGGCACCGACGCCGAGCAGGAGGCCCTGGCGAAGATCGGCAACGACGAGGTCCACCGGGTCCTGGCGCTGCTTTCACCCGACCAGCGGGCGGTGCTGCTGCTGCGGGTCGTGGGGGATATCTCGATCCCGCAGATCGCTGAGGCGCTCGGCAAGCGCCAGGGCGCGGTCAAGCAGTTGCAGCGCCGCGGGCTGGCGGCGGTCAAGCGCGAGCTACAGCGCAAGGGGGGCGTAACCCTGTGAGCGAGGGCGACGCTTTTGAGGAGGAGATGGCGCAAGAGATCCAAAACTTCGAGCGCGCCACGCGCGCAGCAGTGCCCGAGCGGCCCGACCCCGCGACGGAGGAAGCGATCGTGCGTCAACTCGCCGAGACCGCGCGGATCGCGGCCGCCGAGGCGCCGACCGCGGTCTCGCCGGCGGGCGGCGCCCCGCGGCGCCGCCGCGGAAGGCTCGCGATCCCCGCCCGCGCCGCGCTCGTCGCGGGGCTCCTGGTCGTATCCACGGCCGGCCTCGCGGTGGCCGGGGTGAAGCTGCCCGGACCCGCCGATGATGCGTTCGAGGGAGTCGGGATCGACCTCCCGAACCAGGCGGGCGACGATGACGGCGGCGGCGAAGCCGCCGCGCCGCCGGTCGAGCCGGCCCCCGCCGCCTCCCCCTCGGAAGGCTCAAAGCCCGCGAAGGGGGCGAAGCCGAAGAACGGCGGCAAGAAGCCGAAGAAGCCGAAGCAGACGAAGCCCGCGAAGCCGTCGAAGCCGCCGAAGGCCGCGAAGCCGCCGAAGGCCCCCAAGCCGGCGAAGCCGGCCAAACCGGCCAAGCCCGCGAAGCCGTCGAAGCCGTCGAAGCCACCAAAGGCGGTCAAGCCGCCGAAGCCCGCGAAGCCCGACCCTCCCGCGGCCACCCCCGGCACGAAAGGCCCGAAGAAGTGATTTGCTAAGCTAATTAGCGAGGCGAATCACTTTTGAACACAACTGACAAGACCGGAATCGATCTCGAGCTCGCGGCTCGGCTGCGGCTCGCGATCACCCGCACCGCGCGGCGGCTGCGACAGGAGTCCGGCGCCGACCTCGGCCCTTCGCAGATCGCGGCGCTCGCCACGGTCGCCAGGCACGGGCCGCTTGCACCCAGCGAGCTGGCGAGGATCGAGTCGATCCGCCGCCCGACCGTGACCCGGATCATCGGGCGGCTGGCGGAGGTTGGCCTGGTCGAGCGGACCGCGGACCCCGAGGACGGCCGCGCCGCGCTCGTCAGCGCCACCCCCGCGGGCGGCGCGCTGCTCGACAAGCTTCGCCGTCGCAAGACGGCCTATCTGGCCCAGCACCTCTCGGATCTGGGCCCCGAGGACGCCGCGGCGCTCGAGCGCGCCGTCGAGCTGCTCGAGCGCATGCTCGAGGGTGAGCGGGCTTGACCAAAGCACTGAGCCGCTCCTTCGACTCCCTCCGAATCCCCAACTACCGGCGCTTCTTCGTCGGCCAGCTGGTCTCGGTCAGCGGCAACTGGATGCAGACGGTCGCCGAGCTGTGGCTTGTGCTCGAGCTGACGGAAAGCGGGGTCGCGGTCGGCGTCACGAGCGGGCTCCAGTTCCTGCCGATGCTGGTGCTCGGCGCCTGGGGCGGCTTGATCGCCGACCGGCTCGACAAGCGCAAGCTACTGATCGTCACCCAGGCGCTGCACGCGAGCGTGCCGCTGGCGATGTTCGCCCTCGCCCTGACCGGCGTGATCGCGCCCTGGATGATCTTCGGCCTCGTCTTCGTCCGCGGGGTCGTCAACGCGGTCGACTACCCGACCAGGCAGGCCTTCGTCTCCGAGATCGTCGGCCGCGACCGGGTCGTAAACGCCGTCAGCCTCAACAGCGTCCTCGTCCACTCCTCGCGGGTGATCGGCCCGGCGATCGCCGGCGTGCTGATCGCGACCGTGGGAACCGAGCCCTGCTTCGCGCTCAACGCGCTCACATTCGCGGTCATGATCGGCGCCCTCGCCGGCATGGACGTCCCGGCCCTGCGCCCAGCGAAGGTCGCAACGCGGCAGCCCGGTGCGATTCGCGAAGGCCTTCGGTGCGTCCGCGGCTCGCCCGCGCTCTGGGTCCCGCTGGCGCTGATGGCGATCGTCGGCACGCTCGGCTTCAACTTCCAGGCGCTCTTGCCGTTGCTCGCCCGGGAGACCTTCGACGGTGGCGCGACGACCTACGCCGTCCTCGTCAGCGCGATGGGCTTGGGAGCGGTTGCCGGCGCGCTGATCACGGGGGCGTGGGGGAGGGTCAGCTCCAGCCTGCTGGTCGCGGCTTCGCTCGCCTTCGGTGTCCTCGCGGTCGTCGCGGCGGGAGCCCCGACGCTGGCGCTCGAGGCCCTTGCGCTCGCTCCGCTCGGCGCCGCCAGCGTCACCCTTGCCGCGACCGTCAACTCCGCCCTCCAGCTCGCCTCGGAGCCGTCGATGCGGGGCCGGGTGATGGCGCTTTATTCGGTCGTCTTCCTCGGCTCGACTCCGATCGGCGCCCCGCTCGCGGGGTGGCTCTCGGAGGCGGTCGATCCTCGCGCGGCGCTCGTGATGGCGGGCGTCTCCGGCATCGTCGGGGCGGTCGTCGTCCGCTGGGCGTTTCGGCGTGCCGCGGGACAGACTCTGGGTCGCCTCGAGCCCGCGGTCTAAGCGTGTCGTAGCGCACGCACGGACGCATACCGCTCGGCTAGGATCGCCACCAGGAAGTTCTGAAACCGACGCAGGGGGTGGCAGGTGAGGTTGATCCGAGTCTTGATCGTGTTCGTGGCGCTCGCGGTGGGCGCATCGATTTTCTCCGCGTCGGCCGGGGCATCGGCACGGGTCGTGGTGAACTCGGCCACCGACGATTACGACACTCCCACCGGGTGCTCGCTCCGCGAGGCGATCGAGTCGGTGAACACGGACGCGAACTTCGGCGGCTGCGTCAAGACCGGCGACCCCTACGACACGATTCCCGGGGACGTGGTCCAGATCCCGGCCGGCAACTTCGTCCTCTCGCGCCACGGCCAGGACAACGACAACGAGACCGGCGACCTCGACATCACCGAGCCGCTTTTCCTCAACCTGCCCGCCGGTGACGCGACGATCGACGGCGATTCCGAGAACGCGGCGGAGGCCGAGCGCGACCGCGTGATCGATGTGCTGCCCGGAGCGGGTGATCTCATCCGCCTGAACCAGGACGAGATCGCCGACCCCTCCGAGACGGGGTTCCTGACGATCAAGAACGGCTGGGCCTCAGACGGATGCGGCGGGGGTGGGATCGTCGCCAACAGTGATGTCGTCCTCTTCCGGACCCGTGTCGTCGACAACTACGCGCCTGGAGACGGCTTCTGCGACACGCCGAATGGCGGCGGCATTGCCGGGGCGGGCAACATCAATCTCACGAACTCAGAAGTGGCTCGCAACGAGGCTGAGGGCAATGGCGGCGGCATCGCGGAGACGACGTCCGCTGTCAATGTCTTCGGGACGGCGATTCACAACAACATCGCCGGCGAGCGTGGCGGCGGTATCTGGCGCGTCGGAGGCGACCCACCGGCGGGCGGGTACGCCGAGGTTGGAATCAACGATTCGACCGTCGCCCATAACGAGGCCGAAGACGAAGGCCTGGTCGGCGGCGGCGTCTACATGGCCGGAGGCGACCTTCACCTCACCCACGCGACGATCGCGCGCAACGATGCGTCGCCGGGCGGCAACGCGGCCCGGGGCGGCGGTGTCGTCACGGAATCACCGACGGACGTCGTCGTCATCGCAAACTCGTTGATCGCCGACAACGCCGCCGGTGCCACCGCCGCCGACTGCGACTTCGATCTCGACGGGACGTTCACCTCGCAGGGGGGCAACCTGCTCCGTGACTCGAGCTCGTGCGGCTGGGTCGTCGGGCCCGGCGACAAGCTCAACACCGACCCGCAGCTGGCGCCGATCGGCGAGTACGGAGGGCCGCTTCCCACCCAGACCTTGCCGCCGTACGTCGGCAGTCCGGCGCTGAACGCCGGCAATCCCAGCGTCTGCACCTCCCAGGACCAGCGCCAGGCCCCGCGCGATGCGACCTGCGACAGCGGGGCCTATGAAGGCGCCGTCAACCGTCCGCCGTTCACGCCGCCGGTACCGCAGCCCGGCCCGCAGCCCGTGATTGCGCCGCTGGCTCCCACCCCGACGACCGGCAGGCGGGCCGCGGCGATCCGCAGGTGCAAGAAGAAGGACGACGCCGACGAGCGCAAGCAGTGCAAGAAGAAGGCCCGGAAGCTGCCCGTCTGAGGCCGCGCTCTAGTCCTCGAACAGCGCGTAGCCGTATGAGCCGCGCTTGTAGGCGAGCTTGGCGATCGAGGAGATCCGCTCGTCGTCGTTGGAGTCGATCTGGTTGAAGCGCCCCTCGACCCGGTCGGCGGCGCGCTCGCAGAAGGTCTCGGCGATCAGCCGCTCCTGGCCGGAGGCCTCGACCCCCTGTTCTTCGAAGATGTGACCAACGCGGCTGAGCAGCGCGATCTGCGCGAAGACGTCGGCGACGTTGTCGGCGAGCCGCTTCTGCTGGTACTGCGCGTCGATGATCCCCTTGCCGTGCTCGCGCAGCAGCTTCTCGGAGACGTCGCGGAGCTGCTTGACCTGGCCAGAGATCGCGTCGGCGCGGTCGGAGAGCTCGTCGTGGGCACGGGTGACCTTGTCGGGGCGCACCTCGCGCTGGATCCGCTCCGAGGCGTAGTCGACCAGCACGCCGATCGACCCGATCGGGTCCGAGAGCCCGACGTCGCCGAGCCCCTCGAGCTTCTCGCCCAACGGCTTCAGCCCGCCGAGCGCGATGAACGAGCGCATGACGTCGTTGGCGCCCTCGAAGATCGGAAAGATCCTGATGTCGCGGAGGATCTTCTCGTAGGGCTCGGTTCGCATATAGCCCTCGCCGCCGCGCAGCTGCATCGCGCGGTTGGCGGCGTACCAGATGAACTCGGTCCCGGAGACCTTGCAAATCGCCGATTCGAGCGAGTAGTCGGAGACGCCCGAGTCGGCGAGCCCGCAGGTCAGGTAGCACATCGATTCGAGCCCGAAGAGGTAGGAGACGAGCCACCCGACCTTGTCCTGCACGAGCTCGAACTCTGCCAGCGAGCGGCCGAACTGGCGGCGCTCGCCGACGTGCTCGATGATCAGGTCGAGAAGCGTCTTCGCCGCCCCGACCGCCCCGGTTCCGAGGCCGATCCTGCCGTTGTTGAGGATCTGCATCGCGATCCGGAAGCCCTCGCCCGGCTCGCCGAGCACGTTCTCGGCCGGCACCCGGACGTCCTTGAAGTAGAGGCGGCGGAGGTCGTTGCCGCGCAGGCCCATCGTGTCGTAGCGCTCGCCGACCTCGAAGCCCTCCATGCCCTTTTCGAGGATCAGCGCGATGTGCTTGTCCTTCCCGTCGACCTCGGCGCGCGCGAAGGCGGTGAACACCGATCCCTTCGACCCGTTGCCGATGTAGCGCTTCTCTCCGTTCAGCAGCCAGGAGCCGTCTGACTGCTTGACCGCGCGCGACTCGATGTTGTAGGCGTCCGAGCCGGCGTTGGGCTCGGTGAGCGCGAAGCCCGCGAGCTTGCGCCCGGACGCGAGGTCGGGGAGGAAGCGCTCTTTCTGCTCGTCGGTTCCGAAGAGGTGGATGCCCTTGAAGCCGATCGACTGGTGGACCCCGAGCACGATCGCGAGCGTCGCGTCGATCTGGCCGATCGCCTCGAAGACCCGCGAGTAGCCGGTCTGGCTCAGCCCCTGGCCGCCGTACTTCTCGTCTACGTAGAGCCCGAGGATGCCGATCTCGCCGAGCGCCTTGATCGTCTCGTCGCCGACCCAGCGCGCCTCCTCGACCTCGCGCGGGTCGTAGTGCTCGTCGCACCAGGAACGCAGCGAGCTGATCAGCCCGCGGATCTTCTCCTGCTCGTCGGCCTCCGGGCGCGGGAACGGGAACACGAGCTCCTCGTGGATCTCGCCGAGGAAGAGCGACTTCGCGAACGAGGAGACCTCGTCGCCGGTCTCCGACTCCTGTTGCTTCGGGATGGCCTCGCGGACGGCGATGCGGTCAGCCTACCCGCCCGCGGGCACGAGAAAGGGCGGCCCGCAGGCCGCCCTCTTTCGATCGCTCAGGTCAGGCTCGGGTCAGGTGATCGTCATCGTCGCCGAGGCCGTGCCGCCCGGTGTTGCGGTGACGACGAGCCGCGATTCGTACGGCTGCGGCGGGTTGCCGTCCGCTGCCCCCCTGACCGTGATCACGCAGCTCGCGCCCGGTGCCAGGGGTCCCGTGCATGTAGTGGCGAACACCTCGAAAGCAGCGATCGGAGCATCGTTGAAGATCTCCACGAAGCTGGTCGAGATCGGTCCGGTCGGTCCGGGCCCGCCGTTCGTGACGACGAAGTTCGTGGTCGGACAGTCGGGATCAGGCGGAGCGTTGCAGTTGTCGAGCCCGGACTGGTTGACGCCTCCGAAGTCGAAGGATCCCGGCGTAATGCTGAGCGTCGCGCCGAGGGTGGGTGCCGTCGTCGGCGGCGCCGGAATCGTCACGCACCTGACCTTCTTCTTCTTGCCTTTCTTCACGACGGTGCGCTTGGTCCCCGCCGGGCACTTCTTCTTCTTTTTCTTCTTGGCGGTCGTTGCGTTCGAGCCGCCGTCGGCGCCCGCGGGCCCCGCCGTCATAACTCCTGCCATCACGAGTGCGGCGACCATCAGCAGCGCCGCGGTCTTGAAGACTTTCATCTGCCTCTCCTCTGGTTGCTTGCTGTGCGGGATGGTAGTCGCAATCCACGGCGGCGCAGTTGCGTGTCGTCACACGAAAGAGGGCGGCCTTTCGGCCGCCCTCTCGTCAAGCGATATGCGCCGAAGCTAGCGACGCTTCTTCTTCTTGCACTTCTTCTTCTTGGCCACCGCAGCGCGCTTCTTCTTTTTCTTGCACTTGCGCTGGCGGATGTTCCCGGCCGGGTTGATCGGCGAGGCCGGATTGCCGGGCGGGGTGGTCGCCGGAGTCGGCGTGTAGTCGAGCTCGACCGACCAGCTCGTGATCGAGCCACCGTTGCCGGTGGTGTCGTCGGTAGCGAACAGTCTCCACGTACCGCCGGAAGGGCCGCCATTCGGCGCGTCCAGACTGGTGAGAGTTTGCGCCGCGGGACCCGGAGCCGGATAGGGGTCCGGGACCTCGCCGTAGTTCGACGGCTGGTAGATCAGGGCCTGGATACACGGCCCGCCGTCCGAGAGCAGCATTGGGAACGCGTCCTGGTCGAACCTCAGCGTCTGGAACTCGGCGTCAGCGCCGCACGCATCCGACATCGTGGCGAGCGGCGTACCGTTCGGGGTCACGACGGCGACGTCGAGATCATCCGGGTTCGCATGCGACTCCTGAATGTTGATGTTGACATCGTTGATCGTGCCCGCCGGACCGGTGACCGCCGCGGCACCGGTCCCGTACGGGGTACCCGGCGTGTTGCTCGGATCCCCGGCGGTGAAATCGACCTGCCCGCCACTCAGCGTGACTGTCGCCGCGCTGGCCATCGCCGGCAGGGCGAGGAGCGAGACAAGCGTCAGCCCTCCCAGCCCAAAGATCTTTTTCAAGGACATTCCCTGCATGCTGCTCCTCTCGGTAGTTGCACCTGTCGAGCGCCTCCCCGGCGCCCGCCCTTTGATCTTAAGCGGTTTCTACCGCTTTTTGATCGACGGTGTTTGCGTGTCGTCACGGGGGCCGAATTGGGAACTACCGCAACGTGCAAGGGGGTAGGTGTGTTCCCGTGGGAGTCAACCAACCAGGAGGTTCAGGATGAGCAAGCTCAAACTCGGCCGGCCGTCGCCGGCGATGGTGATCGCGATGATCGCCTTGATCGCGACCCTCGGCGGTGGCGCCTACGCCGCGAAGAAGAAGAAGTTCAAGATCAAGCCGAACTCGATCGGCACCGCCAAGCTCAAGGACAACGCGGTCAAGGCGCGGAAGCTCGCGCCCGATGAGCGCTCGGAGGCGTTTTTCTCCAAGCAGGAGTCCCCGATCACGCTTCCGGCGACGACCGAGACTGAGGTCGCGAAGCTGAATCTCCCCGCCGCCGGCAAGTTTCAGGTCACCGCGCAGGTGTCCCTCGGCGGTAGCGCGGCGACCGACAACGTCGTCCAGTGCACCCTCAAGGACGATGGCGCGACGTTGACCGCGGGCAGCGGGTTCACCAACCTCGCGTCGTTCCAGGACACGGTGACGCTGACATGGTTCTCCGACGGCGGCAACGTGACCCTGAGCTGCAACCCGGCGGTCGCTTCGGAGGCGCGCAATCGCGTGCTCGCGGCGACGCGGGTCGCGACCGTCACCCAGCAGTAATCCGTTCCTCGACCCGGTCGGCGATCATCCGCGCAAGGGGGAGCGCGGAGGTCGCCGCCGGGGAGGGGGCGTTGCGGACGTGGAGCGCGTGCTCGGTCTCGTGGACTACAAAGTCGTCGACGAGCGTGCCGTCCGAGTTCATCGCCTGAGCGCGGACCCCGCTCGGTCCGCGCTCGAAATCGGATGCGCGCAGCTCGGGGACCATGCGCGCGGCCTCGGCGGCGAACGCGCGGCGGCTGGCCGCGCGCCGCAGCTCGCCGGCCGCCGCGCGCCGGTGGCGCCACGCCATCCGCAGCGAGCCCGGCGAGGCGAACCCGCCGACCATCAACGCCGACGGCCCGAGCAGTACCTCGCCCTCGTGCGTCCGGGTCAGGTGGGCGCCGAGGAAGGGGAGCTCGGGGTCGGGAACGGGGTAGATGTTCGCCTTGACGAGCCCGGCGCGATCCGGGCGCAGGCGCAGGTAGCCGCCGCGGAAGGGCACGATTCGCGGGTCGGCGGGCGCTCCGGCGGAGACCGCGAGCGCGGCGGATCCGGCGCCGGCCGACGCGACCGCGAAGCGGGCGCGGATCATGCCCCCGCCGTGCTCGACCGCGACCTTGCCGCCGTGGGCGATCAGCTTGCGCGCCCCCGCGCCGAGCGCGATCTCGCCGCCGGCCGCGCGGACGTCGCCCGCGAGCGCCTCGGCGACGGCGACGAAGTCGACGACGCCGGTCCGGGGCGAGTGCAGCGCCGCGAGCCCGCGGGCGTGCGGCTCGATCTCGGCGATCTCGTCGCCGGCCAGCCGCCGCAGCTCCGGGACGCCGTTCTCGCGACCGCGGCGCTCGAGCTCTTCGAGCCGTGGCAGCTCCTCCTCGCTCGTCGCGACGATCAGCTTGCCCTGGGGCTCGGCGGCGATCCCCTTCTCCGCACAGTAGGCGTAGGTGTCGCGCATCCCCTCGACGCAGAGGCGGGCCTTGAGCGACCCGGGCGCGTAGTAGATCCCGGCGTGAATCACGCCGCTCGAGCTGCCGGTCTGACCGGCGGCGAGGCTCGGCGCCCGTTCGAGCAGCGTCAGCTCGAGTTCCGGGTTGCGGATCAACAGCTCGCGGGCGGTCGCCAGGCCGACGATCCCGCCTCCGATCACGATCACGTCGACCTCGGCGCGCACGCGGCGATCGTAGAGTGGGGGCCGTGGCCCTGCCCCTGAAGCCGCCGCTCGATCCCCAGCTCGCGAAGTCCGCCAAGCCCGGCGCCGGGCTCCCCGAGGGCGAGGGTTGGGTATACGAGCCCAAGTACGACGGCTTTCGCGCGATCGCGTTCATCGACGGCGAGAAGGTCTTCCTCCAGTCGCGGACCGGCAAGCCGCTGCTGCGTTACTTCCCCGAGCTGCGTTTCCCGAAGCTCAAGGCGGTGCTCGACGGCGAGCTCGTGATCCTCGGCAAGGACGGAGTCGAGGAGTTCAACTCGCTCCAGATGCGCCTCCACCCGGCCGAGTCGCGGATCAAGCTGCTCTCGAAGGAGATCCCGGCGCGCTTCCGCGCCTTCGACCTACTGGCGCTCGACGGCAAGAAGCTGCTCTCGAAGCCGTTCGCCGAGCGTCGCGCCCAGCTCGAGAAGCTGAAGCTCGGGCGCTCGACGGTCGAGGTGACGCCGATGGCGAAGACGCCGCGCGGGGCCGAGAAGTGGCTCGCCTCGGGCGAGGGCGTGATCGCGAAGGAGATCGACGCGCCCTACCAGCCGGGCAAGCGCAAGGGGATGATCAAGGTCAAGCGGCTGCGGACGCTCGACGTCGTGATCGTCGGCTGGCGGCCGGGCAAGGAGGAGGGGACGGTCGGCTCGCTGATCCTCGGGCTCTACGAGAACGGCAAGCTGCGGCCGATCGGCCACACCTCTGGGCTCAAGGCGAAGGAGAAGCGCGAGCTCGTCGAGAAGCTGAAGCCCTACGAAACGGGGGAGACGGGCTCAGCCGATCCGAGCCGTTGGGACACCGACCGCGACCTCGAGTGGCACAGCCTCCGCCCCGAACTCGTGATCGAGATCACCTTCGACCACGTCAGCGACGGCCGGATCCGCCACGGCTCGAAGATCGTCCGCTGGCGCGAGGACAAGGACCCGAAGGACTGCACCTTCGACCAGCTGGCCTAACCCTTCTTCGCCTTGCTCGGCTGGACCCGCTTCGGCTCGCCTTTCTGCTTTCTGAAGTGCGGCGGCCACGGCGCGTCGCCGAGCCCCTCGGCCTCGTCGCGGGCGGCGAGCTCGAGCAGCGAGTCGAGCGAGCCGGGGTCGTCGTCGATCTTCGCGTGCGGGTCGCCGTCGCGCTCGAGGATCTTCGGGACCGTCGCCAGCGTGAACGCGGCCGGGTCGACGTCGGCGACCTGGTCCCAGGCGAGCGGCATCGAGACCCGGGCGTCGGGCTTCGGGCGCACCGACCAGGCCGAGCTGACGGTGCGGTCGCGGGCGTTCTGGTTGTAGTCGACGAAGACGCCGTGGCGCTCCTCCTTCCACCACTTGCTCGTCGCGCGCTTCGGCTCGCGGCGCTCGACCTCGCGCGCGAGCGCGAGCGCCGCGCGGCGGACGTCGTCGTAGTCCCACTCGGGCTTGATCCGGACGTTGACGTGGATCCCGCGTGAGCCGGAGGTCTTCGGATAGCCCTCGAGACCGTGGTCGGAGAGCACCTCGTTGACGCAGAGCGCGACCTTGCGGACGGTGTCCCAGCGGACTCGCGGCTGGGGGTCGAGGTCGACGCGGAGCTCGTCGGGGCAATCGAGGTCGTCGCGGCGGACCGGGTGGGGGTTGAAGTCGATCACCCCGAGGTTGACCGCCCAGATCAGGTGGGCGGCGTCGTTGACGACGAGCTCGGTCGCGCTGCGCCCGCTCGGGAAGGTGAAGGTCGCGGTCTGGAGCCAGTCGGGGGCGTTCTTGGGCACGCGCTTCTGGAAGAAGAACTCGCCCGCGGCGCCCTCGACGAAGCGCTTCATCGTCCCCGGCCGCTCGCGCAGGTGGAGCACGGCGGGATCGGCGACCGCGAGGTAGTACTCGGCGAGGTCGAGCTTCGTGTGTCCGGTCTTGGGGAAGACGACGCGCTCGGGGCTCGAGAGCCGGACCTCGCGCCCGGCCGCCTCGATCGTCGTCGCGCTCTTCTTCGCCACGGTCGACATCTTCGCTGCTTATGACTCCGTGGCCCGCCCCGAATTCATCGGTCGAATACATGCATTTGTTTTCCCGACTCAAAAGGCGTACGCTGCACGGCAGTACTTCGTCCGTTGGAGCGAGCGTCGGCACCGGGGGGAGCATCCGCAAACGGACAAGGGAGAGCAATGAGCGTTGACTTCAGGCCCCGCAGCCGCCGCACCGGCGTGCTCGCAACCATCTTTATCGCCGCCGCGCTCGCGCTGCCGGCCGGCGCCTCGGCCCTCGGACCGGGCGGCTGGGACAACCTCGGTCAGGTGAGCCCCACGACCGGGCCCCTGAACGGGAAGGTCAACGCCCTCAACACCGATATGGCCGGCAAGCTGATCGCCGGCGGAACCTTCACCGCCGCCGGCCAGGCGGCGGGCAATACGATCTTCGACGACGGCGTAGCGATCTGGGACGGCACGTCCTGGAGCCCGCTTCGCGGGGACGCCGGGACGCCCGGGGACTCGCTGCTCCTGCCCGGTGGGGAGGTCACATCGCTCGAGTACGACCCCGGTACGGGGAAGATCTACGCGGGCGGCTCCTTCGGCGACTCGCCCGCCCTGCCCAAGCCCGACTTTCTCGCCGTCTGGGACACCAACAACACGGCGCCCGGCTGGCAGCAGCTCTGCGCTCCCGGGCTCACCAACGGCGGCCTCGTCTCCGCCCTGAAGATCATCGGCAGCACGCTCTTCGTCGGCGGCGCGGGTCAGGACTGGGCGGGTCTCGACGGCGCGGATGAGCTGTTCCGCTGCCAGCTCGGCGGCGCCGGAACCGTAGATGAGCAGATCACTCCCACCGACACCGGAACCGGCACCGTCAACGGGTTGACGGCCGACAGCCTCGGAAACCTCTACGCGACCGGCGGATTCACCGACTGGGGCGGGCTCGCCACAGCCGACCGGGTCCTCAAGTACTCGGACCCCACTGGCGTCAGCCCCACCCTCAGCGGCACCGGCGGCGCGTTTACCGACGACTTCGCCGATTCTCTGGTCGCGAACGGCACCGACATCTACGTCGGTACGCGTGAGCAGAACGTTGCGGGTCTCCCGACCGCCGACCACGTCGTGAAGTGGAACGGCGGCGCGGACATGGCTTCCGGATGGAGCGCGGTGGGCGGGGACACCGGCAACGACGACGGCTACCTCCCGTTCACCACCTACGTCACCTCACTGGCTATCTCCGGCTCGAGGCTGTTCGCGGTCGGGACCTGGCTCGATGCGGACGGTGATGCGACCTCCGACATGGCGGCGCAGATCGATCTCACCTGCACGCCCACACCGACCGAGACGTGCTGGGAGCCGATCGGCACCGACGGCGCCATCAACGGTTCGCTGAACAACCCGACAAACGCGGCCGCGATCTACAACAACAGCCTGATCGCCGGAGGCATCTTCCAGAACGCCGGCGGAGAGAACCTGGCCGACTTCATCGGCTGCTTCTCGCTCGGCGTGACGCCGTGCACCCCGGCGCCGGTGGTCACACCGCCGCCGGCGGCGATCACCCCGATCGTGGTCCCGCCCGACGTCGTCAAGGTGATCCCGAAGAAGTGCAAGAAGTCGCAGAAGCTCAAGCGCGGCAAGTGCGTGAAGAAGAAAAAGAAGAAGTAGCCGCGCGCGGATAGGGTCCGGGTGTGGAGCCGCTCCGCACCCTGACCTACGAGGCCTCCGGGCGGATCGCTCGGATCACGCTCGATCGCCCGGAGCGCGGCAACGGGATCACGCTCGAGATGCCGCGCGAGCTCGCCGACTGCGTCGAGCGCGCCAACCTCGACCCCGAGGTTCACGTGATCGCGCTGGCCGGCAACGGCTCGGGGTTCTGCGGCGGCTACGACCTTGTCTCCTCGGCCGAAGGCAACTTCGACGAGCAGAGCGGCGACGGCGTTCCCGAGGGGTCTCCGGTCGACGTCGTCGAGGTCGCCAAGAACCACGACCCCGGCGGCACCTGGGACCCGGTCACCGACTTTCAGATGATGAGCCGCAACGCGCGCGGGTTCATGAGCCTGTTCGAGTCCGAGAAGCCGGTGATCGTCAAGGTCCACGGCTATTGCGTCGCCGGCGGCACCGACATGGCGCTCTGCTCGGACCTGATCGTCGCCGAGGACGTGGCCAAGATCGGCTATCCACCGGCGCGGGTCTGGGGCGTGCCGACGACGGCGCTCTGGGCCTACCGGATCGGACCGGCGCGGGCGAAGCGGTTGCTGCTGACCGGCGATTCGATCGACGGCACGACCGCGGTCGAGTGGGGGCTCGCGAGCGAGGCCCACCCGGCCGCCGAGCTCGACGGGGCCTTCGAGGCGCTGCTCGAGCGCGTCGCGCGGCTGCCGATCAACCAGCTCGTGATGCACAAGCTGCTCGTCAACCAGGCGCTCTACGCCCAGGGGCTGAAGGCGACCCAGAGCCTCGGGATCTTCTTCGACGGGATCGCCCGCCATACGCCCGAGGGCTTCGGCTTCCAGCAGCGCGCAGCCGAGGCCGGCTTCAAGGAGGCGGTCAAGGAGCGCGACGAGCCGTTCGGAGACCACGGGCTGAGCAAGTGAGCTCGCCGCGGCCGCCCGTGCACCCGGCGCGGCACCTGCTGCGGGCCAAGGACATGATCGACCGCCGCTACGCCGAGCCGCTCGACGTGCTCGAGCTGGCTCGCGAGGCGCACCTCTCCCGCGCGTATTTCATCCGCGCGTTCCGCGGCGCCTTCGGCGAGACGCCGCACCAGTACCTGCTGACGCGCCGGATGGAGCGAGCCGCGGCGATGCTCCGGACCACCGACTGGACCGTCTCCGAGATCTGCTTCTCCGTCGGGCTGGCGAGCGTCGGCTCGTTCACGTCGAGCTTCCGCCGCATCTACGGGGTGACGCCGACGGCCTACCGCGACGCCCATCCGCCCGCGGCCGAGCGCGCGCGCGTGCCGCAGTGCGTCGTGCGCGCCTGGTCGCGCCCGAGTCCGGCACTTTTCGAGAAGGCCGGGCAGCGCGGCCGGGCTAGCGTGGCTGCCGACCGCTGAACAGCTACGGAAAGGAAGCCAAACCATGCCGATGAGCATGAGCCACACCAGCATCTGGGTCGACGACCAGGACGAGGCGCTCGCCTTCTACACCGAGAAGGTCGGGCTCGAGGTCCGCGACGACATCACCGTGCCCGAGATGGGCAACTACCGCTGGCTGACCGTCGGCCCGCCGGGGCAGCCCGAGATCTCGGTCATCCTCAGCGTCCCGGGGCCGCCGGTCGTCGAGGGGGAGTCGGAGAAGAACCTGCGCGACCTGATGGCGAAGGGCGTCGTCACCGGCATCCATTTCAAGACCGACGACTGCGAAGCGACCGTCAAGGAGCTCAAGGAGCGCGGCGTCGAGTTCTCCCAGGAGCCGACCGAGATGCCCTACGGCGTCGACGCCGAATTCCGCGACCCCTCGGGCAATCGCTCGCGCATCGTCGAGCGGACGATGTAGCGCACCGGTTTCGCCGGCCCCCGCTGGGGGCATATCGTTGGCGCGATGGCCGACCGTTACGACGCGATCGTTCTCGGCGCCGGCCCCGGCGGCGAGGTCTGCGCGGGCGAGCTCGCCGACGGCGGGATGAAGGTCGCGATCGTCGAGGACCGCCTCGTCGCCGGCGAGTGCTCGTTCTGGGCCTGCATGCCGACGAAGGCGTTCCTGCGCCCCGGCGAGGTCCTGAACGAGGCCCGCCACTCGCCCGGCGCGGCGCAGGCCGTGACCGGAAAGCTCGACGCCGAAGAGGTCTTCAACTGGCGCGACGTCGCCGCCTCGCACCGCGACGACTCCAGCCACGTCAAGTGGCTCGACGAGAAGGGGATCGAGCTGATCCGCGGCAAGGGCTCGATCGCGGGCCCGGGGATCGTCGACGTCGACGGCGACAGCCGCGAGACCGAGCGGATCGTGATCGCGACCGGCTCCGACCCGGCGATCCCGCCGATCGAGGGGCTGCGCGAGATCGAGGGGTTGTGGACCAACCGCCAGGCGACCGAGGCGACCGAGGTCCCCGAGCGGCTGCTCGTGCTCGGCGGCGGCCCGGTCGGGGTCGAGCTCGCCCAGGGCTTCGCGCGGCTCGGGAGCTCGGTCGTCGTTGTCGAGGGCGCCGACCGCCTCGTGCCCCAGATGCCCGAGCGCGCCGCGGAGCTGCTCGAGGATCAGTTCAAGAGCGAGGGGATCGAGCTGCGGCTCGGCTCTACCGTGACCGGCGCCGAGCGCAACGGCGACCTCTTCAAGCTCAGCTTCGTCGACGCGGACAACGTCGAGGGCGACCGGCTCCTGGTCGCGACCGGGCGCACCCCGCGGATCCACGGCCTCGGCCTCGACACGGTCGGCGTCAGCGCGAGCAAGCAGGGGATCGAGATCGACGCCCGTTGCCGCGCCGCCGAGAACGTCTGGGCGGTCGGCGACGCGACCGAGGAGCCCAAGTTCACCCACCTCGCCAAGTACCAGGGCAGGATCGCCGCGGCCGACATGCTCGGCGACGGCCGCGACGCCGACTACCGGGCGCTGCCGAAGACCGTCTTCACCGACCCCCAGCTCGCGGCCGTCGGCGAGACCGATGGGGCTCGGAGCGGGACGGTCGAGCTCGGGAGCCTCCCTCGCAGTCCCACCTACGCTCGCGAGGGCGGCCGCGCGAAGGACGGCGACAAGCTGCCCGGGTTCCTGGCCCTGTTCGCCGACGGGGAGAAGCTCGTCGGCGCCTGCGCCGCGGGGCCCGAGGCGGGCGAGTGGCTGGGCCAGGCGACGCTCGCGATCCGCGCCGAGGTCCCGCTCGGGGTCTTGCGCGACACCATGCAGCCGTATCCGAGCTTCTCGGAGGGTTTCCTTCTGGCGCTCGCCGAGCTCTGAGGAATAGAACGATCACTCGCGGGTAGGACGGGTGCGACAAGCACCGTCGAATACGGGAGTACCGATGACCAGACAGCAGATGGCGTCGGGGCAGGCTGAGACGAACGAGATCACAGGGCCCGCACGCGGCGAGCAGGCGACGCAGCCGATCGCCGTCCCGGCGGCGCCGCCGGTCCCGGTCCCGAGGTCGACGCGATCGCAGATCTTCAAGCGCCTCGGGCTCTACGGGCGGGCTCCCGGGCCCGCGCCGGCGGGCTCGCCCGAGGGCGAGCCGCGACTGAGTACGAAGGCGCTCGGCGTACTGGCGCTGGGCTTGATCGGGGCGCTCGCGGTGATCGCGATCGCCTTCGGGCCGCTCGCGAACTCGGACAGCCGCTCGTCGACCGAGATCGAGATCCCGAAGCCGAAGGTGGCCGAGCCCGTGGAGGCCGCCGACGATCCGGCGCCGGCCCAAGCCGTCCCCGCCACGGACGGCGAAGCCCCGGCTCCGGACGCCCCTGCTCAGGAACAGAACCAATCCGGAGAGGAGACTCACCAACCGGGCCAGAGCCCACAGCCCGCACCGGAAGTGGCGGAGCCCGCTCCGGCTCCGGCTCCGGCTCCGGCTCCAGCTCCGGCACCCGCGCCCGCACCGGCACCCGCCGCCGAGCCGCCGCCCCCTGATCAGGGCACTGGCTCCGGCTCGGGCGCTGTCGGCCCTTGACCCGCCTAGGGCGCGGCGAGGAAGTCCGCGGCCATCAGTGAGACAAGCCGCGGCAGCGACTCGAGGTAGCGGGCGCGCTCGATCTGGCGCTCGGATCCGCCGTTTCCCTCGAGCAGCTCGAGCACGGACTCGAGCTCGGATTCGCAGCGCAGGTCGCTCGCGTGCGGGCGGCAGAGCGCGACGATCTCGGGCAGCCGCTCCCGGATCGGAATCCGCACCCCGAGGTCGCAGTCGATCAGCTCGGCGTCGATCCCGTCGCGGGCGGCGAGGAAACGGTTCTCCGAGAGCGCCTCGTTCTCGTCGATCGCCCGGTCGGAGACCAGGCCCTCCTCGACCTCGAGCCTGACCAGGCACTGGGTGAGCGCGGTCAGGCCGGCGTTGCGGTGGACGAGCGTCTGCGCGTCCATGACCCGGATCTCGATCGTCCCGAACTTCGGCTGCGGGCGGACGTCCCACCAGAGGAAGGTCGGCTCCGGGACCGCGTCGGTGCGGATCAGCAGGTCGACGCGCTCGACGTAGTCTTCGTAGTCCCGGAACGGCCGCGGTATCCCGACCCGCGGGAATGCCTGGAACAGCGGCGTTCGCGCTGATGCGAGGCCGGTGTCGCGCCCCTGCCAGAAGGGCGAGTTGGCCGAGAGCGCGAGCAGCATCGGCAGGTGGACGCGCATCCGGTTGAAGCCGCGGATCGCGCGCTCGGGCTCGTCGACTCCGACGTGGACGTGGAGCGCGAAGGTCGGCTCGCGCCGCGCGAGCTCGCGCATCGAGCCGTGGACCTGCTCGTAGCGCTCGCCGGTCGAGACCTTGGTCTCCTGCCAGACCGCGAACGGGTGGGTGCCGGCGCTTGCGGCTTGGAGGCCGATCGTCGCCAGGGTGTCGTCGAGCCGCCGCCGCAGGCTCGCGAGCTCCTCCATCGCCGGTTCGACCTCGGGGTGGACGCCGGTCTGTAGCTCGAGCGCCGACTCGTGGGTCTCGGCCGAGAAGCGGTCGGAGTGCCCGGCCGGCAGCCTCGGGAGCACCGACTCGATCCGCTGCGCGAGTCCCCAGTGGATCGGGTCGACGAGCATCACCTCCTCCTCGACCCCGACGGTGTAGGGGCCGAGGTCGTGCTCGCCTCGCCACTCGGCCCAGTCCGGCGCCCGCTTCGGCCCGGGCTCGGCGGGGCTCATCCCAAGCTCACGGGCGCCTGCGTCGCCTCGACGAAACGGCGGAAGAGCGCCGCGCCCTCGGGGCGGTGGTCGAGGGTCTCGGCGTGCCATTGGACGCCGATCACGAACTCCCGCTCGGGGTCCTCGACTCCCTCGATCAGGTCATCCTCGGCCCAGGCGACGGCTTTAAGCCCCTCGCCGAGGCTCGCGATCGCCTGGTGGTGAAACGAGTTGACCCAGACCTCCTGCTCGCCGAGTACGTCGGCGAGCTTGCTCTCCGGTTCGATGCGCACACGGTGCGTGGCGTCGTCGCTGAGGTTGTCCTGGCGGTGCTCGATCGCACCCGTCTGCTCGAGTTCCGGGATGTGCTGAAACAGAGTCCCGCCGCGGGCGATGTTGAGCGCCTGAGCGCCGCGGCAGATCGCCAGTACCGGGACGCCGAGCTTGTCGGCCGAGCGCGCGACGACGAGCTCGGCGAGGTCGAGGTCGGGCTCGGTCGGGCCGAGCTCCGGGTGCTCGTCCTCGCCGTAGATCCGCGGATGGATGTCGGGTCCGCCCGAGAGGCAGATCCCGTCGAAGCGCTGGAGCAGCGCCTCGACCGCGTCGGGTGGCAGGGGAGGGATGACAACGGGCAGCCCGCCGGCGTCCTCGATCGCGCGCAGGTAGGTGAGCCCGAGCGCCATCTCCTTACGCGGCGGATCGCCTTCCTGCATCGGCGTCACAGTCTCGGCGCGCCGCACCTCGGAGGTGGTGACGCCGATCAGCGGTCGGCTGGCGCGCTCCTCGGACACCAGCCTCATTCAACCACCCAGGTGTCTTTCGCGCCTCCGCTTCGCGAGCTGTTGACGATCATCGAGTCGGCGCGCTGGGAGAAGCGGGTCAGTGAGGCCGGGGAGATCTCGATCCGTTCGCCGATCGCCATCGCATAGGGGCGCAGGTCGACATGGCGGGGCTCGAGCCCGTCGCCGACGATCGTCGGATGGCGCGAGAGCGGCACGAGCTCCTGCGCGATGTAGCGGTCGGGCTCGGCCCGCAGCTGGTGGGCGATCCGCTCGCGCTGTGCCGGATCGACCGTGCCCACGATCACTACGCCGGTGCCACCGAGCCCGCCGCGCGGCTTGACGACCAGCTCGTCGAGCCGCTCGAGCGCCTCGTCGAGCTGCTCCGGATCGCCGAGGTCGTAGCTGGGCACGGTCGGTATCAGCGGCTCCTGCTTGAGATAGAAGTGGATCATCTCCTCGGTGTATGCGTGGACGAGCTTGTCGTCGGCGATCCCGGCGCCGAACGAGTTCGCGCAGGTGACCTGGCCAGTCCGCAGCGCGGGCAGGAGGAGCTCGCCGAGATCGGTCGGCAACCCGTCGGGGCGATAAAGGCGGTCTTCGTCGGTGCGCCGGTAGATCACGCCGACGGGGCGCGCGCGCCCGCCCTCGTCCCGGATCGCGATGCCCGCCTCCGAGCCCTCGAGCTGGTCGGGCGTCACCAGGTCGACCCCGAGCAGCCCCGCGAGCTCGTGATGCTCGTACCAGGCGGGCGAACGGGCACCGTCGCTGAGCAGGACGATCGCCGACTCCTCGTGGCCCGGTGGAGCGGCCGCGCGCAGCGTCTCGGCAAGCAGCTCGGGGGCGCCGGCGATGCGGTTGCGCCGGTCGGGGCCCGGGACCCGCTCGCGGATCGCCTCGCGCAGAGCGATCGCGTAGGCGACCCCCGAGGGAGAGCGGAGGTTGTCCTCGAGCACGGTGAAGCGCCCGTCCGGCGCCCGGACGAGGTCGAAGCCGGCGACGTGGGCGACCGGGGGCGGCAGGAGGCCGATCAACCCATGCTCGAGTTGGTCGGCGGTCGCGATCACGCGCCGCGGGATCACCCCGGCTTCGACGATCCGCGACTCGCCCGAATAGACGTCGGCGAGCAGCGCGTTCAGCGCCCGCAGCCGCTGCGCGAGCCCGGCGCGAAGTTGGCCCCACTCATCGCTGGAGATCAGCCTCGGGACGGGGTCGGCGACGAACGGCGCGTCGCTGCCGCCGGCGCGGAAGCGCACCTTGCGGCGGTTGAGATCGTCCTGGACGTCGCGGCGCAGCCCGCGCAGTTCGAGGCCGTCGAGTGTCTCGAGCAGATCGGCGTACAGCGGCCGGGGCTCGCCCCCCGGCTCGTAGGCCTCGTCGAAGCATGCCGCCGCGTCGGTCGTGTCGACGATGGAATCCACCACGCTCAGGCTACGCTCGGTGCAGGGACTTCTCTTTGGACGGCGGTCGAAAATCCCCGGCCGCGCCTCCGCCCCCGGGTCGAGCGCTACGGGACCCTGTGGACCTCGAACAGGTTGGTCCCGAGCTCCTGGCTCGGGAGCCCGGCGGTGACCGCGATCAGGTCGCCGGTCGAGGCGACGCCCTGCTCGCGCGCCAGACGGGCGCTGTCGTCGAGCAGCTTCGAGAGGCTCTTCCACTCCTCCTGCTGGACGGCGCTGATCCCGAACAGCAGCCCGACCCTGCGCACCGTCGCCTGCGAGGACGAGATCGCGAGCACGGGAATCCGCGGCCGGTGGGCTGAGATCAGGCGCGCGGTGCGGCCGCTGGTGGTCGGGACGACGATCGCCGCCAGCTTCAGCCGGTAGGTCGCGGCGACGGTGACCTGGGCCACGGTCAGCGCGATGTCCTCGTCGCTCTCCTCGACCCGCCCGAACAGCCACTCGCCGTAGGGGAGGTCGGCCTCGGTCGCGCGCGCGATCCGGTCCATGACCCGCACCGCCTCGAGCGGGTGGTCGCCGATCGCGGTCTCCTCGGAGAGCATCACCGCGTCGGTGCCGTCGTAGATCGCGTTGGCGACGTCGGTGACCTCGGCGCGGGTCGGGCGGTTCGCGCGCACCATCGTCGCCAGCATCTGGGTCGCGGTGATCGACGACTTCGCCCGCCGGCCGGCGACCGCGATCAGGTGCTTCTGGGTCCCGGGAACCTCCTCGATCGGCAGCTCGACCCCGAGGTCGCCGCGCGCGACCATGATCCCGCCGCCCGACGCGGCGACGATCTCCTCGGCCCGGGCGGCGGCCTGGGGCTTCTCGATCTTGGCGATCAGCGGGATGTCGGCGCCCTGGGCGGCGATCTTCTCGGCGACCGCCTCGACGTCCGACGCGCGGCGCACGAACGAGATCGCGAGCAGGTCGATGTCGTTGGCGCAGGCGAACTCGATCCAGGCCTCGTCCTCCTCGCCGGTCGCGGGCATGTCGGCGTCGGCGCCGGGCAGGTTGATCCCCTGGTGCGAGCCGACCGCGCCGCCGGCCTCGACCTCGGCCTCGACCGAGTCCTTCGAGACCCCGGTGACGCGCAACCGCACCCGGCCGTCGGCGATGAACACGGGGTCCCCCTCCTTGACCGCCGCGGTCAGGCCCGCCCACGGGACCAGCAGCCGCTCGGCGGTGCCCGCCCCGCCGTCGGGCGAGGCGACGAGGGTCACCTGGGATCCCGAGTGCAGCACCGCGACGTCGTCCTCGACCTCGCCGAGCCGCAGCTTCGGCCCCGGCAGATCTCCGAGGATCGCGACCTCGCGCCCGAGCTTCGCCGAGGCGGCGCGGATGTTGCGAACGTTCTCGGCGTGCTCGTCGGCGGAGCCGTGCGAGAAGTTCAGCCGGCAGACGTCGACGCCCGCCTCGAGCAGCTGCGCGAGCATCTCGGGCGAGCGGCTCGCGGGGCCGATCGTCGCGACGATCTTGGTCTTGCGGCGGCGGGCCTGGGGTGACTCGGCCATCAGCCGCTCTTCGCCGGGGTCTTGGCGAGCGCATCGATGTCGGCCTCGCGCAGGTCGGTGATCGTCTCGACGACCTCGACCGCGCCCGCGCCGCGAAGCTCCGATTCCGAGAAACCGCCACTGAGCACCGCGAGCGTCGGGATCCCGGCCCGCCCCGCCGCCTCGCAGTCCCAGACCGAGTCGCCGACCATCAGCCCTTCGCGGGTGCCGGCCTTCTCGAGCGCCGCCTCGACCAGGTCGGGCTCGGGCTTGGTCTTCTCGACGTCGGCCGACGTCGTCCAGCCCTTGACGATCTCGCGCGCGTCGAGCAGGTCGAGGTAGCGGTCGACCTCGTCCTCCTTCGCCGAGGAGGCGAGGACGACGGCGTAATCGCGCTCGCAGAGGATGCGGACCAGGTCCGCGGCGCCCTCGAACGGCTCGACCTCCTCGATCATCGACATATAGAGCGGTCCCTCGGCATCGCGGATGTCGTCGCCCTTCTCGTCCTCGACCTCGTCGCCGGCGAGCGCCGCGACGAGCTGGTCGCCGCCCATCCCGATCGCGCGGTGGCATTTCCAGACCGGGACGAAGACGCCGTGCTGCCGGAAGGCGCGGTACCAGGCGAGGGCGTGCTGGTAGTTGGTGTCGACGAGCGTGCCGTCGATGTCGAGGACGATCGCGGTCACGGCCGCGGCCCGTCATCGGCCTCGAAGCCGGCGACCGGTTGCTCGGGATCGGCTTCGAGTCGCTCCACGGCAGGCATTCTCCAGACAATGCTCGCGAGAACGAGTCCGCCCGCCGCCGAGAGCAGGGCGAGGAAGAGCTGGCCGCCCTTGAGCGAGGTGAGCTCGAAGAACTCGCGCAGCGGCTCGACCGCGAGCGCCAGCGCGTAGAGCGCCCCGAGCGCCGCGACCAGTGAGAGCATGTAGCTCTGGATCGCGATGTGCTCGCGCCCCGGCCCGCGCTCGAGCAGGAGGATGAACGAGAGCCCGAGGACGACGAGCGTCGTCGTCGCCGCGGTCCGCCCGGCCTCGAGCGAGCCGCCGAAGACGGTGTCGACTAAGAAGAACGAGGCCAGCGAGCCTGCCGCGATCGCGAGCCCGGCGGGGACCGCGAACGCCGCCAGCGCCCGCAGCAGGCGGCCTCTATATAAGGGCCCGTCGCTGGGAGCGAGCGCGAGCACGAACGACGGGATCCCGATCGTGATCAGCGCCGCGAGCGTCAGGTGGCGGGGCAGGAACGGGAACGCCCAGCCCGCGACCCCGACCGTCCCGATCAGCGCCGCGGCGTAGACCGTCTTGGTCAGGTAAAGGCGCCCGAGGCGGTGGATGTTGCGCGCGATCCGCCGGCCCTCGGCGACCGCGCGCGGCAACCGCGAAAACTCGTCCTTGAGCAGGACGATGTCGGCGACGCCCTTGGTGATCTGGCTGCCGGAGCCCATCGCGACCGCGAGCCGCGCGCGCTTCAGCGCCGGGACGTCGTTGACTCCGTCGCCGATCATCGCCGTGTGGTGCCCGGCGTCGCCGAGCGCCCCGACGAGCAGCTTCTTCTGCTCGGGGCGGATCCGGCAGAAGATCGTGTTCTCCTCCGCGACGGCGGCGAGCTCGGCCTTCTCGGAGGGGAGGTCGTCGCCCTCAATTACGCCGGCGTCCGCGGGCACCCCGACCGCCTTCGCGACGGCGGTGACGGTCGAGCGCGCGTCGCCGGAGATCAGCTTGAGCTCGACGTCGTTGGCGCGCATGAACTCGATCGTCTCGGCGGCGTCTGGCCGCAGCGTCTCCTCGAGGACGACCAGGGCCAGGGGCTCGAGCTGCGGGGGCGGCTGCTCGGCCGGGTCGCCCGGCAACGGCGCCGTCGCCGCGCCGAAGGCGACGACCCGGCGCCCGGCCTTGGTGTGGGCCGCGAGCGCAGCACGCAGCGGAGGGGGGAGGGTGAGCGCGCCGGCGGCGCTCAGCACGTCGGGCGCGCCGAGCACGTAGCTCTCGCCCGGGCCGCCGCCGTCGAGCGTCACCCCGCTCCACTTCCACTCCGAGGAGAAAGGAACCTCGGCGGCGACCGCCTCGGGCTTGCCGGGGTAGCTCGCGGCGATCGCCTGCAGCGTGCGGTTTTGCTCGCCGGCGCTGGCGGCGAAGCGCGCGAGCGCCTTCTGGGCCGGGCCGGCCGCGTCGGGGCCCTCGGTCGCGATCGAGACCAGCTCGAGGTCGCCCGAGGTCAGGGTCCCGGTCTTGTCGACGCAGATCGTGTCGACCGCGGCGAGCGACTCGGTCGCGCTGATCTGCTGGACGAGGGTGTCGGCGCGCGCCAACCGCACCGCCGCGACCGCGAGCGTGACGCTCATCAGCAGCACGAGCCCCTCGGGGATCAGCGTGATCAGCCCCGCGGTTGCGGTCTGAGCGGCCTCGTCGATCGGCGTCGCGCGCGCGAAGAGCGCGAAGATCAGCACGACCGCGAGCGGGATCATCAGCCAGGTCGTCGCCCTCAGCACCTGGTTGACCTCCTCCTGGAGCGGCGAGGGCGGGTGGCGGAAGGCGCGCGCCTCGCCCGCGATCCGCTCGGCGTAGCTGTCCTCGCGCACGGCGTCGACCTCGTACCAGCCCGACCCGAGCAGGCAGAACGAGCCCGAGAGCGCGCGCTGGCCGGGCTTCTTCAGCACCCCGTCGGCCTCGCCGGTGAGCATCGACTCGTCGAGCGTCAGCCCACGCGAGGAGATCAGCTCGCCGTCGGCGACGAGCTGGTCGCCGGGCTCGACCCGGACCGCGTCGCCGGGCACGACCTCCTCCCCGCGCAGCTCGACGATCTCGCCGTCGCGGACCACTTTCGCCCGCGGCGCGACCAGCAGCGCGAGGTTGTCAAGGACGTCCTTAGCCTTCAGCTCCTGGCGGATCCCGACGTAGCTGTTGACGATCGCGATCAGCCCGAAGAGCGCGTCGGCGAACAGGCCCAGCGAGAGAACGACGACGAAGAAGACGCCGATGATCGCGTTGAAGAGCGTGAAGACGTTGCCGGCGATGATGCTCGAGGCCGAGCGGCTCGAGCGCTCCTCGGGGGCGCCGAGGTGGCGCAGGCGGGTCTTCGCCTCCTTGGCGGAGAGTCCCGCGGGTTGCGCTGCGTCGCTCACGAGCCCATCTATAGCGCAGGGTGCCGCTGGCCCACCGGTGCGAGAATGACATCGGCTTTGGAGACGGCAGGAACCGAGCGGACACTGGTGGAACGGGAGGCCGAGGTCAACAGCCTCGATCTGGCCGTTGAGCGCGCGGCGGGTGGCGACGGGTCCTTCGTCCTGCTCGAGGGGCCGGCCGGGATCGGCAAGAGCCGGCTGCTCGAAGCTTCGCGCGAGCTCGCCGTGGCTCGCGGGCTCCGTGTCATGACCGCGCGCGGGGGTGAGCTCGAGCGCGACTTCGCCTACGGCGTCGTCCGACAGCTGTTCGAGGCCGAGCTCGCGGAGTCGCCGGCGGCTCGCCGGGAGACCCTGCTCTCCGGCGCCGCCGAGCTCGCCGCCCCGGCGCTGGGGCTCGGCGGCGGGGAACACGCGCAGGCGCCGGGCGACATCGCGTTCCCGGTCGTCCACGGTCTCTATTGGCTGGCTGTCAACCTCGCGGCCGAGACGCCGCTGCTGCTCGAGGTCGACGACGCGCATTGGGCCGACTCGCCGACGCTGCGCTTCCTGCTCTATCTCGTCGCGAGGCTCGAGGGGACGCCGATCCTCGTCACGGCGGGCATGCGGCCCGGCGAGCCGGCCTCGGACCTCGGGCTGCTGGCGAAGCTCTCCACCGACCCGAACGCGACGGTTCTGCGTCCGCAGCCGCTGAGCGAGCCCGGCGTCTCGGTCGTGATCTCGGACGTGATGGGCAGCGAGCCCGAACCGCCGTTCGCGAGCGCCTGCCACGACGCGAGCGGCGGCAACCCGTTCTTCGTCCGCGAGCTGCTCGGGGCGCTGCGCGCCGACGGGCTCGGCCCTGACGCCGGCGCCGCCGCCCGCGTGCTCGAGATCGGCCCGGACACCGTCGGGCGCTCGCTGGTTCTGCGACTGGCTCGGCTGCCGAAGGAGTGCGGCCCGCTCGCCAACGCGGTCGCGGTGCTCGGCGCCCGCGGCGAGCTTGCCCACGCCGCGGCTCTGGCCGAGATCGACGCCGCCGCGGCCGGCCCGGCGGCCGACGCGCTCGCCGCGGTCGAGATCCTCGCGCCCCTGCGGCCGCTGACCTTCGTGCACCCTGTCGTCCGCGAGTCGATCTACGCCGACGTCCCGCCCTCCGAGCGCGCCGCGATGCACGCGCGGGCGGCGCAGGTGCTGCGCGACTCCGGCGTCTCGCCGGCGGAGCTCGCCCCGCACCTGCTCGCCACCGAGCCCGCGGGGAATGCGACGGTCGTCGGCGCGCTCCGCGACGCCGCGGACGGGGCCCTCGGCCAGGGGGCCGCCGACCTCGCCTGCCGGTACCTCGCCCGCGCGCTCGCCGAGCCGCCTGAGGGAGAGCAGCGGGCCGAGATCCTGGCCGAGCTCGGGACCGCGGAATGGCTCGCCGGCGAGCCGGGCCCCGCGTCGGACCACCTTCGCGAGTCGGTCGAGAGCACGACCGACCCTTCGCTGCGCGCCGAGCGCGCCGTGACGCTGGCGCGGGCGATCTTCTACACCGGCCAGGTGCCTGGGGCGGTCGAGCTGCTCGAGCGAGAGGCCGAGCGGGTCGCCGACGCGAGTGGCGAGTCGATCGACCGCCTGCGGGCCGAGATCTACTCGCTCGGGCTGATCAGCCCGCTGACGATCCCGCGCGTCGCCGCGCGCCTGGATGCGATCGAGGTGCCGGAGGGCGACGACATCGGCTCGCTGCTGACCACCGCCCATATCGGCGCGCGCCAGTGGATGGTCGGAACCGCGGACCGAACGGCTGACCTGTGCAGACGCGCCCATGCGGATGGTCGTCTGGTCGCAAAGGAGGGCATGGAGTCGATCGGCGTCTACGAGGTCGCGTGGGCCCTGACATGGGCGGATCGACAGGACCTCGCGGAGGGGATCACCCACGAGCTGCTCGAGCAGGCGACCGCCCGGGGCTCAGTTTTCGGCCATGCGACGGCCAGGGCGCTCGGGGCCATGATCGAGTTCAGCCGCGGACGAATGAGCGCGGTCGAGGCGGAAGCCAGGGCAGGCGTCGACCTTTCCGAGACCCCGGCGTTCAGCCGCCCGCCGCTCTACACACTGCTGGCGTTGGCCCTGATCGAGCGCGGCGCTTACGACGAGGCCGAGGAGGCGGTCCAGGAGAGCGGCTGCGGACCGTTCCTGCCGCCGATGGTGCACATGAACATGGCTTTCTATGCCCGCGGGCGGCTCCGCCTCGCCCAGGGGCGAAACGAGGAGGCGCTCGCCGACTTCGTCGAGCTCGGCGAGCGCCATCGCCAGTGTCAGGTCGCCAACCCGGCCTTCGCGTGGCGGCGCGGTGCAGCCGAGGCGCATCTGCGGCTCGGCAACGCCGAGACCGCGAGGCGGATGGCAGCCGATCAGCTTGTGGACGCGGAGCGCTGGGGCACCCCGACCGCGATCGGGGTCGCGCTCCACGCCCAGGGATCGGCGGGGGGCGAGGAGGGCATCGGCCTACTCGGCGAAGCCGTCGAGGCGCTCGCCGAATCGCCGGCCCGTCTCGACCACGCCCGCGCGCTCGTCGACCTCGGCTCGGCGCTGCGCCGAGCCGGGAGTCGCGCCGAGGCGCGCGACCCGCTCCGCGAGGGCCTCGACATCGCGCGCGGATGCGGCGCGCCCGTGCTCGCCGAGCGCGCCCACGAGGAGCTGGTGACCGCGGGCGCGCGTCCTCGCAGGCTGATGTTCAGCGGCCTCGAGTCGCTGACGGCGAGCGAGCGCCGGGTCGCCGAGCGGGCGGCTTCGGGGCTGAGCAACCGCGAGATCGCGGAGCAGCTCTTCGTGACCGCGAAGACGGTCGAAAACCACCTGACCAGGGTCTACTCGAAGCTCGACATCGAGAAGCGCGAGCAGCTCGGCACCGCGCTCGCCGGCTGAAACAGGGGTGGACCCCCCATGAAGTCTTCGTCGGCGTGGGTGACACTCGCTCCATGGAGAGGATCGTCTTTCAGGTCGAGGTCGAGCCCGACGTCGAGCCGATCAGCGGCCTGATCCGCGCCGGGGAGCGCGAGGTCAAGTTCGAGGGCTGGGTCGGGCTCGCAGGCGCCCTCGAGCAGGCCATCGAATCCGGGGCTCCGCCCGGCGAAGCAAAAGTTTGGGGTGGACCCCCCCATGAGGTTCCCCGCTGAACCGGAAACACTCAACTCAGGAATTTCATGCGCGCAACCAAGGAGGGATCGATGAGGAAGGTCAAGTTCGGTTTTGCAGGGATCGCGACCGTCGCCGCGGCGATGGCGCTGACGCCGGCGTTCGCCGGGGCGGCGACGATCACGGTCAACAACCTCACCGACGAGCTCGACGGCGATGGCAACTGCTCCTTGCGGGAAGCCGTCGAGTCAGCGAACCTCAACGTACTCAACACGACTGGCTGCACCGACGGTAGCGCCGGGCCGACCGTCGACACGATCGAACTCGAGGGAGGCCCCTACAACCTCACACTGGTCGGGGTAGAGGACGACAACGCGACCGGCGACCTTGACGTCGAGGCTGGCGGCCCGCTGACGATCGAGAGCGACGTCAACGGGGTGAGGCGCACGATCAGCTCTCCGGTCGAGGACCGGATCCTTGAGCTGACCGAGGTGGGCGCCGACCTGACTCTCCGCGACCTCGCGATCACCACGGCCGGCAATATCCCGGCCGAGGACGGCGGAGTGATCGAGGCCACGAACGCGAGCAACGACCTCACGCTCGAGAACGTCAGCGTCAACGGTGGCAACGATGACATCAACGCTGAGCGCGGCGGTGTCATCGCCCTCGAGGGCGCGGGCAGCGAGCTGTCGATCTCCGATTCAGAAATTCAGGGCGGCGACGTGTCCCAACAGGGAGGCGGGATCTGGGTCGCCAACGCCGAGCCGGCGACGATCACCCGCAGCATCGTCACGGATAACCGGGTGGAGGCCCCGAACGGGTCTTCGGCCCGGGGCGGGGGAATCTACGCCGACAGCGAGATCACGATCACCGACAGCGAGCTCTCCGTGAACCGCGCCCAGGCGCCGGGAGCGATGGACGGCGACGCCCAGGGCGGCGGCCTGAACGCGCTCGGCGAGTTCACGATCGAGCGCTCGCTGTTCGAAGACAACGAGGTGTTCTCGAACGACAACGCGGTCGTCCCGGCCTCTGACCAAGAGGACGGCGGCGCAATCGCGCTCACCGGCGCGGCCGCCGTCGGGACGATCGCCAACTCGACGATCTCCGACAACACGACCGGCAACGACGGCGGCGACGACGCCCGCGGCGGCGGCATCTACAGCTCCGCGGCCGGCCAGGTGAACGTCAACCACGTCACGTTCTTCAACAACACGACGCCGGTTACCGCCAACGGCGATCACATCCACAACGACGGGCTCGGGCTCTTCTACAGGAACTCGCTGATCCCGGGCGGCGGTGGGATCAACATCTGCGAGGGCGGGGACGCCACCACCGTCTCCGGAGGGCATAACTCGCTCACCGCCGACGACGCGGATGGTTGTGACGACGAGGGTCCGGGCGATACCGCTACCGGGGCCACCGGGATCGTCGGCGGCGGCGCGGCCGACAACGGCGGCCCGTCGATCGGCGGCGAGGCCAACGAGCCGCTGCGATCGATCGCGATCAACCCCGGTACCGCGCTGAATCTGGTCCCGACGGCCGATTGCGCGGCCGCCGAGGGCACCGACCAGCGCGGGCTCTCCCGCCCGCAGGGAGGCGCCTGCGACGCCGGAGCGTTCGAGGTCTGCGCGACCCCCGGCGGCGGAGCGTCGCTCGGGTGTCCCCCGCCCCTCCCGGTCGTCATCCCGCCGATCACGACCACGCCGCCGACCGGCGGCGGCAGCGCCTGCTCGAACCTGAGCGGCAAGGCGAAGAAGAAGTGCCTCTGCCGCCAGAAGAAGGGCAAGAAGCGCAAGAAGTGCCTGAAGCGGCTCAAGGGCCGCAAGTCGTAACCGAAGCCTGAAGCTGGGGGCTGACGTATCCGCAGCCCCGGTGTCGCGCCGACCTTGTCGCCGACCGCCGGGGCTGCGGCTCGCGTTCCCAACCGCTGACCGCCACCTTCGGTTTTCGCGCCCGGTAGGGTGCCGCGTGATCAGAGCCAACGGAGGAGGGACGCGATGAGGCGGACTTGGGGATTGATGATCGCGATCGTCGCGGCACTGGCGATCGTTCCGGCCACGGCCGGCGCGGCGACGATCACGCCGACCTTCACGACCGATGAGTTCGACGCGGCTCCGGACCCCAACTGCTCGTTGCGGGAGGCGATCGAATCCGCGGTGACGAACGCCCCCTTCGGCGGCTGTCCGACGGGCGATGACGGCACGGACACGATCGTGCTGACCGCGAATCTCGCGGATCCCTACAACACCACGCTCGGCAGCAACGCGGAAGAGGGGAATGCGGAGGGCGACTTCGATGTCGGCGCAGGCGGACCGATTGTGATCAGCGGGCAGGGAGACTCGGTGGTCTCCACATCGGCTCCGGACCGCATTTTCGACCTCAAGACGAACGCGGACCTGACCCTCGAGAACTTGATCGTGAGTGACGGGGACGTCAGCAGCGAGGTCTTTGGCTTCAACCCCGGTCGCGGGGGGAACATCCGCGCCACGGGGACGAACTCGCTGACCCTGAACAACGTCATCGTCTCCGAGGGCATTGCGCGCGACGGCGGCGGTGGCATCTGGGCCCAGGGCGCCAACCAGCATCTGAGGATCAACGATTCGAGGATTCTCGACAACACAGACGAGGGCCGCGGCGGCGGGATCTATATCCAAGGCAACGGTTCGACAAGGATCAACCGCACGCTAATCGAGGGCAACTCGGTCGTGAGCGCGCTCGGCCAACCCTTGACCGGCGGCGGGATCCGCGCCGGCGTCGCCGATGGCGGCGAGCTGGTGATCGCCGACACGACGATCTCCGGCAATTTCGTCACGCATACCGGGGGCGACCCCACCGACCAGGCTCACGCAGGCGGCATCAGCTTGACGAGCCAAGCCACGATCCGCCGCAGCCTGATCGCCGACAACACGCTCGCATCGAACGTCCGCGAGCGAGGCGGCGGAATCCACGTCGACGGCGGCGATGTCGGCGATGTCGCGACCGTGATCAACTCGGCGATCTACCGGAACCTCGCCGGCGACCCCGACGCTCCCGGCAATAACGGCGAGGGTGGCGGGGTCTATGAGAACGGCGACATCGACCTCGTGCTCAGGCACGTGACGATGTCGACGAACTCCGCCACCGACTCCGGGTCGGGCGACCAGATCCAGCGCGGCATCGCCGGCAGCGGAGAGGTGCGGATCGGCGCCTCGATCGTCACCGGCGGGTTGTTCGCGAACCCATGCGACGGGTCGTTGATCTCCTCGGCCGGGTTCAACGTCACCGGCGGATTCGACACCGACTGCAACTTCGACCCCGCAACCGACGACGACGCCGGCCTCGTCCTCGACATCGTCGTCCCACCCGCCGACAACGGTGGGTCCACCGAGACGATCGCCCTCACGGCCGGTAGCCCGGCTGTCGACTACGTCCCCGCCGCGGTCTGCGGGGCGTCCGAAGGCCAGGACCAGCGCGGCTTCTTCCGCCCCTCGGGCGGCGCCTGTGACGCCGGCGCCTATGAGCGCGTGATCTGCAACGGCGTCGTCCAGGAGGGGCCGACCGCGGTCGACTGCCCGCCGCCGCCGCCGACCGTTCCAATCGCGGCCCCGCCCGGCGCGGTCGCTTCTCCTTGCTCCAACCTCAAGGGCAAGGCCCGCAAGCGCTGCCTCTGCAAGCAGAAGAAGGGGAAGAAGCGCAAGAAGTGCCTGAAGCGGCTGAAGGGTCGGAAGCGACGCTGATGCGAGCTGGACCGCTTGCCGGAGTTGCTCTTGCGGTCGCTCTGGCTTTGCCCGGGCACGCGGCAGCGGCGACGATCCCGGTCACCACGATCGTCGACGAACTCGACGGCGACAACAGCTGCTCGCTGCGAGAGGCGGTCCAGTCTGCACGCGACAACGCCTCGAACACGACCGGGTGTGTGAACGGGGAGGGCGGTGCGGTCGACACGATCGTGCTCGACGCGGCTTCCTACGTTCTCGACGAGGGCGGCGACGCCGGGAACGACGAGGAGCTGAACCAGACCGGGGACCTCGACATCGGGGGCGGCGACGTCGTCGTCCTGGGCGCCGGGCGCGACGCGACGACCGTGAGCCAGAGCGACAACGACCGGATCTTCGACGCCAGCCCGGTCGCGACCCGCACGCTCGCCCTCGAAGCCTTGACGGTCGACAGCGGCGTCACGACCGTGAGCATCCCCGCGGGTGATCCGCAACGCGGTGGAAACGTGCGCTTGCGCAGCGGAGGCAACCTGATCGTCCGCGACGCCAGGATCAGCGACGGTCTCGCCACGGCAGGCGGCGGCATCTACGCGGAGGACGACCCGGGCAGCGATACGAACAGCGGCAGCATCACGGTCGAGGACTCGGTGTTCGAGGACAACCAGGCGCAGGTCTTCGGCGGGGCCATCGATGTCGATGGTGGGCTGGTCGTGCAGATCCGCCGCTCGACCTTCGAGCTGAACCACGCGAGCGGAAGTGGGAGCCAGCTGCTCGGCGGGGCGATCTCGAACCGGACCACAAGCGCACTCGACTTCGACGGGTCGATGACGATCTCCGACTCGCTGCTGCACGAGAACGACGTCGTCAACATCCTCGACCCGGGGGGCAAAGCGGTCGGCGGGGCGCTCCGCACCCTGGGGCCGCTGACGGTGACCGGCAGCGTCTTCGCCCGCAACAGCGTCGACTCGCTCGACGACGCAGGCAACCAGAACGGGGGCGCGATCTGGTTCGAGGGCGGAAGCGCGACGATCGTCAACTCCACCTTCTTTGACAACGACGCCGGCATCGATGACGGCGGAACCGGGTTCGGGGGCGGGATCTTCGTCAACGCGGGTAGCGCGGCGATCGAGCACGTCACCTTCTCGGGCAACGCCTCCGACGAGGCCGGCGACGGAGGGGACAGCGTCGCGACAGGGGATGGAGCCGGGGACGGGATCGCCATCGGGCGCTCGATCCTTCCCGGCGTCGACCCGTGCCACGCAGAGATGCCGGAGCTTGTCAGCACCGGCTTCAATGTCGCGGTTTTCGAAGATTCCGACTGTGGCTTCGTCGGCTCCGACACCACCGACGGGTCGCTCGACATCGTGCCCGGCGGCCCGATCGACAACGGCGGCCCGACCCCGACGATCGGGCTCGAGCCGACCAGCGACGCGATCGACAAGGTCCCGGTCGCGAGCTGCGGGCCGGCGGCGAGCGTCGACCAACGAGGCTTCTTCCGTCCCTCCGGCACCGGCTGCGACGCCGGGGCCTACGAGCGCGTGATCTGCAACGGACTGGTCCAGGAGGGCCCGACCGCGGTCGATTGCCCGCCCCCGCCGGTGGTTCTGACGCCGCCCGCGGTCAGCGGGCCTCCAGCGACCGATGCTCCCTGCTCGACCCTCAAGGGCAAGGCGCGCAAGCGCTGCCTCTGCAAGCAGAAGAAGAGCAATAAGAAGCGCAAGAAGTGCCTGAAGCGGCTCAAGGGCCGCCGCAAGCGCTAGGGCGCGAGGAGCGTCAGTCCGAGTCGCGGTTGGCGCGGGTGCGCCAGTAATCCGCGGTCGCTTCGTGCTCGCGGCGCATCCGGATCGCCTCGAGGGCCTCCTCGTAGAGACCGCGCGCTTCGCAGTTGCGCTCGATCTCGGCGTAGCGCTCGCCGCGGCGCTCCGCCTTCGCGGCGCGGTCGAGCATCTGCTCGAGACTCATTCTTTCTACGAGGGTTGCCATACGTGATTACGAGTATCAACCCAGCCTAGGCGGAAGGTTGCGGGTTGGACGAAACTATTAGGGAATGGTTAGGCTGGCTGGGAGATGGCGCCCAAGCTTGGATTGAACCTCGGGTACTGGGGAATCGGCCCGCAAGGCGACGATGCGGTCGAGATCGTCCAGGCCGCCGAGAAGGCCGGCTTCGACTCGGTCTGGGCCGCCGAGTCCTACGGGTCCGACGCCGTCAGCGTGCTCGCCTACCTCGCCGGCAAGACCGAGACGATCCAGCTCGGCGCCGCGATCTTCCAGGTCCCGGCGCGGCCCCCGGCCGCCGCGGCGATGGCGGGGATCACGATCGACGCGCTCTCCGGCGGCCGGTTCATCTTCGGCTTCGGCCCCTCCGGGCCCCAGGTCTCCGAGGGCTGGTACGGCGTCCCCTACGCCAAGCCCTGGGGACGGACCCGCGAGTACATCGAGGTCGTGCGCGAGATCGTCGCCCGCGACGGGCGGCTCGAGCACTCCGGCGAGCACTACACGCTGCCGCTGACCGAGGGCGAGGGCGTCACCGGGCAGGGCAAGGCGCTGAAGCTCAACGTCCACCCGGTCCGCAACGAGATCCCTGTTTTCGTCGGCGCGATCGGCCGCAAGTCGGTCGAGATGGCGGCCGAGATCTGCGACGGCTGGATCCCGATCTTCTTCTCTGTCGACGAGTGGGAGTCGGCCTGGGGGGAGCACCTCGAGAAGGGCTTCGAGAAGGGCGGACGCTCGCGCGAGGACCTCGAGATCTCGCCCAGCGTCCAGGTCGCGATCGACGGCGACCTCGACGCGGCGCGGGGGATGGTCAAGGCGGGGCTGCTGCTCTACCTCGGCGGCATGGGCTCGCGCGAGACGAACTTCTACGTCGACCTCGCCTGCCGCTTCGGCTTCGAGGACGACGCGCTCAACGTCCAGAGCCTGTTCCTCGACGGCAAGAAGGAAGAGGCCTACGCGGCGATCCCCGACGAGCTCGTCAACGCGACGTCGATGATCGGCACCGAGGCCGAGGTCGGCGAGCGGCTCGAGCGCTTCGCCGCCAGCGGCATCGACCGGCTGATCATCTCGCCGATGCACAACGACCCGCAGCAGAACATCGCGACGATCAACAAGCTCGCCGAGCTGACCAAAGCCGGGACAGCGGCCTGATTTCAATAGATTCCCGCGCCGTATGAGAGTTGGGGTGCCGAAAGAGACCGTCGAAGGGGAGCGCCGCGTGGCGCTCGTTCCCGACGTCGTCAAGGCGCTGGCCGCGAAGGAGCTCGAGGTCGCGGTCGAGGCCGGCGCCGGCGAGGCCGCCAACTACTCCGACGCGATGTACGAGGAGGCGGGGGGGAAGATCGGCGACGCCTGGGGCGCCGACGTCGTGGTCAAGGTCTCGCCGCCGAGCGGCGAGGAGCTCGGCAAGCTGAAGTCGGGCCAGGTCCTGATCTCGCACCTGACCCCGCTCACGAACGGCGAGCTCTCGAAGTCGCTTGCCTCGGGCGGGCTGACGAGCTTCGCGATGGAGGCGATACCGCGGATCACCCGAGCCCAGGCGATGGACGCGCTCTCCTCGCAGGCGAACCTCGCCGGCTACATGTCGGTCGTGATCGCCGCCCGCGAGTCGGGCCAGCTCTTCCCGATGATGACCACCGCCGCGGGCACGATCGCCCCCGCCAAGGTGATGGTGCTCGGCGCCGGTGTCGCCGGGCTGCAGGCGATCGCGACCGCGAAGCGCCTCGGCGCGATCGTCACCGGCTTCGATGTCCGCCGCGCCGCCTGGGAGCAGATCGCGAGCCTCGGCGGCCGCCCGCTCGAGCTCGACTTCCTCCCCGACGCCGAGGACGAGGGCGGCTACGCGCGCCCGCTCACCGACGAGGAGAACGAGAAGGTGCGCGAAGAGGTCGGCAAGGCCGCGGCGAAGCAGAACATCGTCATCACCACCGCCCAGATCCCCGGCCGCCCGGCGCCGATCCTGATCACCGCCGAGGCGATCAAGGAGATGGCGGACGGCTCGGTGATCATCGACCTCGCCGGCGAGTCCGGCGGCAACACCGAGAAGACCGAGGGCGGCCAGACGGTCACCGTCGACGGCGTGACGATCATCTCGCCGACCAACCTCGCGAGCGAGATGGCCGAGGACGCCTCGGCGCTCTACGCCAAGAACATCCAGAACCTGCTCGAGCTGATGGTCGGCGAGGGAGGGGCGTTGAACCTGAACTTCGAGGACGAGGTGCTCGCCGGAGCGGTGCTCACCCACGAGGGCGAGATCAAGAACGAGCGCGCCAAGGAAGTCGCTGAAGGGGGCGGCAGCTAGTGGACCTCGTAACTGAGGTGATCATCTTCGTGCTCGCCGCCTTCGTCGGCTTCGAGGTGATCTCGAAGGTGCCGACGACGCTGCACACGCCGCTGATGTCGCAGACAAACGCGATCCACGGGATCGTCGTGCTCGGCGGGCTGATCGTCGTCGGGCTCTCCAACGGGCTGCTCGAGGACGTGATCGGCACGATCGCGATCATCTTCGGGACGATCAACGTCGTCGGCGGCTTCCTGGTCACCGACCGGATGCTCGGCATGTTCACCCGCAAGCCGAAGAAGGAGCGCTCGGAGGATGAGGACGCTAAGCCGGCCCTCGGCGGCGGGGTCGGGGGAGGCGACTCGTGAGCCTCGCGGTGCTCGAGCCGGGCGGCGACGCGGTCCAACTCCTCTATCTGCTCTCGGTCGTCCTCTTCATCCTCGGCGTCCGCCGCGGCACCCACCCGACGACCGCCAAGCAGGGCAACATGATCGCCGCGGTCGGGATGGCGATCGCGGTCGCGACCACCTTGCTCCTCGACGGGATCGGCAACTGGGGGCTGATCGTCTTCGGGCTCGCGGTCGGCACCGCGGTCGGCGTCGCCGCCTCGATCCGCGTCCAGATGACCGCGATGCCACAGATGGTCGCGCTCTACAACGGCGTCGGCGGCGGCGCCGTAGCGCTGATCGCCTGGTCGGAGTTCCGTGAGTACCTCGACGAGATCCACGAGGGGCTGATCGACCAGATCCCGCTCGAGATCTTCGTCCCGATCCTGTTCTCGATGGTCGTCGGCTCGGTGTCGTTCTGGGGCTCGAACATCGCCTTCGCCAAACTCCAGGACCTGATCCCGACCCAACCGCTCGCGATCCCGGGACAGCAGGTGATCAACGGGCTGCTGCTGATCGGGATCGTCGCCGGCTGCGTGATCCTCGGGATCAACAGGGACGACCCGAACCAGACTCTTTTCATCGCGGTCCTGGTCGCCGCGGCGATCCTCGGCAACATGGTCGTGCTGCCGATCGGCGGCGCCGACATGCCGGTCGTGATCTCGCTGCTCAACGCGTTCACCGGCCTCTCGGCGGCAGCGGCGGGCTTCGCGCTCGACAACGTGGCACTGATCGTCGCCGGGACCCTGGTCGGCTCGTCGGGAACGATCCTGACGATGGAGATGGCCACCGCGATGAACCGCTCGGTCGGCAACGTCCTCTTCGCCGGCTTCGGTGGCGCGCCCTCCGGCGGCCCGGGGGCGGGGGGAGAGGAGCGCCCGCACCGCTCGGTCGGCGCCCAGGACGCCGCGATCGCGCTCGCCTACGCGGACTCCGTCGTGATCGTCCCCGGCTACGGCCTCGCGGTCGCCCAGGCCCAGCACGCGGTCAAGGAGATGGGCGACGAGCTCGAGAAGCGGGGCGTGACCGTCAACTACGCCATCCATCCCGTCGCCGGGCGGATGCCCGGGCACATGAACGTGCTGCTCGCCGAGGCCGACGTCCCATACGAGAAGCTCAAGGAGATGGAGGACATCAACCCCGAGATGCCGCGCACCGACGTCGCGGTCGTGATCGGGGCCAACGACGTCACCAACCCGGCGGCAAAGAACGATCCCGACTCGCCGATCGCCGGGATGCCGATCATCGAGGTCGATCAGGCCCAGCAGGTGATCGTGATCAAGCGCTCGCTGAGCCCCGGCTTCGCCGGGATCGACAACGACCTCTTCTACGAGGAGAACACCTCGATGCTGTTCGCCGACGCCAAGCAGGCGGCGGCCGACATCGCCTCCGAGATCGAGAACCTCTAGCTAGTCGCGGCGGCGCATGCGCGCCGTGAGGTACCCGATCACGAGCCCGAGCAGGGTCGAGATCAGGAGCGCGAAGACGAGCGGCGCGTTCGCCTCGCCGATCAGGAAGTCGATCTGGACCTCCTGCGAATTGAGGGCGATGAAGACCACGGCGAGGACGACGGCGACGAGGATGCCCCAGTGCTTGGCGCTCGGCCCGCGGTCGCGGCGAGCGTCGCTTGTCCCGGGGAGATCGGCCATGGCGCGACCCTAACACCTCATTCGGCCTGCGCGGCGGAGTGGGCGGCCTCCAGCGCACGCTCGCGGTTCGCGTACCCGTGGTGGTAGGAGGAGAGGCCGTCGCGGAAGCCCCAGACGGCGGCGAACTTGAGCTCGACCTCGGCGCCGCTGCCCTTGCCCCGAGCGCGTGCGCGCATGTCGGAGACCAGCAGGTCGCCGACCGGCTCGACGTTCGTGGCGCTGAACTCGAAGCTCTCGAACTGCTCGGTCAGGCGCTCGCGCCAGCCCACGAACGCGTCGATCCCACGGTAGACGTCGGAGTCGGGGAGGGTCTCGAGGTCGTGGAGCTCGAGCTCGGGATGGGCCAGCTCGCGTACGCGCTCCATGTCTCCGCGACTAAATGCGGACAGGAGCTCTTCGATCAGCTCGGTGCGGTCGTCGCTCATCCGCGCGACGATATCGGCACCGCTTTGTGACCTGAGTACGGCCCCGGCGCGGCGATCTCCCCGAGGCTGTCGCCGTGGGCACCGGCGCCGGAACGAGAGGCCAGTCGACGGTCGAGTGGACCGGGTTGCTTCTGCTCGTCGCGCTGGTGCTCGCGGCCGTTCTTGCGGCCGGGGTCCGGGTTCCTGGAACGGCGCTCGCGAGCACGATCGCCGAGCGGCTCGTCTGCGCGGCAAAGCTCGCCTCCTGCGAGGACTCCCCCGACGCCCCGCTCGCCGCCGCCTACGGCGAGGAGACCGCGGCGCTCGTGCGCCGCTACGCGCCCGAGATCCGCTACGAGCGCGGGATGCGCGCTCTCCCGGTCGACTTCCGGCGTTGCCGCGAGACCGCGTGCTCCGACGGCGCCGCGGCGGGGCGGGTCGTGAGCTCGGACGCCGGCGAGCCCGTTACCGCCTTCGTCCACGTCGTCGCCCGCGGCGGGCGCACCTACATCCAGTACTGGCTCTACTACCCCGACTCGGCGACCCTGCGCGGGGTCCCGGTCGCCGGGCCGCGCGGCTACCACCGCGACGACTGGGAGAGCTTTCAGATCCGGATCGGCCCCGGCGGCCGCGTGATCGACGCCCGCGCGAGCTCCCACCACGGCTACTCGGGCGGCCAGGGATTCGGCGGCTGGGCCTCGGACGCCGGCATCGTCTCCGAGCCCGGATGGCGCACGGCGCGGGGCAAGCTCGCGGTCTCGGGCGGGAGCCACGCGGGCCAGATCAACGGTCCGCCGGGTCCGCTCCGCGCCGTGAAGCGCCACCTCCACCTCGAGCCCCGCGCCCACCGCTGGACCCCGGCCTCGCACATCCGCCTGATCCCGATCGAGAGCGTGCGCCGCGGCGACACATTCGCGGTCACCCCGCCATGGCGCAAGCGCGTCTATCTCGACCCCGAGTACGCCGGGACCGGCTGACCCGAAGCGCCCTTCTTTACTTCGGAGGCATCCTCAGCGCACCGTCGAGGCGGATCGTCTCGCCGTTCAGCATCTGGTTCTCGACCACGTGGGCCGCGAGCTCGGCGTACTCGTCCGGGCGCCCGAGCCGCGACGGGTAGGGGATTCCGGCCCCGAGCGCCTCGCGCTGCTCCTCGGGCAGCGCCGCAAGCAGCGGGGTGTCGAAGAGGCCGGGGGCGATCGTCACCACGCGGACTCCGAGGCTCGCCATGTCGCGGGCGGCGGGAAGGGTGAGGCCGACGACGCCGCCCTTCGAGGCCGCGTAGGCGATCTGGCCGATCTGGCCGTCGTAGGCCGCGATCGAGGATGTGTTGACGCAGACCCCGCGCTCGCCGCCCTCGTCGGGCTCGTTGCCGGCCATCGCGGTCGCGGCGAGGCGCAGCACGTTGAAGGTCCCGAGTAGGTTGACCTTGAGCACGTTGTGGAAGACCTCGAAGTCGTGGGGGCCTTGCTTGCTCGTCGTCCGCTGCGCCCAGCCGATCCCCGCGCAGCAGATCGAGATCCGCAACCCGCCCGCTGCCCCCGCCGCGGCGTCGACCGCGGCCTGGACCGGCTCCGGCTCCATCACGTTGGCCTCGAGAAAGCTCGCCCGTTCGCCGAGCTCGCCCGCCAGCCCCTCGCCCTTCTCCGCGTTGAGGTCGGCGATCACGACGCTCGCGCCCTCGGCGTGGAGCTTGCGAACCGTCGCCTCGCCGAGGCCCGAAGCCCCGCCGACGACCAGCGCGCTTGCTCCTTCGATCACCATCGGCGGGGCAGGTTATTCAATGGCGGGCGGCCGAGAGGTACGGCTCGGTAGGGTTAGCGCATCGCTCCCGAGTTGCGGACCGAACCGCATACGTTGAAGGAGGAAATCGCTGTGCGCCTGGCGGACGCACGGCGGATGACGCTCCGGCTGATCGAGCCCCTTTCCGAGGAGCAGCTCAACAAGGTCTACTCGCCGATCCTCAGCCCGTTGATCTGGGACCTCGGCCACATCGCCAACTTCGAGGAGCAGTGGCTGGTCCGGGAGATCGGCGGCCGCGACCCGCTGCGCGGCGAGCTCGGCGACTTCTACGACGCGATCGAGCAACCGCGCAAGATCCGCGGGGAGCTGCCGATCCTCAAGGCCGACGAGGTCCGGCCCTACATGGAGCAGGTCGGCGAGCGGACGCTCGAGGTCCTGGGCGAGATCGATCTCGAGCAGACCGACGACCCGCTGCTCGCCGACGGGTTCGCCTACGAGATGCTGCTCGCCCACGAGCATCAGCACAACGAGACGATGCTCCAGCTGCTGCAGATGGTCGAGGGCTACGAGCCGGTCGAGGTCGACCCGGGCCCCGCGGCCGAGCCGGTCTCAGACGGCCCCGAGATGATCCCGGTCCCCGGCGGCGAGCACGAGATCGGCGCCCCCGCCGCCGGCTTTGCATACGACAACGAGCGCCCGCGCCACACGGTCGAGCTCGCGGATTTCGAGATCGACCGCACGCCGGTCACCAACGCGGCCTGGATCGCCTACATGGAGGAGACCGGGGCCGATCCACCGCTGTACTGGGAGCGCGACGGGGAGGGGGGCTGGATCCGGACGGCGATGGGCCGCCGCGAGACCGTCGATCCCGCGCTGCCCGTGATCCACGTTTCCTGGAACGAGGCCGACGCGTTCGCGCGCTGGGCCGGCAAGCGGCTGCCGACCGAGCTCGAGTGGGAAGCGGCCTCCGCGGGCGCCGACCGCGAGCGCGCGAACCTCGACCTGCTCGCTTTTGGCCCCGCCCCCGCGGGCGCCTACGGTGACGCGCCCTCGGATCACGGCGCGCTGCAGATGCTCGGCGACGTCTGGGAGTGGACCTCCTCCGACTTCACCGGCTACCCCGGCTTCAAGGCTTTCCCGTACCCCGAGTACTCCGAGGTCTTCTACGGCGACGAGTACAAGGTCCTGCGCGGCGGCGCCTGGTCGGCGCGCCGCAACGTGATCCGAAACTCGTTCCGCAACTGGGACCTGCCCGAGCGTCGCCAGATCTTCTCCGGCGTGCGCTGCGCGCGCGACGGCTGATCGCGCGGCTGAGCGACCACCACACTCGTCCATATGAGCCCTTCGAAAACAGACCCGATCACGATCGATGTCCACTTGCCGCCCGGCGGTCCGCTCTCGGGGATGGCGGCCGACGTCCGCGCCGGCCTGACCAGCCCGTTCAAGGAGCTCTCGCCGCGCTACTTCTACGACGAGCGCGGCTCGCAGCTCTTCGAGCAGATCACCGAGCTGCCCGAGTACTACCCGACCCGCTGCGAGCGCGAGATCCTGACCGCTGATGCCGCCGAGATCTGCCAGGCGGCAAACTGCCCCGCGACCCTGATCGAGCTCGGTTCGGGCTCGGCGGCCAAGACGCGGGTCCTGCTCGGAGCGATGTGCGAGGCCGGATGCCTCGAGACCTATTGCCCGGTCGACATCTCCGAGGAGATCACCCGCGACACGGCGACGAAGATCGCCGCGGAGTACGACGGCGTCACGGTGCGCGGCCTTGTCTGCGACTTCGAGCTCGACCTCGAGCGGATCGACGCCGCGGCCCCGCGCGTGATCGCGCTGCTCGGCGGCACGATCGGAAACTTCGCCCCCCAGCAGCGAGCCGGCTTCCTGCGCCGGATCGCGAACCTGCTCGGCCCCGAGGACCGCTTCCTGCTCGGCACGGACCTGATCAAGGACCCCGCGACGCTCGAGCTCGCCTACGACGACCCGCAGGGCGTGACCGCGGCCTTCAACAAGAACGTCCTCAACGTTCTCAACGAGCGCCTCGACGCCAACTTCGACCCCGAGGGCTTCGAGCACGTCGCGCGCTGGGACCCCGAGAACCTCTGGATGGACATCAGGCTCCGCGCGCTCCAGAACCAGATCGTCGACATCAAGGCGCTCGACCTCCAGGTCGCGTTCGGCGCCGGCGAGGAGATGCGGACCGAGATCTCGACCAAGTTCGCCCGCCAGGGCCTCGAGGGGATCTACGCCGAGGCCGGTCTCGAGCTGACCGACTGGTTCACCGACGCCGAGGGCCTCTACGCCCTCTCACTCGCGCGAGCCAAGCCCTAGGGCGCCAGAGCCTCGATCAGGTTGCCGACCCGGTCCGGGGTCGTGATCGGCGTCAGCACCGGCAGCGTGATCCCGCCCTCGACGTAGGCGTCGAGCCGCTCCTTCATCTCGGCCGGGGAGCCGAAGATGAACATGTCCTCGATCAGATCCCAGGGCGCGAGCTCGGCAGCCTTGGCGCGGTCCTTGGCCGCCCAGGCCTCGACCATCGGGTCGATCTTCTCGCCGTGCCCGAGCCAGCGGTAGAACTTCTCGTAGACCGGCACGGTTATGTAGGAGGAGAACATGAAGCGGGCGATCGGCTCGACCTGCTCGCGCTCGCCCTCGAGGCAGAAGAAGCGGCAGAGGAGCTCGAAGCCCTCGGGCGCGTCGGCGAGCTGCTCGGTCACCTTCGGCAGCCCGGACAGCGGGAGGAAGTTGGTGAACGCGCCGTCGCCCTTCTCGACCGCGAGCTTCAGCATCTTGCCGCGCAGCGCCGCGAGCACGATCGGGATCTTCTCGGCCGGGGCGCTCTCGAGCTTGAAGCCGTCGACCCGCTCGCCGGCGAGCACGGGGCGCAGGAAGTCGACGGTCTCGGAGATCCGGGTCAGCGGCTTGCCGAAGTCCATCTTGTTCCAGCCTTCGACGATCCGGTCCGAGGAGGCGCCGATCCCGAGCGCAAAGCGCCCCCGCGACGCGTCGGCGAGCGCTGCGGCGTGCTGGGCGAGGATCGCGCGGCCGCGGAGCGGCACCGCGACGACGCCGGTGCCGAGCCGCGCGCTGTCGGTCCACTCGCTGCAGAGCGCCAGCGGGGTGAAGCCGTCGGGCCCGTTGGTCTCGCCCGACCAGAGATCCGTGTATCCCGCGGCCTCGGCCCGGCGCACGTGCTCGGCCGAGTCCGCGAGCGCGGTCATCGGCAGCGGCAGCGTCAATCCCCATCGCTTCATCCCCGGGAACCTACCCGCTTGCTATAGGCTCGCGCTCGATGGATTTTTCAAGGCTTCGGGGTTCGGAGGTATTGGGAGCGCTCGCGGGACTCGTCCTGATCGTGAGCCTGTTCGTGAACTGGTTCTCGCTCACCAACACGCCGGAGCGGGTCGACCAGAACGCCTGGATCTGCGGCGAGGGCAGCTTCGACTGCACGGGTTGGGACACGTTCCCGCTGATGCGCATCCTGCTCGTGCTCGCCGCGCTGGCGCCGATGATCCTCGCCTACCTGATCGCCACCGACGCCAATCTCTCTTGGCCGGCCGGAGAGCTGACGACGATCGTCGGCCTGACCGCGATCACGCTGATCGGCTACAACGGGATCATCGACAAGCCCGGCACCGCCAACCAGGAATTCGGGGTCAGCCTCGCGTTCGGATACTGGCTCGCGCTGCTGGCGGCCGCCGGGATCACGGCGGCGGGCGGTTATCGCGCCGTCGAGAGCGGCGGCGGGGCTAAGCGCAAGCCCCCGGCGACTTACTAGCCATCCCAGCTAGCCTCACCCGAGATGGCTGAAGAGCAGGTGATCTCCCAGGAGGTGCGCTCTGGCGACAAGCCGGATCGCAACCTCGCGCTCGAGCTCGTCCGCGTGACCGAGGCCGGCGCGCTCGCGGCGGCGCGCTGGACCGGGCGCGGCGAGAAGGAGAAGGCCGACGGCGCCGCGGTCGACGCGATGCGCTTGATGCTCGACACGGTTCCGATGGACGGCGTCGTCGTGATCGGGGAGGGCGAGAAGGACGAGGCTCCGATGCTCTACAACGGCGAGCAGATCGGCGACGGCAGCCCGCCGCACGTCGACATCGCCGTCGACCCGCTCGAGGGCACGACCCTGACCGCGCGCGGGATGCCCGCCGCGCTCTCGGTGATCGCGCTCGCAGAGCGCGGGACGATGTTCGATCCCGGCCCCTGCGTCTACATGGAGAAGATGGCGACCGGTCCTCGCGCCGCCGACGTGCTCGACTTCGACGACTCGCTCGCGGACACGATCCGCAAGATCGCCGAACGCAAGGAGGGGGAGCCCGAGGACGTCACGGTCGTCATGCTCGACCGGCCCCGCCACGAGGAGGCGGTGGCCGAGCTCCGCGACGTCGGCGCCAGCATCCGCTTCATCAGCGACGGCGACGTCGCCGCGGCGCTGCTCGCGGTCAGCCCCAACACCGGCATCGACCTGCTCTGGGGCATCGGCGGCACGCCGGAGGGCGTGCTGTCCGCGGCGGCGATCAAGTGCCTCGGAGGCACGATCCTCGGCCGGCTCTGGCCCCGCGACGACGAGGAGCGCAAGGCCGCGGTCGACGCCGGCTACGACCTCGACCGCGTCCTCGACGCCGATGACCTGGTCGGCGGCGACGACGTCTTCTTCGCCGCCACCGGCGTCACCGACGGCGACCTGCTCAAGGGCGTCCGCCAACTCGACGACGGCCACGCGACGACCGAATCGCTGGTCATGCGCTCGCGCTCGGGCACCGTGCGCCAGGTCCAGGCGACCCACGACCGTCCGAAGCTCCGCGAGGTCACCGGCGGGCGCTACGGCTGAGCGGCCGCTACTTCTTCTTTCGCTTCTTCCCGCAGCGCTTCTTCTTGCGCTTCTTCCTTTTCTTCTTGCACTTGGCTCCGGCCGCTGAAGGCGCGGCGGCCGAGGTCGGCACGCTTGATCCCGTCGGCGCCGGAGGCGGTGGCGTGTAAATGCCCTCGAAGGCGCCGATGTCGCAGAAGCCGCTGCCGTCGGGGCGGGTGACCTCCCTCTGATCGGTGAGGTTGAGGCAGTCGGCCGACGGGATCGCGTCGAGCGCCGGGCTGCCCGCGAGCGGCCCGCGCGTATTGGTGAATCCGCCGCTGAAGGCGAGTGGCCCGAGCAGAGGGTCGGTGTTGATCTTGCTCGGCTTCGCCCCACCGGGGTCGAAGTCGCAGGTGTCGGCGCTCTCGAGGTTGTAGAAGCCGGTGAAGGTTCCGGCGTCGCAGTTCGCGGTCAGGAGGCCGCTTGTGTTCGACGCGAGGATCGTCTCATTCACGTTCGTCGTCGTGGCCGAGGTGTCGATGCCGCCGCCGTTGCCGGGGTCGTTGGCGACGTTCGACGTGATCGTCGCGGTGTTGACGACGGGGGTGACCGCCGTGCCGAAGTAGATCGCGCCGCCCTCGTCGGCGGTGTTGAGGTGAAAGGTGCTGGTCGTGATCAGCGGGTCGCTCGCGTTGAACGCGTCGATCGCGCCGCCGGTGCCTGCGGCCTCATTGTCGGTGAACGTCGAGAGCCCCACGATCAGCGTGTCGTTCGAGTGCTCGATCGCGCCGCCGCTGAATCCCGCCTCGTTGCCGCTGAAGGTACTTCGGTGGACCCGGAGCTCGCCGTCGGACCAGACAGCCCCTCCGTAGCCGCTCACCTTGTTGTCATAGAAGTCTGCCTTGGCAAAGTGGACGGTGTTGTCGGCCGCGTAGACCCCGCCGCCGAAGTTCGAGCTGCCGTTGCGGATGTCGATGCCGCCGATGACCTGCTCCTGGTCGCCTCCGGTGTTGCTCACCTCGGCCGCGCGGTCGAGGCCGTTCGCGTCGAGAACCGGGAAATGGGCCGGGTCGCCGTTGATGGGGTCGAACGCTCCCCAGGTGAGGTCGTCGTTGGCCGGGTCGCCGCCGGTGGTGGTGTCGTTGATGTCGAGATCCCCGTCCTGGTTGTCGTCCGGCGTCCCGTCGGGCGGGATCGTGAGCTTGTAGGTGCCGGCGGGCAGAACGACGTAGTCGTCATCGAAGCCGGAGACGCTGCTGTTCGTGCAGCCGCCGAAGAGCGAGTCCTGGTTCACGGACTGGATCGCGTCGCGGACCGAGCAGGCGCTGCTGCCGCCGTACTCGTCGACGGGTGTATTGACGTTCACGATCGCCGCCCCCGCGACGCTCGGCGCGAGCATCATCGCCGCGATCGCGCACAGCGGCGCGCCAAAGTGCCTCGAAGCCATCCCCATGACCCTTTCGTTCGATTGAACTCCGTGCATCGTATGCGGAGAAGCGGGTACCCGTAACGTCCAGGGTATGGGACCCGCACAAAAGGTCACTCTCGTCGCCGGCGCGACCGGCTACCTCGGCCGCTTTCTCGCCGAGCGCCTGATCGATGCCGGCACCCCGCCGCGCGCGATGGCGCGCGATCCGGCCAAGGCCGAGGACCTCGCCGAAGGCGGCGCCGAGGTCGTCCGCGGCGACGCGCTCAAGCCCGAAACGCTGGGCGATGCACTCGACGGCGTCGACGTCGCCTACTACCTCGTCCACTCGATGGGCCGCGGCTCCGGTGGTGACTTCGCCGAACGCGACCGCGAGGCGGCGCGCAACTTCGCCGAGGCGGCCGAGCGCGCCGGGGTCTCACAGCTCGTCTATCTCGGCGGATTGGGCGAGGGCAAGTCTGAGCATCTCAAGAGCCGCCACGAGACCGCCGAGGTCCTCGGCTCGACCGGCGTGCCGTTGACCTACTTCCGCGCCGCGGCGGTGATCGGCGCTGGGAGCGAGTCGTTCCGCACCGTCTACTACCTCGTCAAGCGCCTGCCCGCGCTGGTGACGCCGAGCTGGACCAAGACTCCCACTCAGCCGATCGCCGCCGAGGACGTGGTCGAGTACCTGGCGCGAGCGCCCGAGGTCGGGGCCGCCCGGGGCCGCGAGGTCGAGATCGGGGGCCCCGACGTGACGACCTACGGCGGGATGATGGACTCGATGGCCGAGGCGATGCAGACGTTCCGCCGCCCGAAGCTCCCGGTTCCCCTGCTGACGCCCTGGCTCTCCTCGCAATGGATCGGACTGATCACCCCGGTCGACACCGGGGTCGCCAAGCCGCTGGTCGAGGGCCTCAGCACCGAGACCGTGGTCGAAGACCCCACCGGCATGGCGCTGTTCGATGTCGAGCCGACGCCGGTGGACGAGGCGCTGCGCAAGGCGGTCGCCGAGCTCGAGGGCTCCTAGGCACCCAACCGCTCGAGCGAGCGCAGGTACCCGCGCGTGATCCGCACGTGGAGGCGCATCTGGGTCTGGGAGTACACCCAGGTGCCGAAGCGGGCGAAGCGCCCCGAGCCCCGCAGGAAGGGGTAGAAGTTCGCGACCTCCGCCCGCACGAGAAGCCGGTCGCCGCGGCGATCGACCGCGATCCGCAGGTGGCCGCGGCCGCGGCCGCCGCGCGAGACCAGGAGCCCGTCCTCGACCGGCCAGGTGACGCGGCCGTACTCCTCGCCGCGCTCGTACTCGGGGGCGCGGAAGCGCAGCATGACCAGCAGCCGGGCGGCGACGACCTCGCGCGAGTGCTCGCGGTAGCGGACCCGAAACAGCCCGAGCGAGCGCCGTCGCAGATGGTCCCAATAGCCGCGCGCAAGCCGCTCGAGCATCTCCGGTCTCCATATCCGCTCCAGCAGCTCCGGCGCCATCGTCAGCTCGGCCTCCTGGATCGAGCTGACCGGGCCCGAGGAGGAGACCGGCGAGGTCTCGGGGTCCGGAAGGATCTCGACCCGGATCGGGACCCGGTCAGGTGCCGCGCTCACCTCGGCAAGGGCATCTGCTTGGTCGGCTGCTCCTCCTCGGGGAGCGGGAGCCTGCCGGTGTCGAACTTCTCATGGCGGATCGAGTTGATCACCGCGCCGGCGAGCAGCGCCAGGCTCATCGCGTAGAACCAGAGCAGCGCGATCAGGATGAAGCCGATCGTGCCGCCGAAGCGGCTCAGGTCGGAGACGTTGCCGAGGTAGACGGGGAAGAGCCAGTTGGCGAGCCCGATCACCGCGGTGACGAACAGGGCCCCGGGCCAGACCGATCGCCACGGCATGTGGCCCTTCGGAGTCGCCCAGTAGATGACGCAGCCGATCGCGAAAGTGAGCGCGATCGCCCCCATGATCAGGATGATGTTGTCGAGAACGCCGATGTCGTCGAGCCCGAGCGGCAGGTCCTTGCTCGCCGAGATCACGGCGCCCTCGGCGACCGGGATCACGACGCTCGCGGCGAGGAACGCCGCGGTCACGAGCAGCATCCAGAGCGACCAGCGCTTCTGCTCGACCCAGCCGCGGCTCTCGACGTGGTAGATGCGCGCGAAGGCGGTGTCCATCGCGCCCCAGAACGAGGCGCCGATCCAGAGCCCGCCGACCACAGCCGCGATCCCGATCGTCGCCGAGCTGTCGCGAACCCGGTCGAGCGCGTTCTCGAGCGTCGCCTGCTCGGCGTTCGGGAACAGCCGCTGGAGGTCGAGCAGGATGCTGGTCTCGACCTCGGTGCTGCGCAGCACCTGGCCGAAGATGAACAGGACGAGGAGCACGAACGGGAAGATCGAGAGCATCAGGTTGTAGGCGACCATCGCCGCCATCCCGGTGACGTTCTCCGTGTAGGCGCGGTTCCAGAAAGCGCGCGCCCAGGGGGACTCCCAGAAACGCAGCCGCGTCATGCGTAACCTGCGTAACCGTCGCCTGCGAGCGTGTAGTAACCGTGCCTGGCGCAACTTTCGAGCGCGTCCCCGGTTTTGGGGAACGGACCGGGGGTTGCAGGCAGGAAATGAGGCTTGACTTCAGAAAGTATAGTGGCTACTATTGACTACTCACGTTTGAGGTTTATAGCCGGGAGGCCCGGCAACACTTCAAATGCGGACCCGGTCACCGCCGGTCCGCATTTTTGTGGCTTCGAGAGCCGGACAGTAATGACGCTCCCGGCCTGACCGACTAAAGACCCAGCACGACAGAAAAGGAATCAGGGACTACACGAATGCTAGTAGCGGAACTCCAGGAACTTGAAGAAGTAAAGACGCTGATCACAAAGGGTCAGCAGCTCGGCGTGCTCACCTTCGGCGACGTCGCTTCGGCGGTCTCCGAGGTCGACCTCGACGAGTCCGACGTCGAGGACCTTTACGGGCACCTCGAGAAGTCGGGCATCGAGCTGGTCGAGGACGTCGACCCCGCGCAGAAGAAGGCCGCCGAGGCCGTCGAGCGCGACACCGGCAAGCGAGGCCGGCGCAAGAAGGCCGCCCTCGACCTGAAGCCGGACATGACCACGGACAGCCTCCAGCTGTTCCTCAAGGACATCGGCAAGGTCCGCCTGCTCACCGCCCAGGAGGAGGTCGACCTCGCGAAGCGGATCGAGCGCGGCGACCTCGACGCGAAGCAGAAGATGGTCGAGTCGAACCTGCGGCTCGTCGTCTCGATCGCGAAGAACTACCGCAACCAGGGCCTGCCCTTCCTCGACCTGATCCAGGAGGGGACGCTCGGCCTCGTCCGCGCCGCCGAGAAGTTCGACTACCGCAAGGGCTTCAAGTTCTCGACCTACGCGACCTGGTGGATCCGCCAGGCGATCGCCCGCGCGCTCGCCGACAAGGCCCGCACGATCCGGATCCCCGTCCACGTCGTCGAGAAGCTGAACAAGATCGGCCGCGCGGAGCGCAAGCTCGTCACCGAGCTCGGCCGCGAGCCGACTCCCGACGAGATCGCCGAGGTCACGGGCATCGAGCCCGACGAGGTCGACTCGATCAAGCGCTCGGCGCAGGCTCCGGTCTCGCTCGAGAAGCCGGTCGGCGACGAGGAGGAGTCCGAGTTCGGCCAGTTCATCGCCGATGAGAAGGCCGAGTCGCCGTTCGACCGCGCCGCTGACCTGCTGACCAAGGAAGCGCTGCGTGAGGCGCTCGAGAACCTCTCCTACCGCGAGCGCCGCGTACTCGAGCTCCGTTACGGGCTCGGCGGCGAACACCCGCGGACCCTGGACGAGGTTGGCCGCACGTTCAACGTCACCCGCGAGCGGATTCGCCAGATCGAGAATCAGAGTCTCAAGAAGCTTCAGAGCCTCGCCGAGGCCCAGAAGCTGCGCGAAGTCGCATAGCCCTGCGCGACTGAATGCCGGCTGAACCGCGCCGCAAGCTCGCGGTGCTGACCTGCATGGACGCGAGGCTCGAGGTCTTCCCGATGTTCGAGCTCGAGCGCGGCGACGCCCACGTGATCCGCAACGCCGGCGGCCTCGTCACCGACGACGCGATCCGCTCGCTCGCGGCGTCGCAACGGTTGCTGGGGACCGAGGAGATCGCCGTGGTCATGCACGACGACTGCGGCCTCAGCGGGGCCTCCGAAGACGAGTTCGCTCGCGACCTCGCCGCCGACGGGTCGCAGCCGAGCTGGCGCCTCGGCGCCTTCGACGACGTCGAGGACGCGGTCCGCCACGGCGTCGAGCGGTTGCGCCGGAGCCCCGAACTTCCGAACCGCGATCGGATCCGCGGCTACGTCGCGGACCCCGCGTCGGGCGAGCTCCGTGAGGTCAGCTAGCCGCTACTGGAAGCAGCCGATGATCGCGCCGGCGATCACGAAACAGGCGAGCTGGTAGCCGCCCTCGATCCCGAATAGCGCCGCCTTGCCGGTGACCGCGGGACTGAAGTTGATCTGCGTGAGCTGGACGGTGGCGGCGAAGCTGATCCAGACGAACGCAGCGACCGCGATGCAGTCGCCGACCGAGTCGGCGCCGACCATGTCGACGAGGCGCGCGAGGCCGTAGGCGATCACGAGCGAGCAGACGAGCGGGACGAGGTAGAGGGCGGTGCTGCTACCCGTCGCCTCCTCCTCACTGACCCCCCGCAGCGCGCGCCACGGGTCGCCGAAGAGCATCCCGTACCAGAGGAAGCCCAACGGCTGGGCGGCGACTCCGGCGAGGACCACGGCCAGGTAGTTGATGTCGGCGTCGAACAGCATCGGCTCCTCCTTGGGGGTTGGCGCCGCAAGCATGCCGTCCGCTGCGGACGGGTGACGCCGGTAGCCCGGTATGGCGCGAACGCTCGGCCCGCTCGACGTAAGTCCAGGCGCCTAAAGGGGGACCGCCGGCCGCCCGATAGGGGGATTGATGTTTGACATCGATGCCGCGCTCAAATATGTCGTCAAGAAGGAGGGCTCGGACCTCCACGTGAAGGTCGACGCCCCGCCGATGGCCCGGATCCACGGCGAGCTCGGGCCGATCAAGGCCGGCACGAGCGCCAACGGCGGCAAGCCGAAGCCGCTCACCGCCAAGGACACGGAGGCGGCGCTGGCGAAGATCCTCAAGGACCCCGCGCTCAAGAAGGAGTTCGCTGCCGACGGCGAGGCCGACTTCTCCTACGAGATCAAGGGCGTCTCGCGCTTCCGCGTCAACGCGTTCCGGCAGCGCGGCTACGTCTCGATCGCCTGCCGGGCGATCCCGCTCGCGGTGCGGACGATCGACGACCTCGGCCTGCCCGAGGCGATGCGCGAACTCGCCGAGCAGCCGCGCGGGATCATCCTGCTCACCGGGACGACGGGCTCGGGCAAGTCGACGACGCTCGCGGCGATGATCGACCACATCAACTCGACCCGGGCGCGGCACATCATCACGCTCGAGGACCCGATCGAGTACCTCCACAACGACAAGCGGTCGATCATCCAGCAGCGCGAGGTCGGCAGCGACACGGCGAGCTTCGCGCGCGCGATGCGCCGCGTGCTGCGCCAGGACCCCGACGCGATCCTGATCGGCGAGATGCGCGACGAGGAGACCGTCCGCACCGCGCTCTCGGCGGCCGAGACCGGGCACCTCGTGCTCTCGACCCTTCACACCCTCGACGCCTCGGAGACGATCAACCGGATCATCGACTTCTTCCCGCCCCACCTCCAGCAGCAGGCGCGGGTGATGCTCGCCTCGACACTCAAGGGCGCCGTCTCGCAGCGGCTCGTTCCGCGCGTCGACGGCGAGGGCCGGGTCGCGGTCGCCGAGGTGATGGTCGTGACCGGGCGGGTTCAGGACCTGATCCTCAACCCTGAGGAAACGGGCCGGATCACCGAGGTCATCTCCGAGGGCTCCTACTACGGGATGCAGACCTTCGACCAGGCCCTGCTCGGACACGTCACGAGAGGTGAGGTCTCCGAGGAGGTGGCGATGGAGACGGCTTCGAGCCCCCACGACTTCAAGCTCATGCTCTCGGCCGGAGGTGAGCGCGCGAGCGGAATCGAACAGGTGGTGGGGAACGGGAGCGGGCCGTGATCGGAGTCCGCCGCCTTGCCTCCGAGCAGAGCGGCCTCACGGTGGTCGAGGTCATGGTCGCCGCGCTGCTGCTCTCGGTCGGCGCCCTCGCGGTGCTCCAGGTTGCCGACAGCGCCTCTCGCAACACCTTCCGTGGCGAGCAGAGCCAGGTGGTCAGTAACACGCTCCAGAGCGAGATCGAAGAGATGAAGCGAGCTCCATACGAGCAGCTCGCGCTGACCTCGGTCCCGTCTCCGTCGAGCGACCCGAGGAATCCGAACTCCCGCGTCTCGGGCACGACATTCGACCCGGCGGCGGACGGCAGTACGCCGAGCCCGCCGGCGATGGTCTACGACGGGAGTCCGCTCGATGCGGGCGGTGCGGTCGACCTCGCGGCCGGGCAGGGGATCGTTCCCGGCCCGACGCCGTTCGAGTCCGGCGACATCAAGGGCAACGTCCACCGCTACGTGGTCTGGAACAACGACCCGGCCTGCTCGAACACCCAGTGCCCCGGAGTCCAGGACTCGAAGCTGCTCGTCGTCGCCGCGACGCTCGACGACACCGCTTCGGGTGGAGAGCGCGTCTACCAGGAGATCCAGTCCCTGGTCCCGAACCCCGACTCGAGCGTCGCCTGCCCACCGGGGGGCTGCCCGCCGGGCAGCACGACCAACGTCAAGCCCTGGACCTTCTGGCTCACCGACACGCCGTGCAACAACGCGAGCCGCCAACCGATCAACGGCGACCATCTCGCGCACAACACGCGCGGCGTCTGCACCAACGGGCTCAAGAACTCCGGCAACTGCAGCATCCTCGGCTGCCAGCCCGGCGCGCCCGACCTGATGTTCACGCAGCCGGCGCCGATCGACGGCAACTTCTCCTCGGACCAGCAGCCGATCTACGACTACTCGAGCGATGTCGAGCCAACGGTCAACCCGGGCGCCGATAAGGGTCTGCAGCTCATCAACACAAACGGCTGCGCGAGCTTGGTCGGCGGCCTACTGGGCTCGGTCTGGAACACGCTGCCCCTCGTCCCCGACCTCGACCAGACGCAGTTCAAGCGGATCCACAAGTGGGTCTCCCCCGCGATCCCGAGCGGCCACGTCATCGACTTCAGCACGGGCTTGCTGAGCCGGGGGGTGGGGCACCTCAACCTCTGGACCAGATCGGTCAACGGCGTCACCCAGCCGGGCCAGATCTGCGTCTATCTGTTCAAGCGCGAGGTCTCGCTCAACATCCTCGGGATCCCGGTCTACGTCGACGTGCCGGTGATCAACCTGCCCCCCGACGTCCTGACCTCGACTCTGACCTCTTTCTCTCACAGCAAGAACCCCTGGCCCACCGATTGGACCGAGCTTCACATCCCGCTCGACTTCAAGCTCCAGGTCAACGTCCCGCTCCAGCTCACCGGCGGCGACCGGCTCGGTCTCGCGATCAGCGTCGACGGCAACGGCACCGGTTCGGCGGGCCTCGAGTTCCTCTACGACCAGCCGAGCTTCGACAGCCGGCTCGAAGTCCAGACGACGTCGATCCTGCCGATCTTCTGATCATGAGCCGCCTCCGTCTCACGATCCGCCGCGACGACGGCTTTGCCTTGCCGACCGTGATGTTGCTGATGGTCGCGGCGCTGGCGATCACGAGCGCGATCGTCGTCTCCTCGCTCTCAGCGCAGGGCGGGACGGTTCGCGACCAGCGCTCGAAGCTCGCGCTCGCGGCCGGCGAGACCGGGATCAGCGACGCGCTCTCGCGCTACAACCGGGTCGCGACCAGCAACGCGCAGCCGTGCCTGATCGTGAGCGCCGGCGGCTCGCTGGTCGGCTCGGGCGCCTCCAGCGGCTGGTGCAACCCGGTGACCGGATCGAGCAACGGCGGCACCTACAGCTACCGGGTGCGGCCAACCGTGAGCGCGGCGACCAACCTCACGAGCCAGATCAAGGTCGTCTCGACCGGGAACGTCGGCGGCGTCACGCGCAGGGTCCAGGTCACCGCCGACTCGGCGAGCGGGACCAAGATCTTCTGCCCTACCGGCGTCAACTGCCACACGGTCCAGGCCCAGAACGGGATCAACCTCAACTCGAACGCCGAGCTCCGCGCCGGCGCGGCGACCAACGGCAGCATCACCCTTTCCTCGAACGCAAAGGTCTGCGGGCCCGCGAGCGTCGGGCTCGGGCAGCAGCTGACCCTGGTCAGCAACGCCAAGCACTACGCAGACAACGCGTGCACAGCGCAGACGAGCACCTACGCACAGGCGCCGCTCAGCCTGCCGCCCGTCAACCAGGGCGATGCGGCGACCAGCAACGACAACGTCCGGTTGACGAACGCCGACAACGGGTCCGGCAGTCCGGCGGACGTGATCAGCGGCAATCGCAACAACGTCGACTGGAACCCGACGACCCGACAGCTCTCGGTCACGTCGAACACGGGCCTGACGCTCACGGGCGCCAAGTACAGCCTCTGCAAGCTGACCCTGAGCAGCAACGTGATCCTCACGGTCGCCTCGACCCAGAGCGTCTCGATCTTCTTCGACTCGCCCGAAGCCTGTGGACTCGCCAACAACACCGCCCAGGTCGACATGTCCAGCAACACGCGGATCACCGCCGGGTCGGGCGCCCCGACCGGCGTCGCGATGTACTTCGTCGGCTCGCCGAGCCTCTCGACGCGGGCCAGCTTCTCCAGCAACACCCAGGTCGGGCAGGCGTGCAACTCCAACTTCGTGATCTACGCCCCGCGCACCGACGTGCTGCTGAACAGCAACGCCACCTACTGCGGGGCGCTGGCGGCGAAGTCGCTGCAGATGGACTCGAACGCGCGGATTTTCAGCGACGCCGCGTCGGCAGACTTCACCCTCGCTTCCACCGGATCGCATTTTTCGGTCAGCAGGTTCGTCGAGTGCAACGCCTCGCTTCCCGCGGGTGCGACCAGCCCCGACGGCGGGTGCTAGGCGGTGAGCCGGCTAGCCGTAACAGCCGGGCGATGCCTCCGCGATTCGCGCGGCTTCACGATGATCGAGATGTTGGTCGCGGCGATGATCGGACTGATCGTCGTCGCGGGGGCGGGAACGGTGCTGGTCGCGGCGGGGCACGTCCAACCCCGCGTCGAGGAGCGCTCGGCGGCGATCCAGGAGGCACGCTTCGTGGTCGACGGGATCACGCGCGAGCTGCGCCAGGGCTGGGCGGTCCCGGCGGCGACCGCGACCCAGATCTCGATCCTCACCTACGTCAAGAGCGCGAGCTGCGGCGGCGCCAAGAGCACCACCGCGATCGCCTGCCGCGTGACCTACAGCTGCAACGCCGGCGCCTGCACGAGAACCGAGGCTCAGCTCAACGGCAGCTCGCCGGGCCCGCCCAAGAAGGTCGTCTCCGGCCTCGAGTCCAGCAACGTCTTCACCTACCTGCCGAGCGCCGCGGCGCCGACCTCGATCGGCGTCACGATCGCTTTCCCGGCAACCGACGGCGACAACGCGGTCACGCTCGAGGACGGCGCCTCGCTGCGCAATCCGATCCCGGGGGCCGCATGACGCGGCTCCGGATTCAAGTTCCGCGCCGATCTAGCCGAATTACTGACTGACCCATGAGAGAGGCGCTCAACAGCAACCCCGTTGTCCAGATGGCCGTTATCGGCGTGATGATCATCGCCGCCGGTTTGCTGCTGATGACCCGGATGGGCGGCGACCCGCCCCCCACGGAGCCGACCTCCGACGCCGCTTCCGCCGCCGGCGTGCCGGCTGTGGCCGCGGCGCCCGAGGCGGCCCCGACCGTGCCGGCGGCCGGTGCCCCCGTCACGCCCGCCGCCGAGCCGAGCGCGGCGTCGCCTTCGATCGCGCCTGAGCTTGCCCCGCTCGAGGCCGGCCCCGGCCTCCCGGCCTCGGTCGTCAAGGCCTACGAGAGCGGCAACACGGTCGCGCTGCTGGTCGTCAGGGCCGGCGGGATCGAAGATCGCGCCGTGAGGCGCTCGGTCGAGCGGCTGGGCTCCCAGCCCGACGTCTCCGTCTTCGTCACCAGGGCCGACGGGATCGCGCGCTTCGCCCAGATCACCGAGGCGGCGGGGGTAGAACGGGTCCCGGCGCTAGTCGTCATTCGGCCCAAGCGAGTCACGGGCGCCGTGCCCGAGGCATTTGTGACCTACGGCTTCCGAGGTCCCGGGAGCGTCGTGCAGGCAGTGCGCGACGCGGCCTATGTGGGGCCCACCGTCGGCTACCACCCGTAGCGCAGACCCCGAAAGGAGCCGCTTGATGGCGGCCAAGAAGAAATCGAAGACCCATCTGAGGGCTGTCTCCCAGGCATCCGGAGCAGCCGCTCAGGCCGACGCGCCGCCCGACGAGGCGGCGGAGGACAGCGGCCTCAGCGCGCCGCGCAAGCGAACGCGCTCGAAGCAGTTCGTCACCGACGTGATCGTCGAGCTCGGCTTCGCGCCGCCCGAGCGCGTCGAACGGGCCGTCGACGAGGCGAGGACCGCCGGGCGCACGCCCGAGGACGTGCTGCTCGAGGAAGGAGTGATCGACGGCGACCAGCTCTCGCGAGCGATCGCCGAGCGCTACGGGCTCGATCACGTCGACCTGACGCTCTACCGCATCGACATGGCGGCGGCGAACCTGATCCCGGTCAGCGTCGCGCGCCGCCATTCGGCGGTCCCGGTCGGCTACGTCGACCAGGACACCCTCTTGCTCGCGATGTCGGATCCGGCGAACGTGCTCGCCGTCGACGACGTGCAGATGGCCACCGGGCTCGGCTGCGAGGTTGCCGTTGCGGCGATCGAGGACGTCGAGGCCCTGATCGGGCGCCTCAACACTCTCCAGAACTCGGTCAGCGAGGCGATCGACGAGGCCGGCGAAGAGGAGGAGGCCGAGATCAGCGCCCTGCGCGCATCGGCCGAGGACGCGCCGGTGATCAAACTCGTCTACTCGATCCTCGGCCAGGCGGTCACGGAAGGCGCCTCCGACATCCACTTCGAGCCCGAGGAGGGCGAGATGCGGGTTCGCTTCCGCGTCGACGGAGTCCTCTACGAGGCCGCCGAGGTGCCGAAGCGCATGGCGGCGGCGGTGATCTCGCGGGTCAAGATCATGAGCGACCTCGATATCGCCGAGAAGCGCAAGCCACAGGACGGGCGCGTCAGCGTCACGGTCGAGGATCGCGTGGTCGACCTGCGAGTGACGACGCTCCCGACCGAGCAGGGGGAGGGCGCGACGGTGCGGATCCTCGACAAGGAGGCGGCGCTGCGCTCGCTCGACGATCTCGGGATGGAGGGCAAGCCGCGAAAGCGCTTCCAGAAAGCCTTCAAGCAGCCCTACGGGGCGGTGCTCGTCACCGGGCCGACCGGGTCGGGCAAGTCGACGACCCTCTACGCGGCGCTCGCCGAGCTCAACGAGGTCAGCAAGAACATCATCACGATCGAGGACCCGGTCGAGTACCGGATCCCGGGGATCAACCAGATGGGGGTCCACAACAAGGCGGACCTGACCTTCGCCAACGGGCTGCGCTCGATGCTGCGCGCCGATCCCGACATCATCATGGTCGGCGAGATTCGCGACGCCGAGACCGCGCGGATCGCGATCGAGGCCGCGCTTACCGGCCACATGGTGCTCTCGACCCTGCACACCAACGACGCCCCGAGCGCGGTCACGCGGCTGGCCAAGATGGGGATCGAGTCGTTCCTGACGGCGTCGGCGGTCGACTGCGTCGTCGCCCAGCGGCTGGCGCGCCAGCTCTGCAACTACTGCAAGCAGCGAGTCCTGATCCCCAAGAAGGCGCTTCTCGACGCTGGCTTCCGCGTCCGCGGGGACCTCGAGGCCTACGAGGCGAAGGGATGCCGGCGCTGCAACTCGACCGGGTACAAGGGCCGTCTCGGGCTGTTTTCGGTGATGGATGTCAGCGAGGCGATCAAGGAGTTGATCGTCGAATCCGCCTCCCAGGCCGACATCTCCGCCAAGGCCAGGGAGGAGGGGATGCTCACGATCAAGGAGGACGGGCTCTCGAAGGTGCGCGCCGGGCTGACCTCGATCGAGGAGATCGCGCGGGTCGCGACCTAGCGGGCGCTCAAGTCCGAGGCAGAAAGCGACGATCAATAAACGATGGCCAAGGACTTCGATTTCGCTGACGTGCTGACGCAGATGGTCGCCGAGAAGGCCTCTGACGTCCATCTCTCGCCGGGCTTTCCGCCCGCGATGCGAATTCGCGGGCGGATGACGCCGCTCAGCGATCACGACCCGCTGACCGCGCAGCAGACCCGCGACACCGTCTACTCGATCCTCAACGACGACCAGCGCAAGCGCTTCGAGAACCATCAGCAGCTCGACCTCGCCTACGCGATCCCCAAGGTCGCGCGCTTCAGGGTCAACTGCTTCTTCCAGCGCGGCTCGATCAGCGCCGCCTTCCGCCATATCCCCGCCGAGATCCAGACGCTCGACTCGCTCGGACTGCCGGCGGTGCTCGAGGAGTTCACGCGCAAGCCGCGCGGCTTCGTGCTCGTCACCGGGCCGACCGGCTCGGGCAAGTCGACCTCGCTCGCCTCGATGGTCGACCTGATCAACGAGGAGCGCGAGGAGCACATCCTGACGATCGAGGACCCGATCGAGTTCCTCCACCAGCACAAGAACTGCCTCGTCAACCAGCGCGAGATCGGCGCCGACGCGCCCGACTTCGCGCTCGCGCTCAAGGCCGCCCTGCGCCAGGACCCGGACGTCATCCTCGTCGGCGAGATGCGCGACCTCGAGACGATCTCGACCGCGCTGACCGCGGCCGAGACCGGCCACCTCGTGTTCGCGACGCTGCACACGCAGTCGACCTCGCAGACAGTCGACCGGATCATCGACGTCTTCCCGCCCCACCAGCAGCATCAGGTGCGGATGCAGCTCTCGATCGCGCTCCAGGGGATCGTCACCCAGCAACTGCTGCCGACCGCCGACGGCTCGGGCCGCGCGGTGGCGACCGAGGTCCTGGTCCCGAACCCGGCGGTGCGCAACCTGATCCGCGAGGGCAAGACCCACCAGATCTACTCCGCGATCCAGACCTCGGCCGCGACCGGGATGCAGACGATGGACTCCGACCTCGCCCAGCTCGTCCGCAAGGGGACGATCACCCAGGCGATCGCCGAGCGCCGCGCGTCGGTCCCCGAGGAGCTCAAGCGGCTGCTCAGCAGCGGCGGAGCGGCGTCCTCGAGCAACGGCAGCGGGAACGGAAACGGCAAGGTCCGCAAGGTCAAGCGGACGAAGCGGTCCCGCGCGGCGTAGCCAATGAGCACCTTCGCCTTCCGCGCAGTCGATCTCGCCGGCGTCCCCTCGCGCGGGGAGATGGACGCGGGTTCCAAGGATCAGGTCACCAGCCAGCTCCGCGACCGCGGGCTGATCGTCCTCGACGTCACCGAGCAGAAGAAGCCGTTCGAGCTCGAGAACATCTTCCAGCGCTTCCGCGGCGTGTCGGTCCGCGAGCTGTCGGTCTTCTCGCGCCAGTTCGCGACCCTGGTCGCATCGGGGATGCCGATGCTGCGCACCCTCTACACGCTCGAGGACCAGACCGAGGACGAGTTCATCAAGGAGGCGACCGCGGGCGTCCGCGAGGACGTCGAAGCCGGCAGCTCGCTCGCCAAGGCGATGGAGCGCCACCCGAAGGTCTTCGACCACCTCTATCGGGCGATGGTCCGCTCCGGAGAGAGCTCGGGGCGCCTCGAGGAGGCGCTCGAGCGCGTCGCCTTCCAGCTCGAGAAGCTCGATGCCCTGCGCCGCCAGATCCGCTCGGCGATGCTCTATCCGATCTTCGTTCTGATCTTCGCCTTCTTCGTGCTGCTGATCGTCGTCGCGTTCATCGTTCCGATCTTCGCCGACATCTTCGTCGAGGTGGTCGAGGACCAGCCCGGTGCCAGCTCGGAGCTGCCGCTGCTGACCCGGATCACCGTCGGCGTCTCGAACGCGATCACCGGCTCCTGGTACATCCTGATCCCGGGCACGATCGCCGGGGTCTTCGGGTTCATCCAGTGGAAGCGAACCGACCGCGGCCGCCGCGGGTGGGACCGGATCAAGCTTCGCCTGCCGGCCAAGATCGGCGACGTTGTCCAGAAGGTCGCCCTCGCCCGCTGGTCTCGCACCTTCTCCGGCACGGTCGCCTCGGGCGTCCCGATCCTGCAGTCGATTCAGATCACCGGCGAGACATCGGGCAACACGGTGATCGAGGAAGCGATGGAGGACGTCTACGCGTCGGTCAAGAGCGGCGGCTCGATCGCCGGCCCGATCGAGCAGAACGACATCTTCCCGCCGATGGTCGGCCACATGGTCGCCGTGGGGGAGGAGACCGGCCAACTCGAGCACATGCTCGGCAAGGTCGCCGACTTCTACGAGGCCGAGGTCGACGCCAAGATCAAGGCGCTGACCTCGCTGATCGAGCCGCTGATGATCATGTTCGTCGGCGGCGTGGTCGGCTTCATCGTGATCGCGATGTACCTGCCGATCTTCAGCCTCTACGACAAGATCAAGTAGCTGGACATTCGCCCTACGGGCGAGGCTCGTCCTAAAGGCATCGGCTGGGGAACCGATGGGGAACCACGAAGTAAGAAAAGAGGCTTCACGCCTCACTGACAAAGGCAAACCCGTCGCGAGGCGGGGGCGCAAAGCCCACGGGACTCCCGTTCACGGAGTCGGCCGGGCTACCAAAGGAGGAGTTACATGATTCAGAAAATGCGTGAGCGCATGGGGCGCGAAGAGGGTTTCACCCTCGTCGAGCTCCTGGTCGTCATGCTCATCCTCGGCCTTCTGGCCGCGATCGCAATTCCCTCGTTCTTCAACCAGAGGGACAAGGCGAAGGATGCTGACGCCAAGGCGTCTGTCCGTACGGCACAGACGGCGATTGAGACCTACGCGACGGACCACGGTGGTACGTACGTAGGCGCGACCGCCGCTGACCTGAAGGCCATTGAGCCGTCGCTCAATGACGCCGACGTGGAGGAGCCGACTGACCTCTCCGCGACGGATTACAAGGTGACGGTCACCTCGGAGAACACCCCCAACACGTTCTCGATCGAGCGTGGCGTCGGTGCCCTCCTGGACGGCGAGACATCGCTGACCTGCACCACGGACGGCAACGACGGTTGTCCGGACGGCGGAAACTGGGGCGGCGAGTAAGTAGCCGCAACGGTTGATCCGATTCACGGATCACGTATCGAAGGGCGGGCCTCCGGGCCCGCCCTTCGTCGTTCTCGAGGCTTTAGCCCAGCCGGCGGGCGACCGATGAGAATCGAGATGGCAGCTGCAGCCCCATTCGCGTTCCTCAGCGGCATGATCGCCGGAAGCTTCCTGAGCGTCGTCGCCCACCGGGTCCCGCGGGGCGAGTCGATCGTCGGCCCGCGCTCCCAGTGCACGAGCTGCGGCTCGACGATCGCGGCCTACGACAACGTCCCCGTCGTCTCCTGGCTCATCCTCCGCGGCCGCTGCCGCAGCTGCGACGCCGCGATCCCGGTCCGCTACCCGCTGATCGAGCTCGGCGTCGGCGCCCTGTTCGTGGTCACCGTGCTCGTCCTGCGCGGCGACCCCACAACCCTCGCCCTCGGGCTCGTCTTCGTCTCGACCCTCGCGGCGATCACGCTCACCGACCTCGAGCGCCGTGTGATCCCGAACGCGATCCTTGCCGTCTCGGCGCTGCTCGCGATCGCGATCGTCGTCGCCGGCGACCCGTCGAGCCTGCCCGAGCGCGCGATCGCCGCCGCCGCGGGCGGCGGCTTCCTGTTCATCGCCGCTCTCGCCTACCCCGGTGGGATGGGGATGGGCGACGTCAAGCTCGCCGCGCTCATGGGCCTCTTCCTCGGCCGCGCGATCGCGCCCGCGCTGCTGATCGCGCTCGCCGCCGGCGCCCTCGTCGGCATCGCGCTGATGCTCCGCGACGGAGCCGATGCGCGCAAGCGAGCGGTGCCCTTCGGCCCGTTCCTCGCCCTCGGCGGGGTCATCGGGCTGCTCGCCGGCAACCAGCTTCTCGACGCCTACCTCGATGCGTTCGTCCGGTGAGCCCGCCGTGCCGCTTCCCCTCAAGCTCGCGGCGCGTCGCGCCGATGAACACGTGAGTCACCCGTCCATTCGTTGAAATTCATGCTCAGCGCTCGAAAGAACAACACCCTGGTAGGCCTCGACATCGAGGCCGGAAGCATCGCCGCGACCGAGGTGGAGGTGAACGGCACGGCGCGCGTTTCGAAGACCGCGCTCGCCCCGCTCAATCCGGGCGCCTTCAGCGAGGGCGAGGTCGTCGACTCCGAGGCAGTCGCGGAGGCTCTGCGCAAGCTCTTCACCGATCACAAGCTCGGTAAGCGCGTGCGGCTCGGACTCGCGAACCAGCGGGTCGCGGTGCGCTCGCTCGAGATGCCGCTGATCGAGGATCCCGAGGAGCTCAGCACGGCGGTCCGCTTTCAGGCCCAGGACGAGCTGCCGATGCCGGCCGACCAGGCCGTGCTCGACTACCAGGTCGTCCGCAAGGGCAAGGACGAGGATGGCGAGCGGCGCATGGAAGTGGTCGCCGTTGCCGCCCGCCGCGACATGGTCTCCTCGATGATGACCACGCTCCGGCGGGCCGGGCTGAAGCCGGTCGGGATCGACCTCGCGGCCTTCGCGATGATCCGGGCACTGCCCGCCGACGGTGAGGAGGCGACGCTCTACTGCAACCTCGGCGACGTCACCAACCTCGCGATCGCCCGCGGGGCCGCCTGCATGTTCACGCGCGTCTCGCCCTACGGCATCGAGGCGATCGCGCAGCGGCTCGCGGAGCGCCGCGAGATCTCGCTCGACGACGCCCGCGTCCTCGTCTCCCACAGCGACCTCGGCGGTTCCGACGCCGGCAGCGACGAGGAGCGCGCCGCGCGAGAGACCCTCCGCGAGGGCACCGCCAAGCTCAGCGACGAGATCAAGCTCTCGCTCGAGTACTACGCGACCCAGGACGGCGTCCCCGCGGTCGAGAAGGTCGTCGTCTGCGGGCCCGGGAGCACGATCCCGGGGCTGCCGGAGTCGCTCGGCGAGGGGCTTGGGCACAGCCTCGAAGCCGCGAGCCCCGGGGCCCTCGACGGCCTCGACGACGCGACCGCCGCCCGCCTGACCACCTCCTACGGCCTCGCCCTCGAGGACTGAAATGCGCCCCGTAAACCTGATCCCCTCCGATCAGCAGCGCGGTACGGGCACTCCCTTCCGCTCCGGCACCGGCTCCTACGTTCTCGTCGGGATGCTCGCCGTGGTCCTGATCGCGGTCGGCGCGCTGGCGATGAGCTCGAAGCAGGTCAGCGACCGCAAGGCCGAGGTCTCGCAGCTCGAGAGCGACCTCGACGTCGCGACGGCGCGCGCCCAGAGCCTGCGCAAGTTCGCCGACTTCCGCAGCCTGCAGGAGGCTCGCTCGGCGACTGTCACGAGCCTCGCAAACAGCCGCTTCGATTGGGAGCGCGTGATGCGCGAGCTGGCGCTTGTGCTGCCGTCGGACGTCTGGCTGATCCAGCTCGGCGCGACCTCGTCGCCGGAGCAGGCGGTCGACAACGGACCGAGCCTCAGCACCAGGGCCGCGATCCCAGGTCCGGCGCTCGAGATGGTCGGCTGCGCGACGAGCCAGGACGAAGTGGCGTCGTTCATGACCGCGCTCGAGGACATCGACGGAGTCACCCGAGTCGGCGTGGCCTCCTCCGAGCGCCCCGAAGCCGTGGCCTCGGGGACGGCCGGCGGCGCGGGCGGGGCAGAGGACTGCCGCACCCGCGACACGATCGTCAAGTTCGAGATCGTCGTCGCGTTCGATCAGGCCCCGGTGCCTCCGAGCGCCGACGCCGCCGCGCCGGTCGTCCCGGCGTCCGCGCCCGCGGCACCCGAGGGCGAGCAGCCGCCGACCGAGCAGGCCGAGGCGGCCTCGGTCGAGGAACAGACCGCGAAGGTCGATGAAAAGCGCGACGCGATCCCGGGAGGCTGACCATGAAGACGACCGACAAGACGATCATCTTCGGCGTCGCCGGACTGCTCCTGCTCGCCGCCTTCTGGTTCATGCTGCTCTCGCCGAAGCGCAAGGACGCCGCGAAGCTCGGCACCGAGGTCAGCAGCCTCGAGACCAAGGTCTCCGAGCAGGAGCAGCTCGCCGACTTCGCCGAGCAGGCGAAGCAGGACTTTCCCAGCAACTATCAGCGCCTGGTCACGCTCGGCAAGGCGGTTCCCGCCGGCGATGACTCGGCATCGCTGCTCGTCGAGCTGAGCAGGATCGCCTCCACGTCCGGGGTCGAGTTCCGCGGCATCGCGCTCGGCGAAGAAGCGTCCTCCGGCGCGGCTCCGGCCCCCGCGACCGGCGCCGCGCCGCCGGTGACAAGCCAGCCGACGACCACCGCGCCGCCCCCGGCGGAGGGCGAGCAGGCGAGCACCGAGGCCGCGGCGCCTGCTCCGGCGACCGAGGTCGTGGCATCGACGCTGCCGATCGGCGCAACCGTCGGGCCGGCCGGGCTCAACGTCCTGCCCTACAAGCTCCACTTCAGGGGTGACTTCTTCAAGGTCGCCGACTTCATCCAGGGGCTCGACTCGCTGGTCGCGACCGACGACGGCCGAGTCGCGGTCGACGGGAGGCTGACGACGATCGACGGCTTCGCACTCTCCGGCGACAGCGCCGATGGATTCCCGATGTTGAACGCCGACTTCCTGGTCACGACCTACCTCGCGCCTCCCGCGCAGGGCCTGCTGGGCGGAGCCACTCCCAGCGGCCCCGCCACCCCGGGCGCGGCTCCCCAACAGACCGTCGCCTCTACGGCGACTCCAGGAGGCACTCCGTGAGCGACCAGAAGCCCAAGTCCGTGAAGCGCAAGCAGGCTCCGAAGAGCAAATCGGCCAAGCCCGAGGCCAAGGAGACCGCGGCTCCGAAGCGCGGCGAAGCGTTCCGGATCAAGGCCCCCAGCTTCAAGAAGCCGAGCTACAAAAAGCCGAGCTTCAAAAAGCCCAGCATCAAGGGATCGGGGATCAAGGCCCCCAGCTTTCAGGCGCCGGCGGCATTCTCGAATCTCAAGGCCCCGGCGTTCGCCGAGGATCTGATCCACGACCTGCGCGAGCGCCGGCTGCTGCCGGTCGTGATCGTGATGGTCGTCGCGATCGTCGCGCTGCCGATCGTCCTGATGGGTGGCGGGGGCGGCGAGAGCTCGGACACGGGCGCGGTGCCGGTCGCCGAAGACCTCGGATCGCTGCCGCCCGAGGCGCAGGCCGTCGTCGCGAGCGCCAACGATTCCTTGCGCGACTATCGCAAGCGGCTTTCAGGGGACGCGGCCACGGATCCCTTCGTGCAGAAGTTCGCCGCCCCCCCGCCCGCGGAGGCCGGGTCAGCGGAAAGCGGAACGCTGGAGTCGGTCTCGCCGTCCGGAGTCGAGTCCGCGGCCGCCGCCCCTTCCGGGGCGACCGCCGGCGATTCTACCCCCGACGCCGCGGCCTCGCCCGAGGTCGCCAAGTCCTCGACGATCAAGTTCGTCACCTGGGAGATCTCCGCCTGGCAGGGACCGGCGGAAGGCGAGCTCAAGCTGCGCCAGCGGATCGGGCGGCTCGACTTCCTGCCCAGCGAGCAGAATCCTGCCGCCGTCTTCCTCGGAGTCTCCGACGACGGTCGCAAGGCGCTGTTCAGCGTCTCCAACGACGCGCTCAGCGTGACCGGGGGAGGCGTCTGCCTCAACGGCACCGAGACCAGCTGCTCGCTGATGCTGCTGACGCCCGGCAAGGCGATGCAGATCTGGTTCGCCGACGGGCGCAGCTACGCGATCAAGCTGGCCCGGATCGAGCGCGTCGTCCGCGACGCGCCCTGATCAGTCGCGCGCGGCTGAGTTGACCGCGACCGCCTCGATCTGGCGCTGCCCGTAGGAGCCCCGCTGTGGGAGTCCCGCGGCGCTCAGCCGGTCGCCGATCCCCGGCAGTGGGTCGGGCCGCAGGTCGGCGCGCACGTCGACGACCGTGAGCCCCGGGCCGGTGATGCTGTCGGAGCTCGCGAGCACGAAGTGGGCGTCCCCGTCGCCGTCGGGGTCGACCCTCTCGACGTAGATGATCCGCCCCGAGGCGCTGACGCAGCCGGTGAGGTCGGCGGGGCAGCGGGCCGGCTCGAGCTCCGCCGGGGCCTCATACGCATTGGTGGTCGTCGGCGCCGCCGCGGGCTCCGAGGGCGCCTGCGAGGGGCTTTCCTCGCCGCATCCGACCTGCCCCAACAGGCCGGCGAGGGCCGCAAAAGCCGTCCACCAGACTCGCTTCAATAAATGAAGCTTTGGCGCTATACTCGGCTTCGAGTGGGTGGAGGAGACCCCGAAGCGACCTCCCGACCCGTCTATGACAATGATCGATTCCGAATGTCCGGTATGCCGCACGTCCGAGATCATCTCCGGTAAGTGGACCCTGCTGGTGATCCGGGATCTCGCTGAGTGCAACCAGCGCTTCTGCGAGCTCGAGCGGTCGCTCGAGGGGATCAGCCCGCGAACCCTATCGCTGCGCCTGCGCGCGCTCGAGGAGCAGGGGATCGTCGAGCGCCGCACCTATCCCGAGGTGCCGCCGCGGGTCGAGTACGCGCTCACCGACAAGGGCAAGGCGCTCGTCCCGCTGATCGAGGACATGCGCTCCTACGGCCGCCGCTGGCTGCCGCAGGACGACGCGGCCACCGTCGCCGCCTAGTCCCCGGCTAACCGCGAGCTTCGAGCTTGCGCTTGGCGTAGGGGATGCCGAGCAGCGCTCCGATCTTCCAGATCGCGAAGCCGATCCCGGTGTAAATCTCTCGCATCAAGTCACCTCCTGGCGCAGGTGTTACCCGCTGCAAGCCGTCCTGCACCCGCAGGTGCGCCGCTCGCCCACGCAGAACCTTGAGCCATGCCAGGCGACAAGGGCAACGGAGACGAGCGCGACCTGCTGGCGTTCGCGGAGGCGATCGGCAACTACGCCGACGTCACCGCGCAGACCGGTGAGGAGACCCTGCCGGGACCGTCGGGGCCGATCTTCGATTTCGACTCGCCGCAGTCCAACGACCTGATCGACACCGCGACCGGCGAGCACCCGGCGAGCCCGGTCCACCCCCAGAGGGAGTGCGCGACCGGGGAGGCGCTCGTGCCGCTGATCGGGATGCGGCTCGCGGTCGGCGAGGTTGACCTCGGCGAGGTCCGCCTCGTACGCGCCGGCGCGCTCGCCGATCCCCCCGCCGAGGCGGTCGGCTCCGATGACAACGTCTTCGCGGTAATCCGCTCCGGCCCCAGCCCCCAGGCCCCGGCCGCGGCGACCGAGAGCCTCAAGGGCGCGATCACGACCCTGCGGATGCTGAAGCCCGGAGGCGTCGGGCTCGGCTCGCACGGCTGGGTCCGCGACGAATCCGGCTGGCGGCGGTTCTCGACCGGCGCCGCTCGCCCGCGCCCGGGCGGTTACGAGCTGACCGCGGGCGAGGCCGACGCGCTGGTCGAGCTCGCGGGCCGGATCGACCACCGCGGCGCCCGAACTCCCGCCTTCGCCTGGGCGCTCTCGCGCTTCGACCTCGGCGCCGAGCGCACGAACCAGGTCGAGGCGCTGAGCGACTACCTGCTCGCGATGCGGGCGCTGATCGAGGGCGGCGGGCCGGCGAAGGCCGGCTTCGTGGCCCGCGCCGCCGCGCTCTGCGCGGGCGAGAAGGAGCGCCCCGGGGTACAGGCCGCGGTCGAACTCGCGCTGGCGCTCGAGCGAAAGCTGATGAACGGCGACCGGGTCAAGCCCGGCGACGGCTCACCGCTGGCCGCGATCGCGACGATCGAGGAGATGCTGCGCACCCTGCTGCGCGGGATGGCGACCGGCGAGCTCGGATCCGACCTGCGGATCACCGCCGACGAGATCCTGCTCGCCGACGGGCTCAAGGTCGGCGAGGGCTCGGCGCTGCAGCTCGGTGGGACCGCCGAATGGCGGGTCGCCGACAACGAGGAGACCGCCGAATGGCGGATCCCGGATCTCGACGAGGCCGAGCGGATCGTCGCCGAGCATGGCGAGCTGAGCTCCCCGTTGCACGACGTCCCGGCCGAAGGGATTTCGCCGCCCGCCCCCGAACTGGGGATCACGATGGGCGATAACAACGACGACCCGTTGCTCCCGAAACCCGAGCCCGAGCCCGAGCGCCAAGCCTGGCTCGCCAAGGAGACCGAGGAGTCGCTCGACTGGCCCTCGTTCGCGAGCCCGCGACCCAAGGGCGACCGCGAGAAACGCCGCGCCAAGGCCAGCGAGCGCGTCCAGTTCCTTTTCCCCGAGCCCGACGAGACCGACTGGTCACTGGGCGAGATGGGGGAGAAGAGGCGCCGCCGAAGCGGCTAGTTAGGCGCTCGCCGCCATCGCCTCACGCTCCTCGCTCGAGGCGAACAGGTAGCGGTTGATCTGCACGAGACCCTCGAGGTCGTGGACGTCTTCGTCGAGGTAGGGAACGCGGATCACGCGCTTCTCCTTGAGCTCGCGGGTGATTCGCTCGATGTTGGCGGTGTCGCGAGCCGCGAGCGCCGCGTAGTCAGCGTAGTTCTCGACCACCCGACGGGCGAGGTCGTCTTCGAGCAGCCCGTTGAGCCCCGGCGCGACGTCGTCGCCGGCGCCGTCGAACTCGTAGTGGACCTTGTTGACGACGATCCCGCCGACCGGGAGCTTCGCCTCGACGAGCTTGCGGTGGAAGTAGACCGCCTCCTCGATCGGCTCGCCCTGGGGGCCGCAGACGATCAGGAACGTCGTGTTGCGGTCGGCGAGCAGCTCGTTGACGCGCTTGGCGCGCTCCTGGAAGCCGCCGACCATGCCGCTGAACGCCTGGAAGAACTCGCTCAGGTCGGCGAGCAGGTCGATCCCGACGACCTTCTTCAGCACGCCGAGAGCCATCGAGCTTCCGCGCCCGACGACCTTGGTCGCAAATCCGGTCGGCTTCATGAACATCTGCATCCCGCGGCCCTCGATGAATTGGGTCAGCCGCTTCGGGGCGTCGAGGAAGTCGAGGGCGTTGCGCGAGGGCGGGGTGTCGAGGACGAGGACGTCGAACTCGCCGGTCGCGTGGATCTCGAACAGCTTCTCCATCGCCATGTACTCCTGCGAGCCGGCGAGGGCGCCGGAGAGCTGCTGGTAGATGCGGTTCGAGAGGATCTTCTCGCGGGTCTCGGCATCCGGCGCGTGCTTGCGGACGAGCTCGTCGAAGGTCGCCTGGGCGTCGAGCATCATCGCCCAGAGCTCGCCCTCGATCTCGACACCGGCCTTCCGGAAGATCTCCGGATCGACCTGGGTCGGCTCGTTGCCGAGCTCCTCGAGCCCGAGCGAGTCGGCGAGCCGCTTCGCGGGGTCGATCGTCAGCACCGCGACCTTCTGGCCCCGCTGGGCGAGGCCGGCGGCGATCGCCGCCGAAGTGGTCGTCTTGCCGACGCCGCCGGACCCGGCGCAGATCGCGACGCCCTTGCCCTCGAGGATCTCGCCGACGCTCGCCATCAGACCTCCGCCGCGATCCGCTCGAGGTCGGAGACCTCGAGCTGGGGCTTGAAGACGAACGGCAGGTTCGCGATCGGAGCTTTGACGGATTTCTCGAGCCGCTTGAGCTGGTCGCGCTGGGAGCGTGCGCGGCGGTACTCGGAGAGCGCGGCCCGGATCGCGAGCCGCGAGCCGCCGTTCGCGCGCTCGAGCGTCTCTTCGAGCGTGCTTGGCCTCGCCGGAGCCGAAACGCTCCGGATAGAGGCCGTTCATGTAGATCTGGTCGACCGAGACCCCGACCTCGTCGGTCAGCGTCTGCTCGAGCGATGCGGACTCGTTGACCGGCATCTCCTCGGGCAGCGAGACGATCGCGACTCCCGTCTGCTCGTGGTCGGTGATGAAGCGGTCGAGCTCGACCGCCTGGGAGTGGATCGGCCCGACGCGGGCGATGCCGGCGAAGGTGCGCGGAGTCTGCAGGAAGCCGACCCCGTGGCCGGTCGCCGGCGCGTCGACGATCACGAGGTCGTAGGCGTCCTTCTTCTTGACCTTGCGGTCGAGCTGGGCGAGCTCCCAGATCTTTCCGATCGTGACCAGCTCCTTGAGCCCGGGCGTCGCCGCGGCGAGGTAGTTGAAGATCCGCGAGCGGAAGAGCAGGTCGCGCATCGCCTTGACCTTGACCTGGAGCAGGACGTATTCGCGCATCGACTCGTCGGGGTCGATCGACATCGCCCAGAGGTTGTCCGCCATCTCGACCTCGTGGAAGCCGATCTCGCCGCGGTTGAAGACCCTCGAGGCGGTCTCCTGCGAGGCGACCTCGCAGATGATCGTGCGCTTGCCCTGGGCAGCAGCCGCGAGCCCGAGCGCGATCGAAACGGTCGATTTTCCGACCCCTCCTTTGCCGGTGACGACGACGAGGCGCTTGTCTAGTAGTTCGGGGGCCATAAGCGGGGCGGCGCATTCTGCCAATCAGGGGAAGGAAACGGCACATAACGACCGAATACCCGCTTTGCATGGCTAAAAAGGCCAAAACAAAGAAGGACACGGCGCGGCCGAAGTCCAACAAGGGCGCCAAGGTGATCGCGTTCGCCAACCAGAAGGGCGGCGTCGCGAAGACCACCACCACGCTCAACCTCGCGGTTGCGTTCGCCGAGTCCGGCCACCGCGTTCTCTGCGTCGATATGGACCCGCAGGGCAACCTGACGATGAGCCAGGGCGTCGACCCCGACAAGGTCGAGAAGAGCCTCTTCGACGTGCTCGTCCACCAGATGCCGCTGCGCGAGATCATCGTCGAGCGCGAGATCGACATCGCGGTCGCGTCGATCGACCTCGCCGGCGCCGAGATCGCGATGAGCGCCCAGATCGGCCGCGAGCGCGCGCTCGAGAAGGCGATCAACGAGATCCGCAAGGACTACGACTTCGTCTGCATCGACACCCCGCCGAGCCTCGGCCTGCTGACCGTCAACGCGCTGACCGCCGCCGACAAGGTGATCGTCCCGGTCCAGTGCGAGTACCTCTCGATGCGCGGCCTGGTCCAGCTTCAGAACACGCTCTCGATGATCCGCGAGAACCTCAACCCGAAGGTCGAGATCGAGGGAATCCTGCCGACGATGCTCGACTCGCGGACCGTCCACGCCAAGGAGGCGGTCGAGATCCTCGAGGAGAACTTCGGCGAGCTGGTCTTCAAGTCCCGGATCAAGAAGGCGATCAAGTTCGCCGAAGCGCCGGTCCGCGGCACCTCGGTGATGAAGTACGAGCCCGGGGGCCAGGCCGCCAGCTACTACCGCAGCCTCGCGAAGGAGGTCCTCGCTCATGGCTAAGGACCAGCGCGCCAGCATGCGCGAGGGCCCCCTCGCGGCGCTCTTCCGCGCCACCGACGAGAGCCTCGAGGACTCGAGCAACGAGATCGAGGTCACCGCGAACGGAAACGGCGGCATCGCCGTCGCCGAGCCCGAGCCGCAGGTCGTCGACGTCGAGCCCAAGGTCGCAGAGACCGACATCGCCGATGCCGAGGTCGAGGTCGTCGAGGCCCCGAAGCCGAAGCGCAAGCCGGCGAAGAAGACGAAGACTTCCGCCAAGCCGAAGCAGAAGCCGAAGGCCAAAACGAAGCCGAAGGCGAAGCCCGAGCCCGAGCCCGAGCCGACGCCCGAGCCCGAGGCGTTTGTCGATGCCCCGGTCGAAGACCCCGAGGTCACAGAGCCCGAGGAGGTCGAGGTCGTCGAGCAGGCCGAGGTCGAGGAGACCGTCGCGCCCCAGCACCGCGAGGGCCTCCGCAACCTGATCTCCGAGTCCGACGACGCCCCGGCCTACGGCCGGGGGCCCGACCCCCACCGCTACGCCCCGGTCCCCCGCAGCCACAACGCGCTGCTGCGCGTGGTCGGCGTCGGCGGCGGCGGCGTCAACGCGGTCAATCGCATGGTCGAGGCCCAGATCGAGGGCGTCGAGTTCATCGCGATCAACACAGACGTCCAGTCGCTCCAGAACTCGAACGCCGACATCAAGCTCGACATCGGCGCCGAGATGACCCGCGGCCTCGGCTCGGGCTCGGACCCGCGGGTCGGCTATCGCGCCGCCTTCGAGGCCCAGGACGAGATCAAGGACATGCTCAAGGGCTCCGACATGGTCTTCGTCGCCGCCGGAGCCGGCGGCGGCACCGGCACCGGCGCCGCACCCGTGGTCGCCAAGCTCGCCCGGGACGTCGGCGCGCTGACGGTCGGGATCGTGACCAAGCCGTTCACCTTCGAGGGCGCGCGCCGCTCGGCCCAGGCCGAGGAGGGGATCTCCGCGCTCAGCGCCGAGGTCGACACGACGATCGTCGTCCCGAACGAGAAGCTGCTCTCCGTGCTCGAGCGCCGCACGTCGATCACCGACGCGTTCGCGGTCGCCGACGACGTCCTGCGCCAGGCGGTCCAGGGGATCTCCGACCTCGTAATGCTCCCCGGCCTGATCAACCTCGACTTCGCCGACGTCCGGACGACGATGATGGACGCCGGCGACGCGATCCTCGGGATCGGGATGGGCTCCGGCGACCACCGCGCGATGGCGGCCGCCGAGAAGGCCGTCCGCTCGCCGCTGCTCGACACCTCGGTCGAGGGCGCGCAGTCGATGCTGCTCTCGGTCACCGGCGGCTCGGACCTCTCGCTGCTCGAGGCCGCCGACGCTGCCCAGGTCGTCCGCGAGGCCGCCCACCCCGAGGCCAACATCATCTTCGGCGCCAACGTCGACGAGGACCTCGGCGACCAGGTCTGGGTCACCGTGATCGCCACCCGCTTCGACACGCACTACGCGCGCAGCCAGCGCCGCCGGATGCAGCGCGATCGCGACGACGACCGACGCCGGCCGCCGAGCTCGGCGAGCACCGTGCTCAGGGACTCCGAGATCCCCCAGTTCGATCTCGGCCCCGAACGCCGCTGAGCGCTCCGATCTCCGCTAGTTTCCTTCGCCAGAGCGTCGACGCTCCGGGCAGGCCCGGGGGAAACCAGTTGAGAGGAGCATGGGGATGAATGGGCAGGGGATCGCCGCCAACCGGTGGCTGACCGCCTTCGTATCGCTGTTCGCGGTGCTGGCGCTGGTCGTCAGCATCGACATGAGCCAGGCGGGCGCCAGCCCGTCGGCGGACGCGGCGAAGAAGAAGTGCAAGAAGAAAGGCAAGAAGAAGAAGTGCAAGAAGAAGGTCGGGGGCGCTGCGCCGACGGCCCCGCCGTTCGTGATCACGCCGCCGAAGCCGCCCGCGCCGCCACCGCCGCCGACCGACCTGCGCGCGGACCTGTTCTGGCCCGACGGCAACGTCGACATGGACCTTCACGTCTGGGACCAGGTCGGAAATCACACCGGCTATGCGGACCCTCCGGGCGGCGTCTTCAACGGCATTCCCGGCACCGTGCACTCGGGTGACGTTGAGCTCGGCGAGGATGGAAGCGAGGCGTTCCTCGATTTCACGATTCCAAGCACGCGGGCCCTCACCTTTGGCGTCTGTTACACGCAGGCTCAGGGGCCGCCGCCCGCGGACGCTCCATTCGAGCTCCTCTACTACGAGGCCGACGGTACCGAGGTATCGATCGACGACGTGATCGACCTCGGTGAGGATTCCAAGCTCTACAACCCCGACGGCGCATTCGCACCTGCCGGCGACTGGTGTTGAGCGGAGCCTGAGGACTGAAGCGATGCGAGCGGCCGGCGAAAGCCGGCCGCTCGCGTTCTGCAGCCGGATCTGCGCTTAGGCTGCCGGAAGGATGGCCGCCGACGGAGTGATTGCAGCGGGGCACCCCGAGACCGCCGAGGCCGGCGCCTGGGCGCTGCGCGAGGGGGGCAACGCGGTCGACGCCGCGGTCTGCGCGGTTATGGCCTCGTTCGCGGTCGAGAGCCAGCTCACCGGGCTCGGGGCGGGGGGATTCATGCTCGTCCACGACCCGGCCCGCGAGGGCGAGGAGCGCGACGTGCTGGTCGACTTCTTCGTCGCCGCCCCGGGGGCCGACGGGATCGAGCGCCGCGCCGAGCTGATCCCGGTCCCGGTCTACTTCGACGACACGCCGCAGGTCTTCAACGTCGGCGCCGCCTCATGCGGCGTCCCAGGTACCCCGGCCGGGCTCGCCCACGTGCTCGAGCGCTTCGGCTCCGCGCCGCTCGCCGACCTCACGGGCCCCGGGATCCGGCTCGCGCGCGAGGGCGCGCCGGTCAACGCCGAGCAGGCATACGTGTTCGAGATCCTGGCGCCGATCTATACGCGCACCGATCAGACCCGCGAGCTCTACGCGCCAGAGGGCCGGGTCCTGCAGGAGGGCGAGACCTTCCGCTTCCCCGAGCTCGCCGAGGCGCTCGAGCGCTACGGGGAGGAGGGACCCGAGCCCTTCTACCGCGGCGCGATCGCCGAGGCGCTCTCGGAGTTCGTCGTCGCCGAGGGCGGGATCCTCGGAACCGCCGACCTCGCCGCCTACGAGGCGGTCGAGCGGCAGCCGATCTCGGTTCCCTTCCGCGGCAACGAGGTACTGACCAACCCGCCGCCCTCTTCGGGCGGGACCCTGATCGCGTTCTGCCTCGGGCTGCTCGAGCGGATGGGCGAGCGCAGCGACGTCGAGCGGATCGTCGCCGCGATGGCGGCGGCCAACGACAGTCGCGGCGACGAGTTCGCCGAGGGCCTCTACGAAGACGGCTTCGCGGAGCGCTTCCTCGACCCCGCGCGGCTCGACACCGAGGCCGGCGACGCACTCGGCTCGACCACCCACCTCTCGGTCATCGACCGCGACGGGATGTGCGCGACCTGCACCTGCTCGAACGGGACCGGCTCCGGGCTGCTCGTCCCGGGGACCGGCGTCCACCTCAACAACATGCTCGGCGAGGAGGACCTCAACCCGCTCGGCTTCCACAAGATCGAGCCGGGCCGCCGGGTGACCTCGATGATGGCGCCGACGGTTGTGCTCAATGACGGCGAGGTCGGGCTCGGGCTCGGCAGCGCGGGCTCGAACCGGATCCGCTCGGCGATCTTGCAGACGATCATCCGCTCGGTCGAGGAGGACCTGGGCGCCGACGACGCGGTCCGGGCGCCGCGGATCCACTTCGAGGCCGACACCCTGCAGGCCGAGCCGGGGATCGACGGCGCCGCGCTCGAACGGCTCGAGACGCGCGGGGTCAAGGTCGCGCGCTGGGAGCGGCAGAACCTCTTCTTCGGCGGCGTCCAGGCGGTCTCCCGCGACCCCGAGACCGGCGAGCTGAGCGGCGGCGGTGACCCGCGCCGCGGCGGCGCCGTGGTCGTGGTCTGAGGCGCGCGCTCTAGCCGGAGCGAACGCGGCCGTTCGAGGAGGCGCGCTCGGCGATCTGCTCCGCCTGCTCGATCGCCTCGCCGGCGGCGGCGAGCGCGGAGCCGAGCACCCGCAGACGCTCGTCCTCCTCGCGCGTCTCGAGCAGCAGCTGCTTGGTCTCGTCCGGGAGCTCGACCCGCGCCGCGAGCGCGTAGGAATCGGCGCCCGTGAGCTCCGCGGGATCCGGGCGCTGGCCAGTCGCGCGCTCGGCGAGCTCGGCGAAGTTCTCGCGCGCGAGCTTCGCGGCGTCCTCGTCGCCGGCGTCGGGGCCGTCCTCGGGCGGGATCAGCTCCACGTCGCCGGCCGGGTAGTCGCTGGCGTCGAAGCGGTCAAGAACCTTGAAGGGGGTCTCGCCGGAGACGAGGATGTTGAGCCGTCCGTCCTCGAACCGGTCGAGCACCTCGTCGACGCGGGCCGTGCAGCCGATCGATCGGGCGCCGTCCTCGTCCTTGAACACGATTCCGAACGGCTGCTCGGCATCGAGCGAGTGGCCGACCATGCGCTTGTAGCGGTCCTCGAAGATGTGGAGCGCGGTGCGCTCGCCGGGAAGCAGCACGACCGGGAGCTCGAATATCGGCAACTCGCGGGCGTCCTCTCCGGCCATCGCCCGATGGTAGAAGATGGCCACCGTGGCAGAGGCGGAGCAGATCGACTTCGAGGCCGAGGGGCTGCTCGAAGGCGTCGAGGGTGAGGCGCGCGAGGCGCGGCTCGACCTGCTGCGGGCGCTCGCCGCGGACGGCGTCGGGGTCGATGAGCTGCGCCGCGCGATCGACGAGGACCGGCTCGTCCTGCTGCCGGTCGAGCGCGCGCTCTCCGGCGACTACAAGTACACGCCGGTCGAGATCGCCGAGCTCTCCGGAATCCCGCTCGAGTTCCTGAAGAAGGAGCTGCGCGCGCTCGGGCTCCCCGTCCCGCCCGACGACGAGAAGCTGATGACCGAGGAGGACCTCGACGCCGCGAAGCGGTCGAAGGCGTTCGTCGACGCTGGGTTGCCGGAGGAGGGGATCTTCGAGGTCGCGAGGGTGATCGGGATGTCGATGGCGCGGCTCTCGGAGGCGACCCAGCGGCTGATCGGCGACGTCTACCTCCAGGCGGGCGACACGGAGCGCGACATCGGGTTCCGCTACGCAGAGATCGCGCGGGTCCTGACCCCGGCGCTCGGCCATACGATGCAGTACGTCTTCGGCCAGCACCTGCGGGAGAACGTCAAGCAGGCGGTGATCTCGGAGGCCGAGCTCGAGTCCGGGCAGCTCCCCGGCTCCTCGGAGATCGCGGTCGCTTTCGCCGACCTGGTCGGCTTCACGAAGCTCGGCGAGCGGCTCGAGGTCGGCGAGATCGGCGAGGTCTCGGGCAAGCTGGTCGAGATCGCGACCGAGGTCGTCGAGGCGCCCGTGCGCTTGGTGAAGATGATCGGCGACGCGGCGATGCTCGTCAGCACGGAGCCCGCGGCGCTGCTCGAAGCGACGATCGGGATCGTCGAGCGGGTCGAGGAGTCCGACGAGCTGCCGGCGCTGCGCGCCGGGGCCGCGTTCGGCGAGGCGCTCGGGCGGGCCGGGGACTGGTACGGCCGCCCGGTCAATCTCGCCAGCCGGATCACCGGCGCCGCGCGCGCCGACAGCGTCCTGGTCACGACCGAGCTCGCCGAGGCGGTCGGCGAGGACGCGGGCTTCCGCTTCTCGCGCGCCGGGCGCCGCCATCTCAAAGGCATCAAGGGCGAGGTCGAGCTCCGCCGCGCGCGCCGGTTTACCGGCGATTAAGCGCTTCGCGGCAGACTCGGGGCCATGGCCCTCTTAATGGGGTTCGCGGTTCTCGCTGGGGCCGGGACCGCGCTCTCGCCCTGCGTCCTGCCCGTGCTGCCCGCGGTCCTCTCCGCGGGCGTGACCGGCGGGCGCCGACGGCCGCTCGGGATCGTCACCGGCCTCGTCCTCTCGTTCACGTTCGCGGTCGTCGCGCTGGTCTACGTGATCAACGCGCTCGGGCTGCCCGGCGACCTGCTCCGCAACCTCGCGATCGCCGTCCTCTTCTGCTTCGGGGTGCTGCTGCTCGTGCCGCCGCTCTCCGACCGCCTCGAGGCGTACATCAGCCGCATCGTCCCGGGGCCGCGTGCCGGCGGTGGCGACGGCTTCGGCTCCGGGCTGCTGCTCGGCGCGAGCCTCGGCCTCGTCTACGCGCCGTGCGCCGGGCCGATCCTCGCCGGCGTGATCACGGTCTCGGCCTCGCAGGAGTTCACCGCCGGGCGGCTCGCGGTCGCGCTCTCCTACGCGCTCGGCTCGGCGGCGGTCCTCTACGCGCTGATGCTCGGGGGGCGACGGCTCGCCGATCGGCTGCGCCCGATCCGCGGCCAGATCCAGGTCGTGCTCGGCGGGGTGATGGTCTGCGTCGCGGCGCTGATGGCGACCGGCGTCGACACCCGATTCCAAAGCGCGATCGCCTCCGACCTGCCCGGCTTCCTCGTCAACCCGACCGGGGGGCTCGAGGAGAACGACGCGATCGAGAGCGACCTCGCGCTGCTCCACGGCGGCCGGCTGCCGATCGCCACCGACGCCGAGCTCGCCGACGACGCCGACCTGCCGGTCTTCGGCCCGGCTCCCGAGTTCGCCGACCCCGGTCGGTGGTTCAACGTCGACGGGGAGGAGGGGCTGACGATGGACGAGCTGCGCGGGCGGGTGGTGCTGATCGACTTCTGGACCTACACCTGCATCAACTGCCTGCGGACGCTGCCCTATCTCGAGGCCTGGCACGAGCAGTACGAGCGCGAGGGCCTGACGATCGTCGGCGTCCACACGCCTGAGTTCCCGTTCGAGCACGACTCCGGCAACGTCGAGCGCGCGATCGCCGACAACGGCCTCGGCTACCCGGTCGTCCAGGACAACGACTACGGGACCTGGGACGCCTACGGCAACCAGTACTGGCCGGCCAAGTATCTGATCGATGCGGAGGGCGAAGTCCGCTACGCGCACTTCGGCGAGGGCGACTACGGGAAGACCGAGCAGGCGATCCGCACCCTGCTCCGCGAGCGCGGCGACGCGTCGCTCGGAGCGGGCGCGAAGACGCGCCGCGCCGAGGCGGCCTCGCCCGGGGTGACGACGCCGGAGACCTACCTCGGCGCCGAGCGCGCGACCGGCTGGGCGAACGGCAAGATCGCGGTCGGCGAGCAGGACTTCGGGTCGGCGCGCGCTTCGCTCCCGCCCGACCGCTTCGCCTACGGCGGCGAGTGGTCGGTCGGGCCCGAGAGCGCCGAGGCGGGCGCCGGGGCGTCAATCGAGGCCGAGGTCGGCGCCGAGAAGGTCTTCCTCGTCCTCGGCTCGACCGACGCGACGCGGCCGCTGCGGGTCGAGCTCGACGGCGAGCCGCTCCCGCAGCGCTTCGCCGGCCCCGATGTGAGCGGCGGCGTCGCCCGGATCTCCGAGCAGCGGCTCTACCGCCTCGTCGACCTGCCGCGCGCCGGGCGCCACCGGCTGACGCTCAACTTCGCGCCCGGAATCTCGGGCTACGCGTTCACGTTCGGCTGAGCGTCAGGCGGGACGGCGGGCGGAGACGAGCAGGTTGTAGAAGAGCTGAGGGGGTAGCCGCGGCTCGAGCAGCTCGCTGTCGATGCGCTGGAGGGTGAGGTAGCTCGAGAACGCGAACTTCCGCCAGGCGATCGGGACCTCGTCGGGCTCGGCGGTCGATTCGAGGGTGCGCGCGGTCCAGCCGTGGAAGTTGGCGAGCAGCTCCTCGCCGCGGACCCGTACGCCATCGAGGTCGGCGCCGTTGGCGAACCGGCGCAGATCTGAGGGCGAGAACGCGTGGACGTCGACTTCGGGCTCGAGCTCGTGCCCGGTTCCCTCGTGAGCTGGGGTCGGGCCGCCGCTTGTGGGCGCCCATCAGCAGGCGCCATAAGGGCGCCGCGGCGCGGGCGCTGTACTTGGGAACGGCGGCGATCAGGTCGCCGTAGCGCGAGGGCTCGCCGCAGAAGATCAGCGTCCCGCCGGGCCGCAGCACGCGGCGGAACTCGGCGAAGGCGCGGGAGAGGTTGGGGATGTGGTGGAGCACGGCGTGGCCGAAGACGAGGTCGAAGCTCGAGTCCTCGAACGGCAGCATCTCGGCCTCGGCGCGGACGGTGCGCACGCTGACCCCGAGCCGCCAGGCGTTGGCGCTCAGCGCCTCGAGCATCCCCGGCGAGATGTCGGTCGCGGTCGAGTGGCGGATCAGCCCCGACTGGAGCAGGTTGAGCGAGAAGTAGCCGGTGCCGGCGCCTATCTCGAGCGCCTCCTCGAACGGCTGGGCGGGGGCGCGCCCGAGCGCCTTGACGATCTTGCCCTTGACCTGGCCCTGGCCGACCGGGCCGAAGTCGATCCCCCATTTGCTGTCGTAGGAGTCGGCCGCGGCGTCGTGGTAGCGCCAGTTGACCTCCTTTATGTGCTCGGGTGTGTCCGAGGGCGACGCGGGCATGGCGGGGAAGGGTAGCGGTGGCCCGATCCGTCCCTCGCTACCACCGTGAGCGCATCAGCGAACAGACCAAGCTGCCTGCCTGAGATCCACTGCGAGCCGCCACGAACCGGGGCACCGGGGCAGGTTGCGGCGGGCGAGGCGCCCGAGAGGCACATGAAGTCGTCGCTGCTGAAGGTGCCGACGGCGCCCCAACTCGTGCAGCCCGTGGAGGCGGGCACGGAGTCGCCGACCCACTCGAAGAGGTTTCCGACCAGGTCGTTGGCGCCGAAGTTCGAGACGCAGCCGGCGATTGGCGCCGGTGCTCGCGACCGACCCGGTGGAGACGTTGCAGGCGGTCGAGTCGGGGGTGCCGGCGACCGCCTGCTGCCACTCAGCGTTTGTGGGCAGGCGCTTGCCGGAGTTGGCGAGCGCGGCCTGGGCCTGGAAGTAGGTGATGAACCGCGAGGGGGTGACCCCGGGGACCGAGCGGGCGTAGATCTCGCCCGCGGTCCCCGCCTTGCAGCCCTGGCCGGTGTCGGTGCAGGCGGCGGGGTAGTTGTCTGAGGCGGCCCCGTACTGGGTGCCGCCGGTGGGTGAGGACCAGACCGAGATCTCGTACGCGTGACGATCGCCCAGCGTGGCCTCCGCCTGACCGATGAGTTTTCGCGCGGCGACCGGTCGGTATTAGGACAATCGAGAAAGGACCGGCAATGACCGAGCTGAGCAGGAGAGACTTCATGAATTGGACGCTTGAAGTGGTGGTGGTTCCCGTCTCGGACGTGGATCGCGCAAAGGCGTTCTACGCCGAGCAAATCGGCTTCAACGTGGACCACGACGTCGAGGTCATCGAGGGGAACCGCGTCGTTCAGCTCACCCCGCGCGGGTCTGGCTGTTCGATCGTCATACGCGAGGGAGCTGCGGCTGACATGCAACCGGGCTCGCTCAAGGGTCTCCAGCTCGTCGTATCCGACGTCCGCGCGGCGCGGGCTCAGCTCGCGGAGCGAGGAGTGGATGTGAGCGAGGTCGAGGTCTTGGGCGAGAATCCCAGTCCTGAGGCAGACCCGCTCGACAACGTGGGGTTCGTCTTCTTCGCCGATCCGGATGGCAACGGGTGGTCCGTACAACAGATATCTGCCCGCGGTTAGTCGGATCGCCCGCAGCCCGGCACTCTCCGGCCGGGCGTCGGCTCCTCCCTTCCGAGTGAGAGACATAGCGGGGGCCCGATCCGTTTCTCGCTACCACCCGGCAAGGATCCGGGAGACCACAAAGGCCCTCTGATTCGAAGGGGCCCCTTTGCATGGGAAGCAGCACCCAGAAGAAGGCGCGCAAGAAGTGCAAGAAGCGCGCGAAGAAGCTCGCCGTTTAGAGCCCTCGCAGCCGCGTCTGTTCAAGCGCGCGCGACGCTCGACGAGTAGCCGAAGACCGGCGCAACTTCCGCGCATTTGTTTTCGCCGCCAGGGAGCGATAGGGTCGGAACATCGATACGGGGGTGCATAGAGGCTGCAAGCCGTGGGTGACCGTTCCGGTGCTTCTCCTCGCCCTCCTTCTCCCCGGCTTCTCGGCTCGAGCCGAAGCTGCGCAGATCCCGTGCGACCCAGTCGCGCTGAAAACGGCGATTCTTGACGCAAACAACACACCTGATCTCACCATCATCGAGCTGGCGCCAGGATGCACCTATACGTACACGGGCGCGTACGCCAGCGCCGGCGACAACTACGACTCGTGGTATGGGCCCGCGGCGCTGCCGGCGATCGCCAGTCCGATCACGATCGTTGGCAACGGCGCGACGATCCAGCGCGTGGCGGACATTGCGACGCCCCCGTTCCGCCTCATCTTCGTCGGCGCCGATGCGGCCGCTGCGGACACCTTGGCCTACGCGACCCCCGGCCCGGGAACACTCACCCTTGAAGATCTGACGCTCCAGGGAGGTCTCGCAAAGGGCGGCGATTCCAGCAACGGGGGCGGCGGCGCCGGCATGGGCGGGGCGATCTACAACCAGGGAGACCTCGCGCTCAAACGGGTGACGATCACCAACAGCTACGCGACCGGCGGCGCCACCAGAGTCGCAGGGACCACCCGTGCCGGTGGAGGCATCGGCAGCAATGCCTCCGGACTCGTCGGCGGCGGATTCGGAGGAGGCACCTTCACCGGCGCAAGCAGCGGCGGGGCCCTTTCCTCCGATCGCGGCGGCGGCGGGGGCGGGTTCCGCGGCACCGAGAACGGCCTGGCTGGCGGGTCCGGAGGCGCCGGCGGTGGGCCCAATACGGGACTTGCCGGCCAAGGCGGAGCTGTGAGCGCGCCCGGTACACCCGGCGATGGTGGCGGCAGCGGCGCCAGGGGCGGCGGCGATCCGAGCTTTGACTCAGCCGCGGGAGGCGGCTTCGGAAACGGCGGCCTCGGAACCCTCGACGCGGGAGGCGGTGGCGGCGGCGGAGTCGGTGGGGGCGGAGGAAGCGCGGGCGCGAATGGCAGTGGCGGTGGCGGTGGTTTCGGCGGAGGCGGTTCAACCGCGCTCAGCGGCAACGGGGGAGGCGGTGGGTTTGGCGGCGGCGGAGGTGGCAGTGACTTTGGAGTCGCCGGCCTCGGTGGTTACGGGGCCGGCAACGGTGCCGTGGCCGGCCCCGGACAAAGTGGCGGCGGGGGCGGCGCCGGCATGGGCGGAGCGATCTTCAATCATCAGGGCCAGGTCACCATCACCAACTCGACGCTGGCTGGCAACAGCGCCGTGGGCGGTGCGGTCGGTGCAGGCGGTACGGGTAGCGTGGGCCAGGGCCTCGGTGGGGCGATCTTCAACCTCAACGGTGACATCACGGTCACGTTCTCGACCGTCGCCGACAACGCGGCTGGGGGCTCATCCGGCGGGATCTTCAATACCGGATACATGGGCAACGACACCGGCGACATCGGTGGCCACTCCTACGCCGCCTCGACCCTCGCCACCGGGTCCATCTTCGTCAATGGCGGCGCCACCGCCGTGCGCTCGGACGCGGCAGCCACGGTCGTCGGTGGGGGGACCAACACCGCGACAAGCAACATCGCGCTGGACGGAACGGACATCGTGCTCTCGACGTCGCACGTGGGTAGCGGAACGGTCACCGGCACTCCACTCGCTGCGGACCCGCTTCTCATGGCACTCGCCGCGAACGGCGGAGGGACTCAGACGATGGCGATTGACGCCGGCAGTCCCGCCTTCAACGCGGCCGGCGCCTGTGGGCCCCCTGCCACCGACCAGCGCGGCATCACTCGCCCGCAGGGCGCGGCCTGCGACATCGGGGCTTTTGAGCTCGAGGTCGCAGCACCACCGCCACCAGCACCACCGCCAACCCCACCGCCAGGCGGCGGGGCCACCACACCGCCACCAGCCACTAAGAAGTGCATGAAAGGCCGGAAGCTGGTCAAGCGGCACGGCAAGCGGAAGTGCGTGAAGAAGAAGAAGGCCTGAAAGACAAGGGCCCCTCGGAGTGAGGGGCCCTTGCTAGGTAGCGGGGGCCCGCTACTTCTTTTTCTTCTTCACGCACTTGCCCCTTCTTCAGCTTGCGCCCCTTCTTGCACTTCTTACGCGGCCGGCTCGAGCTCGTACGCCCCGATGTCGCATCCGCTCCCCTGGGGTCGGGTGACGCCGCGCTGGTCGAGCGGGGCGCAGGGGCCGCTCATTGGAGCGATCGCATCGACGGAGGCGCCGCCGGCGCCGACCGCCCGCGTCTGCGTGGGCCCGCCGTTGTTCTGCAGCGGGCCGAGCAGCGGGTCGCCGGTCGCGTAGGAGGCGGGGCAGCCGGTTCCGTTGAAGGAGATGTTGTGGCCGCCGCCGAGTCCGGGAGGCTGAAGCAGTTCGTGAAGCCGGGGTTGCCGCCGGTATTCGAGGCGATGATCGAGTTGGTGGTGCTCTCCCGGGCGCAAGTCCGAGATCTATCTAACCTGGCGCCGATGAGCGAGCCCGCCTACATCCAGCGCGATCAGCCCGACGGCGTGCCGCCGCTCGAGCTGACCGGCGAGCGCACGCTCCCCGACGTGCCCGAGGAGAACTACTGGTACCGGCGCCACGTCGCGGTCTACGAGTGGATAGCGGAGCGTTGCGCGGGGTTGCGGGTGGTGGACCTCGCCTGTGGCGAGGGCTACGGGTCGAACCTGTTGGCGGCAACCGCCCGGGAGGTCATCGGGGTCGACGCCAACCCCGAAGCCCACGCGCACGCGACGGCGCGCTACCGCCGCGACAACCTCAGCTTCCGCCGCACGCTGGTCGAGGAGTTCGACGAGCCGGTCGACGCCGTCGTCTTCCTGCAGACGATCGAGCACATCCACGAGCCCGGCGAGCTGCTCGACCGCTTCGCGCGGATCGCCCCGGTCTCCTACGTCTCGACCCCCAACCGGCTGACCCTGGCGCCGCCCGGCGCCGAGAAGTCGGAGAACCCCTGGCACCTGCGCGAGTACGACCCCGGCCAGTACCGTGAGCTGCTCGAGCCGCGCTTCACCTCGGTCGAGATCCTCGGCCTCTTCCACGCCCGCAAGCTGCGCGTCCACCAGGCGGCGGTCAAGCTCGGCTGGGACCCCGTCCACCGCGCGCTGCGAATCACGAAGCCCTTCTACGACCGCTTCATCCCCGCGATCAGCGCGAGCGACTTCAAGCTCTCGTCGACGAGGGACCTCGACGGCGCGCTGGACTTCGTTGCCGTCTGCCATGCCTGACCGCTCCGTCGGCGACCTCGCGGTCGTCCTCCACAGCCACATGCCCTACGTCGAGGGCTTCGGGACCTACCCGTTCGGCGAGGAGTGGCTGTTCGACGCGGTCGCGCGCTCCTACCTGCCGGTGCTCGACGTCGCCGAGAAGCTGACGATGACCGTCACCCCGGTGCTCGCCGACCAGCTCGAGGCCGAGGGGGTCGAGGAGAGGATGCTCGCGTTCCTGCGCGAGCACAGGCTCGGCGCCGCGGAGCTCGACCGCGAGGCGTCCGACGGCGCGCTCGCCGCGGCCGCCGACGCCGAGGCGAAGCGCTACGCCCGGGCGATCGCCGACCTCGAGCAGGGGGGAGGGGCGCTCGCCGCGTTCCAGCGAGCCGCGGGCGACGGGCGCGTCGAGCTGATGGCCTCGGCGGCGACGCACGCCGTGCTGCCGAAGCTGGCGACCCGCGAGGGGCGGCGGCTGCAGATCGACGCCGGGCTGCGCTCGCACACCCGCCGCTTCGGCGCCCCGAACGGCTTCTGGCTCCCCGAGTGCGCCTACGCGCCCGGGCTCGAGTCGCTGCTCGCCGAGCGCGGGATCGCCTACACCTGCCTCGACCAGAGCCGGGTCCCGGAGCCGCTCGCGGCGCTCGTCCCCGCGGCGACCGCCGCCGGGCCGGTCGCGTTCACGATCGACTGGCCGAGCGTCGAGCTGCTCTGGGCGCGGAACGGGTATCCGTCGCACGGCGCGTACTCCGAATTCCACCGCCTCTCCGAGAACGGCACCCGCCTCTGGTCGATCGACGGCGAGCCGCTCGACGCCGAGGGGGCCGCGCGGCGCGCGGCCGGGGACGCGGGCTCGTTCCTCGAGTCGATCGCCGCGCGCCTCAGCTCGTTCGCCGACGCCCGGGGCCGCCGCGGGCTGGTCGTCTTCGCGATCGACACCGAGCTGCTCGGCCACTGGTGGTCGCAGGGGCCGGACTGGCTCGCGGCGCTGATCGCGGCGGCCGGCGAGCACGGAGTGCGGATGCTGAAGCTTTCCGAGGCGCTCGCCGAGCACGACGCCGAGCCGCGGGAGCTGAGCGAGTCGAGCTGGGGCGAGCACAAGGACCTCTCGACCTGGGACTCGCCGCCGGTCGCCGACATGGCCTGGGGCTCGCGGAGGCTCGAGCTCAGCCTGCTGCGCGCACTTTCCTCCGATCGTCTCGCCCCCGAGGGGGCCGCCCGCGCCGCCCGCGAGCTGCTCGCGGTCCAGGCGAGCGACTGGGCGTTCCTCGACAAGCGCCGCCAGGCGGGCGACTACGCGTACCGGCGCGCGATCACGCACGGCCAGTCGATGCTCGAGGCCATAGACTCCGAGCAGGCGCCCGAGCCTCGAATGCGCAACCTCGCACCCGATCTCAGCCTCGCCCCGCTGTTCGAGCCCTGAGCGCCTCCCCGCACACACCAAATGACACGCGTACTGATCCTCTCCTGGGAGTACCCGCCGCTGATCGAGGGCGGGCTGGCGCGCCACGTGCGCAAGCTCTCCGAGGGGCTCGTCGGCCAGGGGGTCGAGGTCCACGTCCTGACCCGCGGGGGGGAGGAGTCTCCCGCCGAGGAGGAGATGGCCGGGGTCCACGTCCACCGCGTGCTCGAGCCGACCCGCCCAACCGACCTCGGCGAGTTCGTCGCCTGGGTCGAGCGGATGAACTCGGACATGCTCGCGGCAGGCGTCGAGCTCGGCGACCGCTACGACTTCGACCTCGTCCACGGCCATGACTGGCTGGTCGCCAACGCCTGCGACCACCTCGCGAAGCGCTTCGAGGCGCCGCTCGTGACGACGATCCACGCGACCGAGTACGGGCGCCACCAGGGCCACATCATCGAGCACCCGCAGACCTACATCCACGGCGTCGAGCGCTGGATCACCAACCGCTCCGACCGGGTGATCGCCTGCTCGACCTTCATGCGCGAGCAGATCGTCGACGTCTTCGGCGTCGACCCCGAGAAGGTCGAGGTGATCTCGAACGGGATCGACCCCGAGGACCTCCAGCCCCAGAACGAGGCCGAGCTCAAGCGGCTGCGGGCCGAGTTCGCCTCCGAGGACGAGTCGCTGATTCTGCTGGTCGGGAGGCTCGTCTACGAGAAGGGCTTCCAGGACGCGCTCGAAGCCCTGCCCGAGATCATCGAGCGGCTGCCGAAGACGCGCTTCATCGTCGCCGGCTCGGGGACCCACGAGGAGGAGCTCCGCCGCCAGGCGGATGAGCTCGGGCTGATGGAGCACGGCAAGTTCCTCGGCTGGATCGGCGACGATGTCCTGCATTCGCTCTACCGGATCGCCGACGTCTGCGTCGTGCCTTCCATCTACGAGCCGTTCGGGCTCGTCGCGCTCGAGGCGATGGCCTCGAGCTGCCCCTGCATCGTCGCCGACACCGGCGGGCTGCGCGAGGTCGTCCCCCACGACGAGGTCGGGCTCCGCTTCCGCGCCCGCGACCCGCACTCGCTGGCCGAGATGACGATCCGGGTCCTCGACGACGCCAAGCTCTGCCGGCGGCTGACCGCCGAGGCGTTCAAGCACCTCCGCCGTTTCGACTGGGGCGACGTCGCCGAGCGCACCGAGGCCGTCTACAACGAGCTCGTCGGGGAGGCGAGCCGGGCTTGAGCGAGCGCCGGCCCCCGCGCCGGCGTATCCGCAGCGGCCCGACCCTCGGCTCGGGCCACAACGTCAGCGTCCCGATCTCGATCGGGCTGCCGCTGATCGGGGTCGGGATCGCGCTCCTCGTCGCGGCGACGCGGACCGAGGAGACGGTCTACTGGGTCTCAGGCGGAGCGGTGATCGTGATCGGGCTGATCCTCTTCGCCTCCGGGAAGACGGTCTGAGCCGGGCTCGACCGGGTTCGGCCAGCGCAGCGTCTTCGGCGTCTCGCGCATCCGGATCAGCTTCGCCGGCACGCCGCCGACGACCGCATTCGCGGGCACGTCGCCGGTGACGACGGCGTTGGTGCCGATGATCGAGTTGTCACCGACCTGGACCCCGCGCAGGACGCAGGCGTTGTAGCCGATCCAGACGTTCGAGCCGACGGTCACCGGACGCGTGTAGATCCCCTGGTGGCGGACGGCGCGCTCGACCTCGACCACCCCGTGGTCGAAGTCGATGAACATCGCCCGGTCGGCGATCACGCACTGCTCGCCGATCCGCAGCCGCTCGTAGGCCGAGATCGTGCACTCCTGGCCCATCACGGTCTTTGCGCCGATCTCGACAAAGCCCTCGTGGACGCGGATCTTGGTCCCATCGCCGATCCAGCTGAAGGCGCCGAAGCGGACCTCGGCGCCCTTGGCGATCTGTAGCTGGAGGTCGCGGCCGAAGAAGACGAACCCGTCGGTCTTCCAGCGCCAGCCGGCGCTGGTGAAAAAGCGCCTCCACAGGTAGCGGTAGAGGAGGCGGCCGTATTTGAGGTTGAGCATGCCGTTGGCGGCCAGGAATCTGAGCGTTCGGATCACGGCCGAAGATCATCCCTGACCGCTATTAGACTCGCCTTCATGACCAGTGCGAAGACCGAGCAGTCGCTCGCCGAGCGCCTCGTGGGCGGTGACAGGCGCGCCCTCGCGCGCGCGATCACGCTGATCGAGAACGACGACCCGGCCGGCTGGGAGCTCGTGCGCGAGGTCTATCCGCGGACCGGCAAGGCGCGGATCGTCGGGCTCACCGGCCCGCCCGGAGTCGGCAAGAGCACGCTGATCGGGGCGCTGACCGCCGAGATGCGCAAGGCCGAGCGCGACGTCGCGGTGCTCTCGATCGACCCGTCGAGCCCGTTCACGCGCGGGGCGCTGCTCGGCGACCGGATCCGGCTCTCCGACCACTTCCTGGACGGCGGGGTCTTCATCCGCTCGATGGCGAGCAGGGGAGCCCTCGGGGGGCTCTCCGAGGCGACGCTCCAGGCGGCACTGTTGATGGACGCGTCGGGCAAGGACGACGTCTTCATCGAGACCGTCGGCGTCGGCCAGGCCGAGATCGACATCGTCGATCACGGCGACACGATCGTCCTCGTGCTGATGCCCGGCTCCGGCGACTCGATCCAGGCGCTCAAGGCCGGGGTGATGGAGATCCCCGACGTGATCGTCGTCAACAAGGCCGACCACCCGATGACCGACACGATGATCCGCGAGATCAGGGGCGTGCTCGCGCTCGGCCCCGACGTCTCCTGGCGGGTGCCGATCCTGCGCACCGAAGCCGCGAAGGGGGAGGGCGTCGCCGAGCTCGCCGAGAAGATCACCGAGCACCGCGAGCACATCGAGGCCGAGGGGACGCTCGAGGAGCGCCGGGCGCGCAACCTCCGCAACGAGGTGCTCGAGCTCGCCGCGTCGCGCATGCGCCGCGCGCTCGAGGCCGCGGTCGCCGAGGACCCCGGAACCGCCGAGCTGCTCGAGCGCGTCGTCCGCCGCGAGCTCGACCCCGCGAGCGCCGCCGCCGAGCTCTTGGAGCGCCAGGATGGCTGAGACCAAGGCCCGCAAGACGAGGAAGAAGACGAAGAAGGCGAGCGAGCCGCCGCCGCTCCCGAGCCTCGATGAGGCGATGGGCTGGATCGGGGCCCGGGTCGAGGATTGGGGCGGGCGCAACGTCGGCAAGGTCAGCGGCATCCACGTCGACGCGCACTCCGGGGCGCCGAAGTGGGTGATCGTGAAGATGGCGAGGTTCGCCGGCGAGGCGGCGGTCCCATTCGAGCACGTCGCCCACGGCGCCGGCCGGATCTGGGTCGCCTACGAGCGCGAGGCGCTGCGCAGCTCACCCAAGCTCAAGGCCAACCAGACGCTGAACGCCAAACAGGAGCTCCAGCTCTGCGAGCACTACGGGATCAGGATCGGCGTCGGCCGCGCGACCGACGTCGCCGACCGCCAGGGCGACGAAGTCAGCGCGATTCCCGCGGACTGACTAAGGCGCGGTGGCCTGGCACTTCTGAATCGCGGCGATGTCGGTTCCCGCCGCCTGGATGCAGTCGCCGAGCGCCTGCAGGTTCTCCGCCTGACCCCCGGGATCGGGGATGCCCTGCGGCGCTTGGCCCGCCTCGGGGGCGGGGCCGAACGTGTCCTCCTTGGACTTGGTCTGACGCACGTCGCTGCCGTCGGCGTTGGCGAGGTAGCGGTCGAAGGGGCGGGCGCCGGAGGACAGCGCCCACTCGGTGCCGGTCAGCGCCGCAGAGGATCCGTCGGACGGGAAGTCCGCGTCCTCCCACATCTGCTCGACGACGTCCTTGTCGAGGTCGCCGAGCGCCACCTTCGCCGCGGCGGTGTCCTCGGGAGTCGCCGGGCGCTCGGAGTTCTCCGTCCTCCTGGTCTGCCCCGTCGCGGCGCCGCTGAGATCTTCGCTCTCGACGAAGTAGTCGCGGACGTGGACCTGTCCGTCGTCCCCGATCACCTCGTACTTGACCGCGCCGCCCCCGGCCGAGATCGAGACGACCTTGGCGTCCTCGCCGAAGTCGTCGGTGACCTCGGGCAGCGTCTCCTCGAACGTCCACGGGTCGCCGCTGATCCCGGCTTCGTCGAGCAGCTTGGGGATTCCGAAGATGCCGGCGGCGACGAGGCCCAGGGTGACCACGATGAACCAAGGGCTCTGCGCCAGGCGAGCTCTCACCGCGCTACTTCCTGCGCTTCTTCTTCTTAACGCACTTGCCCTTCTTCAGCTTGCGGCCCTTCTTGCACTTCTTCTTCGGGGTGACGGTCGGCGCCACCGGGGTCGCGACGACCGGCGGGAGCGGCGGGCCGATGATCGACGTCTGCGCCGTGTTCAGCGGGTTGCAGGGCGCAGCGAGATCCGGGTAGTTCCCGCCCGTGTAGGCGAGGTCCCAGTAGTACGTCCCCATCGCAGTCGGGGTGAACGGCGGATTCGAGACGTAGCTCCCGTCGCCGTTGACGGGGATCTCGCGATGCGCCGCCGGGATCGGGGCGGCGCAGATCGGGTCGTTGGGGCCATAGACGTTGAAGATGATCGTCCCCGTGGGTGTCATCCCGGCTGGAGGGGCGACGTCAATGGTCGCGGTATCGACGATCGACGCGCCGAGCGGCGCCGTCGGGGTGGCGCTCCCGGTGAAGGTCGCGGCGCCCGCTGCGGGCGCGAATGCCAACGCCCCGAGTGCCGTCGCAATCCCAATTCCCACATGCCGTCGGACCCCGCGCATCTGTGCCCTTTCAGTCGCCCTTGCCGTTGGTGGCAGCGTAGTGGTTCGCGGGGTCGTCCGGATCAGCAGCCGAGCTGGCGCGCGATCACCATCTGCTGGACCTCGTCGGTGCCCTCGCCGATCGTCAGGATCTTGGCGTCGCGGTAAAAGCGGCAGACCGGATACTCCTCGATGTAGCCGTAGCCGCCGTGGATCTGGACCGCCTCCTCGGTCGCGCGGACCGCGAGCCGGCCGCTGAGCAGCTTCGCCTGGGCGGCGGTGAGGGTGAAGTTCTCGCCCGCGTCCTTCTCCAGCGCCGAGCGGTAGACGAGCAGCCGCACGGCCTCGATCTGAGAGGAGATGTCGGCGATCTTCGCCTGGATCGCCTGGTACTTCGAGATCGGCTTGCCGAACGCCTGGCGCTCCTTCGCGTACTTGATCGCCTCGTCGAGAGCGCCCTGGGCCACGCCGACGCCCATCGCCGCGACCCCGATCCGGCCGCCGTCGAGGATCTGGAGGAACTGCTTGAAGCCCATCCCGCGCGGCCCGAGCAGGTTCGACTCCGGGACCCGCGCCCCGTCGAAGGTCAGCGGCCGCGTGTCGGAGGCGTTCCAGCCCATCTTGCGGTACGGCTCGCCGGCCTCGAAGCCGGGCGTCCCGTTCGGGACGATGATGTTCGAGATCTCTTTCTGCCCGTTCCCGCCCGTGACCGCGGTGATCGTCACGCAGCCGGAGATGTCGGTGCCGGAGTTGGTGATGAACTGCTTCGCGCCGTCGACCACCCACTCGTCGCCGTCGAGCTCCGCGGTCGTCCGCACGTTGCCCGCGTCGGATCCGGCCTCGGGCTCGGTCAGCCCAAAGGCGGCGAGCTTTCGACCGGATGTCAGCTCCGGCAGCCATTCGCTCTTCTGCTCGTCGGTGCCCCAGAGGTAGATCGGCATCGTCCCGAGCGAGGTGTGGGCGGCCATCGTGATGCAGACCGAGGAGTCGACGCGGGCCAGCTCCTCGACCGCGAGGGCGTAGGAGAGCGTGTCGGCGCCGCCGCCCCCGTACTCCTCGGGGAACGGGATCCCCATCAGCCCGAGGTCGCCGAGCTTCGCGACCAGCTCGTAAGGAAACCGCTTCTCGCGGTCGAGCTCCTCGGCGACCGGCGCGACTTCGTTGCGCGCGAAGTCGCGCACCGTGTCGCGCAGGAGCCGCTGCTCGTCGGTCAGCCCAAAGTCCACGGCGCGGGATCTTACGCGGGGCTGGCTTCGGTGCTGCGGAAGCGCTCCGGCATCCCGGGCCCGTCGACGATCGTCGCCTCGCGAGCGGTGAGCTCCTTGCCGCAGCTCTCGCAGATGCCACGGTCGCTGACCTTGCCCCCGCAGTCGCCCTTGTGGAGCAGGATCATCGGCGGGCCCTGGTCGGCGAAGTGCTGATCGCCCCAGTGCATGAGGCTGACGAGGACCGGCCAGAGGTCGAGCCCCTTCTCGGTCAGGAAGTACTCGTAGCGGGGTGGCTTCTCGCTGTAGGGGCGGCGCTCGAGGATCCCCTCCTCGACCAGCCGCTCGAGCCGCGATGTGAGGACATTCCGGGCGACCCCGAGCGACTGCTGGATCTCGTCGAAGCGGCGCTTGCCGCGGAAGATGTCGCGGATCACGAGCAGCGTCCAGCGCTCGCCGACCAGCTCGAGCGAGCGGGCGATCGAGCAGATCTGTCCTGTGTAATCGCTCTTCAGCACAAGTGTGATTCTCGCACACTTGGTTGTTTGACGCAACCTACTGTGGTAGCCTGACCGGCACAAGGTTGCATGAAGCAACCAATCGACCAGGAGGCCAGCATGAAGCGTCGCAAGCCGATCATCAAGTTCAACCCCGGCCGGGTCCAGCTCAGCAACGAGGAGATCATGCGCGATCTGCTCTTCCCGGCGCCCCAGCAGCGTCAGGACGCCGATCGGCGCCGAACCGGGTCTCGTTGAGCGCCGCACTAGAGTCCGCGCTCGTGCACGCGGACAAGAGCCCCGAGGCGACGCGCCGCCGTGAGCTCGTCTGGCAGGACCCGATGCAGACGGCCTCGCTGGGGCTCGAGATGTCGGGGCCCGAGTACATCGGCGCGATCGTCGCCGGCGACGTCCCGCCGCCGCCGATCGCGGTGACGATGAACTTCGCTCCGGTCAGCTTCGAGGAGGGGCGGGCGACCTTCGAGGGCCAGCCGGGCGAGGAGCACTACAACCCGATCGGCGTCGTCCACGGCGGCTACGCCTCGACCCTGCTCGACTCGGCGATGGGCTGCGCGGTCCACACGACGCTCGCCAAGGGCGCCGCCTACACGACGCTGACGATCGAGGTCAAGCTCGTGCGCCCGATCACCCGCGACACCGGCGTCGTCCGCGCCGAGGCCGAGGTCCTGCACCGCGGCCGCCGCCAGGCGACTGTCGAGGCGCGGCTGACCGACATCGAGACCGGCAAGCTGCTCGCCACGGGGACCTCCACCTGCATGATCATGGAGTCGTGAGGACCCGCACGCGCAGGATCGGGCTCCGCTAGATTTTCGCGACCGGCCGCGGAACGGTCCGCGCCACCGAGCGAAAAGGGGAAGCATGCAGGCAGGGAAGGCAGCGACGATCGCCGCGATCGCGATGGGGGCGTTGGGACTCGCCGCGCAGCCTGCGGTCGCGGGCACGGTGACGAGCTCCGGGGACGCGGGGGCGAACACGCTCCGGGGCCAGATCGACACGGCGTTGGACGGGGACACGATCACGATCGCCCCAAGCATCAATCCGGTCCTGAGCTCGGGCCAGATCCAGTTCGACAAGTCGCTGACGATCGAGGGGCAGGGCCCCGCCGCGACGACCGTCGACGCCAATCTCACGAGCCGGATCTTCGACCTGATCGGCGACGGCAACACGGTCACGATCAGGAACCTGACCCTTGCCGAGGGCCGGGCCCCGAATGGCATGGACAACATTGGGGGCGGTGGCGGCGCCGGCGGGAACGGGGGCGCGATCCAGAGCACCGCCGACTTCTTCACGCTTCAGAACGTCGTGATTCGCGACAGCCAGGCCGGGATCGGCGGAGGGGGGGACAGCGGCGGCTTCGGCGGCGATGGAGGAGGCCTCTTCCTGCTCGGAGACGACGAGAGGACGCTCGACAACGTCGTCCTGCGCGGCAACATCGCAGGGAGCGGCGGCGTCGGAGCCGCCGGCAACGGCGGCTCCGGCGGTAACGGCGGTGGCATGGGCGGCAACTTCGTCTCCGGCGAGTTTTCGAACCTGACCGTCGTCGACAACCACGCGGGCGATGGCGGCTCCGGGACCCCCGACGGCGGCGACGGCGGCGACGGCGGCGGCCTCGCTCCCGGCGCGGGCGGAGGGGCGGTCGTCAACTCAACCTTCGCCGAGAACAGCTCGGGCGACGGCGGAACCGCGTTCGGCGGCGCCGGCGGCGACGCCGGCGGCGGCAGCGCCATCTACGTCACCGGGTTCGTGCTGATGGAGAACATCACGGTGACCGGCAACCGCGTCGGCCAGCTCGGGATCGGTGGCGGCGGAACCTCCACCGGTGCCGCGATCGGAGCGACGGGGGCCTCGGACTACGACCTCCTCAACGCCACGATCGCCGACAACACGGCCCCGGCGGGAATCCCGGTCGCCTATCACCTGACGGGGGCCGCGGAAACGATCCACCGCACCCTCCTTGTCGACAACGTCGCCGGCGGCGCGACGGTCAACAACTGCCCACCGGGGACACCCTCCGGCGAGAGCTTCAACCTTGCTTTCCCCGCCGACGCGGACTGCCCCGAGAACAGTCTCGGGAACCCGCTGCTGGGCGGCCTCGCGTCCAACGGTGGCCCGACCCAGACGATGGCCCTGCCGCCCGGCAGCGCTGCGATCGACCGGATTCCGGTCGGCGAGTGCGGTGGCGTTCACATTGCGAACGTCGACCAGCGCGGGGTCGCGCGCCCGATCGGCCCGGCCTGCGACATCGGCGCCTTCGAGGGCCCCTCCCCGGCCGGCGGGAGCGTGGTGACCCCCCTCACCCCGCCCGAAACGCCCCCGCGCCCCAAGTGCCGCAAGAAGAAGAAGAAGGGCAAGAGCGCCGTCGCGGCGGCCCAGGGCAAGAAGAAGAAGAAATGCAAGAAGAGGAAGAAGCGCTGATCATCCGGGTGTGAAGGTTCGCCTGGGCCGAATGGTCGATGACGGAGTGGCGCCGAGCATCTTCGGCCTGCTCGAGCGCGGGATAGAGAAGCGGCCCGAGGTCGCGGCTCAGCTCCGCGGCCGGGTCGTCTTCCGCTTCGCGGAGGAGTTCTCGCCGCTGCGGATCGCGTTCAAGCCGAGGACGGTCGTGCTCGAGGACGGCGACCTGCGCAAGCCCGACCTCGTGATCGCCGGAAGCCTCCCGGACATCGTCCACCTGCTCACGGTGCCGACACTGGGCGGGCGGCTCGGCGGCCTGCCGAACCCGACCAAGCCGCGGGGCCGGGAGGCGCTCGCCCGCGTCGCCAGCGGCCGGGTCAAGATCGACGGCGACACCGGCTTCGGACTCAAGCTGCTGCAGCTGCTGGCGCTCTAGTTCTTCAGGCCGGCGCTCGGCGCCGCTTCTTCTTTTTCTTGACGCAGCGCTTCTTGCCCTTGCGCTTGACCTGCTTCTTGCCCTTTGGGCATTTCCGTTTCGCAGACGGCGCGACTCCGCCGCCGGCGACGATCGCGTCGCCTCCGATGCAGTCTTCGTCGATCCCGTTTCCCGGGACGTCGAATCCTCCGGGTTTGGCGGCGGCGTTGGTGTCGTTGCAGTCCACCGGGGTCAGAACGGTGTCCCCGTCGCGATCGACGCTGATGTCCTCGATCGTGACCTGCTGGCCGGATCCGCTGCCGCCATGGCGGACCTCGAGGGCGCCGACCTGCTGAAGTCGGCGGGACCGTTTGCTCCGCTCTGCGCAAAGCCCGAGACCGGGAGCGTATAGGTGGCCGGGGGCGCGGCCATCGGCAGAACCACGGAACCGAACGACGAATGCATGTCGTCGTCGGTATATGCGATGACGGAGATGCTGGTCCCGAGGGAAGCGTCGGCGCGGATCACGAACGCGGGGGCGGGCCCGCTGATGTCGAGTCCCAGCGTCGAGTAGGTGGTTCCCGCGGCGTTTCCGTCATAGAACAGCGTGCCGTAGGAACCGCCTCCGGGAGCGTTCGCCGTGAACCGGATCGCGCCCGGGACCACGCCGTTGTTCCATTCCCCGTACATCGAGGACCCAGGCCCATTTGTCGCGCCCAGGTCGACGCGAACATCCCGGACGCCGCCAACCGTGTTCGCGGCCGAGAGCGGGCTATCGGTCACCGCCGCATTGTTAGGGCTCGGTGCGGGCGCGTTGATCGTGCCCGTCCCGTCGCTGAAGTCGTCGATCGTCACGGCGTTGGCCGCGGCCGGCGCGAGTACGAGCGCGGCGGCCGAAGCGACCAGCGCGCAACAGATGCGTGAGCTTCCCTGCTTGGTACTCATGAGTCCCTCCCTGCGGTTGGCTATGACCGCGAATGTACCTGGGCGAGCTCGACCAGGAGCCGGACCCCGAAACCGGTCGCGCCCTTGCCGACGTACTCGCGGCCCTGGTCCCAGGCGGTGCCCGCGATGTCGAGGTGCGCCCAGGGCACCTCGTCGACGAACTCCTCGAGGAACGAGCCCGCGTAGATCGTCCCCGCCTTGCGCTTCTCGGAGGCGTTGGTGAGGTCGGCGACCTCGCCCTTGGTGATCTCCTTGTACTCGTCGTGGAGCGGCAGCCTCCAGAGCAGCTCGCCGGTCTCCTCGCCGGCTTCTCGTACGGTCTCGGCCCACCCGTCGTCGTTGGAGATCAGCGCCGCGTAGGTCGAGCCGAGCGCGACGAGCACCGCCCCGGTCAGCGTCGCGAGATCGACGATCCGCTCGGCGCCGTTCTCGACCGAGTAGGCGAGTGCGTCGGCGAGGATCAGCCGCCCCTCGGCGTCGGTGTTGTTGACCTCGACCGTCTTGCCGTTGAGCTGGGTGATGATGTCGCCGGGCTTGATCGCGTGCCCGCTGGGCATGTTCTCGGTCGAGGGGATGACCGCGATCAGGTCGATGGCGATGTCGAGCTCGGCGATCGCGCCGACCGCCTCGAGCACCGCGGCGCCGCCCGACATGTCCATCTTCATCTCCTGCATCCCGCCCGAGGGCTTGATCGAGATCCCGCCGGTGTCGAAGGTGACCGCCTTGCCGACGAGCCCGAGCTTCTTGCCCTCGCCGCCTCCCGCGTAGCGGAGGACGATCAGCCGCGGCTCCTCGTCGGTTCCCTGCGAGACGGCGACGAGCCCGCCCATCTTCTTGGCGGCGATCTGCTTGCGGTCGAGGATCTCGACGCTGAGCTTCTCGTGGGCATCGGCGATCTCGCTCGCGCGCTCGGCGAGGTAGCTCGGGGTGGCGAGGTTCGAAGGCAGGTTCTGGAGCTCGCGGGCCCGGTTCGCGGCCTCGGCGGCGACGCGCGCCGTCTCGGCCGCCTCGGCGAGCGTCGACTCGCCGAGCAGCGTCAGCGCCTCGAGGTCGCTCTCGGGCTCGTCGTCATCGTCGTCCTTGGACTTGAAGCGGTCGAAGCGGTACGCGGCGAGGATCACTCCCTCGACCAGCGCCGCGGCGATCGCCTCGGGATCGCCCTCGTCGGGGATCGACCAGGCCAGCGACCCCGCCTTCTGGGCGCGCGCGACCTTGGCCGAGATCGCGCCGACCACCCGGGCGCGCTCGGCGTCCCAGTCCTCGCGTTTGCCGAGCCCGATCACCGCGACCCGCCCGGGGCTCTCGGGGCGCAGGATCTCGGTCTTCTTGAAGCCGCTCTTGGCGTCCTCGGCGCCCGGCGCGCTCGCGAGCTCGGGCGGCAGCTCGGAGCCGTCGAAGAGCCCGACCGCGATCAGGTCGGCGTCGAGCTCGGCGAGCGGCGTTTGGGCGACGGCGACGTCCATCGGCGCGGAGCATAGTCACGCCGAGATCGCGCCCGAACCTCGATGTCGGAGATACTGGCGTCCATGCAAGTCGCCTTCCTGCTCTACCCGCGCTTCACCGCGCTCGACTGGGTCGGCCCGCACGAGGTCCTCAACGCGGTGCCCGACACCGACTGCGTCACCGTCGCCTCCCACCCAGGGCCGGTTGCGAACGAGGACGGCAACCTGGAGATGATCGCTTCGAAGTCGCTGGGCGAGGTCGATTCACCGGACATCCTCGTCATCCCGGGTGGCATCGGGACGCGGGCCCTGCTCGAGGATGAGCAGCTCCTGGGCTGGATTCGCGGCGTGCACGAGACGAGCACCTGGACCACGTCGGTCTGCACCGGCTCATTGCTGCTCGCCGCCGCCGGCCTGCTCGACGGCGCGCCGGCGACGACCCACTGGCTCGTCCGCGACCTGCTCGCCGAACTGGGGGCCGAAGTCGTGCCCGATCGGGTCGTCGAGCACGGCAAGATCGTCACCGCGGCCGGGGTCTCCTCGGGAATCGACATGGCGCTGGGCCTGGTCCAGAAGATCTACGGCGACGCGGCCGCGCAGGCTGTGCAGCTCGCGATCGAATACGACCCCCAGCCTCAGTTCGACGCCGGGACGCCCGAGAAGGCTCCACCCGAGATCGTCGAGCTCGTTCGCGCGAGCCAGGCCGCCCAGGAGACCGCCGGCTCCTGACGGTAGGCTTCGTGCGAGGGGTCACGCAAGCGGGGCGGTGTGCTGCAGGTCACGGTGCCTGCGCTGCCGGCCGCATAGCTTTCTGACCGTCAAGAGCTTCAGGGGTCCACTACGAGGAGGTATGTGAAGTGAAAGGTCTCAACCGTCTGTCGATTCTCACCGCCGCGGCGCTCAGCATCGCCGTGATCGCCGCGCCGGTCAGCGCCAACGCCGGACCGAGCGCTTCGGCCAGCACGCTGACGCCGGCCAAGCCGGCCAAGTGCAAGAAGAAGAAGGGCCCGGCGAAGAAGAAGTGCCTGAAGAAGCTGAAGCAGGCGCAGCAGCAGCAGCAGGCGGCGGCCAATCCCGGCAACCAGGTCCTCGCCGGCTGCTTCGCGGCTGCGAAGTGCCGGCCGACGCTCAACCTCAACTGCTCCGATTGCTACACGGGGGGCGACGGCCTCCCGCATCACGCCTCCCAGACCGAGGTCCACATCTCCGGCAACCTTCTCTTCGGGGACGTGGCTGGTGTCCAGAACATGCCGCCAGGGGTCCCGATCAAGCTCACCTACGTGACGCTTCCCGGGCTCGTATACAACGTGGTGACCCTCTACACCGAGGCGAACGGGAACTTCCATCACTCCTACATCTCGGGCGGCAACTTCCTCTCCGAGTACCGCACCACCATCGAGGCGGAGTTCGCCGGCAACGCGACCCATCTGAAGGAGATCGTGAAGCGCGAAATCGTGTTCGACAAGAAGGTGTCCTGAGCACAGCTCGCCTGTACCGCTTGACCGACGGCCGCCTCCGGGCGGCCGTCGTCGCTCTGTATGGTTCTGCGCCGCATGGCCGGCAACGGAAACCGCAGCGTGATCCTCGGCACCGCCCGCACCCCGTTCGGCAAGATGGGCGGCGGGCTCGCTTCGCTCGACGCGACCGACCTCGGCGGGATCGCGATCAAGGAAGCGCTCGAGCGCTCCGGCGTCAAGCCCGACCAGGTCGAGGCGGTCTCCTACGGCCAGGTCCTGCAGGCCGGCCAGGGCCAAATCCCCTCGCGCCAGGCCCAGATCAAGGGCGGGATCCCGAAGGACGTCCCTTCGGAGACCGTGAACAAGGTCTGCGCCTCGGGCATGCGCTCGCTCGGGATCATGGACATGGCGATCCGCGCCGGCGACCTCGACGTCGCCATCGCCGGCGGCATGGAGTCGATGAGCCAGGCCCCGTACCTGCTGCCGGGCGCGCGCTTCGGGTTCCGGATGGGCGACGTGACCGCGATCGACGCGATGACCCACGACGGGCTCACCAACCCCTTCACCGACAAGCAGATGATCAACGAGGCGAGCGAGGTCTCGAACGAGCTCGAGATCACGCGCGCCGACATGGACCGCTTCGCCGAGCGCTCGCACAAGCTCGCCGCCGAGGCGACCGACGAAGGCCGGCTCGCCGAGGAGATCGTCACGGTGACCGTCAAGGGCCGCAAGGGCGACACCGAGGTCGAGGCCGACGAGGCGATCCGCCCCGACACGACGCTCGAGACGCTCTCGAAGCTGAAGCCGATCGGCGGCGATGACGCGACCCACACCGCGGGCAACGCCCCGGGCGTCAACGACGGCGCCGGCGCGATCGTCGTCGCCTCGGAGGAATGGGCGAGCTCGAACGGCGCCACACCGATCGCGACCGTGCTTTCCTACGGCACCGTCGCCGACGACTTCCCCTACCTCGCGCGGACACCGGCGGGCGCCGCCAAGCAGGCGCTCGAGAAGATCGGCAAGACCCCAGCCGACGTCGACCTCTGGGAGGTCAACGAGGCCTTCGCCTCGGTCGCGATCAACTCGCTGCGGATGCTCGAGGTCGACGAGGAGAACGTCAACGTGAACGGCGGCGCGATCGCGCTCGGCCACCCGATCGGCGCTTCGGGCGCCCGCATCGTCGGGGCGTTGGTCCACGAGCTTCGCCGCCGCGGCGGCGGGATCGGCTGCGCCGCGATCTGCTCCGGCGGCGGACAGGGCGATGCAATCGTCCTCGAAGTCAACGGCTCCTAGCCTCACCCCGGTCCCCGAGGTCGAGGCCGGCCGCCCCGCGGCCTTCTTCGACCTCGACAAGACCCTGATGGCGGGGTCGAGCGCGATGCCGTTCGCTCGCGCCGCCGCCGCCCACGGGCTCGTCCGCCGCCGCCAGCTCGCCAAGTGGGGCAGGGATCACCTTCGCTACCGGCTGCGCGGCGCAACCGACGATGAGACCACAGCCGCGATCGAGGTCGCCAAGCAGATGATCGCCGGGGTTCCGGAGCGCGCGATCGAGCGGATGGTCCCCCAGATGCTCGCCGACGTCATGCCGCGCGTCTATCCGCAGATGATCGAGGAGATCCACGAGCACCAGGAGGCCGGCCGCCCGGTCTTCATCATCAGCGCCGCCGGCAGCGGGATCGTCGAGTCGATCTCGAACGCGCTCGGGATGGACGGCGGGATCGGGACCCGATACGAGGTCGGCCCCGACGGCGCCTTCACCGGCGAGCTCGACGGGCCGTTCGTCTACGGCGAGGGCAAGGTCAGGGCGATGGAGCGCGAGGCCGACGAGCACGGGCTCGACCTCGCGACGTCCTGGGCCTACTCCGACTCGGCCTCCGACCTGCCGATGCTGCGCGCGGTCGGCAACGCGGTGGTCGTCAACCCGGACGCGGCCCTCCTCGGGGTCGCCAAGGCGGAGGGGTGGAGGGTGCTGAGGTTCGAGAAGCTCGGACGCCGGCTGGCGATCGTCGGCGCGACGGCGCTCGCGGCGGCCGTCGGGGGCGGCGCGAGGCTCGCGACCCGGCGCCGTGCCAGCCGCCGCAAGCTGCCCAAGCGCCGCTAGCCGAGGTCGCCGCGGGCTGAGTAGCGCCGCAGCAGCACGACCGCGACCAAGGCCCAGACGACGACGATCGCGACCAGAGGCACGATGAATACGGCGACGCTGCCGCCGACGAACCCCGCCCTCGCGATCGCTGCGAGCCCGAGACCGGTGACGACCGCGCCGGTGATCGAGTAGCCGATCGCGACCCGCTTGCCGAAGCGCGACTCGGGGTCTTCGGCGCGCCAGCGGAGCTGCTGCCAGAGCGCCGCCGCGAACATCAGCCCGAAGAAGAGGGAGCCGCCTGCGACGAAAGCGATCAGGGTCGGCTTCGGGTCGGTGGGATCGTCGCTGAGCACTCCGGCGAGCACCATCGCCGCGACCCAGAGCGCGATTCCGATGACGCTGAATGCGGTCCAGCCGCGGCCCGGCTTCGGTGGTGGCTGCATGGCGGTTTGGAATCTACGCGGCCGCCGCGCTTAGACTTTCCCCATGGCAGTCGAGCCCGATGCGCGCCGCCGCGCCCACCAGTGGGCCGAGGAGGTCTACGGGGCCAAGCCCGAGCGCGAGGCGCTGTTCGAGACGATCTCGGGCGAGGAGGTCAAGCCGCTCTACAGCGAGGAGGACCGCGCCGAATCCGACCCCGAGCGCGACCTCGGCTTCCCGGGCGAGTTCCCCTACACGCGCGGCGTCTACCCGTCGATGTACCGGGGACAGCTCTGGACGATGCGCCAGTTCGCCGGCTTCGGGACCGCCGAGGAGACCAACGAGCGCTTCCACTACCTGCTCGACCACGGCAACAAGGGGCTCTCGACCGCGTTCGACATGCCGAGCCTGATGGGCCTCGACTCCGATCACCACCGCAGCCTCGGCGAGGTCGGGGTGGAGGGGGTGGCGATCGACACGCTCGACGACATGGAGGACCTGTTCAAGGGCATCCCGCTCGCCGACGTATCGACCTCGATGACGATCAACGCCCCGGCGGCGATCGCGCTCGCCTTCTACGTCTGCGTCGCCGAGGAGCAGGGAACTCCGCCGGAGGACCTCGCGGGGACGATCCAGACCGACATCCTCAAGGAGTACATCGCCCAGAAGGAGTGGTGCTTCCCGATCGATCACGCGCTGCGCCTCGTCGACGACATGATCGAGTGGTCGACCGAGCACATGCCGCGCTGGCACCCGGTCTCGATCTCCGGCTACCACATCCGCGAGGCGGGATCGAACGCCCAGCAGGAGCTCGCGTTCACGCTCAAGGACGGTTTCACCTACGTCGAGAGCCTGATCGAGCGCGGCCTCGACGTCGACGACTTCGCGCCCCGCTTCTCGTTCTTCTTCAACGCCCACATCGACTTCTTCGAGGAGATCGCCAAGTACCGCGCCGCGCGCCGGATCTGGGCCCGCGAGATGCGCGACACCTACGGTGCCAAGGACCCGCGCTCGCTGACGATGCGCTTCCACACCCAGACCGCCGGGGTATCGCTGACCGCGCAGCAGCCGCTCGTCAACGTCGTTCGGACCGCTCTCGAAGCGCTCTCCGGGGTTCTCGGCGGGACCCAGTCCCTCCACACCAACTCCTACGACGAGGCGCTGGCGCTGCCGACCGAGAAGGCGGTCCAGCTCGCGCTCCGCACCCAGCAGGTGATCGCCCACGAGTCGGGTGTGACGAACACGATCGACCCGCTGGCCGGCTCCTACTTCGTTGAGACGCTCACCGACGAAATGGAGGCCGCCGCCTACGAGTACTTCGCCCGCATCGACGAGCTCGGGGGGATGGTCGAGGCGATCAAGAAGAGCTTCCCCCAGCGCGAGATCGCCGACGCCTCGTTCAAGTACCAGCGCGAGGTGGATTCGAAGCAGCGGATCGTCGTCGGCGTCAACGAGTACGCGATCGACGACGACGAGGGGATCCCGACCCTCAAGGTCGACCCGTCGCTCGAGCGCAAGCAGGTCGGCCGCCTCAAGGCGACCAAGCAACGCCGCGACTCGGCGGCGGTGGAAGCGGCGCTCGCGGACCTCAAGCGCGCCGCGGCGACCGACGAGAACCTGATGCCCAAGTTCATCGCCGCCGCTCGCGCGCGCGCTTCCGAGGGGGAGATGATCTCCGCCCTCCAGGAGGTCTACGGCACCTACAGCGAGGTGCCCGTCTTCTGAGCGGGCGGGCCTAGTTGCTCGCCACGCCGCAGATCGCCGTCACCTTTGCCGTGCGGGCGACCGCGTCCGTATTGATCACCGTGCCGGCCCAGCCGCCGGGGACCGCGGGATCAGAGTCGTTGACGATCATGGTCGGATCGCTGCTGACGCTGATCCCGCCGCCGATCACCTTGGTGCCGGCCGGGCAATAGGCCGCGACGTCCAACCCGTTGGAGCTCGTGGGCGGGATGGTCACCGTGGTCTGGACGTAGGTGATCTCACCGACGCCGACCGTCGCCCGCTTGGCCCCGAACGAGAGCTTGTTCAGCCCGAACTTCTGTGCTGCGACGGCGGTGCCTGACAGGGCGACCACCAAGGCGACGATCGCAACGATCATCGCCGGACTCGGCCTCCGCGGCCTGAGAATCTTCAACATACCCCTCCTCAATCGGTTCCATGAACCGAGCCACCCTATTGATCCGCTCGGCTCAGGCCGCCCTCCGCGACTCGACGATCACGATCAGCTCGCTGCGCGGGCTCGGCTCCGAGCCGGCGAGGAACATCCGCCCGACCTTGCGCTTGCGGGCCTCGGTGCGCGCGAGCTCGCAGGCCGCCTCCCGGGCGAGTCCCGCGCCGACGAGGCGCTCGCCCTGCGCGCGACTGAAGTAGACGACGTCGTACATCCCCAGGCGGAGTATGCGTGCGCGGGTGGACCGACTTCTGTGACCATGCTCACAGTGCGATTCGCGCTCCCGTAGTCTCCTCGCCCGGTGAGCTCCGCAACCGATACCCAGAAGAAGATCCGCGTCGTGGTCGCCAAGCCCGGGCTCGACGGTCACGACCGGGGCGCCAAGATCATCGCTCGCGCGCTGCGTGATGCGGGGATGGAGGTGATCTACACGGGCCTGCACCAGACCCCGGAGCAGATCGCCGAGACGGTGATTCAGGAGGACGCCGACGCGATCGGCCTCTCGATCCTCTCCGGGGCCCACATGACGCTCGTCCCGCGCGTCGTCCAGCTGCTCTCCGAGCAGGGGGTCGACGACGTCGTGATCACGGTCGGCGGCACGATCCCCGCCGACGACGTGCCCGAGCTCAAGAAGCTCGGGGTCGCCGAGGTCTTCACTCCCGGTTCGCCGACCGACGAGATCGTCGACTTCGTCCGCGGCGCGGTCGCCGCCCGGAGTTAGCGCGACCGATTGACTGGTCAGTCAGCCAGGGCCGCGCTCGGTTAATATCCCGCGGCGCGATTGGCTCGTCGCTCTGACGGGTATCGCCCGAATCACTTCCCGCGACCCCTAATTGGACTTCGCCTAGGAGGCCGAACTTGAAGATTTGCTGTCTCGTCAAGCAGGTGCCTGACGCCGCGGTCGACAAACGAATCGACCCCGAGACCAAGCGCCTCGACCGCTCCGGCGAGGAGAACCTCAACCCCTTCGACACGCACGCGATCGAAGCCGCGATGCAGATCAAGGAGGGCGGCAACGACGTCGAGGAGATCATCGCCGTGACGATGGGCCCCGAGGGCGCCGTTCGCGCCCTGCACAAGGCCGTCGCGCTCGGCGCCGACCGCTCGATGCACCTGAGCGACGACGCGCTGGCCGGCTCCGACGTCGCCGCGACGGGCTATGCGCTCGCCAAGCTGCTCGAGAAGGAGAGCCCCGACCTGGTCCTGCTCGGCCAGCAGTCGGACGACGGCGAGTGCTACACGATCGGCGCGGTCGTCGCCGACCACCTGAAGATGCCCTCGCTGACCCAGGTGATCAAGGTCGACGTCGCCGACGGCAAGCTGACCTGCGAGCGCCAGGCCGAGTACGGCTACGACACGGTCGAGGTCGAGCTGCCCGCCGTGATCTCGGTCGGCGACGCGATCAACGAGCCTCGCTACCCGAGCCTCAAGGCGATCATGGGCGCGAAGAAGAAGCCGCTCGACACGAACGCGATCGGCGACGTCGGAATCGAGGCCGACCGCGTCGGCGAGACCGGCTCGCGGACCACGGTCCTCGCATTGAACGCGCCGCCCGAGAAGCAGGCCGGCGAGATCATCGAGGACGAAGACACCAACGAGACGGTCGAGAAGATCGTCGCCTGGCTCGAGGAAAGGAAGATCATCTGATGGCCGGCATTCTGGTTTACGCACTTCACAACGACGAGGGCGAGTTCAACGCCAACTCGCTCGGCGCGATCTCCGAGGCGGCGAAGCTCGCCGGCGAGCTCGGGACCGAGGCATCCGCGGTCGTGGTCGGGGACGTCCCCGACGACAAGGCCGCCGAGCTCGGCAAGTGGGGGGCAAAGAAGGTCTACCGCGCCAAGGACGCCCCCGAGGGCCTCGCGCAGCCGATCGTCGACGTGATGGCGAAGGTGATGACCGACAACGACATCTCCTACGCGCTGTTCGGCGGCGGACTGCTCGGCTTCGAGATCGGCGCCGGGCTGACCGCGCGACTCAACGCCGGCGTGACGATGGAGGTCACCAAGGTCAAGGTCGACGGAGGCAAGCTGGTCGCCGAACGACCGATCCTCCAGGACTCCCAGATCGCCGACGTCGGATACGTCGAGGAGCCCGGGATCATCATCGGGCGCCTGAACGCTTTCGACGCCTCCGAGGGCGACGGCTCGGCCGAGGTCTCCGACGTCGACGTCGAGCTCTCCGAGTGGTCGACGAAGGCGAAGATGGTGACCCGGGGCGAGCAGCGCGGCGCCGACGTCGACATCGAAGGCGCCGACATCCTCGTCGGCGGCGGGCGCGGGCTGGGCGAGAAGGACAACTTCAAGCTCGCCGAGGATCTCGCCGAGTCGATGGGCGGCGCGGTCGCGGCGACGCGCGCCGTGGTCGACGCCGGCTGGTACCCCTACGCGGCGCAGATCGGCCAGACCGGCAAGACCGTGGCGCCGAAGCTCTACCTCGCCGCCGGGATCTCCGGCGCGATTCAGCACAAGGTCGGGATGCAGGCCTCCGAGAACATCGTCGCGATCAACAAGGACCAGAACGCGCCGATCTTCGAGTTCTGCGACCTCGGCGTGGTCGGCGACCTGCACAAGATCCTCCCCAAGCTGACCGAGGCGCTCAAGGCCAAGAAGGGCGGCTGACCCGCCGGTGGCGGTAGCCCCCGAAGAGTTCCCGCCGGAGTTCAATCCGGCCGATTACGTCGGTCCGCCGACCGACGCCCCCGAGGAGCGCCTCGAGGCCGGCATCGTCATCGTCGGCGGCGGCCCGGCCGGGCTCGCCTGCGCCAACCGCGTGCTCCAGCTGCTCGAGAACGAGCCGGAGCTGACCGAGAAGCTCGGCGAGATCCCGGTCGCGGTGATCGAGAAGGGCAAGGTCTGCGGCGCCCACAACGTCTCCGGGGCGAACATGGTGCCCTCGGCGATGGAGAGGCTCTTCCCCGACCTCGACAAGTCGGACTGGCCCGTCTACCAGGAGGTCACCAAGGACGCCGTCTACCTGCTGACCAAGAAGCGCGCGATCCCGCTCAAGCCCCCGCCGCCGAACTTCCGCAACCACGGCAACTTCGTCACCTCGGTCTCGAAGCTCTCGCGCTTCCTCGCCGAGAAGGCCGAGGAGGCGGGCGCCTACATCCTCACCGAGACCGCGGCCGACAAGCTGCTGGTCGAGGACCGGATCGTCAAGGGGATCCGCTCCGGCGACAAGGGCCGCGACCGCGAGGGCAAGGAGCTCGGGAACTTCGAGCCCGGCTCCGACCTGATGGCCAAGGCCACCGTCCTCGCCGAGGGCACGGTCAGCCACCTGACCCAGTGCGCCGTCGACTACTTCGACATCGCCGGCGACCCGATGCGATGGGAGCTCGGGGTCAAGGAGGTCTGGAAGGTCCCCGAGCCGCTCGATCGGGTCATCCACACGATGAACTGGCCGCTCCGCGCGCGCCCCAAGTACAACGAGTTCGGCGGCAGCTTCATCTACCCGATGGGCGAGGACAAGCTCTGCATCGGGATGGTCGTCGGCCTCGACACCACCGACGCGACGTTCTCCTGCCACGACGCGCTCCAGCAGCTCAAGACCCACCCGTTCGTTCGCAAGCTGCTCGACGGCGGCGAGCGGGTCGGCTGGGGGGCGAAGACGATCCCCTCCGGCGGCTACTGGTCGATGCCGAAGCGGCTCGCCGTGCCCGGCATGGTGATGTGCGGGGACAACGTCTCGATGGTCAACGTCCCCTACCTCAAGGGGATCCATTACGCGATGCACGCCGGCATGTACGCCGCGGAGACGATCGTCGAGAGCCTCAAGCAGGACTCGGTGAACTTCGAGGCCTACGACGAGAAGGTCCACAACTCGGAGATCGAGAAGGACCTCTACCGCTCGCGAAACGTGCGCCAGTACGGCGACAAGGGGTTCGTCGCGTTCGGCGCGATCGCCAACGCCTGGCTGCTTTCGCGCGGCGCCGTCCCGCCCGGCCACAAACCGGTCGAGCCGGACTCAGATGTCCCGATGGAGATCGGCGGCGCGGCCGAGAGCTACCCGGATCCCGACGGCAAGTACATCTTCGACAAGCTCTCCTCGGTCTTCGCCTCCGGCAACGCGACCCGCGACGACGCGCCCAACCACGTCCGGATCCAGACCAAGGTTCCGCGCGAGGTCGCGCAGACGTGGGTCTCGATGTGCCCGGCGCAGGTCTACGAGATCCCCGAGGACCAGCTAGAGAGCCACGCCGAGATCGTCGACGTCCAGGTCACGGCCTCCAACTGCGTCCAGTGCGGCGCGATCACCGCCAAGGGCGGCAGGCTGACGCTGCCCGAGGGCGGCGACGGGCCGCTCTACCAGGAGACCTAGGACCACGGTTCCCCCGCCCGCACCCCCGCAGGGCGACGCCCGAGGAGGCGGGGGCGATGGTGTGGAAACCGAGCTCCGCGACGAGTCGTGGATCCGGATTCGCCCGATCCGACCGGATGACAAGGACGCGCTGCTCGCGGGCTTCGAGGCGCTGAGCGAGGAGTCGCGCTACCGCCGCTTCCTGACCCCGATGCGGACGCTGAGCCGCACGCAGCTCGAATACCTGACCGAGGTCGACCACCGCGACCACGAGGCGCTGGTCGCCGTCGACGCGACGAGCGGGGCGATCGTCGGCGCCGGGCGGTTCATCCGCGATGGCGACGGCGATCGCGCCGAGGCGGCGGTGACCGTCGCCGACGACAGGCAGGGCGTCGGCCTCGGCACGGCGCTGACCAGGGTGCTCGCCGGCCGCGCCCTCGAGGAGGGGATCACCCGCTTCACGGCGCTGCTGCTGGCCGAGAACGACGAGATGCTCGCGCTGCTCGAAGGCGTCGGCACCTCGAGGGTCACCGGCCGCGAGGGCGAGGCGGTCCAGGTCGAGGTCCCGCTGGCGCCCGAGCTGCGCGAGGACCCCGCGCTGCGGACGGTGCTGCGCGCGGTGGCCGCGACGGACGGGCGCCTGGCGTCCGTACCGGGCGAGACTCCCGACTAGGCGGCCGCGGGGGCCGGCGAGGTCGCGGCGAGGAAGCTCGACATCTCGCGCGCGAGCGCCTCGGGCTGGTCGATCGAGACGAAGGTCTTCGCGTCCGCGATTCGCACCACCCGCGCGTCGGCCATCGTCGCGGCGAGCCGCTCGGCGTGCTCGATCCGGAACCAGCGGTCCTCGGGCGCCCAGGGGAAGAGGGTGGGGGCCTCGAAGCCGGCGAGCTTCTCGGCCGCTTCGATCGTCTGCTCGTCCCTGGCGCCCCGGATGAACTTGCCGCCGTCGCGGCGAACGCCCTTGTCCTCGAGCCCGGGCCGGACCCAGGCGTCGAGCAGCTCGTCGGAGAGCCGGCTCTTGGTCAGCGCCCCGTATGCGATCGGGGTGCGCCGCATCGGCTTGAAGCGCAGGCTCTGTGAAAGCGCGGTGATCGCGCCGGGGATCCGCGCCGCGAGCATCAGGTATGTGAACAGGCTCGGGGGGAAGTTGTCGTACATGTCGCAGTTGGTGAGCACCATGCGACCGACCTTGTCCGGGTAACGCACCGCGAGCATCTGGCTCACCGCGCCGCCGGAGTCGTTGCCGACGATCGTCGGGCTCTCGAGCCCGAGCTCGTCGATGAACTCGGCGACCAGCTCGGCCATCGCCGGGGGCGCGAGGTCGGCGTCGGGCTTCATAGCGATCGGCGCCGAGCCCATCGGCCAGTCGGGGACGATGCAGCGGTTGCCGGCGGCGAGGCGCTCGGCGACGCCGTCCCAGAGCCGGCCGTTGACGAGCAGCCCGTGGACGAAGAGGACCGGATCGCCCGAACCGAGCTCTCGGTAGCTGATCGTCCCCGCCGACAACTCGACCTGCTTGCGCTCTGCCTCTTTCATCGCCATCCTCCAAAACAAGTAGTTTGCATACAGCCAGTACGTATCTTACATACAAACGGTATGCCAAGCACCACGCCAAGAACAGCACGCACCCAGGCCGAGCGCTCTGAAGCAACCCGCGCGGCTCTGATCGCGGCGGCGCGCCCGCTGTTCGGCAAGCGGGGCTACGCAGCGGTCGGGACCGAGGAGATCGTCCGCGCCGCGGGAGTCACGCGGGGGGCGCTCTACCACCAGTTCGGAGGCAAGGCGGAGCTGCTCGAGGCGGTCTACGAGCAGGTCGAGGGCGAGGTGACGGAGAAGATCGCGACCGGTGCGATGGCCGGCGGCGACCCGATGTCAGCGATGCGCGCCGGGGCGGAGATGTTCCTCGACGCCTGCCTCGAGCCCGAGGTCCAGCGGATCGTGCTCCTCGACGCGCCCGCGGTCCTCGGCTGGGAGCGCTGGCGCGAGATCGCCGGCAAGTACGGGCTCGGGGTGATCGAGGCGGCGCTCGCGGCCGCGATCGAGGCCGGCCAGCTCGCCGAGCAGCCGGTCAAGCCGCTCGCCCATCTGTTGATGGGAGCGCTCGACGAGGCGGCGATGGTGGTCGCCCGAGCCGAGGATCAGGGCGCGGCGAAGGCCGAGATGACCGCCACCCTCAACGGCCTACTGGACGGCCTGGCTAGAATCGGTAGGCAATGAAGACCGAAATCCATCCCGAGTACGTCCTTGCCCACGTGCACTGCTCGTGCGGCAACGAGTTCTATACCCGCTCCACGAAAGCGGACCTCCACGTCGAGCTCTGCTCCAACTGCCATCCGTTCTACACGGGCAAGCAGAAGCTGGTCGACACCGGCGGCCGCGTCGAGCGATTCCGCCGCCGCGCCGCGAAGCGCCAGAAGGGCGAGTAGCCCTTGAGCGCCGGCAGGGAGGGCCCGGCAGCCGCCGAGCGAATGCCCGACGGCGCGCTCGTCGCGAAGAAGGACGCGCCGGTCGGCGGCCAGGCGGTCCTCGAGGGCGTGATGATGCGCGGCGTCTCGACCTGGGCGGTCGCGGTCCGCAACCCCGAGGGCAAGATCGAGATCACCTCCGAGCCGCTCGTCTCGTGGGCGAAGCGGGCAAGGGTCCTGCGTTGGCCGGTGATCCGCGGCGTCGTCGCGCTCGGCGAGTCGCTGAAGATCGGCTTCAAGGCGCTGGCGATCTCCGCCAACGCGCAGCTCGAGGAGGACGAGAAGGGCGAGCAGGAGGAGATCGGCGGCTGGATGTGGGGGCTGACGATCGCCTTCTCGCTGGCGATCTCCGTGGTCCTCTTCTTCCTGATCCCGGTCGGCGCGACGAGCCTGATCAAGGACTGGCTCGGCTCGGCACTGCTCTTCTGGCTCGTCGAGGGCGTGCTTCGGACGCTGATCTTCATCGGCTACATCCTCGCGATCAGCCGGCTGCCGGATTTGAGGCGCGTGTTCGAATACCACGGCGCCGAGCACAAGACGATCTCCGCCTTCGAGGCCGAGGACGAGCTGACGCCGCAGCGCGCGCAGCTCTACTCGCGGTTGCATCCGCGCTGCGGGACCAGCTTCCTGCTGATCGTGATGGTCCTCGCGATCTTCGTCTTCGCGCCGATCGGCCTCCCCGCCTGGTACTGGCTGCTCGCCTCGCGGATCCTCGGCATCCCGCTGATCGCCGGCCTCTCCTACGAGGTGATCAAGTGGGCCGGCAAGAACCGCTCCAAGCGCTGGGTCCGCGCGGTCATGTGGCCCGGCCTGATGCTCCAGAACCTGACCACCCGCGAGCCCGACGAGGAGCAGCTCGAGGTCGCGATCGCCGCCCTGGACGAGGTCCTCCGCAACGAGGACCCGAACGAGGCTCGAAAGGAACAGCAGATCGAAATAGTCGCCTGAGCGGAGGTGTCCTGACTTTTCCGCCCCAGGGCCGTAAAAGTCAGGACAGCAAGGCATGAAGCTCGGCGATCATCAGGGTGGGATCCTCTACCACGTCGCTCCACGAGTAGCGGCGGAACTCGTCGCCGCGGGCCCTCGCCTCGCGCTCCCGGCGCCGGTCGAGCTCCCAGGCGTGCCTCGACGAGTGGTAGCGGTAGCCGTCGAGCTCGATCGTCAGGCAACGAGCCGGCCAGCGGCAGTCGACGCGGCGGCCATCGACGAGCTTGTTCGTCTCGGGCGCGGGCAGCCCCGCCGCACGCACCCTTGAGAGAAACCTTGCCTCGAGCCGGCTGAGGGTGACGGGGGCTTCGCCGTGGAGGACGCGCCGCAGCTTGCCGGCGCCTGAGGCGGACGGAAACCGGGCAAGTAAGGAGTCGACCTGGGCGGGGGTGGTGCCATGGAGGACGCCTGCCTCGTGGCAGGTGCGAGCCAGCTTCTGTTCGCGCATCGTCGCGGCGAGGTGGAGCAGAGTACGAGGGACAGTTGTGATCGGGATCCCCCGGTACACAGTCCGGTCGTCGATTCCGGTACGCCGCGCACGGTGGACGGTCACGCCGGGCACGCGCCGCTCTGCCCGTGTGATCACCTCGGGCAGGGGCGCGCTTCCCTTGACGATGCCCCACAGGTGGCCCGCCGCGGCGCCGGCGAGTAGCGCGTCCTCGCCACAGGCCTTGACCGCGGCCAGGTACTGCGCCTCGAGACTGGGCGCGACATGTCCAGCGCGATAGACCCCACGATGGACCGCGATCAGGCTTCCTATACCCAGCCTGTTTTGAATCTCGTCCCTCCCGATTCCCGCCGCGAGTAGCTCCTTGCGTGTTACGACTCCATGCGCGCGGCTCGCCAATCGACCGATCACCGCCTCAGGTGTCCTGCCTTTGACGCCCATAGGACGTACAAGTCAGGACGGCCCCCGATCATTCGCCAAACTGCGGGTGTGATCAACGAGCTCGTAGACCAGATCGAGTCCCGCTACGCGGAGCTCGAGCAGCAGATGGCGGACCCGGAGCTGCACGCCGACCGCGAGAAGGCGGCTGAGGTTGGGCGCGAGTACAGCCGGCTCGAGGGCGCGCACAGGCTCGCCGCCGAGTACAAGAACCTCGCCGACGACCTCGAGGGCGCGCGCGAGCTGCTCGCCGAGGACGGCGACGACCCGGAGCTGAAGAAGATCGTCGCCGAAGCGCCGGCGCGACTCGAGCAGCTCGGCGAGGAGATCCGGCTGGCGATGGTCGAGCGCGATCCCAACGACGAGAAGAACGTGATCGTCGAGATCCGCGCCGGCACCGGCGGCGACGAGGCGGCGCTGTTCGCGGGCGACCTGTTCAAGATGCTGACCCGCTACGCGGAGGAGCGCGGGTTCAGGGCGGCGGTGATCTCGCAGTCCCCCGCCGAGGTCGGCGGCTTCAAGGAGGTCACATTCGAGATCACCGGGGAGGGCGCCTATTCGATCTTCAAGTACGAGGGCGGGACCCACCGCGTCCAGCGGGTCCCGAAGACCGAGTCGCAGGGGCGGATCCACACCTCGACCGCAACCGTCGCCGTGCTGCCCGAGGCGGAGGAGGTCGAGGTCGAGGTCAACGAGAACGACCTCCAGATCGACGTCTACCGCTCGAGCGGTCCCGGCGGCCAGTCCGTCAACACGACCGACTCCGCGGTCCGGATCACCCACGTGCCGACCGGAGTCATGGTCGCGATGCAGGACGAGAAGTCGCAGCTCCAGAACCGCCAGAAGGCGATGCGCGTGCTGCGCGCACGGCTGTACGAGAAGGAGCTCGAGGAGCAGCGCGCGAAGCTCGACTCCGAGCGCCGCGCCCAGGTCGGGAGCGGCGAGCGCTCGGAGAAGGTCCGGACCTACAACTTCCCCCAGGACCGGATCACCGACCACCGGGTGAAGGTCAACGTGAGCGGGATCGAGAAGGTGCTCGGCGGCGAGCTCGACGAGTTCACCGAGGCGCTCGCCGGCGAGGAGAAGCGGCGCCGGCTCGAGGACCAGGCGTCGGGGTGACCGCGATGACGGGGGCCGCGCCGGTCCGCGAGGCGCTGGCCGGCGCCACCGATGCGCTCGGGGCGGCCGGGGTCGACTCGCCGCGGCTCGACGCCGAGCTGCTGCTCTGCGAGGCGAGCGGGATGAGCCGCGAGCAGCTCGCGGCCGATCCCGAAGCACCGCTGCCGGCGGGCGCCGGGCGCGAGTTCGCGGCGATGGTCCGCCGCCGGCTCGTCCGCGAGCCGCTCGCCTACATCACCGGGCGCAAGGGCTTCAGGAACCTCGAGCTCGCGGTCGACGGTCGCGCGCTGATCCCGCGGCCCGAGACCGAGCTGCTGGTCGAGTTCGCGCTCGAGCTCCGTCCTGCCACGGTCCTCGACGTGGGCACGGGCTCGGGGGCGGTTGCGCTCGCGGTCGCCGAGGAGCTGCCGGAGTGCGCGGTGACCGCGACCGACAGCTCCCCGGCGGCGCTGGCGCTGGCGGGTGAGAACGCAGAGCGGTTCGGGCTCGCCGACCGGGTCGCCTTCGAGGACGGCACGCTGCCCGCGCTCGGCGATCGGGCATCCTTTGACCTCGTGCTCGCCAACCTCCCCTACGTAGCCGAGTCCGATTGGGACTCGCTGGCGCCCGAGATCCGCGAGTTCGAGCCCCGCGAGGCGCTGGTCTCGGGGAGCGACGGGCTCGACGCGATCCGCACGCTGGTCGGCGGGCTCGCCGTCGCGGAACCGCGACCGCGGGCGGTGGCGCTCGAAGTGGGGGAGGGCCAGGCGAGCGAGGTCGTCGAGCTCGTGATGGCGGCGGGTTACGAGCAGGTCTCCTCTCGTCCCGACCTCGCCGGCATCGAGCGGATCGTGGTCGGCCGGTGACCGAGAAGATCTCGCTCGAGAACGACCCGGTCGAGGCGCGGCTCGCGCTCGAGCGCTGCGTCGGCGACGGCGGCGTAGCGATCTTCCCCTCCGACGGCCTCTACGGGCTCGCCTGCGACCCGCTGCGCGCCGAGCCGATCGAGCGCATCCGCGAGCTCAAGGCGCGCGACCCGGGCCAGCCGACCGCGGTCATGTACTTCTCGCTGCCCGCGGCGCGGGAGATCTTCACGACGCTGACCCCGCTCGTCAGCGCGATCGCGGCGAAGCTCCTGCCCGGCGCGGTGACGCTCGTCGTCGACAACCCCGAGCGCCGCTACCCGCTCGCCTGCGGCGACACCCCCGACCGGCTCGGCTTCCGCTACATCGAGAGCCCGCTCGGAGACGTGGTCACGCCGGTGTTCCAGACCAGCGCCAACCGCAGCGGCGAGGACCCGCCGGCGCGCCTCGACGCGGTCCCGGAGCAGATCCGCGCCGACGTGGACCTCGAGATCGACGGCGGCGAGCTCGGCGGCAGCCCATCGTCGGTGCTCGACCTGACGGAGGTCGAGGCCGGGGGTTCGTGGAAGGTCCTGCGCGAGGGAGGGATGCCCTACTCCGAGATCGAGGAGCAGCTGACCGGGCTGCAGATCGGCGGCTGAGTCAGTCCTTCGAGGCGAGCGGCCGCACCGCGGGGCCTTCGATCACCTCGCCGTCGAGCCCGAAGCGCGAGCCGTGGCAGGGGCAGTCCCAGGTGCGCTCGGCACCGTTGAAGTTGACGATGCAGCCGAGGTGGGTGCAGCGCGCCGAGCGCGAGTGCAGCACGCCGGCCTCATCGCGATAGACGGCGCGCTGGCCGATCCCATGGCCGACGACCGCTCCCTCGCCGGGCCCGAGGTCCTCGGCGCGGGCGCGCTTCGTCAACCGGTCGGAGACGAACCGCAGCCCCGAGTCGGCGTTCTCCTTGACCAGATCGCCCGCCGACGCGCGCAGGTTGAGCCGCGTGGGCTCGAACGCCGCGCCGCGTGGGTGCTCGGCGCCGCGGACGCGGTGGGCGAGGATCGATGCCGCCTCGGTCCCCATCGCCAGGCCCCACTTGCGCATTCCGGTCGCGGTCAGTACCCGGTCGGAGAAAGGCCACAGCCGGCCGACCATCGGCATCCCGTCGGCGGGCATCCAGTCCTGGGTCGCCCAGCGGTGCTCGACTGCGACGACGTCGAAGCGCTCGCGGGCCCAGCGCTCGAGCGCGGCGTGGCGCTCGGCCGCGTCGCCGTGCCCCGCCTTGTGGGATTCGCCCCCGACCATCAGGCGCTCGCCCGCGGCCGTCGGGACGGAGCGCATCGAGTGCGCCGGGCTCTCGTCGCTCAGGTACATGCCCTGGGGGACCCTGCCTTCAAGCTCTGCCAGCAGCACGTATGAGCGCTCGGGGTGCGCGCGGGCGAAGTAGAGGCCGCGGTCGAGGATCGGAACGTGGGTGGCGACGATCACGTGTCCCGCGCTGACGCTGTGTCCGGTGTCGGTCTCGACCCGGCAGGGGTCGCCGCCGCGGATCGAGACCACGCGGCTGTGCTCGCGTACCTCGCAGCCGGCTTCGGCGGCCGCGGCGACGACGCCGTTCAGGTACTTGAGCGGGTGAAACTCGGCCTGGTCGGCGAAGCGGACCGCCCCGGCGGTCTCGAGCGGCAGCTCGGCGAGCTGCGCCGGGCCGACGAATTCGGCTGGCAGCCCGAGGCGCTTCGCAGCCCCCGCCTCCGCCATCAGCTCCGAGACCCTGTCCGGATCCGGCGTGTAGGTGAAGTTCGGCTTGCGGCGCAGGTCGCAGTCGATCTTGTGGCGCTCGCAGTTGGTCGCCACGGCGGCGAGCCCGGCCTCGTTCGCATCGCCGTAGGCACGGGCGGCGCTCTCGCCGAGCGAGCTCCAGAGCCCGGCGTAAGTGAGCCCGTGCAGCGAGGAGACCTTGGCCGTCGTGTACCCGGTCGCGCCGGCGCCCACTGTTCGTGCCTCGAGCAGCACGACACGAACGCCCTCGCGCGCGAGCTCGAGCGCCGCGCTCGCGCCGACGATCCCGGCGCCGATGACGGCGACGTCGCAGGCGAGGTCGCCGTCCAGCGGGGCGTGGGGCTCGGCGGGCGCCGATGCGGCCCAGTAGGAGGAAATGCGGGGCGTCGTGGCTTCGATGCCCCCCGACATACCCCGGTCGTTCGGGACTAGGCCTCGGCCGCGGCGACCGCGTCGGCGCGGTCGACGAAGGCCTCGACCTTGATCCCCTGTCCGTCGCGCAAGGTCCAGACCATGAACATGTCCTGCGTGGCCTTGATCCCGGTGCTGCGCCCGGTCGCGTGCAGACAGACGTCGACCACGACCCGGTCGCCGAACGGGATGTACTCGCGACCCTCGAACCAGATGTCCTTCATCGCCTCGTAGAACGAGTCGAAGTAGCGCCGCAGGCCGTCGTGGCCGCGATAGGTGTCGGGCTCCGAGGCGAGGTCGGGCGAGGTCGTGGTCTCGAACTCGGGGTCGATGAACTCGAGCAGGCCTTCGACGCCCTCGTTGTGCAGCGCCACGAGCGCGCGGCGCATGATCTCGACGTTGTCTTCTGCCACCGCGCCGCAAGTTATCGTCCCGTGCGATGAAGATCGCGATCGGATCCGACCACGCCGGCTTCGAGCTCAAGCAGGCCGTGCGCCCGCTGCTCGAGTCGGCCGGCCACGAGGTCGTCGACGTCGGCACCGACTCCGAGGAGTCGACCGACTACCCGCTCTACGCCTCGCAGGCGGCGAAGCTGGTCGCCGACGGCGAGGCCGAGCGCGCGGTTCTCGTCTGCGGATCGGGGGTCGGGGTCTCGATCGTCGCCAACAAGGTCGACGGCGTTCGCGCGGTCAACGCGCATGACCCCGAGGAAGCCGAGATGAGCAGGCGTCACAACGACGCGAACGTGCTCGCGCTCGGCGGGCGGAGGCTCCCCGAGGGCGCCGCCGAGGGAATCGTCGAGCGCTTCCTCGCCACCGACTTCGAGGGCGGCCGCCACGAGCGCCGCGTCGAGCAGATCTCCGCGGTCGAGCGCGGCGAAGCGCCGGCGACCTAGCCCGGCTAGTCCGCGGCGGCGACGGCGCTGCGAATGAAGAGCTGGCGGGCGGCGCGCAGGTCGGCGGTGTCTCCGCGCTCGATCCGCTCCAGCGCCAGTCCCTGGACCCCGGCGATAACCATCAGCGCCAGCGCCCTCGAGCGGGCGGGGGGGACGCCCGCGTCGCCGAGCAGGCCGGTCAGCACCCTTCTCCAGCCCTCGTTGACCTCGGTGATCGTCGTCCGGACCTCGGGGTCGACGACCGAGACCGCGGCGAGGTCGAAGTAGAGCCGCGCGAGCCGCGCGTCGCGGTCGAGCAGCCGCTCGACCGCGTCGGCCGTTCCGCCGACGACCTGCGCGACGCTCTCGGCGCCGGAGATCGACTCGAGCACCTCGCCGGTGATCAGCTCGGCGACCTCGCCTCCGACCGCGGCGACGAGACCCTGCTTGGATCCGAAGTGGTAGGCGACGAGCGCCTTCGACTGGCCGGAGCGCGCCGCGACCTTGGCGAACGTCAATCCGGCGTAGCCCTCGGCCTTGAGGACCTCGGTCGCCGCCTCGAGGATCCGCTCGCGGGCGCCGGTCGAGGGGCGGCCGCGGCGGGGCCGGCCCTCGGCGGCGGGATCGGCGGCCAAGCTAGGCGGTCGCCAACGCCGCCGGGTCGAGGCCCATCGCGGCGAGCTTCTTCGACAGCGCCTTGGTGGCGTATTCGAAGATCTCGCTCGAGTGGTAGAAGGGCGTCTGGAAGTTGTACGGGTCGTCGACCCAGGGCGGGACGAAGACCAGCGGCGCGACCGGCAGGCACTCCTTGAGCGTGTCCTCGACGATCTTCGCGTTCGCCTTGTCCTCCTTGATCGCGTCGGCGAGGAACTTGACCCCGAAGCCGACGTGGCGCGACTCGTCGCGGTTGACGGCGGTGAAGCCGGAGACGAAGCCCGGGAACGCGTTGCGCTCCTTCAGCGACTTGATCATGAAGCGGGCCGCGGTCAGGGCGAGCATGCCCTCGATCACGATCATGTAGACGGTGACGCCGCGGACGAGCTTGGGGAAGTCCGTCGGGTCCTTGCGCAGGTCCTCCGCGCACTCGTGGAGGATGCCGTCGAAGAGCTTCGTCCAGTCCTCGTTGACGACGTAGCGCTGGTTGTCGACCTGCTTGTTGAGGTTGCCGGGCTTCTGGCCGAAGACCTCCTGATAGAAGCCGTCCCAGAAGACGACGTGCTTCGCCTCGTCGGAGATCTGGGTCGTGAGGAAGACCTGCTGCTCGAGCTTCGGCGCCGCGATCGCGAACGGCAGCAGCTCGGCCGTCACCCGCTCCTCGCCGAGGAAGAACTCGGAGAAGCCAAACTCGATGAACTGGCGCTCGTCGTCGGTGAAGAAGTCGGGGTCGGCCCATTGCTTGGCGTCCTCTTCAAAGGTGAAGTCCTCGGTCGACCAGTGCTGGCGCTGCCAGCGCGTGAACAGCTTCTCGTAGGAGGGGGCGGCATCGACGATCCGGTCGAGGCCCGACATCACCTTGTCGATGTCGCCGTCCATCAGGACCGAGAGCGCCTCGTTCTCGGTCTCGTCGGTCGCTCCGTTGCCGCTCGTGTCCGTGATCGTGCCGCCGTTCTCGCTCATCTCTCTCCTGGTCTAGGGGTTTTGCTTGGGCTGCGGCGATTAACTTAACAGATGTTCAGTAAAGATGCGAGCCGAGTTCCCGTCGGCGTTGGCGCATAGCCTCTGTCAACCTAAGAATCGCGATGACAGACCTCCCCGACGACTTCCAGACCGCCCACCTCGCCGACGTCGATCCCGACATCGCGCGGGTCCTCGACCGCGAGCTCGCGCGCCAGCAGAACACGCTCGAGATGATCGCCTCGGAGAACTTCGTCCCCCAGGCGGTGCTCGAGGCGGCCGGCTCGGTGCTGACCAACAAGTACGCCGAGGGCTACCCCGGCCGTCGCTACTACGGCGGGTGCGAGGAGGTCGACGTCGCCGAGCAACTCGCGATCGACCGCGCCAAGTCGCTGTTCGGCGCCGAGCACGCCAACGTCCAGCCCCACGCCGGCGCCCAGGCAAACAACGCCGCCTACATGGCGCTGCTCGAGCCCGGCGATTCCTTCCTCGGCATGGCGCTCGACCACGGCGGCCACCTCAGCCACGGGATGAAGCTCAACGTCTCGGGGACGCTCTACAACCCGGTCGCCTACCACGTCAGCCGCGACGACCTGCTCGTCGACATGGACGAGGTTGCGAAGCTGGCCGAGGAGCACAAGCCGAAGCTGATCGTCGCCGGCTGGTCCGCCTATCCGCGGCAGCTCGACTTCGCCGCCTTCCGCGAGATCGCCGACTCGGTCGGGGCGAAACTGATGGTCGACATGGCGCACTTCGCGGGGCTGGTGGCCGCCGGCGAGCACCCGAACCCGGTCGAGCACGCCGACGTCGTCACCACCACCATCCACAAGACCCTCGCGGGACCACGCAGCGGGATGATCCTCTGCCGCGAAGAGCTCGCCAAGGACATCAACCGCTCGGTCTTCCCCGGCCAGCAGGGCGGCCCGCTGATGCACATCGTCGCCGCGAAGGCGGTCGCGCTCGCGATCGCGGCCAGTGAGCCGTTCGCCGAGCGCCAGCGCCAGACGGTCGCCAACGCCCGTGCCTTCGCCGACGAGCTGATCGCGGGCGGGATCGACGTGCTCACCGGGGGCACCGACGTGCATCTCGTGCTCGTCGACCTGACCAACACCGGGCTCGACGGGCAGCAGGGCGAGGACCGCCTCGACGATGTCGGGATCACGGTCAATCGCAACGCGATCCCGTTCGACGAGCGCCCGCCGATGAACCCCTCGGGGCTGCGGATCGGAACCCCGGCGCTGACGACGCGCGGGCTGGTCGAGGACGACATGCGCGAGATCGCAAAGGTGATCGCCGCCGCCCTCGGTGATGGCTTCGAGTCCGAGAAGGGCGCGCTCGCCGAGCGCACCAAGACGCTGATGGAGAAGTATCCGCTGTATCCGCAGCTCGCGCCCGCCCACGCTTGAGGGTCTGGGTCGACTGTACGGCCGCTGCGCACCCCCTGGTGCTGCGGCCGATCATCGAGCGGCTGATCGAAGCCGGACACGAGGTCGAGGTCACGACGCGCGACTACGGCCAGACGCGGGGCGTGCTCGAGCGTCTCGGGATCCCCTACACCTCGGTCGGCCGCCACGGCGGGCGAACGGCGCCGGGCAAGGGCCTGGCGCTCGCCGGCCGCAGCGCGAGGCTCTGGCGCTGGGCGCGGGGCCGTGGCTTCGACCTCGCCCTCGCCCACGGATCGGTCGACATCGCGCTGGTGACGAAGGCGTTGCGGATCCCGCTCGTGCAGATGAACGACTATGAGCACGCGGGGCTCCAGCGCCGGATCTCGTTCCGCGCCGCGAAGCTGGTGATCGCCCCCGACGCGATCCCGGTCGAGGCGATGGAGCGCGCCGGCGCGAGCCGCGAGCGCCTCTTCCGCCACCCCGGCCTCAAGGAGGACTACTACCTCGCCGACTTCGAGCCCGACCCGTCGGCGCTCGAGTCGCTCGGGATCGACCGAGAGCGGCTGCTGGTCGTGCTGCGGCCGCCGCCGGAGACCTCCGAGTACCACCGCGACAACCCGCTCTACGAAGGGCTGCTCAAGCGGCTCGCGGGGGAGGAGGGGGCGACGACGGTCGTGATTCCGCGGACCGGGGGCCAGGGACAGGCCGCCCGCGAGCGCGGTGGGTCGCTGTTGGTTCCGGACGGGGAGGTGGACGCGCAGAGCCTGATCGCCTTCGCCGACCTCGTCGTCAGCGCCGGCGGGACGATGAACCGCGAGGCGGTGGCGCTCGGGACGCCGGTCTACACGATCTTCAGTGGCGAGCTCGGCGCCGTCGACGCGGCGCTGATCGACGCGGGGTTGCTGCGGCCGCTGAGCGATGCGACAGAGCTCGAGCTCGTCAAGCGCACGAGCGAGCCCGGCGTCCGCAACCCGCGCGACCCGGCGATCCTCGCCGAGGCCGTGCTCGGCGCGGCGCCCGCGGTTGAGCGAGAATCGGGCCGATGAAGCCCGACAGCATCGATGCCCTGCTCGCGTTCGTCTTCGCGGGCTCGGTCGCCTGGATGCTGGTCCCGGCAGCGGAGTCGATCGCGCGCCGGATCGGGGCGATCGACCTGCCCTCGGAGCGCGGGCTGCACGACGTGCCGACCCCGAAGCTCGGCGGGCTGGCGATCCTGGTCGCCGTGCTCGGCGCCGGACTGATCTGGCTGCCCTGGAACGAGGACACGCGCGTGATCCTCGGCGGCGCGGCGGCGATCACAGCGCTCGGGGTCGTCGACGACGTCTTCGAGCTCCCGGCGCTGCCGAAGCTGATCGGGCAGATCGCCGCGGCCTCGATCCCGACGATCGGCGGGGTGGTCGTCGACGCGACGACGCTGCCGTTCATCGGCGGCTTCGAGCTCGGCTGGGTCGCATACCCGCTGACCGTGATCGGGATCGTCGCGATCATCAACGTGATCAACTTCATCGACGGCGTCGACGGGCTCGCCTCGGGGGTCTGCGCGATCTCGGCGATGGCGCTCTCGGTGATCGCGCTGTCGCTCGACCGCACCGAGGCCGGCGTGCTCGCGGCGCTGACCGCCGGCGCCTCGCTCGGGTTCCTGCGGCACGGCTTTCCGCCCGCCTCGAGCTTCATGGGCGACACGGGGTCGAACCTGCTCGGCTACCTGCTCGCGGTGACCGCGGTCCAAGGGTCGCTGAAGACCAACGCGGTCCTCGCGCTGGCGCTGCCGCTGCTCGTGCTCGCGGTCCCGATCCTCGACACCGGGTTCGTGGTCGCGAAGCGGATCCGCTACCGCAAGCCCGTCTACCAGGCGGACCGCTGGCACTTCCACCACCGGATGGCGAACATCGGCTTCTCGCGGCGGCGGACGCTCGCCTACCTCTACGGCTGGACGCTGGTCCTCGCCGGGCTGGCGCTGGCGCTGCGCTTCGTTCCCTACAGCGACGACCGCGGCAACTTCGACCCCTTATGGACCGCGGTGATGGCGCTCTGCCTGCTGATCGCGCTCGGGGCGAGCGTCTATCTCGTGCTCGTGCTCGAGATCCTCAAGCTGCGGCGGCCGCGCAAGGGGCCCGTCCCGGAGGACGCTCAACCCGAGCCACCCCCGAATCCGGCCCAGCCGCCGCTGCCCCCGGCCCGAGAGCCGCCCTCGCGCTCGTACTGATCCCCGATATATTCGCCAGCCCTGTCCGCCGCGATTCGAACACCTGACTTGACGATCCTTCGACATCTCGACCTGATCGTCCTCGCGCTCGCGCTGCCCGTTTTCGTGGCGGCGGAGCTGCCGATGCTCGGCTACGCGGTCGCGGCCGCGGCCTGGCTGGTCCAGAAGGCGGTCTTCACGATCGCCCGCCAGCGGACCCAGGGCGCGCTCGCCGAGGGCAACCGCAACCTCGCACTCGGAACACTCGCCGGGGCGACCCTCGGCCGGGTCTGGATCGTGACGCTGGCGATCCTGCTCGTCGGGCTGCTCGCCGAGCGCGAGGACGGGCTCGCCGCCGCGGTGCTCTGCGCGATCCTGGTCACCGTCCACCTCGCCAGCGAGGCCGTCGCGCGGCTGATGGAGCCGGAGCCCTCGTGAGCACCAAGGCCAAGGTCTGGCTCTGGGTCGGGATCTGGCTCGGGACCACTGTCCTCTTCGTCGTCCTCTTCGGCGACGCGGGCAAGAACGAGGAGTTCCAGCCCCAGGAGGAGTTCAGGCTCGAGAACTGGATCCCGATCAAGATCGGGCCGCTCGACCTCAGCATCACGAGGGCGGTGCTCTACCTGATCCTCGCCAGCGGTTTGACGATCTTCGCGATGACCTGGATCGCGAACCGCATGACCCAGAAGCCGAACCGGACCCAGACCGCGGTCGAGCTCGCCTACGACCTGACCAAGAACAACATCACCGGCGGCAACCTCGACGGCAAGCTGGCGACCCGCTGGTTCCCGTTCCTCGCGACGCTCTTCTTTTTCATCTGGTTCTCGAACATGATCGGCTACCTGCCGCTGCCGACCAACAGCCACGAGACCGTCGACATCTTCGGGCTCGCGGTGCCGTCGTTCGCGATCTACGCGGCGACCGCGAACATCTCGATCCCGCTGGCGCTGACGCTGGTTGTCTGGGTCGCCTACCACGTCGAGGGGATCCGCGACAAGGGCTTCATCGGCTATCTGAAGAGCTGGCTGCCGTCCGGGATCGAGGACATGCCCTTCGCCTTCAAGGCCTTCGTGTTCGTGATCGAGTGCATCTCGCACTTCGTGCGGCTGATCTCGCTCTCGGTGCGGCTCTTCGCGAACATTCTCGCGGGGCACCTGCTGCTGCTGTTCATGGGCGGGGGGCTCGCCGTGCTTCTCGGCCTCGCGGCGCTCGGGGCCCTAACCTTCCCGATGGCCTTCGTCTTCTTCGTCTTCGAGGTCGGATTGGTGGCGACGCTCCAGGCGTTCATCTTCTCCACCCTGGCCTCGATCTACATCGGCGGCGCGGTCGCCGAAAGTCACTAGGAAAGGAACAAACGAATGGACCCCAGTCTGATCCCGATCGCTCAGGAAGCTGCCCAGGGAGTCACCGACACCGGCGTCACCGACGCGGGCAAGGCGATCGCCCTCGGCATCGGCGCCGGCTTGGGCTCGATCGGCGCCGGGATCGGCGTCGGATTCATCTTCGGCAAGGAGATCGAGTCGGTCGCCCGCCAGCCCGAGATGAAGGACGAGCTCCAGCAGATCCGTTGGCTCGGCTTCGCACTTACGGAAGCCGTCGCCTTCTACACGTTCATCTTCGGCCTGATCGCGTTCTTCCTCTAGGCCGCGTTGGACGTACTGCTCGACATTGCACCGCTGATCGCCGCCACCGAGGAGGAGGGGGGCGGCAGCTTCCTCGTCTCCCCGGCGCTCGGGCTGATGGTCTGGACGCTGGCGATCTTCCTGTTCACGATGTGGGTGCTGAACAAGCTCGCGTTCCCGAAGATCCAGGAGGCGCTCGACAAGCGCGCCAACGCGATCGCCGAGAACATCTCGGCGTCCGAGCGCCAGCGCAAGGAGGCCGACGAGCTGCTCAAGGAGTACCGCGGGCGGCTGCAGGAGGCGCGCGAGCAGGCGGACGACATCCTCGCCCGCTCGCGCAAGGCCGCGGAGACGGCGAAGTCGGCCGCGGCCGACGAGAGCCGCGAGAAGCGCGAGGAGATGGTCGCCGCCGCGCGTCGCGACATCGACGCCGAGACCCGGCGATCGCTGGAGCGGATCCGCAAGGAGGTCGCCGACCTGACCGTTCTCGCGACCGAGAAGGTGACCCGCAAGAGCCTCGACGACGCCGACCACAAGCGGCTCGTCGAGGAGGCGCTGAGCGAGGTTGATTTCTCGGCGCTCAGTGGAGACAAGGCGTGACAGGGTTCCCATCAGAGATGCATCCCCACCGCGTATCCCCGCAGGGCGAAGCCCGAGGAGATGCGCGCTAATGGAAGCGATCGCGCGCGTATACGCAGATGCCCTGTTCAGGGCCGCGAAGGACGCGGGCAAGCTCGACTCGATCCGCGAGCAGCTCGAGCAGTTCGCCGACGCGCTGCGCGAGAACCGCGAGCTGCAGCTGTTCTTCTTCAGCCCCTACTTCTCCTCGGCGGAGAAGATCGACGGCCTGCACAAGGTCCTCGACGGGGCCGACGACGAGCTCACGAACTTCCTCGAGCTGCTCAACGAAAAGCACCGGATGCCGGTCCTGTTCCGGATCCAGCGCCAGTTCGAGGAGCTCTGGAAGAAGGAGAACAAGCGAATCGACGTCACCGTGACCAGCGCGATCGAGCTCGACCCGGGCGTCGTCGAGAAGCTCGGCGAGCAGATCGAGCAGCAGACCGGCCAGAAGGTCGAGCTCTCGAGCGATGTCGACGAGAACATCCTCGGGGGCCTGGTGCTCCAGGTCGGAAACATGGTGCTCGACGCGAGCATCCGCAATCGGTTGGAACAACTTCGAAAGAACGTCGCCCAGGCGGCCTAGGAAAGGGACCCGAAGACCATGGAAATCAAGCCGGACGAGATCGCAAACATCCTCAAGGAGCGGATCCAGGGGATGGAGGCCGAGGGCGCCGACCTCTCAGAGGTCGGCACCGTGCTCGAGATCGGCGACGGGATCTCCCGGATCCACGGCCTCGACAACTGCATGGCGCTCGAGATGCTCGAGCTGCCGCACGACGTCGTCGGCCTGGCGCTGAACCTCGAGGAGGACAACGTCGGCGCGGTGCTGTTCGGCGAATGGGAGAAGGTCGTCGAGGGGGACACCGTCAAGCGCACCGGCAAGCTGCTCGAGATCCCGGTCGGCGAGGAGCTCCTCGGCCGGCTCGTCGACCCGCTCGGCCGCCCGCTCGACGACAAGGGCGACATCAACACTTCCGAGACCCGCCCGGCCGAGTTCAAGGCCCCCGGCGTCGTCCACCGCCAGAGCGTCTCCGAGCCGATGCAGACCGGGCTCAAGTCGATCGACTCGATGATCCCGATCGGCCGCGGCCAGCGCGAGCTGATCATCGGCGACCGCCAGACCGGCAAGACAGCGGTCGCGATCGACACGATCATCAACAACAAGGACTCCGACCTGATCTCTATCTACGTCGCGATCGGGCAGCGGATGTCGACCGTCGTCCAGGTCAAGGAGATCCTCGAGGAGGCCGGGGCGATGGAGAGCACGATCATCGTCGCCGCCTCCGCCGACCAGGCCGCGCCGATCAAGTACATGGCGCCCTACGCCGGCTGCGCGATGGGCGAGCACTTCCTCTACCAGGGCAAGCACGCGCTCTGCGTATACGACGACCTCTCCAAGCACGCGGCCGCCTACCGCGAGATGTCGCTGCTGCTGCGGCGCCCGCCCGGCCGCGAGGCCTACCCCGGCGACGTCTTCTACCTCCACTCGCGGCTGCTCGAGCGGGCGGTCAAGCTCTCCGACGACCAGGGGGCCGGCTCGCTGACCGCGCTGCCGATCATCGAGACCCAAGCCGGCGACATCTCGGCCTTCATCCCGACCAACGTCATCTCGATCACCGACGGCCAGATCTTCCTCGAGGCCGACCTCTTCTACTCGGGCGTCCGCCCGGCGATCAACGTCGGCACCTCGGTCTCACGGGTCGGAGGCGACGCGCAGACGAAGCCGATGAAGAAGGTCGCCGGCAAGCTGCGCCTCGACCTCTCCCAGTACCGCGAGCTCGAGGCGTTCTCGCAGTTCGGCTCCGAGCTCGACCCCGAGACCCAGAAGACGCTCGCGCGAGGCGAGCGGATGGTCGCCGCCCTGAACCAGCACGAGCGCCAGCCGATGTCGGTCTCCGAGCAGGTCGCGTCGATCTACGCCGGAACCGCCGGCTACCTCGACCGGGTCAAGGTCGAGCGCGTGCGCGACTTCCTCCAGGGGATGATCGAGCGGCTGCGCTCCGAGAACAAGGACCTGATGGAACGGATCGAGGACGGCGCGCTCTCCGAGGAGGACGAGGAGTACCTCGGCGACGCGATCAAGGAGTTCGTCGACGACTTCGGCCCCGACTTCGACGAGGACGGCGAGCCGCTCGAGGCCGGCGAGTCCGACCGGATCAAGGACGAGAAGGAGCGCGAGGCGCCCGGACGCACCTCCGGCGAGGACTCGGGCAAGGACGAGGACGGCGGCGAGGGCGACGGCGAGGAGGCCGACAGCAAGCCCGAGGCCGAAGCGGAAGAGGCGGGCACGCCCGCCTAGTCGATGGCCACCCGCAAGGAAGTCCGCAGCCGAATCGCTTCGGTGAAGAACGTGCAGAAGATCACCCGCGCGATGGAGATGGTCGCCGCCGCGCGGCTGCGGCGCGCCGAGGAGCGCATCGACCACCTCCGCCCCTACGCCCAGCGGCTGCGCAAGATGACCCGCAACGTCGCCGAGGCGGCCGGAACCGAGGCCCGCGGCGTCCCGCTGCTCTCCGAGCGCGAGGACGTCAAGCACGTCGGCGTCCTGCTCGTGACCGGTGACCGCGGTCTCGCCGGCTCGTTCAACTCGCAGATCATCCGCGAGGGGCTGCGGCTCGGAGTCGAGCTCCGCGGCGAGGGCAAGGACGTCAGCTACTCGGTCGTCGGGCGCCGCGGCGTCTCGACGATGCGCTTCCGCGGCGAGGAGCTGCGGGGCGAGTTCGTCGGCTTCACCGACCGTCCCGCCTTCTCCGACGCGCGCGACATCGCCGAGCAGCTGACCAGCGCCTACATCGACGAGGAGCTCGACCGCGTCGACCTGATCTACAACCGCTACGTCTCGCCGCTGACCCAGTACGTGCGGCGGCAGGTGCTGCTGCCGATCCAGCAGGCCGATGTCTTCGGCGAAGGCGTCGAGGAGCTCGCCAAGGAGGAGGACGAGGTCGACTCCGAGCTCGCCGAGGCGCACCGCCGGGCGCTCTGGGTCTACGAGCCCGAGCCCGACGAGCTCCTCGCCGAGCTGATCCCCGAGTACGCGCAGCTCTCGGTTTACCGGGCGCTGCTCGAGTCGACGGCTTCGGAGCACGGGTCGCGGATGACTGCGATGCGAAACGCGGCCGAGAACGCCAAAGAGGTGATCAGCGACCTGACGCTGGAGATGAACCGCGTGCGGCAGGCCGAGATCACGCAGGAGATCCTCGAGGTCGTCGGCGGCGCAGAGGCGCTGAGCTGAGAACTTCCAGAACTACCAAGGAGACGAATGGCTGACAACGGAAAGAGCAAGGGCAACGGGAACGGCACGGTCGAGCAGGTGACCGGAGTCGTCGTCGACGCCGTCTTCCCTGACGACCTGCCCGAGATCTACTCGGCGATCGAGATCAAGGTCGCCGAGGGCGGCGGCCGCGAGGAGATGAACCTCGTCTGCGAGGTCCAGCAGCACCTCGGCGACGACCGCGTCCGCGCGGTCGCGATGGACGCGACCGACGGGATCCAGCGCGGCGACGAGATCGTCGACACCGGCGGCCCGATCACGGTCCCGGTCGGCAAGGAGACGCTGGGCCGGATCTTCAACCTGCTCGGCGACACGATCGACGAAGGCCCCGAGCTCACCAGCGACGAGCGCTGGCCGATCCACCGCCCGGCGCCCGAGGTCGAGGACCTGACGCCGAGCCAGGAGATCCTCGAGACCGGGATCAAGGTCGTCGACCTGCTCGCCCCGTACGCCAAGGGCGGCAAGGTCGGCCTGTTCGGCGGCGCCGGCGTCGGCAAGACGGTGCTGATCCAGGAGCTGATCCGAAACATCGCCGAGGAGCACGAGGGCCTCTCGGCCTTCTGCGGCGTCGGCGAGCGCTCGCGCGAGGGCAACGACCTCTGGAACGAGATGAAGGAGTCCGGGGTGCTCGAGAAGACGATGCTCGTCTTCGGGCAGATGAACGAGCCGCCGGGCGCCCGGTTGCGCGTCGCGCTCTCCGGGCTGACGATGGCCGAGTACTTCCGCGAGCAGGGCGGCCAGGACGTGCTGCTGTTCATCGACAACATCTTCCGCTTCGTCCAGGCGGGCTCGGAGGTCTCGGCGCTGCTCGGCCGGATGCCCTCCGCGGTCGGCTACCAGCCGACGCTCGAGACCGAGATGGGCCAGCTCCAAGAGCGAATCACCTCGACCCGGGACGGATCCGTCACTTCGATCCAGGCGATCTACGTCCCCGCCGACGACCTCACCGACCCGGCGCCGGCGTCGGTGTTCGCCCACCTCAACGCGACCACGACCCTGACCCGGGCGCTGGTCGAGCAGGGGATCTACCCGGCGGTCGATCCGCTCGACTCGACCTCGACGATCCTCAAGGCCGACGTGCTCGGCGAGGAGCACTTCGAGACCGCGACCCAGGTCCAGGAGATCCTCCAGCGTTACAAGGAGCTCCAGGACATCATCGCGATCCTCGGCATCGACGAGCTCTCCGACGAGGACAAGCAGACGGTCTCGCGCGCGCGCAAGATCCAGCGCTTCCTCTCGCAGCCGTTCTTCGTCGCCGAGCAGTTCACCGGCCGCAACGGCGAATACGTGCCGGTCGCCGAGACCGTGCGCGGGTTCAAGGAGATCGTCGACGGCGACCACGACGACGTCCCCGAGCGCGCCTTCTACATGCAGGGCGGCATCGATCAGGTGATGGAGGAGTCGAAGAGCATGAAGGGCGAGGATCCCGAAGAGTCCGCCGAGGCGGAGGGCTCAGAGCAGGAGCAGAAGAAGGAAGAGGAGGGGGATGGCTGAGGACCACACCCTCCGCGCCGAGGTGCTGACGCCCGAGGGCGAGGTATTCGACGGCGAGGTCAAGCGGGTCTCGACCCGGACCGCCGTCGGCGAGATCGGCATCCTCGCCAACCACGTTCCGGTGCTCGCGAGGCTCCAGCCGACCGAGCTCCGGCTCGAGACGCCCGACGGCGAGACCAAGCGCTGGGCGCAGGCCGAGGGCTGGCTCCAGGTCTTCGCCAACCGCGCGATCCTGCTCGTCAGCGAGGCGATCGAGCCCGAGCAGCTCGACCGCGGCGAGCTCGAGCAGCGGATCAAGGACGCCGAGCAGGGTATGAGCGAGGCGGACGACGGCTCGGCCGCCCAAAAGCAGGCCGAGCGCGCCAAGCTCCGCGCCGAGGCCTTCCTCGGCGTCGCCTCCGGCGACTAGATCGCCGGAGTCCAATGAGCGAAGAGCGCGCGCTCGCCGAGCAGCTGATCTCCTACGAGACCTCCGACGCCGAGGAGCTGCGGCTGGCGGCTGGCTTCGTCAAGGGCTGGCTCGAGTCGCGGGGGATCGACGCCAACCAGACCGAGTCCAAGGGGCTGCCGATCACGACGGCCGAGGTCGGCCCCGAAGACGCCCCGACGCTCGTCCTCCACGGCCACCTCGACGTCGTGCCCGGGCACGAGGAGCAGTTCCGGCCGCGGCTCGACGGCGACCGGCTGTTCGGCCGCGGCGCCTTCGACATGAAGGGCGCGCTCGCGGTGATGCTGCTCGTCCTCCACGAGCTCCGCGACACGACCGAGGTCCGCGTGCGGCTCGGAATCGTCTCCGACGAGGAGTCCGAGGAGGAGGCCGACCGGGGCACCGACGCGCTCGTCGACGCCGGCTTCACGGGTGATTTCGCGCTCACCGGAGAGCCCACCGACCTCCAGATCGGGGTCCAGGCGAAGGGCGTCCTGGCGATCCGGATCGAGGTCTCGGGGACCGCCGCGCACGGCGCGACACCGTGGCTCGGCGATAACGCCGTCCTAAAGGCGCTTGACGTGTTCCGCAGCATCGAGTCACTACCCTTTACGCGCCAGAGCTCCGACCTCTTCGACCGGCCGTCGATCAACCTCGGCCGGATCTGGGGGGGCGACGCGTTGAACAAAGTGCCAGATACCTGCGTGATAGACGTCGACGTTCGCTACCTGCCCGAACAGGACCCAGAAGCGATCCTCGAGCAGGTCGGCGCGCTCGCCGACACGCGGATCGTCTCGACCTTTCGCCGCCCTCCGGCGGTCGTCGAGCCGAGCTCGCCCTACGTCCAGGCGCTCGGCGAGGCCGCGGCGCCGCACCACCCCGACCGCGTGATGAGCGTCGGTCGCGACGGCGCCTCGGACGTGGTCTCGTTCCTGCGCGTCGGCGTGCCCGCGGTCGAGTTCGGCCCCGTCGGCGCCGGCCACCACGGTCCCGAGGAGTGGGTCTCGGTGAGCTCGCTCGAGACCTACCGCAAGGCGCTGGTCGATTTCGCGACCGCGCTGCCCGGGGTCGGGGGGAGCCGCGGCGATGGCTGAGTCGAAGAAGCCGAAGAAGCCGAAGAAGCCGCGGAAGCCGAAGAAGAACGACCCGGCCGAGGACGAGACCTTCGTCGAGGACGACGAGTTCCTCGCCGACCTCGACGCCGACCTCGACGAGATCGTCTCCGCCCCGACCGAGGAGCACCCGGCGCCCGAGGGCGCGATCGAGCCCGGCGGCGACGAGGACGCTGACGACGACGACGACGACGAAGACACCGCGGTCTACGACGGCGCGCTCGAGGACGAGGAGGGGGTGTTCGAGGGCAACGGCGAGCCGCTCGAGCCCGTCGCCGAGGGCGACGAGGACGACGGCGATGACGAGGACGAGGACGAGGAGCTCGACGACCCGCCCGTCGACGAGCAGGACGAGGACGAGGACTTCGAGGACGAGGAGTACGAAGACGAGGAGGCCGGGACCGCCGAGCAGCCGACCGAGGTCGCGGTCGCGGCATCGGGCGGCGGCGCGGGGTCCGGGGGCGGCGACGGGCAGACCGACTTCGGTCGTCCGCGCCGGCGCTTCCCGACCTGGGCGAGCTTCCTGACCGGGTCGCTGGCGGTCGTCGCCTCGGTCGCGGCGGCGACGGCGGCGAGCCTGATCCTCTACCTCGGCGACATCGCCGAAGGCCTCGCGGACGAGGAGGACCTGCCCGGCGTCGACAAGCTGCTCGAGACCGTCGACGGCGGCGCCCCGCAGACGATCCTGGTCGTCGGTTCCGACAAGCGCCTCGGCGACGGGGCCGGCAACGGGCTCTCCGACACCTCGATCCTGCTCCGGCTCGACCCCGACAAGGACGCGATCGCGCTGTTCTCGATCCCCCGAGACCTCGTCGTCAACATCCCCGGGCACGGGACCGACACCTTCAACACGGCGTTCTCGCTCGGCGGCCCGCAGCTCACGCTCGACACGGTCAAGTCGCTGACCGGGCTCGAGGTCAACCATCTCGTCAACGTCAACTTCCGGGGCTTCGCCAAGGCGGTGCAGGCGATCGGCTGCGTCTACGTCGACGTCGACCGCCGCTACTTCCACTCCAACGAGGGGCTCTCGGCGAGCGCCCAGTACGCCGAGATCGACGTCCGCCCCGGCTACCAGCGGCTCTGTGGCTTCAAGGCGCTCCAGTACGTGCGCTTCCGCCACACCGACAACGACATCGTCCGCTCCGCCCGCCAGCAGGACTTCCTGCGCCAGGCGCGGGCGCGGGTCCCGGCGACGAAGCTGTTCAGCGACCGCAAGGAGCTGATCAAGATCTTCACCGACTACACGAGCTCCGACATCAACGACGCCGGCACCATGCTCCAGGTCCTGAAGCTGTTCATCGAGGCCCGCGACCAGCCGGTCAAGGAGGTCCATTTCGAGGGCACGGTCGGCAACCGGGTGACCGCGACGCCGGGCCAGATCGAGCAGGCCGTGAGCCAGTTCCTCGGCATCGAGGGCAGCACCGGGCCGCGCGGCGACACCGCGGCCGGGGAGGACCCCGGAGCGACGCCGACCCCCGAGGAGCCGCCGCCGGCGGAGGGCTCGCAGGCGGCGAAGGGCGGCAAGGGCACCCCGGTCGAGCCGGCCGCTCCCGCGAAGCCGAAGAAGAAGAGCCCGACCGCCGGGCTCGAGACCGGCAACTTCGGCAAGAAGCTCGCCTTCCGGATCCGGCGCCGCAACCGGAACTTCCCGGTCTACTACCCGGGGGCGATCATCCCCGGCTCAGAGTACGACCAGCGCCCTCGCGCCTACACGCTCAAGGACAAATCGCTCGATCCGAGCGACACCTTCGGCTACAAGTTCACGCTCAGCACTCCCGACGGCCAGTACTACGGGATGCAGGGGCTGAGCTGGAAGGACCCGCCGATCCTCGACGAGCCGCACGAGACCAAGGAGTTCGGCGACCGCACCTACAACCTCTACTTCAGCAACGACCGGCTGCGGCTCGTCTCGTGGGAGACCGACGACGGCGTCTACTGGGTGTCGAACACCCTGCTCCAGAGCCTCTCCGGCGAGGAGATGCTCGGCATCGCCCGGGGCGCGAAGGTCCTCGAACCGCCCGAACCGCCATCAGGCAAGTAGATGAGCGAATCCGGGAAGGCGCCGATCGGCGTCGTCGGCGTCGGTTGGGTCGGCCTGGTGACGGCGGCCTGCTTCGCCGAGCTCGGGCACGAGGTGGTTGCGCGCGACATCGACGACGCCAAGATCGAGGCGCTCAACCGCGGAGAGATCCCGATCCACGAGCCGAAGCTCGCCGAGCTTCTCGAGAAGAACTCGGAGCGGCTCACTTTCACGACCGGCCTCGACCCCCTGCTCGCCGGCCCGGAGCTGATCTTCATCTGCGTCGAGACGCCGCCGACTCGCTCGGGTGACGCCGACCTCTCGGCGGTCACGAGGGCGATCGAGGAGATCAAGGACGCTGAGAACGTGACCCTGGTGATGAAGAGCACGGTCCCGGTCGGCACCGGCGAGACGCTTCGCCGCCGCGTCCCGGGCGTCCCCTACGTCTCATGCCCCGAGTTCCTGCGCGAGGGCTCGGCGGTCCAGGACTTCCTCGAGCCCGACCGGGTTGTGATCGGCGCCGCCGCCGAGGACGCGGACTCCGCCGATCGTGTCGAGCGGGCCTACGCCGCGGTCGAGGCGCCGGTCGTGCGCACCGACCTCGCGAGCGCCGAGATGATCAAGCTCGCCTCGAACGCGTTCCTCGCGACCAAGATCAGCTTCATCAACGAGATCGCCAACGTCTCCGAGGAGCTCGGCGCCGACGTCACCGAGGTCGCCAGGGGCATGGGCCTCGACCCGCGGATCGGCGATCGCTTCCTCCAGGCGGGGATCGGCTTCGGCGGGAGTTGTTTCCCGAAGGACACCACGGCGCTCAAGCAGCTCGCCGGCAATTCGGGCTACCACTTCCAGCTCCTGAGCTCGGTGATCGAGGTCAACGAGCTCCAGAAGCGGCGCGTGGTCGGCAAGCTCGAGCGCCACCTCGGCTCGCTCGACGGCAAGAAGGTCGCGCTGCTCGGGCTCGCGTTCAAGCCCGACACCGACGACATGCGCGAGGCCTCGAGCCTGGTGCTCGCGGCGCGACTCCAGGGGGAGGGGGCCGAGGTCAGCGCCTACGACCCGGTCGCCGAGGCGACCGCCCGCGACCTGCTGCCCGGGATCGAGATCAGCGGCTCGGCGCTCGATGCGCTCCGCGGCGCCGACGCGGCGGTGCTGGTCACCGAGTGGCCCGAGTTCGCGGAGCTCGACTGGACCGAGGCCGCGAAGGCGATGTCGACCCCGGTGATCGTCGACGGGCGCAACTTTCTCGACCCCGAGAAGCTGCGCGCCGCGGGCTTTTCCTACGAGGGCATCGGCCGCCCCGCGATGGCGGCGCAGGGCTGATGCAGGCGCTCGTCCTCGTCGGCGGGGAAGGGACGCGGCTCCGGCCGCTGACCGCGCGGACCCCGAAGCCGGCGCTGCCGCTCGTCGGGCGGCCGTTCATCTCCTACATGCTCGAGTGGCTCGCGCGCCACGGGTTCGACGACGTCGTCCTCGCCTGCGCGTTCGAGCCCGACAAGCTGCGCGCGGCGATCGGGGACGGGGAGCCGGGGCAGTCGCTCCGCTACGTCACCGAGCCCGAGCGCCGCGGGACGGCCGGGGCGATCCGCTACGCCGAGGACCTGCTCGAGGATCGCTTTCTCGCGGTCAACGGCGACCTGCTCAGCGACCTCGACCTCGGGGCGCTCATCGCCGATCACGAGCGCGCCGGGGCCGCCGCGACGATCGCCCTCCACGAGGTCGAGGACGCGACCGGGTTCGGCCTCGTGCACCGCGACGAGGACGGCTGGGTGACCGAGTTCGCCGAGAAGCCCGACCCCGAGGTCGCCTCATCCGGCGGGGCGATCAACGCCGGCGCCTACGTCCTCGAGCGTGCCGCGCTCGAGGCGATCCCGCCCGACCGCGAGGTCTCGATCGAGCGCGAGGTCTTTCCCTCGCTCGTCGGCCACGGGCTGCGGGCGCTGCCGCTCGAGGGCTACTGGCTCGACATCGGCACCCCCGAGCGCTTCCTGCAAGCGAGCTGGGACATCCTCGAGCGCAGGGTCGAGTCCTCGGTCGGCGAGCGCGCGGCGCCCGACGGCCTGTTGATCGAGCCCGACGCCGAGCTCAGCCCCGACGCCGAGGTCGTCGCGCCGGCGCTCGTGCGCGCGAACGCGCGGATCGCCGGCGGGGCCGCGGTCGGCCCGCGGGCGGTGATCGACCCCGAGAGCAGGATCGAGGCCGGGGCGAGTGTGCGCTCTTCGATCGTCGGGGAGCGCTGCAGCGTCGGCGCCGGCGCGGCGCTCGATCAGGCGATCCTCGCCCCCGGCGTCGAAGTCGCGGCCGGGGCGAGCCTGGAGCCCGGCAGCGTGGTCGGCGAAGATGAACTCGTGGGAACCCCAGGATGACCAAACAGGGAATTGAAAAGCTTCGCGAGGTCGACAGCGGCGACCAGCTCGGCGCGGTGCTCGCGCTGCCCGACCACCTGCGCGACGCGCTCTGGCGGATCGAGTCCGCGCGGCTCGAGCCGACCGAGGCCTCCTCGGTGATCGTCTGCGGGATGGGCGGCTCGGCGATCGGCGGCGATCTCGCGCGGGCGGCGTTCGGAAACAGGCTCGGGAAGCCGATGCTGACGGCGCGCGGCTACGAGCTGCCGCCGGGGGCGCGGCCCGACTCGCTCGTCCTCTGCTCGAGCTATTCGGGCGAGACCGAGGAGGCGCTCGCCTGTTACGAGGGCGCCGAGGCGCTCGGCGCGAAGCGGATCGCCGCGACGACCGGCGGCAAGCTGGCGGAGCTCTCGCGCGCCGACGGCGTCCCGGTGATCGGACTGCCGGCCGGGCTCCAGCCGCGGGCCGCGGTCGGCTACATGTTCAGCGTCGCCGCCGAGGCCGCCGCGCTCGCCGACGCGGGGCCGCGCCTCAACACCGAGATCGACAGCTCCGCCGCCCACCTCGAGAAGACCAAGGACTCGCTGGTGGTCCAGGCCGGGGAGATCGCCGCTCTGATCACCGGGAAGACGCCCGTCATCTACGGCTGCGGGCTGACCGAGGCCGTCGCGCTGCGCTGGAAGACTCAGCTCAACGAGAACGCAAAGGTCCTGGCCTTCGCCTCGCGCATCCCCGAGGCCGACCACAACGAGATCGCGGGTTGGGAGGGTGCAAGCGAGAGCGGTCGTTTCGCCGCCGTCTTCCTCGAGGACAGCGACCAGCACCCGCGCGAGCGCGAGCGGATCGAGCTGACCGCGAAGGTGATCGAGCCTCACGCCGAGTGCGTCGTACGGGTCGAGACCGACGGGGAGACCCGGACCGAGCGGATGCTCCAGGCGGTGATGCTCGGCGACCTCGTCTCGCTGCATGTCGCCGCCAACCGTGCCGTCGACCCATCTCAGGTCGCGGCGATCGAGGACTTCAAGAAGCAGCTCGGACACAGCTGATGGCAGACAGGGCACCGGCGATCGAGGTCCACGACCTCGTCAAGACCTACGGCAAGGGCGAGACCGAGGTCAGGGCGCTCGACGGCGTCGACCTCGAGGTCAAGGCGGGGGAGATGGTCGCGATCATGGGGCCGTCGGGTTCGGGCAAGAGCACGATGCTGCACATGCTCGGCGCGCTCGAGACCCCGTCGAGCGGCACGATCGCGCTCGCCGGGCGGCGCTTCGACGGGCTCGACGACGGCGAGCTGACGCTGCTGCGCCGCGACGGGATCGGCTTCGTCTTCCAGTTCTTCAACCTGCTGCCGTCGCTGAGCGCCGAGGAGAACGTGCTGCTGCCGGCGCTGATCGCGGGCCGGCGCGACGACGAGATCCGCGAGCGCGCGAGCTCGCTGCTCGAGCGCGTCGGCCTCTCCGGCCGCGCGACCCACCTGCCCTCCGAGCTCTCCGGCGGCGAGCAGCAGAGGGTCTCGATCGCGCGGGCGCTGCTGATGGAGCCCGAGCTCGTGCTCGCCGACGAGCCGACCGGCAACCTCGACTCGAGCTCCGAGGCGCAGGTCCTCGAGCTGCTCAAGGAGCTGAACCGCAAGGAGGGCCACACGATCGTGCTCGTCACCCATGACCCCGCCGCGGCCTCGATCGCCGGCCGCGTCGTCTTCCTCCGCGACGGCAAGGTCGAGCGCGAGTCGAAGGGCGGCTCGATCAAGCGCCTCACCGACTTCATCGGGTCGATCTCCCCGCTCTCACGTTGAGGTCGTACTACTCGCTGACCTGGCGGCAGCTGCGCGCGCGGCGGATGCGGGTGCTGCTGACCGCGCTCGGGATCGTGCTCGGGGTCGGGATGATCACCGGCGTTCTGCTGCTCTCGGCGACGATCCGCAGCACGTTCACCGACCTCTTCGACTCGGTCTACGGCAAGACCGACCTCGTCGTCTCCGGGACCCAGTCGACCGGCTCGCTGCCGCTCGAGAGCCTCGCGCGCGCGAAGCGGGTCGAGGGGGTCGACGACGCGACCGCGAACGTCTTCTCGACCCTGACCCTGATCGACGAGCGCGGCGAGGCCCAGGAGGGCAACGCGGCGAGCGTCAACGTCGTCGGCCTCGACCCCGACGCGCCCGACTTCAGCGACACGAAGACGGTCGAGGGGCGGCGGGTCGGGGGCGGCGGGGAGATCACCCTCGACCGCGGCTTCGCTGAGACCAACGGGATCGAGATCGGCGAGGAGGTCCGGCTCGCGGCCCCAGCGGGGGTGATCGAGCCGAAGCTCGTCGGGACGGTCGAGTTCTCGGGCGGGCTCGAGTTCGGAGGCCAGGGCTTCGGCGCGATGCCGCTCGGCTTCGCCCGCGACGCGTTCGACAAGCCCGACGTCTGGGACGAGGTCGAGGTCGTCGTCGACGGCGGCCAGCCCGAGATCGACGCGGTCGAGAAGCGGCTCGGGACCGAGTTCGGGAAGGGGGTCGAGATCAACACCCCGCAGGGCAAGAGCGAGGAGGTCGAGGAGCAGCTCCAGGCCTTCAACGTCGTCCTCTACTTCTTCGCCGGCATGGCGCTGTTCGTCGGCGGCTTCCTGATCTTCAACGCGTTCAACATGACCGTGCTCCAGCGGATGCGCGAGATCGGGATGCAGCGCACGCTCGGGGCGACCGGCGGGATGATCGTGCGCTCGGTGCTGATCGAAGCGCTCGCGCTCGGGGTCGCCGGAGCTGCGATCGGGCTCGGGCTCGGGGTCGTGCTGGCGCTGGGGCTGATCGAGCTGATGAAGTCGTTCGGGTTCCCGATCGGCGAGCTGAAGTTCACCGCGATCGCCCCGATCGCGGCGGTCGGCACCGGGGTGCTGACGGCCTGCCTCGGGGCGCTGACCCCGGCCCGCCGCGCCGGGCGGATCGCGCCGATCCGCGCGATCCTCGGCACGCAGGGGCTCCGCGACCGCCCCGGCGCCGCGCGCGCCGCGCTCGGAGTCGCGCTGCTCATCCCGGGGCTCGCGGGCGCGTTCCAGCTCGGCGCGGCCGACGAGACCACCAACCTCGTCGTCGCGGCGGGGATCGGGGGGACGATCGCGACCTTCTTCGGGATCGCGCTGCTGGCGCCGTTCCTGATCCGTCCGCTGACCGCGGCCCTGTCATATCCGATTCGCGTGCTCTCGCCGGTCGAGGGCCGGATCGCCGCCGACTCGGCGCGCTCGAACCCGATCCGCACCGCCGCTACCGCGACCGCGCTGATGATCGGCCTGGCGCTCGTCGTCGCGGTCAACACCCTCGGCTCGAGCTTCCTGCACACGATCTCCGACGAGCTCGACAAGAGCTTCGCCCGCGACCTGACCGTCCAGCCGCGCAACTTCGCCCCAGGCCAGGGGCCCCAGCAGACGATCGCCAAGGGGCTCGCGAAGCGGCTCGCGGCGCTCCCCGACGCCGAGGTCGTCACCGCCCAGAGCCTGATCTCGGTTCCCCACCTGCCCTCGAAGCGCGGCAGCGATGACGACCCCCCGGGGCTGCTGATCGCCTTCGACCCCGAGGCCTACCCCGACGTCGACTCGACCGACTTCGACACCGGGTCGACCCGCGAGGCCGGATTTCGGCGCATGGCCGCGGGCGGGGTCTCGATCGGGCGCGGGTACGCCGATGAGGCCGGGATCGAGGTCGGCGACACGATGGTGCTCGAGGGCCCGTCCGGGCGCCGGACCGCGAAGGTCGCGGGGATTGTCGACACCGTCTTCGCCGGCGGGCAGACGGTCGGGATGTCGCGGGAGACGATGCGCGACGTGTTCGGGATCGACGTCGACTCGCAGATCGCGCTCAAGGCGAAGAGCGACGAGGCTCGCGACGACCTCCAGCGCTCGGTCGAGAAGCTGCTCAAGCGCGATTACCCGAACCTGGCCGCGCTCTCGAACGACGAGCTCCAGTCCGACATCGAGGGCCAGGTTTCACAGCAGTTCGGGTTCTTCAACGCGATCGTCGGGGTCGCGATCTTCGTCAGCCTGTTCGGGATCATCAACACGCTCTCGATGTCGGTGATCGAGCGCACCCGCGAGATCGGCGTCCTGCGCGCGCTCGGCACGACCCGCTGGCAGGTCCGCCGCACGGTCGGCGACGAGAGCCTGATCATCGCCCTGATCGGGGCGGTGATGGGGATCTCGATCGGCGCCGGCCTCGGCTTCGCGCTGCTCAAGGGCCTCTCGTTCGGGATCCCCGGCGTCACCTACCGGGCCCCGATCGAGACGATGATCGGGGTCGCGGTCGCCGCCGTCGTGCTCGGGATCATCGCCGCGGTGCTGCCCGCGCGGCGCGCCGCGCGCCTCGACGTCGTCGAGGCGCTCAGCTACGAGTAGTCGCCGCCCCCGGCCTGATAGAAGGCGCGGATGCGCGCGATGATCCTCGCCGCCGGGCTCGGCACCCGGATGCGGCCAATGACCGAGCGGATGCCGAAGCCGCTCGCCCCGGTGCTCAACCGGCCGGTGATGGAGCACATCGCCGCGCTGCTGGCCCGGCAGGGGTTCACCGAGGTGATCGCCAACCTCTCCTACCTTCCCGAGCAGATCCGCGAGCACTTCGGCGACGGCTCCGATTTCGGGATCGAGCTCACCTACAGCGACGAGCCGGAGCCGCTCGGGACCGCCGGCGGGGTGCGCAAGGCCGCCGACTTCCTGACCGGCGGGGAGGAGGGCTCGTTCCTGATCATCTCCGGCGACGCGCTCACCGACATCGACCTCGTCGCGATGCGCGCCGCGCACGAGGCGCACGGCGGGATCGGCACCCTGGCGACCAAGCGGGTCGACGACACGACCCAGTTCGGGGTCGCGATCACCGACGCCGAGGGGCGGATCTCGGGCTTCCAGGAGAAGCCCGACCCGGCCGAGGCGCTCTCCGACCTCGCCAACTGCGGGATCTACATGTTCCGCTCCGAGATCTTCGATTACTTCCCCGGGCCCGGGCACCGGAGCCCGGCCGGCGACGAGGACCAGCCGGAGGGGTTCGTCGACTGGGCCCAGGACGTCTTCCCGACACTGCTCGACGGCGACGTGCCCTTCTACTCGCACGCGATCGAGGCCTACTGGAACGACATCGGGTCGGTCGACGAGTACCTGCAGTCGAACTTCGACGCGCTCGCGGGCGAGGTCGAGGTCGAGCCCGACGGCGAGCTCGTCGACGGTGTGCTCGTCGGCCCCGGCTGCGAGATCGGCGAGGGCGCCGAGCTGCGGGCCCCGGCCGTGCTCGGGCGCGGCTGCCGGGTCGGCGAGCGGGCGAAGCTGCGCGGATGCGTGCTGCTCGACGGTGCCGAGCTTCGCCCGGGCGCGATCGCCCTCGGCGGCGTCCTCGGCTGAGGATCTGACACAGGGCTGACACACCGCGCGCGCCCCGCTCGCCCTTCGCGCTGCCAGGCTCGGCGCGTGGCCGGATACCCGGAGCTGATCAGCCTGATCGCCCCGCCGCGCTGTCCGCTCTGCCGCGGGCGCTGCGGGGCGCGGGAGCCGGTCTGCTCGCGCTGCCGGGAGGCGATCGGCGCCGCCACAGCCCTGCGCGAGCCCGGGCCGCGCGGCCTCGACCTCGTCGTCTCGGCCGGCCCCCACGAAGGCGCGATCCGCTCGCTCGTCGCGGGGCTCAAGTTCGGCGGCCGCCTCCAGCTCGCGGGGCTCGCCGCCGAGGCGATCGCCGCCGCGGCGCCGCCCGCCTCATTGCACGGCGCGATCGTCGCGGTGCCGCCCGACCCGCTGCGCTACCGGGTCCGCGGCTTCGACCCGGCCGAGCGGATCGCGCTCGCGCTCGCCCGCCGGACGGAGCTGGAGATCGAGAGCTGCCTGGAGCGCGCCCCCGGGCGGCGCCAGGTCGGCAGGGCGCGCCGCGAGCGGCTCGGTTCGCCGCCGCGGGTCGAGGCCTGGCGGGCGGGCCCGCGGGAGGCGCTGCTCGTCGACGACGTCTGGACAACCGGCGCGACGCTCGCGGCCTGCGCGCGGGCCCTGCGCGCCGCGGGAAGCGAGCGGGTTACGGCCTTGACAGTCGCCCATGCGACCTAGGATCATTGGTGGGCCACCCGCGAAAGGAGACGACGTGAAGATCGAGGTTCAGGGAAGGAACATCGAGGTCACCGCGGAGCTCTACGACGCGGTCGTCAGCCGCTTCAAGCGGGTCGGCAAGCAGGTCCCCGACGTCGCGACGCTCGAGGTCAAGCTGAGCGAGGAGCGCAACCCCTCGATCGCCGACAAGTACGTCGCCGACGCGACGCTGTTCACCAAGGGCGCGACGCTGCGCGCCAAGGAGGCCTCGCCCGAGATGCTGCACACGATCCACGAGCTCGCCGAGGACATCCGACGCCAGGTCAAGCGCCACAAGGAGAAGCTCCGCAAGCGCCACCGTACGCGCCGGCTCATGGCCCGGATGCGCGGCCGCACCGCCTGACGCGGTCCCCGCTTCGCTACGCTGAATCCTGATGGCAAAGGGACTTCTAGATCGCGCTCTTCGCATGGGCGAGGGGCGCCAGTTCAAGCAGTACGAAGCGAGGGTCGCGGCGATAAACGCCGTCGAGCCCGAGATGGAGCTGCTCGACGACACCGAGCTCCGCGAGGAGGCCGACAAGCTGCGCGAGCGCGCCAAGGGCGGCGAGTCGCTCGACGCCCTGCTGCCCGAGGCCTTCGCGCTCACGCGCGAGGCGGCCAAGCGCTCGCTCGGACAGCGCCACTACGACGTCCAGCTGATCGGCGGCATGGTCCTCCACGACGGAGCGATCTCCGAGATGAAGACCGGCGAGGGCAAGACGCTGACCGCGACCCTCGCGGTGTTCCTGAACACGCTCGGCGGCAACCCGGTCCACCTGGTCACGGTCAACGACTACCTCGCGCGCCGCGACGCGGAATGGATGGGCCCGGTCTACGACATGCTCGGGGTCAGCTACGCGGCGATCCAGGACGAGGACGACCCGACCGAGCGGCGCGAGAAGTACGCGGCCGACGTCACCTACGGGACCAACTCCGAGTTCGGCTTCGACTACCTGCGCGACAACATGGCCGGGACGCTCGAGGAGTGCGTCCAGCGCGGCCACCACTTCTCGGTCGTCGACGAGGTCGACAACATCCTGATCGACGAGGCGCGGACGCCGCTGATCATCTCCGGGCGCCCCGAGCAGGCGGCCGACCTCTATTACACCTTCGCCCGCCTCGCCAAGCAGATGGAGGGCGTCGAGCACAAGCCGAAGCTGAAGGCGCTCGGCGAGTCGAAGGACACCTCGAAGGCCGAGTACGACTACGAGTGGGACGAGAAGCACAAGACCGTCGCCCCGACCGAGCGCGGGGTCGACAAGGCCGAGAAGTTCCTCGGGGTCGAGAACCTCTACCTGAGCGAGCACGGCACGCTCGTCAACCACCTCGTCCAGTCGCTGAAGGCGGAATCGCTCTACAAGCGCGACAAGGACTACGCCGTGGTCGAGGGCGAGGTGATGATCATCGACGAGTTCACGGGGCGGATCCTCGAGGGCAGACGCTGGTCTGAGGGCCTGCACCAGGCCGTCGAGGCGAAGGAGGGCGTCGCGATCCGCGAGGAGAACCAGACCCTGGCGACGATCACGCTCCAGAACTACTTCCGCCTCTACGACAAGCTCAGCGGCATGACCGGCACGGCGCTCACCGAGGCGACCGAGTTCATGAAGATCTACAAGATCCCGGTGGTCGAGATCCCGACCAACGTCGACATGGTCCGCCTCGATCAGAACGACCAGATCTACAAGACCAAGGGCGGCAAGTGGAAGGCGGTGCTGAATGAGATCGACGCCCGCCATCAGGCCGGCCAGCCGGTGCTGGTCGGGACCGCCTCGGTCGAGACCTCGGAGATGATCTCCGCCGACCTCAAGCGGCGGGGGATCGAACACGTCGTGCTCAACGCGAAGCCCGAGCACGCCGAGCGCGAGGGCGAGACGATCGCCAGCGCCGGGCGCAAGGGCGCGGTCACGATCGCGACCAACATGGCCGGCCGCGGCGTCGACATCAAGCTCGGCGGCAACCCCGAGCAGATGGCGCGCCACCAGCTGATCAACGAGGGCCACCAGCCGGGCTCCGACGGCTTCGAGGAGGCGCTGCTCGAGCGCACCGCGGAGCTCGAGCCGGCGGTCGCGCCCGAGGCCGAGGAGGTCATGCAGCTCGGCGGCCTCTTCATCTGCGGCACCGAGCGCCACGAGTCGCGGCGGATCGACAACCAGCTTCGCGGCCGCGCCGGCCGCCAGGGCGACCCGGGCGAGTCGCGCTTCTTCCTCTCCGCCGAGGACGACGTGATCCGCCTCTTCGCCGGCGACCGGATCTACAAGATCCTCGACCGGCTCGGGCCGGTGAACGAGCAGGGCGAGGAGGAGCCGCTCGAGGCCAAGATGCTCTCGAAGACGGTCGAGAGCGCCCAGAAGAAGGTCGAGGAGCAGAACTTCCTGATCCGCAAGCGCGTGCTCGAGTACGACGACGTGATGAACGAGCAGCGCCGCGTGATCTACAAGTACCGCCGCGAGATCCTCGAGGGCCGCGACATGTCCGATGTCGCGCGGACCGAGATCGGGGGCACGGTCGAGCGGCTGTTCGAGACCTACGCGCCCGGCGACATCTTCGAGGAGTGGGACCTGACCGAGCTCGAGACCCAGATCCGCCAGCTCTGGCCCTCGCAGATGGATCTCTCGAACCTCGCGCCCGAGGAGGTCGACAAGGAGGATCTCTCCGACCAGCTCGTGGCCGACGCGCTCGCCGCGTACGATCGCCGCGAGGCCGAGTTCGGCGGCGAGTTGATGCGCGACCTCGAGCGCGGGATCCTGCTCCAGGTGATCGACAACCGCTGGCGCGAGCACCTCGACGAGATGGACTACCTGCGCGAGGGCATCCACCTGCGCGGTTTCGCCCAGATCGACCCCCTGGTCGCCTACAAGAACGAGGGCTTCTCGATGTTCGAGGCGCTGCTGTTCGCGATCTGGGAGGAGTTCTCGAGGCTGATCTTCCACGTCGAGGTCAACATCGAGCCGTCGCAGGCACAGCAGGCGTTCGCGCCGAGCGGCGCCGGCGCGACCGACGTCCAGTACTCCGGCGGCGGCCCCGACCAGCCCTCGGCGCTCGCGGGCGACTCGGCCGAGGAGGTCGCGACCGAGGTCCCCGAGGAGACCGCGGTCGCCGGCAACGGCGGCGGCGCCCCGGCCCACGTCGAGACCGTCGTCAACGACGAGCGCGAGAACATCGGCCGCAACGATCCATGCTGGTGCGGCAGCGGCAAAAAGTTCAAGAAGTGTCACGGCGCATAGGCGCCCCGGACGCGGAGCGGGGGACGCGCCGTTGGATGCTGGCCCTGCCGCCGTCGTAACCCGCTTCATCGACTCCTTCAACGCCGGCGACCTCGACGGGTTCGTGGCGACGCTCGACCCGGAGGTCGAGATCCTCGCGGTCCGCGGGATGCGCAAAGGGCTCGACGAGGCGCGCGCCTGGGCGACCCGGGCGCCGGGCGGCGTCCAGCAGCGGGTCGTGATCGACGAGTTGCGCGAGGAAGGAGATTTCGTCGTCGCGCTGGTCCGCCGCCAGTGGCGCTGGGACGGGACCGAGGAGCTCGACCACGAGGACGAGATGGCGCACCTGTTCACGTTTCGCGAAGGGCGGGTGCGCCGCTGGCAGTCGTTCGCGGACCGCGGCGAGGGGCTTAAGGCCGCGGGGATCGGCTAGTTGGCCGCGACCGAGCACGCGGCGTCCGCGGACGGGACGCCGATCGCGTACCGGACGTCGGGGGGTGGTCGAGACCCGATCGTGTTCGTGCACGGCAGCGCGACCTCGAGCGCGGACTGGGTCTTCGTGCTGCCGCTGTTGCGCGACCGGTTCACGGTCGTGACGATGGACAGGCGCGGCAGGGGCGAGAGCGGCGACGGGCCCGACTACGCGATGGAGAGGGAAGCCGAGGATGTGCTCGCGGTGCTCGATGCGGTCGATGCGGAGCTGCTCGTCGGCCATTCATACGGAGCCCTGTGCTCGATCCTCGCCGCCGCGCGGACGGACCGTCTGCGCGGGCTCGTCCTCTACGAGCCGCCGATCGCGATCCGGGAGGAGGCGCTGGCGGGTCTCGACGAGCTCATCGCGGCGGGCGATCACAGCGCGGCCCTCGAGGGGTTCCTCCGGAAAGCGGGCGCGCCGGCCGAGCAGCTCGACGCGATCCGCTCCTCACCGGCTTGGCCGGTCCTGCTCGACGCGGTCCCCGCGCTACCCCGCGAGCTCCGCGCCGGCGCCGCCTGGCGGCACCCGCGGGGCCCGCTCGATGTTCCGACGCTCTTCCTGCTCGGAGCTGAGACCGAGGCCCGCGTCTACCTCGAAGGACTGGACGAGCTCCAGGCCGCGTTCTCCGATCTCCGCGGCGAGCGGATCCCGGGCCCCAGCCACCTCGCGCACGTATTCGCCGCCGAGGCCTTCGCGGGACTCGTCGCCGGCTTCTTCGCCGAGCGAAGCGCCTAGGCGCCGCCGGCGACCCCCTCGGCGATCCGCAGGGCTCGCACGACGGCGCCCTTCTGGATCCGCGGCCAGCGGTCGCAGCGCTCGTGGTGGCATGCGTCGAAGCCCCTCCAGACCTCGAGTACCGCGCCGCGCAGCCCGGCGAGCTCGAACTCGCGGTGGTCGGAGTTGCCCTGCCCCGAGTCGCGCGACCAGCGCACCGGGACGTGGGCGCGCCGCGCCGCGGCGAGGATCGCGCCCTCGACCGCGGGCCTGGCCGCTGGCTGCGGCGAGCGCAGGTAGAAGCGCTTTCCGCGCCCGACCATGTCGACCGAGAGCGCGAAGCGCAGGTCGGAGGCGCGGTTCTGGTCGCGGACGTGGGAGACGAGCGCCTGCGAGCCGACGTGGTAGCCGGTCCCGATCACCTCGCGCTCCTCGGCCCCGGTGGCGACGAGCCAGACGTCGCAGTCCGGCTCGAGCGCGGCGAGCCGCGGGGCGAGGCCGACGAGCACCCCGACCCCGGAGGCGTTGTCGTCGGCGCCGGTCCCCGGCGGGACGCTGTCGGTGTGGGCCATCAGGACCCGCAGGCAGTCGCGCGGCGTGTCGAGGACGCCGATCACGTTGCGCGAGCCCCCGCGCCCCGGGACCCGGAACGGCTGCACCGTGACCGTGAGCCCGGCGGCGCGAAACTGCCTCTCGACGTAGGCGTGGGCGCGGGCCTCGCCGCTGCCGCCGGCGGGCCGCGAGCCGATCTTCTTCGCCAGCGCGAGCGCCGCCGGGTAGGCGCCGGTGGCGGCCGCGTCGTCGGTGGCGGAGTCGGCCGCGGCGAGCAGAACGGCGATTGCCAGTAGCCGGGCGATCACGCGCTACATTCTCCCCGTGAAGCCGGTCGCAGCGGCAAACGAGGAGGCAACCGAGGCCTGGTCAGGGGTCCTCTTCGACCGCTACGTCGAGTTCCGCGACCAGATCGTCGAGGGGGTCGTCGCGCACGGCAGGGCGGCGATGGACCTCTACCCGCCGACCCCGGGCAGCCGCGTCCTCGACATCGGCTGCGGCTTCGGCGACACCACGCAGGAGCTGCTCGCGCGCGTGGCGCCCGCGGGCGAGGCGGTCGGCGTCGACGTCGCGCCGCGCTTCATCGAAACCGCCACGGCCGAGGCCGAGGAGGCCGGGATCGGGAACATCGAGTTCGTATGCGGCGACCTGCAGACGATGGAGCTCGAGGGCCCCTTCGACTACGCCTTCTCGCGAATCGGGGTGATGTTCTTCGACAACCCGGTGGTGGCGTGGCGCAACCTGCGCTCGGCGCTGAAGCCGGGCGCGCGCTTCGTCTCGGTGGTCTGGCGCCGCAAGCTCGACAACCCCTGGGTCCACCGGGCCGAGGAGGTCGTCGAGAAATACCTCGAGGAGCCCGAGGAGACCGACGAGCCGACCTGCGGCCCGGGCCCGTTCGCGATGGCGAACGCCGACACGGTCAGCGAGCAACTCAAGATCGCCGGCTTCGAGGATCCGACCTTCACCCGCCTCGACCTGCCGATGAAGATCGGCGGGAACCTCGATCAGGCGGTCGCCTTCAACCTCGGCCTCGGCCCGGCCGCAGAGGTGGTCAGGCTCGCCAAGGACGACGCCGAGCAGATCCGCGCCCAGCTCGAGCGCGAGATCCGCGAGGCGCTCGCCGACCTCGAGACGCCCGACGGCGTCTTCGCCGACACCTCGGTCTGGATCATCAGCGCCCGGGCTCCCGACGCCTAGCGTCTAGTCTTCGGCGCGTGGCTGAGGCGCTCTCAAAGGAAACCGTCCCCGCGCGCCTCGCCGCGATCCGCGAGCAGATGAAGCTGCTCGCGGACTACCTTTGACCCCGCTTCGCTCGACGCCGAGGTAGAGCGGCTCGAAGCCGAGATGCAGCGGCCCGGGTTCTGGGACGACCAGGACTCCGCCAAGCAGACGTCCGCCGCCCACGCGCGGGCGCAGAAGAAGCTCGAGAACTTCCGCGCGCTCGAGCGCGACGCCGGCGACCTCGACGAGCTCGCCGAGATGGCGAGCGAGGACGAGGAGATGGCGACCGAGCTCGGATCGCAGCTCGACTCGATCGAGTCGCGGCTCGAGGCGCTCGAGGAGCAGCGCCTGTTCTCGGGCGAATACGACGCCGGCGACGCAGTGGTCACCGTCAACGCCGGAGCCGGCGGCACCGACTCCCAGGACTGGGCCGAGATGCTGCTGCGGATGTACCTGCGCTGGGCCGAGCGGCGCGGGATCGCGACCGAGATGAAGGAGGCCTCGCCGGGGGAGGAGGCCGGGGTCAAGTCGGCGACCTTCCTCGCCCACGGCGAGAACGCCTACGGGTTGTTCTCCGCCGAGCGCGGGGTCCACAGGCTGGTTCGGATCTCGCCCTTCGACTCGGCCAACCGCCGCCACACGAGCTTCGCCCAGCTCGAGGTCGCTCCGCTGGTCTCCGACGACGTCGAGGTCGACCTCGACGAGGGCGACCTTCGAATCGACACCTACCGCGCCTCGGGCGCCGGCGGCCAGCACGTCAACAAGACCGACTCCGCGGTCCGGATCACCCACATCCCGACCGGCGTCGTCGTCCAGTGCCAGAACGAGCGCTCCCAGACCCAGAACAAGAACGTCGCGATGCAGCTTCTGCGCGCGCGGTTGCTCGAGCTCGAGGAGCGCAAGCGCGCCGAGGAGCTGGCGCGCGAGCGCGGGGAGACCAAGTCGGCCGAGTGGGGCTCGCAGATCCGCTCCTACACGCTGCACCCCGACCAGCGGGTCAAGGACCACCGCACCGGCCACGAGGTCGGCGACGCACAGCGGGTCCTCGACGGCGACCTCGACGGGTTCATCAGGGAATACCTGCTGCAGTCGGCGAGTTAGCCGTCCTCGCAAGTCCAGTCGGGGAGTGACTCGGGCTCTGTGCCGGGTGTCACCCACCAAATTTTCAGTAGGAGTACCGTCGATGTAACAGAAGCGAGGAGATGGTTCCCTCGGGCCACGTCAACAGGGAGGAATCCGATGCTCAATCGCAGGATTCGAATCGTCGCCGTTATTTGCGTGAGTGCCCTCGTGGGGTTGCTTTCGAGCGCGACGGCGAGCGCCAGCGACTACACCGCCGACCGCCTGGACGACTCCAACGCGACCGTGTGCCCAGTCGACCCGAGCCCGGTGATCGACTGCTCGTTGCGTGAAGCGGTCAACGCGGCGATCGCCGATCCCGGCAACGACACGGTCCACCTGATCGCGGGCACCCACGCGCTTTCGCTGGGGCCCGACACCGGCATCACCAACCAGAACGGCGATATCGATTACTACGCGCCCGCCGGGGCCGGCGGCAACCTTCACATCCAGGGCCAGGGGGCTCCCCAGATCAATGGCCCGCCCGGGACCACGGTAGACGCGAGTGGAATCCCCGCGGGCGGCGATGGGGCGCGCGCTTTCGAGTTCTTCGGCGCCTACCCGGTCACGGTCAGCAACCTGGCGATCACCGGCGGCCACGCGACGTTCGAGGGGGGCGGGATCAAGTCGACCCTATCTGCGCTGCTGACCCTTGACGACGTCGCGATCCACGGCAACTCGGCAGACACCACGGGTGGCGGGGTCGACTCGACCGGCAGCCCGGGGCTGAAGGTCTCGCATTCGAGGTTCTACGACAACACCTCTCAGAATCAGGGTGGAGCTATCGCGTTCCGGTCCGGCGGCGGGATCCAGCTCAACCTGATTGAGAATTCGGGCTTCTCCAACAACCGGACCCTGAGCCCCGGCGTTGGCGGCGGCGCCGTAGCCGCCTTCGGGGACGGGCCCGGGGCGCAGGCCGACCCGTTCGTCACCGTTGAGAACTCGACCTTCGACGGAAACAAGGCAACCGGGTTCGGAGGCGCAATGGATGTCTTCGCCAACGCGAGCGCGGTCTTGCTCTTCAGCACGGTGACGAGAAATCGGGCCAACGAGGACAACACCGGGACCGAAGCCGGTGGCGGGTTGCAGAACGGTGCTGCCGCTTTCTTCTCCGTTTACGCCAGCCTCATCGCGTCCAACGCCGTTGGAACCGGCGGCGTCAACCCGGACTGCAGCGGTCCCTACAACTCGACGGGCTACAACGTCGTGACCGACCTCACCGGGTGCGGCGGATTCACGGCGCCCGGAGACGTCCTCACGTCGTCACCCGGCATCAAGCCGCTCATCTCGCTGACCGTCCCCGGATCCAGCGGGGGCACGGTCGACCTGCTGCCCGGAAGCCCGGCGATCGATCGCGCGCCGGCGGACGTCAACTGCCCGGACTCAGATCAGGGCGAGTTCCGTACGCGACCGGTCGGCCCGGCCTGCGACAGCGGCGCTCGCGAGTGCCTCCCGATTCCGAGCATCAACGTCTCCTGCTACGCCAGTCCTGCACCCGCCGTGCCCGCAGCGGCGGCGTTGCTGTCGACGGCGCCGGCGGTGGTCACAAAGAGGTGCAAGAAGAAGAAAAGGAAGAAGAGCAGGAGCGCGGCTGTCGCCAAGAAGAAGAAGAAGTGCAAGAAGAAGCGGCGTTGATACGCGGTTTCCTGATCGCCGTCCTCGTCGCCCTGGCCGCCGCGCCGGCCGGGCAAGCGGCCCCGCCGAGCACCGGTGACTTCAAGACCCCGTTCACGACGTCGCTGATCACCGACAACGTCGCGACGCCCAATCGCAGCATCGGCACCCTCCACGTCCGCTATGAGAACGGCGACGCCGGCGACGAAGTCTGCTCCGCCGCGGTGGTCGACGCTCCCAACCGGAGCACGCTGATCACCGCCGGGCACTGCGTCTGGGGCGGCTCCGTAAAGGGGCTCGCGATCGCCGCGTTCTTCGCTCCGGGCGGCCACGACGGCGCGGCGCCGCTGGGCGTCTGGGACTCGGCCCGGATCGTCCCGTCGGGGCCGTGGATGCTGTCCGGGCACAGCCACTTCGACTGGGCATTCCTCGTCCTCGAGCCCAACAACCGCGGCCGCTACGTCGAGGACGCAGTCGGCGGGCTGCCGATCGCCTTCAACCAGCCGCGCGACCAGGTCTATCGCTCGCTCGGATATCCGCAGTTCCCGAGCCCGCCCTATGACGGCAACAAGCTCTGGGCCTGCGACTCGAAGTACGGCGGCGACACCTACGACCCCGATCCCGACGAGCAGTACGGCCCGCCGATCATGTACATCGGCTGCGACTTCGGCAAGGGCGCCAGCGGTGGCCCGTGGCTGAACGCGTCGGGGGTCGTCTCCTCGGTGAACAGCACGAAGATCTCGAACCGACCGAACCTCATGGGGGGGCCGTACCTCGGCGACGACGCGGCGGCCTCCTTCGCGTCGGTCAGCACGATCGTGCCGGCAACGCGCTGCAAGAAGAAGCGGCGCGGCAAGCGGCACGCGGCGGCGGCTAAGAAGAAGAAGAAGAAGTGCAAGAAGAGGAAGAAGCGGTAGGAAGTGATGCGAACGACGCTGGCTGATCGCGTCCTCGCCGCCTTGGCGGTGCTGGTCCCCGCCGAGGCGGTGGCGTTCACGACTACGCAGCCCGACCCCACGGCGGCGGTCAATCGCAGCGTCGGCCGGCTGTTCTTGACTAAGGCGGGCGGAACGGTCCGATGCACCGCGACCGTCGTCAACGCTCCGAACCGCAGCACACTCTTCACCGCCGCCCATTGCCTCAACTCGGCCGGCAACGGGGCCGCGACCAGCGCGGAGTTCGCGCCCGGTTATCACGACGGAATTTCGCCCTACGGCCGTTGGACCTCGGTCAACCTGCTGCCATCCCCGCTCTGGGACACGGTCAGCCACCGCTACGACTACGGGTTCATCGTCGTCGGCCGCGACGCCTCGGGCCAAGCCGTCGAGGACGTGGTCGGGGGTTTGCCGATGGCTTTCAACCAGCCGCGCGCGCAGAACTATCGGATCCTCGGGCTGCCGGCTCAGCCGGCGCCGCCCTACGACGGCCAGAAGCTCTGGGCGTGCGACACCACCTACGCCGGCGACTACGTCATCGGCGTCGGGACGGGCCCGCTGCAGATGATGGCCGGTTGCGACTTCGGCGATGCCGCGAGCGGCGGGCCTTGGCTCTCCTCGGGCAACGCCGTCGTGTCGGAGAGCTCGTTCGATCCGGCGGTTCCGGTCGACACGCTGAACGGGCCCTACCTCGACGGCAACGCCGCGGCGCTGTTGGCGACCGCCGGGAACATCTCGACCGAGCCGCCGCCGAAGCCAAAGCCCGCGGCGAAGAAGAAGTGCAAGAAGGGCAAGAAGGGCAAGCGCAAGCGCAACGCCGCCGCCGCCAAGAAGAAGTGCAAGAAGAAGAAGAAAAAGAAGCGGAAGTAAGCGCTGCCGGGCATAGAATCGCCACGTGGGTGAGGTCCTGAACGAGACGCAGCGCGCGGCGCTGCGCGATCTCTGCGACACGGTCGTGCCCTCGATCGAGCGCGACCCCGACCCGGCCGGGCTCTGGGCCCGCGCCGCGAGCGACTTCGGCACCGACCAGGCCGCCGAGCAGATGATCGGCGCGATTCCGGACCCCGCGATCCGCGGCGGGCTGATCGGGCTGCTCGACGCGTTCGCCGCCCAGGGGCTCGGCGCGGCGCCCTCCCAGGAGGCCCGCGAGGCGATCCTGGCCGGAGTCGCGGCGAGCTCGCCGGAGGCCGCCGGCGGGGTCGCGGCGCTCCAGGGGATGGCGCTCTTCCTCCACTACGGGGTCCCCGACCCGCAGACCGGCGTCAACCCCGCCTGGGAGGCGTTCGGGTTCCCCGGCCCGCCCGGCCCGCCGCCCGACGTCCCCAAGACCCTGCCGCTGCACGAGGTCGGCGGGGAGGAGGAGACGATCGAGGCCGACGTCTGCATCGTCGGCTCGGGATCCGGGGGCGGCGTGATCGCCGCGACGCTCGCCGGGGCCGGGCTCGACGTCGTCGTGCTCGAGGCGTCCGGCTACTTCAACGAGTCCGACTTCGACGGCTACGAGCTCGGTGCCTACGAGCGGATGATCTGGCGCGGCGGCCCGACCCCGACCGCCGACGGCAACGTCTCGCTCCAGGCCGGGACGACGCTCGGCGGCGGGACGACGATCAACTGGACCAACTGCCTTCGCACCCGCCCCTGGGTCAGGGAGGAATGGGCGAGCGAGCACGGGCTCGAGGGGCTCGACGGCCCCGACTACGAGGCCCACCTCGACGCGGTCATGGAGCGGCTCGGCGCCAACGACAAGTGCAGCGACCTCAACGGTCCCCAGCAGCGGATGAAGGAGGGCGCCGAGAAGCTCGACTGGAGCTTCGAGACGATCATCCGCAACACCGACCCGCGCAGCTACTCAGCGGAGACCGCAGGCTTCTTAGGGTTTGGTGACCGCTCGGGCTCGAAGCAGTCGGGCGACCGGACCTGGCTCGCCGACGCGGCGGAGGCCGGGACGCGGATCGTCGTCCGCGCCCGCGCCCAGCGCATCCTCACCGAGGGCGGCGCCGCCGCCGGGGTCGAGGCGGTCGTCGGCGTCCCGGGCGAGCCCCAGACCAAGCTCACGGTCAAAGCCCCGAAGGTCGTCGTCGCCTGCGGATCGCTCGAGTCGCCGGCGCTGCTCCTGCGCTCGGGGATCGGCGGGCCCGCGGTCGGGCAGAACCTCCACCTGCACCCGTGCTCGGCGGTCTTCGGCGCCTACCCCGAGGACCAGCGCGCCTGGATGGGCCCGCCGCAGGCGGGACTCGTCGACGAGTTCGCCGACACCGGTGACGGCTACGGCTTCCTGATCGAGACCGGGCAGTACGCCCCGGCGCTCGTCGGCTCGGCGCTGCCGTGGACCGGCGGCGAGGGCCACAAGGAGATGATGGAGCGGGTCCGCTACGGCGCGACCTTCATCTCGCTGACCCGCGACCGCGGGTCGGGGCAGGTGACGATCGACGCCGACGGCGAGGCGGTCCCGACCTACGCCGTCGCCGACGAGCTCGACCTCGCCAACCTGCGCAAGGGGATCGAGGCCCAGATGCGGATCCACGAGGCAGCGGGCGCGGAGCGGATCCACTCGCTCGCGACCGGGCTGCCGACCTGGGAGCGCGGCGAGGACCTCGACGCGGCGATCGCCGCCGCGCAGGGCTCGCACATGGGCGCCGGCGGCCAGAAGCTGTTCAGCGCCCACCAGATGGGCACCTGCAGGATGGGCGCCGACCCCGCGACCTCGGTCGCGAACCCGTGGGGTGAGCTCCACGACACCCGCGGCGTCTTCATCGGCGACGGCAGCGGTTTCCCGAGCTCCTCGGGTACCAACCCGATGATCACGATCATGGCGCTCGCGAGGCGAACCGGGACCGCGATCGCCGCGGCCTGACGCGATGAGGGCCTCGCGGCGCCGCGCCGTGCTCGGCAGCGCCGCGTTCCTCGTCGTCGCTCCGGGCGTCGCCGCCGGCCTCGTCCCATGGCTGCTGACCGGCTGGGAGTTCGAACAGCCGATCGAGCCCTGGGGCCCATTCCACGTCGCCGGTGGGTTGATCATGTTCGCCGGGATCGGAGGGGTCCTCGCCACGTTCGCTCGCTTCGCGCTCGAAGGCCGCGGAACGCCGGCGCCGATCGCGCCGACCGAGAAGCTCGTGATCGGCGGGTTGTACCGCCGCGTCCGCAACCCGATGTACTCCTCGGTACTGGCGGCGATCGTCGGGCAGGCCCTGGTCTTCGGCCAGCCGATCCTGCTCGGCTACGCCGCGATCTTCTTCGGCGCGGTCGCGACGTTCGCGCGCCTCTACGAGGAGCCGGCCCTGCGCGAGCGGTTCGGCGAGCGCTACGAGGAGTACCGCCGCGAGGTGCCCGCCTGGGTCCCCCGCGTGCGGCCGTGGAAGGGCTAACCTGGAGGTTGTGCGCAGGGGTCCCCGCAGGGTTTCTTTGACTTTGATCGTCGCCGTGGCCGCCGCCACGCCGCTGCTCGTCAGCGCGCCCGCGGGCGCGAAGGGCAAGATCAAGGTCGCCCAGCAGAACTTCACCCTCTCGTCTCCGAACAATCCCGAGCGGCTCGAGGTCGAGTGCAAGAAGGGCACGCGCCCGCTCGGCGGCGGGCTCTTCGGCTCCCCGCCGGTCGGCGCCGACGGCGTCGGCATCTACCCGACGTCGTCCGAGCGCCTCGGGGTCCAGGAGGGCTGGCACGACACCGCGACGCTCTTCGACGAGATCGGCGGAGCCGCGCCCAGGACCGCCACCCTGCAGGCGTTCTGCGCCAAGCTCAAGGGCGAAGTGACCCCGGTCCAGACGACCGAGCTGATCAGCCCCGGGCAGTCGATCTCGATGGTCGCGACCTGCCCGCGCGGCCAGAAGGTGATCAGCGGCGGCCACCTGAGCACCCAGTTCTTCCCCGGCAAGGGCGTCTACGCGACCGAGTCGAGGCGCCTCACGCCCTCGTCCTGGATCGCGACCGGCTTCGGCGTGCCGACCGGCAAGGGCGGCTCGATGACCGCGCTCGCCTATTGCATCGCCGGCAAGAAGCAGTTCCTGAGCGAGCGCCAGGGGACGGCGAGCGTCCCCGCGGGCGGCGTCGCGACCGCGACCACCCCGCCGTGCCCGGGCTCGAAGCCGCTCGCGGTCGGCGGCTTCGGCGGCCCGACCACGGGCGCGGCGCGCTTCTTCGATCCGCGCGCGACCCCCGGCGGCGCCTGGAGCGTCTCGGCGCACGGGCTCCCGGCGCTCGGCGGCGGTCCGATCACCGCCTACGGATACTGCGTCCTCTCGCTCAAGAGTTCGAACGCCGGCGGCAAGTTCAAGAAGCCCGAGGCGACTACCGTCCCGACGCTCGATAGCTCGTTCGTCGAGCCGGCCAGTCCCCACGGCCCGAGCTTCACGATCACCGTCAACGGCAGCTCGTTCGGCAAGCTGCGCGGGACCCAGAGCAACTCGCCGATCGTGACCAGGTGCCTGGCCGACCGCCACGTCCTGATCTCGACCAGCTACCAGAGCGCAAGCGGCCAGGCGGGCTCCGCCGGGCCTGACGTCGAGACCCGCAGCGACGCGTCGGGGAACTTCACGGCGCAGATGCCGATCGCGCTGCCCGCCGGGCTCCAGGACGTCGCGCTCAGCGTCTCGCCGCGCTTCGACCAGAACGTCAACCGCAAGGTCAACGGCAAGCGCGTCGGCTGTCAGCCCGGCGGGTTGCTGCGGCCCGACGTCCAGTCGATCGGCCCCTGAGTCACTCGAGCACTCCCTCGAGCTTCAACAGCTCCCTCTTCATCTCCGGGCCGCCGCCGTAGTTGCCGACCTTGCCGCCGGACTGGAGCACCCGGTGGCAGGGGACGATCAGCGGAATCGGGTTCGGTCCCGCAGGCGGTGCCGGCGGCCCGGAACGCCCGCGGGCTCCCCGCTTCCTTGGCCATCTCGGTGTAGCTGCGGGTCTCGCCGTAGGGGATCTTCGCGATCGCGTGCTGGACCCGGCCCTGAAACCCTCCGGCCGCGAGGCTGCCAGTCGAGATCGAGGTCGAACTTGCGCAGCCGGCCCTCGAAGTAGTCGTCGAGCTGGCGCCGGACGTCGTCGAGCCGGGCCGGGAGCTCGAGCAGCCGGGGGGAGACGACGAACGAGAGCTCCTCGAGCGCCTCCTCGGCGTCGTGGTTCGGCAGCGAGACCTTGACCACGCCGCGCGGCGTCGCCGCGACCAGCAGCTCGCCGATCGGGGCCTCGACGGTCGCGTAGGCGACGTCGACGAGCTCCTCCTCGGCCGCGCGCTCGGCGAACAGCTTCGCCGCCGCCTCGGCACGCTCGGGGTCCGGGTCGCCGATCTGCAGCGCCCGCTCGAGTTCATCCGTCGTCGTCTTGGTCATGCGAGCTCCTTTCTTAGAGCCTTGAGTCCTTCGTGGACGTTGCGCCGCGCGGCGGCCTCCGAGCAGTCGATCCGCTCGCCGATCTCGCGGTAAGGGAGGTCGGCGGCGAAGCGCAGCATCACGGCGCTGCGCTGCTTCGGCGGCAGCACCGAGACCGCCTGCCAGAGCCCGGGGTTCGAGGCGCCGGGGTCCGAGCCGTTCACCGCCACGCGTTCGTCGCTGATCTCCTGCTCGGGCGACTCGGCGCGCCGGACGCGGGCCCGGTGGTGGTCGATCGCCTTGTTGTGGGCGATCGTCAGCAGCCACGACCGCAGGTTGCGGCGGTGCTCGAGCTTCGGGTAGGCGCGCAGCGCCGCCAGGAACGTCTCCTGGAAGACGTCCTCGGCGTCCTGCGAGCCGACGCTCGCGATCAGGAAGCCGAGCACGTCGCCTCGGTGGCGATCGAGCAGGCGTTGAAACGGCGGCAGGGCTGCGCTCATGGCTTCCACGTTGATTAAACGCGACACCGCCCCCGTTCGTGAGATTCTGGGGCGGATGACGGAGACCGGCACATCCCCGGAGCTGCGCGAGCTGATCGCCCGCGCCCTCGCCGAGGACCTCGGCTCGGGCGACGTGACCGCGGCGGCGGTCGTGCCGCTGGGAACTGGGGCCGAGGCGGGCCTGATCCAGAAGCAGCCCGGGGTTCTTTTCGGGCTCGACGCGGCGCGCGAGGCGTTCGCGCAGGTCGGCGCCGAGAGCTTCGACGCCCGTGTGCCCGAAGGGGAGTGGGGGGACGTCGTGCCGAGCACCGTCGCCTCGGTCGCCGGGCCCGCGCGAGCGCTGCTCGGCGCCGAGCGCGTCGCGCTCAACCTGCTCGGGCGGCTATCGGGGATCGCGACGCTCACCGCGCGCTACGTCAGGGCGGTCGAGGGCACCGGGGTCGAGATCCTCGATACGCGCAAGACGACCCCGGGGCTGCGGGCGCTCGAGAAGGCCGCGGTCGCGGCCGGCGGCGGGCGCAACCACCGGATGGGGCTCTACGACGCGATCCTGATCAAGGAGAACCACGCCGCGCTCGCGGGCGGCGTCCGCGCCGCGGTCGAGCTCGCGCGCCGGGGGGCCGAGGGCCCGGTCGAGGTCGAGTGCCGGAGCCTGAGCGAGGTCAGCGAGGCGATCTCCGCCGGCGCCGACCGGGTCCTGCTCGACAACATGGACCCGAAGACGATGGACTCGGCGGTCGCGCTGGCGCGCGGCGGGGCGGGCACCGTCGCGCTCGAGGCCTCGGGCGGGGTCACGCTCGAGAACGTGCGCCGGATCGCCGAGACCGGGGTCGACTCGATCTCGGTCGGCGCGCTCACCCACTCGGCGCCGGCGCTCGATCTGAGCATGCTCCTCAAAGGGGTATAGGTTTCAGGCATGGCGCTGCTCGGAGGAGGCCTCAAGGACAAGCGCGAGGAGATCGTCCGCGAGCACATGGACTCCGAGAACCGGCACGAGTTCGACGCGACGCTCGAGACCTTCGACCACCCGCGCTACGAGATCATCGCGACCGGCGAGGTCCACGACGGGCCCGAGGAGGTCATGGCCTACTTCGAGGAGACGCGGCGCGCGTTCCCCGACCAGCGCAACGAGCTGGTCGAGATGCACCACGCCGAGGACGCCGTGATCGCCGAGTTCATCCTCCGCGGCACCCACGAGGGCCCGCTCCGGGCGCTGCCGCCGACCGGGCGCGAGTTCGAGCTCGAGGCGATCGCCGTCTTCATCTTCGAGGACGACCGGCTGATCTGCGAGCGCGTCTACTTCGACGCCGGGACGATCCTCCAGCAGCTCGGCGTCGCCCGCGATCCGACCAGCGTCACCGGCCGCCTCGGGACCGCGGCCTCGCATCCGCTGAGGATCGGCCGCGGCGTCGTCCGCCGGGTCATCGGCCGCTAACGGCCGAGGCCCTACTTCAACAGCCGCGAGAGCCGGCGGTCCTTGAGCACCCGGCCGCCGGTCTGCTCCTCGGGGCAGTAGTTGGTCTGGTGCTCGGAGAAGAAGACGGCCTCGATCGTCGTCCCGCAGCGCGGGCAGGGCTCGCCCTCGCGGCGGTGGACCTGGAGCGGCATCGGCATCTTGTCGGGGACCGTCTCGCCGATCACCTCCTCGTAGTGCTCGATCACGCCGCCGAGCATCGGCAGCGCCTCGTGCAGGCGCGCGACCTCCTCCTCGGAGAGCTCAGAGCCCTTCTTGAACGGCGAGAGGCGCGCGCTCCAGAGGATCTCGTCGACCCACGAGCGCCCGATGCCGGCGATCGTCCGCTGGTCGCGGAGCAGCGGGTGCAGGTGGCGCGGCTGGTCGATCAGCCCGGCGAAGGTCTCCAGGGGCGGCGCGGGCCAGGCCTCGGGGCCGAGCGTCGAGACCATCTCGTCCTCGGCGACCTCGGCGCTCGGCAGCAGCTTCGCCCACGCCGACTGCCGGGTCCCGAACTCGCGCAGCCGCAGCTCGCGCCCTCCCTCGATCCGGACCCGCAGCCGCGAGCGCTTGTCCTTGAGCGAGGCGCGCTTGTCCCAGAGCTGCAGCCGCCCGGCCGACATCAGGTGGATCAGCAGCGAGAGCTCGCCGGAGAAGTCGACCCGGAGCATCTTCCCGATCCGCCCGACGCACTCGACCTTTCGCCGCTCGAGGTCGTCGAGCGGCGGGTCGAAGGTCTTGAGCGTCGCGACCCCGGTCGCGAGCGCGGATTCGACCTCGGCGCCGTCCATGGCGGTGGTCAAGCGGCGCGCGGTGATCTCGACCTCGGGAAGCTCGGGCATCGACCTCAGTATGATTCGTGGCGTCATTCGTCCTGCCTCGAGGCACCACGCCGGGGCGGCGAACATAAGGAAAGGAAAGGAAGAGCTCGCCATGCAAGAGCTTCCGACGATCCAACCCGTAACCGTCGAGCCCCTCAGCCCGGAGGAGATCCGAGAGATGTCGGAGGAGGTCCGCGCGCTCGCCGCCGAGCGCGACGCGGTGATCCTCGCGCACAACTACCAGCTCCCCGAGCTCCAGGAGGTCGCCGACTACACCGGCGACTCGCTCGGCCTCTCGCGCGCCGCCGCCAAGGCCGACGCGTCCGTGATCGAGTTCTGCGGCGTCCATTTCATGGCCGAGACCGCCTCGGTCCTCTGTCCAGACAAGAAGGTCCTGATCGCCGACCTCGGCGCCGGCTGCTCGCTCGCCGAGTCGATCAACGCCGACCAGCTGCGCGAATGGAAGCGGCAACATCCTGAGGCGGTTGTGGTCATGTATGTCAACACCTCGGCCGAGGTCAAGGCCGAGACCGACTACTGCTGCACCTCATCGAATGCGGTCCAGGTCGTCGAGCACATCTGGGCCGAGAACGGCCCCGAGACCGAGATCCTCTTCGGCCCCGACATGTGGCTCGGCGCCTTCGTCGAGCGCGAGACCGGGCTCACCGACGACCCCGAGCGCCGCGCGCGCTTCCACGTCTGGGACGGCGAGTGCCACGTCCACGCCGGGATCCGGCCCGCCGACATCGCGACCACCCGCGCCGAGCACCCCGAGGCCGAGTTCCTGATCCACCCCGAGTGCGGCTGCTCGACCCAGGCGATGGAGTACCTCGCCTCGGGCGAGATCGAGCCCGAAGGCGTCCACATGCTCTCGACCGGCGGCATGCTCGACTACGTCGAGAAGCACCCCGACGGCGAGTTCATCGTCGCGACCGAGAACGGGATGCTCCACCCGCTCCAGAAGGCGGCGCCGAACGCGAACCTGATCGAGGCCAACCGGATGGCGTTCTGCAAGTACATGAAGATGATCACCCTGCCCAAGGTCCGCGACTCGCTGCGCGACCTCAAGTACGAGGTCAAGGTCCCCGAGGAGATCGCCGCCAAGGCGCAGCTCCCGATCGAGCGCATGGTCGCGATCGGCTGACCCTCTAGAGTCGGAGCATGAGGACGGGGAGGATGAGCCTGGGCGGGTGCGCGTTGGTCGCGCTGTGCCTGGCGGCGGCTTCGGCCTCGTTCGCCTCGCCTGCCGCGGCGTCCCCGCGAATCGTCGGCGGGAGCACGACGACGACCGCCGTCTACCCGTGGCAGGCGGCGCTCGTCCTCGACGAGCGCTTCGCCGGCAACGACTTCCAGAAGCACTTCTGCGGCGGCTCGCTGATCACCCCCCGCATCGTGGTCACGGCGGCGCACTGCGTCACCCACGAAACCGACCCGGACGACGGGGGCTTCCTCGACCTCAACGACGCCAACGTCGTCCTCGGCCGCACGACGCTGAGCGGCGCGGGCGGGGAGGAGCACGACCTCGCGGGGATCTACTACCACTCGGGCTACGACCCGGTCACGGTCGAGAACGACCTCGCGTTCGTGGTCCTCGACTCGGCCTCGGCGCAGGCGACGATCAAGTTCGCGGGCGCCGACGAGGGTTCGCTCTGGGACCCCGGCAGCCCGACCGTGGTCAGCGGCTGGGGCGCGACGATCCAGGCCGGAGCCGGCAGCGACACACTGCGGCACGCCGTGGTCCCGGTGATCTCGGACGCCGTCTGCGGCGGTCCGCTCGTCTACGGCGCCGACTTCTTCGCCGACGTCATGGTCTGCGCAGGGGTGCTCGCCGGCGGCGTCGACTCCTGCCAGGGCGACAGCGGCGGCCCGCTCGCCGCCCCCTCGACGACGCCGGTGTTCCGGCTCGTCGGGATCGTGAGCTGGGGCCACGGCTGCGCGGCCGTCAACAAGCCCGGGGTCTACACACGAGTCGCGGGCGTAACCGGTCCGGGCTCGAGCGTCCAGGGCTCGGTCGACGCGATCGAGGACGTCGAGGGGCTCCCCGACGCCGGCCCGGTGTTCGGGAGCGGGCTCGGCGGGGCGAGCGGCGGGCCGGGTCAGTCGGTCGTGCAGCCGCCGCCCGGGGCGACCCCGTCCGCGTCGATCGCCGGTCCGGTGCTCAAGCGCTGCAAGAAGCTGCCGAAGCCCAAGCGGCGCGTGTGCCGCCGGAAGCAGCGGAAGGCAGCGGCGTAGCGATTCATCCGGTTTAGCTAGCCTGCCGGGCGTGATTGAAGTGGCGGCGAGAGCCGTCCTGGCAGGAGTCCTCGTCGCGTCCGCGCTGCTCAAGCTCGGACGGCCGGGGGCGAGCAGGGCGGCGCTGGAGAGCTTCGGCATCAGCGGTCCGCGGGCCGCCACTTCAGCGTTGGCGGGGACGATCGCCGCCGAGCTCGTGCTCGCGGCCGGGGTCGCGGTCGGTCTCGACTGGGCGGCCTGGGCCGCCGCCGGCCTGATGCTCCTGTTCGCGGCGGCGATGGCGCGCGCGATCGCCGTCGGCCGCGCCGGCGCCCCGTGCGCCTGCTTCGGCGCCCGCTCGAGGATCGGCTGGCCGGGCGTCGCGCGCAACGTCGGCCTCGCCGCGGCGTTCGCCGCGCTGCCGTTCCTGCCCGAGGGCGACCCGTCGACCGACGGCTGGCTCGCGATCGGCCTCGGGATCGCGCTGCTCGCCTGCGCCGGACTCGCGGTCGCGGTGCTGGCGCTCGCGCGCGAGCTCGGGATGCTGCGGCTGCGGCTCGGCGGCCAGGCGGCGCTCGAGATCGAAGAGGAGGGGCCGCCGGTCGGCGAGCCGGCGCCGGAGCTGATCGCGCGGCTGTCGCCGAACGGCGCCTCGACCGCGGTCGCGATCTTCACCTCCGAGGGCTGCCGCGTCTGCCAGTCGCTCGAGCCGGCGATCGAGAGCCTCGCCAGGGAGCCGACGCTGGCGATCGGAGTCTTCGACGAGGTCGCCGAGGCGGACCTCTGGCGCCTGCACGACGTCCCGGGCAGCCCGTTCGCGGTCGCGCTCGACCGCGGCGGCACGGTGCTCGCGAAGGGGACCTTCAACAACCTCGCCCAGCTCGAGAGCGTCGTCGCGACCGCCGAGCACCGCAGGGGGGAGGCGGCCAGTGCCTGAGCACCTCGACCGGACATCCGGGCTGCTCGACTCGCTGGCGCGCAACACCTCGCGGCGCGGCTTTCTCGCCAGGGTCGGAGGGGCGGTCGTCGGCATCGCGGCCGCGCGCACCGTCGGCAACTTCATCCAGCCCGGCGAGTCGGAGGCCTTTCACTTTTGCGGTCACACCTACACGACCGGCTCCTGCCCGCACCCGAGCGGGCTGCCGCGGATCGACTCGCATGGGTTCCCGCTGCGCCCCGGCGACGGCCACCCGATCGACGACCTCGGGCGGCCGGTGAACGAGGCCGGGCTGCCGGTCGACGATTCCGCCAACCCGCAGGTCGACCCCGACGGCCGCCCGCTGCCGCCGGCGCCGCGCTCGCGGGTCTGCGACCGGGTCGAGGGGATCTACGGGATCAAGACGGTCGTCGACGGGTCCTGGCACCGCTGCTGCGGGGGCAAGGTCCGCAAGCTCGTCGACTGCTGCTCGCGCAGCGACAAGCGCGTCAACGGCGACGCCTCGCTGCGCGGCTACTGCTACCGCGGCCGCAAGGTCTTCTGCGTCATGTACTTCGACACCAAGATCCCTTGTTAGAGGCTGCCCTGGTCCTCGCGGCGCTGCTGATCGGCGCCACCGGCACCTTCTCGCCCTGTGGGCTCTCGGCGATCGAGACGATCGGCCCGACCGGCCACGGCGGCGGGCGGCGGACGACCTTTGCGGCGTGCGCGGCCTTCGCCCCCGGAGCGCTCGCCGGCGGGCTCGCGACCTTCGGGCTGCTGGCGCTCGCCGGCGACGCCCTGCACGGCGCCGGCGGCGACGCCGCCTACTGGATCGCCGCCGCGGTCGCGGCGTTCGCGGCGCTGCTCGAGGTCCGCGGGACGCGGATCGTTCCCCAGATCCGCCGCCAGCTCCCCGAGCACTGGCGGCGCGTCATGCCGATGCCACTCGCCGGAGGGTTGTACGGCGTCCTCCTGGGGTTGGGCTTCACCACCTTCGTGCTCTCGTTCGGGGTCTGGGCGCTGGCCGGGATCAGCCTCGCGCTCGGCGACCCGGCACTCGGGCTCCTGATCGGCGCCGGATTCGGGGTCGGTCGCGCGCTGCCGGTCGTCGCCCTGGCGCCGTACGCCGGCCGCCCGGCCGGGATCCGCGCGACCGAGCTCATGTGCGAGACCCCGGCGGTCTACCTCGGGCTGCGGCGCGGCGACGCCGCGGCGCTTGCGGCGACGGCGCTCGCGCTCGTGATCATCCCGGGAACCGCCGGGGCCGAGAGCAGCGTCGAGCAGGCCTCGGCGACCGATCCCTCGACCGCCGGCGCCGACCTCGCCTTCGAGCCACTCGCCGCCGGCGCGATCGTCCGCCAGGGCGGCGCCGACAACCCGCTCCCGGGCTCAGAGCCCGCCGTCGGCGGCGCGTATGCGGCGACGATCGAGGGCGGCTCCGTCCGGCTCTTCGCCCGCGCGGGCCTGACCCCGGTGGCCTCGATCCCGGCCCCGGGCGCCGACGCGATCGCGGTCTCCGACCGCTGGCTCGTCTACCGGACTCCGCTCGCGAGCGGGGACGCGATCGTCGCGATCGACATCGCCAATCCGAACGCCCCGGCGCCCCCGGCCACGGTCGAGTCGAGCTCCTCGCCCTCGCAGCTCAGCCGACCGGCGCTCGAGGGCGACACGCTGCTCTTCGGCGTCGCGACCCCGGACAACAGCCGGATCGTCGAGCGGACGCTGGGAACCAGCGAGGGGCGGACGCTGGTCTCCGCCGGGCGGCTCCAGCTCTTCAACCCCGCGGTCGCTGGGGGAAGCTTCGTCTACACGCGGACCGACTCGCGACACAGCCGGCTCATGTACCGGAGCCTCGACGGCCGCGGCGCGGGCCACGTCCTGCTCTCCGTGCGCCAGGTGCGCGCCCAGCTCTGGACCACGGCGCTGAGCGGCAGCTCCGCCTTCGCCACCGTGCTCGCCCCGGGGGCGGGCGGATCGAGCATCGTCGAGGTCCCGCTCTCCGACGCCAAGCGTCGCGGGCGCCTCAGTCCGCGGCCGTTCGGCGGCGGCAACCACAAGCTCTAGCTCCACGGCGGTCTAGTCCGACGGCGGCGCGAAGGATCTGATCGGCGGCTCGGGGTAGCCGACCGCGCGGTAGAGCGTCGCGCTCGGCTTCGCCAGCAACCATTCGTCGCCTGAGCGGTCGAGGTAGATCACGTCGTCCTCGACTGAGACGTAGTCGCGGTCCGAGAAGCGGTGGGTGACGGTCGCGGTGACGCGGGCGCGGTCCTCGCCGACCGACACCTCCTTGAGGCCGGTGATCCGGGTGCTGCGCCAGGCCGGCGCCCCGCCCTTCGGCCGGGCACCGATCGAGGCCGACAGCGACGCCGCGCAGGTGCCGCGCCGCGCCGGCAGCTCGGCGAGCTCGAGCGCCCCGGGCTCGAAATGCGCGCAGACGGCGGCCGCGTCGCGCGCGTTCAGCGCCGCCACGTATTCGCGGACGGCATCCGCGACCTCGGCCTCTTCGCCTCCGCTGAGCTCGCCCTGCTCCTCCGGCCCGACCGGGTCCTCGCCGGGGCTGGCTTCGATCCCCTCGGGCCCCTCGAGCGGCGCCGCGGTCTCCGCGGCGGGCTCGCCGCCATTCTCGCCGCCGCAGCCGGCCGCGGCGGCGAACAAAAACGCCGCAGTTAGCGCGATCGCGATTCGGTGGGCTCGCAAGGTCGCGCGAGCCTAGCCGCGGCTGCGTCCGGACGGCGGCATACGGTGCGCGCGTGCCGTCCGCTGCTAGCCTCCTCGCCTCACGTTGAGCCCGGCCCGACAGCCCGAGCCGGCTCCCGAACCGCAAGCGCGTGAGCGCCATATGGCACACCTGAAGCCCGTTCCGGACCCCGAACCGCGACGCGACCCGAACGGCGATCCCCACACGATCGCCGAACTCGAGCGCTACTCGACGATCCTGCGCATGCACTGCGTGCGGATGCTCGCGGTCGCGAAGTCCGGCCACCTCGACTCCTCGCTCTCGGCGGCCGACATCGTCACCGCGCTCTACTACCGCGTCCTGCGCCACGACCCGTCGGACCCGGATTGGCGCGAGCGCGACCGCTTCGTGCTCTCGAAGGGACACGCGGCGCCGATCCAGTACGCCGCGCTCGCCGAGTTCGGCTACTTCCCGACCAAGGACCTGATGGGGCTGCGCCAGATCGGCTCCCATCTCCAGGGCCACCCCGACATGAACCGCACCCCGGGGATCGAGGTCTCGACCGGCTCGCTCGGCCAGGGCCTCTCGATGTCGGTCGGGATCTGCCTCGCGCTGCGCCTCGACGGGCTCTCCGACACCGCGCACGCCTTCACCGTGCTCTCCGACGGCGACTGTCAGGAGGGGGAGACCTGGGAGGGCGCGATGGCCGCGGCCCACTACAAGATCTCGAACCTGACCGCGATCGTCGACTACAACCACCTTCAGACCGACGGCACGACCGAGGAGGTCATGGACACCGGCGACGTGCGGGCCAAGTTCGAGGCCTTCGGCTGGGACTCGGTCGAGATCGACGGCCACGACATGGACGCGATCGTGGGCGCGCTCGAGCGCAGCCGCACCCTCGACGGCCCGTCGGCGATCGTCTGCCAGACCAAGAAGGGCCGCGGCGTCTCGTTCATGGAGGGCCGCTTCGGCTTCCACGGCAAGCCGCCGAGCCAGGAGCAGGCTGAGGAGGCGTTCGAGGAGCTCGAGGCGCGCCTCGACGAGCAGACCGCCGCCCTCAACGGGAGCGACGGCTGATGCCGCCCGAGGCCAAGACGGAGCCGATCGCGACCCGCCAGGCCTACGGCGACGCGCTCGTCGACCTCGGCGAGGCCCACGACGACGTCGTCGCGCTCGACGCCGACCTCGCGGTCTCGACCCAGTCGATGAAGTTCGGCAAGAGGTTCCCCGACCGCTTCTTCAACATCGGCGCCGCGGAGGCGAACATGATGTCGATCTCCTGCGGGCTCGCCGCGACCGGCAAGGTCCCCTACGCGTCGACATTCGCGATCTTCGCGACCTCTCGCTCCTACGATCAGGTGCGGCTCGGGATCGCCCACAACGAGCTCAAGGTGCGGATCGGCGCCTCGCACGGCGGCGTCTCGCTCGGCGAGGACGGCGCCTCGCACCAGATGATCGAGGACATCGCGCTGATGCGGGCGATGCCGAAGATGCAAGTCGTCGTGCCCGCCGACTACAACCAGGCCTACGCGGCGGTGGTCGAGTCATACGAGCGCGAGGGCCCGCTCTACATGCGCTTCGGGCGCCCCGCGACCCCGATCCTCTACAAGGAGATCCCGAAGTCGCTCGGCCGGGGACTCGACGTCCTGCGGCCCGGCAAGGACATCTCGATCTTCGTCTGCGGCCACATGGTCTGGCGCGGCCTCGAGGCGGCGGAGATCCTCGAGCGCGAGGACGGGGTCGAGGCCGAGGTCGTCAACGTCGCGCTACATCAAGCCGATCGACACCGAGGGCGTGCTCGAGTCGATCGCCAAGACCGGGGTCGCGGTCACCGCCGAGGAGCACCGCGTCGTCGGCGGCCTCGCCGACGCGATCCGGATCGTCGCCGCCGAGCAGCACCCGGTTCCGGTCTTCGCCCACGGGATGCGCGACGAGTTCGGGATCTCGGGCACCGCCGAGGCCTGCATGGAGCACTTCCGGCTGACCGCCAGCGGGATCGTCGACCGCGCCCGCGAGGCGCTGCTGATGAAGCCGATGGTCAAGCACCCGCCGGTCCGCGGCGGCTCGGCCTAGCCCACGTCATTTCTAGGTAGAGTCTCTCTCTCGGGATGGGAGATCACCGAGACAGTCGCAGGGCGGCGCTTGCCATCACGGCGTCAATTGGCGTGCTCGCGCTCTGCGGCGCGGCGGGAGCCTTCGCCGCGGCGGGGGACTTGGACCCAACCTTCGGCGCCGGAACGGGCAAGGTCACGACCGACGTCGATCCCGCTCAAGAGGACGCGGCTGTCGAGGTGCTGCTCGACGGCACGGACATCGTCGTCGCCGGGCGGAGTGGAGACTTCGCCATCGGCGTCGGCGCCGATCAGGACTTCGCGCTCGCTCGGTACGACGCCCAGGGCGTGCCCGACCCAGGGTTCGGCGGCGGCGACGGCAAGCTGACGACCGACCTCAGTTCGGATGGGGACGATGACGTCGCTTCCGACGCCGCGCTCGCCGGGACCAAGATCGTCGTCGCCGGCGAGACCTACCCGAACGGCAACGCGGCCGAAGACGACTTCGCGGTCGCGCGCTACGACGCGACCGGGGCCCCCGATACCGGCTTCGGCGGCGACGGCATCGCGACCGTGAGCTTCAACGCCTACGACCTCGGAAAAGCCGTCGCCGTCGATGGAACCAAGACGGTCGTCGGCGGCGATACGGACACCGGCGCGAGCATCGACTTCGCGATCGCGCGGCTCGACGACATGGGCGCGCTCGACACGGCCGGCTTCGGAGGGGGAGACGGCAAGGTGACGACGGACTTCGGGGGCAGCGGCCAGGACACCGCGCTCGATCTCGCGGTATCGGGCGGCAAGGTGATCGCTGTGGGGCTCAGCGGCACCCAGGGTCCGGGCGGGGAGAGCGACTTCGCGATTGCGCGCTACGACTCCGCCGGCGAAATCGACGACGACGTCTTCGGCGGCGCCACGGGCAAGGTCACGACCGACTTCGGCACCGGAGACACGGTCGACGTCGCCAACTCGGTCCTCGTCGACGGCGACGGAAAGCTCGTCGTCGCGGGAAGCACCGCCGACGCCGGCGGATCCGCGCTCGCGATCGCCCGGTACAACACAGATGGCTCTCTGGACGGCACCTTCGACGGCGACGGCAAGCTCGTGAGCTCGCTGCTTGACGGCGCCGACGCCGTCGGGCTCTCCGGGGACCAGATCGTCGTCGCCGGATCGACCGACGACGACTTCGGCGTCGCGCGCTTCACCTCCGGCGGCGCCCCGGATACCGGTTTCGGCACGAACGGTGTCGCGACCGCGGATTTCGGCGGCTCGGATTTCGGGTCGGGGCTGGCGCTCGACGGCGTCAAGCCGGTTGTCGCCGGAGCCGCGGGCAGCCAGTTCGGACTCGCGCGCTTCCTCGGCGACGGCGCCCAGCAGCCGCCGCCGCCGACGACGCCGGCGATCACGCCGGCGCCGCCTCCGGCGACGAGCCCCGGCCCGACCGGCCAGAAGGCCGCGGCCCTCAGGAAGTGCAAGAAGAAGAAGGGGAAAAAGCGCAAAAAGTGCATCAAGGCAGCTCAGCGGCTGCCGGCCTGATCGCTTCCCTCCCTAGCTCGTAACCGCGGAGTTGACCCCGGTCTCGGCCTGATCGGCGGGCGCATGTCCGTCTCCCTCTGGAGCGTCGGACCGCGTCGCGCTCTTGACCTCCGCGACCTTGCCCTCGACCTGGTTCTTGCGGTGCTCGGCCTGGCGGCGAACCCGGTCGGCGGTTTTGCGGGCGGTCGAGACCGCCTTGTCGCGGGTCGTGTTGCGCCGGCGCGCGCCGCTCTCGGGATCGAGGAAATAGGCGCCGGCGGCGCCGATCGCGCCGGCGGCTCCGACAGCCTTCTTCGAGGTCCCGTCGGCGCGGCGGCGCTCGGCGAGCGCCTTGTTCGCCTTCAGGCGGGCGCGGAACCAGCCCTTGGTCGCCTGGGCCTGGGCCTCGCGGGCCTGGCCGCGAGCGCGCCAGCGCAGCGAGCGAGCATTCGCCCGCGCGGCCTGAGAGCTGCCTCGGGCGCGGCCCAGCATGCTTCGCGCGGTGCCACGCGCCTCGCCGCGCGCCTCGCGCGCGCCGCCGAAGACCCTGCGCCGGGTCTTCTCGGCAGACTTCCGTACGTCCGTTGTCGCCTTGCTCAACTTCATTCGGATCGCCACCTCCAGATAGATCAGCTGTCGTTCATATTCTCCTCCCCGGCCCGCAACCCGCTAAACGGCGGATGACCGTGAGGCGCCGAAGGGCAGGCGCGCTTCAGTACCCGCAGGGGCAGGCGGAAATAGCACCCGGGACCGAAAGGTTCCGTTCAATCTGATTGTTAAGGTTCGCTAACCTCGCGGTTAGTTGGTAATCGCAGGTCGCCGCGCCGGATCCATCCTCCGCGGCGCAGGAAAGCGGCCCCGGTCGCAGAAAGGTCCGCAGGCATGGCCCCATTCACCCGATCGAAGAAGGGACTCGAGACGCGCGCGCCCGCGATGAGCGAGCGCCGTCCGGCGCACCCCCAGCGGCGCCCCGCGGCGGCCCCGATCGTCGAGCTGCGCCACTCCTCCGTCGTCTACCCCGGCGGCCACATCGGCCTCGACCGCGCGACGATGCGGATCGACAAGGGCGAGTTCGCCTTCCTCGTCGGCCCGACGGGCTGCGGCAAGTCGACACTGATCAAGCTGTTGATCCGCGAGCTCGAGCCGACCGAGGGCGAGGTCCTGATCGCCGGCCGCGACATCGCCAAGCTCGACGACAAGAAGGTCCCCTACCTGAGGCGGCGGATCGGGACGGTGTTCCAGGACTTCAAGCTGCTCCAGGAGCGGACGGTCTACGACAACGTCGCCTACGCGCTCCAGGTGATCGGCGCCCCGCGCTCGGAGATCAAGACCAAGGTCCCCGACGCGCTACGGCTCGTCGGATTGGCCGAGAAGGTCCACAGCTACCCGGACCAGCTCTCCGGCGGAGAGCAGCAACGCCTCGCGATCGCGCGCGCCTTCGTCAACCACCCGCCCTTGCTGCTCGCCGACGAGCCGACCGGAAACCTCGATCCGGAGACCTCGGTCGGGATCATGCAGCTGCTCTACCGGATCAACCGGACCGGCACGACCGTCCTCGTCGTCACCCACGACCGCGAGATGGTCGACAAGATGCGCCGCCGCGTGATCGGCCTCGACGCGGGGCGGATCGTCCGCGACCAGGCGGCCGGCATGTACGCCGACGAGGAGTCGACGAAGGAGTTCGCGATCCGCGTAAGCGCCGAGCTCGGCGTCGGTGACGAAGGCTCGACCAACGGGCACTGATGAGCAAGGTCGTCTTTTTCATCCAGGAGGGTCTGCGCGCGATGCGTCGCAGCGCGGCCCCGAGCGTCGCCGCCGTGGTCACGATCCTGGTCACGGTGCTGCTGCTCGGCGTGCTGATCCCCGTTCTCCAGACGACGCGCAGCAAGTCGGACGAGGTCCGCAACCAGCTCGAGCTCAAGACCTTCCTATTCCTCGACGCGACCCCCGAGGAGACCAACGAGCTGCAGACGAAGATCGAGGGCATCTCGCACGTCGAGAGCGTCGACTTCATCGACCCCGACGAGGCTCTGGTCATCCTCCAGGAGCGACTCGACGACGACAACCTGATCGAGGAGCTCAACTCCAACCCGCTGCCGCCGTCCTTCAACGTCAAGGTCGACGACGCCGACAACCTGCCCTCGGTGCGCTCGGCGCTCGAGCCGCCGAACGCGGCCGGCGAGCCGACGCCGATCAGCCCGATCATCGACGAGGTCGCCGACTCGCGCGAGGAGTCGGAGAACATCACCGCGGTCACCGGGGCGATCAAGATCGTCCTGATCATCATCACGGCGCTGCTCGTCGCGGCCTCGCTCGGGTTGATCGCGAACACGATCCGGCTTTCGATCTACGCTCGCCGCCGCGAGGTCGAGGTCATGCGCCTCGTCGGCGCGACGAACTGGTTCATCCGCTGGCCGTTCATGGTCGAGGGGCTCGTCGTCGGGTTCATCGGCGGCGCGATCGCGATCGGCGTCCTCTTCGCCGGCAAGCTGACGATCGTCGACCCGCTCGCGGACCGGTTCAAGTTCGTCGCCGCGCAGCAGACGATGGACTTCCTGCCGCTCGTGCTGATCCTGCTCGCCTGCGCGACGGTCGTCTCGGCGATCGGCAGCGGGCTGACGCTGCGGCGCTTCCTACGCGTCTAACCTCTCGCCGATGAACGCCGGGTTTCGAGCGGCCCTGGTCGCCGTGGTCGCACTGTGCGTCGGCATGTATCTGGGCGGGCACTCCGACTGGCTGCCGGACGGGGTCCGCGACGTCGTCGCCGACTCCGAGGCCGACCTCACCTCCGAGGCGCTCGGCGAGATCGAGGACAACTACTGGCGCCCGGTCGAATCCGAGAAGCTCGAGCAGGAGTCGGTGCGCGGGATGGTCGGCTACCTGCGCAAGCGCTACAAGGACCGCTTCAGCCACTACTTCGACCCCGAGCAGTTCGCGCAGTTCAAGGAGGCGACCGAGGGCGAGTTCTCGGGCGTCGGCCTCGCCGTCAACGAGGCCAAGCAGGGGTTGCGGGTCTCGCGCGTCTTCGAGGGCTCGCCCGCCGAGCGCGCCGGGATCAAGCAGGGCGACCTGATCACCGCGGTCGACGGCCGGTCGATCGCCGGCGAGGACGCCCAGCTCGCGACCGGGCTGATCAAGGGCCCCGAGGGCACCGAGGTCAAGCTGACGGTGCAGAAGGCGGGAGCCGGCGAGCCGCGCGAGCTGAAGCTGACGCGCGAGCGGATCGAGACGCCGGTGGTCGACGGGCGGATCGTCAAGGTCGGGGGCGAGAAGCTCGCCCATGTCGTGATGACGAGCTTCACCCCCGGCGTCCACGCGAAGCTCCGCGAGGAGATCGAGCGCCTCGAAGAACAGGGGGCCGAGGGGCTGATCCTCGACCTGCGGGGGAACGGCGGCGGGCTGCTCGAGGAGGCCGTGCTCACCGGCAGCATCTTCGTCGAGGACGGCGTCATCGTCTCGACCGACGGCCGCGCGCAGGAGAAGGAGGTCTACGACGCGGTCGGCGACGCGCTCGACCCGCGGCCGACCGTCGTGCTGATCAACGGCGACACCGCTTCCGCCGCGGAGATCCTCGCCGCGGCGATGCAGGAGAACGACCTCGCGACGATGGTCGGCGAGACGTCGTTCGGCAAAGGGGTCTTCCAGCAGGTGATCCCGCTCGACGACGGCGGCGGGCTCGACCTGACGGTCGGCGAGTATCTGACCTCGGACGGCACGTCGCTCGCGGGCGAGGGGATCGAGCCCGATGTCCCGGCGCGCGACGATCCCGCAACCCCGCCGGACGAAGCCCTCGAGCGCGCCAAAAAGGCGCTCGCGGGCCGGCTCGGAGGCTAGGGCGGTGGCCGCCCGGGTCGTGGTGGTCGCCAAGCGCGGCCGCTTCATCGTCGCCGAGCCGCTGTTCGAGCGCGGCGGCGGCCGTTTGACGCTCGCCGGCGGCAAGAAGGTCAAGCCCGGCCGCATGGCGCTGGTCCAGGAGGCGAAGGGCAGGGGCGACAGGGCGAAGGTCCTCCGCGAGCTCGGCGACCCGGCGGTCGCCCGCGACGTCCTCGAAGCGCTGCTGCTCGACCGCGGGTTGCGCCACGGCTTCCCGGGCAAGCTCGAGTCCGAGGCCCGCGAGGCCGCGGAGCGGGTCCGCGGCGAGGGCGGGCGCCGCGACCTCACCGACCTCGCGACCTTCACCGTCGATCCGCCGACCGCGCGCGACTTCGACGACGCCGTCTCGGCGAAGGCGGAGGGCGACGGCTACCGGCTCTGGATCCACATCGCCGACGTCGCCGCCCACGTTCGCCCGGGGACGGCGCTCGATAAGGAGGCCAAGCGGCGCGCGAACTCGACCTACATCCCGGGCAGCGTCGTGCCGATGCTCCCCGACGCGCTCTCGAGCGACGCCTGCAGCCTCGTCCCCGGCGAGGTGCGGCCCGCGGTGACAACAGAGATCGAGCTCTCTGCGAAGGGCGAGGTTCGCTCGGCGCGCTTCTACCGCAGCCGGATCCGCTCCGACGAGCGCTTCAGCTACATCCAGATCGACGACTTCTTCGCCGGCCGCAAACGGCCGCCGGGGAGCGTCGCCGAGCCGCTCGACCTCACCCGACGGGTTGCGGCGGCGCTCGCCGACGCGCGCGCCGGAGGGCTCGAGGTTCAGAGCACCGAGCCTGAGTTCGAGTGGGAGGGAGGCGACGTCGTCGCCGCCCACGACGTCGCCCAGACCGAGTCGCACAGGCTGATCGAGATGCTGATGGTCCTCAACAACGAGCAGGTCGCCCAGCTGCTCGAGCGGAAAAAGGTCCCGACGCTCTACCGGGTCCACGAGCCGCCCGACGGTTCCGCGATCGAGAACCTGGTCGCGAAACTCGCGGCGCTCGACGTCCCGACCCCACCGCTGCCGAAGCAGCTCTCACCGAAGCAGGCGTCGCGGTTCGCGGTCGAGGCGAGCCGGCTGGTCTCGAAGGAAGCAAAGCGCCGCGGCCACGGCCGCGAGGCCTACACCTCGCTCGTCCTGCGCTCGATGAAGCAGGCCCACTACTCGGATCGCAACCTCGGCCACGCCGGCCTCGGCAGCCCCGCCTACTGCCACTTCACCTCGCCGATCCGCCGCTACCCCGACCTCGTCTGCCACCGCGGGCTGCTCTCGATCTCCGGCGAGGGCGAGGAACCGCCGCGCGCCGAGCAGCTGCCCCAGCTCGGCGCCGAGTGCTCGGAGCGCGAGCGCGAGAGCATGAAGATCGAGAGGACCGCCGACGACGTCTGCGCCGCCTTCCTGCTCGAGCGCGAAATCCTCGAGGCTGGCCCCGGGGCACCGTTCGAGGGCGAGGTCAGCGGGCTGGTCGGCGCCGGCGCGTTCATCCGCTTCGCCGGCGAGCTGGCGAACGTCTACGAAGGGTTCCTGCCCGCGCGCCGGATCGGCGGACGCGAGCGCTACGAGCTCGACGAGACCGAGACCGCGCTCGTCGGCGGATCGGGCGGCGACCGGATCCGGTTCGGAGACCCGGTGACGGTGACGGTCGACAAGGTCGACGCCCCGCGCGGCCGGGTCGACCTGCTTCCCGCCGGAGGCGGCTGATGGCGGCGAAGAAGAAGAAGGCCAAGAAGGGCGCGCAGGGGCCCGGCGGCAAGCCGCCCGCGGCGGGCGACGTCGCTACCAACCGCCGCGCGCGCCACAAGTTCGTCGTCACCGAGCGGATGGAGGCCGGGATCGAGCTCCGGGGCACCGAGGTCAAGGCGCTGCGCGAGGGCAGCGCCCAGATCAACGAGGCCTACGCGGTGATCGAGAAGGGCGAGATCTGGCTCCGCGGCGCCCATATCCCGCCCTACGCGCCGGCGGCGATCAACAACCACGAGCCCGAGCGGGCGCGCAAGCTGCTCCTCCACCGGCGCGAGATCGAGCGGCTGATCGGCAAGATGGCGCAGAAGGGGTTGACGCTGATCCCGACCCGGATCTACTTCAAGGGCCCGCACGCAAAGGTCGAGCTCGGCCTCGCGCGCGGCAAGGAGGGCCGCGACCGCCGCCGCGACATCCGCGACCGCGACGTCGAGCGCGAGGTCGCACGCGACTACAAGCAGCGGTTGCGCTAGCCGCGCAAGCCGGCCTGCACGTGGGGGCAAAACGCCCTGCACGACGAAGTGCAATGTCGTGCGACTATTCGCTCCGATGACCCTTGCGGCAATCGATACAGATCAGATCTGGGACGACGTCCAGGACTACGCCGACGACGCGTGGCGCTGGGCCGAGGACCATCCCGAGATCGCGATCGCCGCGGCCGCCGGCGCCCTGCTGCTGCTGATCTGCATCGCGGTCCTGATCCGCGCCCGGCGCCGCGACCGCGAGCCCGGCGCGAGCCGCGCCGAGCGCCGCGCGGCGCGCCGCGAGCAGCGGGTCGCCAAGCACGCCGAGCGCCGCCGCTCCGAGGACGAGGAGCGCCGCGAGTGGATCGAGCAGCGCGACCAGCGCAAGCGCGACAAGCAGCTTCGCAAGCTCGAGAAGAAGGGCCTCGCCGCGGAGCCCGAGCCGGAGCCCGAGCCCGAGCCCGAGCCCGAGCCCGAATCCGACCCTTCGCAGGACACGGTCGAGGCGCCGATCCCAGACGCCTCGGGGGCCGAGCTCGCGCCCAGCGACGAGCCGCTGGCGGAGCCCGAGCCCGAGCCCGAAGTCGTCGAGGAGCCGGCCCCCGACGCCGAGGAGCCGATGGAGCCCGAGCCCGACCTCGAGCCCGACCTCGAGCCCGACGAGGACCTCCCCGAGCGCGAGCGCCGGGTCGTCGCCGAGGCCGAGGAGCGGCTGAAGAGCGCCGAACAGCTCGCCGCGGCCGCCGAGGAGCGGATGGGCCGCGCCAAGCTCGAGAGCGAGCGGCGGGTTCAGGTCGCCGCCGACGAGGCGCGCCGCGCCGCAGAGCTCAAGGCCCGCGCCGATGCCGAGGAGGAGCTCGTGCTCGAGGCCGACCGCCTCCAGCGCGAGAGCCAGACCGAGGCGACCTTCGAGTCGAAGCGGGTCCGCGAGGAGGTCGACCGCCGCAGCCGCGACGCGATCGACGACGCCCGCCGCCAGGCCGACGAGCGCGTCGCCCGCGCCGCCGAGCAGGCGAGCCGCGAGGCCGAAGAGCGCGCCCGCTCCGAAGCCGCCGAGCGATTCGCCGCCGAGTCGGCGAAGCTCCAGAAGGAGCTCGACGACACCCGCGCCCAGTCATCGGGCGGACGGGTCGAGGCGCTCGCGAACGAGCTCGAGCAGACCAAGAAGCGCTTCCAGCAGGAACGCGAGAGCCGCGACACCGCGATCGCCGAGGCGATGGAGCGGCTGCGCGAGATCGAGTCCCGCGCCGAGGACGCCGAGCGCCGCGCCGCGTCGGCCGAGCGGCTCGCCGGACTCAAGGCCGAGGAGGCCGAGCGCGAGCGCCGGCTGCGCGAGGTCCTCGACCGGGTCGGCGAGGCCGAGCTCCGCGCCCAGGAGGCCGAGCGGCGCGCCAAGGCCGCCGAGGCGGCCGTCGCCTCCGAGCTCGCCGGGGCGGACGCGGTCGCGCCCAAGGCCGAGACGACCTACGAGCCCGGGCCGCCGAGCTGGCTCGCCGAGCCCGACGCGGAGCCGGACGACCCTTGGGAGGAAGAGGAAGAGGAAGAGGAGGACGTGGAGGAGGAGGCGGAGGCGGAGCCCGACGACGAGCGGAGCGGCGGGCGCGGCCTGCTCGGCCGCCTGCTCAGGGGCAGCGACGACGACGAGGACGATGAGCTCGAGGCCGAAGGCCTGGTCGACCTCAACTCGGCGACCTTCGAAGAGCTCCGGGACGTCGGCTTCTCGGTCACCCAGGCCACCCGGGTGATCACCCACCGCGATCGCCAGGGCGGCTTCGAGGACCTCGACGACCTCGACGTCGTCCCGGGCATGCCCGCGGACCTGCTCCGCGAGGTCAAGCAGAAGCTCGAGATCTAGACGTCGCTGAAGTCGCGCTCGAGGTGGGTCTCGTAGGTCGCGACGCCGAGCGCCGCGGCGAGCCCGAGGTAGACGATCGCGACCAGCGCCCTGGTCCGGGCCGGGATCCGGTGGTACTCCTGCGACTCGGGCTCGTTGCGGCTCTTGAACCGCCGCCAGCTCTCGAGCCCGCCGAAGAGCAGGATCAGGAGCATGATCGGGTTCGGGAAGAAGACGGTGATCGCGACCAGCCCGACGAAGCCGGCGACCCAGACCCAGGGCGAGAGCGCCGCCATCGCGCGCCCACCGTCGAGCGGCAGGACGGGCAGCAGGTTGAAGAGGTTGAGGAAGAAGCCGACGAAGGCGAGCGCCTGCCAGAACTCGTTCCCGGTCGCGAGCCAGATCCCGAGCGGCACGAGCGTCGCGATCGAGCCCAGGATCGGCCCGGCGAGCCCGACCCGGGCCTCGGCAGCGGCGTCGTCGCCCAGCGACTTCGCCGCGATCACGGCGCCGAGGAAGGGGATGAACATCGGCGCCGACGCCTCGATTCCCTCGCGGCGGAGCTGGATCACGTGGCCGAGCTCGTGGAGGAGGAGCAGCAGCACGAAGCCGACCGCGAACGGAAAGCCCCAGATCAGCGCGTAGGCGCCGATCGAGACCAGCATCGAGGCCGAGGTCGTGAACAGCTTCAGCTTCGGCAGCGCGACGAGCAGCACCTTCGCCTTGGCGCCGAAGTTGAGCAAGAGCACGCCGCCGGCGACGATCGCGCCGCCGATCCGCTTCAGCAGCCCCTCGTTGCGCCCCGAATCGGGGTGGATCGGGTCGAGACCGGGCTCCGGCGGGGCGGGCGGGGTGGGGGCCTGTCGGGCTTCCATCGCCCTTTCAGGCTAGCGGGCGCCATTCGTCCGCTTCGCGGGTCAACCGGCCCGCGGGGCGGGGGTCTGCTGGTAGCCTCGCGCGCGGTGAGGAGAGCGCTACTCAGCGCGGTGTGCCTGGGCGTTCTGGTCGCCCCTGCCTCCGCGGAAGCGCAGTACGCCCCGGTCGACGCGCCCGGGCCGGCGCTCAGCGTGCCCCAGACCACCCTCGACGCCGCGCTCAACTGCACCTCCGACGTCGACGCCGCGAGCCGAACCCCGGTGCTCCTCGTCCCCGCGACCGGGGTCAACCCGCACGCGAACTACTCCTGGAACTGGCAGCCGGCGCTGAGCGCGCTCGGGATCCCGTGGTGCACGGTCGAGGTCCCGGGCAAGGGGATGGGCGACATCCAGATCGCGGGCGAGTACGTCGTCAACGCGATCCGCAGCATCCACGCCCGCGCCGGGCGCAAGCTCTCGATCATCGGCCACAGCCAGGGCGGGATGCTGCCGCGCTGGGCCTTCCGCTTCTGGCCCGACACGCGGGCGATGGTCGACGACCACATCGGCTTCGCGCCCTCGAACCACGGCACGATCCTCGCCGACGTGATCTGCCTCCCCGGCTGCTCGCCGTCGTTCAAGCAGCAGAGCTCGAGCTCCGAGTTCATCAAGGCGCTCGACTCCGGCCAGCAGACCTTCCCCGGGATCTCCTACACCGTCGTCTACACGCACCTCGACTGGGTCGTGGTGCCGAACTTCGACGACACCGGCGCCTCCTCGCTGCACGGCGGCGGGGGAGCGATCAGCAACACGGCGGTCCAGGACGTCTGCGCGCTCGACGTCAACGAGCACCTGCTGCTCGGGACGATCGACCCGGTCGCCTACGCGCTCGCGATCGACGCCCTCACCCACGACGGCCCCGCCGACCCCTCGCGCATCGATCCCGCCACCTGCTTCCAGCTCCTGATGCCTGGCGTCAACCCGATCACCGTCGCGACCGACCTCGCCTCGGCGGCGCTCGTGCTCAGCGAGTCGATCGCGCTCTATCCCCACGTGCAGGCCGAGCCGCCGCTGCGCTGCTACGTGACCGCCAGCTGCGGGGCCGCGGGCGTCGCCTCGGCCGGCGCGACCCCGTCAGCGGCAGCGCCCCGAAGAAGGCCAAGAAGGGCAAGGCCAAGAAGCGCAAGAAGAAGAAGCGCCGCAAGCGCCGGGGCAAGCGTTGAGGCTGAAGCTCGGCCTGGCGGCGATCGCGGCCGCCGCGCTTGCAGCTCCCGGTGTCGCCCAGGCATATCCGCCGCTCGACGCGCCCGGGCCGGCGCTGAGCGTGGCGCCGCCGCAGGTCGAGGCGAACATGGAGTGCTCGCCGGGCGTCCAGGGCGCCTCCCGCGCGCCGGTCCTCCTGCTCCACGGCACCGGGTCCAACTCGCACAGCAACTGGTCCTGGAACTACATCCCCGCCTTCAACAGCGCCGGGATCCCCTGGTGCACGCTCGACTCGCCTGCGTTCGGAAACGACGACGTCCAGGTCAACGGCGAGTACGTGGTCTACGCGATCCGCAAGATGTTCACCTTGGCCGGCAGGCGGATCTCGATCATCGGCCACAGCCAGGGCGGGATGCTGCCGCGTTGGGCGCTCCGCTTCTGGCCCGACACGCGGGCGATGGTCGACGACGTGATCGCCTACGCCGCGACCAACCACGGGACGACCCAGGCGCGGCTGACCTGCGTGACGGAGTGCGCGGCGGCGGGCTGGCAGCAGCGCGACGACTCGAAGTTCATCGCGGCGCTCAACTCCGGCCAGGAGACCTTCGCCGGGATCTCCTACACCAACGTCTACACGCGCACCGACGAGACCGTGCAGCCGAACGCCGACGACACCGGCAGCACGTCGCTGCACACGGGCCCGGGCGAGATCACCAACGTCGCGACGCAGGACATCTGCCCGCTCGAGGTCTACGAGCACCTGATGATCGGGACGATCAGCCCGACCGCATACGCGCTGGCGCTCGACGCGCTCTCGCACCCGGGGCCGGCGGTCGAGTCCAGCGTCAGCCCGCTCGTCTGCGTGCAGGTGCTGATGCCGGGAATCAACCCGCTCAGCTTCCCGTTCGACGCCCTGGCCGCGTTCATCGACCTCTACTCGGCGCCTTCGACCGACGTTCCGGCAGAGCCGCCGCTGCGCTGCTACGCGACCGGGACCTGCCCGGCCGCGAGCGCCCCGCCCGCGCAGAGCGCCGCCCCGGCCTCACCCGCGAAGTCGAAGAAGGCGAAGAAGAAGCGCAAGCGCAAGGGCCGCAAGAAGAAAAGGAAGCGGGGCAGCGGCCGGTCGTCGCGTTGCATGTGCGCGTCGCGGACGGCGGCAGATTCAGCGCCTTCGTCCGCAGGAACGGGAACCGCACGATCACCAGGCGCTTCCGCCCAGCCGGCCGTAACGCTGTCGTGGCCAGGCTCGGCGGAAAGCTGCTGGCACACGGGCTCAACCATGTCTTCGTCGAGCGTCGCGAAGGCGGCTCCGTCGATACCGATCAGGTCCACTTCACGGTCGGGCGCAAGAGCGGAGCGCTGTCGCTCAGGGGGCTCGGCGCGAGTGAGCGCGGGGCGGTCGAGCTCGAGGTGGCTGGGCGCGGCATCAGACGGATACGCGCTCGACTCAACGGACGAGGGGTCGGGCAGGAGTTCGCCCGGGCCGGCAAGGGAAGGTTCCGCGCATCGATCGGCGCTCACCGCGGCCTCCGATTCGGCCGCAACCGCTTGGTCGTGACCGGTTTCAATCCACGTACGGGCCGCTACGCGCAGACCGCGCGCAGCTTCACGATGCCCTCGACGAGGCCGCTCGCCGGCGCGGGGGTGGACACGGTCGGCTCGCGGCTGTCGGAAATCCCGCTTAACGGCAGCTCGACGCGAGCGCAAGGGGGGTTGCCCGGCCTCCGCTGGCGGATCAACAAGAGGCCGCGCGGCGCCCGGGCGAAGATCCGCGGGGCTCGAACACCTCGGCCGCGCCTCGTCGCTCGAGATCCCGGCCATTACGAGCTGACGCTGCAAGCCTCGATGCCGGGAGGGACGATCCCCGCCGGGGGTGCAAGGGCCGCGGCTCCTAGGAATGGCGGAGCCGGTCTCGGCGTCGCTGACAGCGTCGAGGTCGCGGTGCAGCCCGAGGCCCTCCCTTCGGGGATACCGATCGAGACGATCGTCTCCGGCTCGGCGCCCAGGATCGTCATCGGCAGCCAGAGCTATTCGATGGGGGGTGGCGGCTCAGCGCCCTGGGTGCAGATGGTCGTGCTCGACCGCCAGACGCTCGCGCCCGGCGGTTCACCCAGCACCTATGCGGGCGGCACCGGCGGGGTGATGCAGCTCGCCGATGACATCGAGGAACTCGACAGCGACGACCTCGTGATCATCAGCGGCTGGGGCAGCGGTACGGCCGACTCCCCGGTCGTGCTCGAGACGACCTTGAGGAGCATCGGCTTCTCCTACGATCCGGGCGCTGCGGCATCCGTGGCTCAGGGAGATTTCTCAGTGGTCGGCGTGCCTGGGATTCCGCCCGGGACCGCGCATCAGGTCGTCGGCCAGAGCCAGCGCGGATCGAGTCCGCCAGGCGGGATGCAGGGATTCCTTCAGACCGACGTCAATGGAAACTTCGCCTTCACGTGGCCGCCGCGGGATTTGACCTTCGACACCCATGCGGACAGCAGCTCCGACCGCCAGAACGTGATGTCGGTGAGCACCGCGTCGAACCCGATCGCTTCGGACCAGGTGTCCGGAGGTCCCGCCTTCCACCTGGTCTGGCTTGACGCGCTCACGGGAGCTGTGCTCGGCAACCGGACCTTTCCCACGACCGTCGAAGGGATGGCCGACTTTGCGAACCGGCTCGCGATCATCAGCGGAGACGACGGGCGCGAGACGATCCTGGTCCAGTCGATCGGGGCGCCAAACGCGAGTAGCGCGGATTCGCAAAGCTGGGCCGCCGCCGCATCCGGCATCCAGGAGTACGGAGCGAACCGCTATGTGTTCGCGGGCCTTGATGGAAAGGGTGGGTACTCGTTCATCGGTGCCGAGGGGCTGCCCTTCACCGACGGCCTCAACGCGGGCGAGGAGCTCGCCCAGGCGATCGCCGGGTCGCCGTCGGCGAGGCTGAGCGGCCTACTGCGCCCGAACGACCAGGGGACCCTCACGGGGGCGGTGAACGTGACGCAGCCGCCGGGGACACCGAGCGCCCAGGTCCTTCCGGCGCTCGACCCCCTGCTCACCGAGCCGGCCGAGCCTTTCGACTACGACTTCAGCTCCACCGGTCTCAAGCAGCAGGCGATAGCCGACGCCCAGGCGTTTCTGGTTTCGCGCTCCTGTGATCCGAATGTCACGCCCAAGCAGGCGGTGTGCGGCGGACTCGATCTCGGCGGGGTCGTCGACACGACCTTCGGGATCCGATCGCTCTACTGGACCAACAACCAGAACTGGGGCAAGCTTCAAAGCTCGATTTCGGACATCGATCCGGCGCAGGGGCTCGGTTGCGACTCGGACTGTCAGCTGGCAGTGAAGACCCTACGCGGCGACTTCGTCCAGCCCGGCGACTCGTTCCGCGGGCTCGAGGAGGAGTTCGGACTGGTGGACGATGTGTCTGACTACTTCAAGAGTGGCAGCAGCGAGTACCTCTACGGTGCGTTGACTGCGGCCGGCTCTGAGTCATCGGACTTCTTCACCGCCGTCGCGCTGCAGATCCTGAAGCAGTATGACCAGCCGGCTGCGAAGCCCGAAGGGGTCGACGGTCTCAAGATCACCGAGGACGTGATGTCGATTGCGCGGAGCGCGGCCGCTCCGGTCCCGGTCGCCGGCGGGGCGATCTCGGCCGCGTTCGGAATTTCCGGGGGCACCTTGTCGCTGATCCAGGATCTCAACACGACGCCGGGCGGGATCCCGGCCTATGACCCCGCCGCGTTCGAGAGCGACTTCTCGACCTGGGGAACAGAGGTGGTGGGCGAATACAACGACAGCCTCGCCTCCCTCGACAAGGCATTCGACCTGCTCGTCAGCGACCAGGGCCGGCTCGGTGACGCCGCGGCGATGGTCACGACACAGGGCGGCGGGGGCTGGGAGCTGAGCGACGAGGATTCGAGCGCCCTGCCGACCGCCGTCGCGAACACCGCGGCCCAATTCATGTGGACCACGATGCTCCCCGTTCCGGTTGTAGCCGTTCTCTGCCCGCCCGCCCAGAATCTCGGTACAGCCGCAACAGACCCCGCAGCCCTGGTCTCGCTCGTCTCCGAAGGGGGCCCCGCGCTCGAGCAGGAAATGCTGTTCCTGGTAGACACGACCGGGCGGACCCCCGAAATACTCGACAAGCAGACCGCTGGGGTTCTCTTCAGCCAGATTCAGAGCCCCGCGAGTGGCCAGCCGAACTTGGCAGCGCTGGGCTTTCGCAAGCCTTACTTCATGAGCGGTCAGGTCGGAGGTCCGGACCCCAGCGGCTCGGGCGGATTCGACTATGCAGCCCTCAACTCCTCCACGCGGACGTTTTTCGAGGTCGGCTCGCCGCCCATCTGCCTGGCCGGTCCGTAGAACCTCCGACGACCCCGCATCTTGGGCAGCTAGAATGGGTGTCGCAAACAGAGCACGGGGACGACAGGCTTCGATTTGGTCGACCGTGCGAACGGTTGCAGGTCGAGGTTGCCGGAGGCCTCGTTAAACACCGGCACCAACCAATACGTGCGGACCATGAGTTCGCCCTCGCCGCTTAGTTAGTAGCTAAGCAGTGAGAGTCGGCCCTCCTAAGCCCGCGGGGAGGGGTCCCGGCTTCAGAAGCGGGCTCACCGGGTCGGACCGCCCTGACCGACCCGGGAAATCAAAGGGGCTGTGCTTCCCGGAATCTCCCGCCGGCTGCGGAGTCCGGGAAGCGAGATCAAAGCGCCGGCTATGCCTGTAGACGCCTTCGTCACATCGCCGAACACGTGGGTTCGATTCCCACCGTCTCCACCTCACTCGCAGCCCCGCTCCGGCGGGGCTGCGGCGTTCAGGGGCGCGTCAACTCTTCGAGGGTCAGGACCGGCGACGCGAACGGCCTCCCGGTCGCCTCGGTGAGCGCGATCTCGCAGGTGCGGTTGGCGGAGAAGTACGCGTCGTACTCCGCCGCCTCGAGCTCGGCCGCCTCCTCGGCGGTCGCGGAGGCGGTGAGCTCGGGGTGGAGCATGCCGCGGTCGCCGGCCATCCCGCAGCAGGTGGAGCGGATCGGGACGCTCGCGCTTTCGGCCACGGCGCCGGCGAGCGCCGCGAGCTTGCGGTCGATTCCGAGGTGGCGGCTCGCGCACGGCGGGTGGATTGCGGCCGATGGGAGCTTGCGCTTGACCTCGAGCTTGGGCAGCAGGCGGTCGTGCGCCCAGGCGACCGAGTCGAGGATCTCGAGCCCGGCCTCTCGGGTCGCCGCCTCCTCGATCGCACCGAGCGTGCAGGATGCCGCGTCGATCACGATCGGCAGCTCGCCCTCGCCGCTCCAGCGGCGCAGAGACGCGACCAGCTTCTCGCCCATCCACGCGTGCCCGCGCTCGAAGCCCTTCGAGCTCCAGGGCACGGCGCAGCAGTGGCCGGCGGCGTCGGGCGGGATCCAGACCGGCAGCCCCGCACGAGCAGAGACGGCTACCAGCGCCTCGGGGAGCGTGGCGCGGCGGGCGCCGCGCGGCGCGCCGTAGATCCGGTTGACGCAGGCGGGGAGGTAGACGGCGGCCGCCCCCTCGCGGCCGGTCTCGGGCAGCTTGCCCGGCGCGGCGCGCGGCATGCTCTTCGGCCACGCGGGCACGAGCTCGTCGTCGAGGATCGCGCGCGCGGCGCGGCTCCCGGCGCGGCCCGGGAGCCCGCCGAGCACGCCGCCCGCGCGCAGCCCGGCGCGCGCGACGCGCTCGACCGACGCCCAGCGCTCGGCGAGCCGCAGCGCCCGGCGCTCGGCCTTCTCGGAGTGCTTGCGGCGCCGCAGGTCCTTGACCAGCTTTCCGGTGTCGATCGCGACGGGGCACGAGTGCATGCAGGTCCCGTCGGCGGCGCAGGTCTGGTCGCCGTCGTATTCGAACTCCTCGACCAGCGCCTCGTGCACCGGCGAGCCCTCCGCCTGGCGCGCGATCTCGCGCCGCAGGACGATCCGCTGGCGCGGGGTCGTCGTCAGGTCGCGGCTCGGGCAGACCGGCTCGCAGAAGCCGCACTCGACGCAGGCGTTGGCGACCTCCTCGATCTCGGGGGTCGACTTGAGGTTGCGGAGGTGGGCGCCGCTGTCGCGGTTGAGGATCACCCCGGGGGAGAGGACGCCGCCGGGGTCGGCGAGGCCCTTGATCCGCCACATCAGCTCGGTCGCCTTCGCCCCCCACTCGCGCTCGACGTAGGGCGCCATGTTGACCCCGGTCCCGTGCTCGGCCTTGAGGCTGCCGTCGTACTTGTCGAGCACGAGCTCGACCAGCTTCTCCATGAAGCCCTCGTAGCGCTCGATGTCCTCGGGCTTCGAGAAGTCCGGGGTGAGCATGAAGTGGAGGTTTCCGGCCGAGGCGTGCCCAGCGACCCCGGTCAGGAAGCCGTGCTCGCCGAGCAGCGCGCGGATGTCCTCGGCCGACTCGGCGATCCGCGCCGGCGGCACGCAGACGTCCTCGATGATCAGCGAGGTCCCCGGCGGGCGCATCTTGCCGAGCAGCCCGTGGAGGCCCTCGCGGACGCGCCAGTCGAGCTCGACCGACTCGGGGTCGCGGTGGAAGGCCGGGCCCGCGAACGGGCTGTGGCCGCGGAGCGCCTCGGCGGCGGCGCGCTCGTGGGCGTCGAGCTCGGCCTCGCTCTCGCCGCCGAACTCGACCAGCAGCGCCGCCGACTCCGGCGGCAGCTCCTTCCAGGCCTCGGGGGTGCCGGGGATGTTGTGCGCGGCGACCATCAGCGCCGGGGCGACCATCAGCTCGACCGCGCTGGCGCCGGCCGCGACGAGGTCGGGGACGGGCGCCGTCGCCTCGGGGATGCCGTCGAAGTGGATCCACGATGTCGACGTCAGCTGCGGCCGCGGTACGGTGTCGATCGTCGCCTCGGCGATGAACGCGAGCGTGCCCTCGGAGCCGACGAGCAGGCGGCGGAAGATCTCGAGCGGTGTGTCCGCGTCGAGGAAGGCACAGAGCCGGTAGCCGGTCGTGTTCTTGATCTCGAACTTGCGCTTGATCCGCTCGGCGAGCTCGGCGTCGGCGCGGATCTCGTCGCGGATCGCTTCGAGACCGCTCGCGAGCTCGGGCTCGGCGGCGGCGAAGCGCTGCTCGGCGCCGGGGTCGGCGCTGTCGATCGCGGTCCCCGAGGGGAGAACGAAGCTCAGCCCGCGGACGGTCTCGTAGGAGTCGTGCGTCACCCCGCAGCGCATTCCGCCCGAGTTGTTTGCGATCACCCCGCCGAGCGTCGCGATGTCGGTGCTCGCCGGGTCGGGGCCGAGCTTGCGGCCGTGGAGCGCGAGGACACGGTTCGCGTGCCCGAGCACGGTCCCGGGCTTGATCCGCGCCCGCGCGCCGCGGTCGAGGACCTCGACCCCGCGCCAGTGGCGGCGCACGTCGACGAGCACGCCGTCGCTCTGCGACTGGCCGTTGAGGCTCGTGCCGCCGGAGCGGAAGGTGAGCGGGACACCGCTCTCGCGGCTCCAGGCGAAGAGCTTCGAGACGTCGCCGGCGTCGCGGGCCATGATCACGGCCTTCGGGAAGAGCCGGTAGGGGCTCGCGTCGGACGCGTAGCGGACGAGGTCGGATGCGCGAGCGAGGACGCGGTCGGCGCCGAGCAGCGCCTCGAGCTCGCCGCGCAGCGGCTGCGGCGTCCCGCCCGCGAGCTCATCCGGCGCCCGGTCGGCGGCGGGGGCGGGGGCGGGCGGTCGCGGCCTCGATCCTCAGACCCCCGGGCTCAGAACAGCGCCATCCCGGGCGTCACCGGGACCTCGACGACCTGGGGCGACTCGGATGCGATCGCCTTCTCGAGCGCCGCGTGCAGCTCCTCGCGGCCGCTGACGCTGGCGGCCTCGACCCCGTAGGCGCGGGCGACCCCGGCGACGTCGAGCGCCGGGAGGTCGAGGCCCGGGGCCCCCTTTACCTCCTCGATGTCGGCGAACCACTTGAGGATCGAGTACTCCTCGTTGCGCAGGACCAGGAACGTGACCGGGGTGTCGTAGGCGGCGGCGCTCCAGAAGCCGGTGATCGCGTACTGGGCCGAGCCCTCGCCGAGGACGCAGACGACCGGGCGCTCGGGCTGCGCGATCTGGACCCCGATCGCCGCCGCGAGGCCGAAGCCGAGCCCGCCGCCGGCGCCGAAGAAGTAGCTGCACGGCTTCGAGATCCGCAGCTGGTTGCGGAGCGCGAGCGTGCTCGAGGGCGACTCGAGGACGATGATCCCGTCGTCGGGGAAGACGTCGGCGAGCGTGTTGTGGACCATCGTCGGGCTCAGCGGGTCGGTTTCCTCGCCCGCGGATCGGGTCGGGGAGCGGGTCGGGCTCGGCGCGGTTCGCCTCGCCGACCTGCTCGAGCAGCGACCGCAGGGTCAACCCGACGTCGGCGAGGATCGCCTCGCCCATCGGGGCGCGGGCGGCCTCGTCAGGGTCGCTGGTGATCACGACCAGCGAGGCGTCGTCGGGGAGCAGCGGGCCGGGGATGTGGGGGTAGTAGGCGAAGACCTGGGCGCCGACGACGAGGATGAGGTCGCGGCCCTTGAGCGTCTCGGTCACCGGTCCGATCGCCGGCGGGAGCACGCCCTGGAACAGCGGGTGTCCCTCGGGGAAGCCGAGCCGCCCGCCGCCGGGGGCGGGGGAGGCGAACACGGGCAGCTTCTGGCGCTCGGCGAGCGCGACCGCGTTGTCCCAACCCCCGCTCGCGTCGATATCGGGCCCCGCGACCATCACCGGATTCTCAGCCGACTCGATCCGCTTCGCGAGGTCCTTGACCGCCGCGGGGTCGGCGCCGGCCCTGCTGACCACCGAGCGCTTGATCGCGTGCCCGGCGTCCCCCTCGTCGACCTCGACCGTCCAGTCGTCCATCGGCATCGAGAGGAAGACCGGGCCCTTCGGCGGCATCGAGGCGAGGTGGATCCCGCGCGCGAGCGCGGCGACGGTGTCCTCGGCGCGCGGGGTCTCGTAGCTCCACTTCACGAACGGGTGCGGGACGCGTGCGGCGTCGCGATTCGTGAGGTTGGCCTGCATCGTCATGTGGGCGCGGACCTGCTGGCCCGCGGTGACGAGCAGCGGCGAGTGGTTGGCCTGGGCGTTGAAGATCGCACCCATCCCGTTGCCGACCCCGGGCGCGGTGTGGAGGTTGACGTGGGTCGTCAGCCCCGAGGCCTGCGCGTAGCCGTCGGCCATCCCGACCGCGACCGCCTCCTGGAGGCCGAGGAAGTAGCGGAAGTCGTCGGGGAACTCGGCCAGCATCGGTAGCTCGGTCGAGCCCGGATTGCCGAACATCGCCGTCATCCCGCGCTCCCTGAAGAGCTCGAATGCCGCTTCGCGGACCGTCGCCATCGGATGCAGCCTATGCGACGGCGGGCGCGCTAACCTCCGTTGGGTACTGGGTGATACCGAGCAAAGGGAGGCGGTATGAAGAAGGCAGGGTCACTGGTGGCAACGACGTTCGCGCTGGCGCTGCTCGCGCCGGCAGCGGCGGCGGGCGCCGTCATCCAAGTCGACGCGACAAGCGACGGCGCCGAACTCGCTCCCCAACAACGGGGTCTGCAACGACGGCTTTGGCAATTGCACTCTACGAGCTGCGATCCAGACCAGCCAGGGGCACCCTCAACCCGGGCGCCGATTCGATCAACTTTGACGCGGCGATCGGTACGCCGATCGAGCTGCCGCCGGACCTGCCGGCGATCACCCAGGACCTGACGATCACCGGCCCCGGCGCGACCGCGCTGAGCGTCGACGGTAACGACCTCGCCGACCGGATCTTCCAGGCCAACGCCGGGACGCGGCCATTTCGATCTCCGGCCTGACCGATCACCGGCGGGCAAGACGATCCGCTCCCCAACACCGGCGCCCAGGCCAGCGGCGATGCGCAACGACGGGAACCATGACCCTCGATCACGTCGCGTCATCGGCAACGAGGCGATCGGTGACCGGGAAACGCCGCCTCGGTCGCCGGTGGCGGGATCCTCAACAGCGGCGATTCCCTGATCCTGCGCGACAGCAAGGTGACCGGCAACCAGGCCTCGCTCGACCTCAACGGCGCCAACCCTTGCGGGATCGCCTCCGGCGCCGGCGATCTTCAACAACAGCGCCAGTGGCGCGGACGGGCTGCTCGTGCAGCGCAGCACGCTCGACAACAACTGCGCATGCGGGCCCGGCACGCCGCAGGCCGGCGGCACCGCCAATGCCAGGGCAGGGGCGGCGGGATCTACAACGGCGGGCTCGGTTCCGCGAAGCTCGACCGCGCCACCCTCAGCGACAACGCACGCGAACGTGACCGCGGACTGTCACCCCTCCGGGCAACCCCGGAAACGGAGGTCGCGAGCGGGGGTGGGCTCTACAACGAGTCGACCGGGGCGCTCGAGATCCGCAGCTCGACATTCCGCAACAACTTGACGCGCTCGCTGCCGGGGCCGCCAGCAATACGAGCCTCGGCTCCAACCTCGTGCCCGGCCCGGCCTCCGTCGTCAGCAGCTCGATCATGTCGGTGACGGGGACGTCGATCGACAGCTGCAGCTCCGCGGTCGTCACGTCCGCAGGCTTCAATCTCGAGACGAACCCGCTCGATGTGCCCGGCGCCGCCAGCTGTGGCTTCGGCCAGCCGACCGACCAGGACGAGGTGATGAACTCCGGCCTCGACCCGACCCTCGCCGACAACGGCGGCCCGACCATGACCCACAAGCTGCTGCCGAACAGCACGGCGATCGACAAGGGCAAGTCGCAACCGGGCGAGACCACCGACCAGCGTGGCGCCCCGCGGCCTTCGCAGTTCGCGTTCAGGGCGACGCGGCCGGCGGCGATGGCTCCGACATCGGCGCTTACGAGGAGACCGCTCCGTCGCCCTCGTTCACGAGCATCGACCCGGGTCCGAGCGGCAGCGTGACACGCCGACGATCCACGGCGCGATCCCGCCGACGCGGCGAACCAAACCGCCGCTGACGTGCGGCTGTTCGCCGAATGACCTGCTCTGCGTCCTGCCGACCGGTCCGGCGACCTCGGCCGGGCAGTTCACCGCGACCGGGAATCACCGACGACCCCGTCGCCCACGACGACGACCACCACGTTTTACGCCCAGGGCGATCAACATCTACGGCTGCTCGCTCTGCACGAGCGGCGCCTTCCCGAACACGATCTCCTACACCCATGCCACCCCGGTGGTCCCGCCGCCCGGCGGACGGGCTCCACGCCGGGCACGACGACCCACCACCACCCGGCGTGACGAAGAAGAAGTGCAAGAAGGGCCGCAAGCTGAGGCGCGGCAAGTGCGTCAAGAAGAAGAAAAAGAAGAAGTAGCGCCCTACTCGGGCAGGTAGCCGCCGCGCAGCCGCCCGACGGCGCCGAGGCGCGCCGAGCAGGGGCGCGATCAGGATCTTCGGCTTCAGCCCGAGCCGGAAGACGTCGTCGTACTCGCTCAGCAACACCCCGAAGGCGAGCGGCCCTGGCATCCCCTTGCGCCCGACACGGCCTTCGCGGTGGAGACGGTCGATCGCCCCAAACCACTCCTCGGTACGCAGCCTCGGCGCCGTCGTCCAACGCACCCGCGCCGTCTGCTCGCTCGGGTTCCACATCTGGTGCTCGGTCCCGCGCGGGATCTCAAGCACCTCGCCGGGCTTGAGATCGCGCTCCTCGCCCGCGACCCGGGTCCGCAGCGCGCCCTCGAGGACCTCGAAGCTCTCGTCCTGGGAGGGATGGAAGTGGGGAGGGGGCGGCTTGCCGCGTGGCCCGTAGACGCCCTCGACCTCGAGCGCCTCGGGCGAGCTGCCGCGGACCGTCACCGACTCCGTGGGCGTCAGCTTCAGCGTCTTCTCGCTCATTCGAGCCCCTCCGCGCCAGCTTCGACGATCGACCGGGCGAGCTCCTTGTCGGTGTTCTCGAAGCAGAACTGGCGCACGCCGATCGCGAGCAGGGTAGCCGAGAGCTCGCGCGGGGAGGCCGCGGCGGCCTCGGCCCAGGCGCGGCAGGCGCGGATCGCCTCCGGGTAAGGGCAGCCCTCGAGGTAGGCGTCGAGGTCGGCCCAGTTGCGCGCTTGTTCATGTGTCGGCCAGCCGCGCCGCGCCTCCTGGGCGCCTGCGTTGCGGTGGAAGAAGGCGCTGGTCTCGAGGGTCAGCGGGTCGAGGGCGCAGTTGGCGGGCGCGTAGTTGTCGTAGTCGATCAGCAGCGGCTCGCCGGAGTCGCCGACCAGGACGTTGAGGCCGTGGAGGTCGCGGTGCTGGATCCCGGGCCGCGACTCGATCTCGGTCCCCTCGAAGCGCGACAGGTCGGGCAGCGGCGCGACCGCGAGCGCGAGCTCGTCGTCGGTAACCACCGCGCGCCGCAGGGCGCCGAAGGTTTGGGGCTCGGGCGCGCCGTGTGCGTAATGGTCGCCGAAGCGCTCCCGCAGGCGCACGACCGCCGCCGCGGCGTCGCCCGGAGCCGTGGCCAGGCACTCGAACCAGGTCCGCTCGTGATCGTCGGCGAGGCGGAAGAAGACCGCGCCGATGTCGCCCGCGCCGGCCGAGACGACGCCGGCGAGCGCGGCTCCGAGACCCGCGGGCATGTACGGCATCGCGTTCTCGTAGCCGCCGACCGCGCCCGGGATGCCCTCGATCCCGGTCAGCTTGCCGACCACGTGCGCGGTTCGCATCCCGCGCCCGTCGACCGCGTCGACGATGACGGTGACGGCGCCCGAGAGCCCTCCGGAGAGAGGTGTCACCTTGGCCCCGGTCGCGCCGGTGCGGCGGGCGAAGATCTGGATCGCGCGCCGCTGGCTCGCCGTGAGCTCGAGCTTTCCGTCGAGCTCGAGCGGCAGCTCGGCGAGCTCGGCGGTCGATCGCAGCAGCGCGCCGATCCGCGCGCAGCAGACATCGACCTTGTCGCGCGGATCGAAGCTGATCATCGGCTGCCCGGTCTCGGTCCCGAAGAGGTCCTCTCTGCGAGCCGCCGCGAGCAGCTCGTTGATCAGGTCCGGGTCCTCGGCGCTGCCGATCACCGCCAGCGGCACGCCGGGGTGCTCACGCGCGAGCGAGCGGAAGAGATCGGGCGCGTCGTCGACGTCGAGGACGACGAGGTCGAACTCGCTCTCGGCCAACGCCGCCGCCGCGGCGCTCGGGTCGGCGGCGACCGCCACCGTGACCCGGCCTCCCACGGCTTCCGCGCACGCGGTGCCGAGCAGCTCGGCGACATCGGGTTCGTCCTCGATCAGCAGGACACGGATCGGGAAGCTCATCCGGCCGACCCTATGCGAAGGTTGCGGCCAGGAGATGCCCGACGCCGAAGGTGTGAGCCAAGGATTGGCCGAGTTGCGCGGTTCGCTCGCGGGCGACGCCCTCGCCCCCGGTGACGGAGCCTACGACGAGGCGCGCGGGTGCTTCAACCTGCTGATCGATCGGCGGCCGGCGGTGATCGCGCGCTGCCGGGGCGCCGAGGACGTCGCCACGGCCTTCGACTTCGCGCGTACGCACGAGCTCGAGGTCGCCGTGCGCGGCGGCGGGCACAACCCCGCCGGGCACTGCGTCTGCGACGGCGGGCTCGTGATCGATCTGACCCAGATGCGCGCGGTCGAGGTCGACGCCGAGCGGCGGGTCGCGCGCTCCGAGGGCGGTGCGACCTGGCTCGACTTCGACGCGGCGACCCAGGCGGACGGGCTCGTCACGCCCGGCGGGATCGTCGGATCGACCGGGGTCGCGGGGCTGACCTTCGGCGGCGGGCTCGGCCATCTGACCGCGCAACACGGCCTCACCTGCGACAACCTGCTCGCCGCCGAGCTCGTCACCCCGGCCGGCGAGACCGTCCGCGCGAGCGCCGACGAGAACCCGGAGCTGCTCTGGGGGCTGCGCGGCGGGGGCGGAAACTTCGGCGTCGCGACCCGGCTCGAGTTCCGGCTCCATCCGCTCGAGCGCGTCGTCGGCGGGCGGCTCGTCTTCGCGGGCGACGGGGTGGCTGAAGCGCTGCGCCGCTACCGGGACCTGATCGCCACCGCGCCTCGCGAGCTCAGCTGCCAGGCGCTGTTCCAGCTCGACGAGTCGATGACGCCGATCCTGATCATCGCGCCGTGCTTCACGGGCTCCGACCCCGACCCCGAGCAGCTGGCGGCGCCGCGCTCGGCGCCGGGGCTCGTTGAGGACTCCGTCCGCGAGCACGGATTCCTCGACCAGCAGCGCGTCTTCGACCCCGCCTACGGCGTCGACAGGAACTACTGGAAGGGCCACTTCGTCGGCGAGCTGCCCGACGAGCTGATCGACGATCTGCTCGCGCGGCTGCCGGCGCTCGGCCGGCCCCCGGGCCAGGTGCTGATCGAGTCGCTGCACGGGGCCCCGAAGGAGGTCGACCCGGGTTCCGCCGCCCTCGGCTACCGCGGCGCTGCGTTCAACGTCACGGTGATGGCGAGCTGGCTCGATCCCGAGCAGGACGAGGAGCAGATCGCGTGGGCGCGCGAGACCGCCGCCGCGATCGAGCCCTGGTCGGTGAGCGGCGGCTACCTCAACTACATGCAGGCCGACGAGCCGATCGAGCGCGTGCGCGCGGCGTTCGGCGAGGGCGCATTCGACCGGATGCGGGCGCTGAAGGGCGTCCACGACCCGGGCAACGTCCTGCGGCGAAACCAGAACATCCCGCCGCCCTAGGCGCTCACCTTGCGGTAGATAACGCCGAAGTCCGTCTCGTAGGTCTCGTGGTCCTCGGCCATCTCCCAGGTGCCCTCGATCGTCTTCCCGTCCTCGCTGAACCGGGCGGTGAAGCGCTGCGAGAAGTCGAAGTCGGAGAAGTCGGGCTTCGAGCGCTCGAGGGTCCAGACCCCGTCCTCGAACGTCATCTCGTAGACGCGCGCGACCCCGCGCGAGTCGAAGTAGTGCTGGAGGTAGGTCCCGCGGCCCTCGTCCCAGCCGATCACCGCGAGCCCGTCCGGCGCCGCCTCGATAGGGACCTCCCAGCGCTGGATCAGGAACGGGCCACCCGGCATCCACTCGAACGTCATTCGGGCGGCGTCGTTCCCGGGCTCGGCCCACGGGGCGATCGCCTCCATGGACCACTCGCCGAGGAATGGCGCCAGGCGCTCGGCGGCTGCCTTCGTCATGTCGTCGCACTGCATCGCTCCTCCTTCTCGTGGGGCCGGTTCGTGTTTGACCGGAGCGGGGGCCGGAACTCATCGGTCGAGCCTGAGGCTGGCAGAATCGGTAACCCGTGATCGACGCAGACGCGCAACTCGATCAGGCGCGCGAGCTCTACGCGCAGCAGAGCTGGGCGCGGGCACACGAGCTGCTCGCCGCGGCCGACCGGGCCTCGCCGCTCGGACCGGAGGATCTCGAGGCGCTCGCGCGGTCGTCGTACATGGTCGGGCGCGACGCCGAATACGTCGAAGCCCTGGAGCGCGCGCACCACTCCTACCTCGAGGCCGGGAAGCCGCACGCCGCGGTCCGCTGCGGGTTCTGGGCGGGGATGAGCCTGCTCGTCAGGGGAGAGGCGTCGCGGGCCAACGGGTGGTTCGGCCGCGCCCAACGGCTGCTCGACCGCGAGGGGGTCGATTGCATCGAGCGCGGCTACATGCTGATCCCCGAGCTCGCCGCGCACGAGAACCGCGACGACGCCGAGGCGGCCTACGCGACCGCCTCCGAGGCGGCCGCGATCGGGGAGCGATTCGGCGACGCGGACCTGGTCGCGCTCATGGTCCAGTCCCAGGGCCACGCCCTGGTCCGGCTCGGGCGGCGCGACGAGGGGATGCGGCTCGTCGACGAGACGCTGGTCGCGGTGACGACCGGCGAGCTCTCGCCGATCGTGATGGGGATCATCTACTGCTCGACGATTGACTTCTGTCACGGTGTCTACGAGCTGCGCCGCGCCCAGGAGTGGACCGAGGGGCTGACGCGCTGGTGGGACCAGCAGCCGGAGATGGTCGCCTACACCGGCGTCTGCCTCGTGCATCGCGCCGAGATCATGGAGATGGCAGGGGCGTGGCCCGAGGCGCTCGAGGAGGCGCGCCGCGCACACGACCGTTTCGCGCGCGGGACCGCGAGCCGCGCGACCGTGGGGCGCGCCCACTACCGCCAGGGCGAGCTCCGCCGGCTCCGCGGCGAGCTCGACGATGCCGAGCTCGCCTATCGCGAGGCGGCCCGTTGCGGATGCGAGCCGCAGCCGGGGCTCGCCCTGCTCCGCCTCGCCCAGGGGCGCGACGAAGCCGCGCTCGGCGCGATCCGCCGCGCGCTCGGCGAGGCGCCCGGTGAGGCCGAGCGGCTGAGCCTGCTGGCCGGCTTTGCCGAGATCATGCTCGCCGTCGGAGAGATCGAGGACGCGCGCGCGGCGTGTCTCGAGCTCGAGCGCGGCGCCGAGCGCCTCGGGAGCAACCTGCTCGACGCGATCGCGTCCCGGGCCCGCGGGGCGACTGAGCTGACCGCGGGCGATCCCGGCGAGGCGCTGATCGCGCTCCGCCGCAGCTTCGGCCTCTGGCAGGAGCTCGGGGCGCCGTACGAGGCCGCGCGCGCCCGGGTGTTGATCGGTGGCGCCTGCCGCGCCCTCGGCGACGAGGACGCCGCCGCGATCGAGCTCGACGCCGCGCGCGTGGCGTTCGCCGAGCTCGGGGCGGTCACGGATCTCGGGCGCCTCGATGCGTCGGCGCCGGGCGGGGCGCCCGTCGGCGATGCGCACGGCCTGACCGGGCGCGAGCTCGAGGTGCTCCGCCTCGTCGCGGCCGGCCGCAGCAACCGCGAGATAGGGGTCGCGCTCGTGATCAGCGAGCACACGGTCGCCCGCCACCTGCAGAACATCTTCGCGAAGCTGAACGTCTCGTCGCGTGGGGCCGCGGGGGCCTTCGCCTTCGAGCACGAGCTCGTGTGAGCCCCGCATGGTCAATATTGACCATGCCGGGGGTGCGCGAAAGTTGGTCAATCCAGGCGATGCGGGGGTCAGACGCCGCCCATATCGTCTGTCCAACTGATGAACGCGGGACCCAACACAGTCGTCGTGGTCGGAGCCGGCCCTTCGGGCGTGGCCTCCGCGCTCGCGCTCAAGGACGCCGGGCTGCGTCCGCTCCTGATCGAGCGCGGGGGGAAGGTCGGGTCGGCGTGGCGCGATCGCCGCTATGACCGGCTCAACCTGAATACGTCCGCGCCCGTCTCGCACCTCCCTGGCAGGCCCTACCCGGAGGGAACGCCGAAGTTCCCCTCGCGCCACCAGATGGTCGAGCACCTCGAGCGCCACGCCGCGGAGGACGGCATCGACCTGCTGCTCGACACCAACGTCGAAACGCTCGACCGCGACGACGACGCCTGGCTGCTCTGGACCTCGGCCGGCAAGATCCGGACCCGGCAGCTGGTCGTCGCGATGGGGCACCAGAACGCCCCGTTCATTCCGGGGTGGAAGGGCCGCGCGGGCTTCAAGGGCGAGCTCCTGCACTCGTCCCAGTACCGGAATCCGGAGTTTTACCGGGGCAAGGCGGTCCTGGTCGTCGGGTCCGGCAACTCGGGGATCGAGATCGCCCACGACCTCGCCCTCGGAGGCGCGGGCGAGGTCTGGCTCTCGGTCCGGACCCCGCCGAACATCATTCCGCTCGAGGGCACGGCCGGCGAGGTGATCGCTTCGATTTTCTACCTGCTCCCGCCGCGGATCGGCGACGCGGTCACGCGCTTCGGGCGCCGTCAGAACATCGGTGACCTGAGCGAGTATGGGCTGCCGGTTCCCGAGGAGGGCCTGTTCTCGCGCCTGCGGCGGATCGGCGCCGTGCCGGCGATCCTGTCCGAGGAGGTCGTCGATTCGATCAAGGAGCGCAGGTTCGAGGTCGTGGGCGCGGTCGAGTCCCTTGACGGGGCCGGCGTCGAGCTCGCCGGCGGTGAGCGCGTCGAGCCCGACGCGGTGATCTGCGCCACCGGCTACCGCACCGGATTGGAGCCGATCGCCGGACACCTCGGGGTCCTCGACGCGGACGGCGTCCCCGAGGCGCTCGGCGGGAAGGCGGCCGCGCCGGGGCTCCGCTTCGTCGGCTACGTCCCACGCCCGGCCGGGATCCACTACTTCGGCGTGGAGGCGAAGCGGGCGGCGAAAAGGATACGCCGCGAGCTTCGCCGCGCGCCGGCGCCGGAGCCCTCCGAGCAGACGCATCTGTCGAGGGTCCGCGCCTGAGCTCTCTCTACAGAGTTCTCTACCGTTCCGGCATCACGCCCTGGGAGGGCCTACCGGACCTCGCGGCCGGCGCACAGGCGTCGGCGATGCTGGATCGTGAGCAGGCCGCGCTGGCGCCGCCGTTCGGGAGGGCGCTCGATCTCGGCTGTGGCAGCGGGATCTGGACGGTCGAGCTCGCGAAGCGGGGCTGGGAGGTGACCGGGATCGATGTCATCGCCAAGGCCGTTCGCGGGGCCGAGGAGCGCGCGAGCGAGGCTGACGTCGACGCCCGGTTCGTCGAGGGCGACGTCGCGGCGCTCCGCGCCGCGGGGGTCGGCACCGGCTTCCGGCTCGCGCTCGACTTCGGGACCGTCCACGGGCTCTCGCCGGACCAGCGCGAGGCTCTGGGCCGAGAGCTGAACGCGGTCTGCACCGAGGACGCGGTCCTGCTCATGTACGCGACCGCGCCGGGGCGCAGGGGACCGCTGCCGGCGGGGATGAGCCGCGCCGACGTTGAGGCGGCGTACCCGGGGTGGAAGCTGACCGGCGTGGAAGCCTTCGATGCATCCGGGGCGCCGGGGTCGTTCCAGCGAGCCCGACCGCGCTGGTACCGGCTCGAGCGCCGCTGACGGGAGCGTCTCTTACGGCTTGAGCTTGCGCCCGCTGGTGAACAGGTACTGAGACCAGGCGAGCAGCGCCAGCGACATCGCCGCGAGGACCGCGAACGAGATCCCGGCGCCGACGTCCGAGGTGCCGAGGAACCCGTAGCGGAGCGCGTCGACGACGTAGAAGAGCGGGTTGGCGTGCGAGATCTGCTCCCACGGCGAGCCGAGGCGGTCGACCGAGTAGAAGACGCCGCCGAGGAAGGTCAGCGGCAGGATCACGATGTTGTTGATGAAGCTCGTGTGGTCGAAGCTCTCGGCGTAGACGCCGACGATCGTCCCCAGGGCGCCGAAGCCCGCGACCAGGAGCAGGACCGCGGGGATCAGCACCAGCGGGTGCTCGATCGGCGCGCCGGTCAGCGGCGTCGCGAGCGCCGCGAGCGCGCCGCCGATCAGCAGCGCGCGGAACGCGCCGCCGACGAGGTAGCCGAGGTTCATCTGCCAGGCGTGCATCGGGGCGGCGAGGACGTCGTCGATGAAGCGGTCGCTGCGGCCCTGGTAGATCGTGCTCGAGTTGTTCGAGTAGGAGGCCTGGGCCATCGCCATCGCGATCAACCCGGGGACGATGAAGACCTCGTAGTCGATCCCGTCGACCTGGTTGATCCGGCCGCCGAGCGAGAGCCCGAAGACGACGATGAACAGGATCGAGGAGACGACCGGCGCCAACGTCGTCTGGGTCCAGAGCTTGAGCACCCGGTGGCACTCGCGGCGGCAGAGCCAGTAGAGCCCGCGCCACGGGTGGGGCTCGAGGCCCGCCGCGGGGGCCTCGGCCGCGACGGTCGGAGGGGTCACGCCGCCGCCCCCTCGCGCAGCCGCGAGCCGGCGACGGTCTTCAGGTAGACCTGCTCCAGGGTCTCGGCTTCGTAGCGCCGCTTGAGGCCGTCGGCGGTGTCGCGGGCCCGGATCTGACCCTCGCCGATCAGCGCGATCTCCTCGCAGAGCGCCTCGGCCTCCTCGAGGTAGTGCGTCGTCAACAGGATCGTCGTCCCCTGCTCGTGGAGGCGGCGGATGTAGCGCCAGAGCTCGTGGCGGAGCTCGATGTCGACGCCGGCGGTCGGCTCGTCGAGGATCACCAGCCGCGGCTCGTGGAGCAGCGCCCGCGCGAGCAGGAGCCGGCGCCGCATCCCGCCCGAGAGCTTCGGCGCCTTGACGTCGCGCTTGTCGCGGAGGTCGAAGACGTCGATCATCTGCTCGGTCCGGCGTTCGGTCTCGCCGCGCTCCATCCCGTAGTAGCCGCCGTGGTAGAGCAGCGTCTCGCGCACGGTGAGGAAGCGGTCGAGGTTGGGCTCCTGCTCGGCGATCCCGATCGTCGCCCGCGCCGCGAGGCTCGAGCCCGGCATGCCGAAGACCTCGATCTCGCCCGCGGTCGGCCGCAGCAGGTTGCAGACGGCGCTGATCAGCGTCGTCTTGCCGGCCCCGTTCGGGCCGAGGAGGCCGAAGAAGCTGCCGTCCGGAACCTCGAGGTCGAGCCCGTCGAGCGCGAGGGTGCCGTCGTCGTAGCGCTTGGTCAGGCCGCGAAGCTCGAGCGCCGGGTGGGGGGATCGCTGCATCGCTCAAGGGTAGGGTGCGGGCGTGCCCTCGCTCGGCCTCTTCGCGCTCAACCAGCTCGCCGAGTCGCGCGATGGGTTGGCGCGCCTCGGGCCGCTGGCCGAGAAGCTCGGCTACGACTCGATCTGGGTCGGCGAACACATCGTCGTCCCCGACCCGCACGTCCCGCCCTCGCCGATGCAGCCGCGGGACCCGATCCTCGACGGGGTCGCCTCCCTGAGCTTCCTCGCCGCGATCACGGAGCGGATCCGGCTCGCGACCGGGATCGTGATCCTGCCGCAGCGCAACCCCCTCGTGCTCGCGAAGCAGCTCGCGAGCCTCGACGTGCTCAGCGGCGGCCGGCTGGCCTTCGGCGTCGGGGTCGGCTATCTCGAGCCGGAGATGACCGCGATCGGCGTGCCGATGGCCGGCCGGGGCGATCGCGCCGAGGAGTACCTGACGGCGATGCGCGCGCTCTGGGAGCAGGAGACGCCGTCGTTCGAAGGCGAGTACGCGAGCTTCTCGGCCGTCAACGCGCACCCGCGCCCGGTCCAGAGCCCGCTGCCGGTGATCTTCGGCGGCTACGCGCGCGCCGCCCAGCGGCGCGCCGTGCGGCTTGGACAGGGCTGGTACGGGTTCGCGCTCGACCGGGAGCGGACCGCGAAGAACCTGGCCGCGATCCGCGAGGAGCTCGCCGCGGCCGGGCGCGACGAGGCGGACTTCGAGATCACGGTGACGCCGCGCGGGTCGACGGACGCCGAGGCGGTGGCCGCGTTCGGCGAGCTCGGAGTCGATCGCCTCGTCCTGATCCCGCCGTTCGGATCGCCACTCGAGGAGGTCGAGGCGTTCATCCGGGACCACGCGCCGGAGCGGCTCGGCGCCACCCCCGCCGGATGAGGATCGCGCTCGCGACCTGCGAGGCCCCCCAGGTCCCCGACACCGACATCGCGCCGCTCGTCGATGCGCTCGACGAGCTCGGCGCCGAGACGGCGGTCGAGGTCTGGAGCGATCGGGCCGTCGACTGGTCCTCCTACGACGTCGTCCAGCTCTCCTCGACCTGGGACTACCACCGCCGCCTCGACGAGTTCCGCGAATGGCTCGAGCGGATCGAGGGGCTGACGCGGATCGAGAACCCACGCGACCTGGTCGAGTGGAACATCGACAAGCGCTACCTGCTCGAGCTCGAGGACTCCGGCGTCCCGACGGTGCCGACGGTCTGGGCGGTGCCCGAGGAGGCCGCCGCCGCCCAGGCCGATGCCGGGAGAAGCGGCTGGGAGCGGGTCGTCGTCAAGCCCGCGGTCGACCTCGGTGCGAACCGGCTGCGGCTCGTCGCCGCCGGGGAGGTCGCCGAGGCGGTCGAGGAGGTCGGGGACCCGTGCCTCGTCCAGCCCTACCTGCCTTCGCTCGAGTCGGCGGGTGAGCTCAGCCTCGTCTACTTCCGCGGCGAGCTCTCGCACGCGATCCTCAAGACCGCCGCCGAGGGGGATTTCCGGATCCAGGAGCACTACGGCGGCAGGTATCGCGAGGTGAACGCTCCGGCCTCGGCGGCCGAAACCGGCGAGCGGGTGATGTCGCTGCTCGCCGCCGACGAGATCGGGCCGCCGGGGATGCCGGGGGCGGCGCCGCTCTACGGCCGCGTCGACCTCGTCGCGGGGCCGGACGGCGAGCTCTGCGTGATCGAGGTCGAGCTGATCGAGCCGAGCTTCTTCTTCGACGTCGCCGGCGGCGAGGCGGCGGCGCGGCTCGCGCGCCAGCTCGTAGCCTGATCGATGAGTTTGCGCCCGTTTCCCGGTCCATAAGGGCAGCATCCAAACCGCAACGCAAGGAGGCTTCGCATGCCCAAGATCACTCCCAACCTCTGGTTCGACACCGAGGCCGAGGAGGCGGCCGAGTTCTACTGCTCGGTCTTCCCGAACTCGAAGATCGTCAACGTGACCCACTATCCCGACGCGGTCCCGAGCAAGGCCGGCGAGGTGCTGACGGTCGACTTCGAGCTCGACGGCCAGCGCTTCACCGCCCTCAACGGCGGCCCCCAGTTCAAGTTCAACGAGGCGATCTCGCTGCTGATCGACTGCAAGGACCAGGACGAGGTCGACTACTACTGGGAGAAGTTGACCGCCGACGGCGGCGAGGAGGGCCAGTGCGGCTGGGTCGGCGACAAGTACGGCCTCTCCTGGCAGGTCGTGCCCGAGGGCATGGAGGAGCTCTTCAACGACGACGATCCGGAGCGCGCATCGCGAGCGATGGAGGCGATGCTGAAGATGGGCAAGCTCGACGGCGAGGAGATCCGCCGGGCAGCGGAGGGTGCCCCCGCGGCCTAGGATCTCACCCGGAGAGGTGAGAGCTTGATCTACAAGAGCGCGGCGCCCGACGTCGAGATCCCCGACGCCACGCTGAGCGAGTACGTGATCGGGCCGGCCGCCGCGCGCGGCGAGCACCCGGCGCTGATCGACGGCACCAACGGTGAGGTCACGACCTACGCCGAGCTCGCGGCCGACGTCGACCGGATCGCCGCGGGCCTCCAAGGCGAGGGAATCGCGAAGGGCGACGTCGTCGCGTCTGATCGGCGCCAACGGGCCCGCCTGGGTGACCGCCTACCACGCGATCCTGCGCGCCGGCGGAGTCGTCACCCCGATCAACCCGCTGCTGACGCCCGACGAGGTCGGGAAGCAGCTCGCGAACTCGAAGGCGAAGGCGCTGGTCGCGATGGGGGCGCTGGTCGAGCCGCTGAGCGCGACCGCGCGCGAGAACGGCGTCGAGACGGTCTGGTCGCTCGAAGCGGGCGAGGGCCCCTCGATCCTCGATCTCGGTGAGCCTGGCGCGACGCCCGAGCCGGTCGAGACCGACTTCGATGAGGTCGCGATCCTGCCCTACTCGAGCGGCACGACGGGGGCGATGAAGGGCGTGATGCTCTCGCACCGCAACCTCGTCGCCAACATCGAGCAGACCGTGACCGCGACGCCGATCGGCGAGGGGGACACGCTCGTCGGCGTGCTGCCGTTCTTCCACATCTACGGCCAGACCGTCGTCCTCAACCTCGGCCTCGCGAAGGGCGCGACGATCGTGACGATGCCGCGCTTCGACCTCGAGGGGCTGCTCGACATCGTCGAGAGCCAAGGGGTGACCTGGCTCCACATCGTCCCGCCGGTCGTGCTCGCGTTCGCGACCGCGCCCCAGGTCGAGGGCCGCGACGTCTCGAAGCTGAAGATGGTGATCTGCGGCGCCGCGCCGCTCGACGCCGAGCTCGCCGAGCGGGCCGAGAAGCGGATCGGGGCCCCGATCCGCCAGGGCTACGGGATGACCGAGCTCAGCCCCGTGAGCCACAAGAGCCCGATCCAGAGGGCGGCCGCGATCCCGCCCGGGAGCGTCGGCCCGCTGCTCCCCAACACCGAGGCGCGGCTCGTCGATCCGGTCAGCGAAACCGACGTAGCCGAGGGCGAGGAGGGCGAGATCTGGATCCGCGGGCCGCAGGTGATGCTCGGCTATCTCGGCAACGAGCAGGCGACGAAGGCGATGCTCGACGACGACGGCTGGCTGCGCACCGGCGACATCGCCCGCTTCGACGAGCACGGCAACGCCTACATCGTCGACCGGCTCAAGGAGCTGATCAAGTACAAGGCCTACCAGGTGCCGCCCGCCGAGCTAGAGGCGGTGCTGATCGGGCATCCCCGGATCAAGGACGCCGGGGTGATCGGCGTCCCGCACGAGGAGGGGGGAGAGGCGCCCAAGGCGTGCATCGTCGCCGAGGACGGGATCGACCCCGACGAGGTGATGGAGTTCGTCGCCGAGCGGGTCGCGCCCTACAAGCGCGTCCGCGAGGTCGCCCTCGTCGAGGAGATCCCGAGGTCCGCCTCCGGCAAGATCCTGCGCCGCGAGCTCCGCCGCCAGTACGGCTAGCGGATGAAAAGCATCTCCGAGTAGGTCGGCAGCGGCCAGAGGTCGTGGGGGACGACCTTCTCGAGCGCGTCGGCGGCCTCGCGAACCTCGGCCATCTTCGCGATCTGGCTGTCGCGCGCGTAGGTCGCGAGCTCGAGGCCCTCGAGGTCCTCCGGTACCGCGTTCGCCTTGGCGAGCTCGTCGAGCGCCGAGTTAAGCGCCTCGATCTTCGTCTTCAGGTCTGCGGCGATCGAGTCGATGCCCGTGCTCTGGGTCAGCTCGAGGTAGCGGATCGCCGCCGGCAGCAGCATCGTCCGCGCGATCGTGTCCGTGGTCTCGGCCTCGATGTTCGCGTTGATCGCGTACTGCTCGAGCCAGACCTCGTAGCGCGAGTCGAGCTCGCGCTCGGAGAGCACCTCGTACTTGCTGAAGGCCGCGATCGTGGGCTCGGTCATGACCTCGGGCAATGCGTCGGGCGTCGTCTTCAGGTTCTTGAGCCCGCGCTTCTCGGCCTCGGCGTGCCAGGCCTCGTCGTAGTTGTCGCCGCTGAACAGGATCTGCTTGTTGGCGTTGTAGGACTCCTTGACGACCGCGGCGACGCCGGCGGCGACGTCGCCGCTCCCGGCGGCCTCGAGCTTGTCGGCGAGCTCGTCGATCGCCTCGGCGACGATCGTGTTGAGCACCGTGTTCGGGAACGAGAGCGACGCGCTCGAGCCGACCGCGCGGAACTCGAACTTGTTGCCGGTGAAGGCGAACGGCGAGGTCCGGTTGCGGTCGCCGCCGTGCATCGGAAGCGGCGGCAGGACGTCGGCGCCGAGCTGAAGCGTGGCGCCCTCGGTGGTGCCGTCGCCCGAGCCCGTCGCGATCGACTCGAACGCCTTCTCGAGCTCGGCGCCGAGGAAGATCGAGATGATCGCCGGCGGCGCCTCGTTTGCGCCCAGCCGGTGGTCCTGGCCGATCGTCGCGACCGAGGCGCGCAGCAGCCCCTGATGCTTGTTGACGGCCTGGATCACCGCGGCGCAGAAGAAGAGGAAGCTCGTGTTCTCCGCCGGGGTGTCGCCGGGATCGAGCAGGTTGTGCCCGGTGTCGGTGCCCATCGACCAGTTGTTGTGCTTGCCCGAGCCGTTGACGCCGGCGAACGGCTTCTCGTGCAGGAGGCAGACGAGGCCGTACTTGCGAGCGACCTTCTGCATCACCTGCATCGTCAGCTGCTGGTGGTCGGAGCCGACGTTGGTGCTCTCGAACACCGGAGCAAGCTCGTACTGGCCCGGCGCGACCTCGTTGTGCCGGGTCTTGATCGGCACCCCGAGCTTCGCGAGCTGGGTCTCGAACTCCATGATGCAGGCGAGGACCCGCTCGGGGATCGAGCCGAAGTAATGGTCGTCGAGCTCGTGGCCCTTTGCCGGCTTGGCGCCGAACAGCGTCCGGCCGGTGGTCACGAGGTCGGGGCGCGCGTAGAAGAAGTTCTCGTCGATCAGGAAGTACTCCTGCTCGGGACCGACCGTGGTGAAGACCTGCTGGGACTCCTCGTCGCCGAGCAGCTTCAGGGCCCGGATCGCCGAGCGCGAGAGCGCGTCCATCGAGCGCAGCAGCGGGATCTTGGCGTCGAGCGCCTCGCCGGTCCAGGACGCGAACGCGGTCGGGATGCAGAGCACCGCGCCGTTCGGGTTCTCGAGGATGAACGCGGGGCTGGTCGGGTCCCAGGCGGTGTAGCCGCGGGCCTCGAAGGTCGCGCGCACGCCGCCGGTCGGGAACGAGGAGGCGTCGGGCTCGCCCTGGATCAGTTCCTTGCCGGAGAAGCTGGCGAGCCAGTTGCCCTCGCGGTCGGGCTCGAAGAAGGAATCATGCTTTTCCGCGGTCAGACCCGTCAGGGGCTGGAACATGTGCGTGAAGTGGGTCGCGCCGCGCGAGAGCGCCCACTCCTTCATCGCGTCGGCGACGGCGTCGGCGAGCGTCAGGTCGAGCGCCTCGCCGTGGGCGAGCGTCGCCTGGAGCTTCTCGTAGACGTCCTTGGGCAGGAGCTTCTTCTGGACCGCGGGGGAGAAGACGTCGGTGCCGAACGGGTTGTTCTTCGCCTTGGTCAGATCGACGGTGCCGAGGGCGGCTCCGTTGGCGCTCCAGGTTGCGGCTGAGACGTTCTGCTGGGTCTTCGGCATGTTTCTGTTTGGCTCCTGTCCAAGCGCAACGCACCCGTTCGGGCGCGTCGCGCGTCGAATTGCGGTCAAAGACTGAGCTGCGTAGCGTAAAGCTAGTAGCCGTGACGGGTCTTGTCCACGGGTACAAACATCGCCCGCCGCGGTTCACCGCTCGGCAGGGGCTGGCCTGGGCCCGATCAGGTCCGGAGCAGGATCGCGTTCGCCGAGGGGTCGCGGACGAGCAAGCCCTCCTCGGTGCGCTCGGGGGCGCTGCCCGCAGCTGAGAGCCGCGCGGAGATCTCCTCGAGCTCGTCGGGAGTCACCAGCAGCTCGTAGTGGCGCAGCCCGCGCGCGCCCTCGGGCGGCGGGGGTGCCCCCTCGCCGGCCCAGGTGTTGAGCCCGATGTGATGGTGGTAGCCGCCCGAGGAGAGGAACAGCGCACCCGGGAAGTCGTCGACGGTGACGTCGAGGCCGAGCAGCCCCTCGTAGAAGGCGCGCGAGTCGCCGATGTCGGCGACCTGGAGGTGGACGTGGCCGATACGGGTCTCGGGCGGGGCGGTGGGCTCGGCGGTCTCGCCGCCGGCTTCGAGGATCGCCTCGAGGTCGAGCGGCAGGGTCGCCATCTGCAGCTTTCCGTCGCGCCAGGTCCACTCCTCGCGCGGACGGTCGCGGTAGATCTCGATCCCGTTCCCCTCCGGGTCGGAGAGGTAGAGCGCCTCGCTGACCAGATGGTCCGCCGCGCCGCTCAGCCGCCGGCCGGCCTCGAGCACGCGGCGCAGCGCGCGGCCGAGCGCCGGACGGTCGGGGACGAGGACAGCGAGATGGAAGAGGCCGGTCGTGGCCGGGGGCCGCGGCGCGGCGCCGGGGTGGGCGGCGAGCTCGACCAGCGGCTCGCCGTTGGCGCCGAGGCGCGCGACGGTCTCGGGCTCGCCGATCGTGTTGAGGCCGAGGACATCGCGGTAGAAGTCGAGCTCGGAGTCGAGTTCGGCGACCGTGAGCCGGACCGCGCCGGGCTCGGTCACTTCTTCTTGGCCCTGGGCTTCGGCTTCGCCTTGGCTTGCACCGAGCAGACCGCGAGGTCGCTGGGGGCGCCGGCCGCGACGAGCTCGCGCGAGGCGCCGAAGCGGAACTCGGAGCCGTCGAGCGCCTCGCGGGTCGCCTCCGAGATCAGGACCTCGTTCGCCTTCGCTGCCTCGCCGACCCGGGCCGCGATGTTGACGTCGACGCCGAGGAAGTCCTTGCGCACCTTCTGCGGCGTCCCGACGTGGACGCCGGCGCGCAGCTTCGGGCTGTGGCCCTGGACCTTGACGCGCTTGATCCGGCGCTGGACCTCGAGCGCGGCCTTGACCGCCTCGTCGGCGTCGCCGAAGACCGACATCGCCCCGTCGCCGAGCCGCTTGACGACCGCGCCGCCGTTCTCGCTCACCGCCGCCTCCTCGGTCTCGCCGACATCGTTCAGGAGCTCGAGCGTCGCCTCGTCGCCGGCCTCGAGCGCCCACGAGGAGAAGCCGACCAGGTCGGTGAACAGGATCGCGACCTCGGCCTCGCCGCGGCGGCGGCGCTGGGCCTCCGAGAGCGCGCCCCAGGCCTCCATCACCCCCGAGCCGAGCTCGCGGGCTGCGCTCGGCGAGCCGCCGCCGCGCTTGTCGTCCTTCGAGCTCGGCTTGCGCCCGGGGATCAGCCCGCGGATGAACCGCGCGGTCGCGACGAGCTGGGGGTTGGAGTCGGTCGCCTTGGCGGTCTCGCGCAGGCGGTCGAGCTCCGCGAGCGGGTCGTTCCGCTTCGCTTTCGAGCGGCGGGCCACGCGGTCTCGCCGGCTAGAGCCCGAGGTCGCGCAGCGGCCCCGGCTTCCACGAGCCGAGCTGCACGAAGACGGGGTGGGGCATGTCGCTGGGGTTCGCGCGGACCGAGACCTCGGCGCCCTCGGGCGCCGACTCTTCGAGCTCCTTGCCGAGCGCGATCGCGTTCTCCTCGGTCGTTGCCCCGATCAGCAGGTATTTCCAGCGCCGCTTGACCGGCAGGTCGCGCGGCTCGAGCTGCTTGGCGTAGTCGAGCGTCGTGCGCAGGTCGGGGAGCTCGACCATGACCTCCCAGTCGTAGCGTCCCGACTCAGCCGCCTCGTCGGCCTCGGCCTGCTCGTGGCGGCGCTGCTCGGCCTCGACCTCGGCCTCGGTCTCGGGCAGCGGCTCGCTCGCCGGCTTCCAGGCGTCCTCGACCGGGTGCCAGCGGGTCAGCTCGACCTCGGCGGCGAGCCCGTCGGCCTCGAGCAGCTCGCGGACGACGCGCTCGGCCTCGCGGGCGCTCTGCTCGTGCCACGCGTAGAGGAACAGGTGCGGGCCGTCGCGGGTGACGACGACGCTGCCGCCGAGCCGCTTGCGGGCCTCGTCGTCGAGGTCCATCGAGCGCAGCCGCTCGCCGAGCGAGTGCCCGGCCTCGTCGGCCTCGAGGCGCACCTCGACGCGCCACTCGTCCTCCATCCTCGGATGCTCGTTCATCGCGGCGAGTCTAAACGTCGAAGAGCCGGCCCTCGGGGCCGAGGTTGTGAACGGGCGTGTCGCCGATACGGCTCTCGCAACCCCAGGCGTCGTGGATGTGGCCGCAGACCGCGATCCGCGGGCGCTTGGCCTCGATCGCCGCGAGGATCGACTCGCTGCCGAGGCTCTCGCCACCCGAGCTCTGGTCGCAGTGGCCCTTCGGCGGCGAGTGGACGACGAGCACCGCGCCCTCGGGGCAGCCGGCGAGCATTTCCGCGGCCTTCTGCTCGTCGAGGTCGAAGCTCCAGTCCCAGGGCGTGACCGGGACCCCCGCGCCGAGCCCGAAGAACGGCACCCTGTCGATCTCTGTCCCCGAACCGTGGAGGACCGTCGCCGCGTCCCACGACTCGCAGGCCTCGCGCAGCGCGTCCTCGGTCTCGTTGTTGCCCGGGATGAGCACGGTCGGCACCGTGATCTCGGACAGGACCTCGATCGTCTCCTCCAACCCCTCGTGCTGGGAGGCGAAGTCGCCGGCGCCGACCACCGCGTCGACGAAGGTCGACATCCCGACCAGCTTGATCGCCTGGTCGCGGTCGGTGTGGAGGTCGCTGAAGGCCATGAGCTTCATGTCGGGGCGATCCTATGCCGATGGAGCGGGCATGAGCGTCAATGACTACGTGCTCGCGCGCGGGCTCGACCAAACCCGCGCGACGCTCGAGGACTGGCAGCGCGAGCCGCTGCGCGTGGTCGGCGGCTGGATGCTCGGCGCGCTGGCGATCGCGGTCGCGATGCTCGCCGGCGTCTGGCTCGTCGCCTCGATCTCGACCCCGGACGCGACGCCGTTGACGATCGCCGGCGTCAACGCCCCCGTGGAGTCCATAGCCGCAGTCGATGTGTCTGGGCCGCAACCTGCTCGTGCTCGCCTTCCATGCCACCGCTTGCGTCGCAGGGTTCATCGCCGGTTCCTCGATACCCCTCGCCGCCGAGCAGCGGACCGGGTTCTCGCGCAGGCTTCACAGCGAGGCGGGGAGGATCGCGATCGGGCTCGTCGTCGCGGTGACGCTGTTCTCGCTCTCGAGCCAGGTCTACATCCTCGGCGGCGCCGGAGCGACGATCGCCGCGCAGATCGACATCAGCCCCACGGTGCTGACGCTGACGCTGCTGCCGCACGCGCTGCTCGAGCTCGTCGCGATCTTCCTCCCGCTCGCGGCCTGGCTCGCCTACAGCCGCCGCCGCGAATGGGAGCGCCTGCTCGCCGCGACCGTGGTCACGGTCCTCGTCGCGCTGCCGATGCTGATCGTCGCTTCGATGATCGAGGCGTACGTCTGGCCGCGGATCCTCGAAGCGGTCGTTACATAAACCCGCATCTCCTCGGGCTTCGCCCTGCGGGGATACGGGGTGGCCACACCGTCTGCGTGGGAACCCTGGTCCGCTGCCTTACGCGTGGCCGACGAGGATCCCGACGACGGCGACGGTCGCGCCGGCGAGGGTGACCTTGATCAGGGAGTCCGAGGCGCTGGCGTGCATGAAGCGCTTCCTGACCCAGGCGATCGTCAGCAGCTCGCACGCCACGACGACGTAGGCGATCGTCAGCGCCGTAGAGACGTCGGCGATCAGGAAGGGGAGGGCGTGCATCGTTCCTCCGATCACGGTCGCCGTGCCGGTGATCAACCCGCGGGCGAGCCCGCTTCCCCGGCCGGTCAGGCGGCCGTCGTCCGAGAGGCCTTCCGAGAAACCCATGCTGATTCCGGCGCCGAGCGCCGAGGCGAGGCCGACGAGCAGCGCCGCCTCCGATCCGGCGATGTAGGCGGCGGCGAAGATCGGCGCCAGGGTCGAGATCGTCCCGTCGATCAGCCCGACGAGCCCCGGCTGTACGAACTGGAGCAGCCGCGCGCGCTCGTCGAGCTCGCGCCAGCTCTGCAATGCGCCACGGGCCTCCATGGCCCGCGACTATAACAAGTCGTTTAAGATAAGGGTCACCTAAGATCTACACTGGACTTATATGGGTACCCGAACACAGATCGACGACGAGCTCAGCGCCGCGCTCCGCGAGCGCGGCCAGCGCGTGACCTCCCAGCGGCTGGTGATCAACCGCGCGATCCGCGAGGCCGACCACCACGTCACCGCCGAGGAGGTGCTCGACTCGGTCTCCGAGCGGCTGCCGAACGTCTCGCTGCCGACCGTCTACGCGACGCTCGAGCTCTTCGAGCGGCTCGGGATCGTGCGCCGGATCCGGGCCGGCAACGGCGCCGTCCTCTACGACCCGCTCGCCGAGCCCCACCACCACCTCGTCTGCCGCAGCTGCGGCAGGGTCGAGGACCTCGAGCAGAAGGTCGACCTCGCCCCGGCGCTGACGGCGGCGGGCAGGGTCGGGTTCGAGCCCGACGGCGCCGAGCTCGTCGTCAGCGGGCTCTGCTCAACCTGTAGCTAGAGCTCGGTTTCGTGCTCGCCGGCGCGGCCGGCGTCGCTCTTGTCGTAGAAGCGCTTCAGCAGCGCCATCGTCTCCTCGACGTCAGCGACGGTGTAGGCGTTCCAGGCCTCGTTGCGAAGCTGCTCGTCGAGCGGCTTGCCGACCGTGTCGAGGATCGTCTGCTTGGCCGAGCGCACCGCGCGCTGCGAGTTGCGGAGGATCTGGCGCGCGGTCAGCTCGGCCTCCTGCATCAGATCGTCGTGGGGGACGACCCTGGAAACGAGGTTGCACCGGAGCGCGCGCTCGGCGTCGATCGGCTCCGCGGTCAGCAGCATCTCGAGCGCGACGCCGGTCCCGCAGGTGTTGACGAGCCTGACGATCCCGCCGTCGCCGTGGTGGTAGCCGCGCCGCGCCTCGAACGATCCGAACATCGCGCGATCCGACGCGATCCGGATGTCGCAGGCGAGCGCGGTCTCGAGCCCGCCGGCGAGCGCCCAGCCGTTGACCGCGGCGATGATCGGCTTGTAGATCCGGTGCAGCCCGCGCGTGAACCCGTTCAGCCCGAGCTCAACGATCTCGCGCAGCTTCGCCGGCTCGCTCGACTCGATGATCGGCGGGATGTAGGTCTTGAGGTCGGCGCCGGCGCAGAACGCATCGCCGGCGCCGGTCAGGATCGCGACGTCGACCTCGTCGTCGTCGCGGAAGTCCTCCCAGGTCTCGACCATCAGCGCGTGGGTCTCGGGGTCGATCGCGTTTCGCGCCTCGGGACGGTTGAGGGTCACGTAGGCGATCCGGTCGCGCTTCTCGTAGAGGACCTTGGGCACTCGCGGGATCCTAAGCGGCCGAGTCGGGATCGTCGCCGAGCAGCGCCTCGCGCAGCGTCCGCTCCTCGGCCTCGAACAGGTGGCCGAAGCTCCGCTCGCGGTCGAGCAGGATCCTGCGCTTGGTCTCGATGATCGCGTCGCGCGGCGAGGAGGCGATCCGCCCCGCGAGCTCGAGCGCCTTGCCGGGCAACAGGTCGTGGGGGTGGACCGCGGAGACGACCCCCATCCGCAGCGCGCCGAACGAGTCGAGGATCCGACCGGTCAGCGTCAGCTCGACCGCGACGTGGGCGGGCAGCGCCGCACGCGTCGCCGCGTAGGCGGGTGGGATCCCGCGCGGCAGCTCCGGGTAGCCGAAGGTCGCCTGCTCGGCGGCGATCCGCAGGTCGCAGAGCAGCGAGAGCGCGAAGCCGCCCGCGAGCGCCGGCCCGTTGACCGCGGCGATCACCGGCCGCGGGCAGTTACCGACCGCGGCGAAGGCGGCGACGCTCGAGTCGACGAGCAGCCGCCGGTTCTCCTCGTCGCCCCCGAACTGGGTCACGTCCATGCCGGCGCAGAACGCGGTCCCGGCGCCGGTCAGCACGATCGCCCCGACGCCGGGGTCGTCGCCCAGGCGGGCGAAGGCGTCGGCGAGCTCGAGCCGCAGGTCGATCGAGAGCGCGTTTCGCTTCTCGGGTCGCTGGAGCGTTACCAGCGCGACCTCGTCGTGGCGCTCGATCGACAAAAGGCCGGCCATCGGCCGATCCTACGTGGCGGAGGAGGCGCTAGGCGGCGCGCTGGTCCTGCTGCTCGGCCGCGGGCGGGGCGGCGAGCTCCGCGGCCGGCTTGCTCTCGAGCGTCGCCGGCATGTGCGTTTCGAGCAGCCCGCGCAGGCAAGCGCTGCATGAGCACTCCGGCACGCTGATCCCTGTGTGTTGGCAGACCGTCATCGGTGTTGCATCCATCGGCATTCCGTCAACCGAACAAAACACGACTACCTAGGTCCAACGCGCCCAAATGTAACCGACGCATCGGGCGGAAAAACCGCAAATAGCGCCGAAGCGCCCGCCCGCCGCCTGCGAGACTGCTGCCGTGGCAAAGGCCAAGGACAAAGACCGGGGAAAGAAACCGGGCAAGGACCCGGGCAAGGACGACCGCGAGCAGGTCGTGGTCGGGCCGGAGGAAGAGGTCGACGCGCGCCGGAGCTCGCCGGCCGACGCGGTCGCAGCGGCCCAGGTCCACGTCCCGACCCGTGGCAACCGCAAGCTCGAGAAGTTCCTCGCGGCGGTCAACGCCGACGAGCAGATCCGCGCGCGCTGGTACATGGCCCAGATCACCTCCGAGCGGCTCGGGATGTCGGACCACTCGTGGGTCCACGTCCAGGTCGTGCTCAACGTGGCGCTGCGGCTGCTGCGGCTGCTCGCCAAGGGCGGCGTCGAGCCGGCGGTGATCACCGACCACGGGATGAGCCAGCGCGACGCCGAGGTCGTCGTCGCGGGCGGGGCGCTGCTTCACGACATCGGGATGTCGATCCACCGCTCCGACCACGAGGCCTACAGCCTCTTCCTCGTCGCCGACGCGCTGCCGCGGCTGCTCGCCGACGTCTACGAGGAGCCCGAGCGGACCGTGATCTCCTCGGAGATCCTGCACGCGATCATCGGCCACCGCCGCCGCGGCGAGCCATACACGGTCGAGGCAGGGGTGGTCCGGGTCGCGGACGCGCTCGACATGGCCCAGGGCCGCTCGCGGATCCCGTTCGAGGACGGCCAGGTCGGGATCCACTCGCTCTCGGCCGCGGCGATCGACGAGATCCGGATCGAGGCCGGCGAGGAGCGCCCGGTGCGGATCGAGATCGAGATGAACAACTCGGCCGGCATCTTCCAGGTCGACGACCTGCTCGCGACCAAGCTCCGCGGCACCCCGCTGGAGGGCCACGTCGAGGTGATCGCCGACGTCCCCGGCGAAACCGAGAAACGCCTCCTCCCAGGCTTCCGGATCGAGTAGCTAGACGCCCGATCCTTCGCCGTGGCGGCCTTCGCCGGCGGCGAAGCGGGCGGCGCCCTCGATCGCTGTGCCGAGTGCCTCGACGCCGATCTCGGCTTCGCGGGCGAGCGCGGCGTCGAGCGGGAGTCCCTCGGACTCGAGCGCCGAGCGGCGGTCGGTGAGCATCGTCAGCTGCGGGAAGGCGGCGAGGCCCTCGGCGATCTCGAGCGAGCGCTCGAGGTGCTTGCCGGGCTCGACGACCTCGTTGACGAGGCCCCAGTCGTGGGCCTCTGAGACCGAGACCTCGCGGCCGGTGAGAATCATGTCGAGCGCCCGGCCGCGCCCGACGATCCGCGGCAGCCGTACCGTGCCGCCGTCGATCAGCGGCACGCCCCAGCGGCGGTCGAAGCAGCCGAACTTCGCGTCCTCGGTCGCGATCCGCAGGTCGCACCAGAGCGCGAGCTCGAGCCCGCCGGCGAGGCACCAGCCGGAGATCGCGGCGATCGTCGGCTTCTCGGGCGTGATCCGGGTGAAGCCCATCGGCCCCTCGGGGCGGGAGGCGAGCTTGCTGCCCGCCTCCGCCATGTCGGTCCCGGCCTCGGCGATCTCGGTGATCGCCTTGAGGTCGGCGCCGGCGCAGAAGGCCTCCGGTCCCTCGCCGGTGAGGATCATCACCCGCGCGTCGTCGTCGGCCTCGAAGCGGCGGTAGCCCTCGAGCAGCAGGTCGCCGGTCTCGGCGTCGACCGCGTTGCGGCGCTCGGGACGGGTGATCGTCAGCACCGCCGCCGCCCCGATGCGCTCGTAGCTCACCTTGCCCATCGCGAGGATCCTATGGCGCGGGCGCGGGCGCGGGCGCGGGCGCAGGCGCACCCGCTGGGGCTGGCGCTGCCGCGTCGACCTGCTTCGCGACCGGGGCGGGCGGCCACTGCTTCAGGAACGGCATCGGGTCGGTCGGCTTCGTGTCCGAGCGCAGGAACGCCTGTCCGGTGCGGATCTCGAAATGGAGGTGGGGCCCGTCGCAGGACCCGGTGCAGCCGAGCAGTCCGATCACCTGGCCCGCCGTGACCGCGTCGCCGACCTTGAACGGCGACGGCTTGTCCATGTGCAGGTAGACGTAGGAGCGGTTGTCGAGCGGGCTGTAGATGTTGATGTAGTTGCCGCGCCCGCCCGAGTACTGGCCGTTGACGGTGTCGCGGTCGACGACGATCCCGGTCCGCACGGCGACAAGCGGCGTCCCGATCTTGCCGAAGATGTCCTGACCCTCGTGGCCGCGCCCGCCGCCGAACTTTGCGGCGAACTCGCCGTAGCCGGTCGGCTTGGTCACGGGGTGGAAGGGGCCCCTCGAGAGCTCTGCCGGAGTGCCCGAATCGAGCGCCGCGAGCGAGACCGGGCCCCCGACGCTGGCGTCCGAGCTGCCGCCGATGTTCGGTAGCGGCAACCCGGCTGCAGAGCCGGCCGCGGCGGCGACCGCGGCCGCGGCGACGAGCGCTCCGATCAGCTTCGCCGTCGGGACCGCGAGGCCGTGGGATTTGTGCGCCCGCACCGCGCGCTCGCGCTTCTTACGCGCCCGTTCGAGCTTCTTGTCGCGCGCGCTCTCGCGGCGGCGCGCCCGCCTGCGCTCGCGGAGCTCGGCGCGCCGCGCCTTGCGATCGGCGCGCTTCCTCCTCGCCGGCTCGAGGTTCAGCCGAGGCTTCGGGGCGCTGACCGAGGGCAGCTTCGGGCGCTTGACGTTCGGCCGCGGGATCTCCGGCCGCTTGACCTGCGGCAGCTTGATCTCGGGGAGGTGGTGCTCGCGCCGCTCGCGGCGCAGCTCGGTCCCGGGCTCGAACGGGTGCGCGCCGGCCTCCCAGCGATCGCCGTCTGCCTCGAACGGCTCGCGCTCGGGGGTGTCGGGCGCCGGGGATCGCTCGGGCGTCCGCTCGACCTCGTCGAGTTGCCCGTCTGCGGCGTCCGGGTCGAACGGCTTGTCGGGCTGGGGCGGGGGGAGTGCGGGAGCTCTGGCGAGATGAACTAAGCGCGGTCGAGGCGCTCGAGGTCGCTGCGCCGGCGTTCCTTGCGTGCGTCGAGGCGGCCCTGGATCAGCGAGAGCACGGTGACCAGGATCGCGAAGAAGGCGATCACGCCGAAGCAGAAGAAGGTGATCACCTTGTCGTCGGTGCGCCCGTAGAGGCCCTCGCCGTCGGCGGCCATCGCTACCGGGGCGAGCGTCAGGAGTGCGACCAGCGCCGCGAACAGCGCGGTCCCAGCGGTGCGGATCGTCGTCGGCGCGCGTCGCATCGCCGGGGACTCTAGCGAGAACCCCAGCCGCTTTCGATCCCTAAAGTGCTCGCGATGTCGATCCTCGAGGCGCTGCTGCTCGGGGTCGTGCAGGGCCTCACCGAGTTCCTGCCGATCTCCTCCTCCGGCCACCTGATCCTGGTGCCGTGGCTCCAGGACTACACGTTCCTGCAGGAGCACGAGAGCTTCAACAAGACATTCGACGTCGCGCTCCACGCGGGAACCCTCGTCGCCGTGATCACCTACTTCCGCCGCGACCTCTGGAACATGGCAACAGGGGTCCTGCGCACGCTGCGGACCCGCGCGATCGAGACCGCCGACGAGCGGCTCGGCTGGGCCGTGGTCGTCGGCACGATCCCGGCCGTGATCGTCGGCGGCCTCGGCGAGGACTGGATCGACGAGAACCTCGGCGAGCCCTGGATGATCGCGATCCTGCTGATCGTCTTCGGGCTGATCCTCGCGGTCGCCGACCGCATGCCCCAGCGCCAGGCGATCGAGGAGGTCACGGTGCGCCAGGGGCTGATCATGGGCTGCGCGCAGGCGATCGCGCTCGCGCCGGGGACCTCGCGCTCCGGGGTGACGATCAGCGCCGCGCGCTTCCTCGGCCTCGACCGCGACAGCGCCGCGCGCTTCGCCTTCCTCCTTCTCGTGCCCGCGGTCGCCGGGGCGACCGTGCTCAAGGCCGTCGGCGCGGTCGACGAGGGCCTCCCCGACGGAGTCATCGGGCCGATGATCGTCGGCACGATCGCGGCGGGGATCTCGAGCTACGCGGCGATCGCCTGGATGCTCGCCTACGTGCGGAGCCACAGCTACGACGCGTTCGTGGTCTACCGGGTCATCGCGGGCCTCTTCGTGCTCTCGCTGATCGCGACGGGCGTCCGCGACTCGACCTTCTAGACGATGGCGATAAGCGAGAGCTACGTCGAGCTCCCCGCGGCGCGGGTGCGGGTGCTCCAGCGCCCGGGCGGGGAGCGGACCGTGATCTTCATGCACGGGCTGACGAGCTCCGCCTCGACCTGGATCCCGCAGCTCGAGCGGCTGCCCGACGGGGTCCGCGGGATCGCCTACGACGCGCTCGGCAGCGGCTACACCGAGCGCACCGGAGCGCGCGGGCGGATCACCCGCGACGACCAGCGCGGGCTGCTGCTCGCGGTCGCCGAGCATCACGGCGTCCACTCGTTCCGCGCCGTCGGCCACTCGATGGGATGCGGCCCGGTCCTCGGCGCCGCCTGGCGCCACCCCGAGATCGTCGAGGCGCTGCTGCTCGTCGCCCCGGCGACCCAGGGCAGGCGCGCGCTCGGCGCGACCGTCAGGGCGGCGCGCTTCGGCCCGACGGCGCGGCTGATGGAGCTCGCGGCGCCGCTGTTCGTGGGGCGAATGGCGCGGGCGAGGGCGCGCGAGCTCGCCGGCGGCGTCGACGACCCGGCGCTGCTCGAGCGCGAGGCCGGCCACGCGCTCGCGCGGCCCCGCGAGCAGGTCCGCGGCTTCGTCGACATCGCCGGCCACGGCGACCTGCGCCGCGCATCGCCGGAATCCGACCATTACCGCGAGATCACCCAGCCGGTCTGGATCCTGCGCGGCGACGGCGATCTCGACTGGATGCCCGAAGCCCACGAGGACCGCTACCGCGAGCTGATCCCGGGCTCGAAGCTGATCCGCTGGGACGGAGTCGGCCACTCGCCCCAGATCGAGGCCCCGGACCGCTTCGGCGAGTTGCTTGCGACGTTTCTCTCGGAAACGTAGGACAAAAAAAAGCGCGCGACCCGGGGCAGGGAGGGGGCCGCGCGCGCTGACGAGAGAGGAATCTCGTGAGTGCGAGGATCTTGCCGGCGCACGGTGCCGCACATGTGAAATCCCCGCTATCTCGGTGTGAAAGACCTGTTAACGGGGCGCTTTTCTCGCCGACCCGATCCGCGCCGCACCCTAGAATCAGCGCTGGACGGAGTCACTTGAGTAGTAGCCCCGGGACAATCCGACTCGCCGTAATCGACGCCGACAGCGGTTTCGTCACGGTGCTCTCGAAGCGGCTCGACAACGCGGGCTGGGAGTACCAGGTGCGCCCCGGCGGGATCCCGGTCGAGGAGATCGTCTCGATGAAGCTCAACGCGCTGCTCGTCGACATCTCGGTGCTCGGCCCCGACGGCTGGGACTTTCTCGACAAGATCTGCGGCGCGGTCCCCGGGCTCGGGGTCATCGTCTGCACGGCTACCTCGACGGTCGCCCAGCGCGTCCGCGGGCTACGGCTCGGCGCTGACGACTGGATCTCGAAGCCGTGCCACCCCGAGGAGGTGCTGGCGCGAGTCGAGGCCGTCGTCCGCCGCCGCCGCCGCTCCCAGACCCGAGCCGAGAGCGGCCCGATGGTCACCGGCGAGCTCGAGATCCGCCACGACCAGTACCAGGCATTCGTCAGCGGCCGCAGCGTCGGCATGACGCGGCGCGAGTTCGAGCTCCTGCAGCTGCTCGCCGACGCGCCCGGGCAGGTGATCGAGCGCGAGGAGATCTACCAGAAGGTCTGGGGCTACGCGATGGCCCACGGAGACCGCTCGGTCGACGTCTTCGTGCGCAAGCTGCGCCAGAAGCTCCAGCGCCACTCCGGCAGCTGGACGTACATCCACACGCATTTCGGGATCGGCTACCGATTCGATCCCGAACCGGCGGGGGGCGAGGACGCGGGCGTCCCCTCCGCGCCGGGCCAGCCGGCGGAGCTCGAGCCTGATGTCGCCGCCGAGCGGCAATCCGCCTGAGTTCACACCGCGTTTACGCGAAGTTCACGCGAACGTAACCAGTTGGCCGCGGCGAGACGGCTAAATGGAAGCCGATGGCCGAGAACGGCACAGCGCGGCTCGAGGTTCGGCCCACCGACCACGCGGCATTCGTCGACGGCCGCCCCCTGACGCTGACCGTGCGCGAGCTCGAAGTGCTCATTGAGCTCGCCCAGAATCCGGAGCGCGTCCTGACCCGCGAGGAGCTCTGCGCACGGGTCTGGAAGCGCGCCTACATCAAGAGCGACCGCTCTGTCGACGTTTACGTCGGTCGGCTGCGGGCGAAGCTCGAGCGCGCCCTCCCCGGACACGCCTACATCCATACCCACACCGGGATCGGCTACCGCTTCTCGCCCGACGGGTGAGCGCGGGCTCCATCGCGGCGCGTTCACATCCTTTTCACAACGCGGCCACAGCTGCGTAACAAACTCGCTCCCGCCCGCTGCGAGGCTGCCGCCGATACCAACTACTCAAAGGAGAAACGCGCATGTCAAGCAAGAGGTGGCTCGTCCTGACGGCTACCGGTGTCCTCGCCCTCGGGGTCGTCGCCTGCGGCGATGACGACGACGGTGGCGGCGGCGGCGGCGAAGATGTCTCCGGAACGATCAACATCGACGGCTCGAGCACGGTCTTCCCGTTCGCGCAGGCCGCGGCCGAGCAATTCGGCGGGGATTCCGACGTCAAGGTCACGGTCGGCGAGTCCGGGACCGGCGGCGGCTTCGAGAAGTTCTGTGCCGGCGAGACCGACATCTCCACCGCTTCGCGACCGATCGAGCAGGAAGAGATCGACCTCTGCGCGAAGAACGGAATCAGCTACGAAGAGCTCCAGGTCGCCTCAGACGGGATCGCCGTCGTAACCAACCCGGCGATCGAGGTCAGCTGCCTGAAGGCCGACCAGCTGAAGGAGCTCTGGAACAAGGGCTCGAGCGTTGCGAACCTGAGCGAGCTCGGCACCGACGCCGATACCGGCGAGCCGCTGCCCGACGCGGAGCTCAGCCTCTACGGCCCGGGCACCGACTCCGGCACCTTCGACTTCTTCACCGAGGAGATCAACGGTGAGGAAGGCGCGAGCCGGACCGATTACCAGCCGTCCGAGGACGACAACGTGCTCGTCGAGGGCGTCTCCGGAGACGAGGGTGGCCTCGGCTACTTCGGCTTCTCCTACTACGAGCAGAATGCTGACGGGCTCAATCTGGTCAGCGTCGACGGCGGCGACGGATGCGTCGCTCCGGACACGACGACGATTCAGGACGAGTCGTACTTCCTCTCGCGTCCGCTGTTCATGTATCCGAGCGTGGAGGCCCTGACCGGTAACCCGGCGGTCGCCTCCTACCTCGAATTCGTCGAGGACAACTACACCGAGATCGCCGAGTCGGCCAACACGGTCCCGATGCCCGAGAGGGCCGCGGCCGAGAGCAAGGCCAAGCTCGACGCGGCCGTCGGCGGCGGCACGGGTGCCCAGGGCAAGTAGCGCAATCGGCGCGACGCCGGGGGCGGGAGCCCTCGGCGTCGCCCGTCGTCGCTGGGGCGAGGACGCGATCAAGGTCGCGCTCTTCGCCGCCGCGACGATCTCGGTCCTGACCACGGTCGGGATCATCGTCGCGCTCGTCAACGAGACCTACAGCTTCTTCAAAGAGGTTGGGATCGGACCTTTCATCACCGACTCCGACTGGACGCCTCTGTTCGCCGATCCGCAATACGGGATCCGCAAGCTGCTCGTCGGCACCTTCCTGATCACCGGAATCGGGCTCGTGCTCGCGATCCCGATGGGAATCGGCTCGGCGATCTATCTGAGCGAGTACGCGTCGCCGCGGACGCGCCGGATCATCAAGCCGATCCTCGAGGTCCTGGTCGGCGTTCCGACGATCGTGTTCGGCTACTTCGCGCTCACGTTCGTGACCCCGACAGTGCTCAACGACTGGCTCGGGGCCGACGTCCAGGTCTTCAACGCGCTCTCGGCGGGGATCGTGATGTCGTTGCTGATCCTGCCCACGATCGCCTCGATATCCGAGGACGCGATGAGCGCCGTGCCCGGCGGCCTGCGCGAGGGCTCCTACGGGCTCGGGGCCTCGAAGCTCCAGACTTCGACCAGGGTCGTCGTTCCGGCTGCCCTCTCGGGGATCGTCGCGGCGGTCGTGCTCGGCGCTTCGCGGGCGATCGGCGAGACGATGCTGGTCCTGATCGCCGCCGGCCAGAAACCGTGCGAGGGCGTCGATCTCAAGGGGCCGTGCGAGACGATCACGACCTTCATGGGGGCGACCGCGAAAGGCGACCTCCCGAACGGCTCGATCGAATACAAGACGATCTTCGCGGCGGGGGCGACGCTCTTCGTGGTCACCCTCATCTTCAACGCGATCGCGATCCGGTTCGTGCGCAGGTACCGCGAGGTGTACGAGTGACCCCGGGCGCCGACGCCGCACTCTCGCGGCAGATCCGGCCGCCCGACCGCTCGACGCGGACCAAGGAGTTCGTCTTCAGGGCGACCCTCTTCGCGTGCCTCGGGGCGGGCCTGATCGGGCTCGCGGCGCTCGTCGTCCAGGTCGTCACCGACGGGATCGGCTCCTTGAGCCTCAGCTTCATCCAGGACTTCCCGTCCTCGAACCCCGAGACGGCCGGGATCCAGCCGGCGATCTGGGGCACGCTGCTGACGATGCTCGTCTGCGCGGCGTTCATCATCCCGGTCGGGGTCGCGAGCGCGGTCTACCTCGAGGAATACGCCGACCGCGATAAGTGGTGGAACCGAGCGATCGAGCTCAACATCCAGAACCTCGCCGCGGTCCCTTCGATCATCTACGGGATCCTCGGGCTCGCGTTCCTGGTCCGCGGGCCGCTTGACCTCGGACGGGTCGTGCTGGCCGGCGGCCTGACCCTCGGGCTGCTCGTGTTGCCGGTCGTGATCATCGCCGGCCGCGAGGCGATCCGCGCCGTCCCGCCCTCGATCCGCGAGGGCTCGATGGCGCTCGGCGCGACCCAGTGGCAGACGATCTGGAAGCAGGTCCTGCCGGCGTCGATTCCCGGGATCGCGACCGGGACGATTCTCGCCCTCTCGCGCGCGATCGGCGAGACCGCGCCGCTGATCTTCGTCGGCGCGGCGGTCTTCGTCTCCTTCAACCCCAGCGGCCTCAACAGCGAGTTCACGACGCTGCCGCTGCAGATCTTCAACTGGATCTCACAGCCCCAGGACGAGTTCAAGCTGCGTGCCGCGGCCGCGATTCTGGTCCTGCTGGCGATGCTGCTGGTGATGAATGCGCTCGCCATCTGGCTGCGTAACCGATACGAGAAGAAGTGGTGACCGAAAGCATGGGAAGGACGACTAATGTTGGGAAAAGTGGCTGAGCGGGTCGAGTCGCGCTTCGACCTGGCGGACGCCGTCAAGGAGCGTGAACGTCAGCGAAAGAAGCGGAGCGGCACGGCGGCGATCTTCGACATCCAGAACCTGAACGTCTTCTATGACGGAAACCAGGCTGTCGCCGACGTCAACCTCGACATCGCCGAGAACGAGATCACGGCTCTGATCGGCCCTTCGGGCTGCGGCAAGAGCACCCTGATCCGCTGCCTCAACCGGATGAACGACCTGATCCCGGCCGCGGAGGTCACCGGCCAGGTGATCTACCACGGCCAGGACCTGAACGGGCCCGAGGTCGACGCGGTCGAGGTCCGCAAGCGGATCGGGATGGTGTTCCAGAAGCCGAACCCGTTCCCGAAGTCGATCTTCGACAACATCGCCTTCGGGCCTCGGATCCTTGGGCTGGAGAACGTCGAGGAGCGGGTCGAGACCGCGCTCAAGCGCTCGGCGCTCTGGGACGAGGTCAAGGACCGGCTCGAGAGCAACGCGTTCGGGATGTCGGGCGGCCAGCAGCAGCGGCTCTGCATCGCTCGGGCGCTGGCGGTCGATCCCGACGTGATCCTGATGGACGAGCCGTGCTCCGCGCTCGACCCGATCTCGACCGGAAAGATCGAGGACCTGATGATGGAGCTGAAGGAGAACTACTCGATCGTGATCGTCACCCACAACATGCAGCAGGCGGCGCGCGTCTCCGACATGACCGCGTTCCTGATCGTCGAGCTCGACTCGACCGAGACGAACCGCATGGGCCGGGTGGTCGAGTTCGACAAGACCGACAAGATCTTCACCAACCCCTCCGACCAGCGGACCGAGGACTACGTCTCCGGGAAGGTCGGCTGATGGCCGAGAAGACGCGGATCCAGTACCAGGAGGAGCTCGAGAGCCTCGAGCGCCGGGCGCTCAACGGGCTCGAGCTCGTGGCCGGCCAGATCGACCGCACGCTCGAGGCGGTCGAGCAGCAGGACATCGAGCTCGCCGGGCAGGTCGTCGCCGACGACGATCGCATCGACGGCCGCTACCTCGAGGTCCACCAGGAGATCCTGACGCTGCTCGCGACCCAGGCGCCGGTCGCGACCGACCTGAGGTTGATCTCTGCGCTGCTCCACGTCATGCACTCGATCGAGCGGATGGGCGACCAGTGCGTGAACATCGCCAAGGTGATTCCGCTGACCGGGCACGACGCGCCGCAGCGCAGCGACATGGTCGAGCGAATCGTGCGGATGGGCAAGCAGGCGCGCTCGATGGCCTCACAGGCCGAGAAGGCGTTCCTCGCCCGCGACGTCGACCTCGCCAAGGACCTGGTTCGCCAAGACGACCTGATCGACGACCTCAACAAGGAGTGCTTCGCTCTCGCGGTCGAGGTCGGCGAGGACAAGGACATCCGCGAGTGGGCGATGACGATGATGCTCGTCGCCCGGGCGCTCGAGCGGATCGGCGACAACGCGGTCGATATCGGCGAGCAGGTCGCGTTCGTCGTCACCGGGCTGTTCCAGGAGTTCGAAGACGCGTCGCACCCCGAGCCTGTCCCGCCTTCCACGTAGCATCGGTGGCGGTGCTGTACGCCGCCATCGACATCGGATCGAACACCACCCGCCTGCTCGTCGCCGAGCCCAAGGACGGCCAGCTGAAGAAGGCGATGGAGCAGCGCGCCTACACGCGGATCGGCAAGGGCGCGAGCAAGAAGGGCAAGATCGCCGCAGGAGAAGATCGACGAGGTCGCAGACGTCGTAAAAACACAAGTTCGACTTGCAAGGGAGCTCGGCGCCGAGGTGATCCGCCCGGTCGCGACCGCCGCGATCCGCGAGGCGAAGAACCGCAAGGAGATCGTCAAGGAGATCTCGAAGGTGGCCGGGGTCGACGTCGAAGTCCTGAGTGAGGAGGAGGAGGGGCGGCTCGCGTTCATCGGCGCGACAAAGGCGCTCGGCCACCCGGTCGAAGGCGAGATCGCGGTCGTCGACGTCGGCGGCGGCTCCTCGGAGGTCATCTTCGGCAGCGTCGAGGGGGGTGTCAGCAAGGTGCACTCGTTCAAGATCGGATCGGGCGCGCTGGCCGAGGACTATCTCTCCAACGATCCGCCCTCGGCCTCCGAGATCCGCGCGGTGCGCGAGCGGATCGACGACTTCTTCAAGGACATCGAGCTGCCCGAGCCCGACCAGGCGGTCGCGGTCGGCGGCAGCGCGACCTCGATGCGGACCCTGGTCGGGGTTCTGCTCGAGTACGAGACGCTCGAGCGCGGGATTAGGGTGCTGGTTGCCGATCCGATCGCCGATGTCGCGCGCCGCTTCGAGCTCGACGAGCGGCGGGTCAAGATCCTCCCGACCGGCGTTCTGCTGCTCGAGAAGATCTCCGAGAAGCTCGGCCAGCCGCTGCAGATCGGCAAGGGTGGGCTGCGCGAGGGCGTGATCCTCGAGATGCTGAACGGCGACAAGAACGGCTCGAAGGAGATCCTGGCGGCCTAGGCGCCGCCGATAGCCTTCGCCGCTGATGGCGAAGGCCCGCGAAATAGAGCTCAACGCCGAGGAGAGCTACGCCGAGGCCGCGGCGAGGACGATCGGTATTCGCGCCGAGGAGCTGGTCGAGAACTCCGAGGCAGTCCTCGACACCACGGACATCGAGCGCCTCCACGACATGCGGGTCGCGACGCGCCGGCTGCGGGCGGCGCTCGAGGTCTTCGAGCCCTGCTTCCCGCGCAAGCAGTTCAAGCGCGCGCTGCGCGAAGTCAAGGACCTCGCCGACGCGCTCGGCGAGCGCCGCGACCGCGACGTCGCGATCAAGGCGATGCGGGCGTTCGGCGCCGAGATGCCGAGCGCCGACCAAAAGGGGATCTCGGCGCTGGTCGAACGGCTCGCGGTCGAGCAGCGCGAGGCAAACGAGGCCCTGGCGCCGGTCGTCGCGCCGGAGCGGGTCGATGCGCTTCGGGCAAGGCTCGAGGCGCTGACCGGTGAGCCCGAGTGAAGGCGCGCTCGGTCAAGAAGCTCGACCCGACGGCGCGGCTGGACGAGAACGCGGCCCGGATCGTCCGCGTCCGGCTCGCGGAGATGCTCGGCTTCACCAAGAAGGCCCGGCGCCCGAAGGCGACCAAGGCCCAGCACGACATGCGGATCGCCGCGAAGCGGCTGCGCTACGTGCTCGAGGTGACCGACTTCTGCTTCGGGCGCCCGGCGCAGATCGGACGCCGCCGCGCCCGCGATCTCCAAGACATCCTCGGCGAGATCCACGACTGCGACGTGATGCTGCCGCGGGTGCTCGAGCAGCTCGAGAAGACCCGCGACGCCGACGCCGCCGAGGTCGTCGCGCTCGCGGGCGACGCGCCCGACCTCGAGCCGGGGATCGCCGCCCAGGCGCCGCACCGGACCGCCTACCGCGGGCTCGACGTGCTCGCGGTCTATCTGCGCTCGCGCCGCGAGCTGCTCTTCTCGCGCTTCATCGCCACCCTCGATCGGCTCGAGGGGGACGGCACCTGGCTGCGGCTCGAGCGCGCGGCGGATTCGGTGCTCGAGCGCGCCGCGTTGCGGCGCGAGGAGGAACGGGCCGCTGAAGCCGAGCGCCAGAGGCTCGAGGCCCAGCGGTTGGAGGCCGAAAGACCGCCGGCGGACCCGCCGCCCGCGGATCCACGACCTGGGGCAACCATCTGACGCTTGCGTTTCATCGGCTCGCGAGGGCGCCGCTAACCTTGATCGGGCGCTCGGTGGGGGCGCAGGGTCACCGCCGATGAACAAGCCACCACTCCAAACCGCAACCTCCGTCACCGCGGAGGACGAACGTGCCCCGTCCTCGAACGGCGCCCCGCCCGACCTCGAAGACAGCTCGCTCTACTTCAACCGCGAGCTCTCGTGGCTCGACTTCAACGACCGCGTGCTCCAGCTCGCCGAGGACGAGAGCGTGCCGCTGCTCGAGCGCGTGCGCTTCGCCGCGATCTACGAGGACAACCTCGACGAGTTCTACATGGTGCGAATCGCCGGGCTCCACGACCAGGTCGACGCCAAGCTCGACCCGCGCGGCGCCGACGGGCTGCCCGCGGCCGAGGTGATCGCCCGGGCCAGGGATCGCTCGATCGAGCTCCGGACGCGGCTCTGCCGACTGTTCGAAGGTGAGCTCGTCCCGGCGCTCGCCGAGGCCGGGATCACGGTGCTCTCGGTCGGAGACGCGAGCCGGGAGCAGACCGACGAGCTCGACCGGCTGTTCAAGGACCAGGTCTTCGCCGCGCTGACGCCGCTCGTGATCGGGCGCGGGCGGCCGTTTCCCTACATCTCCAACCTCTCGCTCAGCCTCGCCGTCCTTCTGCGACACCCCGAGAAGGGGGACGAGGTCTTCGCCCGGGTCAAGGTGCCGAAGGAGCTGCTCGGGCGCTTCCTCAAGCTCGAGGACGGGACGACGATGGTCCCGCTCGAGCAGGTGATCGCGGCCCACCTCGACGAGCTCTTCCCCGGGATGGACGTCGTCGACCACGCGCTCTTCCGCGTCACCCGCGACACCGACTACGACATCTCCGACGAGGCCGACAACATGCTCCAGGCGGTGGAGGAGGAGGTGCGGCGGCGGCGCTTCGGCGAGGTCGTGCGGCTCGAGGTCGAGCGCGAGATGAGCGACCGGCTGCGCGAGCAGGTCGTCGGCGCGCTGAAGCTCGAGGACGACCAGGTCTACGAGGTCGACGGGCTGCTCGGGCTCGCCGACGTCACCGCGATCGCCGACCTCCGCGGCTTCCCCGAGCTCTCCTACACGCCCTGGCACGGGATCACGCCCCCGAGGCTCCAGGCGCGCGGGGAGGCCGACGACGTCGACTTCTTCTCGGCGATCCGCGATGGCGACATCCTCGTCCACCACCCCTACGACTCGTTCTCGACCTCGGTCGAGCGCTTCGTCGCCCAGGCGGTCGAGGACCCCGACGTGCTCGCGATCAAGCAGACCGTCTACCGGACGAGCGCCGACTCGCCGCTCGTCCCGGCCCTGATCGACGCCACCGAGCGCGGCAAGCAGGCGGTCTGCCTGGTCGAGCTCAAGGCGCGCTTCGACGAGAGCGCCAACATCCGCTGGGCCAAGGACCTCGAGCAGTCCGGCGTCCACGTCGTCTACGGGATCCCCGGCTTCAAGACCCACGTCAAGTGCGTGCTCGTCGCGCGCCGCGAGGGCGACGGCGTGCGCCACTACGTCCACATCGGGACCGGCAACTACAACCCGAAGACCGCGCGCATCTACACCGACATCGGGCTGTTCACCGCCGACCCGGAGATCGGCTCCGACATCGCCGAGATGTTCAACTACCTGACCGGCTACGCGCGGCCGCAGGGGTACCGCAAGGTGCTCGTCGCGCCGTTCAACCTCAAGGGCGGGATCGTCGACGAGATCGAGCGTTCGATCGAGACGCACAGCGCCGAGCACCCGTCGCGGATCAGGATGAAGATGAACGCGCTCCTCGACCCGCCGATCATCCAGGCGCTCTACCGGGCCTCGCAGGCGGGAGTCAAGGTCGAGCTCAACATACGCGGGATCTGCGCCCTGCGGCCCGGCGTCCCGGGGATCTCGGAGAACATCGAGGTCGTCTCGGTCCTCGGCCGCTTCCTCGAGCACTCGCGGATCTTCAGCTTTGAGCGCGAGGGCGAGCGCGACTTCTTCATCGGCTCGGCCGACATGATGCCGCGCAACCTCTACAACCGGGTCGAGCTCCTGGCCCCGGTCTCGGACCCGGCGCTCCAGGACGAGCTCGGCGACGTCCTCGACCGCGCGTTCGCCGACGACACCGGCGCCTGGACGCTGCGGACCGACGGCGACTGGCGCCGGCGCACGGCGAACGGAGAGCCCCGCGACATGCAAGCCGAGCTGATCGAGCGCCACACCGAGCTCGCCAAGCGGCCGATCACGGCCGCCGCCTCCCGCGCCTAGGCGCGAACCGGCCGCTCGACGGCCTGCTAGGTTCGCGGGCCCGTGGCCCGGTTTTCCCTCGTCCCCAAAGATCGCGTCTTCTTCGACCTCTTCATCGAAGAGGGCCAGAACTCGCTGCGCGCGGCGAAGCTGCTCCGCGACATGCTCCAGGTCTGGCCCGAGGAGACCGGCCTCTCGCGCGACATCCTCAAGGCCGAGCAGGAGGGCGACCGGATCACCCACAACATCATCCAGCGCCTCAACACGACGTTCGTCACCCCGATCGACCGCGAGGACATCTACGGGCTCGCGACCCAGATGGACGACATCGTCGACTACATCGAGGAGGTCGCGGACTTCATGGGCCTCTACCGGATCGAGGCGCCGATGGACCAGGCGGAGGCGCTCGCCGAGGTCCTGGTCAAGTGCTGCGAGCAGCTCTATGGACTGCTCCAGAACCTGCGCGGCTTCAAGGACCTCGACCACTACTGGATTGAGATCCACCGCCTCGAGAACGACGGCGACAGGATCTATCGCGACGCGGTGGCCTCGCTGTTCGCCGACCGGATCGACCCGATGGTCGTGATCCGCTGGCGCGACATCTTCCTGAGGCTCGAGCGCGCGATCGACGCGACCGAGACCTCCGCCTCGATCCTCGAAGGCATCGTCATCAAGAATTCGTAATGGACAGCGACGTCGTGCTCGCGATCGTCGTCGCCACCGCGCTCGCCTTCGACTTCACCAACGGCTTCCACGACACGGCGAACGTGGTCGCGACCTCGATCTCGACCCATGCGATGCCGCCCCGTGTCGCGGTGACGATGGCGGCGGTGCTCAACTTCGCCGGGGCGTTCATCTCGCTCGAGGTCGCGGCGACGGTCGCCAAGGACGTCGTCGTCGCCGACGCGATCACGCCGACGGTGATCTTCGCCGGGCTGATCGGGGCGATCGCCTGGAACCTCGCCACCTGGTGGTACGGATTGCCGTCGAGCTCCTCGCACGCGCTGATCGGCGGGGTGGTCGGCGCGACGCTCGCCGCCGCCGGAACCGACGCGGTGCTGGGGGAGGGGATCCTCGGCAAGGTCCTGATTCCCGCGGTGATCGCGCCGATCGTCGCCTTCGCCGCGGCCGGGCTCTCGATCGCGGTCTGTTACTGGGTCGTCGGGCGGCTGCGCCCGGGCCCGGTCGGCCGCGGCTTCCGCCTCGGCCAGGTCGTCTCGGGCGGCCTGCTCGCGCTCGCGCACGGGACCAACGACGCCCAGAAGACGATGGGGGTGATCACGCTCGCGCTGGTCGCGAACGGATCGATCGGCGGCGACGCCGAGGTGCCGTTCTGGGTCGTGGTCTCGGCCGCGACCGCGATCGCGCTCGGGACCTACATGGGCGGCTGGCGGATCATCAAGACGATGGGGACGAAGATCATCAAGATGGACTCGGCCCAGGGATTCTCGGCCCAGGGCGCGGGAGCGGCGGTGATCCTGACCTCCTCGCACTTCGGCTTCCCGCTCTCGACGACCCAGGTGATCAGCGGCGGGGTCATGGGCGCCGGGGCGGCGAAGCGGATCTCGGCGGTGCGCTGGGGTGTCGCCGGGAACATCGTCACCGCCTGGCTGCTGACGCTGCCGGCCGCGGCTGCGGTCGGCGCGCTGGCATACGGGGTCACGAGGATCTTCGGGACCGGGGCGGCGGGGCCGATCGTCGTCTCGATCATCGCGATCGTCGCCGCGACGATGCTCTTCCGGCGCCGCCACGACTCGCCCACGGTGTCGGCCTGATGAATCTGCCGCTGGCCGAGATCGTCGCGGTGAAGGAGCTCTGGCAGACGGTCGTTTACTCGATCGCCGCCGCGGTCGGAGTCGCGTTCGCGTTCTCGCTCTCGATCTACGGCGCGGCTCGCGCGGCGGAGTTTCGCCGCGACGAGCGGCCGCTGGCCGCGGGCGCCGCGGCCGGCGTGATGGCGCTCGGGCTGCTCGCATGCCTGGGGGCCCTGGTGCTCGGGTTCGTGGTTATGACCTCGAAGTAGGCGGGTAGGCTCACGCAGCGATGCCACGGGACAACACTCGAAAGGAGACAGCCGCCGAGCGCGCCGACCGCAACATGGGCGAGCTGCTGCAGGAGCTGCGGGTCGCGCTGCCCGGGGTGCAGGTCCTGTTCGCGTTCCTGCTCACGGTCCCGTTCTCGCAGCGGTTCGGCACTTTGACCAGGTATCAGGTCGACCTCTACTTCGTGATTCTTTTGATGGCCGCGTTTGCGACCGTGCTGCTGATCGCGCCGGCGATCAATCACCGGCTCCTCTTCCGCAAGCGCCAGAAGGAGCACCTGGTCCAGGTCTCGAATCGGCTCGCGATCGCCGGCCTCGGCGTTCTCGCGCTCGCGATGTGCGGCGTCGTCCTGCTGATCAGCGACCTGCTCTTCGGCCCCGGCCACACCAAGACGCTCGCCGTGGTCGGGCTCGGCGGGGCGTTCATCCTCTTCTGGGCGCTGATGCCGCTCGTCCGGCGCGCTCGGCTGCGCTGAGGCGGGGCGCGCTCCTAGGCGGCTTCGGCGCGCAGCGCCCGGAGCTCGACCTCGACCTCTTCGACGAACGGCAGATCGGCTTCGAGCATTGAGAGTGCCTCGAGATCCTCGCCCCAGAGCCGCAGCCGCTCCTCGAAAGTCGTGCCGAGCCGCTCGGCTGCTCTGAGCCGGTTCTCGGGACTGAGCTCGCGCCAGTCGCTGAGGTTGGCGAGCCGGTCGGCCGCGTAGAGGATCGCCGCGTCGTCGCCGGCGGCGAGCGCCTGGGCCCGCAGCGCGCGCTTGCGCGCCGCGTAGCCGTCGATCTCGGTCTCCTCGCTGAGTACGGCGACGATCTCGGCGACCCCGGATCCGAACTCGCGCTCGATCTCGCCGAGCTCGACGTCGGTCTTCTCGACCGTGTCGTGGAGGTAGGCGGCGATCAGGACCGGGCCGTCGATGCCGATCTGGGAGAGCAGCTCGGCGACGGCGATCGGATGTTCTATGAACGGGCGGCCGTTCTGCTTGCGGAGCTGCCCGGCGTGGGCTCTGCGGGCAAACTGAAGCGCAGCGTCGAGCCGGAGCTCGGCACCTGATCTTTCCGATCTGGTCGCTGTACGTTCCGTGACCCGTTCCTCTCTCGATTCGAACGCTACAACCAAAAACCTGGAAAGTAGAATCCGCTCCAATGCAATTTGCGAGAAACCTCGGGATCGTCGCGCTGATCGCCCTGGGCATCACGGTCCTGCCGGGCGGGGGGACGGCGGCCGACACGGTTCTGACCGCGATCAGCATGGGGTTCCTGGCCGCGATCGGGCTCTTCGCCTACCGCCTCCACCGCGAGAACGGGTTCACGCTCATGACCCTCAGCGACGGCTGGAAGGCGATCCTCTACGGATCGCTGGGCCTGATCGCGCTGATGATCGCCGGCGCCGACGAGATGTTCGACACCGGGCTCGGGACGCTGGCCTGGATCGCCTTCGTCGCCCTCGCGGTCTTCGGGCTGTTCAGCGTCTTCCGCGAATCGCGCGGCTACGCGTAGCGACACACCCGCGCGCGTAACCCTCGACGTTCGCGCACCGCGCGCGCGCCGGCGATGCCTAGCGTCGCGGCATGAACTCAATCGCCGATCGCGGCCAGGCCTCAGTCGAGCTGATCGCGGCGCTCCCGGCGCTCCTGGTAGGGCTGCTGATCGCGGCCCAGATCGGGGTCGCGGGGCACGCGCTCTGGTCGGCCGGTTCGGCGGCGCGCGCCGGAGCCCGCGCCGAACACGTCGGCGGCGACGGCGCCGCGGCCGCCAAGCGCGCGCTGCCCGGCGTCCTCCGCGAGCGCGCCAGCGTCGAGACCGGCCCGCCGCTGCGGGTCCGGGTCGAGGTCCCGGCGCTGATCCCCGGGCTGCCGCGATTCGACGTCGACGCCGAGACGAGCCTGGAGCCCGATGCGGGGTCGTGATCGTGAGCGAGCGCTGGGGCAGGCGAACGTCGAGCTCGTCGCGGCGCTCCCGGCGCTTCTGCTCGCCGGGCTCGTCGCGCTCCAGCTGCTCGCCGCCGGCTACGCCATGACCCTGGCCGACGGCGCCGCCGAGGCCGGGGCGCTGGCGCTCGCGGCCGGCGAACCGGCGGCGCCCGCGGCGCGGGCGGCGCTCCCCGGCTGGGCCGAGGACCGGGTCGAGGTCGACGCCGCGCGCGACAGCGTCGAGCTGCGCTTGCGTCCGCCGACGATCGTCCCCGGGCTCGCCGACGCGCTCGAGATCAGCTCCGGCGCACACGTGCGCGGGGGCGGCTGATGGGGCGGCTCGTGCTCGCGACCGCCGCGCCCGGCGCCGCCGACGGCCTCGCCCAGGCTGCCGCGGTGGCGGTCGCTGCCGCCGACCGGGGCGCGGGGACCGCGCTGCTGGTCTCGCTCGAGGCCGAGCCGCGCCGGCCCGGCCCGACGCTGCTCGCCGCGCCCGAGGCGCGCGAGCTCGAGCGGGCGCTGCGCGGGGCGGGCTGGGAGGCCGCGGTCGCCCGCGGCCACACCTGCCGCCTGGCGCTGCCCGCCGAGCCCGAATCGCTCGCGGCGCTCGGCGAGCTGGCTCGGATCGCCGGCGCGGCCGACGCGATCGCCGTGGTCCCGGCGTCGCTCTGGAGCGAGGCGCTCGCCGCGCAACCCTCGCCCGCCGGCGGGTTGCTGCGCGCGCGGCTGCCCCGCGACCGCTCGCTGGCGGCGCTCGTCGTCTCCGAGCTCCGCGACCGCGGGCTCCGCGCCCGCGTCGCCGCCCGCCCTCTCGGCCGGGTCGCGGGTCGCAGGGCGCTCGCCGGGATCGACCCCGGCGGCGCCGCCTCGGCCCGCGCCGCGCGGCTCGCGCGCGGGCTGCTCGGGAACCGCGGCCAGGCGATGCCGCTCGCGCTCGGCGGTGTCGCGGTCCTGCTCACGGCGGCGACCGTGCTCGTCGCTGTCGGCGGCGCGGTGACCGGGAAGGCGCGCGCCCAGCGCGGCGCCGACCTCGCGGCCGTCTCCGCGGTCCGCTCGCTTCGCGACGACGCGCCGCGGCTGCTCGCGCCGGCGCTGCTCCCGGGCGGGGCTCCGAACCCGCGCCACCTCTCGAAGCCGGCGGTGCTCGCGCGCGCCGGAGCCGCGGCGCGCGAGTCGGCGCGCGGCAACGGGATCTCGGCGGCCGTGGTCGAGGTCGGCTTCCCCGACCGCCACGAGCCGGTCCCGGTCCAGGCCGAGGTCAAGGTCCGCGGCGAGGTCGAAGCCGAGCCCGGCGCCGCTGCCGCGACGCCGATACCGGTCGTCGCCGAGGCGACCGCCGAGGCCTCGCCTCCGGCCGGCTGGACGGGGATGCCGGCCGAGGCGAGCGGCGGCGGCTACTCGGGCCCGCTCGCCTACCGCCAGGGCGAGAGCATGCGCCCCGATGTCGCCGAAGCGTTCGACCGGATGGCCGCCGCGGCGCGCGACGCCGGGATCACGCTGACGATCACGTCGGGCTTCCGCTCCGACGCCGAGCAGGCGGCGCTGTTCGCCGCCCACCCCGATCCGACCTGGGTCGCGCCGCCGGGCCAGTCGCTGCACCGCTGCGGCACCGAGCTCGACCTCGGCCCGGACGGCGCCTACGGCTGGCTCGCCGCCAAGGCGCCCAACTTCGGGTTCCTCAAGCGCTACTCGTGGGAGGCCTGGCACTTTGGATTTGTTCGCGGCCCGGCGCCGTGCTCGCGGGCCGGCAACTCGGTCAGCGGCGCGGGGCCGCCCGGCGACGGGCTCGGATCGGGTCAGGGGCTGCCCGCGTTCGTGCCGGCGCAGTACCGCGACGCGATCGGGCGCGCGGCCGGGCGCTGGAACGTCTCGGCGGCGCTGCTCGCGGCCCAGATCGAGGCCGAGTCGGGTTTCAATCCGAACGCGGTCTCGCCCGCCGGCGCCCAGGGGATCTCGCAGTTCATGCCCGGCACCGCGGCCTCCTACGGCTTGAAGGACCCCTTCGACCCGGAGGCCTCGATCGACGCCCAGGCCGAGATGATGTCCGGCCTCCTGCGCGATTTCGGCTCGATCCCGCTCGCGCTCGCCGCCTACAACGCGGGCTCCGGCGCGGTCTCGGCCTGCGACTGCATCCCCTACTCCGAGACCCGCGCCTACGTGGCGCGGATCCTGGCCCTGCTCGGCGGCGGCGGCGGGTTGGGTCCACCCCCGCTCGAGGTCAGGCTGATCGATTGAGGCCCGCGACGGGCTGTCAGTCGATGATCGGCGGGCTGAACACCGGCCAGCTGCAGGCGGCTGTCGCGGGGTCGCGACCGGCCCCGCCGGCGAACGAGAACGCGACCGTCTCGCTGTACGCGGCGCCGTTCGTGGGGGAGGGCGTGAAGGCGTAGGAGAAGCTGCCGTCGGCGGCGGTGAGCACGGTCGCCGCCGCCGCGCCCCCGCGCGAGTTGGTGGCCGCGACGTTGACGGGGCTGCCGCCGGTGTCGGGGGAGAGGCGGCCGCTGATCTGGACCGCGGCGCCGAGCAGGCTCGATCCCGGGCAGGAGGCGCTGAGCGCAGCGCCGGTGTGAACTCCCTGCGAAAGCTGCTGTGCCAGGTTCACCCGGACCTTCTTGCTCGCGAGCCGGAACTTGACCGGGACGCCGGGCGCCTTCGCGCATCCGGGCACGAGACCCTGGGTGACGTTCGCCTTGAGCGGAAAGGTGATGCTGCTGAACGCCGTCTGCCCGAAGACGTCGAAGATCCCGTTGCCGGTGTTGCCGGGGGTCGAGCGGAAGAAATCGACGAACGGCGACGTGGCCCGGTGGGTGAAGTTGAAGCGCGGGTTGACGCGCGCCACGACCCCGTTGCACTCGAGCACCGCGACCCCACTCTTCGCGTTCGCGTTCTTCGGCTTCAGAATCGGGTCGGTCTTGATCAGCACCCGGTCGCTGGTCTTCGGTATCAGCTCGCTGACGTAGGTGCGACCGGCGAGCGCGTGTACGGCCGAGGCGCTGCCCGCGAAACCGAACATGGCGACGCCGAAAGTGAATCCCGCCAGCAACCCCGATCTCAACCTTCCCCGCATTGATTGAACGTAACAGAGTCCAGTAGGGTGCCCGCCGTGGCAGCCGTCGAAGTCGAGGGAGTCGAAGGGCTCAAAGGCCTGCTCGGGCAGACGATCGGCCCGACCGAGTGGCGCGAGGTGACCCAGGAGATGATCGACAGCTTCGCCGAGCTCTCCGGCGACGACCAGTGGATCCACGTCGACGTCGAGCGGGCCAAGAATGAGAGCCCGTTCGGAACCACGATCGCGCACGGCAACCTGACGCTCTCGATGATCGACGGGCTGCGGCTCGGCCTGATCAGCTCGACCGGCTTCAAGCTCGGCGTCAACTACGGCTGGAACAAGGTCCGCTTCCCGGCCCCCGTCCCGGCCGGCTCCAGGGTCCGCGCGACCGGCGAGGTGACCGAGGTCGAGGAGGTCGCCGGCGGCTGGTGGCAGGTCGTCACCCGCTTCGTCATCGAAGTAGAGGGCAACGAAAAACCCGCCTTCGTAGGCGACTCCGTAGGCCGCGCCCTCCCCGAGTAGCTCGCGAAGCCTGAGCGCGGTACGGGGGGTACCCGCCGGATACCCCGTCGGCGCGCGGGGTCCGGCCGCGCTGCGCGCGGACGGACCCCGACGCCGATCGGGGTACCGCCGGGTACCCCTCGCGCGCCGCTACTTGACGGTGAGCGTTCCTTCCATGCCGCCCTCACGATGCCCGGGCACGTCGCAGTAGAACGTGTAGCTCCCCGGCTGGAGCTCGGCGGTGAACTCGTCGGTCGACTGCGAGATCAGGTCGGTCTTGCCGATCTCGGATCCGTCCTCACTCTCGAGCACGACGTCGTGCTGGAGCGAAGCCGGGTTGTCGTAGGCGATCGTCACCGGCCCGGCCGTCGCATCGAGCTCGGTCTTGTCGTACTCGAAGCTGCCGTCCGCGGGTGAGCTCAGCGCGAGCGCGGTCGCCCCGCCGCCTCCGCCGGTCGTCTCCTCGACGGTCGTCTCCACGGCGGTCGTCTCGTCGCCGCCGTCGTCATCGTCATCGCCGCAGGCGACGAGTCCGAACGCGGCCAGCGCGAGGACCGCGAGGATCGCTGCTGCCTTCTTCAATTTGTTCCCCTTTCCATGGGATTCGGGAGTGCGGGCCGGACTCTACTGGCCCTTGAATACCGGCTTGTCGCCGTCGAAGAACGCCGTGACGCCGTTGCGCAGGTCCTCGGTCGCCATGCTGTCGGCGATCCCGTGGCGCTCGAGCTGGAGGTGGTCGGCGAGGCTGTTCTCGATGCTCTCGTGGAGCAGCAGCTTCGCGGTGCGCACGTAGTGGGGCGCCATCGCCGCCAGCTTCTCGGCCTTCTCGCGCGCCCTCGGCATCAGCTCGTCGGCGGGGACGACCTCGCTGACGAGGCCTTCCGCGAGCGCGGCCTGCGCGTCGAGGTTGGGGTCGTTGAGCGCGAGCTCGAGCGCCTTCGCGGGGCCGACGACGCGGGGCAGGAAGTAGGTCATCCCGCCGTCCGGCGAAGCGCCGATCCGCCCGTATGCGATCGCGAAGACAGCCGCCTCGGAGGCGATCCGCAGGTCGCAGGAGAGCGCGAGCGAGAAGCCTGCCCCGGCGGCCGGCCCGTTGACCGCCGCGATCACCGGAAACGGGATCCGGCGGAAGTCGATGATCGCCTGGTGGAGGACCTCGGCCCCGCGCCGGACATTGGAAGGGAGATCGATCTTCTCGTCGCTGACCCCGCGCTTGAACCAGTTCACGTCGCCTCCGGAGCAGAAGGCGCCGCCGGCGCCGGTGACGATCAGGGCGCGGATCGGGGCCCGGTCGGCGAGCCAGGCGGCGGCGATCGGGAGCTCGGCGATCATCTCCGGGCTCATCGCGTTCAGGCTCTCGGGGCGGTCGAGGGTCATCGTCCCGATATCGCCGTCGATCTCGATCCTCAGCGTCTCGAGGGCGGGCGGAGCCGCGTGATCCTCGGAGGCCGGCATCGCCGGAGCCTACCCTTTGGTCGATGGCGACAGACGGCGATAGCAACGGAGACGGCGCCCCCTCGATCGAGGAGCAGCGCCGCGACCTGCCCGACTCCCCGGGGATCTACGTCTTCCGCGACGGCGATGGCAAGGCGCTCTACGTCGGCAAGGCGGGCTCGATCCGCAAGCGCGTCGCGTCCCACCTCGGGGGCGTGAACCCCGCGTCGCCCGACCTGCTCGAGCGCACCGAGCAGATCGAGTTCCTCGTGACCCAGAACGAGGCCGAGGCGCTGCTCACCGAGCAGAGCTTCATCAAGCGCCACCGGCCCATGTTCAACATCCGCCTGCGCGACGACAAGTCCTACCCCTACGTCGCGATCAGCTACGACGAGGACTACCCGCGCGTCTACTTCACCCGCGAGCGCCACCGCCCCGGGCGCGCCTACTTCGGGCCGTTCTCGAGCGCCAAGCGCGTCCGCGAGACGCTCGACCTGCTCGGCAAGCTGTTCCAGTACCGGACCTGCGAGGGCAAGGAACCGGGGCGGCGCTCCGGCGTCCCCTGCCTCGATTACTACATCAAGCGCTGTGGGGCCCCCTGCGTCGGCTACATCGACAAGGACGAGTACCGCCGCAACATCGACGCGATCGCCGACTTCCTCTCCGGCCGCTACCGGCGGATCTCCTCCGAGCTCGGCGAGCAGATGGAGGCCGCTTCGGAAGCCCAGGACTTCGAGCGCGCGGCGCTGTTCCGCGACCGGCTCAACGCGGTCAGCAGCCTGATGGAGCGCCAGCGCGTCGCCGGCGGCTCGGTCGACAACGCCGACCTGATCGGGGTCGCGGTCGAGGGCGATGACGCTAACGCGCAGGTGTTCCAGGTCCGCGACGGCGTGCTCGCCGAGCGCCAGGGCTTCTACCTCGAGAGCGGCGGCCAGGAGCTCGCCGAGGTGGGGGAGAGCTTCATGCTCCAGTACTACTCGGCGGCGCCCGCGGTCCCGTCGCTGGTCGTAGTCGGACCCGAGCTCAAGCAGCGCACGGGCCTGATCGCCGAGGCGCTGGCGACCGGGCGCGACGCCGCGGTCGAGGTTCGCGCCGCCCAGCGCGGCCAGATGCGGCGGCTGCGCGAGCTCGCCGAGCGCAACGCCGGGCTGGCGCTGGCCCAGGACCGGCTGCGCCGCGAGCACGGCCGCCAGCGGCGCGCCGAGGCCGTGAGCGCGCTGCAGGAGGCGCTCGGGCTCGAGCACCTGCCGATCCGGATCGAGGGCTTCGACATCTCGAACCTCGGCGAGACCCACACCGTCGCCTCGATGGTCGTCTTCGAGGGCGGGGCGCCGAAGAAATCCGACTACCGGAAGTTCAACATCCGCGAGTCGTCTCAGGACGACTTCGCGGCGATGACAGAGGTCCTGACCCGCCGCGCGGCGCGGCTCACCGAGCAGGTCGACATCTCACCCCACGACGCCGAGCGCGACCAGAGCTTCGCCGCCCAGCCCGACCTGATCGTGATCGACGGCGGCAAGGGCCAGCTCTCGGCGGGGATGAAGGCGCTCGCGCCGCTGGTCGAGCGCGGCGTCGCGGTGATCTCGCTAGCGAAGCGGGTCGAGGAGGTCTTCGTGCCCGGCCGCAGCGAGCCGCTGCGGCTCGAGGACGGCTCCGAGGCGCTGCGGCTGCTGCAGCGCGTACGCGACGAGTCGCACCGTTTCGCGATCGACTTCCACCGCTCGCGCCGCGACCGCTCGATGAGCGGCTCGGTCCTCGACGGGGTCCGCGGCGTCGGCCCGGCCCGCAAGCGCGCGCTGCTGCGCCACTTCGGCTCGCCGGAGAAGATGCTCGCCGCGAGCCGCGAGGAGCTCGAAGCGGTGCCCGGGGTGCCGGGTAAGCTGGCGCGCGAGATCCACCGGCAGCTGAACAGGACGAACTGATGGCCACCGAAGCCGGCAATACGCCAGAGGCGGCCCCGGACGCAAAGCGGAGGAGCCGCCGTGGTGATGGGGCAGGGGTCGAGATGGTCCTGATCACCGGCCACTCCGGGGCCGGGAAGTCGGAGGCGATCGCGGCCTTCGAGGACGGGGGCTACTTCTGCGTCGACAACCTGCCGCCGCGGATGATCGGCTCGCTGGGCGAGCTCTTCCGCCACGAGGGCAGCGGCGTCGAGCGCGCCGCGGTCGTCTCCGACGTCCGCGGCGGCGACTACTTCGAGGACCTCCAGGCCGTGCTCGAGGAGCTCGAGGCCGGCGGCATCCTGCCGCGGGTCCTGTTCCTCGAGGCCGACGAGGAGACCCTCCTGCACCGCTACAAGGAGACCCGGCGCCGCCACCCGCTCGCCCGCGAGGGCCGGATCACCGACGGGATCCGCGAGGAGCGGGCGCTGCTGGCGCCGCTCCGCGAGCGCGCCGACTTCGTGATCGACACCACCGGCCTCACGGGCGGAGCGCTGCGGCGCCGGATCGCGACCGAGATGATCGGCGAGGACTCCGCCGACGGCAGGCTCTCGCTGACGCTGACCACGTTCGGGTTCAAGAACGGCCCGCCGCGCGACGCCGACCTGACCCTCGACGTCCGCTTCCTGCCCAATCCGCACTACGTCGACGAGCTGCGGCCGCTGACCGGCCACGACCCCGCCGTCGTCGAGTACGTCGAGGCGGGCACGCAGGCGGGCGAGTTCTACGGCCGGCTGATGCCGCTGCTCGACTTCCTGCTCCCCGCCTACGTCGCCGAGGGCAAGCAGCACCTGACGATCGCCGTCGGCTGCACCGGGGGCCGCCACCGCTCGCTCGCGGTCGCGGACCGGATCGCGCGCGCGGTCGAGAGCCGCGAGGACGTCCGGCTGCGGGTCGTGCACCGCGATCTCGACGGCTGACCCGATCTGGCAGGCTGACCCGGTGTCAGAGACGGTGATCAGCGTGCGCGGGCTGCGCAAGTCCTACAACGGCTTCGAGGCCGTTCGCGGGATCGACCTCGAGGTCAACGCGGGCGAGGTCTACGCGTTCCTCGGCCCGAACGGCGCCGGCAAGACGAGCACGGTCGAGGTCCTCGAGGGCTACCGCACTCGCGACGCGGGAGAGGTCAGCGTGCTCGGCGAGGACCCCGCCGACGCCGGACGCGACTGGCGCGAGCGGGTCGGGATCGTGCTTCAGAGCTGCCGGCTCAACCCGCTGCTCTCGGTCCGCGAGTCGCTCGAGCTCTACGCCGGCTACTACCGCGAGCCGCGCGGGGTCGAGGAGACGATCGAGCTCGTCGGCCTCGGCGAGAAGGCCGACGCGCGCGCGGGCAAGCTCTCCGGCGGCCAGCAGCGCCGCCTCGACGTCGCGCTCGCCCTGGTCGGCGACCCCGAGCTGCTGTTCCTCGACGAGCCGACGACCGGCTTCGACCCCGGGGCGCGGCGCCAGGCCTGGGAGATGATCGACAACATGCGCCGGCTCGGCAAGACCGTCTTCCTCACCACCCACTACATGGAGGAGGCGCAGGCGCTCGCCGACCGCGCCGCGATCCTCGCCGAGGGAACGATCGTCGCCGAGGGCGACCCCGACGAGCTCGGCGGCCGGGCCGGCGCCCGCGCCGTGATCAGCTTCCGCGCCCCCGCCGACGGCGGGCTGCCGGAGCCCTTCGCCTCGGCGCTCGACGCCGACAGGACCCACGTCTCGCATCCGAGCGCCGACCCGCTCGCCGACCTCGAGAAGCTGCTCGGCTGGGCACGGAGCAACGGCTCCGAGCTTCCCGGGCTCGAGGTCCGCCGCCCCAGCCTCGAGGACGTCTACCTCGAGCTCACCGAGCGCGGGGAGCAATGAGCGGCGCGGCGCTCGCCCTGCACCAGTTCCGCTTCGACCAGAAGGTCTTCTGGCGCAGCTCGACCGCGGTCTTCTTCACCGTGATGCTGCCGCTGATCTTCCTCTTCATCTTCGCGACGATCTTCGGCAACGACGCGATCGAGGGCCGCGGCGGGATCAAGACGACGACCTACTACGTGCCGGCGATCACGACCCTGGCGGTGGTCTCGGCGACGATGGTCAGCCTCGCGATCAACCTCACCGAGGCCCGCGAGAGCGGGCTGCTGAAGCGGGTCCGGGGGACGCCGCTACCGCGCTGGGCGTTCATCGCCGGGCGGGTCGGCAACTCGCTCGTCGTCTCGCTGATCATGCTCGTCCTCGTCAGCCTGATCGGCAAGCTCGTCTACGGGGTCTCGATCCCGACCTCGACCGCGCCGGCGGTGCTGATCACGGTCATCGTCGGGGCGGCGTCGTTCTGCTGCATGGGGTTCGCGCTGACGATCGTGATCCCGAACGAGGACGCGGCGCCGGCCGTAACCAACGCCACCGTCCTGCCGCTCTACTTCATGTCCGGCGTCTTCATCCCCGACAGCGAGATCCCCGAGGGCGTGCTCCACGTCGCAGACTTCTTCCCGATCCGCCACTTCTTCGAGGCGTTCTTCGCCTCCTACGACCCGACGACGACCGGTTCCGGGCTCGAGCTCGGCGACCTGGCGATCGTCGCCGCCTGGGGGCTCGCCGGCCTCGTGGTCGCGATCCTCTGGTTTCGCTGGGAGCCGGGCGGGCAGGGATAGGTAGGGTTAATCGGTAGTGCTCAACTACGTTTCAATACACGTCAGCGACCTCGAACGCAGCGGCGAGTTCTACGACGGGCTTCTCGGCCCGCTCGGCTGGCGGCGCCAGTTCGAGGGCGACAACGAGATCGGCTGGGGCCTCCAGAAGGCCGTCTTCATCATCGTCAACGGCGGCGAACCGCGCCCGGGCTTCGGCCAGGTCTCGTTTCCGACCAAGAGCATCCCGGCGGTCAAGGCCGCCTGGGAGGCGGGCCTCGAGCACGGCGCCGAGAGCGAGAGCCAGCCCGGCAGCGCGCCGGCCGCGGGCCCCGGCAACTACGCTGCCCGCCTGATCGACCCCGACGGGTACTCGATCGAGATCTGCGTCTACAACCAGTAAAGGAGTACGGATGGCAGTCAAGGTGGGCATCAACGGGTTCGGCCGGATCGGGCGCAACCTGTTCCGCGCCGCGAAGGCGGCCGAATCGGATATCGACTTCGTCGCAGTCAACGACCTCACCGACGCGGAGACGCTCGCCCACCTGCTCAAGTACGACTCGATCCTCGGCCGCTATCCGGGCGAGGTCGAGGTCAGCGGCGACAACCTGCTCGTCGACGGCGACGAGCTCAAGGTGTTCTCCGAGCGCGATCCGGCAGCGCTGCCCTGGGCGGATCTCGGCGCCGAGGTCGTGATCGAGTCGACGGGCCTGTTCACCAAGCGTGAGGACGCGACCAAGCACCTCGACGCCGGCGCCAAGAAGGTGATCATCTCGGCCCCCGCGACCGATCCCGACATCACCGTCGCGCTCGGGGTCAACTTCGACGACTACGACCCGGCCGAGCACAACATCATCTCGAACGCGTCCTGCACGACCAACTGCCTCGCCCCCGTGGCGAAGGTCCTGCACGAGGCGATCGGCATCGACCACGGGCTGATGACGACGATCCACGCTTACACCGCCGACCAGCGGCTCCAGGACATGCCGCACAAGGACCTGCGGCGCGCCCGCGCCGCCGCGATCAACCTGATCCCGGCTTCGACCGGGGCCGCCAAGGCCGTCGGGCTCGTGCTCCCGGAGCTGAACGGCAAGCTCAGCGGGATGGCGGTCCGCGCGCCCGTCGCGACCGGCTCGGTCGTCGACCTCACGTTCCAGTCCTCGAAGGAGACCAGCGTCGAGGAGGTCAACCAGGTGATCAAAACCGCAGCCGAGGGCCCGCTCGAGGGAATCCTCTCCTACACGGAGGACCCGATCGTCTCGACCGACATCGTCGGCGACCCGCACTCGTCGATCTTCGACTCCGGGCAGACGATGGTGCTCGAGGGCAACATGGTCAAGGTCTTCTCCTGGTACGACAACGAGTGGGGCTACTCGAACCGCTGCGTGGAGCTGGCAGCGAAGGTGCTCCAGCCCGCCGCCGTCAGCGGTTGAGCGCCGCCGCCGGCTCGGTGGCCCGCTTCACGAAGGCGAGCGTCCGCGACGCGGAGCTCGGCGGCGCACGCGTCCTGCTCCGCGCGGACCTCAACGTGCCGCTCGAGGGCGGCGAGGTCAGCGACGACACCCGGATCCGCGCCTCGCTGCCGACGATCGAGCTGCTGCGCGACGCCGGAGCGCGGACAGTGATCGTCAGCCACCTCGGGCGCCCCGAGGGCCGCGACCCCGCGCTCTCGACCGCGCCGGTCGCGAAGCGGCTCGGCGAGCTGCTCGGCGCCCCGGTCGCCCACGTTCCCGAGCTCGTCGGCCCCGAGGCCGAGGCGGCGAGCGAGGGCCTCGCCGGCGGCGGGTTGGCGATGCTCGAGAACAGCCGCTTCGAGCCCGGCGAAACCGACAACGACCCCGAATTGGCCCACGCCTTGGCCAAGCTCGGCGACCTCTACGTCAACGACGCCTTCGGCGCCGCGCACCGCGCCCACGCCAGCACCGAGGGCGTCGCCCACGACCTGCCCGGCTACGCGGGCATCCTGCTCGAGCGCGAGGTGGCCGAGCTGACCCGGGTCCGCGACGACCCCGAGCGCCCGTTCGTCGTCGCGCTCGGCGGCGCCAAGGTGACCGACAAGATCGACGTGATCGAGCGCTTCCTCGAGACCGCCGAGGAGGTCCTGATCGGCGGCGCGATGTGCTTCAGCTTCTTCCGCGCCGAGGGCCGCGACACCGGCGACTCGCTGGTCGAGGAGGAGGGGGTCGAGGCCGCGAAGGACGTGCTCGAGAAGGCCCAGGGCAGTGACACACTCCTCCACCTGCCCGAGGACCTGGTCCTCGGCCGCGAGTTCTCCGCCGAGACCGAGAGCCGCGAGCTCAACGCGATCGACGTCCCCGAGGGCTGGATGGGGCTCGACGTCGGCCCGAACACGACCGCCAAGTACGGGAAGCGGATCGAGGGCGCCGGGATGGTCTTCTGGAACGGGCCGATGGGCGCCTTCGAGCTCGCGCCGTTCGCCGCCGGGACCCGCGGGGTCGCCGAGGCGGTGGCCGGGGCAAAGGGTTTCAGCGTGGTCGGCGGCGGCGACTCCGCCGCCGCGATGGCGAAGTTCGGGCTCGCCGAGAAGGTCGACTGGCTCTCGACCGGCGGCGGCGCCTCGCTCGAGCTGATCGAGGGCAAGCCGCTGCCCGGGGTCGACGCGCTGCTCGACGCCGAGGGGGCTTCCCGTGCCTGAGCGGATCCCTGTGATCGCGGGCAACTGGAAAATGAACGAGACCGCCCCCGAGGCGGTTGCCCTGGTCGAGGACCTGCTGCCGCTGATCGCCGAGCGCGGCGAGGTCGAGGTCACGCTCTGCCCGCCGTTCACCTCGCTGCGCGCGGTCGCCGACGCGATCGACGGCCACGGGATCGGGCTCGCGGCGCAGAACATGCACCCCGAGCCGAGCGGGGCCTACACCGGCGAGATCTCGGCGGCGATGCTGCGCGACGCGGGCGCCGACGGCGTGATCCTCGGCCACTCCGAGCGCCGCCAGCTCTTCGGCGAGACCGACGAGGCGCTGGCGCTCAAGGTCCCCGCGGCGCTCGAGGCCGGGCTGCGGCCGATCCTCTGCGTCGGCGAGACCGAGGCCGAGCGCGACTCCGAGCAGACCGAGGAGGTCCTGCGGCGCCAGCTCGAGGCCGACCTCGCGGGCGTCGATCCTGAGCGGTTTCCCGAGGTTGTCGTGGCCTACGAGCCGGTCTGGGCGATCGGCACCGGCCGCACCGCGACCCCCGAGCAGGCGCAGGCAGCGTGCGCGTTCGCCCGCGGCGTGCTCGCCGAGCGCGCCGGGGACGGTTCCGAGGCGGTGCGGATCCAGTACGGAGGCTCGATGAAGCCCGGCAACGCCGCCGAGCTGCTCGCCCAGCCGGACATCGACGGCGGGCTGATCGGCGGCGCGAGCCTCGTCGCCGCGGACTTCGCGGCGATCGTCGCCGCGGCGAGATGACCGAGCTGCCACCCGGGCCCGGCGGGCTGCCGGTCCCGCGCGTCGTGCTCGTGATCCTCGACGGCTGGGGCCTCGCGCCGCCCGGGCCGGGCAACGCGGTCGAGCAGGCCTCGACCCCGGTCTTCGACTCGATCCACGAGGCATATCCGTCGACGACGCTCTCGACCTCGGGCCGCGACGTCGGCCTCCCCGACGGCCAGATGGGCAACTCCGAGGTCGGCCACATGAACCTCGGCGCCGGCGCGGTCGTCAAGCAGGACCTCGCGCGGATCGACGAGGCGATCGCCGACGGCAGCTTCTTCGAGAACGAGGCCCTGCTCGGGGCCTGCGAGCTCGCCCGGAACAGCGCCCGCGGCCGTCTCCACGTCGTCGGCCTGGTCTCCGACGGGGGCGTCCACTCGGGCTGGGAGCACCTCGAGGCGTGCGTCGAGCTCGCCGCGAACGAGGGCGTCCCGGACCTCGTCTTCCACGCGCTCACCGACGGCCGCGACACGCTGCCGAAGTCAGCCGGCGGCTACGTCGGCGAGCTCGAGCGCTGGCTGCGCCAGGCGGGCCGGATCGGGACCGTCGGCGGCCGCTACTACGGCATGGACCGCGACCGCCACTGGGAGCGAACCAAGCTCGCCTACGACGCGATCGTCCACGCCGACGGGCTCACCGCCCCGACCGCCGCCGACGCGATCGCCGCGGCCTACGAGCGCGACGAGACCGACGAGTTCATCGTGCCCACGGTCATCGACGGCTACGACGGCGCCGAGGCGGACGAGCCGTTCCTGTTCGCGAACTTCCGCCCCGACCGCGCGCGCCAGATGACGATCGCGCTCGGCGAGAAGGACTTCGAGGAGTTCGACCGCGGCGCCGAGGCGTTCGCGGTAGCGACGATGACCGAGTACCGCAAAGGCTGGCCCTACCCGGTCGCCTTCCCGCCGAGGCCGCCGGCGATCACGCTCGCCGAGGTGATCTCCGAGCGCGACGGCGCCCAGCTCCACGTCGCCGAGACCGAGAAGTACGCGCACGTCACCTACTTCTTCAACGGCGGCCGCGAGGCCGAGTGGGAGGGGGAGGAGCGCTGCCTCGCCGACTCGCCGCGCGACGTCGCGACCTACGACCTCAAGCCCGAGATGAGCGCCGCCGAGGCCGCCGGGTGCTTCACCTCGCGCTGGCGCGAAGGCGACTTCCGCTTCGGGATCATCAACTTCGCCAACCCCGACATGGTCGGCCACTCGGGCGTGATCCCGGCCGCGATCGCCGCCGTCGAGGCCGCCGACCACGGGCTCGGCGAGGTGCTCGCCGCCGCCCATGAGAGCGGCGCCGCCTGCCTCGTGACCGCCGACCACGGCAACGCCGAGCAGATGCTCGAGCCCAACGGAGAGCCGAACACCGCCCACTCGACCAACCCCGTGCCGCTCGTCGCCACCGTCTCCGGGGTCGAACTGCGAACCGGGATCCTCGCCGACGTCGCCCCGACGGTGCTCGAGATGCTCGAGATCCCGCAGCCGGCGGAGATGACGGGCGAGTCGCTGCTCGCGAAAGGCCCGAAGCGGTAGCCCGCATACCCTGAAGGCGTGCGAACCGACACCGCGCGCCTCAGCTTCGAGATCGCCGCCCGTGACGGGGACGCCCGCACGGGCCTGATCGATACCGCGCACGGGCCCGTGGCGACGCCGGCGTTCGTGCCGCTGGCGACCAAGGCGGCGGTGCGGACGCTGAGCTCCGACGACGTCGCCGGGCTCGGCTACGAGATGGTGCTCGGCAACACCTTCCACCTGTTCATGGCGCCCGGCCACGAGCGGATCGCGCGCGCCGGCGGGCTGCACGAGTTCATGGGCTGGGAGCGCGCGATCATCACCGACTCGGGCGGCTTCCAGGTCTTCTCGCTCGCCCACGGCGGGGTCGCCGACGAGATCAAGAGTCGGCGGGATCCCAAAGCCGACGCGACCTCAAGCCGCCCCCGGCCGCGAAGCGGAGGAGGCGGCGCAGTCGCGATCAGCGAAGCCGGGGTCGAGTTTCGCTCGCTTCAGGACGGCTCGAAGCGCTTCCTCGGCCCCGAGACCTCGATGGAGATCCAGGCGGCTCTCGGCTCCGACATCGCCTTGGTCTTCGATGAGTGCACGCCCTTCAACGCCGATCGCGAGTACACGGCCCGCTCCACGGAACGAACCCACCGCTGGCTCGGGCGCTGCCTCGAGTGGCACGCGGCCAACGGCCCCGAGCGCCAGGCGGTCTTCGGGATCGTCCAGGGCGGGGTCCACGAGGATCTGCGCCGCGAGTCGGCCGAGGCCGTGGCGGCGGCGGGGGTCGACGGGATCGCGATCGGCGGCACGCTGGGGCGCGACAAGCCGGAGATGTACGGGGTGCTCGACATGACCCTGCGCCACCTGCCCCCCGATACACCGAAGCACCTGCTCGGGATCGGCGAGATCGACGACCTGCTCGAGGGGATCGGGCGCGGGATCGACATGTTCGACTGCGCGGTCCCGACCCGGCTCGCGCGCCACGGCGTCGCGCTCGGACCCGAGCCCGGCGCCCGCTTCCGGATCGACCTCGCGAAGGCGCGCTACGCCGAGCAGTTCGTGCCGCTGGTCGAGGGCTGCCCGTGTGCGACCTGCGCCCGCCACACCCGCGGCTACCTGCACTACCTCGCGCGCAGCGAGGAGATGACCGGCGGGCGGCTGCTGACCGAGCACAACCTCGCCTACACCCGCGAGCTGATCCTCGGCGCGCGGCGCGCGATCGAGGCCGGCGGTTTCGCCGCCTACAAGGAGGCCGTGCTCGCGGGCGCCGTCCCCTGGGAGGCCGGAGCGGCCTAGTTCGAGTTGTCGTCGATCAGGTCGCGGATCCCCTGGATCTGCTCCTGGACGTTGTCCTCGACCACCTGCTCGACCTTCGCCTTGTCGCTGGGGCTCGAGCTCGCGAGCACGACGAGCCCGGCGACGGTCGCGGCGAGCAGCAGCAGGACGATCACCGCGAGCAGGTTGCGCGCGATGCCGCCGGCGGAGCGCTCCTTGGGGGGCTTGGGCTCGCGGCGCGGGGGCTGGCGGCGGGGCTGCGAGCGCCGCCGCGGGGGCTCGGCCTCGGTCCGCGGAAGGTGGCGGGTGGCGGCCGTGTCGTCGGCGCCCATGACCGTCGTCGAGGCGGTCGGGAGCGTCCCGGTCCCGTCGACGAGCGCGTCGGCGAGCTCGCCGGCGGCGGCGAAGCGGTGCTCCTGGCGGGTCTCGAGCGCGACGAGGACCGCGTCGCCGACGCTCTGCGGGACCTCGGCGTTGTAGGTCGAGGGGTGGAGCGGCTGCTCGGACTGCTGGCGGACCGCGAGCTCGGCCAACGAGGCGCCCTCGTATGGAAGCCGCCCGGCGAGGAACTGGTAGAGGACGACGCCGAGCGCGTAGACGTCGGACGCCGGGGTCGCCTCCTCGCCGCGCGCCTGCTCGGGGGCGAGATAGGCGGCGGTTCCGACGACGGAGCCGGCCTGGGTGATTCGCGTCTGCTCGGTCGCGCGCGCGATCCCGAAGTCGGCGAGCTTGACCGTCATCTCACCGCCGCCCGCCGGGCCGCCGATCACCATCAGGTTCCCGGGCTTGACGTCGCGGTGGATGATCCGGTGGCGGTGGGCGTACTCGAGCCCGGCGCAGGCCTGGACGCCGATGTCGACCGAGACCGAGGGCGGCAGCTTGCCCTTCGCCTGCAGAAGCTGGGCGCCCGACTTGCCCTTGACGTACTCCATGACGATGTAGTGGCGGGCGGAGTCGATCCCGGTGTCGTAGACCTGGACGATGTTGGGGTGGACGAGCTTCGCGACCGCGAGCGCCTCGCGGCGGAAGCGGGCGACGAAGCGCTCGTCGTCGGAGAGGTGCTCGGCGAGGATCTTGACCGCGACCGTCCGCTGGAGCGTCGTGTCGGTCGCCCTGTAGACGCTCGACATCCCGCCCGAGCCGAGCCGGTCCTCGATCCGGTAGCGGTCGGAGATCATCTCCGGCATTACGGGCTCACCCCTCCGCCGGGGCCGACGCCGCCGCTGTCATCCTGGGGCGTCGTCGGGGTCGTCGGCTGGGTCGGGGTGGTCGGCGGCGGCTCCTGGGTCTGGGTCGGAGGCGGCTCCTCCTGGGTCGTCTCCTCCTTGGTAGTCGTCTCCTCCTCGGTGGTCGTCTCCTCCTGGGTCGTCGTCTCCTGGCTGATCCCCTCGCAGGTCTCGGGGTCGGAGGCGAGCGTCTGGAGGCGCTCGAATGCGTCGATCAGCGCCTGCTTGAGCTCGGAGTCGATGTCGAGGCCGTCGATCTGCGAGGCGACGCCGGAGGCGGAGTCGGCCGCGCCCGAGCAGTCGCCCTCGTCGGCCTGCCGCTCGATCGCCTCGAGCGCGTCGTCGAGCTGGTTCGCGGTCGCGCTCGGGATCGCGTCGCTGCCCGAGGTGCAGGAGGAAAGCGCGAACGCGCAGCCGACGCCGAGCGCCAGAACGGCGGTTAGTCCGAAAAACCTTCGCATCCGGGCGAGTCTAGTCATACGGTCATCACGGATTCGCAAGCGTTTGAACACCTATTGACCCGCATAGAGTCGGTCCGCGAGCAGGTCGGGCAGCCCCGCCTTGCGGATCGCCTCGGCCGCCTTGTCGATCTCATAGTCGACCCGGTGGTAGGTCGCTTTCCAGTCGCCGGTGTCGAGCTCGAGCCAGGCCGCGCGCGGGTCGCCGTCGCGCGGCTGGCCGACGCTGCCGGGGTTGAGCATCCAGCGGCCCTCGGAGACGTCGAGCGTCCGCCCGCCCTCGGCCTGGCCGCCGGTCACCGACCCCTCGCCGCCGTCCCCGCCGCCGTCGGTGAAGAAGAGCGCCACGTGCGAGTGGCCGATCAGGCTCACGCGCTCGGCCTGCTCGACCATGCACTCGCCGGCCTGGTCGACCGCGAGCACGTATTCCCAGACCGGGTCGCGGGGTGAGGCGTGGTAGAGCGCGACCTCGTGCTCGGCGTCCTCGGGCTTGAGCCCGCGCAGGAACTTGATCGTCTCCGGGGCGCAGTTCTCGCGGGTCCAGCTCACGGCCTCGGCCGCCGCGGCGGAGAAGACGTCGGTGTCGATCTCGCCGAGCACCGCGAGGTCGTGGTTGCCGACCAGACTCAGGTCGCAGCGCTCCGCGACCAGGCTCGCGCACTCGTCGGGCTGGCCGCCGTAGCCGACGACGTCGCCGAGACACCAGATCTGCTCGACATCGCCGTCGTCGATCGCCTCGAGCACGGCCTCGAGCGCGGTCATGTTGCTGTGGATGTCTGTGAGTATCGCGAGGCGCACGGGTTGCCCCCGCCGGGTGGGCGGGACCTCTGAGGGACGAGAGCGAGCATCTATCGTAGGCAAGATGCGCCTATCCCTCCGCCTCGGAGTGACGGCGGTCGCGGCCGTGATCGTCGCCGAGGCCGCGGTCTGGCTGCTGAGGCCGCGCGAGGGCACGGTGGAGGGCCCGAAGGCCTCCGAGAGCGCCTACTTCCCCGAGCGCGACGTGGCCGAGGCTCGCGACTACCGCGGCGACCAGCGCAAGCTGCTGATCGCGACGCTCGCGGTCGAGGGCGGGCTGCTGATCGTGCTCGCGAGCGGCCGCCCGCAGGTCGTGCGGCGGGCGCTCGAGCGCGCGGGGGAGAAGCCGCTGCGCGGCGCCGCGATCGCCGGCGCCGGGATCTCGCTCGGGCTGGCGGCCGTCAGCCTGCCGTTCGCGATCGCCGCCCACGAGCGCGCGGTCGACGCCGGGCTCTCGGTCCAGGACCTCGGCGAATGGGGGGTCGACTGGCTCAAGTCGTCCGGGATCGGCGCCGCCCTCGCCGCCGGCGGGGCGACGGTCGCGATCGCGCTGATGCGCCGCTTCCCGCGCCGCTGGTGGGTCGCCGCCGCCGGGGCGGTGGTCGCCTTCGAGATCGTCTTCGTCTACCTGGCGCCGGTCGTGCTGGCGCCGGCGTTCAACAAGTTCACGCCCCTGCCCGATGGCGAGACGCGCTCCGACGTGCTCGAGCTCGGCGAGCGCGCGGGGGTCGACATCGGCGAGGTCTACCGCGTCGACGCGAGCCGCCGCTCGACCTCGCTCAACGCCTACGTCAACGGGATCGGCTCGACCAAGCGCGTCGTCCTCTACGACAACCTGATCGAGGACGTACCCGAGGCCCAGCTGCGCTCGGTCGTCGCCCACGAGCTCGGCCACGTCGAGGGCCGCGACGTCCCTCGGGGGATGCTCTGGATCGCGATCGTCGCCCCGCTGGCGACGCTGTTCATCGCCGGAGCGGGCGAGGCGCTGGCGCGCAGGGGAGGCGCCGAGCCGGGAACCCCGGCGGCGCTGCCGGCGCTGGCGCTGGTGCTCGGGGTCACGGTCTTCGTCGTCGGCGTCGCCGGCAACCAGCTCTCGCGCGCGGTCGAGGCGCGCGCCGACACCTTCGCGCTCGAGCTCACCGACGATCCGCGGGCGCTGATCGCGATCCAGAAGCAGCTCGCCGCGCGCAATCTCTCCGACCCCGACCCGCCGGCGCTCGTCGAGATCCTGTTCGGGAGCCACCCGAGCGCGGTCGAGCGGATCGGCGCCGCCGAGGCCTGGCAGCGCGGCGAGCGCCCGTGAGGACCCGCGCATGAGGACCACCATCCTCGCGGTCGGGAGGATCAAGGCGCCGTTCACCGAGGCCGAGGCCCACTACCGCAAGCTGATCTCGCGCTATCAGCCGATCGAGATCTCCGAGGCCCGCGACGACGCCGGGATGGCCCGCCGGATCCCGGTCCGCGGCGCGAGCGTGGTCGCGCTCGACCGCGAGGGGCGCGAGCTTGACTCGCTCGAGTGGAGTGGCTGGCTCCAGGAGCGCCGGGTCGAGGCCCGCGACCTCGTCTTCCTGATCGGCGGCCCGGAGGGGCTCGCGGCAGAGGCGCTCGGAGCGGCGACCCAGCGTCTCTCGCTCGGCCGCGAGACGATGGCCCACCAGCTCGCGCGCGTCGTCCTGCTCGAGCAGCTCTACCGCGCCTCGAAGATCATCGCCAACGAGCCATACCATCTGTAGATGAGTGCCGATCCAATAGGAGAGCTGCAGACGACCGTCGGCGAGGCCGCGGACGCGCTGCGGGCCGGAGATGGTGGCGCGGCCCCGCCGACGCTCGAGCGGCCGAAGCAGGAGGAGTTCGGCGACTACTCGACCAACGCCGCGATGCTGCTCGCCCCGGTGCTCGGCGAGCAGCCGCGCGGGATCGCCGAGCGGCTCGCCGGCGAGCTCGAGGGGCGGCTCGGCGAGCGCCTCGATCGGGTCGAGGTCGCGGGCCCCGGGTTCCTCAACATCTTCCTCTCCGACGGCTGGTACCGCGACGCGATGGCGCGCGCGCTCGCCGGGGGCGGGCTCGAGCCGGTGGGGGAGGGCGGGGGCGTCCGGATCCTGATCGAGTTCGTCTCCGCCAACCCGACCGGGCCGATCACGGCCGCGAGCGGCCGCCACGCCGCTTACGGAGACTCGCTGGCCCGGATCCTCGCCGCGACCGGCAACCAGGTCAGCCGCGAGTACTACGTCAACGACGCCGGCGGCCAGATCTCGCGCTTCGCCGAGTCGATCCGGGCCCAGATGCGCGGCGAGGACCCACCCGAGGACGGCTACCGCGGCGACTACGTCAAGGGGCTCGCCGAGCGGCTCGGGGCGGACGGGATCGCGCCCGACGACTCGGAGAACGAGATCGCGGCGCCGGCGGTCGCGCTGATGAGGGAGGCCGCCGAGCAGACGCTGCGCCGCTTCGGGGTCGAGTTCGACACCTGGTCCTCGGAGAGCGACTTTCACGCCAAGGGCGGGCCGGAGCGGGCGCTGGAGGACCTCGAGGCCACCGGCCACGTCTATGAGAGCGAGGGCGCGAAGTGGCTGCGGACGACCGACTTCGGCGACGACAAGGACCGGGTGCTGGTCCGCTCCGAGGGCGACCCGACCTATCTGCTCGCCGACGTCGCCTATCACCGCGACAAGCTCGCGCGCGCCGACCTGCTGATCGATGTGCTCGGAGCCGACCACCACGGCTACATCGGGCGCCTCAAGGCCGCGTTCGAGGCGCTCGGCCTCGACCCTCAGCGACTCGAGGCCGCGATCATGCAGCTCGTCCACGTCGTCGAGGGCGGCGAGCGGGCGCAGATGTCGAAGCGCGAGGGCGAGTTCGTCTCGCTCGACGAGTTGATCGACGACATCGGCGCCGACGCGGCGCGCTTCTTCATGCTCCAGCGCAGCCACGACACGACCGTCGACCTCGACCTCGAGCTCGCGCGGCGGCAGTCGAACGACAACCCGGTCTACTACGTCCAGTACGCCCACGCTCGGATCGCGAGCATCCTGCGAAAGGCCGGCGAGGACGGGGAGAGCCGCGCCGAAGCCGTCGACCCGCGCGCGCTGACGACGCCTTTCGAGCCCGCCGAGCGGGCGCTGCTCAAGCGGTTGCTCGAGCTGCCGCGCGAGATCGCCGAAGCGGCCGAGCGGCGCGCCCCGCACCGGCTCTGCGCCTACGCGACGGCGACCGCGGCCGACTTCCACGCCTTCTATCGCGACTGCCAGGTCGTCGGCGCCGAGGGCGAGGGGGTCGAGGACGCGCGGCTGGCGCTCTGCCTGCTGACCAAGCGGACGATCGCGAACACGCTCGAAACGCTCGGGATCGGCGCCCCGGAGCAGATGTGAGTCGGGCCGGCTAGATGCCCTTGCGCAGCAGGACGTGCGGGATCGTGCGCACGATGAGGCTGATGTCGCGCCGCATCGACCAGTTCTCGATGTAGTCGTAGTCGAGCTCGGCCATCTCGGTGATCGGGATCTGCGAGGCGCCGGCGACCTGCCAGGGACCGGTGAGCCCGGGGCGCATCTCGGCACGGCGGCGGAAGGTCCCGCGGATCTTGGCGTCCTCCTCGAGCACGAGCGGGCGGGGGCCGACGATGCTCATCTCGCCGGTCAGCACCTGGACGAGCTGCGGGAGCTCGTCGAGCGAGGTCGATCGCAGCCACTTGCCGACCCGCGTGATCCGCGGGTCGTCGCTGATCTTGAACAGCCCGTCGGCGGCCTCGTTGAGGTGGCGAAGCTTGTCCTTGTGATCGTCGGCGCCGTCGACCATCGTCCGGAACTTGAGCATGTCGAACCCGCGGCCGTCCTTGCCGATCCGGCGCTGGCGGAAGAGCACGGGGCCGTGGGAGTCGAGCTTGATCGCGATCGCGATCAGGGCGATGATCGGCGAGAGGACGATCAGCGCCAGCCCCGACGCAAGCAGGTCGAGCGTGCGCTTCGCGACCCGCGACGCCGTACGGCGCTCCGGAATCGGGAACGCAAGCTCATCGGCGGCGGTAGGCGCGATCGGCGGCAGGTTGCGGACCGAATCCAGCGCACCGTGGGTCTGGGTAGCACTGGGCGTCGAGCCGACGTTCCCTGGCTCGCCGGCGCCAAACGCTGGTTCTATTGAAGACGTGTTGGACGTGTTCGCCATATCCACATTCCCCCAGGCATCGTGCCCGGCTTAATTCGTGCGGCTCGTGGTCGTTCTTGGTTGCCGCTATGAAAATTGAAACGACTCAGCGGCAGAGTGTCCGCGTCCCTCAAGTCCCGGGCTGTCCACGCGCCGCCGAGGGACCGCATACTACGGGGAACCGTGTCCGATGGCAAGTCACAAGCACCGTCCGAACCGAGCCCCGGACCGATCCTCGTCGCCGGCGCCGGCGGCTTCATTGGAGGCCACCTGGTCGCCGGTCTGCTCTCCGCCGGCGCCGAGGTGCGTGCCGTCGACCGGGCCCCGCTGGACGAATGGCAGCAGCTTTTCGAGGCGAGCGAGAACCTCGAGCTCGACCTGAGCGGGCCCGCCGCCGCGCTCGCGGCCGTCGACGGTGTCGCGGAGGTCTACAACCTGGCCGCCGACATGGGCGGGATGGGCTTCATCGAACAGAACAAGGCCCTCTGCATGCTCTCGGTCCTGATCAACACCCAGCTCCTGCGGGCGAGCCTCGCGGCGGGCGTCGAGCGCTACTTCTTCTCCTCATCCGCGTGCGTGTACCCGCAGGAGCTCCAGGCGAGCGCCGAGGTGACCGCGCTGCGCGAGAGCGACGCCTACCCGGCGAGCGCCGAGGACGGATACGGCTGGGAGAAGCTGTTCAGCGAGCGGATGTGCCGGCACTTCCGCGAGGACTTCGGGCTCGCGACCCGGGTCGCCCGCTACCACAACGTCTACGGCCCGCTCGGCACCTTCGAGGGCGGCCGCGAGAAGGCGCCGGCGGCGATCTGCCGCAAGGTCGCGACGGCGAAGCTGCGCGGCGAGAGCGAGATCGAGGTCTGGGGCGACGGCGAGCAGACGCGGAGCTTCATGTACGTCGACGACTGCATCCATGGCACCCACCTGATCGCCGGGTCGGAGGTCGTTGAACCGATCAACCTCGGCTCGAGCGAGCTCGTGACGATCAACGAGCTGGTCGACCGGGTCGAGCGGATCGCGGGGACGAACCTGCGCCGCCGCTACGACACCTCGGCGCCGCAGGGGGTCCGCGGGCGCAACAGCGACAACACCCTGATCCGCGAGCGGCTCGGCTGGGAGCCGTCGATTGGCCTCGATGAGGGGCTCGAGGCGACGTACCGCTGGATCCACGACCAACTCGCGGCCCGGATCACGGCATGAAAAAGGGCGCCTCGCGGGCGCCCTTTTCAGATTCGATCGCAGACTTTGCCGCGGGTCAGGCGTCGTTACTTCTTCCTCTTCTTCGACTTGTAGCGGGCGTTGCCGACGGCGCTGATCGAGTAGCCGGGCGTGCTGACCAGGGTCAGCCTGAACTTCGCGTGCCCGAGGCCGTTCTTGGTCCCGTTCTTGACCTTCCTGAACGCCTTCTTCGACAGCTTGACCCTGATCGGCCTGATCTCACCCGCCTGCATCGTCGGTCCGGCGACGATCACGTTCGCCCCGAAGTGGGCCTTCCGGCGGACAGCCGCGAATGCGGACTTGGTGCTGACGCTGCAGGTACCGGTCCCGCAGACGGCGGTGCCGACCCTGACGCTCCTTTTCAGGGTGAAGCGCGCTTTGTTTGTCACCCTTTTCACCAGCCGGATTCCGGGGGGCTGGTCGTAGGCCGTCGGCACACCCGGGCCCGGTGTCGTTACGGGGCTGACCCCGAGTTGAGTGTGCCCGGGGCCGGTCTGCGCGCCGCTGATCGCGGTAAACGTCAGCGCGCCCGCGAGTGCTGCTACTGCTGCTACTGCGATCGATTTACGCATCTGGTTGAAGTCTCCCTTCCGGAGGTTGCTGCAGAGTTAGGTTTGGTTGCGGCAAGATCATACGCATGGCGGGGATGATTGCTGACAGCCGCCGCTCAGGGCTCGCCACCACCACCGCCGGCGTTCAGCCCGACTTTCGCCAGTAGACACCGGTCCAGTCGATCTCCTGAATCGGCTCCTCAATCCCGTTCGAGGCGCGAAAGTCGTCGACCGCGCGGCGGCAGGCCTCGATCGAGGAGTAGTCGTCGACGATCAGGAAGCCGCCTGGCGACAGGCCCTCGTAGAGATTGTTGAGGCCGTCCGTGGTCGATTCGTACATGTCGCCGTCGAGCCGGACCAGCGACCAGGTGCGGTCGCGCACGCCCGGCAGCGTGTCCTTGAACCAGCCCTTGAGGAACTCGACCTGGTCGTCGAGCAGGTCGTAGCGGCGGAAGTTCTCCTGGACGTCCTCGAGCGAGACCGCGAGGTGGTCGGCCGTGTGCCAGTTGGCGCCGGCGTCGGCGGGGTTTTCGTCGGGATTCGGAGGCGGGAGGCCTTCGAACGAATCGGCGACGACGACCGTCTTGTCGGTCACCCCGTACGCCTGCAGGATGCCGCGCATGTAGATCGACGCCCCACCGCGCCAGACCCCGGTCTCGATCAGGTCGCCGGGGACGCCGTCGGCAATCACGGTCTCGATGCAGCTGCGCAGATTGTCGAGCCGGTCGAAGCCGACCATCGTCTGGCCGAACAGCGGCCAGTCCTTGCCCTCGGCGCGCTGCTGCTCGTGGTCGCCCTGGACCCGGAGCGCGACCAGCCCGCGCTTCTTCATCTGGTTGACGAGGAGCTTCTTGAGTGGGTTGCGCGGCGGGTAGCCGACGGCGTCGGAGCCGGCGGGATAGAGGCTGTGGGTGAGGCTCCCTTTGAGCAGCTCGAGATAGCGGCCGCGCAGGGCGTCCGCATCGGTTCCACCTGTCGATCGGCTGCTCGCCGTCACGCCGCTTTCCATCGTGCTCCTTCGCCTTCGAAGATTTGGCCGTTCCCCCCGGTTCCATAGATTGTATGGAGGATGGACGTCCACGGTCCGAGAGCGGCTGGGCAGACCTCGGGCGGGCCGAAGGTCGTGATCGCGCACGACTTCGCCGAGGCGTACGGGGGCGCCGAGCGGATAATCGCCGCCGCCGCGGCGGTCCTCCCCGAGGCCGAGTTCTGGGCGATCGCCGGGCGGCAGTCGGTCGCCGAGCGGATGGGCGTCGGCGACCGCTTTCACACGCTGCTGCCCGAGTCCGAGCGGTTGTTTCGCCACTACCGCGCGCTCGCGCCCGCGTACCAGGCGCTGGTCCGGCTGCGCCGCCTGCCCGAGGCCGACGTCCTGCTGACCTCGAGCTACGCGTTCGCGCACGGCCTTCGGACCCGCAACCGAGCCCCCCAGGTCTGCTTCTGTTACAGCCCGCTGCGCTTCCTCTGGTCGATGGCCGACGATTACGCCGAAAGGGTCGCGCGCGGGCCGGTCCGCCGCCGCGCCTACCACGCGGTCTCCGACGCGATGCGCCGCGCCGACCGCGCCGCCGCCCGCCGTGTTACTCGCTACGTCGCCGAGTCCGGCTACGTCGCCGATCAGATCCGCACCGCCTACGGGCTCGACTCGGAGGTCGTCTACCCGCCGGTCGACTGCGAGCTCTTCCGCCCGGCTCCCGAGCCCGGTCACGACGGCTACTTCCTCTTCTCGGGCCGCCTCGTCGAGCCCTACAAGAAGCCCGGGATCGTGATCGACGCGTTCAGCAGGCTGCCCCACAGGCTGATCGTCGCCGGCGACGGGCCCGAGTACGCCGAGCTCAAGCGCCGAGCCTCGGACAACGTCGAGTTCGTCGGCCACGTCGGCGACTCCGAGATCGTCTCGCTGATGCAGCGCTGCGCGGCGAGCATCTTCCCGAGCATCGACGACTTCGGGTTGATCCCGGTCGAGACGATGGCCTGCGGGCGCCCGGTGATCGCGTTCGCGGGCGGCGGCGCGCTCGAGACGGTCGAAGCCGGCCTCGGCGGCGAGTTCTTCGACGCCCAGAGCGCCGACGCGCTCCAAGCCGCGGTCGAGCGCTTCGACCCCGACGCCTACGACCCGGCGGCGATCCGCAGCCACGCCGAGCGCTGGGACATCCCCCGCTTTCAGGCCGAGATCCTGCGCGTCGTCGACGAGACCGCGGGCGCGGCTACTCCGAGGCCCTGATCACGAACGCCTGCCCGGTCGGGAGCGCGATCGGCTCCTCGGGCTTGGCGGCGAAGAACTCGTCGACGGCGGTCCGCTGGTCGCGGTACTTGGGGTCGCCGTAGTCGTCGAAGACGACGATCGAGCCGGGGCCGAGCCGGGGGTAGGCGTAGTCGAGGGCGACGAGCGTCGGCGCGCTCGCGTTGAGGTCCATGTGGACGAAGGCGAGCGGGCCGGTCTCGGTCTCGGCGAGGGTCTTCGAGACGTCGCCCTCGCGGATCTCGACGATCGAGCTCCACTCGGCGAGCAGGCCGGCGACGTACTCGGCCGAGGTCTCGTCGTACTTCCAATGCTTGCTGCCGAGCCCCTCGCCCGCCTCGGTCGTGGTCAGCTCTTCGGTCGGCGTGCCCGAGAAGGTGTCGAAGAGGTAGATCCTGCGGTCCGCCGGGGCGGGGTCGGTCGCCGCGAGCGTCATGTACGCGGTGCCGCCGCGAAAGACGCCGAACTCGGCGAAGCTGCCCGGAAGCGCGCGCGCCTGGCGCGCGAGACGGGTCAGCATCCAGACCCGCCAGCGCAGGTCCGCGTGCCAGTCCGGGAACCAGCCCTCCTCGACCTTCCAGTAGAGGCGCTCGAACTCGGGGTCGAACGGGCTCGTGTACATCGTCGCCAGCCCGTCGCTCTCGTAGACGTAGCGGGGCTTGCGCCGCGCGAGATTGCGCGCGAGGACCGCCGGGATCTGCAGCGGCCTCGGTAGACGCGCGATCCGCGTCTTCGGGTAGACGGTCATGTCCACGCGCTGATTATCCCGGGGCGGGGGCGGGGGAGGCCCCGAGCAGCTTCGCGAGCTCCGGCAGCGCGCGGTCGAGCTCGTAGGAGAGGTAGGGCAGCGTGTGCGCTCCCGGCCCGAAGTCATGGAGCTCGTAGGGGATCCCGAGCTGGTCGAGTCGCGCCGCGAGCTCGAGGTTGGTGCGGTGGAGCGAGGCCTCGGCGAGGTCGGGGCCGCCGCCGAGCGGGCCGCCGGGCCGGCCGTTGCCGGTGTAGAGCAGGACCTCGGTCCCCCGCAGCTTCTCCGCCAGGTCGAGCGGGTTGTGGGCCTGCCAGCGCGCGAGGTGCTCGTCGCGCTCTCCCCAGAGGTCGCCCTCGTCGTGGCCGGTCTTCTCGAGCGCCGCGTCGATCAGGTTCAGCGCCCACGGATCGCCCGTGTTCATCAGGCCGGAGAGGCTCGCCGCCGCCTCGAAGAGGTCGGGGTGGCGGGCCGCATAGCTGAGCGCGCCGAAGCCGCCCATCGAGGCGCCGAGGATCGCGCGCCCGCTCTTGTCGGCGACGGTGCGGAACTCCTCGTCGACCCAGGGGATCAGCTCCTCGATGTGGAAGTTCTCCCATTCCGGCCGCCCGAGGTCGCCGTCGTTGCGCCAGTTCGAGTACCAGCCGTCGACCCCGCCGTCGGGCATCACGACGATCGCCGGCAGGTCCTCGGTCAGCTCCTCGATGTCGGTGAACTCGGTCGCCCAGGTGAAGTTCGAGCCGAGGCCGTGGAGGACGTAGATCACGGGGTAGCGGCGCTCGCTGTCCTCGTAGCCCTCGGGCAGCAGGACGCGGGCGTAGGTCGTGTCGTCGAGCAACGGGGTCCGCAGCGTGTAGGCCGTCAGCCGGTCGTCGACCTCGTTCTCGCGGACGACGGTGAACTCCTTCGCGGCACGCTCTTTCGGCGCGCAGCCGGCGAGCGCGACGAGCGCGACGAGGGCCAGAAGCGCGGCCAGTATTCGGGCTTGGACCATCGCGCCGTTATACAGAACAGCCCCCGCCGGCTATGCCGATTCGACCTCGAACCAGAAGCCGACCCCGTGGGTCTCGATCCCGGCGAGCTCGGGCCTCTCCCAGAGGCTGTTCAGCGTGCCGGCGAGCTCGGGACGCTTGCTCACGTAGTCGGCCGCGAGCGTCAGCCGCAGCCAGTCGGGCTCGCCGAGAAGCAGCGCCGCGAGCAGGTACTGCTCGGAGTAATGGCGATCGGAGATGTCCTCGGGGTAGTCGTCGGGGAGGTAGACGTCGTGGACGCCGACCAGGACCCCCGGAGCGAGCTTCGGCAGCAGGTCGCAGAAGAAGATCGTCGCGTCCGAGTTGGTGAACACGCGGTGCGACCCGTCGAGGAAGAAGATGTCGCCCGCCTCGAGCTCGGCGAGCGCGGCGGGGTCGGCGAGCTCGAGCGGGCTGCGGATGACTTGGTCGCAGAGCGCGTCGATCTCGGCCCGCGGGCTCGGGTCGACCGAGACGATCTTCGTCTCCAGGCTCCCGTCCTCGATCGCGCGGCGGGCGAACCTGGTCGACGTCCCCGAGCCGACCTCGAAGTAGGTCCGCGGCTCACGCGAGCGGACGAACGCGTAGATCGCCGAGGAGTCGAGGCCGGGGAGGAAGTCGTTGATCCAGGTCGGCGTGCTCGGGTCGTCGGACCGCAGCGGGATCCGCGCCAGGTCGTCGGAGAACGACCCGATCAGCTCGAGCGCGCGGCGGTACTCCGGCTCGCCGGTGGCAACGAGGTCGTGGAGCTTGCCCTCGCGGCGGCTGCCGGTAGCGGGGCGCGCGCTCGCCGGGTAGTCGAGGACGACGTAGTGCCCGAGCCCCGATGCGCGCGCGGCCCTGACCGCGGCGCGGTTCAGCGAGTCGCGCGTCCGGCGCGCGCGCCGGCGCAGGTTCGTCCTCAGGTCCGAGTCGCTCACGGCGCCGACTCTATTTGGGGCCCGCCGCCGCCCGCCCCGCCGCGCTCGCGCAGGGCACGCGCGAAGAGCTCGAGGTCCTCGCGGTGCAGCAGCCATTCGACCGCGAGGAAGACGATCGCGTACACGATCAGCGACGCGAGCAGCGAAGCGGCTGACTCGCCGAGCGCGAGCGCGACGGCGCTCATCGCCGCGGCCCCCGCGATCGCCGCGCCGAACATCCGCACCGGCGAGACCCTGCCGGTCTCGCTGATCGCGATCCACATCGTCGCGACCGTGATCAGCGCCTGGGTCGCGGTCATCGCGATCGCCGCTCCGTCGAGCCCGAGCGGCGGGATCAGCGCGAAGTTGAGGCCGACGTTGAGCGCGAGCCCGGCGGCGCCGATCCAGGGCAGCGTCGACTGGCGGTTCTGGCCGGCGATCGTCAGCGCCGCGACGGTGAAGATCCCGTAGAGCGCCGCGCCGCCGCCGAGGATCCTGGTCGCGGTGCCGCCGTCCTCGAACTCGGCCCCGAAGACCGCCTCGACGATCATCGGCCCGAACAGCCCCATCGCGGCGCCGACCGGGACCGTGATCGCCGCGATCGCCATGCACGAGATCTCGAACACGCGGCCGAGCGAACGGGTCTGGCGCTCGAGCCGCGAGAGCAGGGGGAGGACTGCGAGGCCGAACGCCCAGCTGATGAACAGGGTCGCCTCGAAGATCCGGTAGGCGGCGCCGTAGAGACCTACGGTCGCCGCGCTGCCCGTGATCGCCGAGAGCAGGATCGCGTCGATGCGGCCGATCGCGTAGGAGAAGAACGACGCGACCCCGGTCGGCAGCGCCTCGCGCCCGAGCCAGCCGATCCCCCTCGTCTCGGCGCGGCGCCGCGGCCTGATCCCGTGGCCGCGCATCGAGCGGGTGATGTACGCGAGCGCGATCAGCGCCGCGACGAGGTAGGCGACGCCGAGCGCGACGAGGCTCGCGTCGAGGGCGACGAGCGCGATCGCGCCGAGCAAGACGATCGTGAAGCTCTCGAGCGCGAGCGCCTTCGACCCGGGGCCCATCTTCTCGACCCCGCGGAGCACGGCGTGCTGGGAGAAGGCGATGACGTCGATCAGGTTCGAGAGCCCGATCAGCGCCGTCGCGACGACGACCGCCTCGGGGTAGTCGCTGAGCGCCGCGATCGCGGTGACCGCGATCAGGGTCGGGGTCCCGATCGCGAGCTTGAGCACGAGCGAGTCCCAGAACAACCCGTGGACGCTCTCGACGTCGCGCGCGACCTCGCGGCTGAGGATCACGTCGATCCCGAGGCCCGAGGCGCGGACGAAGAACGCGAGCGAGATCGCGAGCGTGTAGTCGCCGAACCCGTCCTCGCCGAGGGTTCGCGCGATCAGCGCGTAGAGGACGAACAGCCCGACCTTGGTCGCCGCGTCTCCGAGCACGAGGACGATCGTGTTGCGCGCGACCCGCCTCGTGCTCGTCGCGCCTTCGCCCGGGGATCCCTCGGGTGCCGCCGGAACCTCGGGGCTCAACGGCCCGTCTCCGGCGCGGCGAGCAGCTGCTCGATCCACTCGACGCTCTCCGCGACCACGCGGTCGAGGTTGACGTGCAGGCCGTGGACGTCGCCGGGAAGGGTTCGGAGGTCGATCCGCGGGTTGGTCGCCGCCGCCTCGGCGATCGGCTCGAACGGGACGATCTCGTCTGCGTCGGTGCTGAACGCGAGCACCGGGAGCTCGAGGGAGCGGAGCGTCGCGGGTGTCGAGTCGCTCTCGCATTCCCGCGCCAGCTCGCTCGAGATCCGGAAGTCGGAGCCGGGCGCCTTCATCGCCGCCCATTCCGGCAGGCTCGGGTCGTCGCGAGAGGCGAGCAGCTCGCGTCCCCACGGGGTGGTGGGGGCGAGGGCCGTGCGCGCGTAGTCGACGACCGCGCTCCAGAGCACGAGCCCCGGATAGCCGCCGCGCGCCGTCTCCGCGACGACAACCGAGGCGCCGAAGCTCATCCCCAGGAGCAGCCGGCGCTCGAGCCCGAGCTCGCCGACCGCCGCGAGCACGGCTTCGAGATCGGCCCGCTGCCCGGCGAGCGTGAAGTCGCGGTCGCTGCCGGCGCTGCGCCCGTGGCCGCGGAAGTCGAAGCGGACGACGCTGATCCCGCGATCGACCGCGGCGCGCGCGAGGCGGGTGAACGCCCCCGACTCCCGCGAGTCGCTCGTGATCCCGTGGCAGGCGACGACGCAGCCGCGCGAGTCGGCGGCTTCGTGGACGCGAGCGTTGAGATCGAAGCCGTCCTCGCTGCGAACCGCGAGGCGCCGGCCGCGACCGCCGCCGGCGATGCGGGCGAGAATCACCTGGCTATTGTTACCGGCCCGATGGAGCTGGCGACAACCAAAGACGACCTCGCGAGCGAGGTTTCAAAGCTCGGCTGGTACCACACGATCGACCTCCCGGGCGGCGTTCGCACCCCCGGCCTGTTCGACACGGTCTCGGCCGCGCCGAGGACGCTCCTGCCCGCCTCGCTCGAGGGCAAGCGCTGCATCGACGTCGCGACCTCGAACGGCTTCTGGGCCTTCGAGATGGAGAAGCGCGGCGCCTCCGAGGTTGTCGGGATCGACATCCCCGACCACTCCTACGTCGACTGGCCGGCCTTCGACCCGATGGCGACGAAGGTGATCGAGAAGGGGACCACGCGCGGCTCCTTCGACCTCGCCCGCGAGGCGCTCGGCTCGAAAGTGGACTACCGCTACCACTCCGTCTACGACCTGAACCCTGACGACCTCGGCACCTTCGACATCGCCTTCGTCGGGACGGTCCTCCTCCACCTGCGGGATCCGGTGCGGGCGCTGACCGCGATTCGCTCGATCACCAGCGGCGAGCTGATCGTCAACGAGAGCATCTCGCTGCCGCTCACCCTGATGCACCCGAGGACGCCGACGGCGCGCCTGATCGGCACCGGGGGGTCGAACTGGTGGGTGCCGAACAAGGCCGGGCTCAAGCGAATGGCCGAAGCCGCCGGGTTCACCGTCACCGAGACGACCCGCCCCTACGTGCTCAAGTTCGGAAAGGGCCGCCCGGGCTGGGGCCGAGCGGCGACCGGAGCCAAGGTCCGCGGCTTCGTCCGCAACGTCGGCCGCGCGGTCGCCGGGCTGCCTCACGTGAGCATGCGCGCCACCCCCCGCAGCGAGTAGCCGGTCCGCGCTAGGAGCTCTCGCCGCCGCCCGGGTCGTAGCGCTCGAGGAACCCGTCGATGTCCGGCGAGCTCAGCAGCGGCAGGGATTCGACGATCTGCTCGTCGGTCCAGTCCCACCACTTGATCCTCAGCAGCCGCTCGACCTGCTCGTCGGAGAACCGGCGCCGGATCTCCTTCGCCGGATGGCCGGCGACGATCGCGTAGGGCCGCACGTCCTTGGTGACCAGCGAGTAGGCGCCGACCACGGCTCCGTCGCCGATGTGGACGCCGGCCATGATCCGCGAGCCGATCCCGACGTAGACGTCGTTGCCGATCACGATGTCGCGCATCGTGATCGCGAGCCCGTCCTCGACCCCGCCCGGCAGCTGCATCCGGGCGCGGAACGCGAACGTGCTCACCCAGTCCGGGTTGTGGCCGCCGCCGATCAGGATCAGCGTGTCGTCGGCGAGTCCGGTGAAGTTTCCGACGTGGACCTCGGCGGTGCTCTCCCAGTCCCAGCGGACGCGAGGCCGGAAGAAGCTGTGGCGTCCCATATGGAGGCCCTCGCCGATGTCGTACCAGTCGATCGGCGGCTTGCCCCGCAGCCAGCGCCAGCGCCGCTTCAACCGCGCGCGGAGCCTGTAATCCGGGCGCCGGGGCTGCCCGGGAGGTGTCGGCGCCCAGTCGCTCAACCCGGGCCGGGCCTTCCGTTCGTGAGCTCCGCGTAGATCGCCTCGGCGGCTGGCAGCAGCCGGTGCTTCGAGAGCTTCTCCCTGACCTCGGGCTGGAGGCTCTTCTTGTGCGGGTTCGGGACCGTGCCGTGCCCGGGGCGCGAGTTCATCATCGCCTCGTTGTGCTCGAGCTTCTCGACCACCTCCCGTTTCTCGGCCTCGTCCATCGGGCCGCAGGCGAAATCGGTTCCGTAGAGCTCGTTGACGCGGCGGGCGATCACCGCGGGGTCGTCGAGGACCTCGTCGAAGGTGCAGATCGCGACCTTGTCGCGCACCGTCGCCACCCGCCGGTAGTAGTCGATCCAGGCGCGGAAGGCGAGGTCGTGGGAGAGGTCGTTCTCGGCAGCGATCACGAGCGACGTCAGGTTCGGCAGCGGGTCGCGGATCAGCGCCGCGGTGGGGACCCCGAGCTTGACCGAGCGCAGGATCTGCCCCGGCAGGCACTGGTGGTGGGCGAGCTTGGCATCGGGGTTCTGCTCGAGGAAGGCCCAGCCGCCGAACGTGTTCGCCGAGCGCGGCATCCCGTCGATGCAGATGTCCATGTCGGCCTCGACCATCACCCGCATGTACGGCGCCGGCGCGAAGCGCAGCAGCGGCAGGGTGCCGGCCCGGGCTCCGACCGACTGCCGGGTCGCGAACCAGGCGTTGCGGAGCCAGCGCGGGCGCTTCATCTGCGCGAAGCGGCGCGAGCGCGGGACCTGGATCGTGGAGGAGGGGTCGGGCATTGGGGGATCTACGGGGCTAGACGGCGCGGGATCTTAGCTGCCGTCGGCGAGCTGCTTCCGCCGCTCCGAGCTCGGAAGCGGCTGCGGGAGCTGCGGGCGGCGGGTCCGGACCGCGCGGGTCGCGGCGCGCAGCCAGGTCGACTCGAATCCCGTGTCGCGGCGTAGGACGCTGCCGATCGCCCAGCGCAGCCCATGGCGGAAGAACTGGGTCGCGAGGTCGAACCAGCCGCGAACCGGCCCGAGCCGTTCGTGGGCGACCCACCAGCGCGCCTCGAGGCGGCGCTGTGTCCCGACGTCGCTGAACGCGCTCGAGGCCGAGCGGCCGCCGAGATGGACGATCCGCGCCACGTCGGCGGCCGAGATGCTCGGGACGCCGGCCTGCCAGCCGCGCAGCGAGAGGTCGCCGTCCTCGCCGTACATGATCAACCGCTCGTCGAAGGGGCCGAACTCGAGCAGCAGCTCGCGCCGGGCGACGAAGCAGGCGCCGGAGATGTAGCCGGCGGGCAGCCGCTCCTCGTAGCGCCACGGCTCGCAGCGCTTCCGGATTCCCTTCGGCAGCAGCGCCCCCGGCCAGACCGAGATCAGCGCCGACTCCCAGCTCGCGAGGTGCGGCCCGGCCGAGATCTGCGCCGTCCCGTCCTCGTTCAGCAGCCGCGGGGCGAAGAACGCGCGCTCGCCCGCGGCGAGATCGGCGAGCTCTGCGAGAGAGCCGTCGACCGCGAGCGTGTCGGGGTTGAGCATCGCGACGACGTCGGTCTTCGCTTCGCGGACGCCGATGTTGTTGGCGGGGCCGAATCCCGCGTTGCGGTCGAGCGCGATCACGGTGCTCCGCGGCGAGAGCTCGCGGATCTTCTCGACCGTCCCGTCGCCGGAGTCGTTGTCGACGAAAAGCAGCTCGCAGCTCTCGGAGAGGTGGCGCTCGACGCTCTCGATCAGGCCCGGCACCTCGTGGGCCGAGTTCCAGGTCACGACGACCGCCGTGAACCTCATCGCTCGCCCGCCGCGGCCGCCAGGTAGGCGTCCTGCATCTTGCGCGCCGCGACCGGGAGCTCGAAGTCGAGGACCCGCTCGCCGCCGCAGGCTCGCAACCGCTCGCGGGCCTCGCGCTCGAGTGCGAGGCGGGCGATCGCCTCGCGCAGCCGCTCGCGCTCGCCGCTCGCGACGAGTTCGCCGCAGTCGCCGACCGCCTCGACGATCCCCGGCTCGGCGTAGCCGACGACCGGCGTCCCGACCGCCATCGCCTCGAGCGGCGCCAGCGGCAGACCCTCGCGCCAGCCGCTCGTCGGATCGACCGTGCTCGGCATCGCGAGCAGGTCGCATCCGGCGGTGATCTCGACCGCGTCGTCGCGGTAGCCGAGGAAGCTGACCCGCTCGCCGAGCCCGAGCTCGGCGACCCGCGCCTCGAGCTCGCGCTCGTAGCCGGGCTCGTACTGGTCGGGCGCGCCGACGAAGACGAGGTGGATCCCGGGCACGCGCTCGCCGAGCTCGGCGCAGATCTCGATCAGCGCGAGCTGCCCCTTGCCGGGGTGGAGGCGTCCGACCATCGCGATCAGCAGGTCGTCGGACCCGGCTCCGGTCGCGCTCTGCAGCGAGGCGCGCGCGGCGCGCCGGTCGACCTCGTAGCGGCGGATCCCGTTGCGGACGACCGTCGTCTCCGCGCCCGGCACCCCCTGTAGCGCCGAGACCGAGGACTCGCTGACCCCGATCACGAGCGCGCAGCGGCGCGCGATCCAGCGCGCGATCCGCCCCTCGCGGGCGGAATCGTGCTTGTGCCAGACGACCGGGATCGCGGTCCCTTTGGTCGCGAGCGCCGCGACGAGCGCCGCTTTGACCCCGTTCGCGTGCACGAGACGCGCCGAGCGCTCGACTAAGATCCGCCGCATCCTGAGCGCGCCTGTGAAAAGCCCCAGGCGCCGACCGCATTTGACGACGCGGACCGGGACGCCGACCTTCTCGAGTCGTTCGACGAACGGCCCCTCGCCGAGCACGAGCACCTCGTCGATCCACTCCGGCCCGAGCGCCTCGAGCAGCGACTCGAGGTACCCCTCGGCGCCCCCGATCTGCGCGTGCGAGGAGACGAAGCAGACCGCGATCGGGGAACGAACCGTCTCGGACACGACGCGGAGGTATAGCGCACGCCCGATGGGGCGGGACAAGGGCGCGGCCGGGTGAGCGAAACCAAGTCGCTGGGCAAGCGCATGCGCGGGGTCGCGCGTGTGGCGGGGCTCAGGCGGGCGCTCAAGACCTCGACCCGGTGGCTCGGGTTCGACCTCGTCAAGCGCCACTTCTACAGCCCCGTTCCCGACTTCGACAACATCCCCGACGGCTACTGGGAGCGGCGCTCGGAGCTCGGCGGGCTCGACTTCGACACCGGGCGCCAGCTCGAGTTCATCGAGCGCGAGCTGGTCCCGCACCTCGCGGACTTCAACCCGCCGCGCGACCGCGGTCCGGAAGCGGGCTTCTACCTCGACAACGGGACCTACGGGCCGGTCGACGCCGAGGTCCTCTACGCGATGGTCCGCGGCGGCAAGCCGAAGCGCGTGATCGAGATCGGCTCAGGGTTCTCGAGCCTGGTCATCGGCGCCGCGCTGGGGGCGAACCGCGCCGAGGGCGCCGAGGCCGAGTACGAGATCATCGACCCCTACCCGGGCTCGGCTTCCCACGACATGGGCGGCGAGAAGGCGCTGCGCGAGGTCGCCGATCTCCGGGTCGAGTCGGTCCTCGACGTCCCGGTCGAGCACTTCAAGTCGCTCGGGGCCGGAGACATCCTGTTCGTCGACGCCACCCACACGGTCAAGGTCGGCAGCGACGTCAACCGGGTCGTGCTCGACGTCCTCCCCGAGCTCAACCCCGGGGTCAGCATCCACTTCCACGACGTCTTCCTGCCGCGCGAGTACCCGCGTCGCTGGGTCGAGACCGAGGAGTGGTACTGGGCCGAGCAGTACCTGCTCCAGGCGTTCCTCGCCTTCAACGACTCGTTCGAGATCCTGCTCGCCGCGAACACGCTCTCGCGCGACCACTCCGAGCGGCTCGCCGAGCTGATCCCGAGCAGCGTCTCGGGCGCCCCGCCGCTGGCGCTCTGGATCAGGCGCAGGTCGTGAGACCCCACCGGGTCCTCATCAACGGCGGTCCGTCCCGGCGGGACCTTCCTCGATGAGCGAGCTCCCGGCCCTCGATGCCCCGCTCCGCGAGGTGCTGCGCGCCGACCTGCTCGCCCGCTATCCGGACGCGGGCTCGTGGAACGTCTTCCGCCGGGCCTGGCGCTTCGTCAGCGACCCCTCGCTCCAGGCCGTGCTCACCGTCCGCCTCGTGCACCGCGGCCCGGCCCGGTTCATCTGGCTCTGGCGGACCTGGAACATCGCCAAGTACCGGATCGAGATCTTCCGCTTCGAGGTCGGCCCCGGGCTGCACATGCCGCACCCGTTCAACATCCTGATCGGCCCCGGGACGAGGATCGGCAGCGACGCGACGATCCACCACAACGTCAACATCGGCTTCGCGGCGGCGCCGCCGCCCGGAGAGCGGCTCCCGTGCCCGGTGATCGGCGACCGGGTCGTGGTCGGCACCGGGACCTACATCCTCGGCCCGATCACGGTCGGCGACGACGCCGTGATCGAGCCCGGCGCCTACGTGACCCGCGACGTCGCCCCCGGGGCGGTCGTCAAGCGCCGCGGAGCCGACGAGTGAACTTGCTTCAATCCCTACGGCGATGAGCGACCCGGCCGCATCCGCGCCGCACGGCTTCCGTGCCCTGCTCGCGACCGACTACCGGCGGCTCTACGACGGCCGCGAGGAGACCGATTCGGAGCGCCGCCGCCGCGCCCCGGTCCGCTTCCTCACCAACCCGTCGCTGCACGCCGTGACGATGATCCGCGCCGCGCTCGCCGCTCCGTCCGCGTTCTTCGGGCCCTGGCGCCACCTGCTGCTCGCCAAGCACTCGATCGACCTCGAGCGCGACTGCGAGCTCGGCCCGAAGCTCAACCTCCCGCACCCGTTCGGGATCCTGCTCTCGGGCGGGACCAGGGTCGGCGAGGACGTGACGCTCTACCACAACGTCACGCTCGGAGGCACCGGATCGGGCCCCGGGCCGGCGCTCGGCGACGGCGTCGTCGTCCACACCAACAGCGTGATCGCCGCCGGCGTCGCGATCGGCGCAAACGCGGTGATCGGCGCGAGCTCGTTCGTCGAGGACGACGTCCCGGCCGGGGCCGTCTTCGTGCGCGACCGGATCGTCCGTGGCGCCGGTGCGCAGCCGGCCGCCGAGCACGTCTGAACCGCAACCCCGGGGGGATGCGGTGGTTAGTATTTGCGACTGAACGAGCGTCGGGGTACTCAGCGGAGCGAAAGGTAGGGACATGCAGTTGACGGGTGAAACGAAGCTGATCCGAGGCTCGATGAGCGCCGCGGCAATCGTCGCAGCGCTCTGCGCGCTGCTCGCGATCGCCCCCGCCGCCGACGCGGCGAAGGGGAAGGGCGGGGGAGACGCGAAAGCCAAGAAGACCAAGAAGGACCGCCGCCCGAACATCGTCGTCGTGATGACCGACGACCAGGACATGGCCTCGGCCGCCTTCATGCCCAATCTCCAGCGGCTGATCGCCGGCCAGGGGGTCAGCTTCCCGAACAGCGTCACCAACTACTCGTTCTGTTGTCCCTCGCGGGCCACGTACTTCACCGGCCAGTACGCCAAGAACCACGGCGTGCTCAGCAACGGCCCGCCGATCGGAGGGTTCCAGCAGCTCGCGCCGACCGCTAAGAACCTGCTGCCGGTATGGCTCCAGCGAGCCGGCTACAGCACGGCGCTCGTCGGGTCGTTCATGCTCGGCTACGAGACGCCGAAGGTCCCGCCCGGCTGGACCGAATGGCACGCGGCGTACGAGGGCGGGGTCAACCACGGGTTCCTGATGAACGAGAACGGCAGGGCCCAGATCCACGGCTCGCCCGGGGTCGCCGACGCGTCGCAGTACAGCACCGACGTCTTCGCCAAGAAGGCGGTCGGGGTGATCAAGCGCCAGGCGCCGAAGCCGAACCCGTTCTACCTCACGGTCGCCCCGTTCGCGCCCCACGCCGAGGCCCCGAACATCTGTAACTGCGAGAACAACAACCCGCGCGCGGCGCCCCGCCACGAGGGGGCGTTCGCGAACGCTGCGCTGCCGAAGCCGCCCAGCTACGACGAGTCCGACATGTCCGACAAGCCGGCGCTGACCGCCGGCCTGAGCCCGATCGGGCCGTTGATCGAGAACCAGATCACGAGCTTCTACCGCAACCGGCTCGAGTCGCTGCTCTCGGTCGACGACATGATCGGGACGCTGGTCAAGACGCTGCGCAAGACGGGCGCGCTCAAGAACACGGTCTTCATCTTCACCTCCGACAACGGCTGGCTCCAGGGCGAGCACCGCTGGGCCGCCGGCAAGGTCCTGCCGTACGAGCCCTCGATCAAGGTCCCGCTGATGATCCGCGGGCCGAAGATCCCGCGCGGCGTCACTCGCGACCAGCTCGTCGCCAACGTCGATCTCGCGCCGACGATCCTCAACTTCGCCAAGGCGAAGGCTCGCCGGCCGCTCGACGGGCGATCGCTGCGCCCGGTGATCTCGAGCACGAGCGCCGGCCTCGACCGCGGGATCCTGCTCGAGTCCTACTTCAACGCCGCGGGCGAGCTCGGCCCGGGGCCGCAGATCCTGTTCCAGGGGGTGCGCACCGATCGCTACATGTACGCCCGCTACAGCACCGGCGAAGAGGAGCTCTACGACCTCGTCACCGACCCCTCCGAGCTCCAGAGCCGCCACGCCGACCCCGCGTTCGCGGGCATCAAGGGCTCGCTCACGGCGCTGCTCGCGAGACTGCAGGCCTGCTCGGGCGCCTCCTGCCGCGCGGCGGGGGGCTAGATCAACGGGCTCGCGCTCAGCAGGGCGTTTGCTCCCGTCCTGCTCGCCGGTCTGCTGGTCGCCGCGACCCTCGCGCCGCAGAGCGGCGCCGCCGACGACCGCGCCGAGGGCGAGCCGCGCCCCAACATCGTCGTCGTGATGACCGACGACCAGGACTCCGAATCGATCACGGCGATGCCGAAGGTCCAGGAGCTGCTCGCCCAGCAAGGCGTCAGCTTCGAGAACAGCTTCGCGAGCTACTCGTTCTGTTGCCCTTCGCGGGCGACCTTCATGACCGGTCAGTACGCGCACAACCACGGGGTCTTGAGCAACGAGCCGCCGCTCGGCGGCTACGGCAAGCTCAAGCCGACGATCGGCAACACGATGCCGGTATGGATGCAGGACGCCGGCTACGCGACGGCGCACATCGGCCGCTACCTACACGGCTATGCGCCCACCGACCCGATCCCGGCCGGTTGGAGCGAGTGGTACGGCACCTACGGCCAAGGTGCGTTCTGGTACTACATAAACGAGAACGGCGTGAACGTGATCTACGGGAACGGCCTCCTGGAAGACCCCGCGGCCTACCAGACCGATGTGTTCACCGACAAGGCCGTCGACTTCATCGAGCGCCGTGCCCCCTCGACCCAACCGTTCTTCCTCTCCGCTGCGCCGTTCGCGCCGCACGTCGAGTGCGGATGCTTCAACGATCCGCGTGCGGCACCGCGCCACGAGAACGCGTTCGCCACCGAGCCGCTGCCCAAGCCGCCTAACTACAACGAGGCCGACGTCTCCGACAAGCCCGAGCTGACCCGCAACATGGCACCGATCAACGCCGCCGCCGAGACGGTGATCACCCGTCAATACCGCAACCGTCTCGAGTCGCTGCTCGCCGTCGACGACATGGTCGGTGAGATCGTCGAGACCCTGACCGCGACCGGGGAGCTCGACAACACCGTGATCATCTTCACTTCCGACAACGGCTTCCTCCAGGGCCACCACCGCTGGCGGACCGGCAAGGTGCTTCCCTATGAGCCCTCGATCAAGGTGCCGCTGATCATTCGCGGCCCCGGCGTCCCCGCGGGCCAGACGCGTGACGAGCTGGTCGCCAACATCGACCTCGTTCCGACGCTCCTCGACCTCGCCGGGGGCACCGCCGGGCGGGACCAGGACGGGCGCTCGCTGCGGCCGCTGTTCGCCGACCCGGAGCTCGATTGGAACCGCGACATCCTGCTCGAGGCCTGGTACAACGAAGGCGGCGAGTACGTGCCCCAGGACGTCAAGATCGTATTCCGGGGGCTGCGGACCGACGACTACATGTACGCGCGCCACAGCAACGGCGAGCGCGAGCTCTACGACCTCGAGCAGGACCCCTTCGAGCTCCAGAGCCGCCACGACGACCCGTCGTATTCCGCAGCGGAGGCCGAGCTCGACGAGGAGCTCGACCGGCTCAGCGAATGCGCGGGAACCGAATGCGGAGGCAGCGAAGCCCCGCCGCCCGATCCCGATCCCGACCCCGACCCCGACCCCGATCCCGGTCCGGGCGGTGGACCGTCCGACGGCTTCTATGCCGGGCCCGGCGTCGGGCCCGGAGCCGAGCCGACGGTGGGTCCCCGGAGCTGCAAGCGACTGCGGCGCGCGACGTCGCGGCGCAAGGGCAAGCGTCGGGCCCGAGGCTGCGCGCCGAAGAAGAAGCGCGCGAAGAAGCGGCGCCCGAAGACCTAGCCGAGCAGCGCCGCGAGTTGCCGCTCGACGAAGCCATCAGCCGCGAGCGTGCGATTGACATCGAAGAGCGCCTCGCCCTCGGCTCGGCGTCGGGCGGGATCGGCGAGCAGCGCCGCGGCCGCGGCCGCGAACTCCTCGTCCCCGGGCTGCGCCGAGAGCGGCAGGTACTCGCTCGTCGCGCCGATCGCAGCCGGCGAGCCGACGACCGGGACGCCGTGGCGAGCCGCGTCGAGCACCTTGACCCGCACGCCGCCGCCGATCGGGATCGGTGCGAGCAGGACTGCCGCTGAGCGCCAGGCCTGGTCGAGATCCTCGACGAAGCCCGCGGTCTCGACCCCGGGCAGCTCGGCGGGGCGCTCGCCCGGTCCCGGCGCGCCGACGATCAGGAGCCGTGCGCCGGGCACCTCGCGCGCGATCCGGGGCCAAAGCGCGAGCAAGCTCGCGAGCGCCTCGGCGTTCGGCGGCCAGCGGCGGTCGCCGACGAACAGCGCCAGCGGATCGTCGAGCCCCGCCGGCCGCTCGGCCGCGGGCAGGACGAGGTCGAGGCGCGGCCCCGCGGGCCCCTCGCCGAGCTCGTCGCGCTCGGTGTCGCTGAGGTAGGCGACCTCGGAGGCCGCGCGGACGCTGCGCAGCTCGTCGCGGCGCGTCCGCCGCGCCTCGAGCGCGAGCAGCGGCCGCAGCGCCGAGCGCCGCCGGCGCAGGACCATCGACTCGAGCACGTCGACGAGGACGAGCAGCCGGTCGCGCGGCGGCACACGGCCGGCGTCGATCGCCGACTGGGCCATGTAGGCGCGGCGCGCGACGAGCACGTCGGCGGTGACTTCATCGAGCGCCCGGGTCAGCGCCGCCGGCGCGAAGCGCGTATGGATCAGGCTCCGTCGCCGGGCGGCGCTCGACCCCGCGAGCCGGGCGAGCCGGACTGGCGGCTTCGGGACCTCGAGGATCTCGTGCCCCTGGCTCGGAGCCGGGCGCTCGGCGAGCGTCACGACCCCGACGCTCGCGCTCTCGGCCGCCGCTTCGAGCAGCAGCCTCGTGATCCTCGTGTCGCCGTCCTGGACCTCCCCGAAAGGATGCTTGGAGACGACGAAGACGGCTTTGGTCATTTCCGCGCCGCGAGCAGGTAGTACGGGGCGAGGTCGCGCCGGTCGCGCCGGTAGGTCCACTCCTCGTAGGCGACGTAGCCGGCGGTCAGCAGCCTCGAGAACAGCACGTATCCCGCCCCCGTGTAGAGCGGCACGACCTCGGCCTCCGACCAGTCGCCGTCGAGCAGTGCGTTGAGCTCGGTGTGCGAGCAGCGGTCATACAGCGCGGGGAAGACGCTGTCTGGCTCGCGCGACTGCGTCCTCGAGAGCACCGTCTTCGAGAGCCGGCCCGGGAGCATCCGGTTGGCGAGCGAGAAGGGGGAGTTGGCGCCGGCGAGCTGGGCGAGCACGCTCCCGCCCGGCTTCAGGTAGGAGCGGATGTTCTCGAGCACCGCCGCGGTCGATGTCACGTGCTCGAAGGCGAAGAAGCTGAGCACGAGGTCGAACCTGCCCTCGAGCGACTCGACCCGCTCCTCGGCCGGCGCGGTCACGGTCTCGTCGTAGCTGCCCGGCTCGGCCTCGGCGAGCTCCTCGGCGTCGAGGTCGAGGCCGACGTAGCTCGAGCCGTCGGGCCGCTCGGGGGGCGCGAGCGTCGGGCGTCGCCCCGCGCCGACGTCGAGGATCGCAATCCCGGGCGCGAGCAGCGCGCCGAGCCGCTCGCGGAACCGCTGGTCCCAGAGGTCGGTGCCGTAGCGCGGCGGCAGGGTTCGCCGCCCCGCGTCGCGGATCGTCCGCAGCGGGCCCGCCGGCTCGGGCGCGATGTTGAACCGCCGCCGCACCGCGGCCCGCTCAGGCGTGGGCGAGCTCGCGCTCGGCCGGCGGCGTCGCGAGGCCCGGCCGAGGAGGGTCTTGCTCCTCCGCCGGCGCGGTGGGCGCCGGTTGGCTCATCCGCTGCTGGCGCCAGAGCCGGGCGGCGAGCCCGGCGAGCAGGATCGTGACGAGGAAGAACGCGTTCGCGCCGTAGGAGTAGCCGGTGATCGCGTCGACGGCGAGCACGAGGAAGGTCGCGACGAGCGCCATCGCGAGCGAGTGCTCGAACGGGTCGCGGTTCTTGAGCGCTCCGAGCAGCGTCTGGATCACGGCGAAGAACAGCCAGGCGGCCGCGATCAACCCCGGGACCCCGAGCTCGGTCGCGATCACGAGCGGCGTGTCGTGGGCGTTCGAGGGCGCCCCGACCAGGTAGACGAGGTCGTACTCGGCCGCGCGCACGGGCAGGTTCTTGGGCCCGAATCCAAACGGGAAGTTGTCGATGAACATCTCCGGCGTCTTGCGCCAGATCTGGAACCGGAGCTCGGCGGTGTGGGTGTCGGGCGAGCCGATCGAGCTGATCCGCTCCTCGATCACCTCGGTGTCGAACACGGCCGGGGCCGGATTGAACTTGGTCACGAACATCGCGAGGACCACGATCGCCAGCCCGAGCGCCGGCTTGCGCGCCGGGCGCCAGAAAACCACCAGCCAGAGGCAGGCGACCGCGAGCGCGACCATCGCGCTCCTCGCCAGCGCCAGCGCCAGGGCGCCGAACGAGAGCGTCGTCGCCGCGAGCCCGAGGGCCCGATAGAGGGGCAGGCGCCCCCGGAGCATGAACGCGAGCTGGACCGGGACGATCAAGGCGATGAAGGTCCCGAGCAGCACCGGGCTCGCGAACGGGCCGACCGCGCGGTTGGTGACGATCCCGCCGAAATCCTGCACGTACTGCGTCCCGCCCGCCGACTTGACGATCGCGACCGCCGCCACGATCGCGCCGGTGATCGCGATCACCCCGGCGAGCCGCTCGGTGGCGTGCTCGTCGGGGTCGGAGACGACGGCGAGCAGCAGCAGGAGCCCTGCAGTCCACATGAACATCTGCTTGAAGACCACGAACTGGTCGGTGGCGAGAAACAGGCTCGGGATGTGCGCCGCGAGCAGCAGCAGGATCGGGCCGAGCAGCAGCGTGCGCGGGATCTCGCCGCCCTTCGCGAGCCTGCGCGCGAGCCAGCCGACGGCCGCGGCGACGAGGACGGCCTCGGTCGGCGTGATGCCGAAGTTCTGGGACTGGGCCGTCGCGGTCTCGAACGGGATCAGGATCACGGCGAGGTAGATCGCGTAGATCGGGCGCAGCAGCGCCAGCGCGCCGACCGCGATAACGCCGAGCCCGATCGCGGGGTAGAGCAGCTCGGTCTCCGAGCCGAAGATCGCGAGCAGTCCGGCGAGCGCACCCACCGGAAACACGTAGTGCGCCCAGCCGGCGGTGGCTCTGGGGCTCAGGGTCAACTTGGGGGCGCTGCTGCGGCGCGGGAGGAGGTGCGGTACGACGAGTAGTACCCGTAGTAGTCGTCCTCACCGCCGCGCTGAACCCCGGTGATCACGAGGCCGGTCGGCTTGTCGGAGAGATGCTCGAGAGCCTGCTTGGCGGCCTGGGCCTGATCGCGCGTCGTCTGGTCGAGCCGGACGCAGAACAGCACCCCGTCGACCTCGGGCACGAGCTGGAGCGTGTCGCTGACCGGGAGCAGCGGCGCGCTGTCGAAGACGACCAGGTCGTAGGCGTCGCTGACCTCTCCGACGAAGTCCTTGAACTTCTGCGAGGCGATCATCTCGGTCGGCTGGAAGACGTTCTCGCCGGCGGGGATCAGCGGCAGCACGTCGATCGCCTCGCGGCCCTTGACCTCGACCGTCCGCAGGATGTCCTTCGGCTTCAACCCGTTGCCGAGATACTCGGAGAGCCCCGGGGTGCCCTCGACGCCGAAGCGCGTGGCGAGCACCGGGCGGCGGAAGTCGCACTCGACGAGCAGCGTGCGGCGGCCGGCGACCGCGCTCACGTAGGCGTACCAGGCGGCGACCGTGCTCTTGCCCTCCTCGGGCAGCGCGCTGGTCACGACCAGCGAGGAGATCTCCTCGTCGCCGGGTAGGAAGTCGACGTTCGTGCGCAGGATCCGGAACGCCTCGAGGTCGTCCTCGGAGACGAAGCTGTCGCCGTTGCGGCCGATCCCGGTCAGCCCGAGGGTGTCGGAGCGGACGTAACCGACGAGCGGCAGCCCGAGCTCGCGCTGGACCTCGTGCGAGTCCTTGATCCGGCGGTCGAGCGCGTTGCGAAGGAAGGCGGCGCCGATCCCGAGCAGCAGGCCGAGGATCGCGGCGAGGATCGTGTCCCTGACCGGCTTCGGGGAGGAGGGGCTGTCCGGCTCCGTTGCGGGCCGGGTGACTGCGACCGGCTCGGCGACCCTGCTCAGCGTGTCGAGGCGTCCGATCGCGGTGTTGTAGGAGGCCTCGAGCGAGGGATCGAGCCCACCCTCGTCGAGGGCCCGCTGGAGTTCCTTGACCGACTGGGCGTACCTCTTGCGCTGCTCGGTCTGGACCGCGAGCGTGGTCTCGTCCGCGAAGGCGTTCGCGAGCAGCGCCGACTCGTCGGCGTCGCCGCTCGAAGCTTCGATCGCGACCAGGTTCGAGTCGGTCTGGACCTCGGCGGTGATCGAGTCGCGAAGCTCGTCCTCGCTCATGTCGAGCTCGGGCACCTGCTTGGCGACGCGCTGGACGACGTCGTCGCGGGTGACGACCCGGCTGTCGGCCGCGGCTGCCGCGGCGGGGTTGAGGTCCGGGATCACCTGCGAGCCCGGCGCGACGACGGTCAGGTCGGCGCTCGGGTTCTTGAACTCGAGCGTCGCCTCGGCCGTGTAAGTGGGGTCCTTGAGAACCGAATAGCCGATTCCGATCGCGACCGCGACCAGCGTGATCCCGAGGATCAGCCAGCGCTGGTTGCGCAGCACCGCAAAGTAGTCGCGGAGCGACGTCGTGTCGTTGGAATCAGGCATGCAGTCGGAGTCCTCCTTGGGTCGGTGAATCTAGCAGCGTCGTACGGGTCCCTGCCGCAATTCCTTGGGCCGGCGGCGGAATGATAGCCTGGCGCGGAATGAGCAACGGCGGTCGCAAGGACGGGACCGGCGCGAGCGCCTGGCATACGAACGCCGGTGGATCGGGCCGGGCTCCAAGCAAGAAGGCTTCGGCGCGTTCAGCGAAGTCGAAGCGCTCCTCCTCGGCGAAGAGCGCGAGCTCGCGGCGCGCGAAGCGCAGCGAGTGGCTGCCGGACGCCGTCGCGACCAAATCAGGATCTGCCTCCGGCGGTCCCAAGAGCTCCAGGAACAAGGCCGCGGCCTCCGAGCGCCCCGGCCCCGAGTCCTCCCAGCCGCGGCCGAAGAAGCGGTTCGGCCGGGTGATGGAGAAGCGCCGGCTTACGTCCGAGCTGCGCCGCACCCAGCGCGACCTCGACGCCGCGAACGCCAAGATCGAGAAGCTCGAGGACGAGCTCGCCAAGGCTCGCACCAAGGCCGCCGCGGCCAAGAAGCCCAGCGCAAAGTCTCCCGCGGCCGCTTCGAAGAAGTCCTAGCCCGCCCCGCGCGCCGGCTTCTCGGCCGGCCTGCGGCGAACCGTCCAGATCAGGCTCTGCTCTCCGCCGAGCGTCGCCCGCAGCTTCGCCGCTCCGCGTAGCTTCAGGACCTTGGTGAAGACGTCGCCGGCGGCGACGCCGAGCGAGCTGACCGTCCGGCCGCTGCGCTGCACCTGCACGGTCCCCGAGCTCGGCGCCTTGCCCCAGATCCGCACCCGGCGGGGGGAGAGCCGCTCGGCGACGAACGGGAACCGGAACGTGGCCAGCGACGGCTTCGCCTGACCGTCGGCGAAGAACAGCCCGGCCTGGCTCCCGAGCGGATCGGCCGGGTTGAATGCGGCGTCCTGGAGCTGGAGGTTGAGCGCGACCTGGGCCTTCGACTTCCAGAACAGATAGAGGGCGTGCTGTATCCACACCGCCTGCTTGGCCGGGGCCACGCCGCGGATCGGGTTCGGGGGGTTGGTGTTCCACCAGAACTCGGTCACCCAGAGCGGGTGCCGCCGCGGGCTCAGCCGCAGCTTGCGCTCCGCGGCCCGCAGCACGCGCATGACTTCGGGCAGGTCCGGGGTCGAGGCGTCGTCCGGGTTGATCGCGCTGCGCAGCGGCCCGCCCGAGGTGTTGATCGGATGGTGGGCGAGGACGTCGAACCTGGGCTTGACCGGGCAGCGGGCGCGGCGCAGCTTGGCCCGGTTCTTGACGCAGAGGAACGAGCGCAGGAAGGCGATCGGGCGGATCCGCGCGCCGCCCGGCTTGTCGCCGTAGGGCGCGGTCCCGCCGGTGACGACGAGGTTGTCGGCGCGGACGCCCTTGACGCCGTCGTAGAACGCGTTGACGAGGTCGCGGAAGATCGCCGGGCTCCTCGGGCCGCCCTGCCACTGCGGGGTCAGGTAGTCGGAGAGGTTGGGCTCGTTCCAGGCCTGATAGTTGCGGACCGCCGGCAGCGTCCCGCCCTGCGGGTCGGGAAACGAGCCGTCGTAGCGACGCGCCAGCGCCTGCCCGAACGTCCCGAACGCCGCCGCCTGCGGCTCCCAGGTTCCGGCCGGGGCGCCGGCGGGGCGGTTTGCGCCCTCGGCCCAGCGCGGCGCGAACGCGGCGGTGAGCAGGACGTCGAGCCCGCGCGCGCTCGCGCCGCGGACCGCGTTGTCGATCGCGGTGAACCGGTACGCGGGGTCGGCGGGGTTGGCCGGGTTGGCGGGCTGGGTCGGCGCGACCGCACCCCAGGCCACCGAGATGCGGATCATCCCCGCGCGCGCCTCGACCGTGCGGTCGAACGCGAGGTTGCGCTCGGCCGCGTCGGGCGAGGCGTAGCGGCCCTCGACGAAGCCGGTCGTCAGCCCGCGGGCCGCTTGCGCCGAGCCGCAGAACGCGAGCAGCGCGATGCATGCCAGCGCCGGTCCGAGGCGCCGCATCGGCTCAGCCCGAGGTCGCGCCGAGGCGCCGCCGCGCGAGGTACAGAGCGACCGCCGCGAGCAGGCTCGCGATCAGGATCAGCGGCAGGATGAAGCCGAGGCCATCGGAGCCGGAGTCGCCGTCGCCGGAGTTGCCCGGCCCGGTCACCTGTGCGAGCTTCGCCGCCCCGTTGCCGTCGGCGCCCTGCCCTTCGAGCTGGGCCTGGGTCTGGGGCGGGATCGCGGCGGGGGCGCCGCCACCGCCCTTGTCGTCGCTCTTGCGCTTGCCGCCGGCGTTCGGGATGCTCTCCGAGTACTGGTCGACCGCCGAGCCGCTCGGCAGGTTCCGGGCCGAAGCGAGGGTCGGGACGGCGAGCAGCGCGACGAGCGCGAACGACGCGATCGCGGTCCTGGCGGGAAGCGATGTGGGGGCCTGGCGCATGTCCATAGTGTTACGCAGAGTCGCGGCCGACCCTGACAGCGTCAGCATTCGGCCGGCGAGCGCGTAGGAATGAACGCAGCGTTGGAAGCACCGATGCCAGAGAGCTCTAACTCAACTTCGACCGGGAGGCCGGCGCTCGCCGCGCTCGACTGGAGCGCGGCCGCCGACGCGATGCGGCGCTACGGCCCGCGCGCCGCGACCTTCGCGCTTCCGTTCATGCTCGTCGTCTATCTCGGGCTCGAGGGCGGGGGCTACGAGGCGATCGTCCGCAGCGAGGTCGGGATCGCGGTCTGGTGGATCGTCCTGCTCGGTGCAGCGATCGGCGTCCTGCCGACGACCGGGCTCCAGCGCGTCGGCTGGGTCGGGCTCGGGCTGCTCGGCGGGTTCATGCTTTGGACCGGGCTCGGGATCGCCTGGTCGGAGAGCTCGGAGGCGAGCGTCACGGAGTTCGCGCGCGTCGCGACCTACCTCGGCGTCTTCGGGCTCGTTCTCTCCGCACGGAGCCCCGGCGACACGCGGCGGCTCGTCAACGGGCTCGCAAGCGGGATCGCCGTGGTCGGGGTCCTGGCCCTGCTGTCGCGTTTGCACCCGAGCTGGTTCCCGACCGATCAGACCGCGGCCGTCCTCGACACGCCGCAGAACCGGCTCAGCTATCCGCTCAACTACTGGAACGGCGTTGCCGCGCTGCTCGCGATGGGGGTCCCGCTGCTGCTCTTCGTCGCGATCCAGGCCCGCGCGGTCGCCGCCCGCGCGCTCGCCGCCGCGGCGCTGCCCGCGCTCGCCCTTGCGATCTTCTTCACGCTCTCGCGCGGCGGCGCGATCGAGGTCGGGGTTGCGCTCGTCGTCTTCATGGCGCTCGCGCCGCGCCGGATGATCGCGCTCCCGAGCCTGCTCAACGCGGCCGCGGGCAGCGCGATCCTGATCCTCGCCGCGCTCCAGCGCGACGAGCTCAGCGACGGCCTGACCACCGCGCTCGCCCGCGACCAGGGCGACGAGATGCTGGCGATGACGATCGTCGTCTGCGGCGGCGTCGCGCTGCTCCAGGTCGCGATCGGGCTCGCGGCGCGCTACGGGGTCGTGCGCAGGGTCGTCGTGCCGAAGCGGATCGCGCTCCCGACCGCGATCGTCGCCGGGCTCGTGGCGCTCGTCGCCGCGATCGGTGTCGGCCTGCCCGGAGAGCTCTCCGATCGCTGGGATCGGTTCAAGACTCCGGAGGGAGGCGGCGCCGGAGTTGCGCGCTTCGACAGCTCGAGCGGCGGCGGCCGGTACCAAACCTGGACCTCGGCCGACGAGGCCAACGACGCGGAGCCGCTGGTCGGCATCGGCCCCGGGACGTTCGAGTCCTGGTGGGCCGAGAAGGGCACGCTTCCGATCTCGGTCCGCGACGCCCACTCCCTGTATATGGAGACTCTCGGGGAGCTCGGGGTGATCGGCTTCGCGCTGATCGCGGGTTTCATCCTTCTCGTGCTCGGCGTCGGCGCGGGCCGCTCGTTCCAGGAGAGCTCCGAGCGGCGCTGGCCGTACGCCGCCGCGACGGCGAGCGCCGCGGCGTTCGCGGTCGCCGCCTCGATCGACTGGGTCTGGGAGCTCTCGGTGATCCCGATCGCGTTCATGGTCCTCGCCGGGGGCATCCTCGCCTCGCGGCGCTACTCGCCGCCGAAGGCGAGCGAGCGCCCGATCGCCCGCGCGGCGCTGATCGGCTGCGGGATCGTCGCCCTGGTCGCGATCGCGATCCCGCTCCGCGGCGCGATGTCGGTCCGCGACAGCCAGGCCGAGGCGCGGGCGGGGAACCTGCCCGCGGCGCTCGATGACGCGAGGAGCGCCCACGACCTCCAGCCCTACGCGGCGACCCCGAAGCTCCAGGAGGCGCTGGTCCTCGAGCTGATGGGCGAGTACGCCGCCGGGGCGGCCGCCGCGCGCGAGGCGACCCGGGCCGACTCGCACAACTGGCGCACCTGGCTGATCCTCTCGCGGCTCGAGGCCGAGAGCGGCCGCGCGCCGGCCTCGGTCGCCGCATATCGGCGGGCCAAGGCCTTGAACCCGAGATCGATCCTGTTCGCGAACCCAACCGGATGAGGAGAGCCGAGATGCCGAGACGATCCGACCAGCAGGCGAGCGGCCTTCCCGAGCCGGCCGATTTCGAGGCCGACCTCGAGCCGGGCCTGAAGGCGACCGAGAAGCGGGCGCTGCTCAAGCTCGCCGCCGAGCTCGCCACCGACCGCCCCGTTCCGCCGCCGGGGCTGCGCAGCGAGGTCCGCTCGCGACTCGTCAGCCCGCGCGCCGGGGCTCCGCGGGCGCTCGGCGCGATGATCTTCGGCTACGCCTCGACCGGGCTCCTGCTGCTCGCCGTCGCCGCGCTCGGCGTCGCCGGCACCGGCCCCTTCGCCGCCTAGGTCGACTTCCCGCGCCGCGGCTTCGCCGCCGCGCGTGAAGCGGGCCTCTTCTTCGCCGCAGGCTTGGCCTTTGCCTTCGCGGTCGCCTTTGCCTTCGGCTTCGGTTTTGCCTGGCGTGGCTTGCGCTTCGGCTTCGGCTTCGGCGCCGGCTCGAGCTCGCCGCGCAGCTTGCGCAGCGAGCGCGAGAGGATCTGCTGGACGTTGGCGAGTTCGAGGTCGAGCATCTCGGCGATCTCCGGCCCGCGCAGGTCGCCGCCGAAGCGCAGCGCGACGACCTCGCGGTCGCGCTGGCTGAGACTGAGCAGCGCGCTCGCGAGCGGCTCCGAGACGCCCGCGACCTCCGGGCCCTCCTCGGCCGGGAGCTCCTCCTCGGGGATGCCGTTCTCGCCCCCGATCGAGCGGTGGAGCCGCGAGCGGTCGCGCCGGTAGTGGTCGACGACGAGGTTGCGCGCGATCGCGATCAGCCAGGTCCGCGGCTGGGCGCGCGAGGGGTCGTAGCGCCGCCACGCCTTCAGCGCGCGCTCGAAAGTCTGCTGGGTCAGGTCCTCGGCGTCGGCGCGGTTGCCCAACCTATAAGCGATGAATCCGTAGACGTCCCAGACGTGCTCATCGAAGAGGTGGGCGAGCGCGTCGGCCGGCCTCCCGCCGGTCTTCGGATTCGCCTGCATGAAGTTGAGAGATTCTACGGACGAGGGCGGCGCGCCGGTTCACCGTGGACGGATGCGCGCTTCAGAGGTCGTAGCGGGCGATGTCGGCGTCGAGGCGCTCGGCGTCCTCGCCCTCGGGGCGCTTCGCGGCGATGGCTTCGCGCCGCGCGTCGCCCCGCCAGCGCCGCAGTGCCAGGCCGACCCCGAGGATCGCCAATGCGCCGCCCGCGAGCGGCAGCACCCAGGCGGCGAGGTCGAAGCCGCTGTCCTCGGGCTCGGCGAGCACGTCGGGCCCGTACTCGGCGACGAGCTCGTCCTTGATCTCCTCCTTGGTCAGGCCCTCGTCGATCAGCTGCCGGATCAGGATCCGCTCGCGCTCGGCCTGGGGCGCGTTCGAGAGCTCGAGCGTCGTGCCGCAGATCGGGCACATCACCTCGTCCTCGATGTCGGGCAGCGAGGCGGCGCCGAACGCCGCGGCGGGGAGGAGGAGCGAGACGAGCGCCGCCAGCGCCGCGATCCGGGTCACCTTCCCTGAATCACCTTGGCGACGGTCTCGTTCAGGTACTGCTCGGTCACCGGCCCGCGGCGGATCAGCGCCAGGTTGCCGTTCGGGTCGACGAGGAACGACTCCGGAAACCCGGTCATCCCGAACTCGTCGCGGCGCTCGCGGCCGTCGCCGTCGCGGAGCTGGGGGTAGGTGAGCCCGTATTCGGCGACGAACTTCTCGGCGTCATCGGTGGCGTCGTCGAGGTTGATCCCGAGCACCGTCGCGCCCGGCGCGTGCTGCTTCTGGAACGCCTCGAGCGCCGGGGCCTCGTCGCGGCACGGTTCGCACCACGAGGCCCAGAAGTTGACCAGCACCCACTGGTCGCGGTAATCGGCGATCTTGCCCGTCCCCTCGCCGCCCAGAACGGACAGCTCCTTGTCCGGCGCCGGCTCGCCGAGCGCGAGCGCGCTCTCGCCCTTGCTGAGCAGCCCGTAGGCGAGCAGGCCGACGACGGCGCACACGGCGATGAAGGCGGCGAAGACCCTGGCGCTCATTCGCCGCGGAGCTTAGAGATGGAGCCCATTTGTCCGGGAATCAGCACCCCGGCGGGCGTTGCTCAATAAGGGTGTACGGTGACTGCTTCAGTGGGACGTACGAGGGGAGACCGAAGAGCGATCGCGTGCGCGACGGTCGGACTCGCGATCGCTCTATTCGTAGCGCTTGCCGCGACTGCGCAGGCCGTTCCGGTTCTTCACGTGACCAACGCGAACGACGCCGGACCGGGATCGCTGCGCGTGCAGGTCGACGATGTTGACGCGGGTGGCACCGTGATCATCGACGCTCCGTGGGACCCCGCACTGATCGATGACATCCCGATCGACCAGTCGGTGACGATTTCGGGCCAGGGCCCGGCCGCGACTTCGATCTCGGGGGACGCGAACGATCGGGCCTTCACGATCACGGGCCCCGTCGCGGTCACGTTCGCGGACCTGGCGATCACGGGAGGCAATGCTCCCGATGGAACTCTCGCCGGCGAGGCCGGAGAGGGCGGCGGCGGGATCCTCGGGCAGGGAGACGTCGATCTGACCCTCGTGCGGGTGACGCTCGCCAACAACCATGCGGGCGACGGCGCGACGGGAACCGAGGGCGGTGCGGGCGCGGATGGAGATCAAGGCGGTGGCGGCGGATCGGGGGGCGGCCTGCTGACCGACGGCGATCTGACGCTGACCGACTCTGAGATCGAGAACAACACCGCCGGCAAGGGTGGCGATGGTGGGCCTGGCGGCGCCGGCGGCGGGGCGCCTGGTGGCAACGGAGGCGAGGGCGGAGAAGGCGGTCGCGGCGGCGCAGCCTCCGCCGACATCGGCGACCTCGTCAGCATCACCGGCTCAACGATCGACGGCAATTTCGCGGGCGTCGGCGGTGCTGGCGGTGCGGGTGGATCCGGCACACCAGTGGGCGACGGCGGTGACAGCGGCAACGGAGGTCACGGGGGCGGCCTCTTCGGCCCTGATCTGATTACCAACTCGACATTGCGGGCCAATTCAGCCGGCCTCCCCGGTGCCGTGGGAACCGGGACCACGCTCGGCGATCTCGGCGTCGGGGGTTTCGGGGGCGGTAGCGCCACAACGGGAGCGATAGAAGTGGACAGCTCGACGGTGGTTGCCAACGATGCGCCGGGTGGACCTGGGAATTCGCCTCTGGACGGCGCGGGTGGCGGCATCTTTTCCCTCGGGACCTTGACCCTGGGAAGGACGATCCTCTCCCAGAACACAGCCCTGGTCGGCGGCCCTTGTCGTGCTCTCGGGTTCGTCAACGACGGCCACAATCTGATCTTTCCCAGCGATGTCGTTTGTGCAGTGGTTGCCACCAACCTGGATCCGGATCTCGGCCCGCTCGCTGACAACGGTGGGGCCACGAAAACGATGGAGCTGCTGGAAGGCAGCCCCGCGATCGATCAGATTCCGGCCGCGGGTTTTGGGTGCCAGCCCGTCGACCAGCGAGGAGTTGCCCGGCCACAGCCGGCCGGCGGCGCATGCGACATCGGCGCGTTCGAGCGCGCCCTGCCTACGTCGGCCCCGGGGCCCGGCGCTCCTCCCGCGGGCGTGGTTGTGGCAACCGCGCCATCGACCGGCCAGCGGGCTGCGGCTCTCGTGAAGTGCAAGAAGAAGAAATCGAAGAAGGCGCGCAAGAAGTGCATCAAGAAGGCCCGGAGGCTGCCGGTCTAAACCGGCGCCTCCCGCCCGGCCCCTCCGCTCGCGCCTAGAATCCCGCACCTGCGCGGCAGTAGCTCAGTTGGTAGAGCATCAGCTTCCCAAGCTGAGGGTCGCCGGTTCGAGCCCGGTCTGCCGCTTACGGTCGGTTTGTTGGTTGAGACCAAGCATTGACCGCTGCTAAGTTTTGAGCATGTCTAGGGCAGCGACGAAGTCAGCTCCGCCCGGAATCGCCCGCCGCTGGCCGAGTCTGCTGATGATCAAGCTCGGCCGGATCACTATGCACCGCTTCACCGAGGCGTTGAAGCCCGTCGACCTGCGGCCGCGTCACATCGCGACGCTGATCGAGCTCCGCGACAGCGGACCGCTGACCCAGGCCGCGCTCGCCGAGCACCTGCACCTCGACCCGACCAACGTCGTCGGGGTCCTCAACGAGCTCGAGAAGAAGGGGCTCGCCGAGCGTACCCGCGATCCGGAGGACCGGCGCCGGCACATCGTCGAGGCCTCCCCGAAGGCGCGCGCGGTGCTGACCAAAGCCGAGAAGGCGATGAACGAGGCCGAGGATCAGCTGTTCGCCGACCTCGAACCGGCCGAGCGAACCCAGCTCGAGGAGCTGCTGACCGCGATCTGGGAGCGGAGCGGCGGCCTCGAGGCCTACGCCCGCGCCGCCGCGGCCGAGGAAGACTCCTCCTAGCTTCAGTCCGCCGGGGACTCGACGTAGCGGCCGCGGCCGTTGAACTTCGGGACCTTGGACGGCTTGCGGGCGACGTAGCGCTCGAACTCGAAGCGGTCGGTCTCGCCTTTCTGGACGAGCCGGAAGCGGCGAGACAGCTCGAACGGGTAGCCGCCCGAGTTGCCATTGCAGAGCGCCCCCCAGAAACAGGTGCCGAGCGCGTGGCTCTCGATCGCCTTCGTCCGCGCGATCACGACCTCCCGCACCGCGACGAGCCGCTGCGGGCCGTTCTCGAGACCGCGGCTTGGGCCGATGTAGAGCGACAGCGGGCGCTGGTTGTAGCCGCGGTCGGCCATCGCGACCCAGAGCCGCTCCTGGGTCGCCGGCGGGACCTGCTCCGCGAGGTCTTCCCAGTCGGGTCGCTGCAGCTTCGGATCGCTCGCGACCCAGAACACCAGCGCGATCGAGACCGCGGCGAGGACCGCGGTCGCCGCCGGCCCCGCCCGGCCGAGCCTGGGAGCGGCGAGCGCGACGCCCGCCGCGACGCCGAACGGAACCCAGAGCTGGATCAGGTTCCGGGTGATCACGTAGTCCTGGCCGATCACGATCGGGCCGATCAGCAGCGCCGCCGCGACGAGACCGACCCCGCCGCTGACGAAAAGCCCGTGCCGCTCCTCGCGGCCGCCGCGCCACGCAACCACCACCGCCACGGCGAGTCCTGCAACAACGATCCAGGGCAGGACCCCGAACGGCGAATAGAAGCCGATCGCCATGTTCTCGAACACGCCCTCGGCGCGCGGGCGCAGCGGCAGCTCGCTGATCCAGCTGCCGTGGCCGACCTGGTTGGCGAGCAGGGGCAGCAGCGCGAGACCGGTGACGGTCGGGATCGCGAGCGCGCCGAGCAGCGGGCGCCGCGGGACGCGGGCGGAGATCCACAACAGCGCCGCCTCGGGAACGATCAGGACCGCGGTCAGGTAGTGGGTCGCCATCGCCAGCGCGGAGGCGGCTCCCCAGAGGTAGAGCTGGGACCGGGCGCGCTCCGGCTGCTTCATCGCCCGGACGAAGAACAGGAACGCCGCGGCGGTGAACAGCAGCATCAACGAATATGAGCGGGCTTCCTGCGAGTACCAGACGAGCAGCGGATTGACCGCCGCGAGCCAGGCGACGATCAGCCCGGCCCGGCGGCTGAACAGATCGCGACCAGCGAGATAGAGCACCCACACCGTCGCGACCCCGGCGATCGCCGAGACCGAGCGCAACGCGAACTCGGAGTCGCCGAACGGGACCGCCCAGAGCCAGGTGACGACGAAGTAGACGGGTGGGCTGAGCTCGACCGGCCCGAGGCGCGAGAGCATGTCCCCGAACGAGGACTGGCTCATGAACGCCGTGTCCCACTCGTCGTACCAGAGGCTCTGATCGCCGAGCGCGTAGACGCGCAGCGCCGCCGCGACCACCAGCGCCAGCGGCAGCGAAAGGCGGGTCAGCCGTCCTGCGAGCTGGGACGAATCAGGATCTCGTTGACGTCGACGTGCTCGGGCTGCTCGAGGGCGTACATCAGCGCCCGAGCGACGTCGTCGGGCTGCAGAACGTTCTGCGGCGGTTGATCGAAGAACGGCGTCGCCACCATCCCCGGCTCGATCAGCGTCACGCGAATCGAGTGGTTGTCGTGCATCTGCCGCAGCTCCTGCCGCAGGGACTCGCCGATCGCCGTCACCGCCCATTTCGTCGCGGAGTAAAGCGAACCGGGCAACGCCCGGCGCCCGGCGACCGAGCCGGTGATCAGGACGTGGCCCGAGCCCCGCTCGAGCAGGGCCGGCAGCGTCGCGCGGATCGTGAGCGCGACGCCGTAGACGTTGGTCAGCACCATCGAGCGCCACTGCTCCGGCGTCTCCTCGAGAAAACCGCGCTTGGCGCCGAACCCCGCGTTGGCGAAGACGGCGTCGAGGCGTCCGAAGCGCTCGTTCGCCGCGGCGGCGAGCGCCTGGACCGAGTCCCAGTCGGTGACGTCGGTCGTCACCGCGACCGCCCGCTCCTCGCCGCCGAGCTCGGCGGCGAGATCGTCGAGCTTCTGCTCGCTGCGCGCGCCGAGCACGAGCCGGTAGCCGGCCCGCGCCGCGTGGCGGGCGCTCTCGGCGCCGATCCCGCTCGAGGCGCCGGTGATCAGCAGCACCTTGTCGCCCGGCTTGTCGCCCGAATCGGCCATCGAGGGCGATTCTCGCAGGCAGGGCGCCCGGGTTGCGATAATCCCCGGCGATGGATCCTGCCCGCAAGCGAAAGATCCGACTCGTCGTCGCGCTCTCGGTGGCCGTGCTGCTCGCCGTCGGGCTCGTCTACACGTCGTTCAGCGCCTCGACCGAGGCCAAGCAGCCCTCGGAGCTGCTCGCGAGCGGCGGCAGCGACAGCTACGAGCTGACCGGGAAGGTCGTCCCCGGCTCGATCGAGCGCGGCAGCGAGGAGCTCCGCTTCCGGGTCGCCGACCGCGACGGCACCGAGAGCGTCCCGGTCGTCTACACCGGCACGATCCCCGACCCGTTCCGCGACGGCCGCGAGGTGATCGTCACCGGCAAGCTCGAGAACGGGACCTTCGTCGGCGAGCGCGACAGCCTGGTCACGAAGTGCCCCTCGAAGTTCACTGAGGAAAAGAACACCTGACGCAGCTCGGCTCCGCCACGCTGGTCCTGGCCCTGCTGCTCGCGCTCTACTCGGCCGCGGCCGCGCTCTACGGGGTGCGCAGCGGCGATCGGCGCTGGGTCGACTCCTCGCGGCGCGCCGTCTACGCGATCGCGGCGCTGCTGACGCTCGCGGTCGTCCTGATCGAGTCTGCATTTCTGCGCGACGACTTCGCGTTCGAGCTCGTCGCCGACCACTCCTCGACCACGACGCCGACCTTCTACAAGCTGACCGCGATGTGGTCGAGCCAGGCCGGCTCGCTGCTGCTCTGGGCGTTCGTGCTCTCGCTCGCCTCGAGCGCGGTGCTCTACCTGACCCGCAACCGCCACCGCGAGATCGCGCCGTACGCGACCGCGGTGCTTATGGGCCTCGGCGCCTTCTTCATCGGGTTGATGCTCTTCGCCTCGACCCCGTTCGAGAAGCTCAGCCCGGCGCCGATGGAGGGCGCGGGCCTCAACCCGCTGCTCCGCCACCCGAGCATGATGGTCCACCCGCCGATGCTCTACTCGGGGTACGTCTTCTTCTCGATCCCGTTCGCGTTCGCGATCGGGGCGCTGGCGGCGCGCAAGCTCGATGCGAGCTGGATCCGCGCGACGCGCCGCTTCACGCTGATCGCCTGGACCTTCCTCGGGATCGGCCTGCTGCTCGGCGCGCGCTGGTCCTACACCGAGCTCGGCTGGGGCGGCTACTGGGCCTGGGACCCGGTCGAGAACGCGGCGCTGATGCCGTGGCTGATCGGCACCGCGTTCCTGCACTCGATCATGGTCCAGGAGAAGCGCGGGATGCTCAAGGTCTGGAACGTCTCGCTGATCGTCGCCACCTTCACCCTGGCGCTGCTCGGGACCTTCCTCGTCCGCTCGGGGATCCTGCAGTCGATCCACGCCTTCGGGGCCTCGACGGTGGGGACTCCGCTGCTGATCCTGATCGCGGTCGTTCTGGTCGGCTCGACCGCGCTGATCGTCTCGCGGCTCGACGAGCTGCGCTCCGAGCGGCGGATCGATTCGCTGCTCTCGCGCGAGGCGATCTTCCTCGTCAACAACCTGCTCCTCGTCGGGCTCGTCCTTGTGATCTTCTGGGGCACGTTCTTCCCGCTGATCGCCGAGGCGTTCACCGGCACGCGCTCCTCGCTCGCGGCGCCGTGGTTCGACCGCTACACGACCCCGATCGCGATCGTGATCGTGCTTTTCACCGGGATCGGGCCGCTGGTCGCGTGGGGGCGGTTCAGTGCGTCGGCCGCGCGCCGGGTCCTGCTCTGGCCGGGGCTGGCGGCGATCGCGGCGCTGGTCGCGCTGCTCGCCTTCTCCGACGCGCCCGGCGCGCCCTGGGCGCTGGCGCTCTTCTGCCTCGCGGCGTTCACGCTTACCGCGCTCGCGCAGGAGTTCTGGCGCGGCGCGTCGGCGCGGCGTTCGCTCTCCGGCGGCTCGATCCCGGTCGCGCTCGCGGCGACCGTGGGCCGCAACCGGCGTCGCTACGGCGGCTACCTCGTCCACGCCGGGCTCGCGGTGCTGCTGATCGGGATCGCCGCCTCGTCGAGCTTCCAGACCAACCGCGACCTGACCCTCGACGTCGGCGAGCGCGCCGAGGTCGGCGACTACACCGTGACCTACGAGCGCCCGACGGTCGACGTCGGGAACGAGCGGATCGCGTTCGGCGCCGTGCTCGACGTCGATCGCGACGGCAAGGACTTCTCGACCCTCGCGACCGAGCGCAACTACTACCCGGGGCAGGACCCCGCGGCGGGGCCGATCGGGCGCTTCTTCGAGGGCGAGGCGACGAGCGAGGTCGGTCTCGAGGCGGGCGCCGGGGAGGACTTCTGGGCCGCGTTCCAGCCCGACCTGACCCCGCTCGAGGGGCCGATCGCGCGCGCCAACGCCAAGTTCGGCGGTTCGCGCCCCGACGTCCAGGGCTTCGTCATCAACGCGATCGCCGAGAGCTACGCGAGCGATCCGCCGCCGGCGAACTTCCGCGTGATCGTCAACCCGCTCGTGACCTGGATCTGGATCGGCGCCCTGATCGCGATCGGCGGCGGGCTGATCGCGGTCTGGCCCTCGGCCGCGGCGCGGCGCCGCGTCAGCGCCGTCTCGGCGGCCAAGCTCGGCCGCGGGCTCTCGCGCGCTTGATCGAGCTGCTGCTCGCGGCGCTGATCTTCGTCGTCGCGATCGCGTTCGTGGTCGCGCCGCTGCGCCGCCGCCCCGAGGAGCCTTCGGCTCGAGGCAGGGAGGAGGAGCGGCGTGAGGCTCGACTCGCCGAGCTCGAGGCGCGCAAGGAGGCCAAGTACCGCGAGCTCCGCGACGCCGAGCTCGACCGCGCGAGCGGCAAGCTGAGCGAGGAGGACTTCAGCCGCCAGGACGCCGAGCTGCGCCGCGAGGCGGTCGAGATCCTCGACCAGATCGACGGTGAGAAGAAGCCGCGAGGACCTGGCTAGACTTCCGCCGATGGAATCCCTGCTCGGAGTAGTCCAAGTAGCTATCTCGGTGATCGTGATCTTCCTCGTCCTCCTCCATTCCGGAAAGGACGCGGGGCTCTCCGGCGCCTTCGGGATCGGCGGCGCCGGCGGCGGGATCGGCGGCGGCTCGATGGTCGAGCGCAACCTGACCCGCGCGACGATCTTCTTCTCCGTCCTCTGGGCGCTGAACGCGATCGTCCTCCTGAAGATTTAGGGCCATGCGGAGGTTGGTTGCCCTCCTGGGCGCCGTCCTCACGCTCGCGGGCTGCGGCGGCGACGACTCGGCGCCCGCAACCTCGACCGACGCTCCGCCGGCCGGAGGGGGAGGGGTGCTCCGCTACGCGATGCCGGAGCTGCCCGACAACCTCGATCCGCTCGCCGCGACGACCCCGGCGGCGAAGCTGGTCTCGCGCCAGGTCAACGAGCCGCTGGTCTCGCGCCTGCGGGGGCCCTACCGCGGCAGCGCGATCCCGGCCGGGCTGGCGCTCTCGCTGCGCCCCTCCGCCGACGCGACGGTATGGATCGCGCGGTTGCGCGGCGGGGTCCGCTTCCACGACGGGACGCCGCTGAACGGCGGCGCGGTGCTCGCCAACGTCCGCCGTTGGACGTCGGTCCCCGAGGGCACGCGGCTGCTGCCTACGCTCTTCAACGCCGACGCCCCGCGCCCCGACCTCGTCCGGCTGCTGCTCCGCCGGCCGACCCCCGATCTGCCGCGCCTGCTCTCCTCGCCGCGGCTCGGCCTCGTCTCGCCCGCGAGCCTGCGCCCGCAGAGCGGCGTGCGGGCGAGGCTGAGCGGCGACCGCGCCCCCGGCACCGGCCCGTTCGAGATCGAGCGCTTCGGCGAGAGCCCGCTCAACCTCGGCCGCAACGCCGCCTGGTGGGGGACGCCGCTCGGTCTCGGCCCGGCGCTCGACGCGGTCGAGTTCAGGGCGGTCGCCGACGAGCCCGCGCGGACCGCCGAGCTGCGCGCCGGGGAGTCCGAGGTCGCCTCCGATCTCTCGCCGGCATCGCTGGCCGCGATCCGCACCGACCCGTTGCTCACCGTGCGTCCGGGCGGCCTCGGGCTCCAGCGCTCGGTGAGGGGGCTCCCCACGGCAAACTCGATCTCGTTCTCCGGCGTCTGGCTGACCGACATCGAGGCGCCGTAGCGCCGGCTCAGCTGAAGGGCACCCAGGCCCGCGGGCCGAGCGTGTCGATGTCGCTCGCGAGCAACCCGTCCGCCGAGAGCGAGTAGAGCCGCCCGCCGACGACCAGGGTCCGCTCGATCGGCGTTCCCGGAGCCTGGCCGTGGACGATCCGCGCCTGCTCCTGGACACCGAAGCCGGCGCCGACGCGGAAACCGACCGCGCCCTCGAAGCTCAGGTTGACCCCGCGCCGGTCGGAGACCGAGAGCGGCATCACCGCGAGCTGCCGCGGCGGCCAGTAGAGGAATGCGCGGTGGTTCGCCTCAACCGCCGAGCTGCCGCCGGCGACCGTCGCCTGCGCGGTCCGCACCGGCGCCGCCGGGTTCGAGACGTCGAAGAGCGAGACCTGGGTCCCGAGCGCGGCGCCCTCGGGGGTGGCGTCCTGTCCGATCCCGAGCAGCAGCCCGGGTGAGATCGGGTGCAGGTAGGAGGAGAAGCCGCGGATCTCGAGCTCGCCGAGGACGCTCGGCGCGGCGGGCGCCGAGAGGTCGATCACGTACAGCGGATCGATGCGGCGGAAAGTGACGACGAAGGCGATGTCCTCTACGAACCGGACCGCGTAGATGTCCTGGCCGCGGCCGAGGTTGCCGACCCGGCCCACGGGCGCAAGCGCGCCGCCGGAGTCGGCGAGCACGGTGACGAAGCTCTGGCTGCGGCGGCGCGCGCGCAGCGGGTCGGCGGTGCTCGCGACCCGGAGCAGCCCGTTGCGCTCCGACATCGACCACTGGCTCAGCATCCGGCCCTGGACCGCGCCGCTGCCGGCGTACTCGGTCGACCCCGGCGCGAGCGCGAACTTGTGGATCGATGTGGATCCCGTGGCGCCGCCGGACTCGGTCGCGACGTAGAGGCTCGAGCCCGAGCCGTAGACGACGTCGCCGCTGGTCGTGATCGCGTCCGAGTCGACCGCGGGCAGGCCGCGGGCCATGTCGATCGTCAGCACGGTGAGCATGTCGGTGCCCGAGAAGCGGGTGGGGTGGCTGACGTCGGCGCAGGCGACGAGCTTGCGCTTCAGCGGCTTGGCCGTCGCCGGGATCCGGGCGAAGCTCGAGGGCACCGGCTTGCGCGGCGCGCCGAGCGAGGAGATCACGACCCTCGCCGTCGAGTCGTTGAGGCGCGCGCTGACGTAGCTGCCCGCGGCCCTCACGGTCGAGACGACGCGCATCGCCGCCGGGTCGCTGACGTCGACGTCGCTGAGCAGGGTGTCGCCCGAGACGAGCTGGGTCATCACCAGCGCTCGCGAGCCGTGGAGCAGCAGCTCGCTCTCGGCGGCGAACGATCCGCGCCGCTGCGGCGGCCCGATCTCGATCGATCCGAGCTCGACCGGCGCCGCGCTTCCTGCGGCGACCGCGTGCAGCTTGCCGTTCGCGAGCGCGAAGATCCTCGAGCCGTCGGTCTTGACCAGGTCGGGCTCGTCGACTCCGGGCTCCTGGACGTTCGTCTGCGAGAAGTCGTCGCCCGCCCCGGTCCCGGCGTCGCCTTGACCCGTCGCCGGCGCCTCCTTGCCCTTACCCGGCGCCGCACCCGGCAGGATCGAGTCGCCCCCGAAGCGCCCGCCGCCCCGCGGTCGGTGGCTGCGCGCGTAGCGGCGCAGGCCGGTGCAGGAGTTGAACGGCTTCAGCCCCGCCTTGACCGCGTGGCCGCGCTTCTTCCCCCGCTCGCCCTTGCCGGCGGCTCCCGAAGTCGCCGCCGTGACCCCGGCCAGCGCCGTGACGCTGACCGCGATCGCGATCACCCTGTCGGTTTTCTTGCCCATTGCCCTCACTACGTCCCTGGCCTCATTTCGTCACAACGATCTCGACCATCCTAATCGCGACTTGATTTCGTCCGGAAGGGCGTCTACTCTCCCGAACGTGTGTTCGCCCACGACAACGACCCGGCCGGCCCAAGCGCCTGCTGAGGGGAGGTTTTTCGAATGGACCTGAAAGCCGATCTCAGCAAGCGCCAGAAGGAGATCTTCGACTTCATCGGCACCTATCTCAAGGACCACGGCTACCCGCCGACCGTCCGCGAGATCGGCAAGGCCGTCGGCCTCACCTCCTCTTCGACCGTCCACGCCCACCTCGCAAAGCTCGAGAACCTCGGCGTGCTGAAGCGCGACCCGACCAAGCCGCGCGCGATCGAGGTCCTGGTCGAGAAGGCAAAGCGCGCCGTTCGCCCGGTCGGACTGCCGCTGCTCGGAAGCGTCGCCGCCGGGGAGCCGATCCTCGCCGAGGAGAACATCGAGGAGTACATCGAGGTCCCCGACGTGATCGGCGGCGAGGACGGCGACTACATCCTCAAGGTCCGCGGGGAGAGCATGATCGACGCCGGGATCCTCGAGGGCGACTTCGTCGTCGTCAGGCCCTCGGAGACCGCGAGCGACACCGAGATCGTCGTCGCCCTGGTCGGCGATGACGAGGCGACGGTCAAGCGCTACTTCCGCGAGAAGGACCACATCCGACTCCAGCCCGAGAACAAGCAGATGAAGCCGATCCGAAGCCGCGAGGTGACGCTGCTCGGCAAGGTCGTCGGGGTCTTCAGGAGCCTCAGATGAGCGCTCTCGCGACCTCAGAGCGCCCGCGGGCCGAGCACTCGGCTCAGCTCGCTCCAAGGATGTTCAAGGTGCCCGCCGGGTCGACGCTCGAGGACAAGATCCTCGGCGCTTGGGAGGACCTGGGGGCACACGGACAGGCCGACTGCCCCGTCTGCGGGGACTCGCTCAGCCGTCAGGGCTGCGGGTCCTGCGGGTCAGAGCTTTCGTAACCGCCGCTCCGCTTGGTTTTCGGGGCCGTTCGTGGGACAATCGCTCACGTGAGCTAGGCAGCCGCGAGGAGGTGTTTCACCGCTTCGAGGAAAGTCCGGACACCATAAGGCGAGGGCGGTGGAGTTACGCCCACCCGGGGAAACCCGCGGGAAAGTGCCACAGAAATACACGGCCGATGGCGCGGCCACACGTGAGTCGCGTACAGGCAAAGGTGAAAAGGTGCGGTAAGAGCGCACCGGCGTCGCGGTGACGCGGCGGCCAGGCAAACCCCGCCCGGTGCAAGGCAAACAGGGCCGTCGACCCAGCCCGGCGAGGCCCAGGTAGCTGCTCAGATGGATGGTTGCCCACGACAGGATCCGGCTTACAGGCTCGCTAAGGAAAACCCCCGCTAACGCGGGGGTTTTCTATTTCTCGGGGCCTGGTTCGGAGCCGCGGGGAGGCCACTTGCCGGCCTCGACGCGGCGCTTGAACCGCGCCTGGCGGCGCAGCGCGTCCTTGAGCGCGATCGGGATCAGGCGCAGGCCGAGCTTCGGATGGCGGTCGATGAAGCGGGCGAAGCGCCCGCGCCAGCGCGGGATCGCGAGCACCGGCGTCGGGCGGTCTACGAGGCCGACGACCTTGGCCGCGGCCTGGTCGGGCATCAGCATCTTGCCCGAGAACGAGAGCGCGTCGTGGGGGTCGTCGAGCTTGTCCTGGATCATCGGCGTCCAGATCCCGTCCGGGCAGGCGCATGAGATGTGGATGTCCTCGTAGCCGGCGGTGCGCAGGTCGGCGAGCATCCCGCGGCTGAAGGCGATCGCGGCGTGCTTGCTCGCCGAGTAGCTGGTGATCCCGGGGGCGGCGACGAGACCGGCGAGCGAGATCACGTTGATCACGTGGCCGCGACCGGCCTCGCGCATCGGCTCGAGCGCCGCGAGCGTGCCGTTGAAGGTGCCGATCGCGTTGACCTCGAGCATCGCCCGGTGGACCTCGAGCTGCTGTTCGAAGGCCGGGCCGGTGATCATGATGCCCGCGTTGTTGACCCAGACGTCGAGCGAGCCCGCGCGCTCGATCGTCTCCGCGACCGCGCGCCGGCACGCCTGCGGGTCGCGGACGTCGAGCACGGTGCTCCAGGCATCGCCGGGAACGGTCTCGGCCGCGCCGGCGACGGCCTCCTCGCTGACGTCGGTCAGGTGGACCGCGAGCCCACGGGCGCCGAGCCGCCTGGCGATCGCGAGCCCGAGCCCGCCGCCCGCCCCGGTTACGAGTGCTCCGGTCACGGGGGGAGCATATGCGGGCGGCGCCAGGCAGGAAATCCGGCTCAGGGGGCGAAAAAGCCGCAAACAGCGCGCGTTGCAGCCGTTACTAGGTAAGCGGATACAAATATTCCGTCCGCGGCTTTGTTAGGCTGCTGCGAGTTTCCGCTGAGTCCCCGCCACATAAACGCGGGGATCGGGGGACCCAATGGTCCATTGGGGCGAATCGCGGCCTAAGCACCGCGTAGCGCGATCTTTCAGCGCGAGCCCGTCAGCTAACCCCGAAAGCAACGAAAGAGGAATCCAAACAATGCATTTCAGGCATGGCTCGCAGGACCCAAGGACGGGATCAAAAAGACTTCGCGCGGCAGGGCTCGTCGCCGGCTTTGCGCTGCTCGGCGCGCTGACGCTCGCCCCGGGGGCCTCGGCCTCCGACGGCGGCGGCGTCGCGCCCCCGCCGACCACGCTTCCCGCTCCGGCACCCGCGCCGACCGCGTCGGCGGCCACGGGCCCGTCCTGGACGATCGTCCAGAAGGCGACCTGGTACGGCCCCGGCTTCTGGGGGCATGAGACCGCCTGCGGGATGCCGCTGACACCCACGACCATGGGCGTCGCCCACAAAAGGCTCCCCTGCGGGACCCAGGTGACGTTCAACCACGAGGGCCGGATCGCGACGGCAACGGTCATCGACCGCGGCCCGTTCCGCAAGGGCTACGCGTGGGACCTGACCAAGCGCGTCGCGAAGGTGCTCGGGTTCCTGCCCGTCGGCGCCGGCCCGCTGACCGCCACGGTCACGCTGCCAGCCGCCTGACGCCCGCGCCGGGCCTGACGCTCGCGCCGCTCTAGGCGGCGGAGCGCAGGATGGCGGGGTCGGAGCTCTCGAGCGGCAGCTCTGCCGCCGAGGAGAGCAGGCTGTGGAACTCGGTCAGCGCCAGCTCGGCGATGGCCTCGAGGATCTCCTCGTCGTTCCAGCCCTCTTCGCGCGCCTCCTCGACCAGGTAGGCCGGAGGATGGCTTTCGGCGTCCAGGGTCTGCTCGAGCAGCGTCAGTAGAGCCTGCTCGCGCGGGTCCGAGGACTTGAACTCTCGCGCCCTGGCGACCTCGTCGAGGCCGAGGCCCGCGGCGCGGGCCGTGCGCGAGTACTGCGCGATCGAATACGCGTCTTCCCGATGCTCGGCCACTCCGAGCGCGATGCGCTCCCTCGTGGCCTGGGGCAGCGTGCCCCTGTGGAGCTCGGATCGGAACCGGGTGTAGGCCCGGAGCGCCGAAGGAGCCTCGGCGAGGACGCCGAGGAACTTCGAGACCGCGCCGCCCGCCGTCTGAATGCTCTTCAGGATCGGCGCGCTTGCGTCAGGAGCGGTTAGCTCGTCGTGGATGTGGAATCTGCTGACTTCTGTCTTCACTGTCATTTCGTTTCCCCCCTTCGAGGGGTCATTAACCGGCTTTACTTCACATTTAGCCTGGTCCTTACTAGATGTAAGCAGGATACACGTTGATGCTTGACGGTGCAAGCTCCTACGCGCGCGGGGCTGTGCGCGGATCATCCGGCTCGAGGCAGCGTCTAAGGTTTCCGCCCCGTGACCGACCAGCCGACGACGCCGAAGGACGTGCTCGCGTTTTGCGCCGACCGCGACGTGCGTTTCGTGCGCCTCTGGTTCACCGACCTGCTCGGTCAGCTCAAGAGCTTCTCGATCAACGCCGCCGAGCTCGAGGACGCCTTCGAGGGCGGAATGGGCTTCGACGGCTCCTCGATCACCGGCTTCAACCCGATCGAGGAGTCGGACATGATCGCGATGCCCGACCCGGCGACGTTCAACCTGATCCCCTGGCGCCCGGAGGAGTCGAACCGCGTCGCGCGGATGTTCTGCGACGTCCAGGTACCGGGCGGCGATCCCTACGAGGGCGACCCGCGCTGGATCCTGCGCCGGGCGCTCGCGCGCGCCGAGGAGATGGGCTTCGACACCTTCAACGTCGGCCCCGAGCTCGAGTACTTCTACTTCAAGTCGGCGAAGCCGGAGGACGGCGTCCCCGAGGTCCTCGACGAGGGCGGCTATTTCGACCTGACGACGCTCGACGCCGGCTCCGACGTTCGCCGCGAGACGGTCTTGGCCCTCGAGGAGATGGGTATTCACGTGGAGTACACCCACCACGAGGTCGGGCCCAGCCAGCACGAGGTCGACATGCGCTACGCCGACGCGCTGAAGATGGCCGACGACTGCATGACCTACCGGATCGTGGTCAAGGAGTACGCGATGAAGTACGGCTGGCACGCGACCTTCATGCCGAAGCCGCTCTTCAACCAGAACGGCTCCGGGATGCACGTTCACCAGTCGCTCGCCAAGGGCGACTCGAACGCGTTCTACGACGCCGACGACCAGTTCTTCCTCTCCGACGTCGCGAAGGCGTTCATCGCCGGCCAGCTCAAGCACGCGCGCGAGATCTCGTCGCTGTTCGCGCAATGGGTCAACTCCTACAAGCGCCTCGTCCCGGGCTACGAGGCCCCGGTCTACCTCGCCTGGTCGCGGCGCAACCGCTCGGCGCTGATCCGGGTGCCGCTGTACCACCCGGGCAAGGAGAGCGCGACGCGGGCCGAGCTGCGCTGCCCCGATCCGGCCTGCAACCCGTACCTGACCTTCGCCGCGATGCTGCACGCCGGGCTCGAGGGGATCGAGAAGGGCTACGAGCTGCCCGAGCCTATGGAGCAGAACCTCTACCACCTGACCCCCGAGGAGCTTCAGCGGCAGGGGATCGAGCAGCTCCCCGAGACGCTCGGCGAGGCGATCGAGATCACCGCCGAGTCCGAGCTCGTCCTGCGGATCCTCGGCGAGCACACGTTCAATCGCTTCGTCGAGATCAAGCGCAAGGAGTGGGAGGACTACCGCGTGCAGGTGACGCCGTTCGAGATCGAGCAGTTCCTCCCGGTTCTCTAGCGGGCGTCAAGCCGCCCTACTTGGGAGCGAAGGGCGAAGCCCGTAGCGAGTTTTGTCGGGCGGCTGCTACGCCCGCGACATGATGGCCGGCGCTAGGGTTAGGCGCAGGGATGCGTCGCGCCTTGATCGGAGCCGCCGTCATCGCCGCTCTTGCGGTTGGGGCTCCTGCGGCGTCGGCCCAGCGCCTCGATACGGCCACGCAGCTCCCGATCGCCGGGCTCTCGGGAAGCCTCCAAAACCCATGCTGGTCGCCGTCCAACGACCGCCTCGCGATCACGAACTGGGTCGGCGGCTACAACCGCGGGCCGGCGCTCGTCCGCGTCGTCGACGTCACGACCGGCGCGTTGCTGAGCACCCTCGGGCCGACCGACAACGACACGGTCAACCTGCCCGGCTCGTGCTGGGATCCGGTGACCAATCTGGTCACGTTCACCTCGGACCCGGTGGGCCGGGACCAGGTATTCGTCGCGCCCGCGATCGGCGGGCCGGCGCAGCAGGTGACCGGGCCGCCACAGTGGACGTTCGAGCCGAGCTTTTCGCCCGATGGCCAGTGGATCGTCTTCGAGTCCCACCAGCGCTCGATCAAGCGCGGCGAGATCTGGAAGGTCAACGTGAACGGCAGCGGGCTGCAGCGGCTCACCCGGGGACATGACGACCGGCAGCCGAACTGGTCGCCGGCCGGGGACCGCATCGTCTTCCAGCGGCTCAAGCGCGGCAAGGGCCTCAGCGACGTGTGGACGATGGACACCAGCGGCGGCGGGGCTCGCAACGTGACCAGGACCAAGAAGCTCGAGGAGACCGACGTTTCCTTCTCGCCGAGCGGCGCGTTCCTCGTCTTCTCGTCCGACAGCCCGAAGATCCGATTCGCGAGCCTGTTCACGATTCCGGCAAGCGGGGGCGCCCGTCTGCAGCTGACTCGGAGCCGCGACTTCTACGACGGTGCGCCCGGATGGTCGCGCGACGGACGGATCGCGTTCGAGTCGAAGGCGGGCAATCCCGACGGGCGGGCGGGGACGGCGATCTGGACGATCGCGGCTCCGCCGGGCCGCCAATAGAGCGCTTGCCCGAGCTGCACGTACTGAGGGTCTTCACCGACGCCGAGGGGCGCCACGGCAACGAGCTCGGCGTGTTCCTCGACGGCGCCGCCATCCCGCCCGAGCGGCGCCAGGCGATCGCCGCCGAGCTCGACTACAGCGAGACCGTGTTCGTCGATGACCGCGCGACCGGCGAGCTGCGGATCTTCACGCCGCGGATCGAGTTCGACTTCGCCGGCCACCCGATGGTCGGCACCGCGTGGCTGCTGGCCGAGACCGGTGCGCCGCCCGAGGCCCTGCGGCCACCGGCGGGGGAGGTGGGGGTGCGTCGCGACGGCGAGCTGACCTGGATCAGCGGCCGGCCCGAGTGGCTGCCGACCGGCGAGCTGATCGAGCGTCCGTCGGCCGAGGAGATCGATGCGATGGAGCCGCCGGATAGCGGCGATTTCTACTACTGGGCCTGGTCCGACGAGGCCGCGGGGGAGATCCGGGCCCGCTGCTTCGCCCCCGACGTCGGCATCGTCGAGGACGAGGCGACCGGCTCGGCGGTGCTCGCGCTCAGCGGCCGGCTCGGCCGGGCGATCACGGTCCGGCAGGGTGAGGGCTCGGAGCTTCGCGCGCGGCCGCTCGACGGCGGCAGGGCGGAGGTCGGCGGCCGGGTCGCGCTCGACACCGAGCGCGACTGGCCGCTCGGCTGAGCGCCGTCGCGGCCGCGATCTCCCCAAAATTGGCCCGCTGACGATCCGTAGGATGCCGCGTTCGTGTCGGCGATCCAGATAGAAGGACTGAGCAAGAGCTTCGGCTCGGTGCACGCCGTCCGCGACCTCTCGTTCGAGGTCGAGGCCGGTCGCGTGACCGGGTTCCTCGGCCCCAACGGCGCCGGCAAGAGCACGACCCTGCGGATGCTGCTCGGCCTCGTCCACGCCGACGCCGGGAACGCGAGCTTCAACGGCCGTCACTACGAGCAGCTCGAGCACCCGAGCGCCGAGGTCGGCGCGGTGCTCGAGGACGCGAGCTTCCACCCCGGGCGCAGCGGGCGCAACCACCTCCGCGTGCTCGCCGCCGCCGGGGGCCATCCGGCGAAGCGCGTCGACGAGGTCCTCGAGTCGGTCGGCCTGGCCGACGCCGCGAATCGCCGCGTCAAGGGCTACTCGATGGGGATGCGCCAGCGGCTCGCGATCGCCGCCGCGCTGCTCGGCGACCCCGAGGTCCTGATCCTTGACGAACCGACCAACGGCCTCGACCCGCCGGGCATCCGCTGGATGCGCGACATGGTTCGCGGCGAGGCAGCGCGGGGGCGCGCGGTCATCGTCTCGAGTCACCTGCTCTCCGAGGTCGCGCAGAGCGTCGACGACGTCGTCGTGATCTCGCACGGGCTCCTCAAGGCGAGCGGGCCGCTCGAGCGGGTGCTCGGCTCGACCGAGGGCCCCGTGACCCGGGTCCGCGCGCCGGACGGGGACCGGCTGGCCGCGGCGCTCCGCGAGCGCGGGATCGAGGCCGAGAAGGAGCCGTCGGGGGCGCTGATCGCCCGCGCCACGTCGCCCGAGGCCGTCGGCGAGGCCGCCGCGGCGAGCGGCGTCGCGCTCTCCGAGCTCGTCGCGGTCTCGCGCTCGCTCGAAGAGGTCTTCTTCGAGCTCACGGGAGGCGAGGAGAAGTGATCGAGCTGCTGCGCGCCGAGCTGATCAAGCTGCGCACGACCAGGACCTTCCTCGCGTTGACCGGGGTCGCCGTCGGGCTCTCGCTGGTGATCACGATCCTGGTCGCGTCGCTGACCGAGCCCGACAGGTTCTCGGTCCTCGTCGACGTCTTCTCGTCGGACACGAGCAGCCTCTTCATCCTGATCCTTGCGATCGTCGGAATGAGCGGCGAGTGGCGGCACCGGACGATCACGAGCTCGCTGCTCGCGGCGCCCGACCGGCTCCGCTTCCTCGCCGCGAAGACGATCGCCTTCGCGATCGCCGGGATGGCGCTGTCCGTGGCGATCTCGATCGCGATCGGGATCTCCGGCTATTCGATCCTCGAGCTGCGCGGGCTGCCGACGCCGCCGCTCGAGGAGGTGCTGAAGCTCGACGTCCGTCAAGCCGCCGTCGCGTTCCTGCTCGGGGCGCTCGGTGTGCAGATCGGCGCGCTCCTGCGCAACCAGGCGGTCGCCATTGTGGCTGTCCTGCTGGCATTTCTGATGGTCGAGCCCTTGCTGCTCGACCTCGCGCCGGACTACGGCCGCCTCGGCCCGTTCAACGCGTTGCCGACCGCGATCGTCAACCTCAATCCCGAGGAGGTCGGGCTGCCCGAAGACACGACCTTGCTCGACCCGGTCCCCGCCGTCCTCGCGATGCTCGCCTGGATCGGGGGCCTCTATGCGATCGGCGGGACGCTGCTCCGCCGCCGAGACCTCGACTAGCTACTCGAGCAGCGCCGCGAGCTCGGCGGGTTCCGTCACCGGCGCCTTGCAGGCGAAGTTCTCGCAGACGTAGGCGGCGGGGGCGCCGCCGACCGTCGTCCGCTCGCGCATCAGCGGTGGCTCGGCAGTGCCCTCGGGACCGCCGGCGAGGACCACGCGGGGGCGGTACTCGGAGCGCGCGACGCGCGCCAGCTCTTCGAGCTCGTCCCCGACCAGCGCCAGCTCGCGGACCGGCGAGAGCTGGAAGTCGAGCGCGAAGAGCAGGTGGGCGAAGCCCTCGGGGTGCTTGAGCGCGGTGGCGGCGAAGAGCTTGAAGACGCCCTCGGCGCGCTCCGCGTACGCGCGCTCGCCGCTCAGCGCCGCCAGCCGCAGCAGCCCGAAGGCCGCCGAGGAGTTTCCCGACGGGATCGGGTGGTCGCCGAAGTCCTTGCGGCGCGCGATCAGCCGCTCGGCGTACGGGGTATCGGACGCGGTGGTGAAGAAGCCGCCGCGCTCCGGGTCGGCGAAGCGCTCGATCATCGCCTCGGCGGTCCCGCGCGCGAGCTCCCACCAGCGGGTCTCGAAGCTCGCCTCGTAGAGCGACAGCGCGGCCTCGACCAGATAGGCGTGGTCCTCGAGGTAGGCGGGGATCTTCGCCTCGCCGGCGGCGAAGGTGCGGAGCAGCCGCCCGCTCTCGTCGCGCAGCGTCGCGTCGAGGAACCCGGCGCACTCGCGGGCCGCGTCGAGGTAGTCGTCGCGCTCGAGCGCCGCGCCGGCCTCGGCGAGCGCGGAGATCATCAGCGCGTTCCAGGAGCAGATCCGCTTCTCGTCGAGGCCGGGGCGGACGCGCTCGGCGCGCGCGGCGAGCAGCGCCTCGCGGGCGCTTTCGAGCCCCTCCGGCGGCTCGGCGTCGGCGGCGGCGAGGTGGAGGATGTTCTTGCCCTCGAAATTGCCCTGCTCGGTGGCGCCCCAATGGGCGACGACCGCCTCGATCTGGTCCTCGGGCATGCCGGCGGCGGCGAGAACCCGGCGGATCTCGTCGAGCTCCCAGACGTAGTAGCGGCCCTCCTCGCCCTCGGAGTCGGCGTCGAGCGCGGCGTAGAAGCCGCCCTCGGGGCCGCGCATCTCGGCCAGCGCCCAGTCGAGGGTCTCGGTGCAGATCCGCCGGTAGCGCTCGTGGCCGAGCGCCTGGAACCCGTGCAGGTAGCAGCGCGCGAGCAGCGCGTTGTCGTAGAGCATCTTCTCGAAGTGGGGGACCTGCCAGGTCGCGTCGACCGCGTAGCGCGCGAAGCCTCCGCCGAGCTGGTCGTAGATCCCGCCGGCGAGCATCGCATCGAGCGTCTTCTCGACATGGGCGGTCTCGCCGCGCGCGAGCAGGTACTCGAGCGCCGAGGCGGGCGGGAACTTCGGCGCCGTCCCGAAGCCGCCGTTCGCGTAGTCGGCGCGCGAGAGCATCCCGCTCGTCGCGTGCTCGAGCAGCGGCGTCTCGGGCGCCTCCTCCGAGGGCTCGATCAGCCCGACCGCCCCGAGACCCTCGCGGACCCGGCCGGCCTGCTCGTCGATCTCGTCGCGTCGCGTGCGGTAGGCCTCGAGCACCGCGTCCATGACCTGGCGGAAGCTCGGCATCCCCTGGCGCGGCTCGGGCGGGAAGTAGGTGCCGCCGTGGAAGGGGACGCCCTCGGGGTCGAGGAACGCGGTCAGCGGCCAGCCGCCCTGCCCGGTCATCGCCTGGACCGCCTCCATGTAGAGGTCGTCGACGTCGGGACGCTCCTCGCGGTCGACCTTGATCGGGACGAAGTTCTCGTTCATCAGCGCCGCGGTCTCCGGGTCCTCGAACGACTCGCGCTCCATCACGTGGCACCAGTGGCAGGCCGAGTAGCCGACCGAGAGCAGGATCGGGCGGTCCTCGCGCTTCGCCTTGGCGAGCGCGTCCTCGCCCCACGGGTGCCAGTCGACGGGGTTGTCCTTGTGCTGGAGCAGGTAGGGGCTGCTCTCTTCTGCGAGCCGGTTGGCCATCGCGGTGAGGCTACCCAGCGCCGCGCTCGCGCACGCGGCGATTCGCGCGCTGCTTCGCGCCCGCCGGGATCAGCGGCCCGAGGCGGTCGCGGTTGCCGGCGACGAGCCGGTAGATCCGTTCGCTGAGGCGCGGCATCGCCGCGCTCATCGCGGCGAGCGGGCCGCCGCCGGGCAGCCGGCGGAGCACCGGGGGCACGGCGGCGCCGGCCGAGCTGACGGTCCCGTCGGGCTCGACCAGGTGCCAGGAGCCCATCCGCGTCTCCTCGTCCATCGCGCCGAGCAGCCGCTCCGCCTCGGGGTCCTGGAGTGCGACGGGGTGCAGCAGCCGCCGGCGGTCCCAGCGCAGGAACTTGGCGAGCAGCCAACGGCAGAGCCCGCAGTTCCCGTCGTAGAGAACCGTCGCCGGATCAGACTTCGTCGGCAAGCGTTCCAACAGCGTTCATCGCATCGATCATGTCGACGCCCGCCTGTTCCTGGTGGAGCTTCACCGCCTGCCTGATCTTCCCCTCGGCGACCAGCGCCCGAACGTCGTCGGAGATCTCCGGGTCCTCGCGGCCGAGCTTCTGCTCGGGATCGGGCATCAGCCCTCGGTGACGTCGGCGGCGAAGGTCTCGAAGGCCTCGACGTAGCGCTCGAGGTCGTCGGGGCCGTGGGCGATCGAGAGCGTCCACTCCTCCTCGACCCCGGGGGTCATGAAGATGCCGTGGTTCATGTGGTAGAGCCAGGCCAGCGTCGCGAGGTCGCCGTCGACCTTGGTCAGGTAGTCGCGGTACTCGTAGAGCCGCTCGGGCGAGAAGACGACGCAGCCCTTGGCGCCCATGCCCTCGGTGTAGGCGGGCAGCCCCTTCTCGTCGATCACCTTCTGGCAGCGCTCGAGCAGCTTCGCGTTCGTCGCCTCGAGCTTCTCGTAGGCCTCGGCGGTCAGGACCTTGGTCAGCGCCGCCTCGGCGGCCGCCATCACCAGCGGGTTGCCGTTGAAGGTCCCGTACTGGTGGACGGTGCCGTCGGCGACCAGCGCCGCGAGCTCGGCGGTCATCCCGATCGCCCCGCCGGGGTAGCCGCCGCAGGTCGCCTTGGCGAGCGTGATCATGTCCGGCGTGACTCCGAAGCGCTTTGTCGCCCCGCCGGCCGAGATCGTCGCGCCGGTCTTGACCTCGTCGAAGATCAGCAGCACGCCGTGCTTCGCGGTCAGCTCGCGGACCCGCTCGAGGTAGCCCTCGCGCGGAGGGATGATGTTGATGTTCATCATCGCCGGTTCCATGATCAGCCCGGCGACCTGGTCGCCGATCTTGTCGAGGACCTTCTCGAGCGCTTCGGCGTCGTTGAACGGAACCGAGCCGGTGAGGTCGGTGATCGCGCGCGGGTAGCCGGCGCCGTAGGGGACGCTGAGCGGGTCGTCGCGGTCGCCGAGCGCCTCGAGCTCGGGGTAGACCGAGACCATCACCGCGTCGTGGTGGCCGTGGTAGGAGCCCTCGATCTTGAGCAGCCCGTCGCGGCCGGTCGCCCCGCGGGCGAGGTGGACCGCGTCCATCGTCGACTCGGTGCCGGAGTTGGTGAACCGCCATTGCGGCAGGCCGAAGCGGCCGGAGAGCTCCTCGGCGACGTTGATCGAGCCCTCGGTCGGGGCGGCGAAGTGGGTGCCCTGGTCGACCCGCGCCTTGACCGCGTCGCCGACGTCGGGGTTGGCGTGGCCGATGCACATGACGCCGAAGCCGTTGTGGAAGTCGACGTAGGAGTTGCCGTCGACGTCCCAGACCCCGGCGCCCTCGCCGCGCTCGATGTAGACGGGCCACGGGTCGTTGGCCTGGAAAGAGGAGGGGACGCCGTTGGGCATGACGACGCTCGCGCGCTCGAAGTACTCGCGCGAGCGCGGGGTCCGCTGCTCGAAGAGCTTCATCTGCTCCCCGGTCAGCTTCTTGATCCGCTCGCGGTCGATCGCGGATGCTCCGCTCGTCGTCGTCTCGACGGTCACGCGGGCCTTTCGATGGTCGACGCCATTGGAAGCTGAGCGTAACGGGCGCGGATCACGAGGGCGGCGCAGCCGAACGCGCCGAGCGCCCCGGCGATGAACGCCGCCTCGTAGCCGCCGATCGCCGCGGCGACGCCGATGATCAGCGACCCGCTTCCGAAGCCGAGGTCGAAGCAGGCGGTGAACGTGCCGAGCGCCGCACCGCGCCGGTGCGGCGGCACGCGCTCGACCGCGATCAGCGACAGCGCGGGGAACAGGGTCGAGAACGCCGCCCCCATCGCGACCGCGCCGAGGATCACGACGGCGAGGTTGGGGCCGAGCCCGATCAGCACCAGCCCGACCGCCTCGATCGCCCCGGCGCCGATCGCGCAGCGCGCGGGGCCGATCCGGTCGGGGAGGTCGCCGCCGACGATCCGCGTCGCGACGACGGTGCCGGCGAAGGCGGTGAAGACCGCCGCGCCGTGGCCGATCCCCTCCTGGTCGAGGTGGAGGACGAGGAACGCCGAGACCGCCGAGAACCCGATCACCGACATCGCGAAGGCGATCCCGGGCCCGAGCGCCTCGCGCGAGATGATCGGTCCGCCGGGGTCCTCATCGGGGGCGGGGTCGAGCGCCTCGGGCAGCCGCAGCGCGACGAGCATCCCGACAAACGGCGCCGCGGTCGCGAACGCCCAGACGAGGTCGTAGCCGCCGGCATGCAGCAGGAGCTCGCCGATCGGCGGCCCGAGGGTGAGCCCGGTCCAGATCGAGAGCCCGTAGAGGCCGATCATCCGTCCGCGCCGCTCGGCCGGGGCCATGTCGACGACCCAGGCCGATCCCGCGGTGAACACCGTCCCCTCGCCGGCGCCGAGGAAGAGCCTCGAGACAATCAGCCCCGCGATCCCGAACGGGACGAAGAGCAGCGCCCCGGCTACGGTCGCGAGCAGGGCGCCGATCACGACGGTCGGCCGGCGCCCGCGGCGGTCGGCGAGGTTGCCGGCCAGCGGGCGGCAGACGAGCCCGGTGATCGCGAAGGCGCCGGTGACGAAGCCGATCTCGAAGTCGCTCGCATTCAGGGGGCCGTCGAGGTAGCGCGGCAAGACCGGGAGCGTCGCCCCGATCGCGAGCAGCCCGAGGTTGGTGACGACGAAGATCCCCGCGAACGAGGCCCATCCGGATCGAGGCGCGCGCATCGGGCGAGCCTATTTGGCGACGGGTGTTTGCTCTTTGCATGTGCGGGAATCAACGAGGGAGTCCCGTCCCCACATGGAGGTGAGGAGAAGAGTTATGGCACGGACGTCTGATCAGAAGATCGATTGGGAGGCGGTCGCCGAGTCGCCCGAGTTCAAGGAGCTGGCCCGCAAGCGCCGCTCTTTCGTGGTTCCGGCGACCGTCTTCTTCCTCGCCTGGTACTTCGGCTTCATCATCCTCGCCGGCTACGCCCAAGACTTCATGGGCGAGAAGGTGATCAAGGACGTGACGGTCGGCTACCTGTTCGCGCTCAGCCAGTTCGTGATGGTCTGGGTGCTCGCCGCTTGGTATCTGCGCAAGGCCGACCGCGACTTCGACCCGCTGGCCGCCAAGGCAGCCGAGCGGGCGCTGGAGAAGCGCAAGGGCGGCGGGCGGAGGAGGCTGTTCCGCCGTGAGGGTCGCGGCGACGGTGCGGGAAACGGCGGCAACGGAGGTAACGCGTCATGACGATCCCGCTCGCGGAAGTCAATGTCGAAGCGGTCTCGATCTTCGCGATAGTCGTCGCGATCACCCTCGGGATCACCTACTGGGCCTCGAAGAAGACCACCAACGCGACCGTGTTCTGGGCCGCGGGGCGCAACATCAGCGGCCCGCAGAACGGCTTTGCGATCGCCGGCGACTACATGTCGGCGGCCTCGTTCCTCGGCATCGCCGGCCTGATCTTCCTCTTCGGGTTCGACGGCTTCCTCTACTCGGTCGGCTTCCTGGTCGCGTTCCTCGTCGTCCTCTTCCTGCTCGCCGAGCGGATGCGCAACGCGGGCAAGTTCACGATGGCCGATGTCTTCTCGTTCCGGCTCAACCAGCGGCCTGCGCGCTCGGCCGCGGCGCTCGGGACGCTCGTCGTCGTCGGCTTCTACCTGATCGCGCAGATGGTCGGCGCGGGTGCGTTGATCAACGCGCTGGTCGGGATCGACTTCTCGCTCGCGGTGATCGTGACCGGCGTCTTCATGCTCACCTACGTCGTCTTCGGCGGCATGCTCGCGACGACCTGGGTCCAGATCGTCAAGGCGTGCCTGCTGATGAGCGCGACGATCGTGCTCTCGCTGTTCGTGCTCGGGAACATCGGCTGGAACCCGCTCGACATCTTCACCCAGGCCGAGGCGCAGTCCGAAGACCCCGGGTACCTGACCCCGGGCCTGCGCTTCGACAACCCGATCGACACGATCTCGCTCGGGCTCGGATTGGTGCTCGGGACCGCGGGGCTGCCCCACATCCTGATGCGCTTCTTCACCGTTCCCGACGCCAAGGCCGCGCGCTCCTCGGTCGGTTGGGCCGTCGGTCTGATCGGCGTCTTCTACGTGATGACGACCTTCCTCGGCTTCGGCGCCCGCGCGATCCTCGGCGAGGCCGGCGCGACCGGCGGCGTCGACGAAGCCGGCAACCTCGCCGCCCCGCTGCTCGCCCAGGAGGTCGGCGGCGGCGACGGGACGATCGGCGGCGACGCCTTCCTCGCGATCATCGCCGCGGTCGCCTTCGCGACGATCCTCGCGGTCGTCGCCGGGCTCGTGATCGCGGCCTCCGGCGCGGTCGCCCACGACGTCTGGTCGAACGTCGTCCGGCGCGGCAAGGACTCCGAGAAGGAAGAGGTCTACGTGGCGCGGATCGCAGCCGCGGCGATCGGCGCGATCGCGATCGTGATCGCCGTCATCGGAGGCTCCGACCTCAACGTCTCCTACATGGTCGGGCTCGCGTTCGCGGTCGCCGCGAGCGCCAACTTCCCGGCCCTGCTCCTTGCCTTGACCTGGAAGCGGTTCAACACCACCGGTGCGGTTACAGGCGTGCTTTGCGGAGTGATCAGCTCCGTCGGGCTGGTCCTGCTCGGGCCCGACGTCCAGGGCGAGGGCAACGGCCTCGTCGAGCTCACCCAGCCGGGGATCATCTCGATCCCGATCGGCTTCGCGGGCTGCATCATCGGCTCGCTGCTCGGGCCGCGCGAGCCCGAGGCCGAGCGGCTGTTCACCGAGCTGCGGGTCCGCGCCGAGACCGGTCTCGGATCTGAGGGTTCGGTCGGCTTCGAAGAGCCCGTGGCCGCCGAGTCGCCCGGCGAGCGCCGCGAGCGCGAGAAGGCCGGCGCCGGGAAGAGCTAGCCGCGTTCGCGCAGCGCGGCACGGCGGATCTTGCCCGAGGCGGTTTTGGGCAGCGAGTCGGCGAACTCGACGATCCGCGGGTACTTGTACGGGGCCGTGACCCGCTTGCAGTGCTCCTGGAGCTCGCGGGCAAGCGCCTCGCCGGGCTCCCCCCCGCGGAGGACGACGATCGCGCGGACGACGGAGCCGCGCTCGGCGTCGGGCGCGGCGACCGCCGCCGCCTCGGCGACCGCCGGGTGGCTGAGCAGCGCCGACTCGACCTCGATCGGCCCGATCCGGTAGCCGGCCGATGAGATCAGGTCGTCGGCGCGCCCGACGTGGGTCAGGAAGCCGTCGCCGTCCTCCTCGACCAGGTCGCCGGTTCCCCACCACTCCTCGCCGAACGGCTCGGAATCGAGGTAGCGCGAGAAGAAGGTGGGGGAGGAGGAGGGGCGGAGCTGGAGCTCTCCTTCCTCTACGCGCGTCTCGAGCCCCGGCAGCGGGCGGCCCATTGAGCCCGGGCGCGGCTCGTCACCGGGCCGCATCCCGGTCACGGCGCCGGTTTCGGTCTGGCCGTAACCGTCGGCGATCCAGAGCCCGGTCGCCTCTGCGAATGCCTCGATCACCTCGGGGTTGAGCGCCTCGCCGGCCGAGACCATCCGCCGCATTCCCTCGACCGAGCGCAGCTCGGTCCGCCGCGCGAGCATCCTGTACTCGGTCGGCGCCTGGCAGAGGACGGTGACGCCCTCGCGCGCGGCGATCGCGAGCCGCTCGGCGGGCTCGAAGCGCCCGTCGTGAAGGAAGGCGGCCGCGCCTCTCAGCCAGGGCGCGAGGAACGCGTTGCGAGCCGACTTCGCCCAGCCGCTCGCCGCGGTGCACCAGACCAGGTCGCCGTCCTGCGCCCCGAGCCAGTGCTCCGCCTGGATCGACTGCCCGCCGAGGTAGCGCGCCGGATGGACGACGCCGCGCGCGCCCCCCGTCGTCCCCGAGGTGAAGACGATCAAGACCGGGTCCCCGGGGTCGAGGTCCGCGGGCTCGACCGGAGGCTCGCCGAGCTCGTCCTCGTCGATCGCGTGAGCGACCTCGTCCATCGCCATCGTCTCGACTCCGCCGGGCAGCTCGCCGAGCGCCTCGTCCTCGCCGATCGCGAGGACCGGGTTCGCGGCGGCGACCCGGTGCTCGAGGTCCCCGCGCCGCAGCTGCGTGTTGCAGGGCAGCGCGACCGCACCCATCCGCCAGCAGGCGAGCATCGCCAGCACCCACTCGAGCCGGTTCCCGACCAGCGTCATCACGACGTCCTCGCGATGCACTCCCCGCGACGCCATCGCCCCCGAGAGCCCGCCGCTCATCGCGATCAGCTCGCCGAAGTGCCAGACGCGGCGCTCGCCCTCGCGCGTGATCTCGACCAGCGCCGGGCGGGCGGAGGGGAAGCGCTCGAGGACGTCGTCGGTGAGGTTCACGAGCGCAGAAGGTTGACAGGGAGCGTTTTGCGGCAGACTTGCGCCATGGCGACCAGCGTCCAGCCCGCGATCTCCCTCGACGTCGTGCCCAGCCAGGAGGAGGTCATGCTGCGCGAGGCGGTCCACGGCATCGCCTCGGACTTCGGGCGCGCCTACATGGAGGAGAAGGTCGCCGCCGACGAGCCGCCGACCGAGCTCTGGGACGCCCTCGCGAGCCGCGGCTACCTCGGCGTCAACCTGCCGAGCGAGTACGGCGGCGGCGGACTCGGGATGCGCGCCCTCTCCTGGGTCGGCGAGGAGATCGGCGCCGCCGGCTGCTCGCTGCTGCTGATCGTCGTCTCGCCGGCGATCGTCGGCTCGATCGTCGCCAAGCACGGCAGCGACGAGCAGAAGGAGAAGTGGCTGCGCGGGATCGCGGCCGGGACGACCAAGGTCGCGTTCGCGATCACCGAGCCCGACGCCGGCACGAACTCGCACAACCTCGCGACGACACTCGAGCGCGACGGCGACGGCTACAAGCTCAACGGCCAGAAGACCTACATCTCAGCGGTCGAGGACTCCGATGCGGTCTTCGTCGTCGCCCGCTTCCGCAACGAGGACGGCAGCCTCGGGCTGCCCTCGCCGGTGATCGTCGACGTCGACGCGCCCGGCTTCACGAAGACGCAGATCCCGATGCCGAGCCTCGGCGCCGACCACCAGTGGCAGCTCTTCTTCGAGGACGTCCCGGTTCCCGAGGACCGGTTGATCGGCGGCGAGAACGGTGGGCTCGGGGCGATCTTCGACGGCCTCAACCCGGAGCGGATCATGGGCGCCGCGGTCTCGGCAGGCGCCGGGCGCTACGCGCTCGAGAAGGCCTGCGACTACGCCCGCGAGCGCGTCGTCTGGGGCCAGCCGATCGGAACCCACCAGGGCCTCGCGCATCCGCTCGCCGCGGCCAAGGTCGAGCTCGACCTGGCGCGGCTGATGACCGAGAAGGCCGCGGTCCTCTACGACGCGGGCGTCAAGGGCGCGGGGGAGGCGGCCAACATGGCCAAGTACGCGGCGGCCGAGGCGGCGATCAAGTGCGTTGACCAGGCGATCCAGACCCACGGCGGCAATGGCTTCGCGCTCGAGTACGGGCTCTCGCAGATGTGGTGGGGCGTCCGCGTCGCGCGCACCGCTCCGGTTTCGCGCGAGATGGTCCTCAACTACATCGCCGAGCACTCGCTCGGCCTGCCGAAGAGCTACGGCCCGAGCGCCTGAGCCGGCTCTCAGCGCTTGAGCTCGGTGCCGTCGTAGAGCTTCTTCACGGTGACCCCGCCGTCGGGCGCGGCCTCGAGGCAGAGCTTGCAGAGGACGCATTCGTCGACGTTCTCTTGGACGACTTCGACCTTGCCGCCCTCGTCGGCGTAGATGTCGACCGGGCAGACCTCCTCCAGCTTCTTGGCGAGCTCGGCGTCGCCGGCGACCGAGTCCTCGACCTCGATCCCGACGAAGGTCCCGTCGGCGGAGACCGTCATGCGGTCACCCCCAGCTTCTCCTTGACCGCGCTGGGGATCTCGTCGATTCGCTCGACGACCGGGATCCCGGCCTCCTCGAGGCGGGCGATCTTCTGGGTCGCCGAGTCCTCGGCCCCCTCGACGATCGTGCCCGCGTGCCCGAAGCTCATCCCCTGCATCTCCTCGTCGTCCATGAACTTGCCGGCCATGAAGGCGACGATCGGGAGACGCGAGCTCGCCTGCTCGCGCCAGTCGACGAGCTCGGCCTCCATCCGCCCGCCGGGCTCGGTGTAGATCACGATCGCTTCGGTCTGCTCGTCGGCCTCGAACAGCGGCATCAGCTCGGCGTAGGTCTGGCCGATGATCGCGTCGCCGCCGATCGAGCAGGCGGTCGAGACCCCGAGACCGGCCGCGGTCAGGGTCGAGGAGATCTCGGTCGTCATTCCGCCCGAGCGGCTCATCACGCCGACCGAGCCGGGGTTGTACGCCTTCGCGGCGTCTACAGCGGGACCCCCGATCCCGCCCATCTTGCAGACCCCGGGGACGATCAACCCGAGGCAGTTGGGGCCGATGATTCGCGCCCCGCGCAGGTTCGCGAGCTCGACCATCTCGGCAACGTCGCGGCGCGGGATCCGCTCGGTGACGATGACGATCAGCTTGACGCCGTTCTCGATCGCCTCGATCACGGCGTCCTTGGTGAAGGCGGGGGGGACGGTGACGACCGAGCCGTCGATCGGCGACCCGTGATTCTCGACCGCCTGCTCGACGGTGTCGAAGACCGGGACGCCGTGGACGTCGCGGCCCTTGCGGCCCGGGGTCACGCCGCCGACGATCTTCGAGCCGTAGTCGAGGCACTCGCGTGTCAGGTTGACCGCTTCGCGGCCGGTGATCCCCTGGACGATGAAGGTGAAGTCCTTGTCGAGCAGGATGCTCACGCCGCCCCCTGGACCTTCTCGACCGCGGTCCCGGCGGCGTCCCACATCGAGACGGTGCGGTCGTTGAACTCGATCCCGTACTTGTCGAGGATCTTGGCGCCCTCTTCCTCCCAGGCACCGGGGATCCGGAAGACCGCGATCGTCTCGGCGGGGTCCTTGCCGAGCTCGAGGCAGGCGGCGATCACGCCGCGGGCGACGATGTCGACTCGGGTGTTGGAGACGATCGACATCATCACCGCGATCTTCTCGACCCCCTCCTTCTTCAGGACCTCCATCGCCAGGCCCTTCGACTTCTTGACCGAGGGGTTGCCGCCGATCTCGGCGTAGTTGGCGGGCTTGCCGCCCTGGCTGCGGACCGCGTCGGTGAGCGTCAGAGAGCCGCCGCCGGCGCCGATCACGAGGCCGATGTTGCCCTCGAAGCCGTGGTCCTTGCCCTGGATCACGCCGCGGTGGTCGGCCTCGTCGATCGCCTTGACGTTGCGCTCGAACTCGGAGGGCTCGTAGAGCTCGCGCGGCTCGTCGAGCTCGACCCCGATCTCGGTCAGGACCTTCTTGTGACGCCCGACCGCCTCGTCCTCCATCTCCATGTGGGCGTCGAGCGCGACGAAGGACCCGTCGGCGAGCCGTGCGAGGGGATTGATCTCGGCCAGGGTCATGTCGTAGTCGCGCTGGAGCTGTGCGAGGCGGGCGAGAACCGGCGTCGCGCGGGTCAGCTCGCGGCCGGTCATCCCGACCGACGCGACGACCTCCTTGGCGCGAAAGTCGGGGATCGGGTGCAGGTTCGAGAGGTGCCCGCGCCCGACGTGGTCGGGGTGCTCCTCGGCGACCTGCTCGATGTCGATCCCGCCCATGTCGCTGAACAGCATCATCGGCGCCTTCGCGCGCCCGTCCCAGAGCACCGCCGCGTAGTACTCCTGCTCGATCTCGGCCTTGGGGTCGACCAGTACCCCGACCGGCATGTGGCCTGAGATCTCGAGCTTCAGGATCTCCTCGGCGTGCGAGGCCGCCTCGTCGGGCGTGTCGGCGAACTTGACCCCGCCGGCCTTCATCCGCCCGCCGACCAGGACCTGCGACTTGATCACGGTCGGGCCGTCGATCTTCTCGGCCGCGGCGCGGGCCTCGTCAGCGGTCGTGCAGAAGCCGTACTCGGTGACCGGGATCCCGGCCCGCTCGACGATCCTGCGGCTTTCGTACTCGTAGAAGCGCATGGTCTGCGGCGCGGAACCCTACCGGTACGCTGGCCGCCGGTGCGAGGTCTTCGTGGGAGATCAAAGCTGGGGCTGGTCGCGGCTTGCGTGGCGATGACTCTGTCGGGATGCGGCGACGAAGACGCGCCGCGGCTCGACGCCGGCCCGCTGCTCGACCGCGCCCTCGATACCCCGGTCCCGAGCGCCGTCGCCGACATCGACGCCGAGTTCGAGCTCGAGGGCGTGCCCGAGCTCCCCGAGCCGGTCGGCGTGACCCTCGCGGGGCCCTACGACGCGACAGATACGACGAAGATCCCGAAGCTCGACTGGGACGGCCGCGTCGACCTCGGCGGCTTCGGCGTCGGCGGCAGCGTCGTCTCGAGCGGCGACAACGCGTTCGTCCGAGTGCTCGGATCGACCTACGAGGCGGGCGGTGCGCGGGTCTCGGAGCTCAACCAGCGGATCGGGATCTCGACCCGCGAGGCGGGGGGCCGGCCGCGGCCGCTGGCGGCGCTCGGGATCCACCCGCGCGAGTGGATCACCGGTGCGGAGCACGTCGGTGACGAGGACGTCGAGGGCGTCGAGACCCACAAGCTGGAGGCCGAGATCGAGGTCCCGCGCCTCGACCCCGGCGAGCTCGAGCTCTGGGTCGGCGCCGACGACGGGATCGTCCGCAAGCTGCGGCTCGAGCTCGACACCGTGGTCCCGTTCGAGCGCCGCGACGAGCTCTTCGGTGCGACCCGCATCGACGGCTCGGTCGAGCTCGTTCTCGCCGACGTCGGCGAACCGCAGAGCGTCGCCGCGCCGCCCGGGCCTTACCTGCCGATCTCGGAGCTACGGGAGCGAATCTCGTCGCTAGCAGGGATTTCCGGCTAGCGGACGGAATGCGGTGGCAGATCGCCGCCGCTTGCGGCACAATGCCCGCCTTGAGGGCAGGGCACTCTAGATTTCGGTAACCGGTAGTCGATACGTCTTCCAACCAAGGAGCGAGAAACCACCCGTGAGCGAAAGCACCGTCGCAGCCGCCGCACCGACCCGACACGCAAAGCTGACCGACTGGGTCGAGGGAATCGCCGAGATCACCCAGCCCGACTCGATCCACTGGTGCGACGGGTCGGCGGAGGAGTACGACCGCCTCTGCCAGGAGATGGTCGAGGCCGGAACCTTCGAGAAGCTCTCCGACGCGAAGCGCCCGAACTCCTACCTCGCGCGCTCGGACCCCGACGACGTCGCCCGGGTCGAGGACCGCACGTTCATCTGCTCGGCCAAGGAGGACGACGCCGGCCCGACCAACAACTGGCGCGATCCGGCCGAGATGCGCGACGTCCTGCACAAGCTCTTCGAGGGCTCGATGAAGGGCCGGACGATGTACGTCGTCCCGTTCTCGATGGGCCCGCTCGGATCGCCGATCGCCCACATCGGCGTCCAGCTCACCGACTCGCCCTACGTCGCGGTATCGATGCGGATCATGACCCGGATGGGCGCCGGCGCGCTCGACGTGCTCGGCGACAGCGGCGACTTCGTCCCCTGCGTGCACTCGGTCGGCATGCCGCTCGCGAACGGCCAGGCGGACGTGCCGTGGCCCTGCAACGCCGACAACAAGTACATCGTCCACTACCCCGAGTCGCGCGAGATCTGGTCGTTCGGCTCCGGCTACGGCGGCAACGCGCTGCTCGGCAAGAAGTGCTTCGCGCTGCGGATCGCCTCGGTGATGGCCCGCGACGAGGACTGGCTAGCCGAGCACATGCTGATCCTCAAGCTCACCTCTCCCGAGGGGAAGGTCAAGTACGTGAGCGGCGCATTCCCGTCGGCCTGCGGCAAGACCAACCTCGCGATGCTGATCCCGACCCTGCCCGACTGGAAGGTCGAGACCGTCGGCGACGACATCGCCTGGATGAAGTTCGGCGACGACGGCAAGCTCTACGCGGTCAATCCCGAGGCCGGCTTCTTCGGCGTCGCCCCCAACACGAGCCACAAGACCAATCCGAACGCGATGGCGACGATCGAGCGCAACTCGATCTTCACCAACTGCGCCGAGACCGACGGCGACATCTGGTGGGAGGGGATGACCGGCGAGCCGCCGGACCGCGCGATCGACTGGCACGGCAACGAGTGGACCCCGGAATCCGACGACCCCGCCGCGCACCCCAACGCGCGCTTCACGACCCCCGCCGCCCAGTGTCCCTCGATCGCCGACGAGTGGGAGGACCCGGCCGGAGTGCCGATCGACGCCTTCCTCTTCGGCGGCCGGCGCTCGACCGTCGTGCCGCTCGTCTTCGAGGCTCGCGACTGGGAGCACGGCGTCTTCACCGGCGCCGTGATGTCGTCGGAGACGACCGCGGCGGCGGCCGGAGAGGTCGGCAAGCTGCGCTTCGACCCGATGGCGATGCTGCCCTTCTGCGGCTACGACATGGCCGACTACTTCGCGCACTGGCTGAAGCTGGGCGCGCGCGACGGCGCCGACCTGCCGAAGATCTTTCACGTCAACTGGTTCCGCAAGGACGAGGACGGCAAGTTCCTCTGGCCCGGCTTCGGCGAGAACAGCCGCGTACTCGAGTGGGTCTTCCGCCGCTGCGACGGCGAGTCCGAGACCGTCGACTCGGCGATCGGGCTGCTCCCCGCCGAGGGCGAGATCAACACCGACGGGCTCGAGATCTCCGACGACGCGATGCGCGACCTGCTGACCGTGAGTGAGGACGACCTGAAGGCGCAGATGCCGCAGGTCGAAGAGCACCTGGCGCGCTTCGGCGACGAGCTGCCGGACGAAGTACGTGCGCAGCTCGAGGCACTCAAGCAGCGGCTCGGCGCTTAATCAGACAACCAAAGGGGGAGACAGTGGGGGCAGGGCAGAGAATTCGGGCGGTCGCAATCGCCTGCGGATTGACGGTCCTTGCAGTTGCGGGCACGGCGCAGGCGAACAACATCCCCGTCGGGACCACCGAGGACGAGTTCAACAACATGCCGAGCAACACCGGCTGCGCCCTGCGCGAGGCGATCGAAGCGGCCCAGACCAACGCGATCCACGGAGGCTGTGCGGCGGGCGGTGCCGGCGATGTGATCCAGTTGGCCGCGGGAGCGACCTACGAGCTCGAGATCGACGGCACGATCGAGAACCTGAATCAGACCGGCGACCTCGATGTACGCGACGCCATGACGATCCGCACGCCCACCGGAGCGCCCGCGACGATCAATGCGGCGGGCGTCGATCGAGCGATCGAGATCTTCAACGACCCGGATCCCGGGGACGTGTTCACGCTCAATCTCGAGCGGCTGCGGATCGTCAACGGCCTCTCGGACGATGAGGGGGGCGCGGTCTTCACCGGCGACAACGAGCTCAGGACCGACGGCGTCGTCTTCGAGGACAACTCCGCGATCGATTCCGGCGGCGCGATCCGTACGAGCGGGGAAACGTGGATCCGCGACAGCTCATTCATCGACAATGACAGCGCCGACGGCGAGGGCGGGGCGATCGCCCAGGACGACGACACGCCGGGCTTCGACGACGTCCGCTGGATCGAAAGGAGCGCGTTCGTCGACAACACCGCCGACGGGCTCGGCGGGGCCATCCACTTCTTCGGCGGCGCCGGCGACGACGCAGTTCTCAGCAACAGCACGTTCACGGCAAACGAGGGGTCCGACGGCGGCGCGATCCACTACGTGGAGGGCGGCGATTCACCGCCTTCCTTGAGGGCACTGACCGTGGCCGGAAACCGGGCGACCGCGAACGCGGGCGCCGGCGGCATCACGATCCAGGCCTTCAACCTCTCCAATCCGATGTTCGGGAGCGTGATCGCGGGCAACACGAACCCGCTCGGTCCCTCCAACTGCAACGTCGGCGCCTTCGCTCCGTTCAGCGGCGGTGTCTACAACATCGAGAGCGGCGACGACTGCAACCTCTCGCCCTCCACCAATTTGGTCAACACGGATCCCCAGCTCTCACCGGCGGCGCAGTACCCGGCGGCAGACGCGAGCGATCCGCCGACCATTGTGATCCCGCCTTTCACGGGCGGTCCGGCCGCCGACGCCATATCCCAGCCCGCCTGCCCGCTGGTTCAACCACCCGACGATCAGCGCGGCGTCGCCCGTTCAGGCGGGCCGTGCACGATCGGAGCTTTCGAAGGCTCGGTTCCCGGCCCGCAGGCGCCGGCACCGGTCACCCTTGCGCCGGCTCCGATCCCCGCCGCTCCCGTCAAGAAGAAATGCAAGAAGAAAAAGTCGAAGAAGGCCTCGGGGGCGAAGATGAAGAAGCGCTGCAAAAAGCGCCGCTGATCCAGCCGGAGTTTGAGATAGGGTCGCGCCCATGAACGACATCGCAGGACATTCCCCCATTTACTGGCTCGCGGTCATCGGCATCTTCGCGTGCGTCGGGATAGACCTCTTCGGGAGCGATCCCGACTGGACCGACATCGCGATCATCGTCTTGATCGGCGTCGCGATCTTCTCGCGGCCCGGCGGTCTCACCCGCAACACCGCCGCTTAGCTAGGGCGATCAGCCGACCGCATAGGGCGCGAGCGCTTCGCGCAGCGCGTCGGGGACCCGTTGCTTCGCTCCGCCGCCGGGCTCGATGAAGACGTAGCGGATCTCGCCCTCCGCGCAGCGCTCTCCGTCGCGCTCGACCGCGAGCTCGACCACCATCGACGACTCCCCGATCCGCCCCGTCGCCGCCGTCACCTCGAACTCGTCGTCGAAGCGCAGGGGCGCGCGGTAGCGGACCGTCGCCTCGGCGACCACCGCGTCGACCCCATGCTTCTCGATCTCGTTCCAGCCGCCGATCGCCTCGCGCCAGAGCTCGGTGACGCCGATGTCGAAGTAGGTCAGGTAGTTGGCGTTGAAGACGATGTTCTGCGGGTCGCACTCGTTGTAGCGGACCCGCAGGCGGTGCCGGAACGCGCTCAGGAGCCGCTCATCTCGTATTCCTTCGCGAGCTCCGGGTCCTTCGCGGCGAGCTGCTCGGCGAGGTCGACCATCACCTTGCACTGCTTCCAGGTCGCGTCGTCCTGCATCTTGCCGTCGATCATGTGGACACCGGCGCCGTCGGGGATCGCCTCGAGAACCTTCTTCGCGAACTTGACCTCGTCGGGCGGCGGCGAGAAGACCTTCTTCGCGATGTCGATCTGGACCGGGTGTAGCGACCAGGCGCCGACGCAGCCCATCAGGAACGCGGAGCGGAACTGGGTCTCGCAGCCTGCCGTGTCCTTGATGTCGCCGAACGGCCCGTAGTAGGGCAGGGCGCCGACCGACGTGCAGGCATCGACCATGCGGCCGATCGAGTAGTGCCAGAGGTCCTGCTGGGCGGTGACGCGCTCGCCGGCCTCGGGATTCTCCGGGTCCTCGGGATCTTCCATCACCCGGTAGCCGGGGTGGCCGCCGCCGACGCGGGTCGTCTTCATCCGCCGCGATGCGGCGAGGTCGGCGGGGCCGAAGCTCATCCCCTGCATCCGCGGGCTCGCCGCGGCGATCTCCTCGAGGTTGACGACGCCCTGCGCCGTCTCGAGGATCGCGTGGATCAGGATCGGACGCTCGAGCTTCGCCTTCGCCTCGAGCTGGGCGAGCAGCTGGTCGACGTAGTGGATGTCCCAGGGCCCCTCGACCTTCGGGATCATCATCACCTCGAGCTTCTCGCCGATCTCGGTCACGAGCTCGGTGATGTCGTCGAGCACCCAGGGGCTCTCGAGCGAGTTGACCCGGGTCCAGAGCTGGGTGTCGCCGAAGTCGACCTCCTTGCCGACCTCGATCAGCCCCTCGCGGGCCGGGACCTTCTTGTCGACCGGGACCGCGTCCTCGAGGTTGCCGAGCAGGACGTCGGCCTGCTTGGCCATGTCGGGCACCTTGGCGCGCATCTTCTCGTTCGACGCGTCGAAGAAATGGATCATCCGCGACGGCTTGACCGGGATCTCGCGCAGCGGGTCCGGGGCCCCGATCGCCATCGGCTTGAAGAAGTCTCTGGGGTTTCTCATCGACCGAACGCTATCCGAGTCGGCGTTCGGGGAGGTCCCGCGCGCGTCAGTCGAGCGGCGGCTTGACGCCGCCCGACATCCGCGTCAGGGCGACGAGGAAGCCGATCGCCAGCGCCGCGGCGCCGACGTAGAACGACTTCTCCATCGCCTCGGAGAAGTCCTTCGCGCCCTCGGCGCCGCTCAGGGTCGTCGCCGTGGCGACGATCGTCCCCATGATCGCCATTCCGAGCGCCGAGCCGAAGTTGCGGAACGCCTGGACGATCCCCGAGCCCGTGCCCCGGACGTTGCTCGGCAGCCTGTTGAGCGCATCGGCGTTGAGCGAGGACATCGCGAGCCCGAAGCCGGCGCCGGTGACGAGCATCCCGGCTGTCGTCTCGATGTGCCCGAGCTCGGTGAGCTCGGTCGCCCAGAGGACCATGCCGATCGCGCCGATCAGGAAGCCTCCGGTCACCGGCAGCTTCGGCCCGTACTTGTCGAGCAAGCCGCCGCCGACCCGCGAGGCGATGAAGAACCCGTAGAACATCGTCAGGATCGAGAAGCCGGCCTGGGTCGGCGCCTGCCCGACGGCGACCTGGAAGTACATGCTGCCGAAGAAGAACACCCCGAGCCAGGGAAAGAAGAGCAGGAAGGTGAGCACGTTGTCGATCGCGAAGTCGCGGTTTGCGGCCATCGCGCGGACGTCGAGCAGAGGGTTGGCGCTGCGGAGCTCGAAGCGCACGAACGCCACCAGCAGCGCGACCCCGACGGCGATCGAGCCGATCGTCCGCGGGTCCTCCCAGCCCCAGGCCGTCGACTGCTGGACCCCGAGCACGGCAAGCGCCATGCCGGCGATCAGCAGCAGCGCGCCGAAGACGTCGACCTTCGTCTTGTTGACGACGTCCTTGAGCGGCGTGAAGTAGAGCTCGGTCAGCGCCAGGATCGCGACCGGGACGTTGATCCAGAAGATCGCCCTCCAGGTCCAGTACTCGGTCAGGTAGGAGCCGGCGATCGGCCCGACCGCCGTGAACAGCCCGGCGACGATGAAGAACGTCGAGAGCCCGGCGCCGCGCTCCTTCTTCGGGAACGCCTCGAGCACGAGCACCGTCGCGGAGGGGACCAGCAGCGCGCCGCCGACGCCCTGGAGGATTCGGAAGAAGATCAGCCAGGGCTCGGCCCACTCGCCCGAGTCGGGCACCAGTCCGCACATCAGCGAGCTGAGCGCGAAGAGGACGATCCCGCTGACGACGATCCGCTTGTGGCCGACCATGTCGCCGAGCCGGCCGCCGAGCGTGATGAAAGCCGCGGTCGACAGCGCGTAGCCGGTGACCAGCCACTGGACGCCGGTGTCGGTGAGACCGAGGTCCTGCTGGATCGTCGTCGCCGAGATGCTGACGATCGTGAAGTCGATCATCACCATCGCGATCGCGGGGACGAGGGGCCAGAGCGCGCGGTAGCGGAGGTAGTCGTTCGACATCGGAGCGAAACATATATCGAGACGCGGCGGCTAGGGTGGGCCGATGACCGCCGAGATCCGCGAAGCGCGCTCCGAAGAGCTCAACGCCGTGCTGCCGCTCTACCAGTGGCTTTTCGAGGCGCCCGGATACCGGCCCGAGGGCTGGGACGAGGAGCGCGCGCGGCTCGCGCTCGCCGAGGCGATCGTCGACCCCCGCGCCGCGGTCTTCGTCGCCGAGGACGGCGGCCGGCTGGTCGGGCTCTGCACCGCCTACCTCGAGCTCAACTCGGTCCGCTACGGCCAGCGCTGCTGGGTCGAGGACCTCGCCGTCGACCCGGAGCGGCGCTCGGGTGGGATCGGCGGCGCGCTGCTCGACGCCGCCCAGGACTGGGCGCGCGCCGCCGGCGCGACCCACTTCGAGCTCGACTCCGGCCTCGCGCGCGAGGATGCGCATCGCTTCTACGAGCGCCGCGGCGAGTTCGCCAAGGGCTTCAGCTACAGCTGGCCGCTGTAGCGGCTCGGCTCACTTCTTTTTCTTCTTCTGCGCCTTGCAGACGAGCTTCTTCTTGCCCTTGACCTTCTTGCATCCCGGGCCGGAGAGGGGGACACCGAGGACCGACGGGATGCTCTGGAACCTCAGGAAGCCCTTACGCGGACCGGGCGCGGTCGGCTTGAAGGCGACGCCGATCGTGCACTGGTGCGCTGCGAGCTCACCGGGGAGGATCAGCGGGCAGGTGTTGCTGACGATCGTGAAGTCGCCCGAGACCGCGACATCGAGCGGCGTCGGACAGCTTCCGGGGATGATCGTCCCCATCGGGCCCTGGAGATCGGGGCAGGTCGCGCCGGTGATGACAACCTGCTGAACCGCACTCTGCTTGCCGACCTTCTGCGGTCCGAAGCTGAGGTTCGTTGGGTTGGCGGTTGCCGCCACGCCGGCCGGCGCCATCACCAGAGCCGCAAGTGCTGAGACCGTCAGTGCAGCGATTCCGATCCTGATTCTGCTCATTGCTCCCCCTCGTTCGGTTTGCGGGTCGGCAGCCTACTGCGGTTCGAGCCCCGCTGCGATCAACGCGGTATCGCGGTCGAGGTGAAACTCGACCGCGGCGAGGCGCTCGTTCTCCACGGTCCAGACCGCGGCCGCGTCGGTCTCGATCTCGACCCCGCCGGTCTTGGTCACGCCGCGTTGGCGAACGAGCGAGACGACCTTATCCCCGGCCTCGATCGTGTCAACGAGCTCGATTTTGAAGCTCTCGAAGGCCTGGGTCCAATCGAGCCACGCCTCGCGGAAGCCGTCGATGCCGGCTCGCTCGATGCGCGCGCCACCTCCGGTCGGCGTTGAGACCATCGTCACGGTGAACCCGGGCTCGACCAGCTCGATCATCGCCGCGCGCAAGGCCTGAATCTCCGCGTCGTCCCTGAGGTCGGCGGCGATGTTCTCGCTCTCGAGTAGAACGTCTTGGATCTGCTCGACGACGCGCATGGCCTCCTCGGACATCGTGAGCGGATTATCCTTCCTCGCCCGAGAATCAGTTCGACCCTCGACCTAAGGAGCGATGGCAGTCGCTACGCAGACCCAGAATCAGCCGCAGTACCAGGAGATCACCGACGAGCAGAAGGCGATCACCGAGATGGTGCGCCAGTTCGCCGACGAGCAGATCATCCCCAACGCCGAGGAATTCGACCACGAGGACAAGTTCCCCGAGGAGATAGTCGAGCAGATGAAGGAGCTCGGGCTGTTCGGGGTCACGATCCCCGAGGAATACGGCGGCATGGGCCTCGACCTGACGACCTACGCGATGATCGTCGAGGAGCTCTCGCGCGGCTGGATCTCGATCTCAGGCGTCGTCAACACCCACTTCATCGGCTCCTACCTGCTGCTCAAGTTCGGCACCGACGAGCAGAAGGACTACTTCCTGCCGAAGATGGCGACCGGCGAGATCCGCGCCGCGTTCTCGCTCTCGGAGCCCGAGGTCGGCTCCGATGTCCAGGGGATCAAGGCGACCGCCAAGAAGGACGACGACGGCAACTGGATCCTCGACGGCCAGAAGATGTGGGTCACCAACGGGCTCGGATCGGGCGTCGTCTTCGTGCTGATGAAGAACGACACCAAGGCCGACCCGCCCTACAAGGGCATGACCTGCTTCATCACCGAGAAGGAGCCGTGGGCCGACGAGAACACCGGCGACTACGCCGGGCTCACGGTCCCGCCGAAGATCAAGAAGATGGGCTACAAGGGCGTCGAATCGACCGAGCTCGTCTACTCGGGCTACAAATGCCCGCCGGAGCGGATCCTCGGCGGGGAGGAGGAGGGCCTCGGCAAGGGCTTCACGCAGATGATGGACGCGCTCGAGGTCGGGCGGGTCAACGTCGCCGCCCGCGGCGTCGGCGTCGCCCAGCGGGCGCTCGAGCTGGCGCTCGAGTACTCCCAGCAGCGCAAGACGTTCGGCAAGCCGATCGCCCAGCACCAGGGGATCACCTTCAAGCTCGCCGAGATGGGGACCAGGGTCGAGGCGGCGCGGCTGATCACGATGAAGGCGGCGCGGATGAAGGACGCAGGCGAGCGCTCAGACCTCGAGGCCGGGATGGCGAAGCTGTTCGCCTCCGAGTCGGCGAAGGAGAACGCCGAGGAGTGCCTCCGCATCCACGGCGGCTACGGCTACTCGAAGGAGTACGAGATCGAGCGGATCTACCGCGACGCGCCGCTGCTGTTGATCGGCGAGGGCACCTCGGAGATCCAGAAGATGGTCATCGGCAAGAAGCTGCTCGAGCGCAACAAGATCTAGCGCCGCCGGCCCGCCCGGCTACTTCTTCTTTTTCTTCTTGACGCACTTGCCCTTCTTGAGCTTGCGTCCCTTCTTGCACTTCTTCTTCGCCGGTGGCGCCGTGGACGGCGTGGCGACCGGAGGGGCGGGCTTTTGCGGGTTCGGCTTCAGGGCTCCTCCGGAGCCGGTGGTGCCGCCGGTGCCGCCCGGCGCCGTTCCGCCACCGCCGGCGGCGTTATCAACGAACAGCCCCTGGCTCGAGATCAGTTGCGGGCTGCTGTTGCCATCGATGATGAAGCTCAGGAAGCGGTTGCAGTCGGGGCAGGCGTGAGCGAGGCCGCCGTTCAGGCCGCGGGTCGCCGTCACGGGAATCTGGATTTCCCAGCCCCGGCCTGTGGGCAGGGGCCAGGGGTCGGTGTCGGCGGGATTTGCGGGGTTGGTCGCCGCATCCCAGACGTCGCCCTGGAATCCGCCTCCTTGCGGGGCTTGCGGACAGGCGCCGGCCGGCCACGCCGCCTCCTGGGCGGCGCTGGGCGGATTCGTGTTCCAGTTGATCGCCCAGCAGAAAACCGGAAAGCCCGGTGCGACGGCGTAATTCAGGTCCCCGAGGGTCGGGGTCCCGAGAAGTTCGAAGTGGACGTATTGGCCAGGACAGGGGTTGCCGACGGCGCCCGCCACGACGTGGATATAGAAGACCTCGCCGATGTTCGGAAAGTTCGCAGGGTCGATGTACTGGCCGTTCCAGGTCCAAGCGCCCTCTTCCTGGTAGGGGCTGCCGAAGATGACGCTTGGGCAGTTGGTGACGTAGGACCTCTGGACCAGCCCGTCCGACCAGCTCGGCGCCGCCGGCGCCGATGCCGCGGACGCCAGCATCCCGATCGTTACCGCCAGTGCCGCCAGTCCCTTCCTGCCCATTTCAAGTCCTCCCGAGGTAGTCAGTTTCGGGTAGCAGTCTAAAACGGATCGGGTACCCGGCGCAAGCGGTTTGAGAGGATGCCCCGATGGCCGCTCCGACCCAGCAGCTGATCGAGACCGCCGTCAGGCGCTTCCAGGAGGATGTGCCTGCGCTCGCCAACCTCAAGCTCGCCTTCGAGCTCGACCTGCGGGGGCGCGGCGACGTCCAGATCTTCCAGGTCGACCTGCCGGGGCCGACGATCACCAAGACGATCGGGGGCGACACGCCGATCAAGGTCGAGATGGTGCGCGCGGTCTTCAACCGGCTCGCCGAGGAGGGGACGGTCAAGCAGTACCGCGAGGCGTACGAGACCGGTGACATCAAGGTCGAGGGCGACGAGCAGATCCAGAAGCTGATCGGCGAGGTGGTCCGCCGCCAGGAGGAACGGGCGCGGCTGAAGAAGGCGCACTGAGGGAGCTGGCTCGCCGCCGAGCCGCGGCGCAGCTGCTGCACCGCCCGGCCTCGGCCCGGGACCCGGCCGAGATCGCTCGCGCGATCGTCGGCGCCCAGGCCCAGGATCGCTACGCGGCGCGGCTCAGCTTCCGGTCGCGGAGCCGCACCTTGACGGCGGCCGACGTCGACGCTGCCCGGACCGAGGAGCGCTCGCTTATTCGCACCTGGATGATGCGGATGACGGTCCACATGATCCCCAGCGACGACGCGTGGTGGATGCTGCCGCTGTTCGAGCCGGTGATCGAGAGGTGGCAGCGGCGGCGCCTGGTCCAGCTCGGCATGGCGCCTGGGGACGATGACAAGGCGCTCGAGGTGGTCAAGCGGGCGCTGGCGAGCGACGGTCCGTTGACCCGCAACGAGGTCCGCGGCTCGGGTCAGGGAATCCGGGATCGAGCTGGGCCAGGAGACCGGCCTCCACATCGTCGGCCTGGCGACGACTTCGGGCCTGGCGATCCAGGGTCCGGACATCGGCGCGAGCCCGTCGCTGGTCCTGCGCGCCGACTGGCTCGGGAAGCAGCGCCGCTTCGACGAGGAAGCCGCCCTCGCCGAGCTCGCCCGCCGCTATCTGCGCGGTTTCGGCCCCGCCACCGACCGCGACTTCGCCAGGTGGTCGGGCCTGCCGCTCGGGAAGGTTCGCGCCGGCCTCGCGGCGATCGCCGGCGAGCTGACCGAGACGCGGGCGGGGGAGGAGACGCTGCTCTCGCTCAGGGCCGCGAAGAGCCGCCTGCCCAGGGCCGGCCAGCTGCGGCTGCTCGGCGCATTCGACACCTATGTCCTCGGCTATGCGAGCCGCGACTTCGCCGTCGCCTCGAGGCACGGAAAGGGCATCAACACGGGCGGCGGCGGGATGATCGAGCCGGTGATCGTCCGCGACGGCGAGGTCCTCGGCCTCTGGAAGATGCCGCGAAAGGAGAAGCGGATTCACGCCTCGCTCGAGCCGTTCGAGCCGCTCTCGGCCGCCGACCGCAAGGCGATCGACTCCGAGATCGAGGACGTCGCCCGCTTCGAGGGGCTCCCGGCTACGCTCGTCGGTTAGCGGGTACGATCCCGCGCCGCCAACGACGGACAGGAGACGAGCCACACCGTGAGCGACGAGAAGCACGAGCTGATCACCGACCAGGCCGGGCGCGAGGCATCGGGCGCGCGCCAGTACGGCCGCTACCTCGAGGAGTTCGAGGTCGGCGCGACCTACCTGCACTGGCCGGCGAAGACGGTCACCGAGTCCGATGACCACCTCTTCTGCCTGATCACGATGAACCACCACCCGCTGCACATCAACGACGTCTACGCCGGCAAGTCGCAGCAGGGCCAGAACGTCGTCGTCGGGCCGCTCGTCTACTCGCTCGCGGTCGGGATGACGGTCGGCGACGTCTCGGGCAAGGCGATCGCCAACCTCGCGACCGAGGAGCTCAGCCACCCGGCGCCGGTCTTCCACGGCGACACGCTCTACTGCGAGTCGGAGGTGCTCGAGGTCCGCCCATCGGAGTCGAAGAAGGACCGCGGCGTGGTCAAGGTCCACACCAAGGTCTACAAGCAGGACAACACGCTGGTCGCCGAGTTCAAGCGCGCCGTTCTCGTGCCGCGCAAGGAGCCGGGCTAGGGCTAGAGCCTTAAGGGCCCGGGGGTAAGGTGCCACTCCCAATCAAGGAGGAGCGGATGGTCAACTTCAAGAACCTGTTCGGCAAGGCCAAGGAAGAGGTCGACAAGCGCGGCGGCACCGACGCGCTCAAGGAAGACGCCAAAGAGGTCGCCGACATCGCGAAGGGCAAGGGCAGCGTCAAGGACAAGGCGTCCGACGCGGCCAAGGCGATCAAGGACCCGGGCGCGAAGGGCCCTGAGAAGGGCTAGGGCATGACTCGCGGCGGGATCGCGGTCCTGATCGCGACCGCCGCGCTGATGACCGCGGGCGCCGGCTCGGCATCAGCCCAGCTCCCGGGCATCTGCCTTGGCGACCTCGGCGCCGCCGGGGTCGAGCGCAAGCCCGGGCCGCTGCTCCGCTACGGGATCACCCCCGCGGGCGAGGCCGGGGCGCTCGGCCCGCCGACGCCGGCGGTTCCCGGAACCGACGCCCAGGATCTCGCCGCCCTTGCCCGGCTTCGCCCCGGCGGCGGGCGGCCGTTCGTCCTCCGCCTCAACCGCTTCTTCTGGTCGCTGGGGGAGGAGGGGATCCGGCGCTTCGAGCGGCTTGCGAGCCTCTACACCGCGAACGGCTACGAGGTCGAGCTCCAGCTCCGCTACCACCCGAGCCCCGAGCAGCTCGGCGACATCCCGGCATGGACCGAGTTCGTCCGCGAGGTAGTGCGCCGCTTCGGGCCCAACCCGCGCGTCGTCGCGCTCCAGGTCACCAACGAGGTCAACTTCGCGATCTCGCCCGACTCCTCCGACGGGGCCTACGCCGGCGCCCGCGACGCGTTGATCGAGGGGGTCGTGGCCGCCGACGCGGAGACGGAGCGCCTGGGCTACGACCACCTCGAAGTCGGCTTCAACTGGTTCTACCGAATGGACCCGCTCACAGAGGCGAGTTTCTGGGGTTACCTGCGCGACCACGGCGGACCGGACTTCATCTCCGCCGTCGACTGGGTCGGCCTCGACGCGTACCCGGGGACGATCTTCCCGCCGCTCGAGATCCTGCCCGGCGGCTACCGCGACGGGATGGTCAACGCGATCAGCGTCCTGCGCGACTGCTTCATGCCGATCGCCGGGCTCGGCGAGGGGATCCCGATCCACGTCGAGGAGAACGGCGCCCCGACCTGGCTCCTGCGGACCTACGACGGCCAGCGCGAGGCGATGCTCGAGATGGTCGGCGCGGCCCACGACTTCCGCGGCACCTACAACGTCAGCGACTATCGCTGGTTCGACCTCCGCGACCACGACACGGCCTCGCTCAACTTCCAGCACCACTACGGGCTGCTCGAGGACGACTACGACGAGAAGCCGGGCTTCGCCGCCTACGCCGGGCTGGTCAACGAGCTCTCCCGCGCGGCGCCGCCGGCGACGGGTGTTGCGCAAACGGCGTCTGTGGCGTCGTCGATGACCTCCGTCGGCAAGCGTCGCGGATGCAAGAGGAAGAAGAAGTCCCGACGGGCTCGTAAGCGTTGCAATCGCCGCCGCCGCTAGCTAGTTTCCACCGCGATGAGGAACCGCCTCTGGCAGGGGGCCCGGCTTTTTCTCGTGCTTGGGCTTGCATTCGCGCTCGCTCCGACGAGCGCCTCGGCGATCGACTACACGGTCGAGGCCGGGTCCGCTGACGTCGCCGACCTCAACCTCGGAGACGGGATCTGCGACGCGTCACCGGCACCCGCCGAGGTCTGCACGCTACGCGCCGCGGTCCAGACGGCAAACAGCCCGGCGTCTCCGACCGCCGACCGAGTGTTGCTCCCCGCCGGCACTTACACGCTGACGATCGCCAACGCCGCAGGCGACGAGAACGCGGCGGCGACCGGCGACCTCGACATAACCGCGAACCTCGAGGTCGTCGGGCTCGGCGCGGGGGCGGAAATCCGCGGCAACAGCCCGACGCCGGTCGACCGCCTGCTGCACGTTCCGAGCGGAGGCCCCGCCGTCACCCTCTCCAATCTGACGCTCCGTGGTGGCGCCGCCCCAAACGCCGCCCACGGTGGGGGCATCAAGCACGAGAGTGGGACGCTCGCGATCGACCACGGAGTGATCACACAGAACGATGCGCCGGGAATCGGGGCGCGGGGCGGCGGCATCTACAGCTCCGCCAGCGCGATTTCCCTGTCCCTGACCGATTCGGCGGTGAGCGGTAATGACGCCGCTGAAAACGTCGACGGCGGAGACGGCGGCGGCATCAACGCCGAGACGGCGCTGACGCTGGAGCGGGTCAGCGTGAGCGGAAACACGGCGAGCCTCTTCTGCCCCGGCACGTGCGCCGGAGAGGGCGGTGGGATCGTCTACGCCGGGCCACCGACGACGTTCACGAACGTGACTGTGAGCGAAAACAACGCCGGCGGCAGCTTCGCCGGCGGGTTCTCCACCGGGGGCGGCATCGGCCACTACTCGGCCGGGGAGTTGAGGCTCGTGAACGCCACCGTGAGTCACAACTCGGTCAATTCGCCGGTCGGCTTCGGAGGCGGCAACCTGTTCACATTCGGGGGCGGCTCGGACATCCGGCTCCACGACACGATCGTTGCCGCCGGCTCAGGCTCGTTCGAGAACTGCTCGGCGGAGGTCGGACCGGCCTACTACAGCGACGGGAACAATCTCGAGGCCCGCCCCGGCATCGCGGGCAGCCAGTGCGGGCTCAGCTCGGGGGTGAACGGCGACGTGCTTGCCGGGGACGCGGGTCTCGGCCCTCTCGCCGCCAACGGCGGCGTCGGGCTGACACGCGCGCTGCTCGGCAGCCCGGCGATCGATACCGGGGCAGGATGTCCGGCGACCGACCAGCGTGGAGTTGCGCGGCCGCAGGGCCCTCGCTGCGACGTCGGTGCCTTCGAGCTCGAGCAGGCGCCCGCCGCGGCGGCTCCGCTGGTCACTCAACCGGCGGTGAAGCCCGGCTCGACGCTCGCCGCGGCGCTGCGCAAGTGCCGCAAGAAGAAGAGCAAAAAGGCGCGCAAGAAGTGCGTCAAGCGCGTCCGTCGCCAGGTGGGCTGAGCGCTCAGTGAGCTTCGTCGGCCGCGTGGGCCGGCGGGCGTGACTCTTCGGCTAGCGAGGTGATCTGGAGCGGCCCGCGGGCCGCGGACTCGAGCACCTCGGTCGCCTCGTCGCCGGAGCGCGCGTAGAGCTCGACCAGCAGGTGGACGACGATCTTCTCGTCGTCGTGCTTGTGGAAGCGGACGTGGGCGAAGAACTCGCGCGTGCCGGCCTCGCCGAAGGCGCCGTAGGCGAGCGCTTCGGCGGCCTCCGGGCCGGAGCAGGTCTCGACCTGGTCCTGGTCGACGGTCACCGTGCACGAGGCGACCCAGGGGGTACCGGCGACCATCCGCCCCCAGCGGTCCTCGATCGGGACCACGCGGTCCTCGAGGATCGTCAGGTGGGGCTGGTCGTGGAGGCACTTGAGGCATTGGACGACGGCCTCCTGGACCTCGTCGAGGCGCTCGGACGGCGCCCCGGTCTCGGGGTCGATTCGCAGGATCGCCTCGTAGTGCAGCTGCACCTCGAGCTCCTGCGACCAGCAGCGATAGCAACGAAGCCAGGCGCTGCGATCGCCGTTGAGGCTCTCGCTCACGCCCTCCAGGCTAGCGCTACTGGGCCTCCGCTATGGCTTGCTCGATGTCAGCCGACGTCGGCACCCCGGGAAGCGGGATGACTCCGCCCGGGCCGCTGACCTGGATCGAGGGCGTGCCGTCGAAGCCTGCCTCGCTCGCCTCGGCGTCGACCCGCTTCAGCTCCTCGGCGAAGGCGGGGTTCTGGCGGTCCCGCTCCCATCGGGCGACGTCGAGCCCGGCCTCCTCGGCGATCCCGCGCAGGAAATCGTCGGTGACGTAGCCGGTGTTCTCGGGGCCCTGGTTCTCGTAGAAGACGAGGACGAACGGCCACATCTTGTCCTGCTCGCCCGCGGCCAGCGCGGCGATCGCGGCGGTGTTCGAGTCCTTGCCGAGGATCGCCCAGTTCTTGAACTCGAGCTTCGCCTCGCCGTCAGCGACCGGGCCGTCGAGGATCGCGGGGATCTCCTGGCGCGAGAACTGGCGGCAGATCGGGCACTGGAGGTCGCCGAACTCGGTCACGGTGACCGGCGCATCGGGATCGCCGACGGTGGCGCCGGCGAGCTCGAGACCCTCGAGCTCGGCCACCTCGGAGCTGGTCTCGATGTCCGTGTCGCCGCTGTCGGAGCCCGACTGGCTGACGACGACGAGGACGACGATCGCGAGAATCGCCGCGAGCCCGCAGGCGACGCCGAGCTTGATCAGCTTCGCGCGGCGCTCGTCGGAGGTAGGTTCGGGGTTCATCGCGCCGGCAACGCTAGCGGACGCCTTTTGCGAGGGAGCCGCTGCGGGTACCTGCGCTCCAGTGGAACTTCGACCGAGGAGGAAAAGATGGCCAAGACAGCGCGTGACGTGATGACCGGCGACGCCCAGTGCATCGGCGAGAACGAGACCGTGAGCGACGCGGCGAAGATGATGGCCGAGCTCGGCGTCGGATCACTTCCGATCTGCGGCGAGGACGACCGGCTCAAGGGCATGGTCACCGACCGCGATATCGCGGTCAAGGTCATCGCGCAGGACAAGGACCCGGGCTCGACCAAGGCCGGCGAGCTCGGCGAGGGCAAGCCGGTGACGATCGGCGCCGACGACTCGGTCGAGGACGCGCTGAAGACGATGAAGGAGCACTCGGTCCGCCGCCTGCCGGTGATCGACGACCAGAAGATGGTCGGGATCGTGAGCCAGGGCGACCTGGCCCAGAACGTCGACGAGAAGGACATCGGCGACCTGGTCGAGTCGATCTCGGCGGCGCCGTGATTCAGCCCGGCGGTCGGGCGCCGTAGGCGCCGACTCGCGCCAGGTTGATCGCGAGCAGAACCGTCATCGCCACGGCGCTCGCCACGCACCACTGGCAGATCGCCTCGATCGTGAACAGCTCGAGGTAGGTCAGGTAGGCGCTGAAGCCGAAGCCGACGAACGCGATCGCGGCGCCCGCGAAGCGCCCGGCGTCGCCGCGGGTCAGCGCCGCCGCGAGCAGCATCACGTAGCCGCCGAGCCCGAGGTAGGCGACCGGGATCCCCGCGAGCTCCGCATAGTCGCTGGTCGCGACGGTCGCGCAGCCGCCCCCGCCGGCGACGCACGCCGGCAGGTCGCCGTGGACCTCGGTGAGCGTCAGGTAGCCGGCGATCCCGATCCCGATCAGGGCGACGAGCGCGGAGGCGGCGCGCAGCGCGTTTTCGCTCGGAGTGGTCAGGCGGGCTGGCCGCTGCGGCGTTCGGCGCGTTCGGCGACGAGGTCGACGATCTCGCCCATGATCCGGTTGATCTCGAAGTCCTTCGGCGTGTAGACGCGCTCGACCCCGGCCTCGGTCAGCGTTCGTGCATCGGCGGGAGGGATGATCCCCCCGACGATCACCGGGATGTCGGCGCCGGCCTCGTCGAGGAGGCGCAGGACGTCGGGGACGAGCTCGCGGTGGGAGCCGGAGAGGATCGAGAGCCCGACGACGTCGACGTCCTCCTCGATCGCCGAGTTCGAGATCTGCTCGGGGGTCAGCCGGATCCCGGCGTAGACGACCTCCATGCCGACGTCGCGGGCGCGGACGGCGATCTGCTCGGCGCCGTTCGAGTGCCCGTCGAGCCCCGGCTTGCCGACGAGGATCTTGATCCGGTGGCCGATCGCTTCGGAGACCGTGTCGACCTTCGCCTGGGTCTTCGCAACGAGCTCCGAGTTGCCGTTGAGCGCCGCGGGGGAGCCGCTGACGCCGGTCGGGCCGCGGTAGTCGCCGAACGCGTCGCGCAGCGCCCCGGCCCACTCGCCGGTCGTCGCGCCCGCCTTCGCGGCCTCGATCGTCGCCGGCATGATGTTCTCGTCCTCGCCGGCGGCGACCTCCGCGAGCTTCGCGAGCGCCGCGTCGACCGCGCCCTGGTCGCGCTCGGAGCGCCATTCGTCGAGCGCCTCGATCCGCTCGCGCTCGACCTCGGGGTCGGGGGTCAGGATGCCGCCGTCCTCGCCCGTGGTCATCGGGGACTCCTCGGTCTCGGTGAAGCTGTTCTGGCCGACGACGGTGAGCTCGCCGCGCTCGATCTTCGCGATCCGCTCGCGGTGCGAGTCGACCAGGCGCGCCTTCATGTAGGGCACCGCCTCGACCGCGCCGCCCTTCTCCTCGACCGTCTTCATCTCAGCCTTTGCGCCCTCGACGAGCTCGTCGACGAGGCCGTCCATGACCACCGAGCCCTCGAAGATGTCTGGGTAGTCGAGGAGGTCGGTCTCGTTCGCGAGGATCTGCTGGATCCGCAGGCTCCACTGCTGGTCCCAGGGCCGCGGCAGGCCGAGCGCTTCGTTCCAGGCCGGGAGCTGGATCGCGCGGGCGCGCGCGTCGCGGCCCATGGTCACGGCGAGCGCCTCGAGCACGATCCGCGGCACGTTGTTCTCGGGCTGGGCCTCGGTCAGCCCGAGGCTGTTGACCTGGACGCCGTAGCGGAGGCGCAGGAACTTCTCCTCGATGACCCCGTAGCGGTTGCGCCCGATCCACTCCCACATCTGGCCCATCGCGCGCATCTTCGCGTGTTCCTCGATGAAGCGGACGCCGGCGTTGACGAAGAACGAGATCCGGCCGAAGACCTTGGGGAAGTCCTCCTCGGAGACCTGGCCGCGCTCCTTGACCTCGTCGAGGACCGCGATCGCGGTCGAGAGCGCGTAGGCGATCTCCTGGACCGGGGTCGCCCCGGCCTCCTGGAGGTGGTAGCTGCAGACGTTGATCGGGTTCCACTTCGGCGCCTCGTTGACGGTGAAGGCGACGGTGTCGGCGATCAGTCGCATCGAGGGGCCGGGGGGGAAGGCGTAGGTCCCGCGCGAGAGGTACTCCTTGATGATGTCGTTCTGGGTCGTGCCCGAGATCGCCGAGCGCTCGATCCCGTTCTCCTCGGCGACGGTGACGTAGAGCGCCAGCAGCCAGGCCGCGGTCGCGTTGATCGTCATCGATGTATTCATCTCGTCGAGCGGGATCCCGTCGAGCAGCGCGTGCATGTCGCCCTTGTGGGCGATCGAGACGCCGACCTTGCCGACCTCGCCGCGCGCGAGAACGTGGTCGGGGTCGTATCCCGTCTGCGTCGGCAGGTCGAAGGCGACCGAGAGCCCGGTCTGGCCCTTGGCGAGGTTCTTGCGGTAGAGCTCGTTCGAGCGCCGGGCGTCGGAATGCCCGGCGTAGGTCCGCATCATCCAGGGCCGGTCGCGCTCGGGCAGGCGGTGCTCGCTCATGCGACGAATGATATTTGGCCGCGGCCCCGGACGGGAAACGGCCCATTCACCGCTCTTATCCAGGCGGTGAAGTGTTTAGTGCGTTTCCCGGGTAACTGGATGGCTACCCTGCGAATCATGCGTATCAAGCTCCTGCTCACAACTTCCCTTGTCGCACTGCTCGCCTTCGCCGGGCTCGCCCGCGCGGGCGTGATTCCCGTGCTCCAGGCGACCTTCGACAGCCCCGCCGACCAGACTTCGTTCACGAAGGTGAGCGGCGACAAGTGCACGACCAAGCTGCGCCCGCTCGGCAACGGCGGTTCGCTCGGGATCAACGTCGGCGCGGGAACCGGGCAGTGCATCTATCGAACGTCGGTCGTCTCCTCCTCCGACGACACGAACCCGGCCCAGGACATCGAGGCCGCGGTCGGCTACGAGGCCAAGACGCCGAAGAACCTGCTCGCCAAGACCGCGCTCTCGGTGCGGGCGCGCGGCAACGCGACCGGCTTCTACGAACTGCGAATCATCCCGACCAAGCAGGCCTGGCAGGTGATCCGCGACCCCGAGGGCCCCGGACCGTCGGCGGTCTTGAAGGCCGGCACGGCGAAGTTCATCCGCCCCGGCTCCGGGGGCGTGAAGAGCGCGCCGAAGAAGCCGAGCACGCCGGACAAGCCGGCCGCGCCGACCAAGCCTCCCGCGAACTCCGCCCAGGCGAAGAAGAAGAAGAAGAAGGCGCCGAAGACGGACTCGAAGCTCAACGTCCTGCGACTGATCGTGACTCCGAGCGGGACGGGCACAAACCTGGTCGCTCAGATCAACGGCAAGACGGTGCTGACGACCGACGACACGGCCGTCGACCCGCCGCTCGGCCGCTTCACCGAGATCGCGGTCGGCAACAAGACCGCCGCCGACGCGTCCGGGATGCAAGGGACGTTCGACGACGTCACCGTGCGGCTTCCCTGAGCGCGGCGCTGGTTCTAGACTGACCCGCATGTCGATCGAAACGGTCGAGAGGCCCCGCTCGTCGGGTCCGGACTCGGGACTCGGGGGCAACTGGACGGTGATCGTGCGCAACGACGATCACAACACCTTCGAGCACGTCGCCCACACGCTCGCGGGCGTGATCCCCGGCGTCAGCGTCGACCGCGGCTTCGCGATCGCCGACAAGATCCACAACTCCGGCCAGGCCGCCGTCTGGAGCGGCCCCCGCGAGCCCGCGGAGCACTACTGGGAGCAGCTATGCGACGCGGGGCTGACGATGGCCCCCCTTGAGCAGCATTAGGCGGACGCCCTCAGTGGGAGCGTAGGCCGAAAAGCCGAAGCGAATTGCCCCAGCGGCGGCCTAATGCTGCGAAAGAAGTGATGCGGGGCAGCACCCCTTCCTTTAGCGCCGCTTCTTCTTGCAGCGCTTCTTCTTCGCGGCAGCGGCCGAGCGCCGCTTCTTCTTGCACTTCTTGAGCGGCTGAGCGGTCGGCGGAGCTGCGGTCGGCGGCGTCGGCAGCGGCGACGGAAGCGCGTCGACGGATTCGCAGTTGCTGAGCGCGTCGACGCCGAGTTGGTCGGTCTGGACGCTGTCGAAGCCGTCTCCGCAGTCGACGCTGTCGCTTTTGCCGTCGCGGACCTGGATCACGTCGCTGTCGGCGCCGCCGGCGACGACGTCGGAGAAGCCGCTGCCGATCATGCGGTCGGTTCCGTTGCCGCCGTCGAGGCTGATGCTGTTCGCTCCCGCGATCCCCGTGAAGCCGTTCGACGCCGAGACCCGGCTCAGGTCGATGACGTCCGGGCCCTGGAGGCCGTTGACGACGATCCCGGACACCTCGTCACAGGGGCCGTAGGGCACCTCGTTCGCGGGATACGGACCCGTTATGTCCTCAAAGACGAAGAAGTGGTGGGTGATGCCGTCGAGATGACAGAAGACCGCATAGGTTTCCGTCGCAAGCGGGTCACTGGCCCCGCAATTGCTCTGCCCGAGGACGAGGATGCCGGCGCCGTAGCTGTTGTACGGGGTGACCGTGCACGGCGCCGCTTCGGCGGTCTGGGCGCGCGGTCCGGCGAACCACAGGGTCGCGAGCGCGGCCGCGAGCACGAACAGGGCCCCGAGCCCCACCCCCAACCCCCGATTTCGATGATCCCCCAGTTCCATCGAGACGACTGTACTACTGAAGCCCCCGCCCCGCAAACGCGGTCTACTTCTCGGCGACGACCCCGTGCCATTCGGGCAGCACCGGCTTGTTGTAGTAATTCATCGCGCTCTCGCGCACGGCGCCGATCTCCTCCGAGAACCAGTAGCGCTCGAAGTCGCCCTTGTCCTCCCAGACCGAGGTCTGGCGGAAGAGCAGGGGGTCGTCCTTGGAGCGGGTGATCGTCGAGCTCTTGGCGCCGAAGGCGAGCGCCCGCTGCGATGCGGGCTCCCAGATCTCGAACCAGCGGTCCGCCCGGAACGGGTGGACGCGCCAGTCGATGTAACAGACGTGGGACACGGCTACGCGCCGACCTCCGCGCGGATCGCGCCCGGGCCGTCCTCGCGCTTGCCCTCGTCCTCGCTCGTCGCGCCGACGAGGATCGAGATCTTGCCGAGGTGCTTGTTCTCGTGCAGGAGCTGGTGGGCGTCGGCGACGCCGTCGAAGCCCATCGTCTTCCAGAGCACGGGCTGGATCTTGCCTTCGACCATCAGCTGGTTCGCGCGCATGCACTCGTAGGCGTTGGCGAAGTGCGAGCCGATGATCTGCTTCTGCTTCATCCACAGGTAGCGGACGTCGAAATCGAGCGTGTAGCCCGAGGTCGCGCCGCAGATCACGACCTTGCCGAACGGCTTCACGGTGAACACGGAGGTCGGGAACGTGGCCTGGCCGACGTGCTCGAAGACGAAGTCGGGCGCGTCGCCGAGGATCTCCTTGACCTTCTTCGCGAACCCGCGCGACTCCTTGAAGCGCGCCTTCTCCTCGTCGGGGCTCTCGCCACCCTTGCGCATCATCCCCGCGAACTCGTTGCGGTCGATGAAGTCCACGGCGCCGAGGCGCTTGACCAGCTCGCCCTTCTCGGGCGAGGAGACGACGCCGACGGCATTTGCGCCCGCCGCCTTGCAGAGCTGGACGGCAAACACTCCGAGGCCTCCGGCCGCGCCCCAGATCAGCACGTTGTGGCCGGCCTGGAGCTTGCACTGGTCCATGAGCATCCGGTAGGCGGTGAAGTAGGTGAGCCCGTAGGCCGAGGACTCGGCCCAGGAGAGGTTCTGCGGGCGGGGGAGGAGCTGCTGTGCCTGGACCTTGGTGAACTGGGCGAAGCTGCCCCAGGTCGTCTCGTAGCCCCAGATCTCCTGGCTCGGGGCGGCCATCGGGTCGAGGCCGTGGACCTCGACATCCTCGTAGGAGGCCTGGTTGCAGTGGACCACGACCTCGTCGCCGGGCTTCCACTTGGTCACGCCCTCGCCGACCTTCCAGACGATCCCCGAGGCGTCGGAGCCGCCGATGTGGTGGCCGTACTCGGGGTGGTCGCCGTAGCCGAAGACGGAGACCGGCTTGCCGAGCGCCGCCCAGACGTTGTTGAAGTTGACCCCGGCGGCCATCACGCGCACGATCACCTCAAACGCGCCCGGCTCGGGCACGTCGATCTCCTCGACTTGGAAGGCGTCCTTCGGCTCGCCCTCGCGCTCCTGTCGGATCACCCAGGCGGCCATCTTCTCGGGGAGCTCCCCCGGTTCGAGGTCGACCTTCGAAACGTCGGCGATGTCTACTGCCACCTGGCTCCTTCGTAGGGGTTCTGGACGCGCGCAATGCTAATTGACCCGCCGTGTCAGGTTCATGTCCGGGGCCGGGACTACTTTGATGAGTTCCATGGAAGCGTCCGAAAAACCCCAGCTCCCGCTCGACGTCGGTCCCGACGGGGGATCGGTGCGCGTGCTCGAGGACCGGATCGTCATCGAGGCGATGACGATCCACGACGAGCGCGCCGCGTGCGTGGTCAGGGAGCGCGCCGCCGCGGGCCGCAACCCGCAGGAGAGCGTCGCCAAGGCGGTCGAGATCGGCATCCGGCTGCTCGAGTCGGAGGGGACGGCGGCCAACGTCGACTACGTCAAGGGCGAGCTCGAGCGCCAGCTCGCGCCGCTCGCAGAACGCCTCGGCGGCGTGATCGAGGAGGGTCAGGAAGAGTTCGTCGAGCAACTGGCGAACAGCTTCGACAAGGAGCGCAGCGGCTCGGTCCAGCAGCAGATCCGCGAGCTGCTCAGTGCCGCGATGGAGCACCAGCGGACCCAGCTCGCGAAACAGTTCTCGGCCCAGGACGGCAACAACCCGCTCGCTGACTTCAGGGACGGGGTCGTGCGGGCGGTGAAGAGCTCACAGGACGCACAGCAGATCGAGCACCAGGAGGACCGCAAGCGGATCGAGGCGCTGACCACAGAGGTCACGGCGCTTCGCGAGCGGCTCGGCGCCAAGCAGGAGATCGAGGACGAGCAGGCGCGCGGGACCGCCAAGGGCCGCGGGTTCGAGGAGCGCGTCCATGAGGTGATTGACGCGATCGCGACCGCGCGCGGCGACGTCGCCCACCACGTCGGCGACCAGCGGGGCGAGACACGGGGCAAGAAGGGCGACACGGTCGTCGAGATCGGCGCCTCCGCTGGTCCGGCGCTGGCGAAGATCGCCTTCGACCCCAAGGACACGAGCGGCCTCTCGCGGCCCAAGGCCTGGGAGGTGCTCAACGGCGCGCTCGAGGATCGCGGCGCCGACTACGCCGTGCTCGTCGTCGCCGGCGAGGAGAACCTCCCGGCCAAGACCCAGGGGCTGGTCGAGTACGAGGGCAACAAGCTGATCGTCGCCGTCGACCGCGAGGAGCCGGAGCCGATCGTGATCGAGACCGCCTACTGCCTCGCCAGGGCGCGCGCGCTGTCGGCCCGCGAGGACGACCTCGCGCTCGACGCGCTGGCGATGAAGGAGGCGATCGACCAGGCGCGGCGGGCGCTCGAGTCGCTGAAGAAGGCTCGCCAGGCGCTCACCGGGATGCGCAAGAACGCCGACAGCATGGAGGAGTCGCTGGGCGCGATGGAAGAGGGCGCGAAGACCGCTCTCGGACGCGCGGACAGCCTGATCGCCGACGCGCTCGAGTCGGCCGCCTAGGCGCTAGGGCAGCAGCAGGTCGTTCTGGGCCGACTCGCGGTCGGGGCCGACCTTGAGGCCCGCGCGCTCGATCGTCAGGTTGTCGTCGACGCCGGCCTCGTAGTCGCCGGGCTCGAGCTCGGCCTTGAACAGCAGCGCGCCGTTGGGCGGGATCGGGTCGCTGACGTCGGTGACCGGGCCGTCGATCTCGAACGCGGCCTCGCTCGTGGTCGTGTTGGCGATCGTGAAGTTGACCATCCCGGCGCCGAACGCCGGCGGCGAGACCTGGACCGCCTTGTCGTTGATCTCGACCGTGACCTCGAGCGGCAGCGGCGGGCGGGGCTCGTTCTCGAAATCGTCGCGTCCGCAACCGACCGCGATCACCGCGATCGCACTCAAGGCCACGACGGCCACGCGTCTACCCCTCCTCGGTGTCATGCCGGCCGAACCCTAACCGAAGCGGCGGAGGCTCACCGCGCGAGTGGGAGCTCGGTGACCTCCGCGGTCACCTCGCCCTCGCCGACCAGCAGCCGGTCGCCGGGCTGCGCCTCGCGGCGGACGACGGCGAGGCCGATCGGCCCGAGCGCGGGGGAGATACAGGCGCTGGCGATCTCGCCGACCTGCTTGTCGCCGAACACGAGCGGCTCGCCGACCACGGGCAGGGCGCTGAAGCGCAGCCCGCGCAGGTGCCGGTTCGGCCTGCCCTTGTAGTGCAGGCGCGCGACCGGCTCCTGGCCGATGTAGCAGCCCTTCTCGAAGTCGATCGCGCGCTCCTCGATCCCGGCCTCGGCCGGCATCGTCGCCGCGCTCATCTCGACCCCGAAGCGCGGCCGCCCGGACTCGACCCGGAGGATCTCGGCGGCGTCCTCGCTGACCTCCACCGCGCCGGACTCGAAGAGCCCCTTCCTGATCGCCTCTCCGTCGGCCGTGCGCGTGATCAGGTCGACGCCGAGCTCGGTCGCGACCGCGAGCACCTCGACCCCGTCGCGCTCGTAGGAGCGCTGGGCATGCTCGTCCGGCAGCGGCCCGCTTCCGGCGATCTCGTGCGACGCCGGTCCGGCGAGCGAGTGGATCGCCCACTCGCCGGACTCGTCGACGACCTCGACCTCGCGGCCGATCTTGTAAGTCTCGAGGTGGCGGAAGAGGGTGGCGGTCGCCTCGGGCTCGGTGTCGAGCCAGAAGTCGCCGTTGCCGAGCCGCAGGACCCGGACGTCGGCCTGGATATGGCCCTTGCGGTCGAGCAGCGCCGCGTAACAGCCGGTTTCGGGCTCGAGCGCCTCGACGTCGTTGGTCAGCTGGCCCTGGAGGAACTCGGCCCCGTCGGCGCCGCGGAGGACGAGCATCCCGCGCTCGGATCGGTCGACCAGCCCCGCCTCCTCGCGCAGGGCGCGGTACTCGCCGTCGATCTCCACCGTCTGGCCGCTCTCGGGCATGGACCGATTGTAGGAAGCGGAGCAGGCGGGCTCGCGGCCGCCGGTAGCCGGCAGTGAAGTTGACAGAGACTAAAAAAGTTTCATGGCGAGAGTGTCTTTTGGTTTAATGGACCCGATGAAGGACGCGAAAGACCCGGAGCGCTCGCACAGGCTGAGCCGCAGGCGGTTGCTCGGCGGCGCCGCGGCGGCTGGGGCGCTCCCGGCCGTCCACCAGCTCGTGCCGCACACGGGGCTGCACAGGGCGCTCGCCGGCACCGACGAGCACGGCGCCCACGCCGCGGCGTCGCCCGAGGCCGCGGTGCACGGCGGCGGCTCCGAGGGCCCGACCTTTCGCACGGGCGGGCGGGTCGACCACGAGGCCAACGGCTTCAACCCGACCGAGATCCTCCGCGACTTCGACTGGGGCGCGACGCGACGGCTGCCGAGCGGGCGCGTGCTCCGCGAGTGGACGCTGATCGCCGAGGACATGGAGATCGAGGTAGCCCCCGGCGTTCACTACCCGGCATGGACCTACAACGGCCGGATCCCCGGGCCGACGCTCCGCTGCCGCGAAGGCGAGCGGCTGCGGGTCAGGTTCATCAACGGCTCCGAGCACCCGCACACCGTGCACTTCCACGGACTGCACCCGGCCGAGATGGACGGCGTGCCCGGCCTCGGCGCCGGGCTGCTCGAAACGGGCGAGGAGACGACCTACGAGTTCGAGGCCGAGCCGTTCGGCGTCCACCTCTACCACTGCCACGCCTCGCCGCTCGCCGAGCACATCGCGCGCGGGCTCTACGGCGCCTTCATCATCGACCCCAAGCAGGGGCGCCCCGACGCCGACGAGATGGTGATGGTGATGAACGGCTTCAACACCAACTTCGACGCCGAGGGCAACCAGGTCTACGCCGTCAACTCGGTCGCCTTCCACTACGTGAACGAGCCGGTCGAGGTCGCCTGCGGCGAGCCGGTGCGGGTCTACCTCGTCAACACGCTCGAGTTCGACCCGATCAACTCGTTCCACGTCCACGGCAACTTCTTCAACCACTTCCCGACCGGGACCTCGCTGACCCCGATCGAGTACACCGACACGGTCCTCCAGGGCCAGGCGCAGCGGGCGATCCTCGAGATGCAGTTCCCCTACCCGGGCCACTACATGTTCCACGCCCACAAGACCGAGTTCGCCGAGCTCGGCTGGATGGGCTTCTTCGAGGCGGGAGGGGAGGCCGGGAAGCGGGCCGCGCCGCAGGCCTTCTGCGACCTCGAGGCGCTGACCGGGCTGCCGCCCGCGGGCGGCCCGCTGCGCTCGCCGCGAAACGGCAAGGGCGGCGGCTGATGGAGGCGGCGAGCCGCAGCGCCGACGCCGGGCGTCCGCCGACGTGGGCGCTCGCCGCGCTGCCGCTGGCGCTGATCGCGATCGCGATCGGCTTGCTCGCGATCACCGGCGGGCCCGGGCTCGGCGATCGCCGCGGGCCACCGGCGGAGGAGGTCGCGGTCGAGCGCACGGTGCTGCGCCCGGGCGAGATCGAGCTCCAGGTCCGAAACGAGGGCGCCGACGCGATCGACGTCGCCCAGGTCTCGGTCGCCGACGCGTTCACCGACTTCAGCCGCGACCCCGACGGCGAGGTCGGGCGGCTCGGATCGCAGACCCTGACCGTCGACTACCCCTGGCAGGAGGGCTCGCCGTACACGATCTCGATGCTGCTCTCGAGCGGGACGACGATCGAGCACACGATCGACGTCGCGGTCGAGACGCCGGAGGCCGACGCCGGCTTCTTCGGGCTGATGGCGCTGCTCGGCGTCTACGTCGGGGTGATCCCGGTCGCGCTCGGGATGCTCTTCATCCCGCTTCTCCGCGTGGTCCGCGAGAGCTGGATCCAGGTCCTGATGGCGGCGACGATCGGGCTGCTCGGCTTCCTCGCGGTCGACGCGTCGCTCGAGGCCTGGGACATCGGCTCGACCGGGCCGAGCGCCTTCGGCGGCGTCGAGCTCCTGTTCATCGGCGCCGCGCTCTCCTACCTACTGCTGACCGGGCTCGACCGGTACATGCGCTCGAAGCGCGAGCGCGCAAAGCGAAAGGGCGCGGGCGGGTTCCAGCTCTCGCTGATGGTCGCGATCGGGATCGGGCTCCACAACCTCGGCGAGGGGCTGGCGATCGGCTCGGCGTACTCGATCGGCTCGCTGGCGCTCGGCGCCTTCCTCGTGATCGGGTTCGCGATCCACAACACGACCGAGGGGCTGGCGATCGTCGCTCCGCTCGCCGCAGAGGGCGAGCACCCCGGACTCGGGCGGCTGGCGCTGCTCGGGCTGATCGCCGGCGCGCCGGCGATCCTCGGGGCGCTGATCGGCGCCTCGGCCTACAACCCGGAGCTCTCGGTCTTCCTGCTCGGACTCGGGGTCGGGGCGATCGCCCAGGTGATCGTCCAGCTGACGCCCGCGATCCGCGACAAGGCGGGCGCCGCGCTGCACCCGGCGAGCGTCGGCGGGATCATCGCCGGGATCGCCGTCCTCTACGCGACGAGCCTGCTGGTGAGCGTCTGATGGTGCGCGCCTGATGGCAGAGCCCGCACACAACGAGCACCCCGGCCGCGCGACCGGCGAGGGCGCCGAGAACTACGCCAAGGCGATCTACCAGCTCCAGGCGCGCGGCGAGAAGTCGGTCGGCACCGGGGCGATCGCCGAGCGGCTCGGGGTCACGCCGGCGTCGGCCTCGGCGATGCTGCGGCGGCTCGCCGAGGACGGGATCGTCGAGCACACGCCGTACCACGGGGTCAAGCTGACAAAGCGCGGCGAGCAGCTCGCGCTCGAGGTGATCCGCCACCACCGGCTGCTCGAGCTCTTCCTCGCCGAGATCCTCGAGATGCCCTGGGACCAGGTCCACCGCGAGGCCGAGGTGCTCGAGCACTACGTCTCGCCCGAGCTCGCCGAGTCGATCGCGCGCAAGCTCGGCAACCCGACCCGCGATCCCCACGGCGACCCGATCCCGACTCCCGACCTGAAGCTGATCGAGGGCGACACGGTCCCGCTCGACTCGATGGCGGCGGGGCAGCGGGGGACCTTCGCGCGCGTCTCCGACTCCGACGCGGAGATGCTCCGCTACCTGACCGAGCGCGGGATCGCACCGGGGGACCGGCTCGAGGTGATCGAGCGCCAGCCCTTCGACGGGCCGCTCGAGGTCAGGGTGGGGGAGAGGGTCGAGTCGCTCGGCGGCGGCCTCGCCCGCGCGATGCGGGTCGAGCTCGACTGACGATCAACTAGCCTCCGGCGTGTGCCCGCGCTGGCCCAAAGCCTGAACGAGTTCGTCGACTCGCTGCCCGAGGACTGGACCGACCTGACCGTCGACCTCCGGCTCGCCGACGAGGAGCGCTACGTCGAGGCCGCGGTGATCCTGAGCCAGGTCAACGCCCAGCCGTTCTCGAAATCCGACTGGCACTGGCGGATCCCGATCGCCCACAGCTTCGGCAAGGCGGCGGCGCCCGAGACCGTGCGCGGCGTCTTCGAGCGGCTCGACCGCGAGGGGATCGGCGGCGAGATCAAGGCGCGCGAGGTCCGCGAGGGCCGCGCCGAGGTCGTCCAGATGTGGGGACGCCCCGAGAGCGTCCGCCGCGAGTTCCGCCAGCGGCGCTCGCTCTAGTGGCGAACGTCGTCGCAGTCGTTCCGGATTTGATGCTCGCGAGCAAGGTGCGCGAGAGCCTGACCGCGGCCGGCCACGAGGTCAGCGCCGGGCGCGCCGACGACCTCGACCTCGAGGAGGTCGACCTGATCGTCGCCGACGTCGACGACGTCTCGGCCGAGCAGATCGCGCTCCAGGGCGTGCCCGTGATCGGTTTCCACCGCCACACCGACAAGGAGTCGAAGAAGCGGGCGAAGAAGGCCGGCGTCGACCTCGTGATCCCGCGCTCGCGGATGGCCCGCGAGCTGCCCGAGCTCGTCGACGAGGTTTTAAAGAACGCAAAAACCGGGTAGGCCCTACCCGCAGCTCATGCGTAGGTTCCTGGCAACGCTCACGGTCCTCTCGGCCCTCGCCGGCTCGGCGAGCCCCGCCGCCGCCGCCCCGATCGAGATCGGCCACATCCCCGAGTGCCTCGAGGTGGTCCCCGCGGCGATCAGCCTCCAGCCGGGGGCGACGACGAACCTCGACACCCGCGTCCTGCTCGACGGCGTCAGCGCCGAGCGCGGGCAGGCCGTGTTCGAGACCGCGAAGCGCTCCTACGCTCCGCTCGGCGTCAATCTCGTCCCCAGCTTCGAGGCGGTCAGCTTCAGCGGCACCGACGCAGCCGGCCTCAACGCCCAGGCCAAGGCGCACAACGGCGGCCAGCGCCCGGCGGGCATCGACGTCGTCTACACGCTGACCAACAAGGACATCCAAGCCGACGGCAATACCGCGGTCGCCGGGCTCGCCGACTGCATCGGCGGGGTCGCGTTCCCGGACAGCGCCTTCGCGGTCGGCGAGAACCTGACCGTCGACGAGGCCGTGCTGCTCGGGATCCCGGAGCTGACGCTGGCCCGCAACCTGACCGCCAAGGTCGCCTCGCACGAGATCGGCCACCTGATGGGCGCTCACCATCACTACGCGAACTGCGTCGAGGGGCTGCTGACCGAGACCGACGAGATCTCGCCGTGCACGCTGATGTTCAACATCGTCGACGCCTCGTCGCTCAACTTCTCGACCCTCGAGGGGCTCGTCGTCCGCGGCCACGCGGAGCTCTACGCGGTCCCCTAGCCGAGCCGCTCAGGCCGAAACGCCCACGTCATCTCGCGCGATCCGAGCCGGCGGCCGGCCGGACACGTGGCGCGGATACCAGCGGCGTCCGTGGACCCGCTGGTAGTTCCAGGCGAGGGCGGCGAACGCGCCGCGCTCGTGGAGCCAGAAGCGCTCCGGAGGCTGGTCGAGCGGCTCGCCCCGCCCGGGGCTGATCTCGGCGCTCGCGATCCCGGCGCCCTCGCGGCGGTCGCGGCGGGCGAGCACGCGGCCCTCGGCGTCGATCACCGCGGCGCCGCCCTGGAAATGTCCCTCGTAGGCGAGCGGCGACCACGGCATCGCGCACTCGAGCGTCCCGGCTTGGGCGCCGTGGACGAACGGGGCTCCGATCAAGCGGCTGAAGGCCTCGATCGAGCGCCACGCGGTGGCGGCGTTTTTCGCCTCGAGCCGCCGCATCACGGATCGCGGCGGCCAGGGCGGGATGCTCCACCAGCCGGAGCCGCCGGCGACGAGGTCGACGCGGCCGGCCATCCGGCGCACGGTCTGGGTCCGCATCAGCTCCCAGCAGACCGCGACCCCGACGGTCAGGTCGCCGGCATCAATCACGCCGTCGTCGCCCTCGGCGCCGCCGACGTAGAAGGCGTTCTCCCACATCGTCGGCAGGTCCTTGTCGTGGCGGCCGGCGACCCCGTCCGGCGTCACGACGAGGACGGCGTTGCGGACCTCGCCGTCGGGATCGCGGCAGAGAAACGAGCCCGAGACCCCGGCGCCGGAACGGCGCGCCAGCGAGAGCATCAGCTCGGCCGCTGCGCCGTCGGGGGCGAGCGCGGCGTCGGCGAGCTCGGGGACGAAGCCGATCCCGGTGCTGAAGAACTCGGGCAGCGCGATCCACTCGGCGCCACCCGCCGCGGCCTCGTCGCCGAGTCGCTCCGCCTGCGCGAGGTTGGCGTCGAGGTCGCCGACGATCGCCTCCATCTGTACGGCCGCTACGCGCATCAGTCCCTGTCTACCAGGAAGAGGTCCTCGATCGAAGGCGGGCGCTCGAGGATCCCGTGCTCGACGTCCCACGCCGCCCACGCCTCGAGCGCCGCGGGGTCGAGGCGCCCGGGCGGCTCGAAGGCCGGCAGCAGCTCCTCGAGCTGGGCGCGCTGCTCGTCGCGGTCGAGGCCGTCGGCCCCGGCGAGCAGGTCGTCGAGTCCGGCCTCGGGGTCTTCGAGCAGCCGCTCGTAGCCGCGGCGGGTCGCGCCGGCGACCTCCTCGACCAGCTCGGGCTCGTCGTCGATCAGCTTCCGCGTCGCGACCAGGACGAGCTCGGGATAGCGGGGCGCCCCGTAGTCGTCGACCCTGAACTCCGTGATCGGGACGCCCTGGCGCACGAGCGCGACGCCCTCGGCGTTCCAGAACCCGGTCGCCGCGTCGACCTCGCCCGACGCCAGCGAGGCGACCGCGTTGAAGCCGATCGTGATCGGGTCGATGGCGGCCGGATCGCCGCCGTCGCCCTCGACGACCGAGTCGAGGACCGCGTCGTCGGAGGGCAGGCCGCTGACGCCGACCTTCCGGCGCTCGAGCTCGGCGGGGCGCTCGACCCGGTCCGATCGCGCGAGCACGGCGGCGAGCGGGCGCTGGACGATCGCCGCGACGCCGACGACGTCGAAGCCGCGCTCCGAGGCGAGCCCGAGGTCGTGGATGTCGAGGATCGCGAACTGCGCGCGCCCGGCCTCGAGCAGCTTCGGCGCGTCGGTCGAAGCCGAGGGTTCGCGGACGGTGAGCTCGACGCCTTCGTCCTCGTGGAAGCCGCGAGCGAGTGCGGTGTAGATGCCGGCGTGGACCGCGTTGGGCTGGAAGTCGAGGACCAGCGTCGCCTCGTTCGAGGCGCCCGGTTCAGCACCGCTCCCGCCGCAGGCCCCCGCAAACGCGATGGCGGCCGATGCGAACAGGGCGGTCGCCAGCGGCGCAGCGACCCTCTTCATCTAAACGGACGATAAGAGGTCGGCGCGGCCTGCGCTACGGCGCGGAGTCCTGTATAGACTGGCGCCGCTGCCGTCGAATGGCGGCCAAGACTTTGACTTTGTAACCACCGAGGAGGAAAGCTTCCAAGTGAACGACCGAGGACTGGCCGCATACATCGCTGAGCTGGTCGGGACGATGTTCCTGACCTTCATCATCACGAGCGTCGTCGTGCTCTACGTCGCGACGGGCGCGACCGCGCAGTTCGGCTCCGACTTCGCCGTCGTCGGCCTCGTCCACGCGTTCGTGCTCGCCGTGCTGATCATCGGCATCGGCAGCGTCTCGGGCGGACACTTCAACCCGGCGATCACCGCCGGCGCCGCGATCCTGCGCCGGATAGACCCGATCGACGCGGTCGTCTACATCCTCGCCCAGCTCTCCGGCGGTGTGCTCGGCGCGCTGCTGACCAAGGCGCTGCTCGAGGACGAGGGCCGCGCGAGCGACTACGGCGTCCCGCAGATCAGCCCGCTGATCGGTGGCGCGACCCAGGGCGCGATCGTCGAGGGCCTCGGCGCCTTCCTGCTCGTGCTCACCGTCCTCGCCGTCGCGCTCAACCCGAAGGCGAAGAAGGAATGGGCTCCGCTCTCGATCGGCATGACGCTGGGCTTCGCGGTCATGGTCCTCGGACCGCTCACCGGCGGCTCGTTCAACCCCGCCCGTTGGTTCGGCCCGGCGCTGGTCGGAAACCACTTCACCGACGCGTGGCCGTACATCGTCGGCCCGGTCGTCGGCGGCGCGCTCGCGGCGGCGTTCTACAAGTTCGTGATCGAAGCCGGCGAGATCGGCGGCCCGAAGCCGACCCCGACCTCCGTCGCGCCCGGCGTCACCTCGCCTCCGAGCACCCCGAAGCCTCCGGGCGGCGGCGGTCCGACTCCGGGTGGCGGTCCCAAGCCCCCGGGCGGCGGCCCGACCCCTCCGGGTGGTGGAGGCGGCGGACCCACCCCGCCGAAGCCGCCCACCCCGCCGAGCCCGCCGAGCTCCCCGCCCGGCGGCATCGTCGGCAGCTAGAGCCACGAAACAGACTTCACTCAAACGCCCCGGCTATGACCGGGGCGTTTGCGTTGTGCGGCCTGCCGACTAGGTTTCGCTAGCTTCCGGTCCAGTGCGCCGGGTCACCTTCAGCCGTAACTACACGCTCTCGCTCTCGCGCACCTGCCAGTGCCACTGCAAGTACTGCTCTTTCGCGACCCACAAGGCGCACCTCTATTCGCCCGAGGAGGTCGAGGACCGCCTCGAGCAGGCCGTGAGGCGCAACGCCAAGGAGCTGCTCGTGCTGACCGGCGAGCGGCCGGAGGTCAACGCCGAGGTCGCCGCCCGGCTCGCCGAGTACGGCCACGACGACTTCACCTCCTACGTCGTCTGGGCCTGCGAGCGGGCGCTCGAGCGCGGCATCCTTCCGCACACCAATCTCGGCGTCCTCTCGCGCGAGGACCTCGCCCGCCTCCGCGAGGTGACGGCGTCGCAGGGGCTGATGCTCGAGTCGATCTCCGAGCGGCTGATGGAGACCGTCCACGCCGGCTCCCCGACCAAGCACCCGGCGAAGCGGCTCGAGACGATCGATGCCGCGGGCGAGCTCAGGATCCCGTTCACGAGCGGGATCCTCGTCGGGATCGGCGAGTCCGAGGAGGAGCGCGTCGCATCGCTCGAGGCGCTGGCCGCCGTGCATGCTCGGCATGGCCACCTGCAGGAGATCATCTTGCAGAACTACGTGCCCCACCCCAAGTACTACGGGCGCGAGGTTGCTGAGATCGCGGATGCCGCGGCTCGGGAGCGTTGGTCGTCATCAACCGGCATCTCCTCGGCTTCGCCTGCGGGGATACCGGGTGGCGGCGCTAGCGCCGTGGGAACCCTGGGCCTCCCGGAGTGGGCGGGCGAGGTGTCGGTTGAGGACATGAAGCGGTTGATCTCGGAGTGCAAGCGGTTGATGCCAGACGTCGGTGTGCAGGTGCCGCCGAATCTCTCGGACTGGTGGGCGGAGCTGGTCGAGGCCGGGGCGACCGATCTCGGTGGGCTCTCCGCCAACGGCGATCACATCTCGCCGGAAGAAGCTTTTCCGTCTCCGAAGGAGGTCCGGCAGGGGCTGCAGCCTCGGGGATACGCGTTGACCGAGCGGCTCTGCGTCTATCCGCAGTACATGGACCCCGAGTGGATGGAGCAGGGGGTCCTCGACGTGATCAAGCTCAAGTACTGGAGCTTCATCCCGCGGCGGGGGTCGGGGCGGCGGCAGGAGCGGGTCGTCGATCCGGAGATCGCTCCGCGGGCGATCGCGAAGGGCAGGGAGGGGAAGGAGCTCGACGAGGCCGAGCTCACGGCGCTGTTCTCCGAGACGCGGCCCGAGGTGATCGAGGAGATGCGGGTCGCCGCCGACGAGCTGCGCGCCGAGCTCGCCGGCGATCAGGCGACCTTCGTCGTCAACCGCAACATCAACTTCACCAACGTCTGCATCGTCGGCTGCGCGTTCTGCGGCTTCGGCCAGGGCAAGCGCTCGCCCGACGCGTACCACGTCGAGGAGGACGAGTTCGCGGCGCGGATCGACGAGGCGGTCGCCTTCGGCGCGACCGAGATCTGTATGCAGGGCGGCATCCACCCCGACTACACGCTCGAGGAGTACGGCCGCTGGTTGAGCCTGGCGAAGAAGGTCGCCCCCCAGCTCCACCTTCACGCCTACTCGCCGATGGAGATCGACTACATGTGCGAGCTCTCGGGCAAGCCGCCGGAGGAGGTCTTCGAGTACCTGATCGAGTGCGGGCTCGGGTCGACGCCCGGCACCGCCGCCGAGGTCCTCGACGACGGGGTCCGGCAGCGGATCTCGCCGAACAAGCTGCCCGCCGACCGCTGGGTCGAGATCATCGAGGCCTCGCACCGCTCGGGCCTGCGCTCGACCTCGACCGTGATGTTCGGCCACATCGAGGAGCCCTGGGAGCTCGCCACCCACATGCGCGTCGTCCGCGAGCTTCAGGAGCGGACCGGGGGGATCACCGAGTTCGTGCCGCTCAGCTTCATCCCCTTCAACACGCTGCTCGGGCGCACGCACGGGGTCGAGGAGATCTCGGCCAACGAGAACCTCAAGCACACCGCGGCCTTCCGGCTCGCGCTCGGCAAGACGATCGTCAACCTCCAGGCGAGCTGGGTGAAGATGGGGCTCGACGCGGCGACCGAGAGCCTGCGCTGGGGCGTCAACGACCTCGGCGGGACGCTGATGGAGGAGAACATCTCGCGGATGGCCGGCTCACAGCACGGGGTGCGGCTCGAGCCCGAGCAGCTCATAGACGCCGCGCGCCGCGCCGGAAGGACCCCGGCCCAGCGCACGACGCTCTACGAGATCGTCGAGACCTACTGACGGCCCATCGCGGCGGTAGGCTTCGGGGACTGCCGTCCTCGAAATCGGGGACGCGGGAGAGTGAGGAAGCTGTGGCGGATGTGACGGTCAAGAAGCTCGAAGAGTTCGATACCGCGTTCGGTGGCGGACTGCACCGAGTTCGCGCGGGGCTCGGGGTGACGTCGTTCGGCCTCCAGGTGATCTCGCTGCCGCCCAACTTCGAGGGCTACCCGGAGCACGACCACAACCACGACGAGCAGGAGGAGGTCTACGCGCCGATCAAGGGCAGCGTGACGCTCCGCGTCGGCGGCGAGGATCACCTGCTCGAACCCGGGGTCTTCGCGAGGGTCGGGCCGGGCGAGCGGCGCAAGCTGATCACCGGGGAGGCCGGCGCGCGGATCATCGCGATCGGCGGCGTCCCCCACGAGGCTTACGACCCGCCGGAGTTCACCGAGGAGGGTGGGGGAGACGTTCCCAAGGTCGACACGGCGCCGCTCTAGGGCACGAGCTTTCGCGGCCGCCGCGATCGCGCTCGCGGTCCTCGCCGTGGCGTCGGCTTCGGCCTCGGCTCGCGAGCCGGTCATCGCCTACATCGAGGGCGGCCAGTTCAAGCTCTACGACGCCGAGATCGACTCAGACGTCGCGGCGCCCCCGGTTGCGATCGACGGCCCTCAGTTTCGATTCGGGATCTCACGCAACGGGCGCTACGTGTTCTACGTCGGAGGTGGCGTGCTGCGCCTGTTCGATCGCGACATCCCGGGCGAGGTCCCGTTGCCGGGGATCGATGTCTACGCGCAGCCGGGCTTCCTGACCGTCAGCGACGGGGGGCTGCTCGCGTTCGACAACAACGCGAACGGCCCCGCGGTCGCCTACAACGCGAACACGAAGGCCTTCGTTGCGACCGGCCTGATCCCGACGAACGGGAACCGCCAGACCCAGCTCAGCGGCAACGGGATGTTCCTCGCGACGACCTGCGTCCTCGACTGTCCCGCGCTCGCGGCCAATGCGGACCCCTTCGTCCAGGACCTCGTCTCGATGACCGACACGGCGATCCCGGTCGACGACATGAAGGACGAGGAGGACCCATGCATCAACGGCGACGGGACGCTGGTCGGCTGGCACAAACAGATAGGCGCCGGGGACAAAGACATCGTCGTCTACGACCGCGCGGCGGCGGCCCCGGTGAACCTGGCCGGGCTAAACGACGCGGCTCTCGACGACACGTACTGCTCGATGGACTCGGCGGGCGAGTACATCGCCCACCTGACCGACAACGCCGTCTTCCGTCTCTACGAGGTCTCGAGCGACAGCCACGTCACGCTCGATCCGGGGAAGCCCTTCGACGTCGGCAACTTCCACAACCAGATCCTCAGCGACCCATTCACGCCGACGCCGAAGCCGCCCCCAGCCGCGCCCGCGCCCGCGCCCGCCGCCACGAGCAAGAAGAAGAAGTGCCAGAAGAAGAAGAAGAAGAAGAAAAAGAAGCGGTGCAAGAAGAAGAAGAAGAAACGCCGCTAGCGCGCTAGCGGAACAGGTCCTCGGCGGCGGGGCGCTGGATCGCCGTCGCGCCCGGCCCGTCTTCCGCGGTCACGAGGTGCCCGAGGCCCGAGACGACCGCGCCCGGGATTCCCGAGTCCTTCTCGCGGACGAGGTCGGCGAACGCGGCGAGCTGATCGGCGACCGCGATCACTGTCGCCTCGAGCTCGCGGCCGCCGGCGTCGGCGCGCCCCCGCCAGTCGGCAAGTGGGTCGACTCCCGCGCAGCCGATCGCGATCTCGGCCTGCCCGAGCCGCCACGGGCGCCCGAAGCTGTCGGCGACGATCACCGCCGGGCCCGCGCCGCCGGCGCTGAGCTGGGCGCGGATCGCGCGCGCCGAGGCATCGGCGTCCTCGGGCAGCAGCGCGACCGTCTCCTCTCCGGGCAGGTTCGAGGCGTCGATCCCGGCGTTTGCGCAGATCCAGCCGGAGTTGGTCTCGCAGATCAGGACCCCGGGCTCGGCGCGGATCACCGCCCGGCTCTCGGCCAGCGCCAGCTCGATCATTCGCGCGTCCCTGCCGGTCCGCTCGGCCAACCTGCGCGCCTCGTCGCCCGGCTCGACCTCGGTCAGGCGCCGCACCCGGCCCTCGGCCTTCGAGACGATCTTCTGCGAGACGACGACGATCTCCTCGGCGCCCGGCGCCGCCGCGGCCGCGATCAGCTCGCCGAGGTCCGCGCCCGCCTCGACCTCCGGCAGCCCGGTCAGCGGACGGGCTCGCAGCTCGCGTCCGGTCAAGGGCGGCCGGTCCAGGACTTCGTCAGGCGGCGGTGGGGGCGCTGGGCTCGGTCTCGGTTCCGAGCTCCCAGATCATCTGCGCGGTCCGCGGTGCGCGCGCCGGATTCAGGATCAGCGTGTCGCGCAGCTGCGCGAGGTCCTCGGGGGTGTCGAGGTCGAGCGCCAGTGAGTCGATCCGCTCGACCGCGAACGAGACCCCGGCGGCGCGTGCCCGGCTCACGTGGCGGGCGCAGCTGTCGGGGCCGAAGGCGGGGGCGAACGCGGTCGGGGGAGAGAGGACGAGGCCGTTGGTCCCGGTGCCGTGGCGGTCGGGGATGATCAGCGCCGAGCGCGGCGTGATCCCGACGCGGCGGTCGAGCTCGTCGGCGTCGAGCAGCGGGCAGTCGGCGGGCAGCAGGGCGACCCGGTCAGCGCCGCGCGAAAGCGCCTCGGTGATCCCGGCCTGCGCGTCTTCCGAGTGCCCGCCGTCGTCGTCGCGGTCGACGACGTCGACCCCGAGCCAGCGCGTGATCTGGGCGACGGCGGGGTCCGCGGTGACGACGAGGATCTCGTCGATCCTGTCGCTGCGGCGGATGCTGCTGAGGACGTCGAAGAGCATCGCCTCGGCGAGCGAGGAGCGTGAGCGCGACGAGAGATCGTCGGCCAGCCGCTGCTTGGCGCGGTCGAACCGCTTCACGGGCAGCACGGCGATGGTCTTTGTGGTTCTCGTCGGTTTCATCTGATCCGTTGCGTCATCCATCGGTCAGGGTAGCGGCGAACTTCAACACCCGTTCGGCAACCGCGCGCCTGCCCTCGTCGCCCTCCATCAGCGTCTCGGCCGCCTCGCATTCGAGCTCGGCGGGCGGATCGGGCTCGTCCGGGTCGTGGACGATCGCGTCGATCACGCCCTGGTAGAGCGAGGCGACGCCGGCCGCGGTCCGCGGGCGGCCGACCGCGTCCATGAACTCCTCGGTCGGCCCCTTGACCGCGCGGCCCCCGACGAACGGGCTGACCGCGACCACCGGGGCCGGGGCCGCGGCGATCGCGTCGCGGATCCCGGGCACGGCGAGGATCGGGCCGATCGAGATCACGGGGTTCGAGGGGCCGATCACGATCGACTCGGCGCCGGCGATCGCCTCGAGCGCCTCCGGGGTCGGCCGCGCTGCCTCCAGCCCCTCGATCTCGACCGCCTCGATCGGCCCCGCGGCGCCATCGACGATCAGGAACTCCTGAAGTCCGCGCCAGCCCGCCGCCGTCCGAACCCGCGTCCGCACCGGCTCCTCGCACATCGGCAGCACCGCGGCGCTGACCCCGAGCGCGCGGGCGATCTGGGCCTGGGCGTCGGTCTGGCGCCCGTCCTCGGCCATGAACGTCCGCCGGTAGAGGCACGCTGCGAGGTCGCGGTCTGAGAGCCGGAACCAGTCCGGGGCCCCGAGCTGCGCGAGGCGATCGAAGGTCACGAACTCGTCCCCGGCGATTCCCCAGCCGCGCTGCTCGTCGATCTCGCCCGCGAGCCAGTAGGTGACGAGGTCTGGATCGGGGGAGACGTGGACGCCGAGCAGCTCGATGTCGTCGGCGGTGTTGGCGATCACCGTCAGCCCTTCGCCGAGCAGCGCCTGCATCCCGGCCGCGAGCTTCGCCCCGCCGGTGCCCCCGGCGAGGACGACGGCGCGCTCGATGCTCATTCCCAGTGGTCGTCGGGCTCGGGGAGCCCGCTGATCCGGACGCCGGCGTGGGTCTTGTAGCGGACGTTGATCCCGATCAGGAGCGGGGTCAGCTGTTCGACGATCCGCGCCGCCTCGAGCGGGCCGGCGTTGACCGGCCTCGCGCCCTCGATCAGGTTGACGATCTCGGCGACCTTTGCCTTGTCGCCCTTCTTGTCGCCGCAGATCAGCACGTCCTCATCGAGCGGCTCGCCCTCGGCGAGCTTCTTCGCGTCGACGGTGTGCAGCGCCGAGATCACCGTGACCCCGTCGGGGACCATCTCCTGGGCCTGCTGCGCGGCGGAGCCCTGCCAGACGCCGAGCGTCCGCGTCGCCTTGCCGCCGATCGCGGCGGCGAGCGGGACCGTGCAGTCGACGAGCAGCTGGCCGGGCTCGAGCGCCTCGCGGAGGTTGTTGAGCGTCTCCGACTGGGCGCGGAAGGGGACGGTGAGGAAGACGACCGGGCCGCGCTTCGTCGCCTCCTCGTTGACGAATCCCTCGATCTCGGCGTCCGGAACGGCGGTACTCAGCTTCTCGGCTGCCTCCTCGGCGCGAGACGCGTCGCGCGAGCCGATCGCAATCGCTCGTCCGGCACTTGCGAGCCGCAGCGCGAGCCCGTAGCCGAGCGCGCCGGTGCCGCCGATGATCGGGATCGTCTCAGCCAAGGCGCGGCAGCATAGACTGCCCCGCGTGCGACTTGAGGGACGGAAAGCCCTGGTAACAGGCGGCGCCCAAGGCATCGGCGCGGCGATCTCGCGCCGGCTCGCGGCCGAGGGCGCCGACGTGGTCGTCGCCGACCTCAACGAGGAGGGCGCGGGCGACGTCGCGGGCGAGGTCGACGGCGAGGCGCTGAAGCTCGACGTCACCGACCTCGAATCGGCGCGCGCGGCGCTCGAGAGCGCCGGGACGATCGACATCCTCGTCAACAACGCCGGCACCGACGAGTTCGGGTTCTTCCACGACACCACCCCCGAGCAGTGGGAGAAGGTGATCGGGGTCAACCTGATGGGCGTCCTCCACTGCACCCACGCCGCGCTTCCGGGGATGCAGGCCGCGGGCTACGGGCGCGTGGTCAACATCGCCTCCGAGGCCGGGCGGGTCGGGTCGAAGGGCTCGGCCGTCTACTCCGCCGCCAAGGGCGGGGTGATCTCGTTCACCAAGGTGATGGCGCGCGAAGGCGCGCGCTTCGGGATCAACCACAACGCGATCGCCCCGGGCCCGATCGAGACCCCGCTGCTGATGCAGGCGCTCGAGTTCGGCGAGATCGGCGCGAAGATCATCGACAACATGAAGGCCGGCACCCAGCTCCGCCGCATGGGCACCCCCGACGAGGTCGCGGCCGCGGTCGCATTCTTCGCCTCCGACGACGCCTCCTACGTCACCGGCGAGATCCTCGGGGTCTCGGGCGGGATGGGGATGGTGGGCTAATGGCGGTCGAGATCGGAGCGGAGCGCGTCGACGAGTTCACGGTCGAGGACCGGCTGCTGACCGACGTCGGCGGGACGCTCGGCTCCGCCGTGCTCTCGACCCCGGGGATGATCGGGATGATGGAGCGCACCGCGGCGATCCTCTCGCTCGAGCAGCTCCCCGAGGGCCAGGTCACGGTCGGGTTCGAGGTCTGCATCAAGCACGTCGCCGGCTCCGCCGAGGGCGCCCAGTGCAAGGCGCGGGCGAAGCTCGTCGAGTTCCTCGACGACCGCAAGCTGCGCTTCGAGGTCGAGGTCACCGAGGGCGACCGGACGATCGGCGTCGGCACCCACGAGCGCCGCGTGCTGCCGACCGGCTGAGAACTCGAGCAGCGCGCCTCACTAGCCTGGGGGCATGAGCGAACTGCCGAGCCGCGTGCGCATCCGCGAGGTCGGGCCCCGCGACGGGTTCCAGAACGAGCCCGAGGTGATCGTGACCGAGGACAAGCTGCGGCTGATCTCGATGCTCGCCGACAGCGGCTTGAAACGGCTCGAGGTGACCTCGTTCGTGCGCGCCGACGTGATCCCGCAGCTCGCCGACGCCGAGGCGGTGCTGGATGGAATCGAGCGCCGCGACGGCGTCGCCTACTCGGTGCTGATCCCGAACGAGAAGGGGCTCGAGAACGCGCTCGCCCACCGCGACCGCTTCGACGAGGTCAACCTCTTCCTCTCGGCGAGCGAGACGCACAATCAGAAGAACGTCAACCGGACGGTCGAGGAATCGCTCGCAGGTCTCGAGACCGTGATCGCGACCGCGAAGGGGGAGGGGCTGCGCTGCGAGGGAGTGATCTCGACCTCGTTCGGCTGCCCGTACGAGGGCGAGGTGCCGCCCGAGCGCGTCTTCGAGATCGCCGAGCGGCTCGCCGCCGCCGGCTGCGAGGAGGTCGCGTTCGGCGACACGACCGGGATGGCGAACCCGGTCCAGGTGCGCGGGTTCTTCGAGGCGGCGCGCGGGCGCCTCGACGGGGTCGAGCTCACCGCCCACTTCCACAACACCCGCGGCCAGGGGCTCGCGAACGTGCTCGCGGCGCTCGAGGCTGGGGTCGAATCGTTCGAGTCGAGCTTCGGCGAGCTCGGCGGTTGCCCGGTCCCGCCCGGCGCGACCGGGAACGTCTCGACCGAGGACCTGGTCTCGATGCTGCACGAGATGGGCGTCGAGACCGGGATCGAGCTCGAGAAGCTGATCGCGGCGTCGGCCGAGGCCCAGAAGGTCCTCGGCCGCCCGCTAGGCGCCCACGTGCTCGTCGCCGGGCCGGTCGAATGGCACCCGGACAGCTAGATTGCCTGGCATGAAGAGCGACGGATTCCGCAATGCGGCCGAGGCGAAGGACTTCGCCGCCGCCGAGGAGATTTTCGCCGACGAGGTCGTGTTTCGAAGCCCGGCCGTCTTCAAGCCCTACGAGGGCAGTGCGGCGATGGGCGTCGTGCTCGGCGCGGTCGTCCAGGTCTTCGAGGACTTTCGCTACACCGACCAGGTCGAGAACGGCGACACGGCCGTGTTGATGTTCTCGGCGCGGATCGGCGACAGGGAGCTGAACGGCGTCGACATCCTGCGGTTCGACGCCGACGGCAAGATCACCGAGCTGATGGTGATGGTCCGGCCGCTCAGCGGCCTCAACGCGCTCGTCGAGGCGATGGGCAAGAAGCTCGCCGAGATGGGCGCTCCAGTCAACACCTGAAACAGAAGGAGAACGACTTTGGCGATCAACAAGGTTGGAGTGCTGGGCTGCGGTCTGATGGGCCACGGCATCGCCCAGATCTGCGCCCAGAACGGCTGGGACGTCGTCGTCCGCGAGGTCGACCAGGAGACCCTCGACAAGGGGCTGGGCAAGATCGAGAAGCAGCTCGGCCGCGCGGTCGAGAAGGGCAAGATCGAGCAGGCGGACGCCGACGCGGTCAAGGGCCGGATCCAGGGCACGCTCGACTACGCCGACCTCGCCGACTGCGACCTCGTGATCGAGGCGATCACCGAGGACCTCGACCGCAAGCTCGAGATGTGGAACGAAGTCGACGGGATCGTCAAGGACGACGCGACCTTCGCCACCAACACGTCCTCGCTCTCGGTCGCCGACCAGGCCGCCGCGACCAAGCGCGGCGAGAGCTTCCTCGGGCTCCATTTCTTCAACCCGCCTCAGGTGATGCCGCTGCTCGAGGTCGTCAAGGCCGAGGGCACCTCCGAGGACGCCTACAAGCTCGGCTTCGAGGTCGGCGGCGAGCTCGGCAAGACGACGGTCGCCGCGCGCGACAACCGCGGCTTCATCGTCAACCGGCTGCTCGTCCCCTACATGCTCGACGCGATGCGCGCGCTCGAGCAGGGGGTCGGCTCGGTCGAGGACATCGACGCCGGGATGATGGCCGGCGCGAGCCATCCGATGGGCCCGCTGACGCTCGCCGACTTCGTCGGCCTCGACACGTTGGTCTCGATCTGCTCGGTGATGCACGAGGCCTACGGCGAGGATCGCTTCGCGGCGCCGGAGACTCTCCAAAAGCTGGTAGATGCAGGCAACCTGGGTAAGAAGACCGGCAATGGGTTCTACGATTACTCCGGTGAAAAGCCCGTTGCGGCGGAGCTGCCCGGCTGAGCATCGCGCGCGGAAGTCCTGCAAACTGACGTTCATGGAGAGACGACATGGCTGTTGACGAGACTTCACTCGAACGGATTCGAAAGGCGAGCTTCCCGCAGGTCCGGCGGGGATACGACAAGCGCGAGGTAGAGAAGTTCCTCAACCGGCTCGCCGACTGGCTCGAGACCGGTGGTGGGGACCAGGCCCGCTCGGACACCGTCCGCAAGGAGCTCGAGAAGGTCGGCGAGCGAACCGGCTCGATCCTCGCCGAGGCCGAGGAGAGCGCGCAGCAGATCCGCGGCGAGGCCGAACAGGAGGCCGAGGGGCTCAAGACCGGCGCCCGCGCCGAGGCCGACCAGGCCCGCAAGGACGCCGAGTCGTACGCCGCCGAGGCGCGCGCGACCGCCGACAGCTACTCGAAGGAGACCCGCGCCGAGGCCGACGCCTATTCGGAGGAGACCCGGCGCGCGGCCGAGCAGCACGCGAAGGAGGTCCGCACCCAGGCCGAGACCGACGCCCGTGAGATGGTCACGGCCGCCGAGGCCCAGGCCCAGCGCACCGTCGACGAGGGCGTCACCCGCCGCCGCGACGTCGAGGCCGTGATCAGCGACCTCGCCGGGCGCCGCGACGACGTGATCTCCGACATGCGAAAGCTGAGCGACGCGCTTCAGGACAAGGCCGGCGAGCACAAGCCGGCGTCCGCGGCCGCCGATCCGTTCGCGACCCCCTCGACCCTCGACCCGCTCGAGCGCGAGGCCGAGGACCAGGTCCTCGATGACGAGCTCGACCAAGAGCTCGAGGCCGATCTCGAAGCCGACGCTGACGCGGATGGCGGCGACGAGGGCGACGAGGACACGGGCGAGACCGAAGCGGAGCAGCCGGCCCAGCAGCGCCGCCGCGGGGGCAAGGGCAAGAAGGCCGCGTCGAAGTCGAAGAGCTGACCCGGGCCCGCGGCCGCGCCGCGGCCCAGACCGCATGACCGACATCAAGCCAGCGCTCGAGGCGGCACTGGAGGGCGGTCCCGAGCGTCACCGAAAGAAGGTCGTCGAGCAGGAGAAGCTGCCGGTGCGCGAGCGCGTCGAGCGGCTCGTCGACGCCGGCTCCTTCGCCGAGGAGGGGTTGCTCGCGAACTGGGAGAAGGAGGGTCTCGGCGCCGACGGCGTCGTCACCGGGCTGGCGCGGATCGGCGGCCGGCCGGTCGCGCTGATGGCCAACGACCCGTCGGTCAAGGCCGGCTCCTGGGGACCGAAGACGGTCGAGAAGATCATCCGGGTCCAGGAGCGGGCGCTCAAGCACCAATGCCCGATCGTCTACATGGTCGACTCGGCGGGCGCCCGGATCACCGATCAGGTCCAGATGTTCCCCGGGCGCCGCGGGGCGGGGAGAATCTTCCACACCCAGGTCAAGCTCTCGGGGCAGGTTCCGCAGATCTGCCTGCTGTTCGGGCCGAGCGCCGCCGGCGGCGCCTACATCCCCGCCTTCTGCGACGCGGTGATCATGCGCGACGGCAACGCCTCGATGTACCTCGGCTCGCCGCGGATGGCGCAGATGGTGATCGGCGAGGAGGTCACGCTCGAGGAGATGGGGGGCGCGCGGATGCACACCGGCGTCTCGGGATGCGGGCACTTCCTCGCCAAGTCCGACGAGGAGGCGATCGCGACCGCGCAGCGCTACCTCTCCTACCTGCCCGACAACTGGCGCGAGCCGCCGCCGGCCGCGCCGCCCGGCGACCCGGGCGTCGACGCACCGGTGTCCGAGATCGTCCCCGACGACGAGAAGACGTCGTTCGACGTCAAGGAGCTGATCGGGGCGCTCACCGACGCCGACTCGTTCTTCGAGATCCACGCGCGCTGGGCGAAGGAGCTGGTCGTCGGCTTCGCGCGGGTCGAGGGCCGCTCGATCGGGATCGTCGCCAACCAGCCCAAGCACAAGGGCGGGGTGCTGTTCGTCGATTCGGCCGACAAGGCGGCGCGGTTCATCATGCTCTGCAACGCCTTCAACGTGCCGCTGCTGTTCCTCGCCGACGTGCCCGGGTTCATGATCGGGACCGACGTCGAGCGCCAGGGGATCATCCGCCACGGCGCGAAGATGATCAGCGCGGTCTCCGAGGCGACGGTGCCGAAGCTCTCGGTGATCGTGCGCAAGGCCTACGGCGCCGGCCTCTACGCGATGGCCGGGCCCGCGTTCGACCCCGACGCATGCCTGGCTCTGCCCGGGGCGATGATCGCGGTCATGGGGCCGGAGGCGGCGATCAACGCCGTGTTCTTCAACCAGATCCAGGAGATCGATGACGAGGCGGAGAGGGCGAAGTTCATCGAGGACAAGCGCGCCGAGTACTCGGAGGACATCGACATCCTCCACCTCGCCTCAGAGGTCGTCGTCGACGCCGTGATCGAGCCCGACGACCTGCGCGGCGAGCTCGTGCGGCGCTTCGCGCTCGCCGAGCGCAAGGACCGCTTCTTCGCCGAGCGCCGCAACCCGGTCACCCCCGCATAGGCGATCGTGAGCGGCGCCGGCGCCGGTCCGATCGCGCCCGCCTAGTGTTCATACGGCGATGCGACGACTGACGATCGCCGCGCTCGCGGCAGCGGGGCTTTGCGCCTCGTCGCCGGGGACGGCAGGGGCGGATGGGGACCCGGGCTTCGTGCCCGGAGAGCTGCTGGTGCGATTCGAGCCCGACCTCGGCGGCGAGCGGGTGCGCTCGCTGCTCGGCGAGAGCGACGCGCGGGTCGAGCGCCGGCTCGAGCTCGTCCCCGGGTTGCGGCAGGTCGATCTGCCGGCGGGCGCGTCGGTGACCGACGCCGCAGCCGAGCTCGAGCGCAGCTCCGGGGTCGTCTACGCCGAGCCGAACTGGCGCCGCGAGCCGTTCGCGGTCCCCAACGACCCGCGTTTCGGCGACCAGTGGTACCTGCAGAACACGGGCCAGCCGGTCTTCGGAACGAGCGGCCTCGCGGGGGCCGACATCCGGGCCGCCCCCGCCTGGGACGCGCAGACGGGCTCCGCCGCTGTGCCGGTGGCGGTGATCGACACGGGGATCGCGCTCACGCACCCGGACCTCGACGGAAACCTCTGGGGCAACCCGGGCGAGGCGGCGAACGGGATCGACGACGACCAAAACGGCAGGGTCGACGACCTCAACGGCTGGGACTTCATCGACAACGACAACGACCCCGAGGACAGCTTCGAGGTCGACCAGGGGCACGGGACGCACATCGCCGGCACGATCGCCGCCGAGGGCAACAACGGGACCGGGGTCGCGGGGGTCAACTGGCGCGGCGCGGTGATGGCGCTGCGCGCGCCGCTCGACGTCGCGGGCGAGGTCGACGCGTTCCAGTACGCGATCAGCGAGGGCGCCCGGGTCGTCAACTACAGCGCCGGGAGCCCGCGGACGTCGGCCACCGAGCTGGCGGCGATCGACTCGGCGCCGAACGTCCTCTTCGTCGTCGCGGCCGGCAACGATCACACGAACATCGACGCCGACCCGATCTATCCGTGCGTCTACCCGTCGGCGAACCTGATCTGCGTGACCTCGACCGGACGCCGGGACCTGCTCTCGAAGTTCTCCAACTTCGGGCCGACGTCGGTCGACATCGCGGCGCCGGGCGAGGCGATCCTGAGCACGTTCCCGGCCGGTGGGGACTCGATCGACCTCAAGGACCGCTTCGGCGAGAAGCCGCTCAAGCCGCGCTGGCGGACGGGCGGCAAGGGGACGCGCTGGCGACTGACGAAGAAGCTCGGGCGCGGGCTCTCGGTCGCCGATTCGAAGGGGAGATACCGCAACCGCAGCAACAGCTGGATCCGCTCGCGGCCGATCGACCTCAGCGAGCGGCGCGGATGCACGCTCGAGTACTTCCTCAAGGTCAAGACGCGCGGAAAGGGCGACGAGCTCGTCGTCGAGCTCTCCCGCAACGGCAAGCGCTGGCTTCACCTCCGGCACTTCAGCGGCAAGGTCAGGAAGACCGCTTACCTGCGGGTACCCAAGCGCCTCGACGGCGCGCGGTCGGCGTTCGTGCGCTTCCGGCTCCACAGCGACGCCGCCGGGCGCGGCGACGGCGCCTACGTCGACGACGTGAGGCTGACCTGCGTCGCGTCGACCAACACGTACGCCTTCCTCGACGGCACCTCCTTCGCCGCCCCGCAGGTGGCGGGGGCGGCGGCGCTGGTCCTGGCCCAGAACCCGTTGATGGGCGTGCCGGAGCTCCGGGCGAGGCTGCTCGGCCGGGTCGACTCGTTTCCGTCGCTCGTTCCCAGGGTCGCCAGCGGCGGGCGCTTGAACGTCGCCCGCGCGCTCGCCCCCTAGTCGGAGGCGGCCGCCAGCTCGACGAAGTAGTCGAGCGACTCGGGGTTGGCGAGCGAGTCGCGGCTCGCCGCCTTCTCGGCCGAGGTGCCCATGAGGATCTTCTTGACCGGGACCTCGAGCACCTTGCCCGAGAGCGTGCGCGGGACCTCGGCGATCTCGAAGACCTCGTTGGGTACGTGGCGAGGCGAGCAGTCCGAGCGGATCTTCGACGCGATCCGCTTGATCATCTCCTCGTCGAGCTCGGCGCCCTCGCGCATGACGACGAACAGCGGCATCCAGCCCTCGGTGCCCTCGCGCGGGACGTCGACGACGAGCGCGTCGGTGATCTCGTCGATCGCGAGCACCGCCCGGTAGATCTCGCTCGTGCCCATGCGGATCCCCCCGCGGTTGATTGTCGAGTCCGAGCGCCCGTAGATGATCGAGGTGCCGCGCGGAGTGATCTCGATCCAGTCGCCGTGGCGCCAGACGCCGGGGTAGTGCTCGAAGTAGCTCGAGCGCAGCCGCGAGCCGTCGTCGTCGCCCCAGAAGTAGATCGGCATCGAGGGCATCGGCTCGCTGATTACGAGCTCGCCGACCTCGCCGACGACCGGCTTGCCGTCCTCGTCCCAGGCCTCGACCCGGGCGCCGAGCGCGCGGCCCTGGAGCTCGCCGCGGTAGACGGGGAGGATCGGGACGCCGCCGACGAACGCGGTGCAGACGTCGGTGCCGCCGCTGGTCGAGAAGAGCCAGGTGTCGGAGCCGACGTGTTCATAGATCCAGTCGAAGCCCTCGGGGGAGAGCGGCGACCCGGTCGCGCCGACGGCGCGCAGCCTCGAGAGGTCGCGCCCCTCGCCCGGCTCGATCCCGTCCTTCATGCAGGCGGCGACGAAGGCGGCGCTGGTGCCGAAGGTGGTGACTCCGGCCTTCTCGGCGAGGTCCCAGAGCACGCCCATGTCCGGGGTGCCCGGGTTGCCGTCGTAGAGCACGATCGCCGCCGGCGTCAGCAGCCCGGAGACGAGGAAGTTCCACATCATCCACCCGGTCGTCGTGAACCAGAACAACCGGTCGCCCTCGTGGAGGTCGACGTGGAGGTTGAGCTTCTTCAGGTGCTCGAGCAGGATCCCGCCGTGGCCCTGGACGATCGCCTTCGGGAGGCCGGTCGTGCCCGACGAGTAGAGGACCCAGAGCGGGTGGCCGAAGGGGACGCGCTCGAAGGCGAGCTCGGTGGCCGCGCCGCGGCGCTCGAGCTCTTCCCATGAGATCGCGTCGCGGAGCGGCGCGAGGTCGGGATCGGGATCGAGGTAGGGGAGGATCACCGTCGCCGCGAGGGTCGGCATCTCGTCCTGGAGCCCCTTGATCACCTCGAGGCGGTCGAAGTCCTTGCCGCCGTAGCGGTAGCCGTCGACGGCGAGCAGCACCTTGGGCTCGATCTGGGCGAAGCGGTCGACGACGCTGCGGGCGCCGAAGTCGGGCGAGCAGCTCGACCAGACGGCGCCGATGCTCGCCGTCGCGAGGAAGCCGATGATCGCCTCGGAGATGTTCGGGAGGTAGGCGACGACGCGGTCGCCGCGCGCGACGCCGAGCGAGCGCAGCCCGCCCGCGGTCGCCGCGACCCGGCCCCGCAGCTCGCCCCAGCTCATCTCGGTGAGCTCGCGGATCTCGGATGCGGAGACGATCGCGACCTCGTCGTCGGGCCGGTCGCGGAGCAGATGCTCGGCGTAATTGAGCTCGGAGCCCTCGAACCACTTCGCGCCGGGCATCGTCCGTGAGCCGAGGACGGTCTCGTAGCCGGTCTCGCGGCCGACCGAGAAGTAGTCCCAGATCGATCCCCAGAACTCCTCGATCTCGCTCGAGGACCAGTCCCAGAGCTCTTCGTAGGAATCGAAGTTGCGGCCGCGCTCGGCGAGCCACTCGCGGTAGGCGGTCATCGCCGAGCTTTCGATCGCCTCGGGGGTCGGCTCCCAGAGCTTCTCGGGCTGCTGCGTCGCGCTCTCCATCTCGCCGCCGGTATATCAGCCCGCCGCCGCGCGGCGGCCGACGTCGCGGTCGAGCAGGCGGATGAGCGAGACGACGAACTCGGTGCTCCTGGTCAGCGCGGCGGCGTCGACGTTCTCGGGCAGGTCGTCGGGCGTGTGGTACCAGGGCGCGAGCACGCCGTCCTCGGCGCCGAGGATCGCGATCGAGGGGTGGCCGCGGAGCTGGGCCGGCAGCGCGTCGTCGAGCTGGGCGTAGCGCATCGGCTCGGCGCCGAAGCGGTTCTCGCCGCCGCGGTCGGCATCGGCGAGCGACTTGCTGAGCTCGATCAGCCGCGGGTCGAGCGGCACGCTGACGACCCCGCCCTCGCTCGTCATGTAGCTCGGGTTGCCCCAGGAGACCGAGTCGACGTTGATGACCACGGTCCGCGCCCGGTCGCGGTCGCGGCGCAGCTCGCGGTCGTGGGCGCGCAGGTACCCGCGCATCCCCTCGGCGAGGCACTCCTCGGCTCCGGGGAGGACGACCCAGACGTCGAGATTCGCCGGCGGGTCCTCGCCGAGCTCCTCGGCGGCCGAGAGCACGGCGGCGACGCCGGATGCGTTGTCGTAGGCGCCGGGGACGATCGGCGAGAGCGCGATGTCGACGAGCAGGAAGACCGCGACGATCAGCAGCAGGGTGGAGGGGAGCTGGAGGACCTGGAGCCATTCGCCGTCGAGGCCGGCCATCTGCGCGCCGAGGATCGGCAGCAGCGGCACGAACCCCGCCCAGAAGACGACCCGCAGCGGGTGGAGCAGGACGCGGGCGCGCTGCGAGAGGCGGTTGAGGAGCTTGAACCCGGAGCCGAAGACGAAGCCCGTGCGGGCGGCGTCGTAGTGGGCGGCGAGGATCACGCGCACCGGCGCCTCGGGCCTTTCGCCGGGCGAGACGACGTTCTGCGAGGCGCGGCGGAAGAACAGCGAGCGGATCAGGTAGATCCGCGCGTCGAGGTCGAGGTAGGTCGAGATCCCGGCGAGCAGGACGAGCGCGAAGCCCGCCGCGGGCTCGACCGTCGCGAGGATGCTGCCGGCGATCGCGAGCATCGCGTGCGCGGCGTGGACGAGCGCCCACTGCGGATGGACGAAGGTCGGCTCGATCTCGGCCCTCCGGCCGGTCCGACGCAGCCGATCCGCGAGCAGGTCCGCCGCCCGCCGCTCGGCGTCGGTCCCGGCGCCGCGGGCGCCGACCGCGCAGAGATCGTTGATCAGCACTTGTCGGGCGACGGCGTCCACGGCGGGGATTATCGCCGGGTGGCGCGTCTATCGTTCCGGTTCACGCCGGAGTGGCGCAACTGGTTGACGCGCGCGCACTCAAAATGCCGTGCCCGAAAGGGCGTGTGGGTTCGAATCCCACCTCCGGCACTCAGTAGCCTCGAACCCATGTGCGGACGCTTCACCCTCGTCGACGTCGACCCGCGGATCCTGCGGGCGCGGTTCGGGCTCACCGAGACCGCGGTGATCGACGAAGAGCCGCGCTTCAACATCGCGCCGACCGATCCGGTGCTCGCGGTTCGCCGCGACGAGGAGGGCGAGCGCGACCTCGGGAGGCTGCGCTGGGGCCTGGTGCCGCCCGGCGCGACGCCGAAGACGATCGGGCGGCCGCTGATCAACGCGCGCGCCGAGTCGGTCGACACGCAGCCGGCGTTCAAGGAGCCGTTTGCGGAGCGGCGCTGCCTGATCCCCGCCGACGGTTTCTACGAGTGGCGGGTGACCGAGGACGGCAAGTACCCGGTCTGGATCACGCTCGCGGGCGGCGACCTGTTCTCGTTCGCGGGGATCTGGTCGCACTCGCAGCCGAAGCACGGGGAGGAGCTCCACAGCTGTGCCTTGGTGACGACCGAGCCGACCGAGCAGATGCGCGAGGTCCACGACCGGATGCCGGTGATCCTGCCGCGCGAGGCCGAGGAGGAGTGGTTGTCTCCCGACGCCCAGCCGGAGGCGCTGAAGCAACTGCTCGGCCCGGGCCCGGACGAGCTCGAGATCCGCGAGGTCGGCAAGTTCGTCAACGACGTCCGCGACGACGGCCCGCACCTGATCGAGGAGCGAGTCCCCGATCCGAAGCTGTTCTAGGAGAGAGGGGTTCTAGTCGAGCTGTTCGGAGTCGCCGATCGGGCGCTCTTCCTCGACGTGCCAGTTCTGGTTGAAGGCGACCATCGCAACCGCGATCAGGATCACCTGCACCGGGACGATCAGAAGCGTCAGCAGACCGAGCAGCTCCTCCGGCAGCGCCGGGCTCGAGAGCCCGTCTTTGGCGCGGTCGAACCACGCCGGGGCCGAGATCGCGGCGAAGATCGCGAGGATGATCGCGAGCGCCGATGCGACCGGCAGAACGCCGCGCTGCCACTTGGCGACGTAGTAAGCGAAGAGGATGTAGAGGCCGGCGTAGATCAGGGCGAAGATGCCGCCGCCCTCGAGCCGCGACCAACCGCCGATCGTGACCACGAGCACCAGCCCGGCCGAGACCAGGAGCAGCAGCACGACGAGAGCCTTTGCGCTTTTTGCTTCGGCGCGAACCCTGTTCGGGCGCCAAAGCTCGTAACCGGGTCGAGCGGTTGCTGCCTCCATTAACGCCAAGCATAGAATCTCTGGCCGACGCGCGCGACAGAGGCGTCGCGAGCGGGCGTGCCGGAACTGGCAGACGGGCCAGGTTTAGGTCCTGGTGCTCTTCGGAGCGTGTGGGTTCGAGTCCCTCCGCCCGCATCAATCCGCGACCTAGAATGGCCGCCTCAGGGGCACTGGCCAAACTGGCTAAGGCGCCGGCCTCCAAAGTCGGAGATTCCAGGTTCGAGTCCTGGGTGCCCCGTTCTCAACCCAGCTTGCGGCGCTTCCTCTTCTTCGGTTTCGGGTCCTTGCGGTAGCTCTCGTTGCAGCCCGCTCCCTGGCAGTTCGCCAGTCTGACCAGCCGCCGCGTCATCACCCGCTTGACCTTGCGGTAGCGCGGGTCGGCTGTGACGGCCCGGAGCTGGTTCGGATCGAGGCGCATGTCGTAGAGCTCCGCCTGACCGGTCGCGTAGACGACGAAGAGGTAGCGGTTGCTGCGGATCGCGCGGTAGGCGGGGGCGGCGTTGCCGTCGAGGCCGAAGCGGCCCGCGGGCTGCTCGGCTTCGAGGTCGGGGACGCCGCGCAGCCCGTCGAGCCCCAGCTTGCGCGCCGCGCGCGGAGCCGGAGGCCCATCGCCGCTCCCGAAGCGCGTCCACGTATCCGGCCCCGAATCGGCCTCGAGCAGGATCGGGCGGCCGCTGCGGGCGCCGGGGTCGAACATGAACGGGACCAGCGAGCGGCCGTCGACCAGGCCGGGCGGCGGCGAGGCGACTCCGGTCAGCGCCGCGATCGTCGGCGCGACGTCGACATTCGCCGCCAGCTCCTCAGTCGCGGCTCCGGCCGGGAGCCCGGGCCCGCGAATCGCGAGCGGCACGCGCGCGCTCGGCTCGTAGGGCAGGTACTTGCCGGCCCCGATCCGGTGCTCGCCGAAGAAGTAGCCGTTGTCGGAGCTGAAGATCACAAAGGTGTTCGAGAGCTCGCCCGTCTCGGTCAGCTTGCTGAAGACCGCCTGCACCGCCTCGTCGACCGAGAGCAGCTGCTCGAGCCGCGACCGGCGCTCGCCCTCGAGCGTCGCCAGCCTCCCGCCCTTGATCCGCGCGCGGGCCGCGATCCGCAGCCAGCCCGGCTTGTCGGAGATGTTCTTCTCGTTCAGCCCCGGCAGCCGCGCCAGCGGGGCGGCCGCCATCGCGCCGGCGTGGCGCGGGGCGGGGACGTACGGGTAGTGCGGGGCGTGGAAGGCGAGCTCGAGGAAGAACGGCCGGTCACCACCGGGGCCGCCCTCGTCCCCGAAGCGTCCCAGCACCTCGAGCGCCTTCTGCCTGATCACGTCGGTCTCGTAGTCGCCCGGACTCGTCCCGTACGGCACCAGCGACGGCCCCCCGACCGGCCCCTTCTCGAGCAGCTTGTAGTTGTAGTAGAGCCTGGCGCCGGCATCGCTGGGCTCGTACTCGGAGATCTGGCCGTACCACTCGTCCCAGCCCGGGGGCACGCGCGGATCGCCGTCGGAGCCGTACCCGTTCAGGTACTTGCCGACGTGGGCGGTGCTGTAGCCGGCCGCGTCGAGCCAGGTCGGCAGCCATGCCGACTCGCTGCCGCGCTTGCGGACCTCCTCGTGGCCGCCGTAGGGAGGAAGGTTCCCGCGCACGCCGTGGTTGTGCATGTACTGCCCGTTGAGCAGCGTCGCCCGCGCCGGGCAGCAGAGCGGGTAGCTCGAGTAGAAGCGGTCGAAGCTCACCCCCGGGCCCTCGATCAGCCCCGTGGTCGCCGGCATCGAGTCGAGCTCGTGGGCAGCCTGGTCGTCGGTGAGGATGAAGACGATGTTCGGCGCCCCGGCCTGCGCCCCGGCGCTCGGTCCCCCCGCCAGCGCCAGGCCGAGCAGCGCCGCCGCGCCGGCGGCCGCGAGCGCCGCGGCCAGACGCCGCGCGCGGCTCACTTGCCGGCGCCGCGGACCGGGATCGCGTCGGCCGTGCTCGAGAGCGTGCAGCTGCTGCCGGCGCATCTCTCCAACAGCTTGAGCTGCGCCTTGAGCGCCGCCATCACCGGGCGGTAGCGGCCCTTGGCGTGCAGCGAGCGCAGCTGGAGCGGGTCGCGCAGCATGTCGTAGAGCTCGAGCCCCGCCTTCGCGTAGCGGACGAAGAGCCAGCGGTCGGTGCGGATCGCGCGGAACGCCGGGGCGCGGAACTTCTTCGCGGTGCTCGCGAGCGGCGGGTCCTGCTCGAGGTTGTCGACCCCCTTCTTGCCGGCGAGCGAGCCGCTCGCGCGCGCCGACGCCTCAATCGCCTCGCCGCCGGCCAGGTTCGAGCCCGTGTCGCCCTCGAGCAGCAGCGGGCGGGTCGAAAGCGCCGCCGGATTCTGCGCGTAGGGAAGCAGCGAGCGCCCGTCCTGGGTCAAGATCGGGGTGGCGTTGGCGATCGCGCTGATCGTCGGAGCGACGTCGATGTTCGAGACCAACTCGCGTGAGCGCCCTCCGGCCGGGATCCCGGGGCCGCGGATCATCAGCGGCACGTGGCTCGACGGCTCGTGCGGCAGGTATTTGCCCTGCGAGATCCGGTGCTCGCCGCTGAAGTAGCCGTTGTCGCTGGTGAAGATGACGTAGGTGTTGTCGAGCTCGCGCTCCTGGGCCAGCGCGTCGACGATCGCTGCGATCGATTGGTCGACCGAGAGCAGCTGCGCCCAGCGGGCCCGCTGGCGGATCCGGATCGAGATCCGCTGCTTGCGGTTGAGCGGCTTCAGACGGCGCATGAAGCGCGGCTTGTCCTTGACGTTCTTCTCGTTGACCGCGGCGTTGCTCGAAACCGGCGCGCCGCCGAACGCCCCGTCGTCACGCCCCGGCGCCACGTACGGGGAGTGGGGGGCCGAGAAGCCGACGTCGAGGTAGAACGGCTTCGTCGTCCCCGGGCCGCCGAGCCGGTGGATCGCGTCGACGGCCTTGTCGCGCAGGACATCGGTCTGGTAGTCGCCCTCGTTCTGGCCGTAGGAGACGATCTGCGGCGCGCCATCGGGCCCCTGCTCGAGCAGGTTGTAGTTGAAGTAGACCTTGTTCCCGAACAGAACCGGGCTGTATTGCGAGAGCTTGCCGTACCACTCGTTCCAGCCCGCGGGGACGATCGGCGCCACCTCCGGATACCCGTTCAGGTACTTGCCGACGTGGGCCGTGTAGTAGCCGGCGTCGCGCATCCAGACCGGCAGCGAGCGCTCCTCGACCCCGGACCCCGCGAACTTGGCCCAGCCGCCCTCGGGCAGCGAGTTGCCGCGAATCTGGTGGTTGTGCATGTACTGCCCGGTCAGGAAGGTGGCCCGGGAGGGACAGCAGAGCGGGTAGCTGACGTAGGCGCGGTCGAAGGTGACGCCCTGGCCCCCGATCAGCGACGCGGTCTGCGGCAGGACCTCCATCTCGGCCAGCGTCTGGTCGTCGGTCAGGAACATGACGATGTTCGGCCGCGGCTCGACCGCGGCCGAGGCGCGGCCGGTCAGCGCCGTCGCGGCGCCGAGCGCCACGAGCAGAACGAGGGCCGCCAGGATCAGGCGGCCCGGCGACTTGCGTCGATTCGCCGCCAGCTCAGCGACCCTTCTTGCCGCGGGCCTTCTTCTTCTTTTTCTTCTTCAGCGGCTTGGGGTCGGCCCCGATGCTGCGCTCGCAGTCGGTCGCGAAGCAGAACGCGAGCGGCAGCAGCCGCCGGTACATCTTGGTGCGCACCTTCTTGTAGCGCGGGTTCTCGTGCTGAGATCGCATCTGAGCGGGGTCCTTGACCATGTCGTAGAGCTCCTGCTCGCCGGTCGCGTAGATCACGTAGAGGTAGCGGTTGGTCCTGATCGCCTTGAACGCCGGCGAGTCGATGTTGCCGTTGATCGCGAAGCGCTCCGATCCCGGCTCCTGATCGAGGTCGGAGACCCCGCGCTTGTCGTCGAGCCCGAGCTTCTCCACCTTCGAGAGCCGCTTGCGCTTGCGCTTGCCTCCGCGGCGGTCGAGCCCCTCGGGCGCGGTCTGGCCGGGGCCGATCCCCGGACCGGTATCGCCCTCGAGCAGCAGCGGCCGCGACGAGCGCGCGGTCGGATCGGCCGCGAACGGCAGGACCGAGCGCCCGTCGACCGGATGGCTGGGCGCCGCCGAGGAGCCGGCGATCTGGAGCACGGTCGGCATCAGGTCGATGTTGGCGATCAGCTCGTCCGAGGCCGCGTTGGCGGCGATCCCCGGACCGCGGATCAGGAAGGGCACCCGGCCGGAGGGCTCGTAGGGGAGGTACTTGCCGTTGCCGATCCGGTGCTCGCCGTTGAAGAAGCCGTTGTCGGAGGTGAAGATGAAGTAGGTGTTGCCGAGCTCGCCCGACGCGGCGACCTTGTTGTAGACCGCGTAGATCGCCTCGTCGACCGAGAGCAGCATCTCGAGCCGGCGCTTGCGGCGGTTGAGGATGTTGAGCTTCTCGCTCGAGGTCAGCCGGTGGCGGGCGCGGAAGCGGATGAAGCCGGGCTTGTCGTCGACGTTGGCCTCGTCGAAGCCGGGGAGGACCGGCAGCGCGCCGGCGGAGAGCACGAACTTGTGCCGCGGGGCGGGCTCGAACGGGCCGTGCGGGGCGCCGAAGTTGACCTCCATATATAGAGGCGTCGCGCCCGGAAGCTGGTCGTCGAGGACGTCGACCGCGTGCTGGCGGTAGACGTCGGTCTGGTACTCGGCGTCGCTGGAGCCGTAGTCGACCGACTCCTCGGTCGCGTCCGCCGGCCCCTCCTTCTCGAACATCGAGTACTGGTAGTAGTTGTTCTCCGAGCAGGCCCCGTTGGTCGCCGCCATCTTCGCGAACCACCAGTCCCAGCCCGCCGGGACGTGGGCCACCGAGCCCTCGCCGCAGAAACCCGCTCCGCCGTAGCCGTTCAGGTACTTGCCGACGTGTGCCGTCTGGTAGCCCGCCGCCTTGAGCCGAACCGGCAGCGCCTGGGTCTCGCCGCCGACGTCCTCGAAGCGCTTGGCGCCGCCGAAGGGCTGCGCGTTGCCGCGCGTGGCGTGGTTGTGCATGTAGCGCCCGGTCAGGAAGGTCGCCCGCGACGGGCAGCAGAGCGGGTAGGAGACGTAGGCGCGGTTGAAGCTGACCCCGTTGCCCGCGAGCAGCGACTGCGTCAGCGGCAGACCGCTCAACTCGTTCGCGGTCATGTCATCGGTGAGGAAGAAGACGATGTTGGGCGAGTTCGGGCCCGCGGCATCGGCCCGCTGACCGACCGCCAACCCGACCGCGCCGAGCACCGCGACGACCGCCAGCGCGATCGGCGCGAGCCGCTTCGAGGCGAGGCGATTGGTTGGCGAATAAGTGCTGCTCGACATGCGTTCCTCTGAGGTCAAACCCTGCCTGGCAAGAGAGTTGCGGGCGACCCATTACTCGGCTCCACCCACCTTGGCGCGAGAGGCTAATGGCTGCCGCGGCGCGCTGCGCTGTCTCCCTACCCGCGGCGGGTCAGCGATAATCCGATCCGCGCGGGCGAGGTGTCAACGGTTGCACGTCAGCCTTCCAAGCTGAAAGAACGGGTTCGATTCCCGTCGCCCGCTTCGTCCACGTCTAAGATCGCGGACAACACGCCTCGGGGCGTGGCGCAGTCTGGTAGCGCATTCGGCTGGGGGCCGAAAGGTCGTCGGTTCAAATCCGACCGCCCCGATTTTTCTCGCCACAGCCGGCTTAGGGGAGTAGGCTCGTTTGACGATGGGGGAGCAGCTGAGACTTGGTGGGAGATGGGGGAGCAGCTGAGACTTGGTGGGAGCGCTGACCGGGACTCCGACGACAGACGGTACCTAAAGAAATGCAAGAAGAAGAAGGCCAAGGCGCGCAAGAAGTGCAAGCAGAAGGCGAAGAAGCTGCCGGTCTGAGACTGAGCCGCTGGGCTGGGAGTCATTGGTCGTTCTCCGGGTGCGCCGCCTCAAGATCGGCCAGATCCTGTCGATCCTGGGGTCGGTCGGCGGCGCGCTTCATTGCCCGGAGATGCTCGAGCGAGCAGACCTTGAGCGGGATGCCGAAGGCGACGCCGGTGATGGACTGCTCGGCCAGCTGCGGGTAGGCGTGATCACCTGCGATCCCCGGAATCCACTGCATGACGTCGAGCACACCGTTGCTCGTCAGGAGACGGAAGTTACCTCCCTCGGCGAGCTCCTCCGGCTTTGTCGGGTCGAACGGAAACTCACCTTCATCTAGGTCCCCGATCCCGAGGTGTCGCGCCTCGTCTTCCTCGAGGACACGCGCGAGCCGGCCGAGATTCGCAGCTCCCGGCTCGGGGCAGATATCGAGATCGTTGGTGAACCGCTGTACACCGTGAGCGATGACCGCGAGTCCGCCGATCACGACGTACTCCACATTTGCATCCCCGAGCCGCCGCAACAGGGCGGCTGCGTCAAGCGGCCGGTCTGGCATCAACGGCGGAGCTGAACGCCCGCCTGACTTCGTTGCCGAGGGTGATGAGGGCGACCCCCTCCTCGATGTTCTGTCCCATGCCCTTACGACCGTCGATCTGCAGGCGCTCTCGCCGTGCGCGCTCGTTGCGTTCCGCGTCCGCGCGGAACCACTCCTTGCTCCTGGCATTCGAGGCGGGGTGAGCCATGGACCAATCGTAGACCTGGGAGGGGACCGACGTCCCGATCCAGGGTCCCATTTGAGGGCCCAATCTGCAGGCAACTCAGAGCAACTCGACGCATCTCCACGTGCCTGAGGGCACCCAGGCCGTGCTGCGCGCAACGGATCCACACTGGTAGCGCATTCGGCTGGGGGCCGAAAGGTCGTCGGTTCAAATCCGACCGCCCCGACTTCAGTCAGCAGGTTGACAGGGAGCGAGCCGCCGGGTTAAGATTTGACGCGATGCGGATGGGGAGGATTCTCGGAATCGTGGTGGGGCTCGTCTGCTCCGCGGCCTTCGCCGGGTCCGCGCACGCGGCGTCGTTGACCACCAGCTTCGCGGGCACCAACAACAACACCGGCATCGCTTTCGACGTGCACGTGCTCCCGGAGAGCGGCGTTTCCGTGAGCTCCCTGGACGTCAACCTCAACTCGCCACCAGGCACAGACGAGATAGTTTCAGTTTGGCGACGCACCGGCACCTATGAGGGCTTCCTCGGGAGCCAGAACGGCTGGACACTCGCGGGCGAGGTAACCGTGGACTCGGCGGGCCCCGGCAATCCCACCGCGCTGGCCTCCGTCGGCTTTCCGCTTGCTCAGGGAGTCCACGGGTTCCTAGTGCATTTGGATCCCGTGCCACCAAACGTCCACGCCCTCAGGTACGAGAACGGCGTCGGGCCGGGGGCGACGGTGTTCCAAAACGGCTCGTTGCAGGTGGTCACCGGCACCGGCATCGCGACTCCGTTCTCCGGGGTGGGGGACGTCTTTCCCCGCGACTTCAACGGCACGTTCCACTACGACTTCACGGTCGCGGCGCCCACCATCAACACCGGGCCCACCGGCACGACAGGAAGCTCCACCGGATCGTTCGCCTTCTCCGCTCCGACCGGCCAGACCCTGTCGTTTCAGTGCCGCTTGTTCCCCAGCATCAACCCGGCCCCCGCATTCGCGCCGTGCTCTGGACCCGGCGCAACGCACTCGTTCTCGCTCCCCGCCGGGGGCACCTACACGTTCGAGGTGCGGTCGATCGACGCGGACGGCGCGGTCAGCGATACGGTGAGCCGGACCTTCGCGTTCGACGCCGGCATCACGCCGGCTATGCCGGTGACCCCTCCGGCGACCCCTCCGGCGACATCCCCGTCGGGCGCCACCGGCCTTCGCGCTGCAGCGCTGAAGAAGTGCAAGAAGAAGAAGGGCAAGGCCCGCAAGAAGTGCAAGAAGAAGGCGCTGAAGCTTCCAGTCTGACGTTGTCCTGAGGTGGCGGCTGCGCGCTCCGGGAGAGCGCTGATACGTTGTTCGCATGGGGTTCGCGGGGAAGGCCACGGCGATATGCGCGCTCGCAGCGGGCGTCTGTCTGCTGACCGCTGCGTCGGCAACGGCGGCGAAGGAGTCCGCGGTCGTGAAGCTGGGCCGCGGCGGGGACATCAGCGGCAGGATCGTCGAGACGAGCAAGGCGTGCAAGGCGAACCGCACGCTGAGGTTCGTGACGGGCTACGGCGGCGCTCAGATCGGCTCGGTGACGAGCAACTCGAAGGGCAAGTTCTTCCTCTCGCTGGTCTACAGCGGCTCGGTGAGCGCGGTCGCCACGAAGACTAAGAAGTGCAGGAAGGCGAAGTCGGAGATGGTCCCAATCGGCGCCGCCGACCTCGGCCTGACCATCACAGGACTGTCCTCGCTCGAATTCACCGTCACCAATGCCGGCCCGGACCCAGCGGAGCGCGTTACCGTGAACGTGTCGGTGACGATGGTGCCGCCCGTTCCGGGCACGGAGAAGGGCACCACCCAGACCTTCTACTCGATTCCGGTGGGAGGCACTCAGAAGTTTGCGTTCGGTGGCTGCGGGGTGCAGGGCACCGGGACCTGGATGGCCAGCGCCCAGATCCTTCCATCTAATCTTGGTGGCCCAAACGGACAACCGAATGCACCGGTCGATCCGAACGATCTCAACGACTTTGCCAAGTATCAGTTCGTTTGCCCCTAGGGCGTTGCTGGTTCAAAGTCGCCCACTGACCAAGGTGGTCGGTTGACGGGAGCCGCGAGCGGCGTTAGGTTGCTCGCATGCGCAGGGGGGATGCCATGGGGATATTCGTGCTCGCCGCGGGCGTGTGTCTGCTGATCGCTACGCCGGCCACGGCGGCGAAGGGGTCCGAGAAGGAGGGCGCGAACGTGAAGCTGAAAGGCGGCGTCGACGTCTCGGGCAGGATCGTCAATTCGAGCAAGACGTGCGAGGCGAACCGCACGGTGAGGATCCTCTCGGATCCGAACCGCAAACAGATCGGCTCGGCGAAGAGCGACTCGAAGGGCCGGTTCTCCGCGTCGGTGCTCTACAGCGGCTCCGTGTTCGCGGTCGCCACGAAGACGAAGAAGTGCAAGAAGGCGTCGTCACGTGTGACCCTCACCGGCGCCGCCGACCTCAGCGTGAGCATCGCAGGATCATCCTCGCTCGAGTTCGCCGTCACCAACACTGGCCCGGATCCGGCTAACTCGTCCCCCGTTTGGGTGGACGCGAAGGTGCAGCCCACCGCCACGCTGGGGACGTCGGCGCCCATCGGCCTGTCAGCCACCGACAAGACTTTCCTCTCGATCCCGGTGGGAGGCAGCGAGAGGTTCGCGTTCGGCGGCTGCGGGGTGCAGGGCACCGGAGACTGGACGGCGAGCATCAATGCGCTCTTTTTCTACGAGCTGGGCAGTGGTCCCGGAACCAGCAAATCACCCTTCGATCCGAACAAGGCCAACAACGCGGCCACGCATCGGTTCACCTGCCCCTAGCGGGTGAACCAGATCGAGGGCGGTAGTCGACGCCCTGCAAACCCGACCACCCCGACTGATCCGGATCGGCGGTGTTCGCATCGCTGGTCAGCGGAGTAGCATGGTTATTGAACTCGGTCGCTGGACGTCGGGACAGTCGTTCATCTGACTGCTGTCGCAGCTTTCGCCTCGGTTCTCGCCGAGGTACGGGGAAAGAGGAGAGGTTTGAGGGAGAAGCTTGTGGGACATGGACGCAGGGTCGGCGCGGGCGCGCTGAGCGCATTGCTGGTGGGACTCTTGGCTGCGCTCGCCGGCGGCGCCTCGGCTCCCGCGGCCACGCCCGATCCGAACCTCGATCCGCCCTCCGGGAGCGCTGCCGGGGACGTTATCCCCGGCCGCTACATCGTCGTCTACAAGAACTCAGTCGACGCGGTCTCGACGGCGAGCGAGAAGCTCGAAAGCAAGCTCGGGTTCGCTCGCAAACACACCTACCGTCACTCGATCAAGGGATTTGCAGCGAAGCTCAATCCCGGCCAGGTCGCCGCGCTTGATGCAGACCCCCGAGTCGACCTCATTGAACCCGATCGCGTCGTCGAGGCCACCGCGCCAGAACTCCCGCTCGCCGCCGGCGAGCCGGTCCCGCCGCCTGGCGTGCGGCGGATCGGCGCGGCAACCACGAACATGGTCAATGGACCCGGAGCGAACGTCGCTGTCCTCGATACCGGGATTCAGCTCGATCATCCAGACCTGAATGCAACCGCGGGGACCAACTGCGTCACTCCTGGCGCCTCGCCTACCGACTCGAACGGCCACGGCACCCACGTCGCCGGGACGATCGGCGCCAAGAACAACGGCGCCGGCGTCACCGGCGTGGCCCCGGGCACTCTGACGTACGCGGTCAAGGTGCTCGAACAGGGCCTTGGCGCCAATTCTCAGATCATTTGCGGGGTCGACTGGGTAACCGCCAATCAGGAGACCGCAGGGATCGAGGTCGCGAACATGAGCCTGGGGAGCGATGGTGGAGTTGCAGGCCTCAACCTGACCTGCGCGCAGGCGGCGACGCATCCATCGGTGTCGGCTCTGCGCAAGGCGATCTGCCGATCGACGGCGGCGGGGGTGCGCTACGTGGTCGCCGCTGGGAACGACCGCCGTAGCCTCGAATCAAAATCCCCGTCCGCCTTTCCCGAGGTGCTGACCGTTACCGCAATGGCGGATTACGACGGGCTGCAAGGCGGAGCAGCAGCGCTGGAGCCCTCATCGCCCTGTCGCGACACCGCCGATGACAGCCCTGCGTCGTTTTCGAACTGGGCCAACAGCGAGGGCGGAAAATCGCACACCATCGCTGCCCCGGGGGCGTGCATCAACTCGACCTGGCCCACAAGCACTTACCGCAGCATCTCGGGAACCAGCATGGCTTCGCCTCACGTCGCCGGGTTGGTGGCGCTCTGCGTCAGCGAGGGGGGCGACCCCGGCGTGTGCGCGGCCAAAACGCCTGCGCAGACGATCAACTTGTTTCGGGCCGAGGCGCAGTCCTACAGCGCACTGAACCCCGGGTACGGATTCCTCCGTGATCCAGACCACGACCCGACGGCTGGGCGCTATTACGGCCATCTCGCCAGACCGGTCGAACATGACACCCTCTTCGTCACGAATACCAACGATTCCGGTCCGGGATCGCTGCGAGCGGCAATCGTCGCTGCGAATGGTGAATCGGCGTGGATCCTCGCCGACAACGTGAACGGAGTGATCGAGCTGCAGAGCGCCTTACCCGCGCTCAGTGGCGACGATGTCACGATTGTCGGGCCGGGCGCCGACAATCTCACCGTGCGCCGCGCCGGCGCCGGGACGCACTCCGTCTTCAGCGTGGCGGGCGGTGCGAACGTGACCGTAAGCGGCCTAAAGGTCACGGGCGGTGATAGCGGGTCGGGGGCCGGTGGGTTCGACAACACCGGCGAGCTGACGCTGAACCAGGTCTCCGTGGTCGCGAACAGCGGGGTCGCCGGCGGGATCTTCAACCGCGCCGGCGCCAAGCTGACCGTCCGCCGCTCAACCATCTCCGGCAACGACGGCATCGTCGGCGGCGTCCTCAGTGAGGGGGAGCTCGAGATCGAGAACAGCACGATCGCCGAGAACTCGGCCATGACCGTCGGCGGCGTCCGTGCCGTGAGCGATGCACTGATCGAGAATTCGACGATAGCCCGCAATACGGGGGGCCCGGGGGTGGCCGCGAACCTCGCAGGGTCCAACCAGACAAGCGTCTGGAGCACGATCGTCGCCGAGCCGGTCGGACCTGGCGGCAACTGCACGGGGGCGATGGTCTCGGTCGGTTTCAACCTCGACTCCGGCAGCAGCTGCGGATTCGTCACTCCGGCCGATCGTCCGAACAGCAATCCCGCCCTCGGCCCGCTCACCGACAACGGCGGCCCCACGCAGACCCTGGCCCCCGCGGCCAACAGCCCGGCCCTCGATTCCGGCAGGGCGAAGACAGGCATGAAGATTGATCAGCGCGGGGAGCTTCGACCGCGCAATCTGACGGGCATTCCGAACGCGATGGGGAGCGACGCGACCGACATCGGGGCGCTCGAGCTCGCTCTGACCGATGTCGTGACCCACACCGGCGACTCGGGCCGGGGCTCGCTGCGCCAGGCGATAATCGAGGCCGCTCAGACGCCGGGCCCCGAGCTGGTCGGATTTGCGCCGGAGGTTGCCGGCTCGATCGAGCTGCAGAGCCCGCTGCCGGGCCTGCCCAACGGCCTCGAGATCGCCGGCCCCGGCGCCGGCAAGGTCACCGTGCGGCCGGCCAGCGGGCAGAGCTTCCGCGTCTTCTCCGTTCCGCTTGGCAGCACCGTCCTGGTCACCGGGCTTCAGATCAGCGGCGGCACCGCCTCCACGGGCGGAGGCATTTTCAGTGACGGTGTGCTCGAGCTGAGAGGCGTCGAGGTGTCATCGAACTCGGCGACCGGCACCGGGGGCGGGATCGCTAGCTCCGGCTCGCTCACGGTGAGCCGCTCGGCCGTCGTCGACAACACGGCGGGATCGGGCGGCGCCGGAATCGATTCCGGCGGCCACCTTGAGCTCGGAAACATGACGGTCGCGTCGAATGGGCTCGTCGGCCCCGGCGATGCGGCCGGTTCAGGCGGCGTCCGCACCGGCGACTTCGCGACGATCCGCGCCACGACGATCGCCGCCAACTCAAACCCCGGCCCGGGGGGCGCCCAGAACCTGCGCGGGACGGCCATCTTGAAGAGCACGATCCTCTCCGACGCTCCCTCCGGCCTCCCCAACTGCATTGGGCTGACGCTATCGGAGGGGTTCAACCTCGATTCCGGCAATAGCTGCGGCCTCGGTCAACCGACCGACATCACCGCTACCGACCCCCAGCTAAGGGACCCGATCCGCAACGGCGCTGCCACCACGGCGATGCTCCCGGAGCAGGACAGCCCGGTGATCGACCAGGGATCTTCGAGCGGAGCCGCGACAGATCAGCGTGGTGAGCCGCGGGTGATCGACCGCCCGCCCGCCAACGCGGCCGGCGGGGACGGCGCCGATATCGGCGCAGTAGAGCTACGCCCGCCGCTGGGGGTGACCAACACCGACGACTCCGGCCCAGGCTCGCTGCGCCAGGGGATGCTCGACGCGAATTCGACTCCCGGTACAGACGAGATCACCGTCGAGCCGAGCCTCAGCGGCACGATCAACCTGGCGAGCCCGCTGCCGACGCTGACCGGCAGCGTCAACATTGACGGCCCAGGTGCAGGTCAGCTGACGGTGCGTCGTGACGCCGCCCCGCAGTTCCGAATCCTCACAGTCGCCTTCGGTGCCTCGGTCAAGATAGAAGGCCTCACCATCACCAACGGCCTCACATCCGCGGGAGTGGCAGGTGGCGGGATAAACAACGACGGGTCGCTCCTGCTCCAGGACGTGGTCGTCGATGCAAACACCGCAGGGCTCTACGGTGGAGGCATCCTCAACAACAGCGGCAGGTCGCTGACGCTCCTGCGGGTGACCCTGACGTCCAACACCGCTCAGCAGGGCGGGGGCATCCAGAACTACGGATCACTGAGCCTCGACCAGGTGACGGTCGCGCTGAATAAGTCATTCGAGAAGGGCGGCGGGTTGGTCAACAATGCCGGAGGGAATGCGACGATCAAGAACAGCACCTTCTCGGACAATGGTCCCCAGGGGCCCGCACCCTTGGTCGCAGGGGCAATATTCAACGATGGGACCTTGACGCTGGGCAACAGCACGCTCGCCCGGAACAGCTCCACGGGCTTGACCGCCGCCATCCATGCCAAAGGGCCCACGACGATCTCGGACACGACCATCGCCGCCAACTCCAGCCCCAGCGTCAGCGGCGCTGCGAACGTTGTCAGCGAGGGCCTCGTGTTCCTTGCGAGTTCGATCATCGCCGACCCGGCCGGCGGGGCGCCGAACTGTAAGGCGGTCGGCACTGGCTCAATCTCCTCCGATGGATTCAATCTCGAGTCGGCGGACGACTGCGTTCTGCGCGGACAGTCAGACCTCGTTGACACAGATCCGCAGCTGATCCCACTCGCGGGAAATGGCGGACCGACCGAGACCATGGCCCTTGCGAAGACGAGCCCCGCGATCGATGGGGCACGCTCGTCTGCACAGGTCGATCAGCGCAATATGGAGCGCCCGGTCGACCAGCAGGGTGTTTTCGGTGCCCCCGATGGCGATTCATCGGACATCGGCGCCTTCGAGCTGGAGTCATTCGCGAAGCTGACGGTGCACAAGCAGGGAAGCGGAACAGTCACCTCGGCAGCCGCGGGGATCGACTGCGGCGTGGACTGCGAGGAGCTTCTTGATACAGGGACGGCGGTTACGCTGACCGCGCTCCCGGGACCGGGCGGTGATGCCGCGCGGTGGTCGGGTTGTGATGCAGTTGGAGCGGCGAACGAGTGTGTGATGACGGTGGGCCCGGAGGACCGCGACGTGTCGGCGAATTTCCTTCCCACCCCGCCGCCCAGCCAGACTCTGCCGCCGACAACCGGGCAGACCGTGCCGGGCACCACCAAGAAGAAGTGCAAGAAGGGGCGCAAGCTGAAGAAGGGCAAGTGCGTGAAGAAGAAGAAGAAGAAGAAGTAGCTCGAGCGATTCAAGAAGTGTCTTGCACTTCGCTGTTTAATGAAATACGCTGCGAATCGCTTCAGAGGGACCTGCGTGGAGGGGTCCCACAGGGGAGCATCGGGAGAGGAATTGAGATGGGCACAGTGGAGGCGTTCGCACTCAGGTCGATGAGGCGGGCGGTGCCGCTCGTCGTCGTTCTTGTCGCCCTGGTCGCGCCAGGCGCCGCCGGGGCGGTTGTGACCAACGTCAACGTTCAGTCTGGCTACCAGCAGACGGGATTGACGGGCCAGCCGTATGCGCAGCCGCTCGTCGTCCGGGTGAGTGATGGCGCCGACGTCCCCGTCGCGGGCGTCACGGTGGACTTCGAGTCCCTTCCGGACAACAGCGGGACCCCGGCCGCGGCGGTGTTTTCCGCGCCAAGCGACGTGACCGACGCCAACGGGCTCGCATCCGTAGAGGCGACCGCTAACGCGAGCGCGGGCGGTTACATCATCGAGGCCTCCGTCGACTTCGTTGTCGACACGGCGGATTTCAACCTGGTCAACCGCTGGCCTGGCTTTGCGGAAGGCGACCAGCTGCGGAGCGTTTCCGGTCCCGACCAGCATGGCACCGTGCGCAATCTGCGCGACTTTCTCGGCGGTGGCAAGCATTACGCGATGATCGACTTCTGTACGCCGGACTGCCCTGCGTGTGGATTGACCCAGGAAGGGGGGCTCGAAGCGCGACGGACGCTCAAGGCGGACCACGGGATCGTGCTCAACGTAGTTCCCGCCCTTACCTTTTCGGCGCTTACCGGCTACCAACCGTCTACCGCCGGCCAGGCGCTTACGTGGGCACAGGCTAATCCTGACAAGGAGATCACGACGCTGCACTCCAACAGTGATGGGGCCACGGAAATGTTCGCTGCCGGGATCTCCGCGATCTTCGCCGATTTCCCGAGCGGCCCCACTGGCTTTCCGACCAGCCTCTACGTTCGCCCGGACGGGACGATCATCCGCCGAGCAGTTGGCGGCATGTTTGTTGACGACCTCGTCGACATGATCGCTGACGACGCAGCGTCGCATCCGATCCCACCGCCTGGTGGAGGCGCCCCACCGCTCGCGCCGCCGGTGACGCTTGCGCCGGCGACACTCGGCCCGGGTTCGACCGGCCAGCAGACGCGCAAATGCAAGAAGAAGAAGGGCAAGAAGCGAAAGAAGTGCGCGAAGGGAGCAAAGTGAGGGGGTCGAGCCGGCTGGCCGGGCTCGTCATCGCCGCCGCCGCATTCGCTGCCCTGGTCGTCCCGGCGACGGCCGCGGCGGCCGCGCCTCCCAACGACAACTGGGTGGACCGCACCGCCCTCTCGTTCCCCAACGACACAGAGGCCGGGACGACCGCCGAGGCCACGTTGGAGCTGCCGGCGGAGGACGACATCAATCAGGATTGGGCCGAGGAAGGGTCGGTTTGGTACAGCTACACGGCGACAGCCGACGCGTTCGTCACGGTCGATACCTGCAGTGGTGATCCGGATCCCGACACCGGGATCACGGTCTTCAGCGGGGCCGGGCCCATAGATAGCCTGACCTACGAGCGGGGAGTGGAATGGATGGAGAAATGTGGCGCCGGTCACCATGGCCACTCGCTGAGGTTTCGGGCCACGAACGCAACCGTTTACTCGATCGTCGTCGGGGACTCTCTCACGCCAACCAGCTCCTTCATCGACGGTCCGTTCGTGCTCAAGATCGGGTTGACACCTGCGGTCGCAAACAACAATCTCGCCGATGCTGCGGAGCTCTCCTCACCGGCATCCGACGGCCACTTCGAAGACTTGGGCGGCAATATCGGCGCCAACAAAGAGGCCGGTGAGCCCAACCACGCGGGCGTTTCGGGTGGGGCATCGGTTTGGTACAGGTGGACGGCGCCCAGCAATGGCTGGGCGACCGCGTCCGCGTGCAGCTTTTTCGGCGCCGACCCGCTTCTCGCCGTCTATGCGGCGGATAGCTACCCGCTGCCTCCAGCCGTGGCGGAGAACGACAACCAAACCGGGACGGGGCCGTGTGGGAGTTTCCCCGAGGACAGCCTCACCCCGAGGTTCCAGGTGGTGGCCGGCCAGGAATACTTGCTCGCGGTTGACACCCACGGTGGCGTCAAGGACTCAGTCATTCTGACCATGATCGATTTCCTTCCATGCGGCGTCTATGGGTTAAACGACACATTCGCCGCCGCTGGGGTCTTGACGGGGTCTGCAGATACGGCTTCGGGATGCAATCGCTTCACATCCAAGGAACCCGGAGAGCCGGACCACGCACTTAATCCCGGGGGCGCGTCTGTCTGGTACCAGTGGACCGCACCGGCGAACGGCACCGCGACGATTGACCTCGCCGGGAGCGATTTCGACACGCTCCTCGGCGTCTACACGGGCAACGCGCCCAACGCGCTGACAGAGGTGGCATCCAATGACGAGTTCCCGGGCAACCCCGGGCGTGCGAGCAAGGTCACCTTCGCGGCGGCCGCCGGTACCACCTACAGGATCGCGGTCGACGGATGGGACGGCGACGTCGGCGGGATTGCACTCTCGCTTGGGCTCAATTCCGGCACGCAGGCGCCACCCACGACGCCGGCGACACCCGGCGCAGGCCCGACCGGCCAGAAGGCCGCCGCGCTTCGCAAGTGCAAGAAGAAGAAGGGCAAGAAGCGCAAGAAGTGCAAGCAGAAGGCCGCGAAGCTGCCGGTCTGATCGGGAAAGAGGAGGGAGACTTGAGGACGCTACGAGGAAGTTTCGCGAGGTGCTTGCTTCGTGTCGCCATGCCTGCTGCGCTGATCCTGCTGGCGGTTCCCGCGACGGCTTCAGCGGTCATTGCCTCGCCGGGCTGGGCCCAGGGGACCACGATCTTCTCTCGCACCCTCGATCAAGCGGAGCTACCGAAGCATTATTTCTTCCCGGGCTTCGGAGCCATCGCGATTGCGACCCAGGTCGGCAGCATGGCCTACCTGGATCCCACTCCGGATCGCTTCGAGTACCAACCCTTCGGATATGTGGGTTCCTTTGGCTTCACGACAGCGACTCTGGTCGGCGGCCCGGAGTGCGACAACGAGGCGGACTTTTACCCGCTGGCGACCTTCGGCACGCAGCAGGCGCCCGCTTGTTACCACAGTTCGTACAACATCGATACCACTACCCCCGGGTTCATGCAGCAGTGGCTGGTTCCGCTGACCGCGACCACCCTCGACGGCGACCCGCTCGTCTTCCATGACTGGGAGGTCACCAACGAGCCCGTCGAGTCCGGCGAGCGGGCTTGTTCGACGGGATTCGTGGGAGGGCAGGAAGGCACAACCCCGACGACTGCGGAAATGGATGGGGACCCCACCCTCTACTTCACCCGCGGCGCTCAGGCGAACCGGTTCTACGGTGGTTCCTCCGCGAACGGGTGGCTCGACCTCCCCGAGTACAACCCGATGTTCCCCGACGGCCATCGATCTCCCAGGGGTAACTTCAGCATGAGCACGGCGCCGATGACAGCGGTTTACGCGCCCTCGACGCCCGACGTGTCGCCGCCGATCTCGACGGTGCTGATGCCGGAGGACTGCGAGACCTTCGACCGGGACGAGGAGGTCCACGCCGACTTCAGCTGTGAAGACCCGGGCGCGGTGAGCACGGTGGAGAGCTGCATCGGAACCCGCCTCGTCGGCGGCCAGCCGGTCGGCGGTCCGATCGCCGACGGCGACCTGCTCGACACCTCCGAAGCGGGGGTGCATCACCTCAGGGTCACGACCTCCGACTCACAGGGCAACCAACGCAGCCGGACGGTTCGCTATCGCGTCCTGGGGCCGCCGAAGCAACTGACGGTCACCAAGTCGCCCGCGGCGTCGCTCCCACCGCCGTCTCGGAAGTCCCGGGGATCAGCTGCGGAGGGACCTGCTCGGACGAGTTCGAGGATGGTTCGGTGGTGCGCCTCTACGCGGTGCCGAGCGCCGGCTCCGGGCCACCGAAGTGGTACGGCTGCGATTTCGTAGCCGCCGGCGACGATCAGGGCAGCGCCGCCAACAGGGCACCCCGCTGCTTCGTTCACATGGGCAGGGCGAGGCAGGTCCACATCTCGTTCCCCGTGAACAGGGGTGTCGCGACCGGCGATGCCCACAGCTGCTCGATCAACGCCGCCGACACGCTCGCCTGCTGGGGCAGCAACACCTCCGGCCAGCTCGACAACGTTCCCTCCGGCGGCTTCAAGCAGGTCGCGGCCGGTGACGCGCACAGCTGCGCGCTCAAGAGCGCCGACGCCTCGCTTGCCTGCTGGGGCGACAACTCGGCCGACCAGCTCAACGGCATCCCGGCCGGCACCGGCTTCAAGGATCTCGCCGCCGGGGCCCTCCACAGCTGCGCGGTCAAAAGCGACAACACGCTTGCCTGCTGGGGCAACAACGACAACGCCCAGCTCGACATTGATACCGGCAGTTTCCGCAAGGTGACCGCCGGCACCGCGCACTCCTGCGGCATCAAGACCGACAACACCCTCGCCTGCTGGGGCGACACCGGCGGATATCTGGAAATCCTCGAGGACATGCCGGGGGGCGCGATGTTTGACGTCGCGGCCGGTGATTTCCACAACTGCGCGATCAAGAGCGACGGCACCCTGGACTGCTGGGGAGCGAACTTCGCGGGCCAGATCGACTTCCTTCCGCCCGGCACCTACAAAGACATCGCGGCCGGTAACACCCACAACTGCGCGATCAAGAGCGCCGGCACCCTCGCCTGCTGGGGCGACAACACCTCCGGCCAGCTCAATGGCATCCCGTCGGGCACCTTCACCCAAGTCAGCGCCGGCGGCAACCACAGCTGCGCGATCAAGACCGATGGCGGGATCGCCTGCTGGGGAGCCGGCGACGAAGGCAGCCTCGGAGCCGCGCCCCAGATCACGAGCCCGCCGCCCGGCACCGGGATCGTCGGCAGCGCCTATTCACACCAGTTCGCGGCGAGTGGCGCGCCGCCGGTGACGAGCTACTACGTCAGCTCGGGCTCGCTGCCGCCGGGTGTGGTTCTCGATCCCGACCAGGGCCAGATCACCGGATCCCCGGCCAAAGCGGGCACCTACACGGGCGTCGTCACGGCCGATAACGGCCTCGCGGCGAGCGGGACCCAGCCGTTCTCGATCACGATCTCCTCGCCCCAGTCGCCCGGGACGGTCACGCCGGAAGCGACCCCGACCCCGGCACCGGCGGCGGGTCCGACCGGCCAGCAGGCCGCGGCGCTCAAGAAGTGCAAGAAGAAGAAGGGCAAGAAGCGCAAGAAGTGCAAGAAGCAGGCGCTAAAGCAGCCGGTTTGAGCGCTCGGTCCTCACTCTCATTGGCATTGGCGGGGCTGTTGTCGGCGTCGCTGCTGTTCGCGGCGAGTGCGGGTGCTATGTCGGTCACGGTCACGGCCGGCTACACGGCCGACGATCTCAACTACGCGGATACGAACTGCTCGCTGCGCGAAGCGATCGAGATCGCCAACGAGGACGACGACACCGGCAACGAGACCGATTGTCCTCTCGACGACACGGTTGGGCGCCCAGACAACGCCGACATCGTGATCCTCCCTCCCTCGGTCATCCCTTACACGCGGTCAATCCCGCAGGCGGCGCCGGCTGACGAGGACGCCAATCTCACCGGGGACTTCGACGTCGCGGGGGATGCGGGGGACACCCCAACCACGATCATGGGCAGCGATCCGGCGAACCCGAGCGTAATTGTGGCCAGCGACGATCTGAACCCGAGCCGGGTGTTCGACGTGATCGGCGCCGAGATGGAATTGATCCTCAAGAACGTCGGCATCACGACCACCGAGGGCGGGAGCCTCCCCGCTGGCCAATACGGCGGCGTCATCGATGCAAACCAGGCCGACCAGAAGCTCACGCTCCAGAACGTCAGAATCAACGCCGACGACGCCAATGCCGACGCCGTTGAGGCGGAACAAGGGGGGGCGATCGCCTTCACCGCGAGCGGCGCCGGGGGCGACATCCTGATCGAGGACTCGGTGATCACCGGAGGCGACGCGTCGATCCGGGGCGGCGGCCTCTACCTCGACAATGTTGATGCCGGAGGGACTGCCACGGTCGAGCGGTCGATAATCAGAGGAAACAAGGTGACGGGAGCCGTCGGGAGCTCCCCCTACGGGGGTGGCATCTCAAGTTCTTCCGGCCAGCTGACCATCGTCGACAGCGAGATAGACGGCAACGGCGCTACGAACTCCGTCGGATTCAATCCGATAGGAGGCGGCGTCTATTTCGGTGGAGGGTCTCTGACGGTGAGGCGCTCCCTGATCGCCAACAACACCATTTCCGGTGCTCCCGCCGCGATTAATTTCGAGTACGGCGGAGGCATCGCTGCGTTTTCCGGGAGCTTCCTGATGGTCAACTCAACCGTGTTCGAAAACACGGCGGGAGCCACCGGTGGACCGATAAATGCCGCCGGGGGCGGGATCGCGGTGGGAACCGATACGGCCACCATCAACCACGTCACTTTTGCGGATAACGACGCGGCGGATGGTGGATATGGCAACGACTTCTTCGCCTTCGTGGACGGCTTGGATTTCAAGGGTTCCATCCTCGCCAGCGGCACCCCAGCCGATCCCAACGGATGCGATCACGAGGGCGGAGTCAGCAGCCTCGGTTACAACGTGGTCTTCAACGGCTCCGACCCCGAGTGTCCCGACGACGGTCCCGGAGACACGAACGTCGACCCCGGCCTCGCCACGGCGCTCGTCGGCAACGGCCTCGCCATCGGCGGCACTGGCGGCTCGCTACTGCGGACGCTGCCGATCCCCGAGACCAGCATCGCCGCAAACCTGGTGCCCGTCGCTCAGTGCGGAGGAGCCGAGGGCGAGGACCAGCGTGGGGTGGACCGGCCGATCGGCCCCGGCTGCAGCGCCGGGGCCTTCGAGGCCGCGTGCACGACACCGGCCCCCTTCGTCGGCTGTCCACCGCTGCCGCCCGCGACCCTGCCGACCCCGACACCGGCGGCGGGTCCCACCGGCCTCCGCGCGGCGGCGCTCAAGAAGTGTAAGAAGAAGAAGAAGGGCAAGAAGCGCAAGAAGTGCAAGAAGAAGGCGAATAAGGTGCCAGCATGAAAATGAGGAGTTTCCTGCTGGTTACTGCCGGAGCCGCGTGTATCGCCGTGCCATCGTCGGCGGCTGGGGCTGTGACGGTCGGCGCGAATCTGGACCAGGGGATGGTTGGGAGCTGCGGCGCGGCTGCGGGCCAGCCCTGCTCGGTTCTCACGCTCACCGAGACCGGAGGTGCTCCGGAGACCGGGTCACCGGTCAACGGCATCTTGACCTCGGCGCGCATTCGCACAACAGGACCCGCCGCGACCGTGGCTGTGCGGGTGCTCCATCTGAACGCGATGGTCGCCAACAGCTATCTCAACATCGGGCCCGAGACCCATATCTCCGTCGCGGCGGATGCGACGCTGCAGGGGCACGTCAGCGAGGCGACCGGGCTTCACCACCCGATCCGGGTCGGCGACGTTCTCGGCGTCGGCTTCACGCAACCGGCCTTGCCCCTCATCATCGCCGGCCCAGCGCTCGCGGGGGGGACGTGCGCGTACCGCCAGGGTGCCGGCAGTGAGCACCCCGTCAACGAGGAGAAGATTTACGACCCGTTGACTTGCAACACCGAGGTCCTCGTCCAGGGAACGGTCGAGCCGGACGCCGACGGGGACGGCTTCGGCGACGAAACCCAGGACCTCTGCCCGACACAGACGGCGACGCAGGGCAACTGCCCCGCCACGCCGCCGCTCGGCCCGACCGGCCAGCGAGCGGCGGCGCTGAAGAAGTGCAAGAAGAAGAAGTCGAAGAAGGCGCGCAAGAAGTGCAAGAAGCGGGCGCTGAAGCTCCCGGTCTGATCACGCGATGATTCCCCCCGATCGGCGTAGTATCCGCTTCCACGTGAGACGGCTGGGGCGCGATCGGGGAATCATCGGCGTGGCGACGGTCGCGGCGCTGGCGCTGCTTCCCGCCGCACCGGCACCGCTTTCAACCAGGTTCCCACGGGGAACTGCGCCGCGACCGAGGGTCTTGATCAGCGCGGCACGGGGTTCCCGCGCCCCCAGGGAGCCGCTTGCGACGCCGGCGCCTTAGAGTTCGTCTGTTCTCCTGGCCTCTGTCCCAGCGGTTCTCCGTCGCCGGGCGGGCAGACGAATACACCCGGATCGACCGTGGTCAACAACAGCCCGCTCAAGACCGGCCAACGGGAACAGGCGCTGCGGAAATGCTTCCGGAAGAAGTTCCGTGGCAAGCGGAAGCAGTGCCGCAAGAAGGCGAAGAAGCTGCCGGTCTGACTCGCGCGAACGTGAGCGGTGAGCCGAGAGCCGGGAGGCAAATGCGTCGTTGGACCCTCGTGGTTTCCCTGGTGGCCGGGCTCGCGATGCTCCCGGCCGCGAGTGCGATCGCTGCGAAGAAATCGGCGAAGAAGCAGGTCGCAAAGCGCGTTCTGAAGCTGCGGACGAAGCAGATTTCGATCCCGAGCCCGTTCGCTGGATTCGGCTGCACGGCGGCGAACCCAGAGTTCAGCGCCGGTTATGCGCAGGAGACTTCGGTGGCGGTGAACCCGCGCAACCCGGACAAGATCCTCGTGTCCTGGATCCAGGACGGCCGGACCTCGGATCTCGTCATGGCCTCGCGAAACGGCGGGCGCAGCTTCTCGCCGGCCTTTGTTCCGGGGCTCTCGGTCTGCACCGGCGGCTCGTTTCAGGTCGCCAGCGATCCCGGGGTTGCCTGGAGTGCGAACGGGCGCACGGCGTACTTCACCGGGATCCAGGTCGACCTCCCCAGCGGCCCCAGCTTCGGCACCGGGATGGCCGTCAGCCGATCGTACGACGGCGGCTTCTCGTGGTCGGCGCCGACCGCGATCCAACCGAAAACCGGGGACTTCTGGGACCTGCCGCGTTTGACGACGCACCCCCGCAAGCCGAACCGGGCCTACTACCTCTACAACAAGCGCACCTTCCGCGGCCCGCCCGGGTACAGCCTGATGTCGGTGACAAACGACGGCGGTGACACCTGGTCGACGCCGCAGAAGCTCTTCGACCCGCAGACCACCGACACCTGGCCGGCCATCAACCATCTGCTCGTCAACCGCGACGGTTCGCTGCTCAATGTGGCCCCACTCGTCGCCCCGAATCAGCTCGGGCCCGACCCGTACGAGACCGTCTACAACCCCACGCAGTTCATCGTCACGCGCTCGACTGACGGCGGAGCCACGTTCGGCCCGCCGACGACGATCGGGTCCTCGTCGGGCCGGCGGCCCACCGACCCGGTGACAGACGGCTTTTTCAACGCGTACGTCACCTTCCCGTCGCAAACGGTGGCGCCGAACGGTGATGTCTACGTCGCCTGGCCCCAACCTGGTCCGACGTCCTCCCAGATCACGATCGCGAAGTCAAAGAATGCCGGGCGGGGCTGGAACGAGCTCGGGTTCAGCATTGCTGGCCAGGCCGCTCTCGCCACGATCGAGGTCGCCGGCGACGGCACCGTGGGCGTCATGTACTACAACATTGACCCGGCGAGCATCAACAATTTCTGGGGTGCACAGGCGTGGATCGCGATCTCGCGCAACCGGGGCCGAACCTGGACCCAGCGTCCCCTTGCCGACAAGTTCAACCTCCTGAGCGCCGGCAGCCAAGCGCGGCCGTGCTGCTTCATCGGCGATTACCTCGGCATTGCGCGGCTACCGAACGGTCTCGCCGCATCGTTCTCGATGGGCAAGCCGCAGGCACAGAACCAAGTCGACGCGTATTTCACCCGCGTCACGACTTCGAAGTGCAAGAAGGGCCGCGAGCCGCGCGGCGGCCAGTGCGTGAAGAAGAGGAAGGGGAAGTAGCTCGTGCCCCGATCATGAGCTTCGTGCAGGCAGACGGCGATGGAGGGGGCGAGGCGCTCGACCTCGGAGACGCGCGGCTGACGATCAAAGCGTCGAGCGAAGACACGGGTGGCGGCTTCCTTCTCACCGAGGCCCGGATCGCGCCCGGGTACGGCCCGCCTCCGCACACGCATTCAGAAACCTCCGATTCGTTCTATGTGCTTGAGGGAGTGCTCACCGTGCGGATCGGCGACGAGCAGCGCGAGCTGGGACCCGGCGAGTACGCGCTCGCGCCGCCCGGCACCGTGCATGCGTTCTCGAACGAGAGCGATTCCGAGGTCCGGATCCTGGGCGTGCAGGCCCCTGGGGGCTTCGAGGGCTACTTCCGCGAGCTCGCCGAGTTGATCGCCTCCGGCGATTTCGATCCGGCGGTCGCGAACGAGATCGGATCCCGATACGACATTCAGTCGGCGGAGTAGCCCCGCGGAACGCCGGCGTGCGAACGTAGCCGGGTGGCCTACTCGACCAGCGAAGGGCGCGACGAACTGCTCGGCGGCCTCGCCGAGGCGATCGGGATGCTCGGAGCCGCGCTCGAGTCATTGAGCGCGGCTTACGATCAGCTTGATGACCTCGCGGGGGAGAGGCTCGAGGAAGGCCTTTTCAGTTCTGTCCAGCGCGCTTACGGCCTCTCGATGCGCACCTACGCGGGATTCGCGGGGCGACGACCGGACATCGCGAGCGCCGGGCCGGAGTCGCCCGCCGCGGCCACAACGTCTCGTGACACCCGCGAACTGATCACCGCCGCGTCCGAGGCGGCGAGCCGCGCCGATTCTGCGCTCGCCGGCCTCCAGGACAAGCCGGTTCTGATCGAGGTCGGAGACGCCGAGCTCCGCGCCGGGCTGGCCTCTATTCGGGAGGCCGTCAGCGCCGTCCCCGGCCAGGCGCGAGAGTTCCTTCGCACCCTCGGCCGCTAGCGAATCGACGCCGCCACGGTCGAAGTCAGCACAGCTACGCGCTGACCTGCCAGCTGCAGGTCTGGGTCGCGGTGGCCGCCTCGCCACCGCTGTAGGTCACCCGCACTGTCTCGGCCCAGACTCCGTTCGCCGGGTTCCACGGTCCCCTGTTCGGCGTGAAGCTGAACGACCAGGCGCCCGTCGTCGGGTTCGGGGTGACGCTGTCGAAGAAGGCGCCGTCAGGGGCTGGGTTGCCCGAATGATCGACGAACCTCGTGCCAGTCCAATGCCGGTACTCGATGATCACCGGCTCGCCGGGTGGCGTCGCGATGCCGGAGATCGTGGCGGGCACCGCCCCGCTCACCGTTCCCGTCGGGCAGGTGAGGCCGCTGATGACGCTCGCCACCGGCGGCTTACTCGGGCCCTGCTCCGCCTGACGTTTCCTGCACTTGCGCTTCGCCTTGCCGCGCTTGTGCTTGCACGACTTCGCCTTCTTCTTCTTGGCCGCCGAGCCTGAGGGCCCGCCGTCGACCACGGCGGCGGAGGAGGGGGCCGCTACGAACAGAGCGGCGAGCAGCGCCGCGAGAATCGGTAGTCCAAGTTTCAAGTTCATCTGATCCCCCTGTAGGTCTGAGTTGTCGCCCGGGCCGGGCGCCCGCTGGACTCAGATTACCGACGGGACGCGCGGCGCGGCGAGCTCGGTCGGAGTAATCTTGGACACGATCCAGCAGATGCGTAGGAGTTCCCTGGGAGGGACAAGGATGAGGAAGCCAATTTCGTTCGCCGCGCTCGCATTGACCGCGCTGCTGGCGATTCCGGGGGTCGCGCACGCCAGCCACGAGCAGGTGAAGATCACCGAGGTGTACACCGGATCGGCGGGGAGCGTCAACTCCGAGTACGTCGAGCTCCAGATGTACGCCGACGGCGAGAGCAATTTCGTGCCCCCCAACGGCGCCTACGTCGCCTTCTACAAGGCGGATGGGACCCTCAATGGGCTGCCGCTCGATTTCGCGTCGAATCCGATCGGTGGAAATCAACGCAAGGTCCTGGCGATCAGCAACCAGGCGTACCTCGAATTCGTCACTCCGACCCCCGATCTCCTCTTTGGGGACGGGAACCTGCTCGACCCCGACGGCGGCGCGGTGTGCTTCGCATCCGACGTCTACAACGTGCTCCCGTTCATCGACTGCGTCTCCTATGGGAACTTCGTCAACACGACCGCAACCTTGCCGGTCGGGACGAACGCGCCCGCACCGACGACGACCCAGTCCATCCATCGGACGATCGAGTCCAACTGCCCGACGCAGCTCGAGGCCGCCGACGACACGGATGTGAGTTTGGTCGACTTCGCCCTCGGGGCGCCCAACCCGACTCCGAGCGGGGTGGGGCCCAACCTGCCGGGGTGCACACCCCCGGGCGGCAATCCGGTCGCGACCACACCGGCAGCAGGCTCCGCAGCCGGCCTCGCCGCCGGCCCCACCGGCCAGCGCGCCGCGGCGCTGAAGAAGTGCAAGAAGAAGAAGGGCAAGTCGCGCAAGAAGTGCATGAAGAAGGCGAGGAACCTGCCGGCATGACGAACGCTGGTTTCGGCTCGCGCTACGTACAGCGACAGGAGGGACGATGAGGAAAATTTTGGTTGGGATCTCGGCGATCGTTTTGGGACTGCTCGCGCCCGCGACGGCGTCGGCTGCGCCGGGCGACTTGGACACGACCTTCGGACCGCCGAACGGCTTCATGACGTATCCCTTGACCGTCGATCCGGTCAAACCGCATTCGGGCGCGATCCAGGACGTGCTGGTCGAGCCCGGGGGGAAGATCCTGGCGGCGGTCGACATCACGCCGACGCCGGCAGCCAGCCTGGGCCCCTACGGGCTCGGGCGCTTCCTCCCGAGTGGCGCCCTCGACACGACCTTCGACCCGGGCGGCCTCCATCCCGGCATCAGCGACGAATTCGTCACCGGCGGCCTCAGTGACGCGCCGTTCGCCGTCGCCCGCACCGACGACGGCAAGTACGTGCTCGCCGGGATGCGGGGCGACGACATCTTGCTCGTCCGCCTCTTGTCAAATGGGGAGCTCGACCCCGACTTCGACGGTGACCCGGTAGAGGATGACGGGAGGGTCATCACCGACGTCCCCGGGGCGAACTCGGTCGATCGAGTGGCGGGGGTACACGTTGCCGCCGACGGCGCAATCACCGTCGCTGCGACCGCCACGTTCCCGGTGGGACCGCCTAGCGGAAGCACGATCGTCGTCGCGCGCTATACGAACCTCGGCGCGCTCGATACCACGTTCGACGAAGAGCCCACGGTCGCCCCCACGGGCATGGTGTTCGTGGAAGGACCCGGCGACGAGGAGACCGGGAGCGGCATGCTGGTGGACCCGAGCGGCAGGACCGTGGTCGCCGGCCATTCGCTCGACGCGACGCCGCCGGCGGGGACCAACCAGACCCAGATCTTCGTCACTCGCCTCACGACTACGGGCACGCAGGACACCGGCTTCTCGGGCGACGGCATCCACGAGTTCGGGCTCGGCTCTCCCGCGGGCCCTGATCTCGCGGCCGACGTTGTCCGCCAGCCGGATGGGCGACTCGTATTGGCGGTATCGCAGGACGGCCTCGTCACCCCGGCGAGCTTCGCCGTGGCCGCGCTCACGGACTCGGGGGCACTCGACGCCGGATTCGGCGCGGGCGGCTCGACGGTCGCGCCGCTCGTCCCCGGCCCGGGCGGCGGCGTCGGCGAGATCGGGGCCGGGGCCAGGCTCGCCCGCCAGCAGGACGGCAAGGTCGTCGTGGTCGGCAATCGTGTGGTTCCGGGGCCTCCTCTGTCTCTCATCCCCGCTCTGGTCCGCTTCCGGGCCGACGGCCTCGTCGACACGACCTACGGCTCCCAAGGCGTCGCACAGCCCGCGCTCCCGACCCCCGACGCGGCCCTCTCGGCCGTCGACATCGACGCGCAAGGCAGGGCCGTCGTCGGAGGGGTCGTCCAGAGCATCCCCTTCGTGCCGCTGCTCGCCCGGTTCCAGGGCGCCTCGTCGCCCGTCGGCGGCGGTCCTCCGGTCGTTCCGGCGCCCGCCCCGATCCCAACCGCCACTGCCACCGGTCAGCGCGCCGCGGCGCTGAAGAAGTGCAAGAAGAAAAAGAAGAAGGCGCGCAAGAAGTGCAAGAAGCGGGCGCTGAAGCTGCCGGTATAAGCCAGCCCTGATCCACGCCCCGCGGCGGCTGGTATCTTCACCCCACAGGAGGGGCAAGGGTGCCCCTCGCGGGCCAGAGGAGATGAAATGGATTGGGGACGGATGACGCGATGGAGCGCGCGGGCGGTCGTGCCGACGGCGCTGCTGACGATGCTGTTCGGAGCGGCTCCCTCACAGGCTGCCCCCACCAATGAGGCCTACGCCGTCCAGGCGGCGAGCGACAAAGCGTTTCACCACGGCATCCAATCCTTCGGCCTCAGCGGCGAGTTGGGCAACACGGCCGACGGAATCACCGGGATCGACTTCGACCCCAACGTCGACACCCTTTACGCGATCAACAACGCGACCCTGAAGCTGGGGGAGATCGACCACTTCGCCGGCGGCTACGGAAACGGCGTCTTCTCGCCGCTCCAAGACATACCCGCGCCTCCCGCGGGCAGCACCTGGACCGATCTGGCGATCGACCCCGTGAGCGGGGCGGCCTTCGCGTCGACCGGAAGCAAGCTCTATTCGATGAACCTCGGCAGCGGAGCGGCGACCGTGATCGGGGACTTCACCGGCAACGGCGGCAACGTCGCCGACCTGGCGATCAACTGCGACCAGAGCCTGTACGCGCTTGACACCACGAGCGACTCGCTCTACGCGATCGACAAGACCACCGCGGCGGCGACGCTCGTCGGAGCAACCGGGTTCGACATGGCTGCGTCCGGCCAGGGAATGGACTTCGACAACACGGACGGCAAGCTCTACGCGTGGATGAACTCGTCGTCGATCAACCTCAACTACGCGAGGCTCAGCACCGCGACGGGGGCGGCGACGGGAATCGGTGGGGGCCAGGTCAACTCCGGGGCCCAGTTGGAAGGCGCGACGGACACGGTCTGTCCCGCGCAGGTCGCGCGGTCGATCTCGATCGGCGACGTGACCGTCACCGAGTCGAACGGACAGTCGAACGCCACGCTCACGGTGACCGCGACGCCGGGGACAGGGAAGGCGGTCCCGTTTAACTACTCGACCGCGAACGGCAGCGCCACTTCGCCGGGCGACTACACGGCCACGAGCGGTTCCGGGTTGGTCTCGAGCACCGCCTCGAGCACCACGATCACGATCCCGATCACGGGCGACCTGACCCAGGAGGCGGCCGAGAACTTCACCGTCAACCTCTCGCTGCCCGCCGGCTCTACGAACTCGATCGGGGACGGCAGCGGCCAGGTGACGATCAACGACAACGACGGCCCGCCGACGAACGTGAAGGCGTTCGTGCAGTCGCTCGACAATTCGGATTACCACGTCTTCACCCACCCGCTCAACGACATCTCCTCCCTCACCGATCTCGGTAGCTCGAGCGCGTTCCAAATGTGGGGAATCGACTTCGAACCCTCGGCGACGACCCTGTACGGGCTCAGCGGGGACAGCCACCAGATCGGCACGATCAATACGACGACGGGCGCGTTCACGTCCTCCGTGAACATCGGTGGCGCGGGAGCCAGCTACTGGATGGACCTGGTCATCGACCCGACCACTGGGCAGGGATACGTCTCGACCCTGAATCAGCTGCTTTCGGTCAACCTCACAACCGGGGCGACGAACTCAATTGGCTTTTACGGAGGCGGCTCCGTCAACATGGTCGACCTGGCGATCGACTGCAACGGGCAGATGTATGCCCACGAGACCATCGCCGACAAGATCTACAAAATCGACAAGACCAACTCGAATCCCTCGTTCCCCGGACTGAACACCAACATCACGGCACCCGGGGGGCCCGGGGGGACCCCGACGAACAACGGCCAGGGGATGGACATCGACAACGCCACCGGCGACCTCTACATCTGGGGCTACACGGGTGGTGCACCGGCAACGCCGCAGACCACCTTTGAGAGAATGAACACGACGACGGGAGCCGTCACGCCGCTTGCCACGGTCGCCGGCCAGTACGAGGGGGCCGTGCAGAGCCAATGCGCCCCGGGGCGCTCGATCTCGATCGATGACGTCTCCGTCACTGAGGACTCTGGGCAGGCGAACGCCACCCTCACGGTGACCGCCGACGCGCCCACCGGGAAGGCGGTCACGTTCAACTACACGACGGCGGACGGCACCGCGACCCAGCCGGGCGATTACACGGCCGCCACCGGCTCCGCCACGATCCCCGCGAATGCATCGAGCACCACGATCGACATCCCGATCACGGGCGACCTCGTCAACGAGGGGACCGAGAACCTGACGGTCACCCTTTCGAACATCAACGCCGGCAACACGATCACGGACGGGAACGGATCGATCACGATCAACGACAACGACCCCGCTGTTGTGGACGCCGACGGGGACGGTGCTTCGCCCCCTGCTGACTGCGACGACAACAATCCAGCGATCAAGCCAGGCGCCACCGATACGCCTGACAACGGGATCGACGAGGACTGCAGCGGCGCCGACGCGGTCACCCCGCCGGTCGGCGGAGGACCCGGCGGCGGCGGCGGCAGCGGTGGCGCCGGAGTTATCGCGGGCGGCGGAGCGCTAATCCCCGCGGCCACCGGCCAGCGCGCCGAAGCGCTCCAGAAGTGCAAGAAGAAAAAGGGCAAGGCGCGCAAGAAGTGCAAGCAGCGGGCGGGGAAGCTTCCGGTCTGATCAACCCCCTTCGTATAGCCTCTACTCAGTAATGAAGGGGGTTCGCATTGGATTCGGGGCAGCACTTGTGTCACTTGCGTTGGCTTCGAGCGCGCAGGGGGCGATCACGGTCGGGAGCAACCTTCGGCCGGACCTCGACGAGACGTTCCTGCGCAACTCCTGCGCGACGCCTCCGTGCACGCTCCTCAACCAGGGGCTGCCGGCCGGGCGACTCGTCCACTCTCCGATCGACGGTGTGATCGTGCGCTGGAGGCTGCGGCAAGGGGCGAATACGGCGGGCCCGGGCGCCCTGCGGGTGATTCGCCCGAACAATCAGTCGGTGACTCCGACGATGTGGACCGGGATCCGAAGCGAGCCGGTGACCCTGCCGGGCCCGGCGGGCACGTACCTGTTCAACAGCCGGCTCCCGATCTCGGTCGGGGATGAGATCGGCGTCGACGTTCCGCTGGGTCATTCAGCGATGACCTATGAGGACCTGGTCACCGGCTCGGTCAGGGTCTTCGATCCGCCCCTCGCGGATGGCGGCACGTTGCCGGCCTCGGGTGCGGGCGCCGCGGAACTGGGACTGAACGCCGACGTCGAGCCCGACGCCGACAAGGACGGCTTCGGCGACGAAACCCAAGACCTCTGCCCCACGCAGTCAGCGACGCAGGGCAACTGCATCGTCGCACCCGCGGCCGGCGCCACCGGAGCCCAGGCGGCCGCGCTTGCCAAATGCAAGAAGAGGAAAAAGCTGTCGAAAAGGGCACGCAAGAGGTGCAAGAAGAAGGCGCGCAGGCTGCCGCTCTGAGCGAAGCTGACGAGTTACGCGCATGGGCGTGCGGCGCGGTGACGGCGGCGGCGATACGCTGCAGTAACGCGCACCAGCGGGGTGACGCACACCAATGGGAGAGGGGTACGTTTTGAAGCGAAGGACGATTGTTTCCACCGGAGTTGCACTTGCGGCCACTGCGCTGCTCTCGACCGCGGCTCCCGCGGGCGCGACGCCGATCGCCGGTGTGAACGGCCGCATCGTCCTGATGAGCGAGCAGAACACGGGGTTTCAGAAGGGCGAGCTCTTCCTGAAGCCCGTTCCCTTCCTCGGCGGCGGCACGCTCAGCCCGCCGATCACGAACTCGCCGACGCTGCGGCACCGCCACCCGACCTGGTCGCCGGACCGAACAAAGATCGCATTCGCGCGCGGTCCGGCGGGCGCGGGCGGTCCGTACGACATCTTCGTCCAGGACCTGACGACTCCGTTGAGCGCCACGAATCCGCTCAACCTGACCCAGTCTGTCGCGACCGAGGATCGGCCGGCCTGGTCGCCGGACGGGACGCACATCGCGTTCGAGAAGGGAGACAACGGCATGCCGCCTGCAAACCGAGACATCTTCATCGCCTCGGCCGCAAACGGCAGTGGGCAGACCCCCGTCACGGATACCGCCGCCGGCACCATCGAGGGCAAGCCGGCGTGGGCCCCGGGCGGGTTCACCCTCTACTACGAGAAGGGCAACGCCCAGGACTTCACGATCAACACGAACATCGTCAGGCGGTCGATCTCCTACCCCGGTGGAGTCCCCACGGCCGGCGCGGAGGGTCCGGCCGTCACCGATTCCGGCGGGCCGGAGATCCAGCCCTCGATCTCGCCTGACGGCCAAAAGATCTGTTACGGGACCGGCTACCCGGGCGCGACCACACCGGACGTAAGGGTCGCGCTGATCACCGCCGGGGCGACCACCGGCACGGAGGTTTCCACCAGCGTTCCGAGCTACTACTGCACCTGGTCTCCCGACAGCGGGGTCGTCGCCTACACGGCCGGCGGCGGATCCGCCGGCGAGCTGGTGGCGGTCGAGCTCGACGGCTCGACCCCGGGTGAGATCCCGCTCGTCACCGGCGCCGATATCCAGACGAACCCCGACTGGGCGCCTGACGGCCGGCCCGATTGCCCGAACTCGACCGCGACGGCGATTAGCGGCCAGCCGACGACGATCCCGGTGCAGTGCAACGACACAGGGCCGCAATACGAGCGCAGCGAGGTCAGGGAGTCGATCAACGACGATCCGCAGAACGGTACGGCCGACCAGGACCTCGCCGGCGATCCGATCACGTACACGTCGAACCCGGGCTTCGTCGGCACGGACTTCATCGGGATCCGGAGCTTCGACGAGTTCGGCTTCGGCGCCGACACCGGCGTGATCGCGGTGACCGTGTCCGCTCCTCAGGCCAACCCGCCGGCCAACAACCCGGCGGCCAACCCGGCCAAGAAGTGCAAGAAGAAGAAGAAAAAGGGCTCCAAGAAGAAGAAGTGCAAGAAGAAGAAGAAGAAGTAGCTCCCGCGATCTGAGACCGGGCCGGGGCTATTGCGCTCGCCCAGGATTGGCAGTAGGGTCAGGACACATTCGGACGGGACTGAGAGAGGGAGAGAAGGAGTAGTGAAGAAGGTTCTCGCAGGGTTCGCGGCGATCGCGACGATGCTGGTCTTGGCGTCGGCCGCCGGTGCGGCGCCGATCGTGGTCGACTCGACCTCCGACGCGGGTGGACTCGGTGCGCCGTGCACGCTTCGCGAGGCGATCGCCTCGTCGAACGCCGACGACAACGGCGGCAACGGCTGTGTCGCGGGCGCCGGCTCGGACACGATCACCTTCGCTGTGGCGACGCCGGCGACGATCACGCTCGGCGGCACCCAGCTCCCGGCGATCAGCGAACCGCTGCCCGACCAGCTGACGATCACCGGCCCCGGCCCGACCCCCGGCGCGCTCACGGTCTCGGGCAACAACGCGAGCCGCGTGTTCGAGGTCTCCGCCGGCGCCGCCCTGACGATCACCGGGCTGACGATCACCGCCGGCCGGACCGAGGGCGCCGACGGTCCCACACCCGGCGACGATGGCGACGTGGCACTCGGCGGCGGCCTCTACAGCGAGGGCGTGCTCGCGCTTCAGGATGCCGTCGTCACCGGCAACACCGTGGTCGGTGGAGACGGGGCGGCCGGCAGCTCTCCCGTCGTCCCAGGTCCCGGCGGCAACGCCGGCGACGGCGGCATCGGCCGCGGCGGCGGCATCTACAGCGAAAGCGACCTGTCCCTGACGGCGACAACGGTCAGCGCCAACCACGCGCTCGGGGGGAGCGGCGGCGCCGGCGGCGCCGGAGCCGCAGCTGGGGGCGACGGCGGTAGCGGCGGCGGCGGCGGCTTAGGGCTCGGTGGCGGGGTCGCCAACGTAGGCGGGACCGTGACGGCCGAGGACTCGACCCTGAGCGCCAACGAGGCGCTCGCCGGTGCAGGGGGCGCGGGCGGCAACGGTGCCATCGGGGAGACCCGAGGCTCCGGTGGCAACGGGACGGAGGGCTCCGGCGGCGGGATCCACAGCACAGCCGGGACCACGTTCCAGGTCAGCAACTCGACGCTCACCGGCAACGAGGCGACCGGATCCAGCGGAGGCCCGGCCGGCGGAGGCGCCGGCACCGGAGGCGCCGCGGGGGAACCCGAGAGGGGGTTCGGCGGAGGCATCCTCAGCGAGTCCGCCGGCGTGTCGCTAGATACCTCGACCGTGAGCGGCAACACCGCCGACAGCACCGGCGGTGCCGGTGGGCAGGGTGGCGGAGTCTGGGTCTCGGGTGTCAGCAACGTCCTTCAGTCGACCCTGGTCGACAACACCGCCGGACTCGGCGCCAACCTGGTTCCGTTCGCCGCGACGATGTTGAGGGCGACGATCGTCGCCAACCCGACCTCGCAGGCGGCCGGCAACTGCTTCAACGCGGGCTTCATCACCTCGGCGGGCTTCAACCTCGAGGACGCCGCCACCTGCAATCTCGGCCCGCCCGGGCCCGCAACCGATCTCGAGAACACCGAGCCGCTGCTCGGCGCGCTCGCCGACTACGGCGGCCCGACGATGACCCATTTGCCGACGATCGCCAGCCCCGCGGTCGACGCGGTCACCATCGGCTGCCCGCCACCGACTGAAGATCAGCGCGGCGAGACCCGCGCGGCGCCGTGCGACATCGGTGCGGTCGAGCGCCAGCCCGGCGACCCCAACCCCCCGGTCTTCCCGCCGCCCGGCTCCGGCCCTGGGCCGGGCCCCGGTCCGACGCCCACGACGCCGGCCACCACCCAGGCCGGAGGCCCGACCGGTCAGCGCGCCGCCGCGCTCAAGAAGTGCAAGAAGAAGAAAAAGAAGGCGCGCAAGAAGTGCAAGAAGAAGGCGAAGAAGCTGCCGGTCTGAGGACGGCGATCGGCGGGTAGCGACCCTGCGCTCGTCTATCTTCCCCGCACCTTGAAGCGCACGATGACCATATTGGCGGCGGTGATGGCGATCGGCATCGTGCCGGCGCACGCCGACGCGCAGGCGCCCCCGTCCGCGCCGACGACGCTCTCGACCGAGCGGGTCAACGACGCGATCGCGGGCGGCTGGCTCGGGGCGATCGTCGCGGCGCCGTGGGGCTATCCGCTCGAGTTCGCCTACATGGGCCGAATGGTGCCGGCGAAGAAGGTGCCGCGCTATCGCGTCTCGTTCACGAACAAGTTCACCTACGGCGGGAACGGGAGCGGCGCGAGGCTCAAGAGCGCGGCCGACGAGACCTACGTCGAGATCCCGCTGATCGACGCCCTCTACCGCTACGGACTGCAGGCGGACTGGGTCCAGCTCGGGCAGCCGTTCGCCGAGTCGCAGTTCCCGCTCTTCTTCGCCAACCTGGCGGGGCGCAGGAATCTCCAAGCGGGCATCCCGCCGCCGGCCTCGGGGTCGCCCGCGTTCAACGCCCACTCCGACGACATCGACTTCCAGATCGAGTCCGACTTCATCGGCCTCGCGACCCCCGCCCAGCCGGGCGCCGCGATCGACCTCGCGTGGCGGCTCGGGCACATCATGAATTACGGCGACGGTGTCTACGGCGGGGTTATGGTCGCCGCGATGCACGCCGCGGCGTTCCGGGCCCAGAGCCTCGACGAGATCATCGCCGCGGGCCAGGCGGCCGTCCCCGAGGGAACCAAATACAGGCAGATGATCGACGACGTGATCGCCTGGCACCAGCAGAACCCGAGGAAGTGGCAGGCGACATGGCGCTTGCTGCAGAGGAACTGGGGCCACCAGAGCCACCCGCACCCCGAAGAGGCTCGAGGGTTCAACATCTCCGCGACCCTCAACGGCAGCTACATCCTGCTCGGGTTGCTCTACGGCAACGGCAACTTCGAGCGCACGATCCGGATCTCGATGCGGGCCGGCCAGGACACTGACAACAACCCCGCGAACGCCGCCAGCATCCTGGGAACGTGGCAGGGCTACAAGCGACTGCCGAAGAAGTTCGTCAAGGGCGTCGCGCGCAACCGGAAGATCTCCGGCACCGACTACACGCTCGCCAAGGCGATCTCGGTCAACACCGAGCTCGCCGCCCAGATCACGGATCTGCGCGGCGGGAGTGTCGGGGCCGGCGGCTGGCAGATCCCCTCGGACGTCCTCGACCCGCCCGCGTTCGAGCAGCTCGTCCCGGGCGAGGCCGCACCGACGATCAGCTCCGTCGACGTCGTCAAGAACGGGCAAACCGCTCGCTTCAAGGTCAACGCGGGAGCCGGCATCCGCGACGCCTGGTGGTCGTTCGGCGATTTCAGCGGAGCCCACGGCCAGGACGTCTCGCACACCTACGCGAAGCCGGGCCTCTACCGGGTCAACGTCTGGGTCGCGAACGCCCTGGGCACGACGACGCACCGCGAGCAGACCGTCACAATTCCATGAGACTCGGCGACGTGAGGAGAGGGATGAAAACCAGGCGGGTGGCGGCGGCGCTGATCGCGACCGCGGCTGTGCTCGCGATCCCGGCCGGAGCCTCGGCGAAGCTGCTCGACGACTTCTACAACGAGGGCATCGAGCCGCATGCCGACCTCGGACAGAGCCGCTCGGCCAGCCAGCCGAAGCAGCTCAGACTCGAGTTCACGGCTTCCGTTCGGGAGCCGATCTACGGCGAGTTCACGATCACCTGCAAGGTCAAGGGGGCAACCAAGCTCAAGCGCACCCTCCCGGTCTCCGGCGTTCCTCCGATCTTCGCCACCGTCCCGATCAAGCCGGGGCTCGACTCCTGCCGTGTGACCGCGGCGGAGACCCGCTACGTCGACCCGTTCTGGTCCGGCTGGCTTCGGATTCGCGTCTGGGGATCGTCGCGATGAGGGTCTCGGGGGCAGCGCGGAAGGTGCTCGCCGGCGCGACCGTCGCGATCTGCGTCGGCGCCGCCGGAGCGAGCGCCGCTCCCGGCCCCGCCGTCACCGCGCAGGCCGAGCAGACGATCAAGAAGTCGGTGATCGGCCCGCCGACGATCAACGGCGGCTCGCTGCTCCCGGCTTACCGCGACCTCGGGGTCGGCGTCTGGCAGACCTCGATCCGCTGGGACACGGTCGCCCGGAGCCGGCCGGTGAACCCGACCGACCCCGCCGACCCCGCCTACTTCTGGCCCGCAGAGCTCGGCCCCGCGGTCGAGGAGGCGGTGGCGCTCGGCATGCAGATCTCGATCAATCTGACCGGGACACCGCGCTGGGCGAACGGCGGCCTCACGCCGCGCTGGGTGCCGAACGATCCGATCGACTACGCGAACTTCGCCGTGGCGGCCTCGAAGAAGTACCCGCAGGTGCGGCTCTGGATGATCTGGGGCGAGCCGAACCGCGACGCGAACTTCGCGCCGTTCACGACGCCGAAGCCGACGGGGCCGCTGACGCCGGCCCAACAGGAGGCGCCGCACGCCTACGCGCGGATCCTCGACGCGGCCTACGGGGCGCTCAAGACCGTCAATCCGGGAAACATCGTGATCGGCGGCAACACCTTCCTCTCCCGCGGCGGGAACGTGATCACCCCGTACCAATGGATCAGGTACATGACGCTCCCCGACGGCAGCAGGCCGCGCCTCGACATGTACGGGCACAACCCCTACGGCTACCGGAAGCCGACGCTCAAGGGGCGCCCGTCACCGCAGGGCGCGGTCGACTTCGTCGACCTGCCCCGGCTGGTCAAGGCGATCGACCAGGTCTTCCCGGGCTTCCCGCCTCTGTTCCTCGCCGAGTGGGGGGTCCAGGGCGCGAAGAAGCGATCGCGGGCCGAGCTTGGATTCGTGCTCAGCTTCAAGAAGCAGGCCCAGTGGATCCGGATCGCCTACCGGATCGCCCGGCGCTGGGACCGCGTCTACACGATGGGCTGGCCGCACGCGCTCGCGACCGAGATCAGCCCGATGGGAGGTCTACTCGACATCAACGGGATCCCGACCCCGACGTACCACGCGTTCAAGTCCGCCTAGATGAGGGCGAGGGGGCTCGTAGCCGGCGTGGTTCTGGCGGCGCTCGCGGCGTCGGCGATCAGCGCGGTCGGACCCGGCCTCGCGACCGCCGACGCTCGTCCGAACATCGTCATGATCGTCACCGACGACCAGGACGCGGCTTCGACCCGGTTCATGCCGAAGCTCCAGCAGCTCGTCGCGGACCGCGGAGTCAGTTTCGAGAACAGCATCGTCAACCTCTCCCACTGCTGCCCTTCGCGGGCGACGGTCCTCACCGGCCAATACGCGAACAACCACGGCGTCCTGACCAGCGCCAGCCCCCCGGGCGGGTACGGCGCCCTGAAGCCGACCCTGGGCAACACGCTCCCGGTCTGGCTCGAGGACGCCGGCTACAGCACCGGGCACGTCGGCCACTACCTGAACGGGTACAGCGAGCTCGCCGTGCCGCCCGGGTGGACCGAGTTCTACGGCTCCTGGGAGGGGGCGGGCGCCTACGGCTTCACGCTGAACGAGAACGGGACCAAGAAGGCCTACGGGATCAACCGCCTGATCCCGACCCCGGCGACCTACAACACCGACGTCTACTCCCAGAAGGCGACCGACTTCATCGCGCGCCGCGCGCCGGCCGAGGACCCGTTCTTCCTCTACGTCGGGACCTTCGCCCCGCACACCGAGTGCGGCGGCTTCCTCTGCAACGCCGATCCGCGCCCGGCGCCCCGCCACACGGGTGCGTTCGCGAACGAGCCGTTCCCGAAGCCGCCGAACTACAACGAGGCCGACGTCTCCGACAAGCCGACGCAGATCCGCAGCCAGCCGCCGATCTCCGCGTCATCGGAGCAGCTGCTGACCCGGCTCTACCGCGACCGCCTCGCATCGCTGCTCGCCGTCGACGACATGGTCGAGAGCGTGGTCAACAAGCTCCAGGCAACCGGCGAGCTCGACAACACGGTCATCATCTTCACCTCGGACAACGGGTTGCTGCTCGGCGAGCACCGCTGGCAGGCCGGCAAGGTCTTTCCCTACGAGCCCTCGATCAAGGTCCCGCTGATCGTGCGCGGGCCCGGGATCCCGGCCGACGCGAATCGCGAGCAGCTCGTCGCGAACGTCGATCTCACCCCGACGATCCTCGATCTCGCCGACGCGACCCCGGGGCGGGCCCAGGACGGGCGTTCGCTGTTGCCGCTGCTCGAGACCGGTGATCCGACCGCGGTCTGGGATCGGGGGATCCTGATCGAGGGCCACTACAACTACCGCTACGAATACCTGCTCGGGCCGCGGATCGTCTTCAACGGCGTGCGCACCGACCGCTACATGTACGCGCGATTCGAGAACGGCGAGGAGGAGCTCTACGACCTCCAGACCGATCCCTACGAGCTCGAAAGCCGCCACGCCGATCCGGCCTACAACTCGGTCAAGCTCGCGCTCCGCGACATGACCCAGCGGCTTCTCGCGTGCAGCGGCGCGGAGTGCACCGCCGCATCTGCGGGCGGGACTCCCTAAGCTGGGGCGGGAGGGCAAGCCAAGCATCGGAAAAGCGGGCCAATGAAGAAGCTGATTGAAGCGACGTTGGGGTTGACGGCGCTTCTACTCGCGGTCGCCGCGCCCGCGTGGGGGGCATCGGGCGGATTCGAGCTGACCTGGGGAAAGGGCGTGAACCTGACGACGGGGGGCAACATCTGCACGGCGCTCTCCGGGAACACCTGCCAGGCCGGAACGCCCGGCGGCCTCGCCGGCGAGCTCAACGGCCCGACCGCGATCGCCGCCGACGCTGTGGGCAACATCTACGTCGCTGACCAGACCAACAACCGGATCGTGCGCTTCGATGCCTCGGGCACCTTCGAGCGGATGTGGGGCAAGAACGTCAACGCGACGATCCCCGGCAACCTCTGCACGGCGGCCTCGGGCAATACCTGCCAGGCCGGCCAGGTCGGCGCGCTCTCGGGCGAGATGAACGACCCCGATGCGGTCGCCACGGATGCTGCGGGGAACGTCTTCGTCGCCGACCGCGACAACCACCGGATTCAGAGATTCGACGCGCTGGGCGGCTTCGAGCGGACCTGGGGCCAGGGCGTGAACGCGACGGTCCCCGGCAACCTCTGCACCGCGGTGTCGCTCCACACCTGCCAGGCAGGCGTGTCGGGCGGGCTGGGCGGCCAGATGAGCAGCCCGATCGGTATCGCCGCGGATTCCACGGGCAACATATTCGTCGCCGACTTCGGCAACCACCGGGTCCAGCGCTTCGATTCTCTCGGCACCTTCGAGCGGACGTGGGGCAAGGGCGTCAACGCGACGGTCCCGGGCAACCTCTGCACAGCGGCCTCGGGCAATACCTGTCAAGGCGGCTCGACCGGTGTGTTCGCGGGCGAGATGGACTCGATCCGCGGCGTCGCCGCCGACGCGGCGGGCAACGTCTACGTCGCCGATAGCTTGAACCACCGGATCCAGAGATTCGACGCGCTGGGCACCTTCGAGCGGACCTGGGGCAAGGCCGTCAACCAGACGACGGGCGGCAACCTCTGCACGGCGGCTTCGGGCAACATCTGCGTGTCGGCGGGAACCGGCGGGCTGGCCGGCGAGATGAACTTCCCCTTCGGAGTCGCCACCGACACCACGGGTGACGTGTACGTGTCCGATCAGAGCGCCAACCGGATCGCCAAGTTCGACGCGCTGGGCACGTTCGAGTTGACCTGGGGCAAGGGCGTCAACGGGACGAGCGGCGGCAACCTCTGCACCGCGGCCTCGGGCAACACCTGTCAGGCGGGGGCGGCCGGAGGGCTGGGCGGCGAGATGGCCGGTCCCGCCGGGATCGCCGCCGACCCTGCGGGCAAGGTCTACGCCGCCGAGCCGGGCAACCATCGGATCCAGAGGTTCGGCGACCCGGTACCGGTGTCCCCGCCGGCGCCGATCGCGCAGACCCCGCCGCCACCGAGCGCTGCGACGGGTAAGCGCGCCGCCGCGCTCAAGAAGTGCAAGAAGAAGAAGTCCAAGAAGGCACGCAAGAAGTGCAAGAAGAAAGCGCTCAAGCTGCCGCTCTAAGCTGAGCGTCTGCCCGCGCTCGAGCTTGACACTCCACACGGCAAGGCGCGCGTTCACCTCGAACGTCCCGAGCGCCCGCGGGCGGCGCTCGTCCTGGGCCACGGAGCCGGGGGAGGGGTGGAGGCGCCCGACCTCCTCGCCGCGAAGGCCGCGGCGCTCTCGGAGGGGCTCGCCGTCGCCCTGGTCGAGCAGCCGTATCGGGTCGCCGGCAAGAAGTCTCAGCCGGCGGAGTCGACCATCGACGGCGCCTGGACCTCGGTCGTCGAGCAGCTCGCCGACGGCGAGCTCAGCGGGATGCAACTGGTCCCCGGCGGCCGGTCCGCCGGCGCCCGGGTCGCCTGCCGCACCGCGGCGGAGACCGGGGCGGTGGCGGTGCTCTGCCTCGCCTTTCCGCTCCAGCCGCCGGCTCGCAAGGGAGGCAACCGGTCGCCGGATCGGCTCGATGAGCTCGACGCCGTCGAGGTGCCCGTCCTCGTCGTCCAGGGCGAGCGCGACCGCTTCGGGATGCCTCCTGGGGGCGGGAATCGCGACGTCATCGAGGTTGCCGGCGATCACGGGTTGAAGAAGGACCCGGAGGCGATCGAGGATGCCGTTGGGCAGTGGCTCGCGAAGCTGAAGCTGACCGGCTAGGCTCGACGGGAGACCAGGTGCTTCCGATTTGACAGACGACGATGGCGCTGAGGTGGGGAGGACAGCCCTCGACCGGCTGGTGCTCCGCGCGCCGCGCCTCGGCGAGATGATGGCCTCGAGGCTCGCCAAGCTGCCGCCGGACTCAGAGCAGAGGAAGCGGATGCTGGACCGTTTCCTGACCGGCGCCTTCGCCGCGGTCAATCGCGGCGACCTCGACACCGTCTTGATCGGCTACGAGCCCGATATCGAAGTCTGGACCAGCGGGATGGAGGCGACCGGCCTGCGTGAGTGCTACCGCGGGCACGACGGTATCCGCGAGATGTTCGCCGAGCTCGACAGCGTGTTCAGCGAGTGGGGATGGGAGGTGAGCGAGGTGGTCGACCGGGGTGACCGGGTGGCCGTGAGGATCGACTTCTCGAGCCGCGGCCGCGGCTCGGGCGTCGAGACGACCCAGCGCGATCTCGGGTCTGCCTACCGGCTCTCGCCCCGCGGCAAGTGCTACCGCCAGGACTTCTTCATGCGCGACGGCTGGAAGCAGGCGCTCGAGGCGGTCGAGCAAGCTCAGTAAGCCGCTCGGTACGGTGGGGAGCGTGGCTGCCCCGCTGCTCGTAGTCGACGCCCCGTCGGTCCTCTTCCGCGCCTTCTACGCGCTGCCCTCCTCGATCAAGGACGGCGAGGGGAAACCGGTGAACGCGCTGCTCGGCGCGACCAACCTGATCCTGCGCGAGGTCGAGCGCCACAAGCCGCGCGCGGTCGTCCTCTGCTTCGGCCCCGACGCCGCCGACTACCGGCTCGAGCTCTTCCCCGCCTACCACGCCGACCGCGACGAGGTCCCCGACGACCTCGCGCCGCAGTTCGCCGCCTCGGGCGAGTTCTTCGGCGCCTTCGGCTGGACGGTCGCGAACAGCGACCATCTCGAGGCCGACGACCTCCTCAACTCCTACGCCCAGCGCGAGGTCAAGGCCGGCGGCAGGGCGCTGCTGCTCACCGGCGACCGCGACATGTTCCAGTGCGCGACCAAGGACGTGCGGGTCCTCTACCTCAGCACCGGGGTTCAGGGGGGCGAGGAGATGGGGCCCGCCGAGGTCAAGAAGCGCTACGGGATCAAGCCCGAGCTCGTCCCCGACTTCATCGCGCTTCGCGGCGATCCCTCCGACGGGATCCCGGGCGCCAAGGGGGTGGGGGAGAAGACGGCGGCCGAGCTGCTCCGCAAGCGCGGCTCGCTCGAGAACGTGCTCGAGGCGGCGATCCGCGAGCCGCGCGTCGGGTTGCGCACCTCGCTGCTCGGCTCGAAGGACGACCTGCTCGCCTTCAAGGACGTCGCGACGCTGCGAAACGAGAAGGTCGGCCGGCCGCGTAGCAAGCGCACCGACTACCGCGGCGGGGCGAAGGAGGCGAAGCGCCGGGGGATGAACCGGTTGGCCGAGCGGCTGATGGAGATGGCGAAGGGCTGAAGCAGCCCGCGATCACCCGACGGTGATCGGCCCGAGGCCGGCGCGGAGCCGGTTGAGGTCGACGCGGCCCGAGATTCCGTCGACGCTGCCAGAGCTCGTCACCTGCCAGACCGACCAGCCGCGCCCGAGCCAGTTCGCGGCCGGCACGATCGGGGCGCTGACGCCCCAGTGCGCGACCCAGAGCCGGTGGCCGGCGCGCGCGAAGACTCCGGTGTTGCCGGTCGCGCGCCAGCTCGTCGCGTTGGTGTAGATCATCGGGCGCTGGCCGAGGCGCCTGCGGACGCGCTTCATCCAGGTCTTGACCCAGATCCGCAGCCGGCCGGCGGTCAGGCCGGTGAACGGCGTCTCGACGTCGAGCACGGGGAGGAGGTCGCCCGTCTGGATCCCGCCGCCCGCGATCACCTGGGCGATGAAGAGGTCGGACTCGGTGCGGGCGTCGGCGCGCGCTCCCGCGCGAGAGGACCCGGAGGCGAAGGCGCGGTGGTAGGCACCGACCTTGATCCCGGCAGCCTTCGCGTTCGCATAGTTGGCGGCGTAGTAGGCGTCGGCGCCGCAGCTCGTCGGCTTCACGGCGCAGTCGTAGCCGTTGCCGCGGCTCGCCTGGACGAAGGCGAAGCTGACTCCGTCGCCGGCGACGCTCGGCCAGTCGATCGTCGCCTGGAAGCGCGAGACGTCGATCCCGAGCGGGTTCGTCTGCGCGTGCGCGGCGGGCGCCGCGAGCGCGAGCGTCGCGATCGCGGTGAGCAGGGCGGCTGTGGCTTTGGCTCGCATCGATTCGATCCTGACGCCCTATGAACCCATTGCTGCGATTTCAGTTGCGGAATCCGCGTGATTCCCGCCCGCCGGGCGTGTCTAGTCTCTGAGCATGGCCACCGGAGGGCAGAGAAAGCTGAGCCGGCGCGAGGCGTTCACGGCAGCAGGCGGCGCGATCGGCGTCGCGGCGCTGGCGCTCTGGCGGAAGCCGTTCGGGCTCTTCGAGTCCGACTCCGAGGTCACAAACGTCGCCGAAACGGCCGAGGCGGCGAAGCCGAACTGCGTTCTGACCCCCGAGCAGACCGAGGGCCCTTATCACATCCCCGGCGAGCCGCTGCGGCGGAACGTCACCGAGGGCAGGCCGGGGACGCCGCTCCAGCTGCGGCTCAAGGTCCTGGATTCGCGGACCTGCAAGCCGATCAAGCGCGCCACGGTCGAGATCTGGCACGCCGACGCCGGCGGTGAGTACTCCGGCTTCGGCAACTCGGCCGCGAACAGGACCTTCATGCGCGGCCGCCAGCGGACGAACAAGCAGGGCGTCGCGGCCTTCGACACGATCTACCCCGGCTGGTACCAGGGTCGCACCGTCCACATCCACACCAAGGTCCACGTCAAGGGGAGCGAGGTCCACACCGGCCAGCTCTACTTCGACGACTCGGTCAGCGACGCGGTCTTCGCCGACGCCGCCTACGCCGGCCGCGGGACGCGCCAGGTCCGCAACGCCGACGACGGGATCTTCGAGCCAGGCTCGACGTTGAAGCTGGCGCCGAGCGGCTCGGGATACGTGGGACGGCTCAACTTGGGGGTCCGCTCCTAAGCTGTTATCGTCGCTGCGGGTTGTACGGGAGGAGCACAGCCGGATTGGGATTGCGCGGTCTAATAGCCGTCGCCGCAGTTGCGCTGCTTGGGCTGGTCGCCGCACCCGGCGCCTTCGCCGCTGACTTCATCAATGCCCCGGGAAGCCCGGAGCCCGGGCTCGGGGGTCCCGCTGGAATCGCAACGGGGGACGTCGACAATGACGGCGACCAGGACGTGGTGACCGCCAACCTGCTCGCCGCTCAGACCGCGGTCCTGATCAACAACGGAACCGGCGATTTCAGGCTCGGCACGGTTGGATCGAACGCCGCCACGGTCGACGTCGGGCTCGGAAACTTCGACGCCGACTCGAACCTCGACCTCGTCCTGCTCTACCCGCAAACTCCGCCCGCGGCGGGATTGCTGGCGATCTTCCGAGGCAACGGAGACGGCACCTTCACGTTCCGCAACGAGACCGGCGACCTGGTTGTGACCGGAGTGCGACCGACCGCGCTGACGGTCGGCAACTTCAACGGTGACGCATTCAGCGATGTCGCCGTGATCGCCGCCGGCCAGAACCAGACGACGACCAATGGAGTCCTCGCGACCTACATCGGCGCCGGCGACGATAAGTTCGTGGGCGCGGCGTTCGCGCAGGCTTTCGTCACGCAGTTGAACGCGGTCGACATCGTCTTCGGAAACTTCAACGGCGGCGCAAGCGACCTGGTGGTCTCGAACCAGACCTCGCAGTCGGTTTCGTTTCTCGCCGGCAACGGGACCGGCTTCGCCGCGCCGACGCATGTGGCGGCGGGTGCGGCCGTCTTCTACCTCGACTCGGGCAATCTCAACGGCGACGCGAACCGCGATCTCGTCGCGACGATCAACGCCTCGAACCCGAGCTCGGTCCGGACCCTGTTCGGCAACGGAGCCGGCGGTTTCCCGACTCAGGCGACGGTCGCCGTCGCGGGAGCGGGCAACTCCGCCCCCCAGCAGGTCGTTGCCAAGGACTTCGACAACGACACCGACCTCGACCTCGCCGTGGCGAACGGGGCTCCGCTCACCGTCTCGACCGCGAACAACAACGGGACAGGAACGTTCACACCGGCGCCAACAGGCCCGGAGGCGCTGACAGGCGTCACGCCGGCAGGCGCGATCCCGTTCGGGATCGCGAGCGCCGACTTCGACGGCAGCGGCTTTGCCGACATCGCGGTCGGCGCGGTGTTCTCCAGCCCGGCGGTCATCTCGATCCTCGACAACTTCACCGGCCCGCAGGCCAACCTCTCGCTGAGCAAGAGCGACGCGCCCGACCCGGTGAACGCAACCGGCACGGTCACCTATCAGCTCACCGCGGCCAACTCGGGAGTTTCGAGCGCGACCACCACCACGCGTGCCAACGACACCCTGCCCGCGGGCCTGACCTTCGACGGCGCCAACTCGTCGCCTGGATGCACCGCCGCCGGACAGGTCGTCACCTGCGACTTCGGGCCGCTGGGGCCCGGCGCGAACTCGGTGAGGACGATCGCCGCGACCGCGACCGGTGCCGTTCTCGGACCGGTGGTCAACACGGCAACGGTCTCCTCGAACCTGCCTGACGGGACCCCGGCGAACAACACCGCCAGCCAGACCACGACGATCAACCCCGCCGCCGACCTTCAGCTGACCAAGACCGACACCGGCTTCGACCCGGTCAACGCCGGCGACAACGTCACCTACCAGCTCGCGGTCAAGAACAACGGGCCCAACAACTCGACCGGCTCGACCGTGAGCGACACGCTTCCGACAGGGCTTACGTTCAACCCGACCGGTTCGGACCCGGCCTGCAGCGCGGTCGGCCAGAGCGTCACCTGCACCTTCGGCGCGATCGCCAACGGGGCGACGGCGACCAAGAACATCGTCGCGTCGACGAGCGCCGCCGCGGCGCCCGAGGTGACCAACGCCGCGGTCGTCGCCGGGGCGCAGTTCGACCAGAACGGCGCCAACAACCTGGATGACCAAACCACGACGGTCAACTCCGCCGACGTCTCGATCGAGAAGACCGACTCCCCGGATCCCGTCGACGCCGGCGACGACGTCACCTACACGCTCAAGGTCACCAACGACGGACCGAGCGACGCCGCCGATGTCGAAGTCACCGACACGCTGCCGGCCGGGTTGACCTTCAATCCCACGGGCACCGACGCCGACTGCAGCGAGGCCGGCGGAACCGTGACCTGCGACTTCGACACCGTCGCCGCGTTCACGAACGTCTCCAAGGACGTCGTCGTGACGACCGACTTCACGGCCGTTCCGTCGGTCGACAACACCGCCGAGGTCAGCACGACGACGAGCGACTCGAACCTGGGCAACAACACCGACACCGAGACGACGACCGTCAACGCGGCCGACCTCTCGATCGACAAGACCGACAGCCCCGACCCGGCCAACGCGGGCGACGAGGTCACCTACACGCTCGAGGTCACCAACGCCGGGCCCAGCGACGCCGCCAACGTCACCTCGACCGACACGCTGCCGGCCGGGCTCACCTTCGACAGCTCGCTCGACAACTGCTTCCTCTCGGGCGGTGACGTGATCTGCGACTTCGGCACGGTCGCCGCGAACGACACCGAGACCCAGACCTTCATCGTCGACACCGACTCGGCCGCCGCGCCCTCGGTCGATAACACGGCGACCGTCGGCTCAGACACCCCCGATCCCAACAACGCGAACGACTCCGACACCGAGACGACGACCGTCTCCTCGGCCGACCTCTCGATCGACAAGCAGGACAGCCCAGACCCGGTCAACGCCGGCGATGAGATCACCTACACGCTCGAGGTCACCAACGCCGGGCCCAGCGACGCCGCCAACGTCACCTCGACCGACACCCTGCCGGCCGGACTCACCTTCGACAGCTCGCTCGACAACTGCTTCCTCTCGGGCGGTGACGTGATCTGCGACTTCGGCACGGTCGCCAACGAGCGACACCGAGACCCAGACCTTCATCGTCGACACCGACTCGGCCGCCGCGCCCTCGGTCGATAACACGGCGACCGTCGGCTCAGACACCCCCGATCCCAACAACGCGAACGACTCCGACACCGAGACGACGACCGTCTCCTCGGCCGACCTCTCGATCGACAAGCAGGACAGCCCAGACCCGGTCAACGCCGGCGATGAGATCACCTACACGCTCGAGGTCACCAACGCCGGGCCCAGCGACGCCGCCAACGTCACCTCGACCGACACCCTGCCGGCCGGACTCACCTTCGACAGCTCGCTCGACAACTGCTTCCTCTCGGGCGGTGACGTGATCTGCGACTTCGGCACGGTCGCCAACGGCGACACCGAGACCCAGACCTTCATCGTCGACACCGACTCGGCCGCCGCGCCCTCGGTCGATAACACGGCGACCGTCGGCTCAGACACCCCCGATCCCAACAACGCGAACGACTCCGACACCGAGACGACGACCGTCTCCTCGGCCGACCTCTCGATCGACAAGCAGGACAGCCCAGACCCGGTCAACGCCGGCGATGAGATCACCTACACGCTCGAGGTCACCAACGCCGGGCCCAGCGACGCCGCCAACGTCACCTCGACCGACACCCTGCCGGCCGGACTCACCTTCGACAGCTCGCTCGACAACTGCTTCCTCTCGGGCGGTGACGTGATCTGCGACTTCGGCACGGTCGCCGCGAACGACACCGAGACCCAGACCTTCATCGTCGACACCGACTCGGCCGCCGCGCCCTCGGTCGACAACACCGCCGAGGTCGGCTCCGACACGCCCGATCCGGACACCTCGAACAACGCGGACACCGAGACGACCACGGTCAACGCCGCCGACCTCTCGATCGACAAGACGGACACGCCCGATCCGATCGACGTCGGCGAACAGATCATCTACACGCTCGAGGTCTCGAATGGTGGGCCGAGCGATGCGGATAACGTCCACGCGGAGGACACGCTTCCGAACGGCCTCACCTTCGTCAGCGGCGACGTCGGCTGCAGCGCCGCCGGCCAGGACGTCGACTGCGACTTCGGAACCGTCGCCGCGACCGACACGGAGAGCCTGAGCTTCACCGTCGGCACCGGTGCCGCGGCCGCCCCGTCGGTCGACAACACCGCGACCGTGACCAGCGACACGACCGACACCGATCCGGGCGACGACTCGGACACCGTGACGACGACGGTGAACGCGGTGGCTGACCTCTCGATCGACAAGTCCGACGTCGGCTCCGACCCCGTCCACGTCGGCGACCCGATCACCTACGAGCTCGCCGTCACGAACAACGGTCCGAATGACGCGACCGACGTCGTGGTCACCGATGCTCTGCCCGCGGGAACGAGCTTCAACGCCGGGGCCTCGGACGCTGACTGCGACGTGCTTGCCGGGGTCGTGACCTGCACCTACGGAACGGTCGCCGACGGGGCGTCCGTGTCGAAGGACCTCGTTCTCGACACCGACGCCGCGGCCGCGCCGTTGGTCTCGAACACCGCCGAGGTCAGCGCACCCGTGACCGATTCCAACACCGCCAACAACTCCGACACCGAGACGACGACCGTCGATCCCTCCGCCGATCTCGCGATCGACAAGACCGATGCCGGCGACGTCACGGTCGGCGGCCAGATCACCTACACGCTTGCCGTCACCAACAACGGTCCGAGCAACGCGACGGGGATCGAGGTGACTGATGACCTGCCCACCGGCACGACATTCGACGGCGGGAGCTCCGACGCCGACTGCGGCGACGTTGCGGGCACCGTGACCTGCTTCTTCAACCCGATCGCCAGCGGATTCAGCGACTCGAAGATCATCGTGCTCGACACCGCTGCCGCGGCGGCGCCCACCGTCTCGAACACCGCGGTGGTCGACGGTGACCAGGACGACCCCGACACCGCGAACAACTCCGACACCGAGACGACCGACGTCGGCCCGCTCTCCGATCTCTCGATCACGAAGAGCGACAACCCGGATCCGGTGCTCGCCGGGGAGGACATCACCTACACGCTCTCGGTCGCAAACGCCGGTCCCAACGACGCCACCGGCGTCGAGGCGACCGACGACCTCCCGCCCGGGCTCACCTTCAAGGCGGCGGGGACGAGCGCCGCCTGCACCGAGGCCGGCGGGACCGTGACCTGCGACTACGGCAACGTCGCCTCGGGCGCCTCCGAGGACCTGACCATCGTCGTCACGACCGGCGTCGCCGCGATCCCCTCGGTCGACAACACCGCCTCGGTGGAGGGCGACCAGGGCGACCCCGACCCGACCGACGACTCGGACACCGAGACGACGACCGTTCTCGCCTCGAGCGACCTCTCGATCGCCCTCGCCGACAACCCCGACCCGTTCTCGGCCGGCAACAAGGTGAGCTACGCGATCTCGGTCACCAACGCGGGCCCCAACGACGCGACAGACGTCGTCGCCGCCGGAGCTGTTCCCGCGGGCGCGACCTTCGACCCGATCGGCTCGGACTCGCAGTGCAGCGAGACCGCGGGGCTCGTGAGCTGCGACTTCGGCAACGTCGCCGACGGCGCCACCGAGGCGCTGGTCGCGGTGTTCGACACCGCCGGGGCGTCCCCGCCCGGGATCACGTTCACGCTCGCAGTCGCCGCCAACGAGCTCGACGCGAATCCCGCCGACAACACGGCGAGCGAATCGACGACCCTCGCCGGGTCCTCCGTGCCGCCGCCGGTGATCGTCCCGGCCCCGCCGGCGAGCACCCCGGCGCCGCCGACAACGACGACCAAGAAGAAGAAGAGCTGCAAGAAGAAGAAGGGCAAGGCGCGAAAGAAGTGCAAGCGACGCCGCAGCAAGGGGCTTTAATTGCGGTGATGAGCATGCGACGAACGCTCGCCGTCATGGCGATTTCCTTCTCGGGGCTGCTTGCAGCCCCGATTGCTTTTGGGGACTCATTCGAGGCCCTGGCGAACGCCGATCTCGCGGTCGAGAAGAGCGACTTCGCGTTCGACCCCGTCCTCTACGGCGACGAGATCCGGTACACGCTGGAGGTGACCAACAACGGGCCGCTGAACGCCGCGAACGTCAAGGTGACCGATGCCCTTCCCGACGGGGTCACGTTCGTCGCGGCCGGCTCCGACGCGTCCTGCGCCGAGGCCGGCGGCATCGTGACCTGCGCGTTCGGGGTCGTCGGGGCCGGGGCCGACGAGACCAAGACGCTGGTCGTGGACACCTCGGGCGCACAGTCGCTCACGGTCACCAACACCGCGACCGTGAGCAGCGCCGCGAACGACCCGGTGCCCGGCAACGACTCCGATACCGAGCTGACCGGGCTGCTGCCGGTCGCCGACCTGGCGATCGAGAAGAGCGACTTCGGCTCCGACCCGGTCACCGTCGGAGAGCAGATCCGCTACTCGCTCACGGTCTCGAACTCCGGCCCGGTCAATGCCGCGGGGGTGGTGGCGAGCGACACCCTGCCGGCGGGGCTCACGTTCGAGCCCGGTGACTCCGACGGCGCCTGCGCCGAGGCCGCCGGGACCGTCAGCTGCGACTTCGGCGTCGTCGGCGTCGGCGACGAGCTCACCAAGACCGTGGTCGCGACGACGAGCGAGTCGGCGGCGCCGGCGGTCTCCAACACGGCCACCGTCGCCGGAGAGGACCCCGACCCCAATCTCTCCGACAACGCCGACTCGGAGACGACGACCGTCAACCCGATCCCGGCCGCCGACCTCTCGGTGACCAAGACCGATTCCGCCGACCCGATTCTGGTCGGGGGGCAGACGACCTATACGCTCGCGGTGCTCAACGACGGCCCTGGCACGGCCACCGGGGTCGAGGTCAGCGACGTCCTGCCGACCGGGCTCAGCTTCGTTGCCGCGGGCTCCGACCCGGCGTGCTCGGCGGTCGGGACCGTCGTTACCTGCGTCTTCGGCGCGCTCGCCGACGGCGCCGGGGCCTCGAAGCAGTTCGTCGTCGCCGCGAGTCCCGCCGCCGCCCCCGGGGTCTTGAATATCGCCACGGTCAGCGGCGATCAGCTCGACCCGGCGCCCGCGACCAACTCCGACACCGAGACGACAACCGTCAACGCCGTCGCCGACCTCTCGATCTCCAAAGCCGATCTCACCGATCCGATGAACGCCGGCGAGGACCTGGCCTACGTCCTCTCGGTCCACAATCAGGGGCCGAGCCCCGCGCAGAGCGTCAGCGCGACCGACGTCCTGCCGCCGGGCCTGACGTTCAAGCCCGCCGGCTCGAGCCCGGGCTGCGGGGTGGCCGGCGGCGTCGTCACCTGCGGCTTCGGAACCGTCGCCAGCGGCGCGACCTCGAGCCGGACGGTGACGGTGACGACATCGGGCACCAACGTCCCCGCGATCACGAACTCCGCGAGCGTCGACGGCGCCGACTTCGATCCGAATCTCGCGAACAACACGGAAGCCGAGACGACCGCCGTCCACCCGGCCGCGAACCTGATCTTGAGCAAGAGCGACACGCCCGACCCCGCGGCGCCGGGCGACGTGATCGCCTACACGCTCTCGGTCCGCAACAACGGCCCCAACGCGGCGAGCAACGTCGACGTCGTTGACGTCCTGCCCGGAGGCCTGAGTTTCCGGCCGATCGGCTCGAGCATCGCCTGCGTCCAGAATCCGCCCGGGACGATCACCTGCCACTACGGCGCCGTCGCGTCGGGGGCGACGGAGTCGCACGTCGTGCTCGTTCTGACCTCGGCGCCGGGCACGATCGCCAACACCGCATCGGTCGACGGCGACCAGTTCGACCCTGCGCTGGCGAACAACCTCGACACCGAGACGACGATCGCGACCGGCCCCCCGGTGCCGGCGCCGACATTGGGGACCGCGACCCTTACTCCGCGGGCTGGAAAGTGCGCGACCCCGAAGGCGAAAAGGAAACGCAAGTGCGGAGCGAAGCGGAAGCGGAAACGCGTCCGGAAGCGGTGACGGCACCCCCGTATCTCCGATACGCTGCTTGAGTGGTATTGAGGAGAGGCGTACTGGTCGCTTTGCTGGCGGCCTGTCTGGTGGGAGTGGTGGCGGTGCCGAGCGCACTCGCTGCTGACTTCCTGCAACCTGTGACAAGCCCCGAACCGTCGCGCGCCGGGCCGGGTGGCGTCGCGACCGGCGACGTCGACAACGACGGCGACCAGGACATCGTCGAAACGGCCGCGTTCTCGACGACAACTTCGGTGCTGCTCAACAACGGGGTCGGAGACTTCCGCGAGATCCTCCACGCCTCGAACGCGGCGACGGTCGACGTCGGGCTCGGTAAGTTCGACAACGACTCGAACCTCGACCTCGTCCTTCTCTATCCGCAGACCCCGCCGGCCACCGGGTTGCTGGCGGTCTTCAAGGGCAACGGAAACGGGACGTTCACCCTCCAGGCCGGCAACAGCATCGCCAACACGGGAGTTCGCTCGACCTCGATCGCGATCGGCAACTTCAACGCCGACGCGATCAACGACGTCGCGGTCGTCAACTCGCAGAACACGCCGACGACCACACCGGGAACGCTGACGACGTACCTCGGCAATCCGGCCGGCACCACCACGTTCACGTCCCCCAACCCGGTCCAGACCCACACGGTCCAGCTCGGCGCGACCGACGTCGTCTTCGACACCTTCAACCCCGGCGCCCCCGACCTCGTGGTCTCGAACGCGACCTCGCAGAGCACCTCGTTCCTCGCCGGCAACGGGGTCGGCTTCGTGGCACCGGTTCACTCCGCCGCCGGCTCAGCGGTCTTCTACATGGCGTCCGGGAACCTGAACGGGGACGCCAACACCGACATCGTCGCGACGAACCAGAACTCCAACCCGAGCTCGGTGCGCACGCTGATGGGCAACAACGCAGGCGCCTTCCCGACCCAGGCGACGACGGTGGTCTCGCCGGCGGGAGAGGCGCTTCCCCAGCAGGTGATCGCGCGCGACTTCGACAACGACACCGACCTCGATATCGCCGTGGCCAACGGGTTCACCGTCAACACGGTGTCGACGGCGAACAACTCCGGGGCCGGCGTCTTCACGCCCGCCCCGACCAGCCCCGAACCGCTGACCGGCGTCCTGCCCGCTACTCAGGCGATCCCGTTCGGACTCGCGAGCGCCGACTTCGACGGCAGCGGCTTCAACGACATCGCGGCGACGGTGCTGGTTTCGAACCCGCCGGTGACCCCGATCCTGCTCAACCAGAGCGGCAACCAGGCCGACCTCTCGATCGTCAAGACCGACGGGCCGGACCCGGTCAACGCCGGCGACCAGCTCACCTACTCGCTCGCCGTGACCAACAACAGCGCCAACGCGGTGACCAGCGCCAAGACGACCGATGTGCTGCCGGCGGGCGTGACCTTCAATGCCGGCGCCTCGAGCCCGACCTGCACGGCGGTGGGTACCGCTCCGGCGATTCGGGTCACCTGCGACTACGGCGGGATCGCCGGCGGCGCGACCGAGAGCCAGGACATCGTCGTCAACGTCCTGACCACGGAGCCGATCCCCGCTTCACTCAGCAACACCGCCACGGTCGCAGGCAACCTCGCCGACCCGACGCCGGCCAACAACACGAGCACGACGACCACCGCGGTCACCCCGCGCGCCGACGTCTCGATGACCAAGACCGACACAGGCTCCGACCCCGTCGACGTCGGCGAGGACATCACCTACACGCTGACCGCTGCCAACGGCGGCCCGAACACGGCGCTCAACGTGACCGCGACCGATCCGCTGCCGCCCGGCACGACCTTCAACGCCGGGGCCTCTGATCCGCTTTGCGGCGAGAGCGGCGGGACCGTCACCTGCACCTTCGGCACCCTCGCGAACGGCGCCAACGCCTCCCGCAACGTCGTCCTGACCACCGATGGCGCCGCCGTGCCCTCGGTCAGCAACACCGCCACGGTCGACACGGACTCGTTCGATCCCAACAACACCAACGACTCCGACACCGAGACGACGACGGTCAACCCGGTCGTCGACCTCTCGATCGACAAGACCGACGACGCGGATCCGATCCACGTCGGCGAGCAGGTGACCTACACGCTCGATGTCGCGAACGGAGGCCCGAACGCGGCGAACAACGTCACGGTCACCGACACGCTGCCCGCCGAGCTGACTTTCAACGATCCCGACTCCGATCCCCGCTGCGACGAGATCTCCCCCGGAGAGGTCGAATGCGACCTTGGGACGATCGCGAACGGGGGGACCGACTCGGTCGAGATCGTCGCGACCGGCAACGCGCCGGCGGCCGCCGCCAGCGACAGCGCCGAGGTCGCGTCGGACGAGGTCGACTCCGACAGCTCGGACAACACCGACGCCGAGACGACCGAGATCCTCGCCGCCGCCGACCTCTCGATCGACAAGCAGGACAGCCCCGACCCGGTCAACGCCGGGAGCGACATCACCTACGTCCTTGAGGTGACCAACAACGGTCCCAGCACCGCCACGGACGTCCACGCGACCGACACGCTGCCGACAGGGCTCACGTTCGAGAGCACGCCCGACAGCTGCACCGCCGTCGGCCAGGACGTCGACTGCGACATCGGCGTGCTTCTGAGCGGAAACACCGAGACCGCGACGTTCGTCGTCAGCACCGACGCCTCCGCCGCTCCCGAGGTCGACAACACGGCGACTGTCGACGGCGCCGAGGACGACCTGGTTCCGGGCAACGACTCAGACACCGAGACCACCACCGTCAACGCCGCCGCCGGCCTCTCGATCGCGAAGTCCGACGACGTCGACCCGGTCCACGTCGGCGACGACATCACCTACACGCTCGACGTGGCCAACGCCGGGCCGAGCACCGCAAACAACGTCCTCGTCACCGACACGCTGCCCGCCGAGGTCACCTACGACGACGCGGCCTCCGATTCGCGCTGCGACGAGACGACGCCCGGAACGGTCGAATGCACGACCACCTCGATCGCGAACGCCGCCAGCGACTCCTGGGACGTCGTCGTCAGCGCCGACTCGGCGACCCCGGCGGCGACCGACTCGGCGACGGTCGAGTCCGACGAGGCCGATCCCAGCCCGGCGGACAACACCGCTTCCGAGGACACCGAGATCCTCGCCGCCGCCGACCTCGTGCTCGACAAGTTCGACACCGTTGACCCGGTCCACGTCGGCGAAGACGTCACCTACGGCGTCGCGCTCGGCAACTTCGGCCCCAGCGACGCGACCAACGTGACGATCACCGACACGCTTCCCGCCGAGGTCACCTACGACGACGCGGCCTCCGACCCGCGCTGCGACGAGACCGCTCCCGGGATCGTCGAGTGCGCGATCGGCGCCCTCGCCGCGGGGGGTGGAGACGGCGTCCTGATCGTCGCCGAGGCCAACGCACCCGCCGCTCCGGCGACCAACGCGGCAACCGTGGACGCCGACGAGGATGACCTCGACCTCGCCAACAACAGCGACACCGAGACGACGACGATCCTCGCCGCCGCCGACCTCGCGATCGACAAGACCGACGACGCCGACCCGGTCAACGTCGGCGACGACATCACCTACACGCTCGAGGCGACCAACAACGGTCCCAGCGCCGCCAACAACGTCACGGTCACCGACTCGCTGCCCGCTGAGGTCGCCTACGACGACGGCGCCTCGGACCCGGCCTGCGACGAGACCAGCCCCGGCACCGTCGAGTGCGACCTCGGCACGCTCGCGTCCGGGGCCAGCGACTCGGTCGAGGTCGTCGTCTCCGCCGACGCCCCCGCGGCCGCCGCGTCCGACACCGCGACGGTGTCCGCCGACGAGGACGACCTCGTGCCCGGAAACGACTCCGACACCGAGACGACCGAGATCCGCGCCCTCGCCGACCTCTCGATCGACAAGGCGGACGCCGGCTCGGACCCGGTCGAGGTCGGCGGCAACATCACCTACACCTTCGACGTGACCAACAACGGGCCCAGCACGGCGACCGACATCCACGTGACCGACACGCTTCCCGCCGGCCTCACCTTCGAAAGCACGTCCGACAGCTGCACCGCGGTCGGCCAGGACGTCGACTGCGACATCGGCGTGCTCCTGAGCGGGAACACCGAGACCGCGACGATCGTCGTCAGCGCCGGTGGCGCCGCCTCGCCCTCGGTCGACAACACCGCCGAAGTCGCGGGCGCCGAGGACGACCCGAACACGGGCAACAACTCCGACACCGAGACCACGACCGTCAACCCTGCCGCCGACCTCTCGATCAGCAAGGACGACGCCGGCTCGGATCCGGTCGACGTCGGCGACGACATCGTCTACACGCTCTCGGTGACCAACTCCGGGCCCAGCGGCGCGACCGCGGTCGAGGCGACCGACACCCTGCCCGCCGGGCTCACGTTCAACCCCGCCGGCTCCGACGCGGCCTGCACCGAGGTGGGCGGAGTCGTGACCTGCGACTACGGCGCCGTGGCGAGCGGCGACACCGAGGACCTGACCCTGGCCGCGACAACCGACGCGGCGGCGACCCCGTCGGTCGACAACACCGCCGAGGTCGCCGGCGCGGAGGTCGATCCCGACCCGGGTGACAACAGCGACACCGAGACGACGACGGTCAACGGCACCGCCGACCTGACGATCGACAAGACGGCGACCAACGGGCCGGTCAACGCGGGTGAGTTCGTCGTCTACGAGATCGAGGTCACCAACAACGGTCCGACCAACGCCGCCGACGTCATCAGCTCCGACGCGCTCCCCGCCGGCACCACGTTCAGGGCAGCCGGCTCCTCGCCCGACTGCTCCGAGTCCGGCGGCACCGTGACCTGCGAGTTCGGCGTCGTCGACAACGGCACCAGCGAGACCCGGACGCTGATCCTCCAGACCTCAGCCGTCAACGCGCCCTCGTTCGACAACACCGCGGTCGTCTCCTCGTCGACCAACGACCCGAACCCCGGCAACGACGACGACACCGAGACCGTGCAGGTGAATCCGGCCGCCGACCTCGCGCTGACCAAGCTCGACGCGATCGACCCGGTCACCGTCGGCGACCAGATCTCCTACGCGCTCACGGTCCAGAACCTCGGACCGAGCGACGCGACCAACGTGATCGTCACCGACCCGCTGCCCGCCGGCCTCAGCTTCGCGTTCGAGGGCCCGTTCTCCGACTGCACGCCGAGCGGCGTGCCGAACGTCACCGTCCGCTGCGACTTCGGCAACCTCGCCTTCGGCGACATCGCGACCCAGTCGTTCACGGCAACGACCTCGACCGCCGGCACGGTCTCCAACACCGCGGTCGTCGACGGCGACGAGACCGACCCGGCGCTCGCCAACAACACCGACGGCGAGACGACGCTCGTCAACCCGCTCGTGGTCCCCCCGCCGGTCGTGCCGGTGGTCCCGGTGACCCCGGTGACGCCCCCGGCCGCCGTCCCGGATAAGACCGCGGCCGCGAGGAAGAAGTGCAAGAAGAAGAAGTCGCGCAAGGCCCGCAAGCGCTGCCTGCGGAAGCTGAAGAAGAACTCGGCCTAGGCAGCTAGGGGCGGGGCGAGCGGCCGCCCGAGGCCCGCTCTGCCGCCGCGAAGAGCTCGTCGCGGAACTGCGGGTGGGCGATCTCCGCGAGGGCTTCGCCGCGCTGGTGGATCGTCTTGCCCTGGAGCTCCGCGGCGCCGTACTCGGTCACGATCACGTCGACCTGGTGCCGCGGCGTCGTGATCACCGCGCCGGCGTCGAACCAGGGGACGATCCGCGAGCGCAGCTCGCCGCCGATCTCGACCGTCGAGGGCAGGCAGAGCAGCGCCCGCGCCTCGAGCGAGAGCGCCGGCCCCGAGATGAAGTCCTCGTGGCCGCCGATCCCCGAGTACTGGACGGCCTCGATCGTGTCGGCGATCACCTGCCCCTGGACGTCGATCGCCATCGCGCCGTTGATCGTCGTCATCAGCTTGTTGCGCGCGATCACGTCGGGCGAGTTGACGACCTCGACGGGGAGGAAGGCGACGTCCTGGTTGCCGCGCAGCCACTCGTAGAGCTCGTTGGTACCGCCGGCGAAGGTCGCGACCGAGACGCCGTCGTAGAGGCCCTTCTCGTTGGTCACCTTGCCGGCCTCGTGGAGGTGCATGAGTCCGGTCGTGAACATCTCCGAGTGGATCCCGTATCCGCCGTTGGAGCCCTCGGCGAGCAGGCCGGCGATCCGCGAGGGAACCGCCCCGATCCCGGTCTGGAGGGTCGCCCCCTCGGGTACGAAGCGGCTCGCGTTCTCGGCGATCGCGCGGTCGGCGGCCGAGGGCGGCGGGTCCTCGATCGCGAACGGCGCCTTGTCGCTTTCGACCAGGACGTCGATCTGATCGACATGAAGCGCATGGCGGTGCTCGGGGGGTAGGCCGACCGTCTGCGGGAACGCCTCCGAGACCTCGACCACGAGCAGCCGATCGGGATCGGCGGCGGCGCGCTCGAACTCGGGCTGCGTGGCACCCGAGTGCAGCGAGAGGCTGCACCAGCCGTCGTCGAAGGGCATCGCCGCCGCGGTGCACATCACCCGCGGGCGCTGCTCGTCGAGCAGCGGCGCGAAGCGGCGGAAATCGGCCGGGGCGAAGCTGATGTTGGCGTCCTTGTCGCGCAGCATCCGCTCGACCGGGCCGAAGAACCCGGAGAGGAAGTGGACGTTCGGGTGTTCGAAGACCGGGCTGTAGACGAGCAGCAGGGCGCCGTAGATCCGCAGCTCCTCCCAGTCGTCGCGCTCGCCGAGCGCCTCGAGGAACGCGGCGGGCTGGCCGGTGCCGAGCGGGATGCCGAGCGTGTCGCTCGGATTCACTCGCGCCGCGGCCTGCTCCGCGGTCAGGGTCTCGGCCATGGGGCGGAGACTAGTTGCGTTTCTCGATCTCGCGCTCGACCGCGTCGGCCATCGCCTGGCCGAATGCCGCGACCACGGCTTCGGAGGCGAGCGGAGTGAGCCGCTCGAGCGCGTCGCGGGCGTGCGACCAGCCCTCGGCGTCGAACTCCTCGCTCTGCTCGAGCGGGCCGAGGATGTCCTGGACGAAGAGCCGCACGAACTCCTTCGAGATCGAGCGCACATTGCGCGCGATCTTCTCGCCGACCGCGATCGCGTGCTCGACCGGGATCCCGAGCTCGACCAGCTCGGCGGCTGCGCGCAGCAAGGTGGGGCTGCGAGCCTCGTAGGCGCCGTCGCCGAGCCGGCGGATCGCGCCCATGCGCTCGGCCTTGCGGAGCATCGCGGGCTCGAGCGGCGCGCCGAAGCTGCGCTCGAGGTCGGCCGTGCTGACGGCCTCGGGCTGCTCTTCGCCGAACGCCTTGAGCAGGTCGCGCTGGAACGAGACCGCCTCGCCGCGCCCGCCCTCGGAGAGCTCGAGCAGGCGCTTGATCGCCTCGAGGTTGAAGCCCTCGGACTGGAGCTCGCGGATCTGGCGCAGGCGCGCGACGTGCTCCTCGCCGTAGTAGCCGGTGCGGGCGCGGAGCTCGGGGGGAGGGAGGAGGCCGCGCGACTGATACGCGCGGATGTTGCGAGCGGTGAGCCCTGTCTCGCCGGCGAGCTCGTCGATCGTCAGCCCGTCGTCGGTCTTCGTCGTCGCGGCCATGTCCCAAATCATACATCGAAACATGCGACATAAATATGTGTAAGATGCGTGCATGGCCGACACCAAGACTCAAGACACGACCGAAGCAGCCCCAGACGCGACCAGCGCCGAGGAGGTGGTCGCCGCGGTCACCAACGGCGACGCCGGCTCGGGCGCCGACGGCCCGACATTCAGCCTCGAGCTGAACCAGGACCAGAAGGACGTCCAGGAGTGGGCGCACGGGTTCGCCGAAAAGGTCGTGCGGCCCGCGGCCGCCGAATGGGACGAGCGCGAGGAGACCCCGTGGCCGATCATCCAGGAGGCCGCGAAGATCGGGCTCTACGGCTTCGAGTCGCTGGCCCAGTTCTGGGGTGACCCCACCGGGCTCCAGCTTCCGATCGTCAACGAGGAGCTGTTCTGGGGCGACGCCGGGATCGGGATGTCGATCTTCGGCACCTCGCTCGCCGTCGCCGCGATCTTCGGGCAGGGCACCCCCGAGCAGATGGGGGAGTGGATCCCGCAGTGCTTCGGCAGCGAGGACGATCCCAAGGTCGCTTCGTTCTGCTCCTCCGAACCCGACGCCGGCTCCGACGTCTCGGCGATCCGCACCACCGCCAAGTACGACGAGGGCAAGGACGAATGGGTGCTGAACGGCCAGAAGGCGTGGGCGACCAACGGCGGGATCGCCGACGTGCACGTGATCATCGCCTCAGTCGACCGCGAGCTCGGCTCGCGCGGCCACGCCGCTTTCATCGTTCCGCCGGGGACGAAGGGCTGCGAGCAGGGCACCAAGGTCAAGAAGCACGGGATCCGCGCCAGTCACACGGCCGACGTCCACCTCGACGACTGCCGCGTCCCGGGCGCCTGCCTGCTCGGCGGCAAGGAGAAGCTCGACGAGCGCCTCGCTCGCGTGCGCGAGGGCAAGAAGTCCAAGGGCCAGGCCGCGATGCAGACCTTCGAGGCGAGCCGGCCGACGGTCGGCGCGCAGGCCGTCGGGATCGCCCGCGCCGCCTACGAGTACGCGCTCGACTACGCCAAGGAGCGCCAGCAGTTCGGGAAGCCGATCGTCGAGAACCAGGCGATCGCGTTCACGCTCGCCGACATGAAGCTCGAGATCGACGCCGCGCGGCTGCTCGTCTGGCGCGCCGCCTGGATGGGCCGCAACGGCCACGAGTTCACCAACGCCGAGGGCTCGATGAGCAAGCTCAAGGCCGGTGAGGTCGCCACCTGGGCGACCGAGCGCGCGATCCAGATCCTCGGCGGCAACGGCTACACCCGCGAGTTCCCCGTCGAGCGGATGCACCGCGACGCAAAGATCTACACGATCTTCGAGGGCACCTCGGAGATCCAGCGGCTGGTCATCTCGCGGGCGATCTCAGGTCACCACATCAAATAACCAGAGGAGAGGAAGAACCCATGAGCGAGACCGAAGCAGCGGATTTCTCAGGACTCGACGTCGACGAGGCCGTGAAGATGATCGGCAGCGTCCCCGACGAGCAGCTCGCCGAGGGCATGCGCAGCGAGGGCCGCGGCGCGATCCTCACCGAGGTCTTCAGCCGCATGGAGGAGCACTTCCAGGCCGACCAGGCCAAGGACGTCGACGCGGTCATCCACTGGAAGATCACCGACGGCCCCGACGGCCGCACCGATCACTGGGAGACGGTGATCAAGGACGGCAAGTGCTCGGTCACCGACAAGCCCGAGCACGACGACCCCCGGGTCACGATCCAGACCGACGGGCTCAACTTCATGAAGCTCGTCACCGGTAACGCGGCGGGCCCGATGCTGTTCGTGAGCGGCAAGCTGAAGCTCTCCGGCGACGTCCCGTTCGCGGCGAGGATGACCTCGCTGTTCACGATCCCGGGCTAACTCAGGACTTCTTTCGCGCCGGCTTCTTGCGCGGCTTGGGCTTCTTGGCTCGCGGCTTCGCCTTGGCTTTGCGGCGCGGCCTGGCCTTCACCTCGAGCTCGTCCTCGATTCGGCCGGCGACCTCGAGCGCTTCGGCGCAGAATCGGTCGATCCCCTCGTCGGACCATTCCTCGAGCCCGGCCCCGGCGCGGAACACGACCAGCGCCCCGTTCTCGACCGCGGCGCCGAGCTCGTCGCCTTCAAGCAGCTTCTCCGCGAGCGTCTCGGATCGTTCGCGGGCCGCGCGATCGGCCTCGGACTCGCGCACGCCGCTCGCCTCCTCGATCACGAAGCCGGCGATCGTCGCGAATCCGGCCTGGTCGCGGGGCGGCGCCAGCAGCAGGGTCTCGGCCGGATCGATCCGATCCGCGCGCAGGAGCAGCATCTGCGATGCGTGCAGCCCCTTCACCCGCTTGCCTTCCGGGCCGCCCTCCGGTTGCGTCGGCCCGACGAGCAGGCTGCCCTCACGCTCGCCGGCCGGCCGTCCGTGGAGCGCGAAGTGAGTTCCCTGCGCGGGCATCGGCAGGCGCGGGTGCTCCGCCTGGAAGCGGTACCCGTGCTGGAAATCGAGCCCGCGCCGCTCGGCGAAGCCGCGAAGGAACGCGGCCAGGCCCCAGATCTCCGACTGGTAGCGAAAGCTGCCCCGCAGCAGCTTGAGGAAGATCGGGACGAAGCAGAGCGCGAAGATCGCCGCGGAGCCGCCGAGCGCGAGCGGGGTCGAGTCGGCGAGCGCGCCGGCGGTGATTCCGAGGAAGAGCGCCGGAATCGCCGCCAGGAAGGCGGCCACCAAGCCCGAAACCAGCCATCCCGCCTTGCCGCGCCGAGCGAACCGCCGGTAGGGACGCGAAGCCGCCTCGGCGTCGGCGGGCGGCTCGTCCCAGCTCACCTTGCCGAGCTCGTCGTCGAACCGCTGCTCGTACTGGAGCATCGGCGGGGAGGGGGGCGGTGCCGCGGACTTCGAGATTCCCTCTCGCTCAAGCGACTCCGAGCGGATGCGCTCGGCGACGCGGGCGGTGAACTCGCAGATGTCGTCGATCGTCTCGCGATCGTCGGGCGGTTTGCTGGTCGCGGCGCAGAGCACCCCTCCGAAGAGATCGAAGTAGTGGTCCTCGGGCGCGCGCTCGGCCATCCAGTCGACGAAGCTCGGCGTGAAGATCTGGCGCACCGAGGAGGGGTCCTGGGTCTTGAAGACCCCGATCCGAAAGGTGCGGTTGAACTTGATGCTCTCGAGCTCGACGTGGTCGAAGAGCGGGATCAATCCGCCGGCTCCGACGAGCCGCTCGGTGAAGCTGCGCGAGGCGGCATCGTGGGCGCTGAGCGCCGGGATGTAGCCGATGCTCTCCGGGATCCGGGTCAGCGCGACCGTGACGTGGCGCGGCGGGGGCGGCGGGCCCTGTCCGCTTGTTTTCGCTTGAAGCGTCTCGCGGGCGAGGATCCCCGTGAATCCGCCGGGCAGCTCGCCCCCGACGATGTGGGTCGCGGGTCCCTGGACCTGCGTCGCGAGCGGTCCGGTGCCCGGGGCCTTGCCCCGGGCGACGTAGCTCAACCCGAGCTCGTCGGCGAAGTCCCGCAGCGCTGTGGCGTTCCCACCCATCCCGACGCGGACCCTACCCGCTCTCGCGATCGAGTTAGGTGACGGACATCCGCCGCTCGACCGAGACCGAGTAGGCGGGGCTGCGCGCGGCGAGGATCTCGTCGCCCGAGCACTCGATCCCGTCGACGACGTTGACGGGGTCGAAGACGACCGGCGCGTCGGATGTCTCGGGGCTTTCGACCGCCTCGCGCACCTCGAGCCGGCCGAGCTCGACCCGCTCGCGCTCCTCGGGCCAGGCGACGGTCGGGTCCTCGAGCTCGTCGCCGTCGGCGGCGAGCTGGAGCTCGAGCGTGAACGCGACCGGCCCCGCGGCGAGCCGCTCGCGGATCTCCTCCTGGAGGTAGTCGCGCGAGCTCGCGTCGATCTCCTCCTCTGAGAGCTGCTTCTCCCCGTCGGCGGGGACGAAGCTGTAGCGCCCGTGGCGCCGCTCGCCCGCGGCGTCGGTGAAAGCGAAGGCGTGGAGGCCGTTGTAGCGCGCGTTGGCGAAGCTCGGCGGCGGGGTCAGCGCCGGGAGGATCAGCTGCACCGCCGCCGCGGTCTCGGGGTGCTCGCCGAGGAAGGCGCCGACCTTCTCCATGTCGATCTCGCCGGTCTCGGGGTCGGGCTCGCGGGCGCGCAGGAAGGCGAGGAAGTCGTCGGCGTTGCGGACGAAGAAGACCGGCAGCGTGACCGCGACGATGTCGGTCGCCTCGCCGCCGGGGAGCTCGAACTTGACCGCGAGCCCGCGCCCGTCGCGGCGGTCGCCGTCGCGGGCCTCGGGGTCGCCGCTTCCGTTCGAGAACCGCAGCAGCGTCTCGACCGGCTCGTCCTGGAGGTGCGGGGCGCTCGAGATCGCCTTGGCGCCCGGGGACGGCGTGAACGAGCCGCGACAGAAGGTCCCCTTGGCGTGGGCAGCGCGGTGGCCCGGGTGCTTGCCGTGCAGCCCGTTCATCGCGTCGACGATCTCCTCGTGCAAGCTCGCCATCCCGTCCACCACCCTACCTGCGCGGGGCCGCAACCACTCGTATAGCCTGGGTCCCGTGTCAGGGGAGATCCGGCTGGATCGACGGAGAGAGAGGAAATCGCGCGCCGCCCCGGCAGCGGCCGCCGCGCTGCTCTGTTGCTCGCTCGTCGCCGCGCTCGCTTTCCCTGCCGCCGGCCCGGCGGTGACGCCGGTCGGCCCGAAGGACGTCGGCGTCAAGGTGATCGGCGCGAGCCAGGAGAGGATCCTCGGCGACGGCGCCGTGCGGACGCGGGTCCGAATGAAGCTGCGGGGATCGGTGAAGCTGATCGGGCGGGCGCAGGGTGAAAGCGACCCCGCGTCCGCGATAACGCGCAAGCGCTCGGTCCGCTTCCGCAAGCCGGGCAAGAAGGTCGTACGCCTCCCGCTGAGCCCCGCGGGCAGGACGCTCGTCGCGAACTGCGGGACGCGGGCGATCGAGGTGACGGCGAGCCTCGGGCGATCTTCGTCCGGCCGCTTCGCCGGCGAAGCCGAGCTGGTCCGCGACGCGGCGCCCTGCCGGGCGCCGGCCGCGGGCGGAGGCGGGGGCGGCTGGGGGTGGCGGGGCGCCGAACCCCGACCTCGGTCCCGACGAGCCTCCGGGAGGCACCTCGCCGGGCCCCCAGATCACGGCGGCAGAGCGCTGCGACTGGCTCGACACCTCGAGCTGCCTCTATCCGTGGCCGAGCGACTTCTTCACGATCGCCGACAGCGGGACGCCGACCGGCAGGCGGGTGAACCTCAACGTCCAATCGACGCCGCACAACAACCTGCTGATCCCGTTGATCCCGAACGAGCACAACCGCAGCGACGGCTTCAGCCCCGGGAACATGCTGATCACCAAGGTCCCCGGGCTCGACAACCAGCAGGCCTTCGACAACACGGGCGCCGTCCCGATCACCGACATCGCCCGCTACGCCGACGCCGACCAGCCGATCGTCGTGATCAACGCCGATACCGGCGAGCGGCACCCGATCTTCGCCGAGGTCGACGCCAACCCGCCGACCGACGCCGAGCGCACGTTGATCATCCGCCCGGCGCGCAACTTCGAGGAGGGCGGCCGCTACATCGTCGCGCTGCGCGACCTCAAGGACGACGACGGGAACACGATCGAGCCGTCGCTCGGGTTCAAGGTCTTCCGCGACCGCCTGATCACCCCGCAGACGGCGATCGAGGAGCGCCGCCCGCACATGGAGCAGATCTTCCAGACCCTCCAGGCGGCCGGGATCAGGCGCATGAACCTCAACCTCGCCTGGGACTTCACCGTCGCGAGCCAGCCGAACATCACCGGCCGCGCCCGCCACATCCGCGACACCGCGTTCGCCGAGCTCGGCGACACCAACCTCGCCGACGGGCAGATCCAGGGCGCCGCGCCGTACTTCGACGTCACCAGCGTCGAGGAGTTCAGCGAGGCGCAGGACCCGAACGTCTTCCGCCGCGTGCGCGGGGTCGTCCGCGTGCCCTGCTTCCTCAACCTCCCGGGGTGCCCGACGCTCTCGAACTTCCTGATGCTGCCGGGCTCCGACAACCCGGTTCGCCTGCCGCTGAACACGACCGACGCTCCGTTCCGCTGCGAGATCCCGCGCTCGGCCGCGGCCGGCGACATGGCGAACCCGGCCCGCGTCTCGCTCTACGGCCACGGTCTGCTCGGCTCCCACAACGAGGTCGGCGCCGGCAACGTCAAGGCGATGGCCAACGAGAGCAACATGATCTTCTGCGCCACCGACTGGATCGGGTTCTCGAGCGGCGACCTCCCGTCGGTGCTGCTGATTCTCCAGGACATCAACAACTTCCCGAAGCTCGTCGATCGCACCCAGCAGGGCTTCCTCAACTTCATGTTCCTCGGGCGGACGATGATCCACTCGAACGGGCTGATGAGCGACCCCGCGTTCCAGCTCCACGGCAGCAGCCTGATCGATGACACCGACCTCTTCTACGATGGCAACAGCCAGGGCGGCATCCTCGGCGGCGCGCTGACCGCGCTCGCGCCGGACTTCCAGCGCGCGACGCTCGGGGTGCCGGCGATGAACTACTCGACCCTGCTGCGGCGCAGCTCCGACTTCGCGCCCTATGCGGAGGGTCAGTTCACCGCCCAGCTCTGCGGCATCGGGATCCCGCCCGAGGTCTGCGAGCTGCTGCCCGACGACACCCCGCTCGGGCTCTGGGACAACTACCCCAACCACCTCGAGCGCCCGCTCGTGCTCTCGCTGATGCAGATGCTCTGGGACCGCGGCGAGCCGAACGGCTATGCCCACCACATGACCGACGACCCGCTGCCGAACACGCCCCCGCACGAGGTGCTGATGCAGCCCGCCTACGCCGACCACCAGGTAGCCAACGTCGCCGCCGACGTCCAGGCGCGGACGATCGGCGCGAGCGTCTACCGGCCGGTCGTCTATCCCGGCCGCTCACCGGACGTGACCCCCGCCTTCGGGATCCCCTCGATCCCGAGCTTCCCCTTCAACGGCTCGGCGATCGTCTACTACGACGGCGGCCCGCAGGAGTTCCCCGGTGGCACCGCGTCGGCGCCGTTGACGAACACCCCGCCGGGCACCTCGCTCGGCAACGACCCGCACAGCTATCCCCGCAGCGACATCAAGGCCCGGGCGCAAAAGTCGGACTTCCTGCGGACCGGGGGGACGCTCCGCAACTACTGCCTCTCGGCAAACAACGGGGTGACAAATCCCGCGGCGCTGATCTCGGGGCCGATCGACATCCCGTGCTTCGCGCACGGGTTCACCGGCCCGTAATCGGCGGTCCTACTTCTTCGACTTCCTCTTTTTCTTCTTCTTTTTCTTGGTCTTGAGCGTCACCCCTACCGGGGCGCCGTCGCTGAGCGAAGCCAGGACCGCCTGGTCCTGGGAGGCGATCCTGTCGACGACCTTGCGCTTCCTGCGCTGCTTCTTGGTCAGCGCGGGCCGGGTCACGGTCCCGAGCGTGCAGGCCGCGGCGCCGAGGGCCTGGGTCGCCTCGGCCTGCGTCTTGCCGACCAGATCCGGGACCCGGCAGTAGCGGACGGTGGCGTTGAAGGCGTACTCGCGCATGTTGAAGGTGAACGTCGGCGCGCTCGGGGGTGGGCCCTCGGGGAGGACCGGGTTCCAACCTTGAGAGATGGCGTTGTTGGCGGCGGCGCCGATGATGTCGGTCGGCTGGCTGTTCTGGATCGCGATCGAGTCACCCGCCTGGATCTGGAGGTTGGTCGGAATCTGCGCCGAGACCGACTCGCCGTTGAAGCTCTGCGCCGCGCTGGTGGCGGCTCCGAAGTAGGTCCCGCCGCCGGCGGGGCGAATGACCCGCATCTTGAACAGGCCGGTCGCGAGGGCGACGCGCCAGCTGGTCACGGTCCCGGTGACCGGCGACGTGGTCGTCGAGCCCGACTGGTCGAGACTCGTCTGCATGACGGTCGCGACGTTGCCCATGTAGGGCAGGGGGACGAACGGTGCGCTCAGCGGACTGCCCACCGTCACCGTGTCGGCCCGCGCGGCGGCCGGCGCGGCCGCGATCACAAGCATCACCGTTGCCAGACTCAGAACAGCCCGTCGTCCCCGCATGGATTCCCTTTCGTCGACCTGGTTGGCCTGCAACCTACCAGCGACGCACGGCGCCCGGCGCACGCTCAGTGCGGCCGAGAGGAGTCGAACCTCCACGTCCCGAAGGACACAGGCACCTGAAGCCTGCGCGTCTACCAGTTCCGCCACGGCCGCGGGACGACCTAGGTTACCTAGCGCCGATCGCTAAAATCGCCGCCTTCACGCCGCTATCGTCTAGGGGACTAGGACGCCGGATTCTCAGTCCGGAAACCGGGGTTCGAATCCCCGTAGCGGTGCTACTCCGGGAGCCCGTGCTTCTCGATCACGCGGTCGTAGTTGAGCCGGATGAGCTCGATCACGTCCTCGACGTCGGCATCGTTCTCGATCGCCCGCGACGCGTATCCCGGCTTGCCCGGGAAGACCGGGTGGTAGTCGATCCGCCCCTGGTCGAAGAGGTACTTCCAGACTTCCTTGGGGAAGCCGCCGTGGAAGACGCGGTCGCCGTGTAGGTGGCCGATCTCGCGCTTGCCGACCTTGAACGCGAACTCGCCGCGGCTGCCGGGCCCGGCGATGACTCCCGGCCACGAGGTGACCTCATCGGTTATCTGCTTGCCGGCCGTCAGTGTCTCGGGCATCGCTTCTCCTTCGTTGAAGTGGACGTTGACCAGGCTACAAGCTCAAGTTAGCTTGAAGTCAAGGGCAAAAGCTGCTCTTCTTTGCGGGGATGGCGGAACTGATGACGATCGGCGAGGTCTCGCGGCGCAGCGGCGTCGCGGCCTCGGCGCTGCGCTTCTACGAGCAGCGGGGGTTGATCACCTCCGAGCGCGCCGGCTCGGGTCACCGCCGCTTCCCGCGCCCGGTGCTGCGCCGGATCGCGTTCATCGTCTTCGCCCAGAAGGTCGGCCTGACGCTCGAGGAGATCGGCGGGGAGCTCTCCAAGCTGCCGCCCGACCGCGCGCCGACGCGCCGCGACTGGTCGCGGCTCTCGACCAAATGGAGCGCCCGGATCGACGAGCGGATCGCCGAGCTCGAGCGGCTCAAGGCCGGACTCACCGAGTGCATCGGTTGCGGCTGTCTGTCGCTGGAGCGCTGCCAGCTCTCGAACCCCGGCGACCGCGCCGCCCGCCTCGGCCCCGGGCCGCGCTACTGGGTCGGGGACCGGCCGCCGGCTTAGAGCCCAGTCAGGCCCTTGACCAGCAGGTAGGCGCCGAAGCCGAGCAGCAGCGCGATCCCGATCGGGCGGCTGCGGGCCCGGACCCAGGCGCCGATCGGGGTCAGCATCCGCCCCGCGGCGTCGGGGGCGACCGTGAAGACGAGCAGCGGCACGAGCACCGGGATCATCGTGATCGTGAGCAGGATCGCGAGGACGCCGAGCTCCTCGGCCGTCTCGACCCCCGCATGCGCGATCTCCTTGACCGCGGCGATGTAGAGGACCGCGGTCGTGAAGTTGGTCGCCATCATCCCGAAGCCGAGCAGCGCGGTCTTCGCGAGGCCGGGTTGGCTGGCGGCGTCAGAGGCGCCGTCGGAGCTCTTCTCGTGCGCGGTCGGAGTGCGCCTCAGGCCGCGGACGCCGAGCAGCAGCAGGATCGCACCGAGCGCGACGTCGATCCGCGCCGAGTCGGTCGAGTGCGAGTTTCCGGGCTCGGGGCTCACCGTGCCGGTGAAGACCGCCAGCCCGACCAGGCCGACGACGAGCAACGGCACGGCGGCTCCGGCCGCGACCGCCGCTCCCCGGGCCAGCGGGCGGTCCTTGCTCGAGAGCACGATCAGCACTCCGGTCAGCAGCAGCGGGCTGACCGCCGCCCCGAGGGCCAGCGGCAGGACGTCCTTGAGCAGCTCTCCCATCGCGGCCATTCAACCGCTTGCCGCAATAGACTGCCGTTCACATAGGTCTGGGTGAAGGGAAGTCCGGTGCGAAACCGGCGCGGTCCCGCCACTGTGACCGGGCGAAGAAGTCCCGCGAAGTTCCACTGGGCGCCCCACCGGGGCCTGGGAAGGAGCGGTACGGAGCCCGGGAAGCCAGGAAACCTGCCCGGGCCATGGCCATGTAAACCCTCGAGGAAAGGGTGGCTCCATGCCATTGCCCCGTTTCATATCCAGCGGTCTGATCGCGCTCTGCGCGCTGCTCGCCGCGACCATCGCTCCCGCGTCCGCTGGGGCGTCAGCCGGCGTCGACCTGCGCGTCGCAACGCTCAGCGGCACGCTCGCAGACCAGCGCCAGTTCACCGACACGACCAGCGTCCCGACCTCGCCCGCCGCGAAGTGCTTCTTCGGGGGCAAGGGGGGGACCGGGAAGCCGTTCGCGACCGCGGGGCCGAACGCCCTCGGCGCCGCCGTCGAGGCGGCCCAGAGCGATCCGACCCTGAATCCGATCGCGGTCACCGACGAGTTCTCGTTCGGGCTCGGCGTCTGTGGCTTCGGCGGCATCAACTCGGGGGCGACCGAGTTCTGGCAGGTGCGCGTCAATCACATCGCTCTCCAGGTCGCCGGCAACCTCGCGATCCTCGGCTCCGGCGACGAGGTCCTCTGGGTCCTTGCACCGAACCCGGTCTGCGAGCCGAACCCACCGTTCACGTGCCAGCCGACCGCCCCGGAGCTGAAGCTCGAGGCGCCGGCCAAGGCGACGCCGGGGAGCTCCGTCCCGGTCCAGGTGACCGAATACAACGACGCCGGCGTCCCGAAGCCGGCCGTCGGAGCGGCGGTCACCGGCGCAGGCCAGCCGACCGATGCGTCGGGCGCGACGTCGGTGGTCGTCTCCTCGACCACCAGCCTGACCGCGACCCGCGCGGGAGCGATCCCCTCGCAGACGCTCGAGGTCTGCGCGAACGCCAAGCCCAAGCGCTGCGCGGCCAGCCGCGGGCGCGCGATATTCGGCTCCGAGAGCGAAGACGCGATCGGCGGCACCGCCGGCCACGACCGGATCAAGGCGCGCGGTGATGACGACACGATCCGCGTCCGCGGCGGCAACAAGGACCAGGTCGACTGCGGCGCCGGAAGCGACCTCGTCCAGGCCGACCGCAAGGACAAGGTCGACAAGCGCAGCTGCGAGGAGATCCTGCGCCCGAAGGGCAAAAAGAAGAAGAAGGGCGGCAAGAAGAAGGGCGGCGCGAGCAAGTGACGCTCGCCCGCCGCCTGGCGGTCGCCGCGGCGCTGTTCGGCGCCCTGGCGGCCGCGGGCTGCGGGCTCGGCGCCGGATCGGGCTCGAACTCGGCCGACCTGCTCGTGACCCGCGACTACGGGTACGAGACACTCGTCGAGGAGACCCCCTCCGACCTCCCCGACTCGGAGACGGTCCTGCGGCTGCTCGAGCGCGGCGCCGACATAACGACGCGTTACGGGGGCGGCTTCGTCCAGTCGATCGACGGGATCGAGGGCAGCGCGGTCACCGACGGGCGGCGCTTCGACTGGTTCTTCTACGTGAACGGCGTCGAGTCGCCGGGCGGCTCGGCCGACGTCGAGGTCTCCGACGGCGACCGCGTCTGGTGGGACCACCGCGACTGGACCGACGCGATGCGGGTACCCGCGGTGGTCGGCTCGTTCCCGGAGCCGTTCCTGAGTGGATTCCAGGGGACCGAGTACGAGACGCGGATCGACTGCCTCGGTGCGCGGGCGCCGTGCAAGGCGGTGGCCGATGAACTCGATGAGGCCGGTGTCGAGCCCGCGATTTTCGAGACCGAGGCCGCGCCCGGCTACGACGCGGAGGCCGGCCCGACGCTGCGAATCCTCGTCGGGCCCTGGGCGCGGGTCGGCCGCGACCGCGCCGCGGCGCTGATCGACGATGGCCCGGCGGCGAGCGGGGTGTTCGCGAGATTCGAGGGCGACGAGCTCGAGGCGCTCGGTGTCGACGGCGAGCCGGTGCACGCGCTCGGACCCGACGGCGGGCTGGTGGCCGCTGTTCGTTACCAGGAGACCCCACCGACCTGGGTCGTCACCGGGTCGACACCGGCCGGGGTCGACGCCGCGGCGGCGATCTTCGACTCCGACGCGCTCGCGCACCGCTTCGCGGTCGCCGGTCTGCCCGACGAGGAGCCGGTCGCGCTGCCGGCGGAGGAGGGCCCGTGAGATCGGCGCTCGCCTACCGCCCCGGCCGCGACCCGCTGCGCTCGGCGAGCGCCCCCGCGGCGATCGCCTTTCTCGGCTCGTTCTCGATCGTCGCCTTCCTCTACCCGAACCCGATCGTGATCGGCGCGGCCGGCGTCGCGGCGATCCTGATCGGGCTCGCGGCCGGCGTCCGCGTGGCGGTGCTCTCGACCCTGCGCTGGGGCGCGGCAGTCGCGCTGCTGATGGTCGTCGTCAACGGCCTCGTCACCGACCGCGGTCTGACGATCCTCGCCCGGCTCGGCGAGCTGCCGGTCCTCGGCCAGGTCAACGTGACCGCGGAGTCGCTCGGCGCCGGCGGGGTGCTCGGGCTGCGGGTGCTGACGACGCTGCTCCTGTTCGCGGTCTACTCGGCCTGCGTCAACCCCGACGAGGTGCTGCGTCTGCTGCGCCCGATCGCGCGGCGCTCGGCGCTCAGCGCGACGCTCGTCACGCGCCTCGTGCCGGTCGCCGCCGACGACCTGTTCCGGCTCCGCGAGGCCGCCGCCCTGCGCGGCCCGGCCGCGGCGCCGGTCGGCCGCGCGGCGATGACGAGGAGGGTGCTCGCCGGATCGCTCGACCGCGCCGTCGACGTCGCCGCGACGCTCGAGCTGCGCGGCTATTCGCTGCCGGCCGCCGCGGCGACCTCTCGGCGTAGGCGCCGCTCGAGCTACGACCGGCGCTTCTACGCGATCGGCGCGGTGCTCGTCGTGACCGCGCTCGCGATCCGGATCAGCGGCTCGGGCGAGTACGAGCCGTATCCGACGACCGAGATCGACACCGGCGTCGCGACGCTCGCGGTCGCCGCCTCGCTCCCGATCGCCGCCCTGCTCCCGTTCGCGAGGCGCCCGGGTGCCTGAGCCGCTGCTCGAGATCGAGGGGCTCCGCTATCGCTACCCGGAGTCCGAGCGCGACGTGCTCGCCGGCGTCGACCTCGAGGTCTCGCCTGGCGAGTTCGTCGTCCTCGCCGGCCGCTCGGCCTCGGGCAAGTCGACCCTGCTCCGCGCCGGCTGCGGCCTCGTGCCGCATTTCTACGGTGGGGAGGTCGAGGGCGAGGTTCGCGTCGCGGGCTTCGACGTCCGCGAGCACGGGCCCGCCGACCTCGCCGCCGCCGTCGGCTTCGTCTCCCAGGAGCCCGAGACCCAGATCGTCTCGACCACGGTCGCGGCCGAGATCGGGCTGCCGCTCGAGCTCCGCGGCGAGCCCGCCTCGGCGACCGCGCGCGCGGTCGAGGAGGTCGCGCTGGCGCTGGCGATCCCGCAGCTGCTCGAGCGCCCGACCGACACGCTCTCGGGCGGCGAGCTGCAGCGGGTCGCGATCGCGACCGCGCTCGCGCCGCGCCCGTCGCTGATTCTGCTCGACGAGCCCACCTCACAACTGGACCCCGTGTCGGGGGACGAGCTGATCTGGCTGCTGCGGCGGCTGAACGAGGAGTGGGGGGTCGCCGTCGTCCTCTGCGAGCACCGGCTCGAGCGCTGCCTCGCGGCCGCCGATCGCGTCGTCGCGATGCAGGAGGGGAGCATCGGTTTCGACGGCGAGCCCGCCGGGTTCCTCGACTGGTCGCTGGAGTCCGATCCGGCGCTCGCGACCCCGGTCGCGAGGATGTTCGACCTCGCGGGCCTCAGCCCGCTACCGGTCGGGGTCAAGACCGCGCGCGAGGCGCTCGGCTGATGACCGCCCTCGCCGTCAAGGACCTCTGGGTCGAGCTCGGAGGGCGGGAGGAAGGCCCGGCCGAGGTGCTGCGCGGGATCGAGCTCGCGATCGAGCCCGGCGAGACCGTGGCGCTGATGGGCCGCAACGGCGCCGGCAAGAGCACGCTGATGCGCGCGATCGCCGGGTTGGTCGAACCGCGCCGCGGCAAGATCGAGGCGCCGCGCGGGGTCGCGCTGCTGCCCCAGAACCCCGCCGACCTCCTGGTCCGCGAGCGGATCGACGAGGAGCTCCCGGGAGCGGCCGGCCTCGAGGCCCTCGACGCGGTCGGGCTCGCGGGCTTCGCCGAGAAGGACCCGCGCGACCTCTCCGGCGGCGAGCGCCAGCGGCTGGCGCTGGCGATCGTGATGGCCGGCAGGGGGGAGGAGCTCCCCGGAGCCGTGCTGCTCGACGAGCCGACCCGCGGCATGGACAGGGCGCGCAAAGACGACCTGACCACGCTCGCTCGCGAGCTCGCCGGCAAGGGCGTCGCGGTCGTGATCGCGACCCACGACGTCGAGTTCGCCTCCGCGTTCGCCGATCGCGTCGTCCTGCTCGGGGACGGCGACGTGATCGCCGACGGCCCGGTCGGCGAGCTGCTCGCCGGCGGCTGGTACTTCGCGACCGAGGTCGCCCGTGTGCTCGGGCGGCCCGGGGTGATCACCCCCGAGCAGGGCGCGCGGGCGCTGAACGGGAAGGTGGTCCACAGGTGACCTGGCAGCTCGCCTCCTTCGGCATCCTCGCCGCGGTCCTGATCGGCGGCTTCGCCTGGTACGAGCGCTCGCGGCCGCCGTCGCAGATCGTCGCGCTGGTCGCCGGGATGGCGGCGCTCGCCGCCGCCGGGCGGCTCGTCTTCGCGGCGATCCCGAACGTCGTCGCGACCACCGACATCGCGCTGCTCAGCGGCTATTCGATCGGCGCCGCGCCCGGCTTCGCGATCGGCGCGCTCGGCGCCCTGGTCTCGAACTTCTGGCTCGGCCAGGGCCCCTGGACGCCGTGGCAGATGGGGGCCTGGGGGCTGACCGGCGTCCTCGGCGCCTGGCTCGCGGTGCTCACCGGCCGCCGCCTCGGGCGCTTCGGGCTGGCGACGGTCTGCGCCCTCGCCGGGCTCGCCTACGGCGCGCTCCTCGACTACTCGCTGATGGCGACCTACGGCGGCGAGCAGTCGCTCGACCGCTTCCTCGCGCTCTCCGCGCGCGGGGTGCCGTTCAACCTCGCCCACGCGAGCGGCAACTTCGTGATCGCGCTCGTCGCCGGCCCGGCGATCGTCCGGATGCTGATCCGCTTCCGCGAGCGCTTCGAGGTCAGCTGGCGGCCGCACCCGGCGCTCGCGGCGGGAGTCGTGTTTCTGGCCCTGGTCCCGCTTTCGATCCCCTCGGGCGATCCCGCGGCGGCGAAGCCGGGCGCGGTCGGGTGGATGCGCGCGGCCCAGAACGCCGACGGCGGCTTCGGCACCGCCCCGGGCGAGGAGTCGAACGCCGGGATGACCGGCTGGGCGATGCTCGGGCTCGAGGCCGCCGGCGTCAACCCGCTCGACGTCGGGCCGGCCGGCAGCACACCGGTCGACTACCTGCGCGCCAACGCCGGGACGATCCGCTCGATGAACGACCTCCAGCGGACGATCATCGCCCTGCGTGGCGCCGGGCTGCCGCCGCGGCTCGGCAAGCGCAACCTGCTCGCCGAGCTGCGCCGCCTCCGCGCCGCCGACGGCTCGTTCGAGGGCCAGGTCAACCTGACCGCGTTCGGGATCTTCGCGCTCGAGTCCGCGGGAACCGACGCCTCATCCTCGGCGGCGTGGCTGCGCGGCGCCCAGAATCCCGACGGCGGTTGGGGCTTCGCGCCGAAGACCGCGAGCGACGCCGACAGCACCGGAGCCGTGCTCCAGGCTCTCGCCGCGGCCGGGGGCGGTGGCGACGCCGCCGCGCGTGGGATCGCCTTCCTCGAGCGCGCCCAGCAGCCCGGCGGCGGCTTTCCGCTCTCCGGCGGCGCCGTCAACTCGCAGTCGACCGCCTACGCGGTCCAGGGGCTGGTCGCGGCGGGGGCCGGCGGCTCGGCCCGCGGCGGCCTCCGCTACCTCGCCGCCCAGCGGGCCGCCGACGGCCACTACCGCTACTCGGCGAGCCTCGACCAGACGCCTGTCTGGGTCACCGCCCAGGCGCTGCTCGCCGTCAACGAGAAGCCCCTGCCGCTGGCGCCGGTGAAGCGGAAGCCGGTCAAGGCGGCGCCGAAGCCGCAGAGCCCGCCCGCGGCTCCGCTGCCGAGCCCTGCGCCGCCCGTCCCGGCGCCCAAGCCCGGCGCCGGCCCGGTGCCGAAGCCCGCGCCCGCGGCCCCGGCCGCGCCTGCCGCTCCAGCCGCTCCCGCGCCCGAGCCCGCAGCCCCGCCCGCCGCGCCGGTCGAGGCCGAGCCCGATGAGAGCGACGACGATCCCGAGCCACTGACGATCGCCGCCGCGGCGCTCGCCGGATTCGCCTGGCTGGGCTCGTTCCTCGGGCCGTTGCTCGCGCGCCCGCGTTAGGAGCCGGCTAGAGGCCGGTGCCGGTCAGCGACGGCGGTCTCGGTGTCGCCGCTGGCGGTGACGCGGACGCTGCCGTTCGAGGACCCGGCCGCGGTCGGGTGGAAGAGGACGGCCACCGAGCAGGCGCCGCCGGGTGAGATCGGCGCGGTGCAGCCGTTGGAGGCGATCTGGTAGCCGACCCCGGTCACCGATGCAGCCGGGGTCGTGCTCTGGGCGAGGCTCAGGTTGGTGATCGTGAACGCCTGCTGGGCGGAGTCGGTCCCGACCGCGACGTCGCCGAACGCTTTGCTCGAGGGATTGATCGTGATGTTGCCGCGCGGGGAAAGCACCCGGACCTTGCTGCGCGGAGACCGACAGCGGCCGGTCCCCGGGAACACCTTCCCCCCGAGGCAGGCGGTGAGCGTGTAGTTGCCGGTCGGGGTGTCGACCGGGAGGTTGAGCGCGACGGGGAGCGAGGTCGAGCTGCGCCGGCGGATGCCCGGGGTGACGGTGCTCGTGGTCGCTCCGCTGCCGCCTTCGAGCGTCACCGTGAGCGGTTGCGGCCGAGCGCGACGACGACTCGGGTTGGCGAGGCGGAGGTTGACGCGCATCGTGATCGGCAGGCGCACCGAGCCGCTCGGCGAGCGCGTGACGCTCGACAGCACCAGTCCCCGGAACTTGCGCTTCTTCGCCTCCGCGGACGCGGCCGGCAGCGAAGCGACGAGCGCCAGGGCGGCGATCAGGCCGATTGAGATCGTTTTTCTGCGCCTGCGAGTCATTTCATCCAAGGATTGCCTGCTGCCCTCTGAAACACGGACCCTAAGCGATCGGATCGGTGGCGCCCCGCCACGCCAGTCATCTACGGTTGCGCGATGGAGCTCGAAGAGGCGATCCGCACCCGGCGCACCCACAAGGCCTACGCGCCGGGGCCGGTCGATCGCGAGACGCTCGAGGAGCTGTTCGAGCTCGCGCGCTGGGCGCCGAACCACCACCTGACCGCTCCCTGGCGCTTCCGCGTCATCGGCCCCGAGGCGCTCGAGCGGCTGAAGCAGGCGGCGGGGCCCGAGTCGGCGCCGAAGCTCGACCGCGCGCCGACGCTGGTCGTCGCCTCTGCGGCCCTCGGTGGTGACGACGAGTTCACCGACGAGGAGGACCTGCACGCGACCGCGGTCGCCGCCTACATCGTCCTTCTCGCCGCCCACGGGCGCGGACTCGCGGGCTACTGGCGCACGCCCGACGTCCTCCGCACCCCCGAGGGCCGCGCCGCGGTCGGGCTGCCCGACACCGAGCGCTTTGTCGGCCTGCTCCACATCGGCAAGCCGGTCCAGGAGCAGCGCCCGCCCGAGCGGCCGGCAGAGGTCGAGGCCGTGGAGTTCCTCGAATGATCACCCGGGACGATGCGATCAAGGCGCTCCGCGGCGACGATTTCGACGTCGTCGTGATCGGCGGCGGGATCACCGGCGCCGGGGTCGCCCTCGACGCGGCTTCGCGCGGCTACTCGGTCGCGCTGCTCGAGCGCGGCGACTACGCGCAGGGGACCTCGAGTCGCTCCTCAAAGATGGTCCACGGCGGGCTGCGCTACCTCCAGAACTTCGACCTCGGGCTCGTACGCGAGGCGCTGCTCGAGCGCCAGCTCCTGGTCCAGCTCGCGCCGCACCTCGTCTACCCGACCCCGTTCCTGGTCCCGAGCTTCGGCGAGGAGCGGCTCAGCCGCCGGCTCGGCGCCGGGCTCAACCTCTACGACGTGATGGCGACGACCCGGGTCGGCCAGGGACGCGAGCAGTCGAACCTCAAAGAGGAGGACCACTACTGGCACCCCGACCGCCACCGCACGATCAGCGGCGAGGAGACGGCGGAGCTGATTCCGGCGCTGGCGCCGCGTGACCCCGCCGGCGCCTATCTCTTCTACGACTGCCAGACCGACGACGTGCGGCTGACGCTGACGATCCTCGGCGAGGCCGAGCGCTTCGGCGCCGTAATGCTGAACGGCGCTGAGGTGACCGAGCTGCTCGAGGAGGACGGCAAGGCGGTCGGCGTCGTCGCGACCGAGGCCGAGTCCGGCGAGTCGCTCGAGATCCGCGCCGCCAACGTCGTCAACGCGACCGGAGTCTGGGCCGACCAGGTCAGGCCGGAGGAGATCGAGGCCGAGGAGGACGTGCCCCATATCCGCCCCAGCCGCGGCACCCACGTGACCCTCTCCCACGACGACCTCGACATCGGCGAGGCGGCATGCATCGTCCCCGCGCCCGAGGGCCGCAACATCTTCGCGCTGCCGTGGTACGGGCGGACGCTGATCGGCACGACCGACAACAACTACGACGGCGACATCGACGCCGTCCCGCCCGGCGAGGAGGACATCACCTATCTGCTGAGCGCGGTCAACGAGCTCTTCGGCCTCGAGCTCGGGCCGTCGGACCTGACCGGCGCCTACGCCGGCGTGAGGCCGCTGATCTCCTCGGGAGACCCGAAGAAGTCGGTCGACATCTCGCGCCGCGCCGAGCTCTACGAGACCTCCTCGGGGATGCTGACGATCACCGGCGGCAAGCTGACGACCTGGCGGCGGATGGCCAAGCACGTCGTCGACCGCCTGGTCGAGCGCGAGGGCCGCGAAGCGCCCTGCCGGACGGCGGAGATCCCGCTCGGGATGGAGGCGAGCGAGGATGACCTGAAGACCGACCTCGAGCTCCCCGAGGCCGCCGCCTACCAGCTCGCGTTCCGCTACGGCCACGCGGCGCGCCACGTCCTCGGCCTCGCCGCCGAATCACCCGAGCTCGCCGAGCCGATCGCCCCCGGGCGCCCCGACCTCCAGGCCGAGGTGGTGGTCGCGGCGCGCAGCGAGCAGGCGCGCTCGGTCGCCGACGTCCTGATGCGCCGCACCCGGCTCGGGATCCTCGCCGCGCCCGAGCTCCGCGACGGCTCGGTGGCAGAGCGCGTCGCCGAGCTGCTCGGCGGCGAGCTCGGCTGGTCGAAGAAGCGGGTCGCCGAGGAGGCGGAGGCCTGGCCGGCGGTCGCCGCGGCCGAGGGGATCGACCCGGGAGCGGGCGGGTAGCGATGAAGGTGCTCGTGACCGGGGCGAGCGGGTTCCTCGGCGCCTACGTCTGCGCGGCGCTGGCGGAGCGAGGCCACGAGCCGCTGGCGCTCTGCCGGCGGCCCGGCTCGGCGCCCGAAGGCGCGCGCGAGGTCCACGGCGACCTCGCCGACGCCGGTTCGCTCTTCCGGGCGCTCGACGAGGAGCTGCCCGGCGCGGTCGTCCATCTCGCCGCCGAGATCGCCTCGCAGCGGAGCGAGGCGAAGATCCGCGAGGCGAACATCGAGGGGACCCGGCGGCTGCTCGCGGCCGCGGCGGAGGCGAGTTCGAGACCGCGCTTCGTCTTCGCCTCGACCGTCGTCACCGGCGACGCCGAGGGCGCTCTGCTCGACGAGCGGAGCGAGCTCCCGGTCGAGACCGCCTACGGGCGCTCGAAGCAGGAGGGAGAGCGACTGGTCGGCGACTCGGAGCTCGACTCGGTGATCATTCGGCCCGTCGCACGTCTACGGCCCGGGCGGCTGGTTCGAGGAGGAGTTCGTCAACCGCCTGCGCCAGCCGGGCCGCTTCGCGGTGATCGGATCGGGCAAGAACCTCTGGGACGTGGTCCGGGTCGAGGACGCCGCCGCCGCATTCGCCGACGCGGTCGACGTGGCGCAACCCGGGTCGCTCTACCACGTCGCCGACGACGAGCCGATCCGCTTCTACGACTTCGTCGCCGCGACCGCCGAGGCGCTCGGGCTCGGCAAGCCGCGCAGGGTGCCGTCGTGGCTGGCGAGGATCGCCGCCGGGTCCGATCCGGTGACGGCCGCGACCCGCTCGGCGCGCTCCTCGAACGCGAAGATCAAGCGCGAGCTCGGCTGGGCGCCGCGCTTCCCGAGCGCCGAGCGCGGCGTGCCCGACGCGGTAGCGGCCCTGGTCGCCGCCGACTGAGCTAGTTGCGCCGTTTGTCCGGTGCGCAGCCGCGGCAGACGCCGTGGATGACGACGTCGTGGGCGTTGACGGCGTGCTGGAGGCGCGAACCGAGCTTCTCGATCGCGCGCTCGAGCTGCGGGTCGGCGAACGCGGCCACCTCGCCGCAGCTGTCGCAGATCACGTGGTGGTGGTGCTCGCCTCCGGGCAGCGCGGGCTCGTAGCGCGAGCCGCCGTCGCCGATCTCGACCCGGTGGACGAGCTGCAGCTCCTCGAGCGCCTCGAGCGCGCGGTAGACGCTCGCGATCCCGACCTTTCGCGGGCCGGTCCGCAGCCGGTCGAAGATCTGCTGGGCCGAGAGGCAGCAGTCCTGCTCGGCGAGCAGCTCGACGACCGCGCTCCGCGCGCCGCCGGCGCGGTGGCCGGCGTCCGCGAGCGAGGCGAGCGCGCCGCGCTCCCACTCCTGCTTCGCGGCGCTGTCCGCGGTTCCCGATCGGGCCATCGCGGCAAATGATACTGCTCTCTCAACAAAGAAAAACCGCCTCGGGGGCGGTTTCCGGTGAGCGGGGGAGAGGTTCCTCAGCTCTTGGTCGGGATGTAGGCGATCCCCGACCACGACGGCTCTTTGGAGAGCTCGATTACCTCGTGGTCGCGGTCGGGCTGCACGTAGCCGAAGCTCTGGTCGTCGTCGTCGAAGACGACGTCGAGCTCCCCCTCCTTGACCCGCTGATCGAGCCAGGCGCCGCGGAAGACGAGCCGCCGCAGCCAGTGGACGAGGCTCTTGTTCGCCGGGCCGACGAGCTGCTCCCAGTTCGAGTTCACGTGCTCGCCGAGCCGCGAGGAGGGCTCGTTGATCTCGCCGTTGACCGCGAGCTCGAGCAGGTCGTGAAGCTCCTCCTCGGTCAGACCCTGGTGGACGAAGCCGAGCTTGACCGCGGCCTGCTCGACCCGCTGCGCGAAGTCACCCTCGTTGAAGGCGAAGCGCAGCTCTCCGTACTCCAATACGTAGTCGGAGCCGGATTCGTAGTTTCCTCGTCGGGCTGTCTCGTCTCTCACGTTGCGCTTTCACCCGGCCCGCACCTCCCCTGAGGACGGATGCCGTGGAGGGGATATTTGCGGATCGAGTGCCCGGGCGCGAGCCGGAGCCGCCGGCCTGAACGCCCATTTGCACCCGACGGCTGCTATCGCCGCTGGCCGAAGATCCGCAGCAGGTAGAGGAAGAGGTTGATGAAGTCGAGGTAGAGCTGGAGCGCGCCGAAGATCGCCATCCGGCCCGCGTCGTCGCCGGAGACGCGCTCGTCGTGGAGCCGCTTGAGCTTCTGCATGTCGTAGGCGGTCAGGCCGCTGAAGATGACCACCCCGGCGTAGGTCGTGACCCAGTAGAGCGTCGAGTTCGCCCAGAAGATGTTCACGATCGTCGCCAGGATCAGGCCGATCAGGGCGGCGAAGAGGATCGGTCCGAGCTTCGAGAGGTCGGTGTCGGTCAGCGCGCCGAACGCCGCCAGCGCCCCGAACATCCCGGCCGTGATCAGGAACGTCGTGAAGATCGATTGCGCGGTGTAGAGCTCGAAGATGAACGAGAAGGTGACCCCGACCAGCGCGGCGTAGACGAGGAACAGCGCGGTCGCCGTCGCGGGGGAGATCCGCTGGATCGCGAACGAGAGGAAGAGGACGATCCCGAGCTGGGCGATGACCGCGCCGATCACGATCCCCGGCGTCTCGGTGATCGTCGTCAGCAGCTCGTCGTTGGAGCCGATCCAGGCGGCGATCGCGCCGGTCAGCGCCAACCCGATGAACATCCAGGTGAAGACGCGCTGGAGGAACCCGGACTCGACGGCGGCGGGGCTCACGGGTTGCGCTGCGCTGCCGGCTTCCATCTCTCGCCAGCCTAGCCAACGGCGGGGGCGAGATCCGCAGGCGGCGGACTCTCACCGAGATGGAGATCCTCGTTGCCGACACGCGCTGGCTGCGGCTCCGCGGGCTGGCGCTGCGGCGTCGCTCGCGCGTGCGGGCGGCGCTGCTGATCCCGGATTGCGACAGCGTCCACACATTCGGGATGCTGTTTCGCCTCGACGTCCTTTTCCTCGATCGCGAGGGACGGGTGCTGCGCGAGGTCTGCGGCGTGGTCCCGGGCCGTGTGCTCCGGTGCCGCGGCGCCGCGGCCGTGCTCGAGATCCCCGAGGGCGCTCAGCCGGGGGCGCGCTCGGCGATCGCAGACTCCGCCCGCTCGAGCTCGGCGTAGAGCTCCTCGACCGCGCGCGCGGCGTCGCCGTGGCGTTTGCTCGCGCGCTCGGAGGAGGTCGGGCTCGCCCAGGCGCCCGGGTCGGCGAGCTCGTCCTCGAGCGCGCGCAGCGCCGCCTCGGCCTTCTCGATCTCGGCCTCGATTCGCTTGACGTTGCGGAGCGCGTTCTTCGAGGGGCCTTTGGGCCGGGCCCGCTTGCCCTTCTCGGGGCTCGGCTTGGCGGGCTGCCGCGCCGCCTTCTTCTCCGCGTCCCGCGAGGCCTGGTAGTCGGCCCAGCGCAACAGGTGGCTCGAGAGCTCGCCGTCCTCGAGCGCCAGCGTCCGCTGCCCGACCGCCTCGAGCAGCGCCCGGTCGTGGGAGACCAGCAGCACGGCGCCCTTGAACTCGAGCAGCGCGTCCTCGAGCGCCTCGCGGCTCTCGATGTCGAGGTGGTTGGTCGGCTCGTCGAGGATCAGGAAGTTGGCCCCCGAGGCGACGAGGATCGCGAGCGACAGCCGGCGCTGCTCGCCGCCGGAGATCGCCGAGAGTGACTTCTTGACGTCGTCGCCCGAGAACAGGAACCCGCCGAGCAGCGTCCGCGCCTTCTTGTTGTTGAGCCCGGTCTCGCGCTGGAGCGCGTCGAGCACGGTGCCCTCCCCGGCGGCGGTGTCGGCGTGCTGGGAGAGGTAGCCGACGAGGACGTTGTGGCCGAGTCCGACCTTGCCCGCGGCGGGCTCGCTGCGCCCGGCGAGCGCCTCGATCAGCGTCGTCTTGCCGGCGCCGTTGGGTCCGACGAGGACGACGTGCTCCTCGCGCTCGAGCTGCAGCCGCCCGTCGGCGAGCAGGGTGCGGCCCGGGACCTCGAGCTCCAGCCCCTCGACCTTGAGCACTGAGCGGCCCGTGCGCTCGGGAGGCTCGAACGAGAACCGCAGCTTGCGGTCGTCGCGCGGCGCCTCGCGGGCGGCGTTGGCTTTCCGCTTCTCGATCATCTTGACCCGCGACTGGGCCTGGCGGGCCTTGGTCGCCTTGGCGCGGAAGCGCTCGACGAAGCGCTCCATGCGCGCGATCTCGGCCTCCTGGCGCTCGATCGAGCGCCCGAGCGCGATCTGCCTCGCCGCCTGCTCCTTGCGCCAGGCGTGCCAGGGGCCCTTGAAGTAGCGGCCGCGCCCGGCCTCGAGCTCGAGCACCGAGGTCCCGACCGCTTCGAGGAACCAGCGGTCGTGGGCGACCAGCACGACGGCGGCGTCGAGCCCGACGAGGTAGCTCTCGAGCCACTCGAGGGTCGGGATGTCGAGGTGGTTGGTCGGCTCGTCGAGCAGCAGCAGGTCGGGGCGCGTGGCGAGCGCGCGCGCGAGCGAGGCGCGGGTCAGCTCGCCGCCCGAGAAGCTGGTCAGCGGGCGCTCGATCTGGTCGGGCTTGAAGCCGAGGCCGTTGAGGACGGCCTGGACGGCCTCGCGCCAGCGGTAGCCGCCGCGGTGCTCGAAGGCGGCCTGGGTCTCGGCGTATGCGCGCAGCGTCTCCTCGTCGCCCGGCTTCTCGGACATTTGGGTCTCGAGCCGGGCGAGCTCGGCCTCGGCCTCGATCATCTCGGTCCGCGAGCTGTAGACGTACTCGCCGAGCGCGAGGGCGGAGTCGCGCGGCGGGCGCTGGTCGTGGAGCGCGACGCGCGAGTTGCGACGCAGCACGAGCTTCCCCGACTCGGGCGTGAGCTCACCGGCGAGGAGCCGCAGCAGCGTCGACTTGCCGGCCCCGTTGCGGCCCGAGAGCGTCATCCGCTCGCCCGCGTCGAGCTTGAACGAGACCTCGTCGAAGAGCGGGTTGCCGCCGGCGTGGATGCCGAGTCTGGATGCGGTCAGGAGCGCCATCGCGACCAGCGATTATGAGCAGGCGGCGGCAGCGGCACGAAGGGGGGAGAGTTTTCGCGGCGCCGGCCTCTAGGAATTGATGCTTCCCGAGGTAGAGCAACTGGCGAGAGTGGTCGTGGTCGAGGACGACGAGCCGACCCGCGAGCTGCTCTGCGACCACCTGACCGCGGACCGCTACGAGGCGATGCCGGCCGAGTGCGCGTCGGACGCGCTGCGGCTCTGCCAGTACAACCACCCCGACCTGATGATCCTCGACCTCGGGCTCCCGGACGCGCCGGGGCTCGACGTCCTGCGCGAGGTCCGCGCCTCGCAGGGCGCGCTCGGGCGCTTCGACCCGCGGCTGCCGGTGATCGTGCTCAGCGGCCGCGGCGAGCCGACCGACCGCGTGCGGGGGTTCTCCGAGGGCGCGGATGACTATCTCGTCAAGCCGTTTCATTACCCGGAGCTAGCGGCGCGGGTCGGCGCCGTGCTCGGGCGCCGCGAGGCGCATCGTGAGGGCCCGCTGCGGGTCGGCGAGCTCGTCGTCGACCCGGCGACGCGCTCGGTCCGGGTCGAGGGCCGCGCGGTCCAGCTCTCGAACAAGGAGTTCGCGCTGCTGCGCCAGCTGGCGAGCGAGCCGACGCGCGTGTTCACCAAGCAGGAGCTGCTGCGCGACGTCTGGGGCTTCCGCTCCCTCGGGCGGACCAGGACGCTGGACTCGCACGCCAGCCGGTTGCGGCGCAAGCTCGACCCCGAGGCGACGCGGTTCGTCTTCAACTGCTGGGGCGTCGGCTACCGGCTGGTCGAGGAGTGAGCGGTGGGGGAGCTGCTCGCCGCGGGTTGGGTTTTCGCGGTGGTCCCGGCGCTGGCACTCGCCCGCGACCGGATCGAGGGCCGTCGGCGAAGGCGTGAGCTGAACCGCTCGCTGCACGAGCTGCGTCGCCCGCTTCAGGCGCTCGCGCTCGGCGGCGGGGTCAACGGCTCGGCCGGCTTCCTCGACCTCGCGCTGGCGGCGCTCGGCGACCTCGACCGGGCCGTCAACGGCGCCGCCGACCCCGGACCGCGCCGCGAGATCGTCTCGGGCCGCGCGCTCGCCGTCGCCGCCGTCGGCCGCTGGCGATCGCGGATCAACGGGCTCGAGCTCCACGTCTACTGGGACGCCGGCGCGGCGATGCTGTTCGCCGAGCCCGAGCGGATCGCCCAGGCGCTCGACAACCTGATCGCCAACGCGCTCAGCCACGGGACCCCGCCGCTCACCCTGACCGCCTCGCAGGTCAGCGGCAGGGTGCGGATCACGCTCAGCGACGGCGGTCCCGTGTCGGGCGCCCCCGCGGTGCCCTCCGACCCGCGCCACGGCCACGGGCTCGCGGTCGTCTCCGAGATCGCCTCCGCCCACGGCGGGCGCTTCGCGCTCAGCCGCTCGCGCTCGGGCTCCGTCGCCGCGCTCGAGCTCCCGGTCGCCGGGCCCGAGGCAGTGGCGGCGGCGTGAGACCAGGATGACCCGCCGCGCCCGGGCGCTCGCCTTCGCGCTCACGGCGGTCGCCTGCGCCGCGATCGCCGCCGCGATGGCGAACGGCTACCGCGACCGGGTCGCTAGCCAGTACGGGCCGCTGCGCCCTGTCCTCGTCGCGACCAAGGAGCTCGCCGCCGGCCAGTTGCTCGGCGAGGCCGAGCTCCGTGAGCTGACCGCGGTCCGCCGCGTCCCCGAGCGTTTCGTCCCCAAGGGCGTGGTCAGCCGGCCGGCCGAGGCCCTTGGCCTCGCCCCGGGCGCGGCGGTTCCCCCCGGCGCCTACCTGCTCGCGGCGCAGCTCCAGGCGCCGCAGCCGGCGACACCGCAGGGCCCGAAGCTCGACCAGGGGCGCCGCCCGGTCCAGATCGCGATCGCCGGCGCCGAGGCGCTGAGCGTCGCCGGATCGCCGGAGGGATCGCAGGTCGACGTCGTCGTCAGCGAGGAGCCGCGCGGCGCCGGCTCGCGCGGGCGCACCTACGTCGCCGCCGCGGGGGTCCGGCTGCTGGCGCTCGGCAACGGCGGCCCCGAGGGGGGATCGGCCGCGACCCTGGCATTGACGCGCGAGCAGGCGCTGACGCTGATCGCCGCCGAAGGCTCGGCGCGCCAGATCCGGCTGCTGCCGCAAGGCTGACGCGTCAGCCGGCGAGCGCGGCGCTGAACTCAGACTCCGCGTCGGCGCCGCGCACCGCGAAGACGACCCGCTTCAGGCCGCTGCCCGAGGCGAGGTGGCGGCGCAGCTCCTCGACCTCGATCCGCGCGGCCTCGGCGACGGAAAACCCGCCGACCCCGGTCCCGAAGGCGACCAGCGCCAGGCTCTCGGCGCCGAGCTCCTCGGCGGCGGCGAGCGTGCTCGCGGTCGCGGCGCGGATCGCCTCGGCCGAGGTCGGCCCGCCGAGCTCCATCGTCGCGGCGTGGATCACCCAGCGCGACGGCATCTCGCCGGCGCCGGTCGCGACGGCGGCTCCGATCTCGATCGGCGCCAGCTCGTCGCTCTCGCTCTGAATCTCCGGGCCGCCGGCGCGCGAGATCGCCCCCGCGACCCCGCCCCCGTGCTTGAGCTCGGTGTTGGCGGCGTTGGCGATCGCGTCGACGTCGAGTGTGGTGATGTCGGCCGCGATGACCTCGATCTCGACCTCCGGGTCGCTCATCGGCCCGATTCTATGCCGGGGCGGGGGAGAGAAATCCGCGTCGCCCTCTTATGGAGGTATGGGTCGCGACGGCCCCAGGGCCCGCCACACCGAGGCGCTCGCCGCCGAGCTCCAGCGGCGGATGCTCGAGCGCCGCCGCGCCGAGGCCGCGGCGGGCCGCGCGCCTTCCGAGGACCTGCCGGCCGCGACCCGCGAGCTCGTCGACGAGCAGGCGCCGATGCTCGCCGAGCCGACTCGCGAGCGGATCTGCGAGCTGATCGTCCGCGAGGCGGCCGGACTCGGGCCGCTCGAGGAGCTGCTCGAGGACCCCGCTGTCGAGGAGGTGATGGTCCTCGGCCACGATCGCGTCTACGTCGAGCGCCGCGGGCGGATCGAGCCGGCCGACGTCCGCTATCCGACCGAGCAGGCGCTGCGCGACGCGATCGAGCGCATCCTCGCGCCGCTCGGGCGCCGCGTCGACGAGCTCAGCCCGATGGTCGACGCGCGGCTCGCCGACGGATCGCGGGTCAACGTCGTGATCCCGCCGCTCGCGGTCGACGGCCCGTCGCTCTCGATCCGGCGATTCTCGGCCGCGCGCCCGGACCCCGACGAGCTCGTCGGGCTCGGGACGCTCACCCCGCAGCTCCGCGACGGGCTCGCGGCCGCGGTCGAGGCGCGGCGCAGCGTCCTGATCAGCGGCGGAACCGGGTCGGGCAAGACGACGCTGCTGAACGCGCTCTCGTGCTTCATCTCGGCCCGCGAGCGCGTGATCACGATCGAGGATGCCGCCGAGCTGCGGCTCCAGCAGCCGCACGTCGTCCGGCTCGAGAGCCGCCCGGCGAACGTCGAGGGAAGGGGGGAGGTGACGATCCGCGACCTGCTCCGAAACGCGCTCCGGATGCGCCCCGACCGGATCGTGATCGGCGAGGTCCGCGGCGGTGAGGCGCTCGACCTGCTGACGGCGCTCAACACCGGCCACGAGGGCGCGCTCTCGACCGTGCACGCCAACTCGCCCGAGGACGCGCTGCGGCGGCTCGAGACCCTCTGCCTGATCGCCGGCGTCGGCCTGCCGCACGCGGCGATCCGCGAGCAGCTCGGACGCGGGATCGACCTCGTCGTCCACCTCGAGCGGCTCGCCGACGGGTCGCGGAAGGTTGTCGAGGTCGCCGAAGTGACCAGGGCCGCGGGCTCGGTCGGCGTGCGCGAGGTCTTCCGCGCCGGCGCCGAAGCGCCGCTCGACCCGGGCTCGCTCGTCCATGAATGAGCTCGCCCCGCTGCTGCTCGGCGCCGCGGCGGGCGGGCTGCTCGCGGTCGGCGCCCGCGAGGCGGTGGTCGCGAGCCCCGCCGCGGCGGCCTGGCTGCGCTCGTCGGTCGAGCCGCTGCGCCGCGCGGGGAGCGAGGGCTACGCGCCGAGCGAGGCGGAGCGGCGCAGACTCGCGGTCGTCGGAACGCTGGCGCTGCTGCTCGCGGCGCTGTTCCTCGCCGGGCCGGGGCCGCTGGCGGTGATCGCCGCCGCCGGGCCCGCCGCCGCGGGCGCGCTGCTCAGCGCCCGCCGGACGCGCTACCGGCGCGCGGTCGAGCGCCGGATGCCGGAGATCGCGACCGCGGTCGCCGACGCGCTCGCCGCCGGGCGCTCGGTCCGCGGCGCGCTCGCCGCCGCCGCGGCGTCGCTCGAGGGCCCGCCGGCGGCGGAGATGGCGCGGCTCGCAGCGGACCTCTCGCTCGGGGCGCCGACCGCGTCGGCGCTCGACGGGCTGCGCGCGCGGCTCGGCTCCGAACGCGTCGACGTCTTCTGCTCGGCGCTGCTCAGCCAGCAGGTCGCCGGCGGCGACCTCGCCAAGCTCCTGCGCCGCTACGCGACCGCGACCGCCGAGCGCGAGCGCGTGGTCGAGGACGCGCGGGCGGCGACCGCGCAGGCGCGGTTCACGGGGTTGCTCGTCGTCGCCCTCCCAGCCGGCGCGGCGCTGTTCGCCGAGCTGCTCAAGCCGGGATTCGCCGCCAGCCTGCTCGGCGACGGCGCCGCGGTCGTGATGCTGGCGATGGCGGTCGCGCTCCAGCTCGGCGGCTTCCTCGTCATCCGGCGCTTCGGCCAGGTCGTGGAATGACGGCGCTGCTCGCCGCGGTCGCGGTCCTGCTCTGTCTCGCCTCGGCCCGCGAGCTGCTCGACTCGATCGAGGCCCGTAGGGCCGCCGGCGGAAGCGCCGACCCGCTCGGCGCCGGTCGCGCGCGCTCGCTGGCGCGGGCGGCGATCCGGCTCGGGATCCCGGCGCGGATCTCGCGCGCCGGACTCGCCGCCCGCCTCGACGTCGGCTCGGTCCTCGCGGCGAAGCTCGGCTGCGCGCTCGCGGCGGCGCCGCTCGCCCTGCTCGCCGCTCCTGCGGCGCCGGGAAGGCTCTCCCTGCTCGTCGGGGCGGGACTCCCCGTCGCTGGGTTCCTGACCCCGGACGCCTGGCTCGAGCGCCGCGCGCGCCAGCGCTCGCGGCGGCTGGTCGGCGCGCTTCCCGACGCGCTCGACCTGCTCGCGGTCGGCGCCGCGTCGGGGCGCAACCCGGCGAGCGGGATGTCGGAGATCGCCGCGACCCAGGACGGCCCGCTGGCGCGCGAGCTCGGGATCGCGGTCGCCGAGCTCGGTTGCGGCGCCTCGCAGTCCGAAGCGCTCGCCTCACTCAAGGATCGCGCCCCGGGCGCCGAGCTCGCGGCGCTCGTCGCGGTGATCGAGCGCTCGGCGCGCTACGGCTCGCCGCTCTCCGACCAGCTCCGCTCCCAGGCGACCGCGTTGCGCGGCGACCAGCGCCGCAGGGTCGAGGAGCAGGCCGCGCGCGCGGCGCCGAAGATCCAGCTCGCGGTCGCGCTGCTGCTCGTCCCATCGGTGCTGCTGATGATCGCCGCGGCGCTGATCGCGAACGCGGACCTGCTCACGGCCGGTTTCTGAGCCGTCGCGGGCCGCGTTCTGCAAACCGGCTTGCAGCGGGGGCTGCGATTCGGGCCTGTCCGACGCGCGCTGGGAGCGCCCGCAAACCGCTCTATCAAGCCGTTTCGAGCCCCTCTAAGGGCCGGCTAGCGGTTCCGTCCGACGGAAAAAGTTCAATTCCGTGTTGCGAAGTGGGGCAAAGTGGGATAGCGTGGCGCCCCAGAGTTGGTCATAGGGCCGGGGTGGTGAGACTCCTCCCATCTCACCTCCCCGGCCCGACTCCAAAGACCAGCCGCCTCCGGAGAGGAAACCCACTTGGCTTTTCGCGGTCTCTACGAACACAGCATCGACTCCAAGGATCGCCTCACGGTCCCGTCGAAGTTCCGCGCGGCGCTCAGTGATGGTGTCGTTCTCGTCGCCGGCCTCGACCCCTGCGTGTGGGTGTTCCCGACCGGCGACTACGAGGGTTTCTCGGACCGCTTCATCGGCACGGTCAACCCGCTGAGCACCCGCGGGCGGACGCTGCGGCGCCACTTCCACGGCAAGTCCTTCGACGAGAAGCTCGACGCCGCCGGGCGCGTGCGGATGCCCAAGCACCTCGTCGAGCACGCCGGCCTCGCCGGCGAGTGCGTCGTGATCGGCATGGACGACTACTTCGAGGTCTGGGATCCCAAGCGCTGGAAGAAGGTCGAGGCCGAGGTCGCCGCGAGCGTCGGCGAAGAGGCCGAGAAGATCGCGGGGGACGAGTGATGGAGGCGCGCCTCCAGCCGCTCGCGACGCCCGCCGCCGGTGAGCGGACTGCGACCCTTACCTACATGCCCCAGCAGCACGAACCCGTTCTTCTCGACGAGCTGGTCGAGCTCGCCGCCCCGATGCCGGGCGAGCTCGCGGTCGACTGCACCTTCGGCGGCGGCGGCCACGCGCGCGCGGTCGGCGAGCGACTCGGCCCCGAGGGGACGCTGGTCTGCGTCGACCGCGACCCGGCCGCCGAATCCCGCTTCGAGGAGCTCGCCGCTGACCTCGAGTGCCGGACCCGCTTCATCCGCGCCGAGTACTCCGAGGCGCTGACCGAGCTGCTCGCCGAGGGCGTTCGCGCGAACCTCGTTTACTTCGACCTCGGTATGTCGACGATCCAGCTCGACGCCTGGGAGCGCGGCTTCTCCTACGCCTACGACGCGCCGCTCGACATGCGCATGGACCCGACCGCCGAGCTCTCGGCGCGCGAGGTCGTCAACGAGTGGCCGCAGGCGCGGATCGCGAACGCGCTCCGCGACTACGGCGAGGAGCGCCGCGCGGGCTCGATCGCGCGCGAAATCGTCAAGCGCCGCCCGCTGAAGACGACCTCCGAGCTCGTGGCCGCGGTCAAGGCCGGGATCCCGCCCGCCGACCGCTTCGGCCGCGGGCACCCCGCCAAGCGCACTTTCCAGGCGATCCGGATCGCCGTCAACGGCGAGCTCGACGCGCTCTCGCGCTCGCTGCCGCTCGCCTGGGAACTGCTCGAGGACGGCGGCCGCCTCGCGACGATCGCCTTCCACTCGCTCGAGGACCGGCGCGCGAAGCGATTCCTCGCCGAGCGCGCCCGCGGCTGCGTATGCCCGCCCGAGCTCCCGGTCTGCGTCTGCGGGCGCGAGCCCGAGGCCGAGCTCGTCACCCGGCGCGCCGTCGCGCCGCGGGCCGAGGAGAAGGAGCGCAACCCGCGCTCGGCGTCCGCGCATCTGCGGGTCGCGGTGAAGATTCGCTCGGATGTGCCCGGCCCCGAAGAGGGCGAGGCCTGATGCCCGCCGCTGCAGCGGCGAGAAAGCCGCGCCCGGCGTCGCGCCCGAGCGCCAAGCGTCCCCGCCCCCGCGCGGTGCGCGGCCCGCGCGCCGCCGTAGCCGGCCGCGACGGGCGCCCGAAGATGAACATCTACCGCTCGAACTCGGCCCGCGCCGTCGCCTCGAACGCCGCCGGGATGATCCCGGTCGCCGCCGGGCGCGCCGGGGTCGCCGTCCGCGAGCTGCCCGACTCGAGCGCGATCGTCCGCCTCACCCGCGGGCGGCTCTGGATCGGGCTGCTCGGCGCGCTGCTGGTCGGGATCGTCGCGCTCAACGTGCTCAGCCTCGGCCTCAACGCGAGCTCGGGCCAGCTCTCGCAGCAGATCAACGACCTCGAGCGCGACAACTCGGCGCTGCGAGCCGAGATCGCCGAGAAGCTCTCGGCGAGCAAGGTCGAGACCGCGGCCACGTCGCTGGGGCTGGCGGCCCCGATGCCCGAGGAGATCAGCTACCTCGACTACGAGCCCTCCGACGTGACCCGCGCCGCAAAGGCGCTGAGCGCGCCGCTGGTCGCCGCGGTGATCGACACCGCGGGCGACGAGGGGCTCGCCGAGGAGGGGGCGGCGCCCGTTTCCTCCTACGAGCCCGAGCCGGCGGCCGCAACGGCGCCGGAGCCCGAAGTCGCCACCGAGGCCCCCGCGCCGGCCGCGAGCGCCCCCTCGAGCGGCGGCGGAGTCGCAGCGGGGCTCTAGCCGTGAGGACGATCGACCGCCGCCTCGGGGTCCTGTTCGCCTGCTTCGCGCTGCTGCTCTGCGTCGCCTTCGCCCGCGCCGCCTGGCTCCAGGGGATCAAGGGGGGCGCGCTCAAGGCCGAGGCCCACACCCAGCAGTCGGAGACCGTGACCGTCCCCGGGCGCCGGGGGAGGGTCTTCGACCGCACCGGCAAGCTGCTCGCTGTCTCCGAGGACGCGGCGAGCGTCGTCGCGACCCCGTACCAGGTGCCCGACCCCGAAACGACCGCGCAGCGCCTCTCCCCGCTGCTCGGGGTCTCCTCCGACGAGGTCGCCGAGGCGCTGACCGAGCCCGGCTCCGGGTTCGCCTACCTCGCGCGCAAGGTCGACCTGCGCTCCGCGCAGCAGATCGAGGACATGGAGATCCCGGGGATCTCGCTCGTCCCCGACAGCCGCCGGATCTACCCCCAGGGCGACCTCGCCTCGCAGCTGATCGGAGCCGTCGGCGTCGACAACCAGGGCCTGACCGGGCTCGAGGAGGGCGAGGAGGACGTGATCGGCGGCCAGGACGGCGAGCAGGAGATCGTCCGCGACGCGCTCGGCAAGCCGATCCGGCTCGAAACGACCCGCGAGGCGACGACCGGCGAGGACATGCGGCTGACGATCGACGCCGCGATCCAGGACAAGACCGAGGAGGCCCTCGAGGAGGTCGGCCGCGACTACCAGCCCAAGGGCGCGACCGCGATCGTCATGGACCCGAAGTCAGCCGAGGTGCTGGCGATGGCGAACTGGCCGCCGTTCGACCCCGCCGACCTCGAGGACGCCGACGACGACTCGCTGATCAACCGCGCGACCAACTTCACCTACGAGCCCGGCTCGACCTTCAAGGCGATGACGGTCGCCGCGGCGCTCGAGGACCGCGTGGTCACTCCCGACACGATGTTCCACCTGCCCTCGACGCTCCAGGTCTACGACCGCGAGATCGAGGAGGCCCATGCGCGGCCGCCGATCGATGCGAGCGTCTCCGAGATCATCGCCCAGTCCTGGAACGTGGGCTCGGTCCTGATCGGGATGGAGGTCGGGTCCGATTCGTTCGACCGCTGGATCCACGCCTTCGGCTTCGGCGACCCGGTCGGGGTCGGCTATCCCGGCGAGGAGCGCGGGCTCGTCCCGCCGCGCGAGGAGTGGTCGGGATCGACGATGGGCAACCTCCCGATCGGCCAGGGTCTCTCGGTGACGCCGCTGCAGATGGTCGCCGCATACGGCGCGATCGCCAACGGCGGGATCCTGCGCCAGCCAAAGCTCGTCGAGCAGGTCGGCGGCGAGACCGCCGAGCCGCAGACCGAGAAGCGCGTGATCAGCGCCCGCACCGCGGCCCAGGTGCGCCAGATGCTCGAGGGCGTGCTCCAGCCGGGCGGCACCGCGGCCTCGGTCGAGGTCCCCGGGTACCAGCTCGCCGGCAAGACCGGGACCGCCGAGAAGGCCGAGGACGGCGGCTACTCGGACACCCGCTACGTGGCCTCGTTCGTCGGCTTCGCGCCGGCCGAGAACCCCGGGGTGCTGATCGCGGTGATCGTCGACGAGCCCGGCGCCAGCCACCTCGGCGCCGAGGTCGCGGCCCCCGCGTTCGGGGAGATCGCCGAGTTCGCGCTGCCCTATCTCGGCATCTCCCCGGACTGACAGCCCACCCCACGCCTAAGATCGGCTCCGTGAAGCTGAGCGAGTTGATCGCGGCCGCCGGCGTCGACGCCGAGCTGAGCGGCGGTGACCCCGAGGTCTCGGGCCTGGCCTACGACAGCCGTTCGGTCGCCCGCGGGGACCTGTTCTTCTGCGTCACCGGGCTCTCCTCCGACGGGCACGAGTTCGCCGGCGACGCGCTCGAGGCCGGCGCCGCCGCGCTCGTCGTCGAGCGCGATCTCGATCTCGACCTCCCGCAGGCGAAGGTCGTCGGCGCGCGGATCGCCGCCGCGCCGCTCGCCGCCGCCTTCTTCAAGGACCCGACGGCGGAGTTGGCGCTGGCCGGGGTCACCGGGACCAACGGCAAGACGACGACCGCGTTCCTGATCCAGGAGATCCTCGAGGGCGCCGGGAGGCGCACCGGGCTGCTCGGGACCGTGAAGCAGGTCGTCGGCGGGGTCGAGGAGGAGGTCGAGCGCACGACGCCGGAGGCGATCGACCTCCAGGCGACGTTCCGGCGGATGCGCGAAGCCGGCGACGAGGCCTGCGCGATGGAGGTCTCCTCGCACGCGCTCGTCCTCCATCGCGCCGACGCGATCCACTTCGACGCCAAGGTGTTCACCAACCTGACCCAGGACCATCTCGACTTCCACTCCGACATGGACGACTACTTCGCCGCCAAGCGGATGCTGTTCTCCTCCGGCGACGGGACCGCGATCGTCAACGCCGACGACCCCTACGGGCGGCGGCTGGCGGAGGAGTTCGAGTGCCTGACCTTCTCCGCTTCGGGGATCGACGCCGACTACCGCGCCGAGGCGATCCACTACGACACCGCCAGCGCAAGCTTCCGCGCCCTGACGCCGGCCGGCGAGGTCGACGTGACGACCGTGCTGCCGGGGCACTTCAACGTCGCCAACGCGCTCGCGGCGATCGCCGCGGCCCACGCGCTCGGGGTCGAGCCCGCCGACGCCGCGCGGGCGCTCGCCGGCGCGGCGCGGGTCCCGGGCCGCTTCGAGCCGATCGACGAGGGCCAGCCGTTCACGGTCCTCGTCGACTACGCGCACACGCCCGACTCGCTCGAGAACGTGATCCGCGCCTCGCGGCGGCTGACCGAGACCAAGGTGATCTCGGTCTTCGGCTGCGGCGGCGACCGCGACCGCGACAAGCGGCCGCTGATGGGAGGGATCGGCGCCAGCCTCTCGGACATCGCCGTGATCACCTCGGACAACCCGCGCTCCGAGGACCCGGAGGCGATCCTCGCCGAGATCGTCGCCGGGATCGAGGGCTCGGGCGCCCAGGTGATCGTCGAGGTCGATCGCCGCACGGCGATCCGCAAGGCGCTCTCCCAAGCCGCGGCGGGGGACCTGGTTCTGATCGCCGGCAAGGGGCACGAGCAGGGCCAGGAGTTCGAGGGCGGCAGGAAGCTGCCCTTCGACGACCGCGAGGTGGCGCGCGAGGAGCTGCGCCGGCTCGCCGCACACGCGACGTGAGGCCCTGGGACGGCCCTCGCGCCGCCGAGGCCGCCGGGGCCGAGGTCGTGGCCGGAGGCGGCGAGGGCGGCCCCGAGCGCGCGCTGATCGACTCGCGCGAGGCGGGCGAGGGGGACCTGTTCTTCGCCCTGCCGGGCGCGAGCGCCGACGGCGGCGAGTTCGCCGCCGACGCGCTCGCCGCGGGCGCCTGGGGCGTCGTCGTCACGCCAGAGCGCGCCCGCGAGCTGCCCACCGACCGCGGCTGGGTCCTCGCCGCCGACGACCCGCTGTCCGCGCTCCAGCTCGCGGCCCGGACCCGGCGCCGCGAGCTCGGCGCCGACGTGATCGGGATCACCGGCTCGACCGGCAAGACCTCGGTCAAGGACATCGCCCGCGCGCTGCTGCCCGGCCGCGTCCACGCGAGCCCGGAGAACTACAACACCGAGATCGGGCTGCCGCTGACGGTGCTCTCGGCGCCGCCCGAGACCGACGTTTTGGTGCTCGAGATGGCGATGCGCGGCACCGGCCAGATCCGCGAGCTGCGCGAGATCGCCGAGCCCGACGTCGCCGTGGTCACCAACGTCGGGCCGGTCCACGTCGAGCTGCTCGAGACCCTCGAGGCGATCGCCGCGACCAAGGCCGAGATCCTCGAGGGCCTCGGCGAGGGCGCCGCCGTCGTCCCCGCCGACGCCGGGCCGCTCGAGCCCCACCTGCGCCCCGAAGGGCCGGCCCCGCGCCTCGAGCCCGAGACCCGGCTGCTGCGCTTCGGCGAGGGCGGCGAGGTCGCGGCGCGCGAGACGCGCCGCTCCGTCGGCGGGCTCGGGGCGCTCGTCGCGACGCCCGCCGGCGAGCAGGCGTTCGAGTTCCCGTTCTCCGAGGCCTACAACGTCGAGAACGCCCTCGCGGCGATCGCGGCGGGCGTCGCGCTCGGGCTGCCGCTCGCCGAAATGGCGCGTCGGGCGCCGGGGATAGTCTTCTCACGCCTGCGCGGCGAGCTCGTCCAGCTGGCCGAGGACGCGATCCTGATCAACGACAGCTACAACGCCAACCCGGTTTCGATGCGCGCCGCGCTCGAGCACCTCGGCTCGCTCGAGGTCCGGGGCCGGCGGATCGCGGTCCTCGGCGAGATGCGCGAGCTCGGCCCCGAGGCGCCCGCCTACCACCGCGAGGTCGGCGAGCTCGCGCGCGCGAGCGGCGCCGAGCTGGTGATCGGCGTCGGCGAGCTCGGCGCGGCGTACGAGCCCGACCACGTCGCCGCCGACGCCGAGGCCGCCGCCGAGCTGCTCGCCGCCGAGCTCGGCCCCGGCGACGCGGTGCTGGTCAAGGGCTCGCGCGCGATCGGGCTCGAACGGGTCGCCGAGCTGCTCGTGGAGGACTGATGGGCGAGATCCTGATCGCAGGGATGGCCGCGATGCTGATCACGATCTTCCTCGGCCCGAAGTTCATCGAGTACGTGCGGCTCAAGGAGTTCGGCCAGCACATCCGCGAGGACGGCCCCCAGGAGCATCACCAGAAGGCGGGCACGCCGACGATGGGCGGGCTGATCATCTTCATCGCGATCTCGGTCCCGTACCTGGTCCTCTCCGACCTCGACTCCCAGAGCCTGGCCGTGTTCGGCGTCGCGATCGGCTGCGCGGCGATCGGCTTCGCCGACGACTTCACCAAGATCGTCAAGCGGCGCTCGCTCGGGCTCTCGGCGCGCTACAAGCTCTTCGCCCAGGCGCTGCTCGCGGTCGGGCTCTGGTACGTCGCCGACCACACGGTCGGCCTCGACTCGGTGATCGAGCTGCGGATCTCCGACGCCTCGCTCGACATCCCCGAGGCCGCCTACCTGCTGCTCGTCTTCCTCGTGATCGCCGGGGCGAGCAACGCGGTCAACCTCAGCGACGGGCTCGACGGGCTCGCCGCCGGCTGCTGCGCGATCGTCCTCCTCGCCTACACGGCGATCACCTTCGTCACCAACTCCCAGGACGACCTCTCGCTGCTCTCGGCCTGCCTGGTCGGCGGCTGTATCGGCTTCCTCTGGTTCAACGCCTTCCCGGCCTCGGTGTTCATGGGCGACACCGGCTCGCTCGGGCTCGGCGGCGCGATCGGCGCGCTCGCGGTGATGACCCAGACCGAGATCCTGTTGATCATCATCGGCGGGATCTTCGTGATCGAGGCGCTCTCGGTCGCGCTCCAGGTCACGACCTTCAAGCTCTTCCGCCGCCGGGTCCTGCTGATGGCCCCGGTCCACCACCACTTCGAGCTCATGGCCTGGTCGGAGACCAAGATCATGCTCCGCTTCTGGATCATCGCCGCCGTCTGCTCGGGGATCGGATTCACGCTCTACCAGCAGTCGATCGGGAGCTAGACCGAAGCCGGGATTTCGCGGGGCAGGCAGGCGGGAGGGGAGGGCGAATAGTGGCTGTATGACCCCGCGTCCGCCCCTGCCCAGAGGGCCTTTCCTGGTCGTCGGCCTGGCCCGCTCGGGGGCGGCGGCCGCGCGGTTGCTCGCGGGGCAGGGGGAGAAGGTCGTCGGCGTCGACGCCGGAAGTCCTGCCGAGGCAGAAAGGCTTGCGCAGGCGGGCGTCGAAGTCCATCTGGATGAGGACGGAACCGAACTGCTCGACCCGATCGCGACCGTGGTCAAGAGCCCCGGCGTGCCGAGGGAGGCGCCGGTGATCGCCGAGGCGCGCGGGCGCGGAATCCCGGTCCTCGGCGAGCTCGAGCTCGCCTGGCGCGCGCTTCCCGAACCGCTTCGTCGCCGTCACCGGAACCAACGGCAAGACGACGACGGTCGAGCTGATCGGCCACCTGCTGCGCGAAGCGGGCGAGCCGGTCGCCGTCGCCGGCAACGTCGGCACGCCGCTCGCCTCACTCGTCGGCGATGTCGACGAGGCGGCGACAATCGTCTGCGAGGCGTCGAGCTTCCAGCTCGAGGACACGGACGGCTTTGCCCCCGAGTGCGCGGTCTTCCTCAACCTCGCGCCCGACCACCTCGACCGCCACGGCACGCTCGAGGACTACCTCGCGGCGAAGCTGCGCGTGTTCGCCAACCAGGGGCCGGGAGACGTCGCGATTCTGAACGGCGACGACCCGGCGCTCGCCGGCCTCGAGATCGAGACCGAGGCCGAGCGCGTGCGCTTCTGCGCCGCCGACGGCGATTGCGAGATGACCCTCGAGGCCGGCGAGATCCGCTGGCGCGGGCGGCCGGTCGTCCGCGCCGACGAGCTCCACCTGCTCGGGCCCCACAACATCGCCAACGCGATGGCGGCCGCGGCCGCGGCGCTTTCGCTCGGGCTGCCGCTCGAGGCCGTGGCCGACGGGTTGCGCAGCTTCGAGGGCGTGCCCCACCGGCTCGAGCCGGTGGCGGCGATCGACGGGGTGCTGTTCGTCAACGACTCCAAGGCCACGAACGTCTCCGCGGCGGTGGCGGCGCTCTCCTCGTTCCAGAACGGCGTCCACCTGATCCTCGGCGGCTCGCTCAAGGGCGAGAGCTTCGAGCCGCTCGCGGGGGCGGTCGCCGAGCGCGCGGTCGCCGTCTACCTGATCGGCGAGGCGGCGGAGCGGATCGAGGCCGACATCGCCGCGGCCGCCGGCAGCGTGCCGATCGAACACGCCTCCGGGCTCGAGCAGGCGGTGGGTCGCGCGGCCGAGGCCGCGACCGCCGGCCAGGTCGTGCTGCTCGCCCCGGCCGCCGCGAGCTTCGACTCCTACCGCGACTACGAGCAACGCGGCGAACACTTCCGCGAGCTCGTGGAAGGCCTCTCTTGAAGAATCCGTTCGCGAGCGCCAAGCGACCCGGGCCGGCTCCGCCGCTCGAGTACTCGCTGTTGCTCACCGCGACCCTCTGCCTGCTCGCGTTCGGCGCCGTGATGGTCTTCAGCGCCTCCTCGGCCAAGTCGCTGCTCGCCGAGGGCGGCGGCGATGGCTACTACTACTTCAAGCGCACGGTGATCTTCGCGGCGCTCGGGTTGGTCGCGATGCGGCTGCTGGCGGCGAAGGGCGCGCCGCTCGCGCGGGCGCTGACCCCGTTCCTGCTCGGGGGCGCGATTCTCGGGCTGCTCGCGGTCCTCGTGCCCGGCATCGGCCACTCCGCGAACGGCTCGCAGCGCTGGCTCGGCGCCGGTCTGTTCCAGGTCCAGCCCGCAGAGGTCGCGAAGATCGCGATCGTCCTCTATGGCGCCCATCTGCTGTCGACGAACCCGCGGCGCGTGCGGACGCTCTACGGCCTCCGGCCCTACCTGTTGGTCGTCGGCGCCTGCGCGCTGCTGATCGTCGCCGAGCCCGACCTCGGCTCGACAATGATCTGCTGCTTCGCGGCGTTCTCGGTCATGGTCGCGGCGGGGGTCAGGCTGCGGACGCTCGCCCCGGTCGCCGCCGGGATCCTCTGCGCGGCGGCGATGGTGATGGCGGTCAACCCCTACCAGCAGGACCGGCTCACGGGCTTCCTGAACCCGACCGCCGACGCGGGCGGCACCGGCTTCCAGGCCACGCAGGCCAAGATCGCGGTCGGCTCGGGCGGGCTGTTCGGCGTCGGGCTCGGCGAGAGCGTCCAGAAGGCCTCGTATCTGCCCGAGGCCCACACCGACATGATCGCCGCGGTGATCGGCGAGGAGGTCGGGCTGGTCGGGTTCGCGACCCTGATCGGGCTGTTCGGGATCTTCGGCTGGGCGGGGCTGCGGGCGGCGCACAGCGCCCGCGACCGATACAGCAAGCTGATGGCGGCGGGTCTGACCTCGCTGATCCTCGCCCAGGCGGCGGTCAACCTGTTCGCGGTCCTCGGGCTCGCGCCGCTGACCGGGGTGACGCTGCCCTTCGTCAGCTACGGGGGGAGCAGTCTGGTCGTGACGCTCGCCGCGGCGGGGCTGCTGCTCAACGTCGCGCGCACCCGCGGCGTCGCCTCGCAGGCCCGCAGCCGCCCCAGGAGCGCCCCTGCGCAGGCGGCGTCGAGCACCGGTGGCAAACTGCGCGTGCTCGACGGTGAACGAAGACAAGGACAGCGGAAGCGGGTCGCCAGCACCGCACATCGTGATCGCGGCCGGCGGCACCGCCGGGCACGTGGTTCCGGCGCTCGCGGTCGCAGCCGCGCTGCGCTCTGAGGGCGCGACGGTCTCCTGGCTCGGCACGCGTGAGCGCGCCGAAGCCACCCTCGTACCCGAGGCGGGCTACGAGATCGACTTTCTCGCCGTGCGCGGGCTCGACCGCCGCAACCCGCTGAAGGCCGCGGGCGCCGCGATGCGGGCGGCCGGCGGGGTCCGCGCCGCGCGCCGGGCGCTGCGCGAGCGCCGCGCCGATGCGGTCTTGGGCGGCGGCGGCTACGTCGCGGGCCCGGCCGGGCTCGCGGCGCTGAGGCTCGGGCTGCCGCTGGTCCTGACCGAGGCCGACAGCCACCTCGGGCTCGCCAACCGGATGCTCGCCGGGCGCGCGCGCCGCGTCTGCCTCGCGTTCCCGATCCCCGGCCGCGGCGGCGAGCGCTACCTGGTCACCGGCCGCCCGGTCCCCGAGGCGGTGCTCGCCGCCGACCGCGGCGCCGCCCGCGCCCGGTTCGGGATCGAGGGCGAGACGCCCTGCCTCGCCGTCGTCGGCGGCAGCCAGGGCGCGCGCTCGATCAACCAGGCCGCGGTCGAGGCGTTCGCGGGCGACGCCGAGCGAAGCTTCCAGGTCGTCCACGTCGCGGGCGCCCGCGATTACCCCGAGCTCCACGACCGGGTCGAGGTCTCGGCGGCTGCGCGGTACACGCTGCTCGAGTTCGAGCCCGACCTCGGCGACGTGCTCGCCGCCGCCGACCTCGTGCTCGCGCGCGCCGGCGGCTCGATCTTCGAGATCGCCGCGGCGGGGAAGCCCGCGATCCTCGTGCCCTATCCGCACGCGACCGCCGATCACCAAGCGGCGAACGCGCGCTGGATGACCGAAGCCGGCGCCGCGGTCGCGATCGAGGACGGGGGGTTGACGCCGGCGCTGGTCGCGGCGACCGCGAGCGAGCTCCTCGCCGACCCGGAGCGCCTCAAGGGGATGGCGGAAGCGTCGCGCGGGCTCGCGCGCCCCGAGGCGGCGCGGACGATCGCCGGCGAGCTGCTCGGGGCGGTGGCCGAGCGTGGCTGAGTGGGAGGGGCGCGAGCTCCACTTCATCGCGATCGGCGGCGCCGGGATGAGCGGCCTGGCGCTGGTCGCCCACGGGCTCGGCGCCCGGGTCACGGGCAGCGACCGCGCCGAGTCCTCGTACGTCGAGCGCTTGCGCGCCGCGGGGATCGAGCCGCGGATCGGCCACGACGGCGACGCGGTCCCGCCCGGGGCCGAGGTCGTCGTCTCGACCGCGATCCCGGATCAAAACCCCGAGCTTGCCCGAGCGAGGGAGCGCGGCCAGCGCGTCATGCACCGCGGCGAGCTGCTCGCCGAGCTCTGCGCCGAGCGGCGGCTGCTCGCGATCGCCGGCACCCACGGCAAGACGACGACGACGGCGATGGTGGTCTGGGCGCTGCGCGCGATCGGAGCCGACCCGGCCTTCTTCCTCGGCGGCGAGCTGCCGGGCGCAGGGCCCGGCGGCGGGCCGACCAACGCCGGCTGGGGGGAGGGGGAGTGGGTCGTCGCCGAGGCCGACGAGAGCGACGCGAGCTTCCTCGAGCTGCGGCCCGAGGTCGCGGTAGTGACCAACGTCGAGCTCGACCACCACTCGCGCTGGGGGTCGCTCGGCGAACTGGTCGAGGCGTTCGCGCAGTTCTGCGGCCCGGCGCGGGCCGTGGTCGCCGGGCCGGGGGTCGAGCTCCCCGGAGTTGAGCCCGCGGCGCGCGTCCATGAGGGCCCCGCCGCGGAACTCGCGCTCGGCGTTCCGGGGCGCCACAACCAGCTCAACGCGCGTGCGGCGCTCGAGGCGATCGAGCAGGCGGGCCTCGACTCCTCGGGCGCGGCCGAGGCGCTCGCCGGCTTCCCCGGCGTCGCGCGGCGCTTCGAGCTCAAGGGCGAGCGCGCCGGCGCGCGGATCTACGACGACTACGCGCACCACCCGACCGAGGTCGCGGTGACGCTCGAGGCGGCCCGCGAGCTGACCGCGGGCCGGGTGATCGCCGCGTTCCAGCCCCACCTCTACTCGCGGACCAAGGCGATGGCGAGCGAGTTCGGCGCCGCGCTCGCGGGCGCCGACGAGATCGCGGTCCTCGACGTCTATCCGGCGCGCGAGCAGCCGGTCGGCGAACTCGAGGGCGTCAGCGGGCTGCTGGTCGCCGAGGCGGCCGCCGACGCCGCCCCGGGGCGCCAGGTCTGGTGGCTCCCCGACGCCGAGCGCGCCGCGGCGGCGCTGGCGCCGCGGTTGGGCGAGGGCGACCTGCTGATCACGCTCGGCGCCGGCGACATCCACCTGCTCGCCGAGCTGCTCGTCGAGGAGGGCGGATGACGACCCCGCCGGAGGGCGTCGAGCGCGACTACCCGCTCGCGCGGCTGACGACGGTCCGCACCGGCGGCCCGGCCGACTTCTTCGCCCGCCCCGAGTCCGAGCGCGCGCTCAGCGAGCTGCTCGCGTGGGCCGAGGGCGAAGACGCCGCGGTCGGGATCGTCGGCTCGGGGTCGAACCTGCTCGTCGCCGACGCGGGCTTCCGCGGCCTCGTCCTCAAGCTCGCCGGCGACCTGACGCGCTTCGAGCGCCGCGACGAGCGGCTCGTCGCCGGCGGCGGCGCACGCCTGCCCTCCGCGGCCGCCAAGGCCGCCTCGTGGGGCCTCTCGGGGATCGAGTTCGGGGTCAACATCCCGGGTACGGTCGGCGGCGCGGTGCGGATGAACGCGAACGCCTACGGCGGAGAGCTCGCGCGGGCGCTCGAGTGGGTGACGGTCTGCACCGCCGCCGGCTCGGATCGCCGCGCCCCCGAGGAGCTCGGCTTCGAGTACCGCAGCTCGAACCTCGGCCCGGGCGAGGTCGTCGCGCGGGCGTCGTTCGCGCTCGAGCCCGCCGACCCGGCGGCGGTCAAGGCGACGATGGCCTCGATGCGAGAGCGCCGGCTCGAGGCACAGCCCAGCGGAATCAAGACATTCGGGTCGACGTTCGTGAACCCGGAGGATCCGCGAGCCGAAGGACGGTCCGCCGGCCAGCTCCTCGACGCGGCCGAGTGCCGCGGGCTCGCGCGCGGCGGAGCGCGGCTCTCCGAGAAGCACGCGAACTTCGTCGAGAACACGGGCGAGGCGAGCACCGCCGACGTGCTCGCGGTGATGGCGGCGGGGCGCCGGCGCGTCCACGAGCTCACGGGGGTCGCGCTCGAGCCCGAGGTCCAGGTCCTCGGCGAGGTCGAGTGGCCGGAGGACTGGGAGCTGTGATCTGGCGCCGGCGGCTGGTCGCCGTGGCGGTGCTCGCGGCCGCGCTCGCCGCCGGTTACTTCTTCTGGTTGCGCGACTCCTCGCTGGTCGAGGTCCGCGAGATCGAGGTCACCGGCGCGACCGCGAACCAGGCCGAGATCGCGGCGGCGCTCCAGGGCGCCGTCGCGGGGATGAGCACCCTCAACGTCGACGAGTCGAAGCTGATCGAGGCGGTCAGCGTCTTCCCGACCGTCGCCTCGCTGAAGATCGACGCCAGCCCGCTGCACAAGCTCGGGATCGAGGTCACCGAGCGGCTGCCGGTCGCGGTCGCCGAGAGCGGCGGGCGGGATGTCCCGGTCTCGGCCGACGGCTATCTGCTCCGCGGACTCGAGGCCGAGCGCGGGCTGCCGCCGATCGAGCTCACCGAGCGGCCGCAGGGCGCCAGTCTCGGCGAGCACGACGGGGAGGTCACGGCGCTGCTCGGGTCGCTCCCCGAGGACCTGGCCGGTGGGATCGAGGGCGCGCGTTACGACCCCGATGAGGCCGGCGTCGCGATCGATCTCGAGAACGGGATCGAGCTTCGGATGGGCGACGAGAGCGATCCCGACGCGAAGTGGGCGGCGGCGGCCGCGGTGCTCGCCGATCCCGAGCTCGGAGCCCCTGCCTACGTCGACGTCAGCGTCCCCGAGAAACCGGTCAGCGGCGGTTTCTCGGGCTAGATCCGGGCCCGGCGGCCAGGTCCTGAAGCCCTACTGCAACGTCGCCTGCACGCTCAATCGAAGCCTCGTGAGCGAATGCAGGCTTCGAAAACGGCGCTTCTGACCTAGGCACAAAAGTACGTAATTTGCAGGGCTTTTGCGAACCCTCGATCAAGGCTAAGCCTCGACTTGGACCGCAGGGTCACCCTACCGCCACTCTCAAGCAAGACTTGAGGGTGCAGGCATAGGGGCGCGTTGACAGAAGCATGTCTATGGCCTAATTTCGACGAAGGTTTGCAGCACATTCGACGCCCCTTCCGGGAGGCGGCCAAAGGGTCGCTGGAGGGGGCGCCAACCCCAAACGGAGCCAAGAACCAACTCAAATGGAGTCTTCTTACCTGGCAGTAATCAAGGTCGTCGGTGTCGGCGGTGGCGGATCGAACGCCGTCAGCCGGATGGTCGACGCTGGGATGAAAGGGGTCGAGTTCATCGCCGTCAACACGGACGCCCAGGCGCTGCTCGCCTGCGACGCGGACGTCAAGGTCGGCATCGGGCACAACCTGACCAAGGGCCTCGGGGCCGGAGCGAATCCCGAGGTCGGAGCCGGCGCCGCGGCCGAGAGCCGCGATGAGATCAAGGAGGCGTTGAAGGGCGCCGACATGGTCTTCGTCACCGCCGGCGAGGGCGGCGGCACGGGCACCGGCGCCGCGCCGGTGATCGCCGAGATCGCCAAGCAGGAGATCGGCGCGCTGACCGTCGGCGCCGTGACCAAGCCTTTCGAGTTCGAGGGCCGCAAGCGGATGCAGATCGCCGAGGAGGGCATCGACGAGATGCGCCGCCAGGTCGACACCCTGATCTCGGTCCCGAACGAGAAGCTGCTCGAGATCGTCGAGCGGCGGACGACGATGCTCGAGGCCTTCCGCCAGGCCGACGACATCCTCCGCCAGGGCGTACAGGGGATCACCGACCTGATCACGATCCCCGGCCTGATCAACCTCGACTTCGCCGACGTCCGCCTCGTCATGCACGAGGCCGGCACCGCGCTGATGGGCGTCGGAGAGGGCTCGGGCGAGAAGCGCGCGATCGAGGCCGCCCAGGCCGCGATCACCTCGCCGCTGATCACCGAGAACGTCGACGGCGCCAAGGGCATGCTGCTCAACATCACCGGCGGCGAGGACCTCGGCCTGTTCGAGGTCTCCGAGGCCGCCGAGATGATCTCGAGCGCCGCCGACCCGACCGCCAACATCGTCTTCGGCTCGGTGATCGACGCGGCGATGACCGAGGAGGTCCGCGTCACGGTGATCGCCACGGGCTTCGAGAGCGGGGTCGAGCACTTCCGCCGCCAGCCTTTCAAGATCGAGCGCGAGGTCGACGAGCGGATCGGCAAGCTGTTCCCCGACCGCGAGCGCCGCGACCGCGACTCCGGCGCCCTCGGCGGCGGCGGCGATGACGACCGCCCCCGCGAGCGCCCCCGCGTCGACCGCGACCTCGAGATCCCCGACTCGGACATCGACGTCCCCGATTTCCTGAAGTAACGCTGGTCGGCCTCGCGGCCACGTTAGCCTTGGCGCGGTGGAAGCCACCGCCGCCCTCCGCCACACCCCTCTGATCGATGCCCACCGCGCCGCCGGCGCGCGCCTGGTTCCGTTCGCGGGCTGGGAGATGCCGGTCCAGTACGAGGGCGTGCGCGAGGAGCACCGCACGGTCCGCTCGGCGGCGGGCATGTTCGACGTCTCGCACATGGGCGAGATCGAGACCGCCGGCCCCGACGCGGGGGCGCTGCTCCAGCGGCTGCTCTCCAACGACGTCTCGAAGATCGCGGTCGGCGGCGCCCAGTACTCGTGCCTGTGCCGCGAGGACGGCGGGGTTCTCGACGATCTCTTCAGCTACCGGCTCGCCGAGGACCGCTACCTGACGGTCACCAACGCCTCCAACCACGACTCCGACTTCGAATGGTTCGCGCGCCAGGCGGCTGAGTTCGATGGCGAGGCCGAGGTCCGCGACGTCGCCTCCGAATACGCGATGCTCGCGGTCCAGGGGCCCGAAGCCCGCGCGGCGGTGGCCGCGATCGCCGACGGCGAGCTGCCGGCGCGGATGAAGGCCGCCGAGGTCGAGCTCTCGGCGGGCCCGGCGCTGGTCTGCGGGACCGGTTACACCGGCGAGGACGGGGTCGAGATCCTGATCGCGCCCGGCTCCGCCGTGGCGCTCTGGGACGCGCTGCTCGAGCGCGGCGTCGCCCCCGCGGGCCTCGGGGCCCGCGACACGCTGCGTCTCGAGGTCAACTTCGCGCTCTACGGCAACGAGCTCTCCACCGGGCGGACGCCGATCGAGGCGGGTCTCGGCTGGGTCTGCGTGGAGGAGACGGGCTTCATCGGCTCCGAGGAGATCGCCCGCCGCCGCGCCGACGGCACCGAGGAGCGGCTGGCGGCGTTCGCGCTGACCGAGAAGGGCGTCCCGCGCCAGGACAACCCGGTCGTGGCGGGGGATGAGCCCGTCGGGACCGTCACCAGCGGTAGCTTCTCGCCCTCACTCGACAAGGGGATCGGCATGGCGTACGTGAAGAGCGAGCTCGCCGAACCCGGAACCGAGGTCGAGATCGACGTCCGCGGCAAGCGCCGCGCCGCGAAGATCGAGACCCAGCCGCTCTACGAGAAGAAGACCTAGAAAGGAACCACCTTGGCCGACGAGAGCTATCCGACGGACCTCCGCTACCACCGCGAGCACGACTGGGCCCGGATCGAGGGCGACACCGCGACCTTCGGCATCACCTGGTACGCGCAGGACGCGCTCGGGGAGGTCGTCTTCTTTGACGGCCCCGACTCTGGCGCCGCGGTCAAGCTCGACGAGCCCTACGCGGACATCGACTCGACCAAGGCCTCCTCCGACGTCTACGCGCCGCTCTCCGGCGAGGTCACCGAGGTCAACGACAAGATCGAGGACAGCCCCGAGCTGATCAACGAGGACCCCTACGGCGAGGGCTGGCTGGTCAAGGTCAAGCTCTCCGACCCCTCCGAGGCCGACGCGCTGATGGACTCGGCCGCCTACGAGAAGATGCTCGAAGAGGAGCGCTCCTGACCCGCTACACCTCAGCCACCGACGCCGACCGCGAGCAGATGCTCGCCGCGATCGGCGCCTCCTCGATCGACCAGCTCTTCGAGGGGTTGCCCGCCGGGGTGCGCCTCGACCGTGATCTCGAGCTCGAGGACGGGCTCTCCGAGCACGACGTCTACGAGCGGCTGCGGGCGCTGGCGGCCAAGAACGCCGACGCCGAGAGCGAGACCTCGTTCCTGGGCGCGGGGATGTACGACCACTACGCGCCGGCGATCGTCGACGCGATCACCTCGCGCTCCGAGTTCCTGACCCCGTACACGCCCTACCAGCCCGAGATCTCGCAGGGCGGGCTCCAGGTCATGTTCGAGTACCAGACCGCGATCTCCGAGCTCACCGGGCTCCCGGTCTCGAACGCTGCCCTTTACGAGGGGCCCTCGTCGGTCGCCTCGGCCGCCTACCTCGCGATCCAGGTCACGGGACGCAAGAAGCTCGTCGCCTCACGCGGCGTCCACCCCCACAGCCGCGAGTCGCTCGCGACCTATGGCGCGGGCTACGGCTCGGAGCTGGTCGAGACCGGGCTCGAGGGCGGGCTCACCGACGCGGCCGAGCTCGCCGCGGCGATCGACGACGAGACCGCCGCGGTCTTCCTCCAGACGCCGAACTTCCTCGGCGCGGTCGAGGACGTCGAGGCGCTCGGCGCCGCGGCGAAGGAGAGGGGAGCCCTGGTCGTGGTCGCGTGCGACCCGATCGCGCTCTCGGTCCTCAAGCCGCCGGGCGAGTGCGGCGCCGACATCGCCGTCGGCGAGGGCCAGCCGCTCGGCAACCGGCTCGACTTCGGCGGCCCATCGTTCGGCTTCTTCGCCGCCACCGAGGAGCACATCCGCCGGATGCCGGGCCGGATCGCCGGCGAGACCACCGACGTCGACGGGCGCCGCGGGTTCGTGCTGACGCTCCAGACCCGCGAGCAGCACATCCGCCGCGAGAAGGCGACCCACAACATCTGCACCGCGCAGGCGCTGAACGCGCTCGCGGGGATCGTCTACCTGAGCTGGCTCGGCAAGCAGGGCTTCGCCGAGCTCGGCGAGCTGCTCGTCCGGCGCACGGCCTACGCGCGGGAGAAGCTCTCCGCGATCGACGGGGTCGAGCCCCTCCACGAGGCGCCCGCGGTCCGCGAGTTCGCGCTCCGCCTCGACGCCCCGGTCTCCGAGGTCATCGACCGCTGTGCCGAGCGCGGGATCGGCGCCGGCTACGCGCTCGGCCGCGAGTACCCCGAGTACGAGGACGGGCTGCTGGTCGCGCTGACCGAGCGCCGCGGCAAGGAAGACATCGACCGCTTCGCCGAGGTTCTGGCCGAAGCGATCAGGGTTCCCACGTCGTCGGCGCCCCCACCGGGCACCCCCGGACGCGAAGCGGAGGAGGTGGCCCGATAATGGCGAAGCCGTCCCTCGAAGAGACCCCGATGCAGCGCGACCGCGCCGAGACCATCTTCGAGAAGTCGGTCGAGGGAAGGCGGGCAGCGAAGCTCCCCGCGACCGACGTCCCCGAGACGCCGCTCTCCGACCTGATCCCGGCCAAGCATCTGCGCGGAACGCCCGCGAATCTCCCCGAGATCTCCGAGCCCGAGATCGTCCGCCACTACAACCGGATCTCGCGCCGCAACTTCGACCTCGACACCGGCTTCTACCCGCTCGGGTCGTGCACGATGAAGCACAACCCGCGGCTCAACGAGCGCGTCGCGGCGCTCCCCGGCCACGCGCGGCTGCATCCCGCCCAGGACCCGAAGCGCGCCCAGGGGGCGCTCGAGCTGATGTGGCTGCTCTCGCGCTCGCTGTCCGAGATCACCGGGCTTCCGCACGTCTCGCTCCAGCCCTCGGCGGGCTCGCACGGGGAGCTCGCGGGGCTGCTGCTGACTCGCGCCTACCACGAGGACCGCGGCGAGCAGAGGACCAAGGTCCTGACCCCCGACACCGCCCACGGCACCAACCCCGCCTCGGTGACGATGGCCGGCTACGAGGTCGTCAAGGTCGAGACCAACGAGCGCGGCGGCGTAGATATCGACGACCTGCGCGCCAAGGCCGACGACCAGGTCGCCTGCCTGATGCTCACCAACCCGAACACGCTCGGGCTCTTCGACGAGAACGTCGAGGAGATGGCCGAGATCGTCCACGGCGTGGGGGGGACGCTCTACTACGACGGCGCAAACCTGAACGCGATCATGGGCCGCTCGCGGCCAGGCGACATGGGCTTCGACATCGTCCACGTCAACCTCCACAAGTCGTTCTCGCAGCCGCACGGGGGAGGGGGGCCGGGCGCCGGGCCGATCGCGGTTTCGGACCGGATCGAGCCCTTCCTGCCGCGCCCCCAGATCGTCCGCCGCGAGGGCTCGAACGGGGCCTCGCCGGCCTTCGACCTCGACTTCGAGCGCCCGAAGTCGATCGGGCGGCTGCGCGGCTTCGCGGGCAACTTCGGCGTCTTCGTCCGCTCCTACGCCTACATCCTCAGCCTCGGCGGCGACGGGCTGACCGAAGCGTCGGAGACCGCGGTGCTCAACGCCAACTACCTGATGGCGAAGCTCGCCGAGGGCCGTGCCGGCAAGTACCTGCCGGTCGCCTACGAGCGGACCTGCATGCACGAGTTCGTCCTCTCGGGCGCCCCGGCTGCGAAGCAGCTCGGCGTCAAGACGCTCGACATCGCCAAGCGGCTGCTCGACTTCGGCTTCCATCCGCCGACGGTCTACTTCCCGCTGCTCGTCGACGAGGCGCAGATGGTCGAGCCGACCGAGACCGAGACCAAGGAGTCGCTCGACGCCTACGCCGAGGCGATCGAGCAGATCCTCGCCGAGGCCGAGGAGGACCCCGAGATCGCCCGCAACGCGCCCTACACGACCCCCGTGCGCCGCCTCGACGAGGTCAAGGCAGCCCGCAAGCCGGTCGTCCGCCAGCCGCTCTAGCGGCGCTTCCTCTTCTCCTTCTTTCTGACGCAGCGCAGCTTGCCCCTGACCCTCTTGTAGTGCTTGCCGCGCTTGCACTTCTTGATCGGCGCGCGGGCGGCGGGAGGGGGCTCGGGACACGGACCCTGGGTCGAGGCGTCGCTGGGGCAGCCGTCCTGGCTCTCGTCCCCGAATCCGTCGCGGTCGGCGTCGGGCTCGACGATCACGCCGGCGTTGAGCCGATATCCGGTTCCCGAGCTGTTGTAGTCGATCCGTGCGCCGGTCGGGGGGTCACCGTCGTGAGTCCGGTACTGGTCGGTCAGCGAGCCGGTCGCGAACAGGCAGACGCCGGCCGGAGCCGTGATGCCCATGAAGGTGACGACCGGCTGCCCCGCGGGCACGTAGAGCCCAGGCTCCTCGCCCGCCTCGATCGGGATGCGCAGTCCTCGAAACCAGTTGAGGCCCGTCGCGCTGAGTGGCCGGACGACGTCCTTGCGGGCGACCGTGAAGTTGTGCTCAAGGCCGCCGACCGGGAAATCGCGCCTTGCGATCAGAAGCTGAAGCGTGTGGCCCGGCTCCGGCGTCGCGGGGGTGTACCACGAGGTGATCAGGCCCCTGGCGGCGGCGGTGTAGCTTCGCCCGCTGAAGATGCCCTGCTGGAAGTGGGCGCGGTCCTCGACGCAGTAGGTCGATGTTCCGATCTGGCCGATCGTGGTTGCCGCCGGCGCCTGCGCGGGGTGGAACGCGGACAACGCAGGCAGCGCAAGCATCAGAACGGTCAGCGTCCTCCCGGGTCGCATCCTGAGCCCGATCTTACGCTCCTAAGTAGCGTTGTCTAGCGCGCGGCGGCTACTTCTTCGACTTCTTCTTTTTCCTGCAGCCCTTCTTTTTCTTCCTCTTCGCGGTCGCGGCCGAGCGCTTCTTGCCCTTGCGCTTACGTTTGCACTTCTTCTTCGTCACCGGGGTCGCCGGCACCGGGCACGTGGTCTGGACGGCGGCGTCGGTCGGGCACGCGTCCTGGGTCTCGTCGCCGAAGTTGTCCTTGTCCGCGTCGGGCTCGACGATCGCGGCGAGATTCAGCCGAGCGCCGTCCGTGGGGGCCGAGAAGGCCGTGCTCACGCCGAGCGGCGGGTCTCCGACAAACTCCTGGCGCTTGTCGGCAGCGGGGCCGGCGCTGAGGCAGGAGCCGTTGCCGCCGGCCTGGCCGGCAGGCACGTAGACCCCGACCGTGTCTCCCGCGGCGATAGGCAGGTGGAGGCCCATGAATACGTTCAGGGTGTCGGGCTGGAGGGTTCGCACGCCGTCCTTCTGGACCGCGATCAGGTGGTTCGCGCCGCCGCCGGGATTCGGCTTCAGAACCTCGAATCGCAGAGTGCCGTTCGGATCGGAGTCCGAGTTCGTGCGCCATGACGTGACCACCCCGGGGGCGTTGGCGAAGTAGTCCGGGCCGTTCGCGACGCTCGGCGAGATCCACGTCTTGTCGTCGCCGCAGGAGCCGGCGAACCCGGCCGCCCCGAGTGTCTCCGCGGCGGGCGCGGTGGCGGGTACCGCCGCTATCCCGAGCAGCCCGACGATCAGTCCATTGATCCACCGACGCATCGCTCTGCTCTCAGCCTACCCAGGTACTTAGGCCCCTAACCCCGACTCGCGCGTCGCAGCATCTCTCCGAGGTTCGCCACCGGCCCGAGGTGGCCGAGCTTGTCGGGGTTGACGACCGAGCGAATGGTCTGGATCCGGCCGTCGGCGATGTCGAGGACGAGGACGCTGATCAGCTCGCCCTCGGGGGTGAGGAAGCGCGCGCCCGGCTGGCCGTTGACCTCTTCGCGCTCGACCCGGAATCCGCCGGCGCGGGTCGCGACCTTCATCCAGTTGGCGAGCGTGCGCGCGGCTCGGACGCGGCCGCGCAGCACGCGGGCCAGGGCCGGCGCCTTGCCGCCGCCGTCGCCGTGCAGCTCGACGTCGTCGGCGAGCAGCGCCTCGAGCTCTCCGACGTCGCCCTCGAGGGCGGCGAAGAAGCGGTCGGCGAGCCGATCGCGCTGCTCGGCCGACGGCTCGAAGCGCGGCCGCTCGCGCAGCACGTAGCGGCGCGCGCGCGAAGCGAGCTGGCGGGCGTTCTCCTCGCTCGTGCCGACGATCTCGGCGATCTCGCCGTACCCGTAGTCGAAGGCGTCGTGGAGCAGGAAGGCCGCCCGCTGCTCGGGTGTGAGCTGCTCGAGCACGACCAGGAAGGCGAGCGAGAGCTCGTCGGCGGTCTCGGCGCGCCGCGCCGGGTCGTCCTCGGGGTCTGTCGTCAGCAGAGGCTCGGGCAGCCACTCGCCGACGTAGGTCTCGCGCTTGACCCGCGCCGAGCGCAGCTGGTCGATCGCGAGACGGGTGACGACCGTCGCCACGTAGGCGCGCGGCGAGGAGATCTCCTCGCCGCGCTCGAGCGCCTGGTGGAAGCGGAGTAGGGCTTCCTGGACGATGTCCTCGGCGTCGCTCACGGTGCCGAGCATCCGGTACGCGACACCGAACGCGGCGGGCCTCAGCTCCTCGAGCAGCTGCTGCTCGTCGGCCATCAGCCGAGCCCCTCCGAGAACCCTAGGCGCCAGCTCGGGTAGTGGAGGTTCCAGCCGAGCTCTCGCTTTGCCTTTGCGTTCGACGCGCCGCGCACCTCCTCCATCATGACGACACCGACCTCGCCCGCAAACAGCCGGCCGAGCCAGCGCGGAATGTGGCGCGGAGGCTTCGCGCCCAGGGCGTCGGCGAGCACCGGCAGGACCTCGGCGACCGGGGCGGGCTCGTCGTCGACGACGTTGTAGATCCCCGGAGCGCCGCCCTCGATCGCCGCGACCGTCGCCGTGGCCGCGTCCTCGATGTGGACGAGCGACCACATGCCCGCGCCGGTCCCGACGATCGGGAACTGGCGCTTGCGAACGGCCTCGGTCTGTTCCCCGACGGGGTCGAGGCCCAGCGACGTGCCGGGGCCGTAGAAACCGCCGTAGCGCAGCGTGACGCCCTCGATGCCTTCGCTATGGGTGACCGCCCCCTCGAGGTACTTGATCGCCTCGATCATCTTTCGCACGGCCGCCGGCGGATCGTCGTCGAGGGCGTCGTCCTCGCTCTTCACCGCGCCGCCCGTGCGCGCAAACGGCCAGCCCGCGAAGCTCTGGGCGACGAACCGCCTCGCACCGGCCGCGCGGGCCGCTGTGAGCAGGTGGTCGGTGCCCTCGGTCCGCAGGCGGTTGGTCATCGCGAACGTGCGGTCGAAATGGCGCAGGTCGAGCCCGGCCGAGAGCGCGGTCAACTGGTGCACGACGACCTCCGGCTCGGCCTCGGCGACCGCACTGGCGACCTGGTCGGGGTCGAGCGCGTCGGCGACGGCGGGCTTGGCGCCGAGCGAGCGAATCAGACTGCTCTTGGCCTCGGTGCGGGTCATCCCGACCACCTCGTGGCCGTTGGCGACGAGCTGGGGGACCAGCTGCTTGCCGAGCGCCCCGCTGGCTCCGGCTACGAACACTTTCATGACGACTCCTTTCGTTGGCTTTCACCAACTAAGACGGAGCAGCCCGGCTGATTGTGACGCTCAGCGCGGTTTCGCCAGCTGCGCTTCGATGGCGCCGACCAGCTCCGGGTCGTCGGGCTCGGTCGTCGCGCCCCAGCGCTGCAGCGGCTTGCCGGATCGGTCGAGGAGGTACTTGTTGAAGTTGTAGTCGGGCTCGCCGAGCTCGTCGGCGAGCCGCTGGTAGAGCGGGTTGACGGGATCGTCGACGACGTTGGTCTTCGAGAACATCGGGAAGCTGACGCCGAAGTTCTCCTCACAGAACGCGGCGATCTCCTCGTCGTCGCGGGGCTCCTGGCCGACGACGTCGTCGGCGGGGAAGCCGAGGATCACGAAGCCCTCGCCCTTCTTCTGCTCGTAGAGCTGCTCGAGGCCCTCGAACTGGGGCGCGAAGCCGCACTCGCTCGCCGTGTTGACGACGAGCACGACCTTGCCGCCGTAGCGGGCGAGATCGTCGGGCTCGCCGTTGAGGCGCTGCTGGGTTCCGGTCAGGACTCCGCCCGCGGGCTCGGCGGCGGCGGAGGTCTGCTCGGCCGGCGAGGACCCCTGCTCGGCGGGCTCGGTGACCTCGTCATCGGCGCCGCCGCAGCCGGCGATCAGCGCCGCGACCGCCAGCGCGACAGCCCCAACGGCGCTCCTCACTCGAGCTCCTCGAGCTTGGGCAGCTTCTGCTTCAGCTTCAGCACGGGCTCGAACAAGTCTCCCTGCTTCTCTACGCGCTTGATCGCGTCCTGGATCTCGAAGCGCAGCTTCTCCGCCGAAGTCTTGCGCTTCGCGCCCGCCTCGACCTCGTCCCATCTGACCGGCATCGAGACCGTCGGGTGCTCGCGGGCGCGGGTCGAATAGACGGCGATCGTCGTCTTCTTCTGGTGGTTCTGGGACCAGTCGACGAAGACCTTGCCCTTGCGGTCGGCCTTGGCCATCTTCGAGACGACCCGCTTCGGCGTCTGCTTCTCGAGCAACTGGGCGACGGCCTTCGCGAACGGGCTCGTCTTCTCGTAGGTCACCTTGCCGTTGAGCGGGACGTAGACCTGGAGGCCCTTGCCGCCCGAGACCTTGGGGAACATCTCGAGCCCGAAGGCGTCGAAGAGCTCGCGTAGGCGCAGCGCGACCTCGCAGCACTCCTTGAGCGCCGCCGGCGCCCCCGGGTCGAGGTCGAACGCGAGCACCGTCGGCTGCTCGATCTTCGTCGCCTTCGAGAGCGAGGGGTGGAGCTCGAGCGAGGCGAGCTGGGCGAGCCAGATCAGGGTCGGGCGGTTGTCGCAGAGGCAGTAGTCGATCTCGCCGGCGCGGCGGTCGACGTAGATCGGCGTCGTCTTGACGAAGTCGGGGCGGTGCTCGGGACAGTTCTTCTGGAAGAACGACTGCCCGTCGACGCCGTTCGGAAAGCGGCGAAGGCTCAGGGGCCGGCCGCGGAGGTGGGGGAGGATCAGGTCGGCGACCCGCGCGTAGTAGTCGATGACCTCGCCCTTGGTGGTGCCCGTCTTCGGGTAGAGGACCTTGTCGAGGTTGGTGACCTTGAGCCGCTTGCCCCCGACGCTTACTTCTCTACTTTGAGCCAGCCTTCGCCTTCGGCTTCGACTTGGACTTGGTCTTGGACTTCGAGCCGCCGGAGGACTTCGACTTGGCGGAAGATTTGGGCTTCGACTTCGAGGAGGACTTGCTGGCAGCGGCCTTGCGCTTCGGCTTCGCGCCGCTGCCGCCGTTGCCCTTGCTCTCGGCCTTGACCGAGGCGAGGCTCTCCTCGAGCGCCGCCATCAGGTCGGGGGCCTTGGTCGCCTCCGGCTCCTCCTCCTTGGCGGTGACGACGTCCTCGCCGGCGGCCTTGCGGTCGAGCAGGCTGATCAGCTCCTCGCGGTACTCGTCGTGGTAGGCGGTGGGGTCGAAATCGCCCGAGAGCGAGGAGATCAGCTCCTTGGCCATCTTGACCTCGGCCGCCGAAGGCTTGCCCGGCTTCTCCTCGCCGAGCAGCCCGTCGAGGTCCTTGGGGTCGGAGACCTCGTCGTGGAACCGCATCGTCGCAAGGGTCAGCACGTCGCCCATCGGGCGGATCGCGGCCAGGTGTTCCTTGTTGCGGAGCACGAAGCGGGCGATCGCGACCTTGTTCTCGTCCTGCATCGCCTTGGTCAGCAGCGCGTAGGCCTTCTCGGCGCCCTTGTCGGGGCCGAGGTAGTAGGGCTGCTCGAAGTAGATCGGGTCGATCTCGTCGAGGTCGACGAAGTCCTTGATCTCGATCGTGCGGCTCTTGGGCGGCTCGAGGTCGGAGAGCTCGTCCTTGCTCAGCAGCACGTACTGGTCGGGCGCGAACTCATAGCCCTTGACGATCTTCTCGTAGGGGACCTCCTTGCCGTCCGCCTCGGAGACTCGCTTGTGGCGGACGCGCGAGCCGTCGCCCTCGCGCAGCTCGCGGAAGCGGATCGTCTGCTTCGAGACCGCGCTGTAGAGCTTCACGGGCACGTTCAGTAGCCCGAAGCTCAGGGTGCCGCTCCAGATCGCTCTAGCCATCGTGTATTAGAGACTCGGTCGGGGTCGGGAATTCATCGGTCAAAGGGTACCTTCGACGCCGAACAGGCAAACCCGCACGACTGGTTGCAGTCATGCCTCCCTGACGACCTCGCGCGGATCCTTGTCGTCGCGCATCCCCTTGAACGCCGGCTGGCGCAGCGTCCCCTCGCGGGTCCACTCGGTCCACGAGACTTCGCAGACGAGCTCGGGTTTGCAGAAGATCGCCAGCTTCGCCTTCGGGCCGCGTGGGGCGCCGACGTCGAACGGGCTCTCGTCGACCGTTCGCTTCTTCAGCTCGCGGGTGAGAAAGGCGATGTCATCGCCCTTCAGCCCCGATCCGACGGCGCCGGCGAAGACGAGCTTGTCGCCCTCCCAGTAGCCGACCAGCAGCGAGCCGACCCGCTTGGCGCGGCTGCCCTCGCCGGGGATGTAGCCGCCGATCACGAACTCCTGGCGCCGCCAGACCCGCTCCTTGATCCACTCGCCGGTCCGCTTTCCGGGGCGGTAGGGGCTCTCGCGACGCTTCGCGACGACGCCCTCGAGCCCGCTGCGCCGAGCCGCGTCGAGCAGCTCCGCCCCGGGCCCGGCGTGGTTGCGAGGCGTCTGCCAGTTCGGGCCGTCGAGCCCGAGCCCGTCGAGCAGCTCGCGGCGCTCGTCGTAGGGCAGATCGCGCGTGCATGCGCCGTCGAGGTGGAGCAGATCGAAGATCACGAACGTCACCGGCGTCTCGGTCATGCGCCGGTTCACCATCGCCGCCGATGCGAGGCCCATCCGCTGCTGGATCGCCTGGAAGCTCGGCCGCCCGTCCTCGTCGAAGGCGACGACCTCGCCGTCGAGCGCCGCGGCGCGCTCGCCGAGCTGCTCGCCGAGCGGTTCAAGCTCGGGGTAGCGCGCGGTGACGTTCTCGTGGCGGCGACTCTGCATGCACCAGAAGCCGGGCTCCGAGAACGCCAGCGCGCGGATCCCGTCCCATTTCACCTCGAAGGCCCACTCCTCACCCTCGGGAAGCGTCCCGGGTTTGGCGAGCATCGGGTCGGCGCGCTTGGGCAGTTTCTCGCGCGGCAGCTCCGCGAGGGCCGGGTTTCGGGCGCGGGCCATGGCTGGATTATCAGGGTGGCCGCTGCGCGAGCGGCCGCTGCCCCGATAGAATCTCGCCATACTGCATTTCAAGGAGAGGGGTCGGTCGTGATCAAGAGGCTCGTAGGCTTGGGCGTTGTCTTCGCCGCGTTGGCGTCGCCGGCGTCAGGCTCGGCCGCCGTGACGATCGGCAGCGATCTCGAAGGAACTCCGCACTCGGCCGGCTGCGACGTGATCCAGCTCTGCACGCTCGTTCAGACGCAGCTCACCGTCGACGACAGGGCGTCCGGCGGCCTCACGGCGCCAAGCGACGGCGTCGTCACCCGCTTTCGCGTCAAATCCGGAGCTAACAGCACAGCGCCGGTCTTTCTCCGCGTGATTCGGCAATCAGCCGGGCCGGGCCTGACCGCGACCGGGGCCGGAACGAGTGCAGGCTTCGTCCCGCCCGCGAACGCGATCTCCCCCTCGTTCCCGGTCCGCCTCCCGATCCAGGCGAACGACCGGATCGGGCTCAACTGCTGCCTGGGCGCCACCAACGACATCGAAGCCAACGGCGGGACAGGCGACAGCGTCGCGATCTGGGGAATCTCGGGGGCCGGCGGCGCCCCGCTCGGCGACGGTGACACCCCCCGCGACCAGGACACCAACGACCAGGAGGTGCTCCTGCTCCAGGCCGACATCGAACCCGACGCCGACCGAGACAACTTCGGCGACGAGACCCAGGACCTCTGCCCGACGAACGCGGCGATCCAGGCGGCTTGCCCGCTCGCCGCGACGACCCCGCCTGCGCCGACCGGGAAGAGGAAGCGCTGCAAGAAGAAGCGCTCGGCAAGCTCGGCGAAGAAGAAGAAGAAGTGCCGCAAGAAGCGCCGTAAGTAAGCTCGGCCGATCGCGGAGTCCCGCCGTAAGACGCTGACCCTCGTCGCGACGATCCTCGGCTCGACGATCGTCTTCCTCGACTCGACGGTCGTCAACGTCGCGCTGCCGGCGATCAGCGACGACCTCGACACCGGGCTCGCCGACCAGCAGTGGATCGTCGAGGCGTACATGCTGGCCCTGGTCTCGCTGCTGCTCGTCGGCGGGCTGCTCGGCGACCAGTTCGGCCGCCGGCGGATGTTCATCATCGGGCTCGTCGGCTTCGGGGTGACCTCGGTTCTCTGCGCGGTCGCTCCGACCAGCGAGATCCTGATCGGGGCGCGGGCGCTGCAGGGATTCGCGGGCGCGCTCCTCGTCCCCGGCTCGCTCGCGATCCTCGCGGCGACCTACGAGGGCGCCGAGCGCGGCAAGGCGGTCGGGACCTGGACCGCGTGGAGCGGGATCTCGACCCTGATCGGGCCGGCCGGGGGCGGGGCGCTGATCGCGCTCTTCTCCTGGCGGGCGATCTTCTGGATCAACGTGCCGCTGATCGTGTTCACGATCTGGCTCGCGCACCGCTACATCGAGGAGAGCATGGACGCCGACGCCGACCGCAGGATCGACTGGCTCGGCATCGGCCTCTCGGCCGCGGGGCTCGGAGGGCCGGTCTTCGCGCTGATCCAGCAGCCGACCCACGGCTGGGGCGACCCGATGGTCTACGGGCCCTTGATCGCCGGCGTCCTCCTGTTCGCGGCCTTCCTCTTCTGGGAGTCGCGCTACAAGCACGCGATGCTCGAGCTCGACCTGTTCAAGGTCCGCAACTTCGCCGTCACCAACTTCGAGACGCTGATCGTCTACGCGGGGCTGATCGGGGCCTTCTTCTTCCTCACGCTCTTCCTCCAGGAGACGGCCGGCTACACGCCGCTCGAGGCCGGGTTCGCGACCACGCCGACCTCGCTGCTGCTCTTCTTCCTCTCCCCGCGCTGGGGAAAGATGTCGACCGGGATCGGCCCGCGGCTGCCGATGTCGGTCGGGCCGGTGATCGGCGGGGTCGGGCTGCTGCTGCTCTCGCGCGCCGGCGCCGACCCGAGCTACGTCACCGACATCCTCCCCGGGGTCCTGATCTTCGGGCTCGGACTCTCGATGACCGTCGCGCCGCTGACCGCGACGGCGCTCAACTCGGTTCCCCAGCGCCACGCGGGCGCCGCGTCGGGGATCAACAACGGCGTCGCGAGGGTCGCCGGCCTGCTCGCGATCGCGATCCTCGGGGCGCTGATCTCGGGCCAGTTCGGCTCCTCGATCGACGAGAAGCTCGACCGGCAGCAGCTCTCGGCCGAGGGGCGGCAAGCGGTCGACGACGCCAAGGCGCGGCCGCTCGGGGGCGCCGAGGTCACCGATCTGCCCGAGGACGAAGCCGAGCGGATCGACGCCGCGGTCGCCTCGTCGGCCGAGGAGGGATTTCAGCTCGGGCTCGAGGTCGGCGGGGTGTTGATGGTCCTCGGTGGGATCCTCGCCGGGGTCGGGCTCCGCAACCCGCCCCGCGCGGGCGAAGAGCGGCACGCGCCGCGCGCCGCCAGCGCCGGCGAGTGTGCGCGCTGCCCGGACCCCGACCGGCCCGGCGAGGACGCCCCCGAGACCGTCCCCGCGTAGATTCCCGCCGCGATGAAGATCTTCAGCGGAATCCAGCCGACCGGACGCAAGCACCTCGGCAACTACATCGGGGCGATCCGCCAGTACGTCGAGGGCCAGGACCGTGGCGACCCGGCGATCTACTGCATCGTCGACCTGCACGCGATCACGGTGCCGTTCGAGCCCGCCCAGCTGCGCGAGAGCGTCTACGACACGACCGCGATCCTGCTCGCCGCCGGGCTCGACCCCGAGCGCTGCATCCTCTTCCGCCAGTCCGACGTCCATGAGCACACCGAGCTGACCTGGCTGCTCTCGAGCGTCACCTCGCACGGCGACCTCAACCGCATGACCCAGTTCAAGGAGAAGTCGGCGAAGCAGCGCGAGCTCGCCTCGGCCGGGCTCTTCTTCTACCCGGTGCTGATGGCCGCCGACGTTCTCGCCTACAAGGCGGGGGAGGTCCCGGTCGGCGACGACCAGCGCCAGCACGTCGAGCTGATGCGCGAGATCGCGCGCCGCTTCAACGCGCGCTTCGGCGAGATCCTCGTCGAGCCCGAGTTCCGGATCCCCGAGGTCGGGGCGCGGATCATGGACCTCCAGGACCCGAGCTCGAAGATGTCGACGACGGCGCTGAGCGAGGCCGGCACCGTGCTCGTCCTCGACGAGCCGAAGACCGTGACCAAGAAGATCAAGAGCGCGGTAACCGACTCCGGCAGCGAGGTCAAGCGGGGGGAGGGCAAGGAGGGGATCGAGAATCTGATCGAGATCTTCTCGGTGACCGAGGGGTCCTCGCCGGAGGAGATCGAGAAGCGCTTCGAGGGCTCGGGCTACGGCGACTTCAAGGGCGCGGTGGCCGAATCGGTGGTCGATTACCTGGCTCCGGTGCGCGAGCGCTACGAGGAGCTGCGCCCGGACGAGGCCGCGATCGAGGCTGCACTCGCCGCCGGCGCCGAGAAGGCGCGCGCGATCTCATCCGCGACGCTGGCCGAGGTTCGCGGCGCAATGGGGCTCGGACCGCGATAGCTTTCACATAAGGGATCGGCGGCGCCGGTCGAGGAGCAAGCGACAGGAGGGATCGGATGCGGGACGTAGCGATGCGGCGATTCAAGGGACGGATGGCGGTCGGGATAGCTGGCGCGCTGGTATCGCTTGCCGCTCTCGCGCCCGGCGCCTCGGCGGCGGTTGACGTCACCGACTCCGGCGATGGCGGCGCCGGATGCACCCTCCGCGAGGCGGTCAAGTCGGCAAACGACGACCTCAGCTTCGGCGGGTGTATAGATGCCCTCCCCGTTGACACCTGGGACGAGATCGAACTCGACGCCGGTAGTACTTACACCCTCACCGGCCTTCCGGGCGACGACGCCAACTCCAGCGGAGACCTCGACATTGCCGACAGCGTCCTGTTCTACGCCAACGGCCCCGGCACGACCGTCAGCGGGGGCGACGCCGACCGCGTCTTCCACGTGCTCGGTGGCGGCAGCACGCTGGGCCTGGATTCCTTCAAGGTCATCGGCGGCAACGTCCTCGGCGACGGCGGTGCCGTCAAGACCGTCGGCGGCCCGGTCAACGTCTTCCAGATGACATTCGAGGACAACAAGGCGCTCGGCTCTGGCGGTGCGATCGACAATGGCGCGAGCCTGGTCACGATCGCCGACAGCGCCTTCATCGGTAACACCGCCATAAACGGCGTCGGCGGAGCGATCGCCCTCAACGGCGACACATTCAGCCGTGCCGACAGGAGCTACTTCACACAGAACTCCGCCGACGACGGCGGCGGCGCCCTCAATATGACCAATAACGCAGCGTTCCAGGCGTACAACTCGACGATTCACGACAACACAGCCGAATCCGGCGGCGGCGGCTTGCAGGTCGATAACAGCGCCAAGAACAGCTACCTCTTCTTGAGCACGCTGACGGACAACAAGGTCACGATGCCCGGGAGCGCGGCGGGCCTTCGGGTCGAAGCGGGCGGCATCAACCCGTTCATCTCCGTGTTCGGCACGATCGTCGCCGCCAACAGGAGCGACGGGGTGCCGTTCAACTGCAGCGGCACCATCAGTTCGGTGCCGGCGACGGGCGGCGGCTACTCGATCGATGACGGCAGCAGCTGCGCCCTGGACGCTGTGCCCGCAAACGGAAACCTGAGCAGCACGGACCCGAAGCTGGCGATATTCGCCGACTACGGCGGCGACACGCAGACCCGTGCTCTGTTCTCCGACAGCCCGGCACTCAACGCGATCCCGCCGGCTGCCTGCGACCTCTCCATCGCGCACCCGCCCTACGTGTCCCAGGACCAGCGCGAGGTAACCCGCCCGGCCGGGGTCAACTGCGACATCGGCGCCTTTGAGGGGTCGATCCCGGCGCCGGTCGTGACCCCGCCGGTCACCACCACGCCGCCGCCGGCCACGACGCCGCCGACCACCACGGCGCCGCCGGCGAAGAAGAAGTGCAAGAAGGGCCGCAAGCTGAAGAAGGGCAAGTGCGTCAAGAAAAAGAAGAGGAAGTAGGGGCGATGAGCGAGAGTCGCCGCCGGATCAAACTGCTGATTGCTACCGCGGCGCTCGCGCTGCTGCTCGTTCCCGCCTCTGCTTTCGCGGCGGACTTGCACGTCAACGACTCCGGCGATGCCGGTGACAACACCTGCGAGGCACTCCCGAGCGAGTGCACGCTCCGCGACGCGGCCGATGATGCGGGAGACGGCGACGTGATCATCATCGATGCCGGCGTCAACCCGGGGCTGGTCACGGGCCCCGTGGCGTTCAACGCCGACGTGACGATCATCGGGCAGGGCATCAACGCGACGAAGATCTTCAGGAACTCGGCGAACCAGTTCCGCGGCATCCGGATCGGCAACTCGAACACCGCGACGGTCGAGATCCGCGACCTGACGATCGGTGGCGTCGGGGCCGAGGGCTTCCATGCCAACGACGGCAGCGACGGAAACGCAGGTGGGACAGGCTTTTCGGGCGGGGGAATCGAAAACAGTGAGACGTTGACCCTCGACGGCGTCCGGGTCACGGGCAACCGCGCCGGCGACGGCGGAGACGGAACCGCCACCGGCGGCGGAGACGGTGGGCACGGCGGCGGAATCGTCACCGGCGACAACACACTCACCATCAAGAACTCGACCATCGATCTCAACGTCGCCGGCAACGGCGGTGCCGCGACCACTGGCAACCCCGGCAGAGGCGGGCACGGCGGCGGCATCGCGCAAATCGGCGGCGACGGGTCGATCGTCGTCACCAACTCGACGATCTCCGGCAATCACGCCGGCAACAGCGGCCCGCGCGACGCCGGCGAGAACCAGACTTTCGGCGGCAACGGCGGCGGCGTCTACGCCTTCGGCGACTCGCTCGAGGTCACCAACTCGACGATTTCCGACAACTTCGCCGGCAACGGGAGCAACGGCGGCGTGGGGAGTTCCGCGCTGACCGCCACCACGGGTGGCGTCGCCGGCGGCATTTTCGCCCAGAGCGACCCCCCCGACGTAGCGGCTCTCGCAAGCGTGACGATCGCCGGCAACACGGCCGGAAACGGCGGTTCATCCTCCGGCTCGGGTACCGGACCTGCCGGCAACGGCGGCGGCATCCAATCCTTCGACACGGTCCAGGTCAAGAACACGCTCTTCGACGGCAACGCATTCGGTCTCGGCACCGGCGGCACCAACTCGACCTGCGGCGGGGATCCCCTGACCGACGGCGGTCACAACATCGAGTTCCCCGATGCCACCGGCTGCCCGGCCGGCTTCCTCCACGGCGACCCGGACACCAGCGCCCTCGCGTTCAACGGCGGACCGACCAAGACCAACGCGCTCCCGCCCGCGAGCTTCGCGATCGGCAAGGTTCCGGCGCTTGACTGCACCGATCTTGCCTTGGCCCCGCTGCTCACCGACCAGCGCGGAGCGTCGCGTCCGCTCGGCGAGCCCTGCGACATCGGCGCCTACGAGCTCCAGCCGACGCCACCCGCGACCGCGCCCACGGTCACCCCGCCGCCGAGCACGACGCCGAGCACGACGCCGGCGGCGAAGAAGAAGTGCAAGAAGGGCCGCAAGCTGAAGAAGGGCAAGTGCGTCAAGAAGAAGAAAAAGAAGAAGTAGCGCGCCGCCCGTATCTCTAGTGTTGGCCCCGTGACGAGCGCCACCGAGCTCGATCTCGACCTCGACGTCTTCCAGGGGCCGTTCGACCTGCTGCTCGCGGTCGTGCTGCGCGAGGAGATCAGCCTCGCCGACGTCGCGCTGGGCGAGATCGTGATCGCCTACATCGACCGCCTCGGCGAGCGCGGCGAGCTCGACCTCGACGCGGCGACCGAGTTCCTGGTCCTGATCGCGGCGCTGCTCGAGCTCAAGTCGCGGCTGCTCCTGCCCGGCGAGGAGGTCGACGAGGACCTCGGCCCCGAGGAGGCCGCGGACGAGCTGCTCGCGCGGATGCTCGAGTACCGGCGCTACAGCCGAGCCGCGAAGGCGATCGCGAAGCTGTTCGAAGCCGAGGCGCCCTACATGTACCGCTCGGCCCCGCTGCCGGCCGAGCTCCGCCGCGCGGCGCTCAAGGCGGCGAAGCCGGTCTACGACCCCGAGCGGCTCAACTCGGCGCTCGGCGACCTGCTCACGCCGCCGCCGGAGCCGAGCGTCGCCCACATCCGGACCACGGTCTCGCTCCAGCAGCGGCTCGGCGTGATCCGCAGGCTGCTCGAGCGCGGGCCGGTGCTCGACTTCGAGAAGACATTCGGCAAGGAGGACAGGTTGACCCAGGCCGTGACCCTGTTCGCGCTGCTCGAGATGTACCGCCGCGGCGAGGCGACCTGGAGCCAGGACGACAGCTTCGGGCCGATCGAGGTGACCAAGACGTGACCGAGCTCCAGAAGACGATCGAGGCGCTGCTCTTCCTCTCGCCCGACCCCGTGGCCCCGTCCGACCTCGCCGAGGCCTGCGAGGTCGACGAGGAGGCCGTGCTCGCCGAGCTCGAGAAGCTCGGGTCCGAGTACGACGGCTCGAAGCGCGGGCTCGCGCTGCGCAAGGTCGCCGGCGGCTACTCGTTCGCCGCGATCCCGGCGACCGAGGACGCCGCGCGACGCCTGCTTTCGAAGCCGCGGACCCCGCCGCTGACCCAGGCGCAGGCCGAGATCCTCGCGATCGTCGCCTACCTGCAGCCGGTCTCGCGGCCGGAGATCGCGCGCATCCGCGGCGTCTCCTCTGACTCGGCGGTCTCGACCCTGACCGAGCGCGGGCTGATCGAGGAGTCGGGGCGCTCGCAGTTCGGCGCGGTCACCTACGCGACGACGCAGCTGTTCGAGAAGCTCTTCGGGCTCGCGGGGCTCGACGCGCTCCCCGATCCGGCCCAATTCGATCCCACCCCCGAGGACGAGCGCCAGCTCCGCGAGCGGCTGCTCAAGGCGGGCGAGCAGAGGGGGGGCTGATGGTCAAGATCGGGCTCGCGATCGCAGCGCTCGCGCTCGCCGCCCCGGCGAAGCCGCCGATCGCGAACAAGCCGATCCCGTTCGGAAAGGAGCGGAAGCGCGAGATGGCCGCCTACTCGCAGCGCCACTACGGCGACTCGACGTTCGCGCTCAGCGCCCCGAAGGTGATCGTCGAGCACGTCGCGGTCGCGCCCAGCAACCAGTCGGTCTTCAACATCTTCGCCCCCGACCGCCCGGACCCCGAGCTCCACGAGCTGCCCAACGTCTGCTCGCACTTCGTCGTCGGGCCGACGGGGAAGATCTGGAAGCTCGTCCCGCTCAGCATCCGCTGCCGCCACACCGTCGGGCTCAACTACACCGCGATCGGGATCGAGCACGCCGGATTCAAGGACGGCGACGTCCTCAACCGCCCGCGCCAGCTCAAGGCCTCGCTGCGGCTGACCCGCTGGCTCGCGTGCCGGTTCGCGATCGCCCCCGAGAACGTGATCGGGCACAACGAGAGCCTCGGCTCGCCGTTCCACAAGGAGCTGGTCCCGTCGCTCAAGGACCAGACCCACGGCGACATGAAGGCGACGTCGATGGCGGCCTACCGATCGCGCCTCGCGCGCCTGGGTGGCTGCTCCTGAAGCGGTAGTTGTCAGTATCCGCGGGGTTGAAGCAGGGACCCGCATGATCACGGCGACGATTAAGGCGACAAGAGCAACTCTGATCGCGGCGCTGGCCGCGTTCGCTCTCGCGGCCGCGCCGGGCGCCGCGGACGCGGCGACGATCACGGTCGACACCGGCACCGACGAGTACGACGCCGCGCCGAACGCGACCTGCTCGCTGCGCGAGGCGATCGAGTCGAGCAACACCGACGCCGACTTCGGGGGCTGCCTGGCCGGGGGCGCCTACGGCGAGGAGGTGATCGGGCTGCCGTCCGGCTTCTTCACGATGTCGCTCGGAAGCGACGGGGAGAACGCCAACCAGGAGGGCGACTTCGACGTCACCGAGAGCGTCTCGATCAGCGGCCAGGGCTCGGGACCGAGCTGCGCCGGCAGCCAGAGCTGCATCGATGCCGACGGCATCGATCGCGCGATCGACGTCCGCGACGGCGCCGACCCGATCCGGCTGACGCTCGGCGACCTCGCGATCGAGGACGGGATGGTGGGGTCGCCCGGGGGCGCGATCCGCTCGGCCGAGCCCGACTCCGTCCTCGCCCTCGACAGCATCGTGATCACCCAGAGCGAGGGCAGCGACGGGGGCGCGATCTCGAGCGCGGGGTCGCTTTCGATCTCGAACAGCCTCTTGACGAACAACCTCGCGTCCGGCGGCGGGGGCGCGATCGACCAGGACGGCGGCTCGCTGAGCGTCACCAGCGGCGTCGTGTCGCTGAACCGCGCGCTCGGCGCCGACGGTGGCGGCGGGATACGGATCGACAACGGCGCGTCCGGCGTGATCCGCCGGGTCGAGCTGATCGCCAACGTCGCCGCCGCGGGCGACGGCGGCGCGGTCCTGAACGCAAACGGGTTTCTCTCGCTCTTCGACAGCGGGCTCGACGCCAACCGCGGCGTCAACGGCGGCGGCCTCGCGGTGCACGGCGCCGGCAACCTCGCGGGAACGACGCTGAGCTCGAACCTCGCGACCGGGCTCTGCGCCGCCGGCAACGGTAGGGGAGGGGGTCTCTACCTCAACTCCGCGACCGGTGCGCTGGCGCTGACGAACTCGACCGTCTCCCAGAACCAGTCGGGATGCGCGGGCGGCGGGATCAACGTCACCGCGGCGGTGGGCCTGATCGCGCTCAACCAGGTGACGATCGCCGTCAACGCGGCCGCGGGGGCGGGGGGCGGGATCGCGCTCGCCGGCGGCGGGCTCAACCTGCGGGGGTCGATCCTGGCCGCGAACGTCGGCGGCGGCGCGGTCTCCAACTGCTCGGGCGGCGGCTACGGCAGCGGGGGTCGCAACATCGAGACCGCGAGCAGCTGCGGGATGTCGGCCGGGACCGGCGACCTGGTCAACACCGACCCCCTGCTCGGTCCGCTGCGCTTCAACGGCGGCCCGACCCAGACCCACCAACCGCTGACCACGAGCCCGGCCCTGAACGCGATCCCCGACGGCTGTCCGGCCTCCGATCAGCGCGGGTTCGTGCGCCCGGTCGCCGGGCTCTGCGACATCGGCGCGGTCGAGGTCGGCCCGGCGCCGCTCTGCGCCGGCGCCCCGGTCACGATCGCCGGCAACGTCAAAGCCGACAAGCTGAGCGGGACCGCCGGGCCCGACGTGATCGCGGGGCTCGGCGGCAACGACGTGATCGTCGGGCTCGGCGGCAACGACGTGATCTGCGGGGGACACGGCAACGACACGCTCGTCGGCGCGGGCGGCAACGACCGCCTGCGCGGGGAGAAGGGCCGCGACAAGCTCAAAGGCGGTCCCGGCAGGGACGTGCTCGAGGGCGGCGCGGGCAAGGACAAGCTGATCGGCGGCAAGGGCAAGAACAAGCTGCGCCAGTGACGCCGTTCGAATGACACTGCTCGGATGAGACTCGCCAAGTTCCTCGCCCACAGCGGCGTCGCCTCGCGCCGGGCCGCCGAGGCGATGATCGGCCGCGGGCAGGTCACGGTCGGCGGCGAGGTCGTCACCGACCCGGCGCGCGATGTCGACGAGTCGAGCGGCGTCGCGGTCGACGGACAGGCGATTCGCCCGGAGGAGACCGAGATATGGGCGGTCAACAAGCCGACCGGCGTCGTCTCGACCGCGAGCGAGCCCGGCCCGCGGCAGGCGGTCGTCGAGCTGGTCGAGACCGACGCCCGGCTCTATCCCGTCGGCCGGCTCGACGCTGACTCGAGCGGGCTGATCCTGCTCACCAACGACGGCGAGCTCGCCAACCGCCTCACCCATCCGCGATACGAGGTCCCGAAGGTCTACCGCGTGCGGCTCGCGCGCCCGCCCTCGGACCGCGAGCTCGAGACGCTTCGCCGCGGGGTCGAGCTCGAGGACGGGCCTACCGCCCCGGCGCGGGTCGAGCGCCACGGCGAGCGCGAGGTCGAGATCACGATCCGCGAGGGACGCAACCGCCAGGTCAAGCGGATGGCCGAGGCGGTCGGCAACGAGGTCCACGAGCTGCGGCGCGTGCGCTTCGGCTCGCTCGAGCTCGGCGACCTCGGGCCCGGGTCGGCGCGCCGGCTCTCGGAGCCCGAGGCGGCCGCGCTCTGGGAGGATGCCCGGCAATGAGCGAATCGGACTCCAAGCGGGCCTGGGCGGTCCGCGGCGCGACTCAGGTCGAGGCCAACGAGGCCGGCCAGATCGTCGCCGCGACCGAGGAGCTGATGCGCGGCGTGATCGAGCGCAACGGGCTCGACCCCGCGAGCATGATCAGCTGCGTGTTCACCTCGACCGAGGACCTCGACGCCGAGTTCCCGGCGGTCGCGGCGCGCAACCTCGGCCTCGAAGCCGTGCCGCTGCTCTGCGCGCGCGAGATCCCGGTCCCGGGCTCGATGCCGCGGGTGATCAGGGTCCTCGTCCACTACCTCCAGGCCGCCGACCACGAGCCCGAGCACGTCTACATCGGCGAGGCCCAGAAGCTGCGCTCGGACCTCCACGCCGCTCAGTAGCCTCACTTCCATGAGCGTCACCTTCGCCGAAAAGCTCTCGCGGATCCCGCACTACGAGCCCGGGATGCCGCTCGAGGACGCCCAGGCCGCCGCCGAGAGCGGCGACGCGGTCAAGCTCGCCTCGAACGAATCGCCGTACCCGCCCCACCCGAAGGTGATCGAGGCGATCCAGGGGGCGGCCGCGGGGGCCAACCGCTACCCGGATCCGGCCGCGCGGCTGCTGCGGCGGCGGATCGCCGAGCGCCACGAGACCGACGTCGCGCGGGTCACGCTCTCCAACGGCTCGTGCGAGATCCTGCTCGCCGCGGCGGTGGCGCTCTGCGACCCCGGCTCGGAGATCCTCTTCGCCTGGCCCTCGTTCTCGATGTACCCGTACATGGCGCCGCTCTCGGGCGCGCGCGAGGTCCGCGTGCCGCTCAAGGACGACTACTCGCATGACCTCGGGGCGATGCTCGCCGAGGTCACCGCCGCGACCCAGCTGCTCGTCATCTGCAACCCGAACAACCCGACCGGCAATCACATTCCCGCCGCGGAGCTGGCCGGCATCTGCGAGCGCGTCCCCGGTCACGTGACCGTGATCCTCGACGAGGCCTACATCGACTTCCAGGCCACCGAGGACACCGACGCGTCGCTCGCGCTGCTCGACCGCTTCTCGAACCTCGTCGTCCTGCGCACGTTCAGCAAGGTCTACGGGCTCGCCGGACTGCGGGTCGGCTACGGGCTCGGCTCGCCCCAGTTCCGCTCGGCGCTCGACGCGGTGCGCCAGCCCTACAGCGTCAACTCGATCGCCCAGGCGGCGGCCGCGGAGGCGATCCTGCACCAGGACGACGTCGCGAGCCGGGTCGAGAAGAACCTCGCCGAGCGGTCGTGGGTCGAGGAGCGCGTCGGCGAGCTCGGGCTCGTGACCGCGCCGACCCAGTCCAACTTCTCCTGGATCGACCTCGGCGACCGCGACGAGGCGGAGGTCGTCGAGGCGCTCGGCGCCGCGGGCGTGGCGGTGCGCCCGGGCACCCCGCTCGGCGGGCCCGGGCACATCCGTGTCAGCTATGGGACCCGGCCCGAGAACGAAAAGTTCATCTCGGCGCTCTCCGATGCGCTTTGAGTTCGTGCCCGATCGTGGTACAAGTTGGGCGTGAAGCAGATGCGCACTTCGACCCCCTTCAGCGGCGAGGCCCTCGCCCCGGATACGACTGCGCGCTTCCACTACTGGCGATTTAGCTAGGCGTCCGGCACTGCGGCGCGCGCCGCAACCAGTCCCCCCAAGCAAGTTGGCCGGACGCCATGCGAGATCCGCAAGGACCCCCTCGCAAGGACCGTGCCCGTACCAGTAGAAAGAGGTTTGCGAAATGAGAACTGAGATGTCCGACCAGCCGACAAGCCGCTCCGACCGGGTCCGCGACCAGCGGATCGACCACGTCGTCCCGCTCGTCGCCCCTTCGCAGGTGATCGAGGAGCTGCCGCTCGACTCCGCCCAGGAGGACGCGGTCCTCGCGCGCCGCGCCGCGGTCTCCGCAGTCCTCGATCGCACGGACGACCGGCTGCTCGTCGTCGTCGGCCCATGCAGCGTCCACGATCCCGCCGCGGCGATCGAGTACGCGCAGCGCCTCAGCGCCAGGGCCGCCGAGCTCGACGGCGAGCTGCTGATCGCGATGCGCGTCTACTTCGAGAAGCCGCGAACGACGATCGGCTGGAAGGGCTTGATCAACGACCCTCACCTCGACGGCAGCGGCGACGTCAACGGCGGCCTCCACGTCGCCCGCGGGCTGCTCCGCGAGGTGCTCGACCTCGGGTTGCCGGTCGGCTGCGAGTTCCTCGACCCGATCACGCCGCAGTACATCGCCGACCTCGTCGCCTGGGGCGCGATCGGCGCCCGCACGACCGAGAGCCAGATCCACCGCCAGCTCGCCTCCGGGCTCTCGATGCCGGTCGGGTTCAAGAACGGCACCGACGGCAACGTCAAGGTCGCCGTCGACGCCGTACGCGCCGCGGCCGCCAAGCACGCGTTCGCCGGAGTCGACTTCGGCGGCACCCCCGCGATCCAGCACACCGTCGGCAATCCGGACGGCCACGTCATCCTCCGCGGCGGGCGCGGGGCGCCCAACTACGGCGCCGAGCCGGTCGCCGCGGCGCTCGAGCAGCTCCGCGCCGCGGGCCTGCCCGAGCGCATCGTCATCGACGCCTCGCACGACAACAGCGGCAAGGACCACGAGCGCCAGCCCGACGTGGTCGCGAACCTCGCCGGCCAGATCGCGGGCGGCAACGAGGCGATCGTCGGCGTGATGCTCGAGTCGTTCCTGGTCGCCGGAAACCAGAGCCTCGGCTCCGGGGACCTCGTCTACGGCCAGTCGATCACCGACGCGTGCATGGACTGGGAGACGACCGTCCTGACCCTCGACCGGCTTGCCGGGGCGGTCGAGCAGCGACGCCGGGCCGGCTGAGCGGGCCCGCATGAGGATCGCGGTCCTAGGCGTCGGGCTGATCGGCGGCTCGATCGGCCTGGCGGCGCGCAAGCGGCTCGACGCCGCGGTCAGCGGCCACGACCCCGACCCGGCGATCCTCGAGCGCGCGGTCGACCTCGGGGCCCTCGACGAGGGCGCCGACAGCGTCGCCGCCGCGTGCCGCGACGCCGGGCTCGTCTTCTGCGCCGCCCCCGTGAGCGCGCTCTCCGGGCTCGTCGGCGAGGCGCTCGCGGCGACCGGCGACGGCGTCGTCGTGACCGACGTCGGCTCGACCAAGCGCCAGCTCGCCGCCGAGTTCGCCGAAGAGCCGCGCTTCGTCGGCGGCCATCCGCTCGCCGGCGCCGAGACCTCGGGCGTCGAGGGCGCCCGCCCCGAGCTCTTCGACGGCGCGCGCTGGTACCTGACCCCGGGCGAGCGCTCCGAGGGCGTCCTCTACGACGCGCTCCAGCGCGCGATCTCCGACTTCGGCGCCCGCCCGCAGGCGATCGACGCCGAGAGCCACGACCGGATCATGGCGACGATCAGCCATCTCCCGCACGTGCTCGCGAACGTGCTCGCCGCCCAGGCGGCCGAGCAGCTCTCGGGATCGAACGAGCGGATGCCCGACGTCGGCCCGAGCTTTCGCGACACGACCCGGGTCGCGGGCGCCAACCCGAGCATCTGGGGCGACATCTTCGCCTCCAACAGCGACGCCGTCGCGGCCGAGATCGACGGCGTCGTCGAGCGCCTCCAGGACGCCTCGCGGCTGCTGCGCGAGGGCGACGGCGAGGCGCTCGCCGACTGGCACCGCGGCGCCGGTGAGCGCCGTGACGAGCTGCTCGCCGGCGAGGGGGCCGGCGGCGTGCTCCACGAGCTGCGGGTCCGGGTCCCGAACGAGCCGGGGATCGTCGCCGAGCTCGCGCTCGCGCTCGGCAAGGCGGGTGTCAACATCGAGGACATGGCGCTCTACCCCGCGGCCGACATGCGCTCCGGCGCGATCTCGATCTGGGTCGCCGGAGAAGAGGAGGCCGAGCGGGCGGCGGAGCGGGTCCGCGAGCTCGGCCACGGCGTCGGCACTCGTCGCGCGCGGATGAGCGCGACCCGCTTCGAGCCTTCCGGCCCGCTGCGCGGCGAGCTGCGCCCGCCGCCGGACAAGTCGATCTCCCACCGCGCGGCGCTGTTCGGGGCGATGGCCGACGCCCACTGCCGCGTCGAGGGCTACCTCGACGCGGCCGACACGCGCTCGACCCTGGCCGCGATCGAGGCGCTCGGCGCCGAGGTCTCGATCGAGGACGAGTCCTCCGATCGGCTGACGCTGCGGATCGAGGGGCCCGGCCTGCGCGCCGCGAAGCCCGCGGCGATCGACGTCGGCAACGCCGGCACGCTGCTCCGCATCCTCCCGGGCTGGCTCGCGGGGCAGGGTGAGGGGGAGTGGACGCTCGACGGCGACGAGTCGATCCGCTCGCGCCCCGTCGACAGGGTCGCCGAGCCGCTGCGCGCGATGGGAGCCTCGGTCGAGTGCCGCGACGGCCGTCTGCCGCCGCTGAAGCTCGAGGGCGCCCGGCTCCGGGCCATCGACTACGAGCTCCCGGTCGCGAGCGCCCAGGTCAAATCGTGCCTGCTGCTCGCCGGGCTGCTCGCCGAGGGTCAGACGACGGTCCGCGAGCCCCTGCACTCGCGCGATCACACCGAGCGGCTGCTGGCGGGGATGGGGGCCGAGCTCCACCGCGAAGGCGACGCGGTCTCGATCGCTCCGGCCGAGCGGCTCGAGGGCGTCGACGTCCAGGTCCCTGGCGACTTCTCCTCCGCGGCGTTCGCGCTCTGCGCGGCGCTCCTGGTCGAGGGCAGCGACCTGCGGCTCACCGACGTCGGGCTCAACGGGACCCGGATCGGGCTGCTGACGGTGCTCGCGCGGATGGGGGTCGAGATGGGCGCCGCCGGGGAGCGCAACGGGCTGGCGCTCGACGTCGACGAGATCCACGACGCTGGCCCCGAGCCGCTCGGATCGCTGCGCGCCCGCCGCGCGCCGCTGCGCGGCGCCGAGGTCGAAGCGGCCGACGTCCCCTCGCTGATCGACGAGCTCCCGCTCGTCGCGCATGCTCGGCTGCTTCGCCGAGGGCGAGACGGTGGTCGCGGGGGCCGCCGAGCTGCGGCACAAGGAATCGGATCGGATCGCCGGCGTCGTCGAAGGGCTCCGGGGCCTCGGCGCCGAGATCGAGGCCCGCCCCGACGGCTTTGCGGTTCAGGGCACGGGGGGCCTGCGCGGCGGCACGCTCGACGCCCGGGGCGACCACCGCCTGGCGATGCTCGGCGCGGTCGCCGGGCTCGCTTCGCGCGAGGGGGTAGAGGTCGAGGGTTTCGAGGCCGCGGCGGTCAGCTACCCGGGCTTCGAGCGCGACCTGCTCTCGCTGACGGGCTAGTCGCTACTCGCTCGGGTGGCCGACGCCGGGCCACGGCGAGAGCACGAGCAGGAGGCGGGCGTCGGACTTCGCCGTCACCTCGCGGCGCTCGTTGGGATCGAAGACGGCCAGCAGCCCCGGGCCGCCGGTCGCCGACTCGCCGCCCGGCTCGGTGATCTCGATCTCGCCGCTGACGACCAGCATCCAGGAGCGCTCGTGGACCTGGTGCTCCTGGAGCTGCTCGGCCGCCGGAAGCTGGATCACGATCGCGCGCCCCTCGGACTCGGAATCGATCACAAGCGGCTTGTGCGGCTCGACGTCGAGCGCGTTGACCTCCCAGGTCTGCATTGAGTGCACTCTATCCGTAGGATGCCGCACCGTGGACAGCCGGATAAAGATCCTGATCGGCTTCGCGGTCGCGCTCGCGGCCGTCGTCGGCATCATCCTGGTCGGCCGTGGCGGCGACGACGACGGCGGATCGAGCGAGTCGGCGTCGAGCGGCGACAAGCCGACCGTCGAGGTGCCCGAGGGCGACCCGCCGGCCGAGCTCCAGATCGAGGACCTCGAGCCCGGCGACGGCGCCGAGGCCAAGGCAGGAGACCAGGTCAGCGTCCAGTACGTCGGCGTCGACTTCGAGAACGGCGAGGAGTTCGACTCCTCCTACGACAGCGGCCAGCCGTTCGAGTTCGAGCTCGGCGGCGGATCGGTGATCAAGGGCTGGGACGAGGGCGTCGTCGGGATGAAGGAAGGCGGCCGCCGCCAGCTCGTGATCCCACCGGACCTCGCCTACGGCGAGCAGGGCCAGCCGCCGAGCATCGGTCCGAACGCGACCCTCGTGTTCGTGATCGACCTCGAATCAGTCAACTAGAGCCCTTCCCTAGTCTCAACTCATGGTCATTGCGATCGACGGCCCGGCTGGGGCCGGCAAATCCACGGTGGCGCGCGGCGTGGCCGAAGCGCTTGGTTTCACCTACCTGGACTCCGGGGCGATGTATCGCAGCGTCGCGCTCTCGGGCCTGCGCGCCGGGGCCGATCTCGACTCCGCCGAGCAGATGGCGGGGATCGCGAACGAGGCGGCGATCGGCTTCGAGGACTCGCGCGTGACGCTCGACGACGACGACGTGACCGACGCGATCCGCGAGCCGGACGTGACGGCGGCCGCCTCGAAGGTCTCGGTCCACGAGGGCGTCCGCGCGGCGCTCGTCGAGCGCCAGCGGGCGCTGATCGAGAGCGCCGACTACGTCGCCGAGGGCCGCGACATCGGGACCGTCGTCAGCCCCGACGCGCCGCTCAAGATCTATCTCAACGCGAGCGCCGAGGAGCGCGCCCGGCGGCGCGCGGAGCAGATCGGGCGACCGGTGGAGGAGGTGATGGCCGCGCAGTCGGAGCGCGACGACCGCGACCGCGAGCGAGAGCACGGGGCGTTGCGCGCCGCCGAGGACGCGATCGAGCTCGACACCACCGGGCTCGCGGTCGGGGAAGTCGTGGCGCGGGTCGTCGAGCTCGCGAGGGAGAGGGGGCTGGCGTGAGCGTCCCCAAGGTCGCTGTGGTCGGGTTCCCGAACGCCGGCAAGAGCACGCTCGTCAACCGGCTCAGCGGCGGCCGCGAGGCTGTCGTCGCGCCCGAGCCCGGCGTCACCCGCGACCGGCTCGCGCAGCGCTGCGAGTGGAACGGCGTCGAGTTCGAGCTGATCGACACCGGCGGCGTCGACCTCGCCGACGAGGCCGAGCTCGCGCGCTCGATCCAGTCCCAGGCGCGGATCGCGATCGAAGAGGCCGACGTCGCGCTGCTCGTGGTCGACGCCAAGGCCGGGCTCGGCCCGGGCGAAGCCGACCTCGCCGACCTCCTCCGCCGCTCGACCAAGCCCGTCCTCGTCGCAGCGAACAAGATCGATTCCGCCAAGGACGAACCGCTCACCGCCGAGCTCAACAAGCTCGGCCTCGGCGAGCCGCAGCCGGTCTCCGCCGCCCACGGTCTCGGGACGGGCGATCTTCTCGATCGGGTGGTCGAGGCCCTGGGTACCCGCCGGATACCCGCGGGGGGCCGGGGGGTCAGCGCCGGGTACCCCGAGGAAGCGGAGGACGACGACCACGCCCCCCGGATCGCGATCCTCGGGCGCCCGAACGCGGGCAAGAGCTCGATCCTCAACGCGCTGCTCGGCTCCGAGCGGGCGATCGTCTCGGAGACCGCGGGCACGACGCGCGACGCGATCGACACCGAGCTCGAGCACGACGGGCGGCGCCTGACGCTCGTCGACACCGCGGGGCTGCGCCGGCGGGCGAAGGTCGCGGGCACGATCGACTACTACTCGCAGCTCCGCACCGAGCGCGCCGCGGAGCGCGCCGACGTCGCGATCGTCGTCTGCGACGCCTACGAGGGGGTGACCGCCGAGGACCTGCGCGTCGCCGAGCTCGCGATGCGCTCCGGCTGCGCGACGGTGATCGCGCTCAACAAGTGGGACATCTCGCGGACCGACCTCGACGACGCCAAGGCGCGACTCAACGCCAAGCTCCGCCTGCGCCCGCCGGTGATCACGACCTCGGCTACGGCGCCGCGCAACCTCGACAAGCTGCTCGCGCAGGCGATCGACCTCGCCGATCGAGCCGCGCGGCGGATCCAGACCTCGGAGCTGAACCGCTTCGTCGCCGACGTCGTCGCCGAGCGCCAGCCGCCGCAGAAGCGCTCGAAGCGGCTGCGGATCTTCTACGCGGCCCAGGTCGAGCGCCGCCCGCCGCGCTTCGCGATCCAGGTCAACGACCGCGGCGTGATCTCGCGCGACTGGGCGTTCTTCCTCGAGAACCGGCTCCGCGAGACCTACAAGCTCGAGGGCGTGCCGCTGATCATCGACTACGTCGAGCGCTCCGGGCGCAAGAAGATGAGCTGGCAGAAGGCCGGATCGAGCTGAGGCGCGGCCTCCGCCGGTTCCGCTATAAGCCCCTTCCCGTGCGCCGCCCCCGAGTACGCCTGCGACGAGCCTCCCTTGACGGGGAGGCCAAGCCGAAGGCGAAAGCGAAGCCAAAGCGCAAGTCCCGGGCGAAGCCGAAGGCCAAGCCAAAGGCCAAGGTCGGGGCGAAGACGAAGGCGAAGGCGAAGGCCAAGCTCAAGGGCTCCGGGAGATTTCCGCGCGTCAACCTGGCGGCGCCGAAGCTGCGTCGGCCGAGCCTCCCCAAGGACGTCCGCTTTCGCTCCAAGACCCGGCTCAGGGCGATCGGCTACTGGCTTCGCGAGCAGGCCTGGCGCGTCTCGCGCGGGTTCGATCGCCTCGTCGAGAGCCGCGTCCGCCGCCTCTGGCAGGGGCGCTCGCCCTCGACCCGGAGGCGGATCGGAGCCGTTGCGGGGGTGCTGCTGCTCTACGCGCTGGTCAAGTTCGTCGCCCTGCCTGGAGTCCCGTGCCAGATCTCGGCCGCCAAGGAGTGCGCGCCGGGCGACGCCACGATCGCCAAGGTGCCCTCCGACGCGCTGCTCTACGCGCACCTGACGCTCGACGACGACGCCGCACAGTTCGACCGCGCCGGCGAGGTACTCGGCCGGTTGACGCGCTTCCCGCAGCTCGGCCAGGCGGCGCTCGACCTCTTCAAGCCCCCCTCGGGCACCGCGATCACCTACGAGGACGACGTCCGCCCCTGGGCGGGCGACGACGCCTCGCTCGCGATCGTCCCCTCGGGCGCGGCCACGGCGAGCGCGCAGATGATCTCGGTCGACGACCGCGAGCGCGCCGAGGAGTTTCTCGCCGCCGCGGTCCCGCCCGAGACGCCCGAGACCGCCAAGCAGGGCGACGTCGACGTCAACACCTACCCGAGCGGCTACGCGACCGCTTTCGACGGCGACTTCCTGCTGCTCGGCGACGACGCCGCGGTGCGGGCGCTGATCGGCGCCGGTGAGGGGGAGGCGAAGACGCTCGAGGAGGATCCCGTCGCCGAGCAGGTCCGCGACGAGCTGCCCGAGAACCGGTTCGCCGACCTCTACCTCTCGGCGACCGGGGTCCAGAGCCTGGTCGCCGGCAGTACCTCGACCGCCGCGACCCAGCTCGAGCCGTTCGTCGACTACGACGCGACCCGCGGCGTCGCGGCGGCGGCGATCGCCCGCGACGACGGCGTCGAGATCGAGCTCTACAGCGACCTCGACGCCAAGAAGGCGGAGGCGAACCCGCCGTTCTTCTCGACCCTCGACGAGTTTCGCCCCACGCTCACCGACGACGTCGGCTCCCGGGCGATGGGCTACGTCGGGATCGACGATGCCGGCGACGGCCTCGCCGAGCTGCTCACGCGCGCCTCGGGCTCCGAGCCCGGCCTCGCCGAGTCGCTGACCGCGTTCACCCAGCGGCTCCGGGACGAGGCAAAGATCGACCCCGCGAAGGACCTGCTGCCGGCGCTCGGCGGCGAGGCGGCGCTGGTCGCCGAGCCGACCGACGGGATCCCGTACGCGAGCCTGATCGTCGACGACGTCGACGAGGACAAGGCGCGCGAGGCGCTGGCGCGGCTCCAGGGGCCGATCGCGCGCGCGATCACGCCGGGTGCCGGAGAGAGGCTGCCGGGGTTCACGACCTCGGAGATCGCCGGGGTCGAGGCCCACCAGCTCCAGGTCTCCCCGCAGATCAACCTCACCTATGCGGTCTTCGACGAGAAGCTCGTGATCTCGACCGATCCGGCCGGAATCGAGCAGGTGAGGGCGGGTGGCGAGAACCGGCTCGGGACCGCCGAGGTGTTCGAAACCGCGGTCGATCCGCTCCCGAACGAGCTCTCGGCGCTAGTCTTCCTCAACCTCGACGAGTTCCTCGACCTCGCCGAGGCCTTGGGCAGGGTCGAAGATCCTCTCTATGCATCTTTCCGGGACGACATCCGCAAGCTTCACTCGCTGGCGCTCGGCGTCAGCGGCGACGCAGAGAAGCTACGCTCCCGCGTCTTCATAACGATCGATTGACCGACCAGGAGGCGTTAAAGCAGTGACCGACATCCCGCTGGCAGAGAACGAGCACCTGTTCACCTCGGAATCCGTGACCGAGGGGCACCCGGACAAGGTCAGCGACGCGATCTCCGACTCGGTCCTCGACGCCGTCCTCGCCCACGGCGAGGGCGACCAGGCGCGCGTCGCCTGCGAGACCCTCGTCAACACCAACCTGGTCGTGATCTCGGGCGAGTACCGCACCGAGGCGAACCTCGACCTCGACACGATCGCCCGCGACGTGATTCGCGAGATCGGCTACGACGGCTTCGACCCCCAGTTCGGCGCCGACACAGTCGAGGTGCTCCAGCGCATGGACCAGCAGTCACCCGACATCGCCCAGGGCGTCGACGCCGCCCAGGAGTCACGCGAGGAGGGCTCCGAGGACGACGACGACGTCGCCGGAGCCGGTGACCAGGGGATGATGTTCGGCTACGCGACCTCTGAGACCCCGGAGTTGATGCCGCTGCCGATCTCGCTCGCGCATCGGCTCGCCAAGCGGCTCGCCGAGGTCCGCAAGGACGGCACGCTTCCCTACCTTCGCCCCGACGCCAAGACCCAGGTCACGGTCCGCTACCGCGACGGCAAGCCGGTCGACATCGAGCGGGTGCTGATTTCGACCCAGCACGCCGAGGAAGCCGACCGCGACTCCCAGATCCGCCCGGACCTGCTGGAGCACGTGATCGAGCCGGTGCTCCCGGACGGCCTCCACGACCCACAGCGGATCGCCGAGACGACGCTGATCAACCCGACCGGCCGTTTCGTGATCGGCGGACCGGTGGGCGACTGCGGGCTCACCGGGCGCAAGATCATCGTCGACACCTACGGCGGCGCCGCGCGCCACGGGGGCGGCGCGTTCTCGGGCAAGGACCCGTCGAAGGTCGACCGCTCGGCCGCCTACGCGGCTCGCCACGTCGCCAAGAACGTCGTCGCGGCCGGGCTCGCTGAGCGCTGCGAGGTCCAGGTCGCCTACGCGATCGGCGTCGCGCACCCGGTCTCGGTCATGGTCGAGACCTTCGGGACCGGCAAGCTTCCCGATTCGCAGATCGCGAACATCGTCCAGGAGGAGTTCGACCTGCGCCCCGGTGCATTCCGCGACTACCTAGACCTGCACCGGCCGATCTACGCGAAGACGGCGGCTTACGGCCACTTCGGCCGCGACGACGCCGACTTCACCTGGGAGCAGACCGATCGTGCAGAGGCGCTGGCGAAGGCCGCCGGCGCCGGCGCCGCGGTCTAGCTCAGCTCTTCTTCGTCTCTTCGAGCCCCGACGCGCCCTGGGTGGCGCGGTCGACCTGCTCGACGACCTTCTCCGGCTCGGCGACTCCGGCGAACACGAACCCGTAGTCGTCGCCGGCCGCGGTGTCGAAGTCGACGTCGCCGATCTGCATCGTCCGCTGGTAGACCGTCTGCTGGAAGTTCACGTTCTGGACCCGCCCGAGGCGCGTCTCCTGGACCTTGCGCGAGATGATCCCGCGCTTGATGTTGAGCCGGTGGTCGGTGATCGTGTAGGTCGTCGCGATCCGCTTGATGAAGCCGGCGAGGATCGTGACCCCGACGATCACCGCGAAGACGAGGATCCCGAGCCCGGTCGAGTCGATGACCGCGGCGAGGACAGCGATCAGCGCGCCCGCGACGATCCCCTTGAGATAGAAGCCGATGATCGCCCGCCAGGACGGGTGGCCCTCGTAGATCACGCTCTCGCCTGGCTGCAGGTCCACGGGGGGACCCTACTTCTTGCGGCGCTTCTTACGCTTGCACTTGCGCTTCTTCTTCTTCTTCTTCGAGGCCGTCGCCTTCTTTTTCTTCTTGGCCTTCTTGCACTTCTTCGTGGTCGGAGGGCCCACGCCGGGACCCGGGCCGGGCGCGCCGGCGAGCGGAGGGCAGAAGGGCGCCGCGGGGCCGAGCTCGTCGGCGCCGATGTCGCGGCGGAGGACTAGGGGGCAGGCGGGGGTTGCGTCGAGGGCACGCGCCTCGCCGTCGATGTCGAGCTCCCCCGCGGGTGGAGGCGCGGGATTCCCGGCGTCCAGCAGCGGCGAGCCCGGGACGAGATGGAAGTCGTTCGCGGCGGGGCTCGGGTCGGCGAACATCGGGGCGACGCCTGCTTGGATGCCGGCACAGCCTGTGGTCGCGTCGCTGGTCGCGGAGAAGGTGCTTGTGCAAGTCCCGCCGCCGCCGGCGAAGAAGTTCTGCGCGCCGTTGTCTCCGATGAAGCTGGAATCGAGGGTCAGCGACGAGCCCGCTGAGCCCAGGGAGACCTCGTAAAACAGAGGGTTGGTGCTCTGGGTCGTGATCCCGGTCGCGGTCACGGTCACCGGGTCCACGCCGACGATCACCAGCGCGATGCCGTTGTTCCCGTAGACCTCATCGCGGAGCTCGACCGGGTTGAGGCCGGAGATGCGAAAGCCGTTGCCCGCCCCGTAGATCTCGTTTCGCCATGCCCGCAACGGAGTCGTGCTGGTCGCCGTGCTCGAGACGTCGACGCCCTCGACAAGCGGCGCGGCCGGCGCCGACTCGATCAGGTTTTCCGTCAGCGTCCCGTCGGTGTGCTTGAGCCAGAGTCCGATGCCGACATTCACCATTCCAATGTCGTATATGCCGGTGAGCTCGTTGTCGTGGATGTCGACGGTCGCGAAGTCGCCCGCCGTCCCCGAGATCTCGATGCCGAGGAGATAGGCGTCGATCTGGTTGGCGTCGATCTCCGGGTTCCCGGTCCCCGCGTAGGTGATCGCACGGCGAATGATGTCCTCGTCGACGCCGCTGAACGTGTTGCCGGTGATCCGCGGCGAACCGCCGCTGATCTTGAGGTGCACAAAGACGCCGTCATCGGTGTCGTCGAACGTGTTCCCCGAGATCGTCAGGTTGTCGACATTGGCCGCTACGTCGAGCGTCCCCGCGGCGGGGAAGGCGCCGCCGCGCAGCACGAATCCGTCGATCGTCCGCGGCGCGGTGCCGGCCGGCACCGTGATCGCCGGCGTCGCGTCGCCGATCGTGCCGATCGTCGCGGGGCCGCTCGTGTCCTGTGCCGGAGGCGCCGGGTAGCTCTCCTTGATCACCGAGACCCCGTCGGGAAGGCTGATCGCCGCGTAGCTGCCGCCGCCGACGTGGATCGTGTCTCCGCTCGCCGCTTCGACGAGCGCCGTGCTGAGCTGGCACGGGCTCGCCTGCGTGCAGTCGGCGAAGACGCCGGTGTTGTCGGCGTAGAGCTCGTCGGCGAGCGCCGCTGATGGAAACGCGAGCGATGCCCCCGCTACCAGCATCCCGATCGCTCGCCTCAATCTCATGCCCGACGACGATACGCCTCTGCGTCAGCGCTTGCGCTTCTTGCGCACGCACTTGCGCTTGCCCTTGATCTTCTTCAGCTTCTGGCCCTTCCTGCACTTCTTGCGCGTAGCGGGGAGGGTCACCGGCGGCGTCACGCCCGGTGTTGCGCCAGGGCCGCCGCTGCCTCCGTCCGGCGGGTTGCAGCTCGGCGGGGCGGGCACGAACTCGTAGGCGCCGATGTCGCGGCGGTCGACGTTGCCGTTGCACGCCGGGGTGGCGTCGACGGCGCGCGGGTTCCCGTCGCGGTCGAGAGTTCCCGCAGCCGGCGCGGCGGGATCGCCGGCGTCGAGGAGCGACGAGCCGGCGGCGAGGTGGAGGTCGGTCGGAAAGGCAACGAAGTCCGACGGCGGCTGCGGCCCGGTGAGGTTGCCCGCGCCGAGCGTGATCGCACCCGGGTTCATCGGGGCAACCGAGGTGCTGACGTTGGTCGAGGCGTCGAGCGACGAGTGGTCGATCCTGACGTCCGCGGTTCCGTCGGCGTCGTCGTAGCGTTCGACGGCGATCGGGTTCGCGCCGCGCAGATCGATGACCGTGTTGCGGACGTCGATATCCGCGATGTCGGGGTCCACCCCGGCGTTGTTGTTGTCGTATGCGGCCGCATACACGCCGCGCTGGTTCGCCCCCGAGCCGACGATCGTCGACCCGTCGATATCGACGATGCTCGAAAGGGCGCTGTTGGTGTTCGAGAAGCTCGCGTCGAGCCCGATCGCGTTGGCCGAAGCTCCAAGCTCGATGACGCTGTTGCTGAGGCTCACGTCGCCGTCCTCGGCGTAGACGCCCTTGTTCGTCGCCCTGAGCGTCGATCGGTCAACGATCAGCTTCCCACCGGAACCCTGATTCGAGTAGCGGACCGTCTGTGAGCTCTCGAGCCTTGAATCGCTGACCTCCAAGTCGCCGTTGGTCGACGCGGTTGAGCTCAGTGCGTAGCTCGGGTAGTTGCCATCACCCCAGCCGAGCACGATCGACGAGTCCTGAATCTGCGTCTCGGCGCCGTCGGAGATGATCCCGCTGCCGTACATCGGCGGCTGTCCCGGCGATCCGATGCTGATGCGCTTGATCAGCGAGTTGCCGCCGTCGCGCAGCGCGACGTATTCCTGGTTGAGGCCGAAGGGGTTCAGGATGTCGACGAAAACCGGCGTCGGCAGCTCGATCGAGAGGTCGGAAACGATTGACCCGGTGCTCCCGCTGTCGATCGTCAGGCCCTTGAACTGGGTCATCGCCGCCGGAGCCATATTGGGCGGCTGGACGGCGATCTCGGTCTGGTCGACCCCGGCGCCGTCGATCTCGACCGGGTTGCCGGCGCCTCCCTGGTAGACGAACCCTCCGGGGGCGAGAGTCGAATAGGTGCCGGGACCGAGTCGCACCGTGTCGAGGCCGGGATTGTTGTTCGCGTCGGACAGCGCGGCGCCGAAGTCCGCTGGCGTGTCGGTGCAGTCGCCGCCGGCGACGTTGACGCAGTAGACGTTGGCGCTCGCCGCCGCGGCGCTGGTTGCCAGCGCCGCGGCGCTCAGCGCGACGGCAGCCGCGATCCGGCGCGCGGACCGTGTCCTCATTTCTTCAGCGCCTTCTTGCGCACGCACTTCCTCTTCCCCTTGACCTTCTTCAGCTTCTGGCCCTTCTTACACTTCTTCTTCTGGGCGCCCGCGTCATCGTCATCGTCGTCGCCCGGTGGAGGAATGACTACGGGGGGCGGCGGGACGCTGGTGTTGACCGTGAAGGAGCGGCTCGCGGGGGTGAGCTCGAGGTTGCCGGCCGCATCGGTCGCCTTGACCTCGAAGGTGTGCAGGCCGTCGGTCAGTGCGACCGCCGGCGTGTGGGCGTCCCCGGGTCCGCTGCAGGCGCCGAAAGCGCCGCCGTCGATCCGGCATTGGAACGTCGAGCCCAGCTCGCTGGAGAACCCGAAGGTCGGTGTGCTGTCGTTGGTCTGCCCACTCGGACCGGTGATCATCGTCACCGGCAGGGCCGTGTCGACCGTGAAGTCCTCGCTCGCGGGGGAAACCTCGGCGTTGCCCGCCTGGTCGGTCGCCTGAACTTCGAACGTGTGCGGGCCGTCGCTGAGCGCAAGGGGCGGGGTGTGCGTACTGCCGGGCCCGCTGCACGCCCCCAATGGGCCGCCGTCGAAACCGCACTGAACCGTCGACCCGGCCTCCTGCGAGAACCCGAAGATCGGCGTGCTGTCGTTGGTCAGCCCGATGGGGGTGATCGTCGTAACCGGCGGCGTCTGGTCAACCGTGAAGACCTGGCTCGCCGCGAGCGTCTCAACGTTGCCCGCTGCGTCGATCGCGATGACCTCGAAGGTCTGGGTCCCGTCCGCGAGGCCCGAAGGCGGCGTATGGGTGTTCCCCGGCCCGCTGCAGGCCGCGAACGGATCGGAGTCGTCGAGGCGGCACTGGAAGGTGGACCCGGGCTCGCTGGTGAAGCTGAAGGTCGGCGTGCTCTCGTTCGTCAGGCCGGTCGGCCCGCCGGTGATCATCGTGTCCGGCACGGTCTGATCGATGACGAAGTCGCGCTGTGCCGGTGTCTGGTCGACGTTACCGTTCGCGTCCGACGCGCGGACCGCGAAGCTGTGGTCCGGTCCGACGCTCAGCGCCGCGGTGGTGTGCGAGCTCAGGCCGCTGCACGGTCCGAACGCCGCGCCGTCGACGCTGCACTCGAAGCTTGTCCCGCCAGTGGACTCGAACTCGAAGGTCGGCGTCGTCGTGTTCGTGGCCCCGAACGGCCCGTCGGTGATCGAGGTCTCGGGCGCGACGCAGTCGAACGTCACCTCGTCGGCGCCGATGTCGCGGGTCGCGGCCGCCGGCGGGCATGCGACCGCGGCGGCGCTCGCGGCCCGCTGATCCCCGTCGATGTCGGCGCGCGCCGGAGCCGGAGCGGCGGGGTCGCCGATGTCGACCAGCGGCGAGGTCGCCTGGAGGTGGTAGTCGCCCGCGCCCGGGTTGACGAAGTCGGGGGCGAGGTTGGTCTGGTTCATCGGGTTGACGCTCACGTTCCCGAAGGCCCCTCCGTTGCTGATGTCAGTATCGAAGAAGTTGAAGGCGGCGTTGTAGTTCGAGTAGTCGGTGTTCACGACCGCGGTTTGGCCGCGGTCGGCCTCGACCCCGATCGGGTTCGTCGGGCCGCTGATCACCGTGTTGGCCACGTTCACGGTCGAGTTCTCGCCGTCGTCGACCATGTCGCCGGGGCCGTTGGCCGGGAGCCCGCTGTCGGCGACCGCTGAGATCCCGCGCGAGCTCGCGCCGCCGCCGACGATGGTCACGCCGTCGACGTTCGCGGTGATCGGGTTCACGCCGTTGTTGAAGTTCGCGGCCTGGATACCCCGCGCGCTGGCCAACGATCCCAGGTCGATGATCGAGTCGCGAACGGCGACCGTTCCGCTGTCGTTGGAAGTACCCACCTCCGCCGTGATCCGCGAGCGCTCGATCGTCAGTACGTTCCCGAGCCCGCTCGTCGTGCCTCCGGTCCTTGCTTTGAGAGTCGAGTCGGTCACTGTCGGAGTGCCCGCGTTCGACTGCCGGATCGCCGTCGAGCCGTTCGATGCGCCGACCGGCAGGTCTACGGTCGAATCGTCGAGCGTTGCCGTTCCGAAGATCTGGACTCCGGCGACGTTGTTCGCAGCGGGGCCTTCGACCCGGAGCCGCGTCCCGGCGGTCTCCCCACCGAGCATGAGCCCGGTGTCACCGGCGTCGACGTTCGCGGGGATCGTGACGCTGAGGTCGCTGGCGCTCGAGCCGGCCGGGCCCTGAACCCGGAGGCCGATCGTGCTCCCCGTCGTCGACATGTCGATGTTGGTCAACGATTCGCCCGCGCCGACGACGGTGACCGTGTTGCCTGCCAGGGCGCTGGAGTATGCGGCGTTCTCCGGGTAGGTACCGGGTCCGATCCGCACGCTGTCGGCGCCGGCGTTCGTAGCCGCGGCCGAGAACGCCGCCTGGATCGTTGCCTTGCCCTGACCGGAGGTACAGGAGGGGTCGACGACCTCGTGGGGGACGCAGTAGACGTTGGCCGAGACGGCGCTCGCCCAGATGAACGAAGCGGTCAGCACCGCGGCGGTCGATCCCACCAGCTTCCGCATCAATCCCCGCATCGTGTCTCCCTTTCGTCGTAGTCCCGCTGTCCGCCACAGAAGCTACCGCACGCCGTGTCCGCTCACGCTCCTACATTCGTTGGATGACGATCGCGAAGGTCGAGCCGTTGACCAGCGCCCGCGCCCTGCGCGGCCCGTTCGACTACCGGATTCCGGCCGAGATGTCCGACGTCGGGGTCGGGAGCGTGCTCCGTGTCCCGTTCGGTCGCCAGAAGCTGCTCGGGGTCGTGGTCGAGGTCGCCGAGACCAGCGAGCTGCCGCCGGACCGGCTCGCCGAGCCGATCGAGGCGCTCGAGGCCGGGGTCCCGGCCGAGCTCGTGCGGCTCGGGCTCTGGGCCGCGCGCGAGTACGTCTCGACCCCCTCGCGCGGGCTCGGGCTCGTGCTGCCACCCGGGACCGGGCGCGGCGGCCAGCGCGCCAAGGCCCAGAGCGAGCTGCGCGCCGCGCTCACCGACCTCGGCCGCGCTGCCGCGGCCGACGGCAGCGTCCCCGGCGGCGGCCGCAAGCTCGGCATCCGCCAGCGGGCGGCGCTCCGCGCGCTCGCCGCCGGGCCCCGAACGTCGTCCGATCTGCGCCGCGCGTCCGAAATCGACCCCGCGACCCTGAAGCGGCTCGCCGAGCGCGGGCTGCTCGAGCTCGAGCGGGTCGAGCGCCGCCGCGCGCCCGAGGCCGAGGGCGACGGCGCCCCGTCGCCCGTCGTCCGCCTCAACGACGCGCAGCGCGCGGCGGTCGAGGAGATCGTCTCGGCGCTCGACGGGGGCGGCGAGTTCCTGCTCCACGGCGTCACCGGCTCGGGCAAGACCGAGGTCTACCTCGCCGCCGCCGAGGCGGCGCTCGAGCGCGGCCGCGGGGTGATCGTGCTCGTGCCCGAGATCGCGTTGACGCCGCAGACCGTCGGCCGCGTCCGCGGCCGGCTCGGGGAGGACGTCGCGGTCCTGCACTCGCGGATGGGGGTCGGGACCCGCTACGACGAGTGGCGGCGGCTGCGCTCCGGCGTTGCCCGGGTCTGCGTCGGGCCGCGCTCGGCGGTCTTCGCTCCCGTCGCCGACCTCGGCCTGATCATCGTCGACGAGGAACACGACTCCTCCTACAAGCAGGAGGGCGATCCGCGCTACGACGCGCGGGTCGTCGCGTCGCGACGGGCCGATGAGGCCGGCGCGGTTCTCGTCGCCGGCTCGGCTACGCCGCGCCCCGAGAGCCGCCGCGAGATGCGCCGGCTCGAGCTCCCCGACCGCGTCGACGATTTCCCGATGCCGCCGGTCGAGCTCGTAGACATGAGGGGCAAGGTCTCCGGTCAGGTCTCCGGCCCCCTGCACGAGAAGACGATCGACGCGCTCGGCGAGGTCGCCCGCGAGGGCGGCAAGGCGATCGTCCTGATCAACCGCCGCGGCTGGGCGCCGCACCTCGCCTGCCGCTCCTGCGGCCACGCCTTCCAGTGCCCCGACTGCGACGTCTCGCTCGTCCTCCACGGCCACACCACGCTCCGCTGCCATCACTGCGGGCATTCGGAGTCCAAGCCCGACGCGTGCCCCGAGTGCGGGTCGGCGAGCCTCGCCCAGGTCGGCGCCGGGACCGAGCGCGTCGCCGACGAGCTCGAGCGGCTGCTCGCGCCGATGCCGGTCTTCCGCCTCGACACCGACGCGGTCGCGGGCTCGTCGGGCCACGCCGCGATCCTGCGCCGCTTCGACGAGTCCGACAGCGGCGTCCTCGTCGGCACCCAGATGGTCGCCAAGGGGCACGACTTCCCAGAGGTCACGCTCGCGGTCGTCCTCGACGCCGACGCGACCCTGCGCTTCCCCGACTTCCGCGCCGAGGAGCGCACCTTCGCCCTGATCACCCAGCTCGCGGGTCGCAGCGGCCGCGGGGCCGCCGGGGGCAAGGTCCTGGTCCAGACGCTCTCGCCCGACGCCCCGAGCATCCGCGCTGCCGCGACCCACGACTCCGAGGGATTCCTCGCCGGCGAGCTCGCGCGCCGCGAGGCGCTCGCCTACCCGCCGTTCTCGCACCTGATCGAGATCGGCCTCGCCTCGCCCGACGAGGGCGCGCTCGAGTGGGCCGCCGAGCGCCTCCGCGACCAGGTCGCGGCCGGGCTCGGCGAGGGCGCATCGGTGCTCGGCCCGGCGCCGCTCTTCCGCGTCCGCGGCCGCCACCGGCGGCGGTTGCTGGTCAAGGCGCCCCTGGGTGCGCGCGAGGCGACGGTCGCAGCGGTTCGCGACGCGGTCGAGTCAGCCGCCGGCTCGCGCGAGTTGAAGGGCGTCGCGGTCGGGGTCGACGTCGATCCTCAGTAGGTCGTTACTTCTTCTTCCGCTTCTTCCGCACGCACTTGCCCTTCTTCAGCTTGCGGCCCTTCTTGCATTTCTTCTTCGCCGGCGTGGTGGCTACTGGCGTGATGACCGCGGGGCAAGCGGATCCGGGTGCCGGCGCCTTGACGAACTCGTCGGCGCCGATGTCGCGCCGCGGCGGGACCGGCGCGCAACCGCCGACGCCGCCCATCGCCCGCGGCTCGAGGTCGAAGTCGAGCAACCCGGCCGCCGATGCCGGGTCGCCGGCGTCGATCATCGGCGAGGTCGACTGGAGGTGGAAGTCGTTCAACGCCTCGTTGACGAAAATCGGATCGTCGGTGGTCTGGAAGTCGTTGCAGTCGGTGAGGTCACCCGGCGTCCCGGTCGCGTCCCCGCGCGAGAAGCTGATCGCGCAGGTGCCGCCGTTGTTGGTGCTCGCGTCCCCGGTGATCGAAGAGTTGAGCGTTATGTGGGCGCCGGCCGCGACCATGTTGTCGGCGCTCGCGTCCCAGAAGGTCGCGTTGGTGACGGTCGCGTTGCCGTTTCCGGCGCCGATGGCGTCGTGGGCGACCAACGAAAAGCTCGAGCCGTCGACGACGTCGCTGTTTGAGCTGAGCGCGTCGGTGTTGAAGGCGGAGATGCCTTCGGCGAACGCACCGAGGATCCGGTTGCGAGACAGAGTTGCCGATGCCGGCGCGTTGAAGAACCCGACGAGGATCCCTGTACCGGCAAGGATTGCGGGCGCGTCATCAACTATGCGGTTGCCGGTGATCTCGTGGCCGAGCCCACCGGCGATCGATATCCCCTCACCGATGTCGCGGATGCCGGTGATCTCATTGCCCCGGATCACGGTCGGGGAGCCCTGGCTCACGAACACCCCGCGCCAGAAGTCAGATATCTCGTTGTTGAGAACGCTGAGACTGAGGCCGGAGACGACCTTGGCCACGGCGGTGTCGTCCCCGACCAGGTCGTTGGTGAACTCGTTGCGCTCGATCGTCACGTTCCCGGACCCGCCGACGAGGGCGATCCGGACGCCCGGCGGCGACCCGTTGTTCGTGAACGCGTTGTCGGCGATCATCCCCGGACCGCTGACCTGGAGCACGGGGTCGGCGGCGGTCGTCAGTTCGAGGTGGTCGATCGAGCCTCCGGTCGAATCGATGCTGGTCGGGCCGGCCAGGACGGGCTTGGGGTCGACGTCTCCGTCGGAGCTCGAGAGCGTGATCCCGGAGCGGATCGCGTTGCTACCGGTCAGATTCTCGGCGTAGAGCCCGTCGGCCAGCAGGACGCGGTTGCCTTCGCTGTCAGCGGCCTTGGCGAGGGCGCCGGTCCCGAGGCCGATCGTCAGGCATGGCGAGCCGGCCGAGAGGCAGTCGTTGGCGTTGTTGCCCGTCGTGCTGTTGACGAAGAAGTCGGTCGCCGAGGCGGCGCTCGCCGGGGCGAGCAGCGCGACGACCGAGATTCCAAGAGTTGCGGCGATCCGACCCTGCATTTCGACCCCTCCGTTGGACTGATCCAAGCCTAGAGTAATCTCGGAGCGATGGCCGAGGACCAGACAGCGACCGAGGTCCTCGACGAGCACGACGACGCTCCGATCGAGACCGCCGAGGAGCCCGAGGGCCTCGAGCCCGAGGTTCTCGAGCGCCGCCGCGAGGCGCTCGCCGAGGTGACCAAGTTCGGCGATCCGGTGCTGCGCTCTAAGGCCTCGCCGGTCACCGAGTTCGACCAGGCGCTGATCGCCGACCTCGCGCGGATGGTGCGGGTCATGCGCGACTCGATGGGGGTCGGGCTCGCCGCGACCCAGCTCGGGATCCTGCGCCGGGCGCTCGTCTTCCAGGCCGGCCACGACGCGCCCGCGACCGCACTGATCAACCCCGTGATCGAGTGGACCTCCGAGGACCTCGTGACCGCCGAGGAGGGCTGCCTCAGCCTGCCGGGCATCGTCGTCGACGTCGAGCGCCCGCTCCACGCGCGGGTCAGCGGCCTCAACGCGAGCGGCGAGCCGATCCTGATCGAGGCGTCGGGCCTCGAGGCGCGGGTGCTCCAGCACGAGATCGACCACCTCGACGGCGTGCTGATCCTCCAGCGCACCGAGCGCGAGCAGCGCAAGGGCGCGATGCGGGCGCTCCGCGAGGGCGACACCTACGCGCCACCGCAGCCCGAGGAGGACGAAGAGGGCACCGAGTCCTGAGGACCGTCTACCTCGGAACATCCGAGTTCGCGGCCGACGTCCTGCGGCGGCTCGCCGACTCGCCCCACCGCCCGGCGCTCGTCGTCACCCCGCCCGACTCGAAGCGCGGCCGGGGCCGGAAGCTCGCGCCGCCGCCCGCGGCCGAGGCCGCGCGCGAGCTCGGAATCACGGTCCTCCAAGCCGAGAGCGTCAATGATCCGGAAGCGGTCGAGGCGATCGGCGCCGCGAACCCCGACGCGATCGCCGTCTGCGCCTTCGGCCAGCTGATCGCCGAGCCGCTGCTGAGCGAGCACACGATGCTCAACGTCCACCCGTCGCTGGTCCCGCGCTGGCGCGGCGCGGCGCCGATCGAGAGGGCGCTGATCGCCGGCGACGAGCGCACCGGGGTCGCGATCTTCCGCGTCGTCGAGGCGCTCGACGCCGGGCCGGTCGCGCTGGTCGAGGAGATCGAGATCGGCGCCGGCGAGGACTTCGACTCGCTCGAGGCGCGGCTCGCCGAGCTCGGGGGGGAGCTGCTCGTCGCGGCGCTCGACCGCCTCGAGCGCGGCGAGCTCGAGCTCACCGAGCAGGGCGAAGAGGGCGCGACCTACGCCGAGAAGCTCGACCCAGGCGAGCGCCGCCTCGATCCGGCGCGGCCCGCGAGCGAGCTCGAGCGGATCGTGCGCGCGATCGCGACGCGGCTCGGGACCTACGTCGAGCTCGAGGGCGGGGAAAGGCTCGGAGTCAAGAGCGCGACCGCGGTCGCCGACGGGCCGCCCGCGGGCGAGATCGACCCCGAGCGGCTCGTGCTCGGTACCGCCGAGGGCGGGCTGCGGCTCGATGTCGTCCAGCCGCCCGGCAAGCGGGCGATGGAGGCGGAGGCGTTCTTGCGCGGCCACGAAATACCCAGGCGCGCGCTCTGACCCGCGTAACGATCGTCTCGATGGCGGAGGAGCCCAAAGAAGACGACGAAGCGTCGAAGTCGAGCGTCCAGCTCGAGCGCCCCAACTGCCCGGGGTGCGGCGAGCCGTGGCTCCGCCCGGCCCAGCTCCCCGGCCGCTACGTCTGCGTCTACTGCCTGCGCCGCTACGAGCTCGTCTCGCAGTGCCCCAACTGCGGCGAGCACCAGACGATCGCCCGCATGAGCCGCACCGAGGACATGAAGTGCCAGCAGTGCGGCGATTCGATGTTGCGTTCGATCTAGGCTGCGGGTGATGGAAGCCGCTTCCCGCGACGCCACCGCCGCCCAGGAGCTGTTCGCGACCAAGCGCGTCGCGCCCTCGATCCTCTCCTCGGACTTCTCGAAGCTCGGCTCCCAGGTCGCCGAGGTCATGGACGCCGGCGCGCGCGTGATCCACGTCGACGTCATGGACGGGCACTTCGTGCCCCCGATCACGATCGGGCCGCTGGTCGCGGGCTCGATCGCCGACCAGGTCCACTCGGCGGGCGGCGCGGTCGACGTCCACCTGATGATCGAGAGCCCCGAGAACCAGATCGAGGAGTTCGCCAAGGCGGGCGCCGACTGCATCACGATCCACTCCGAGGCGACCCCGCACCACAACCGCACCCTGACCGCGATCCGCGAGCTCGGCTGCCTCGCCGGGCTGGCGCTCAACCCCGGGACCGCGGTCAGCGCCGCGAGCGAGCTCGTCGGCCGCGCCGACGTCCTGCTCTGCATGACCGTCAATCCCGGCTGGGGCGGCCAGCCGTTCATCGACTCCTCGCCGGGCAAGGTCGAGCGGCTGCGCGCGATCGACCCCGACGCGGCGATCGAGGTCGACGGCGGCATCGACCCGAAGACGGCCGGCAGCGTCGCCGACGCCGGCGCGAGCCTGTTCGTCGCCGGCTCCGCGGTCTTCGGCGCCGATGACCCCGGCGCCGCCTACCGCGAGATCGTCAGCGCCGCGGGCGCCGAGTAACTCCAAGCCGGCCCCGCATCCGGGCTACGCCCGGATTACCGGTCGCCTTCGGCTCCCTGAGCGGAGGAGCCGGCGTTTTACGTCGTGGGACGGGGCGCGTTGAGCACGCCGGCGACCTCCTGCCACCACGCGCGCTCCTCGCCGCCCTCGGCGCGGCCGACCTGCTCGGCGCACCAGCGGGCGAGCAGCTGGCGGCCACCGATCCCGAGCACCGAGCCGGTGACCGCGTAGCGGCCGTCGGCGAGCCCGACGAGCGCGCCCGGCTGGTCGCGGCGGGTCCGCAGCCGCGACGCGACCTCGACCCCGTCGACCGTCGGCGGTCGCGCGGGGTCGCCGTCCGCCTCGCGCCACGGCCTGGCCGTGAAGACCTGGGGCACGCCGCGTCCGATCGCGACCGGCGGCGGCGGCTCGAACGCGGGCCCGCTGCGCCACCTGCGGCTCAGCTCCTCGACCCTGTCGCGGCTCCCCGAGCGGACGAGGACGTGGAGCTCGTCGCCGGCCAGGATCTCGGTCGATCCTCGCGGCGGGATCGCCTCGCCCTCGCGCACGATCACGTTGACAAGCGCCTCGCGCGGCAGCCCGAGGTCGCGGACCGGGCGCCCCGCGATCGCGGCGTCCTCGGCGACCCGGTAGGCGAAGACCTCGCCGCCGAGCTGGCGGATCGTCCCGGCCTCGACCAGCGGCCGCGGGACCGCGGGCTCGCTCGTCGTCAGGCCGAGGACCCTGGCGAGGCGCTCGAAGCTCGCGCCCTGGATCAGGGTCGAGGTGACGACGACGAAGAAGACGATGTTGAAGATCACAGACGAGCCGCTGACGCCGGCGATCACCGGCAGCGTCGCGAGCCAGATCGGCACGGCCCCGCGCAACCCGGCCCAGCCGAGCATCAGCCGCTCGCGCATGCCGATCGGCGCGAACGCGGTCGCGACGGCGGCGGCGATCGGGCGCGCGGCGAAGATCAGGATCGCGGAGATCAGCAGCCCTTCGCCGGCCACGTCGACGAGCGCACTCGGGAAGACCAGGAGCCCGAGCAGGAAGAAGAGCGCGATCTGCGAGATCCAGCCGAGGCCCTCGTGGAATGCGGTAACCGTCGTGCGAGCCGGGACGTCGCCGGTCCCGAGCGCGAGCCCGGCGATGTAGACGGCGAGGAACCCCGAGCCGCCGATCGTCTCGGTCAGCCCGTAGGCGAGCGCCGCCGTCGCCAAAGAGGCGACGGGGTAGAGGCCGGGGGTCGGGTAGTCGAGCGTCCGGAACGCCCATCTCGCCGCCTGGCCGATCGCGGCCCCGAGCACGGCGCCGACGGTCAGGACGACCGCGAGGTGCAGTCCCATGTCGACGACCCCGTAGCCGGGTTCCTGGATCCAGTCGATGAACCCGGCGACCATCAGCACGGCGACGGGATCGTTGAACCCGGACTCGCCCTCGAGCGTGCGCGCGATCCGCCGCTTGAGCTTCGATCCGCGGAGGACGGCGAAGATCGCGGCCGAGTCGGTCGCCGCGACCGCGGAGCCGATGATCAGCCCCTCGAGCGTCCCGAGGTCGAAGATCGCCGCCGCGGCGAAGCCGGTGATCACGGCGGTCAGCGCGGTGCCGATCGTCGCCAGCGAGATCGCCGACCCGAGCACCGGGCGGACCTCCTTCCAGCCGGCGCTCAGCCCGCCCTCGAAGAGGATCAGCACGAGCCCGATCGTCCCCAGGGTCCGGGTCAGCTCGGCGTCGTCGAAGTCGACCCCGCCGAACCCTTCCGACCCGACCAGTATCCCGAGCGCGAGGAAGAGCAGCAACCCCGGCACGCGGACGCGGTTTGCGATCAGCGCCGCCGCGATCCCCGCCGCGAGCAGGGCGCCGGCGACGAGAATCAGCTCGGAGTCGGACACGCGGGCCTACCCGGCTTCGTCCGCGGATGCGAGCTGGGCCTCGAGCTCCTCCGGCGAGCCCGGCTCGACCTCGTCCTCGGGCCGCGGGTGCGGCGAGCGGTAGACGAGGTAGAGCAGCCCGCAGAGCAGCGCCGCGGCGCCGAGATAGCCGATCTCGACCCGCCGGACCTCCTCGCCGATCGGCAGCAGGCACCAGACGACGAAGGCGATCGCGCAGCCGAACCAGCAGGCTCCCGCGCGCCGGACCTGGCCCTGGGCGAGCGCCGCCTGGTTCAGCGTCCCGGCGGCGAGGTAGATCCCCATCGCGACGGCGACGATCACCAGGTCTCCGCGCGGGTAGTCGAACTTGTCGCCGAAAGCGATCTGCATCAGCTCGGGCCCCGCGATCGCCATCGCCGCGGCGACGATCCCGGCGAAGATCACGATCGCGGCGAGCGTCAGCCGCACCGACGTGCGGAAGCTCTCGCCGGCCTCGTCGCCGCCGCCCGAGCGCAGCTTGGTCAGGTGGGGGAGGAGGCTCGTCTGCACCGCCTGGAAGAGCTGGATCGGGGCGCGCGCGATCATCAGGATGTTGAAGATCAGCCCCGCCTGGGCGGCGCCGGAGCTCGCCTGGACGAGCAGCGGACCGGCGTTGAGGAAGGTCTGCTCGCTGATCATGATCAGCAGCACGGCCGCCGCGAAGTCGGATCCGTGGGCGAGCGTGAACTCGCCCTCCTCGGCGTCCTCCCCGTCGGGGCGCTCGGCGCGCGCCCTGCGCGTGAACGCGAACGGGACCACGACCAGGCTCAGGCACGGCGCGGCGAGCATCCCCAGCGCGACGAAGTCCTGGCCGCTCGCGATACCGACCGCGACCGCGAGCGGAAACAGGACCCGCGAGAGCGACTCCGAGAGGATCAGCGCCGCGAACAGGGAGAGGCGGTTGCTGCCGGCGAGGAACCCGCGCGCGAAGTAGCTCGCTCCATAGGCGGTGACGGTCGCGAGGTAGATCCAGTAGAGGGTCTCGTTCCCGGAGAGCAGGTCGTCCTGGATCGGGCTCCGAAGCGCGAGCGCCGCCGCGACGAAGACCACCGTGACGGCGAGCTGGATCGTCGCCGCGACCCGCATCGGGCGGCGGCTGGCGCGGCCCCGGGCGTCGTGCTCGGCGATCGTCCGCGAGAGCAGCTGCTCGATCGGGCGCTGGACGATCGCGACGGTGATGAAGACCGCCGACCAGAGAATCGCGATCTCGCCGTAGTCCTGCCGCGAGAGGTTGTGCGAGGCGAGCGCGAAGTAGAGGTAGGTGACGAGGCCCGTCGCGCCGACGCCGATCGAGAGCAGGCTTGCGGTGCGGCCGTAGCGGCGCGCGTCGGCGCCCGCCTGCTCGGACTGTGAGCTGGTCATACCGAGATCCGCTCGGCCGGGCTGGTTTCCGGTTCCTCCCCGGAGCCCTGGTGGTAGTGCGACGGCCCGACCCCGAGCTGAAGCTCGATCCGCCGAACGCGCTCGAAGACTCGCTGGGTGATCGCCCGCTGGCCGGCGAGGATGTCGCCGACGACCCCGAGCGCGAAGGTCTGGACCGCCGCGATCGAGAGCACCGCGCCGAGGATCAGCGACTGGACGTGCCCGGAGCTGTCACCGTGGGCGATCCAGTCGTAGAGGAACGGCGTCCACGCCCCGAGGGCTCCGATCCCGAGCGCGATCGCCGCGACGCTGAAGACCCGCAGCGGGTGGTACATCGAGTAGACGCGGAAGATCGAGATCGCGTTGCGGCCGACGTAGGAGCCGACAGAGGGGAAGAGGCGCGATTCGCGCAGAACCGGGTTCGTGTGCACCGGGACGTGGTCGATCGCGATCTGCATCTTGCCGGCGGCGATCAGGCTCTCGAGCGTGTAGGTGAACTCGGAAACGACGATCGTCTGGATCGCGGCCTCGCGGTTGTAGGCCCGGAAGCCCGAGGTCGTGTCGGGGATGTTCGTGCCCGAGGCGCGGCGTACGACCCAGCTGCCGATCCGCTGGAGCAGCTTCTTGGCCCGCGAGAAGTGCTCGATGTTCATCACCTCGCGGTTGCCGACGACCATGTCGGCGCGCCCGGAGACGATCGGCTCGACCAGCGCCGGGATGTCGGCGGCGCTGTACTGGTTGTCGGCGTCGGTGTTGACGATCACGTCGGCGCCGAGCTTGAGGCTCGCGTCGATGCCGGCCTGGAAGGCGGCCGCGAGCCCCCGGTTGTCGGTCAGCTTGACCACGTGGTCGACCCCGTGCGCCCGCGCGACCTCGATCGTGCGGTCCTTGGAGCCGTCGTCGATCACCAGCCACTCGACCTTGTCGAAGCCGGGGACGTCGCGCGGCAGCTCGCCGAGCGTCACCGGCAGCGCCATCTCCTCGTTGAGGGCGGGGATCTGGATGATCAGCTTCACGGGGCCGCCAAGCGTAACCGCGCCCCCGCGGCGATAGGGGGCGGGCCGTTGCCGGGCGCCGACGCGTGGCTGGGACGCGGCGGCCTCTAGACTGGCTGACTGACCAGTCAATCAACCGCCGCGCGTCATCTCGAGGCGCCGGCGCCGGAGGCCGAGTTGGTCGAGACCGGTACCGAAGACGACGTCGCCCGGCTCCGCAGGGCGCTCGAGCTCGCCGAAGGGGGTCGCGGCCGCGTGAGCCCGAACCCGCTCGTCGGCGCGGTCATCTCCCGCGACGGCGAGACGATCGGCGAGGGCTACCACGCGGAGCTCGGAGGCCCGCACGCCGAGCGCGCCGCGATCGACGACGCGCGCGCCCGCGGCGAGGACACCTCCGGGGCGACGATGTTCGTGACCCTCGAGCCCTGCGCCCACACCGGCCGCCAGCCGCCCTGCGCCGAGGCGATCGTCGAGGCCGGGATCTCGCGGGTCGTGATCGGCGCCGACGACCCGACCGAGAAGGCATCCGGCCGCGGGCCGGCGATCCTGCGCGAGGCCGGGATCGAGGTCGAGACCGCGGCCGGCCCCGAGGCCGCCGCGGCGCGCCTGCTGACCCAGCCGTTCCGCAAGCGCGCCCGCACCGGTCGTCCGCTCGTCACCTACAAGGCGGCTTCGACTATCGACGGCAAGCTCGCGCTGCCCGGCTCGGAGCGGCGCTGGATCTCGGGCCTCGAGAGCCGCGAGCTCGTGCACCGATGGCGCGCCGAGGCCGACGCGGTCGCGGTCGGGATCGGGACCGCGCTCGCCGACGACCCGACGCTGACCGCGCGCTCGGTCGGCGCGGCGCGGCAGCCGGCGCGCGTCGTCTTCGACCGCGAGGCGCGGCTGACGCTCGACTCGAAGCTCGTCGCGACGATCCACGAGGCGCCGCTGTTCGTCGCCGTCGGCCCGCACGCGGACGAGTCACGGGTTGAGGCCCTGCGCGCGGCGGGCGCCGAGACGATCGCGGCCGCCGAGCTGCCCGCCGCGCTCGACGAGCTCGGGCGCCGCGAGATCTCAGACCTCTTCCTCGAGGGCGGTCCGACGCTCGCCCGCGCTTTCCTCGACGCCGGCGAGATCGACGAGCTGCGGCTGTTCGTCGCCCCGCTGCTCGCCGGCTCGTCCGACGCGCCCGGAGTGCTCGCCGGTGTCGGGGCGGTCGGGGCCGCGGTCGCGCCGCTCGCGGTCGATCACGAGACCGTCGGCGCGGACCTGCTGATCCGCGCCCGGCTGAGAGAGTGGTGAGCCACTGATGTTCACCGGGCTCGTCGCTGACATCGGAGAGGTCGCCGCGATCGACGGCGACGCGAGCGGCGCGCGGCTGCGGATCACGACCCCGCTCGCCGCCGAGCTCGCCGAGGGCGACTCGATCTCGGTCGCCGGGGCCTGCCTGACCGCCTCGAAGGTGAGCGACGGGGGCTTCGAGGCCGACGCGATGAGCCAGACCTTGACCCTGACGACGCTCGGCGGGCTCGAGTCCGGCGACCCGGTCAACCTCGAGCTAGCGCTGCGGGCCTCCGACCGCCTCGGCGGCCACGTCGTCCAGGGCCACGTCGACGGGGTCGGTGAGCTGCGCTCGCTGGCCGAGGACGGGATCGCGCGCCGGCTGCGGATCGCGGCCCCGGCCGAGCTCATGGCGCTGATCGCCGAGCGCGGCTCGATCGCGGTCGACGGCGTCAGCCTCACGGTCTCGGCCGTCGGCGACGAGGATTTCGAGGTCTCACTCATCCCCGAAACCCTGTCCCGCACCACCCTGGGTTCATTGGTTGAGGGCGACCGCGTCAACCTCGAGTGCGACGTGATGGCGCGCTATCTGCAGCGCCAGGCGGGTCTAATGTCACCATCAACGGAGGACTGATGAGCGAAAAGACCGACACGACGAAGGCCGAGTTCGCGACGATCGAGGAGGCGATCGAGGACATCCGCCGCGGGCGGATGGTCGTCGTCTGCGACGACGAGGACCGCGAGAACGAGGGCGACCTCGTGATGGCGGCCCAGTTCGCGACCCCCGAGGCGGTCAACTTCATGGCGATGCACGCGCGCGGGCTGATCTGCCTCGCGCTCACGCCGGAGCGCTGCGACGAGCTCGGGCTCGACCTGATGCCGGCCAAGAACGAGGACCAGCTCAAGACCGCGTTCACGGTCACGATCGAGGCCGGCGAGGGGGTCAGCACCGGGATCTCGGCCCACGACCGGGCCCACACGGTCCAGACCGCGATCGACCCCCACACGCGCCCCGCAGACCTGCGCCAGCCCGGACACGTCTTCCCGCTCAAGGCGAGAGAGGGCGGAGTCCTCGAGCGCACCGGCCACACCGAGGCCGCCGTCGACCTCGCCCGGCTCGCGGGCCTGATCCCGGCGGGGGTGATCTGCGAGATCATGAACGAGGACGGCTCGATGGCCCGAGTGCCCGACCTCGGGCCCTACTGCGCCGAGCACGACCTGAAGATGATCACGGTCGCCGAGCTCGTGGCCTACCGCCGGCGGACCGAGCGCCTGGTCGAGCGGATCGTCGCGACCAACCTGCCGACGGCGTTCGGCGAGTTCACCGCGGTCGGATACCGGTCGCTGATCGACGAAAAGCACCACGTCGCGATGGTCAAGGGCGACGTCGCCGGCCAGGAGGACGTGCTGGTTCGCGTCCACAGCGAATGTCTTACGGGAGACGTTTTTCATTCTCTGCGCTGCGACTGCGGCGAGCAGCTCGAGGCCGCGCTGGCGATGATCGAGCGCGAGGGGGAGGGAGTCCTGCTCTACCTCTCCCAGGAGGGCCGCGGGATCGGTCTTCTCAACAAGCTCAGGGCCTACAAGCTTCAGGAAGGCGGCCTCGACACGGTCGAGGCGAACCTCAAGCTCGGGCTGCCCGCCGACCTGCGCGACTACGGGATCGGCGCCCAGATCCTCGGCGACCTAGGGTTGACGAGCATCAGGATCCTGACCAACAACCCGAAGAAGATCCGCGGCCTCGAGGGCTACGGGCTCTCGGTCACCGACCAGGTCCCGATCCAGTCGATCCCCAACCCGCACAACGAGGACTATCTGAACGCCAAGCGCGACAAGCTCGGCCACACGCTCCACCACCAGGGCCTCGCGATCGACGAGGAGATGATCCACGGCGAGAAGCTCGAGGACGAGCGCCGCCGCGAGGACGGGGACGACCGTGGCTGAGCCCGACGGCCAGGTCGCACAGGACTTCTCCGACGCCGACCGCGAGACGCTGGGAAAGATGGAGTTCGCCGTCTGCGTCGGCGAGTTCTACGAGCAGCTCGCCGAGCGGCTGCTCAACGGCGCCGCCGAGGGGTTCGAGCTCGGCGGGGTCAGCGAGGCCTCGGTCCACACCTTCCGCGTCCCGGGCGCCTTCGAGCTGCCGCTCGCGGCGAGCCTCTGCGCGAAGTCGGGACGCTTCGCCGGCATCGCCTGCCTCGGCGCCGTGATCCGCGGCGAGACCGACCACTACGACTACGTCTGCGCCGAGGCCGCGCGCGGGATCCAGCAGGTCCAGCTCGAGACCGGCGTCTCCTGCGCGTTCGGCGTGCTGACCGTCGACAACATGGACCAGGCGCTCGAGCGCGCCGGCGGCGACAAGCGCGACCAGGGGCGGGGCTCCGCCCTGGCGGTGATGCGGATGGCGCTGCTCGCCGAGTCGCTTCGGGGCTAACCGGCGTCGGGCACGAGCCCCGCCGCGGCCCAAGCGCGGGCGCTGAGGTCGAAGGGGCGTTCGCCGACTCCGAGCCGTCGCCGCAGAGCGTTATGAAGCTCGCGGCGGCGTCCCTGATCCAGCGCCTTGCAAAAGGCGCCGGCGGGCCCGACCCCGGACGGTAGCGGCGACCAGAGGTCCTCGAAGCCGGTGTAAGAGGCGACGACCTCGATCGCCTCGCAGCGCACGTCTTGCAGGCCCGCCGAGCGCCAGAGCTCCCCCAGATCTCCCTCTCGCGAGAAGGGCATCACCTTCCCCTCATCAGCTTCGGCGGCAGACGGCTCGACCTCGATCGCGGCGTCCCAGAAGGCGCGCAGCAGAGTCATCTCCCCGGCGTAGTCCCAGACGCAGGCAGCGACAACGCCGCCGGGCCGGGTGACGCGGACCATCTCTTCCACGCCGGCTTCCGGAGCGCCGATGAAGTTCAGGACCAGCTGCGAGAGCGTCGCGTCGAACCGATGGTCGGGGAAGGGCAGCGACTCGGCGCTCGCGATCGCGACCTCGACCCCGGGGAGGCGAGCGCGGCAGGCCTCGGCGAACGGCTCCGAGGGATCGACCGCGGAGACGTTCGTCGCCCCGACCCGGCTCGCCAGGGCCGCGGCCAAAGCGCCCGGGCCACAGCCCACGTCGAGTGCGCGCATTCCCGGCTCGACGCGCGCGAACTCGACCATCGCCTCGGCGAGGTTTGGCGCGTAGCGGCCGACGAAGCGGTCGTAGGCGTCCGCCGGGGCGCGAAAGGTGTCTGCATCCGGCACCGCCCCCGACCCTATCGGCGCACCCGCCGATCGCTTGGACTCCCTACCATGCTCGACTCGATGGCAAAGGTATGTCACAGCTGCGGCAAGAAGCCGGCGTTCGGGAACTCGCGGAGCCACTCGATGGTCGCGACTCGGCGGCGGTTCAATCCGAACCTGCAGAAGGTCCGGATCCAGGACGGCGCCAGCCCGCGCCGCGTCTACGTCTGCACGCGCTGCCTCAAGGCCGGCAAGGTCGTCAAGGCCGCGTAGCGCCGGCCCGCCGCTGACAAAGCCCCTCAACTCGGAATAAGATCTGCCCCAGAGGGCAGGGAGAGTCGATGGCAGATCCCTCGATAGAACGATTTCGCCGCGTTCTGACCGCCGCCCAGGCGCATCTCGAGGCGCGCCGGACCGAGGTCAACGACCTCAACGTCTTCCCGGTCGCCGACGGCGACACCGGCGACAACATGGCGTTGACGCTGAAGGCCGTGCGCGAGGAGCTCGATCGCCTCGACGGGCAGAGTGTCGACGAGATCGGGCGCGCCGAGCTCGTCGCGGCGGTCGCCCGCGCGGCGCTGATGGGCGCCCGGGGCAACTCGGGCGTGATCCTCTCCCAGATCGTCCGCGGCGCCGCCGAGGAGCTCGCGAGCCGCCCGGGCGAGCTGATCGATCCCGTGCTCGTCGCCGGCGCGATGGCCAAGGCCGCCGACGCCGCCTACGACTCGGTCCGCAATCCGGCCGAGGGCACGATGCTGACCGTCTTCCGCGAGATGGCGCATTCGATCTCGCAGCGGATCCCGCACATGGAGCAGGCGAGACTCAACGGCCACGTCTCCGACGCCGAGCAGGACGCGCTGCTCGCCGAGCTGCTCGAGTCCGCGGTTCGCGACGGCGAGGCCGCCGTCGCCCGGACCCCGGAGCAGCTCGAGGTCCTGCGCGACGCAGGCGTCGTCGACGCCGGCGCCTACGGACTCGTCGTCTTGTTCGCCGGGGTCGTCGCCGGGCTCCGCGACGACGCCGGCGCGACCCCGGATCTCGCCCACCACGAGCCCGCGCGCACCACCCGGCCGCACCACATCGACAGCCGCTTCCGCTACTGCACCAACTTCATCGTCAGCGGCAGCGGGCTCGAGGGGCGTTCGTTCGTCCCCGCCCTCGAGGAGCTCGGAGACTCGGTGCTCGTGGTCGGCGACGAGGGGACGCTCAAGGTCCACGTCCACACCGACGAGCCCGAGTCGGCGATGGCGCTGTTCGAGGGCGCCGGCGAGGTCAGCCAGCTCGACGTCGCCGACATGCGCGAGCAGATCGCCGAGCGCGCGGTACGACTCTCCTCGGCGCGCTGCGCCGCCGTCGCGGTCGTCAACGGCGACGGGATGCGACAGCTCTACGAGAGCCTCGGCGCCTACGTCGTCGACGGCGGGCCGACGATGAACCCGGCGATCTCCGACCTGCTCGCCGCGGTCCACGAGGTCCCGGCCGAGGAGGTCGTCGTGCTGCCGAACAACAGCAACGTCTTCATGGCCGCCGAGCGCGCCTGCGAGCTCTCCGACAAGCAGGCGCGGGTGCTGCCCGCCGCCGCCCAGCAGGCCGGGCTCGTGGCGCTGGTCGAGCTCGACGCGGCGGGGAGCCTCGACGACAACGTCGCCCGGCTCGAGGGCGCGCTCGAGACGATCCGGGTCGGCGCCGTCGCGCCGGCCGCCCGCGACGACACCAAGGGCCGCTTCGTGCGCGGCGACGCGGTCGGCTTCGTCGAGGGCGAAATCGTCGCCTGGGGCGGGGCGGGCTCGACCCTGCACGAGACGCTCGCCCGGCTCGCCGACGGGGCGGAGATCGCGACCGTGATCGCCGGCGAAGGCGCCCCGATCCCGATGACCGAGATCGAGAGCCACGCCCCGGCCGGGGTCGAGCTCGAGCTCCACGAGGGCGGGCAGCCGAGCTACTGGTGGTTCCTCGCCGCGCAATAGCTCCGGTCCCCGGCGTAGCCTCAACGTAATGGAGGCCGCGAGGGCCAAGAAGGGGACCGGGCCCCCGGTCCCGGAGCTGCCGCGCGGCTTTGCCTCCGATCGGACGCCCGATCGCGAGCGGCTGCTCGGCGCGCCGCTCCGGTCCTCGCCCCGTCCGTCGATTCTCGAGGCGCCGCTGACCAAGCTGCGCGGCGCCGGCCCGAAGCTCTCGGCCACCGCCGCGGAGGGGCTCGGGATCGAGACGCTCGGCGACCTGCTCGACCACCTGCCGCACTCGTACCGCGAGCCCGCCGAGGTGATCCCGATCTCGAAGCTGAAGCTCGGCGAGACGGCGACGATCGAGGTCGAGGTCCGCTCGGCGCGGGTGCGCCCGACGCGCCGCCGCGGGCTGCGGATCGTCGAGGCGACGGTCAGCGACGGCGACCAGACGACGACCGCCGTCTGGTTCAACCAGGCCTGGCTCGCCGAAAAGCTGACTCCCCGGAGCCGGCTCTTGCTCCAGGGCTCGCTCGACAAGCGCGGCTTCCGCGTCGCGGCCCACGAGATCCTCGGCGGGGAGGGGGGCGCGCCCGCCGGGATCCACACGACCGGGGTCGTCCCCGTGCACCCCGCCTGCGACGGGATCAAGCCGCAGAAGCTCCGCGACTGGAGCTGGCAGGCGCTGCCGCTCGCCCGACACGCGCTCGAGCCGCTGCCCGCGCGGCTGCGGGCCGCCCGCGCGATGCCCGGCGCCGGCGACGCACTCGCCGCCGCCCACTTCCCGGCCTCGCAGGAGGAGGCGGCCCGCGCCCGCGCCCGGATCGCGTTCGAGGAGCTGCTCCTCTACCAGGCCGCGCTCGCCCAGCGCCGCGCCGGGCGCCGCGCCGAGCGCGCCGCGATCCCGTTCGCCGAGCCGGGCGAGATCGTCTCCGAGTGGCTCGAGTCATTGCCGTTCGAGCCGACCGGCGACCAGCGGCGCGCGATCGCCGAGCTCGACGCGGACCTCGCGGCCGACGTCCCGATGCAGCGGCTGTTGATGGGGGAGGTGGGCAGCGGCAAGACGATGGTCGCCCTCTACGCGATGCTGCGCGCGGTCGAGGCCGGGCACCAGGCGGCGCTGATGGCGCCGACCGAGACGCTCGCCGAGCAGCACTTCATCACCCTCCAGCGGCTGCTCGCCTCCTCGCCGTTACCGGCGGCGCTGCTGACCGGATCGACGCCGGCGGCGGCGCGCCGCGAGGCGCTCGGCCACCTCGCGAGCGGCCAGCTCGGGCTCGTCGTCGGCACCCACGCGCTGATCGAGGAGGCGGTCGAGTTCCGCAGCCTCGCGGTCGCGGTCGTCGACGAGCAGCACCGCTTCGGGGTCCGCCAGCGGGCCGCGCTCGACGCGAAGGGGCCGACATCAGGAAACCGGCGTGTGGCGCCGCACGTCCTCCACATGACCGCGACCCCGATCCCGCGGACGCTCTCGCTGACCGCCTACGGCGACCTCGACACGACGGCGCTCCACGAGCTTCCCGCGGGGCGGATGCCGGTCACGACGCGGGTCGCGGGCGAGGGCGACCGCGACGCGGCTTACGACTTCATCAGGAAGCAGCTGAGGGAGGGCAGGCAGGCGTTCGTCGTCTGCCCGCTGGTGGTCGAGTCCGAGCAGCTCCAGGCCCGGGCGGCGACCGAGGAGGCGAAGCTGCTCGCCGGCGGCGAGTTCGCCGACTTCAGCGTCGACGTCCTCCACGGGCAGATGCCCTCGCCCGCCAAGGGGGAGGCGATGGCGCGCTTCGCTTCGGGCGAGACCGACCTGCTCGTCGCGACGAGCGTGATCGAGGTCGGGATCGACGTCGCGAACGCGACCGTGATGGTGATCGAGGAGGCCGACCGCTACGGGATCTCGCAGCTGCACCAGCTCCGCGGCCGGGTTGGGCGCGGCGAGCACGCCTCGGCCTGCATCCTCTTCGCCGACCCGAAGACCGAGGCCGCCCGCGCCCGGCTCGAGGCGATCGCCGGCGAGACCGACGGCTTCAAGCTCGCCGAGGTCGACCTGACGATACGCGGCGAGGGCGAGATCCTCGGCACCCGCCAGCACGGGCTGCCGCGCTTCCGCGCCGCCGAGCTGCCCGAGGACGCCGCGCTGCTGCTCGAAGCGCGGAAGCTGGCGCTGGCGATGCTGCGCGAGCACGGGTCGTTCGAGGCCCCGGAGCTCGGGCCGCTGCTCGACGCGGCGCGCGCCCGGTTCGGCGATGAGCGCGTCGACTCTCTCTCCGCGTGAGGGTCGCGGGGGGCGAGCTGCGGGGGCGGAAGCTCGTCGCTCCGAAGGACGCCCGCCCGACCACCGAGCGCGTCCGCGAGGCGGTCTTCTCGATCCTGGCCGGGGTGGAGGAGGCACGCGTCCTCGACCTCTTCTGCGGCAGCGGGGCGCTCGGGATCGAGGCGCTCTCGCGCGGCGCCGCCCACGCGACGCTCGTCGACACCGATACGGAGGCCGCGCGGCGCAACGTCGAGCAGCTCGGGCTCGGCGAGCGGGGCGAGGTCGTGCGCTCGGACGCGGCCCGCTTCCTCGGCCGCGCGGCGGGGGAGTTCGATCTCGTCTTCTGCGACCCGCCCTATAGTCTCGCCGACCGTTTTGCAGCCGTCATCGATCCCCTCATACAGAGCCGCCTCGCGCAGGGGGGCCGGGTGGTAGTCGAGTCCTCACCCGACGCCCCGCTCGAGCTCGGCCTGCCGCTGCGCCTCGAGCGCCGCTACGGCGAAACGCTGATCCGCGTCCACGACTCGGGAGTCGCGGGGTGAGCGCCGACGACCAGCGGATAGCGGTGTGCCCCGGCAGCTACGACCCGGTGACCAACGGCCACATCGACATCATCACGCGCGCCTCGCGGGTCTTCGACAAGGTCGTCGTCGGGGTCGTCAACCAGCCGATCCGCAAGGAGAAGACGCTGTTCACCGCCGACGAGCGGGCGAAATTCCTCGCCGACGCGGTAGCGGATCTCGAGAACGTCCAGGTCGAGGTCTTCTCGAACCTCCTGGTCGAGTTCGCCAAGCAGCAGGGCGCGAACGCGATCGTCAAGGGGCTGCGAGCGATCTCCGACTTCGAGTACGAGTTCGAGATGAACCAGCTCAACCGCCTGCTCGCCCCCGAGATCGAGAGCATGTACATCTTCGCCTCGGCGCACTACAGCTTTCTCTCCTCGACCGGGGTCAAGGAGATGGCCACGTTCGGCGGCGACGTGCGCGAGTTGGTCCCGGCCCCCGTGGCCGACCAGCTCGCAGACCGCCTCAAGCGCTGAATGGGAAGGACCATGCAGAGCGGCGGCGAAAACAGCCTCGGAACGCCGGCATCAGGCACCCTTATCGCGCGGCTCTAAGATCCAAGGTCACAAATGGACGTTCTCGTACTAATAGACAAGCTGGACGATCTGGTCCACAACGCGCGGCCCGTGCCGCTCACCGATCAGGTGCGCGTCGACCGCGAAGAGGTCTACGACATCCTCGACCAGATGCGCGCCACGATCCCCGAGGAGATCAAGCAGGCGCGCTGGATCGTCAAGGAGCGCCAGGAGATGCTCGCCGAGGCCAAGCGCGAGGCCGAGCGGATCGTCAAGGAGGCCCGCGACCAGCAGGCCCGCCTCGTCGACCAGGAGGAGATCTCACGCCAGGCTGAGCGCGCCGCCGAGGAGATCGTCGAAGAGGCGCGCGAGCGCGAGCGCGAGATCCGTCTCGGGGCCGAGGACTACGCGGACGACATCCTCAACACGCTCGAGGTCAACCTTCAGAAGTTCCTCCAGGCAGTGCAGCGCGGCCGCGACCGGCTCCAGGGCCGCGACCGCGAGCCCTCAGAGCTCTAGTCGCTCAGCAGACCCTCAGCGCCGCTTCTTTTTCTTCTTGACGCAGCGCTTCTTCTTCTTGCCCTTGAACTTCTTCAGCTTCTGACCCTTGCGGCATCTCGCGGCGCCGGTGGTCGCACCGGGGGTAGCGCCGGGCGTCGCACCAGTGGGCGTGACCGCGACGGGAGGCGGGGGGCAGCCATCCACCGTGGCCGCGGCAACGCTCGGGCAGGCATCGGAGGCGTCAGGGACCCCGTCGCCGTCGGTATCGGGGGGGATCGGGGTCACCCCGAGGTCGACCTGACCCTGGCTGCCCTCGTGGAGCAGGTCGGGCCCGAACACCGTGTTGATCTGGTGGGTGCCCGTGGCGAGCACGGTCGGCGTGTAGGTGATCGTGCATTCGCCCTGCGAGCTGCCGATGCCGATCGGGTTCAACGTGCATTGGCCGCCGCCGCTGAAGTTCCCCGGCGCGTCGGTGCTGAAGGCCACCGGGCCGCTGGGCCCTCCCCCTGATCCGACGCCCGTGTCGGTGACGACCACGTTGCAATCGCTGGAGGTGAGCAGCACGACCGAAGCCGGAACGCAGGTGATCGCGGTGCCCGTCGAGCGCCCGAGCTCGTCGGCGCCGATGTCGGGGGCGTTGATCGACCGGTATTGGCCGTCGATGTCGTAGTCCCCGCTCAACGCATTCACCGCCCCGACGTTGATCGTCGAGGCCGAAGTCGGGAGCTGGTGGTAACCGTCGGCGGCGAAGCTCGGGGCGACCGTCTGCTGATTGCCCTGGTCATTGATAGATCCGCCGAAGCTGTTGTCGGTCGTCGCGTAGTTGGAGTAGTCGATGTCGATCGACGTCTGCCCCGAACCGTGTTGCACGACCCCGATGTCCTTGCCGCTCGGGGCGCGAGCGATCACGCCCCTCGCGTAGACGACCGTCTGCCGGGTGGTCTCGGTGACGAACTCGAGGCCGCGGGCCGCGCTCGACGCCCCCGAGGCGATCGCGGTCACTCCGCGCAGGTTCACCTGCTGCGCGTCGAGGGTCACGGTCTGGCCGGTCGCCCCGGTCCCGACGGCGGTCCCGGTGTTCGCCATGCAGACGCTGTTGCGCAGCAGGCCTTCGGTGATCTTGCACGTGGTCCCGTTGGCGTAGCTCGAGCGGGCGATCACGTCCTCGACGACCTCATCGGCTTGATCCATCGAAAAGAGCGACTGCCGCGGGCCGGTGTTGTTGATCTCGAGGTGCGAGACCGTGCCGTTGACGACGAACGCCGGATTGACGGTGTTCGAGCTGAGGTTGAGGACCGGCCGCGGCTGGCCGGCGACGCCGTGGATGTCCCCGGCGCCCATGGAGAAGCCGCTACCCCCGAGGTCGGCGTCGGTGTAATTGCCGGGCAGGATCACCGCGGTGTCGGTGGGCGCGACCCCGGGCCCGGCGATGGCGACGATGCTGCATTTGACCGCCAGAGGATTCGCGCTCGTGCAGCTGCCGATCGGCCCATTGGCGCCCGGCGCCGCGTAGCGCGTCACGGCCGAGGCCTGGGCGGCTCCGACGGCCGCGAGGGCGCACGCGACGGCTCCCACTGCAAACACCCTGCTCCCGATCCTGGTCTCACGCGACATCGTTGCCCCCTTCGATACATCGGCTAGAGCGGAGGCCAAGCGAGTGGCGAGTCAGGTGAATCGGCTGGTCAGCCGATCAGCTCCCGGATAGCGGTGAAGACCCAGGATAGCCTGCCCTCGTCCCCCAAACGAGGAGAGGCTGAGATGGCCGAGACCGCCGAGCGCTGGTTCACCGACGAGGAGCTGGCCGAGATGTCGCGACCGACGATGGACCGCGCGATCGAGGCGATCGAGCGCGGCGACGCCGAGCGCGCGAAGGCGCTCTGCGAGTCGATGAAGCACGAGTCGCAGTTCATGCACGACCTGCTCGTCGACGGGACCGCGGGGTTGATCTCGTTCGTCAAGGAGAAGCTCGGCGACGAGGGCGTGCGGGAGGCGTGGGAGTGGTCGCTGGAACGGAGCTGGAAGAGCGCTGTCCAGAAGATCGACGAGACCGACCGCAAGCTGATCGCGCGCTCGCTCGCGGCGACCTGGCGCGCGCACTCGACCAGCGGCGTCGGGCCGAAGCCGGGGGCGTTCGAGATCGACGAGGACGAGGAGAAGCTGACCTTCACGATGAACCCGTGCGGCTCGGGGCAGAGGCTGTGGCGCAACGGGCGCTACGGCGAGGACGGCTGGGGGGTCACCGACGAGGCCCACGACTGGTCGTACGGGCGCAAGGGCTTCCCGCTCTACTGCACGCACTGCGCGTTCATGAACGAGCTCGGGCCGATCAACTGGATCGGCTACCCGGTCTATCCCTCCGATCCGCCCGAGGACTTCGACCGAGATCCTTGCACCTGGTACTGGTACAAGGACCCGGCGGACATCCCGGACCGCCACTGGGATCGCTACGGGATCGAGCGCGAGGACGGCTAGTCGCGCTTCGAGCCGAGCGTGAAGGTGTTGAGCGTCCCGCCGCCGTCGGCGCCGATCTCCTGGCCGGTGACGTAGCCGGCCTCCTCCGAGGCGAGGAACGCGGCCAGAGCCGCGATCTCGTCCGGCTCTCCCATCCGGCCCGAGGGCAGCGCCTCGGTCATCCGCTCGAGCACCTCGGGCGGCATCGCGAGCACCTTCTCGGAGGCGATCAGGCCGGGGAGGATCGCGTTCGCGGTGATCCCGCGGGCGACGTTCTCGGCCGCGATCGTCTTCAGCATTCCCAGCAGCCCCGCCTTCGAGGCCGAGTAGGCGACCTGCCCGGGCAGCCCGCGGGTCGCGGCGCCGCTCGAGATCACGACGATCCGCCCCCAGCGCCGCTCGCGCATACCGGGCAGGCAGGCCTGGACGACGCGGAACGCCCCGCTGAGGTTGACCTGGATGTCGCGCCGCCACTGCTCGGCCGACATCTTGTGCGCGGGCGCGATCGTGTCGGTGATCGCGGCGTTCGAGACGCAGACGTCGATGCCGCTCAGGTCCGGCAGGTCGTCGATCGCGAGGTCGATCTGGTGGTCGCCGCCGGGCTCGCGGTCGAGCGTCTGGACGTCGAGCCCGTCGGTGGTGAGGCGCTCGGCGATCGCGGCCCCGATCCCGTGTGCGGCGCCGGTCACCAACGCGGTGCGGGCCGGGCTCACGCCGCGGCGTCCCCGTAGACCGCGCGGACGACCGCGAGGTCGTCGCCGCGCCAGGTGATCTCGCCGCCCGCCCATTCGGCGAGCTCCTCGGCGGTGTCGATGAAGTCGATCTCGGGGTCGATCGGGGTCACCTGGGGGTCGGCCTTGACGACGTCGCCGAGCACAAGCGCCTTCGACTGCTCGCGGACGCGGCGGAACAGGGTCCGCTTCGCGTCGTCGGTCAGGTGGTGGACCGAGAGCACCGCGATCACGAGGTCCCAGGGGCCGTCGGGGAGCGGGTCCTCCATCCGCGCGAGCTGGACGTCGTCGTATTCCTCGCGCAGCCGGTAGACCATGTCGGGGCTCGCGTCGAGGCCGATGACCCAGGCGTCGGGATGGGCCTCGAGCAGGTGCCGGGTCGTCTCCCCGGTGCCGATCCCGAGCTCGAGCACGCGCGCCGGCGGAGCCGGTATCGCCTTCACCGACTCGGCCTGCAACTCGTCGAAGCGCGGGATGTCTGCCCGGATCTGCTCCAGGTAGTTGTCGGGCTTCCAGTGGTTCTCGGCGGCCAAGCTAAGGTGAGGATATGCCCGAAGCGACCGGCAAAGTCGTCGATCTGGGTCGGCTCGCGGTCGACCACGGCGGCGGTCGGCGGCTCGAGCTCGAGCTCGAGCCGAGCCCGATCGAGCTCGGCGGCCAAACCTACGCCGCCGATCCGCCCCGGGTCCCGGCCCTGCTCGAGGTCTCGCGGACGTCCCGCGGCTGGGCGCTCCACCTCGTGTTCTCGGCCACGATCGAGGGCCCCTGCGTCCGCTGCCTCGAGCCGGCCTCGTTCGCGATCGAGGTCGACGCCCGCGAGGTCGACGAGCACGGCGCCGAGGACGAGGAGCTGAAGAGCCCCTACGTCGACGGGTTCGAGGTCGACGTCGGGCGCTGGGCCGACGACGCGATCATCCTCGAACTGCCGAAGCAGCCGCTCTGCCGCGAGGACTGCAAGGGCCTCTGCGCGGTCTGCGGCGCGCCGCTCAACGACGCCGACCCCGCCGAGCACGAGCACGGCGGCAGCCGCGACCCGCGCTGGGCGAAGCTCGACGAGCTGAAACAGGATCGGTAGCAGCACCCCCGGCGACCGCTACCATCCCCGCCTCGATGGCCGTTCCCAAGAAGAGAACCTCTCGCACTCGCCGCGACAAGCGCCGCGCCCAGCACGGGGTCAGCGCACCGCGGCTCAACGAGTGCCCGCGCTGCCACAGCCCGCGGCTGCCGCACCGCGTCTGCCCGACCTGCGGCACCTACGCCGGGCGCGAGGTCATCACCTTCCCGACCGCCGAGGAGCTCGCCGCCAAGGCCGCGGCCCGCGAGGCCGAGCAAGCAGAGGAGTAGGCGGTGGGCGCCCCGGTGGCGCTCGACGCCTTCGGCGCAGACGGCGGCCCAGAGCTCGTGCTCGAGGGCGCAAAGCTCGCAGCGGCCGACGGGATCGCGGTGCGGATCTTCGGTCCGCCCGAGGAACTCTCTGATCCACCCGCCGGGGTCGAGGTTATCCCGAGCTCTGAGGGGATCACCAATGAGGAGGAGCCGGTCGCCGCCGTGCGCGGGAAGCCGGAGGCCTCGGTCGTGATGGCGGCCGAGGACGTCGCCGCCGGCAAGAGCGAGGCGCTGGTCAGCGCCGGTTCGACCGGGGCGACGATGACCGCGGCGCTGTTTGCGCTCAAGCGGATCAAGGGCGTCCACCGCCCGGCGCTCGCGGGCCAGGTCCCGATCCCGTCGATGGGCGGCAAGCGCTTCCTCTTCCTCGACGTCGGCGCAAACGTCGAGGTCCGCCCCCAGCACTTGATTCAGTTCGCCTACCTCGGCGCCGCCTTCAGCGAGGCTGTCCTCGATAGGCCGAACCCAAGAGTCGCCCTCCTCTCGATTGGTGAGGAATCGAAGAAGGGAACACCCGATGTAACCGAGGCGCACGCCGCGCTCGCGACGGCCGAGGGGATCAACTTCGTCGGCAACGCCGAGGGTGGCGACATGTTCGAGGACATCGCCGACGTGGTCGTCACCGACGGCTTCACCGGCAACGTGGCACTGAAGCTGATCGAGGGCACCGCGCGCTCAGTCGCCGGAGCGGTTCGCAACGCGGCGCGCTCGAATCCTCTCGCGGTAGCCGGCGGGGCGATGTTGCGCCCGGCGCTCGGCGGCCTGCGCCGCGAGATCGATCCCGATGCGACCGGGGGCGCGATCCTGCTCGGGCTGCGCGGCGTCACCGTCGTGGCCCACGGCGGCTCGAGCGCCGAGGGCATCGCGAACGCGGTCAGGCTCGCCGACCGCGCGGTCGCCGAGCGCGCGGTCGAGCGGACGGGGGAACACCTCCAGGCCGGCGGCGCCACCCGCGAGGCGCTTCGCCCCGATGACAACACCCCGGCCTGAGACAATCTCTCGATGGATCGCGAAGAGGTGACGAAGCTGGTCCGCGACCACCTCGTCAACGAGCTCGAGGCGGACCCGGCGAAGATCGAGGATGGAACTCGCTTCCGCGAGGACCTCGACGCCGACTCGCTCGACCTCTACGAGCTCGTGATGGAGCTCGAGGACCGCTACAAGATCCGGATGAGCGAGGAGGAGGCCGCGGACATCAAGACGGTCGGCCAGGCGGTCGACTTCGTCTGCAACCGCGTCCCGGCCGGGAGCTGAAAGGGAGCGCAAAGGGGAACACCGATGACGTCAACCGCCGCCGCGCTGGCGGAGCTGTTCGAGGCCACTCCCGAAGAGCTGCGCCGGCAGGCACTAACCCACTCGTCCTGGGTCGAGAACCGAAGTGACTCCTATGGCAGGCTCGCCTTCCTCGGTGACAGCGTGCTCGGGCTCTCGATCGCGGCCGAGCTCCATCGCCGCCATCCGCTCGCCGACAGCGGCGAGCTGACCAAGATCCACAACCAGGCGGTCAGCGGGCGCGCCTGCGCGGAGGTCGCGCGCGAGCTCGCGGTGCCGGAGCTGTTGGGCACCTACGCGCCCGGCGACGGCCTGCCGGTCGAGACCCTGACCGGCGCCGAGCGGCCGCTGGCCGAGATCACCGAGGCGGTGATCGGGGCGTGCTTCATGGCCCACGGCTTCGAGGCCACCGCGGCGGCGGTGATCGACGCGTTCGCAGAACAGATCGAGTTTGCGACGGAAACTCGGCTCGATTTCAAGTCCGAGCTCCAGGAACGGCTCGCTCGCAGCGGTGCGACCGTAAGCTACGAAGTGGTCTCCGAGGAGGGTCCGCCGCACGCGCGAATCTTCGAAGTCACAGCCAGCGCCCGCGGCGAACTACTTGGCAGCGGTTCCGGCCGATCGAAGAAGGAAGCTGAACAGGCCGCCGCCGAGCGGACCCTCGACGAAATGCGACGCTGATGTACCTGAAATCCATATCGCTGAAGGGCTTCAAGTCCTTCCCCGACCGCACCGAGCTCACCTTTGCGCCCGGGGTCGCGGTGATCGTCGGCCCGAACGGGACCGGAAAGTCGAACATCACCGACGCCGTGCTCTGGGCGCTCGGCGAGCAAAGCCCCTCGGCGATCCGCGGCAACTCGATGCAGGACGTGATCTTCGCCGGCGGCAAGGGATCGTCCCCGCGGCGCTTCGCCGAAGTCGAGGTCGTGATCGACAACTCCGAGGGCCGCGCCGCGAGCGAGTTCTCCGAGATCGCGATCAAGCGCCGCGTCGACCGATCGGGCGAGAGCGAGTACCGCCTCAACGACGCCCGCTGCCGGCTCGCCGACGTCCAGGAGGCGCTCGCCGACACCAACATGGGCCGCGAGATGCACTCGGTGATCAGCCAGGGGCGGGTCGAGCAGATCGTCAGCTCGAAGCCGCGCGAACGCCGGCTGCTGGTCGAGGAGTCCGCCGGCCTCGGCAAGCACCGAAAGCGCCGCCACCGCGCCCAGCTCAAGCTCGAGCGCACCCGCGACAACCTCGACCGCGCGATCGACGTCGAGCGCGAGGCGCGATCGCGGCTGCGTCCGCTCAAGCGCCAGGCCGAGGCCGCCGAGCGCGGCGCGCGGCTGCGCCGCGAGCAGGACGAGCTCCGCGCCCAGCTCGTCGCCTCCGACCTGCGCGGTGCCGAGGCGCGCGCCGAAACATCCGAAAAGACGCTTGCCGAGGCGCGTGCCAAGCGCGAACAGCTCGACGCCAAGCTCGCCGAGGTCGCCAAGCGCCGCGGGGCGATCGAGGAGCGGATCGCCTCCGGCGACCGCGAGCGGCGGATGCGCGGCGAGCGGCTGCTCGAGGCCCGCAGCGCGATGGAGCGCGTCGGCGCCCGCCGCGACGCGGTCCGCGCGACGATGCTCCAGCTCCGCGCCGGGCTCGGCGAGCGCCAGCTGCGCCTCGAGGAGCTCGGCGAGAGCAACGACTCCGCCGCCGCCGACCGGATCGAGCGAGCTCGAGGTCGAGCTCGCCGAGCTCGACCAGAAGCTCGCCGGCGTCAACGAGGTTCGAGAAGCGGCCAAGGCGCGTGACGCCGCCAGGGTCGAGGCCGACAAGGCGATGCGGCTTCGCGGGGAGCTCGCCGGCGAGCTTGCCGCGGTCGACGCGCGGCTCGCCGCGGCGCTCGGCGACGACGGCGACGACCTGCTCGCGGCGATGATCCAGGCCGCGCCGGGGATCGAGCACGCGCTCTCGGCGGCGCTCGGCGAGCGGCTGCGGGCATCGGTCGTCGGCAGCCGCGACGCGGGCATCGAGCGCATCGGCCGCGGAGAGGACGCCGCGCGGGCGCTGGTCGGGGGAGAGGAAGAGACCCCCGGCGTGGACATGGCTCCGGGCGAGCCGCCGACCGACGGCGCCCGGCCGCTGCTCTCGATGGTCGAGGCCGAGGGCGCCGCGGCGCCAATTGCAGCGCGGCTGCTCGCGGACGCGTGGCTGGTCGAGGACCTCGCCGAGCTGCCCAAGGACTTTGCGGGGATCGCGGTCACCGCCGACGGCGAGTGCTTCGACGGCTCGATCGGCGAGCTGCGGCGGATCCCGCGCGGCGCCACCGACCCGGCGCTCGTCGCCCGCTCGCAGCGCGAGGAGCTGACCCTGCGGCTCGAGCAGCGGATGAAGACCGAGCAGCGCGCGCGCCGCGAGCTCGAGATCGCCGAGCAGAAGCTCGAGGAGCTGCGCACGGTCCAGGACGTCGCCGAGGCGAGCCCCGAAGCCGTGAGGCGGGCCCAGATCGAGGCCGAGCTGACGGCCGAGCGCCGCCACGCCGAGGCCGCCGAGCGCGCGGTCGAAGCGCGGCGCCGCGACCGCGAGCAGCTCGCGGCGCGGGTAGAGGCCGAGACCTCGCTGCTCCCGGGGCTGGGCCAGCTCGAGGACTCGCTGGCGACGCTCGGCGAGACGCTGCGCGAGCGGGTCGAGGCGCTCCAGGAGGCTTCCGGCGGCGACGAGGGCGGCGACGAAGGGATCGCGGCCGAGCTCCGCGAGTGCTCGAAGGAGGAGTTCGGGATCCAGAGCGAGCTCCGCGAGGCCGGCGAGGGGCTGACCGTCTCCGAGGTCGAGGCCGCGCAGCTCCGCAGCAGGCGCGGGGAGGCCGCGACCGAGCTCGCCGAGATCGCGAAGCGGCTCGAGCGCGAGCTCGCGCCGGCGAGCGAGCAGCTGACCGAGGAGGAGCGCGAGGAGATCGAGACCAAGCTCGAGCGCGTCGCGCGCCGCCACGAGCAGATCGGCCCCGTGAACCCGCTCGCGAAGAGCGAGTACGAGGAGGCGCGCGAGCACGTCACCGATCTAAAGGACCAGCGCGTGGACCTCGAGAGCGCGCTGCGCGAGCTCCAGGAGCTGATCCGCCGCACCGACCGCGAGATCACCGCCGCCTTCGAGGAGACCTTCGAGGCGACCTCACGCAATTTCGAAGAGATGGTCGGCGAGCTCTTCCCCGGCGGGCGCGGCAAGCTGCGCAAGGTCGAGGAGGGCCCGCGCGAGGTCCCGAAGAAGCCGGCCGAGGACGGCGCCGCCGAGGGCGACGCGGCGGAGGACGGCGAGGTGCCCGAGGTCGACGTCGAGACCGAGGAGATCGACAGCGCCGGGATCGAGATCGAGGTCACCCCGGCCGGCAAGTCGACCCGCCGCCTGACCCTGCTCTCGGGCGGGGAGAAGTCGCTCGTCGCGCTCGCCTTCGTCTTCGCGGTCCTGCTCGCCCGCCCGGCCCCGTTCTACATCCTCGACGAGGTCGAGGCCGCGCTCGACGACATCAACCTCGACCGCTTCATCCGCATCGTCCGCCGCTTCTCGGACCGCTCGCAGTTCGTGATCGTCACCCACCAGAAGCGCTCGATGGACGCCGCCGACGTCCTCTACGGCGTCAGCATGAGCGAGGACGGGATCTCGAAGGTCGTCTCCCGCCGCCTGCCCCGCGACGCCGGCGAGGAGCTCGCCGAGGTCGAGCAGACCGGCGAGGCGCGCGTCAGGCCCGGCGCCGAAGCGGCCTAGGCGCCGCGTTACGCTGCTCCGCCGATGGCCAAGGACTGGAACGACGTCTTCGACCTCGGCGACCGGGCGCAGCCCGACGGGACCGTCGAGGAGGCCGAGGAGCGGCGCGACGGTTTCCTCAGCCGCCTGCGCGGCGGGCTCGCGCGCAGCCGCGAGGCGCTGACCGAGGAGATCGGCGCCAGCCTCTTCGACCGGATCGACGAGCAGACCTGGGAGCGGCTCGAGGAGGCGCTGATCCTCGCCGACGTCGGGGCGCCGACGACGGCGAAGGTGGTCGCGCGGCTCGAGGGCGAGGTCTCCGGCGGCGGGGTGACCGGCGCCGACGCGGTCGGCGACCGGCTGGTCGAGCTGCTCGCCGAGGAGGCCGAGGTCGGCGAGGGGAAGATCGACCTCAGCGCCAGTCCCGCGGTGATCATGGTCGTCGGCGTCAACGGGACCGGCAAGACGACGACGATCGGCAAGCTCGCCTGGCACCTGCAGCGAGAGATGGGCCTCGAGGTCCTGCTCGCCGCGGGCGACACCTATCGCGCCGCGGCGGTCGAGCAGCTCACCGAGTGGGCCGAGCGCGCCGGTTGCGAGATCGTCAAGGCCGCGCCGGGCGGCGACCCGGGCGCGGTCGCATACGACGCGATCGACGCCGCGAAGGCGCGCGGCGCCGACGTCGTGATCTGCGACACGGCGGGGCGGTTGCACACCCACGGCAATCTGATGCAGGAGCTCTCGAAGGTCCGCAGGGTGATCGCGAAGCAGATCCCCGACGCCCCTCACGAGACGCTGATCGTGATCGACGCGACCACGGGCCAGAACGGGATCCGGCAGGCGCAGGTCTTCACCGAGGCGACCGAGCTCAGCGGCGCGGTGCTGACCAAGCTCGACGGCAGCGCCAAGGGCGGCGTCGCGCTCGCGATCGCCTCCGAGCTCGGGATCCCGGTCAAGCTCGTCGGGGTGGGGGAGGCGCTCGAGGACCTGCAGCCATTCGACGCGCAAGCGTTTTCGCGGGCGCTGCTCGGCGACTAGCTCCGCGCCGCCCCCGCTGGTATGAATCCCGGCGTGGCAGCGGGAGCAAAGCGGGGACGGTTGGTGATTTGGGCATCGCTTGTGCTCTCCGCGGCGCTCGCTATCCCCTCGAGCGCCGCCGCGACGCCGACCGACTTCCTGACCGCGAGCCAGTCGGTGCTCTCGGGGACCACGATCTCGATCAAGGAGAGCGACGGCCGCACCGAGATCCTCGACCGGGTCGTGATCCGAGGCGCGGTCCCGATCCCGGGCCAACACCAGTCCGTCGCGCTCAGCGTCCGCCGCGAGGGCCGCGAGATCATCTCGCGCCAGGTCCCGACCGACCCGGTCAGCGGCCGATACCGGACCAGGCTGCGGCTCTCGGGCTGCTGCGACTACACCGTCCAGGCCGGCCAGGGGAGCGACATCTCCGACCCGCTCAGCTTCGAGGTCCAGGGCCCGGCCACGCTCGAGCCGGGCCGCAGGACGCTGCTCTTCAACCGGCTGCTCCAGGAGCGCGGCTTCCACGTCGGAACCGTCAGCGACCAGTTCCACGAGGGCACCGGGCTCGCGATCATGGCCCTGCGCAAGACCAACGAGATGCCGATGAGCGAGGAGTACGCGCCCAGCCTCTTCGAGCTCCTGCTCCGCGGCCGCGGCGGATTCGAGCCGGTCCACGACGAGGACGGCCGCCACGTCGAGGTCGACGTCTCGCGCCAGGTGATGGCCCTGGTCGAGGACGGCGAGGCGACCGACGTCTTCCACGTCTCGACCGGCGCCGGAGGGACCCCGCGCGGGGAGTGGAGCTTCTACCAGAAGGGCCCGGGCTACAACGCCAAGGGGATGTACTACTCGATCTACTACGACGGCAACTACGCCACCCACGGCTACTCGTCGGTACCGACCTACCCCGCGAGCCACGGCTGCACCCGCAACCCGATCCCGTTCGCGGTCTTCATCTACAACTGGATCTCGCTCGGCGACACGATGTACGTCTACGACTGATCGGTCGTAAGCTGGTCGCATGACCCGGGTTCGCCGGGTCCGGACAAGGAGAGGGAATCTTGAAGTTCTCGAAACGGCATCTGCCGTCGCCTTCGATGGTGCTCGCATTCGTGGCGCTCTTCGCCGTGCTCGGCGGAGGCGCTTACGCCGCGAAGGTGAAGCTGAAGGCAAATCAGGTCAAGACCAAGAACATCGCGAGCGGCGCGGTCACCGAACCGAAGATCGCCAACGGAGCGGTGACCAAGGACAAGATCGCCGCCGGCGTGATCCCGACGATCCCGACGCCGGCGACACCGGCGCCGCCGCCGTCGTCTCCGATCACACAGTCGGCTGCCAACGCAAACGCCGTGCTCATGGCGGCCACCGACATTGTCGTCGCCCAACTCGGCGGTGTCGGCGGGACCGGGACCCTGAACACGTCGTCGTTCACGACGCCCAACCACGCGATCGTGGTGAATTTCTCCAGCGACCTGTTCGCGGGCGGCGCTTCGAACATTCTCTGCAAGCTGCAGGGGTCGATCAACGGCGGCGGGTTCACCGACACGCCGAATGCCGCGAACTCGGCTGATGTCGCAGCCGTGGCGCCGGCCGGTGGGGCTGATGACCACTCGCTCGCGATCACGTCGACGATCAACGGGTCGAAGGGGACGGTCGACCTGCGCGTCGTCTGCAATTCGTTCAACGCCGCTGGATCGGCGACCTTCAACAACCTGAGCGCGGTCGCCTACCCGAAGGGCTAGCGCTCCTCGATTCGTGGAGGGCGGCCCGGGTTCGCCGGGCCGCCCTTCGTTTCCACGCCCCAGCACCATGTGCGCATAGACTCGCGCGCCAGATGAGACCCCACCGGGTCCTCATTTACTGACCTTTGTGTCGAATGGAGATTGCGAAATGAGCGACTTCAACGAGCTGTCCATGGAGGGACGCCTCGCGACTCCCGCCGATCCGGACTGGGATGAGGCCCGCGCCGCGTGGAACCTCGCGGCCGACCAGCGCCCCGAGGCCGTCGCGCTGGTCGCGGGCGCCGAGGATGTGGCGAGCGTCGTCCGCTTCGCGGCCGCGAACGACCTGCGCGTGACCGCTCAGAGCACCGGCCACGGGGCGACCTCGCACGGCCCGATGGAGGGGGTGATCCTGATCAAGACCGGGAGCATGCGAGCGGTCGAGGTCGATCCCGAGCGCAAGACCGCTCGGGTCGAGGCGGGGGCCCAGGCGCGCGACCTCGCCGCGGCAGCCGGCGAGCACGGGCTCTGCTTCCTCCCCGGCTCGGCGACGACGACCGGCGTCGCGGGCTACACGCTCGGCGGTGGGCTCGGCTGGCTCGGCCGCGCCCACGGATTCGCCTGCAACAGCGTCGCGGCGATCGAGCTCGTCACCGCAGACGGCGAGGCCAAGAAGGTCGACGGATCTAGCGACGACGACCTCTTCTGGGCGCTGCGCGGCGGGGGCGGCGGCTTCGCGGTCGTCACCGCCCTGCACCTCGAGCTGTTGCCGATCGCCGAGGTCTACGCCGGCGCGATCCTCTACCCGGGCGAGCTCGGGGCCGAGGCAATCCGGTCCTACCGCGACTGGGCGGCCGGGCTCGGCGACGAGGCGACGACGATGGTCCGCTTCCTGCACCCGCCGGACTTTCCCCACGTCCCGGAGCCGATCCGCGACCGCCACCTGCTGATGATCGGCGCCACCGTGATCGGTGACCGCGAGGCGGGGGAGCGGACGATCGCCCCGATGCGGGAGCTCGGCGAGCCGATCATCGACACCTTCGACCAGATCCCGGCGAGCGCGCTCGGCGCGATCGCGATGGACCCCGAAGATCCGATCCCGGGCGCCGGTCACCACGCCCTCGTCGCCGACCTCCCCGACGAGGCGATCGACGCGTTCGTCTCGGTCGCCGGCGTCGACGCGAAGTCGCCGCTGATCGCCGCGATCCTGCGCCAGCTCGGCGGCGCGTTCGGGCGCGAGCCGGAAAACGCCGGTGCGCTCGCGAGGCTCGACGCCGGATGGTCGCTGTTCGGGGTCGGGCCGGCGCCGATGCCCGAGGTCGCCGAGGCGGTCAACGCTCATCTCGACCGCCTGATCGAGGCGCTGCAGCCCTGGGAGACCGACGGCAGCTACCTCAACTTCGACGACCGGCCCGCGGGCCTCGACGAGATCTTCGACGCCGAGACCTACTCCCGCCTCGCCGAAGTCAAGCGCCGCTGGGACCCGGACGATCTGATCCGCGCCAACCACGCGGTCTAAGCTCCTCGGACAATGCTCGACCAGCTCTCAGAGCGCCTCCAGGGCGTGCTCTCCGACGTCCGCTCGCGCGGCAAGCTGAGCGAGGCGGACATCGACAAGACGCTGCGCGAGATCCGCCTCGCGCTGCTCGAGGCCGACGTCAACTTCAAGGTCGTCAAGGAGTTCACCTCTGGCCTTCGCGAGAAGCTCGAGGGCGCGGAGATCACGCAAGCGCTGAATCCCGGCCAGGAGGTCGTCAAGGCGACCAACGAGCAGCTGACCGAGCTGATGGGCGGCGCCGGGGGGCGCGAGCTCGCCTTCGCCTCCTCGGGGCCGACCGTGATCCTGATCGCCGGGCTCCAGGGCTCGGGCAAGACGACCGCGACCGCGAAGCTCGGCAAGCAGCTCGCCGCCGACGGCCGCAACGTCGCGCTCGCGGCCTGCGATCTGCAACGGCCCGCCGCGATCGACCAGCTCGAGGCGCTCGGCGAGCGCGCCGGGGTCGAGGTCTACCGCCAGAAGGACGCGACCGACGCGGTCGAGGTCGCCAAGTGGGCGCTCGACCGCGCCCGCGACGAGGGCCGCGACGCGCTGATCGTCGACACCGCCGGACGCCTGCACGTCGACGAGGAGCTGATGGACGAGCTCGCGCAGGTCCGCAAGGCGGTCAAGCCCCACAACGTGCTGCTCGTCGTCGACGCGATGACCGGCCAGGACGCCGTCAACGTCGCCGAGTCGTTCGCCGAGACCGCCGAGTTCGACGGCGTCGTGATCACGAAGCTCGACGGCGACGCGCGCGGCGGGGCCGCGCTCTCGGTCCGCGCCGTGACCGGCAAGCCGATCCTCTACGCCTCGACCGGCGAGAAGCTCGAGGAGCTCGAGCGCTTCCATCCCGACCGGATGGCCGGCCGGATCCTCGGGATGGGCGACGTGATGAGCCTGATCGAGAAGACCGAGGGCCAGTTCAACGCGGACGAGGCCGCCGACCTCGAGCAGAAGATCCGCAAGCAGACCTTCACGCTCGAGGACTTCCTCGCCCAGATGAAGCAGGTCCGGGGCATGGGGCCGATCGGGAACCTGATGAAGATGATCCCCGGGATGGGCGGGGCGATGAAGCAGATGGGGGACGTCGACGAGCGCGAGCTCGACCGCCTCGAGGCGATCATCCTCTCGATGACGCCCGCCGAGCGCGCCGACCCGAGCACGATCAAGGGCTCGCAGCGCAAGCGGATCGCCGCAGGCTCGGGGACCACGGTCCAGGCCGTGAGCCAGCTCGTCAAGCAGTTCGGGCAGATGCGCAAGCTGATGAAGCAGATGTCGGAGGGCAAGATGCCCAACCCCCAACAGTTGATGAAGGGGATGAGGTAGGCGGTTTGAGGGCCTCCGTGGTGGGAACATGACGTCATGAGCGATGAAGCCGATGAGATCCGCAGAACGCTGGGCGACGGGCCCGAGGGACCGGACCGGGTCGCGGACACGGACGAGCTGATGGCGCAAGAGCGCAAGGAGCTCAAGGAGGACCGGCTCGAGGAAGAGGGCCTCGAGGATCTCGAAAGCCGCGAGGACTTCGCCAAGCACGAGGAAGATGAGGCCGCCTCCGAGGCCCGCGACATCGGCGGCCACACCTCCGAGGAGCGCATGGACCCGGCCGAGCGCGCCTCCGCCGAGGCCGGCGGCGGCGTGGCCGAGGGCTTCGAGCAATCCGAGGAGCAGCTTCGCGACGAGGCCGAGAACTTCGACAGCGGCCACAACCCGGCGGCCAACCCCTCCGTGGAGGAAGGATCGGGCGCCGATCCCGACACCTACGGCGAGGCCGACCACGAGCGCTCTTCCGAAGACTCCGAGTAGCTAACCTGCGCGGCCCGCATGGTTCGCATACGCCTAAGACGAGTGGGTTCGAACAAGAACCCGATTTGGCGCATCGTCGTCGCCGATCGCCGTTCGCCCCGCGACGGGCGTTCGATCGAGACGATCGGCCACTACAACCCCCAGCTCGAGCCCTCGGTGATCGACTTCGACGAGGATCGCGCGCGCCACTGGCTCGACAAGGGCGCCCTGCCCACGCCCACGGTCGCGAAGCTGCTGCGGACCAAGGGCATCGACGCCGCGGGCTCCTAGCCCTCCGGATCGTGAAGGAGCTGCTCGAGTACCTCGCCCGGGCCCTGGTCGAGGACCCCGACGCGGTCGAGGTCACCGAGCACGAGGAGGGGGAGGGAGAGCTCGTGCTCGAGCTCGTCGTCGCCGAGGAGGACATGGGCCGCGTGATCGGCCGCGGAGGCCGGATCGCCAACGCCCTGCGCTCGGTGATGAAGGCCGCCGCGACCCACGAGCGCAAGCGGGTCATGGTCGAGATTCTCGACTGACGTTGCGCCTGGACGTATTCACGCTGTTCCCCGAGCACTTCGAGTGGTTCGTCGGCCAGCGCCACGTCCGCAACGCGGTCGAAGCCGGCTCCGAGCTGCGGTTCCTGAACTACCGCGACACGACCCCGCACAGCGGCCGCAGCGTCGACGACACGCCCTACGGCGGCGGCGCGGGGATGGTGATGAGGGTCGACGTCGTCGACCTCGCGCTCGATGCCGCCTACGGCGGGGATCGCTCGGGTCGCCGGATCGTCGCCCTCGCCCCCGGCGGCCGCCGGCTCGACGACCCGCTGGCGAGCGAGCTCGCCGGCGAGGAGGAGCTGACGCTGCTCTGCGGGCGCTACGAGGGCTTCGACGAGCGCGTCCACGAGCACCTCGCCACCGACGTCGTCTCGATCGGGCCCTACGTGCTCTCGGGCGGCGAGCTCGCGGCGATGGTGCTCGCCGACTCCGTGCTCCGCAAGCTGCCCGGCGCGCTGGGGGACCCCGAGAGCGCGGTCGAGGAGTCGTTCAGCGAGGCGCTCGACGGCGCGCCCGAGTACCCGCACTACACGCGCCCGCCCTCCTACAGGGGCTGGGACGTCCCCGAGATCCTGCTCTCGGGTGATCACGCAAAGGTCCGCGAATGGCGACTCGCGCGCAGCCGCGAGCGCGGCGGCTAGTCTCCGCTACCATTCGCGCCCCGGCCGCCGGCAGGAACGCCCGGGCGACTTTCCTCTCTTCTCTAACCAACACTTGAACCTACACACGCGCACTGACCATGACCACTGTCATCGACGGCATCGAGCAGCGCGCAATCCGCAAGCGCCCGCGGTTCTCCGCGGGTGATCGCGTAAAGGTCCACTTCCAGGTCACCGAGGGGACGCGCTCGCGGACCCAGGTCTTCGAGGGCATCGTGATCAAGCGCCAGGGCTCGGGCGCGCGCGAGACGTTCACCGTCCGCAAGCACTCGTTCGGGGTCGGGGTCGAGCGGACGTTCCCGCTCCACTCGCCGAAGATCGAGGAGCTCGAGATCGCCGCCCGCGGCGACGTCAACCGGGCCAAGCTCTACTACCTGCGCGAGAAGGTCGGCAAGAGCTCGCGGGTCGCCGAGCGCCGCTGGGGGATCGAGGACGAGCTCGTGCTCGCCGACGAGGGCGCCGAGGCGCTCGACTCCGAGGGCGTCGCGCAGAGTGAGATCGACGCGGAGGTCACCGAGCCGGAGGCCGAAGGGGCCGCCGAGGGCGAGACCGAGGGCGCCGAGGCCGAGGCCGAGGGCGAGGCGCAGCAGGCAGAGACTTCAGAGGGCGATCAGCAGGGCGGCGATGACGCCGCATCGGGGGAGGAACCCGAGGCCGAGGCACCCGCCGCGGCCGAGGGTGAATCCGAGAAGGAACCAAGCTGAAGGTCGGAAAGCCCGAGACCACCCAGGGCGCTCTCCTCGAGCTCGTCCTGATCGTCGCACTGGCGCTGGGTCTGGCGCTCGGCATCCAAGCCTTTCTGGTCAAGCCGTACCAGATCCCCTCCGAGTCGATGGAGCCGACGCTCGACGTCGGCCAGCGCGTGCTCGTCAACCGCTTCGGCTACCACCTCGGGGATCCCGAGATCGGCGACATCGTCGTCTTCAACCCCCCGGCGGGCGCGGAGATGGGCAACCAGTGCGGCGGCGCGCGCGCCAACGGCCAGGCCTGCCCGACGGCGACCGAGGAGAAGGCCGACGTCAACTTCATCAAGCGGATCGTCGCCGGGCCCGGCGACACGCTCGCGGTCCAGGACGGGCATCCGGTCGTCAACGGCGAAGTCCAGGCCGACGAGGACTTCATCAAGCCCTGTCAGGCAGGCGGAGAGTGCAATTTGCCGACTCCGATCACGATCCCGCCCGATCATTACTTCATGATGGGCGACAACCGTGGGGCAAGCGACGACAGCCGCTTCTGGGGACCCGTCCCCCGAGACTGGATCATCGGACAGGCCTTCGCCACCTACTGGCCACCCAAGCGAATCGGCGTCTTCTAGCCCCGAACCGACCCCCGGCGCCGCGAAGCCGCGCCGCCGCAAGCGCCCGACCGCGGCGAAGCTGTTCCGCTTCGACCGCTCGTTCGGCGCCCAGTACGTCGCCGGCGCCGACGAGGCCGGCCGCGGATCGCTCGCCGGGCCGCTGCTCGCCGCCGGGGTCCTGATCGACCTCGAGCGGATCGGGCTTCCCGAGCGCCGCGCGCTCGCCTGGCTCGACGACTCGAAGCAGAAGTCGATCGAGGAGCGCGAAAAGCTCTACCCGGCGGTGCTGCGCGCCGCCTGCTGCGTTTCGGTCGCGGTGCGCTCGGTGCGCGCGATCGACACCAAAGGCCTCCACGTCTCCAACCTCGCCGCGCTCGGCGACTGCCTGCGCGGGGTCGCGCGGCCCGGCGCGGTCTGCCTCACCGACGGCTTCAAGGTTCCCGGGCTCGAGCTCGAGCACGAGGCCGTGATCGACGGCGACGCGCGCAGCGCCGCGATCGCCGCAGCCTCGGTGATCGCCAAGGTCACCCGCGACCGCTACATGCGCCGCGTCGCCAAGCTCTACCCGGGCTGGAACTTCGAGGGCAACGTCGGCTACTCGACGCCCGAGCACCGCGACGCGATCCGCAAGCGAGGCATCTCGCCGCTGCACCGGGTGTCGTTCCAGTCGATCGCCTACACGCAGCTCGACCTCGGCGCCTGAGGCCGGTCAGCCCTTACGCTTTTTCTTCTTGCACTTCTTCGCTGCGAGCTGACTCTTCTTACCGTTCTTCTTCTTGCACTTCTTGGTGACCGCGGGAGCTGCCGGTGTGGCGGCAGGCGGAGTGGCAACGGCGGGCAGGGTGGGCTGCTGGAGCTCGTAGGCGCCGATATCGCAGAGCGGGCCGGAAGGCCGCGGGAGGCCGCGCTGGTCCGTCGCCGAGCCGCACGCGGAGGCCGGGACCTTGTCGAGCGCGGCGCTTCCCGGGGCCGGCGCGCTGGTCAGCGAAAGGCCGCCGTTGTCGGCGAGCGGACCGAGCAGGGGGTCGGCGATCGTGAACGAAGCCGGGCAGCGCATTCCGTCGTCGTCGATCGGGAACGCGATGTTGTTGCCACCGTCGACGAAACCGTTGACCTGGCAGTTCTCGACGTCGAATCCTCCGACCTGGCCGTTGTTGGCGAGGATCGAGTTTTGGAGCGTGACGGTCTGGGGGCCGGGGCTACGGCTGATTCCGGTGGTCTCGTTGTCGGCCAGAGTCGAGTTGATGATCGTCGCGCTTGCCAGCGAGTCCTCGAAGATCGCGGCGCCCGAAGTCGAGAGGTTCTCGGAGATCGTCGAGTTGATCACAGTCAGTGTGTTCCCGGAGCTGTGAATCCCGCCGCCGCGGCCTACGCCGCTCACGTTCCCACTTATCGTCGAGTTGATCACCGTCAGGTTCGCGTCACCCCCGACTTCGATCCCGCCGCCGCGGCCGTGGGCGCCAGAATCCGAGGGAGTCGCTCCGGATCCACCGAAGCCTGTCGCGTTCTGGGCGACCGTCGAGTCGACGAGCACGACGTCGCCGCCGGCGCTGAAGACGCCGCCGCCACCACCTCCGGCGCCTCCTGTGCCGGTATCGCCGACGCCGCCGTTGCCGGCCTTGCTGTCGCGGATCGAGACTCGGCGCAGCGTCAGCAGGTCGGCTTCGTTGAAGATCGCGCCGCCGCTCTCCCCGGGGGCGCCGTTGATTACACCGCCGGTGCCCTCGGGCACTTCGCCTCCGACCAACGACATGTCCTCGATCGTCACCGCGGCGGTCGCGCCGACGTCGAAAATGCGGCTCATCCGGTTGCCGTTGATGGCGGTCGCAAACTTTCCCTGACCGCGGATCGTGACGTCGTCGTTGATCACGACGTCGTCGATCAGCAGGCTGGGAAAGACGCCCCGATCGATGACGATCGTGTCGCCGTCGTTGGCAGCGGCCGCCACGGTTCGGAGAGTGCCGTCGGCATTTAGGATGTCGAACGACCTTGTGACGTGGAGCTCTTCGGCCGCGGCCGTTCCCGGAACCGCGAGCGCGACAAAGACGGCGAATGCCGACAACCTCAGTGTTCCCCTCGACCCCTGCACTCGCACAAGGATAGCGGGCCGGACCGGAAGCGCTAGGCGTCCGCCTTGCCGCCCGCCAACTCTCGAGGCATCGAGGGCTCGACCCGCAGCAGCTTCGCCGGCCCCGGCGGCAGCCACCAGTTCCAGCGACCCATCAGCGAGATCACCGCGGGCACGATCAGCGCGCGGATCACGGTCGCGTCGAGCAGGATCCCGGCGGCGAGACCGGTCGCCATCATCTTGACGTCGGTCTCCGGGCCCGAGGCCATCGAGACGAAGGCCAGGAACAGGATCAGCGCGGCGCTCGTCACGAGGCGGCCGGTGCGGCCGATGCCCTGGATCACCGCCTGCGAGGTCGAGCCGGTGCGGTCGTACTCCTCTCGCATCCGCGAGAGGATGAAGACCTCGTAGTCCATCGAGAGGCCGAACAGGAAGGCGAAGATCATCAGCGGCATCCACGAGGGGATCGAGCCCGTCGCCTCGATGCCGAAGAAGAGCTCCGAGCCGTAGCCGTGCTGCCAGACGAGCACGAGCACGCCCCAGGCCGCGGCGACGCTGAGGATGTTGAGCAAAATGGCCTTTAGGGGCAAGAGGAGCGAGCGGAACGCGCGCGCGAGCAGGATGAAGGTCGTGATCGTGATCAGCGCGATCATCAGCGGGAAGCTGCCGTAGACGGCGTCGATGAAGTCGTCGTTGGCGGCCGGCTCGCCGCCGACGACGACGTCGGTCCCCGCGTCATGGGCGGCGCTTCGCACGCCCTCGAGCGTCGCTCCACCCTCGTCGGAACCGCTGTCGGGGGTCGGGATCGCCTCGACGATCGCCGTCCCGCCGCGCCGCCAGTCGGAGTTGTCGGGAGCGGCGGCGCCGTGGATCCCCTCGACCTCGCGCAGGTCGGCCGCCACCTTCGCGGGATCTGTGCCGCCCTCGACCAGGATCTCGTGCGGGAGCAGCGAGCCCTCGCCGATCCCGGCGTCCTCGAGCGCCACGAGGCCCTCCTTGGCGTCGCCCGACTTGGCGATCGTGTCGGCGTCGGAGCTGCCTAGCTGGAGGTCGGTCGCGGCGAACGCGAGCGCGACGATGACCGCGAGCCCGGTGCCGGCGGCGAGCCAGCGGCGGCGCGAGACCGCCTCGGCCCAGCGGGTCCAAGCGCGGCTCGCCTTGTCATCGGTGCGCCGGTGCGGCCAGTCGAGGCGCGGGCCGAGCTTGGCGAGGATGACCGGCAGCAGGGTGATCGCGACGGCGGTCGAGACCAGCGGGATCAGCATCCCGCCGTAGCCCATCGAGCGCAGGAACGGCAGCGGCAGCGCGATCAGCGCGAAGAGCCCGATCGCGACAGTGATCCCGCTGAAGATCACGGCGCGGCCGCCGGTCTCCATCGCCCGCTGGACGGCTTCCTCGTTGCTTCTGCCGTGGGTTCGCTCCTCGCGCCAGCGCGAGACGACGATCAGCGAGTAGTCGATTGCGACCCCGAGGCCGATCAGCGCGATCAGGAACTGGACGATCGGCGAGACGTCGGTCAGCTCGGTCAGCCCGAGCAGGAGCAGGAAGGTGGTCAGGATCGAGACGATCGCGGTCATGATCGGGACGAAGGCGAGGAACGAGGCGAAGACGAAGGTCAGCACGATCAGCGCCCCGACCCCGCCGATCACCGCCTCGAGCAGGACGCCGGGCCCCTCGCTCTCGCTGCCGCTGTCTTCCGCGAGCGCGTCGAAGCCGGTCAGCTTCAGCGGTGCGCCGCCGACGGTCGAGTCGCCGACCGCCGCGCTGACGGCATCGAAGGCCTCGGGGTTGTCGCCGAACTGGGAGTCGGGGTCAGGCGGCGCATAGACGAGGGCGAACACCGTGCGCCCGTCGTCGGAGACGAACGCCCGGTCACCGGTCGAGGGGAAGGACGCGATGCGCGAAGCCGGCAGCGCCTCCTTGACTCTGGCGTCGAGCCGCGCCAGATCGGCGCGCACTCCCGGCGAGTCGACGGTCTTGCCCTCGGGAAGGGTCGCGACCGGGATGAAGGGCGCGGAGTCTCCGGTGCCGCGGTACCGCTCGTTGATCTTGACGTTGGTCTCCCAGCCCTCGGAGTTGGGGACCGAGAACTCCTGCTCGAGCGCCTCGCTGGCGGGACCGGCGGCGGCCATCCCCGCGATCGTGAGCGCGATCCAGGAGACGACGACGATCTTCTTGTGAGCGAGAACCCAGCGGGTGAGAGCGGACACGTAGACCTCCGAGGTCGTTGTGGGGGAAAGTTTTTCGGTGTGGGTAAGGGACAGACGAGACGGCCTGTCTGCCTGTGACAGCGTCGCGGCGCCGAACCCGGCCGTCAATCCGGAATGTCCCCTAGCCATCCCCTAGCTCGAATTGGGTGAGCTAGAACGCGTCCTCGATCCGCTCGTAGTCGGCGACCGAGCCCGACTCGTCGAAGGTAACCCCGACGACGTCGAAGCGGATCCCCTGGAAGCTCGGGAGCGCCGGGCGCTCGGCGAGGTAGCCGGCGGCGAGCCGCCGCAGCCGCCGCCGCTTCTCGGGGTCGACGGCGAACGCCGGGCGCTCGGGGCCTGCCCGCGAGCCGGCGCGGCCCGCCTTGACCTCGACGAAGACGAGCGTCCAGCCGTGGAGCGCGACGATGTCGATCTCGCCGTAGCGCGTGCGGCGGTTGCGCTCGACGACCTCCCAGCCGGCCTCGCGGAGCCGCCTGGCGACGAGCTCCTCGGCGTGGGCGCCGAGTCTCTGGCGGGCGATGGTCACGCGTACAGCCTGGGGACTCGCGGCGCAACGGGCGCGCGGCAACGGGCGCGAGAGCGCGTCGCATTCGTCACCTTTGTCGCGCGAGCGGAGCGCGGCCGCGACCTAGCTTCGTATCCATGCTCGCCGTCGCCCGCACCTTCGCCCTGGTCGGGATTGAGGCGAGCCCGGTCAGGGTCGAGGTCGACGTCGGCCGCGGGCTGCCCGCGTTCTCGATCGTCGGGCTCCCAGACGCGGCGGTCCGCGAGTCGCGCGAGCGCGTCCGCGCCGCGCTGATCAACTCGGGATTCAAGTTCCCGATGCAGAGGATCACCGCCAACCTGGCGCCCGCCGACCTGCGCAAGGTCGGCCCGGGCTTCGACCTCGCGATCGCCGCCGGGCTGCTCGCCGCCTCGAACCAGCTCCCGGTCGAGCACCTGGAGCGGTTCGCGCTCGCCGGCGAGCTCGCGCTCGACGGCGCGATCCGCTCGGTGCCGGGGGCGCTGGCGATGGCCGAGGGCACGCGCGCGGCGGGGATGGTGGGGATCGGGGTCGCAGAGCGCGACGCCGCCCAGGCCACGCTCGCCGGCGGGCTCGAGGTCGTGCCGCTCCGCCGCCTCGAACAGCTCCCCGAGCTCGCCGACTCATTGCCGAGGGCGCTGCGGCCCCCGGCGAGCGTGAGCCCCAACGGCGCCGGCCCCGACCTCGCGGACCTCCGGGGTCAGCCGGCGCTGCGGCGCGCGCTCGAGATCGCCGCCGCCGGCGGGCACAGCCTGCTGATGCTCGGGCCTCCCGGGGCCGGCAAGACCCTGGCCGCGATGCGGCTGCCGTCGATCATGCCGCCGCTCGATCGAGCCGAGGCGCTCGAGGCGACGCGGATCGCGAGCGCCTGCGGGCGGGCGCCGGAGGACGGGTTGCTGCAGGCGCGACCGTTCCGGGCCCCGCACCACACGATCTCCGCCCCGGGCCTGGTGGGCGGCGGGACCCCGCCGCGTCCGGGCGAGGTGACCCTCGCGCACCGCGGCGTTCTCTTCCTCGACGAGCTCGCCGAGTTCTCGCGCCAGTCGCTCGAGGCGCTGCGACAGCCGCTCGAGCAGGGGCGGGTGGCGATCGTGCGCGCGAGCCGGCGGTTGACATTCCCCTGCCGCTTCATGCTCGTCGCCGCGGCGAACCCGTGCCCCTGCGGCCACGGCCCCGACTCGGGCGAGTGCGAGTGCCCGCCGGGCGCGGTCCGCGCCTACCGCGCGAAGCTGAGCGGCGCGCTCGCCGACCGGATCGACATGACGCTCGGCGTCGGCCAGCCCAGCTCCGAGGCGCTGGCGAGCGAGGAGGGCGAGCCGTCGGCGCCGGTCCGCGAGCGCGCCGCGGAGGCGCGCGAGCGGACCGCCGAGCGGCTCGGACCCGGGCGCTGCAACGCCGAGATGAGCGCCGCCGAGACCCGCCGCCACTCGAAGCCGACGCGCGAGGCCGAGGCGGTGCTCGCCTCCGGCCGCGCGCGGCTGGCGCTCAGCGGCCGCGGCTGGGACCGCGCGCTGCGCGTCGCGCGCACGATCGCCGACCTCGACGCCAGCGAGCGGATCGAGGCCGAGCACGTAAGCCAGGCGCTCAGCTTCCGCCGCCGCGGCGAGGGCGCCGCGTGAGCGGATCCTGCGAGCCCTGCCTGCGGCGGGCGCTGCTGGTCGCGGCGATGGCGCCGCTTATCGAGACCGCGAGCGCCGACCTCCCCGGGCGCCGGACTCCGGAGCTGCTCGCGCTCCCGAACCCCGAGCTCGCAAGAGCGATCTCCGCCGCCCACGCCGAGGAGCTGCTGGCGGCGGCGCGCTCTCGCGACCTCGCCCCGGTCGCGGCGGAGATGGACGCCGCGGGCGTCTGGGCCCGCTGCCGCCACGACGACGACTACCCCGAGAGCCTCGACGACGATCCCCAGGCGCCGGCGGTGCTCTTCGGGCGCGGCGACCCGGGTCTGCTCGCCGAGCTCAGCCCGGAAGCCTCGATCACGGTCGTCGGCTCGCGGCGCGCGAGCCGCTATGGGCGCGAGGTCGCGGCGGCGCTCGGGGTCGAGCTCGCGGGCGCCGGTCTGACTCTGATCAGCGGCATGGCGCTCGGGATCGACTCCTGCGCCCAGCAGGGGGCGCTCGACGGCGGCGGGCGCACGGTCGCGGTGCTCGGCAGCGGCCCGGACATCGCCCACCCACCGAGCGCCCGCGGCCTCTACGAGCGGATCGTCGAGCGCGGCGTCGTGCTCGCCGAGCTGCCCCCGGGCACGCGGCCGTACCGCTGGACCTTCCCGGCCCGCAACCGGATCATGGCCGCGCTGGCCCGGATGACGGTCGTGGTCGAGGCGGCGGCCCGCTCGGGCTCGCTGATCACCGCGCGGATGGCGATCGACCTCGGGCGCGAGGTCGGCGCCGTCCCCGGGCGGGTCGGCACGCCGCTCGCCGCGGGAACCAACGACCTGCTCGCCGACGGCGCGATCGTCGTCCGCGGCGCCCAGGACGTCCTCGACGCGATGCTCGGTCCCGGCGCGCCGCCGCTCGAGCGCCCGGCCCCGGAGCTCGACTCGACAGAAGCGGCGGTGCTCGACGCGGTGCAGATGGGGGAGGAGACCGCCGATGCGGTCGCCGCGGCCACCGGCCTCCCCGTCGCCGAGGCGATCGCGGCGCTCGCCTCGCTTGAGCTCGCCGGGGTGCTCGGCGCGGACGCCTCGGGCCGCTACGCGCGCGCTCCCTAAGCTTGCGCCGTGGCCGAGCGCACGAAGACCGCGATGACGATCGCGACCTCGGACTCCGGCGGCGGCGCCGGGATCCAGGCCGATCTCAAGGCCTTCGCGCGCTGCGGGGTCCACGGGACCTCGGCGATCGTCGCGCTGACCGCGCAGAACACGGTCGAGGTCGTCTCGGTGCACACGATCCCGCGCCAGGTGATCCTCGACCAGGTCCGCGCGGTCGCCTCCGACATCCCCGTCGACGCGGTCAAGATCGGGATGCTCTTCGACGAGCCGACGATCGACGCGGTCGCCGAGGCGCTGCGCGAGCTCGGCGAGGTGCCGATCGTCGTCGACCCGGTGATGGTCGCCGAGTCGGGCGCCGTGTTGCTGGTCCCGGAGGCGAAGGCGGCGCTGATCGAGCGCGTCTTCCCGCTCGCCGCGGTCGTGACCCCGAACCTCGCCGAGGCGCGCGAACTCTCCGGCCTCGGAGACGACGCCTCGCCCGAGGAGCTCGCCCGCGCCGTCCAGGCGCTCGGGCCGAAGGCGGTCGTCGTCACCGGCGGCCACACCGAGTCCGGCGCCGACACCTTCTTCGACGGCGAGGCCGCGACCGAGATCCCGGGCGAGCGCCACCCCGCGGGCGCCTCGCACGGCTCCGGCTGCACCCACTCCTCGGCGCTCGCCGCCCACCTCGCGCTCGGTTACAAGCCGCTCGAAGCCGCCCGCCTGGCGCGCGAGATCGCCTCCGAGGCCGTCGGCGCCGGGCTGCGCGACATCGGTGAAGGGGCGGGCCCGGTCGACGCGCTCGCGGTGAGCGACCGAGCGCGGCCGTTCGAGCGCAGCCAGAGCGGGTAGACGGAGTGGAAACCACCCGTCAAGGAGGACGCGTGTCAACCACAACAGCGACGATCGCGATCATCGGCATCCTCATCGCCATGGCAATCGCCTGGAGGGAATTCGGGGGCAGCGGCAGCAGCTAGGGGGCCCGGGGCGCCGCTCGGGCATAATCGGCTCATGAAGCTGGTGCGGATGACACCGGGACACGGGGACCTGCTGCTCGCCGAGGGCGATCCCGAGCTCGACGACGACCAGGAGCGCCTGGTCGCGGAATTCCGGCGCCAGCTCGACCTCGGGATGTGGGCGGTGGTCCCGCTCGAGACCCGCAACGGGCGCCACGAGGCGACCATGATCAGGGACTTCAGCCAGATTCCCGCGGGCGCCGAGCAGGTCATCTTCTTCCCGCCGGCGGCCGGAGGGTGAGCGCCGAGGAGCGCGCCGAGCAGCTGCTCGCGTCGGCTGCCGGCGACGAGGCGCTCGAGATGTACAAGCGACTCGGCTTCCTCAACGTGGTCGCCGACGGCTACGGCTATCTGATCTACCCGCACCGGCCGCTGCTCGCCTACGACACCGAGTCCGGCGAGCCCCTGAGCGAGTTCTGCGTCAAGTTCCTCGAAGAGAACGAGCGGCTCCCCGACGCCGACGACGTCCTCGCGAAATGGATGGCGTTGCGCGCCGACGAGAAGCTCGTGATCGGCGAGTCGAACATCGATCCGGTCGGCCGCCAGCTCGATCCCGGCCAGGTCCGCAAGGACCTCCGCACGCTGCGGCTCTGGGAGCGGACCGCATGACCGCCGCCAACGGCAACCGCGCCCGCAGCTCGGTCGTCTTTGATGGCCCCGACCGCACCCACGCCCGCGCCTACATGAAGGGCATCGGCTTCACCGACGAGGACCTCCAGAAGCCGATGATCGGCGTCGCCAACACCTGGATCGAGGCGATGCCGTGCAACTTCCACCTCCGCGCCGTGGCCGCCAAGGTCAAGGACGGCGTCCGGGCCGCCGGCGGCACGCCGCTCGAGTTCAACACGATCGCGGTCTCCGACGGCGTCACGATGGGGACCCAGGGCATGAAGGCCTCGCTCGTCAGCCGCGAGGTGGTCGCCGACTCGATCGAGCTCGCGGCCCGCGGCTACCAGTTCGACGCCCTGATCGCGATCTGCGCCTGCGACAAGACGATCCCCGGCTGCGTGATGGCGCTCCAGCGGCTCGACGTCCCCTCGGTCCTGCTCTACGGCGGCTCGATCCTGCCCGGCCGCTGGAAGGACAGGGACGTGACGATCCAGGACATCTTTGAGGCCGTCGGCGCGTTCGAGAAGGGCGACATGACCGAGGAGGAGCTGAAGTCGCTCGAGGACGTCGCCAGCCCCGGCCCCGGTGCATGCGCGGGCATGTTCACCGCCAACACGATGGCCTCCGCGTTCGAGGTGATGGGGATCGCGCCGATGGGCACCGGGATGGTCCCCGCCGTCGCCGAGGAGCGAGGGACCGTCGCCGAGCAGGCCGGCGAGCTGGTGATGAAGGTCCTCGACGACGACCTCAAGCCGAGCCAGATCATCACCCGCGATTCGATCGAGAACGCGATCGCGACCGTCGCGATGTCCGGCGGCTCGACCAACGGCGTCCTCCACCTGCTGGCGGTCGCCCGCGAGGCCGGGATCGAGCTCGACATCGACGACTTCGACCGGATCTCCGAGCGCACCCCGCTGCTCGGCGACCTCAAGCCCGGCGGGCGGTTCGTCGCCCGGGACCTGAACGACGCGGGCGGGATCGGCGTGCTCGCCAAGCGCCTCGACGAGGCCGGGCTGCTGCACCGCGACGCGATCACGGTCACCGGGAAGACGATCGGCGAGGAGGCCGACGCGGCGGAGGAGGCCGACGGCCAGGAGGTCGTCCGCCCGCTGTCGGATCCGCTCAAGCAGACCGGCGGCCTCGTGATCCTTCGCGGCAACCTCGCCCCCGACGGCTGCGTGGTCAAGGTCGCCGGCTACGAGCGCCTCACCCACAGCGGCCCGGCGAAGGTCTTCGAGTCCGAGGAGGAGACGTTCGCCGCGGTCAAGGACGGCGCGATCGAGGCCGGCGACGTGGTCGTGATCCGCAACGAGGGCCCGACCGGCGGCCCCGGGATGCGAGAGATGCTCCAGGTCACCGCGGCGCTGGTCGGCGAGGGGCTCGGCGACAAGGTCGCGCTGATCACCGACGGCCGCTTCTCGGGCGCGACCCGCGGGCTGATGGCCGGCCACATCGCCCCCGAGGCGGTCAAGGGCGGCCCGATCGCGGCGCTCCGGAACGGCGACCAGATCACCGTCGACGTCGAGGCCCGCACCCTGAGCGTCGACCTCTCCGACGAGGAGATCGCGAAGCGGGTCGCGGCCTACGAGCCCCCGGAGCCGCTGTTCACGAGCGGCGTGATGGCGAAGTACGCCGCGAGCGTCTCGAGCGCCTCCGAGGGCGCCGTCACGGCCTGAGTCCCGGCAGCGCGGCTATCCGGAGCGGTGCGAGACGACGTTGATCGTCGTGCCGCTCGGGTCGCGGAGCATGAAGCGCCGCACGCCCCACTCCTCGTCGCGGATCGGATAGGCGATCTCGTGCCCGAGCTCGACCGCCTTGGCGTGGACCGCGTCGACGTCGTCGACCCCGATCGAGATCCCCGGCGCGGCCGGGTCGTCGCTGCTGATGATCGTTATCTGGACCGACGGGTTGTCCGGCGCGGCCACGGTCATGACCCAGCCGAGGTCCATCGCGACCTCGAAGCCGAACAGGTCGACGAAGAAGTCGCGGGTCTCGTCGGGCTGATCGGATCGGATGTTGGGAACGGCTCTGTCGATCGCCATCGTGGACTTATATCGAGGGGGGATTCGCGCGGGCCGGACTGGCCGCCTCTCTACCCTCTGTCTGATGAGAGAGGCCCTCGGTCCACCGCTGCGAGCAGCCGCGCTGACCGCGTTCTTCGCGGGTCTGTTGCTGCTCGTGCTCAACCCGCCGTCGCTCGCGGGGCTCGGCGACCTGATCGCGCTGATCGCCGGCGCGATCGCGATCGCGCTGCTGACCGCGTGGGTGACCGTGATGCTGATCGGCGAGGAGGTGCCCGAGCCCGAGTTCCGGCGGCTCGTGGATCGCAGCGAGGCGCTCGCCTCGATGCCGCCCCCCGAGCGGCCGCCGAGCGAGTTCGACGAGCTCGTGATGGAGGCGCTCGACGCCCTGCCTCAGAAGTTCCTCGACGTTCTGCTCGAGACGCCGGTCGTGATCTCGAACCGCGGCCACGAGTACCACGCCTACGGGCATTACATCGGCGGGACGATCGCCCGCGACCACTTCCCGGACCGGATCGTGATCTACGAGGACACGCTGACTCGCGACTTCGGTCACGACCCCGAGCTGCTGCGCGCGCAGGTCACCCGGACCGTGCGCCACGAGGTCGCCCACCACCTCGGCTGGGACGAGCCCGGGGTCCGGGGCCTCGGTCTCTAGCCGCTAGCCCGTCGGCTCGGCGTAATCGGCGAGGAACTCGTCGATCAACCGGTTGAAGCGCTGCGGGCGCTCGACCATCGGCAGGTGGCCGCAGCGGTCGAAGACGACCATCTCGGCGTTCTCGCCGATCAGGCGCTCGTAGATCGGTCCGGCGGGGGAGGGGACGACGCGGTCCTGGCGGCCCCAGACGATCAGCGTCGGGACCTCGATCTCGACCAGCCGGTCGCGGATGTTGTAGCCCATGAGCGTGACCAGGGCGTCGTAGAAGCCCTCGGCCCGCAGCGCCGGCTCGGTGACCTCGTAGAGCAACTCGGGGCGCAGCGAACGCGGGTCGTGGACGAGCCCGCGGTAGGCGAGGTGGCGCAGCCGCGAGCGCCGCAACCCCTCCATCCGGTACTTGAACACGATCGGGGTCGCGGCCCTCATCATCCGCCCGGCGACCGCGACCGGCTCGCGCCGCGCCCGCGCCCAGGTCACGCCCGCCGCCGAGACCAGAGTCAGGTTCTCGACCCGGTCGGGCTCGTTGATCGTCAGCTCGGTCGCGATGAAGCCGCCGAGCGAGCTGCCGATCACCGCGGCGGAGTCGATCCCGAGCTTCTCGCAGAAGTCGCGCAGGAAGCGCCCGTAGGCCGGGACCGAGATCTCCCAGTGCGGCATCGGGCTGGCGCCGAAGCCGGGGAGGTCGAGCGCGATCACGCGGTGGCGCTTGGCCATGTGGGGGATCGTCTCGAGCCAGTTCTGCCACGAGCCGCCGAGCCCGTGGACGAGCAGCACCGGCGAGCCGTGACCGAGCTCGACGTAGTTGGCCTCGGCGCCGACGACGTCGACGCTGCGCAGGTGCTCGCGCCAGTCGATTTCCAGCCACTCGGCGTCCGGGTTGCCGTAGGGGTCGGGGCCGTCGGCCGGGGTGGCGGCGGGGACCTCCGCGAGCGGGTTGATCAGCTTCGCCGCCCCGCGCAGCTCTTCGCTCCAGGGGCGCGGCTCATGGGCCACGTCCGTCATGCGTAGCCCATCCGCTCGAGGATCGGGATCTCGCGGATCTGCGGCGGCTGGAGGTGGTCCCAGAGGATGCCGCGCGGGCGCTCGTACTGGCGCTCGACCTCGATCGCCGCGCGCGGGGTCGCGATCAGGTCGACCGGCAGGTCGTGGTCGATCACCGGCAGGTGCTCGCGCAGGATCTGGATCGGGTGCACGGTCGTCGCGACGGTCGTGTGGTCGTCGATCTTGCCGGCGTCGATCAGCAGCCCGTATTCGAGGTCGGAGTAGCCGCCGCCCTTGCCGATCCGCGCGCCGCTGAGGTTGACCGCGACCGACCCGCAGAGGACGAAGTCGATCTCGGGCAGCTCCTCCTCGGCGACGATCTGGCCGTGGCGCAGCGCGCCCTTGATCGTCGCCGCCTCGCGAACCTGCTTCTTGTTCAGCTTCCTCGGGTCGAGCAGGCGGAACGGATGCGTGTCGCGGAGCTTCGGCACCGCCATGATCAGCGTCTTTCCCTCCTCGAGCGCCGCGCGGCGGACGTGGGTCTGGGGCGAGTCGGGGTTGACCTTGACCACCTGGGCGCGCTTCCAGAGCCGGTGCGCGGTCAGCTTCTCGGAGGCGAGCTTGGCGCCGGCGAAGTTCGGGATCCGGCCCTCGGCGCCGGGAAAGCGCGAGACCCCCTCGCGGTCCATCGCCTTCCAGACGGCGCGCCGGACCTGGTCCTTGCTGCGCACTCTGGTCACCCCTCGCTGGTCGTCCGCGCGCTCACCGCGGGGATATTAGGTCGAGCCCGCGCTCCGGGCCTGTCAAAATGGGTTCCGCAAACGGGCTTGCGCCTGGATGCGCGCTCGCAGGGAACGGGTGCCGCCCTTCGTAGACTTATGGACAACGTGAGCCGAGCAGCCAAACTATCGCTCGCCGTCGTAGGCGTCTTCGTCCTGCTTTCAGTCGGCGGGGCGTTCGCCTACGACTCGGCGAAGCAGGACGAGATCGCTCCGGGCATCCGCGTCGCGGGGGTCGAGGTCGGCGGCCACGACAAGGAGGAGGCCCGCCGGCTCCTGAACGAGGACGTCGTCGTCCCGCTCATGCGCCCGGTGCGGGTCAAGTTCGAGGGCGAGTTCTACGAGTTGACGCCCGAGGACGTCGGCATGGAGACCGACGTCGAGGCGATGCTCGACGAGGCCGTCGACGCGAGCCGTCAGGGCGGCCTGCCCCAGCGCCTCGTGCGCTACGCGACCGACGGCGAGGTCGCCAGGGACCTGCCGCCGAGGATCAGCTACTCGCAGAAGGAGCTCGAGGACGGCGTCGCCGAGATCGCCGACAAGATCAACCGCGACCCGGTCGACGCGAGCATCGAGCCGACCGCTTCGTCGATCACCCCGACCGAGGGCCAGGACGGGATCGAGGTCGACTCCGACGAGCTGCTCGCAGACGTCGAGACCGCGCTCCAGGATGGCTCGGGGGACCGCCAGGTGCGCGCCCGAGACCAGTCGCGTCCCGCCGGAGGTCACGACCGACCAGCTCGCCGCGAAGTACCCGACCTACGTGACGATCGATCGCGCGAACTACGAGCTGATCCTCTGGAAGAACCTGAAGAAGAAGAAGACCTACTCGATCGCGGTCGGCCAGGCGGGCCTCGAGACGCCCACCGGCCTCTACACCGTCAACGACAAGCAGGTCGACCCGACCTGGCACGTCCCGACCTCCGACTGGGCCGGCGACCTCGCCGGACAGTCGATCCCGCCCGGTCCCAGCAACCCGCTCAAGGCGCGCTGGATCGGGATCTACGACGGCGCCGGAGTCCACGGGACCGACGACGTCAGCTCGCTCGGGACCAGCGCATCGCACGGCTGCGTGCGGATGGCGGTTCCGGACGTGATCGAGCTCTTCGACAAGGTCCCGCTCGGGACCCCGCTCTACGTCGGCTGAGACCCTGCAGGCGTCCGCGGCGCGAAGGCGTCGCGCGAGCGGTGGCGAACTGATTCAGATGAACTGGAGCGAGGCGCTCGCCGGCTATGACCAGGAGCTCGGCGGCCGCGGGGCGGCCGCGAGCACCCGGCGCGCCTACGCCGGCGACGTCGGCCAGCTCGCCGAATGGGCGGAGGAGCTCGAGCGCGCACCGCGCGAGATCGTCTACCGCGACCTGCGCCGCTACGCGGCCCATCTCTCCGAGTCCGGCGCCTCGAAGGCGACCGTCGCCCGCAAGCTCGCCTCGATCCGCGGCCTCTACGAGTTCCTGCTGCGCCGCGGCGAGGTCGCGCAGAACCCCGCCGACCTGCTGAGCTCGCCGAAGCTCGACCAGAAGCTTCCCCGGGTCCTCGATCGCGCCGAGATGGAGGCGCTGCTCGAGAAGATCCCCGCGCGGACCCCGCTCGAGATCCGCGACCGGGCGATCTTCGAGCTCGCCTATTCGTGCGGGCTTCGCTGCGAGGAGATCACCTCGCTCGACCTCGGCTCGCTCGAGTTCGACTCCGAGCAGCTCAGGGTGACCGGCAAGGGCTCGAAGACGCGGATCGTCCCCGTCGGCGAGCCCGCACAGCGCGCCGTCGCGCGCTACCTCGAGCGCGCGCGCCACTCGCTGCTCGACGAACCCTCCGAGCCGGCGCTCTTCATCTCGAAGTCCGGTCGCCGGCTCTCGCCGTCGGACATCCGCCGCCGGCTCGCGAAGTGGGTCCGCGAGGCGGCGATCGCCGGCGGCGTCACCCCGCACGCGTTGCGCCACAGCTTCGCCACCCACCTGCTCGAGGGCGGCGCCGGGCTGCGACAGATCCAGGAGATGCTCGGCCACGCGAGCGTCTCGACAACCCAGATCTACACGCGCGTCGAGCCGTCGTGGCTGCGCTCGCAGTACGCTCGCAGTCATCCCCGCGCCTAAGGAGAGGACGGAGAGACGCGGATGAAGACCGGTGTCAAAGAGTTCGAGCTGCGTGAGCTCTGGAAGCGCTACAAGGATCAGGAGGATCTCAGCGCCCGCGAACGGCTCGTCGTCGCCTACTCGCCGCTGGTCAAGTACGTAGCCGGGCGCACCGGCGCCGGGCTGCCCTCGCACGTCGATGACGCCGACCTGATCTCTTACGGGATGATCGGGCTGATCGAGGCGATGGACCGCTACGACCCCTCGCGCGAGGTCCGCTTCGAGACCTTCGCGATGCAGCGGATCCGCGGCGCGATAATCGACGCGCTGCGCTCGCTCGACTGGGTGCCGCGCTCGGTCCGCTCTCGCGCCCGCGACATCGAGAAGGCGAACGCGAAGCTCGAGCACGAGCTCGGCCGCGTCCCGACCGACGAGGAGCTCGCCGCGAAGCTCGAGCTCGACCCCGAGGAGCTCCAGGACGCGCTGCTCTCGATCGCCAACTCCTCGATCCTCGCGCTCGAGGAGCTCTGGATGGTCCCCGACTCCTCCGGCGACGGCGTCTCGCTGATCGACACGATCGAGGACCCCGCCGCCCCTGACCCCCAGGCTCGCCTCGACCGCGCCGACGTCCGCGAGCAGCTCGTCGACGCGATCCAGACCCTGCCCGAGCGCGAGACGCTCGTGATCTCGCTCTATTACTTCGAGAGCCTCACCCTGCGCGAGATCGGCCAGGTCCTGGGCGTCACCGAGTCGCGCGTCTCCCAGCTCCACTCGAAGGCCGTGCTGCGCCTGCGCTCGCGGCTCAGCTCAAGTCCCGCTTAGCGGCCGGATATATAGTCCGCGGTCGTGCCCCACAAGGCCGCAGACCGGATTCGCAACGTCGCTCTGATCGGGCACCGCGGCTCGGGCAAGACCTCTTTGCACGAAGCGCTGCTCTTCGAGGCCGGCGCTACCAAGCGGCTCGGCAGGGTGGAGGACGGGACCACGGTCTCCGACTTCGAGGACGACGAGCAGGAGCGCCAGATGTCGATCGGCGCCACCGTCGCTTCGTTCGAGTACGCCGACCGCAAGATCAACCTCGTCGACACCCCGGGCGACCCGAGCTTCGTCGCCGACACGATCGGCGCCCTGCGCGTCGCCGACTCCGCCGTCGTCGTCGTCAACGCGGTGATGGGGGTCGAGGTCAACACCGAGCGCCTCTGGGCCCGCGCCGACAAGGAGGGCCTCTCGCGGCTGCTGTTCGTCAACATGCTCGACCGCGAGCGGGCCGATTTCTTCCGCGCGCTCGACTCGCTCAAGGCGGCGTTCGGCCCGCACGTGATCGCGACGGAGATCCCGATCGGCAGCGAGCACGAGGTCAAGGGCGTGATCGACTTGATTGACATGAAGGCGTTCGTCGCGCAGGGGGAAGGCCGCGGGGCGCCGGCGCCGGAGGAGATCCCCGAGGATCTCGCAGAGCCGGCGCAGGAGTACCGCGAGAAGCTGATGGACGAGGTGGCCGAGAACTCCGACTCGCTGATGGAGCGCTACCTCGAGGGCGAGGAGATCGACCACGACGAGATCGTCACCGTGCTCAAGCAGGGCGTCACCGACGGCAAGGTCTTTCCGGTCACCTGCGGCGTCGCGACCAAGAACCTCGGCACGACGCGGCTGCTCCAGGCGCTGGTCGAGGACCTGCCCTCGCCGGCGATGCGCGGCGCGGTGACCGCCGTCGACCCCGACGGCGAGGAGATCGCGATCGAGCCCGACGAGGAGGGCCCCGCGGTCGCCTACGTGTTCAAGACCTTGGCCGATCCCTACGCGGGTCGACTGAATCTGTTCCGCGTGCTCTCCGGCGTCGTCAGGTCCGATTCGCACGTGCTCAACACGACCAAGGGCGCCAAGGAGCGGATGGGCCACCTGACCGTCTCGGTCGGCAAGGAGCACGAGCAGGTGACCGAGCTCGGCGCCGGCGACATCGGCGCGGTCGGCAAGCTCAAGGAGACCCACGCCGGCGACGTGCTCGCCGAGAAGGAGTCGGCGGCGCGCTTCACGCCGCTCGAGCTACCGGCGCCGGTGATGGCGTTCGCCTTCGAGCCCAAGACCAAGGGCGACGAGGAGAAGGCCGCGAACGCGATCCGCCGGCTCTCCGAGGAGGACCCGACGCTCGACGTCCACCGCGACCCCCAGACGGGCGAGCAGATCATCGCCGGGCTGACCCAGATCCACGTCGAGGTGATGGTCGACCGGATGAAGAGCCGCTACGGCGCCGAGATCGAGCTCCACCCGCCGCGCGTGCCCTACCTCGAGACGATCCGCAAGCCCGCCAAGGCCCACGGCCGCTACAAGAAGCAGACCGGCGGCCGCGGCCAGTTCGGCGACTGCCACATCGAGATCGAGCCCGCCGCGACCGGAACCGGCTTCGAGTTCGAGGACAAGATCAAGGGCGGCGTGATCCCGAAGGGCTTCATCCCCGCGGTCAAGAAGGGAATCGGCGAGGCGATGCAGCGCGGCGAGCTCGCCGGCTACCCGGTCAAGGACGTCACCGTGCGGCTCGTCGACGGCTCACACCACGCCGTCGACTCCTCCGAGAACGCGTTCAAGGTCGCGGGCTCGATGGCCTGGAAGAAGGCGATGGCCGACGCCGGCGCGGTCCTGCTCGAGCCGATCATGGAGCTGACCGTGAACGTCCCCGAGGAGGCGGTCGGCGACGTGATCGGCGACCTCAACTCTCGCCGCGGGCATCCGCTGGGCATGGAGTCGAAGGGGGCCTCGACCGAGATCAAGGCCGAGGTCCCGATGGCCGAGGTGCTCGACTACGCGCCCGAGCTGCGCGCGATCACCGGCGGGCGCGGCGACTACACGATGGAGTTCGTGCGCCACGACGAGCTCCCGTCGCACCTCGCCGAGAAGGTGATCGCCGAGGCGGCCTCCTCGGACGAGGTCCGGGCCGCCTAGCCGTGGAGCTGATCCACACCTGCTACCGGATCGGCGACATCGATCGCTCGGTCGACTTCTACGAGGCGCTCGGCTTCGACGAGATCAGCCGGATGAACCTCGGCGACGAGGCGATCAACGTGTTCATGAACATCCCCGGCGACGGCGAGAAGCCGAAGCTCGAGCTGACCTACAACCACGGCGTCGACTCCTACGAGCTCGGCACCGGCTACAACCACATCGCGCTTGCGGTCGACGACCTCGACGCGAAGCTCGCCGAGCTGGCCGAGAAGGGGATCGAGCCCGAGAAGCCGCCCTACACCGTGGGCGATCACGGCACGCGGATCTGCTTCGTCCGCGACCCTGACGGCTACCGCGTCGAGCTCATTCACAGCCCCTGAGCAAGGGCATCGACAAGGCGATCGTCCACGTCGACGGCGGGGCGAGGGGCAACCCGGGCCCGGCCGCCGCCGCGGCCGTGCTCAGCGCCCCCGACGGCGAGCTGATCGACAGCCGCGGCGAGCTGCTCGGCCCGGCGACCAACAACGTCGCCGAGTACCGGGCGATGCTGCTCGGGATCGCGCTCGCAAAGGAACACGGCGCCCGCGAGCTCGAGCTGATCGGCGATTCGGAGCTGGTCGTGCGCCAGATCCGCGGCGAGTGGAAGATCAAGAACGCGCCGCTCCGCGAGCTGCGCGCCGAGGTCGTCCGCGAGCTCGAGTCCTTCGACTCCTGGTCGGCGCGCAACGTTCGCCGCGAGCAGAACGAGGCCGCCGACGCCCTCGTGAACGAGACGCTCGACGCGGCCTGAGCCTAGGTCGCGACGCGGTAGTGCAGGTAGACCGCGCCGGCGGCGAAGCGGCGCTCGTCGACCAGTTCGAGCTCGGCGCGGACGCCGTCGGGAAGGGCCGGCTTGCCGCCTCCGACGATCCAGGGCACGAGGACCAGCTGCACCTCGTCGACGAGTCCGCCGGCGAGCGCCTGGCCGGCGAGCTCGGGGCCGCCGATGCCGAGGTCGCGGTCGGCCGCCGCCTTCATCTCGCGGACCGCGCCGGGGTCGAACTCGCTCTCGATCCGCGTTCTGGCGCTCGACGCCTTCTCCAGCGTCTTCGAGTAGACGACCTTGTCGGTTGCCTGCCAGATCCGCGCGAAGTCGAGCATCTCGGGCGGCTGATCGGGGACGGTGTCCGCCGTCTCCCAATAGACCAGCACCTCGTACATCCGGCGGCCCAGGAGCTGAGTGCCGACCCCGCGAGTCAGGTCGTTGACGAAGGCGTGGACCTCCTCGTCCGGCGCCGCCCAGCCGAAGTCGCCTTTCTCGTCGGCCACGTAACCGTCGAGCGAGGCGATCGGCGCGTAGATCAGCTTCGCCAACGCGTCTAGTGCTCCGCCCAGGGCCCCTCGCCGGCGACGCGCTCGACGCTGATGTGGGTGATGTACCCGGGGGGCGGGTTGGGCATCGGCGGGAAGTCGACGCCGGGCCCCATGTACGTGTGGGCGAGCTCCTGAAGCAGCTCGGGGGCGCCGCCCTCGGTCACGCGCGCGGTGCCGTAGACGACGAGGTAGTGCTTGAGTCCGAGCTCGCTCTTGCCCGGCGCCTCGATCGAGAGCGCGACCCGGGGGTCGCGCTTGATGTTCTCGAGCTTGCGCAGGTGGGGGACGTGCGCGCAGACGATCTCGTCGCCGTCGAGCCCGACCCAGACGCAGGTCACGTGCGGCGAGCCGTCCTCGTTGAGGGTCACGATGTGGGCCAACGCTTCGGAAGAGAGGACTTCGCGGGCGCTGTCGGGCAGGGCGGCCATGGCTGACCCGAACCCTATACTTGCCCGCTCGCGCGGCTGTAGCTCAGCTGGCTAGAGCGTCTGCTTGCCATGCAGAAGGTCGTGGGTTCGAATCCCATCAGCCGCTTGTGATCAATGGGTTCACGCCGCGGGGGCGGCGACGAGCGCGTCGTCCTGCTCGCCGGCGGTCTTCCTGACCGCCCCCGGCGAGACGCCGATGACGCGCTTGAAGGCGCGGCTGAACGCGGCCTCGGAGCGGTAGCCGAGCCGGTCGGCGAGCTGGCCGACCGTGGCGCCCTCCTCCTTCAGCGCGGCGACCGCTACCTGCATTCGCCAGCGGGCGACGTAGCCCATCACCGGCTCGCCGACGAGCTCGGTGAAGCGGGCGGCGAACGCCGAGCGCGACATCGCCTGCTCGTCGGCGAGCGAGGCAACGGTCCAGTTGCGGGCGGGGTCGCGATGGACGTTTGAGATCGCGCGGCCGATCTGGGGGTCCTGGAGGGCTCCGAGCCAGCCCTTCTGCGCCGCCGGATCGCTCTCCATCCAGGCCCGGATCGCCTGGATCACGAGAATGTCCCCGAGGCGCGTGATCACGGCCTCGCCGCCGGGCCGGGGCTCGCCGGCCTCGGAGGCCATCAGCCGCAGCACGCTCTGCATCCACTCTTGCCTGGGCGAGTTCGACGCCTCGATCTTGATCGTCGCCGGCAGGATCTCGATCAGGTTGGCGGCGGCGGGGTGCGCGAAACGCACCGCCCCGCAGATCAGGCCGGTCGGCGCGCCGCCCTCGCCGTGGCGGAGGATCTCGTAGCGATCGCTGACGGCCTCGCGCTCGAGGTCGAGGATTCCCGGCGCCGCAGCACCCGGTTCGCTGCGCAGGACGTGGCCGGCCCCGTGCGGCACGAGCGCGAGGTCTCCGAGCTGGATCCACCCCTGTTCCTGCTCTTCGGTCTCGAGCCAGATCCGGCCCGAGGTGACGACGTGGAACCAGAGGTAGCCGGGCATCGGCGGCAGCGTCAGTCCCCAGGGCGCCGTGAGCTCGGAGCGGCAGTAGTAGACGCCGCTCATGCGCAGGAAGCTCAGCGCCTCGGCGAGCGGGTCCGCGGGCGGGAACGGGTCGGGCGCTTCCATGTCGCCCAGTATGCACCCCCGGACTCGAATCGTCCAGTCCTCTGGACGATCGAGCATGTATCGGCTTCTTTTAGCCATAGACAGTCCCCCTGCAGCCGACAAGACTGGACGTATTGCAAACACGACCAGATCGGAGCGACTGATGGCGTACAGAGGACAGACACTCGAGAACCCGGCAAGCGGAGAGCGGATCACCTTCCGGCGGACGTCGGCGAGCACGCGCGGCGAGCTGCTGGCGATCGACCTCGAGCTTCCCGCGAACCGGCGGGTCCCGGGTGGCCAGCACGTCCACCCGAACCAGGAGGAGCGCTTCGAGGTGCTCGAGGGCACGATGCGCTTCAGGATGGGGCGCAAGCGAGTCGTCGCCGGACCCGGCGAGGTCGTCGTCGTCCCCGCCGGCCAGAAGCACGACTTCGCGAACGTCGGCGACGACGAGGCGCTCGTCCGGGTCGAGGTCCGCCCGGCGCTGGAGATGGAGCAGCTCTTCGAGACCGCAGTCGGCCTCGCCGAGCAGGGACGAACGATGCTTGGCGGCATCCCGAGGCCGCTCGACCTCGCCCTGTTCACCGAGCGGTTCGAGGACGAGGTCCATGGAGCGTTCCCGCCCCGCTGGGTCCAGCGCATCGTCCTCGCGCCGCTTGCCTGGTTCGCGAGGCGGCGGCGTCCCGCACGCTCGGCGCCGCACCCGGTGGGGGTCCGCGCATGAGGACTCAAAAGCCCACGCTCGTACTCGGCGGCACCGGCAAGACCGGCCGCCGAGTCGTCGTGCGCCTCGCCGCGCGCGGCCTGCCGGTTCGCATCGGCACGCGCTCGGGCCGGCATCATTTCGACTGGGAGGACCGCTCGACCTGGGCCCAGGTCCTGGAAGGCGTCGGATCGGTTTACGTCTGTCATTACTGGGACGCGCTTCCGGGCGCCGCGGAGACCCTGGGCTCGTTCGCCGACCTGGCCGTCGAGAGCGGCGTTCGGCGGCTCGTCCTGTTGTCCGGGCGCGGGGAGGAGGAGGCCGAGCGGGGTGAGCAGGCGGTTCGGGACTCAGGCGCCGAGCTGACGGTCCTGCGCTCGACCTGGTTCGCCCAGAACTTCAGCGAGGACTACTGGCGCGAGCAGGTCGAGAGCAACGAGCTCGCGCTCCCGGCCGGCGATACGCCCGAGCCGTTCGTCGACGCCGGTGACATCGCCGACGTCGCGGTCGCGGCGCTCACCGACGATCGGCACATCGGCGAGGTCTACGAGCTCACCGGGCCCCGGCTGCTCACGTTCGCGGAGGCGGTCTCGGAAATCTCCCGGGCACTGCGCCGCGAGATCCGCTACGTGCCGATCTCGATCGAGGACTTCGCCGCCGCAGCGTCCGAGCAGGGCGTTCCGAGCGAGGTCGCCGAGATGCTGAGCCTGATCTTCGGTGAGGTCCTCGACGGGCGCAACGCCCGTCTGGCCGACGGCGTTCAGCGCGCCCTCGGTCGCGAGCCGCGGGACTTCAGCGACTACGCACGCGACGCGGCCGCAACCGGAATTTGGAACCCCACAACAGCCCCGATCGGGGCGTAAGGAGGCCGACATGGCCAGCAGCACCACGACAACACGCAAGCCCACCAATGGAGACGACCGCGGCGCGGACGTCGTGCTGGTCGGGGCGGTGATCGCGATGGGCCTCCTGGCGGGGCTCTATTTCTTCTCCGCTATCGCCGTGATGCCGGCGCTGACCGCGGCCGACGACCGCACGCTCGTCGACGCGATGCAGCAGATGATCGTCGAGATCGAGAACCCGTTCTTCTTCTTGGTCTTGTTCGGTGCTCCGGTGCTCGCCGTGGTCGCCCTCGTTCAGGCGCGTGACTCCGGCTCGTCGAGGACGGCAACCTGGATCATCGCCGGCCTCGTTCTCTACACGGTGATGGTCGCGATCACCTTCGCGGTCCATTTCCCGCTCAACGAGGACCTGAAGAACGCCGGCGACCCCGCTCAGATCGAGGATCTGGCCGCGGTCCGCGACGACTTCGTGACCCCCTGGGTCGCATGGGACATCGTCCGGACGCTGGCGACGACGGCGGCGTTCGTCTCCCTCACCTGGGCGCTCGTCCTGCGCGGACGAACGGGAGACCAGAACTAGTGGTCTTTCTTGCCCTGGCGCGCGGGCAGGAGCAGCTTGAGCAGCTCGCCGATCTTGAGCTCGTTGAGCAGCGGGTTTCGCAGCGGCTGATCGAGCTTCACGGTGTAGTGGTTGCGCCGCCCCTGACGCTCGCGGTCGAGGTAGCGCGCGTCGACCAGCTCGGAGACGATCCGGTGGGCGGCGCGCTCGGTGATCCCGACCGAGCCGGCGATGTCCCGGAGCCGGACGCCGGGGTCATCGGCGACGCACAGCAGGACGAGAGAGTGGTTGGTGAGGAACTCCCAGCTCCGGACCCGCGACGCACCGTCAGTAGGTTGCGACAAATCTCCTGAAACCATTATCCGGAAAATTCTACCAGGAGAAGATTGCGCCGGCCGGATCTCAGGCCTGGACGGCCGGGCGCAGCACCTTGATCAGCTCCCCGATCTTCTGGTCCTTGACCAGGGGATGGCGGAGCGGCTGACCGAGCTTGACGGTGTAGCGGTTGCGCCGTCCTTCGCGCTTGCGGGTCACATAGTCCGCCTCGATCAGCTCGGTGATTATGCGATGCGCGGCCCGCTCGGTGATCCCGACGCGCGCGGCGATGTCGCGCAGCCTGGCGCCGGGGTCCTCAGCCACGCAGAGCAGCACGTGCGAATGGTTGGTGAGGAAGTCCCAGGTGCGGGGCTCCTTCGATGAGCGCTTCTGAGGTTCTTTTCCAGGCATTTGCCGAGACCGGTGGCCGCGCAGCTTATTCGCTCGTAGCGCTGGCTACCCTAAGCGCCCCGCTGGCGCCTTGGCGGAGTGGTTACGCAGCGGCCTGCAAAGCCGTTTACGCCGGTTCGATTCCGGCAGGCGCCTTGTGAGGCCCCTGCATCTGCGGGGCCTCGACTTGGATAGGGTTTGTCCGGTGAGACGGGGAGGGATTAGGACGATCCTCATTGGGCTCGTCGTGCTTGGGGCGGCGGCCCCCGCTGCGCGTGCGGACGTGGTGACCTACAACAGCACGGCCAAGCTGTTCGTGGGCGACGCGCAAACGGTCGACTCGACGATCACCGTTCCGCCCGGGACGACCCCGGTCCAATCGGTGCAGGTCACCAACTTCAGGGTCGACTGGTCGACGAGCGCACAGGAGCTGAGCGTGGAGCTGATCGGACCCGGGGGCCAGTTCTTGACCCTGTTCGAGGAGGGCTGCTTCGGGTACGAGCCGATCGACGTCTGGGCGTTCAGCGACAGCGCGGAGAAGTTTGCCCCCAACGACAAGAACGACCCCAAGTGCGACCTGCCCGGCGGGACCTTCAAGCCGATCGACACCTTCCCGAACTTGAAGAAGCTCGCGATCTTCAACGGAGGACCGGCTTCGGGCACGTGGACCCTCCGCGCCACCGACAGCAGCATCCAGTTCGGCAACCAGGGTGACATCGACAGCTGGGCGCTGACGATTGATCACGTCCCAGGGCCCCCGGCCGCTGTGCCGGCGGTCACCCCTCCGGCAGCTAAGAAGTGCAAGAAGGGCCGCAAGCTCAAGAAGGGCAAGTGCGTGAAGAAGAAAAAGAAGAAGAAATGATCAGGGGAGTCGTGATCTCAGGGCTCGTCGCCGCGCTGCTGGCAGTGCCCGCGGGCGCGAGCGCCGCCACCGACAGCTACGTCGACGACGACTCGATCAACACGACGCCGCCCTGCCCGTCGAACGACCGCTGCACGACGATCGCGCAGGCCCTCAGCGACACCGATCCCGGCGGGACCGTCCACGTCGCCCCCGGGACCTACAACGACCCCGTCAGTCTCACCGGCGGCCGCGGACTCTCCTCAGACGTCCAGTACGGCGCGACGATCGACGCAGCGGGCCTGCAGGCCGTCGACGTCCCCGTCGGGGCCTCGGGAAGCGCTTCGATCAGTGGGTTCACCTTCAAGGGAATCACCACGCTCGTTTCGATCAGCGCCCCCGCGGTGGTGTACGGGAACCGCTTCGACATGGCCCTGGGCGGCGATACCGGGCTCGGCGTCGCGGCCAGCGCGGTCGACGTCAACGGCAACGAGTTCACGGGCGCGGGAGGCACCGCCGTCCAGACCGCTGTCAGCATCGCCTCGAGCTCGCCGGCGGTGAGCGGCAACACGATCAACGGATTCTTCAACGGGGTTGCGCTGACGGGCGGCAGCCCGGAGATCAGCGGCAACACGATCAGCGGCGCTCACGAGGGGATGGCGCTCGGAGACGGGGCCGCGATCCATGTCCGGAGCTCCCCCATCTCAGGGGTCTCGGATCCGACGATCGCCGAGAACCTGATCCACGACGCGGCCGCGAACGCGGCCGGCATCCGGCTGACCCAGCTGCCCGGTGACAACTCGATCGGGGCGAAGATCAGCCGCAACCGGATCTTTGATCACCTCCACGGCGTCTCGATCAGCGACACCGGCGGCGCGGTCTCGCTGTACAGCGACCTGCTCGCGGGCAACACGGTCGGGATCAACGCCCTCGACACGGGGGCCAACGGCGGCGGCGACCTCTCGGCGGTCAACGTGACCGATTTCGACCTGATCCAGCTCATCGACACCCACGCCGCGATCGACTCGACGATCCTCGGCGGCGATTTCGACTTCGGCACGACTGGGATCGTGAGTAGCGGCGGCAGCGGCACCGGGTCCTGCGCGATCAGCGACTCGCGCGGAACGGCTGCCGGAACGACCTGCGACACGTTCGACACCGCCGCCGACCCCGGCTTCGTCGACACCTCGCATCCGGACCCCGAGCTCGACGACTACCACCTCGCCACCGGGTCGGTGATGATCGACGCCGGCAACCCGGCGGACCCGGCGATCCCGAACCTGCTCGACATCGACCGCGACCCGCGCGGGCTCGCGAGCAGCCCCGGCTGCACCCTCGCCCCCGGCCGGCGCGACATCGGCGCCGACGAGTATCAGCCCGCAACCGGGATCGGCTGCCCCCGACCGGCGCTCCCCCGGCGGCCGCGACCGTCCCGGCGGCCACAACCTCTCCGGCCGCCAAGAAGTGCAGGAAGGGCCGGAAGTTGAAGAAGGGCAAGTGCGTCAAGAAGAAAAAGCAGTAGCGACACAACGCTGAGGCGCCCGCGGAACGGAAAAGGGCCCCACGAGGGGGCCCTTGTTATCCGCAAAGGACGTGCCGCCATAAAGCAAATAACCCCATGGCCCGTCGGTCCTTCAAGTCTTGTGCGCAGCGATCTCTCGATCGCCTCTAAGAGAAACTAACACTCGCTCACGCAAAAGGTTTCGGTTCCCGACCATTTACGGGAAAAAGCTTGCGTGGCCCGGCTCGCGAGCGGCCGCTCACAAACCCTGGCCGCGCGGCCAGGATAGGATCGTCGCGTGCGCTACTTGATCACCGGCGGATCGGGCTACATCGGCGGCCGCCTGACCGACGTCCTGGTCGAGCGCGAGGAGACCGAGGGGATCGTCAACGTCGACGTCAACCCGCCGGCGAAGACCCACCAGAAGGTCGAGTTCGTCAAGGGCGACGTCCGCGACTCGGCCCAGATCCGCAAGCTGCTCGAGCACCACGAGGTCGACGCGCTCGTCCACCTCGCCTTCCTGCTCAACCCGATCCGCGACGAGGCGATGATGTACGACGTCGACGTCAACGGCACCGAGGCCGTGCTGCGCGCCGCCGCCGAGGCGGGCACGAAGCAGGTCCTCGTCACCACATCGGCCACGGCCTACGGCGCCTTCGCCGACAACCCGAAGCCGATCACCGAGGACTGGCCGGTGCGCGGCGTCCCCGACTTCTCCTACGCCCGCGACAAGACCGAGGCCGACCGCCTCTGCCAGCTCTGGGCCGGCAACCACCCCGACCGCGTGATGACGATCGTCCGGCCCTGCATCGTGCTCGGGCCGAACGTCGACAATTACATCGTCCGGACCTGGAACAACTCGCCGTTCCCGCTCCCCGACGGCGTTGACGAGGACGTCCAGTTCGTGCACGAGGACGACGTCGCCACGGCGCTGATCAAGCTCCTTGACGAGAAGGCGCCCGGCGCCTACAACCTCGCCGGCGACGGGACGATGAAGTGGAGCGAGACGGCGGAGATCGCCGGCCTCAAGACCCGCGAGATGCCGATGAAGCGGGCGAAGCGGCTGCTCGGAACGCTCTGGAAGCTGCGCTTCCCGCGCGCCGAGGCGCCGCCGGGCAACATCGACTTCATCCGCTACCCGTGGGTAACCTCGAACGAGAAGCTCAAGGGCATCGGCTGGACGCCCGAGCACGACAGCCGCGAGACCTTCGAGATCACGATGCGCGCCAAGGGCAAGCTGCCCGCTTAGAATTCACGCTTCCCCTGGGGCGTGTAGCTCAGTTGGGAGAGCGCCGCCTCGACAAGGCGGAGGTCACAGGTTCGAGCCCTGTCACGCCCATGCAGTTCGCTTAACCATGGCCAGGAAGATCGGGATCGTCATCTATTGCGCCGCGATTCTCGCGGGCGTCGGCTATGCCGCGGTGCTGCTGATCGACGGCGATCCGGCGACGCCCGAGTCGGCGAACGCGTCGCTGCCGCCGTCGCCCGAGGAAGCGGTCGCGAACGCGACGCCGGCAAGCGCCGAGGAGGTCGCCGCCGCCGAGCGCGCCGGCGCCCAGATCCGCGCCAAGGTCAAGGCCGACCCGAGCGCGATCCCACCGGCGTCGGCCGGCAACAACGGCTCCTACAAGCCGCCGCCACCGGGCGAACGGCGACGCATCGGTACCAAGAGCCACCTGCCCGACGGCACCGACCCCGACGACGCCGCGCTGCTGCTCGGCGATACCGCGATCCCGCCGCCAAATGCGCCCGCGGAGATCCAGAGCTTCATCGCAGCCGCGAACCAGATCGTCGGCCAGCCCTACAAGTGGGGCGGCGGCCACGGATCGTTCCGCTCCCAGGGCTACGACTGCTCGGGCGCGGTCAGCTACGGGCTCGCCGGCGCGGGGCTGCTCGGGGCGCCGGCGACCTCGGGCCAGCTCACGGGCTGGGGCAAGCCGGGCCAGGGCCGCTGGCTGACGCTCTACGCCAAGGGCAGCCACGTCTATGCAGTGGTCGGCGGGTTGCGCTGGGACACGGTCGGCAACGCGAACGGCACCGGGCCGCGCTGGCAGCCGCTCGCCGCGTATCCCTCCGGCTACGAAGTGCGCCACTTCCCCGGGCTCTAGCCGGGAGGGGCGCGCCTAGGAGTAGTTGTCCCAGGTCTGCAGCGAGGGCAGCGGGTCGTAGGGAGCGCCGCCGCTGTACCAGCCCGGCGCGGCCCAGATCTCGAAGTGCAGGTGGCAGCCGCTCGCGTTGCCGGTCGCGCCGACCGTGCTCAGCTGCTGGCCGGCGCCGACGCTGACGCCCTCGCCGATCGCGCTCGGGCCGGTCATGTGCGCGTAGAAGTAGTCCTCGCCGTTCAAGCCGGTGATGACCACGTAATGACCGGCGCCCGCGCCCTGGAACGCGATCGCCTTCACGGTCCCGCTCTGGGCGGCGATCAGCGGCGAGCCGCAGGCCGCGAAGATGTCGTGGCCCTGGTGGGAGTGGCCGTTGCGCTGGGCCCCGAAGCCCGCCTCGGGCCCGCCGTAGGTGTGGGGGCCGGGGACCGGGAACAGGAACGAGCCCGAAGCCGGGACCCGCTTCTTCTTCGCGGTCGTGCGGATCCGCCGCGCCTCCTTGCGCTGCACCTTTCCGTCGGCGGGGAGCTTGCGCGAGCGCTCGAAGGCGAGGACCGCCTTCTTGGTCGTCGGTCCGAACGCGGCGTCGGGAGTCGTCACCGGCATCTGGAGCGCGATCAGCAGCTTCTGCAGCTTCTGGACGTCGCTGCCTCGCATCCCCATCCGCATCGTGCGCGAGCCATAGGGGGCCTTGACGAAGGCGCCCATCCGCACCGTCTTGGCGGGCTTGGGGGTCGCGGGCGTCGTCGGCGCGGGGGTCGCCGGAGTCGTGGGCGTCGTGGGGGTTGTGGGTGCGGTCGCCGTCGGGGCCGCGACCTGCCCCGAGGCGAGCTCGGAAGACTGGGCCACGAACCAGATCAGCAGGGCTGTGAAGATCGCGAGTCCGAGGCGGGCGGCGAACCCGGCCAGGGCGGATGGGTTTTCGGTGCGGCTTTTCATCTGATCCTCTTCGGTCCGTGCTTCCGGGGTTAGCTGACGGGCTCGCGCGGAAGAGACGCGCTACGCATTTCGGCGATTCGCCCCAACTGACTTGGGTTCCCCGGCCACCCTCGCACTCCTTGCTCGGGCGGCTCAGCAGATCTACCTTCGATAGATACCAAACACGTTCCTGCGCTGCATGTTGCGGCGCAAGGCTTCGTGCCGGATGTCCTTTGATGCGTAGGATCAGCGCCGTGCCGGACACCAAACTTCAGGTCACGCTTCCCGACGGGACGGTCCTCGATCTCGAGCCCGGGGCGAGCGGCGCCGACGCGGCGGCGGCGATCGGCAGCGGGCTTGCGCGCGCGGCGCTCGCGATCAAGGCCGACGGCGAGTTGCGCGACCTCAGCGCCCCGCTCGCCGGCGGCGAGAAGATCGAGATCGTCACCGACCGCTCCGAAGAGGCCCTCGAGCTGATCCGCCACGACGCCGCCCACGTGCTGGCGACCGCGGTGCTCGAGCTCTGGCCCGAGACCAAGGTCTCGATCGGCCCCCCGATCGAGAACGGCTTCTATTACGACTTCGAGTTCGCTGACGGCGAGGCGCCGGGGGAGGAGGACCTGGAGCGAATCGAGAAGGCGATGGCCGCCCACATCAAGGCGGACGAGGGCTTCGAGCGCCGCGACGTCCCGGTCGCCGAGGCGCTCGAGATCTTCCGCGGCCAGGGCCAGGACTACAAGGTCGAGCTGATCGAGGACCTGGTCCGCGACGAGGGCGTCGAGACGGTCTCGCTCTACAAGAACGGGCCGTTCGAGGACCTCTGCCGCGGGCCGCACGGCCCCTCGACCAAGCGGATCGCCGCCCACAAGCTGACCTCGCTCGCCGGCGCCTACTGGCGCGGCGACGTCGAGCGCACGATGCTGACCCGGATCTACGGCACCGCGTTCATGTCGAAGAAGGACCTCGCCCAGCACCTCGAGCGGATCGAGGAGGCGAAGGCGCGCGACCATCGCCGCCTCGGCCCCGAGCTCGGCCTGTTCATGCTCCGCGAGGAGGCGCCCGGCATGCCGTTCTGGCTCCCCGAGGGCACCGTGCTGCTCGGCCTGATCCAGGACGAGGTCAGAAAGCAGCTCGAGCGCCGCGGCTACGAGGAGATCCGCACCCCGCACGTCCTCGACGAGGAGCTCTGGCACCGCTCCGGCCACTGGGACAACTACGTCGAGAACATGTACTTCACCGAGGCCGGGGACCGCAAGTACGCGCTGCGGCCGATGAACTGCCCGGGCGCCTGCCTCGTCTTCGGCTCCGGGCGCCACTCCTACCGTGAGCTGCCGCTGCGGCTGGCGGAGTTCGGGCACGTCTACCGCAACGAGATGGAGGGCGTGCTGCACGGGCTGCTGCGCGTGCGCTCGTTCACCCAGGACGACGCCCACGTCTACTGCACCGAGGACCAGATCACCGACGAGGTGATCTCGATCTGCGAGGCGATCGACGAGCTCTACGAGCGCTTCGGCTTCGAGGACGTCCGGGTCGAGCTATCGACCAAGCCCGAGAAGTCGATCGGGACCCAGGAGCAGTGGGACAAAGCGGAGGCGGCGCTGACCGCGGCGCTCGAGCGCCAGGGCCGCGAGTACCAGCTCAATCCCGGCGACGGCGCCTTCTACGGGCCGAAGATCGACTTCCACGTCACCGACGCCCTCGGGCGCTCGTGGCAGTGCGGGACCTGCCAGCTCGACTTCTTCATGCCCGAGCGTTTCGAGCTCACCTACACCGGCGCCGACAACGCCGAGCACCGCCCGGTGATGATCCACCGCGCGCTGCTCGGCTCGATGGAGCGCTTCGCCGGCGTGCTGACCGAGCACTACGGCGGCCGCTTCCCGACCTGGCTCGCCCCGACCCAGGCCGTGATCCTCGCGGTCGCCGACCGCCACAACGATTACGCCGAGAAGGTGGCGGAGGAGTTGCGCGCCGCGGGCGTCCGCACCCGCGTCGACAAGCGCTCGGAGTCGGTCGGGCGCAAGATCCGCGACGCCGAGCTCTCGAAGGCGCCGTACATGCTCGTCGTCGGCGACGAGGAGTCCGACGCCGGGCAGGTCGCGGTCCGCTCGCACGCCGAGGGCGAGGTCGGCAAGCTCGGCATCGCGGAGTTCGCGGAGCGGGTACGGGCCGACGCCGCGGGCGGGGGCGGCTAGGACCATCCAGACGATCCTTGCGCCTAGGGCGCGACGACCCCTATACTGCGCCGCAATGCCGGGCACCCACATCTCGCCGCGCCGCTGAGCGCCCCGTGCCCGCCGATACCGAATTCCACCTCCCTCATCATTTGATCTTCACCTCCTCTCTTAGCTAGTGGCCGTCTCTCGCTTCGACCGACGGCCGCCCGAGCGCGACTCGACCCGTATCAACGAGCGCATCCGCGTCAACGAGGTGCGGCTGATCGACGAGAACGGCGAGCAGGTCGGGGTCCTCAAGACCTCCGACGCCCTCGCCCGCGCCCAGGAGCAGGGCCTCGACCTGGTCGAGGTCGCCGCCGACGCCCGGCCGCCGGTGACCAGGATCCTCGACTACTCGAAGTACAAGTACGAGCAGGAGCAGAAGGCCAAGCAGGCGCGCAAGCACCAGCAGCAGACCAACGTCCGCGAGATCAAGCTGCGCCCGAAGATCGCCCAGCACGACTACGAGACCAAGACCGGCCACATCGAGCGCTTCCTGCGCCAGCAGGACAAGGTCAAGGTGACGATCATGTTCCGCGGCCGCGAGAACAGCCACCCCGAGCGGGGCCGGGCGCTGCTCAAGCGGGTCGCCGAGGACCTCGGCGAGATCGCCGAAGTCGAGCAGGCCCCGATGCAGGAAGGGCGCAACATGCACATGCTCGTCGCGCCCACGCGGGCCGCTTCGGCGGAGCCGTCCGACCAGGACGAGAAGCCCGCCGCCGAAGCCGGGTAAAGGCGCCCCCGGACGCGAAGCCGAGGAGGCGCCGTTTCGTGCTGTGCTTCAATAGACGGCCGCTATGCCGAAGATGAAGACCCATTCGGGCGCCAAGAAGCGCTTCCGCAAGACCGCGACGGGAAAGCTCCGCGGTCGCCGCGCGTACTCGAGCCACATCCTCGAGAAGAAGTCGCCCGCCCGCAAGCGGCGCTTCAAGCGCCCGGTCGAGATCGCGAAGCCGGACCAGAAGCGCGTCAACACCCTGCTCGGCGGCAAGGGGCGCTAGATGCCGCGCGCAACCTCACAGGTCGCCTCGCGGCGGCGCCGCAAGAAGGTCCTCAAGGAGGCCAAGGGCTACTTCGGTCGCAAGAAGAACAGCCCGCGCTTCGCCAAGGAGCAGAACATGCGCTCGGGCTACTACGCCTACCGCGACCGGCGGGTCCGCAAGCGCGACTTCCGCCGGCTCTGGATCACGCGCATCAACGCCGCCGCGCGCAAGGAGGGCATGAGCTACTCCGATCTGATGCACGGCCTCAAGCAGGCCGAGGTCGAGGTCAACCGCAAGATGCTCGCCGACATCGCGGTCAACGACCCCGACGGCTTTCGCCGATTTGTCGAACGCGCCCGGGAGGCCGCGGCTGCCTAGCCGAGGCCTAAGCGACTGAATACCCCGGGCGGTCCGCACAGCGGCCGCCCTTTTTCGTTGTAGGAACGACCACGAACAGCATCCGATGACCGAACCGATCAAAAGCCCACAGAACGAGAAGCTGACCCTGGTCCGCAAGCTGCGCCAGCGCAAGCACCGCGAGCGCGAGGGGCTGTTCGTCGGCGAGGGCGAGGACCTGCTCGAGGCGGCGCTCGCGGCCGGGCGCGAGCCGGTCGAGCTGCTGACCGCCGCCGGATCTGATCTCGGCGGCAGCGAGGTCGAGCCCGGGCTGCTCGACTCTGTCTCGGCGCTCGGCTCGGGGACCCGCGCGATCGGGGTCTGGCCGATCGTCGAGTCGCCGGTCTCGGGCCCGGTCTGCATCTACCTCCACGGGGTCGGCGACCCCGCCAACGTCGGCGCGATCGTCCGCAGCGCCCGCGCCCTGGTCGAGGGCACGGTCGTCCTCGGCCCCGGCAGCGCCGACCCGCACTCGCCGAAGGCGGTCCGCGCCGCGATGGGGGCGCTGTTCTCGCAGCCGGTCGCCAAGGCCGGGGTCGAGCAGACGCCCGAGCCGCGTGTCGGCTTCGTCGCCCACGACGGCGAGCCGCCGGAGCGGCTGGCGAAGGTCTCGGGCCCGGTCACGCTCTGCCTCGGCGCCGAGCGCGGCGGGCTCCCCGATCCGGTGATCGACCTGTGCAAGACCCTGATCACGATCCCGCTGAGGCCCGGCTCCGAGTCGCTCAACGTCGCGGCGGCGGCGGCGATCGCTCTACACGGGATATCGTCGCCGCTCCCTCCTGGCGACCAAGCGCCCCCCGGACGCGAAGCGGAGGAGGGCGCGCCTGATGAGTGAGACGACTGACCGCATAGACGCGCTGCGCGCCGAGGCCGAGCAGGCCGTCTCCGCCGCGCCCGACACCGCGGCGCTCGAGGAGCTGCGGGTGCGCTTCCTCGGCCGCAAGGCCGAGCTGACGGCGATCCTGCGCGGGATCTCCGAGCTCCCGGCCGAGGAGCGGGGGGCGGTCGGCAAGTCCGGCAACGAGGCGCGCGTCGCGCTCGAGGGTCTGCTCGAGCGCCGCTCGACCGAGCTCGACTCGGCCGAGATCCTCGGGCGGCTGGCCGAGGACCGCGTCGACGTGACGCTGCCCGGCTCGCCGAGCGTCGCGACCGGGGTCCTCCACCTCCTCAACCGGACGATCCGCGAGATCGAGGACGTGTTCGTCGGGCTCGGATACCGGGTGATGGAGGGGCCCGAGGTCGAGCTCGACCACTACAACTTCACCGCGCTCAACCATCCGCCCGGGCACCCGGCGCGGATGGCCCAGGACACCTTCTACGTCGACCCGGCGACGCTCTCGGACGAGCTGCGGATCGAGCCCGAGGCCGGTGGCGATCCGCTTCCGCCCGGCCCCGAGGACGTCGTCCTCCGCACCCATACCTCGCCGATGCAGGTCCGGGCGATGGAGTCTCAGGAGCCGCCGATCTTCATCGTCGTCCCGGGGCGCTGCTACCGCAGCGACCCCTTCGACGCCACTCACAGCCCGGTCTTCCACCAGATCGAGGGGCTCGCGGTGGGGGAGGGGATCACGCTCGCCGACCTCAAGGGGACCCTGACCGAGTTCGCGCGGGCGATCTTCGGCGCCGAGCGCGAGACCCGGCTGCGGCCCGGCTTCTTCCCGTTCACCGAGCCGAGCGTCGAGGTCGACGTCTCCTGCTTCAACTGCGGCGGCTCGGGACAGCTGCCCGACGGCTCGCGCGACGGCGTCTGCAAGGGCACCGGCTGGATCGAGATCCTCGGCTCGGGGATGGTCGACCCGAACGTGTTCGGGTTCGTGGCCGAGAACGGATACGACCCCGAGCGCGTCCAGGGCTTCGCCTTCGGGATGGGGATCGAGAGGATCGCGATGCTCAAGCACGGGATCCCCGACCTCCGCAAGTACTTCGAGAACGACGTCCGCGTCCTGGAGCAGTTCTCATGAAGGTTCCGTACAGCTGGCTGCGGGAATACTGCGACCCCGGGCTCGATCCCGAGCAGCTCGCCGCCGAGATCGCGTTGCGGAGCACCGAGGTCGAGCGGATCTCGCGCGTCGGCGCGCCCTCGACCGAGGGCTTCGTCGTCGGCAGGGTGCTGAAGGTCGAACCGCACCCGGACGCCGACAAGCTCCGCGTCTGCGAGGTCGAGACCGGAGACGGTCCGCGGACGATCGTCTGCGGCGCACCGAACGTCGCCGCCGAGCAGCTCGTACCGGTCGCGCTCCCGGGCTCCGTGCTCCCCGGCGGCCAGAAGCTCGGCGTCGCGAAGCTCCGCGGGATCGAGTCGAACGGGATGATCCTCTCCGAGGCCGAGCTCGAGCTCGGCGAGGATTCCGCGGGGATCATCGTCCTCGACGGGGACGCCGAGCCCGGCACCGCGCTCGAGCAGGTCGTGCCGGTCGCCGACGCGGTCCTCGAGCTCGAGGTCAACTCGAACCGTGTCGACTGCTTCGGCGTCTACGGGGTCGCGCGCGAGGTCCACGCGATCACCGGCGCCGAACTCGCCGCGCCTCCGTGGGAGGAGGACGCGGAGGCGACGGGGGAGGGCAACGTCGAGGATCTCGCCTCGGTCAAGGTCGAGGTCCCCGAGCTCTGCCCGCGCTTCACCGCCCGGGCCTTCACCGACGTCAAGATCGCCCCCTCGCCGCTCTGGCTCAAGCAACGGCTGATCGCCGCCGGCCAGCGCCCGATCAACAACGTCGTCGACATCACCAACTACGTGATGCTGATGACCGCCCAGCCCCTGCACGCCTTCGACCTCGACAAGGTCCCCGGCGGCGAGCTGATCGTCCGCCGCGCGGGCGAGGGCGAGAAGATGACGACCCTCGACGGCGTCGAGCGCGCCTTCGACACCGAGACCGTCCTCGTCTGCGACCGCGACGGGCCCTCGGGCATCGCCGGGATCATGGGCGGCGCGGCCTCCGAGGTCTCAGAGCAGACGACCAGCGTCCTGCTCGAGGTCGCGAACTGGGACGGCTTCAACATCCTCCGCACGTCGAGGAAGCTCGGGCTGCGCTCCGAGGCCTCGAACCGCAACGAGAAGCAGCTCCACCCCGAGCTCGCGATCCGCGCCCAGCGGATCGCCTCGCGGCTGATCGTCGAGCTCTGCGGCGCCAAGCTCGTCCCGGGCACGATCGACGAGGCCGCCGAGATCCCGCCGGCGCACCGGCTCACGCTCCGCGGCGAGACGGTAGAGCGCCTGCTCGGGATCCCGATCGAGTCCGAGGAGAGCGAGCGCCACCTCTCGCGGTTGGGCTTCGAGGTGACCCGCGACGGCGAAGAGCTCGAAGCGGTCGTGCCCGCGCACCGCCACTACGACGTGACCCGCGAGATCGACCTCGTCGAGGAGGTCGGGCGGATGCACGGGCTCGACGAGCTCCCGGCGACCCTGCCCGAGTCGGTCGGCCAGGCCGGCGGGCTGTCTCGCGAGCAGGCGCTCCGCCGCCGCGCCGAGGACGCGATGCGCGGGTTCGGCTTCGACAACGTGCTCAACCTCAGCCTCGCCGACCCCGAGCTGACCGGCCGGCTGCGGATCGCTGACGACGACCCCCGCGGAGCGCCGATCGCGGTTCGCAACCCGCTTTCGGTCGAGCACTCGCGGCTGCGCACGACGCTGCTCGGCTCGCTGCTCGACTCTGCGCGCTACAACCTCGCCCGCGGCGCCGAGCGCGTCGCGCTGTTCGAGTCCGGCCGCGCGTACCTCGCCGAGGGCCGCTCACCCTCGGGCGGGTCCCTGGGCGGCGACTTCCAGGGCGAGCGGCCGGCGCCGGCCTACGAGCCGCACCGGATCGCCTGCCTCGCGGTCGGGCCGCTCGCCGAGCCCGCTTGGGGCGAGGAGCCGCGCGACGCGGACTTCTTCGCGATCAAGGGCGCGCTCGAGGCGCTCGCCCGGCAGCTCGGCGCCGAGGTCTCGGTCGAGGGCGCCGAGGAGCCCTTCCTGCACCCCGGGCGCTCGGGGCGCATCCTCGCCAACGGGATCGCGGCGGGATGGATCGGCGAGGTCCACCCGCTCGTCTGTCGCGAATGGGAGATCGAGGCGGCGGCGGGATTCGAGCTCGACCTCGCCGAGCTGATCGCGGCTTCGGCACAGGGCATCGAGAGCTACGAGGAGGTGACGGCGCATCCCTCGGTCTTCCAGGACCTCGCGGTCGTTGTCGGCGACGACGTCGCGGCTGGACGCGTCCGCGAGGCGGTGTTCGCGGGGGGAGGCGAGCTGCTGCGATCGGCGCGCGTCTTCGACCTCTACGCGGGCGAGCAGGTCGGAGAGGGCCGCAAGAGCCTGGCGCTGAGGCTCGAGTTCAGCGCCCCCGACCGGACCCTGACCGACGAGGAGGTCGCCGGCCTCCGCGAGCAGATCAAGGAGAACCTGGGCGAGATCGGCGGGCAGCTCCGTGAGTGAGCCGCGCGTGCTCGTCGCCGGGGCGACCGGCTACACCGGGGCGCTCGCCGCGCACCTGGTCTACGGCCACCCGGGCCTCGATCTCGCCAAGGTCACCGGCCGCAGCGACGTCGGCACGCCGCTCAACGAGCTCTATCCCGATTACGACGTCCCGCTGACGATCGAGGAGATCGACCTCGAAGACCTCGAGGAGATCGACGCCGCGATCGTCGGCTACCCGCACGGCGCCTCGGCGGCCGTGATCGCCGGGCTGCGCGGTCTCGAGATCCAGGTCGTCGACCTCTCGGCCGACTTCCGGCTCCGCGACATTCCGACCTACGAGCGCTGGTACGGCCCCCACGGGGAGCCCGAGCTGCTCGAGGGCGCCGTCTACGGCCTGACCGAGCTCTACCGCGAGCGGATACCCGACGCCGAGCTCGTCGCCAACCCCGGCTGCTACCCGACCGCGACGCTGCTCGCGCTCGCTCCCCTGGCAGCCGAGGGGCTGATCGAGGATGTGGTCGTCGACGCCAAGTCGGGCGTCTCCGGCGCCGGGCGCGGCAAGGCCGAGGAGATGGGCGAGTTCGTCGCCGGCGACGACGCCGCCGCCTACGGGACCGAGGGACACCGCCACGAGCCCGAGATCGCCCAGGAGCTCAAGGCGCTGGGCTCGAACGGCGTCGCGCTGACCTTCGTGCCCCACCTACTGCCCTTCGACCAGGGCGAGCTGGTCAGCTGTTACGTGCGGCCGACGCGGCCGGTCGAGGCCGCCGAGCTCGCCCGCCTCTTCGAGCAGCGCTACGCCGGCGAGCGCTTCGTCGAGATCGTCGAGGGCCCGCCCGGGGTCGGCGACGTCCGCGAGACCAACCTCTGCCGCATCCACGCGACGATCGACGAGGACTCGGGGCGGGTGATGGTCTTCGCCGCGATCGACAACCTCTGGAAGGGCGCCGCGGGCCAGGCGCTCCAGAACCTCAACCTGATGCTCGGGCTGCCGGAGGGGGAGGGGCTCTCGTGAGTACGGCCACGACCTTCTTCCGCTCGCGCTGGGTCGAGCCCCCGGCCGGGGTCGAGGAGGTCGACCCGAGCGAGCTGGCGCAGGGGTTCGTCGCCGCGGGCGTCGCCTGCGGGCTCAAGCGCGGCGGGGCGACCGACCTCGGGATCGTCCGCTGCGAGGGTGAGGACGCGGCTTCGGCGCTGCTCTTGACCCGCAACGCCGCGGCCGCAGCCCCGGTCCGCGTCTGCCGCGAGCGCTGCGAGCTGGACTCTCTGCGGGCCTGCGTCGTCAACTCGGGCAACGCCAACGCCGCGACCGGCGAGCAGGGTTACCGCGACGCGCTCGCGATGCAGGAGGCCGCCGCCGCGGCGCTCGAGCTCGAACCGCAGCAGGTCGCGGTCGCCGAGACCGGGACGATCGGGGTGCCGCTTGAGATCGAGGCGGTGAAGGGCGGAGTCGCCGACGCCGCGCAGAACCTCGCCTACACGAACGGCCGCGCCTTCGCCGAGGCGATCATGACCACCGACCGCACGCCGAAGCAGGTCTCGCTGAGCGCCGGCGGGGTGACGCTCTCGGCCCAGGCCAAGGGCGCGGGGATGATCGAGCCCGGATTCGCGACCCTGCTCTGCTTCGTCCAGACCGACGCCGTGCTCGAGGATCCCGAGGCCGAGCTGCGCGCCGCGGCCGCGGGCTCGTTCGAGCGGATCACCGTCGACGGTCAGATGAGCACCAACGACGCGCTCCTGATCCAGGGGTCCGGCGCGTCGGGCAAGGCGCTCCCGGAGGGGTTGCTCGACGCGGTCCTGCTCCAGCTCGCGCTCGAGATCGTCGCCGACGGGGAGGGGGCGAGCCGGGTCGGGCGGGTCGAGGTCGGCGAGGCCAGCTCCGACGAGGAGGCCGAGCGGGTCGCGCGCGCAATCGCGAATTCACCCCTGGTCAAGACGGCGCTGTACGGTCGCGATCCGAACTGGGGCCGGATCGCGCAGGCCGCCGGGATGGCGCTCGCGGGCGAAGAGCTCGAGGAGCTCGGCCCCGACCGCATCGACGCCGAGGAGCTCGGCGGCGAGCAGCCGGAGGCCGAGATCGGGATCCGGCTCGGGCGCGGCGAGAGCTCCGCCCACGTCTTCTTCAGCGACCTGACCCCGGACTACGTCGCGCTCAACTCCGAGTACACGACATGAGCCAAGAGCCCACGAAACCAGACCAGACCAGCGTCGCGACGCTGCTCGAGGCGCTCCCCTACATACGGGAGTTCCACGGCAAGACGGTGGTGATCAAGTACGGCGGCGCGGCGATGCGCGAGGAATCGCTGCGCGAGGCGTTCGCGACCGACGTCGCGCTGCTCAAGTACGTCGGCATGAACCCGGTGATCGTCCACGGCGGCGGCCCCGAGATCACCGACTACATGGAGCGGATGGGGATGGAGGTCCGCTTCCACGAGGGCCGGCGCGTGTCCGACGAGGACACGGTCGAGGTCGCGAAGATGGTCCTGCTCGGCAAGATCAACTCCGAGATCCTCCAGCGCCTCGGCCGCCACGGCCAGCGCGCGGTCGGGCTCGGCGGCGAGGACGGCGGGCTGTTCGAGGTCCGCGCCGCGGGCGACTCGGACGAGCTCGGGCTCGTCGGCGAGATCGAGCGCGTCAACACCGACGTGATCGACCATGTCGCCGAGGACTACGTGCCGGTGATCGCCTCGGTCGGCTCCGACGATCAGGGCCGCTCGCACAACATCAATGCCGACCAGGCAGCCGGCGCGGTCGCATCGGCGATGCGGGCCCAGAAGGCGATCTTCCTCACCGACGTCGACGGCTGGCTCCGCGACGCCGAGGACCCGGGCTCGCGGATCTCCCAGGCCCATGTCGACGAGGTCAGCGAGGCGCTGCCGGGGATCGAGGGCGGGATGCGCCCCAAGCTCACCGCCTGCGTCGACGCGGTGACGCGCGGGGTCCGCGCCGCGCACATCATCGACGGCCGCCAGCAGCACAGCCTGCTGCTCGAGCTCTTCACCGACGCGGGCATCGGCACCAAGATCACGGCGAGGTAGCGGTGGCGCTCCCCGAGCTACAGCGGCTCGAGGCCGAGTGGCTGATGCCGACCTACCTGCGGGCGCCGGTCGAGTTCGTGCGCGGCGAGGGCGCGCGGCTCTGGGACGCCGACGGCAAGTCCTACCTCGACTTCCTCGCCGGGATCTCGGTCGCCTCGGTCGGACACTGCCACCCGGCCGTGGTCGAGGCGGTCCGCGAGCAGGCCGGAACGCTGACCCACGTCTCCAACCTCTACTTCTCCGAGCCGGGGCTGCGGCTCGCCGAGCGGCTCTGCTCCTCGAGCCTCGGCGGCAAGGCGTTCCTCTGCAACTCGGGGACCGAGGCCAACGAGGCGGCGATCAAGCTCGCCCGCAAGCACGCGCACGGGCGCGGGATCGCCGAGCCCGAGATCGTCGTGCTCGAGCAGGCCTTCCACGGGCGGACGATGGGCTCGCTCTCGGCGACACCCGGGTTCTCCGACAACGAGTCCTTCGCGCCCTATCTGCCCGGGTTCCGCGCCGTCTCGCGCGACGACCCCGAAGGGCTGCGGGCCGCGGTCGGCGAGCGCACGGCGGCGGTGATGCTCGAGCCGATCCAGGGCGAGACCGGGGTCAACGTCGTTGGGGACTCGACGATCCTCGCGGCGCGAGAGGCCACCGAGGAAAGCGGGGCGCTGCTGATCTTCGACGAGATCCAGACGGGAATGGGGAGGACCGGCTCGCTCTGGGCCTACGAGCAGCTCCCGGCGCGGCCCGACGTCCTGACCAGCGCCAAGGCGCTCGGAGGCGGGCTGCCCGCCGGAGCCTGCGTGGCGGCGCCCGAGTTCGCCGACGTGCTCCAGCCGGGCGACCACGGCTCGACCTTCGCCGGCGGCCCGCTGATCGCGGCCGCGGCGCTGGCGGCGCTCGAGGTCATCGACGACCCGGCGCTGCTGCGCGGAGTGCGCGAGCACGGCACGCGGCTCTGCGAGGGCCTCGAATCGCTGCCGGGAGTCGAGAGCGTGCGGGGGAGGGGGCTGATGATCGGCGTCGCGCTCGCCGAGGGCCGCGACGCCAAGGCCGACCAGACCGCGCTGCTCGAGGCCGGCATCGTCGTAAACGTCCCCGCCGAGCGCACGCTGCGCCTGCTGCCGCCGCTGGTGATCGGCGAGGCCGAGGTCGACGAGGCGCTCGAGCTCTTCGGCCGCGTGCTCGGGTAGCGTTTCCGCCGTGAGCGGACGCAAGTTCAACATCCTCGTCGCGGCGCTGATGGCGATCATCATCGGGCTCGTGGTCGGGCTCGTGATCGTCGGCGACGAGGGCTCCGACGACGGCGACGAGGTGACGCTCGAGAGCGTCACCGCGACGGAAGTCACCGAGACCGAGCCCGAAACGGTCCCGACAGAGACCGAGACCGGGACGACCGAGACCCAGACCCAGCCGGGCGGTGGCAGCGGTGGCGTCTCGCCCCCGGGCAACCCCGCGGACCCCGGCGCCGGGCTCTAGTTTCGTTCCTCTAGCTAGGGAACGATCCAGGCGCCCGTCCCGGTCGGCGCGAAGCTGTCGATCCGGGTCAGCTTCGCGAACACGACGTAACGCTGCGCGGCGCTGTGGACCGGGTGGCAGGCGGTGAGCACGAGCTGCTCGTAGCCGACCGGCTCGATGATCTCGACGTCGCCGGGCTCGACGATCTCGTGCTTGGTCACGGTGTAGGTGAAGACGCCGTAGGGGAGCTCGATCCGCACCTGGTCGCCGTCCTGGATCTTGTCGATGTCGCGGAAGGGGGCGAGGTAGGTCGTCCGGTGGCCGGCGACGCCGACCGTCTTGCCCTGGCCGGGAAGCGGGGTGTCCTCGTAATGGCCGGGCCCCTTCTGGAGCGTCGCGGTATCGGTGCCCTCGACCATCACGATGTCGAGCCCGACCCGGTCGATCGCGATCCGCCCGATCGCGTCGCCGATCCCGATCCGCTGCTTGAACAGCTTCGCGAGGATTGCGGCCCGCGCCTCGTCGCCGTCGACGCCCTCGAGCGCCGCGAGGTCGGCGGCGGTCGGGAACTCGTCGCTGAGCTCGGCGAGCTCGTCCTCGGCGCGATTCTGCTGCAACTTCCCGTACGCGGCCGAGAGCGGCTCCTGCCAGACCAGGGTCAGCCCGGCGTCGGCGAGCACGACGATCCCCGCCGTGATCAGGGCGACCGAGAGCATGCGGACGAAGCGGTGCACGCGCGCATTATCGGAGGTGGCACACTTGGCCGCTTCATGGGCGAGGACAGAGACAGGGCCCCACGGATCGCCTCATACCAGGCCGACCCCGAGTCGGTCGGTCGCGTGCTGCTGCTCTACAGCGGCGGGCTCGACACGAGCGTGATGCTGAAGTGGATCGGCGAGCAGTACGGGGCCGAGATCGTGACGATGACCGCCGACCTCGGCCAGCCCGGCGAGGACTGGGACGCGGTCACCGGCAAGGCGAAGGACCTCGGCGCGGTCGAGGCCGTCTTGATCGACGCCCGCGAGGAGTTCGCGCGCGAGTACGTGCTGCCCTCGATCAAGGCCAACGCGCTCTACGGCGGCGGCTACCCGCTGTTCACCGCGCTGGCGCGGCCGCTGATCGGCAAGCTCGCCGTCGACGCCGCGCGCGAGCACGGCTGCGACACGATCGCCCACGGCTGCACCGGCAAGGGCAACGACCAGGTGCGGATCGAGGCGACGATCGCCGCGCTCGCGCCCGAGCTGAAGGTGATCGCCCCGGTGCGCGAGTGGGCGATGGGGCGCGAGGAGGAGATCGCCTACGCCCGCGAGCACGAGATCCCGGTCAAGGGCGGCACCGACGTCAGCCCCTACTCGATCGACGACAACCTCTGGGGCCGCTCCTCGGAGGGCCGCGAGATCGAGGACCTCTCGCAGCCGCCTCCCGACGACGTCTTCCAGCTCGTCACCCCGCCCGAGCGGGCGCCCGACGAGCCCGGCGAGGTGACGATCGGCTTCGAGGCCGGAGAGCCGGTCTCGATCGACGGCGAGCGACTCGACCTCGTGGCGCTGATCGACCGCGCCTCCGAGCTCGGCTGCCGCCACGGGGTCGGGATCGTCGACCACATCGAGGACCGGATCGTCGGGCTCAAGGTCCGCGACCTCTACGAGGTGCCGGCCGCCGAGATCATCCTCACCGCCCACCGCGAGCTCGAGAAGCTCGTCTCGACGATCCACCAGAACAACTTCAAGGGCGGGCTCGAGGACCACTGGGCCTTCCTCGCCTACGCCGGCCTCTGGCAGGAGCCGCTGCGCTCCGACCTCGACGCCTACATGAACGCCGCCAACGAGTTCGTGACCGGCGAGGTGACGCTGAAGCTCTACAAGGGCTCGGCGACCCCGGTCGCGCGCTCATCTCCCTATGCGCTTTATGACCAGTCGCTGGCCTCGTTCGGCGAGTCCGGCGGCGAGTTCTCGCAGGCGGCGAGCCCGGGATTCATCGAGCTCTTCACGCTCCAGAGCCGCCTCGCGCACCGGATCAGGAAACGCGATGACGGGTAGGCTCCAAGACATGGAGCAGCGGCCCGCAGACAGCATCTACGCCCTGATCGGGCGCTTCGTCGTGCGCTTCATCGTCAACCGCTACCGGACGCAGATCGTCGCGGCCGGTGCGGTGGGCGTGCTCACCGTCGCGATCGGCGCCTGGCTGGCGCTGAGCCGCGGCGACCCGGACGACGGCTGAAACAAGCCTCTCGGTTCAAATATGAGCGGTTGCTAAGGTGCCGCGCTCGTGCCCGCGCGCAGGCTCAGCGGCAAGGGAATCGTCGTGCTGCCGCTCGCGGTGGTCGCCTTGGCGTGCGCGCTCTGGGGCCCGCTACCGGCCGGCGCTGACCTCAAGGATCGGATCGACGCCGCCAAGCAGGAAGCCGAGGCGCTCGAGACCAAGATCCAGGGCCGCGGCGAGCGGATTGCGGCGCTCGAGGCCGAGTCGGCCGAGGCCGAGCGGCGGGTCAGGGAGCTGACCGCCGAGCTGCGCGCCGGGGAGGCGCGCTCGAACGAGCTCGCCGCCGACCTCCAGGCGGCCGAGAAGAAGCTCGAGGCGTCACGTCAGCGCCTGAAGCGCGCCGAGCGCGTGCTCGCCGATCGCCTGGTCGAGATCTACAAGGAGGGCGAGGTCGACTACCTCGACGTCCTGCTCTCCTCGGACGGCTTCGACGACCTGACCACGCGCGCCGAATACCTGGGCGAGATCGAGCGGGCCGATTCGGGCGTCGCCGAGCGCTTCCGCGCGCTCAACGGCGAGGTCGCCGACGAGGTCGAGGGGATCGAGGGGCTCAAGGACGAGATCGACGACCACAACGTCGAGCTCGCCGCGGCGCAGGACGAGGTCGCGAAGACCAAGGCCGAGCTCGAGGACCGCGGCGCCGAGGTCCGGCGGGTCAAGGCGGCCGAGTCCGCCGATCTGGACCAGATGAGGAGCAAGGTCGCCGACCTCGTGGCGCAGACCCAGAGCGCCGGCGAGCAGTTCGGCCCCTGGTCCGGCGAGTGGGCGATCCCGACCTACATCGTGATGTGCGAGTCGGGGGGCAACTACCGCGCGCTCAACGAGTCGAGCGGCGCCGGCGGCGCGTACCAGATCATGCCCGCGACCTGGCGCGGTTACGGCGGCAAGGGATTGCCCCACGAGGCCGCTCCGGCCGAGCAGGACCGGATCGCCGGTGAGATCTGGGCTCGGTCGGGCCCGAGCCAGTGGACCTGCGCCTGAGCCCGCGCGGCTAGCCGCCCGCGATCAGCTTCAGGTCCTTGGGGCGCCAGAGCCCGTGCAGCAGCCGCGGCTCGACCGCGGCGAGGCCGCCCTTCTTCAGCTTGACCAGCCCGCCCGTCAGCTCGCCGATCGCCCCCGACATGTCGGGCTCGTGGCCGACGATCAGGACCTCCCCGCGGCCGGCGGCGAGCTCGAGCACGTCGACGGGGCCGCCGCGCAGCCGCTCGTCGATCTCGACCTCTAGCCCGAGCGCCTCGCAGGCGAGCCGCGCGGTCTGCTCGGCTCGGACCTTCGGGCTCGAGAGGCAGGTCTCGATCCCTGCGCCGAGCGCCACCAGCGCCGTGCCCGCGTTACGCGACTGGCGCTCACCCTTCTCGGTCAGCTCGCGGCTCGCGTCGTCGCCGGTGCCGGGCTCGGCATCGCCGTGGCGCAGCAGCCAGAGCACTAGATCTCTGTCGCCAGGCCGGGCTCGAAGACGGGCTCGCCGAGGTGGTAGCCCTGGCCGTAGTCGACTCCGAGCGTCGCGAGCATCTCGATCGTCTCGTCGTCGGAGACGAACTCGGCGATCGTCTTCAACCCCAACCCGTGGGCGAGGACGACGATCGCCTCGACGATCGCGCGGTCGCGCTGGTTCGTGGTCAGGTCGCGGACGAACTCTCCGTCGATCTTGACGAAGTCGAGCGGCAGGTACTTGAGGTAGTGCAGCGAGCCGAAGCCGACGCCGAAGTCGTCGAGCGCCAGCGCGCAGCCGACGGCGCGCAGCGACTCGGCGAACTCGATCGCGGCCGGGATGTCGTCGACGGCCGCGGTCTCGGTCACCTCGATCACGAGCCGCGCCGGGTCGACGCCCGAGCGATCGAGCGCGGACTCGATCAGCGACAGCAGGTCTGGGTCTCCGAGTGAGGAGCCGGAGATGTTCATGTGCAGCGCCGCCGTGTCGCCGACGTCGGTCGCCTCGAGGATCGCGACGGCCTTGTCGACGACCATGCGGTCGATCTCGCCGACCACGCCGAGCCGCTCGGCCGCGGGGAGGAAGTGCTCGGGGTCGACGTGGCTGCCGTCGTTCTCGAGCAGCCGCAGCAGGACCTCGTGCTGGCTGACCCGGCGCGTCGTCAGATCGACGATCGGCTGCCGGTAGAGCACGAAGCTGCCATCCGCAAGCGCCTCCCGCAGACGGTCGTCGACTGTCGCCTGTCCTTCCATCGCCCAGATCCAGCATAGGACGTTCGGCTCGGAAACTCCGCAAATGAGCCTGCCGCAAGCACCGTAAACCAAGAGTTAACGGCCGAGGCGGTTGCGAAGATCGACGGGTGAGCGGGGCCACCGAAGCCGTACATCTGCATGTCCACAGCGAGTACTCGCTGCTTGACGGGGCCTGCAAGCTCGAGCCGCGAAAGAAGGACAAGAAGTCGGGCGCTCCCACGGGCCGGATGTCGCTCGCCGAGCGGGCCGCCGAGCTCGGGATGCCGGCGCTCGCGCTCACCGATCACGGGGTGATGAACGGCGCCGTCGAGCACTACAAGGCCTGCCGCGCCAACGGGATCAAGCCGATCCTCGGGATCGAGGCCTATCTGGTCGAGGACCTGAAGGCGATCGCCGGGACGCCGAAATACGAGCGCAACCACCTGACCCTGCTCGCGTCCTCGGACGCCGGCTTCCGCAACCTCGTCAAGCTCAGCTCCGCCGGATTCCTCGAGGGCTTCACGCGCGGGAAGGCGAACGTCGACCTCGACCTGCTCGAGCGCCACAACGAGGGCGTGATCGCGCTCACCGGTTGCCTCCAGTCGCGCTTCTGCCGGCGGCTGGTCGAGGACCGCCCCGACGACGCGCGCGCCCACATCGACGAGCTGCTCGGGATCTTCGGCCCCGAGCAGGTCTACTTCGAGGTCCAGCGCAACGGGCTCGAGATCCAGGAGAAGGCCAACGAGGGGATCGTGCGGATCGCGAAGGAGGTCGGGCGGCCCCTGGTCGCGACCGCCGACGTCCACTACCTGAAGCGCGAGGACTACGACCACCACGCGGCGCTGCTCTGCGTGCAGACGAAGTCGACGATCGCCGAGCCGAAGCTCAACTTCGACACCAACGAGTTCTTCCTCAAGAGCCCTGAGGAGATGGCCAAGGACTTCGCCGAGTGGCCCGAGGCGGTCCCTATGACGCTCGAGGTCGCCGAGCGCTGCGAGGTCGAGATCGAGCTCGACCAGCTGCTGCTGCCGCGCTTCCCGACCCCGGACGGCTCCGAGCCCACCGACATGCTGCGCCGGCTCGCGACCGAGGGGCTCGCGAAGCGCTACGGCGACCCGCTGCCCGCCGAGGCGCTCGAGCGGCTCGAGTACGAGCTCGGCGTGATCGAGGACATGGGCTTCGAGAGCTACTTCCTGATCGTCTGGGACTTCGTCGGCTACGCCAAGCGCGAGGGGATCGCGGTCGGCCCCGGGCGTGGCTCGGCGGCGGGCTCGATCGTCGCCTACGCGCTCGACATCACCGAGCTCGACCCGCTCGCCCACGGGCTGATGTTCGAGCGCTTCCTCAACCCGGCACGCAAGTCGATGCCGGACATCGACATCGACTTCTCGGTCCGCGGCCGCGACCGGGTGATCCACTACGTCCAGGAGAAGTACGGGCGCGAGTCGGTGGCCCAGATCATCACCTTCGGCAAGATGGCCCCGCGCGCCGCGACCCGCGACGCGGCCCGGGTGCTCGGCTACGACTACGGCGCCGGCGACCGGCTCGCGAAGCAGATCCCCGAGCCGATCATGGGCCGCAATCCGAAGTTCAAGGACTGCCTCAAGCCCGGCGAGGAGCTGAAGCGGACCTACGACTCAGACCCCGACGCGAAGCGGATCCTCGACGTCGCCCAGGGCCTCGAGGGGATCGTGCGCAACAACTCGATCCACGCCGCGGCGGTCGTGATCGCCGACCGCCCGCTGCAGGAGATCGTGCCGCTCCAGCTCGCCGACGACCGCGGGGCGGGGGAGCCCGGCGAGCGCTCCTACAAGGTCGTGACCCAGTACTCGATGGGCCCGATCGAGGAGATCGGTCTGCTGAAGATGGACTTCCTCGGGCTTCGCAACCTCGACGTGATCGAGGACGCGGCGGAGATCATCGACCGCTCGCGCGACGAGGGGCTCGACATGGAGGCGATCCCCCTCGACGACTCGAAGACCTTCGAGATGCTCGCCCGCGGCGACTCGATCGGCGTATTCCAGCTCGAGTCCGAGGGCATGCGCGAGGCGCTGCGCAAGGTGCGCCCGACCGGGTTCGACGACATCGTCGCCTTGGTCGCGCTCTACCGGCCCGGGGCGATGCGCTACATCGACGACTACGCGCGCGGCAAGGCCAAGCCCGCCTCGGTGCGCTACCCCGACGAGCGGATGAAGTCGATCGCCGAGGAGACCTACGGCTGCGTGATCTACCAAGAGCAGCTGATGAAGATCGCGACGGACATGGCGGGCTTCTCGGGCGCCGAAGCCGACGACCTTCGCAAGGCGGTCGGCAAGAAGAAGCGCGACCTGATGGCGACGATGGAGAACAAGTTCCTCGAGGGGCTCGAGGCCTCCGGCACCCAGCGCTCGGTCGCCAAGGACCTCTGGTCGCTGATGACCGCCGCGGCCGATTACTCGTTCAACAAGGCCCACGCCGCCTGTTACGGGCTGATCGCCTACCGGACCGCCTACCTGAAGGCGAACTACCCGGCCGAGTACATGGCGGCGCTGATCTCCTCGGTGATGCGAACCAAGGACAAGGTCCCGTTCTTCGTCAACCGCTGCGCGGAGATGGGGATCGAGGTCCTGCCGCCCGACGTCAACTCATCCGACCACGGCTTCGTCGTCTCCGGCAACAAGATCCGCTTCGGGCTCGACGCGGTCAAGAACGTCGGCCACGCAGCGGTCCAGGCGATCCTCGCCGCGCGCGAGGCCGACGGCGACTTCGCCTCGCTCTGGGACTTCTGCGAGCGGGTCGACAACCGCGCCGTCAACAAGCGCGCGGTCGAGTGCCTGCTCAAGTGCGGGGCGCTCGACTCGACCGGCGGCTCCCGCAAGGGGATGCTCGACGCGCTCCCGATGGCCGCCTCGCACGGCCAACAGGCCCAGGAGGACGCCCAGCGCGGCCAGGGCTCGATCTTCGAGCTCGAGGACGCCCCCGCCGGCGAGGGCGACGGGCGCGCCCACCACCCGCCGATCGGGCTCGCCGAGTTCGAGCAGCGCGACCTGCTGAAGCTCGAGAAGGAGACGCTCGGGACGTTCCTCTCGGCGCACCCGCTCGACGAGGTCCGCGACGCGCTGCGCGCCAAGGTCGACTGCTCGCTGGCCGAGATCGCCGGGCGCGAGGACGGCTCGTTCGTCACCGTCGGCGGGATCGTCGCCGAGGCGAAGAAGATCCGCACCAAGGCCGGCAAGGACATGATGTTCGCGACCCTCGACGACATCGAGGGCCAGGTCGAGCTCGTGATCTTCAACACCGCGTTCGAGAACCACGCCGGCTCGATCGAGGTCGACGGGGTCATCCTGGTCAAGGGCCGCATCGACCACAAGGAGCAGGGCGAGACGAAGGTGATCGCCCAGGAGGTCGAGCCTTTCGACCCGTCCGAGGACGAGGTCGCCCGGGCGCGAAACGCGCGCGCGGCGCGCGACCAGGCCGCGACCGGGCCGCTCGTCCTGCGGATCAACGCCGCCGGCTTCGGCGCCGCGCTGATCGAGGACCTCAAGAACGTCTTCGGCAACTTCCCGGGCGAGGCGGAGGTGCTGCTCGAGATGGAGACGAGCGCGGGACTGCGGCGGCTCAAGTTCGGCGACGACTACCGCGTCCAGCCCTCGATGGCGCTGCGCGCCGAGCTCGACGGGCTGCTCGGCCCCGGAGCGCTCGCGGCCTAGCGGCCGTTAGCACAGCATTGGAGGTTGTCAACGGCGATCGAGGTGCGCCTTGGGCCCGTGGCCGGGTGATCGCGGTCGTAGAATTGTCGCCATGTCCGAGATCCCGATGAGGGCGCCCCAGGAGAGCCCGCCGGCCGCCGGCGAGTGCCGCAAGTGCCACTCGACCTGCGACAAGCTCGTCGATCCCATGGGCTGCGTCGAGATCGGCTGCCGCTACCTCTACTCCTACGAGGACCAGATCTCCGGCGACGTCTTCCTCGGCTGCGTCAACAAGGTCTTCAAGGGCGAGATCGAGGTCTCCTCGGTGCTCGAGGGCAACTTCGGCGCGATCAAGATGACCGGCGACCCGCTGCCCCAGTGCCAGTTCACGGTCGAGCGCGCCTACGAGGGCGAAGGGCCCGAGTACGAGTGCGTCAACAAGCGCTTTTTCGACTGGGACGGCACGGGCGAGGACGCGATCAAGGTCTTCGACCTCCGCGACGCGCTCCAGCCCTAGCGCCGCTCAATCCCTTCGCGGCGGAGCCGCTTCGTCATCGTGACCTGGCGCTTGTTGGGGCCGCGGCCCTCGGGGCCGGGAGTCTCGAGCGTCGCCGGCAGGCCCTCGAAGCGGGGCTCGGAGAGGAAGGCGCGGAAGCCCTTCGAGCCGATCTTGCCCTTGCCGATGTCCTCGTGGCGGTCGCGGAGCTCGCCGAGGCCCTCCTTCGAGTCGTTGAGGTGGATCGCGCGCAGCCGCTTCTTGCCGACCTGCTTCTCGTATTGGTCGACGACCGCGGTGACGGCCTCGGGCGTGCGGATCTCGAATCCGGCCGCGAACAGGTGGCAGGAGTCGAGGCAGACTCCGAGCCGCTTGTCGCCGCCGGCGCCGTCGATCATCGCCGCGAGCTCCTCGAAGTGGAGCCCGAGCAGCTGCTGGGAGCCGGCGTTGTTCTCGAGCAGCAGATCGCAGCCCTCGCTCTCGGCGAGCGCCTCCTTGACGAACGCGGTCGCGCGCTCGAGCGCCTTCGCCCTGGTGTCCGTCTTCAGCGCCCCGGGGTGGACGACGACGCCGTCGGAGCCGATCCCCGCGCCGACCTCGAGCGCGTGGGTCAGGGAGGCCATCGACTTCTTCCTCATCGCGCGGTCGCTGCCGGCGGGGTTGATCAGGTAGATCGCGTGGATCAGCACCGACTTGACCGGCGAGTCCTTCGCGCGCTCGCGGTACTCGGCGAAGTCGTCCTCGGTGTAGTTCGTCGGCCGCCACGCGCGCGGGCTCTGGTTGAAGATCTGGATCGCCTCGCAGCCGAGCGCCTCGCCGCGCCCGATCGCGTTCGCGAGCCCGCCGGCGGGGGATACGTGGGAGCCGATCAGCATCGCGGCAATCTACCCGGCAACATGCGCCCTCGGTATGACCCCTTCGCTCCGAGTCCGCTTCGCCCCCTCGCCGACCGGCGTCCTCCACATCGGGGGCGCACGCACGGCGCTCTACAACTGGCTGCTCGCGCGCGGGAAAGACGGCGAGTTCGTGCTGCGGATCGAGGACACCGACCGCGAGCGCTCGACGCCCGAGAACGTCGAGCAGATCCTCGACGCGCTGCGCTGGCTCGAGCTCGACTGGGACGAGGGACCGGTAAGCCAAGCCGAGCGCGCCGGCCGCCACGCCGAGCGGCTCGAGGAGCTGCTCGCCTCCGGTGCCGCCTACCGCGACACCGCGACCTCCGAGGACGTCGCGACCTGGAAGAAGGAGCACGGCGGCGCGGGGTACCGCGGCGAGCCCGCGGCCGATGGAACCCAGGACGCGGCCGTCAGGCTGCGGGTTCCCGAGGATGGCGACACCGTCGTCGCCGACGAGATCCGCGGCGAGGTCCGGTTTCCCAACCGCGACCTCGACGACCCCGTGATCGCGCGCGCCGACGGCTCGGTCCTCTACAACTTCGCGGTCGCCGTCGACGACCTCGAGATGGCGATCACCCACGTCGTCCGCGGCGACGACCACCTCTCGAACACCCCCAAGCAGCTGCTCGCGATCGAGGCCCTCGGCGGCGAGCCACCGCGCTATGCCCACCTGCCCCTCCTCCACGGGCCCGACGGCAAGAAGCTCTCGCAAGCGCCACGGCGCCGCCTCGGTCCAGGAGCTCCGCGACGCGGGCTATCTGCCGGCCGCGCTGCGCAACTACCTCGCGCTGCTGGGCTGGGGGACGACCGACGACACGACGCTGATGTCGACCGACGAGCTCGTACGCCGCTTCGAGCTCGAGCGGGTCGGGACGTCCTCGGCGATCTTCGACGAGCAGAAGCTGCGCTGGATCAACGGCCGTTTCATGCGCGAGATGCCGCTCGAGGAGTACACCGAGGCGGTCGCGCGCTTCGCGGGCCGCGAGCCCGACGAGCGCTTGCGCGCCGCGTGCGCGATCGCCCAGGAGAAGGCCCAGACGCTGGCCGAGGTCTGGCCGCTGATCGGCTTCCTCTTCGAAGAGCCCGAGACCGACGAGAAGGCGTGGAAGAAGGTGATGAAGGAGGGCTCGGGCGATCTGCTCGGCGCATCGCTTGAGGCGCTGCGCGGGGTGGAGGCATGGGAGGTCGAGCCGATCGAGCGCGCGCTCGAGGCGGTCGTCGCCGAGAGCGGCGCCAAGCCCGGGAAGGTCTTCCAGCCGATCCGGGTGGCGATCACCGGGACCTCGATCTCGCCTGGGATCTTCGAGTCGCTCGCCGTCCTCGGCCGCGAGCCCTCGCTCGAGCGGATCGAACGCGCCCTCCCTCGAGCCGAAAAGGGCTAAACAATTCGGCCATCGCTGCCGATGGGCCTTTATGGCCTCGGCTACACGAACCGCCGGGCGGTCGCCCAACGAGAGTAGGAGGGGCGGCCGTGGGCGCGTGCTCGCTGCCGCGCTCGAGCACGTCGAGCGCTTCCCCGTGCTCGAGCCCGCGCGCGAGCGCGCGAACGAGCTCTTCGCCCGCGGCGCGCCGACAGCCGAGATCGCCGAGACCCTCGAGTCCGACGTCGGGCTCGCGATCGCGACGCTTCGCACCGCCTCGAGCGTTCCCGGCTCGAGCACGGTGACAACTCTCAGCGAGGCCGTCGACGCGGTCGATCGCGAGCGGCTCGCCGGGGCGATCCGCGACGCCCCCGGCTACGAGCTCTTCCAGCGCCCGCCGGGCGGGCCGGATCCCGAGCGCTTCCGCCTCCACTCGCTGCTCGTCCAGCGCTCAGCCGAGGCGATCGCCGAGGGCAGCGGCGGCACCGACCCCGAGCGCGTCTCGGTCGCGGCGCTGCTCCACGACACCGGCCGCCTCGTGCTCGCGAAGCTCCACGGCGGCTACAGCGAGCGCTTCGACCGCCGCCTCGGAACCCCCGAGGAGAGGATCGTCGCCGAGCGTCGCGAGCTCGGGATCGACCACGCGCTTGTCGGCGGCGTCCTCGCCCGGCGCTGGAAGCTCTCCGGCGACATCGCCGGCGCGATCGAGCGCCACCACTCGAACACCGACGGCGGGATGGCGACCGTGATCCGCGCCGCCGACATGCTCGCCGCCCACCTCGGTGGCTACCCCTTCAACCACGAGCTCCTGATCGAGACCGCGGGGAGCTGCGGCATCGACGAGCGCTCGCTCGGCGAGCTGCTCTGCGACCTGCCGCGCGCCGCGCGCCGCCGCCGGCGCTCGAACGGCCCCTGCCCACTCTCGGACCGCGAGCTCGAGGTCCTCCGCGGCCTAGCCGAGGGCAAGGTCTACAAGCAGATCGCCTACGAGCTCGAGCTCTCGGCGAGCACGGTGCGCAGCCACCTCCACAACGTCTACGGCAAGCTCGGGGCGCTCGACCGCGCCCAGGCGGTGCTGATGGCGACCGAGCACGGCTGGCTCTAACTCCGTCTGTAGAAGCGATCGATCAGAAGCGCGGCGATCGCGATCCCGATCGAGTCGATCGCGACGTCGACCGGCGAGCCGTTGCGGCCGTCGACGAAGGTCTGGTGGAACTCGTCGCTGCAGGCGTAGAGGAACGCGATCGCGACCGCCGCGGGGAGCGCGCGTCGCCCCAGTACCGGCGCCAGCGCCCAGCACCAGCCCGCGGTCAGCAGCGCGTACTCGGTCGCGTGGGCGACCTTGCGCAGGAAGACTTCGAAGTCGCTCAGCTCCTCGACCCCGGGCTGGGCGGAGAGGAAGAAGATCGCCGCCATCAGCGCCAGTGGCAGCAGGGCCCGGCGGTAGTGTGGAGCCGTGATCTCGATCACCTCGAAGTCACGCTACGCGGTCGTAGCGCTCGCCGAGCTCGCGCGATCCGACTCGGCCCCGGTCCCGATCAGCCAGGTCGCCGAGAAGCGCGGGATGCCGGTCCAGTTCCTCGAGCAGCTCTTCTCGACCCTGCGCCGCGCCGGCCTGCTGACCAGCCAGCGCGGCGCCAAGGGCGGCTACCAGCTCGCCCGCCCCGCCGAGGAGATCACCGTGCTCGAGGTCGTCCAGGCTCTCGACGGCGTCGTCGGCGAGGAGGGCAAGGAGGCCGGGGGCATCTGGTCCGAGGGCGTCGAAGCCCTGCGCGCCGTCTTCCGCGAGACCACGATCGCCGAGATCGCCGCCCGCCAGGCCGACGACGCCGGGCCGCGGATGTACTACATCTAGAGGCCGCTACTCCGGCAGTCCGGCGGCTTCGAGGGCTTCGTCAACCTGCCTGAACCACTGAACCCGAATGACCTTGTCATCCCTGACCGTCGATACGAAGGCAAAGCGCTCCTCGACGGGGAGGCCGCTCCGTCGACCATGGCCGCCGTATGTGTAGATGCAAACGACGCACTCACCGGCGTCAATCAACTCTATGAGTTCGGATTCCGCGTCCGCCCAGGCTGCGCTCCACTCTCCAAAAAGATTTCGCAGACCATCGTGGCCTCGATAGAGCGTTTTCTCTGCCGCCAAGACGGGGAAGCCCGACAAATCCAACTCAACGTCCTGGTCGTAAAGCGAAAGCGCCGTCTCGCTGTCGCGGCGGTCAGCCGCCTCCCAGATCCGACGCACGATCTCCACGTTCTCCTTCGACATCGCCCACGCAGTATCCCGCCCTAGCCCTGAGCGGCCTGCTTTCCGCACTTGCGACCGGCGGCGGTCGCCTTCGCCCCGACGCTCGGCGGACGGGCGCCCATCTTGATCTGTTCGAGCTCCTCGGGCGTGAGCTCGGCGCGCAGCTCCTTCTCGATGCAGTCGGCGACCTGCTCGCTGAGGCCCTCCTCGATCACCTGGCCGCGGACGGTCTGGAAGAAGAGCTCGCTCAGCGCGTTCTCCTCGACGCCGTCGAACTTCCAGTCGCCGTCCTCCTTCACGAGCACGAAGCCGAGCGCGCTGCCGTCGCTCTCGCCGCCGACCTGGGTGATCGTCGCGGTCGCGCCGTCGCCGTCGATCTCGAGCTCTGAGACCTCGACCGAGTCGGGGTTGTCGGAGCCGTCCTCGGCGTCCTTCTTGCAGTCCTCGATCGAGCCACCGAAGAACTGCTCGACGAAGTTGTCGGTCGCGATCTCGTCGCAGATCGCGGGGTCGGCCTCGACGAACGCGCGGTTGGCGGCTTCGGTGATCTGATCCTCGTCGCTGGCGTCGTCGCCACCGCCTCCGCAGGCGACGAGGCCGGTCGCGGCGATCAGGCAGACGAGGGCTGCGAGCGTGGTGCGGGGGAGGCGGTAGAGCATGGTCTCCTTCGTTGAAATGGACGTGACGCCGCGCGCGGCAGCGGCAGGCTACCTTGGGCGCATGGAGCCGGCGCAGAAGACCACCGCCGCGCCGAGGGTCGGCGGCGAGGCCTCGGCGGTGATCGGCGGCACGCCGCTGGTCGCGCTCGGGCGCCTGGGGGCCGACCTCGGTGGCGAGGTGCTCGCCAAGCTCGAATACCTCAACCCCGGCGGCTCGGTCAAGGACCGGATCGGGGTCGCGATGCTCGACGCGGCCGAGGGGGAGGGGAAGATCGAGCGCGGCACCTCGGTGATCGTCGAGCCGACCTCGGGCAACACCGGGATCGCACTCGCGCTCGTCTGCGCGGTGCGCCGTTACAAGCTGATCCTCACCCTGCCCGAGGGGATGACCCGCGAGCGCGCCGCGCTGCTGCGCGCCTACGGAGCCGAGGTCCACGAGACGCCCTCGATGGGGGGCATGAACGAGGCGGTCGCGCTCGCCGAGGAGATGGTCGCCAAGCACAAGGGCTACATGCCGCAGCAGTTCTCGAACCCGGCCAACCCCGGGATCCACCGCCGGACGACCGCCGAGGAGATCTGGAACGACCTCGACGGCGAGATCGACGCGTTCGTGTGCGGGGTAGGCACCGGGGGCACGATCACCGGAGTCGGACAGGTGCTGAAGGAGCGCCGCCCCGAATGCCGGGTCGTCGCGGTCGAGCCGGCCGCCTCGGCGGTGCTCTCGGGCGGGATCCCCGGCGCGCACAAGATCCAGGGCATCGGCGCCGGCTTCGTGCCCGAGATCCTCGACCGCTCGGTGATCGACGAGATCCTCGCGGTGACCGACGAGGAGGCGCTCGAGGCCGCGCGCCGCTCGGCCCGGGAGGAGGGGCTGCTGGTCGGGATCTCGGCCGGCGCCGCGATCCACGCCGCGCTCCAGCTCGCGAGGCGGGAGGAGCTCGCCGGTAAGCGGATCGTCGTCATCCTCCCCGACAGCGGCGAGCGCTACATGTCGCTTCCGTTCTTTCCGTGATGCTCGGGCTCGGGACGCTGCGAAGGGTGATCGGCGAGGTGACCTCGGACGTCGCCTCGGCGCGCGATCGCGACCCTGCCGCGCGCGGCGTCGGCACCGCCGAGATCCTCGCGAGCTGGGCCGGGGTCCAGGCGCTGCTCGCGCACCGCGTCTCCCACGCGCTCTTCGAGGCCAAGGTGCCGATGCTGCCGCGGACGATCTCCTACGCGAGCCGCGCGATCACCGGGATCGAGATCCACCCGGCGGCCGAGATCGGCTCCGACTTCTTCATCGACCACGGCGCCGGGGTGGTGATCGGCGAGACCGCCGAGATCGGCGACAGCGTCACGCTCTACCAGGGGGTGACGCTCGGCGGCACCGGCTTCGCGCGCGGCAAGCGACACCCGACGATCGAGGACCAGGTCACGGTCGGCTCGGGGGCGAAGCTGCTCGGCCCGGTCAGGGTCGGCCATGACGCCAAGGTCGGCGCCAACACGGTCGTCGTCGAGGATGTCCCGCCCGGGACGACGGTGGTCGGCAACCCCGGCCATCCGGTCCGGGTCGAGGGCCGAAAGGTCGAGGGCCCGGACGCCGACTGGATCCATCTCCCGGACCCGGTCGCCGAGGCGATCAGGGAGCTCTCGGAGCGAATCAACGCGCTCGAAGGCAGGCTTGCGAAGCTGAGCGGTGAGGATCCGCCGGGTGATGTGACCGAACTCCATCCGCGCAAAGGTCCTTCCTCGGCGGGTGGCTGAGACATAGACTGCTGCGCGCGCCGGGCCGGGTCGGCGCCAGTCAACTACGAAAAGGGAGACGCATGAAGACGTTTCGAATTGCATTCATCACCGGCGCCCTCGCGTTCGCGCTGACGGCATGTGGGAGCGACGACAGCAGTAGCGATGACGAGGACCAGATCACCGAGTCGATCGAGCTCGCAGCCACCAGCGGGGACCCGGTCGCGTGCACCGAGAACCAGACCGTGAACTTCAACGAGCAGACCTCGGGCGGAGACGGCGAGGACCCGACCAAGTCCTGCGAGGACAGCGCGGCGGACACGCCGGCTGATGAGGTGGAGGTCTCGAACATCGAGGTCGACGGCGACGCTGCGACCGCCGATGCCGCGATAACCGGCAGCTTCCTCGGCGGCCAGACGCTCGAGATCGCGCTGGTCAAGGAGGACGACAAGTGGAAGCTCGATGAGCTGGTGAGCTTCGTCGAGTACGACGCGTCGGCCCTCGCCGAGTCGATCGCGAGCGACATCGAGGACGATCCTGAGGGCGCAGCCCCAGGCCAGATCGAGTGCGTGAGCACCGCGGTCTCGGGGCTCTCCCAGGAGGATGCCGAGGGGTTGTTTCTGCGCGCAGACTCCGCACTGGAGGAGCAGGTCTTCGGGACCTGCTTCGGGAGCGGACAGTAGTCCTGATAGGAATCCGGGTGTGAACCCGAAAGGGCTCTGCACTCTTTTCGCCTCGTTGACCCTCGCCGTGGGCCTGGTCGCCTGTGGCGGGGGCGACGACGGCGACGACGGTGGAGGCGAGCCGAGCGGGGACGAGGCCGCGATCACCGATGTGATCACCACGACCTCCACCGAGACCGACCCGACCCACTGCACCGAACTCGAGACCCAGCGTTTCGTCGAGCAGACGACCGCGGAGACGGGCGAGGACGCGCTGGTCGAGTGCCAGGAGGACGAGGAGGACGACGACGCCGACTCGGTCGAGGTGACCAACGTAACCGTCGACGGGACGACGGCGACCGCCGACACGGCGATCACCGGCGGCGGGCTCGACGGCCAGGCGGTGAACCTGTCGCTGATCAAGGAGGGCGAGCAGTGGAAGCTCGACCACATCGAGAGCTTCACGACCTTCGACAAGCAGGCATACCTCGACGCGACGCGCGATCGGCTGCTCGCCAGCGACGACCCGCCGGTCGACGAGACCCAGGCCGACTGCGTCGTCACCGCGCTCGGCGAGCAGGACGACGCGGCGCTCCAGGAGCTCTTCCTGAGCGGCGACGATTCCCAGCTCGAGCAGCTGATCACCCCCTGCTTCCAGCAGGGCTGAACCCCCTCAAAAGCGCCTGAGCCCGCCCGGGGCGCGGGCTATGCTCGGATCGTGAAAACCGCGGAGGAACACGGGGCTCCGGTGGAGCCCGGAGCCGGCCAGGTCGAGCGGTTGCTCGCCGAGCTCAACCCGCCCCAGCGCGAGGCCGTGACCCACGGCGAGGGCCCGCTGCTCGTGCTCGCGGGGGCCGGCTCGGGCAAGACGCGTGCGCTCACCTTCCGGATCGCCTACCTGCTCGCGACCGGGCAGGCGCGCCCCGAGCAGATCCTCGCGATCACGTTCACCAACAAGGCCGCCGAGGAGATGCGCGAGCGCGTCGCGGCGCTGGTCGGCGGGGTCTCGAGGCGGATGTGGGTGACGACCTTCCACTCCTCCTGCGCGCGGCTGCTGCGGGTCGACGCCGAGCGGCTCGGCTACGGGTCGGGGTTCTCGATCTACGACGAGTCCGACTCGCTGCGGATGCTCAAGCGCTGCATGGCCGAGCTCGAGATCGACACCAAGCGCTACCCGCCGCGCTCGATCAGGTCGCGGATCTCGGAGGCCAAGAACGCGCTCACCGACGCCGAGACGCTCGCCCAGATGCAGGGGTCGCCCTACGAGGAGGTCGTCGCCTCGGTCTTCAAGCTCTACGAACGGCGGATGCTCGAGGCCAACGCGATGGACTTCGACGACCTGCTGATCCGCGCCGTCAACGTGCTCGAGCTGTTCGAGGACGTGCGCCAGAAGTGGCAGCGCCGCTTCCGCTGGGTGCTCGTCGACGAGTACCAGGACACCAACCGCGCCCAGTACCGGCTGCTCCAGCTGCTGACCGGGGAGAACCAGAACCTGACGGTGGTCGGCGACGATTTTCAGTCGATCTACGGCTTCAGAGGCGCCGACATCCGCAACATCCTCGAGTTCGAGAAGGACTTCCCCGAGGCCGAGGTCGTGAAGCTCGAGCAGAACTACCGTTCGACGCAAACGATCCTCAGCACCGCCAACGCGCTGATCGCCAACAACACGGAGAACCGCAAGAAGGAGCTCTGGACCGAGATCGGCGAGGGCGAGAAGGTCACCGTCGCCGAGCTCGCCGACGAGCACGCCGAGGCCCGCTATCTGGTCGGCGAGATCGAGCGGCTGAGCAGCGAGGAGGGGATCCCGCGCGAGAAGATCGCGGTCTTCTACCGGACCAACGCCCAGAGCCGGGTGCTCGAGGACACGCTCGTCCGCTACGAGGTGCCCTACCAGGTGATCGGGGGGACGAAGTTCTACGAGCGCGCCGAGATCAAGGACGCGGTCGCCTACCTCAACGTGATCGTCAACCCCGCCGACCAGGTCAGCTTCCTGCGCGTCATCAACAGCCCCCGGCGCGGGATCGGGAACACGAGCCAGGGCCGGCTCGTCGCGCACGCGAACACGACCGGGCGCACGATCTGCGAGACGGCCGAGCGCGCCGGCGAGGTCCCGGGGCTCGGGGCGGCGGCGCTGAAGTCGATCGCGCGCTTCACCCAGATGATGTCCGAGCTCCGCTCGCGCGCCGCCGAGGCCCCGGTCGCCGAGCTGCTCGAGGCGCTGCTCGAGCAGAGCGGATACCTCGAGGCGCTGCGCTCCGAGCGCACGGTCGAGGCCGAGGGCCGGATCGAGAACCTCGAGGAGCTGGTCGGGGTCGCGGCCGAGTTCGACGCCAACCGCGCGATCGAGGGCGACCAGGAATTGACCCCGCTCGACGAGTTCCTCCAGCAGATCTCGCTGTTCACCGACCAGGATGACCTCCCGGACGAGGGCGAGCGCGAGCCGCTCGTGACGCTGATGACGCTCCACAACGCCAAGGGCCTCGAGTACGAGGCGGTCTTCATCCTCGGCTTCGAGGAGGGGGTCTTCCCGCACATGCGGGCGCTCGAGGAGGGGGGAGAGGAGGAGGAGCGCCGGCTCTGTTACGTCGGGATCACCCGCGCCCGCCAGCGGCTCGGGCTCACCCACGCCCGCGAGCGGCGGCTGTTCGGCGGCAGCGAGCGCAACCTGCCCTCGCGCTTCCTCGACGAGCTGCCCGAGGAGCTGATCGAGCGCGAGCGCGACGAGGAGCAGACCACGGGTTGGAGCTCGAGCTTCGGCGGGGGCGGCGGCGGTGGTGGAGGCGGCGGCCTCGGCGGCGTCTTCGGCCGCGCCGAGAAGCAGACCGACGTCCCCGACCTCGCGACCGGAGACGACGTGATCCACGCGAGCTTCGGCGAGGGCGTCGTCACCGGCGTCGAGCCCGGCGGCGTGATCGTCGTCAGCTTCGCCGGCGGCGAGGAGCGCAAGCTGATGGCCGACTACGCCCCGCTCAAGAAGAAGGCCTGACGTGGCCGCCGAGATCATCGACGGCAAGGCGGTGGCGGCGGGCGTTCGCGCGCGCGTCGCCGAGCAGGTCGAGGAGATGACCGCGGGCGGCGGCCGCGCGCCGGGGCTGGCGACGGTCCTGGTCGGCGACGATCCCGCCTCGGCGATCTACGTGCGCCGCAAGCACGAGGCCTGCGCGGAGGTCGGGATCCGCTCCTTCGACCACCAGCTGCCGGCGACGACGACCCAGGCCGAGCTCGAGCAGCTCGTCGACGCGCTCGCCGCCGACGACGAGGTCGACGGGATCCTCGTCCAGATCCCGCTCCCCGAGGGCCTCGACCCCGACCCGGTGATCGAGCGCCTCCCGCCGGCCAAGGACGTCGACGGGCTGACGCCGACGAGCGCCGGGCTGCTCGCGCGCGGGACGCCGGAGCTCGTCTCCTGCACCCCCGCGGGGGTGATCGAGCTCCTGCGCAGCGCCGGGACCGAGATCGAGGGCGCCGAGGCGGTGATCGTCGGGCGCTCGAACCTCGTCGGTCGCCCGCTCGTCAGCCTCCTGCTCGCCGAGAACGCGACCGTGACGATCTGCCACAGCCGCACCCGCGATCTCGGCGAGGTCTGCCGGCGGGCCGAGATCCTGATCGCCGCCGCCGGCTCGCCGAACCTGGTCACCGCCGAGATGATCCGGCCGGGCGCGACCGTGATCGACGTCGGCACGAACCGAACCGAGGAGGGGCTCGTCGGCGACGTCGACTTCGAGGCCGCGCGCGAGGTGGCGGGGGCGATCACCCCGGTGCCGGGCGGGGTCGGGCCGATGACGATCGCGATGCTGCTCTCGAACACGGTCAGCGCCGCAAAGGCCGCGCCGGTCGCGTAGGGTCATCGACCGCCGCCCCTCCATCCCCGGCGGGCGGTGAAAACAATTCCCCACTCGGAGGTTCTATGGATTTCTCACGTCTTCGCACCGGTGACCTGATCGCCGCGATCGGCGGGATCGCCCTGATCGGGTTCCTGTTCATGGATTGGTTCAGCGTCTCCGCCCCCGGCATCGCGGCGCCGCCGATCCCCAGCGGCGTCCCCGAAGGGTTCGAGATCCCGGGCGCTCCCGAAGCCGAGTCGACCGGCATCAGCGGCTGGGACGGGCTCGGATTCGACGGGTTCATCCTCCTGGTCACGGCGCTCGCCGGGATCAAGCTCGCCGGGCTGCGCGCCGCGGGCAAGAAGATCATCGGCCCGCTGCCGTTCGGCGGCTGGCTCGTGCTCCTCGGCGCGGTCGCCGAGACGCTGATCATCTGGCGGATCTTCGCGGCCCCCAACGACGCGGACCTCGAGATCGGGATCTTCCTCGGCCTGATCGCCGCCGCGGCGGTGACGATCGGCGCCTGGCTCTCGAGCCGCGACGACGGGTTCCCGCTCTACACCAGCGAGGGCGCCCGCAGCAGCGCGCGCTCCTCGTCCGGCGGCTCGACCGCCCGCAAGAGCACCACGCGCAAGAGCACGACGACGCGCAAGAAGAGCTAGACGGCTTGAGGCCAGGCCGAGCGCGCGCCAGGCGGCGCGCGTTCGGTCGCGCCGATTCCGGGTAGGTGAGTCGGGAGATGGACTTCGCTGGCCTGACCCGAGGAGAGAAGGTCGCCGCTGTCGCCGGCCTCGTGCTGTTCGCGGCGCTGTTCCTGCCCTGGTTCGGGAGCGAGAACGCGTGGCGCTGGTTCAGCTGGATCGACCTGCTCCTTGCGCTAACCGTCGCGGTCGCGCTCGTCTGGGCGCTGAGCTCCCTCGTCGATGCCCGCCTGCCGCTGCCCGTCGCGACCGCGCTCCTGCTGCTCGCCGTCGTCGGGCTCGTGCTGATCCTCTATCGGCTCGCGAGCCCGCCGGGGCCCTCGAGCTTCAACAAGAACTCGCGCGACATCGGCATCTACGTCGCCTTCTTCGCCTGCGCTGCGCTCGCCTACGGCGGCTATCTGGGCATGCAGGAGCGCGACGAGGGCACTCCGGCCTCTTAGCGCGGTAGGGTCCGCAGCCGGATCTGCAAGACCCGCCGTGCGGCGGGAAACCACCTAGCGAGAGGAGACGGATGGACACCGGACGAGTCTCTGAGGGCTCAATGATCGCCGCCGGCGCGGGAGCGCTGCTGCTGCTATCGCTGTTTCTGGGATGGATCGGGATCGACGCGCCGATCGAAGGCGTCGCCGGAGGCTCTGCGAGCGGCTGGGAGAGCCAGAACACGCTCGACATCTACCTGTTCATCGTCGCCCTGTTCGCGATCGTCCCGGCGGTGCTCGAGATGACCGGCGGCACGGCCGAGGTCCCGTTCATGTCGGCGGCGGCCGGGCTGCTGCTGGGCGTGATCGGAACGATCCTCACCCTCTACGTGTTCCTCGACATCCCCGAGGGCGGCGAGCGCAAGATCGGCCTCTGGCTGGCGCTGCTCGCTGTGATCGCCGTGACCTATGGCCAGTACCGGGCAGCCAACGACGAGGCCGCCGGCTACGACCGGCGTTGAGGGTCCGGACCAGATACGCGGAGCTGGCCGCGGCGCTTTGCGGCGCGGGCCTGTTCGCGGTCACCTTCGCGCCCTGGTTCGGCGGCGGCGGCTCTGAGCTCAACGCCTGGGAGGCGCTCGGGATCACCGACGTGATCGTCGCGGTCGTCGCCCTCGCCGCGCTCGCCTTCGCGCTCGCGTCGCTGACCGGCGCCTCGGTCAGCGTCCCGCTTCCCGGGAGCGTGATCACGACCCAGCTCGCCTTCGTCGCCGTGGTCGTGATCGGGCTCCAGATCGTCAGCCCGCCTGACGGCGCCGGGCTCGAGCCCGGGATCTGGGCGGCGCTGGCGATCTCGATCGTCCTCGTCGCCGCCGGCTGGCTCGGGATGCAGGAGGAGAGCCCGTCGCGGCGCGAGAACGAAGGGCTCGCGAGTTAAGGTCGAACGGGTCACGCCGGGGGAGCTGCTCTCGGCGATCGCCGGGCTGACGCTCTTCGGGCTGATGTTCGGGGACTGGTTCGAGCACCCGACCGCGGCGCGGATCTCCGCCGAGGCGATCGGCTTCCAGACCTCGCCCGACGCATGGCAATCGTTCTCGTTCACGGACTGGGTCCTGGTCGCGGCGATCGTCTGCGCGGTCAGCGCCGCGGTCGTCTCGGCGGCGGACATCCGCGTCGGCCTGCCGATCGAGGCGAGCGCCGTGGTCGCGATCATGGGCGCCGTCGCCGCGCTGCTGATCGCCTGGCGTGTGATCGAGCCGATCGAGATCGAGGGCGTCACCTACCGCCGCGAGCTCGCCCTGTTCATGGGCCTCGGCGCCGCCGGCCTGGTCGCGCTCGGCGGCCTGCTGAGCCTCCGCGAGCGCGGAACCGGCATCTTCGGCGAGCTCGCCCGCGCCGGGCGCCGCGAGGCCCCGCTCCGCGATCGGCTCAGGCGACCAGCGCCGGACGCGGCTCGAGGCTATTCGCCACGCCCTGAGCGACCGTGGACGCGCAGGCGATGATCGTCATCATCGGATTGACGCCGAGCGAGCTCGGCAGCAGCCCCGCGTCGGCGACGTAGAGCCCCTCGACCCCGCGCACCGCGCCGTCGGGGCCGGTGACCGTCGTCGCCGGGTCGGAGCCCATCCGCGTGCTGCCCATCGGGTGGAACGCCTCGAGCCGCAGGTCGCTCGGCCGGAAGCTCATCGCCTCGAACCCGGCGAGCTCGTCGGGCCGGATTTTCGCTACCGAGCCGACCTGCGGATAGACCTCGGTTGCGCCGGCGGCGAAGTGGATCTCCGCCGCGCGCGCGATCCCGTAGTGGATCGTCTGCGCCTCCTCGCGGGTCAGCCGGTAGGTGAGCCGCGGCGTGCCGTCGCGCCGCAGCCCGACCCTGCCCTCGGAGCGGTCGGAGAGGTGGACGCCGATCGAGCCCATGTGGTCGAAGGCGGCGACGCGGGCCTGGTGCTCGCGCCCGACCCCGGGCAGCCACTGGGCCCCGAACGAGAGCGGGGTGAAGGTCGCCTCGAGGACGAGGCCGCGGTCGTGCCACTCGTCGACGAAGTAGCTCTGCATGATCCCCTCCCAGCCGCGCACGGGCTCGGGGTAGAGCCCGCCGATCCAGGCGGCGGGGTGGACGTGGAGGTGGCGGCCGGTGTGCTCGGTCCCGAGGCCCGAGCGCAGCAGCAGCTCCGGCGTCCCGAGCGCGCCGCCGGCGCAGATCACCGACCGCGCCGTGACCCGGTAGCGGCGCGCGGCGGCGCGCCCGCGCGCGTTCTCGACCGGGTTCGACTCCGGGCGCGGGGGCCGCGCGACGCGGCAGTCGACGCCGACCGCGCGCCCGTCCTCGACGACGATCCGATCGACCTCGACCCCGGCGCGGATCCGCGCCCCGGCCGCGACCGCGCGCGGGAGGTAGGAGACGTGCATCGCCCGCTTGGCGTCGAGGCGGCAGCCGAGCGGGCAGGAGCTGCACTGGACGCAGTCGCCGGCGTTGCGGGCGATCGGCCCGCCGCTGGCGCCGATCGCCTCGGCGCCGGCCGCGCAGAGCTGTCCGTTGCGACCGATGTCCTCGAGCGGGACGCGCTTGACCTCGAGCGTCCGCTCGGCGTCCTCGAACTCGTCGGCGAGCGAGGTCGCCCAACCGACCCCCTCGCGGTCGCGCCAGCCGCGCAGGACCTCGTCGGGGGCGCGGAAGCAGGTCCCGGAGTTGATCACCGTCGTGCCGCCGACCACGCGCCCGACCGGGATCGGGACCGCGGGGCGCCCCTCGGCGATCGTCAGCCCGCCGTCGCGGTAGAGCAGCGGGAGCGCCTGGAGCGGGTCCGACGGGTAGCTGTCGCGGTTCAGGTACTGGCCGGCCTCGAGCACGATCACCTCGAGCCCGGACTCGGCGAGCCGCGCCGCGGCCGCCGCGCCGCCGGCGCCCGAGCCGATGATCACGACGTCGCAGGTCTCGCCCGCGCCCTCGGGGTCGAGGTCGCCGAGGTCGCCGACCGGCGGCTCCGGAGCGCCCTCGCGGACCGCGCAGCGGTCCTCGTAGCCGACGACCGCCCGCACGCGCTCGTCGCGCGCGTAGCCGACCATCGTCAGGATCTTCGCCAACAGCAGCAGGTCGCGGTAGGGGGGAACGCGCGAGCTCTCGAGCTTGGCGAGGTAGCCCTCGCGCGCCTCGATGCTCATCCGGCTGAACCGCCACGGGAACGGCAGCCATTCGAAGGCCCGGAGCGCGAACTTGACGACCCGCAGCGAGCGGTGGGGGAGCGTGGTCAGGTAGCGGGCGACGTCCTCGGACGCCGGAACCACGGCCTCAGCGGCGGGCAGCCCGTCGGTGCCGGGCGCGACCGCCTCGCAGATCGCCCTCAGGGTCCGCTGCTCGGCCGCCGTGAGCCCCGGCGCGCTCCTTCAGCCGGGGGCGGCGTCCTCGACCTTGCCCGCGAGCTTCCAGAGCAGCAGCACGTTCAGGGCGAGGTAGCCGTCGACGATGAAGTTGAGGAGATAGATGAAGACGTCGTCGTCGAAGATGAAGAAGCCGAGCGCCGCGAGCGAGGACGCTGCCTTGCCGGCGACGAGCACGAGCAGCATCGGCCGGTAGCGGGCGACGTCCCCCTGGGCGACGAGGCAGATCCCGGTGATCACGACCATGTAGGCGAAGGCGAGCGCGAGCCAGAACTGCTCGGTGGTCTCGGGCGCGCGCGGGAAGTCGCCGAACCAGTCGCCGAAGTCCGAGATCGTGTTCAGCGTCCCGTCGGGGGCGATGATGAAACAGGCGCCGACGACGGCGAAGCTGGCCGCGAGGATCCGCAGGTTGAGGACGACGAACCACTCTGCCCGCTCAGCGCTCATCGCGGCCATCCTACGTAATCGACCGCCGACTGGCTCGCTGGCCAGTCCGGCCCGCGCCTAGAATCACGTCGATGATCGACCGCGAACAGGTCCTCCACGTCGCCAAGCTCGCGCGGCTGCGGCTCGCCGACGAGGACGTCGAGCGGATGTCGAGCGAGCTCTCGACGATCCTCGACCACATCGAGAAGATCTCCGAGCTCGACCTCGACGGGGTCGAGCCGACCTCGCACGTGATCGAGCTCCAGAACGTCCTGCGCCCGGACGAGCCGCGCCCGAGCTGGCCCCGCGAGCGGATGCTCGACTCGGCGCCGGACCCGGCCGAGAACGCGTTCCGCGTCCCCTCGCCGCAGGCCTAGTGTCCGCAGAACTCATCGAGCTCACGGTCGCGCAGGCGATCGAGAAGATCGGCTCCGGCGAGATCTCCTCCGACGAGTACTTCGACGCCTACCTCGCGGCGGCGAAGGGCGAGGAGCTGAACGCGTTCCTGGTCACCGCCGAGGAGGCTGGCGAGGCGCCGGATGGCGACCTGGCCGGCGTGCCGATCGCCATCAAGGACATCTTCTGCACCGATGGCGTCGTCACCACCGCGGGCTCGAAGATCCTCGAGGGCTACGTGCCGCCCTACGACGCGACCGCGGTCCGCCGCTTGCGCGAGGCCGGCGCCCGGGTGCTCGGCAAAACCAACATGGACGAGTTCGCGATGGGGTCCTCGAACGAGAACTCCGCCTACGGCCCGGCGCTCAACCCCTGGGACACCGGCCGCGTCCCCGGCGGCTCCTCGGGCGGCTCGGCGGCGGCGGTCGCCGGAAAGCTCGCGCCCTGGGCGATCGGAACCGACACGGGCGGCTCGATCCGCCAGCCGGCCTCGCTCTGCGGGATCGTCGGGATGAAGCCGACCTACGGGGCGATCTCGCGCTACGGGATGATCGCCTTCGCCTCCTCGCTCGACCAGTGCGGCCCCCTGACCCGCGACGTCACCGACGCCGCGCTGCTGCTCAAGACCCTCGAGGGTCGTGACACGTGCGACTCGACCTCGGTCGGGATCGAGGGCGGTATCGAGCTCCCGGAGGCCGAGGACCTCAAGGGGCTCAAGTTCGGAGTTCCAAAAGAGCTCGCTTCGGAGGGGATCGAGCCGGGGGTCGCGGCGGTCTTCGAGCAGACGGTCGGTCTGATCGAGCGGCTCGGCGGCGAGGTCACCGAGTGCGAGCTGCCCCACGCCGGGCATGGGATCTCGGCCTATTACGTAATTGCCCCGGCGGAGGCCTCCGCGAACCTCGCCCGCTTCGACGGCGTCCGCTACGGGCTCCGCGTCGGCGACGGCGACCTGACCGCGATGTACGAGGAGACCCGCGCCGCCGGCTTCGGCCCCGAGGTCCAGCGGCGGATCATGCTCGGCACCTACGCGCTCTCCTCGGGCTACTACGACGCCTACTACGGCCAGGCGCAGAAGGTGCGGACCAAGATCGCCGACGACTTCAAGGCCGCGTTCGAGCGCTTCGACTTCGTCGTCACTCCGACCTCGCCGAGCGTCGCGTTCAAGCTCGGCGAGCGCACCGACGACCCGCTCGCGATGTACCTCTCCGACTACTGCACCGTCCCGATGCCGCTCGCCGGGATCCCCGCGATCTCGATCCCCGCCGGGCTCGCCGAGCCCGAGGGCGGCGGCAAGCGGCTCCCGGTCGGGTTCCAGATCGCCGGGCCGGCGTTCAGCGAGAGCGCGATCCTCGGCGCCGCGCACGCGCTCGAGGGCGCGATCGGCTGGGAGGAGGCCCCCTCGTGAGCCCCGACCTGGAACCCGTGATCGGGCTCGAGATACACGTTCAGCTCAGGACGAAGACGAAGATGTTCTGCGGCTGCGCGCTCTCGTTCGGCGACGAGCCCAACGTCCACGTCTGCCCGGTCTGCCTCGGCCACCCCGGGACGCTCCCGGTCACCAACGAGCAGGCCGTCACCTACGGGCTGATGATCGCCGCGGCGCTCGAGTGCGAGGTCGCGCCGCGCTCGATCTTCCACCGCAAGAACTACTTCTATCCCGACCTGCCGAAGGGCTACCAGATCAGCCAGTACGACATTCCGCTTGCCTCCGGCGGGCGGCTCGGCGACGTGCGGATCCACCGAGCCCACCTCGAGGAGGACGCCGCGAAGCTGATCCACGTCGGCGAGTCGGGGCGGATCCACGGATCCGGGGCCTCGCTGGTCGACTTCAACCGCGGCGGCACGCCGCTGGTCGAGATCGTGACCGAGCCCGACATCCGCAGCGGCGCCCAGGCTCGCGAGTGGGCGCAGCTGCTGCGGACGACGCTGCGGACGATCGGGGTCTCGGACGTGAACATGGAGGAGGGCAGCCTGCGCGTCGACGGCAACATCTCGCTGCGGCCCGCCGGAACCGACGAGCTCGGGGTCAAGACCGAGCTCAAGAACATGAACTCGTTTCGCTTCCTCGAGCGCGGGATCGACGCCGAGATCGAGCGCCAGCGCGGGCTGATCGAATCGGGTGAGGGCGTGGTCCAGGAAACGCTCCACTACGACCCCTCCGACGGCTCGCTGACCGCGCTGCGCTCGAAGGAGGAGGCCCACGACTACCGCTACTTCCCCGAGCCCGACCTCGTGCCGCTGGCGCCGACCGAGGAGATGATCGCCGCCGCGCGCGACGAGCTCCCAGAGCTGCCCGCCGAGCGCCGCGAGCGCTACGCCTCCGAGCACGGGCTGAGTCAGGAGGTCGCGGGGACGCTCGCGTTCAGCGAGGGGCTCGGTGACTACTTCGAGGCCGCGCTGGCCGCCGCGGACGGCGTCGAGGCCAAGGCGCTCGCGAACTGGGTCACCGGCGAGCTGACCGCGGCGCTGCGCGACGCCGAGGTCGGCGAGCTCGCGGATTCGAAGGCCGAGCCCGAGCAGCTCGCGGGGCTCGCGGCGCTGGTCGAGTCGAAGGCCGTCAGCCGCCCGGCGGCGAAGCAGGTGCTCGGCGTGCTCGTCGCCGAGGGCGGCGACCCGGCGGCGATCGTCGAGCGCGAGGGGCTGGGAGCGGCCGGCGAGGACGAGCTCGCCGAGATCGTCGCCGCGGCGGTCGACTCGAACCCCGACGCCGTCGAGCAGATCCGCTCCGGGAACCAGAAGGCGATCGGGGCGATCGTCGGCGCGGTGATGAAGGAGACCAAGGGGCGCGCCGACGGCGGCGCGGTCCAGAAGCTGATTCGCGAGCGGATCGACTCCGCCCCCGAGTAGGGGCCGGGCGCGACGTGGGTCACTCTCACGCTCACTCCCATGGTCCGGACCGCGCGCAGAGCAGGCGCGCGCTGCTCGCCGTCCTCGCGCTGACCTCGGTCTTCACCGTCGTCGAGATCGTCGCCGGCGTGCTCTCGGGAAGCCTCGCGCTGATCGCCGACGCCGGCCACATGCTCTCCGACAGCCTCTCGCTCGGCGTGGCGCTGTTCGCGATCTGGCTCGCCGAGCGCCCTCCGACTCCGAACCGGAGCTTCGGCTACCAGCGCGCCGAGATCCTCGCCGCGCTCGCCAACGGCGTCACCCTGGTCGCGATCTCGGTCTGGATCTTCATCGAGGCCGCCGGGCGATTCGGCGACCCGCCGGACGTAGCCGGCTCGACGATGCTGATCGTCGCGGTCGTCGGATTGCTCGTCAACGCGATCGGCGCCCGGATCCTCTGGCGCTCGGGCGCCGAGAGCCTCAACATGTCGGCCGCGCTCCGCCACGTCTTCGCCGACCTGCTCGGCTCGCTCGGGGTGATCGTCGCGGCGCTGGTCATCCTCGCGACCGGCTGGCTCTACGCCGACCCGCTGGTCAGCGTCCTGATCGGGCTGCTGATCCTCGGCAGCTCATGGGGCGTGCTCCGCGACGCGACGCGGGTCCTGATCGAGGCCTCGCCGGCCGGGCTCGACGCGACCGAGGTCGGGACCTCGATGGCCGACACCGACGGCGTGGTCGAAGTCCACGACCTCCACCTCTGGGAGGTGACGTCGGGTTTCCCGGCGCTCTCCGCGCACGTGCTCGCGAACCCCGAGGCCGACTGCCCGGCGCTGCGCCTGACGCTCGAGCGCGAGCTCGCCGAGGGCTTCGGGATCGAGCACACGACGCTTCAGATCGAGAACGTTCCGCCGAAGCTGATCCAGATCGAGGACACTTGACTCGATGGCCTGGAACGTAGTAATCGCCGGCGGTGGGTTCGGGGGCGCGACCTGCGCCCACAAGCTCGAGAAGCTGATGCCGAAGCAGTCGGCGCGGCTGATGCTCGTCAACGACGTCAACTTCTGCCTCTACACGCCGTTCCTGCCCGAGGCGGCGGCGGGGACGCTCGAGCCGCGCCACGTCGTCACCCCGCTACGCGACATCCTCCACCGCACCTACCTGCGGCTGGGCGCGATCACCGCCCACGACCCAGCCGCGCGCACGGTCGAGCTGACGACCCACGAGGGCGATTCCGAGCGGCTGCGCTACGACCAGCTCGTGCTCTCGGTCGGATCGGTCTCGCGCGTGCTCCCGGTCCCGGGCCTCGATCGCCACGCGATCGGCTTCAAGAGCCTCGCCGACGCGATCTGGCTCCGCAACCACCTGATCGAGACCCTCGAGCGCGCCAACGCCTGCGAGGAGGCCGCGGAGAGGGAACGCCTACTCACGTACGTGTTCGTCGGCGGCGGCTATGCCGGCCTCGAGGCGCTGGCCGAGCTCCAGGACTTCGCCGCCGACGCGATGGACCGCTACCCGCGCGCGCGGCTCCAGGGGATGCGCTGGATCCTGGTCGAGGCCGCCAACCGCGTCCTGCCCGAGATCGACGAGAAGCTCGCCGACTACGCGCTCAACGAGCTCCGCGGCCGCGGGATCGAGATCAGGCTCGGGACGACGCTCGAAGAGGTGACCGCGGATCACGCGAAGCTTTCGACCGGCGAGAGCGTCGCGACCCGGACCGTCGTCTGGACCGCGGGCGTCGCCCCGCACCCGAGCCTCCGCAACCTGTCGGTGCCGCTCGACGAGAAGGGGAGGGTGGTGGTCGACGACCACCTGCGGGTCGAGGGACTTAACGGGGTCTGGGCGATCGGCGACTGCGCCGCGGTCCCGGATCCGGAGGGCGGCAGCTCGCCGCCGACGGCCCAGCACGGGATCCGCCAGGCGCGCGTCGCGGCGACCAACGTCGCCGCGAGCCTCGGTATCGGCGAGGAGCGCCGCTTCGCCTACTCGAGCTCGACCGCGTTCGTCAACCTCGGCCGCTACAAGGCCGTGGGCCGGATCGGGCGCCAGACCTTCTCCGGCATCCTCGCCTGGTGGCTGGCGCGCACCTACCACCTGAGCCAGATCCCGGGCTTCGTACGCAAGATCCGCGCGGCGCTCGACTGGACGATCAGCCTCCCGTTCGCGCGCGACGTCTCCGAGGTCGGCTCGATCGGCCACCCGCGCCCGCTGAGCGGCGAGGTCTACTCCGGCGGCGGCAGCCACCGGCCGGTGAGTCTGGGTCCCGTCGACCTCGACGACCCGGACCGCAACGACTGACGTGCAGTACGTCGTCATCGCGGTCGGCTTCGGGCTCGCGACCGGGATCATCGGCCGCGCCAAGGGCAGCTCGTTCTTCATCTGGCTGATCGTCGGCACCGTCGTGCCGCTGGTCGGCCTGATCGCCGTGATCGCCTACCGCTCCGAGGAGGCCGAGCCCGAGCGCCAGTGCCCGACCTGCAACAAGGTCCTCAAGCTCTACGTCCAGGTCTGCCCCCGCTGCGGGACGGACCTCTACATGCCCGATCCCGCCGAGGTCCGGCATCCGGGCACCGCGCCGTGAGCTGACACGGCGCGGCGGCCGGACCGAGTGTGGCTAGGGGTTGATGGTGATCGTTGCGCTCGAAGGCGCGTACGCGAAGTTCCCGGGGAAGCTGGCCGTGACGGGGACGGTTCCGCCAGCGAACCCGAAACCGCCCTGGTAGTGGCCCCCAGTTGGATAGAGGTACTGCGGTGAGAGTCCCCCGTAGTCGAGCCTGATCGGTTCGTAGGCTCCCGCTATCGCCGGGGTTATGTCGCCTGCCACCTGGACCGTTCCCGCTGCGTGGGTATTCCCCGCGCCGCAGTCGGTGCACTGAAGCGTCAACGAGGTCGGGTTCTTTCCGGCCGGGAGTGGCGCCGGCGCGGGTTGCGGTTGAGGCTTCGGCGTGAGCTTCTTGATGCACTTCTTCTGAGCCTTGCCGTCGAATTTCTTCTTGCACTTCTTGATCTGCTTGGGGAGACCGCCGGGCGTTTCGAGCGCGTGAGCCGACGGGGTGGTCGTCGCCGCCACCAGTGCCATCAGCAGCGCGCTCGCTCCCAGCATCGCCAATGCGACGGCGAGCCTCCTCGTCAACGTCGTCTCCATCACGTACCTCCGTTGCATGAGTGTCCCTCCCGTGCCGCCCCCGGGCCCATCCCGAGGATCCGCCGGAAGACTAACGCAGCCAGGTGCGGAAGATGGCGTTCGCGAATCCGACGCCGTAGCGGACGACCGCAGGCTTCTTCGAGTGCCCATGGGTGCGCTGGACGACGGTCACCGGGACCTCCTTGGCGGGGATCCCGCGCTTGATCGCCTCGATCAGGAACTCGGAGGTATGAAACTGCTCCTGGCGCAGGACGAGCTGGGGCAGGACCGAGGCGCGGACGGCGCGGTAGCCGTTCGAGCAGTCGGAGACCTTGGTCCGGGTGATGAACGAGACGACCTTGTTGAAGAACACGATCCCCAGCTCGCGCGAGCGGGAGTTCGGGTCGGCCTCACCGAGCACCCGCGAGCCATGGGCGACGTCGACCTCGCCGTCGAGCACCGGCTTGACCAACCGCTCCATCTCGCTCGGGAGGTGCTGGCCGTCGGCGTCGAGGGTGACGACGATCTCGGCCCCGGCGTCGGCCATCAGCCGGTATCCGGTCCGCAGCGCCGCGCCGCCGCCGCGGTTGATCACGTGGCGGGCGACCGTCGCGCCGGCCCCTTCGGCGACCTCGCCGGTCCCGTCCCGCGAGCCGTCGTCGACGACCAGGACCGCGGTCCTGACGCCGCAGACCTTCGAAGGGATCTTCTTGATCACGTCGGCCACGCTCTCGGCCTCGTTATAGGCGGGGATCACGACCCCGACCCGGTCCTTGAAGCGCTTGACGTTTCCGGCGGCGCGGAACTCCTCCCAGGCGAGCCCCTCGAGCACCCCCGAGAGCTGGCGGTTGACCTTCGAGCTCTCCGAGAGCGCGCGGACGACGAGCAGGAACAGGAACGCGATCGCGAACACCGCGAGTCCGAGGATCCGCCCGCCGTTGCCGCGCTCGAACGAGAGCGCCTCGAGCAGGCGGTCGAGCAGCTCGGTGCCGGAGACGACCACGAGCGCCAGCCCGGCGGTGAGCAGGATCAGGACGTCGAAGTTCCGCAGCGAGTGGCGGCGGACGATGCCGTAGCCGATCAGGAGCGCCGCGAAAGCGAGCCCGGTCGCACGCAGGGCGGTGAGCTCGGGCGGCAGGATGTCGGCGAGCGGTGCCAAGGCGGGCGCAGGATAGACCGCCCCGGCGCCCGGGATCGCCCATTCTCTGTCACCGGTTCCGTCCCGGGGGCGCTGCTACCCTGCCCGGCTCTATGCGCGTCCTCATTCTCGGGGGCGACGGGTACCTCGGCTGGCCGACCGCGATGCGGTTCTCGGCCAAGGGGCACGAAGTCACCGTCGCCGACAACTTCTCGCGCCGTCGCTGGCTCGAGGAACGGGGCAACGATTCTCTGACCCCGATCTCCTCGCTCGAGGAGCGCGTCGCCGCCTGGAAGGACGTCTCGGGCAAGGAGATCGCCGTCGCCGTCGGCTCGATCGAGGACAACGACTTCCTCGAGCCGCTCGTCGCCGACAACTCGCCCGAGGCGATCATCCACTACGGCGAGCAGCCCTCGGCGCCCTACTCGATGCTCTCGCGGGCGGCCGCGGTCGAGACCCAGCACACGAACGTGATCGGCAACCTCAACCTGCTGTTCGCGATCCGCGACCACGTGCCGAACGCGCACCTGGTCAAGCTCGGGACGATGGGCGAGTACGGGACGCCCAACATCGACATCGAAGAGGGCTACATCGAGATCGATCACAACGGGCGAAAGGACACGCTGCCCTTCCCGAAGCTCCCGGGCTCGCTCTACCACTGCTCGAAGGTCCACGACTCGACCAACATCCACTTCGCCTGCCGGATCTGGGGGCTGCGCGCCACCGACCTCAACCAGGGCGTCGTCTACGGGATCGAGACCGAGGAGTCGGCCCAGGACGAGCGGCTGACGACCCGCTTCGACTACGACGAGCTCTTCGGCACCGTGCTCAACCGCTTCTGCGTCCAGGCGATGATCGGCCACCCGCTGACCGTCTACGGCGAGGGCGGCCAGACCCGCGGTTTCCTCAACATCCGCGACACGCTCCAGTGCGTCGAGCTCGCGGTCGCCAACCCCGCCGAGCAGGGCGACTTCCGGGTCTTCAACCAGTTCACCGAGTCGTTCAGCGTCGCCGAGCTCGCCGAGCTCGTCCAGCGCTGCGCCGGCGAGCTCGGACACGAGGTCAAGATCGAGAAGATCGACAACCCGCGGGTCGAGCTCGAGCAGCACTACTACAACCCGGTCCACACGAAGCTGCTCGACCTCGGGCTCGAGCCGAGCATGCTCGGCGACGAGCTCGTGCGCTCGATGCTGAAGACGATCGAGCGCTATCAGGGGCGCGTGATCGAGGGAGCGATTCTCCCCAAGGCCCGCTGGAAGCCGGGCCAGCCCGTCGCCACCGCGTAGCCCGCGAGCGCCGAGACCAGCGGCAGCAGGTCGACGTTGCGCCGCGGCGGCGCGAGCAGCAGGACGCCGATCGCCGTCGCCAGCACGAGAACCGAGCCGAGCACCCACGCCTCCCAGCGGCGGCGCACGACGAGCAGGATCAGGCCGATCAGGCCGGCGAGCGCGACGAGCAGGTGAAACCAGTCCCCCACGGCCCCGGGACCGCCCTGGCCGGGCTTGGCGGCGGCGCCCTGGCCCCACATGTTCCAGAACTTCTCGGCGAGGACTCCGGCGTACTCGACCGGGTGCTCGGTGATGTCGTCGGTCAGTTGCTCGCGCCCGAGCTTCGCGAGCCCCTCTTCCTGTGAGAGCTCGGGGTACTGGCGCTCGGCGATCAGCTCGAGCACGTCGCCGAGGACGTACCCGGGAGGCAGCGCTGCGAGCTCCGAGACCGGCACGTCGTAGTCCCCGAGCAGCTGCCGCTCGCGATCGAAGGTCTCGAAGTGGTCGCCGTTGCCCGGCAGGTAGGTGCCGATGAACAGCGCGTTGCCGCCGCCGTCGGTGACCGGCGTGGGCTTGCCGTGCTCGATCGCGTTGCGGATCGTCCACGGCGCGAGCACGAGCGCCATCGCGGCGAGCAGCGCTCCGGCGGCCTTGAACCCGTCGTTGCGGCCCAGTCTGTGCGCGACGTAGACCAGCGCCAGGACCGCGAACACGAGCCCGAAGACGACCGCCTCGGGGCGGAACATGACGTCGAGCCCGATCAGCGCGCCCGGAAGCGCCCAGCGCCAAAGCGAGCCCGGGGACGAAGCCCAGAGCAGCGCGAGCACCGCGGCGACGAGCACGATCGACGAAAGCGGCTCGTTCATCATCGAGCGGTAGAAGTCGGTCGAGCTCGGGTTGACCGCGATCAGAAAGGCGGCGATCAGCCCCGCGGCGCTGGCCTGCGCCGGCGGCGCCCGCTCGCGATCGGCGGCCTCCGGGCCCCAGACGAGCCGCCGCGCGATCAGGAAGGTGAAGAGGATCATCAGCGCGCTCAGCAGCGCCGCCGCGATCCGGCTCGCCTTCGGGTTCTCGCCGCCGGTCAGGAACCAGAAGCCGGCGTGGAAGAGGGGGGAGCCGGGGTGGTAGGCCTCGTCGCGGTCGACCTCGGGGGCGTCGAAGCTGCCGTCGGCATAGAGCGACTGGGCGATGAAGTAGTAGCGAATCGAGTCGTCCTGGACGGGATCCTCGCGATCGTCTGCGCGCTCCGAAGCGGCGTAGACGCGCAGCCCGACCCCGAGCGCGACGATCGCGCAGAGGGCTGCGATGACCCATCGGCCCCCGTGGCGGTCGGCGTTCATCGGCGGAACCCTAGTGAGAGCGCCAGTTCGCGCTCGCTACGATGAATCGATGCGCGCAGCGGACGCACTCATGGAGGCCCTAAAGGCCGAGGGAGTCGAGCACATCTTCGGGATCCCCGGCGGCGCCAACCTGCCCACTTACGACGCGCTCTACGGCGCCGATCTGACCCACATCCAGGCCCGCCACGAGCAGGGCGCCGGCCACATGGCCGAGGGTTACGCCAAGGCCTCGGGACGGGTCGGGGTCGCCTTCGCGACCTCGGGCCCGGGCGCGACCAACCTCGTGACCCCGATCGCCGACGCGATGATGGACTCGGTCCCGACCGTGTTCGTCACCGGCCAGGTGCGAACCGACCTGATCGGCACCGACGGCTTCCAGGAGGCCGACGTCAACGGGATCACGATGCCGATCGTCAAGCACAGCTTCATGGTCCAGGACCCGCGCAACGTCCCCGAATACGTCCACGCGGCGTTCCACATCGCCTCGACCGGGCGCCCCGGCCCGGTGCTGCTCGACATCCCCCAGGACCTCTCGCGCGCCGACATCGACTACGAGCCGAGCGTCGACGACCCGCCGCTGCCCGGCTACAAGCCCTCGACCGAGGGCAACATCAAGCAGATCCGGCTCGCCGCCAAAGCGCTCGCCAACGCGAAGCGCCCGGTGATCTACGCCGGCGGCGGGGTCGTCAACGCGAACGCGGCCGAGGAGCTGCGCGAGCTCTGCCTCTCGGACAAGTTCCCGGTCACCTGCACGGTCATGGGTCTCGGCGCCTTCCCGGCCCCGCACGACCAGTGGCTGGGGATGCTCGGCATGCACGGAACGCGGAGCGCCAACTACGCGATGGACGAGGCGGACTTGATCGTCGCGGTCGGGGCCCGCTTCGACGACCGGATCACCGGCAAGCTCAGCGAGTTCGCGCCGCGGGCCAAGTTCGTCCACATCGACGTCGACCCGGCCGAGATCTCGAAGAACGTCCCCGCCCACATCCCGATCGTCGGCGACGCGAAGCTGGTGCTGCCGAAGCTGACCAAGGAGCTCCGCGCGCTGCAGCCCGACTCCTCGCGGCTCGACGAGTGGTGGAAGCGGATTGCGGCCTGGCAGAAGGAGTACCCGCTCGGCTACGAGGACTCGTCCGACAGCGAGATCAAGCCGCAGCTGATGATCCAGGCGATGCACCGGGCGACCGGCGGCGAGGCGATCGTCACCTCCGACGTCGGCCAGCACCAGATGTGGGCCGCCCAGTACTACGACTTCCCCGAGCCGCGGCGCTGGATCAACTCCGGCGGGCTCGGCACGATGGGCTTCGGGCTCCCGGCCGCGGTCGGCGCCAAGGTCGCCTGCCCCGACGACACCGTCGTCTGCCTCGCCGGCGACGGCAGCCTGATCATGACCTGCCAGGAGCTCGCGACCGCGGTCCGCCACGAGATCCCGGTCAAGGTCTTCCTGATGAACAACGGTTACTTCGGGATGGTCCGCCAGTGGCAGGAGCTGTTCTGGGAGAAGCGCTACTCCTCGGTCGAGATGGGCGCGAGCCCCGACTGGGTCAAGCTCGCCGACGCCTTCGGCGCCAAGGGGATGCGCGTCGACGACAAGAACGAGGTCGAGGCCGCGATGCGCGAGGCGCTCGAGACCGAGGGCCCGGTCCTGCTCGACGTTCGCGTGACCCAGGAAGAGAACTGCTACCCGATGATCCCCGCCGGCGCCGCCGCCAGGGACATGGTGGGCTAGGGGTACAAGACCATGGAAGCCGGCACGCCAGACCTGATCAAGCTCGAGGACCTCGACGCCGCCGCCGGCCGTCTGACCGGGCGCAAGCACGTGCTCTCGATCTCGGTCGAGAACCGCCCCGGCGTCCTCGCCCGGATCGTCGGGCTATTCAGCCGCCGCGGCTTCAACATCGACACGCTCGCGGTCGGGCCGACCGAGGACCCCGCGATCTCGCGGATCACGCTGACCCTCGACGGCGCGCTCCAGCCGATCGACCAGGTCACCAAGCAGCTCCACAAGCTCGTCAACGTGATCAAGATCCGCGACATGGAGCCGGGCGAGACGATCGCCCGCGAGATGGCGCTGTTCAAGGTCCAGGCGCCGATCGAGAGCCGCGCCGAGATCATGCAGTTCGCCGAGATCTTCCGCGCCAAGGTCGTCGACGTCGCGCGGCGCCAGCTGACGATCGAGGTCACCGGCTCGGCCGACAAGATCGAGGCCTTCGAGCGAATGATCCGCCCCCACGGGCTGGTCGAGATGGTGCGCACCGGCGAGGTCGCGATCCAGCGCTCGCGCCCCGACGCCTAGCGCGACGGAGATGATCGGCGCCGACACCGCCCAGCTCTCCGAGCTGCTCGCCGACGCGCTCGAACGCGCTTCGGGCTCGAAGCGGACCACGCTGGCGAGCGCGACGATCGAGGTGGAGGCACTCGACCCGACCGCGGTCGTGCTCGGCTCGCGGCGCGCCTCCGACCGCTGGTTCTGCTGGGAGCAGCCCGACCGCGACGGGCTCGCGCTGGCGGCGCTCGGCAGCGCCCGCGAGCTCGTCTCGCGCGGCGAGGGTCGCTTCGCCGAGCTCGCCGAGGACGCGCGGCGGCTGCTCGGCGAGGCCGAGCTCGAGCAGCCCGACGGTCTGCCGCCCGGCGCCGGGCCGGTGCTGACCGGCGGCTTCGCCTTCGCGCCCGAGGGCGGGGGCTCGCCGCACTGGTCCTCGCTGCCCCCGGCGCTGATGGTCCTGCCCGAGGTCTCGCTGCTGAGAACCGACGGGCGGGTCCACCTGACCGTCAACGCGGTCCTCGCGCCCGGCGAGGATCCGGGCGAGCGGCTCGAGCACGCCCGGGTCAGGCTCGATGGGCTGCGCGAGCAGACGCTCGAGCTCGGCCCCGCCGATCCGCATCCGACCGCGCGCCCCGAGATCTCATCGCCGCACCCTCCGCAGCGGTTCGAGTCGCTGGTCGCGCGAGCCCGGGAGCGAATCGCCGCCGGTGAGCTCGAGAAGGTCGTCCTCGCCCGCGAGATCCGGGTCGAGGCGCCGGCGGCCCACGACCCCGCCGCGGCGTTCGCCGCGATCCGCGAGCTCTTCCCCTCGTGCTTCTGCTTCTGCTGCGGGACCCCCGAGGCCGCGTTCATCGGCGCCAGCCCCGAGCTCCTGATCCGCCGCAGCGGGTCGGGTGCGGCGACGGTCGCGCTCGCGGGGACCACGGGACGCAGCGCGGACCCTGCCGTCGACGACCACCTCGGCGAGCGGTTGCTGCGGAGCGAGAAGAACCGCCACGAGCACGAGATCGTCGTCCGCAGGATCAAGCGCTCGCTCGGGCGCTTCTCGGTCTGGGTCGAGGCCGGCGACACCCCCGGCCTGGTCAAGGTCGCCAACGTCCAGCACCTCGCGACCCCGATCCGCGCCCAGCTCGCCGAGTCCTACGGCGCGATCGAGCTCGCCGGCGCGCTCCACCCGACCCCGGCGGTCGGAGGCGAGCCGCGAGACGACGCGTTTGCGCTGATCGAGGAGCTCGAGGGGATCGACCGCGGCTGGTACGCCGGCCCGGTCGGCTGGACCGACGGGGCGGAGGACGGCGAGTTCTGTGTCGGGCTGCGCTCGGCGCTGCTTCGCGACCGCGTCGCCCACCTCTACGCCGGCAACGGCCTCGTCGCCGACTCGGACCCCGCCGCCGAGCTCGCCGAGACCGAGATCAAGCTCGGGGCGATGCTGCCGCTGCTCACGGCCTGAGGGCGTATTCTCCCGAGGGTGCTGCCCCGGGGTCTGAAGAACCTTCTCGGCTCGGCCGTGTTCGCAGCCGCTCTGTTCGCGGTGCCGGCCGGCGCTGCGGCCGTCGACCGCTACGCCGAGCCGGGTGGCAACGGCCCCGCGGCCACTTGCCCCGAATCGGACCCCTGCGACATATTCACCGCGATCAGCAACATCGCCGTCCAGGACGGCGACAACGTCTTCCTGCTCGCCGGCCCGTACTCGGCCGGCGTCGAGCTGACGATCAACGACGACATAGTCGTCGAGCCGAAGCCGGGCGTCGCGACCCCGGTGCTCAACACCTCGGCGGCCACGGGCTTCAGCGTCGAGAACGCGGGCGCCGTTCTCCGCAACGTCTCGATCGTCCAGAACAGCAACGTCTCCGGCAGCGAGGCGCTGAACCTGAGCACGCCCGGCGGCACGGTGGAGCGGGTGACCGCGACCACCAACGGCGGCCGCGCGTGCCAGGTCTCGCAGGGAACCCTCCGCGACAGCGTCTGTGTGCTCTCCCCATCGGCGCCCGGGATCGGAGCCGTCGGGCCGAGCATCGGCGGCGCAGTGACTCGCACGGCGACCCTGCGCAACGTCACCGCGGTCAGCAAGGCGGCGGCGGCTCCGGCCATCTACGTGGATGCGTCGGCAGGTGCAGACCTGACGCTCGACGCCCGCAACGTGATCGCCGACAGTCTTCCCGGTGTCGATGACGCCGTGGCCGAGACGAACAACGACGCCAGCACGACGGCGGTGCTCGACCTCGCGAGCTCCTACTTCGAAGCCAGCAGCGACAGTGGAAACGGAGCCTCGGTCACCGCCGAGGGCGCAGGGGACAACATCGAGGACCCCCCCGAGTACGTCAGCTTCTCGACCAACGACTTCCACCAGCTCCCGACCTCGCCGACCGTCGACAAGGGCACCGTCGACCTGGAGCTCGGCGCGTTCGACCTCGACGGCGGGCCGAGGATCTTCGGAGCGCTCCCCGACATCGGCGCGGACGAGATCGCCCCGCCGGTTCCGCCGGTGCTCCCGACGACGCCCGGTACGCCGGTTGTCTCCACGCCCCCCGCCGCACGCAAGAAGTGCAAGAAGAAGCGCAAGCTGAAGCGCGGCAAGTGCGTGAAGCGAAAGAAGAAGAAAAAGAAGTAACGCAGGGGCGATAATCGTCGAGTGAGGCGGAGGCGGGCGAGAGGGCGGGGGATGTTGGCTGTGGCGGCTGTCGCCACGGCGGCGATCCCGTGCCTCCCCGCCGAGGCCGCATCCGCACCCGCCCCCTACGCCGAGCGCCTCGACAGCCGGCTCGCCTCGCTCGCGGCGGCGCCCTCGCGCGTCGACGGCGGCCGCGTACGGATCGAGATCGCGACCGACACGGCCGAGACCGGTGATGCCGTCGCCCTGCTCGGCCGCCTCGGCGGCGCCGTCGATGCCGCGGCGCCCGGGGTCATCGAAGCCCGCGTCCCGGCCGGCGCCCTGCGCCGCCTCGGCATGAGTCCGCTCGTCCGCCACGCGGGGGTCCCGCTCCCGCTGCATCCCGACGCGGTCGGGGGCGAGGGCGTCGCGCTGACGGGCGCCGCGACCGCGCACCGCTCCGGCATCAGGGGCAAGGGGGTGACCGTGGCCGTGATCGACGCCGGCTTCGCGGGCTACGCGAACAGCATCGCGAGCGGCGATCTGCCGGCCTCCGTCGTCCCGTACGACTACTGCCCCGATTTCGCCGCCACCGATCACGGCACCCAGGTCGCCGAGGTCGTCCACGAGACTGCGCCGGCCGCGCGGCTGCTGCTTATGTGCACCAACAGCGGGGCCGACCTCGTGCTCGCCGAGCAGGCCGCGGCGGCGGCGGGTGCGAAGGTGATCAGCCGCTCGCTGACGAGCTTCAACCAGACCCGCGGCGACGGATCGGGCGAGGCCGGGACCTCGGACGCGGTCGCGAGCCAGGCGCGCGCCGACGGGATCCTCTGGATCAACTCGGCCGGCAACTATGCGCTCAGCCACTGGATGGGGGCGTTCGCCGACGCCGACGGGGACGCCAACCTCGACTTCGTCGCCGGCGACGAGGGCAACCGCGTGCGGATCGGGGCCGGCCAGACCGACTGCGTCGCGCTCAAGTGGGACTCGTGGCCGGTGACCGCGGTCGACTACGACCTCTACCTGGTCCGCGAGGCCGACGGCGTCGAGGTCGCCTCCTCGACCGGGTTCCAGGGCGGGGCCCAGCCCCCGACCGAGGGCCTTTGTTACAGGAACGAGGGCCCGAGCCAGTCGTTCGACGTCGTCGTCAACCGCTTCACGCCGCCCGGCCCGACGCCGCGGATCGACCTCTTCGCCCCCGACGCGCCGAACTTCGAGCACCGCGTCCCGGAGAGCTCGATCAACGAGACCTCTGGCTCACCCGACGTGGTCTCGGTCGGCGCCTTCTGCCGCTTCAGCGCCGCGATGCAGCCCTACAGCTCGCAGGGGCCGACGATCGACGGCCGGGTGCGCCCCGACCTCTCGGGGCCGAACCCGATCTCGACCACGATCGAGCCGGCGTCCGATTGCCTGTTGACCGGCTTCGGCGGCACCTCGGCGGCCGCGCCCCAGGTCGCGGGAGCGGCGGCGCTCTACGAGCAGGCGCTCGGCCTCGGCCCGCCGGGCCTGCAGAGGGCGCTCGAGACCAGCGCCGCGATCCGCGACATCGGGGTTCCCGGCAAGGACAACGCCTCCGGCTCGGGCCTGTTGACCGTCCGCCTCGGCCCCTGCGCCAAGCGCGCGGCGACGATCCTCGGGACGCCGGGCGCCGACCGGCTGGTCGGTACCAGGCGCGCCGACGTCTTCGTCGCGCTCGAGGGCGACGACCGGGTGCTGGGGCGCGGTGGGGGCGACAGGATCTGCGGCGGCGACGGCAACGACCGGCTCGCCGGCGGCGCGGGACGCGATCGCCTCTTCGGCGCCGCCGGCTACGACCGGATCAAGGGCGGCCCGGGGCGGGACCGCGTCGAGCACGGCTCGGGCAAGGACAAACGCAGGTGAGCGGTCGTCAGGCCCGTTTCAGCCGCGGCCAGACGAGCATCACGAGCCCGACCACGATGCAGATCACGCCGATCGTCGAATTGACGAGCACGGCGATGATGATCCCGAGGACTACGAGTAGCAGGGAAAGTTCCATGCCCCCGGCATACCCGAGCCCCGGCTCAGCGAAACTAACTAGGCCCGGCTGATCGCCCCTGTCGCCGCGTCGCGCAGCCGCTGATGGAGCTCGACGTTGCGCCCGCGGTCGACCGCGATCGAAATCAGCCCCGTGCCCGCCGCGAGCGCGTCGGGGAGCTCGGCGAGATCCGTGAGCGCCCGGTGCTCGAGCCCCCAGAGCTCGGCCGCCCGCGCGGGCTCGACGCCGCTCGGGGTCCCGAGCAGGGCCTCGAACTCCTCCGCCTCGAGCAGCTCGGCCTGGGGCAGGAAGTGGAAGATCCCGCCGCCGCCGTTGTCGATCACGACGACGCGGATCGGCACCGGCGCGTCGCGCAGCGCCGAGAGGCCGCCGATGTCGTGGACGAGCGCGAGGTCGCCGAGCACGATCGTCGTCGGCCGTCCCGACGCGATCGCCGCGCCTGCCCCCGAGGAGACGATCCCGTCAATCCCGTTGGCGCCGCGGTTGGCGAGGAAGAGCACGTCGGCGGACCCGGAGGCGACGAACTCCTCCTGGTCGCGGATCGGCATGCTCGAGGCGGTGTAGACGAGCTCGCCGTCGCGATGCGCGTCGCCGAGCGCGGCGTGCAGCCCCGGCTCGCTCGGCTCGCCCAGGGCCTCGAGCTCGGCGGCGATCGCATCGGAGGCCGCCTTCTCGGCCTCGAGCCAGCGGCCGGCCCAGTCGCGCCCGCCCGCCCCCTCGAGCCCCGACGCGAGCCCGGCGGCGACCAGGCGGGGGTCGGCGCGCACGATCGCGTCGGCGCGGCGCGAAGGCTCGTACCAGCCGCCGTGGGGATCCACGACCGCCTGGCGAAGGTCTTCGAGGCCGGCGAGCCAGGTCCGCAGCGGCTTCGAGGTCGGCAGCTCGCCGAAACGGATCACGAGCTCGGGCGCCAGGGCGTCGGGGCGCGCCCGCGCGACCGCGTCGTAGCGCGCGACGACCATCGAGCGGTCGTGGGGCCCGAGCCGCAGCTGCGAGGTCGGCTCGGCGAGGATCGGGAAGCCGCTCGCGCGCGCGAGCTCGGCGACCAGCGGCGCGAGCCCGGCGTCGCTCTGGCGCCCGCAGACGATCAACCCGCGCTCGGTCGCGTCGATCGCGGCGCGCAGGTCGCCGAGCAGGGTCGGGGAGGGCGCGTCGAGCCCGTCCTCGACCGCGGTCAGCGGCCGGTCGCCGCGGCCCTCGAGCGCCAGCTCCGATTCGGCGCTCACCGCGCCCTCGGCCGCGACCGGGGCCAGCGGCTCGCGCCAGGCGAGGTTGAGGTGGACCGGCCCGGGCCGCGGGTCGCCGGCGGCCGCGGCGTAGGCGCGGCAGGCGGTCGCGCGGTAGTGGAGCAACCCGTCGTCGTTCCCCTCGTGGGTGCCGACGTCGCAGAACCAGCGCACCGCCGAGCCATAGAGCTTGAGCTGGTCGATCGTCTGCCCGGCGCCGATCCCGCGCAGCTCGGGCGGGCGGTCGGCGGTCAGCGCGATCAGCGGGATCGCGGACTCGTCGGCCTCGACGACGGCGGGGTGGAGGTTGGCCGCGGCGGAGCCCGACGTACAGAGGACCGCGGCGGGCGCGCCCGTTGCGTGTGCCGCTCCGAGCGCGAAGAAGCCGGCGCAGCGCTCGTCGGTGTGGACGCTCACCTCGATCCCGGGCTCGCGCCAGAGCGCGAGCGCGAGCGGCGTCGAGCGCGACCCGGGCGCGATCGCCGCGTGACGCACCCCGCAGCGCGCGAGCTCCTCGACGAAGGCCGAGGCGAGCGCCGTGTTGGCGTTGGTCGCGTCCACGGGGCGGAGCCTAGACCCGGGCTTCCATCAACAGGCCCTCGTCGATCTCGACCCCGAGGCCGGGCCCTTCGGGGAGCGCGAGCCGATCGCCCTCCAGCGCGCACTCGCGGGCCGCGATCGTTCCCTCGAAGAGCTCCGAGGTCGCGAGCCCCTGGGCGAGCCCGCCGGCGCCGATCGCCTGCGCGACGTGCGCCGCGGCGGCGATCCCGACCGGGCCGTCGAGCGCGCTCGAGAGGTAGACGGGCAACTCGCGCGCGATCGCGCAGGCGGCGAGGATCCCGCCCGACTTCGCGAGCTTGACCGTCGCCATGTCGCAGGCGTCGAGCTCCGCGGCGCGGCGCGCGTCGGAGGCCTCGACGACGCTCTCGTCGGCGGCGATCAAGAGCCCCGTGCTGCGCCGGACCTCGGCGAGATCGGCGAGATCGGGCGCGGGCTGCTCGGCGAGCTCGATCTCGTGTTCTGACATCGCCCGCAGCCGCTCGACGGCGACCGACGCCCGCCAGGTCGCGTTGGCGTCAACACGGAGCTTCGCCTCGTCGCCGAGAACGGCGCGCACCCGCCCGACCTGGCTCACGTCTCCGGGAACCCCGACCTTGAGCTTGAAGGTCTCGAAGCCGCGGTCCGCCCAGCGCAGCGCCATCTGCGCGAGCGCGCTCGGGTTCGCAGCCGGCAGCGTCGCGTTGCAGAGCACCGGCTCCGCCTTCGCGGCCCCGAGCAGCTTCCAGACCGGCTCCCCGGCGAGCTTTCCCGCGAGGTCGTGGAGGGCGACATCGAGCGCCGAGAGCGCCTGCAGCGAGGCGCCGCGCGCCCGGCAGGCCTCGAGCGCGCGCGAGAACCGGTCGGGCTCGAGCTCGACCCCTTCGAGCAGCGGCCAGCAGCGCTCGCGCAGCTCGCCCGCGATCTGCTCCAGGTCCGGCCCGCCGCGCAGCGCCAGCGGCGCCGCCTCGCCGAGCCCGGTCGCGCCGCTCTCGTCGGTGATCCGGACCAGCAGCAGCCGCCGCTCGTCGAGCTGGCCGCGCGCGGTGACGTAGGGCTCGCGGAAGCGGAGCGAGTAGGGAACGAGCTCGAGGCCTTCGGGGCGCATCCTCAGATGTCCCGGCGGGCGAAGACCCGCAGCGCCGCCGCGGTGGTCAGCGCGCCATAGGTCGCGGCCCACGCGACGATCCCCGGGGTGAGCTTCTCGGCGCCCCCGAACGGTCCGAGGTCGATCGCGACCTCCGTGATCCCGCTCGTCTCGGATGTGAGCTGGTCGAGCGCGCCCTGGTAGAGGGCCTCGAAGGGAAGCAGGATCGAGGCCACCCTCCCGATCTGCTCGACGCTGTCGCTGTTCAGCCCCTCGCCGATCTGACCCAGAAGGCCCGCCGTCAATCCGGCGCCGAAGATCATGAAGACGGCGATCCCGTTGGCGCTCGAGGTCAGCAGCGTCGAGCCGAGCACCGAGATGCAGGAGAGGATCAAGACGGCGCCGACGAGGCCGAGCGCGGGGGTGAGGAGGTTGTCGGGAGTCCAGTCGCCGGCGAGCCCGATGATGACGACGATCGCCGCGAACATCGCCGCGACGTAGACCGACGCGACGAGGCCGGCGGCGAGCAGCCTGCCGAGCAGCAGCGAGCGCCGCCCCATCGGCCTCACCGCGAGCGGCTGCAGGACGCCGCGCTCCGCGTCACCGCGGACGGTCGACATCGTCATGAAGATCGCGAGCACGACCCCGAGGAAGAGGGTGATGAACATGCCGAGACCGGTGAGCGTGCCTCCGACGAGCACCCTCTCCTCGACCAGCTCGCTGCCCTCGAGGCTCTCGACGGCCTCGTTGAAGATCGCGACCGAGCCGATCCCGTAGAGGACGAGGAAGGCGACGCTGAGCGTGACGACGATCAGGAAGATGCGGCGGCGCACCGCCTCCGCGATCGAGTAGCGCATGATCAGCGTCATTCGGAGTCGGTCACCGTCTCGACGTAGAAGTCCTCCAGCGTCGAGGTCGAGGGGCGAACCGCGTAGACGCGCTCGCCGTCGGCGACCAGCCGCGCCACGAGGTCCGGGACCTGCTCGCGTCGCGCGTCGGGGAACGAGCGGATGCCGCCCGCGGTCTCGACCTCGAGCCCGGTCCCCGCGGTGAGGTCATCGGGGGTGCCCTCGGCGACGAGCCGGCCTCGGTTGAGGATCGCGACGCGGTCACAGACCAGCTCGACCTCGCCGAGCAGGTGCGAGCTCAGCAGGACCGCGACGCCCCGCTCGCGCAGCGCGGAGAGCAGGCGGCGAACCGCGCGCCGGCCGTTGGGGTCGAGCGCGCTCGTCGGCTCGTCGAGCAGGAGCAGCCGCGGCGAGCCGACCAGCGCCTGCGCGAGACCGAGACGCTGCTGCATCCCCTTCGACATCGTCGCCACCCGCCGGTCTCCCTCCGCGGCGAGGCCGACGTTCCCGAGCAGCTCGCGGCGCTCCTCGGCGCCGCCGTCCGAGCCCGCCAGCCGCTGGTGGAGCTCGAGGACCTCGAGCGCCGTCAGCCACTCCGGGAACCTGAACAGCTCGGCGAGGTAACCGATCTCCGCGTTGGCCCGCTTCGAGCCCGGCGGGTGCCCGCAGATCTCCGCCCGGCCGCCGCTCGGATGGACCAGCCCACAGGCGATCTTCGCGAGCGTCGACTTTCCGGCCCCGTTCGGCCCGAGCAGCCCGCAGAGCTCGCCCTCGGCGACCTCGAGGTCGACCCCCGCGAGCGCCTCGGTCGAGCCGTATCGCTTGCTCAGGCCGTTGACGCTCAGGATCGCCATCAGGCGCTGAGCAGCAACCCGGCCGAGACCAGGAGCGCGAAACCGCCGAGCAGCGCCCCGGTCTTCGCGAGCGCCTCGTTGAGCGAGGGGCCGTCGGTCCTGGTCATGACCGGCTTCGCGGCGGGGATCGCGAGCGGGAGCGACGCGAAGCCGAGCAGCGCCCACCAACTCGCGTCTCCGTCGGCGGCCGCGATCGTCACCGGCAGCGCGAGATACGCGAGGCCGAGGAGCGCGACGTATAGGCGGCGGGCGTTGTCGCGCCCGATCCGGACCGCGAGCGTGTTCTTGCCGGCCCGGCGATCGGTCTCGATATCGCGGATGTTGTTGACGACCAGGATCGCCGTGGCGAGCGCACCGATCGAGATCGAGAGCCCGAACGGCAGCCGGTCGAGCTCCTCGAGCTGGACGTAGTAGGAGCCGTTGACCGCCACGAGCCCGAAGAAGAGGAAGACGAAGAACTCTCCGAGACCGGCATAGCCGTAGGGGCGCGGGCCGCCCGTGTAGAGGACGCCGGCGGCGATCGAGACGATCCCGACCGCGATGATCACCGGCCCGGCGACGGTGGCGAGGTAGATCCCGCACGCGATCGCGAACGCGAACGCGACGTAGGTCGCGACGAGGACGCGACGCGGCGTCACGAGCCCGGCCGAGGTCACCCGCACCGGTCCGAGGCGGTCGACGGTGTCGGCTCCGCGCTTGGCGTCCGAGTAGTCGTTGGCGAGGTTGGTCCCGATCTGGATCAAGACGCTCCCGACCAGTGCGGCGACGAACGCGCCGACCCGCAGCTCATCCGAAACGGCCACCGCCGCGGCGGTTCCGACCAGCACCGGCGCCACCGCCGCCGGCAGCGTCCGCGGCCGCGAAGCCATCAACCAGATCCTCATTTACCGCCATCTCCTCGGGCTTCGCCCTGCGGGGATAGCGGGTGGGAGCGCAACCGCCGTGGGAACCCTGTCACGGACGTTTAGGAAACTTGGAGAAGTCGGGCTTTCCCCCGAACGAGTCGCGGCCGGCCTGGCCCTCTTCGCTCATGTAGAAGAGCAGCGTCGCGTCGTGCGAGAGCTGCTGGATCCCGGTCAGACCGTCCTCGGTCGCGTTGAAGCTCGACTTCAGCAGCCGCAGCGAGAGCGGGGAGAGCGAGTTCATCTCGCGGCACCATGCGACGGTCTCGCGCTCGAGCTCGGCGAGCGGCACCACCGTGTTGACGAGCCCCATCTCGCCGGCCTCCTCGGCGTCGTAGAGACGACAGAGGAACCAGATCTCCTTCGCCTTCTTGACGCCGACGTTGTTCGCCAGCAGGCTCGAGCCGAAGCCGCCGTCGAAGCTGCCGACCCGCGGGCCGGTCTGGCCGAAGATCGCGTTGTCGGCGGCGATCGTCAGATCGCAGACGAGGTGGAGGATGTGGCCGCCGCCGACCGCGTAGCCGGCGACCATCGCGACGACCGGCTTCGGCGTGCGGCGGATCTGGACGTGTAGGTCGCCGACGTCGAGCCGCCCGACCCCCTGCTCGGCGACCTCGTCGTCGCCGATGTAGCCGTCGTCGCCGCGGATCCGCTGATCGCCGCCGGAGCAGAAGGCCTCGGTCCCGGCGCCGGTGAAGATGATGCTCCCGACCTCGAGGTCGTCGCGGGCGCGGTTGAAGGCGTCGCGGAGCTCGGCCAGGGTCTGGGGCCGGAACGCGTTGTGGACCTCGGGGCGGTTGATCGAGATCTTCGCGATCCCGTCGGCCTTCTCGTAGAGGATGTCGGAGAACTCTCCCTCGGCCGACCACTCGATCGGCGCGTAGAGCTGCTCGCGCGGGGGGGCGTCCTTGTGTGGAATCGGCACGATCGGGATTATCCAGGGCAATGCGCCTCGACGAGTGGCTGGCCCGCAGGGCAGAGGAGATTCCCGACCGCCCGGCGGTCGAAGCCGACGGGCGGCTGCTCTCCTACGCCGAGCTCGACGAGGCCGTTGGGCTCGCCGCCCACGAGCTCGCGAGGAACGGGGTCGGGGAGGGGGAGACGGTCGCGGTCACCGCCCACGCGGGCCTCGGCTACGCGATCGAGCTCCACGCACTGAGCAGGCTCGGCGCGATCTCCTACCCGCTCGACCCTAGGCTCGCGGAGCCCGAGCTCGAGGCCGCACGGGCCGAGACCGAGCACCCGACCGGGGTAGATCCCTCCGAGGTCCAGTGCCGGATCCTGACCAGCGGGACGTCGGGGCTGCCGCGCCCGGTCGAGCTCACGCACGCCAACTTCCACTGGAGCGCGGTCGGCTCGGCGCTCAACCTCGGGGTCGAGCCCGACGATCGCTGGCTCTGCTGCCTGCCGCTCTTCCACGTCTCCGGGCTCTCGATCGTCGTCCGCTCGGCGATCTACGGCACGACCGCCGTCATCCACGACGGCTTCGACACCGACCGGGTCGCTGCCGCACTCGCCGACGAGCGGATCTCGCTCGTCTCGCTGGTCGGGACCCAGCTCTGCGGCTGCTCGAGGCGGGCGCCGAGCTCGCCGCCCCGCGCGCGATCCTGATCGGCGGCGGCCCGCTTCCGCCCGAGCTGCTCGCCGAGGCGATCGGCAGGGGGGCGAAGATCGTCCAGACCTACGGCCTGACCGAGGCCTGCTCCCAGGTCGCGACCCTCGCCCCGGCGAATGCGGAGCGCAAGCTCGGCTCGGCGGGGAGGCCGCTGCTCAGCGCCGAGGTCAGGGTCGACGACGAGGAGATCCTGGTCAGGGGCCCGACGGTCGCGCCGGCCTCGCTCGCCGCGGACGGCTGGCTCCACACCGGCGATCTCGGCCGCTTCGACGACGACGGCTTCCTCTACGTGACAGGGCGGCGCTCGGAGCTGATCGTCAGCGGGGGTGAGAACGTGATGCCGAGCGAGGTCGAAGAGGTGCTGCTGCGCCACCCGGCGGTCGCCGACGCGGCGGTGCTCGGCCGCCCCGACCCCGAGTGGCAGGAAGCCGTGAGCGCGATCGTCGTGCTCCGCGACGGCGCCGAGGCCGGTCGTGACGAGCTGCTCGCCCATTGCGCGGAGTCGCTGGCCGCCTACAAGGTCCCGAAGAGCCTCCGTTTCGCTGCCTCGCTCCCACGCACCGCATCTGGAAAACTGCTGCGCAACGAACTCGAAGGGGGAAACGAATGAGGTTCAAGGCAGGGGTTGTGTTCACGTGCGCGCTCGCGATCGGGATCCTGGCGGCGCCGTGCGGCCGCGGCGCCCGTGAAGATCCAAGAGCAGACGTTCTTCGCAGGAGAGGCGCTCGACAGCGAAGGCCTCGTCGAGCGCATCACCTTCGTCGCCAACCCGCAGCCGAAGGGAGGGCTCAACGTGAAGATGCTCGAGCACACCAACAACTGCGCGCTGTTCAGCGAGGGGAGCTTCGCCAAGGTCGTCCGGGGGCGGTTCTCGATCGACGTCAGCTACGTCACCAACTCGACCTCGTCGGGCGGCGCGGTCTCCGGGGTCTTCAAGGGCAAGCGGCGGATCGAGGTCACAGCGCAGACGGCGCTCGGCCCGCTGTTCGTGGCGCCGGTGCCCCCGGCCACGACGCCAACGACCCCGCCGCCCACGTGCAACCGCACGGTCAGCCTCACTGCCCGGCAGGTCAAGCCGCCGAAGCGCTTCCGCTGAGCCTCGCGCCGGTCCGCGTCGTCTAGCATCACGCGCCGGATGGCCGCCGACGACCCCGTAATCCACGAAGACGACGCCGACCTCTCCCACCTCGAGGGGAAGACGGTCGCGATCCTCGGCTACGGCTCGCAGGGCCACGCCCACGCGCTGAACCTCAAGGACTCCGGCGTCGACGTCATCGTCGGGCTGCGGCCCGACTCGAAGTCGAAGCCCGAGGCCGAGGGCCACGGTCTCGAGGTCCTCGACGTCGCCGACGCGGCGAGCAAGGGCGACGTGGTGATGATCCTGCTCCCCGACGAGCGCCAGGCCGACATCTGGAACGAGGAGATCAAGGACGGGATCGCCGAGGGCAACCTGCTGATGTTCGCCCACGGCTTCGCGGTCCATTTCGGACAGATCGAGCCGCCCCCCGGCGTCGACGTCGGGATGGTCGCCCCGAAGGGCCCCGGGCACCTCGTGCGCCGCGAGTACGAGGCCGATCGCGGCGTGCCCTGCCTGATGGCGGTCCACGCCGACGAGAGCGGCAACGCCCGCGACCTCGTCCTCGCCTACGCGAAGGGGATCGGCGGCACCCGCACCGGCGTCATCGAGACGACCTTCAAGGACGAGTGCGAGACCGACCTCTTCGGCGAGCAGTCGGTGCTCTGCGGCGGCGCGACCGAGCTCGTCCGCGCCGGCTTCGAGACCCTGGTCGAGGCCGGCTACGACCCGCGGCTCGCCTACTTCGAGTGCCTCCACGAGCTCAAGCTGATCGTCGACCTGATGTACGAGAAGGGGATCCAGGGCATGCGCTACTCGATCTCCAACACGGCCGAGTACGGCGACATGACCCGCGGCCCGCGCGTGATCGGCGAGGAGACCCGCGCGGCGATGAAGAAGATCCTCGCCGACATCCAGTCGGGCGAGTTCGCGAAGGAATGGATCGCCGAGAACAAGGCCGGGCACGAGAACTTCGACCGCCTGCGCGAGGAAGGCGCCGACCACGAGGTCGAGAAGGTCGGCAAGGACCTGCGCTCGATGATGCCCTGGATCGAGACCGAGTTCTAGTGGCGGCTCCGGAGGTCGTCCTCGAAGGCGGCTCCGACTCGCGGGCCAGGGTCCAAGACCCGGGCCTGCTCGCGCTCTGGCACGTCATCACGCTCGGGATCTACAACTGGTTCTGGTACTACCGGATCAACCGCGAGCTCCGCGACTTCGGCCGCGCCCGAGGCGACGAGCAGCTCGCGAAGACCAGCCCGGGGCTCTCCCTGCTCGCCGTCACGCTCGGCGTGTTGCTGATCGTCCCGCCGTTCGTCTCCTGGTGGAAGTGCACCGTCCGCGTCCAGCGGGCCCAGGAGCAGTCCGGCGGCCAACCGGTCAGCGGCTGGCTTATCGGGATCCTCTGCGGCTTCGGCGTCTTCACCGGGTTTGCATGGCTCGCGATCCCGTCGATCATCCAGGACCACCTGAACCGGATCTGGAAGCAGCTCCCGGCGGCCGGGGAGGGGATGTCCGACGCCGGCATCGCCTCTTCGAGCCCGGCGCCCGCGGGCGGCGCGCCGCTCGACGCGCCGCCGCCGAATCCGTCAGATCGGCGCTAGCCGAGCCGCTCAGCGATCGTGTCAGGCGCGAGCCAGCAACCGGCGGCCGGCTGGTATCCCGATCCGGCCGACGAGACGCGGATTCGCTACTGGGACGGCACGGCGTGGACGGGCTTCGGCGGCCCCGCCGACGGGCCGACGCCCCCGGACCCAGGGGGCTCTCGAAAATGGACGCCGGCGCCGAAGACACTGCGTTCGATCACCTGGGCGCCGCTCCTCGTCCTCGCGATCGCGATCGTCGTCTCGATCCTCAACGGCATCTCCGCCCTCGCCTACGCCGACGCGATCGACACCACCCTCGACGGCGGCGAGCTGACTCTCGAGGAGGCCTACGACGCCGAGGACTTCTTCGCGATCACGGGGTTCGTCTACCTCGTCGCGGTGATCGGCGGCGCGGTCGGGTTCATCGCCTGGTTCCGCCGCGGCTATCGGAACGTCGAAGCGCTGGGCATTCGCCCGCTCCGCTACGGGACGGGCTGGTCGATCGGCTCCTGGTTCGTCCCGATCCTCAACCTCTTCCGGCCGAAGCAGATCGCGAACGACATCTGGCGCAGCGGCGACCCGGCCGCCGCCGGCAATCCCGGCTGGTCGAGCCTGCCCGTCTCCTCGCTCGTGCACTGGTGGTGGGCCGTGTGGATCCTGCTCACCGTGCTCGGCGGGGCGGCGTCCGCCGCGATCAACGTCGACCCCGTGCTCAGCGACGCCGCGCTCGCGCCCGGGCTGTCCCCAGGCGCTCGGGACGAGCTCGAGACCGAGCACGTCGCGGCGATCCTCTACGCCGTCTCTGCGCTGGTCGAGATCGCCAGCGCCGTGCTCGCGATCGCGTTCGTGACCAGGACCAGCGATCGGCAGGATCAGCGAATCGCCGAGGCGGGCGCTCGGCCGTCCGAGGACTAGCCCTCGGGGACGTCGCGGCCGTCGCGGCCGACGTAGCCGCCCTTGGCCCCGACGACGACGTAGATCGCGTCCTCGGAGTCGCTCAGGTTCTTGACCTTGCGCGGGGTGGGGGCGGACACCCGCGCCGCCCCTCCCTCGGCGAGCTCGTGGCTCGAGCCGTCGCCGAAGCCGATCTCGATCCGGCCACGGTGCAGGAAGTAGAGCTCCTCCTGCTCGTCGTGGAAGTGGGAGGGGGTCTCGTAGCCGGGCGGGAGGACGATCGCGTTGACGCCGAACTCCTCGACCCCGAGCTCGCGCCGCAGCTTGCGAAACCCGTGGCCCTCGCCGAGGGCGTCGAGGTCGGGGGCGACGGCATAGCCGTCGCCCCTCGCGACCTCGGATCCCTCAGACATGCGGCTTCGCCTTCGCCGCTACTCGACGCGCTCGCGGGTACCGGACTCGATCCGGCCCGCCGTCGCGCCGGTGCCCTCGTCGGAGAACGGCGGCCAGTCCTCGGTCAGCAGCAGGAAGTAGCCGCCGGCCCGGGTGCTGTAGGCGAGGCCCTGGCGCAGCGGGTTCGCGAGCCCTTCCGGCAGCTTGCCGGTGAACAGGATCGCGAACCAGGCGATCAGGGTGACGACCGCGACGATGATGCCCCAGACGAACGCCAGCAGATAGACGGGAATCCCGAAGATCATCCGCAGCCCGGTCTTCAGCCGGTCGTAGGCGCCGAGCGGCTCAGGGATGCCGACCCTGATCGGGTAGGCCGGGTCGTCGTCGCCGTTGAACGCCGGGTAGTCGTCGACCGCGAGGTACGCGTATGCGTTCGCGCGCGCGTTGATCCGGAGCGCCTTGCCCATGAAGTCGTAGAGCCCCTCCGGGTAGCGCCCGGTGAAGACGATCGAGAACCAGGCGACGATCGAGCCGAAGAACGCGCCGATCCCGTAGATCGCCGCGACGATCAGAATCGGTATCGAGGTGAAGTAGCGAAAGAACGTCGTCAGCCGGTTGCGCCCCTCGAGGGGGATGTCGGCTTCGAAGCTGATCGGGTACATATGTCTCCTCCGGAGTAGTTCGGGGTCTCTCCTGTCCAGACTGCGTCGCCCGATACCCCAGGACTCGGGTGCGCGAACGCAGGCTATACCTGCGGGTCGCCGGAAGTCCGGCCCGACGCTGGTAATCCCGGCCCGGCCCCGACGCGCGGCGGCACTACCCTTCTCAACCCCGATGACGACGACGATGACCCGCATACCCGATCAACTCAAGCCCGCCGACGGCAGGTTCGGCTGCGGGCCCTCGAAGGTGCGCCCCGAGGCGCTCGCGGTTCTCGCGCGACAGGGTGACCTGCTCGGAACCTCGCACCGCCAGAAGCCGGTCCGCGACCTGGTCGCGCGCGTCCGCGGCGGCCTCACCGAGCTCTTCTCGCTGCCCGAGGGCTACGAGGTCGCGCTCGGCAACGGCGGCTCGACCGCGTTCTGGGAGTCAGCCGCGGTCTGGCTCGTCCGCGAGCGCGCGCTGCATCTCACCTACGGAGAGTTCTCGGGCAAGTTCGCGAAGGCGACCGCCGCGGCGCCCTTCCTCGCCGATCCGATCGTGATCGAGGGCGAGCCCGGCGACGCGCCCGCGCCGGCGAGCGACCCCGGCGCCGACGCGATCGCCTGGGCGCACAACGAGACCTCGACCGGGGTCATGCTCGACGTCGCCCGCCCCGAGGACTCCGACGGCAAGCTCGTCCTGATCGACGGCACCTCCGGCGCCGGCGGGTTGCCGCTCGACGCGAGCCAGGCCGACGCCTACTACTTCGCCCCCCAGAAGGCCTTCGGCGCCGAGGGCGGCCTCTGGCTGGCGCTGCTCAGCCCGGCGGCGATCGAGCGGATCGAGGAGCTCGACGGCGCCGAGCGCTGGAAGCCGGCCTTCCTCTCGCTCGCCCTGGCGCTCGAGAACTCGCGCAAGGAGCAGACCTACAACACGCCGGCGCTGTCGTCGCTGATCCTGCTCGCCGAGCAGATCGAGTGGATGCTCGACGGCGGCGGGCTCGACTTCGCGGTCGGGCGCTCGCGCGCCAGCTCTGAGCACCTCTACGGCTGGGCCGAGGGCTCGGAGTTCGCGACCCCGTTCGTCGCCGACCCCGCCAAGCGCTCGCTGGTCGTCGGGACGATCGACTTCGACGACTCGGTCGACGCCGCCGCCGTCGCCGCGACGCTGCGCGCCAACGGGATCGTCGACACCGAGCCGTATCGCAAGCTCGGCCGCAACCAGCTCCGGATCGGGATGTTCCCCGCCGTCGATCCCCCCGACGTCGAGGCGCTGACCTCGTGCATCGACTGGGTGATCGAGAACGTCGAGGAGGCGCGCAAGTGAAGGTCCTCGTCAAAGAGAAGATCGCCGACGCCGGGATCGAGCTGCTGCGCGAGAACTTCGAGGTCGAGCTCGGGGTCGACTGGGACGAGGCCGAGCTCGAGAAGCGGATCGGCGAGTTCGACGCGATCCTGATCCGCTCGGGCACCCAGCTGACCGCGGAGCTGATCGACAAGGCCGACAACATGAAGGCCGTCGGCCGCGCCGGGACCGGGGTCGACAACGTCGACCTCGAGGCGGCGACGCGGCGCGGGATCATCGTCGCCAACGCGCCCGAGGCCAACTCGATCGCCGCCGCCGAGCAGACGATCGCGCTGATGCTCGCGCTCTGCCGCAACATCCCCCAGGCCCACGCCTCGCTCGCCGCAGGGGAGTGGGAGCGCGCGAAGTTCAAGGGCACCGAGCTCTACGGCAAGACGCTCGGCGTCGCCGGCTTCGGCCGCATCGGCCAGCTCGTCGCGAAGCGCGCCCAGTCGTTCGAGATGGAGGTGATCGGCTTCGACAAGTTCGTCACCCCGGAGCGCTTCCGCGAGCTCGGCGTCGAGGGCGCCGAGACCCCCGAGGAGCTCTTCGAGCGCTCCGACTTCATCTCGCTGCATCTGCCTAAGACCCCGGAGACGATCGGCTGGATCGACGAAGACGCGATCGCGAAGATGCGCGACGGCGCGCGGATCGTCAACTGCGCACGCGGCGAGCTCGTCGACCTCGATGCGCTCGACGCCGGGATCGAGTCCGGGAAGCTCGGGGGCGCCGCGCTCGACGTCTTTCCCTCCGAGCCGCCCGAGCCGCACCCGCTGTTCAAGCGCGAGAACGTAGTCGTCACGCCGCACCTCGGCGCCTCGACCGCCGAGGCCCAGGACCGCGCGGGAGTCGTCACCGCCGAGCAGGTCACCGCCGCGCTCACCAACGGCGTCGTCTCCTACGCGGTCAACATCGGCGCCGTGCGCCCCGAGCAGATGGAGGCGCTGGCGCCGTTCGTTCCGCTCGCCGAGAAGCTCGGACGGCTCGCCGAGGGGCTCGCCGAGGGCGGGGTCACCGACGTCCAGGTCGAGTTCCGCGGCCGGCTCGCCGAGCAGGACACGCGCCTGCTCGGGATCGCGGTGCTCTCCGGGATCCTGGCCGGCCACACCGAGGAGCAGGTCAACCTCGTCAACGCCCCGGCGCTCGCCGAGGAGCGCGGCATCGGCCTCGCCGAGTCGAGCGCCAAGGCGAGCGAGGACTTCACCGATCTGGTCACGGTCCGCGTCAGCTCCGGGGGCGAAGAGGTCGAGGTCGCCGGTACCGCCGTCGGCCCCCAGCACCTGCCGTACCTGGTCGGGGTCTGGGGCGAGAGCTTCTACCTGCCCTTCGCAGAGCACCTTGTGATCCTCCGCTACAGCGACCGGCCGGGGATGATCGGCACGGTCGGCACCGCGTTCGGCGAGCAGGGAGTCAACATCGTCTCGGCCGCCGTCGGCGCCGCGCCCGACGGCGAGCGCGCCGTGATGGCGCTGACCACGGACGCCCCCGTGCGCGAGGACACGATCGCCAAGATCCTCGAGCTCGACGGCTTCGACGTCGGCCGAGCGGTCGACCTCTAGCCGGGTGCTCGAGAGCGCTCGCGCCCGCGAAGTCCTGCGACGCGCGCGCTCGGTCCGGCCGGGCTTCGTCGCGACCTACGGCGATCTCTGCCCAGAGGCGCCGCGGTTCGCCGGCCTCGTGATGGCCAAGTGCGACGACCCCGGCCTCGCCTGGTACCGGATCGTGCGCGCCGACGGGTCGCTGTCGCAGGGCCGCCGCCAGCGCCGCGAGCTCGAGGCCGAAGGGGTGCCGTTCCGCGGCGCGCGCGTCGACATGGACGTCGCCTGGATGCCGGTGCGCGAAGCCGTCGACTAAGGTCGGACGATGCGGGCAGTCGTGCTCACGGGTCATGGGGGCCCCGAGGTGTTGGAGGCGCAGGAGCGTCCCGAGCCCGAGGCCGGCCCGGGCGAGGTCCGGATCGCGGTCAAGGCCGCGGGGATCAACTTCGCCGACACGATGGCCCGCGTCGGTCTCTACCCCGAGGCGCCGAAGCCGCCCTGCGTGCTCGGCTACGAGGTCGCCGGCGAGATCGAGTCGCTCGGCCCGGGGGTCGACACGCTCAAGGTCGGCGACCGCGTCACGGCCGGCACCCGCTTCGGCGGCCAGGCCGAGCTGGTCACCGCTCCCGCGACCCAGGTCCTGCCGCTCGAGGACCGGCTCAGCTTCGAGCAGGGCGCGGCGATCCCGGTCAACTACGCGACCGCCTACGCCGCGCTGGTGACGATGGGCGGGCTCGAGCGGGGCGACCGGGTCCTGATCCACGCCGCCGCCGGCGGCGTCGGCACCGCCGCGATCCAGCTCGCGAAGTCGCGCGGCGCCGAGATCTTCGGCACCGCGTCGCCCGGCAAGCACGAGGCGATCCGCGAGCTCGGACTCGAGCACGCGATCGATTACCGCAGCCAGGACTTCGAGCAGGAGGTCACGAGGCTGACCGACGGGGAGGGGGTCGACGTGATCATCGACGCCACCGGCCCGACCAACTTCCGCAAGGACTACCGCCTGCTGCGCGCCGGCGGCTGCCTGATCATGTACGGGCTCTCGGAGGCGTCGACCGGGACCGGGCGCAGCATCCGCAAGGCCGCGAGCGCGATGGTCCGCGGCCCGTTCGCGACGATGCCGTGGTGGAAGAGCCTCAACGTGATGAACGAGAACAAGGGCGTCTTCGGCCTCAACATGCTCTCCTGGTCCGACGCCGAGCCCGGTCTGACGCGGATCATCGAGCCGCTGACGGCGGAGATCGAGTCCGCCGGGCTCGAGCCCGTCGTCGCGCAGGCTTTCCCCTTCGACCGCGCCGGCGAGGCTCACCAGTTCATCGCCGACCGCAAGAACGTCGGCAAGGTAGTGCTCGTTCCCTGAGAAGTACTCGGTAGCGGTGGTACTCTGAATCGTCCGATGAGCCACCGGCTCGACAGCCTCAGCCTCCTCCTGCTCCTCCCCCCTCGGGGGGAGTAATCGCTGGCGGCGCGAGAGCCGTAAACCAACGCCCATCGGAAGAGCTTCAGAGTAGGAGGAATCATGAGCGCTGAGAACCGCGTCAACATCTTCGACACGACCCTGCGCGACGGCGAGCAGTCGCCCGGGATCTCGCTCAACACGGGCGAGAAGGTCGAGATCGCACAGCAGCTCGCGCGGCTCGGCGTCGACGTGATCGAGGCCGGCTTTCCGATCACGTCGCCCGGAGACTTCGAGGCGGTCGAGGCGATCGCCCGCAACGTCGAGGGACCGGTGATCTGCGGGCTCGCGCGGACACACAAGGCCGACATCGACGCCGCCTGGGGCGCGATCAAGGACTCCGAGAGGCCGCGGATCCACACCTTCATCTCGACCTCGGACATCCACATCGAGCACCAGCTCCAGACGACGCGCGAGGACGTCAAGGGCCAGGCCAAGGCCGCCGTGACCCTGGCCAAGAGCTACACCGACGACGTCGAGTTCTCGCCGATGGACGCGACCCGCGCCGACATCGAGTTCACCGCCGAGGTCTGCGCGATCGCGCTCGCCGAGGGCGCGACGACGATCAACATCCCCGACACCGTCGGCTACACGACGCCCGAGGAGTACGGGGCCTACTTCGCCCGCCTCTACGAGCTGATCCCGGGGCTGCGCGAGGTCGAGCTCTCGGTTCACTGCCACGACGACCTCGGGATGGCGGTCGCCAACTCCTACGCCGGGCTGCTGGCCGGGGCGCGCCAGGTCGAGTGCGCCGTCAACGGGATCGGCGAGCGCGCCGGCAACTGCTCGCTCGAGGAGATCGTGATGCTGCTGCGGACCCGCCGCGACGAGCACGGCCTCGACACCGGGCTCAAGATCAAGGAGCTGGCGAAGACGAGCCGCATGGTCTCGCGCTCGACCGGCTACGCGGTGCCGCCGAACAAGGCGGTCGTCGGCCGCAACGCGTTCGCCCACGAGTCGGGGATCCACCAGGACGGCGTGCTCAAGGAGCGCTCGACCTACGAGATCATGGACGCGACCGAGGTCGGGCTCGACTCGAACTCGATCGTGCTCGGCAAGCACTCCGGCCGTCACGCGCTCAAGGACGCTCTCGGCGAGCTCGGGTTCGTCGTCGAAGGCAACGCCCTCAACCAGGCCTTCGACCGCTTCAAGCAGATCGCCGACAAGAAGAAGCAGGTGACGGCGCTCGACCTCGAGGCGATCGTCTCCGAAGAGATGCGCGAGCGCACCGAGTCCTACACGCTCGCCGGCTTCGAGGTCAGCGACAGCTCCGATGCCGAGCCGAAGGCGACCGTGCGCATCAACCTGCCGTCCGGCAAGGTCGCCGAGGCGACGTCGAGCGGCGACGGTCCCGTCGACGCGATCTTCAGCGCGATCATGAGCGCCGCCGACAGCGAGGCCGAGCTGCGTGAGTACCGCGTCGGCGCCGTGACCGGGGGCGAGGACGCGCTCGGCGAGGTCACCGTGACGCTGCGGTTCGATGGCCGGCTGGCCTCCGGCCAGGGCGTCGCGACGAGCATCCTCGAGGCCTCGGCGCGCGCCTACGTCCGGGCGCTCTCCAACGCCCTCGACGGCGCCGCGATCAAGGAGGCCGAAGCGGCGACCGCCGACGCGGCGAGCGAGCGCACGCCGGGCCCGTAGCGGGACGTAGACTCGCCCCCGATGGCAGCAACCGAAGCACCGCAAGCCGACTCGGCGTTCTGGAAGTTCTGGAACGTCGGGACCAAGGGCCACGTCGCCCTCTACAAGCTCACCCGCGGCCGGATCGGCGGCAGGTCGATGGGCGCTCCGGTCGCGTTGGTCGAGAACGTCGGGCGCAAGAGCGGCAAGCACCGCACCCATCCGCTGATCTGCACCGAGGACGGTGAGAACCTCGTCCTGATCGCCTCGAAGGGCGGGATCGAGAAGCACCCGGCCTGGTACCTGAACCTGATGGCGAACCCGGAGACCAACGCCTGGTGGAAGGGCGAGAAGCGCCGCGTCCGCGCACGCGAGGCCGAGGGCGAGGAGCGCGAGCGGCTCTGGAACCAGATGGTCGCGGCGTACAAGCCGTACAAGAGCTACCAGCGCCGCACCGAGCGCCGGATTCCCGTGGTCGTGCTCGAGCCCGCCTGATGGGGTCGCTCGAAGGCCGTCGCGCCGCGATCACCGGGGCTTCGTCGGGGATCGGCGAAGAGACCGCGCGGGTCCTCGCGCGCGAGGGCGCCGCGGTCGCGCTCGGCGCCCGCCGCGCCGACCGGCTCGAGAAGCTCGCGAAGGAGATCGAGCAGGGAGGAGGGAAGGCGGTCGCGATCGAGGTCGACGTCACGGAGGAGGCGTCGGCGAAGAGCTTCATCGAAGGCGCCGCGGACCAGCTCGGCGGGCTCGACATCCTCGTCAACAACGCCGGCGTGATGCTGCTCGGCGCGTTCGAGGGCCAGGAGAGCGAGGAGTGGCGACGGATGGTCGAGGTCAACGGCCTCGGGCTCCTCTACTGCTCGAATGCCGCGCTTCCGCTGATCCGCGATGCCGGCGGCGGCAACATCGTCAACATTTCCTCGGTCGCGGGACGGAACGCCAACATGGGCTCCGGCGTCTACAACTTCACCAAGTTCGGCGTCACCGGCTTCAGCGAGGCGCTGCGCCAGGAGGCTATGCACTCGAAGATCCGCGTGACCGTGGTCGAGCCCGGGTTCGTGGCCACCGAGCTCCAGGCCCACAACGAGGATCCGATGGTCGTCGAGCAGATCGACAAGATGCGCGACCAGATCGGCGACGTGCTCGAGGCCGAGGACATCGCCAACGCGATCCTCTACGCCGTGTCCCAGCCCGAGCGCGTCAACGTCAACGAGATCCTGATTCGGCCGACGGGCCAGCAACGCTGACAGCATACGGCTGTCTGTTATCGTGTACAGCCCAATGACGGTTGACGCACCCGAGAAGAGCGCCTCCTCAGAGCCCGATCAGCTCGTTGTCGGCGAACGCGTACGCGCGCTGCGCGACTCGATGGGCTTCTCCCTGCGCGAGCTCGCCGAGCGCAGCGGGGTCAGCGCCCCGATGCTCTCCCAGGTCGAGCGCGGCGAGACCAGCCCGACGCTCGCCGTCGCGGCGAAGATCGCCTCCGGCCTCGACCTGACCCTCTCGCAGCTGCTGCGCCTCGACGAAGGCCAGCACGTCGTCGTCACGCGCAAGACCCAGCGCCGTAAGCGCAAGCGCGGCGGCCACGCGGTCGAGGAGCTGACCCCGCCGCTGCCCGGCCAACGCGCCGACGTCTCCGTCCACAAGCTCGCTCCCGGGGCGGCGACCGGCGGGGCGGAGGACCCGCCCCTGCACGAGCCGGGCGCCCGTGAGACGGCCGTCGTCCTCGACGGCGCACCGGTCCTCGTCATCGACGGAGAGCGCCACGCGCTCGGCAGCGGCGACACGGTCACCTTCGACGCCGACCTCTCGCATCACTTCGAGAACCCCGGCGACTCCGAGGCCGAGCTGCTCGCGGTCGTCTCGGCCGGGCTGAGGAGATCCTGATGCCGAAAAGCCTCTTCGACAAGATCTGGGAAGCCCACGAGGTCGACGACGAGCTGATCTACGTCGATCTCCACCTCGTCCACGAGGTCACCTCGCCCCAGGCGTTCGACGGGCTGCGGCTCGCGAACCGCACGGTCCGCCGCACCGACAAGACCCTCGCGACCGCGGACCACAACGTCCCGACCGACGGGACCGCCGTGGCGAGGCTGATCGCCGACGAGCTCTCGCGCAAGCAGGTCGAGAAGCTCGAGTCCAACTGCGAGGAGTTCGGGATCCCGCTCTACAGCCTCGGGTCGGAGCGGCGCGGGATCGTCCACGTGATCGGTCCCGAGCTCGGCGTCACGCAGCCGGGGATGACGATCGTCTGCGGCGACTCGCACACCTCCACGCACGGCGCTTTCGGCGCCCTCGCCTTCGGCATCGGCACGTCAGAGGTCGAGCACGTGCTCGCGACCCAGTGTCTGGTCCAGGCGCGCCCGAAGACGATGCGGATCAACTACTCGGGCGAGCTGCGCCCCGGCGTCACCTCCAAGGACCTGATCCTGGCGACGATCGGCCGCCTCGGAGTCGGCGGGATGCAGGGCTACGCGGTCGAATACGCGGGGCCGGCGATCGAGGCGCTGCCGATGGAGAACCGGATGACGATCTGCAACATGACGATCGAGGCCGGCGGGCGCGCGGGGATGATCGCCCCCGACGAGACGACCTTCGAGTACGTGAAGGGGCGCCCCGGCGCTCCCGAGGACTACGAGTCCGCGGTCGAGCGCTGGAAGGCGCTGCCGAGCGATGCGGGCGCGTCGTTCGACACCGAGGTCGAGGTCGACGCCGCGGGGATCTCGCCGATGGTCACCTGGGGGACGACCCCGGGGATGGTGGTCGAGGTCACCGACGCCGTGCCGGACCCGGCGAAGATGGACTCGCCGGCCGACAAGGAGGCCGCCGAGCGCGCGCTGGCCTACATGGACCTGAAGCCCGGCACCCCGATGGCCGAGATCCCTCTCGACCGGATCTTCATCGGCTCCTGCACGAACTCGCGGATCTCGGACCTGCGCGAGGCCGCGGCGCTGGTCGAGGGCCGCAAGATCGCCTCGACCCTGCGAGGGATGGTCGTCCCCGGCTCGCAGCAGGTCAAGCAGCAGGCCGAGGAGGAGGGGCTCGACGAGGTGTTCCGCGCCGCCGGCTTCGAATGGCGCGAGTCGGGCTGCTCGGCGTGCCTGGGGATGAACCCCGACATCCTCGAGCCGGGCGAGCGCTGCGCCTCGACCTCGAACCGCAACTTCGAGGGCCGCCAGGGCGCCGGCGGGCGCACCCACCTCGTGAGCCCGAAGATGGCCGCCGCGGCCGCGGTCGAGGGCCATTTCGTCGACATCCGGGAGTGGTCCTGATGCACCGCACCCCCGGACGCGAAGCGGAGGAGGTGCGGTAATGCTCGCGGTCCAAATCATCGAGGGGCCGGTCGCCGTTCTCGACCGCTCCGACGTCGACACCGACCAGATCATCCCGAAGCAGTTCCTGAAGCGGATCGAGCGCACCGGGTTCGGCGAGTTCCTGTTCTACGACTGGTTCCGATCCGGCGAGATCGAGCTCGAGGCGCATCCGATCCTGGTCACGGGGCGCAACTTCGGCTCCGGGTCCTCGCGCGAGCACGCAGTCTGGGCGCTCAAGGACTACGGCTTCGACGCCGTGATCGCGCCCTCGTTCTCCGACATCTTCTATTCGAACTGCACCAAGAACGGGCTGCTGCCGATCGTCCTCGACGAGGAGCACTGCCGCGCGGTCGCCGCCTCGGGCGAGGCCCGGATCGACCTCGACGACCAAACAATCAACACAGCCGAGGGTGTCTTTGCGTTCGAGATCGACGAGCAGATCAAGCACCGGCTGGTCAACGGCCTCGACGACGTCGCGATGACGTTCGAGCGCGGCGGGAAGATCGACGCGTTCGAGGCCGCCGGTCGCGCCGACCACGGTCCCGTTACGACGTCCCTATGACAACCCCGCCTATGCCCGGACGCGAAGCGGAGGACATGGGCGTGAATGTTGGCCCTCTCGACTGGGACGCCGAGACATATGACCGCGTATCCGACCCCCAGTTCAACTGGGGGATGGAGGTGCTCGAACGGCTGGAGCTGAACGGCGACGAGACCGTGCTCGACGCCGGCGCCGGGTCGGGGCGGGTGACCGCGAAGCTGCTCGAGCGACTGCCCGATGGTCGGCTGATCGCGCTCGACGGCTCGCCGTCGATGATCGACAAGGCGCGCGAGAACCTCGGCGAGCGCATCGAGTACGTGGTCATGGACCTCGCCGAGCTCGAGCTCGACGAGCCGGTCGACGTCGTCTTCTCGACCGCGACCTTCCACTGGGTCACCGACCACGACAACCTCTTCCGCCGCATCCACGCGGCTCTGAAGCCCGGCGGCCGCCTCCACGCCCAATGCGGCGGCGCCGGCAACGTCGCCAGACACGCGGCGGCGATCGCCGAGGTCTCGGGGCGCCCGGAGTTCGCCGAGCACTACGAGGGCCTGCCGATGATGTGGAACTTCTCTTCTGCCGAGCAGACCGCGGAGCGATTGGAGGCCGCCGGCTTCGATCGGATCGAGACCTGGCTCGAGCCCAAGCCGCTGACCCCGCCCGAGCCGCGCGAGTTCATGCGCACCGTGACCCTCGGCCCGCACCTCGAACAGCTCCCCGAAGAGCTCCGCGACGACTTCCTCGACGCGGTCGTCGCCGAGATGGACGACCCGCCGACGCTCGACTACGTGCGGCTCAACATCGAAGCGAAGCGCTCGTGAGCAATGTCGTCCTGCTCCCGGGTGACGGTATCGGGCCCGAGATCGGGGCCGCAGCGGTCGAGCTGCTCGACGCGCTCGGCGGGGTCGAGATCGAGGAGCGCGAGATCGGCGGCGCCTCGATCGACGCCCACGGGACCGCGCTGGTTGACGACGTCCTGGAGTCATGCAGGGAATCCGATGCGGTGTTGCTCTGCGCGGTCGGCGGCCCGAAGTGGGACACGACCGACCCCGACGCTCCGCGACCTGAACAAGGACTTCTCGGTTTGCGAAAAGGCCTCGGCCTCTACGCCAACCTGCGCCCGGTCAAGCCGAGCCCGGCGCTGATCGACGCCAGCCCGCTTCGGCCCGAGGTTCTCGCGGGCACCGACCTGCTCGTCGTCCGCGAGCTGACCGGCGGGATCTATTTCGGCGACTCGGGGCGCGAGGGCGACCGAGCCCACGACGAGTGCGCCTACACGGTCGAGGAGGTCGAGCGGATCTCGCGCACAGCGTTCGAGTCCGCGCGCGGGCGCGGCAAGCGCGTGACCTCGGTCGACAAGGCCAACGTGCTCGAGACCTCGCGGCTCTGGCGCGAGACGGTCGAGAGGGTCGCGGCCGAGTACGACGACGTCGACCTCGACCACCTGCTGGTCGACAACGCCGCGATGCTGCTCGTCTCCGACCCGCCGCGCTTCGACGTGATCCTGACCGAGAACCTGTTCGGCGACATCCTCTCCGACGAGGCCGCGATGCTCACCGGCTCGCTTGGGATGCTGCCCTCGGCAAGCCTCGGCGACGACGGTCCGGGCCTGTTCGAGCCCGTGCACGGCTCGGCGCCCGACATCGCCGGCACCGGCGTGGCGAACCCGCTCGCGACCTTCCTCTCGGTGGCGATGATGCTGCGCCACGGTCTTGGCCGCGAAGAGGACGCGGAGCGGATCGAGAAGGGGGTGGACGCCGTGCTCGAGCAGGGCCTGCGCACGCCCGACCTCGGCGGCGAGAGCCGTACCGCCGAGATGATTTCCGCGGTCCTCGCCGCCCTCGCCTGAGCGAGCCCTTGCCGCCTCCGTAGGCATCGGGCATACTTTCTCGACGGTGGACAAGGCGGAGCTGATCTGGAAGAACGGTGAGTTCCTCCCCTGGGAGGAGGCGACGACGCACGTGCTCACGCACGGCCTCCACTACGGGACCGGCGTCTTCGAGGGCATCCGCTGCTACGAGACCGAGAAGGGCTCGGCGGTGTTCCGCCACAAGGACCACCTCGAGCGGCTCGCGAAGTCGGCCGGCATGTACCACTTCGAGCTGCCCTACGAGACCGAGGAGATCCGGCAGGCGACCCACGAGCTGATCCGCCGCAACGGATTGAAGAGCTGCTACATCCGCCCGATCGCGTACCGCGGTTTCGGCGAGATGGGCCTATACGCGCAGAGCGCGCCGATCGACGTCGTCGTCGCGGTCTGGCCCTGGGGCGCCTACCTCGGCGAGGAGGGCAAGAAGAACGGCATCCGCGCCAAGGTCTCTTCCTGGCGGCGGATCTCGCCCGACAGCCTGATCCCGCACGCCAAGGCCTCGGGCCAGTACCTGAACTCGGTGCTCGCCAAGGAGGAAACCGCCAAGGGCGGCTACGACGAGGCGATCCTGCTCGACCAGCACGGCAACGTCTGCGAGGGCTCGGGCGAGAACATCTTCGTGATCCGCGAGGGCGAGATCCTGACGCCGCCGCACACGGCGGCGATCCTCGACGGCATCAACCGTAAGTCGGTGATCCAAATCGCCGGCGACCTCGGCTACAAGGTGGTCGAGCGCGACATCGCTCGCTCCGAGCTCTACATGGCCGAGGAGATCTTCCTCACCGGCACCGCTGCCGAGCTCGTCCCCGTGCGCGAGGTCGACGACCGTCCGGTCGGCGAGCCGGGCGAGATCACGCGCGTGATCCAGGCCAAGTTCGATGACGCCCTCCACGGGCGAGCCGAGGAGTACCACGAATGGCTCGACGTGATCGAGCAGCCTTCAGACAAGCCCGCGGGCGATAAAGAGCCTGCATCCACGCAGGCCGCGTCGGGTAAAGTCACTTCGTGATGTCTGCCGCGTTCGGACACGAGCATCTGGTTGGGCGAATTACCGCCACCGCAGCCGTCTAACGGCCCGCGGTCGCACGCCCCGATCCCACCCGAACGACAAGGAGGCAACATGGCGGTACAGCTTTACGACACGACTTTGCGCGACGGCATGCAGGGCCAGGGCCGCTCGCTCTCGGCCCAGGAGAAGGTCCGGGTGGTGCGCGCGCTCGACCGGCTCGGCGTCCACTTCATCGAGGCGGGCTTCCCGAGCTCGAACCCCAAGGAGGCCGAGCTGTTCGAGATCCTCGCCTCCGAGCAGCTCGAGAGCTCGACCCTGTGCGCGTTCGGGATGACCCGCCGCCGCGGGGTCGCGCCCGAGCAGGACGAGGGCCTCGCGATCCTCGCCAAGACGTTCGCGCCCGTGGTCACGTTGGTCGGCAAGACCTGGGCGCTGCATCTCGAGAAGGTGACCAAGGTCAGCCGCAAGGAGAACCTCGAGATGATTCGCGGCTCGGTCGCCCACCTTGCCGAGCGCGGCAAGCGCGTGATCTACGACGCGGAGCACTTCTTCGACGGCTACCGCGACGACCCCGGCTACGCGCTCGAGTGCCTGACCGCCGCGGTCGAAGGCGGAGCCGAGAACGTCACCCCCTGCGACACGAACGGCTCGAGCCTCCCGCACCAGATCGCCGAGGCGACCGCCGCGGTCGTCGCCGAGCTCGGCGACCGGGTCACGGTCGGAACCCACACCCACAACGACGCCGAGTGCGGTGTCGCCAACTCGCTCGCCGGCGTCGACGCCGGCGCGACCCTGGTCCAGGGGACGATCAACGGCTGCGGGGAGCGGACCGGCAACGCGAACCTGACCTCGATCCTGCCGGCGCTGCAGCTCAAGCTCGGCCACGACGTCGTCACCGACGAGCAGCTCGCCCGGCTGACCGAGGTCTCGCACTTCGTCGATGAGCTCTGCAACGTGACCCCGGATCCCGACCAGCCCTACGTCGGCCGCAACGCGTTCGCCCACAAGGGCGGCATGCACGTCGCCGGCGTCCACACCGACGCGCGCACCTTCGAGCACCTCGACCCCGCGACGGTCGGCAACGAGCGGGAGATCCTCGCCTCCGAGCTCTCGGGCAAGGGCACGGTGCTCGACCTCGCCGCCCAGGCCGGGATCGAGCTCGACGACGAGCAGGCGGCGCGCGCGCTCGAGCGGCTCAAGCAGCGCGAGCACGACGGCTACCACTACGAAGCCGCGCCGGCCTCGTTCGAGCTCCTGCTGCGCCGCGAGTCGGGCAGCTACGAGCCGCTGTTCAAGCTCGAGGGCTTCCGCGTGATCGTCGAGAAGCGCGAGGGCGGCAAGGTCCAGACCGAGGCCACGATCAAGGTCTGGGTCGACGGCGAGCGCTACGTGCACACCGCTGAGGGCAACGGGCCGGTCAACGCCCTCGACAAGGCGCTGCGCGGGGCGATCAGCGACCGCCGCCCACAGCTTGCGGAGATCGAGCTGACCAACTTCAAGGTCCGGATCCTCGACGAGCACCAGGGCACGGGCGCCGTCACCCGGGTCCTGCTCGACTCCTCCGACGGCGAGCGCGAGTGGGGCTCGATCGGCGTCTCCGAGAACGTCATCGAGGCCTCCTGGGAGGCGCTCGTCGACTCGCTCGAGCACGCGTTCCAGCCCCAGGCTGAGGCCTCCAGGGGCGAAGCGAAGCGCCCTGCTCCGAAGTGACCGACGAGGTCCCGCTCGCCAAGCCGCTGATCGGCGAGCGCGAGCGCGAGCTGGTCGGCGAGGTACTCGACTCGGGCCACCTGTCTCTCGGCCCGATGCTTGGCCGCTTCGAGAACGAGTTCGCCGCCTGGCTCGGGACCGAGGACGCGGTCGCGGTCGCCAACGGCACCTGCGCGCTCCACCTCGGCGTGCGGGCGCTCGGTTGGGGGGAGGGGGACGAGGTCGTGACCACGCCGCTGAGCTTCGTCGCCTCCTCGAACGCGCTGCTCTACGAGGGAGCGACGCCGGTCTTCTGCGACATCGACCCGGTGACGCTCCAGATCGACGCCGGGGCGGCCTACGAGGCGATCGGCGAGCAGACCGCGGGGATCCTGCCGGTCCACATCTTCGGCTACCCGGCGCCGATCGCCGACCTCGAGCGCTTTGCCGCCGAGGGCGAGCTCGCCGTGCTCGAGGACGCCTGTCAGGCGCTCGGCGCGGTCGACGCCGAGGGCGGGAGGGTCGGAACCCGCGGCCACGCGGCGGCCTTCGCCTTCTACCCCAACAAACAGATGACGACGGGGGAGGGGGGCGTCCTGGTCCCCGCCGACGACGCGATGGCGGAAGGCACCCGCAGCGAGCGCAACCAGGGCCGCAACCCGGACATGTCGAAGATCGACCACGACCGCCTCGGCTTCAACTACCGGCTCTCCGACGTCGCCTCCGCGATCGGCGTCGCCCAGCTCGAGCGCCTCGACGAGATGCTCGCGGCGCGCGCCGCCGTTGCAGTTTCATACACCGAGCGCCTTGGCCGGCTCGGCGGGGCGCCGGCCGGTGACGGAGATCCCGATGGCCTCATCCTGCCGTGCGCCGACCGGGGGAAGGAGCGGCGGAGCTGGTTCGTCTACGTCCTCCAGCTCCCGGCCGCGGCCCACCGCGACGGCGTGATCGCCGCGCTCGCCGAAGCCGGGATCCAGTCGAAGGCCTACCTGCCCTGCATCCACCTGATGCCCTTCTACCGCGAGCGCTTCGGCTTCAAAGGCGGCGAGTTTCCAGCTGCCGAGGCGGTCGCCGAGCGTTCGCTGGCGCTGCCGTTCCACCCCGAGCTCTCCGAGCAGCAGATCGAGCGGGTGTGCCACGAGCTCGGCTCGGCCCTCGGCTTGCGGTGAGCCCGACCAGCCGCCGCTAACCTCGCCGCCCATGTCGCGCTTCTCAGAACCCCCCGATCCGCTGTTCCAGCGGATCAACTCCTCGATCTCCTACGACTGGAGGCTCGGTCCCTACGACATCGAGCAGTCGCGGGCGCACGCGCGGGCGCTCTACGCGCTCGGAGTGCTGGAGAAGGGCGAGCTCGGCGAGATCGACGAGGGCCTCGAGCAGATAGCCGAGGAGCTCGCCGCCGACCGCTTCCAGTTCTCCGCCGACGACGAGGACATCCACATGGCGATCGAGCGCCGGCTGACGGCGCTGATCGGGCCGCTCGGAGGCAAGCTGCACACCGCGCGCTCTCGCAACGACCAGGTCGCGACCGATCTGGCGCTGTTCGTCCGCGCCCACGCGCGCCATGCGCGCGAGCTGCTCTCGCGACTGCTCGGGACGCTGGTCGAGATCGCCGAAGCGCACGCCGACTGGCGCTCGCCGGGCTACACGCACCTCCAGCGCGCCCAGCCGGTCTACCTCGGCCACCACCTGCTCGCCTACTTCTGGATGTTCCAGCGCGACGCGGCGCGCTTCGCGCACGCCGCCGAGGCGACCGCGGAGCTGCCGGCGGGGTCCGGCGCGCTCGCGGGCGTCAACTGGGACATCGACCGCGAGGCGATCGCGGCCGCGCTCGGGTTCGATCGCCCGAGCCCGAATTCGCTCGACGCGGTCTCCAACCGGGACTTCGCGCTCGACTACCTCTACGCGGCATCGGTCTGCGCGACGCACCTCTCGCGCCTCGGCGCGGAGATCGTGCTCTGGTCGAGCGAGGAGTTCGGCTTCTGCGAGCCGGCCGACTCCTTCTCCTCGGGCTCGAGCATCATGCCCCAGAAGAAGAACCCCGACGCCGCCGAGCTGCTGCGCGCCAAGGCACCGCGGATCGCCTCCTCGCTGCAGGGCCTGCTCGGGACGCTGCACGCGCTGCCGCTCGCCTACAGCAAGGACCTCCAGGAGGACAAGGAGCCGCTGTTCGACGCCGTCGACAACCTCGAGCTCTGCCTCGAGGCGGCCGAGAAGATGCTCGCCGGAACGCGCTTCAACCGCGCCCGCCTCGAGCAGGCCGCATCCGACGACATGCTCGCGGCCACCGACATCGCCGACCTCCTGGTCGGGAGGGGGGTCCCGTTCCGCGACGCCCACGGCGCCGTCGCCGGCCTCGTCCGCGAAGCCGTCGACGCGGGGCGGCAGCTCTCCGATCTCGACGAGGACCGGCTCGCGGCGCTGCCGGGCGACGCCGGAAAGGAGATCCGCGAGCTGCTCTCCTCGAAGGGCTGGATCGACTCCAAGGTCTCCGAGGGCGGAACCTCATCCGAGCGGCTCGAGAAGCAGATCGCCCTCGCGCGGCGCTCGCTCGCCGACCTCGCTTGATGGACCGCACCGCCGACTCGGGACTCGGGGTCGAGTTCTTCGACCGCCCGGTCAACGACGTCGCCCGCGAGCTGATCGGCTGCACGCTGCTCGTCGACGGGGTCGGCGGGCCGATCGTCGAAACCGAGGCCTACGACGCGACCGACCCCGCCTGCCACGCCTACAACGGGCTCACCGAACGCAACCGGCCGCTGTTCGGCCCCCCGGGCCGCGCCTACGTCTACCTCTCCTACGGGATCCACCGGCTGCTCAACTTCGTCTGCGAGCCCGAGGGCAGCGCCGCCGCGGTCCTGATCCGCGCGCTCGAGCCCGAGACGGGGATCGAGGTCATGCGCGAGCGCCGCGGCGTCGACCTCGACCGCGAGCTCTGCTCCGGCCCCGGCAAGCTGAGCCAGGCGCTCGGCGTCGGCGCCGAGCAGAACGACGTCAGCCTGCTTGATCCGCCCTTCTCGGTCCTCGCGCGCGAGCCGGGGTGGGAGGGCGGGATCGAGACCGGGTCGCGGATCGGGATCTCGCGCGGGATCGAGCTGCCGTGGCGCTACTGCGCGTCCGGAAGCAGGTTCGTCTCGCGGCCCTGGCCGAGCGCCAGAGGCGCGGCCGCCGCGCGCGTCTAGAGCCCGGCGCCGATGCCGCCCGAGGTGCCGCCGCCGGTCGGGGCGCCGCCGCCGCCACCGCCGCCGCCGGCCGCCGGGGGAGCGCTCGTCGCGGGTCCCTCGGCGCCTTCGGAGCCTCCGCCGCCACCCGAGGTCGTGCCGCTGCTGACCGGCGGCACGTAGCTTCCGCTGCTGCTCGTGTCCGAGGTGCCGTCACCTTCGTCGCCGGCCTCGCGCGCGGCCTCGATGTTCGCCCACGCGTTGGCGACCTGGGCGAACATCAGCGCCGGGTAGGTGCCGCCGTCGACGGGCTGGCCCGCAAACTCGGTCTCCATCGGCTCGATCGAGTCCGGGTGGCCGACCCAGACGCATGCGGTGAACTCGTCGCCGGCCGAGCCGCAGAACCAGGCGTCACCGTTGTTGTCGGTCGTACCGGTCTTGCCCCAGGTGTCCATCCCGTTCTGGGCCCGCTTACCGGTGCCCGAGCCGACGACGCCGGAGAGCATCGAGGTCGTGGTGTTCGCGACGTCCTCGGAGAGGATGCGCTTGGTCTTCGGCTTGTTGTCCCCGCCCTGGATCGTCTTGCCGTCCTTGTCGGTGACCTCCTCGATCGCCACCGGGCCGCCGTTGTAGGCGGCGAGCGTCCCGCTCACCTTCTCGCCGTCGTTGGCGAGCGTGTTGTAGGCGAACGCCATCTCGAGCGGTGTGACGCCCTGGATCAATCCGCCGAGCACCAGCGCCGGGTTGGCCTTGTGATTCGGGGTGATGTCGGTCGCGATCCCCATCTCGTTGGCGGTGTTCTCGATCTTGTTGAAGCTCTGCTGTGGGTCCTTGACGATGTGGTAGCCGAGGTCCTGGAAGACCGAGTTGTCGGAGTGAATCGTCGCCGAGGCGAGATCCGAGGCGCCGTAGTAGATGTCCTCGTAGTTGTGGACCTCGAACTCCTCCTTGCCGCCGGAGCCCGGGACGATGAACGTCTTCTCGGCCGACGTGTAGGTCTCGCTCGGTGAATGCCCGTTGGCGAGCGCGGTGGCGAGCGTGAACGGCTTGAACGCCGATCCAGGCTGGCGGTGACCGTTGGTCGCGAGGTTGAACGGCTTCTCCTCGTAGTCGAGCCCGCCGACCATCGCCCGCACGCCGCCTGTCTTGCGGTCGAGAACGACGATCGATCCGGTCGGCTCGATCGGCGCGAGCGTGTTGGCGACGATCCCCTCGACCGCCTCCTGGAGGTCGAGGTCGAGCGTCGTCTTGACCCGCAGGCCGCCGGCGAACGCCTTGCCGGCGCCGTAGCGGTCGACGAGCTGCTGGCGTAGCCAGGAGGTGAAGTAGGGGGAGATCGAGTCCTCGGCGGGCGGCTCGATCGAGGAAGCCGACGGCAGCGGCGTCTGCTTGGCCTCCTCGGCGTCGAAACCGGTCATGTAGTTCTGCTCGACCATCTTGTCGAGCACGAGGTTGCGCCGGCCCGCCGCGTCGTTGGGGTTGCTGCGCGGCGAGTAGGCGGAGGGGGAGGAGATGATCCCCGCGAGCATCGCCGACTCGGCGGGCTCGAGCAGCGACGCGCAGCGCGGCTGGCCGTCGGTTCCGCACTCGGGGTGGTTGGAGCTGAAGTAGGTCCGCGCGGCCGCCTCGATCCCGTAGGCGCCCTCGCCGAAGTAAATGGTGTTCAGGTACTGGGTCAGGATCTTGTCCTTGTCCCAGCGTCGCTCGAGGTGGTAGGCGAGCGCCGACTCGCGCAGCTTCTGGAACACGGTACGGCTCGACTGCGCCTCGAGCGCGTTCTTGACGAACTGCTGGGTGATCGTCGAGGCGCCCTGGGTCGAGCCGCCGGGCATCAGGTCGGCGAACACGGCGCGGCCGATGCCCTTGAAGTCGACCCCGCGGTGCTCGTAGAAGCGCTGGTCCTCGATCGCGACCACGGCCTGCTTCATCGACTGCGCGATGTCCTCGGACTCGACCAGGATCCGGTTGTTGTTCGAGGTCAGGGTCCCGACCTTATTGCCGTCGATGTCGTAGACGACCGAGTTCTCCGAGGCCTCGTACTCGGTGCGGTTCTCGAGGTCGGGGAGGTCGTTGGCGACCGCCATCATGATCCCGAAGATCGAGGAGACCATCGCCAGCAGGCCGAGGCCCGCGAGGATGATCATCAACCGCCACTTCTTGACCCGGCCCTTCTTGTAGGGGCGGTTGCCGCCGCCGCGGCGCGTGGGCAGCTGGAAGCGGCCGATCTTGATCGGGGGGCGGCCGCCGCCGCGTTCGCTTACCGCCCCGACGTCGGGCAGGCGCAGGTTGCGCTTCAGGTTGGTCAGGTCAGGCATCGCCGGGAGCGTGATCCCGCCGATCCGGCGCGGGCCCTTGGGCGGGACCTGCCGCCCGGGAGAGTCGACCTCGGGGGGGCCGTCGAAGGACTCGTCGAACTCGGGCTCGGGGGGCGTCTCCTCTATCGAGGGCCGCTGCGGGGCGAGCGGCACGCCCTCGTCTGTGGCGTCGGCCTTCCCGGGGGCCGGGACGCGGTCGCGGTCCTCGGCGCGGACCAGCTTTGGCCGCTCCTGCTCGGCGCCGTCGCCCGCCGCGTTGTCGCGCGCCGGTCGCTTCGCGCGCTTGGGCTTCGGCTCGGGCTTCGGGTCGACCTTGAAGTCGAGGGCGTCTTCGACCGGGTCCTTCGCGGGTGTTTCGTCGGCCGGCTTCTCGGCCTTCAAAGGCTTCGAGGCCTTTGCGCCCTTCGCCCTCGGGCCGGCCTTCGGCTTCGGCTCGGCCTTCGGCATCGCGGGCTTGCCGTTCGATCGCTTGCGGGGAGCGTCCTCGCCGGCCCCGTTGCCGCCGGCGCCGTTGCCGCGATCCTCCGCCGGCGGGCCGCCGCCGTCGT
>CAWFMO010000001.1:1437500-2016436 GCA_963817065.1 uncultured Solirubrobacterales bacterium
TTTCCTGAGTAAAGTTCGTCTGCTCAGGGTTAGTCGGGACCTAAGGCGAGGCCGAAAGGCGTAGCCGATGGCCAACAGGTTGATATTCCTGTACCACGCCGCATCCGTTATGACCAACGGGGTGACGGGGAAGGGTAAGGGAACCCAGGCGATGGTTGTCCTGGGGCAAGCACGTAGCCAGTCGCGGTAGGTAAATCCGCTGCGGCGTTATTACGCGAGGTGCGATGCCAGCTGGCTTCACAGCCGGCCAGTCCCTGAACCCATGCCTCCTAGAAAAACCTCTAGGCAGGATGCGCGTGCCCGTACCTACAACCGACACAGGTGGACAAGTAGAAAATACTAAGGTGAGCGAGCTACTCCTCGTTAAGGAACTCGGCAAAATCGCCCCGTAAGTTCGCGAGAAGGGGCGCCCCGGTAGGGTGAAGCTCATACGAGTGGAGCCCGAGGGGGCCGCAGTGAATTGGCCCAACCGACTGTTTACCAAAAACACAGGCCTCTGCTAAGTCGTAAGACGACGTATAGGGGCTGACGCCTGCCCGGTGCCGGAAGGTTACGCGGAGTTGTTAGCGGTACTTGTACTGCGAAGCAGCGAAGCTAAGCCCCGGTAAACGGCGGCCGTAACTATAACGGTCCTAAGGTAGCGAAATTCCTTGTCGGGTAAGTTCCGACCTGCACGAATGGCGCAACGAGTTGGGCGCTGTCTCAACGAGGAACTCGGTGAAATTAAAGTCTCGGTGAAGATGCCGAGTACCCGCGGCAAGACGGAAAGACCCCGTGAACCTTTACTGCAACTTGATATTGGAGTCTGAGTTGCCCTGTTCAGGATAGGTGGGAGGCTTTGAACCGGTGGCGTCAGCCGCCGGGGAGCCACCCTTGAGATACCACCCTGGGCGTTTTGGGCTTCTAACAGCTGGCCGTTATCCGGCAGCTGAACAGTGTCAGGTGGGCAGTTTGACTGGGGCGGTCGCCTCCTAAAATGTAACGGAGGCGCCCAAAGGTTCCCTCAGCACGGTTGGAAATCGTGCGCAGAGTGTAATGGCACTAAGGGAGCTTGACTGCGAGACCGACGGGTCGAGCAGGCACGAAAGTGGGGCATAGTGATCCGGCGATTGCAAGTGGACGCGTCGTCGCTCAACGGATAAAAGGTACTCCGGGGATAACAGGCTTATCGCTTCCAAGAGTCCACATCGACGAAGCGGTTTGGCACCTCGATGTCGGCTCGTCGCATCCTGGGGCTGAAGCAGGTCCCAAGGGTTGGGCTGTTCGCCCATTAAAGCGGTACGCGAGCTGGGTTCAGAACGTCGTGAGACAGTTCGGTCCCTATCTGCCGTGGGCGTTGGAGAGTTGAGGGGAGTCGTCCCTAGTACGAGAGGACCGGGACGAACGCACCTCTGGTGTATCAGTTGTCCTGCCAAGGGCACTGCTGGTTAGCTACGTGCGGATTGGATAACCGCTGAAAGCATCTAAGCGGGAAGCCAACCTCGAGATGAGCTCTCCCATCCCCTTGAGGGAGTAAGACCCCTGGTAGACCACCAGGTTGATAGGCCGGCTGTGTAATGGCAGTAATGCCATGAGCAGACCGGTACTAATGGGTCGAGGGCTTGACGGATTTTTTCTTACCTATCGGGACGCGGTTCACCGCTCCCAGCCTAGTGCGGTTTTCAAGCTTCACCGGGGGTGGTCTCTCACCTTTTTCCGGTGGTGCAACAGCGAGAGGGAAACACCTCTTCCCATTCCGAACAGAGCCGTTAAGCCTCTCAGCGCCGATGGTACTTGGAGGGCAACCTCCTGGGAGAGTAGGTCGCCGCCGGTTCTTCTTCATGAGCCGCCCTTCGGGGCGGCTCTTTTTTTTGCCCGCGGGCGCTAGGCCTCTGAGCTGGAACCGACCTGCTCTGCGCTCAGCCCGAGGTCGCTCGCGCTCTCCGAGAGCGCCTCGATCACGATCGCGATGTGCTCGTCGCGCTCGACGCCGAGCTCCTCGATCCCCCGCTCGACCTCCTCGCGGTTGACGGCGGCCGCGAACGAGGGCTGCTTGAGCTTCTTCTTCACCGACTTCGGCTTCATCCCCTCGATCCCCGTCGGGCGGACCCGCGCGCACGCGGCGACGAAGCCGGAGAGCTCGTCGACCGCGAACAGGGTCTTGGCCATCTGCGTCTCGCGCGGCACTCCCATGAACTCGGCGTGGCCCGCGACCGCGTCGATCACGTCCTGGGGATATTCCCGTTGCTCGAGCTCTTTGATCGCGTACCGGGGATGCCCGGTGTCGAGGTCCGGATAGCGCTCGTAGTCGAGGTCGTGGAGCAGCCCCGTGACCGCCCAGAGCTCCTCGTCCTCGTCCTCGCGCCGCGCGTAGGCTTTCATCGCCGCCTCGACCCCGAGCAGGTGCCGGCGCAGGGACTCGGACTCGACCCACTCGCAGACCAGGGCCCAAGCGTCATCTCTGGAGACCTCGCTCATCGCTCGCACCCTAGTACCTCCGCAGCGTCTTTCGTGGCCGAACGACCGGGATTGAGCGCCCCCCGCCGCGGGTATCGACCCCTGCGAGACTGCAACCCCAACTACTGGAGGCGTCTAGATGGAGATCATCGGAATCATTCTGCTCGGCCTTGTGGCCGGGTTCCTTGCGCGGGCACTGATGCCCGGCAAGCAGGACATGGGCATCATCCTCACGTGCCTGCTCGGGATCGGGGGCGCCCTGGTCGGGTTCTTCCTCTTCACCGAGCTGCTCGGGATCGGCGACTCGGACAAGTTCGACTTCGGCGGGATCGTCGGCGCCGTGATCGGAGCGATGCTGCTGCTGTTCCTCTACGACCGCTTCGCCGGCGGTGGGCGCGTCGCCAAGGTCTGATCAGCGGCCTCGCCGACCGAAGCTGTGAGCTGCCGGCAGCGCCGCCGCGAGTTCCGCGGCGGCGGCTGCCCGGCGCTCCGCCAGCTCGATCACACCCGAGTCGCTTGAACGCCCGGTCTCGCGCTCGACCGGCGGCGCGATCGACTTCACCTGCGCCGTCGGCAGGTCGGGGCGGCTGAGCGCCCCGAGCCGCGAGACGACGAGGTTGGTTATCCCTTCGCGGCGCTCGAGCCTGCCCGCCGCGCGCACGAACCCCGCCGCGCGGACCACGAGCCGGTTGCGCTCGGCGACCGGCGGCGGGATCACGAGGTTGATCACGCCCCACTCGTCCTCGAGCAGCATGAAGACGACGCCCTTCGCCGTCGCCGGGCGCTGGCGCGCGACGACCATGCCCGCGGTCTCGAGCTCGGACCCGTCGCGAACCCGCGCGAGATCGCGGCTTCCGACCGCGTCGCCGAGCCCGTCGCGCAGCAGCTCCATCGGGTGCGCCCCGAGCGTCATCCCGGTCGAGCGGTAGTCGGCGACCACGCGCTCCCAGGGCTGGAGCTCGCCGAGCAGAGGGCGCGCGAAGCGGTCGGCGGGGGGCTCGGCGCCGATCGGCAGCGCGAGCTGCGAGCCGTCGCGGCCGGGAACCGCGGTCGCCGCGGCACCGAGGCTCCAGAGCGGCGCCCGGCGTGCGGGGCCGCCCGAGGCGAGCCGGTCGCAGGCCCCGGCCCAGGCGAGCCGCTCGAGCGCCGGCTGACCTGCGCCCGAGCGCGCCGCGAGGTCAGCGAGGCTCTCGTAGGCCCCGCCGCGCTCGCGCTCGGCGACGAGCTCCGCCGTCTCGGCCTCGCCGAGCTCGGCGACATACCCAAGACCGACCCGAACCGAAAGGGCATCGCCGGCCGCCTCGACCCGGCACTCGACGGTGCTTTCGTTGACGTCCGGCCCGCGGATCTCGATCCCGCGCCGCTGCGCCTCGTGGACGAGGGCGTCGGGGGGATAGAAGCCCATCGGCTGCTCGTTGAGCAGCGCGCAGAGCAGCTCGGGGCCGTAGTGGACCCGCAGCCAGGTCGACTGGTAGGCGAGCAGCCCGAAGGCGACCGAGTGCGACTTCGGGAATCCGAAGCCGGAAAACCCCTGGATCTGACCGAAAACCCGCTCCGCGACGGAGCGCTCGACCCCGCGCGCGGCGGCGCCCTCGATGAAGCGCTCGCGGTAGCCGCGGATCGCGGCCTCGGAGCGGCGGCGGCTCATCGCCCGCCGCAGCCCCTCGGCCTCGCCCGGGCTGAATCCGGCGAGCGCGATCGCCACCTCGAGCACCTGGTCCTGGAAGACGATCGCCCCGAGCGTGTCGCGCAGCGCCGGCTCGAGAGAAGGGTGCTCGTAGGGGATCTCGTAGGAGGGATCCGCGCGCAGCCGCTTGCGGCGCTCGATGTAGGGGTGCACCGCGCCGCCCTGGATCGGTCCCGGCCGCACGATCGCCACCTGGACCGTGAGGTCGTCGAGGTTCTCGGGCAGCGTCCGCGGCAGCATCTGCATCTGCGCCCGGCTCTCGATCTGGAAGACCCCGGTCGTCTCGGCGCGCTGGATCGCGCCCCAGGTCTCCGGATCGTCGAAGGGGATCCGCGAGAGGTCGATCCGCTCGTCGCGGACGCGGGCGATCTCCTCGACGCAGCGCTCGACCGCCGAGAGCATCCCGAGCCCGAGCAAGTCGATCTTCAGGAATCCCGCGTCGGCGCACGAGTCCTTGTCCCACTGGACGATCTGGCGCCCCTCCATCGCCGCCGGCTGCACGGGGCAGAGGTCGTTCAACTGACCAGTTGAGATCACCATGCCGCCCGGGTGCTGGGAGACGTGGCGCGGCAGCCCGAGCGCCTCACCGACCAGCTCCGCCAGCGCCCGCCAGCGCGGCGACCGCGCCCGGCCCGGGCCGAGCGCCGCCTCGATGTCGCGCTCGATCGAGTCCCCCGAGCCGTAAGCGTCGCAGGCGCGGGCGAGGCGCTCGATCTCTCCCGGGGGCAGCCCCAGCGCCTTGCCGAGGTCGCGGACCGCGCCCTTGGTCCGGTAGGTGGCGAAGGCGGCGACCAGCGCCGAGCGCTCGCGCCCGTAGCGCTCGTGGACGCGCGGGATCAGGACCTCGCGCACGTCGCGCGGGAAGTCGAGGTCGATGTCGGGGATCTCGCTCAGGTCCTCGTTCAGGAAGCGGCCGAGGAAGAGCTCGTTCTCGACCGGGTCGACGTGCGAGAGCCCGGTCAGGTAGCAGACGATCGAGCTGACGCTCGAGCCGCGGCCGCGGCCGGGGGGCAGCAGCGAGCGCGCCGTTCCCCGCCCGCGGACCTCGACCGCGACCTCGCGGGCGAGCTCGAGCATCTCGTAATGGAGCAGGAAGAAGCCCGAGAGGCTGAGCTGGCGGATCAGCCGCAGCTCCTCCTCGAGCCGCCGCCCGGCCTCCTCGCGGCGCTCGCTGCCGGCGTACGCGTGGTCGAGCCGTCCGCGGCAGAGCTCGGCCAGGGCGCGGTCGGCGCCCTCGTCGTCGGCGCCCGGGTAGCTGTAGCCGAGGTCGCTGGTCAGGTCGAAGCGCAGCCGCTCGGAGACCCGCGCGGCTTCGGCGAGCGCGTCCGGGTGGTCGGCGAAGCGCTCGGCGAGCTGATCGGGGCGGAGCAGGGTCGAGGTCGAGTTGCCGCGCCGGCGGCCCTCGGTCTCGTCGAGGCTGCCGCCGAGCCGCGCGGCGAGCAGCGCATCCTGGAGCCGGACCCGCGAGCGGTCGTGGGCGTGGGCGTCGGAGCTCGCGACACAGGGAACGCCGATGCGCTCGGCGAGCGAGGCAAGCCAGCGGTTGCGCGAGCGGTCGCGCCGCCACAGCGGCCGCTGGAGCTCGACCCGGAAGCGGTCGGAGCCGAAGGCGGCGAGCAGCCGCCGCCCGAGCGCCTCGGCCGCTCGTGGGTCGCCGCGTTCCCAGGTCCCGGCCAGGGCTCCGTCGCGGGCGCAGCCGGAGAGGCAGACGAGCCCCTCGCTGCGCGCCTCGAGTGAGGAGAGCGGCAGCGAAGGGGGGAGGGGGTCGCGCCCGGGTTTCGGCCTCGTCCCCGCGTGGGCCTCGGTGATCAGATGACAGAGGTTGCGCCAGCCGCTGACGTCCTCGACCAACAGCGTCGCGTGGACGGGGTCGCGGAGGCCGGCGTCGATCGTCAACTCGGCGCCCTGGATCGCGTGAACGCCGGTGCCCTTGCAGGCGTGGGCGAACTCCATCGCACCGTGGACGCCGTCGTGGTCGGTCAGCGCCAGCGACTCGTAGCCGAGCTCGGCGGCCGCGGTCGCGAGCTCGGAGGGCAGCGAGGCGCCATCGCCGAACGAGTAGGCGGAATGGGCGTGGAGCTCGGCGTGGGTCACGCCCGCTGCTTGAACCAGGCGCCGCCGGGCTCGCGGAAGACGACGACGTCGCTTCCGTCCTCGAGCACGAGCTCGAAGTAGCGCCGGCGCAGCCCCTTGCCGGCCCACCAGCCGTCCTCGACCAGCCACTCCTCGCGCACCGAGGCCACGGGCTTCGAATCGACCGCGACCGGGACCCCGTCCTCGCCGGCCTCGACCGGGACCGGCCGCGGGCCGTAGAGCCGCTTCACGCCCGCGCTCCGCCGGAGGGGCCGAGGTCGGGGAAGGGAGTGAGGGCGGCGCGGCGCTCCGGCAGCCGCGAGTCGGGATCGACGTCGAGCACTCGCAGCACCGACTCGCGCCCGGCGGCGGCGCGGGTCTGGCGGACCGCCTCGGCGAGCCGCCGGCGGCGCTGTTCCTCGGGGCCGGCGAGCGAGAGCTGCTCGGCGGCCGGCGGGCCGAGCGCGGTCGCCTCGAGCCGCAGCATCTCGACCGGGCCGGGGAGCTGCTCGAGCGTCCCGGTCATCGACAGCCGCGCGGTGCGCGGCTCCGAGCCCGCCCGGCGCAGGACGCGCTCGCAGCGCCAGCCGCCGCCGCCCGCGAGCCGGCCCGAGAGCCGCAGCCGGCGAACCGTCCTTCCGCGCCGCGCCGGATCGGCGAACAACCGGTCGATCAGCAGCTCGAGCGCGCGCTCGAGCTGCTGGCCGCTGCAGGCGTCGGGGAGCTCGAGCTCGGTCGCGAGCGGATCGCGGATGCGCCGCGGGCGCGGCGGCTCGTCCTCGCCGCGGGCGAGCCCGTGGGCGCGCAGGCCGGGGGCGCCGAAGCGGTCGGCGATCGAGTCGCGGTCGATCGCCGCGAGCTTGCCGAGCGTCCCGATCCCGAGCCGCTCGAAGGCCTCGGGGAGCTCGACGCCGATCCTCGAGCGCAGCAGCCCGACCGGCTGGGGGGCGAGGAAGCCGCGCGCCCGCCGCTCCGCGATCACCGCCGGGCGGCCGCGCCGCGCGCCCCTCAGGGTGGCGGCCGCGTAGGCGCAGAAGCGGGTCGGGCCGACCGCGAGCCGCGCCGGCGAGGAGATCGCCCGCCGCGCCCGCGCCAGCACGCCCTCGAGATCGCCGCCCCAGAGGCCGCGCAGCCCGCCGGCCTCGAAGTAGGCCTCGCCGGGGCGCTCGCTCGCGACCGCGGCCCCGATCGACTCGAGCCGCCGCACGACCTCCTCCCAGGCGCGCTCGCTTCGATCGGCGTCCGGTGGCACGAGGACCAGCTCCGGACAGCGCGAGAGCGACTCGCCGAGCGCCATCCCCGCGCTCACCCCGTGGGCCTCGGCGGCGCCGGAGACCTCGCCGATCAACCCGGCGCGGCCCGGCTCGGGGGCGAGCGCGACCGGGCCCCGCAAGAGCTCCGAGCGGCTCCCCAGGACACTGGTTAGCTCGAAGCGGGGTAGCAGGGCGCATGCGACGTGCATCGAACGTATGTTCGTACATGGCGCCGCAAAGGTCAAGGAAGATCCCCGCGGGTTGGGATGATTGCTCGATGCGCCGCGCCCTATCGATGCTCTCGCTGCTGGCCGCGCTCGCGATCGCGGGCTGCGGCGGCGGCTCCGACGAGCCCGAGCAAGCCTCCGTCCCCGGCGGCGCCGACGCCGCCGACGTCGAGGTCATCGAGGGCTGGTCGGACGCGCTGCGCTCCGGCGACGTCGAGAAGGCCGCCGACTACTTCGAGCTCCCGAGCCTGGCCGAGAACGGCACCCCGACACTCGCGCTCGACACGCGCGAGAAGGTGCTCGCCTTCAACGAGTCGCTGCCCTGCGGCGCCGAGCTCGTCAGCGCGAACAGCGACGGCGAGGTCACGATCGCGACCTTCGAGCTCACCGAGCGGCCCGGGCCGGGGAGCTGCGGCAGCGGAGCCGGCGAGACCGCGCACACCGCTTTCGTGATCGAGGACGGCAAGATCACCGAGTGGCGGCGGGCGCCGGCCGAGCAGACCGCTCCCGAGAGCCGCGCCGTCTAGCTCTCGACGACCGCTCTTCCCCCCAAAATGCGGAACGTTCGTTGGTTCCCCCTTGAACATCGTGTGAACGCGGAGTAACTTCCCTTTCAAGAAGGACGGCAGCAATGTCGTCTGGAACGGAGGGCCCCGGGTAAAACCGGGGCCCTTTCGTTTTCTGGAGACGCGTAATCTCGAGCCCCTCAATGCCCGACGAGCCATGTACCTGGTGCGGGAACCCGGTCGAAGCCGACGACGGCTTCCGCGCCTACGAGCCCTCCGGCTCGCGCCGCGCGGTCTTCTGCCGCCTCGAGCACGTCGTCCCCTGGGAGATGCAGGGCCCGCACTGGCAGGCTGACCAAACCTCGTCCCTCGAGACCGGCCAAGCCGGCCCCGCAGGCAAAGCCGAGGAGCCGGCGCATGATGTCTGCTCACATTGCGGCGACGAGCTCACCGACATCCGCGTCCTGCTCGTTCGCCACCGCGGCGAGCACCGGATCAGCGACGCCTTCTGCTCGGCCGAACACCTCGGCGAGTGGGCAAAGGCCGGCGGCCGCTTCGCCGTCTAGTTCCCGGTCTGCTTCTTCTTGTTCGGCGCCTTCTTCTTGTTCGGCGGCACGAACTCCGGCTCGAGCGGGCTCTGGTGCTCGTCCCCAGGATTGGCTGAGAACTCGAGCAGCAGCGCCGCCGTCTCGTTCGGCTTCTCGACGTTCGGGGAGTGGCCGGCGCCCTCGACGATCGTCGTCTGGACCCCGGGGACGTCGCCGAACCCCTCGGCGGCCTCCTGCGGATCGTCGTAGAGCTGGTCCTCGTCGCCGAAGACGACCAGCAGCGGGATCCCGAGCTCGGCGACGCGCTCGTTGAGCGGCGTCTCGTCGGTGAAGTCCTCTTCGGCCTTGGCCGACTCCTTGAACGAGCGGTAGGTCATCGACTTGAAGTCGGTCACGACCTGGTCGGGGTCCTCGAAGCCCGAGGCGAGGTTGTAGCCGGGAGCGAAGGCCTCCTTGAGCCCGTCGCGGATCTGGAAGTCGGGGACGGTGCGCCAGATCGCCTGGCCGAGGACGGGCACATAGCCGAGCCTCGCCTCGAGCGGCAACTCTCCGTAGTCGTTGTCCGGCGCCTGGTCGAGGTCGGCGAGCCGCGCGACCAGATCGGGGCTCTGCTCGGCGAGCGAGGTCGCGACGGTGAACCCAAGCGAGTGGCCGACGACGGTCGCACCGCTGATACCCAGCGACGAGAGCACCGAGGCGACCGTGCTCGCCTGCTCCTCGATCGAGTAGCCGGTGGCCGGCTTCTGGGAGCCGCCGTGGCCGAGCAGGTCGACGCGGACCACGCGCCGGTGCTCGGCGAGCTCGGGCTCGATCGCGTCCCACCAGCGCAGCGAGCACGTGTAGCAGTGGATCAGGACCATCGGCGGCGCATCGCGGGGGCCGGTGTCGGTGACCTGGACCTCACCCCCGAACGCGTCGACGATCTGGGCCCCGTCGACCGTCGTCGAGGCCTCCTTGGTCTGGTTGTTGACCACGACCGTGTTGAGGATCAGCAGCGCCGCGAGGCCCAGCCCGATCCCGATCAGAATCTTCCATCGTCGCCGCATGGCGGCCGTTACCCTAGCTCGCCCATGGAGAAGTTCGTAATCCAAGGCGGCGCGCCCCTGTCCGGCGAGATAGTGGCGGCCGGAAACAAGAACTCGGCCCTGCCGATCCTCGCCGCCTGCCTGCTCACCGAGGAGGAGCTCGTTCTCCACAACGTGCCGCGGATTCGCGACGTCGAATCGATGCTGGCGCTGCTCGAGCTGCTCGGCGTCAAGGTGGCCTGGAAGGGCGATCACGAGCTACGGCTGCAGGCCGACGCCGTCAGCGGCACCGAGCCCGACGAGGACGCCTCGGAGAAGATCCGCGCCTCGTTCCTGGTCGCGGGACCGCTGCTGGCGCGCTTCAAGCAGGCGCGGATGCCGCCGCCGGGCGGCGACACGATCGGGCGTCGCCGGCTCGACGCCCACCTCGACGCCTTCCGCGACCTCGGCGCCAAGGTCGACGGCGGCAACTGGATCGAGCTCAGCGCGCCGTCCGACGGCCTCAAGGCGACGCGGATCTTCATGGACGAGCCATCGGTCATGGGAACCGAGAACGCGCTGCTCGCCGCGGCGCTGACGCCCGGGCCGACGACGATCCTCAACGCGGCCTGCGAGCCGCACGTCCAGGACCTCGCCGAGCTGCTTACCGCGATGGGCGCGACCGTGGACGGGATCGGCTCCAACGTGATGACCGTCAACGGCCGCGACAAGCTCGGCGGCGCCGAGCACACGATCCGCCCCGACCACATCGAGATCGCGAGCTTCATGGCGCTCGCGGCGGTCACCGGCGGGCAGCTCTGGGTCCGCGACACCGAGCCCGAGGACCTGCAGTCGATCCGTCGCCAGTTCCGCCGCCTCGGCCTCCAATCGACGGTCGAGGGGCGCGACGTGCTGGTTCCGCCGGAGCAGAAGCTCGCGGTGCGCGACGACATCGGCGACGCGATCCCGAAGATCGACGACGGCCCGTGGCCGGCCTTCCCGGCCGACCTGACGTCGATCGCGCTCGCGCTCGCGACCCAGGCCGAGGGCACGATCCTGATCTTCGAGAAGATGTTCGAGAACCGGTTGTTCTTCGTCGACAAGCTGGTCGCGATGGGCGCTCGGATCACGTTGTGCGATCCCCACAGGGCGATCGTCAGCGGTCCGAGCCGGCTTCACGGCGCGCGCGTCGAGAGCCCGGACATCCGCGCCGGGATGGCGATGCTCATCGCGGCGCTCGCCGCAGACGGCACCTCGGAGATCGGCAACGTGGTCCAGATCGACCGCGGCTACGAGCGCATCGATCTCCGGCTGCGAGAGCTCGGCGCCCGCATCGACCGAGTCTCGGCCGAGCGAGTCCCGGCGTAGTCGCGTCAGCCGCTGGTTTGCCCCTTGCGGGCGGGCCGGGCCCCCGACTCTAATCTCCTGCAAATGACGGACCTGCACCCGATACCGCCGGGCACCCGCGACGTCCTCCCGGACGAGATGCGCGAGCTGCGCGCGCTCCAGAACTCGCTCTGCGAGGTCTTCGAGTCCCGCGGCTATGGGCAGGTCGCGACGCCGACGATCGAGTACGACGAGGTCCTGTCGCGCGGCGACGCGCGCAGCTCGTCGGCGGCCTACCGCTTCTTCGACGAGCGCGGCGGGCTGCTCGCGCTGCGCACCGACATGACGATCCCGATCGCGCGCCTGGTCTCGACCCGCTACGCCGACGCCGAGCCGCCGTTCCGCTTCTTCTACGTCGGCAACGCCTACCGCGCGGTTCGCCCCCAGCGCGGGCAGATGCGCGAGTTCATGCAGGTCGGCGTCGAACTGATCGGGCTCGACGCCCCCGAGGGAACCGCGGAGGTCGTCGAGCTGCTCTGCGCGGCGCTCGACGCGGCCGGCCTCAGCCGGGCGGTGATCGGGCTCGGCCACGCCGACCTCTACCGCCAGCTGCTCGAGGAGCTCGGGGTCGAGGGCGATCAGCGCCAGCGGATCATCGACACGCTCGCCGCCCACGATCTGGTCGGGCTCGAGGCCGAGGTCGCCGAGCTCAAGCCGCTCGGTACGGGCCGCCGCGAGACCCTGCTGACGCTGCCGACCCTGCGCGGCGGGAGCGAGATCCTCGACCAGGCTCGCGAGCTCGGCGGCGAGGCGGTCCAGCGCGCGACGAGCCGACTCCAGGCGACCTTCAACGCGCTCGAGGAGCGCGGCGTCGCCGACCGCGTCCAGCTCGACCTCGGGCTGCTCCGCGACCTCGGCTACTACAGCGGCGCGATCCTCGAGGTCTACGACCCCGCGCTCGGCTTCATCCTCGGCGGCGGGGGCCGCTACGACGAGCTTCTGGCGCGCTTCGGGCGCCCGCTGCCCGCCGCCGGCTTCGGCCTCTACCTCGAGCGAGTCCACCTCGCCCAGGCCGAGGAGGAGCGAATCGCCGACGAGGAGGGCTCATGAGGCCCCACGTGGTCCTCATCAACAGCGGTCGGTCCCGGCGGGAGAGTGCGAGATGAGTCCCGGCACGGTGGACCGCGCCGCGCGCCCTCGAGCGGGCGGCGCGCTCGTGCTCGCGATCCCGCGCGGCGCGCTGTTCATCGAGACGCTCGACGCGCTCGACGCGATCGGAACCGACACCGCCGAGCTGCGCTCCGATTCGCGCTCGCTGATCTTCGAGACCGGCGGCCTGGTCGTGGTCACGATCCGGCCCTCCGACATCCCGACCTACGTCGAGGCGGGCGCCGCCGACCTCGGGATCACCGGCAAGGACGTCCTGCTCGAGCAGCGCGACCGCGGCGTCTACGAGCTTCTCGACCTCGGCTACGGCGCCTGCCGCATGGTCCTGGCCGCGCGCCGGGGATCTGACCGGCTCGATGAGTCCGAGCGCCGCCTGGGCACGGTGCGGATCGCGACCAAGTACCCGAACATCACCGAGCGCTACTTCGAGCAGACCGGCCACCAGGCCGAGGTGATCGAGGTCAAGGGATCGGTCGAGCTCGCTCCGCTGGTCGGGCTCGCCGACGGGATCGTCGACCTGGTCGCGACCGGGCGGACGCTGGAGGAGAACGACCTCGAGGTCCGCGAGGAGATCGCGCCGAGCACCGCGCGGCTGGTCGCGAACCGCGTCTCGCACAAGCTGCGCGCCGCCGAGGTCGACGATCTCGTCGCGCGGCTGCGGGAGGGGCTCAAATGAGGATCAAGCGCCGCGATTGGGACGGCACCGACCCGGCTGCGCTTGCGGCGGAGCTGCGCTCACTCGCCCCGCCGCTCGCGGCGGTGGGTGATGAGGTTCGGGCGATCGTCGAGCAGGTCGAGCGCGACGGCGACGGCGGCGTCCGCGAGGTCGCCGCGCGGCTCGGCGAGACGCCCCCCGCCGACTTCAGGGTCGACCCCGACGCCGTCGCCGGCGCGACCGAGTCGCTCGACCCGACGCTGCTCGAAGCCCTGCGGACCGCCGCGGCGAACATCCGCGCGGTCGCCGAGGCGCAGATCGCCGCCGACTCCGAGCGCGAGCTCGAGCTCGCCGCCGGCCAGAGCGTCGTCCTGCGCGAGATCCCTTTCGCGGCGGCGGGCGTCTACGCGCCGGGCGGCAAGGCCGCCTATCCCTCGAGCGCGCTGATGTGCTGCATCCCGGCGCTCGTCGCCGGGGTCGAGCGCGTCGCGCTCGCGACGCCGCCCGGCCCAGACGGCGAGCTCAGCCCGGTGATCCTCGCCGCCTGCGCGATCGCCGGGGTCGAGGAGGTCTACGCGCTCGGCGGCGCCCAGGCGATCGCCGCGATGGCGCTCGGGACCGAGTCGATCGCGCCGGTCGACGTGATCGCGGGGCCCGGCAACCGCTACGTCCAGGAGGCCAAGCGCCAGCTCGTCGGCCGGGTCGGGATCGACGGGATCGCCGGGCCCTCGGAGCTGATGGCGATCGTCGACGGGACCGCCGACCCCCGGACGATCGCGCTCGACCTGTGCGCCCAGGGCGAGCATGGCGATGACGGGCTGCTGGTCGCGGCCGCGGTCGAGACGGCGCTGCTCGACCGGATCGAGGCCGAGGTCGACGAACTCGCGAAGCAGCGCCCGAGCGTCGCCGACCCGCCGCTCGCGCTGGTCGCCGCCCCCGACGCCGACGCTGCGCTGGCGCTCGCCGACGCGCTCGCTCCCGAGCACCTCCAGATCGCCGCCGAGGACGCCGAGCAGATGGCCAGGAACGTGCGCACCGCGGGCTGCGTGTTCGTCGGCGAGGGCTCGGGCACCGCGTTCGGCGACTACGTCGCCGGGTCCAACCACGTGCTGCCGACCGGCGGGGCGGGGCGCTTCCAGGGCCCGCTCGGCCCGGGCACGTTCAGGCGCCGGATCTCGATCGTCGGCGTGCCCGCCAGCGCGGCTGCAGCCCTGGCTCCGCCCGGCGCTACGCTGGCGCGCTCCGAGGGGTTCCCCGTCCACGGGGAATCGATGGAAGCACGCAACGACCAGGACCTGAGCCGCAAAGCACAGACATGAGCCGAAAAGCCGACATAAAGCGCAAGACCGGCGAGACCGACGTCTCGCTGAAGCTCGACCTGGACGGGGGCGCCGCCTCGGCCTCGAGCGGGGTCGGTTTCCTCGACCACATGCTCGACCTGCTCGCCCGCCACGGGCGGCTCGGGCTCGAGCTGAAGGCGAAGGGCGACCTCGAGACCGGCTCTCACCACACGGTCGAGGACATCGGGATCGCGCTCGGGCAGGCGCTCGACGCGGCGCTCGGCGACCGGGCCGGGATCCGCCGCTACGGCGCGGCGACGATCCCGATGGACGAGGCGCTCGCCGAGGCGGCGATCGACATCTCGGGGCGCCCGCTGTGCCTCTACGAGGCCGAGATCCCGCCGGTCACGATCGCGGGCTACGAGTCCGAGCTGACCGAGGAGTTCTTCCGCGCCGTCGCCAACAACGCAAAACTGACCCTGCACCTGACGGTATTCCGGGGCTCGAACGCGCACCACATGATCGAGGCCGCGTTCAAGGCATTCGCCCGGGCGCTGCGGGAAGCGGTCGAGATCGACCCGGACGAGAAGGGCGTGCCCTCGACGAAGGGCACGCTCACCGAGTGACGCGGATCGCGATCCTCGACTACGGGATGGGCAACCTTCGCTCGGTCGAGAAGGCGCTCGAGCGGGTCGGCGCCGAGGTCGAGCGGACGAGCGACGTGGAGCGAGCCCGCGAGGCCGCGGGCGTCGTGCTGCCCGGGGTCGGCGCCTTTCCGAAGGCGATGGAGCGGGTCCGCGAGCTCGGCTTCGACGAGCTCGCCACCGAGCGCGCCGAGGCGGGCGTTCCTGTGCTCGGGATCTGCCTCGGGATGCAGCTGCTCTTCGATTCCTCGGTCGAGGGGGATGGGGAGGCCGGCATCGGACTGCTCCCGGGCAGCGTCGAGCCGCTGCCGGCGAACGGGCTAAAGGTCCCGCACATCGGCTGGTCTCCGGTCCACTGGGAGCGTGAGGAGCCGATCGTCGCCGGGATCGGGCCCGAGCCGCCCTTCTACTTCGTCCACACCTACACGCCGGTGCCTGCCGAGCGCTCCGACGTGCTCGGCACCGCCGCCTACGGCGAGCGCTTCGCCTGCGCGGTTCAGCGTGGGTCGGTCTACGGCTTCCAGTTCCACCCCGAGAAGTCGAGCGTCGCCGGGCTGGCGCTGCTCAAGAATTTCGTCGAGCTCACATAGCGTGGTCCTCTACCCGGCGATCGACATCCGCGGCGGCCGCACGGTGCGCCTGATGCAGGGCGACTACGAGCGCGAGACGGCCTACGACGACGATCCCGTTGACGCGGCGACTCGCTGGACGGAGGCGGGCGCGAACTGGCTCCACGTCGTCGACCTCGACGGCGCCCGCGAGGGCGAGCCCCGCAACCTCGACCACGTGCGCAGGATCGCCGCCGCGGTCAGCGTCCCGATCCAGCTCGGGGGCGGGATGCGCGACTCGGTCAAGGTCGAGGAGGCGATCTCGGCCGGGGTCGAGCGGGTCGTGCTCGGGACCGCGGCGATCGACGATCCCGACTTCGTATCCGCCGTCGCAGAGGCGCACTCCGACCGGATCGTGATCTCGGTCGACGCCCGTGGCGGGCGCGTCTCGCGCCAGGGCTGGACCGAGGGCACCGACACGACCCCCGCCGATCTGATCGCGGCGCTCAGCGAGCGCGGCGCCGAGCGCTTCGTCTTCACGCCGGTCGAAGCCGACGGGCTGATGGAGGGCCCGGGGTTCGAGGAGCTCGAGACCGTTGCGCAGGCATGCGAGAGCGGTGGCGCCGCGCTCACCTACTCGGGCGGGGTCGGTTCGCTCGCCGACCTCGAGCGGCTCGCCGACCTCGAGCTGCCGGCGCTCAGCGGCGTGATCGTCGGCCGAGCGCTCTACGAGGGGCGGTTCACGATCGCCGAGGCGAAGGAAGTGCTGGCGGGTTGAGCTGATGGCGGACGCCTATCCCGTGACCCTCGAGGTCGACTATCCCGACCGGCCGCTCAACCGCTCCACGACCGCGCTGCGGATTCTGCTCGGGCTGCCGATCGTCTTCATCCTCGGCCTGATCCTCAGCGACGCCGCGGCCGACGTCGGCGGGCGCCAGGTCGCGTTGAGCACCGGCGGCGCGGTGATCCTCCCGACCGCGCTGATGATCGTCTTCCGCCGCCGCTACCCGCGCTGGTGGTTCGACTGGAACGTCGAGCTGTTCCGCTTCCTCGACCGCGTGCTCGTCTACCTGCTGCTGATGGACGACCGCTACCCCTCGACCGAGGATCGCCAGTCGGTCCACTTCGAGGTCCCGTTCCCGGACGTCGAGCGCGACCTCAACCGCGGGCTGCCGCTGGTCAAGTGGCTGCTCGCGGCGCCGCACTACCTCGTGCTGGCGCTGCTCGGCCTCGCGGTCGTTCCGCTGATGATCGTCGCGTGGCTGGCGATACTCGCCACCGGCCGCTACCCGCGCTGGATCTTCGACTTCTTCGAGGGCCTGCTGCGCTGGTACGCGCGCGTGTTCTGGTACGCGTGGCTGTTGGCCACCGATGCGTACCCGCCGTTCCGGCTCGCTGCGTAGTCCGACTCCGCGGGCGGCGTCCACACCCGGGCGTACGCTGGCCGCGAACCCTACGGAGGAGGAGTACGCATGGGCAGCGACTATCCGGTCCGCTTCGACGTCGAGTACCCCGACCGCGAGCTGAACCGGCTGACAACGTTCTTCAGGATCTTCGTCGCGATCCCGATTCTGATCATCGTCGGGCTGCTGACCGGGGGCTTCGGCGGCTACGGCGATGACTACGCGACGTACGCGTCATTCGGCGGAGTCGTCTTCCTGCCCCTGGTGCTGATGCTGCTCTTCCGGCGCAAGTACCCGCGCTGGTGGTTCGACTGGAACCTCGAGCTGACCCGGTTCACGACCAGGGTCGGGGTCTACATGTCGCTTATGCGGGACGAGTACCCCTCGACCGACGAGCAGCAGTCCGTGAAGCTCGACATCGACTACCCCGACGCGGAGAACGACCTCTCCCAGGGACTGCCGCTGGTCAAGTGGCTGCTCGCTATCCCGCACTACATCGCGCTGTTCTTCCTCGGTATCGCTGCGTTCATCGTCGTCGTGCTCTCCTGGTTCGCGATCATGTTCACGGGCCGCTACCCGCGGGGGATGTTCGACTTCGTGCTCGGCGTCCACCGCTGGGCGCTGCGGGTCGAGGGTTACGCGTTCCTGCTCGTCACCGACAAGTACCCGCCGTTCAGCCTCGACCCGTAGGGCGCTGAGAAGCCCCAGCTAACCTCGCTCCATGGTCTTGAAGCGGGTAATCCCCTGCCTCGACGTCGAGTCCGGGCGGGTCGTCAAGGGCACCAACTTCGTCGACCTCCGCGACGCGGGCGATCCGGTCGAGCTCGCCGAGCGCTACGACGCCGAGGGCGCCGACGAGCTCGTCTTCCTCGACATCACCGCCTCGCACGAGCGCCGCGAGACGATCGTCGAGCTCGCCCGCAGGACCGCCGACAACGTCTTCATCCCGTTCACGATCGGCGGCGGGATCCGCTCGGTCGCCGACGCCCAGGCGGTGCTCGACGCCGGCGCCGACAAGGTCTCGGTCAACTCGGCGGCGCTCGAGCGGCCCGAGCTGATCACCGAGCTCGCCGAGGTCTTCGGCTCGCAGTGCGTCGTCGTCGCGATCGACGCGAAACGCCGCTCGGCGGGGGAGAGCTCGGAGACCTGCGACGCGCCTCCAGGCCACTTCGGAGACGCCGAGTGGGACGTATTCCTGAATGGCGGGCGGGTTCGCACCGAGCGCGAGGCGGTCGACTGGGCGCGTGAGGCTGAAGAGCTCGGAGCGGGGGAGATCCTGCTGACGAGCATGGACCGCGACGGGACCACCGACGGCTACGACCTCGAGCTGACCCGGGCGATCGCCGAGGCGGTCGGGATCCCGGTCATCGCCTCGGGCGGGGCGGGCGAGCTCGACCACCTCGTCGAGGGGGTGCGCGAGGGCGGCGCCGACGCGGTGCTCTGCGCCTCGATCTTCCACTACGGCACCTACACGGTCGCCGAGGCCAAACGGCGGATGGACGAGGCCGGGATCCCGGTCCGGCTCGTCGCCTAGCCCTTTTTCTTCTTCTTGTTGGCCTGCTTCGCCGCCTCGCGGGCCTTCTCGCGGGCGGCCCTGCCGGCCTTCTTCTCCTTCTGGGAGATCGAGCCGCCGGGCTTGCGCTTGTACGCGGAGACGCCGGCGTAGGTGTTGAAGTAGATCTGCTTGCCGTCCGAGATCGCCGCGTTGTAGGCGCCGTGGGGGACGCCGAAGACGCGCTTGCCGGTCTTGGTCGAGAAGCCGGCGGTCGCGCGCTTGCTGAGGTTGGAGACGTAGAAGATCTGGCCGATCACTGCTCCGGCGCCGATCACGCTGCCGCCGGCGGCCTTCGACCAGCGCTCGTCGCCGGTCTCGGCGTCGAGCGCGTAGACGTGGCCGTCGAGGCCGCCGAAGTAGACCGATGGCTCGGTCGCGATCGTGTCGGCGACCGCGGGGCCGGCGTAGAGCTCGGAGCCGGTCGAATGGCTCCAGACGAGCTTCCCGCTCGCCGCCTCGAAGCTGTACATGCGGCTGTCCTTGCTGCCGATGTAGACGCGCCCGAAGGCGACGGTGGGGGTCGAGTAGAAGCTGCCGGCGCGGCCGAAGCTGCCGCCCGAGGCCGAGGACTCCCACTTGACGCTGCCGTCGTCGAGGTTGATCGCGGTAAGAGTGCCGCCGTAGTCGCCGACGTAGATCACCCCGTCGTTGAGCGCCGGCCCGCCCTTGACCGCCCCGTCGACCTCGCGCGTCCAGACGACCTTGCCGGTCTTGGCGTCGAGTGCGAAGACCTCGCCGTTCTCGCAGCCGAAGACGACCTTGTCGTCGGCGACGACGGGTGAGGACTCCGAGCGCCCGGGCAGGTCGCGCTCCCAGATCGTCTTGCCGTTCTCCGGGTCGAGCGCCATCGCCTGGCCGGGTTCGAGGTTGACCGCGTAGAGGGTGTCGTAGGCGAAGGCCGGGGAGGAGGCGTTGAGCTCGCCGATCCTGCGCTCCCACTTCGGCTCGCCGCTCTTCGCATCGATCGCAAAGGCCAGCGCGTCGTTGTTGACGCCGTAGAGGGTCCCGTCCTGGAGCACGGGGGAGAACTCCATCAGCGTCCCGGTGCCGAAGTCCCAGCGCCGCTTGAACGGGGGCCGGAGGCCCTTGCGCGGCAGATAGCGCGTCCGTTCGTCGTTGAGCCCGTAGGAGGGCCAATCGACGACCCCGCGGGTCAGCTCGGGCTGGACCTCGTTGAAGATCCCCGAGTTCTTGACGTCGCCCGGGCGCTTGAAGATCAGATAGCCGGCGAGCGCGACCACCAGGCACGCGGCGCCCGCCCCGGCGGCGATCACGAGCCCGCGGCGCTCTTTCCACTGCTTTTCGAAGAATCCGCTGATCTCTTCCCTCTTGTCGGGGGGTGGTTGCGTCCCGGTTACCCGCTGCACCAACTTCGTGACGTCGCGCCGGAGGCGCTTTGCGAGATCGACCAGGGAGGACATCCTGCGATGCAGCATGGTAGGGAATGGGGCTGTGGGCGCCGCAGATATAGACCATGGAGCGTTTTCCGAGCGCCTCGAGGGGCTTCCGGGGATCGACGCGCTGCGCGAGGCGGCCGCGGGGGCCGACGCCTACCTCGTCGGCGGCGCGGTCCGCGACCTGTTGCTCGGCCCGACGCTGGCGAGCGCCGGCGGGCACGCCGACCTCGACGTCGTCGTCGAGGGCGACATCGGCGAGGTCGCGGCGGCGCTCGGCGGCGAGCTCCGCGAGCACGACCGCTTCGCGACGGCGACCGTGCGCGCCGGCGAGCTGACCGTCGACCTCGCGACCGCGCGCGCCGAGCGCTATCCGCGCCCGGGAGCGCTGCCCGAGGTCCGCCCGGCGCCGCTGGTCGAGGACCTCGCGCGGCGGGACTTCACCGTCAACGCGATCGCCGTCCCGCTCGCCGGGCCGCCCGATCCGATCGACCCCCACGGCGGGGTCGATGACCTGCGCGCCGGGCTGCTGCGCGTCCTCCACGCCGGGTCGTTCGCCGACGATCCGACGCGGACCCTGCGCGCGGCCCGCTACGCCGCCCGCTTCGGCTTCGAACTCGAGGGCGAGACCGCGGGGCTGCTGCGCGAGGCGGACCTCGGCACGGTCTCCGGCGAGCGGGCGCTCGCCGAGCTGCGGCGGATCGCCGCCGAGCCCGACCCCGGGCCGGCGTTCGCGCTCGTCCGCGACTGGGGGCTGATGCCCGAGGACGTCGACACCGATGGGCCCAAGCGCGCTTCGGCGGTCGCCGAGCTCGCCGCGCGCGAGCCCTGGGCGGGCTTCGCCGCGCGCGATCTCGCGATCATGCTCGCGATCCGACCGCTGCTGGCGCAGACGCGTGAGCTCGCCGAAGCCGACCCCGCGAGCCCCTCGGAGGCGTCGCGGATCGCCCGCGCCTGGGACCCGATCCAGCTCCTGGTCGCGCGCGCCTCGAGCGGCGGCGAGTGGCTCGATCGCTGGGCCGGCGAGTGGCGGCACGTCGCGCTCGAGATCGACGGCGAGGACCTGATCGCGGCCGGGGTCCCCGAGGGCCCCGCGGTCGGCCGCGGGCTCGAGGCCGCGCTCGCGGCGAAGCTCGACGGCGAGCTCTCTGGCCGCGAGGCCGAGCTCGAGCGCGCGCTCGCGGCGGCGCGCGAAGCAGGCTGAGGGCGCGCCACTACGCTGCCGATATGGACTGGCGCGAGCAAGACGGGCTGCGCTGGCTCGAGGCGGAGCTACCCGGGGCGAAGGCCGCGTTCACGACCAGGACCGGCGGCGTCAGCGAGGGGCCGTTCGAGAGCCTCAACGTCGGGCTCCTGACCGACGACCAGCCCCAGCGGGTGCTCGAGAACCGCGGACTGCTCTCGCGCGCGACCGGCGTCGATTTGGATTCGGTGCTGATCGGCCACCAGGTCCACGGCGCGGAGCTCGCATGGCACGACAAGCCCCAGGAGCCGAGCCCGTTCGCGCAGGGAGTGGCGGCCGAGGACCACGTCGACGCGCAGGCGACCGCGGCCGAGGGCCTCGTCCCGCTGGTCCAGGTCGCGGACTGCCTGCCGATCGCGCTCGCGGGCGAGGGTGGCGTGGCGATGGCGCACGGCGGCTGGCGCGGGCTCGCGGCGGGGATCGTCGCCCGCGCCGCCGAGGCCGTGGGCGCGAGCGCGGCCGCGATCGGGCCCGGGATCGGTCGCTGCTGCTACGAGGTCGGCGACGAGGTGCTCGAAGCTTTCGCGGACCTCGACGGCATCGCCGACGGGCGGATGCTCGATCTCGCCGCCGTTGCCCGCGCCCGGCTCGCCGAGGCGGGGGTCGAGGACGTCGAAGACACCGAGCTCTGCACGAGCTGCAACCCCGAGCTCTTCTTTTCCCACCGCCGCGACAACGGCGTCACCGGCCGCCAGACCGGACTGGTGCGGATCGCCTGATGCCGGGCCTGATCCACGGCCTCGAGCCGGAGAAGATCCGCGCCAACCTCGAGCGCGCCCGCGAGGCGGTCGGCGACCGGGTCGAGCTGCTCGCGGCGACCAAGTACGTCCCGGCCGAGGAAATGGGTGCGCTCCAAGAGGCCGGGGTGACGCTCGTCGGCGAGAACCGGCTCCAGGAGCTCGAGGCCAAGCGCGAGCGCTGGGGCGAGGCCTTCGAGTGGGACTTCATCGGCAACCTCCAGAGCCGCAAGGTCGCGAAGCTGCTCCCGCAGGTGCGCCTGATCCACTCGCTCGCGTCGGACTCGGCGCTGGCGAAGCTCGAAGGCGCCGATCCGGGGACCGAGATCCTTGTCGAGGTAAACCTCGCCGGCGAGCAGAGCAAGGGCGGCATCGAGCCAGAGTCGCTGGAGGATTTCATCGAGCGCTGCCCGGTCAGGGTCTCGGGGCTGATGACGATGCCCCCGTTCAGCGAGGATCCCGAGGCTTCGCGCCCCTATTTCGCGCGCCTCGCCACGCTCGCGGGCGAGCACGGGCTCGAGCGGCTGTCGATGGGCACGAGCCAGGATTACGAGGTCGCGGCGCAGGAAGGGGCGACGATCGTCCGCCTGGGAACCGCTCTCTACGCCTGAACCGCGGTCAGGCAGGAATCTTGCACGGGGGTCCTCGTGACACACGGCATAATCCCGGGTAGAGGATTCGTACCGTGCGAGCCGAACTGAGGCATCGATGGCTATAGGTGACACATGGCGGCGAGCGCTCGAGTACTTCGGGCTCGTCGAAGGCGACTACATCGAAGAGGGCCAGTACACCGACGAGCACGATGACGTCGGCGGCGCCTCTCGCACCCGCGGAGGCGGGGGCGGGGGCGGCGAGGGGCCGGACACGATGGCCGACGCGCCGATCCGCGAGCCGCGCACCTCGCGCGGCGCATCGCGCGGGCGTGGGGACTTCGGCGGCGACGACGTCGACGACATCTTCGGAGACGAAATGCCCTCGCGGCGCGGACGCACCGCGGTCGAGGAGGCGCCTCCCGATCTCGAGCCGGCCGAGCCCCGCGGGGGCGGGCGCGGCAACGGCGCCGACGTGCAGATGAAGCTCGTCGCGCCTCGAAACTTCAACGACGCCCAGCAGGTCGCCGACGAGTTCAAATCCCGGCGCCCGGTGATCCTCAACCTCCAGGACACGAACGCGGACCTCTCGCGGCGGCTGATCGACTTCTGCTCCGGGCTCACCTACGCGCTCGGCGGCGGGATGCAGAAGATCGCGACCCAGACCTTCCTGCTCACGCCCGAGAACGTCCAGGTCTCGGCCGCCGAAGCCGAGCGGATGCTCGAGCGCGGCTTTTTCAACCAGAGCTAGCGGCCGCCGGCCTCGGGCGGTTCCTGCTTCGGTACCACGCGCGGTGGGGATAAGATCGGCTACCCCGTCCACTAAGTGAAGGAGCACTTATGAAGGACAGACTCGACCGCCAGATGCCGAGGGCGGCAATGATCGTCGCCGCGCTCTCGCTCTGCGTCGCGCTCGGAAGCAGCGCGTACGCCGTAAAGGTGAAGCTGAAGAAGAATCAGGTCAAGACCAAGAACATCAAGAACAAGGCGGTGACGGAGCCGAAAATAGCTGACAACGCCGTTACCGGCGCGAAGGCAAACGAGAGCACCTTCACCGAGGTCCCGAAGGCAGCCGCCGCGACCACTGCGGGCACTGCGACCACTGCGGGCACAGCGGTTGTCGCCAGCGTCGACATCCCGGACTTCGCCGCCGGCCAGAACCAGTGCTTCAGCGTCAACGTCCCAGTGGCAGGCGTCGTACCGGGCGACAACGTCGTCATGACCCCGGTAGGCGCGCTGACATATTTCGGCCAAAGCCAGCTCGCGATCACCCTCCACAACGTTGGCGCCGGGACGGTTGAGGTCCAGGCCTGCCTCAGCGCGGACGAGATTGGCGCGGTCGCCCCGCCCCCCATCGACTACAAGTTCCTGATCCTCAAGTAGTACTGACGCGCGCTCAATAACCTTCGTGCCATGAGAATCGGCTTGATCGGTGCGGGGCGCATGGGCTCCGCGATGGCGCGCGGCTGGGCCGGGGCCGAGGGCTCGGACGCCGATCTGGCGTTCACCGACGCCGAGCCGAAGCGCGCGGAGCAGCTCGCCGCCGAGCTCGGCGGCGTCGCGGTCGGCTCGAACGCCGAGCTCGCCGAGCGCTCCCAAGTCCTCGTCCTGGCGATGAAGCCGGCCCAGCTCGGCGAGGTCGCCGCCGAGCTCGGCGACGCGGCCACCCCGGTGATCTCGATGCTCGGCGGCACGCCGCTCGCCACGGTCGAGGAGGCGCTGCCGGGGGCGCCGGTCCTGCGCGTGATCCCGAACCAGGGCGTCTCGGTGGGGCGCGGCGTGCTCTGCTTCGCGCTCTCGGAGCGGTTCGCCGGGGGCGCCGCCGAGCCGTTGGTCGAGCTGCTGCGGGCCCTGGGGACCGCGATCGAGGTCAGGGACGACCAGATCGACGCGGCGACGGCGGTGACGAGCTGCGGGCCGGCCTACGTCGCGCGGGTCGCCGGCACCCTGATCGAGGAGGGCGAGCGCGCCGGGCTGTCGCGAACCGACCTGACGCTCGCGATCGCCGAGACGATCGCCGGAACCGGCGAGCTGCTGCGCGAGAGGACTCCCGATGAGATCGGCGACGCGGTCGCCTCGCCCGGCGGGATCACCGAAGCCGGGCTCGAAACGCTCGACCGCGAGGGATTCGCCGACGCGCTTCGCGCCGCGGTCGAGACGACATTGGAGAAGATGAGGAAATGAGCATCGCCGCGATCGACAACCACGACGTCGCCGAATTCGTCGACAACCTGTTCCTCGTCTTCATGATCGTGATCTTCATCCGGATCCTGGTCTCGTGGTTCCCGCGCCGCCCCGACAACGCGATCCTCAACGGGATCATCGGCTTCGCCGAGCAGACCGCGGACCCGTACCTGAACATCTTCCGCAGCTTCATCAAACCGATCGGGATGATCGATATCAGCCCGATAATCGCGATCTTCGTGCTCCTGATCGTGCAGGCGATTCTCGTCAACGCGATCGACTCCGCTTGAGGACCGCCACCCGGGCGCTGGCCCTCGCGGGCCTCGTCGTCGCGCTCGATCAGGCTTCGAAGGCGCTGGTCAGCGCCGACATCTCGCGCGGGGAGGAGGTCGAGGTGCTGCCCTTCCTCTCGTTCACCAACGTGCACAACCGCGGGATCGCCTTCGGGCGCTTCGCCGGCGCGAGCCCGGTCCTGATCTCGATAACGATCGTGGCGCTGATCGCCGTCCTCACCTACATGGCGACCACCGTCCGCGGGCCGCGGGTCTGGATCGCCGCCGGGCTTCTGGTCGGCGGCGCGCTCGGAAACCTCGCCGACCGGGTGCGGATCGGCTCGGTGATCGACTTCATCGATCTGCCGGCCTGGCCGACGTTCAACATCGCCGACGTCGCGATCGTCGCCGGGATCGTCTGCCTCGTCCTGCTGCCGGAGACCGACGACGGGCCGGCGAGGGAATGACCCCTGATGGCGCCAAAGGCGGCCCGGGACGCGAAGCGGAGGAGCCGCCGTCTTATGTCGTCCACGTCGACGACGACGTCGTGGTCGTCGACAAGCCCGCGGGGCTCGTCGTCCACCCGGCGCCTTCGCACAAGGGGGTGACGCTGGTCGAGCTGCTCGCCGACCTCAGCGGCGGCGGCGAGCCCGAGCGCCCCGGGATCGTCCACCGGCTCGACAAGGACACCTCGGGCCTGATGGTCGTCGCCCGCAACGACGGGGCGCACCGCTCGCTCGCCGAGCAGATCCGCACCCGCGAGGCGAAGCGCGAGTACCGGGCGCTGGTCGAGGGGCACCTCGACGCACGCACGGGGACGATCGACGCCCCGCTCGGGCGGCACCGCCGCCGGCGCGCCGAGATGGCGGTGCGCGGCTCGGGCTCGCGCGAGGCGCGGACGCACTTCGAGGTCATCGACACGCTGCCCCGCGACACCTTCCTCGCCGCCCGGCTCGAGACCGGGCGCACGCACCAGATCCGGGCCCACTTCGCGGCCATCAACCATCCAGTCGCCGGCGACCCGCGCTACGGGCACGAGGGGCGCCACGGGCTCGAGCGCCAGTTCCTGCACAGCACCAGGCTCGCGTTCCGGCATCCGGCGAGCGGCGAAGAGCTCGAATTCCACTCCGAGCTGCCCGAGGACCTGGCCGCGGCGCTCGAACGCGCTCGCGGGAGCTGAGCGGCGCCCATCGCCTACACTGGGCACTCGAACTAACCCCTATCCCCGCCGATCGGCGTGGGGGGCTGCCCGGCACGATCCGGGTCCCCACGACCCCGGCGAGGTCGCGCAAAAACACCAAGCACATAGGAGCTTCAATGGCCGAGGTAGGCATCAAGGAGCTTCTGGAGGCCGGAGTCCATTTCGGTCACCAGACGCGCCGCTGGAACCCGAGGATGCGCCCGTATCTGCACGGCGAGCGGGACGGCATCCACATCATCGATCTGCTGAAGACCGATGAGCTGCTCAAGAAGGCGACCGACGAAGCGACCGAGATCGCCCGCAAGGGCGGGGTCGTGCTCTTCGTCGGGACCAAGAAGCAGGCTCAGGACTCGGTCAAGGAGTGGGCCGACCGCTGCCACATGCCGTTCGTGAACCAGCGCTGGCTCGGTGGGCTGCTGACCAACTACAACACGATGAAGGTGCGGATCAAGCGCCTGCACGAGCTCCGCACCCTGGTCGAGGAGGACAAGCTCGACCTGCTGCCGACCAAGGAGCGGATGTCGATGGAGGCCGAGCTGCGAAAGCTCGAGTTCAACCTCGGCGGCGTCGCGGACATGCAGCGGCTGCCGGACGCCGTCTTCATCATCGACCTCAAGACCGAGGAGATCGCCCTCCACGAGGCCGAGCGCCTCGGGATCCCGATCATCGGCCTGGTCGACTCGAACTGCGACCCGACCCCGGTCGACTACGTGATCCCGGGCAACGACGACGCGATCCGATCCTGCAACCTGATCGTGAGCACGATCGGGTCCGGGATGGAAGAGGCCGCGGCCGCGTGGCGGGTCGAGGACGAGAAGCGCCGCGCTGAGGAGCAGCGAAAGCGCGAGGAAGAGGAGGCCCGCCGCAAGGCCGAGGAGGAAGAGCGCCGCAAGCGCGAGGCCGAGGAGGCCGCCAAGGCCGAGGAGGCGAAGAAGGCCGAGGACGCCGCAAAGGCCGAGGCGACCCAGCGCCCGCAGCCGCCGACCGCGGCCGAGAAGGCCAAGCAGGCTGAGAAGCAGCGCCAGCAGGAACAGCAGCAGAAGCAGCAGCCGGTCCCGGCCAAGGCCGGCTCCGCGCCCACGAAGGAGGGCGGTCAGTGACCCCGACCAAGATCGCGGCCGCCGACGTCAAGGCCCTGCGCGAGCGCACGGGGGCACCGATGATGGACACCAAGCAGGCGCTCGAGGAGTCCGGCGGCGACATGGACAAGGCCGCCGAGCTGCTGCGCGTCAAGGGCGCCGCCTCGGCGGCGAAGCGCAGCGGGCGCGGCACCGGCGAGGGGATCGTCGCCTCCTACACCCACGCGACCGGCAGGGTCGGGACGCTGGTCGAGGTCCGATGCGAGACCGACTTCGTGGCCCGCAACGAGGACTTCCAGGAGTTCGCGCGCCAGGTGGCGATCCACGTCGCCGCGATCCCCGGCGTCCGCTACGTCTCCGCCGACGAGATCCCCGAGGCCGAGGTCGAGGCCGAGCGCCGGATCCACGAGGCGAAGGCGAAGGAGGAGGGCAAGCCGGACGAGGTCGTCGCGAAGATCGTCGACGGCCAGCTCAAGAAGTGGGCGCGGGAGTCGGCGCTGCTCGACCAGGAGCACTTCAACGCCGACAAGCACGACGGCAAGACGATCGAGGAGCTGCGGACCGAGCTCGCGGCGAAGACGGGCGAGAACATCCGGATCGCGCGGATCGCGCGCTTCGAGATCGGCGAGGAGGAGTAGCCGAGCCGGTGGCCGACGAGCCCCGCTTCAGCCGGATCCTGCTCAAGCTCTCCGGCGAGGCGTTGATGGGATCGCTCGAGTACGGGACCGACCCGGTTCAGATCGAGCGCATCGCGCGCCAGGTGCGCGCGATCACCGAGCGCGGGGTCGAGATCTCCGTCGTCGTCGGCGCCGGCAACATCTACCGGGGGCTCGAGGGCGCCGCCAAGGGCATGGACCGCGCCACCGCCGACTACATGGGGATGCTCGCCACGGTGCTCAACGCGCTGACGCTCCAGGACGCCTTCGAGCGAGAGGGCCTCCACACCCGCGTGATGTCGGCGATGGGGGTGACCGAGGTCGCCGAGCCCTACATCCGCCGCCGCGCGATCCGCCACCTCGAGAAGGGCCGGGTCGTGATCTTCGCCGCCGGCACCGGCAACCCGTTCTTCACAACCGACACCGCGGCGGCGCTGCGGGCGCTCGAGGTCCACGCCGACGTGATCCTGATGGCCAAGAACGGCGTCGAGGGCGTCTACGACGCCGACCCCGCCGACAACCCCGACGCGGTCTTCCTGCCCGAGATCGGCCACCGCGAGGCGATCGAGCGCGGGCTCAAGGTGATGGACTCGACCGCGCTCTCGCTGTGCATGGACAACGGGCTGCCGATCTACGTCTTCAACATGGCTGACGAGAGCAACATAGATAGGATCGTCTCGGGTGAGCGAGTGGGCACTTTGGTCTCATGACCGAGCTGACTGACGAGCTTCTGAGCGATGCCGCGGAGCGGATGCAGAAGTCCGTCGAATCGACCCGCAACGAGCTCGCGACCGTGCGAACCGGCCGCGCCTCGCCGCACCTGCTCGACCGCCTCGTGGTCGACTACTACGGCGCCGAGACGCCGCTCCAGCAGCTCGCGCAGGTCAACTCGACCGACGCCCGGCTGCTGACGCTGACGCCGTACGACAAGTCGTCGATCGGCGCGATCGAGAAGGCGGTCATGGAGTCCGACCTCGGGCTGACGCCGAACAACGACGGCAACGTGATCCGGCTTCAGATCCCGGAGCTGACCGAGGACCGCCGCAAGGAGATGGTCAAGGTCGTCCACGGGGTCGCCGAGGAGGGGAGGATCGCGGTCCGCAACATCCGCCGCGACTGCCTCCACGACCTCCGCGAGCTGAAGAAGGAGGGGGAGGCGGGCGAGGACGACGAGCGCCGGGCGGAGTCCGAGCTGCAGAAGGAGACCGACAAGGCGACCGGCGAGATCGACACGATGCTGAAGGGCAAGGAAGAAGAGATCCTCGAGGTTTAGATGAGCGGCCCCCGACCCCCGCGCCCACGGATGACGGGGGACAGCTGCGCTGGATCTTCGTCCTCGGGCTTGCCTTTGCCACCAGCAAAGGCTGCGCCCTGCGTCCTTGCCCAGCTTGCTGTCCCGCGCCCCCGCGGGCACGCGGACCGGGGCCCTCTCGTCTGATGGCCGAGGCGCCGACGGCCGCGCGGTACGTCGCGATCATCACCGACGGAAACGGCCGCTGGGCGCAGCAGCGGGACCTGCCGCCGATCGAGGGCCACAGCGCCGGCGCCGACGTCGTCAAGGCGAGGCTCAAGGACGCGGTCGAGTTCGGGGTCGAGGAGCTGACCGTCTACTCGTTCTCGACCGAGAACTGGACCCGCCCCCAGGAGGAGGTCGAGGGGCTGATGAAGATGTTCGGGGAGCGGATCGACCGCGAGACGCCCGAGCTCGACGAGGAGGGCGTACGCATGCAGTTCGTCGGCCGCCGGGAAGGGATCGACCCGGAACTGGTGAAGCGCATGGAGTGGGCCGAGGACGAGACCAGGGGGAACGACCGCATCTCGCTCTTCGTCGCCTTCAACTACGGCGGCCGCGCCGAGATCCTCGACGCCGCCGAGGCCTATTCCGGCGGGGGCGAGGAGGCCTTCCGCGCCAACCTCTACGCGCCGCGGATGCACGATCCCGACCTCCTGATCCGGACCAGCGGCGAGCAGCGGATCTCCAACTACCTTCTCTGGCAATGCGCCTATTCGGAGTTCGTGTTCCGCGAGGAGCTGTGGCCGGACTTCAGCCGCGAGGCGTTCCAGGCCTCGCTGGAGGAGTTCGAAGCGCGCCAGAGGCGCTACGGGGCGAGGATATGAGACCGCACGACGACGACCTGTTCGCGCCGGGCTCCGAGGAGCTCGAGATCTTCCCGAGCAAGGACGATCCTCCGCGCAGGCGGCGCGAGGAGCCGCCACCCGAGCCGCCCGCACCACCCGAGCCGCCCGAACCCGACGCGGAATCGGAAGCCGAGGAGGAGCCGCGCCCGGAATCGCTCGACGAGCGCGAGCCGGACCCAGGGCGCGAGGACGAGCCGGCCCCCGGGCAGGAGCGCACTCGCGAGAAGCCGCCGCTGAAGCTGAAGCGCCCGCGGATCGGCTTCCTGCGCTCGGAGACCTCGCGCCGGGTCCTCTGGGCGATCCCCTGGATCGCCTTCGCGATCACGATCGTCGCCGTCGGCGACCTGCTGTTCACGGTCGCGATCGCGGGCCTCGGAGTCGTCGGGTTGCGCGAGTACTTCGCGATGACCGCCGACGCGCGCCCGCTCCAGATGCCGGCCTACCTCGCGTTCGTCGGGATGGTGCTCGCGGCCCACTTCGGGACCTCGTTCCAGGTCCTGCTGCTGTTCGCGGCCGTCTTCCCGCTGATGTTCCTCGCCGCGACGCGCCGCCCGACGCTCGACCGGGTCACGTTCTCGCTGTCGGTGACCGTGCTCGGGCTCGCCTGGCTCGGGCTCGGCTTCTCGCACGTGATCCTGCTCCGCGACCTGCCCGACCACGGCGGCGCGCTGGTGATCGACGTGCTCGTCGCGACCTTCGTCGGCGACACCTGCGCCTACGCCGCCGGGCGCATGTTCGGAAGCCGCAAGATGGCGCCGCGGATCTCGCCCAACAAGACCTACGAGGGCCTCCTCGGAGGCTTCCTCGGCGCCGTGATGGGCTTCTGGCTCGCCGGCCTCTACCAGGACTGGCTGACGGGCAACGAGGCGCTGATCATGGGCGCCGCGGTCGGCGTCGCGGCGCCGATCGGCGACCTCTTCGCCTCGATGATCAAGCGCGATTGGGGCATCAAGGACACCGGCAAGCTCTTCGGCCCCCACGGCGGGTTGATCGACCGCATCGACGCGCTCCTGTTCACAGTCGTCGTCGGGTACTACCTGTCGGTCGCGCTCGTCTACTGAGCGCCGCGACGCAACTCGCGCCGCCCTCACGGGTTCGTTTGTAAGGACACGTAAACAAAGCCAAGGAGGGCAGGATGCGCAAGCTCCATATCCGGCGCCCGTCGGCGGGGATGATCGTGGCAATAGTCGCGCTCGTGGCCGCGCTCGGCGGGACCGCAATCGCAGGCAACAGGATCCATTTCGACATGCTCGCCAAGGACTCGCGGCAGAAGGTTCTGCCGTACGGGGCCACCGCGGCGACCGCGGAGTGCAACCCGACCAGCACGACGTTCGTCGACTGCGGCTCGGTCAAGCTCAGCGTCTCGAAGCAGTTCGCGAGGCGGGCGATGGTCGTCGCCGACGGGCTCTACACGACCGACGACAACGGCGCCCGCGGGACCTGCCGTCTCCAGGTCGACGGCAACCTCCTGGGTGGGCCGACCGTTCACATCGGGGCGGGCGCGGTTCCCGACGCCACCCCGCAGGACGGCCTCAACGGGAACGCCCACGCCGACCCTCTGGACGGCGCCGGGTTCGGGATCAACACGCTCGGCCCGTCGCTGACCGGGCTCCACACCTACTCGCTCGCCTGCAACGAGACCACCGAGGACATCAAGATCCGCGACGTCTCGATCACGGCGATGACGATGCGCGGCACCTAGCCGAAGGGGATGGCGCGACCGGCGGGAGCCAGTGCTCCCGCCGGTCGATTCCACGCTCAGGGCCGCTTTACGCGGCTCCCTAAACTGACCCCGGTGAAGCGCGTACTGATTCTCGGCTCCACTGGGTCGATCGGAACGCAGGCGCTCGAGGTCATCGACGCCTGCGACGATCTGGCGCTGGCGGGGCTGTCGGCCGACACGAGCTGGGAGCAGGCCCTCGCCCAGGCCCAGAAGCACGGCGCCCCCGCCGTGGCGATCCGCGACCCCGAATCGGCCGCCGAGGCCAACAAGGCGTGGGGCGGGGTGGTGCTCGCCGGCGAGGACGGGATCCGCGAGCTGATCGCCGACTCGAAGCCGGACCTGGTCCTGAACGCGATCGTCGGCGCGGCCGGGCTCGGCCCGACGATCGTCGCGCTCACCGAGGGAATCGACCTCGCGCTCGCGAACAAGGAGTCGCTGGTCGTCGGCGGCGAGCTCGTGATGGCGCTCGCCGAGGCCACCGACGCGCAGATGATCCCGGTCGACTCGGAGCATTCGGCGCTCCACCAGCTGATCCGCCGCGAGAAGCCGGGGACGGTCGACAGGCTCGTGCTCACGGCCTCGGGCGGGCCGTTCCGCGGCCGCACCGATCTCGGAGACGTGACCCGCGAGGAGGCGCTCGCGCACCCGACCTGGGAGATGGGCGGCAAGATCACGATCGACTCGGCGACGCTGACCAACAAAGGACTCGAGCTGATCGAGGCGCACCACCTCTTCGGGCTGCCGTACGAGCGGATCGAGGTCGTCGTCCACCCGCAGTCGATCGTCCACTCGTTCGTCCACCTCAACGACGGCGCCTCGATCGCGCACATGGGCCACCCGGACATGCGGGTGCCGATCTCCTACGCGCTCAACCACCCCGAGCGCGCCGACGTCGACGTCCCGACCCTCGACCTCGCCGAGGTCGGCGAGCTGACCTTCGAGCCGCCCGACCTCGAGACCTTTCCCTGCCTGCGGCTGGCCCGCGAGGCGGGCGAGGTGGGGGGGACCGCGCCCTGCGTCCTCAACGCCGCGAACGAGGTCGCCGTGCACGCTTTCCTCGACGGCAGGCTCTCGTTCGCCGGGATCCCCGAGGTCATCGACCGCACCCTCGACGCCCTCCCGGCCCAGTCGGTTGGGCACTTCGAGCTGCTGTTCGAGGTCGACGCCGAGGCCCGCAGGCTCGCCGAGGGACTCGCGGAGGGGGCGGCAACAGCGCGATGAGCTTCCTGCTCGCCTTCGCCGGCTTCGCGATCCTGATCATCTTCCACGAGGCCGGGCACTTCGCCGCGGCCAAGGCCGTCGGGATGCGCGTCGAGCGCTTCTACCTCTTCTTCCCGCCGAAGGTGGTCTCGTTCCGGAGGGGCGAGACCGAGTACGGGATCGGCGCGATCCCGCTCGGGGGCTTCGTGAAGATCACCGGGATGAACCCCGAGGAGGAGCTGCCGCCCGAGATCGCGGCGCGCGGCTACTACCACCAGCCGGTCTGGAAGCGGATCGTCGTCATCGGCGCCGGGCCGCTGGTCAACATCGTGATCGCCTTCGTGCTCCTGTTCGCGCTCTCGTTCGGGATCCAGGAGGGGACGAGCCAGATCGACGAGGTCGAGGCCACCGGAGCGGCCGCGGGCATCCTCAAGCCCGGTGACGAGATCATCTCGGTCGACGGCGTCCGCGGCGACCAGCCAGACCTCGCCGAGGCGATCTCCGATCACAAGTGCGCGGGCGAGCAGACCGACGGCTGCGTCGCCGCGAGCCCCGCCGTGGTCCTCGTCGACCGGGGGGGCAAGGACGTGACGCTCGAGATCCCGCCGCGCTACGACCCCGAGGTCGAGCGCACGCGGCTCGGGTTCGCGTTCGGGCGCCGCGACGTCAACCCCTCGCCCGCCGAGGCCGCCGACATCTCGCTCGACTTCATGTGGGACATCTCGACCCAGACGATCTCGGTGATCGCCGGCATCTTCGAGACCGAGAAGCGCGAGCAGATCTCGGGCGTCGTCGGCAGCTACGAGACGACCCGCCAGGCGATCGACTTCGACGCCCGCACGGCGCTGACGCTGCTCGCGGTGATCAGCCTCTCGCTCGGGCTGATCAACCTCTTCCCGTTCCTGCCGCTCGACGGCGGCCACATCTTCTGGAGCCTGGTCGAGAAGGTCCGCGGGCGCCCGGTCCCGTTCGCGGTCATGGAGCGCGCCAGCGTCGTCGGCTTCATGCTGGTCATATTCCTGTTCGCGATCGGGTTATCGAACGACATCGGGCGGCTGACCGGCGAGGGATTCAACGTGCGCTAGGCGCCGGCCTGTACGCGGACGCGAGGATCACGGCGAGGGTGGTCAGACACGCGATCACGATCACGGCGTAGGCGGCGGCGTCCGTCGTCGCCTCGGCGAAGGGGCCGCCGAGACCGCCGCCGATCACCTGACCGCCCGACCAGGCGAGATTGATCAGCGCCCCCGCCAGGCCATGGTCGAGGCCGACCGCCTCGCTCGCCTCAGAGAGCATCGCCATCGCCGGCGCCCAGAACAGCGCCAGCACCGTGATCACCGCGAGCGTGCCGAGCGCGACCAGCACGAGCGTGTCGATGAACGCCAGCGCGACCCCGACGGCGGTGGCCGAGACGAGCGCCGCCCGCAGCGGCAACATGCGTCCGCGGCGATCCGAGAATCGCCCGATGATCGGAGTGATCACGCCCTCGACCACGGCGACCCCGAGGAAGATCGCGCCGATCCCGACCGCGCTCGCGCCGAGCTCGTCGAGCTTCAGCGGGATCAGGACGTTGATCGTGCCCGCGAAGATCGCCGGCAGCGCCACCAGCCAGACGCCGACCCAGAGCGCGCGCTCGCGGGATCGCAGGAGCGCGCCGATTCCGCGGCCGGAACTCGGAACGGAGGGCACCCGGATCGCCCACGCCGCGAGGCCGACCGCGACGACCCCCACGGCGCTGAAGACCCACTCGGTTCCGAGCTCGACCGCGGCGGCGCCGAGCACGGGGCCGAGCATGACGCCGAAGATCGCCGCCGCGATCGCCGAGCCGATCATCTCCCCGCGCCTCTCGGCGGGTGCCTTGCCGATCAGCCACGAGAGCCCCCCGGCCCAAGAGAAGGCGCCGCCGACCCCCTGCGCGAAGCGGGCCGTGACGAGCACGGCGGTGCTCTCCCCGAAGCCGAAGATGACGCTGGTCACCGCGAGCAGCCCGAGGCCGCTGAGGACCGTGGGCTTGACCCCGAAGCGGCTGGCGCAGATCCCGCCCGGGAGCGAGCCGACGAGCGTCCCGGCCGCGTAGGAGGCGGTGAGGATCCCCGCCTGGGTCTGGGACAGGCCGAGCTCGTCGACGTAGTGGGGGAGGACCGGGACGAGCGCCGCGTAGAAGGCGGTGTCGACGAGCACGATCGCCGCCACGAGTACGAACACACGGCGCATGTCTCGATCCATGAGGGTCGCGGCCGGGCTAGGCCAAGCGCGCCTCGAGGCCGATCTCGATCGCCCCGAGCGCCCGCGATACCGGGCAGCCCCGCTTCGCCTCGCCGGCGTAGCGCTGGAACTCCGCGTCCTCGAGTCCGGCGACCGTGACCACGGAGTCGAGGTCGCTGCGCGTGATCGAGAACCCGCCGTCGTCGGGGTCGAGCGAGACCTTGGCGGTCGTCTTGACGGATTCGGGCTCGTGACCCGCCTCGCTGAGGACGTTGGCGAGGAACATCGAGAAGCAGCCCGCGTGCGCGGCGGCGATCAGCTCCTCGGGGTTCGTCCCCTCGCCCTCCTCGAAGCGCGACTTGAACGAGTACTGGCCCTCGAACGCGCCGCCCCCGAACGCCATCTTTCCCTCGCCCTCGGGGAGGTTCCCTTTCCACTCTGCTTCCGCGGTCCTTGCAGGCATCGAATCTCCTTTCTCGTTTGTCTCGTTCCCCGTAGTATCAGAGGACCGGAGAGTTGCGACCTTTGCCCCGGCCGGGGCAGGGAAGGAGAGAGGGAGCGATGGAGGTAACGACTGCGGAGCGCTACGCGAGCGGCGGCGATCTTGGCCCGCTGCCCGCGCCGAACCTGATCAAGGCTTTCTACGCGTCGGTCGACAAGCTCGGCGACGACCCCGCGATCGCGACCCAGGACGGCTCGGTCTCGCTGAGCTGGAACGACGTCCGCGAGCGGATGCACCGGATCGCCGGCGGCCTCGCGAAGCTCGGGGTCAAGAAGGGCGACACGGTCGCGATCATGCTCAACAACATCCCCGAGTTCATCCCCTGCGACCTCGCCGCGGTCTCGCTCGGAGGGATCCCGTTCTCGATCTACCAGACCTCGTCTCCCGAGCAGATCCAGTACGTCTGCTCCGACGCGGACACGAAGGTCGCGATCGTCGAGGAGATGTTCCTGCCCCAGTTCAACGAGGCGCGGAAGGATCTGCCCGCGCTCGAGCACGTCGTCGTCGTCGGCGGCGAGGGCGGCGACAGCACGCTCGAGGAGCTCGAGCAGATGGACCCGGACTTCGACCCGGCGGAGATCGTCGAGGAGCTCACGCCCGACGACATGCTGACCCTGATCTACACCTCGGGCACGACCGGGCCGCCGAAGGGCGTCCAGCTCACGCACCGCAACCTGATGGGGCTGGTCGCCGGCGTCGACGGTGTCATCGACTTCCCCGACCGCGGCGCCAAGGTGATCTCCTGGCTGCCCGCCGCCCACATCGCCGAGCGCGGCGCCCACTACTACCTGCCCGTGATCCGCGGCGTCTCGGTGACGATCTGTCCCGACCCGCGCAAGATCGGCGAGTCGCTCGCCGCGGTGCACCCGACCTGGTTCTTCTCCGTTCCGCGGGTCTGGGAGAAGATGCAGGCGGGGATCGAGGGCCAGCTCGCGAAGCTTCCCCCCGAGCAGGGCGAGGCCGCCCAGAAGGCGATCGCGGCGGCGGTCCAGAAGGTCCGCCTCGAGCAGGCGGGCGAAGAGGTCCCCGAGGAGCTCGCCAAGGGTGTCGCCCAGGCCGACGAGGCGATGTTCGCGCCGCTCCGCGCCCAGATCGGGCTCGACGAGGCGGTCGCGGTGAACGTCGGCGCGGCGCCCTCGTCGGTGGAGATGCTCGAGTTCTTCCACGCGATCGGGCTGCCGATCGGCGAGCTCTGGGGGATGTCGGAGACGTGCGGCGTCGCGACCTGCAACTTCCCCGGCAAGGCGAAGATCGGCACCGTCGGGCCGCCAGTGCCCGGGGTCGAGATCAAGCTCGCCGAGGACGGTGAGGTGATGGTCAAGGCCGACTCGGTGATGCCGGGATATCGCGGGCTGCCGGAGAAGAACGCCGAGACGTTCACCGATGACGGCTGGCTGCTGACCGGCGACATCGGCGAGCTCGACTCCGACGGCTTCCTCAAGATCGTCGACCGCAAGAAGGAGCTGATCATCAACGCCGCGGGCAAGAACATGTCGCCCGCCAACATCGAGGCGAAGCTGAAATCGGCGAGCCCGCTGATCGGCCAAGTCGCCGCGATCGGCGACAAGCGCTCCTACAACGTCGCGCTGATCGTCCTCGACCCCGACTACGCGCCTGTCTGGGCATCCCAGAACGACCTCGAGGGCAAGGACGTCGAGGAGCTGGCCGGCGAGGAGAAGGCGCTCGAGGCGGTCCAGGCCGCTATCGACGAGGCGAACGCGAAGATGTCGCGGGTCGAGCAGATCAAGAAGTTCAAGCTGCTGCCGACCGAGTGGGAGCCGGGCGGCGACGAGCTGACCCCGACGATGAAGCTCAAGCGCAAGCCGATCGACGAGAAGTACTCGTCGGAGATCGAGGAGCTATACGCCGGTTAGCGGTCCTGGGGGCCGCGCTCGCCGCGCTGCTCCTGCCGGTCTCAACAGCGGGGGCGGCACCGGCCTGCTCCGAGCGGCCGCAGACCGAGGTGCTCTACAGCGGCTTCGGGACGCTCGAGTCGGTGATCGTCGACTCCGAGGGGCGGCTCTTCTTCACCGACACGGTCAACGACCGCGTGATGCGCGCCGACGGGCCCGGAGCGACGCCGCAGGAGCTCGCGGGCGGGATCGAGGCGCCGGGCGGGCTCTCGTTCCTGCCCGACGGCGACCTGCTCGCCGGCACCGGCGACGCGATCCTGACCGGGATCTTCGGCAACATCCTGCCCTCGGCGGGGCTGGTGCGGATCGACCCCGATACGGGCGACAAGCGGCCCTACGCCGCCGGTCTCCAGATGGCCAACGGGGTCGAGGTCGGCCCGGGCGGCGAGACCTACGCCTCGAGCGACTTCGGCTTCGGGATCGACCGCGTCGGGCCGGGCGGCAACCCGGTCCAGATCCGCTGGGCGTTCGTCTTCTCGCCCAACGGGCTCGTCGTCGACAGCGCCGGCGAGTGGCTCTACGCGGCCCAGACGTTCCAGCCCGCGGCGATCGCGCGGATCAAGATCGACAACCCCGCCCAGGTCGAGACCTTCGTCGCCGGGGCGCTGCCCGACATCGCCGCGGGCCCCGACGGGATGACCCGCGACGAGAACGACCAGCTCTACGTCGCCGCGAACCTCGCCGGCGAGGTCTGGAAGATCTCCAACCCGGGCCGGCAGATCTGCGCGCTCGCGTCCGGCCTCGGGATGCCGAGCTCGGTCTTCTTCGGCCAGGGGCCGACCGGCTTCTCGCGGGAGAACCTCTACGTCGTCAACTTCGGCGGCCAGGTGATCGAGATCGAGGACGCTCGCGCACCGGCCCCACCGCAGCCCTCAGCGCTCGGAACCACGACCGGGGCCGCCGGCGCGGGCTCCGTCCCCGGGTCGACGGCGAAGCGCAGGCGCTGCAAGTCGAAGAAGCAACGGGCGGCTAAACGGAAGTGCAGAAGCAGGAAGCCGAGGCGCTAGCGACTAGCGCTTCTTCTTTTTCTTGCACTTCTTCTTCGCCGCGGCGGCGGAGCTCTTCTTGCCCTTCTTCTTCTTGCACTTCTTCTTTGGCGTCGTCGATGTCGTCGGAACGGCCGGAGGCAGACAGCCGAACTCGGTCGGAGCGACACCGTTCAGGCGCGGCGTGGGCGGCGCGAGGAAGAAGTCGACGGCGCTGTTGTTCGTATCGTCAGCGGGCTCGAGCAGCGTCGCGCAGTTGGGGGTCAGGGACCGGTGGACCGAGTTCGTGGCGCTCAGCGCCCCAGCCGGCGTTCCGCTCGCGGCCTGGACCGCCGGGCTGCCGCCCGTGTAGGTCCCCCACGAGACGCAGTCGATCACGTTCACGGTCAGCACGCTGAGGCACGCTGCGCCGCCCGGGGCGGTCAGCTGCAACCCATCCGCGAGCACTTCGAAGTCGCCGGAAGGGCCGCCGGGGGTATTCGTCACCAGGATCGTCCTCTGGTTGTCGGAGAGGGTGGAGTTGGGAGGGAACTGAGCAGAACCGAGCAGGGTTCCGGTCGATCCAAACCAGTACAGGTAGTGACCGGCGGCGATCTGCTGCCCGGCAGCGGTCACCTGCATCTCGACGAAATCGGCGTCCCCGGCGGCGCTGTCGTCGCTGTAGACCTCGCTGATCCGAATCAAGCTGTCGTCCGCCTGGGCGGCGGGGGCGAGCGCCGCGATCGCGCTCAGCCCGAGCGCGGCGCCGAGCGCCAGCTTCTTGACCCTGCCTGTCATTGCGCGCAGCCTACTTCTTGCGCTTCTTCTTCACGCACTTGCCACGCTTCAGCTTCGCACCCTTCTTGCACTTCTTGCGCGGGGTCGTGACCGGCGGCGTGGTGGTGACTGGAGTCGTCGTAACCGGCGTCGACCCGGATCCGGATCCGTTCGGAGTCGGGTCGCAGGCATCGCCGAGGGCGTCGCCGTCGGCGTTCGCCTGGCCGGGGTTGCTGAGGAGCGGACAGTTGTCGTTCGCGTCCGGGGTGCCGTCGCCATCGCCGTCCGGAGGCACGCAGGGCATCTCGACGGGAACAACGGAGTTCGGCGTCGGGTCACGGGCGACGAGGTCGAAGTCCGCCGCGGTGTCGTCGGTATCGTCGGCAGGCTGGAGCAGGGTCGCGCAGCCGGCGCTGATGTCGCGCTTCAGCGCCATGTCGCCGGGAAGCGCGGTCAGCCACGGGTCGGCTTGATCAGGGATCAACGCTTCGCCCGTGAACGCAGCTCCCCCCCAGGAAACGCAGTCCGGTGGCGTCGCGTCCGAGAAACAGACTGCACCCGCGGCCACCTGTGCCTCCAGGTAGTCGAGGCCGGGCGCCGCCACGTCAGCGGTGGCGACGCCGTTATCTCCGAGCAGCACCGTGCGTTGGTTTTCGCCGTTCGCAACGTTGTTGCCGATCTGGAAGTTGCTCGACATCGTCCCGTCGGCGGTGTACATCGTGATCTCGTGTCCCATGACCTGGGTCTGCCCCGACGAATACATCTGTAGCTCCACGTAGGTGGCGTCATCGTTTACCGGGGTACCGGAGACCTCCCTGATCTTCATTTCGTGGAAGGCGCTGTTGGCTGCCGGAGCAGCGATCAGCGATCCCACAACAACGCACCCCGCAACCGCAAACATTCGCTTCATCGCGTACCCCTCAGTTCGTTTCCCGGTGAGATTGATCCTACCGCCGGTGGCGACATGCGGCCACCGGCGGCAGTCCCGGCTTATTCTTCTTCTTCTTCTTCTTCTTCTTGCACTTCTTGGCGGCCGACTTCGCGCCGCCCTTGCGCTTCTTCTTCTTGCACTTCTTCTTCTTGGTCGCCGGCGTCGTCGTCACCGCGGCGGGTGTCGTCGTCGGCGGGGCGCACAGGGTCTCCGTTGGCGCGGTGCTGCTGTTGCGCTTGATCGGCGCGCCGATCGCGAAGTCGGCGGCGCTGTTGTTGGTGTCGTCGGGCTCGTCGAGCGCCGTCGCGCAGCCGCGCGCGATCGTGCGCACGATCGAGACGTCGGCCGCGAGCGCGGGCGCGGGCGTGCCGACGGGGGAGGAGGGGGGCACGACGGTTCCGCCGTCGTAGTCGCCCCAGGCGACGCAGTCGATACCCCCAACCAAAGCGGCGCCCGACGAGTAGCAGACGGCTCCGCCGGTGGGCTGGAACGCGCCGTTGCCGTTGTCGTCGGCGCCGACTACGGTCGCGCCGCCGACGAGGTAGGTGCGCTGGTTCTGCGGGCTGGCGCCATTGGCGGCGAGCGCGTTGTCCAGAAAGATCGACCCGTCCGCCGAATGAACCGACACGTGATGGTTGAGAAACAGGTTCTGTCCGTCGGCGTACGTCTGCAGGACGACGTAGTCGTCGGACGCGACGGTCGCGTTGTGGACCTCGCGGATCTTGACCAGGTGGTGGTCTGCCTGAACGGAACCGGCGAACATCGCGCCGGCCGCCAGGCCGAGCACCGTCGCCATCCCGAGTCTCGTGCTACGTCTCATCTCGAATCCCCTTTGCTAGTCGTTTGAGCCCCGGCGGTCGCCGGGGCTCACCCTGCCATCAGCTCGTGGCTACTTCTTCCTCTTCTTCTTGACGCATTTGCCCTTCTTCAGCTTCTTGCCCTTCTTGCACTTCTTTGTCGGCGTCAGCACCGGCGTCGCTACCGGTGTTGCTACCGCTGCGGGCGTGACGACCCCGGGGCAGACGACCTCGGCGGGGACAAACGCGTTGTTCAGCGGACTCGGCGTCCCTTCCACCCAATCCGCGGCGGTGTTGGTGTCGTCAGCGGCGTCGAGTGCCGTCGGGCAACCGAGCGTGATCGACCGCGAGAGCGACATCGTGTTGTCGTCGACGCCGTCGGGCTTCAGCGCTGCGTCACCGCTCCAGGACGTGAGGGCAACCGCCGGGATGGTCGGCTCTCCGATCACGACGCAGTCGATCGCAACGGCCCCTTGCATGATGCAGGCCGAGGCGCTCGGACCCGGAAACATGTTCGGCAGCGGGTCGGCGTAGTCGGATGCGACGTCGCCGTGGTTCGTCGAGTCATAGTCGTCGTCGACGACAAGGATCTTTCGCTGCGCCTGCATGTTCGGCCGGTCCGCCAGGAACGGGAGATCGTGAAAGACGTTGCCGGCGGGGTCGAAGGTGGTGAGTGACTTTCCGACGAGGGTCTCGCCGTTGGCCTCGAGCGTGAGCTCGATGTACTCGTCGCTGCCGTTTTCGTAGACCTCTGAGATCTTGACCGCGTGAGCGCTGCTCGCAAACGCGATCGCGCCCAAAGACGACGCACACATCGCGAGTCCAAAGCGCTTGATTCCCTGCCGTTTCATCTGATCCCTTTCTTTAAGCCGTGACCCCAATAACCACGACTCGCAACAGGCTACATAAAAGCACCGAGACCACCGTGCGAAAGCCCACACACCCGCCTGGGTACCCTGTGCGCGATGGCATCGAAGCGCCAGATCTGGGTCAAGGACGTACCGATCGGCGGGGGAGCCCCCGTCGCGGTGCAGACGATGTGCAAAACCGAGACCGCCAACCTCGAGGCGACGATGGAGCAGATCCGCACCGTCGCCGAGGCCGGAGCGGACCTGGTCCGCGTAGCGGTGCCCCGCGACGAGGACATCGAGGCCCTGAAGACGATCGTCGGTCGAATCGCCGATCCCGGTGATCGCCGACATCCACTTCAACCACACGCTGGCGCTGAAGGCGATCGACGCCGGCGCCCACTGCATCCGCCTCAACCCGGGCAACATCGGCGGGCCCGAGAAGGTCGCCGAGGTCGCCGAGCGCGCGACGCGCCAAGGGCGTCCCGATGCGGATCGGGGTCAACTCCGGCTCGCTGCCCAAGCACCTGCATGAGCTCGAGCGCGAGAACTCGGTCGAGGCGCTGGTCCAGGCCGGGGTCGAGTTCGTCGAGCTCATGGAGAGACTGGAATTCGAGGACTTCAAGGTCTCGATCAAGTCGACCAACGTCCCGAACACGATCGCCTCGAACCGGCTCCTGGCCGAGAAGATTCCCTATCCGATCCACCTCGGGATCACCGAGGCGGGGACCAAGTGGTCGGGCTCGCTCAAGTCCTCGGTCGGGCTGGGAACCCTGCTCGCCGACGGAATCGGGGACACGATCCGGATCAGCCTCTCGACCTTCCACGCCGAAGAGGAGGTCAAGGTCGCCTGGGAGATCCTCAAGGCGCTGCAACTGCGCGAGCGCGGCCCGGTCCTGATCGCCTGCCCGACCTGCGGCCGGCTCCAGTTCGACATGGACACGCGTCGTCGCCGAGATCGAGCAGCGGCTCGAGGCCTACACCGAGCCGATCGAGGTCGCGGTCCTCGGCTGCGCGGTGAACGGGATCGGTGAGGCCTCGCACGCGGACTTCGGGATCACCGGCGCCAAGGACGAGGGGCTGATCTTCGCCCACGGCAAGCCGCTGCGGAAGGTGCCCCAGGACGAGCTCGTCGACGCCCTCTTCGCCGAGATCGACAAGTCGCTCGACCGCGGCAAGGTCGAGGTCGACGAGGACAAGGCCTCCGAGGGCGCCGAGTGGCTGGCGAAGATCGAGGAGGAGAACGCCGGCGAGCTGACCCCCGAGCGGATCGCGGCGATGGAGAAGGAGAAGACCCCCGAGGAGTCGGAGAAGGTGCTCCTCGACGAGGACGCCTCGCCGACCGCGGGCCGCCGCTTCACCCGCGCCTAATCCGGCGCTACTGCTTCTTTTTCTTCTTTCTTGACGCACTTGCCGCGCTTCAGCTTGCGGCCCTTCTTGCACTTCTTCAGGGTCGCGGCGGCAGTGGTCGCGGCGGCGGGAACCACGGGAACCGCGGGCGGCGCGATGTCGAGGTCGAGAGTCCAGCCGTTGGCGATGAAGACGAGATCGGCGTTGACGCTGTCGTCAACCGCGAACAAGCTCCACGTCCCATTCGGGGCGGCGCCGACGAAGCCCGAGAAGGTCGCCGGGTACGGCCCCGCGGTCGGTGCCGGCGCGGAGAACGCGTCCACCGGGGCATTGTCGGTGGGCTTGTAGGTGCTGCCTCCGGCGCACGTCCCCGCGGCATTGCCCCCCGCGGAATCATCAAAGAACAGGGTGGAGTTGACGAGCCCGACGTCACCGCACGTGTCGCTCATGACCATCGCGCGCTGGCCACCAGGGGCGACGAGCAGGATGTCCATATCGGCGGGGGAATCGTGTCCGAAGTTGACCAAGGAGACCCGCACTTTGCTGACCGTCCCCGTGAGTCCCGAAACGGCGATCGGTGCTTCTTGCTGCATCCCGTCATTTGGGGAGATGACGTTGGTGTTGGAGAAGGTCACGCCCGCGGCCGAGCCCGGCGCCGCGAGCAGCAGACCGGATGCCATCGTCAATAGGAGTGTTCCGCGGATCGACTTGCCCATCCGCGTTTCAGGCTACTTGAAGTTGAAAGCCCGGATGGCGGGTCCGACGCAGTCGCCCGAGCAGGCGTTCGGGAGCCCGCTCAGGGCGTCGAACCAGACGATCCGGAACTGGCGGTTCTTGCGATAGGGGAGGGGGCGCTGGAAGTAGCCGGCAGCGTCGGTCTGGAACGGAGCGCCGGCGGGGACGAACGCGCCGCCGTCTGACCGTTCGAGCTGCACCGTGGCCGAGCCGGCCGGACGCACGTGGCCCCAGACCCGCACTCGCTTGCTGGCGCGGGCCTTGACGCACCCACCGCCCTTCGACTTCTTCAGGCATTTGCCGGCGACCCTGCGGATCGCAAGCGGGGTGCGGAAGGCGTCGAAGGAGGGCTTTGCGGCTCCGCTCGCGAAGCGCAGGCCGGACTGGAAGCCGCCGAGGTCGCCGTCGTCGCGCAGCAGATACTGGCCGTAGGCGCCGATCAGCGGATCGCGCCAGGTCAGGAACTCGGCGATGCCGATGAACTCGGCCTGCTCCTGTAGCGAGCGGCCGAAGGTGCTGTCGGGAGGGTTGGTCTGGACCCCGAACTCGTCGACGTAGAGCGGCACCGGGTTGATCGCGCCGACCCGCGCCGCGCCGCGGACGAGCCGCGCGAGCTCGCCGAGGTTGGCGATCGTCACCTCGCCGGCCACGAACGGGGCGCGGAAGGGAGTATCGAAGCCGGTGTGGGGATGGTGCGCGTAGGCGTCGGCCTGCAGCGGGGCGCAACCGGCGCTGATCACCCTGAGCTTCGCCGCGCCCTTCTTCCCGCCCTTCCGCTTCGGCTTGACCTTCCTGGTCCTCAGGCAGAGCAACTCCTTGGTGAACGGGATCGGGGCGAGGTTGTCGTCGGTTCCGCGCGGCGCGAGGCCCCCGAGCAGGATCTGCCCCTGATAGCCGGCCGCACGCAGCCCCTGGTGGCCGGCGGTGTAGAGGGCCCGGTAGAGCGACGGCGCGTAGGAGGAGCCGTTCTTCACCTGCGGCGCGAGCTGGAACGGGCTGTTGGGCTCGTTCCAGGGCGCGACGAACGAGACCCCGGGCAGGGCGGAGAGCCCGCCGGCGCCGTCGGGGTCGAAGCCGCCCCTGTAGCGGACGCCGATCGCGTGCAGGAAGAGCCCGAACTCGGTCGGGTTCGGGTCGGTGCCGTCCCTGTTCGCGGCGTTCGAGGCCCAGTGCGGGACGTTGCCGTTCGGGAACCGCCCGGTCGGCACGATCATCGCCTTCATCCCGCGCGAGACGATCCCGCGCACGATCTCGTCGTACTTGCCCCATCCGGTTCCGGGCGAGGCGGCGCTCGGTTGCACGTATCCGGGCCAGTTGGGGTTGCCGGAGTCGCCGGCGGGCTTCGAGGTGTTGTCGGGGTCGCCGACGACGTCGCGCCAGTAGAAGAGCACCCGCACCGCGTCGGTCCCGAGCGCGGCCGCGTCGTCGAGCGCGGCGTTGCGATTCGCGGGCGAGCCCTGGCTGCCGCTCAGGTCCTCGGATGCGTCGAGGACCGTGAACTGGTCCCGCGAGGCGAAGGCCGGGCCAGCGGTTGCCGCCAGCGCGAGCAGGGAAAAAGCGAGAGCTAGGGCTGGACCGACGCGCACGAAGGCGGAAACAGTACCCAGTCGGTGGAGTTGCGGCGCCAGGGAGTAGTTTGCCCGCGATGGCCAGACGTTCACAGCTCTTCCTGCCGACGCTCAAGGACCCGCCCGCCGACGCGGAGGCGCTCTCGCACCAGCTGATGGTGCGGGCCGGCTTGATCCGCCAGCTCGGCGCGGGGCTCTGGACCTACCTGCCCGCCGGGCTGCGGGCGCTGCGCCGGGCCGAGGCGATCATTCGCTCCGAGCAGGACGCGATCGGCGCCCAGGAGATGCTGATGCCGGTCATGCAGCCGGCCGAGATCTGGAAACAGTCCGGACGCTACGCGATCGACGAGCTGTTCAAGCTCGCCGACCGCAAGGGCTCGGACCTGGTCTTGGCGATGACCCACGAGGAGAACCTGACCTTCCACATCGCGCGCGACGTGCGCTCCTACCGCGACCTGCCGCTGATGCTCTACCACCTGCAGATCAAGGAGCGCGACGAGCCGCGCCCGCGCGCCGGGGTCCTGCGCTCGCGCGAGTTCACGATGAAGGACGCCTACAGCTTCGACCGCGACGAAGAGGGGCTCGAGCGCAGCTACCAGGCCCAGATCGGCGCCTACGACCGGATCTGCGACCGCTCCGGGCTGCGCTGGTACCGGGTCGAGTCCGACGTCGGGATGATGGGCGGCACCGCCGCCCACGAGTACATGGCGCCCTGCCCGGCGGGCGAGAACGAGGTCGCGCTCGCCGAGGGCTACGCGGCGAGCGTCGAGGTAGCGAGCGCGACCGCGCAGCCGGTCGAGCTGCCCGCTCCGCTCGCGGCGCCCGAACCCGTCGAGACGCCGGGCCTGACGACGGTCGATCAGGTCGCCGATTCCCTCGGCGTCGCCCCCGGGGCGCTGATCAAGGCGATGCCGGTGATGGTCGAGGACCGCGGGATGGTGCTCGCGCTGCTGCGCGGCGACCACCGCCTCAACGAGATCAAGCTCCGCAACCACCTCGGGGCCGACTTCCGCCAGGCGAACGAGGAGGAGATCGCCGGGCAGCTCGGCCCGGTCGGCTTCGTCGGGCCGGTCGGGGCCGGGGTCCCGGTGCTGCTCGACGAGGCGATCGAGGGCGACTCGTTCGTCGCCGGCGCCAACGAGGACCAGAGGCACCTGCGGGGCGTCGAGCCCGGTCGCGACTTCGAGTTCGAGCGCGTGGACATCCGCTCGGTCGAGGCCGGCGACACGGCGCCGGGAGGGGGAGGATCGAGATCGAGCCCGCGATCGAGATCGGCAACATCTTCAAGCTCGGGACCCGCTACAGCGAGCCGCTCGGCGCGACCTACCTCGACGAGGACGGAAAGGAGCACCCGATCCTGATGGGCTGCTACGGGATCGGTCCGGCGCGGATCGTCGCCGCGGCGATCGAGCAGGGCGCCGACGAGAACGGGATCGTCTGGCCGCGCTCGCTCGCGCCCTGGCAGATCCAGCTCGTCGGGCTCGGCAAGCAGGGCACCGACGAGCACGCGGCCGCGGAGAAGCTCTACGAGGAGCTCACCGCCACCGGCGCCGAGGTCCTCTACGACGACCGCGACGCGGGCATCGGCGAGAAGCTCACCGACGCCGAGCTGATCGGCTGCCCGCTGCGCGTCGTCGTCGGCAAGCGTGCCCTGGCCGAGGGCCAGGTCGAGGCCCAGATCCGCCGCGGAGCCGAGGACCGCAAGCTCTCGGCGCAGGACGCGTCGACAGAGGCGTTGGCGCTGCTCGAGGGGCTCGAGTGACCCCCGTCCGCGAGCGGCTCCCGGGCGGCAAGAAGAAGGGCGGTTTCAGGCGCCAGTTCGGCATCGACCGCTCGGGCCCGCCGCCGAAGCAGACTCGCCCGGGTCAGCCGCTCCGCCCCTGGACGCTGCCGAACCTGATCGGATACATCCGGCTCGCGGCGCTGCCGGTCTTCCTCGTGCTCGCCTTCGACTCCGGCGACGGGCGCAGCTTCGCCGCAGCCGCGATCTACTGGTGCATCGCCGCAGGCGACTACCTCGACGGCTTCGTCGCCCGCGCCACCGGCCAGTACAGCCGCATGGGCGCGCTCCTCGACCCGATCGTCGACCGCGCCACGGTGCTCAGCGGCGCCGCGGTCTGCTGGCACTTCGAGCTCCTGCCGCGCTGGGCGCTGGCGGTGCTCGCCGTGCGCGAGCTGGTGACGCTGGTGCTGGCCCAGATGGCGCTGCGCCAGGGCCAGGAGCTCGAGATCAACTGGCTCGGGAGGATCGCCGTCTTCGCGATCATGACCGCGATCTTCTGGGCGATGGTCTTCGACAGCGTGATCTGGAGCGTGCTGCTGGTCGCCGGGGTGCTCTGCGCCTCGGTCGCGACCGTCGCCTACGTGCGGAGCGGCGTCGACAAGCTCCGCGCAAGCTAGGCTGCAGAACCCTCAACCTCCACTGGAGAGTCGAGAGTCCGAGCTATAGTGACTCCGATGGACGAGACCTTTCCAGACATCGGCGCGATGAGCGATCAGGAGCTCAAGGACCTGATCGAGAACCTGACCGAGGAGGAGCAGGAGATCTCCTACAAGCGGCGGATCCTGCACGGGAAGATCGACATCCTGCGCGCCGAGCTCGTCAACCGGCTGCGCTCGAAGCGCGAGAAGGGCGACACGCTGGTCACCGGCGACGACGTCGAGCGTCTGAGCAAGATCCTCGCCGGTCAGGCCGATGAGCCCGACGGGGACTCCTAGCCCCGAGCGAGGATTCTGACCGTGGCTGTCCATTGCCCCGAGTGCGGCTTCGTCAACGCCGAAGGCGCCAACTACTGCCAGAAGTGCGGCGCATACCTCGCGCCTCCGCAGGGGACCGAGGACGCCGAGCAGCCGACGACGATGACCTACCGCGTCGACGAGACCGGCGAGATGCACCCGGTCGACATCGAAGAGATCGTCGAGCAGTCGGGTGCCGCGATGGTGATCCGCGCCGGCGGCGGCCGCTCCGGCGAGAGCTTCCCGCTCGACGAGGACCGCGTCTCGATCGGCCGCAGCCCCGACGCCGGGATCTTCCTCGACGACGTGACCGTCTCGCGCAACCACGCGCTCGTCGTCGCGCGCCGCGACGGGCGCTTCATCGACGACCTCGGAAGCCTCAACGGCACCTACGTCAACCGGCACCGGATCGAGTCGCACGCGCTCGAGGACGGCGACGAGATCCAGATCGGCAAGTACAAGCTCAGCTACCTGGAGAAGACTTGAGATGAGCACTACCCCCCAGGACCCGCACCGCGCCGCGCCCGACGACGCCGCCCGCTCGCGCAAGGCGCTGACGATCGGCGCGGTCACCAAGATCCTCGGCCAGGAGTTCGACGACGTCTCGATCTCGAAGATCCGCTACCTCGAGGACCAGAAGCTGCTCTCGCCGCGGCGCACGCCCGGCGGCTACCGCCTCTACAGCCAGGCCGACGTCGAGCGGCTGCGCACGATCCTCCGCCTCCAGCGCGACGAGTTCCTGCCCTTGCGCGTCATCCGCCAGGAGCTCGCCTCGGGCAGCGTCCGCGACACCGGCCGCTCGGCTGCGGGCGCGGCCGGCCAGCGGCGCGCGGGCAGCGTCGAGACCGGCGCCGGGACCCGGGTCCCGCTCCGCGAGCTGATCGAGCAGACGGGCGCCAGCGAGCAGCTCGTCAGCGAGCTCGCCGAGTACCGGATCCTGCAGCCCCAGCGTCTCGACGGCAACCTCGTCTACGACGACACCGACCGCGAGATAGTCAAGGCCGCGACCGAGCTCGCCCGCTACGGCGTCTCCGGCCGCCACCTGAAGACCTTCCGCACCTCGGCCGACCGCGAGGCCGGGCTGCTCGAGCAGCTGCTCGGCGCCGGGCTCCGCTCCCAGAACCAGACCCGCCGCCGCGAGGCGATCGAGAACCTCGAGACGCTCGCCGCTGCCTGCGGCAACCTCAAGCACCTGCTGCTGGTGCGCGACCTGCGCGCCCTGACCGGCGAGTAACGCGACTTGCCCAAATCCACCCGCCGCCGCCGTATCGCAGCGCCGGTGGGCGACGTCTGGTCCGTGGTCTCCGACCCGCACCACCTGCCGCGCTGGTGGCCGCGGACGGTGCGGGTCGAGAACGTCAAGGGCGAGGCGAAACGGGGCGCCGCCTGGACCCAGGTCCTCGAAACCCGCGACGGGCGCTCGATCCGCGCCGACTACCGCTGCCTCGCGGCGACCGCGAACGAGCGGCTGCTGTTCGAGCAGCAGCTCGAGGGAACGCCGTTCGACCGGATCCTTCGCGGCTCGTCGCTCGAGATCCAGCTCGCGCCCGAGGGTGATGGGACCGAGGTCACGCTGACCCGCGAGCAGAAGCTTCGCGGCCTCTCGCGCTTCGGCGCGCCGATGATGGGGCGCGCGAACAAGAAGATGATCGACGAGGCGCTCGACGGCCTCGAGGAGTCGTTCGCGAAAGGTGGCGGGGAATGAACGACTGCCCGCGCCGCGACAGCAAGTGGTGGGGCTGGGGCGCGAACGAGAAGCGCCAGCCGCTCGACGACGCCACCCTGGCCGCCCTGCGCGAGGAGCTCGGGGTCGAGGGGGACGCCGGCAGCCCCGCGCCCGCGATCGAGTCGGTGAAGCTTCCCGAGCCCTCACCGCTCCCGGACTCGATCAGAGCGGTGGTCGGGGAGGAGGGGATCGCCGACGACCCCGAGCAGCGGATCCGACACGCCGCCGGCAAGAGCTACCCCGACCTCGTCCGGGTGCGCTCGGGGACGCTCGAACGCGCCCCGGACGCCGTCGTCCTTCCCGCCGACTCGGCGCAACTCGAGGCGGTGCTCGCCGCCTGCGCGGCCGACGGCGTCGCCGTGGTCCCGTTCGGCGGCGGCAGCAGCGTCGTCGGCGGCGTCGATCCGTTCGGCGGCGGCCATGGGCGCGTGGTCTCGCTCGACCTCTGCCGGATGCGGGCCGTCGCCGTCGACTCCACCTCGCTTACGGCGCGGCTCGGGCCCGGGCTGCGCGGGCCCGAGGCCGAGGCGGAGCTCAAGCGCTCCGGCTTGATCCTCGGCCACTATCCGCAGAGCTACGAGTACGCGACGATCGGCGGCTTCGCCGCGACCCGCTCGGCCGGCCAGGCCTCGAGCGGCTACGGGCGATTCGACGAGCTCGTGACCGCGGTCTCGATGGCGGCGCCCGCCGGGAGGCTGAGCACGCTCCAGACGCCGCACACGGCCGCGGGGCCGGCGCTGCGCGAGCTGGTCGTCGGCTCGGAGGGCACGCTCGGCGTGATCGACGAGGTCACGGTCCGCGTCCGCCCCGAACCCGCGCAGCGCCGCTACGAGGCCTGGTTCGCCCCCGACTTCGCGAGCGGGCGCGAGATCGTCCGCGCGCTCGCCCAGGACGAGGCGCTGCCGGACGTGACCCGGCTCTCCGACGAGCACGAGACGCGCTTCTCGCTCCAGCTCTCGGGGATCGAGGGATTGAAGCGCCGCGCCTTCGACGCCTACCTGTCGCTGAGGCGCCGCAGCGAGGGCTGCATGATGATCGTCGGCTGGGAGGGCGAGCGCGACTCGGTCAGCCGCAGGCGCTCGATCGCGGCGCGCATCCTCCGCGACGGCGGCGCGGTCCCGCTCGGGACCTCGGCCGGGAGCTCGTGGGAGCACGGCCGCTACAACGGGCCCTATCTGCGCGACGAGCTCCTCGACCACGGCGTGATGGTCGAGACGCTCGAGACCTCGCACACCTGGAGCCGGCTCGAGGAGCTCTACGAGGCCGTCGGCGGCGCGATCGCCGGGGCCCTCGAGCGCGGCGGGACGCCGGGGATCGTCCTCTGCCACCTCTCGCACGCCTACCCCGACGGCGCCTCGCTCTACTTCACCTTCGTCGCCCGCCAGCGCGCCGGCGAGGAGCTCGAGCAGTGGCGCGAGGCGAAGACCGCGGCCTGCGAGGCGATCGTCTCGGTCGAGGGGACGATCACCCACCACCACGCCGTCGGGCGCGACCACGCCCCCTACATGGAGGCCGAGGTCGGCGAGCTCGGAATCGACGTGCTGCGGGCTGCGAAAGAGCGACTCGACCCGGCGGGGATCATGAACCCCGGCAAGCTGGTGCCGGGCTAAACGGCTACTTCTTCTTTTTCTTCTTGCACTTCTTCTTCTTTTTCTTGGCGCTCGCGGCGGCCTTGCCCTTCCTCTTTTTCGTGCACTTCTTCCGCTTTGGCGCGGGGGTCAAAGGAGGGGGAGCAGGCGGCGGGGCGGGGCTGGCCGGGACGGGTGGCAGCGCACCGAGCTCGAAGGCGCCGATGTCGCAGGGGGCGACGGGGCCTCGTACGTACCCTCGCTGATCGGTGGCGGGGCAGGCGCCCCCTGCGTTGACCGCCGGGCTGCCGGGCAGCAAGGCCACCGTCTGCGTCGGTCCGCCGTTGGCGGCCAACGCACCGAGCATCAGAGCCCCGGCCGGCACGGCGTCGCCTGGAGCCGCAAATCCTGTGCATCCCGGCGAGTCCGGCGTCTGGCGCAAATTGAAGCCGCCCGACACATATGTGCCCGAGCACTGCAGGTTCTCGGCGGGAAGGTCCACGGGGCCGACGTGATTGCCCGCGAGGAGGGTGTTGGCCACGGAGAACGAATTGGCCGCGCCGCCGTTTTGGAGCCCACCGCCGCTCCCGAACGCGTCGTCGTCTCCGAGGTTTGCCGTGTTCCCGACGATCGTTGCCGACGTAAGACTCGTGGTTGCCGTATCCGGCGGCGCGGCCGCGTCGAACGAGTCGATCGCGCCTCCGAAGCCAGGCGTTTCGTTGCCGGAGAACGTCGAGTTGGTGACGATGAGATCGCCGTTGTTCGTTATCCCGCCGCCGCCGCCGTTGGTCACGGCGTCGTTGGAGAGCAGCGTGGTGCCATTCAGCGTCGCGGTCGAAAAGGGATTGTTGAAAATTCCCCCGCCTTTGCCGTTCGTGGAGTTGTCGCTGAGGGTGCTGTTGCTGACCGTCAGGGCGCCGGATCCGGAGACCGCATCGCCGTTGGAGATTCCGCCGCCGCGCACCGATGCGGCGTTGCCGGTCACGGTGCTGTTGTTGATCGTCGCCGTGCCGTCGTTGTAGATCCCGCCGCCGGAATCCGCTGTGATGTTTCCGGGGCCGATCGTGCTGTTGTTGACCGTCAGCGCGCGACCATTGCCGTTGTAGATCGCGCCGCCGATGGTGCCCTCGCTTGACGTGATGACGACGTTGTTGAGAGTGAGGCTCTCGCCGTTGGCGGCGATCCCGCCGGCGAACCCGGCCGCAAAATTGTCGCTGCCCTGGATCAGCTTCACCCCCGAGATCGAGACCTTCCCGAAGGAGATATCGAAGACCCGGTAGATGTCGTCACCGGAGATCGTGAACGCGTCGGGTCCGGGGCCGACGATGTCGACGTCGCTGAAGATCCGCAGCGCGTCGGTGTCGATCGTCGTCTGACCCATCGCCGAGATCAGAATCGTGTCCCGGCCGGGAAACACGACCTCGTCGTTCGCGTAGGCGATCGCGTTGCGCAGCTCGCCGTCGTTGCCGTCGTCGCCGGTGACCGTCACGGGGAACACCGCCGCGCTCGCCGGTGCGGCGAAACACACGAAGACCACAAGCCCCGCGACCAGACCCGTGAATGCCCTGCGCATCACGCCCGCCACGCTACTCGTTAAGGGGTTGTCGGAGCGGGGGTGGTCGGGGCCGGGGGCGGTGCCGGGGTCGTCCCCGCGCCGGCGCCGGTATCGGTCCCCGCCCCGAGCGCCTCGGTCGGGTCGCGGGGGATCTCGCCGCGCAGGACGCTCTCGCCGGTATGCGGCGGCAGTTGCTGCGACTGCGCCGCCTCCTTGAGCGTGTTCTGGGTGTCGGAGTTGGAGGCGAGCGAGACGTCGATCTGGGTGAACTGGGGCAGCAGCGACAGCAGCTCCTGCGGGATCGGCGCGGTTCCGGTCAGGTTGCCGTCCTTGCCGACCCGGTCGCGGGCGATCGGGAACGCGACGTCATCCGAGTTGTAGAGCCAGACGATGTAGTTCTCGTCCTTGCCGGTCGGCTCGAGCCCGGAGAGGTTGATCTGCAGCACGGGCTGGTCGCCGACGCGGGCGAAAACGGCCTGCCCCGCGGCGCTCGAGCCCTGGAGCGGCTGAAGCTCGACGATCGTCAGATCCTCGGACGCCGAGCTCGACTCATCGGTGCCGCCGTCGCCGTCGTCGCCCCCGAACGGATTGACGACCATGAGAACGACCGCGATCACGAGCAGCGCCGCGGTCGCGAGGATCACCGGCAGCCGTTTGTCGCGGTCGCCGAGCGACCGCAGCGCGCCGCCGACCCGCGACGTGAATCCGCGCGCCCCGCCCGCTGCGCGCGCCCGCGCGGCGGCGGGCCCGGAGGGAGTGCCCCCGGGGACCCCGGGCGGGGGCTCGGCAGGCTGGGCGACGCTCGCCGGCTGGCCGGGAAGGTCGGGGATCCGCCCCTTGGGGGCGATCAGACGCAGCTGGGTCGCGAGGCTCGACGCGAGCGCGGCGGCGCCGGGATCGGACTGGAGCTGGCGCGCGACGTCGGCGCGCCCGATCGGGTCCGCCTGGCCGAGCAGATAGTCGGTCAGGCCGACCTGCGAGTCGGGGTCGGCGCCGCCGATCTCGGTCAGCGCCCCCCGCGCGCGGCTTCGGACCTCGTTCTCATCGACGCCGAGCAGTGCGCCGATATCCGCGTAGCTCTGCCCGCCCTCGAGCAGCAGCTGGAGCATCGCGCGCTGGTCTTCGCTCAAAGCCACGGCGCTGAAGCCTAGGGAAGTGGGGGGCCGCTCGGCGCAGGACGATCTGGCGCCGCTTAGAATCAACGGCGATGACCGACGTGCTTCTGCACCTCCTCCCGGCTCTGCTGATCGCCCTGCCGCTGGTACTCGGCCGCTTCCCGGGCGAGGAGCGGATCGTCGCCCTGGCGACCCGCCCGAAACGCCGTGCGCGTCCGGCCTCGCGCGTCCACGCACCGCGTCCGGTCGAGCTGCAGCGACCCCGCGGCGGCCGTCTGATCGCCTCCTCGCTCGCCGAGCGCGGGCCGCCCGCACCGCTGCTCGCCTAGACCCGCCCGGGGCCATCCGGCCGCGGGCGCCGTTCCCGCGACCGAAGAGGAGGCACCGTGGCAAGAGCCGCCACCGGCGCCATGCTGGCCATGCTGGCCGCGCTGGCGCTCTGCAGTTCCGCATACGCCCATCAGGGCGACCCTGACTTCCGATCCGAGATCAACTCGATCGAGCCCGCGATCCCCGGGCTCGAGGTCGAGGTGCTCAACTACGACGACAGCCTCGAGCTGCGCTCGAGCGGCGAGCGCGAGGTCGTCGTCCTGGGCTACAGCGACGAGCCCTACCTCCGCTTCCGGGCCGACGGAACGGTTCAGGTCAACACGCGCTCGCCGGCCTACTACCTGAACGACGACCGTTACGGGGCGGTCGACGTCCCGCCGGTCGCCGACGCCGAGGCCGCGCCCGAGTGGAAGACGGTCGCCGAGGACGGCCGCTACGCCTGGCACGACCACCGCTCGCATTACATGGGCAAGGGAACCCCGGAGCAGGTGAACGACGAGTCCGAGCGCACGAAGGTCTTCGACTACGAGGTCCCGCTCGAGGTCGATGGGGCGCAGGCGTCGATCGACGGCAGCCTTTACTGGTCGGCGCGCTCCGACGGGTTCCCGCTGCTTCCGTTCCTGGCGCTCGGTCTCGTGCTGCTCGGCGCGATCGCCGCGCTCGTGGTTCGCCGGCGGCGAGGCGGCGGCGCGAAGGGGGGAGAGGCCTGGTGAAGGCCCGGGTCGCAACCGCCGCGCTCCTTGCTCTGCTCGCCGCGCCCGCGGCGGCGCAGGCGCACGCGACCCTCGAGCGCACGGCGCCCGCGCAGGGCGCGACGGTCGCCGAGCCGCCGCGCGAGGTCGAGTTCCATTTCAGCGAACCGGTCGAGGCCAGCTTCGGCGCCCTGCGCGTTTTCGACGCTGCGGGCGACGAGGTCCAGTCGGGCGAGCTCCTGCGCCCCGGCGGCGAGAGCTCGGCGCTCGGCGTCGCGCTGCCCGGCGACCTCCCCGACGGCAGCTACACGGCGACCTACGAGGCGATCTCGGCCGACTCGCACCCGGTCTCGGGTGGCTTCGTGTTCTCGGTCGGGGCCCCCGGCGCCGGTCCGAGCCGCACGGTCGCCGAGCTCCTCGACCGCGACCGCGCGGGCCCCGTCACCGGGGCGGCGTTCTGGGCCGACCGGCTCGCCGGCTACGTCGCGATCGCGATCGCGATCGGCTGCCTCGCCTTCCTGCTCGCCGTCTGGAGACCCGCCGCCGCGGGCGTTCCCGGCGCCGCATTCGACGCTCGGCTGCGGCGCGCGTTGCTCGCCGCGGCGGGGGTCGGGCTCGCCGCGGCGCTGCTGGCGCTTCCGCTCCAGGCCGCGACCGCGACCGGGTCCTCGCTCTGGTCGAATCTCGAACCCGACCGGATCCGCGAGGTGCTCGACACCCGCTTCGGGACCGTAAACGCGCTGCGCGCCGGGGCCTGGGCGCTGCTCGGGGCGCTGGTCGCGGCCGGCGCGCTGCGGCTCGCGAGCCCCCGGCTCGCGCTCGCGGCGGCGGCCCCGGTGGCGATGCTGGCGCTCGCGCCCGGGCTCGCGGGCCACGCGGCCGCCCAGGACCCCTCCGCCGTGCTGCTGCCCGCCGACGCCGTCCACGTCTCGGCGATGAGCGTCTGGGCGGGCGGGATCTTCGCGATCCTGGTGCTCGTCCCGGCGGCCACTCGCCCGCTGCCCGAGGGGGAGCGCAGCCGGCTGCTCGACCGCGTTCTCGCGCGCTTTTCGCCGATCGCGCTGTGGTCGGTGATCGCCCTCGCCGCCGCCGGGATCCTGCAGACCGCGCTCGAGCTCGAGCGCGTCCCCGACCTCGTCGAGACCGCTTTCGGCCGTACGGTGCTGGTCAAGGTCGCGCTGCTCGCGGGGCTGGTCGGCCTCGGGGCCGCCAACCGGCGTCGGATCCTGCCGGCGCTCTCCAGACTCGCGAGCGCGGCCCAGGCCCCGGGGTCGGTCGGCCGGGCGCTGCGGCGCAACCTCAGGGCCGAGATCGCGCTGCTGGCGGCGGCGCTCGCCGCGGCGGCGCTGCTCGTTGGCTACTCGCCGAGCGGCTCCGACGGCGGCGGCCCCGTCTCGGGGCGGACCGAGGTCGGCGCCAACGTCCTCGAGTACACGCTCGAGCCCGCGCGCGTCGGGCCGAACCAGCTCCACATCTATCTGTTCGACGCCGAGACCGGGGCCCAGTTCGACGGCGCCCGCGAGACCGGCGCCGACGTCAGCCTCCCCGACCGCGGAATCGGACCGCTCCCGATCGCGCTCGAGAAGGCCGGGCCCGGCCACTACGTCGCGCCCGCGGCGAGCTTCGGGGTCGCGGGCGACTGGGAGCTCCGCGTGACGGTCAGGACCTCGCGCTTCCAGGAGGACGAGGCGAAGGTCGAGGTCCCGGTCGAATGAGCTTCGCGCTCGCGATCGCGCCGCTGCTGATCCTGCTCGCGGCGCTGCTCTGCGGCCGCTATCCGGCCGAGACCGTCATCCGCCGGCTCGCGGGCGAGCGCCCGCGCTGGCGCCCCGAGGGGGACCACGACCTGCCGCAACCGCATCGCGGGTTCCCGCCGCGGCTGATGCCGCGCGGGTCGCAGCTGATCGCCCGGGCCCTCGCGGGGAGGGCGCCGCCCGGGAGGCGAGCAGCGACGACGACCTGATGCCGCGCCCCGAACGGGCGCCAACGAAAGGAATCAACGATGAAGAAGACACTGATCGCGTTCGCAGCGACGGCGCTGCTCCTGGTCCCGGCGGCCGCTTCGGCCCACGTGACCCTGCAGCCCGACAGCGTGCCCGCGGGCGGCTTCAGCCGCCTCGACGTCCGCGTTCCGAACGAGCGCGACGACGCGAGCACCGAGAAGGTCGAGGTCGAGTTCCCCGACGGGTTCATATTCGTCTCGACCGAGCCGGTCCCCGGCTGGAAGGCGGTGGTCGCGAACGAGAAGCTCGCGACCCCGATCGAGAGCCACGGAGAGCAGATCACCGAGCAGGTCAAGACGGTGACCTGGACAGCGGAGGACCCGGCGGCGACGATCAAGGCCGGCGAGTTCCGCGACTTCGGGATCTCGGTCGGGCTGCCCGAGGACGCGGCGGAAGGGGAGACGCTGACCTTCCCGGCGATCCAGACCTACGACACCGGCGAGGTCGTGCGCTGGATCGGGGCGGCCGACTCCGAGGAGCCGGCCCCCGAGGTCACGCTGACCGCGGCCGAGCCCGAGCACGGCTCCGGCGACACCGAGGAAAAGGCCGACGACGGCGAGGACGACGATGACGGCGCCAAGAAGCTCGCCGTGATCGCGCTCGTACTCGGCGCCGCGGGCCTCGGCCTCGGCGCGGCGGCGTTCGCGCGCACGAGGAAGTAGCCCCGGCGGAAGGCGGGCGGTCGCCGCGCGCGGCCGCCCGCCGGCTCCGCCGCCCGGCGCGCGGCTAGGCTGACCGCGTGAGCGAAAGCCCGCCCAGCCCATTCGACGATCTGATCGGCACCCGATGGGGCGAGATGTCGGCCGAGCGCGCGACCGCGACGCTCGTCCTCACCGAGCACCACAAACAGCCCGCCGGGGTCGTCCACGGCGGCGTCTACGCCACGCTCGCCGAGAGCGTCTCCGCGAGGGCGACCTACGTCGCGATCGACGACGAAGGGCTGATCCCACTCGGCCAATCCAACAGCACGAGCTTTCTGCGCCCCGCGACCGAAGGCGCGATGCACGTCGAGGCCGTAAGCCGCCACCGCGGCCGCACGACCTGGATCTGGGACGTCGAGATCAGCGACGACGGCGGGCGCCTTTGTGCGATCTCGCGGGTGACGATCGCGGTCCGACCGCGCCCCAAGGACTAGTCGCGGTAACGATTGGTGATCGGCAGCCGCCGGTCGCGCCCGAACGCCTTCGGGGTGATCTTGACCCCCGGCGGCGCCTGGCGGCGCTTGTACTCGGCGCGGTCGACGAGCCTGACGACGTCGGCGACGGTCTCGGGGTCCATGCCGGCGGCGACGATCTGGTCCGGGCTCTGGTCTCCCTCGACGTAGCTCGCGAGAATCCGGTCGAGGACCTCGTAGGCCGGTAGCGAGTCCTCGTCGCGCTGGTCGGGGCGCAGCTCCGCCGACGGGGCGCGCTCGACCACCGAGTCCGGGATCGGGTGGTCGGGGCGCGAGTTGCGCCGGCGGACGAGCTCGTAGACGAGCGTCTTCGGGACGTCCTTGATCACCGCGAAGCCGCCCGCCATGTCGCCGTAGAGGGTCGCGTAGCCAACCGACATCTCGCTCTTGTTGCCGGTCGTCAGCACCAACCAGCCGAAGCGGTTCGAGAGCGCCATCAGGTAGTTACCGCGGATCCTCGCCTGGAGATTCTCCTCGGCGACCCCCGGCTCACCCTTCTCGAACGGCTCGGCGAGCCCCCGCTCGTAGGCCTGCATCGCGTCGGCGATCGCGAGCTCGATCGTCTCGACCCCGAGGTTGGCGGCGATCGCGCGCGCGTCGTCCTGAGTCTCGCCGCTCGAGTGGGGGGAGGGCATGACGACGCAGGTGACCCTCTCGGGGCCGAGGGCGTCGACCGCGATCAAGGCCACCAGAGCCGAGTCGATCCCGCCCGAGAGCCCGAGCACGACGCGGTCGAATCCGTTCTTGCGCACGTAGTCGCGCAGCCCGATGCTCAGCGCCGCGTAGACCTCGTCGGGCTCCTCCAGCGGCTCGGCGAGCGGACGGGCGAATGGGCCACTCCGGCGAGCGGGGCCTCGAAGACGAGCAGCTCCTCCTCAAACTGCTTCGCCCGCGCCAGCGTCTCGCCGTGCTCGTCGACGACGAAGCTGTGGCCGTCGAAGACGAGCTCGTCCTGGCCACCGACCATGTTGCAGAGCGCGATCGGCGCCCCGCAGGCGCGCGCCCGCTCGGCGACCATCGCCTCGCGCTGGGCGCCCTTGCCGAGGTGGTACGGGGAGGCGGAGGCGTTGAGGATCAGCCGCGCGCCCTTCTCGACCTCGGCGACCTCGGGCAGGCCGGGGACCCAGACGTCCTCGCAGATCGTCAGGCCGAGCGCGATCCCGGCGGCCTCGATCACGAGGGGCTCGCCGCCGGGCTCGAAGTAGCGGCGCTCGTCGAAGACGCCGTAGTTGGGGAGATGCGCCTTGCGGTAGGTCGCGCGCTGCTCGCCGCCGTCGAGGAGCGCGAGCGAGTTGTGGGCGCGGGGCTCGTTTTCGCCGACCTCGCCCGCGCGCGGCTCGGCGAACCCGACCAGGGCGGCGATCCCCTCGATCTTCGGCGCCAGCTCGCGCAGCACGTTCACGTTCGCCTCGAGGAAATGGCGCTTGAGGTAGAGGTCCTCGGCCGGGTAGCCGGGCAGGCAGAGCTCGGGAAACAGGACGAGCGAGGCGCCCGCGTCGCGCGCCCGGCCGCTCCACTCGAGCACCTTCTCGGCGTTGCCGTCGAGGTCGCCGACCGTGGGGTCGATCTGGGCGAGGGCGATCTTGGGCGGAGATTCGGCCATCTCCCGATTATCGCGGTGGGGAGGTGGCTACGCCCGGCGGGCGCGGGCGCCGCTCGCGAGCTGGCTGACGATCAGCGCGACGACGCTGACCAGGTAGATCTGCCCGATCAGCATCTCGGTGACGGCCAGCGAGCGGGCGACGCGGGTCGACGCGACGAGATCGCCGAACCCGGTAGTCGTGATCGTCGTGTAGCTGAAGTAGAGGAAGTCGGAGGCGCCGCTCGCGTGCGGCGCGAGCAGGTCCTCGTCGCTGACCGACTGGATCGCCTCGAGCGCCGAGGCGTAAAAGAGCCCGATCAGCAGGTAGAGGCAGAGCACGCCGAACATCGTGTGCATCGTGACCTCGCGCTCCTGGCGAAAGTCGCGCACGACCCCGTAGAGGATCACCGGCGGGGCCAGGGTCACGAACAGCAACCCGATGATCCGCACCGAGTCCTGGCCGACCTCGTCGGTGCCGAGCACCGCCGCGAACGCCCCCGCGGTCAGCGCCAGCGCCGCGCCGATGCTCAGCCGCACGAGCCAGCGATGGACCTGGGAGGCGATCACGGCCGCGACCAGGGTCGCGGCCTGGAGCGCGACGATCACGAGCCGCGAGCCGTCCCCGTCCGGCGCCGCGAGCTGGAACGCGAGCGAGACGAGGATCAGAATCAGGACGATTCCGTAGCGGTAATGGTGCGAACGCACGCGGCAATGATCGCGGCGGGGGAGGACGGCTCAGGCCCCGCGCGTCCCGCAGCCCGTACCCTGCGCCGCGATGGCCGCAGAGGACCAGGGCCCGGAGCCGGACTTCGACGCCGTCGAGGATCTGCGTCGTCGCCGCGAGCGGATTCGCGCCGAGATGGGAGGCGCCGAGCGAATCGAGAAGCTGCACGCGGCGGGCGCGAAGACGATCCGCGAGCACATCGACGGCCTGCTCGACGACGGGAGCTTCGAGGAACAGGGGACGTTCGCCCACTCCGAGAACCCCGACGACGCCGAGACCACCCCCGGGGACGGCAAGGTCGGCGGCCACGGCGAGGTCGACGGCAGGCCGGTCACCGTCGCCGGCGACGACGTGACCGTGAAGCGCGGCAGCTCGTCGATGATCGGCAGCCGCAGGCTGAAGCGGCTCTCCGAGCACGCCGCGCGCGCGGGGCACCCGTTCGTCTACTTCGGCGCCACCGGCGGCGCCCGGATCCCCGACTCGCTCGGCTCGGCCGGGTTCTCGAAGGTATCGCCGGGCTTCGAGCTGTTCACGCGCCGGCGCCGGATCCCGACCGCGTGCGTGATCGTCGGCGACTCGTTCGGCGGCTCCTCGTTCGTCTCCGCCGCGTCGGACTTCGTGGTCCAGGTCGAGGGAACCTGCCTCGCGGTCACCTCGCCGCGCGTGGTCGAGGTCGCGACCGGGGAGGCCGTCGAGATGGAGGAGCTCGGCGGGACCGCCGTCCACGCCCGCGAGACCGGGCAGATCGACCTCGCGGTCGAGACCCCCGAGCAGGGCTACGAGGCCGTGCGCCGCTTCCTCTCCTACCTGCCCTCGAACTCGACCGAGCGCCCGCCGCGGTCAGATGCGGGCGGGAGCCTCGACGCCGACCCCGAACTCGCCGCGCTGGTCCCCGAGCGCCGCTCGCGCGCCTACGACATGAACAAGGTCCTGGCGCGGGTCGCCGACCCCGATTCGCTGCTCGAGCTCGGTCCCGAGTTCGGCCGCGGGCTGATCACCGCCCTCGGGCGGATCGACGGCCACTCGGTCGGCATTCTCGCCAGCCAGCCGCTGTTCTTCGCCGGCGCCCTCGACCCCGACGCCTGCGAGAAGGCGGTGCGCTTCATCTGCCTCTGCGATGCGTTCGACGTCCCGCTCGTCTTCCTCCAGGACTGCCCCGGTTTCTTCGTCGGTACCGAGGTCGAGCACGACGGGATGCTCAAGCACGCGATCCGGCTCCAGACCGCGCTCTCGCTCGCCGAGACGCCGAAGCTGACCCTGGTCGTGCGCAAGGCCTACGGGATGGCGTACTACAGCCTCGGCGGCAACGACACCGGCGCCGAGTTCGTCTACTCGTGGCCCGGGGCCGAGATCTCGTTCATGGACCCCGGGGTCGCCGCCAACGTGGTCGCCGCCGAGCAGCTCGCGGAGCTCCCGGTGGCGGAGCGCGCCGAGCGGCTGGCTCAGATCAGCGAGACGATCGCGGCCGACACCGATCCCTACGGCGCGGCGGGGCGGCTCGCGGTCGACGAGATCATCGACCCCGCCGAGACGCGAGCGGTGCTCGCCCGCGCCCTCGGGCGGCTCGAGAACCGCCCCCGCGGCGACGGCTCCGAGCGAGCGCTCGCGAGCTGGCCGACCTGCTGAGCGCCCGCGTCAGGGCGCGGCGGGGGGCGGGGCGGGGGGCGGCGGCAGGTACGGAGCGATGAAGGGCAGGAAGGCGCTGACCCGGGTCGAGACCGTCGGGCCCTGGCCGCAGACGAGTCCGAGCAGCTTGCCGCCCGGATTCCTGCCGAACGAGATCACGCCGACGACGCTCAAACGCCCGTCGGGAAGCCTGCTGACGATCGGGCCGCCGCTGTCGCCCGAGCACGGCGTCCGGCGCAGCTTGATCCGCTTGCGGAGGAAGCTTGCCACGGCGCAGACCATCGTCACCGGCGCAAAGCGCTTGAACGCCTTCGGGCAGCCGCCGCCGGCATTCATCGCGAGCACGCGCAGGTCGCCGACGATCGGGCGCCCGAAGAAGCTCGGGTTCTGTCGCCCGTAGCCGGCCGCGGTCAGCGGCTGCCCCGGGATCGTCGCGAAGTCGGACTCGGCGCTCGTCGGCAGCACCGCGGTCGGGGAGGCAGAGGGCGAGGCGAGCAGGATCACGGCGATGTCGTTGGCGGGCGAGCGGCGGTTGAAGTCCGGGTGGGCGATCGTGTCGGCGACCGCGATCACCTCGCCCAGCGACGCGTCGCTGAGGCGATCGCGACCGGTGACCACCGAGAGCCGGGGGTTGAAGGCGCAGTGGGCAGCGGTCAGGACGAGCGTCGGGCTGATCAGCGTCCCCGAGCAGATCATCCGCCCGCGGCTGAGCAGGCCGACGACGAAGCGCGGCTCGGTCGGGGTCAGGGTCGAACCGCCGACGATCGCGGCGTTCGCGGTCGGCTTCGAAGCCTTTGCGGCAGCTCCGGGCGCAGCGGCCGTCAGCGCCAGCAAACACGCGCATGCGCAGGCGGCGATCGTTCCCCTGGTTCGCTTCAAGTCCCCTCCTCGGTTGGGTGGCCTGCGGCGATCGTACTCCGCCGCCGCGCGGGTCGCGCCAGAATCCCCGCGTGACCAAGCAGCGAACGCTGATCATCGCCGCCGACGACTACGGCTACTGGCCGAGCTACAACCGCGGCATCCTCGAGGCCGTCGAGCGCGGGATGGTCGACTCGGTCGGGGTCATGGTCGAGCGCGACCACGCCGACCCCGAGCCGCTCAAGGATGCGCGCGTCGAAGTAGGGCTGCACCTCGACTTCGTCGGCCGCTGGGGGGTCCGCTCGGGCGCCCCGGCCCGCAACGCGGTCGAGATCCAGCTCGACCGCTTCTCGCGCGCCTTCGGGCGCTGGCCGGCGTACATCGACGGCCACCACCACTGCCACGCGCGGCCCGAAATGCTCGAGCCGGTCGCCGACCTCGCGAAGCAGCTCTCGATCCCGGTGCGCTCGATCGACGAGCGCCACCGCCAGCTCCTGAGCGAGCGCGGGATCGCGACCCAGGACCACCTGATCGGCCGGATGTCCGGCGAGGAGCAGCTCCCCGACAGCGCGCTCAAAAACCTCGATCCCGGGGTCACGATCTGGTTCCTGCACCCCGGGCGGCCCGATCCGGAGTCGGGCTCGAGCTACGACGCCGCGCGCGAGGAGGACCTCGAGCTGCTGCTTCGCCTCAACCTGCTCGAGCGCGCCAACCGCCCCGCGTGGGGCGAGGCGATCCGCTCGACCCACGCCGCGGCGCTCGCCGGGCGCGGGTTTCCGGCCGAGGACTGACCACGAGATAGGCTGGCGCCGGGATGGACATGGGCAAGGGGTACTACGCGTACGTCGTCGGCGGGCTGATCACGGTCGTCGCGGTCACGCTCGTGCTCGGGCTGACGAGCGAGAACCAGACCGGGGAGGGGGCTCTGCCGTTCATCCTCGGGACGGTCGTGGTCTTCGTCCTCGGCCTGCTGATTCTCCAATGGCGGATCACCACCAAGCGCTCGGCCGCCCAGACCGCCGATCCACCGCCGGGCACCACGCCCGGCGCCGGCACCGACGACGCGGGGCGGATCGACGCCTACCCCGAGCTGATGGCGCTGATCGCGACCGAGGACTACGACGAGGAGCGGCTGCGCCGCGGCCTCAAGGCGAGCCGCGGGATGGTGACCTCGCACCTGAAGCTGAGCTGGGTCCTGGTCCCGCTCTGTCTGGCGGCCGGGATCCTCGGCGCCTACGGGAAGCTGCCCAACTTCGGCGCCTGGGAGTTCTGGCCGCTGGTCCCGTTCGCGCTCGCGCCGCTCGCGCTCGGCTGGGTCTACCTGATGATGGGCCGCGCCAAGGATGCCTCGGCCGACCTGCTCTCGCCGCTCGGCCTCGAGCTCACCGACATGCCGAGCGTCGGGGTCCGGCCGCGATTCGGCGGAGGGATGCAGAGCGACGTCTCGGGAGCGACGGTGATGAAGGGGACCCGGCACGGCCGGGCGGTCGAGGTCGTGATGGACGCGCGCCGGCACACGACGCTCGTCGGGGCGCCGGCGCCCGAGTTCGAGCTCGAGGTCAAGAGCGGCGTCCCGGCCGTCAAATCCGGCTCCGCCGCGGGGCTCGACGACGCGCTCGCCGGGCTCGCCCCCTCGGATCGCTGGAAGAAGCTGCGATCCGTGAAGGGCGGGCCCGACGGCGTCGTCGCAGAGCGCAAGGTCGACGCCGAGAATGGCTGGCTCTGGGACCTCTGGCTCTGCGAGCGCCTGGCCGAGCGGCTCCGCTAGAAGACTGGGCCAGGCGCTCTCTTCCTAGGCCGCCTCGGAGTAGGCGGCTTCGGCCTCTCTGATCTCGTGTTGCTCGGCCTCCTCGGCCTCCGGCGTCGGCTCGAGCACGATCAGCGCGATCGCGATCGCCCCGACGACAAGCGCTGCGCCGATGATGAAGGCGAGCTGGTAGCCCTCGGTCAGCGCCGATGCGGTCGAGGTGCCGTCCGCGATCAGGTCCTCGGAGCGCGTGGTCGAGAGGGTGGCGAGCAACGCCAGCCCGAGCGCGCCTCCGACCTGCTGGGTCGTGTTGACGAGACCCGAGGCGAGCCCGGAGTCCTCCTGGGTCGCGCCCGACATCGCGAGCGTCATCAGCGCCGGGAAGACCATCCCCAGCCCGACCCCGAGCAGCAGCATCGTCGGCAGCAGATCGGCGACGTAGCTGCCTTCGACCGGCGCGCGCGAGAACAGCAGCAGCCCGGCCGCGACCAGCGTCAGGCCGGGGATGAGAACGCCCCTGGCGCCGAAGCGCATGATCAGCCGCTCGGCGAAGCCGACCGAGAGGATCCCGATCGTCGCCGTGACCGGCAGGAACGCGAGCCCGATCTCGAGCGGGCCGAACCCGAGCACGCGCTGCATGTAGAGCGTGCCGAGGAAGAACATCCCGAACATGCCGGCGACCATCAGCACCTGGACCGCGTTGGCGCCCGAGACGTTGCGCGAGCGGAAGATCCGCAGCGGCACGAGCGGCGTGCCGGTCCTGTGCTCGCGGAGCACGAACCCGACCAGCAGGCCGAGCGCGACCGCGCCGAGGGCCAGGGTCCTCGCGGCGCCCCAGCCGTATTCGCTCGCCTGGACGATCGCGTAGACGCCGATCATCAGCGCGCCGGTGATCAGCCCGGCACCGAGCACGTCGGTGCCCTTGTCGAGCCCGATCCCCTTGTCGCCCTGGATCAGACGCCAGCCGAGGACGCCGGTAGCGATCCCGATCGGCAGGTTGATGAAGAAGATCCAGTGCCAGTCGAGGCTCTCGGTCAGCGCGCCGCCGGCCAGGAGGCCGATCGAGCCGCCGGCCGAGGCGACGAAGCTGTAGACGCCGATCGCCTTCGCCTGCTCGCGCGGCTCGGGGAACATGGTCACGATCATTCCGAGGATCACGGCAGAGGTCATCGCGCCGCCGACGCCCTGAATCGCGCGGGCGGCGATCAGGACTTCCTGGCTCTGGGCTATCCCGCAGGCCAGCGAAGCGAGCGTGAAGACGACGAGCCCCGACATGAAGACGCGCTTGCGGCCGATCAGGTCGCCGATCCGCCCGGCGAGCAGCAAGAGCCCGCCGAAGGCGATCAGGTACCCGTTCACGACCCAGGCGAGGTTCGACTGCGAGAAGCCGAGGTCGTCCTGGATCGAAGGCAGCGCGACGTTCACAACGGTGACGTCGAGGATGATCATCAGCATCCCGACGCAGAGGACGTAGAGCGCGATCCAGCGCCCGCGGTCGTCGCTCGGGGAGGAATTGGTGCCGGGAAATGCGAGGGTCGAGTCGGTCATCTGGTGTCGTCCTTGATCGAAGGTTGTCTGCCGAAGGCGACACCGTAGCAGATCGTTCCGTAACAGACGATCTCGCTCCGGAACATCTTTACTCATTAATCGTTACTATGCGCCAATGATTGTGTGGGTCTGGTCACACGAGCTCCGATCGGGAGCGGGAGGGGTGAGATCGAGAGCGGGGAGGGGGCCGGGTCAGGCGCGGCGGCGCAGCGGGCGCTCGCAGTCGACGCGCTCGAAGAGGCGGCCGCCGACCAGGGTGCCGAGGGCGTTGAGCAAGACCTTGCGCTCGTTCGCGGGCAGGTGGGAGAGGACTTCGTCCTGGGTCCGCACGACGATCCGCTCGCCCTGTTTGACCTTGCGCTTGCCGGCTTCGGTCACCGCGATCACGCGGGCGCGGCGATCGGTCTTCGAGGGCCGGCGCTCGGCGAGCCCGAGCTGCTCGAGCTCGTCGACGGTCGCGACCATCGTCGTCTTGTCGAGGCCGACGATCTCGGCGAGCTCGGTCTGGGTGTGCTCGCCCTCGATCGCCGAGGTCAGAACGCAGTAGCCCCGCGGCGGGACGCCGAGCGGCTCGAAGGCCGCCTGGATCTCGCTCGCGAGCGCGTAGTGAGCCTGGGAGAGCAGCCAGCTGAGGTTGTCGGAGAGGCCGTGGGGACAGCCCTGGGCTTCGAAAGCCGCCTCGGCCGTGCTGACGGCCTCGGCCTTCGACTCTGTCTTGGTCTTCACGGCCACGAGCCGAATCCTACCAACTTACGTCAACTAGCAGACAATCTACTGCGAAACTATCTCCGCGGCAGCTCTTCCTCGGTGACGCCGCGGCCGTTGGTGGCCTGGGGCGATCGCCTGCCGCGGCGGAAGATGCTGCGCCTGCCTCCGGCCGCCTCGAGCAGCTCCTCGAGCGAGGCCTCGAGGTCGGCGGCGAGGCCCTCGAGGTCGGACATCACGTCGTAGTCGCCGATCAACCCGAAGTTGACCTGGCCGTCGTAGCTCATGATCCCGACGCAGAGCGCCTGGCGCTTGGCGAGCGGGACCATCGGGAAGACGCGCTCCATCCGGCGGCCCATCAGGTAAAGCGGAAACTGGGGCCCGGGCACGTTGGTGACCACGAGGTTGAAGAACCGCTGCCGCGACTGGAGCCGCGCCGCCTGGCCGGTGAGCGTCGGCGGCGCGAAGTCGGCGAGCTCGGTGAGCAGGGTCGCGCCGAGCGCCTGCTTGGACTCCTTTAGGTCGCCCATCGTCGCGGTCACGATCTGCAGCCTGCGGACCGGGTCCTCGCACCAAACCGGCAGCGGGGCCATCATCGCGCTGACCTTGTTGCCGAGGTCGCCGTGCTCGTCGTCGGTGCGGACGCTGACCGGGACCATCGCGCGCAGCTCGAGGTTGGCGGTCGGGTGGCCGTGCGAGCGCAGGTAGCGCCCCAGCGCGCCCGCGACCGCGGCGAGGACGACGTCGTTGACGGTCCCGCCGAGCTCGTTCTTGATCCGCTTGAGGTCGATCAGCGCCGCGCGCACCCACGAGAAGCGCCGGTGGGGGCCGATGTCGACGTTGAAGGGCGTGTCCGGGGCGGCCATCCCGGCCCAGGCGAAGGCGCCGGCGGCGACGGTGCTCTCCTGGAGCTTGCGCAGCGCGCGCCTCGGCCCGCGGAAGATCCGCCGCGCCCCGCGGACCGCCTCCGCCGGGGTCACCGCGCGCTCGACCAGCGCCTCGGCGAGCAGCTCGGCGCGGCCCGGCTCGGGCTCCGGCACCCAGCGGTCGTGGTCGGCGGGCGGCTTGTCGGGGTCCTTCTCGAGGTCGAAGAGCACGGTCGTGATGTCGACCCCCGAGACCCCGTCGACGAGGCAGTGGTGGGTCTTGCCGATGACCGCGAAGCGGTCGCCCTTGAGGCCCTCAACCAGCCACATCTCCCAGAGCGGCTTGCTGCGATCGAGCGCCTGGCTGAAGAAGCGCGCGGCGAGGATCCGCAGCTGCTCCTCGGAGCCCGGCGCCGGCAGCGACGTGTGGCGGACGTGGTAGTCGAGGTTGAGATGCGGGTCGTCGACCCACTTCGGGCGGCCCTGGCTGAACGGCACGAAGGCGAGCTTCTGGCGGAAGCGGGGGACGAGGTGGAGCCGCGAGTTGATGTGGTCGCGGAACTCGACGTAGCCGGGGGCGGGTCCCTCGAAGAGGATCGTCGAGGCGACGTGCATGTGCGTATCGCCACGTTCCAGGTGCAGGAAGGAGGTGTCGAGTCCGCTGAGTCGGTCGCCCATTACGCGTGATCATTTCACAAGGCGTCTTGCGTCTGTGACCGGCGTCACACAAGGTCTTGTGAGCAGACCTTAACTTCGTTGGCGCAAAACAACGACTGCCTAATCGCCTCCTCGCACGAGGGGGCGGGCGGGGGACCCAATCAGCAGGGGCGAACGGGGTGGTGTTCCACCCCAAGCGTGCGCCGGAAACACCCGGCGCCTGCGAGCCCGACAGCTAACTCCGCAGGCAAGAGAAAGCAGGTGTTTCGCTTGCATCGCTTCCGCATCAAGCGGCGGCGGATGGCAGCTCTTGCGCTGCTTCCGGTTGCCGCTCTGACAGCAATCAACGGTATCTCCGTCGCCACGGCAGTGGTCGGCGATCCGACCGCGCTCAGCGCCGCCGCATCGGGCGTCGAGCTCAAGGCCGGTAAGCGCCACGCGCGCGCCGGCTCCAAGGTGCCGCTCCGTGGCAAGGTCGCCCCGGGCGGCGAGCGCACCGTTGTGATCGAGGTCAACGGACGCAAGGTCGACACGGTCAAGACCGGGTCGCAGGGCGAGTTCCACGCCCGCTGGCGTCCGTCGAGCCCCGGCGTCTACAAGGTCGCCGCGATCGTCCCCGCCGCCGACGGCAGCGCCGCCGTGCGGTCGAAGGGCAAGCACGTCAACGCCTACCGCTCGGTCCAGGCCTCGTACTACGGCCCGGGCCTCTACGGAGGCGGCATGGCCTGCGGCGGCACGCTGACGCCCTCGACCAAGGGCGTGGCGCACAAGACGCTGCCCTGCGGCTCGAAGGTGACCCTGCGTCACGGCGACAAGACCGTGACCGTCCCGGTGGTCGACCGCGGTCCCTACGCGGGCAACCGCGTGTACGACCTGACGACCGCAACCAAGCAGAAGCTCGGTTTCGGCTCGACGGGCACGGTCCTCTCGACCAAGTAAGCGTCCGTAGCTCAGACGTCGAGCGCGAGCGGCTCGGCCGGGTCCCCGCCGTCAGCGGCGGGGGCCCGCGCCGGGCCGTCTTGCGTTTCGGCGCCGTCGAGGCCGGCGAGGCCGACGCCGATCAGGCGTACCGGCGCGTCGAGCTCGAAGCGCTCGAGCAGCTCGCCGGCGACCGCGCGCACGATCTCGGGGTCGCGCGTGGGCTCGGCGAGCGTCCGCGAGCGCGTGAACGTGCGAAACGGGCGCAGCCGGATCTTCATCGTCACCGTGCGCCCGCGGTTCCCGTGGCTCTCGAGGCTCGAGCAGACGGAGTCGGCGAGGCGATCTAGCGTCTCGCGCAGCTCGTCGGGATCGCTGACGTCGTAGGGGAAGGTCGTCTCGCGGCTCTCCGACTTGCGGACCCGCTCGGTCGTCAGCGTGCTTGCGCCGATGCCCTTGCCGCGGTCGATCAACCCCGCGCCGTGCTTGGGGCCGAAGGCGCGCTCGAGCTGCGCCGGGTCGGCACCCGCGAGCTCGCCGACGGTGGCGATCCCGATCTCCGCGAGCCGCTCGAAGGTGCGCGGCCCGACCCCCGGCAGGAGCGAGGCCGGCTTCTCGCCGACGACCTCGAGCCAGTTGTCCTCGTCGAGGGCGAAGAACCCGTCCGGCTTGTCGAGGTCGGAGGCGATCTTCGCCATCAGCTTGTTCGGCGCCAGCCCGATCGAGCAGACGAGCCTCGTCGCCTCCTTGATCAGGTACTTGATCTCGCGCGCCCGCGACTGCGGGACGGGGGAGGAGGAGAGGTCGACGTAGGCCTCGTCCATGCCGACGACCTCGACCGCGTCGCTGAACTTGGTCAGGGTCTCCATCACCTTGTTCGAGCCGCGCCGGTAGAGCTGCATGTCGACCGGGAGCACGGTGAGCTGTGGGCAGCGGCGCTTCGCGGTCACCAGCGGCAGAGCCGAGTGCACGCCGAACTTGCGCGCCGCGTAGGAGGCGGTGGTGACGACGCCGCGCGGTCCGTCGTGCGCGACGACCACCGGCTTGCCCCTGAGCTCGGGGTGCCGCAGCATCTCGATCGAGACGTAGAACGCGTCCATATCGACGTGGGCGATCACTTGCCGGCGATCGTAGTGAGGGGTACAGACGCGGGCTGATGCGCGCTAGATTGCGACCCGATGGGCACCGACTCCGAAGTGAAGAACCTCGAAGCGATTTCAAAGGCGATCGACGAGCACAACTCGAGCTGTCCCTACCCGGCGGCCGAGGTGCGGATGAACCCCTACGAGGCCGAGCGCCTCGGCTGGGAGGAGATCCGCGGGTTGCCGATCGTCCCCGACCCCGAGCTCGGGACGGGGCGATTCCGGATCGTCTGCGCCCGCGACGCCGACGGCGAGGGGATCGAGGAGGCCGAGGCGCTCGGCATCCCGGTCGAGGTCGCGGTGCCGACCCAGGCGCCCGTCGGCCCCAAGAGTTAACGGCGCCTCCTCCGCTTCGCGTCCGGGGGCGCCTTGGGCGGGGTTCTATACGTCAGAGAAGAAGTTGAGGCCGAAGCGGTCGAGGAAGTCCTGGGCCTCGGCGTTGAGGCGGAAGAGCTCGTCGGTCCAGATCAGGATCCCCATCGCGATCAGGATCACCCCGCCGGCGGCCATGATCACCGGGTAGTGGCGCTTGACGAACGCGAACGCGGTCGTCATCCGCGTGAACGCGAGTGCGGTCGCGAGGAACGGGATCGCGAGGCCCGCGGAGTAGACGGCGAGCAGCGCCGCCCCGTGGCCGGCCGAGTCGGATAGCGCGGCGGCGGAGAGGATCGCGGCGAGCGTCGGGCCGATGCACGGCGTCCACGCGAGCGCGAACGCGGCGCCGACGACGACCGGCCCGCCGCGGCCGGCGCGCTCCATCAGGCCCCCGAAGTGCCACTCGCGGTTGAGCTTGGGGACGAACAGCGCCGCGACCAGGAAGACGCCCATCGCGATGATCACGACGGCGGAGATCTTGTTGAGGAGCTCGCGGTTGTCGGCGAGGAAGCTCCCGAGCCCGGTCGCGGTCAGCCCGAGGGCGATGAAGATCGCCGAGAAGCTGGCGACGAAGAGCAGGCTCGGGACCAGGACGCGGCGCCAGTCGGCGCGCTCGAGCTCGCCCGCCGAGACCCCGGTCACGGTCGAGAGATAGCCGGGGACGAGCGGCAGGACGCAGGGGGAGAGGAAGCTGACCAGCCCCGCGGCGAGCGCCGCGAGCACGCCGACTCCTGCTGCCGGATCCGATTCCACCGCGGGTCAGCCTAGCGGCGGGCGCAGCCCGCCAGGCGGAGCTACTTGGGCTTCTTGCAGTAGGCGTAGAGGGTGACCGCGGCGCCGGCGGGCAGGTCGAAGCCGGTCAGCTCGTACAGCCCCAGGTGCCAGCCGCGGCTGCCGCTGGGGTGGAACTCGTCGACGCTGACCGCCGGCACCGGAGCGCCCGCGACGTTGGGTGCGATCGAGAAGCCGCCGGAGACCACCTGCTGCTTCTTGGAGCAGGAGACGTCGGCGGTGGTGCGGGTGTCGTCGCCGATCGGGACGGTCGTCGAGGCCTCGCTGATCGACTTGCCACCCTTGGCGCAGATGAAACTCGTGCTCAGCGTGATGTCGCCCGCCCCGACCGGCGGCGAGGGGTTCCCGACCTGGAGCGTCCACGACGAGGGTCCCGAGCGGCGGGACTGGAGGACCGATCCGGCGCGCTTGCTCGGGTCCGAGAGCAGCGGCGGGGCGCTGGTCTGGAAGCCGGCGGTCACGACCTTGCCCCCCGCGGTGCAGTTCATCGTCACGGTCTGCGAGAGGCCGGCGGGGATCGTGGAGAAGTTCGGGGTGCCGGTGCCGATGCTCTTGATCGCGGTGTCCGGCTCGCAGCGCGCGAAGCTCGTGAAGGTCCCGGGCGACGGCGGTGTCGCGAACGCGGCCGCCCCCGCGGCCCAGGCGCGAAAGCCGGTCGGGCGCGACTCGGTCGGGGCGGTCCGGGTCCCGGTCAACCCTCCGGGGCTGAACGAGGGGCTGACGAGGTAGCCGCCGCCGGTGGCGTGGTTCTTCTTCGGACACGGGGTGTTGAGCGTCGTGGCGAGCCCTGGTCCGATTGACGCCGGGGTCTGCCTGGTGACCAGCGAGGCCTTCTTCGACTTCTTCTTCGCCGCGAGGGAAGGGGTTGCGGCGAGGGCCGCGAGCGCGACGACGGCGAGGGCGGCGAGGATCCAGCGCTGGTTGCTCCGGTCGATCACGCGCGAGATCCTACACACGACCTATCTGACACCGCGCGGTGTAATGATTCCATCGCGCGGTGTAATGATCCCCCAATGAGCGAACGGCACGAGATCGCGATCATCGGCACCGGCTTCTCGGGGCTGGGCATGGCGATCAAGCTCAAACAGGCGGGGTTCGAGGACTTCGTGCTGCTCGAGCGCGCCGAGGACCTCGGCGGTACATGGCGCGACAACCACTACCCGGGGCTCTGCTGCGACATCCCCTCGCACGTCTACTCCTTCTCCTACGAGCTCAACACGAAGTGGACAAGGGGGTTCGCGCCCGGCTGGGAGATCCTCGACTACATACGCAAGACCGCCGAGAAGCACGGCATCGAGCCGCACATCCGCTACGGCCACGAGGCGCTCGACGCCGCCTGGGACGAGGGGGCGCAGCGCTGGGAGATCGAGACCCCGAAGGGCACGATCAGCGCGCGGGTCCTGATCTCGGGCGCCGGCGGGCTCGCCGACCCCAAGGAGCCCGAGATCCCCGGCCTCGAGCGCTTCCAGGGCAAGACCTTCCACTCCGCAAGCTGGGACCACGACTACGACCTCAACGGCAAGTCGGTCGCGGTGATCGGGACCGGCGCATCGGCGATCCAGTTCGTGCCCCAGATCCAGCCCCAGGTCGCGAGCCTCGACCTCTACCAGCGGACGCCGCCGTGGATCGTGCCCCGCTTCGACCACGAGATCACGCGCCCCGAGCACTGGGCGCTGCGCTGGATCCCGTTCGCGCCGCGGATCGTGCGCTGGGCCCTCTACGGGGTGATGGAGGTCCGGATCGTCGGCTTCCGCAACCCGCGGATCATGCGCCCGGTGATGTGGCTCGCGCGGCGCAACATCCGCCGCCAGGTCCGGGACCCCGAGCTCGCCGACAAGGTGACCCCGGACTACACGCTGGGCTGCAAGCGGGTCCTGATCTCCGACGACTATCTCCCGGCGCTGGCGCAGCCGAACGTCGACGTGATCACCGACGGCATCCGCGAGGTGCGCGAGAACTCGGTCGTCAGCGAGGACGGGACCGAGCGCGAGGTCGACGCGATCATCTTCGGAACCGGCTTCCACGTCGCCGACCCGCCGATCGCGCAGCGCCTCCGCGGCCGCGGCGGGCACTCGCTCTCCGAGGTCTGGAGGGAGGAGGGGATGGAGGCACACCGGGGGACCGCGATCGCCGGCTTCCCGAACTTCTTCATCCTGCTCGGCCCGAACACCGGCCTCGGGCACAACTCGGTTGTGATCATGATCGAGGCGCAGGTGAACTACGTGATCCAGGCGCTCGAACAGATGCGCGGCCGCGACGCCGCGACGATCGAGGTCCGGCGCGAGGTCCAGGATGCGTTCAACGAGGGGGTCCAGGGGGCGATGGAGGGCACTGTGTGGACCGCCGGGCACTGCAACAGCTGGTATCTCGACCGGCACGGCCGCAACAGGACGCTGTGGCCGGGCTCGACCCTGAGCTTCCGCCGGAGGGTGCGTCGCTTCGAGCCGGCCGAGTTCGAGATCGCGGCGCCCGAGCCGGCCGAGGAGCGCGTTCCCGTCCGGGGCTGAGATGGCCTCGATCCCGAGCCTCCCGTCGGTCCCGAGGATCCCGGGGATCCGCGACCCGATGCGCAGGATCACGGTCCCGCGCGACCTCGACGCGGTGACCACGGTCGGCGCCGAGGCCGAGCCGGGGGCGGGCGGGATGAGCCGCGAGAGCGTCGAGGGGATCTGGGAGTCGGCTCTCGACCTCTACCGCAGCGGCGTCCACCCGGCGCTCCAGGTCTGCGTGCGCAGGGAGGGGGAGGTGGTGCTCGATCGCGCGATCGGCCACGCCCGCGGCAACGGGCCCTCGGAGCCCAAGGGCGCCGAGCGCGTGCCCGCGACCACCGAGACCCCGTTCGTCGTCTACTCGGCCGCCAAGGGGATCACGGCGTTCGTGATCCACATGCTCGCCGATCGCGGCCTGCTCTCGCTCGAGGACCCGGTCTGCAAGCACATCCCCGAGTACGACCGCAACAACAAGGGCGGGATCACCGTCGGCCACGTGCTCGCGCACCGCGCCGGGGTCCCGAACCTGCCGAGCGAGGTGCTCGAGCTCGAGAACGTCGACGACCGCGAGCTCCTGCTCAAAGTCCTCTGCGAGGCGACGCCGACGAGCGAGCCGGGTAAGGCGCTCGCCTACCACGCGGTCTCCGGCGGCTTCATCCTCGGCGAGGTCGCCGAGCGGGTCAGCGGCAAGGACATCCGCACGCTGCTCGCCGATGAGATCCTCGATCCGCTCGGCTTCCACTGGAACAACTACGGCGTCCGGCCGGAGGACGTCCCAGAGGTCGGGCTCAGCTACGTGACCGGGCCGCGGACGCTGCCGCCGCTCTCGACCCTGCTGACGCGGGCGCTCGGATCGCCGCTCGACGAGCTCGTCGAGGCGACCAACGACCCGCGCTTCCTGACCGCGATCGTGCCGGCGGCGAACCTGGTCACCAACGCCAACGAGCTCTCGCGCTTCTACGAGCTGATGCGGCGGGGAGGGGAGATGGACGGGGTGCGGGTCATCAGCCCCGAGGCGATCGCGACCGCGCTGACCGAGCAGTCGCACCTCGAGCTCGACCTCTCGCTCGGCTTCCCGACCCGGTTCAGCTACGGGCTGATGCTCGGGGCGCGGATCGTGAGCCTCTACGGGCGCGACACCCAGCGGGCGTTCGGCCACCTCGGGTTCACCAACATCCTCGCCTGGGCCGACCCCGAGCGCGCGCTCTCGGCGGCGATCGTCACCAGCGGCAAGCCGATCCTCTACCCGGAGTTGGCGCGCTTCTACAACCTCTGCCAACGGATCACGACCGAGGCGCCGAAGGCGCCGGGCGCCGGATAGGCTGCGCCGATGGGCTGCTTCGTCGCGATCCTGGCGCTGTTCTCGCCGCGGCTGGCGCTGTTCGCGATCTTCCTCTTCAGCGACCTGCTGGGCCGCGCCTACGACAGCTGGGTGCTGCCGCTGATCGGCTTCTTCCTGCTGCCCTGGACGACGCTCGCCTACGCGGTGATGTGGAGCATCGGGACCAACGAGGTCACCGGATTCGAGTGGTTCATCGTCGTGATCGCGTTCCTCGGCGACATCGGCGCCTACGGGCACGGCAGCCGGGTCCGCGACTAGTCACCGGCCGGCGGCGTCTCCTTGGCGAGCGTCGCGTAGGCGTCGGGGCGGCGGGTGGTCAGGAACGGGAACAGCTCGAGCCAGTCCTCGCGCTGGTCGAGGTCGAGGTCGGCGACGAGCAGCGCGGGCTCGTCGCGCGGCGCCTGCGCGAGCACGCGGCCGTAGGGGTCGGAGATGAACGAGCTGCCGTAGAACGTCAGCGGCGGCTCCTCGCCGATCCGGTTGACGGCGACCATGAAGACGCCGTTGGCGATCCCGTTGCCGACGATCACCTGTTGCCAGAGCGGCTCGGTGTCGAAGTCGGGGTGGTCGGGCTCGGAGCCGATCGCGGTCGGGTAGACGATGACGTCGGCGCCCTCGAGGCTGTAGGCGCGCGCGACCTCGGGGAACCACTGGTCCCAGCAGGTCGGAAGCCCGAAGCGCGCCTCGCCGAGGGCGACGAGGGGAAATGCGTCGTCGCCGGCCGGTCCCGGGCGGAAGTAGCGGTCCTCGTAGTAGCCGGCGGTGACCGGGATGTGGAGCTTTCGCGTCCGCGCCACGAGCTCGCCCGGCGGGTCGACGAGGATCGCGGTGTTGAAGCCGAGCCCGTCGCCGCCGTCCTCGGCGCGCTCGTAGAGCGAGGCGTGGACGTGGATCCCGGTCTCGGCGGCGAGCCGGGCGGCGAACTCGTGGGTCGGGCCGCCGGGGAGCCGCTCGGGCTCGACGCCGGACGCCTGGGGCCCGGCCTCGTTCGCCGCGAAGTAGGGGCTCAGGGTCAGCTCCTGGAGGCAGACCATCTGCGCGCCCTCGCGCGCGGCGAGCCGGATCCCCGACGCGAGCGCCTCCTGATGGGCGCCGGGATCGGCGTGCCAGCGGTGCTGGAGCGCCGCGATCCGGAACGGCGGGCGCTTCGGCGAGCGCGTGCGCGCGGGGGAGTCGGGCGGCGGAGGCGCGGAAATCAGCCGGATCTCTTCCATCGAGGCCCGACTGTAGGCATTCTGGTCCCTGGACGACGATGACCGAGACGCTCGACACGACGCCGGCCGAGGACGGCTACCGGATGCCGGCCGAGTGGCATCCGCACGCGGGGTGCTGGATGGCCTGGCCCGAGCGCGCCGACAACTGGCGCGACGGCGCCGAGCCCGCCCGGAGGGCGTTCGCGGAGGTCGCCGAGGCGATCAACGCGAGCGAGCCGCTGACGATGGCGGCGTCGGCGCGGCAGCTCGAGACCGCTCGCGCGGCGCTGTCCTCCTCGATCCGGGTCGTCGAGATCGAGACCGACGACGCCTGGATGCGCGACACGGGCCCGAGCTTCGTGATCGACGAGGGCGGCGGGCGCAGGGGCGTCGACTGGCGGTTCAACGCCTGGGGCGGGCACGAGGGCGGTCTCTACAGCTCCTGGGAGGACGACGACCGCGTCGCGCGCCAGGTACTCGATCTCGAGGGAGTCGAGCGCTACCGGGCGCCGATCGTGCTCGAGGGCGGCGGGGTCCACGTCGACGGCGAAGGGACGGTGATCGCGACCGAGGAGACGGTCCTCAACCACAACCGCAACCCCGAGCTCTCGCGCGAGCAGGTCGAGCGGGCGCTCTGCGACTACCTCGGCGCCGAGAAGGTCGTCCTGCTCGGCCGCGGGGTCTACGAGGACGAGACCGACGGGCACGTCGACAACCTCGCCTGCTTCGTGCGGCCCGGGGTCGTGCTGCTGACCTGGACCGAAGACGAGTCCGACCCTCAGCACGCGATCTCCCGCGACGCGCTCGAACGCCTCGAGAGCGCCACCGACGCCCGCGGGCGCCCATTCGAGGTCGTGCGGATCCCGGCGCCTGGGCCGCTGCAGATGACCGGTGAGGAGGCGGCCGGCGTCGAGACCGGGGAAGGAACCCAGCCCCGGCGCGCCGGGGACCGCCTGGCGGCCTCCTACGTCAACTACTACCTCGCCAACGACCGCGTCGTCGCCCCGCTGCTCGACGAGCGCACCGACGACCTCGCGCTAGAGGTCCTGACCGGGCTGTTCCCGGAGCGCGCGATCGTCGGCGTCGCGGCCCGCGAGATCCTGCTCGGCGGGGGGAACATCCACTGCATCACCCAGCAGGTCCCGCGAGCGTGGACGCCGACCTAGACTGCGTTTCATGACGGTCTCCCGGATGGATCACGTCGGCGTCGTCGTCGAGGACCTCGCGGCCGCGATCGCGTTCTTCGTCGAGCTCGGCCTGGAACTGGAGGGCGAGGCTACGGTCGAAGGCGAATGGGCGGACCGGCTCATCGCGCTCGACGGCGTCAGAACGGACATCGCGATGCTGCGGACCCCTGACGGCCACAGCCGGGTCGAGCTGTCGACGTTCCAGAGACCGGTGGCCGACGCCAGTGCGCCGAGGGCGCCGGTGAACGTCCCGGGCATTCCTCGGCTCACGTTCGTCGTCGACGCCGTCGACGACGTCCTCGAGCGTTTGCGACCCCACGGCGCCGAGCTCGTCGGCGAGGTGGCGCAGTACGAGGACATTTACCGCTACGCGTATACCCGCGGCCCCGCCGGCGTCATCATCGGGCTGGTCGAGGAGCTCGGCTGATCCAACGCTCGGTAATACCGATTATGTCCCCCTGGGCGTGAGTCTTTCGGGGGCCGTGATCAGGTCTCGGCTGCCGCCGCGTCGAGCTCGCTGACGAGCTCGCCCACCCGCTTCTCGATCTCGTCGCGCGTCTCGCGGACCTCGTCGACCGGCCGGCCCTTCGGGTCCTCGAGCTCCCAGTCGACGTAGCGCACGCCCGGGATATACGGGCACTCGTCGCCGCAGCCCATCGTCACGACGACGTCGGCCCATTCGGCCTGCTCGCGGGTCAGCTTCTTCGGCAGCTCGCCGGAGACGTCGATCCCGCGCTCGCTCATCGCCTCGACGACCTCCGGGTGCACGCGCTCTCCGGGCTGCGTGCCGGCGCTCTGGGCCCGGTGGCGGCCACCGGCGGCGCGCTCGAACAGCGCCCTACTCATCTGCGAGCGCCCGGCGTTATGTAGACAGACGAAGAGGGCGTTCATCGGGACTCCGCCTCGCTCTCGCCGCGAACCGCCTGGTAGGCGAAAGCGCCGAGCAGCGCACCCAGGAGCGGACCGGCGATGTAGATCCAGAGGTCCTTGAACTCCCAGGCCGAGAGCGCAGGACCCAGCGAGCGCGCGGGATTCATCGAGGCACCGGTCACGGGTCCGCCGAACAGCGCATCGAGGCCGACGGTGCCGCCGATCGCGATCGCGGCGGCGGGCCCCACGGCCCTCGTGTCGGTGGCCACGGCCATGATCACGAACATTAGGAAAGCGGTCAGCAGTACCTCGTAGACGAGCGCGCTGCCGACCCCGACCGTCGGCAGCGTCGCCCCGAGGTCGGCCGGCTTGTCGGTCCAGACCGCGAGCAGGCAAAGCGCCGCGGCGATCGCTCCGGCGAGCTGCGCCCCGACGTATGCGAACGCATCGCGGAGCGGAAAATGTCGAGTGCAGGTGAAGGCGATCGTGACCGCCGGGTTGATGTGGGCCCCGGACAGGTGGCCCGTCGCGTAGACCATGACCATGATCACGAGGCCGAAGACCAGCGACACGCCGACCGACCCCAGCGCCCCGCCGTAAGACGCGTCGGCGACGATCGCTCCGCAGCCGGCGAAGACGAGCGCGAATGTCGCGATCCCCTCGGCCGCCGATCGCCGCCAGAGCTGTAGCGAGGAATCCAAGGCGCCGCCAATACTAAAGATTGACATTTGTGAATTCAATTGATATATCTATATCGATGCCCGTCGATCTGGAGTTGGCGCCGAAGCAGAAGCACCCCGCGGGCGAGCCCTGCTGCGAGCCCGTCGTCTACCCGGAGATCGAGCGCGACCAGGCCGAGCGGATGGCCAGGATCGCCAAGGCCCTCGGCGATCCGATCCGCATGCAACTCGTCGACGTGTTGAGAAAGCACGCCGGCAAGGTGTGCGTCTGCGAGCTCGTTCCGCTCTTCGACCTCTCCCAGCCCACCGTCTCGCACCACCTGAAGAAGCTGCGCGACGCCGGCATCGTCGGCTCCGAGCGCAAGGGGTTGTGGGCCTATTACTACGTCAACCCCGATGCGATGGAGGAAGTGAGCAAATGGCTGAAGTAGAGACCTCGACCTGCTGCGCGCCCGACGCCCAGGAAACCTGCTGCGAGCCGGGTGCCAAGAGCGAATGCTGCGGCGCGACCGATGGCAGCTGCGGCTGCGGCGCTGGGAAGGCCGAGAGCGATGTCGAGACCGCCGTTCGCGAGCGCTACGCCGGCGCCGCTAAGGCGGCTTCTGTCGGCGGTCAGGCCGGTTGCGGCTGCGGAGCGACCGCGCTGACCGAGACGGCGGAGGGCTTCGAGAACTTCGGCGCCGAGCTCTACTCGGGTGCCGAGCAGGAGGACCTTCCCGATGCGGCGAAGCTGGCCTCGCTCGGATGTGGGAACCCGACGGCGGTCGCCGACCTCAACGACGGCGAGACTGTCCTCGACCTCGGCTCGGGCGGCGGCATCGACGTGCTGCTCTCAGCGCGCCGGGTCGGCGAGTCCGGCAAGGCATACGGCCTCGACATGACGGATGAGATGCTCGAGCTGGCACGCGCGAACCAGCGCGAGGCCGAGGTCGAGAACGTCGAGTTCCTCAAGGGCAATATCGAGGACGTACCGCTTCCCGACGACTCGGTCGACGTCATCATCTCCAACTGCGTGATCAATCTCTCCGGCGACAAGCCCGCCGTCTTCCGCGAGGCCGCCAGGGTGTTGAAACCCGGCGGGCGCTTCGCCGTCACGGATGTCGTCGCCGAGGCCGGTATGGACGAGGCGACCCGCCAGGACATGGAGCAGTGGACCGGCTGCATCGCGGGTGCACTCACCGACACCGAGTTCAAGGGTGAGCTCGAGGCAGCCGGCTTCGGCGACGTCGAATTGAAGGAGACCCATCGCGTCCACGATCAGGCGTACTCGGCGATCGTGCGGGCGCGGCTCCCCAAGACGGGATGAGCGGCTCCCACACCCTCAGCTTCAAGGCGCCCCAGGAGCTCTACAACGACTGGGAGCGGGCTCACTGGGCCGCCCAGGACATCGACCTGAGCACCGACCCGGCCGACTGGGCCAAGCTCGAGGACCGCGAGCGCGACCTCCTCTATTTCGTCCTCAGCTCGTTGATGGTTGCCGAGGAGCGGATCTCGACCCAGTTCTGCGGCCTCGTTTTGGCGCAGGACGACGAGGAGGAAGGCAGCTACCTCTCGACCCAGCTCGTCGACGAGGTGCGCCACATGCAGTTCTACTCTCGGTTCCAGAACGAGGTGATCGCCGACCCGGCCGCGATCGGCACCCACGTCGCTCGCGCGCGTGAGGTGCTCGGCGAGCCGTTCAAGCACATCTTCGACGGAGCCCTGGTGAAAGCCCACGAGCGGCTCGTGGCTGATCCCCGCGACCGCGAGGCCAAGGTCGACTTTGTGACGATCTACCACATGGTCCTCGAGGGGACGCTGGGAATCGTCACCTCGCACTTCCTGCTCGACCTCCTGCGCGCGCGCGGCTTGCTCCCCGGCTTCGCCGACGGCTACGGTCGCATCGCCCAGGACGAGCGGCGCCACATCGCCTATGGGACCTGGTTCCTGCGCGACGCCGTGGAGACTGACCCGGCGATGGCCGAGGTGATCCGTGCGCGACTGCGCGACCTCCTCCCGCACGTGGCGGCGTCCCTCTCGCCGCCGGGCGAGGGCGCCCTGGACATTCTCGGCGTCGACGACGGCGCGCTGGCCGAGTTCGGCCTCGGAGCCCTCAACCGCCGCCTGGCGCTGATCGGTGCACCGCTCGAGGGGTAGTGCCCCCTCCCCTCCTCGGGCTTCCTGCGCTGCTATCCGCCCTCGCGACTGCCGAGCAGCTCCAGGGGGCCGGCGGCGGGGACCTCGAGCACCTGGATCAGATCGATCGGGCGCTCGTAGACCTCCGGCGGCAGGATCGCCACGTACCGAACCCCGTCCCCTGTCGCGATCGTCGTCGTCACGGCTTCGATCGTGCCGTTGACGGCGACGGCGATCCGCGTGTCCTTCTCGACGCCGGACACGTTCCCGTCGACGACCGGCAGGACTTGGTCTGAGTCCGGAGCGGGAATATCCGGCAGCTCGGCGCTGCCGTCGGCCTCCGGCGGGCTCGCGGGGACCTTCTTGCCGATCAGCTCCGAGCCCGGTCCGGAGCGGATCAACGCGTCGAACCCGCGCCCGTAGTCGAGCGTCTGCCGCCATTCGCGCAGGAACTGGCGGCCGCGCTGCAGGACCGTCGCGAGCTCCGCAGTCACCGGCTTGCGGCGGTAGTCCGTCATCTCGATCGTGCCCTGCTCGCGCTCGCCGGCCGGCAACCCGTCGACCTCCCACGGGATCTCGAGGCCGAGCTGCTTCGCGATCGTCGGGACGACGTCGATCGTCTCCGTCTGCGCCGGATCGACGGCCGGCTTCTCCTGCCCCGGGGCCTTGACGAAGAACGGCACGAGGCCTACCTGGTCGAGGTTGTTCGGGACGGCGTGGCGCCGGGGCAGCAGCGGGCGGAAGCTGATCCCGTGATCGGCGAGGACGATGACCAGGGCCTCGTCCCAGACCCCCTCCTCCTGGAGACGGTTGATCGCCTCCCCGAGCAGCGTGTCGGCCGCGCCGACCTGGAGCAGGTGGCGCTTGCGCTCGGTGATCTCGCTCGGAGGCGTCGCCGTCAGCGCCAGGCTCCCCCTGATCGCCGCGTCGGTGTCGGGTGCGACGTAGCTCTGCAGCGACGGGACCAGTGTCCAGGGCTTGTGCGGCAGGTTGGTCGTATGGATCAGGCTCATGTGCCCGGGCTCGTCGCTGATCTGCTCGTCGAAGAGCTCGAAGAGCTCCGGGGGCGACTTCGGCGGCAGCGGCGAGACCCCGCTCCCGCCCCCGTAGAGCTCCCGGTGGATCTTCTTCGGGAGGACGGCGGCGGGGCTCAGCTTGACCAGATCGCCGAGGATCCGCGACATCCGGGGAAAGAACGAGTCGCGGACCTGTCGCTCGCAGATCGAGCGCGGGCATAGCTGGGTCTCGGTCTCGACCGCGTCGATGTCATAGGCGCCGCCGAGCAGCGTGAAGATGTTCTCCGGGAAGGTGTCCGCGAGCGCGAGGTCGTCCTCGTCCTTCCCCGGCCTGTCGCCGGTCAGGATCGCGGGCACGGCGGTCTCGGTCGAGTCCGCGACCGCGGTCGCGTTCGGGTACCAGGTCGATGCGTCCGCGAGACGGGCGAAGTTGGGGAACAGCGATCGATCGATGTGCCCGGGCCGATCCTCGAGCGAGACGGTCGGGAGCTCGTCGAAGACGACGACCACGATCGGCGGCGTCGAAGCGGGCTCGACGTCGGCGGCCTCGGGCTCGGCGCCCGGAATCCAGAGCGGGGCGATCGGCGACGCGAACAGGAACAGGAGCATGAACAGAAGCGGCGCCGGGCTGAGGACGTCGAGCACCGTCGGCACGAAGGTCGTTCGGGCGTAGGCGGCGACCGCGCCCGCGCCCGCGAGCGCGCCGAGCGGGATCACGTATCCCGGCGCACTCAGGCCGACGAACCTCGCCATCTGCATGGCGAGGAGCCAGAACAGGAGCCCGAGCAGGACGAGGTGGAAGACCTCGGCGGCTCGTTCCGAGATCCGGGCGAGAAGCGCCTCGATCCCGAGCAGGATCGCGGGCGCGACCACGAAGACCGCGATCCCGACCAGCACGAGGTCGAACGGAGCCGCGGAGCGCGGCAGGAAGAAGAAGACCGACGAGTCGGCCTTGTCGAGCAGCGGCTTGCCGACCGCGAACGACCAGAGGACGGCCACGTGCAGCCCGCGCCGGAGCAGCTCTCGGGTCGAGTCGCTCAACCGCTCCGTCATCGTGGTCGCGCCAGAAATAGGACCCTCGTCTCGGAGGGCAGGACCTCGCGGCGCTCGACCGAGAACCGCTCGCCGAGCAGGCGCTCGAACTCGGTCAGCTCGTAGTCGCCGTGCAGCCCCCGGCGCTTGGCCGCGAGCAGCCGCTCGACCATCGGGTCCTCGCGGGTCGGAAATTCGATCACGAGCCGCGCCCCCAGCGCGGCGAGCCAGTCGAGGAGCTCGCGGATCGGCACGTTGCCGGTGATCGACAGGTGGTGAACGAGGGCCAGCGCCAAGACTAGGTCCGGCTTGCCCCGCCCGTCGAGCGTTCGCCGCTCCTCCCCGCGCCAGCCGAGCCCGGGGGAAGGATCGACCAGGTTCCCGACCAGGGGGACGATCCGCTCGCCGCCGCTCTCGCGAAGCTCGCGGTAGAGCGCGTCGATCGTCGCGTGATCGCTGTCGAGCGCGACGACGCAGTCGGCGTGCTCCGCGGCCAGCCGGGCGTAGGCGCCGTCGTTGCACCCCAGGTCCCAGACCAGCCCCGCCCGCGACTCGCCGGCGGCGCCCTTGACGAACGCGACCTTGGCCTGATCGTCGGCGTCGCTGTACGTGTTCTCGGAGCGATAAGCGGTCCAGGCGGTGCGACCCGCCTTCCACTCGAGCTTCTCGACCAGCTTCCGCAGGCGCTTCAGGTTCGAGCGGATCAGCTCGGTCGAGAACTTGGCGCTCTTGAGCTCGCCGCGGACCTCCTCCCCCGCCCGGTCGGCGTTCGAGCGCTCGAGGCGGGCGTGGAGGCGGACGTGGCTGATAACGCCCGCTCGCAACGCGTCCCTGGCGCCGAACATCGCCCGCGCCTGGGCCGGGGGGATCCCGTCGATCGCCCCGCGAAGCAGGGGATGGAAGTCGATCCCCTTGTGGGCCTGGATCATCAGCGGGTAGAGGAACAGCATGCAGAACTGGCGGTAGCCCGCCCACGGCTCACCCTCGCGCAGCCGCTCGAACGAGCTGACGTCGATGAAGACCGGCTCCACCCCGCGCCACTGGACGTTGTACGGGGTCGCGTCCTTGAGCATCAGGCCGTGGTCGAGCGCGTCCTCGAGCAGCCCCAGCTGCAGCAGCGCCGCGTCGCGCAGCATCGAGAACGGCCACTCGTACGGATAGGTGACGAAGGGAAGGCGCTCGTGGCTGAGCACCGCCGCCGGCGCGTCGGGCAGCGATTCGGCGATCGCGGCGCTCGCGCCGTCGGCGAGCAGCTCGGTGCCGACGAGCGATCGCCGCTCGATCAGCTCCCCGAGCAGCGGCGTGGCGGCGAGCGCGCGCCAGTCCTCGAGCCCGGACGCGCTCAGCGCCCTGTAGACGCCGTCCTCGGATACGAAGACGCGGCCGTCAGGGTCGCGAAAGGAGCCGGGCTCGAAGTCCGTGGGCACCGCGTCTCGCCAGCGCTACGCCGCGCGCCCGCGCGCCGTCACGCGTTGGGCTTGTTCTCCGCCGGGTCGGTTGCGGGCGTCCTGGGCTTCGGCGCCGGGTCGTCCTTGCGCCAGAAGAACAGGAACGACTTGACGCGCGTGCCGAACATCTTCAGGGCGACGATCAAGCCAGCCGTTCCGCCGAGGATCGCCTGCAGGATCATGCTCCCGCTTCCGGCGTCCAGGTAACCAAGAATGACGTTCACGAGTTCCTCATTTCGTCGTTGCGCCGCTCCCCAACGGCAGGCGAGCAAAGTAGCAGTTGCCCCCTCGCGTGACGGGCCAGGCCGCCCGCCTCCGCCTGGCAAAATCGGTGCTGATGCGTGAATCGAGTGAAATCGGCGGTGAGCTGGTCAGGCGGCTGATCGACGAGGTCGTCAACCCGCGCGACCCGGCGCGCCTCGACGATCTCGCGACCGGCGAGTTCACCGAGCGGGCCCGCGAATGGATCGGCCCGTTCCGCGACGCCTTTCCCGACTTCGAGATGGAGATCGTCGAGCTGATCGCCGAGGGCGACCGGGTCGCGGCTCACTTTCGCTGCTCGGGAACCAATCTCGGGCCCTGGCGCGGCGCCGAGCCGACCGGGCGCCGCTTCGAGGGCGTCGACGAGATCTACCTGTTCACGATCGAGAACGGGAGGCTCGCGTCGGGATTCGGCCTCGAGGACAACGAGAAGCGGAGCCGCCAACTCGGCCTCTAGCCGTCGACGTCGCACCTCAATCTCTCGGCCGTCGACTTTGATAAAAACGTCCCAACGGGGGCCCGAGGAGCCTCTCCATCCGAAGCGAGGGGGGAACGATGAAGAGGATCATCTCCGCGGTCGTCGCGGCCGCCGCACTGAGCGGGTTGATGGCGGGTGGAGCGCACGCCGCGCTCGTCCCGGTCGAGGTCCAGTTCGACGGCGGCCTGATCTCGGCCGGACCCAACGTGCAGAGCAAAGAGGTCCTCTCCGTGGGTGCGCCCGCCGATCTGACCGGGATGATCGACGAGGACACCGGGAACAGCCCGCCGCTGAACGCCGACTTCAATTTCCCGGAGATGCCCGCGATCGTCCCGAGCCCCTTCTCGCCGGCGGCGCCGCCGGTCTTGATGACCTTTCAGGTCGACACCGTGCAGCCCGCGTTCATCGGGTACACGAAGGCGACTGGCGCGCTCCAATTCAATGCCGCCTCGAACTTCATCTACGCGATCCCGGGCCTCGCGGAGTGCCAAACCGGCATTGACCCGGGTCCGACGGTCACGTTCAGCACCGAGACCGCCGCCCAGCGTCCCGGAGTGCGCTTCGCCGCCGGCCCGACCGTCCCCACCGGTCCCGGAGCCGTTGGGTTCACCTGGCCGAGCATCCAGGCACCGAGCACCCCGATCGTCAGCGTCGACCGTCCGGCGAGCGTGGCGGTCTGTCCGATCCTCGACGATTTCCTCGCCGGCGCGGGCGCGATCTGGATGTCTCGCGGCATCCCGGCGAACCCGCCCGCCAGCCCGTCGTCGCCGGCACTGCCGAGCGCCAACCCGCTCGCCGGGGTGACGAAGAAGAAGTGCAAGAAGAAGCGCAAGCTGCGCAAGGGCAAGTGCGTGAAGAGGAAAAAGAAGAAGTAGGGCCGATTCCGGGCATGATGCGTTCGTGCCCTCCATCGATCCCGACGCCGCCCGCCGCACCCGGCTCGCCAACGAGCGGACGTACCTCGCCTGGTGGCGGACCGGCCTGACTTCGTTCGCGGTCAGCCTCGGGACGAGCAAGGTCGTCCCGGCGCTGACCGATGAGACCGGCTGGCCCTACGTCGTCGTCGGCTCCGGCTTCGCCCTGATCGGGGTCGGCTTCATCGCCGCCGCCTTCTATCGCTACCGCGCGGTCAACACCGCGCTCGACGAGGGCCGCCCCTCCAGAGCGCATCCGGAGCTGATGCTCGCGTTTGCGGCGCTCGGGGTCATGCTCGGGGCGGCGCTGCTCTATCTGAGCATCGCCGAGGTCTGAGCCGGGAAACGCTCAGGAGGGAAGCGCCTTGCGCGACGTCGCCTGGCGCTCGGGCGGGATCCGGATCACGTCCCGGGCGAGGCCGACCCGCTCCATCGCCCCGATCACGATCGCCGAAGGATCGAACTGGAGCCGCCGCAGCCCATGCACGGCCGAGGTCGGGAATGCGTGGTGGTTGTTGTGCCAGCCCTCGCCGAAGGTGAGGAAGCTGAGCCAGCCGAGGTTGCGGGACTCGTCATCGGTGTCGTAGGCGCGGCGGCCGAAGGTGTGGCAGAGCGAGTTGATGCTGTAGGTCGCGTGGTGGAGGACCATCATCCGCACCACCCCTCCCCAGAGCAGCGCCGTCAGCGCCGCGTCGATCGTCCCGCCCCAGGCCCAGCCGACGAAGAACGGCAGCGTCAGGCTGAGCGTCGCCCAGACGAAGAAGGTGCGGTCGACGAAGCTGATCACCGGGTCGCGCAGCAGGTCGGGCGCGAAGCGCTCCTTGGAGCCGCGCTGGGTATGGATGAAGAGCCAGCCGACGTGGGCGTGGAAGAGGCCCTTCAGCTGCCCCCAGAACCCCTCCTCCTGCCCGTGGTGGGGGCTGTGAGGGTCGCCCTCCTTGTCCGAGCAGGCGTGGTGCTTTCTGTGGTCGGCGACCCAGGAGATGATCGGGCCCTCGATCGCCATCGATCCGAGGATCGCCCAGACCGCCCTCGTCCTCGGGCCGGCCTTGAAGCTGCGATGGGTCAGCAGCCGGTGGAGCCCGACCGTGACCCCGAGCCCGGTGGCGACGTAGAAGACGGCGAAGATCGCGATGTCGCGCCAGTGCAACGCCTCGTTCCAGACCTGCCAGCCGGCGACGAACAGCAGCAGTATCGGGACCACGGTCAGCAGCCCGGTGAGGATCCGGTCGGCGGTCTCGTTCGCGGTCGGCTGGACCGCGTCGGCGAGCGGGACCCGCCCTGCGTCGGCTCCGATGCCGCTCATGCTCAGGCGCTCACCGCCGCGCCCTCGGCGCGGGCCTCGGTCGCCTCGCGCGCCTTCTCGGCCTGGCGCTCGGGGGAGATCCTGACCACATTGCGCGCCAGCCCGACGCGCTCCATGCCCCGGATCACCACCGCCGAGGGGTCGAGCTCCCAGCGCTTCAGGCCGTGCTCGGCCGAGCGCGGGAACGCGTGGTGGTTGTGATGCCACGCCTCGCCGAGCGAGGGCAGCGCGAGCCAGAAGACGTTCGTGGATTCGTCATCGGTCGCGAAACGGCGGGTGCCCATGAAGTGGCAGATCGAGTTGATGCTCCAGGTGATGTGGTGGACGAAGAAGACTCTGACTAGTCCTCCCCAGAGTAGCCCGGTTGCGGCGCCGAGCCAAGTGCCCGTGAGCAGGTAGCCGGCGAGCGCCGGCAGCGCGAGCCCGATCAGGACCAGGGCGAGGAAGTGGCGGCTGATGAAACGCATCCCGCGATCCTCGTAGAGGTCGGGCGCGTAGCGCTTCCAGTCGGCCCGCCCCTGGTCGGTGAACAGCCAGCCGGTGTGCGCGTGCCAGAGGCCGCGCAGGACGCCCCCCACCCCCTCTCCGTGGCCGACGTGGGGGCTGTGGGGGTCGCCCTCCTCGTCGGTGTGGGCGTGGTGCTTGCGGTGGTCGGCGACCCAGGAGATCACCGGGCCCTGGACCGCCATCGAGCCGAAGGCGGCGAAGAAGTACTCGAGCGGCTTCGAGGTCTGGAACGAGCGGTGCGTGAGCAGCCGGTGGTAGCCGATCGTGATCCCGGTCGCGGTCAGCAGGTACATGACCGCCGCGATCACCAGGTCGGAGGTGTCGACGAGGCTGTTCCAGAGCAGGGGGATGGCGACGAGCGTGGCGATGAACGGCACGACGACGCCGCCGAAGTTGGCGTATTTGGCTGTTTTGGTCATGGGACCAAGCTACGCGGAGCGGCCCACACGTTCTACTGCGTGAAAACACTTCCTCGACTCAGTAATTTATAAACCAGGTGACAACTTCACTCGACGCCGAACCCTGGAGAGCGCTCCCGGTCGAGGTCGCGGACGCGATCGAGCCCGCCCTGCCCGCCGCCACGCGGGAGATCCTCGCCGCGATCGCGCGTGAGGTGCCCGAATATGCGCGGCCGCTCGAGGGCTCGTTCGGGCGCGGCGTGCGGCGCGGCGTCGACGAGGCGCTGCGCCAGTTCGTCGCCCTCGTCCGCGATCCCGACGCGGGCCGCGGCGCCGGGCGCGACGTCTACGTCCAGCTCGGACGCGGCGAGCTGCGCCAGGGCCGGACGCTCGACTCGCTGCAGTCGGCTTATCGGGTCGGCGCCCGGGCGGCCTGGCGCCACATCGCCGGCGCGGGCCGCGACGCTGGCCTCGACCCCGAGGTCCTGAGCCTGCTCGCGGAGTCGATCTTCGCCTACATCGACGAGCTCTCGGCCGACTCGGTCGAGGGCTACGCCCAGGCCTCCTCGGCGCGCGAGGGTGAGCGGCTGCGGCTGCGCCGCGCGCTGCTCGCGATGCTGCTCAGCGAGCCCCCGGCCGAGGACGCCGACGTGCGCGCCGCGGCCCAGGCCGCGGGCTGGATGCCGCCCGCCGCCCTCGCCGCGCTGGCCTGCCCCGAGGAGCTGCTCCAGCGAATCGCGCGGCGGTTGCCCGATGAGTGCCTGACCGGGGTCATCGATGGAATTGGCTGTGCGCTGATCGGCGACCCGGAGGGCCCGGGGCGCGACGACGAGATCGCCGCCGCCACCGACGGGCTGACCGCGGCCCTGGGGCCGGCGGGGGAGCGCGCGGACGTCGCCCGCTCCTGGGCGCTCGCCGGGGCCGCGCTCTGGGCGGCGCAGAGGGGCGCGCTCGCCGGGGAGGGGCTGGTCCGCGCCGAGCGGCGGCTGCCGGAGCTGCTGCTGCTCTCGAACCCGGCGGCGGTCGAGCTGATCGCGGCGCGGCGGCTCGCCCCGCTCGACGAGCTCACCCCGAAGGCGCGCTCGCGGATGCGCGAGACGGCGCTCGCCTACGTCCAGCACCGCGGCAACGCGGCGGCGATGGCGCGCGCGATGCACGTCCATCCCCAGACGGCGCGCTACCGGATCGCGAAGCTTCGGGAGCTGCTCGGCGAGACGCTCGAGGACCCCGACGGGCGGTTCGAGCTCGAGCTGGCGCTGCGCGCCGGCTAGACGTCGATCAGACCGCCGCCGCGGTGCTTTTGCTCGGAGTCGATGATCCGGCAGGGCGCGGTCGAGGTCCCGATCGGGGGACGCCCGAAGTCGACGTGGGGGCGCGAGCGCCTCGGCGCCCCGAGCGGCAGCTCAGACAGGTCGCGCCTGGACTGCGGGCCGGAGCCGGAGCTGTTGTCGCCGTTGGACATCTCACCTAAACGATCGGCGAGCGGCCCCCTGGGCTTGAGTCGGGTGGACTCTCGTCAGTAGCCGTGGCCGGTGTGGACCGGCCCCGAGACGTGCCCGCCCGCGCCTCGCTCGCGCAGGGCGGCGATCGCGTCGTGGACGTCGTCGGCGAGCGCGTCGGCGAGCTCGTGGGTCTGGTTGACCTTGACCAGGACCCGCATGATCTCCTGGTCCTCGTTGTCGGGTGGCAGCTTGTATGCGGGGACCATCCAGCCGCGGCGGCGCGCGAGCTCGCCGACCAGGTCGCGGCCGCTGAAATGCTCGCCGTCGGCGACCTTGGCGATCACGAGCGGCAGCCGCGGGTCGCCGTCGAGCAGCTCGAGCGCGTCCTCCTCGCCGAAGCGGGCTTCGAGATGGGCCGCGTTGGCGGACATCGTCCGCACCAGCGAGGCGAAGCCCTCGCGCCCGTAGCGGATGAAGTTGTAGTACTGGGCGAGCACGAAGGCCGAGCTGCCCGAGAAGTTGAGGGTGAAGGTCGCGTCGCGCTCTCCGAGGTAGTCCTCGTAGAAGACGAGGTCCTCCGGGAGCTGGTCCTCGTCGCGGAAGACGAGCCAGCCGATACCCGGGTAGACGAGCCCGAACTTGTGCCCCGAGACGTTGATCGACATCACCGACTCGAGCCGGAAGTCCCACTCGTATTCGGGATGCGAGAACGGGAACACAAAGCCGCCGCTAGCCGCGTCGACGTGCATCGGGACCTCGAGCCCCTTGCCGCGCAACTCGCCGAGCATCTTGTCGATCCCGACCACGTCGTCGCACTCGCCGGTGAACGTCGTACCGACGACGGCGACGACGCCGATCGTGTTCTCGTCGATCCGCGGCTCGAGCTCCTCGGCCGCCACCGTGGTCCTCCCCTTCGCGAGCGGGACCTGGCGGGGCTCGACGTCGAAGTAGCGGCAGAACTTGTCCCAGACGACGTGGACGTCGGCGCCGTAGACGAGGTTCGGCTTCTCGGCGCTCTTGCCGGCCTTCTCGCGCGCCGCCTTCCAGCGCCACTTCATCGCCAGCGCGCCGAGCATCACCGCCTCCGAGGAGCCCGCGCACGCGGTCCCCGGCTCGTCGGGCTCGCCCTCGCCGTTGAAGAGGTCGTGGATCATCCGCACGCAGCGGCGCGCGACCTCGGCCGTGCGCGGGTACTCGGCGTGGTCGATGAAGTTGCGGTGCAGGTTCTCGGAGATCAGCTCGCGTGCCCAGGGCTCCATCGAGGTCGTGACGAAGGTCGCCAGGTTCTTGCCCGGGTCGCCGTCGAGCAGCACCTCGGAGCGCACGATCGCCGACGCCGTGAACGGGTCGCCGATCTCGTCGGGGATCTTGCGGTCGATCGCCGGCTTGGTGAAGTGGCGCTCGACGAAGGTCTCTCCCCCACCCTCCGGGCCCGCCGATCCGTGGGAGCGAGGTCCTCGCTTCGGCGTCACCGCCCCTCCTCAGCCGCGGTACATCGTTCGCTCGACCTGTCCCCACTTGACGGTCAGCGCGAAGATCACGAGCACGTCGAAGGTGATCTGGATCAGCGCCCAGGCCGGCAGCGCGGCGATGAAGCCCGCCTGGGTGGTCGCGTTGAGGATCGCGGCCAGCAGCGCCAGCCAGCGCCCCCAGTCGCGCATCAGCATCAACCCGGCGCCGGCGGCGAGGTGGAGCGCGGCCATCGCGAGCATCAGCGCGCCCCAGACGTCGTAGTTGAAGGTCAGGAGGCCGTCCTCGTTGACCGAGAAGTACTCGTCGCTGAAGATCGCCGCGGCGGCCTCCATGACGTTGAAGATCGCGACCAGGATCAGCATCACCGCCGCGAACGCGACCCACGTCGCCCAGAAGTTCGACTCGGGCTCCTTTGTGGCTCTGCTCGCCATCGCGCAAGGGTATGCGAGCCGCGCCCGCCGAGGCGCTAGCCGCGCGAGAGCAACCGCAGGACCGCGCTCGACCTTCTCCTGGTCCTTGGCCCCGCAAGGAGTACCTCTACCATCAGCGCTGGCGCGCGCGCCGCGACCAGCTTCAGCCGGGCCAAGTCATCTCCGGCTCAGCTCTCGCCGTAGGGGTCCTCTTCGGCCGCGAGCTTCAGCGATCCCTGGCGCACGTCTTGGAAGTGGCGCTCCTGGATCGGCAGCGCCCATTCGACGAGCTCCTTGATCTCCTCCTCGCCCGCCTTCGAGTTGAGCTCGCCGAGGATCTCCCAATGGCCGACCTCGCCGGCCTCGGCCATGGTCATGAACTCGAACCCGTCGAGGTCGTCGGAATCGCTCCCGAGGTAGGTCGACATCATCTCCGCGGCCTCGTTCTTGGTCTCCTGTGCCTTGTCGAGAATCGCGGTCTTCTTACCGTCGCGCGCGTCTGCGAGCTCGGTGCAGCGGCGCTCGGTCTCGGCGGCCTCCTCGCGCATCTGCTGGAGCTTGCCCTGCAGCTCCGTGTCGTCGGTAAGACCCTCGACCTTCTCGGTCACCTCCTGGGCGGCCTTCGCGAGCCCGGTCACCTCGGCGAGCTTCTCTTCCAGAGTCGTGAGTTCAGCCATGGATTCTCCTTTCGTATCGACTTGCGGAACGAGTCAGGAGGCCAGCATCAGCCCGCCCCTGTTTACCCCCTTGGTTTTGGGGTGAAACGACGCTCATTCCTCGTTGAACACGAGTCCGAGCAGCAGCGCGGCGTTGGTCAGGTAGAGCCAGATCAGGAAGATGATCACCGCGCCGAGCGAGCCGTAGGTGGCGTCGTAGGAGGAGAAGTAGGAGATGTAGAGCGAGAAGCCGGCCGAGGCTCCGAGCCAGAGCAGCGTCGCGAGCAGGCTCCCCGGCAGCAGCTCGCGGGGCGAGCGGTTCGCGTGAGCGCCGCCCGCGGCCCAATAGAGCAGCGTGATCCCGCCGATCGCCGCCGCGAGCAGCGCCGGCCACTTGGCGAGCGACCACGCCGTCAGCACGGTCTGGTCGAGGTTGAGCGCGTCGCCGACGGCGTCGGCGAGCGGGCCGGTGAGCAGCAGGACGCTGAGGATCAGCGCCGCGAGCAGCACCATCCCGAGGGTGATCCCGAGCTGCAGCGGCCGGGTGACGAAGAAACGCCGCTTCTCCTCGAGGCCGCGAGCTTCGTTCGCCGCGCGCTCGAACGCTCCGAGGTAGCCCGATGCGGCCCAGAGCGTGCCCGCGAGGCTCAGCAGCGTCGCCAGGCCGGCGCCGCTGCGGCCGCCGGCGATCTGCTCGATCGGCTCACGGAGCGTGTCGACGCCGCTCTCGGGGCCGAGGGCCGCGACGACGTCGAGCAGCCCGTCGACGATCCTCTCGGTGCCGACCATGCCGAGGATCGAGACCAGCAGCGCGACGCCCGGAAACAGCGAGAGCACGGCGTAGTAGGTGAGCGCGGCGGCGCGATCGCTGAGCTCGAGATCGCTGAAACGCATCCCGCTGCGCTTGAGGCGCTCGCCGGCCCTGCTCGCTCGTTTACGCATCGACCCCCTCCTCCTCCCCGTTCAGGCTCCCGAGCCGTGTCGTTTTGACCCCAAAAAAGAGGCCGGCGCCACTTTCGCGGCGCCGGCTCCGGGACAGGGAGATATTGGGATATGTGATGTATCGGGAGAAGCTTGACTCATTGAATACCCCTCCCCCGGCGGCCTAAACACGGTTTTTTTTTCGAAATCCAGGATCGTGACGATCGCTACAGGCGCCGAATCACGAGGATCGCGACATCGTCCTCGAGCCGCCCCCCGTGCTTGGCGAGCACGGTCTTCTCGATCTGCGAGGCGGCCGCCTCGGCGTCGAGCCCGGCGCACTCGGCGAGAATCTCGTCGACCGCGATCAGCTTCGAGCCGTCGCCCGCCGAGGACTCGAAGAGGCCGTCGGTGTAGAGCAGCAGCGTGTCGCCCTTGCGGAGCTTCGCCGGCGTGTTGACGAGCTCGACCTCCTCGTAGATCCCGAGCAGCGTCCCCGAGGGCCCCAGCGACTCGACCTTTCCCGACCGCGCGCGCAGCACGAGCGGCGGCGGGTGGCCGCCGTTGGAGACCGTGAGCTCGGTCTTCGAGCCGTGATTTATGCGGACGACCGAGCAGGTGCAGAAACGCCCGTCGGTCCGCGCTTCGAGGATCGCGGCGTTGAGCAGCCCGAGCGACTCTGCCGGCGTCTCTCCGCGCAGCGCCGAGGCCCGCAGGGTGTCGCGCATCAGCGCCGTCAGCGCCGCCGCTTCCGGGCCCTTGCCGCAGACGTCGCCGATCGCGGCCTTCCAGCTCGAGGGGCCGCGCTGGAAGAGGTCGTAGAAGTCGCCCCCGATCAGGTTCGCGCGACCGACCGGCTTGAAGCGCGCCGCGATCTCGAGGCCCTTGATCGGCGGCAGCTCGCGGGGCAGCAGCGCCCGCTGGAGCGCGGTCGCGAACGCCGACTGCTCCTCGAGCAGGCGCGCGTTGGTGATCGCCGACGCGGCCCGGCGCGCGAGCGTCTCGGCGAACTCGGCCTCGCCGGGACCGAAGCTGCCGCCGCGCTCGAGCGAGCCGAGGCTGATCGCGCCGACCGCCTCGCCGCCGATGATCATCGGGACGATCAGCATCGAGCGCGGGGCGACCGACCGCAGCATCTCGCCGTGCGAGCGCGTGATCGCCATCTGCTCCGTCTGCGCCTTGCTCAGGCGCTTGAAGTTGCGCCGCTTGCTCTCGCGGATCACCTCGGCGACGGGGTGCTCGGAGCCCGGGTCGATCCGCAGCCGCTTGCGCGCGGCGGCGATCTCCTTCTCGACCGCGGGGTCGGCTGCCGCGACCGCGGCGGCGCCGATCGTTCCATCGTCCATCACTAGGTCGAGCACGCAGACGTCCGCGACTTCGGGGACCGGGATCCGGGCGACGCGCTCCGCGGTCTCCGCCTCGCCGAGCGGCTCGGCGTGCAGCCTCGTCAACCCCTTGGCGAGCAGCGCCGCGCCGCGGGCGCCGGCCGAGAGCTCCTCGCGCAGGGCGGCGTTCCAGCACGCGAGAGCGGCGACGATCCCCACGATCATCACCCGGATCCAGTAGTCGCTGTCGGTGAGCGTCTCGTCCCAGAACCCGCAGAAGATCGCCAGCACGAACGCGTAGCCGGCGACGAGGAGGGTCGACCTGAGGCCGGTCGTCGCCGAGGCGAGGACCGGCGGAACGGTGAGAAAGGCGACGAGGATGATCGCCCCCTGGCTCACGCCATCGAGGATCGCGATCCCCGTCGCGAGCGCCAGCGACGCCGCGAGCCAGGCGTCTTCGCGCTCCGGGCGGTAGCGCTCCGGCGACTGCGCGCTGCCGGCGCGACCCCCTGAGCGCATCCCGCGCAGCAGGGTCGATGCGCTCTCGATCAGGTTTGGTCGATCAGCGATGGGTCGTCGACGAGTCGAAGGCGCTCGGAGGCGCCGGTCAGCTCGAACACTCGGTCGACTTGGGCCGGTCCCCTGACGATCACGACCTGGCGCGTTTGCTCCGATTCCGCGGTCATGAGGATGAAGCGCAGCCCGGAGGAATCGAGGAACTGGAGCTTTCGCAGGTCGAAGACCAGGGTCTTGGTCCCGTTGCGTACCTGCTCCAGAGCCTCCTCCGCGACCCCGACCGTGGCCAGGTCGAGCTCACCCCTCAGCGCGAGGTGGGCTTGACCGTCGCGGCTATCGACCGAGACGTCCAGGCGGACGCCGGCCTGCGAGGCCGCTTTTCCCTTGTCGGCTTGACCGGATTTGCTCATGCCATCCCCGATCGCGAAACCGGGCCTCAACAAGCTACTCCACAGCGGCCCTTGCGTCCAAGCCCGGCCTACTCCGAGGCGCCGATCTCCAGGGTCAGGATCTCCGCCGGTCCCTTGACCGTCTCGACGTCGGTGATCTCGACCCTGTCGACCACCCGCTCGAGCGCGTTGCCGAGCCCCGGCAGCTCGCCGCTCTCGAGCATCCGCCTGCCGACCCCCGGCTCCAGCGGTCCGATGCGAATGTCGAGGCACTCGTCGCCATCGTTTATCGCGATCTCGAGCGGCTGCGAGTCGACCGTCGCGGTGTTATTCCAGTGCGCGAGCAGGTCGGCGACGAGCTGGATGTCGGCAAAGCGGTCCAGGTTCATGTTGGCGCGCGCGGCGAGCATCTCCATGACGCGGCCGATCGCCGCGCCCCCGGGCTCTGCCTTGGTGAACAAGGTCGTCGACTCGCCCTGGATCGCGGGAAGCTCCTCTGGCTCCTCGGCGGCGACGCGCTCGCGGTCGAGATCGAAGCCGAGGCGGATCTCCGTCCCCTCCCCCTGGCGCCCGCGAACCTCGAACGAGTCCGAGAGCGCCCCGATCAGCGCCAGCCCGACCCGGAGGCTCGGCTGGTCGCTCTCAAGCGGCCGCGGCTGGATCCCGATCCCGAAGTCGCGGATCGAGACCTCGAAGAAACGGTCGCGAAGCTCTGCCGCGACCTCGAGCGCTCCGGTCTCGCCCTCGACCGGGTACGCGTGCAGGACGCCGTTGGTCGCCGCCTCGCTCGCGGCCGTCTTGATGTCGTCGATCAGCTCCTTCGAGGCGCCGGCCTCGGAGGCGACGCCGGCGAGCGCCTGCCTGACCACGGCGACGTTCTCGGCGACGGCGGGCAAGGTCAGGCGCAGGGTCGGGGTGACGGGCTCGGTCAGGATCAACTCACCTCGCTACCTACCGAGTCCCGCAGCTCTGAAACCGCGCGGCGGATGATCCGCGAAACGTGCATCTGTGAGACCCCGATCCGATCAGCGATCTCGGCCTGGGTCATGTCCTCGACAAAACGCAGGTGCAGCACCTGCCGCGTGCGCGCGTCCATTGTCTGAAGTGTTCCCTCAATTGAAGCTCCGTACTCCACGAGGTCGTAGCCTGCATCGTCGTCACCAACCGAGTCGCCGAGCGGCATTCTGACGCCGTCCTCGCCCGGCCGCTCGGCGTCGAGCGAGGTCGCGTCGAAGGCCTGCGCCGCCTGCAGCGCCTCGAGCACCTGCTCGAGATCGAGCTCCAGCTTCTCGCTGATCTCGACGACCGACGGCGAGCGTCCGAGTCGCTTGGAGAGCGCGTCGATCGTCTTGTTGATCTTTGCGGCGCGCTCCTGGAGGTCGCGCGGAACGTGGACCGACCAGCTGTGGTCGCGGAAGTAACGCTTGAGCTCGCCGAGGATCGTCGGCACGGCATAGCTCGAGAAGGCCGTCTCGCGCTCGACGTCGAAGCGCTGGATCGCCTTCAGCAGCGCCATGTTCGCGACCTGGACGAGGTCGTCCATCGGCTCGTCGGTGTGCCGGTAGCGCGCCGCGAGCCGGCTCGCGAGCGGCATGTAGCGCTCGGTCAGCTCTTCGAGCGCGCGCTCGTCTCCGCGCTCGCGGTAGCTGACGAGAAGTGACCGGTCGTCTTCTTGTAGCGGCATCTCTGGTTGGCGGGTCTAGGCAACCCGTCCCGAACAACGAGTACCCATTCTCGACGATCCGCGAACAAAGCCGCCGAACGCGAAGAGGGGGCCGCCGGTCGCCGGCCCCCTCCTCATTGATTCCCTCCACGGGGGAGGTCTTGTTGACGCGCGAACTTTTCCTACCCGTGACCCCCGGGGGCCGAAACAAGGGCCGCCCTCAGCCGAGCGGGACCGTGGAGTCGGGGGACATGACGAGCTCGGTGATCTGCTGGTGAAAGCGCCGGTTGACGCGCTCGAACGTGCCGTCCTCGTCGCTGGTGCCGTGGGGGCCCCGGTGCGCGACGACCACGATCTCGTCGGCGTCGAACTTCCGCAGCGCGTCGCCGACCGCCGTCACCGGGTCGGAGTCGCCGACCTCGCCGTCGGCGTCCAAGCCGGCTTCGCCGAGCCGCGTCAGCGAGCGCTCGAGCCGCTCGCGCCCCGGGGAGACGACGAAGAGCTCCGCGTCGCTGCGGTCCTCTCCGGTCAGCACCCGGTTGCGGAGCTCGGCCGGGTCGACGGTCTCGTTTGCGAGCACGAGGACCTTAGGCAAGGCCCTGCACCTCGTATTCGCGCAGGAAGCCCTCGAACAGGCGCCGGTGGCCCTGCTCGTCGCGGAGGATGTCGATCACCATGTCCTGGGTCACATGGTCGACGCCGTCGGTCTTCTCGATGATCTTCGTGTAGTGCTCGATCGCACCCGTCTCGGCCTCGATCACGCCGCGAATCACGTGCGGGATGTCGGTCTGTTCCTCCGGGGGCTGGAGATAGCTCTGCTCGGCTGCGAATCCCTCCGAGCCCGGGACGATCCCGTATAGCTCCTTGATCCGCTCGGCGAAGCGCTTCGCGTGGCCGAGCTCCTCCTGGATGTCCTCCTCGAGCGATTCCTTGATCTCCTGGGCTCGAACGCCGTCGGGGTTGATCGAGTTGGCGATGTAGCTCATCACGGTCTCGATCTCCATCCAGTAGGCCTTGATCAGCAACTCGAGAATCTCCTCGCGCTGATCGGACTGCTGGCCGTCGAGGATGCCCTTGTCGTTCATCGCTTCGCGCTGGTTGTCGGTCGCCGCTTCCAAGTCGTGTCCTCCAATTCGTTGCCTGCTGGCAGGATTACCCGGATATGCCGAAAGCAAAGCCAGTCCACATCGGCTGCTCGGGGTGGAGCTACGAGGAATGGCGCGGGATCCTCTACCCGGAGGGCCTGCCCGCGACGAAATGGCTGGCCCGCTACGCGGAGGAGTTCGAGACCGTCGAGGTCAACAACACCTTCTACCGCCTGCCTACCGAGAAGGCGGTAGCGGGCTGGATCGAGCAGACGCCGCCCGAATTCACCTTCACGCTCAAGGTCAGCCGCTACGTCACCCACATCAAGCGGCTCAAGGAGGTGGCGAAATACACGAAGACGTTCACCGAGCGCGTCGCGCCGCTGATCGGCGACCCGCGCGAGGGCCCGTTCCTGTGGCAGCTGCCGGCGAACTTCAAGCGCAACGACGAGCGGCTCGCCGGGGCGCTCGACGACCTGCCGCCGGGCCGTCACGCGTTCGAGTTCCGGCACGAGTCCTGGTTCGTGCCCGAGGTCTACGACCGGCTCCGCGAGCGCGGCGTGGCGCTCGTGATCGGCGACGACCCCGAGCGCCCGTTCCAGACCCACGAGATGACCGCCGACTGGACGCTCGTCCGCTTCCACAAAGGCTCCCAGGGCCGGAAGGGCAACTACTCCGCCGCCGAGCTCGAGACCTGGGCGCGGCGGCTGGCGCAGTGGCGGCGCCGGACCGAGATCTTCGTCTACTTCAACAACGACGCTCGCGGGCACGCGGTCAAAAACGCGGTCAAGCTGCGCGGCGCGCTCGGGGGCTAGAGCGCTCGCGTCCCGGCGGTCACGGCCATCGCGACCGCAAGGGCGAGCAGCAGTGGCCCGCGGGCGACGATCACGGCGCCCGCGGCCGCGACGCCGAGGGCGCGCTCGTCGAGGATCAGCTCGGAGCCCGCGCCCCGGAAGGTCTCGGTCATCACTAGCGCCGCGAGCAGCGCCGGGGCGACCAGGGAGATCACAGCCGTCGCCCTGCCGGGCAGCCGGCGGCCCCCGAGGATTACCGGCCCCGAGGCCCGGATCAATGCGGTGGTGGCGATCAGACCGACGATCACCACGCCTGCGTCAGCCAACCGGGTCCTCCTCGATGTCGGGCTCGCCGGAGGCGGAGGCGAAGACGAAGAGACCGAGCAGGGCGGCGGCGCTGGCGGCGATCACGGGCACCCCGGCGGGCGCGATCGGGGTCAGCGCGAGCGCGATGCAGGCGCCGAGCCCGGCGACGACCCAGGCGGGGCGGCCGGAGCGCAGCTCGCCTCCGAGCAGAAGTGCCAGGAAGAACGCGGGGAAGAGCGCGTCGAGGCCCAGGGTCTCAGGGTTTCCGATCAGGTCGCCGGCGAAGACCCCGATCGCCGTCCCCGCGAGCCATGCCGGATACGAGGGCAGCGTGGCCCCGATCATGAAGTCCGGATCGAAGCGCCCCCCGCCCCGGTTGGCCATCGCCCAGGAGGCGTCGATCATCGCCTGCCCGTAGGCGGCGCGCAGCAGCGGGCCGCCGCGGAGGGAAGGCGCGATCGCGATTCCCATCGGCACGTAGCGCGCGTTGAGCAATACCGCGGCGACGATCGCTGCGACTGCGCTGCCCCCCGAGGCGAGCACAGCGGTGGCGCCGAACTGGGCCGACCCCGCGAACGCGAAGGCCGACATCGCCAGGGCGCCCCCGCTCCCCATCACCGGCTCGGCGAGGACCCCAAACGAGATCCCGACCATGCCGGCCGCGATCGCATAGGGAATGCCGGCGCGAGCGCCGGCGCGTATTGCCCCGCGCCGGTGCTCGCGATCGGTTGAGGCTTCGGCCTGCTCGACGATCGAGTCAGTGAATCACGAGGCCTGCGCCACCTTCTCGCGCTGGCCCTCGTGCTCGCCCTCGCCGAACTCCTCGACCGCCTTGGCGCAGAACGCCGGCAGGTCGTCGGGCTTGCGGCTCGTGACGAAGCCCTCGTCGACGTGGACCTCCTCGTCGACCCAGGTGCCGCCGGCGTTGCGGATGTCGGTCGCGAGGCTCGGCCACGAGGTCAGCGTGCGGCCCTTGACGACATCGGCCTCGACCAACGTCCAGGGCGCGTGGCAGATCGCCGCCACCGGCTTGCCCTGCTCGAAGAACGAGCGGGCGAAGTCGACCGCGGCGTCGACCGTGCGGAGCTGGTCGGGGTTCGCGACCCCGCCCGGCAGCAGCAGGCCGTCGTAGTCGTCGGCGCTGACGTCCTCGACCGACCTGTCGGCCTCGAACGTGTCCGCCTTGTCGAGATGGTCGAACGCCTGGATCTCGCCCTTCTCGGGCGCGATCAGCTCGACCTCGCCGCCCGCGTTCTTGACCGCGTCGACGGGCTCGGTCAACTCGACCTGCTCGACGCCTTCGTTGGCGACCAGCACGGCGATCTTCTTTCCATTCAGCTCTTCAGCCATCGGGATCCTCCTTGAGGATTCGGGTTCGGATTTCTCTCTCCCTTTGGCCGTACCCGCCGCCCCCGCCGTCTGAAACGGGCTCTAGCGCTTCTTCCAGCCGCCCCCGAACATGCGTCCGATCCGCCCCTTGGCCCGGCTCGGGCGGTAACTCGGCGGCGCCTTCTCGGGGGTCGGGAGCTCGGCGGCCTCGGCGGAGCTGATCACCAGGGTCACCGCCCGCTCGGCCGTGCGCTGGACCTCGGGCGCGTCGACGAAGCGCAGGTCGCCGGCGCTGTTCTCGAGCACGATGCCGTCGAAGATGTGCTCGTCGTAGTTGTCGAGCACGGTGTCGACCTTTCCGACCACGACCCCATCGGATCCGTAGACCGGGGTTCCGCGCGCGACGGCGGAGTAGTGAACCGGGGTGCCTTCGTCGACCATCGGGCTAAGCATACGAACCCGCGGGTTCCCGCCGTCCGATCGGAGTTAGGATTGGCCGGCCCAGGGAACTCGACTGTGAAGAGGGATTGTCGATGAGGAAGGCATTCCGGCGCACAATGTCGTCGCGGCGCTCGCGACGGCGGCAGTCGCACCGGGCGGCGCCGCGCCGAACAAGGGCTCGACATCGGCAGCGCGACATCGCATCCATAGGAGGCGCTGGAGTGGCGGAACGACGATCATTGCAACACCCCACTGTACGTCACGAACTTCAGCGACGCAGGCCGGTGGTACGGGCCCGCTTACCGCTCACCGCACGCGGGCGAACGGAGCTGACCGGATGGAAGCGTCCGAACCGGCGACGAGGCCGCCCTCTACTCGCTGCGGGTTCATGCGGCCGACCGCGGGCGGCTTCTGGCGGCCACGATCACGCCCCGGCGCCGACATCTCGAACGCCGCCGTCAACACCGTCTACCACCTAGGGCGACGGTCAGCATCCCGGTCAGCGGCGGCGACCAGCTCGGGTTGCAGGCCTGAACGGCCCGACGGAGTGATCGCCAACGGCTTCACCGGCGGCAGCCCGACCAACGGAGACGACCTTCCCGCTGGCGGGGTCCGGACCGGCGAACGGCCCAGCTCCTGGCCGACGCGAGACCACGAGCTGCTGATCCGGGCCACGGTCAAGTTCTGCAAGGTCCCGAGCCTCGTCGGACAGGCCCAGGCCGCCGCCGAGCAGGCGATCACGCCGGGGACTGCACCGCGAAGGTCGTCAAGAAGCCGTTGAAGCTGAAGAAGGGCAAGTCGAAGAAGGCCAAGAAGCTGAAGGGCCGCGCGATCAGGGCCCAGATCGGCAAGGTCATCAGCCAGACCCCGGCCCCCGACACCTCGGCCCCCAACGGCAGCATCGAGACCGAGATCACAGTCGGCGAGCTTCAGAAGCAGAAAAAGAAGAAAAAAAGAAGAAGTAGCGCTCAGGTAGCGTCGATGCCGGCGATGAAGTCGGCGATCTCGCGCGAGAACCGCCCGCCCTGCCAGGGGAGCGGCGACTTGCCCTCCTCCTCGACCGCGAGGCGGGCGCCGGGGATCCGCTCGGCGTAGGCCTCGGCGACCGCGAGCGGGTGGCGCGGGTCGGCGACGTCGCGGCTGCCGACGACGAGCGCCGGGACTTCCATGAACTCGAGCTCCTCGAGCCCACCGAACGGCTGCGACGGCGGGACCTCGCGCAGCGCCCGGGCGACGGCGTCGAGGTGCTCGTGCTCGAGCATCCGCGCGCGCGAGAAGCGGCGGATCGTCTCGCGCCACTCGGGGTCGGTGCCGACATCGTTGGCGTCGAGGAAACCCTCGACGCCGCCGCGCTCGAGGGCGTCGGCGAGCCGCTCCCAGTAGTCGCGCTGCTCGCCGTCGTCGGGGATGAAGCCGGGGTAGACGGGGCTCGCGATCACGACCCCGGCGAGCCGCTCGGGGTGCTCGAGCGCGTAGGCGGCGACGGTGTGGGCGCCCATCGAGTGGCCGACGAGCACGGGCTCGCGTCCCCCTCCCCGGCTCTCGATCACCTCGCCGAGGTCGGCGACGAGCTCGGGGTACGTGTAGCCGCCATCCGCGGGCGCGGGATCGGAGGAGCCGTGGCCGCGGCCGTCGTAGGAGATCTGCTCGTGGCCGCCGCGCGCGAGCGCGACCGAGCCGTGGACGACCTGTCGGCGGGTCGCGGTGAGGCCGTGGAGGAGCACGACCGGGGCGCCGTCGCCCCCCTCCCCCGCGCTCTCGCCGGCGAGCGCCCGGCCGTCGAGGTCGAGCTCGAAGGGCGCGGGCTCGAACTGCGCCACGCCGGGCCTCAGGGAAGCGCCGCGACCGCTGACTCGAGGTCGTCGACGTCGCGGAACGTCAGCCCGAGCAGGGCGACGTGGCGGTAGCGGACGACGCCCTCGCCGTCGATCAGGAAGATCGAGCGGCGGACCATGCCGCCGGGCCCGACGACGCCGTAGAGCTTCGCGACATCCTTGTCGACGTCGGCGAGCAGCGGTACCCGCAGGCCGTGCTTCTCGGTGAAAGCCTCGTGCGAGGAGACCGACTGCGGCGAGATCCCGAGCATCGGCACCCCGAGGGCCTCGATCCGGTCGCCGTCATCGCGGTAGGAGCAGAGCTGCTTGGTGCAGATCGGCGTGAAGTCGCCGGGGTAGAAGGCGAGGATCACGCCGTCGCCGTTGAAGTCGCCGAGGCTGTAGTCGCGGCCGCCCGTCCCGGGCAGCTCGAACGGCGGGGCCGGCTTGCCGACCTTGAGCTTCGCCACGCTCAGTTGACGGTGATCTTCTCGATCACAACCGGACTCTTCGGGGGCCCGTCCCCGCCGGTCTCCGTACCGACGGACTCGATTCGCTCGATGGTTGAGAGGTCTCCCTCGGGCACCGTGCCGAGGATCGCGTAGTCGGGCGGCAGCCCGGCGTCGGCGGGCGCGGTGACGACGAAGAACTGGCTCCCAGAGCGCCCGGGCGGGTCGGCGCCGGACTTCGCCATCGCGACCACGCCGCGGGCGTAGACGGTGTCCTCGGGCGGCGGCTCGTCGACGCTGTAGCCCGCGTCGCCGGCCTGGGTCTCGGTCGGGTCGCCGCCCTGGATCACGAAGCCCGGCGCGATGCGGTTGATCGATGTGCCGTCGTAAGCGCCCTCCTCGGCCATGTGGACGAAGCTCGCCGTCGTCCTCGGCGAGTCCGGGTCGAGCTCGATCTCGAAGTCGCCGCAGCTCGTCTCGACGGTCGCGGACGCGCCGTTCGGCGCCGCGTCGCCCTTGGGCGGATCGAGCTGCACGTCCTTGGCCTCAGCCGCCGGGACCTCGGTGCAGCCTTCGGGAAGCCCGGAGCTCGACTCGCCATCCCCGTCGTCACCGCCGCCGCTCACGAGCACGACCACGCCGGCGACCAGCGCCACGGCGAGCACGGCGCCGGCGAAGATCAGCGCGGAGCGGTTGTCCCTGTTCTCATCCAACGCGGGGCAGGCTAGACGATCACCCTCGCCGATCGCCCTCGCTGCGATGATCGCTTCGATGAGCGACGACACACAATCCTTCGGCAGCCACAAGCGGAGGCTGCTCGTCGGCCGGGCGCTGAACCGGGCCGTGACTGCGGCGCCCTGGCTCTGGCCCGTGGTTCGCGCGCCGATGCGCCGCTACTTCGACGACCTCGCCGAGGACTGGGACGGGCGCACCGGGGCGGGCTCGGCGGAGCACCTCGCGGCCTTCGCGGCGGGCCTGACCCACGTCTCGCCGGCCCCCGAGCGCGCGCTCGAGATCGGCACCGGGACCGGGACCGGGGCGCTCTTGATCGCGCGCGAGTTCCCGCAGGCGCGGGTCCGCGGGGTCGACATCTCCGAGCCGATGATCGCCGTCGCCCGCAAGCGGGTCGGGCTCGATCCCGAGGGCCGGGTCGCGTTCAAGGTCGCCGACGCGGCCGACCTGCCGTGGGAGGCCGAGTCCTTCGATCTCGTCGCCGAGCTCAACATGCCCCCGTTCTTCGCCGAGATCGCCCGCGTCCTGCGATCGGGGGGGTTCGTCGTCCACGCGTCGAGCTGGGGCGAGGCGACTCCGTTCCACACCCCGGAGGCGGTGCTCCGGCGCGGGTTCGCGCGCCACGAGATCGAGGAGGTCGCCTCCGGGACCGCGGCGCAAGGCAGCTTCTGGGTCGGAGGCAAATAATGGTCGTCGTGGAGGCCGCCCGCCCGCACGCGCTGATCGTCAACCCCTCCTCCGGGCAGGGGCGCTCGAAGAAGCTGCTGCCCGAGGCCGAAGCCGCGCTCGCCGGGCGCGGCATCCGCTTCCGGACGATCCCGACCCACAGCCTCGAGCACGGGGTCGAGCAGGCGCTCGCCGCCGCCGAGGCCGGCGAGCTACCGGTGGTGATGAGCGGAGACGGCATGATCGGCGCCATCGGCGGGGCGCTCGCGGAGTCCGAGACGCCGCTCGGCGTGATCCCCGGCGGGCGCGGAAACGACTTCGCGCGGATGCTCGGGATCCCGACCGAGATTCCCGAGGCGGTCCGGGTGCTCGCGGAGGCCAACGAGCGCGTTATCGACGTCGGCGAGGCGAACGGCGAGCGCTTCCTCTGCATCGCAAGCACCGGTTTCGACTCGGTCTGCAACCGCCGAGCGAACGAGGTCCGGATCATCCGCGGCGGGCTCGTCTACGCGTACGCCGCGCTCCGCACGCTCGCGACGTGGCGGCCGGCGAGCTTCACGGTGACCGTGGACGGCGAGCCAGCACGAGCACAAGGGGTACTCGGTCGCGGCCGCGAACACGCGCTACTTCGGCGGCGGGATGAAGATCGCGCCCGACGCCGAGCTCGACAACGGCGAGCTCGACCTGGTCATGACCGGCGAGGTCGGCAAGCTGCGCTTCCTGGCTAACCTGCCGAAGGTGTTCAAGGGCACCCACGTCGAAGAGGACGTGATCACGGTCATGCGCGGCGCGGAGATCGAGATCACCGCTGACCGGCCGTTCGAGGTCTACGCCGACGGCGAGCACCTGACCGACCTCCCCGCCACGGTCCGCGTGCTGCCCCGCGCGCTGCGGGTGATCGCTCCAGCGCCGAAGTGAGCGCCGCTTTCCGCGCCAAGCGCGCGGCGGCGAGGGCGATCGGCGGACTCAGCCGCCGCAGCGGCCGCGGCGGCGGCACGACGCTGCCGGGACGCGTCCTGCTGCGGCTCGACGACCGCGCGATCGAGCGCCTCGGAGGCGGGCTCAGCGACGGCTCGGTGATCCTCAGCGCGACCAACGGCAAGACCACGACCGCGGGGATGCTCGCCGCCGCGATGGGGGCGGCGGGCCGGACACCGGTCCACAACCGCGCCGGATCGAACATGAGCTGGGGCGTCGCCACGGCGCTGCTCGAGCAGAGCGGCGACGAGGGGTTGTTCGAGGTCGACGAGGCCTGGCTGCCGGGCGTCGCGGCGCAGCTCCACCCGCGGCTGATCGTGCTCGGCAACCTGTTCCGCGACCAGCTCGACCGCTACGGAGAGCTCGAGCACCTCGCCGACGAGTGGGCGCGGCTCGTCGATTCGCTCACCGGCTCGACCGGGCTGGTGTTGAACGCCGACGACCCGCTGATCGCCGACCTCGGGCGCGACGCGGGCGGCGCCCGCCGCGAGGGCGTCACCTACTTCGGGATCGAGGACGCGCGCCACGCGCTGCCCGAGCTCCAGCACGCCCACGACGCCAAGCACTGCCGCCGCTGCGGCCACCCCTACGCCTACGAGCGCGCATTCGTCGGCCACCTCGGCCACTACTCGTGCCCGAACTGCGGGGCCGACCGCCCGCCGCCCGACGTCGCGGCGACGAAGATCGAGCTCGACGGGATGAGCGGCTCGCGGGTGACGATCGCGACGCCGGACGGCGAGCTCGAGCTCGCCCTCCCCCTCCCCGGCCTCTACAACGTCTACAACGCGCTCGCGGCCGTCGCCGCGGCGTCGCGGCTGGGGATCCCGGCGGCCGACGCCGTGCGCGGGATCGAGTCGATGAAGGCGGTCTTCGGCCGGGTCGAGACGATCGATGTCGGCGACGGGACGCTCTCGATCCTGCTGATCAAGAACCCGGCCGGGACCAACGAGGTCCTGCGGACGCTGCGGCTCGAGGCCGCGGAGCAAGGCGGTCTCGACCTCTGGATCGGGCTCAACGACCGGATCGCCGACGGCCGCGACGTCTCCTGGATCTGGGACGCGGACTTCGAGCTCCTCGAGGGCTCGATCCGGCGCGTCGTCTGCGCCGGGACCAGGGCCGCCGAGATCGCGGTGCGGCTCAAGTACGCGGGCGTCCCCGAAGCACTGATCGAGGTCGAGCCGTCGATCGAGACCTCGCTCGACCGCGCGCTCGACGGATCCGGTGAGAGGCTCTTCGCCCTCCCGACCTACACGGCGCTGCTCGAGCTGCGCAACCTGCTCGCCGACCGGGGGCTCGCGCGTGAGTACTGGGAATAAAGCCCGTGGAGGTCGTCTGGCATGACGTCGAGTGCGGGGCATACGCCGAGGACCTGCCGCACTGGCGCGAGCTCGCTGCCGCGGCGAACGGGCCAGTGCTCGAGCTCGGCTGCGGTACCGGGCGCGTGGCCCTCGAGCTCGCCAGGCATGGACACGAGGTCGTCGGAGTCGAGCGCGAACCGGAGCTCGCCGAGGCGCTCGAGTCGCGCGCGGACGCGTCGGGCCTCGACGTGGAGGTTGCGGTCACCGAGATCGCCTCGCTCGAGCTCGGGCGGCGCTTCGCGCTCGTCGCGGCCCCGATGCAGCTGATCCAGATGCTGGGCGCGGGCGAGCGCCCGGCGGCGCTCGAGGCGGTCGCCCGCCACCTCGCTCCGGGCGGGATCGCGGCGCTGGCGATCGTCGAGACCGCGGCGCTCGGCAAGCCCGGCGACCCCGAGGTCCTGCCCGACATCCGCGAGATCGGCGACGAGGTCTTCTCGAGCCGCCCGCTCTGGGTCGAGTCGGGCGAGGACGGGCGCGAGCTGATCGTCAAGCGGCTCCGCGAGCACGTCGCCGGCGGCGGCGAGGTCGAGCGCAGCGTCCACACCGAGCGGCTCTCGCTGCTCGACGCCGGCGAGCTCGAAGCGGAAGCTCGCCATGCGGGGCTCGAGCCGCTCGAGCGGCGCCCGATCGAAAACGGCCCCCACGAGGCGGACTCGACCCTCGTCATCCTTGGAACGGCGCAATGACCGAGCTCCGCCTCCTGGCCCTGTATCCCGAGCAGATGAACATCTACGCCGACCGCGGCAACATCACCTTCCTGCGGCGGCGCTGCGAATGGCGCGGGATCTCCTTCACCTACGCGGCCGCCGGCCCGGGCGAGGGATTCGACGCGGCCGAGCACGACCTGATCTACATCGGCGGCGGCCAGGACCGCGACCAGGTGATCGTCGCCGCCGACATGGTGGCGACCAAGCGCGACTCGCTCGCCGCCGCCGCTGATGACGGCGCGGTGTTGCTGGCTGTCTGCGGCGGCTACCAGCTGCTCGGCCACAGCTACCAGCTCGGCGAGCAGCGAATCGAGGGCCTCGGGCTCGCCGACCTCGAGACGGTGCGCGAAGAGGGACCGCGGCTGATCGGCAACGTCGCGATCGAGGTCGACCTCGGGACCGGGCCCCGCGTTCTGGCCGGGTTCGAGAACCACGGCGGGCGCACCCGGCTCGGCGAGAGCGCCGAGCCGCTCGGCCGCGTGCTCGACGGCCACGGCAACAACGGCCGCGACGGCTACGAGGGCGTGCGCCGCGACAACGTCATCGGGACCTACCTTCACGGCCCGCTGCTGCCCAAGAACGCCTGGCTCGCCGACCGCCTGATCGCGCTCGCGATCGCCCGCCGAACCGGGACCGAGCCGCAGCTCGAGCCGCTCGACGACGCGCTCGAGGAGGCCGCGCACGAATCGGCGCTCGCGGCGGCCAGGGGGCGCTGACGGCGGCGCCGATGGCGAAGAAGACCCACCACAAGCACAGCTCGTCGAAGGACTACCGGAGGCTGCTCGACACGCTCGAGGCCCACCCCGACGTCCACCGGATCGCGACCGGGCGGGTCAAGCCGCGAATGGGCTCGGGGCGGCCGGTGGCGGCGATCTCGAAGCTCCGTCCGGTCAAGAGCGGGCTCTCGATCACGATCAACACCGCCGGCGCGATCATCGACGCCTACGTGATCACCGACAAGCCCGACGCGGTCGCCGAATTCATCCGCGAGCGGGGATGGGCCAAGAAGTGACCCCGCACCCGGCGACCCGGCATCTATAGGATGGGCGCATGATCATCTTGATCATCGTCGTCGGCCTGGTCCTGCTCGTCGGGCTGATCTACATCCTGATCCGCAACAGCATGGTCGGCGCCCGCAACCGCGTCGACGAGGCTTGGAGCGGTATCGACGTCCAGCTCAAGCGCCGCCACGACCTGATCCCGAACCTGGTCGAGGCCGTCAAGGGCTACGCGACGCACGAGCGCAAGACGTTCGAAGAGGTGACCAAGGCGCGCGCCAACGCGATGAAGGCGACCGGCGTCGAGGACGTCAGCAAGGCCGAGAGCCAGCTCTCCGGCGCGCTCGCGAACATCAACGCCGTCGCCGAGCAGTACCCCGACCTGCGCGCGACCGAGAACTTCCAGCAGCTCCAGCGCACCCTGGCCGAGCTCGAGGACGAGATTCAGGCCTCGCGCCGGATCTACAACTCGAACGTCCAGTCCTACAACACGAAGATCCAGATCTTCCCGAACTCGATCGTCGCCAACCAGGCGGGCTTCACGGATCGCGAGTTCTTCGAGATCGAGGTCGCCGCCGAGCGCGAGGCCCCCGATGTCAACTTCAGCGGCGAGGCCCAGCCCGCCGGCGACGCACCCGCCGAACCGGCGAAGTAGCGCCGCCCTCCGCTTCTTCCTCACCATTGCTGTTCATGGCGCCGTCGGCTGCCTTCGCGCGCCTCGGCGAACTACCGCTTTGCATGGAAAGCGGAAGTTGTAGGCTGGGCATTCAACTACTACGGGAGAGGGACACCATGAAGGGCAGGATTTGTTTGGCAACTATCGCGGCGGCATGCACCGCGCTCGCGGTTGCCCCGGCTGTCGCTTCGGCCGGGACGCTGGACCAGCAGCAGACCGACACCAGCTCGGGTTATCGGCGTGAGCTCGACTCAGAGCCTCGCGCAGACCTTCACGGCGGGCATCACGGGGGACCTGGACGGCATCGACCTGGCTCTGGAGAGGAACAATGCGCCCACCACCCCGCTGACCGTCGAAATACCGAAACGCGTTCCCAGGCTTCATGGGCACGACCCCTCTCGCCAGCGCGAGCGTTCCCGCGGCGACATTCTCCCACCCCCGCCACGACGACATGGGTACCGATCGCATTCGCCACTCCCGTTCCCGTCACCGCGGGCTCGCACTACGCGATCGTTGCTCACGCGAACACCGTTTTTCCCGACACCTACTCGTGGACTGATGCGCCTACGGACGTGTACGCGGGCGGCACGCTTCTGCTTTCGCCCTCGAGCCCGCCGAGCAACACTGGATTCCGGGGGTCGACGACCAGGCTTTCAAGACTATGTCGTTCCCGCGCCGGGCTCTGCGCCGCCTTCGACGACCACACCCGTGTCGACGACCACACCCGTGGCTTCTGGACCTACGGGGCTCCAAGCCGCGGCCCTGAAGAAGTGCAAAAAGAAGAAATCGAAGAAGGCCCGGAAAAAGTGCAAGAAGAAGGCGCTACTGCTGCCGGTCTAGCTCGAAGTTCCGCTTTGGACGAGAAGCTCTAGTCGCGGTTACAGAGCCGGGCGCCGGCTAACCCGCCAACCAACCCACCCGCGAGCGAGCTCGCCAGATCGGCGACCGTGTCCAAGTAGGCCGTGACGTTCACGTCATCGCGGTAGTGAAGCTGGTACTCGACCAACTCCCACGCAATCTCGGCGGTGGCAGCCCCTCCAAGACCCACCCCCACCGCGAACCACCAGGTTGAGCCGAGGTGCCACAGGCAACGAAAGCGACCGCAGTCGCAACCGCGAGAGCGCCTACAAAATGCTGCGGGCTGCCCAACCAGTCAGGATCATCCGCGGAGGCTACGTCTTTAGCCGCCCACTTCGGAACTACCGCTTCTCGTCCAAGCGGTAGTTCGGCTACTCCGTCAGCCCGGCGGCTTTGAGGGCGTCCGCGTAGTCCCAGAAGTAATGCACCCGGATGATCTTCCGTCGCTTCACCGTGAAGAGAGCGGCCATCGGGGTATCGAAGGACACCTCCGTGCGCCTGCCCTCTGTCACGTAACGAACCCGAGCCAGCACGCGGTCGTCGCCCACTGGACGAATCTCATCGACCTCGGTTCGGGCTTCTCGCCACGTATCTCGCAGGCGCTCTGCCTGGTGGCGCCAAGCATCCAGACCGCGCACCTCAAGTCCCTCCGGCCACCCCTCCGGCGCGGTGACGAGTACGTCCGGGTCGAAGAACATGTGACCCACCCCGCCAGGTCCTCTCCCTCGTTCCACAGTTCGAGCGCGTCGAGGGCGATCTGGACTTTTCTCCTCCGACATCGCCCGCGCAGTATCGCGCTATCGCTGAACACCCGCTTCCCATGCAAAGCGGAACTACCGCTGCTCCGTCCAAAGCGGCTATTCCTGAAGCCCCGCGGCTTTGAGGGCTTCTTTTGGATCGAGGAAGGTGCGAAGGACGGTCGCCTTGGCGTTCTTGAAGTGGACCAACTGAATCGCGGCGGTATAAAGGCCTCGACCGCGCGTTTGTAGGCCTCGACGTTCTCCTCCGACATCGTTCGCTCGTATCTCGTGCCGAACTACTGCTTTCCATGCAAAGCGGAAGTTGCTAGAGCGCGCCGACCAGCTCATCGATCTGCTCCTGATCCAGCGGACCGAAGGTGATGCCCCGGCTGGCGTCGAATCCCCCTGGACCAGCGTGTCCCCCCCGTCATCGCCGCAGCCGGCCAACGCCAGCGCGCAGGCCGCAAACAGGATCAGCGTCCGCACGGGGCGGGTCAGGTGCCGGAGCTGCCGAAGCCGCCCTCGCCGCGCGCCGAGGCGCCGAGGCCCGAGGCCTCGACGGGCTGGGCGGTCGAGAACGGGGTCAGGAGGAGCTGGGCGATGCGATCGCCTTCGGCGACCCTGAACTCGGCGTTGGCATCGGTGTTCAGCAGCAGGACGCGGATCTCGCCGCGGTAGCCGGGGTCGATCAACCCGGGGCTGTTGACGAGCGCGATCCCGTTCTTGAGCGCGAGGCCGCTGCGCGGCAGAACGAGGCCGGCCCAGCCTTCGGGAGTCTCGATCGCGAGGCCGGTGCCGACGCTGACCCGCTGGCCGGGGCCGATACGGGCGCCCTCCGCGGCGCGCAGGTCCATCCCCGCGTCGCCCTCGTTGGCGCGTTCGGGGAGAACCGCGTTCTCCTTCAGCTTCTGGAAGCGGATCTCCATGTGCTGATCAACGCTAAACCCGGAGTCAGTCGGAACCGCAGGGTCGGTTGCAGCGGCCTCGGGATCGTCGCCGTTTCGCCCCGCGCCCGCCTCGATCTCGGGTTCGGGAGCGGCTTCCGCCTCGGGGTCATCCTCCGGCTCGGGCTCGGGCTCGGAACCGCCGTTGGGCTCGGGCTCCGGCTCGTTGGGCACCAGCGGCGGGCGCTCGTCCCAGCCCCGGTCGCGCTCAGGCGCCTCGGTCGCCGTTGGTGACGGCGAGGTCTGCGTAGCGTTCAGCAACTTCGCCGGAAACCTGAGCGCGTACGAAAACCCCCTCAGCGCGATCTTCACGCTCAAGGTCGCCAGCGACTCTATGGAGCTCCGAGAGCCTTCCACCGTCCTCGTAGGGTACGAGCAGCTCGATTTCGCGGAGCGGCGCCCTCACCGCCTCCGCCAGACTTCTTGCGAGCTCGTCGAGCCCCTCGCCGCTCGCCGCCGAGACCAGGATCCCGTCGGGGTGGCGCAGGGCGAGCTCTCGGCGCGCGTCGTCGTCGAGCAGATCGGCCTTGTTGAGGGCCAGGATCCGCGGGTTCTCGCCCGCTCCGATCTCCTCCAGCGCCGCGTCGGCGGCCGCGATCGCCTCGATCCGCTGCGATTCGGGCTCCGAGCCGTCGACGACGTGCAGGATCACGTCGGCCAGCGCGGTCTCCTCGAGCGTCGCCTTGAACGCCTCGACCACCTGGTGGGGAAGCTTGCGGATGAAGCCGACCGTGTCGGTGAGCAGCATCTGGCGGCCGTCGTGGTCGAAAGAGCGCGTCGTCGGGTCGAGCGTGTGGAAGAGCCGCTCCCCCACCCCGACCCCGGCGCCGGTCAGCGCGTTGAGGAGGCTCGACTTGCCCGCGTTCGTGTAGCCGGCGAGCGCGATCGTCGGCATCGCCGCGCGGGTGCGCTCGGAGCGCATCACGTCGCGGTTTCGCCCGACGCGCTCGAGCCGGCGGCGAAGCGCGGTGATCCGGTCGCGCGCGAGGCGGCGGTCGGTCTCGATCTGCGACTCGCCGGGCCCCCTCGTGCCGATCCCGCCGACGCCGCGGCCGGCGCCGAGCCGCTCGAGGTGGGTCCAGAGCCCGCGCATCCGCGCGAGGTTGTATTCGAGCTGCGCGAGCTCGACCTGGAGCTTGCCCTCGGCCGTGTGCGCGTGGTCGGCGAAGATGTCGAGGATGATCGCCGTGCGGTCGATCACCGGCACCCCGAGCTCGGCCTCGAGATTGCGCTCCTGGCGCGGCTCGAGCTCGTCGTCGCAGGCGACGAGGTTGGCGTCGCTGCGCTTGATCTCCGCCTTGAGCTCGGCCACCTTGCCCTTGCCGAGGTAGAGGTTCGGGTCGGGCTTCGGGCGCTGCTGGACCATCTCGCCCGCGGTCGCGACCCCAGAGGTCCTGAGCAGCTCCTTGAGCTCGGCGAGCGGGTCGTCGCCCTCGATCTCGGGCAGGGCGCCGATCGCGAGCGCCCGCTGGGCAGCGCGCGCGTTGATGACCCCCGAGGCCGGGGCGCCGTTGGCCGTTTGATCCATGTCTTTGATGGTACGCCGCGGGCTAGGCGGCCAGGTGCTCGCGCAACCGCTCGACGGCCTCGGTGATCCGCTCGTCGGGCGTTGTCAGCGAGATCCGGAAGAAGCCCTCGCCGCTCGGCCCGTACATCGAGCCGGGAGAGATAACGACCGCGGCTTGCTCGAGCACCTTCTCGGCGAAGGTGGTCGACGTCTCGCCCTCGGGGACCGGCGCCCAGACGTAGATCGTCCCCTTCGGAGCCTCGACCTCGACCCCGATCTCGCGCAGCGCCTCGACGACGAGGTCGCGGCGGCGAGCATAGATCGCGTTCATCTCCTCGATCGGCTCACGCGGGCCGTTGAGCGCCGCGGCGCCCGCGAGCTGGATCGCCTCGAAGAGCCCCGAGTCGACGTTGGTCTTGAGCCGCCAGTAGGTGCTGATCGCCTCGGCGTTGCCGAGGATCGCCGCGCAGCGCCAGCCGGTCATGTTGAAGCCCTTCGAGAGCGAGAAGACCTCGACCCCGACGTCCTTCGCCCCGGGCGTGGCGAGGAAGCTCGGGGCGACGTAGCCGTCGTAGGTCGTCTCCGAGTAGGCGTTGTCGTGAACGACGAGGATCTCGTGCTCGCGCGCGAACTCGACCACGCGCTCGAAGAAGCCCTCCGGGGCGACGGCGCCGGTCGGGTTGTTCGGGTAGTTGATGAACATCAGCCGCTCCTTGCCGAGCGACTCCCTGGCGATCGCGTCGAGATCGGGGGTGAAGTCGAGCTCCGGTTCGAGTGGCATCACCACCGCTTCGGCGCCGGCTAGCGTCGGGCCGCCGGTGTAGACGGGGTAGCCGGGGTCCGAGGCGAGCGCGACGTCGCCGGGGTCGAGGAAGGCGAAGCAGAGGTTGTAGATGCACTCCTTGGCCCCGATCGCCGGGATCACCTCGCTCTCGGCGTCGATCTCGACCCCGAAGCGGCGCTCGTAGAAGTCCGAGAACGCCTCGCGGAACTCGGCCCGGCCGCGGTTCGAGGGGTAGCTCTGGGCGCCGGGGTCGGCGACCGCCCCCTGCATCGCCTCGACGATGTGGGGGAAGGTCGGCTGGTCGGGGTCGCCGATCCCGAGGCTGATCACGTCGATCCCCGCCGCCTTCTTGTCGGCGACCCGCTTTTCGAGCTCGGCGAACATGTAAGGCGGCATCGCCTCGAGGCGGTTCGAGGGGTCGGTGCGGCCGCGTTTCGTATCCGTGCTCGTCATCGGCGAGAGCCTAGTCGGACAGGGCGGCGATCAGCTCTTCGGAGAGCTCGCCCGCGTAGACGGGCTCCGCCCAGCCCGTCAGCCGCACGTCGAGCTCCGGCGAGACATCGACCTCGAGGGTCCCGCCATCGAGGCCGACCGTGATCGCGTTCGGGGCCCCCGCGAGATGCGCGGCGACGGCCGCGCCGCTCGCGCCGGTGCCCGAGCTCAAGGTCTCCCCCACCCCGCGCTCGAAGATCCGTGCTCGCACCCGGTCGCCGTCGGCGCGGTAGAAGGAGACGTTGGTGCGATTCGGGAACAGCTCGTGGCTCTCGATCGCGGGGCCGATCGCGGGCAGGTCCAGGGACTCGAGCTCCTCGGCGTCATCGATCGCGATCGCGCACTGCGGGTTGCCGATCGAGACGTGCTGGAAGCTCCACTCGCGGCCGCCGGCGCTGATCGTGCCCTTGCCGTCCTCGGAGCCCGGAGGGGAAGTCCTTCGAGGCGGTGCTCGCCTGCCCCATCTCCAGGACGCAGGTCGTCGGGCCGGTGATCCTCGGGCGGATCACCCCGGCGGCGGTGTTGATCGCGAATTCATCCTGGTCGGTCCAGCCCCGGCTGCGCAGGTACATCACCGCCTCGCGGGCGCCATTTCCGGAGAGCTCCGCCTCCGAGCCGTCGGGATTGAAGATCCGCAGCTCGGCGACGACGTCGTCAGCCGGGCTCGCGTAGAGCAGCAGGATCCCATCGGAGCCGATCCCGAAATGGGGATCGCAGAGCCGTTGTATCCGCACCGGAGTCAGATCCCACGGCAGACCCTCGGCCTCGAGGATCAGGTAGTCGTTGCCGAGGGCGGTCCATTTCTCGAACTTCATCGCGCGAGCCTAGTCGGCTTCGATCGAGGCAAGCGCCTGCCGGCGATCGTCGTAGATCCAGTTGCGAATGATCTTGCCGTCGCGGAAGGTCCAGACCTGCGACTGGTGCAGCTCGATCTCGATACCGCTCCCCCGTCCGCGCCCGGCGTGGATCACCTCGACCAGGACGTGCTCTCCGATCGCCTCATAGTCCGATCCGGACAGCGAGTAGTCGTCCCATGCGGACATCCAGTCGCCCCAGAACCGGAGGAACCCGGGTATCCCTTTGACCCGTTGGCCCTGGACGAGGACCTGCTCGGTGAAGAACTCGAGCTTGAACTCGGGATCAAGTGAATCGACCGCCAGCGCGTAGAGCGCGCCGAGCCCCGCGGACTCACTTTCAGCGACGAGGTCGCCGCTCAAGTCGGCCCGCTCCAACGCATCGCGGACCTCGACGAACTCGATGCCGTCGAAGGCGGAGAGGAAGCGCCGCATGACCTCGAGGTTGCGTTCGGCGTTCACAGCGACCGAGCCTAGCTTCAGCGCCGCTTCTTGCCCTTCTTGCCCTTCTTCACCCGTTTGCGCTTGCACTTGCGCTTCTTGGCGCGCAATTTCTTTCCGCGCGCGCCCTTCCGCAGCTTGCGCTTGCAGCGACCGGCGGATGTCGTGGAGTCGGGAGCGGTGCTCGAGCCCGTGGGAGTCTGAGTCAGCGTCACCGTGCCGGAAACGGAACCGCTGCCTGCGGTATCGGTCGCCCTGATCGTCGCCTGGCCCGGCGTCTGCGATGCCCTGATCGTCGCCGTGTAGACACCGCCGCCCGTGGCGGCGATCGCGAGGAACGCCTGGCCCGGGTCCGTAGAGCTCCACGTGAGCGGTTCGCCGGACAGCAGGTGCCCGGCCGAGTCGCGCACGGTCGCGGATGCCGAGGTCGTCGAGGCCCCATCGGCTGCGATCGGGTTCGCCGACAGCGCGATCTCGATTTCCGCCGCCGGACCGGCCCTCTGGGTCAGGGTCTGGTGGTCGGAGATCTCGGGCGCGACGCTGTGGTCGGTGACCGAAACCGTGCTTTGGCCGAGCCGCGTCGACGAGTACAGGGTCGCCTTGCAGAGGCCGGTCGAGTAGCACGCCGTATCTCTGATCGCCTGCCCCGTGTCGGTGCTCGTGAACTCGATGTCGTCGCCGGAGGCATCGACGGGGTTCCCGTGCGCGTCGGTGAGCGTCGCGGTCAGCGTCGTATGCGATTGGCCGTCCGCGGCGATCGTCGCCGGGGAGATCGTCTCCGTGATCACCGTCGCGGGTCCCGCGATCTGGTTCAGGCAGCAGCCCGCCCCGGACACGTCCGGGGAAGCCGTCGTATCGGTGGCGGTGATCTTCACCGGGCCCGCCTTGGTCGACGAGGTGACGGTGACCGAGTACTCGCCGCCGCCCTCGTCGGTCACGCCGCTGAACTGGTTGCCCGGATCATCGCTCGAGAACTCGACGTCGTGGCCGGTGATCCCGTTGCCGTCGGCGTCGATGACCTTCGCCGTGACGGTCGCCTGAGCGGCGCCGTCGGCGACGATCGGCGTGTCCGGAATCGACACGCTGATCGAGGAGGGCTCGTCCTGGAGCTCGAAGGCACCGATGTCGGCGCCGTCGCCGCCCGCCGCGAGCGGGAAGCCGGGATAGATGTACGGGCGGGGCCTGCCGCGCTGGTCGACGTTCGATCCGGTCATCGCCGCATTGCTGTTCCCCTTGTTGACGACCGGGCTGGTCTTCAGGATGGCCATCGTCGGCGTCGGGCCTCCGTAGTAGCCGAGCGGCTGGAGCTGCGGGTCGACGTGGATGTCGGTGGCTGCGTTGAAGCCGCATCCACCGCTGTCGTCGTTGAATCCGAGGCTGCCGATCACGCTGCCCGCACACGAAGCGCCTCCCGCGGAGAATCCGATGATCGAGCTCTGCACGTCCATGTGGCCGGGCGCGCCGGGTCCGCCGCCGGCGAGGTTGGCCAGGTTTCCTCCGGCCGTGTCCGCCTCGTTGCTGATCACGGTCAGCCCGGTCAGGAACGACAGTGGGGTCGCGACGCCGGGGTCGAGCGTCTGCATCACCCCGCCCCCGTAGGCCCCGCCGATACCGCCACCGCTTCCGTTGGCGCCGTTCTGGGCGCTGCAAGTGTGCCCGGCTCGGGTTCCGCCCTGGCCGGCGTTGCCGCCGGAACCGCTGCCGGCGGCGTTCTGCTCGAGCGTCGAGTTGAAGGCCTGGAGCTGGTTGACGTTGGCGAGGGCGCCGCCAAGCGCTTGTCCGCCCGCGGCGCCGTTGCCGCCGTGCCCGCCCGACCCCGGGCAGGTCGCGACGCTCGGGGCCCCGTTGCCGCCGCGGCCACCGTTGCCGCCCGCGCCCCCGCTGGTCCCCGCCTGGGTGATCGTCGAGTTGGCTATCTCCATCGTCCCCTGGTTACGGATCCCGCCGCCGACCGCATCCCCGCCAACGGCACCCGCGCCACCAGCGCCGGAGTCGCCGGGCTCGCCAATCGCGTCGCCGGCGAAACCTCCGGGGCCCGCGACGCCGCCGGATCCACCGGCGCCGCCGTCACCGCCGTTGGCGACTGCGTCCTGGATCAAGAGGTTCCCTGCGATCACCTTCTTCGCCGCCGGGACGAGGCTTTCGATCGCGCCGCCGTCCGCGGGGCCGCCAATCCCGCCGTTGCCACCGCCGCCCGCGTCACCCCCGTCACCGCACTGCGTGTTCATCTGGGGGTTATCCCCGCAGCCGCCCCCGGACCCGCCGCCACCGCTGCCGCCGGTTCCGCCCACTCCGCCCTGGGAGCTCGACGAGAGGATGTCCACGTTGACGATCAGGGACGCATTCGTGGCCAGATAGAAGGAGCCGCCCGCGGCGAATCCACCGGTGCCCCCGGTGGCGCCGTGACCGCCGTCTCCACCGTCGCTCCACTGGTCCGAGACGAGTCCGCCGCTTCCGCCGGGGCCGCCCTGGCCCCCGAAGCCCCCGGTCACCGCGTTGTTGTTGAAGATTCCCCCCGTCGCCGTGACGCGCTGAGTGGCGATCGCGCCGCCGAATGCCTGGCCGGCTGCGCCGCCCGCTGCGCCGTCTCCGCCGCCGCCACCCTGGGCTCCCCCCGCGCCGCCCGCTCCGCCGGCGCCCCCGTTGCCCCCCGCGGCGGTGTTGCTGAGCATGCCGGGGGCGGAGACCGTGAGCGTCCCGACGCTCCAGATCGCCCCCCCTTGCGCGGTGCCGGCGGCTCCTCCGGCGCCTGCCTTACCTCCGTCCAATCCGCCGACTTCCAGGGGGAGGATGTCCACCCCTCCCGTACCGCCGTCGCCGCCGGTCCCCCCACCGCCGCCCAGCGCCTGGTTGCCCTGGAATTGAACCCGCGTGATCGCGAGAGTTCCCGTGTTTCCGATCCCGGCCCCGCTCGCGGCGCCGCCGGTACCGCCCGAACCGCCATTTCCGCCCTTCTTCTCGACCACTCCGGCGTGCCCGGGGCCTCCGGGCCCGCCCGGCCCGCCGACCGCGGTATTCCCTTCGATCGCCACGTCGGTGAGCGTCAGGTCGCCTGCGTTGAGGATGCCCGCGCCGGTGGCGTCGCCGCCCGACTGCCCATCCTTACCGGCGGCACCGTTTTGAGAGGGCGGGGGCCCTCCCGACCGGCCCGCTGCGCCGACGACGTTGCCCTTCGAGATTCGGATATCGGAGATCTCGGCGGTCGACCCGCTGGCGACCTCGAAGACCCGTGATGCGTTGTTGCCGCTGACGGTGAGCTGGTCGAACCCGGGGCCCTCGATGCTGACCTCGGAGCTGATCAGCAGCTCCCCGCTCGTGAGCGTGATCTCGGACGGCAGCGCCGGGGCGAACTGGATCACGTCGCCGCCCGGCGTCGAATTTGCCGTCGCGATCGCCTGGCGGAGCGTCCCCATGCCGCTGTCGGCGGCGCTGTTGACTTGGATCGGTGCGGCGATCGCGGATGGCGCCAGCAGCATGCAGCAGGCCGAAGCGAGGGTCGCAACCCCGGCACAGCGCTTTCCCGTTCTCAGCTTCCTCACCCGGTCCCTTCCCTGTTTAGAGCTTCGACGATCTTATCCGCAACACCGGCATCCTCGAGCCGGGTGCGGTCGATCAGCTCCACCCCCTCCATGCGCCGCATCCAGGTGAGCTGGCGGCGTGCGTAGCGGCGGTGCGCGGTCTTCACGTTCTCGAGCTCGCCGCTCGCGAAGCCCTCGAAGCCGAGCGCGGCGCGGGCCGTGCGCGAGGCGCCAGCCCCGTCAGCGCGCCGAGCCTCCTCCCCCGCCCCGGCGGCGGCCATGGCGTCGACCCGGGCGCCGATCCGCGACGCGAGCGCGTCGCGGTCGATCGTCAGGCCGACGAGCGCGGTCGGGTGGCGGAGCGCCGCGGTCCAGACGCGGTCTCCTCCCTCCGGGGGATCGATCCCGGCCCGCATCAGCTCGGTCCAGCGCGCGACCCGCTTGCGGTCCCCGGGCTCGACCGTCGCGGCGATCTCGGGCGCGAGCTCGGCGTGCAGCGCCTCGGGGCCGCGCTCGGCGACCTCGCGCTCGACCTGCTCGCGAACACCCGCCGGGACCGGCGGGCGCAGCTCGAGCTCGGAGAGCGCAGCGCGCAGATAGAGCCCCGTGCCGCCGACGACGATCGGGCGCCGGCCCTCGGCGAGCAGGGCGTCGATCTCCCCGTGGGCCCGCTCGGCGAAGCGCCCGGCGCTGAACTCCTCGTTGACGGGGACGAAGCCGAGCAGCCGGTGTTCGAGCCGCTCGCGCTCGGCTGGGGAAGCGGCGCCGCTCAGGGTCTCGAGCCCTTCGTAGACCTGGATCGCGTCGCAGGAGACCGCGACCGGGTCCTCTCCCCGCCGCCGCAGCAGCTCGGCGAGCTCGATCGCGACCCCGGTCTTGCCGACCGCGGTCGGGCCGAAGATCGCCACCGTCTTGATGAGGGGCTTCAAATGCGGCTGAGAATGCGCTCCGACCCCGAGAGCGATGTCGAGGTCGCGGCGGAGATCTCGACCTCGACCAGCTCGCCGGGCGCGGCGGTGCCGTCGAAGTGGACGGTCTTGTTGTGGCGGGTGCGGCCGCGCAGCCGGGTCGGGTCGGTGCGGCTCGGTCCCTCGACGAGGACATCCATCGTCCGCCCGACGAAGCGCTGCCCGCGCTCGCGGGCGCGGCGCTGGACGAGTTCGACCAGCCGTTCCATGCGCTCGACTTTGACCGGGTGCGGGACGGCGCCGTCGAACTCGGCGGCCTCGGTCCCGCGCCGGGGCGAGAAGACGAACGTGAACGCGCCGTCGTAGCCGACCTCGTCGACGACCTCGAGCGTCTGGGCGAAGTCCTCCTCGGTCTCGCCTGGGAAGCCGACGATGATGTCGGTCGTCAGCGCGCAGTCGGGGACGTGCTCACGGATCAGCTCGACGCGCTCCATGTAGCGCTCGCGGTTGTAGGTCCGCCGCATCCGCTTGAGAACCGCGCTCGAGCCGGCCTGGAGCGGCAGGTGGATGTGCTCGCAGAGCGAGGGCAGCTCGGCGTGGGCGCGGACGACGTCCTCCTTCATGTCCTTGGGGTGCGGGCTCGTGTAGCGCAGCCGCTCGATCCCCTCGATCGCGTCGATCCGGCCGAGCAGCTCGGCGAAGCTGACCTTGCTCTCGCGCGGCAGGTCGCGCCCGTAGGAGTTGACGTTCTGCCCAAGCAGCGTCACCTCGCTGACCCCGTCGGCGGCGAGCTTCTCGACCTCGAGGGCCAACTCACCGGGATCGCGGCTGACCTCGCGGCCCCGGGTCGAGGGCACGATGCAGTAGGCGCAGACGCAGTTGCAGCCCTGCGAGATCTGGACCCAGGCCTGGAACTCGCGCTCGCGCTTCATCGGCAGGTGGCCGGAGACGTCCTCGAACTCGAAGTAGCCCTGCGCCGTCAGCGAGTCGGAGTTGAGGAACTCGGCCAGCCGATGGATCTGGCCGGGGCCGAAGGCGACGTCGACGAACGGGAAGCGGCGGAAGACCTCGTCCTTGACCGACTGCGCCCAGCAGCCGCCGACGCCGACGATCCGCTCCGGGTTCTCGCCCTTGAGCCGCTTGGCCTCGCCGAGATGAGCGATGAAGCGGTTGTCGGCCGACTCGCGGATCGAGCAGGTGTTGAAGAGGATCAGGTCGGCGTCGGAGCGCTCGGCGACCTCCGCGTAGCCGAGCGAGTCGAGCATTCCCTTCATCCGCTCGGAATCGTGCTCGTTCATCTGGCACCCGAAGGTGGTCACGTGGTAGCTGGCGGGCACCGGGTCAGGGTAGCGGCGCGCGCCGCGACCGACTAGCAGCCGAGCTTCTTGAGCTTCTTGCGGATCTTGCGCTTCGCGGCCTTCGTCTTCGCCTTCTTCAGCTTCTTTCGCAGCTTGGCGCAGCGCGGGTCGACCGTGGCGGCGCCCGGCGTTGTGGCGGGAACCACCCCGCCCGGCGAACCCGGAGCCGACACGGGCACCCGATTGAAGTGGCTGACCGAGTCGCTGCCATACGATGCGACGTAGACGCTGCGATTGTCGTGGCTGACTGCCGCCTCGCGTGCGCCGGCGAGCGGGCCCGCCGAACCGGCGGGGGCGAGGTCCACGCAGCCGGCGGTGAACGGTCCGCCGGTGGCTTCGTTTGCGAGACAGCCCTGGAAGTGAAAGGAGCCGTAGTCGCCGGCCCCGAGGCTGCGGCTGAAGTGGGTGATCGACTCGCTGAGACTCGATGCTGCGTAGACGCTGCGGCTGTCTGGACTGACCGCGACCGATTCGACGGACCACAGCGGCCCTCCCGCACCGGCAGGGGCGAGATCGGTGCAACCGGCGGTTCCGCCGCTGGCCTGGTTCGCGAGACAGCCCTGGAAATAGAAGTAGCCGTAGTCCCCCGGCGCGATGCTGCGGCTGAAGTGGGTGACCGCGTTGCTCGTGTAGGACCCGACGTAGAGGCTGCGATTGTCGGGGCTGACCGCCACAGAGGTTGCCTGCGTCAACGGACCGCCCGCTCCGGCGGGGCCGAGGTCGCCACACCCGGCGGTCTCGTCATCGGCCTCGTTCGCGAGGCAACCCTGAAAGTAGAAGTAGCCGTAGTCCCCCGGCGCGATGCTGCGGGTGAAGTGCGTGACCGCGTTGCTGCCGTACGCGGCGACGTAGAGACTGCGGTTGTCGGGGCTGACCGCGACCGAGCCGGCAGCGCCCAACGGCCCACCCAGCCCGGCCGGCGCAAGATCAAGGCACCCGGCCGTGCCGCCGACGGCCTCGCTCGCCACGCAGCCCTGGAAGTAGAAAAAGCCGTAGTCCCCGGCCTCGATGCTGCGGGTGAAATGGATGACCGTGTTGCTCCCGTAGGCGGTCGCGTAAACGCTGCGGTTGTCGGGGCTCACCGCGACCGAGCTGGCGAGGTCCAAGGGCCCCGTTGCGCCGGCGGGACCGAGGTCGACGCATCCGACGGCGGCGTCGTTCGCCAGGCACCCCTGGACCTGGAGCTGGCCGTAGTCACCGGCTCCGAGGCTGCGGGTGAAGTGGGTGACCGAGTCGCTGACGTTCGAGGCGACGTAGACGCTGCGGTTGTCGGGGCTGACCGCGACGGAGATCGGGCCGTCGAGGGGGCCACCCGGACCCGCCGGGGCGAGATCGAAGCAGAGGGATGTCGTGGTTTCGTTGGCGAGACAGCCCTGGTAGACGAGATCGCCGCTTCCGGGGTCGCGATTGAAGTGGCTGATCGAGTCGCCGTCGAACGACGCGACGTAGACGCTGCGGTTGTCCGGGCTGACCGCGACCGACTCGGCGCCGTCGAGCGGCCCTGCCGAGCCGCTCGGCGCGAGGTCGAGGCATCCGGCGGTACCGGCGCTCGCTTCGCTGGCAAGGCAGTTGTCGAACCCGATCTCGCCGACCGCCTGCGCTCCCGCTGGCAGCACCATGGCGACGATTGCCGCCGCGAGCGTCGCCGCAATCCCACATCGCCCTAGAACCCTGCTCCCCATCTCGAGACCCCCTGCGTCGAATTGTCCAGGCGGCGCAGACTACTCAATTATCGCGGCGCTGCGGCGCCGCCGCGGCGGGCCTCGCCGACGATCTGCTGGACGCGGCTGTGCGAGAGCCCGAGCGCCCTGGCGACCTCGCGGTAGCTCCCGCCGGCCCCAACCGCATCGAGGACGGCGCCGTCGCGCCTGATCCGCGCGTCGCGGACCGCCTCGTCGATCTCGCGCAGGGCGCGGCGATAGGCGAGCCCGGCGCCGACGCGCTCGATCCAGACCCGCTCGCGGGTCTTCTCGAAGCCGCGCTGGAGCTGATCGAGGCGTTCGGCGCGTTCGGGGGCGATCACCTCGCCTGTATAGCACTCCTACGACCCAGCTATACAGGGTCCGCTGCGCGGCTACTCGACGGTGAGCGTGCCCTCCATGCCGCCCTCGCGGTGACCGGGGACATCGCAGAAGAACGTGTACTCGCCGGGCTCGACGAGCGCCGCGAGCGAGGCCGTGTCGTCGGCGATCAGGTCCGACTTGCCGACCGCCTCGCCGTTGCGCTCGAGTACGACGTCGTGGTCGACCCGCGAGGGGTTCGTGTAGTCGATCGTCAGCTCGCCGGCCTTGGCGCTCAGCTGAGCGGGATCGTAGGAGAGCCCGCCGTCGGCCGGCGAGGTCAGCTTCAGGGTCGAGGACTGGGGCGAGCCCGTGGGCGCCGGGGCGCCCGGAGGCGGGCCCTCGGGCTCGTCGGCTTCGGCGACACCGGCCGCCTCGCCGGCGGCCTCCTCGAGCGCCGCGGCCTCCTCGTTCTCGCGGTGCTCGGCCTCCTCGCGCGAGTAGAGGACCGCGTAGGTCGCGGTCCCAATCACTAGCGCGGCGAAAAGCGCAGTTACGCCGCGCATCGCCAGCGGCGAGGGGAAATCGTTTTTCCGCAGGCCGAGCGCCGCGACGACGAGCGCCGCGAGGACGAGCGCGATTCCGAGCACGTAGAAGCCGGTCTGGTTATCCATCGGCGCGGATCCTATATCCCAGGTAACCCTTCACCCGGCCGCGGCGCTTATGGAGGTAACAGCGGGAATCGCGGCAGGCGGCCCCGCGGCCACGAGGAGGCTCCACAGATGAAGATCCGCACAACGCTCGCCATCGCCGTTCTGGCGATGCTCGTCGTCCCAGGCGCCGCCCAGGCGCACAAGAAGGTCTACCCGGCGAGCTTGGCCGTGACGGCGATCAAAGGCGCCAACGCCGAAGGCAAAATCGCCTCGAATCCCCCCTGCATCGCCGGGCGGTCGGTAAGCGTGCTGAACTCGAGCGGCGCTGTCATCGACACCGGGCTGAGCGACGCCACCGGCACGTTCAAGCTCAAGGCGAAGGACCCCGGCTCCTACTCAGCGGTGGTCAAGCGACGTGTGCTCAGGCGCGACAAGAAGCACAAGCACATCTGCGGCGGCGCCCAGACGAGCTTCGTCGTCACCTAGGCGGCTTCGCGCTCTGCCCGCCGAACCGCCTCGTAGGCGAGCTCGAGCGGATAGCCGCGACGGCCGAGGAAGGCGAGCGCTTTCGAGCGCTCTCCCTCCGAACCCACCCCGCGGCCGCTCTTCTCGAGCGCCAGCAGCGCGCGATCGAGAACCTGCTCCTCGCCCTCCCCTTCGAGCGCGGCCTCGATGTGCTCGCGGGCGACGCCCCGCGAGCCGAGGGTCTCCGCGATCCGGTCCGGGCCCCAACCCGAGATATCGCGCTTCTCCTCGGCGAATCGCCGCGCGTACTCGCGGTCGTCGAGCGCCCCCGCCTCGACCAACTCGGAGATCACGGTCTCGAGCTCGGCCTCCTCCACCCCGCGCCCGCGCAGCCAGTCGCCGAGCTCGCGCTCGGTGCGCTCCTTGCGGCCGAGCGCCTGGAGCGCGAGCGCGGCGGGGTCCTGTTCGCGGCTCTTAGGCAGCCTTCTTGGCGGCGGGCTTGCGCGCCGCCGGCTTGGGCTCGGACTTCGCACCTTCGGCCTTCGCCGGCTCGGCCTTGGCGGGCTCCGGCTTAGCCGGCTGGGCCTTCGGCTTCTCCGCGGGCTCGGCGGGCTTCGCCGCACCGGCGTCCGCCGGCGGGGCCTCGGCGACCGCGAGCGGCCGCGGGCGCGCCTGCTCGCGCGGCTCGGGCGTGTCCTCGATGATCTTGGCCCGCACCCTCTGCTCGATCTCGTCCGCGGTGTCGGGGTTGTCGCGCAGGAACTCCTTCGAGTTGTTGCGCCCCTGGCCGAGCCTGATCTCCCCGTAGGAGAAGAACGAGCCCGACTTCTGGACCAGGTCGTTCTCGATCCCGAGGTCGAGCAGGCAGCCCTCGCGCGAGATCCCGTCGCCGTACTCGATGTCGAACTCGGCGAGCTTGAACGGCGGGGCGACCTTGTTCTTGACGACCTTGACCCGGACCCGGTTCCCGACCGCCTCGGTTCCCTCCTTGAGGGTCTCGATCCGGCGCAGGTCGAGCCGCTGGGAGGAATAGAACTTCAGCGCCCGGCCGCCCGGCTGGGTCTCCGGTGAGCCGAAGCTGACCCCGATCTTCTCGCGGATCTGGTTCGTGAACAGGCAGACGGTGTTGGCGCGGCTCAGGTTGCCGGCCAGCTTGCGCAGCGCCTGCGACATCAGCCGCGCCTGCAGGCCGACGTGCGAGTCGCCGATCTGCCCCTCGAGCTCGACCTTGGGGGTGAGCGCGGCGACCGAGTCGACCGCGATCAGGTCGACGGCGCCGGAGCGGACGAGGACGTCGACGATCTCGAGCGCCTGCTCGCCGTGATCGGGCTGGGAGATCAGCAGCTCGTCGGTGTCGACGCCGATCCGGCGCGCGTAGATCGGATCGATCGCGTGCTCGGTGTCGATGAACGCGCAGACTCCGCCGCGCACCTGGGCCTCGGCGATCATGTGGTAGATCAAGGTCGTCTTTCCCGAGGACTCGGGGCCGAAGATCTCGACGATCCGGCCCTTGGGCACGCCGCCGACCCCGAGCGCGAGGTCGAGCGAGAGCGCGCCGGTCGGGATCGCCTCGACGTCCATGCCGTGGTCGTCGCCGAGCCGCATCAGCGACCCCTCGCCGAACTCCTTGTGGATCTGGGTCATCGCCGCCTCGAGCGCCGCGTCCCGGGCCTTGGCGTCCTTGCCGCCGGCGCCTTCCTTCATTCGTCCTTCTGCTGCCATTTCAGGTCCTCTCGATCAGGGTTGGAGCTGCAACTCGGCCAAAGACTCGTATTCGGCGCCTTGACGCCGGAGATGCGAACGGTAGAGGCGCAGCCGGATGGAAACGAACGTGTGTTCGAAGCTCTCGGGCAGCGGGCCGGGCGGCTCCCCCACCCGCGCCGGCCGCTTCGCGCCGCGCTTCTCGCGCTTGACGCGGGCCACGGTCACGTGGGGCCAAAAGGGCCGCTTCTCGGGCTCGTAGAAGCCCGCCGCGACCAGCGAGTCCGAGACCCGCGCCTGGAGCTCGACCGCGCCCGGACTCTCGGCCTCGAGCGCGAACAGCCGCGGATTGCGCCCCTTCGGCCGCCCGACCGGTTCCGGCAGCAGCCGGATCTCGGGCGCGGCGAGTCCCTCGGGGAGCGCGGCCGCCGCGATCTCGTCGATCGCCTTCTCGGGCTGATAGCCGAGGAACGCGAGCGTGATGTGGAGCGACGCCGGGGCGAGCGGGCGGAGCGCCGGATCGCGGAGCGCCTCGCGCTGCCAGGCGACGATCCCCTCCCGCACCTCGTCCGGGAGGTCGAGGGCGACGAAGAGGCGCGCCCGCGGGGATCCGAGTCGCTGCTTTGCCATCGGCGCGAGCCTACGGTCCCCGGCCGGACGGGTGGGAAACGAGTCCGTGCCGTATCTGTGCCGGCTCATAGACTCGGGCGATCGCCGAGCCCCCGCATATCGAAGGCGTCACGCACCGCTCGGTCGACGCCGGCGGGCTCAGCGTCCACCTCGCCGAGGCCGGCGATCCGGGCGGCGATCCGGTGCTGATGCTCCACGGCTGGCCCCAGAACTGGTTCCTGTGGCGGAACGTGATCGGGCCCCTCGCCGCCTCCGGTTACCGGGTCCTCGCCCCCGACCTCCGCGGCTTCGGCTCGACCGAGGCGCCGGGCTCCGGCTACGACGGGCCGACCTTCGCCCGCGACCAGGTCGCGCTGCTCGACGCGCTCGGGATCGAGAAGACGCTGCGTTCTCGGACACGACTGGGGCGGCTGGACCGCGTTCCTGCTCGGCCTCGACCACCCCGAGCGCGTGCGCGCGATGGTCGCCTGCAACGTCCCCCACCCCTGGCCGCCGCAGAACCCTGAGCTGCTGACCGAGCTCTGGCGCAGCTGGTACACCGCCGCGCTCGCGTTCCTTCCTCACCCCGCGGTCGCAACCTGGACCGCTCGAAGGATCCTCACCCAGGGCAACGTCCGCGACCCGTTCTCCCCCGCCGAGCTCGACGCCTTCATCGGGCCGATCGCGGAGCCGGCTCGCGCCCGCTGCACGAGCGAGCTCTACCGCCACTACCTCCGCAGCGTCGGCGACGGCCTCAAGGGGGAGTTCGCCGAGCGGCGGCTTCGGGCGCCCGCGCTGCTGCTGTTCGGCGAGCGGGACCTGTACGTGACGGCGAAAATCCTCGGTGAGCCGGCGGACTGGGAACCCCACGCCGACGATCTGCGGGTCGAGCTCGTCCCCGACAGCGGACACTTCATAGTCGACGAGAAACCCGAACTGGTGACCGAGCGGGCCCTGGCCCATTTCGGGGCCGAGAGAGGAAGCGATGGAGCTACGTGAGCTACAGAAGCCGATCAAGGAGCGCTACCGGGAGCAGCCGGACGAGGCGCGAATCACGCTCACCGCGCGCGGCGGCGAGCAGGACGACCCGACGGGCTGCTCGGTGGATCTCGGCCGCGCGATCCAGGAGGCCGAGGCGCACGTCGGCGTCGGCGGCCCCGGCGCCGGCGCCTGCTCGGGCGATCTGCTGCTCGGAGCGCTCGCGGCCTGCGCCCAGATCACGACCCAGATGGTCGCCGCATCGCTCGGGATCGAGACCGAGCGGATCGAGGTCGTCGTCGAGGGCGACCTCGACCTCCGCGGGACGCTGGGGGTCGACCGCGACGCCCCGGTCGGCTTCGACGCGATCAGGATCAGGTTCGAGATCGACGCGCCCGGCGCGAGCCCCGAGGACCTCGCCTCGCTGCACGAGAAGGCCGAGCGCTACTGCACCGTCCTGCAGACCCTGCGCACCCCGCCCGAGATCGAGTCGTCGCTCGCGGCCTAGCGAGGCGGCTCGGTGCGCTGGAGCAGATAGCGCAGCAGGTGCAGGGCGACGGTCGATGCGCGGTCGCGGATCTGGGCGCGGTCGCCGGGCAGGACGGGATCGCGGAGCAGCTTCTCGCCGTTCGAGCGCTTGACGCAGAAGCAGACGTAGCCGACCGGCTTTTCCTCGGTGCCGCCGTCGGGGCCGGCGATCCCGGTCACCGAGCAGGCGACCTCGGCGTCGAAGCGATCTAGCGCGCCGTCGGCCATCGCCTCAGCGACCTCGGGCGAGACGGCGCCGTGCTCGGTGATCAGCTTCTCGGGGACGCCGAGCAGATCGACCTTGGCCTCGTTCGAGTAGGCGACGACGCCGCCGTGGAAGTAGCCCGAGGCGCGCGGGCGGTCGGTCAGCCGCGTGGCGAGCAGGCCCGCGGTGCACGACTCCGCGACCGCGAGCGCCTGGCTGCCGAGCAGGTCGAAGAGCACGTCCTCGATCGACTGTCCGGTCTCGCTCCAGATGAAGCGGCCGTGGCGCTCGCGCAGCCCCTCGCGCAGCTTCTCCGCCTGCGCCTCGGCGCCGGGGCGGTGGCGGACGTCGACGTGGAGCTCGGCCCGCCGCAGGCAGGTCGTGATCTCGAGATCCGCGAGCTCGGTGTCGGCCTCCATGTCGCGCAGGCTCTGGGCGATCTCCGACTCCGGCAGCCCGAAGAGGCGGACGGAGAACGAAGAGAAGGGCTCGGCGCGCTCGAGCACGGCCCCCACCTCCTCGCTCGCGATCGCCGTGTCCCACATCGCCTGGAGCTCGCGCGGCGGCCCCGGGAGCACGATCACCGTCTGCTCGCCGGCGGGGACGATCAGGCCGGGCGCGGTGCCCGCGGGATCGATCGCCCGCGCGCCCTCGGGGATCATCGCCTGCTTGCGGTTGGCGTCGCGGAGCGCCTCGACGTCGAACTTCATCCGCTTCGCGAACACGCGCAGGATCTCCATGATCTTCTCCTCCATCTCCTCGTCGAGGAGCAACTCGCGCCCGGCGAAGCGGGCGACGACCTCGGCGGTCAGGTCGTCGGCGGTCGGGCCGAGCCCGCCGCTGGTCACGATCAGGTCGGCCCCGAGGTCGCGGAGGAAGTTGAGCGCGGCATCCATGTCCTCGCGCCGGTCGGCGACGACCTGGATGCTCGCGACCTCGACCCCGAGCTCGGCGAGGCGCTCGGAGATCCAGGGCCCGTTGCGATCGACGATCGTCGCGCTCAGGACCTCGGTCCCGGTGACCACTATCCCGGCGCGGACGCTCATCCCCGCCATTCTCCCGCCTCCGCCCGTCGATGCGTATGCTCGCCCGGATGAAGCTCTACGTCTGTTACACGACCCGTGAGCTGCACCTGAGGCCCGGCGGGCACCCGTGCAGGCTCGCCTACGACGCGCTGCGCGACGCCGGGCACGACCCCGAGATCGTCAAGACCTACGGCTGGGGCCCGCTCCCCGACATCACCGGGGGCCGCAAGGAAGTCAAGCGGCTGACGGGGCAGTCCTGGGTGCCGGCGCTGACGCTCGACGACGGCGAGACGATCCACGATTCGAAGCGGATCATCGCCTGGGCCGAGGCGAACCCGGCCTGAGCACCCGCGCCTCCGGCTAGTCGCCGGTTTCGGCGTCGAAGAGGAGCACCGGTTCGAGCCCGTCCTGGCGGTACCAGTCGTCGGTCGGCTCGGTGGAGATCGAGTATTCGCCGGCCTCGGGGATCTCGAGCGCGCCGAAGTCCGAGCGCCGGGGGCCGTCTGGAATCTGTGAAACCGTCGAGCCGGAAGGGCGCTCGACCGCAACCTCGGTCCCGCCCGGTCCCTCGACCCGGAGCTCGATCTCCGGCTTCTTCCAGAACCACTCGTCGCGGCCGCGCAGCTCGATCGGCTGCTGGCTGTAGGTCACGCGCACCTTGCCGGCCGGCAGGTCGAGCTTCTTCTCGCCCGGCACCCGACCTCGCCGAGCGTCCCCGCGGAGTTCAGGGCCCCCGCGCCGCTCGCCTCGTCCGCGGCCTGCTTGATCTTTGAGAACAGACCCACGTCGGGACTAGTCCTGCGCGGCGACCGGCTCGGCGTCCTCGGCCGCGTCGCGGCCACCGAGGATCCTCGGCAGGTCGGCCGCGGTGACGAGCACCTGGCGCGGCTTCGAGCCCTCGTAGCCGGAGATGATCCCCCGGCGCTCCAAGATGTCGATCAGACGGCCGGCGCGCGTGTATCCGACCCGGAAGCGGCGCTGGATCATCGAGACCGAGGCCGATTCGCTCTCGACCACGAGCGCCGCCGCGTCGGCGAGCAGGTCGTCGGAGTCGGGTGAGACCTCGTCGTCGGAGGCGGCCTCGGGGGCGGGCTCGGTGGTCTTGAGCAGCTCGGCGACGAAGTCGGGCTCGCCCTGGGCGGCCCAGTAGTCGGTGATCTTGGCGATCTCGTCCTCGTCGATGAACGCGCCCTGGATCCGCTGGAGCTTGCCGCTGCCCGCGGGCCGGAAGAGCATGTCGCCCTGGCCGAGCAGCGCCTCGGCGCCGCCCTGGTCGAGGATCACCCGCGAGTCGACCTGCGAGGAGACGGCGAACGCGATCCGGGCCGGGATGTTGACCTTGATCGTCCCGGTGATGATGTCGGTCGAGGGGCGCTGGGTCGCGAGCAGCAGGTGGATGCCGACGGCGCGCGACTTCTGCGCGAGGCGGATGATCGCGTCCTCGACCTCGGCCGGGGAGACCATCATCAGGTCGGCGAGCTCGTCGATCACGCAGAGGATGTGGGGCAGCGGCGGCTCGCCGGCGCGCTTGCGGACCCGGTTCAGCTCCTCGAGGTTGCGCGCCCGGGCCTCGCTCATCACGCCGTAGCGGCTCTCCATCTCGACGATCAGGTTCTGGAGGACGTTGGCGGCGACGCGCGGCGAGGTGACGACCGGCGTCAGCAGGTGCGGGACCGACTCGTAGTGGTTGAGCTCGACCCGCTTCGGGTCGACGAGCACGAGCCGCAGCTCGTTCGGCGAGGAGTGGAGCAGCATCGAGCTCAGGATCGCGTTGACCGAGCCCGACTTGCCCGAGCCGGTCGTGCCCGCGACGAGCACGTGGGGCATCTTCTGGAGGTCGGTCCAGATCGCCTTGCCGGCGATGTCCTTGCCGAGCCAGGCGACGAGCGGCGAGGAGCCCTCGGGCCGGCCGCCGTAGATGTCGCCGAGCCGCACGAGGCGGCGCTTCTTGTTCGGGACCTCGACCCCGACCGCCTGCTTGCCGGGGATCGGCGCGAGGATGCGGATGTCGGTCGAGGCGAGCGCGTAGGCGAGGTCGTCGGAGAGCTGGGTGATCTTCGAGACCTTGGTCCCGGGCGCGAGGCGGAGCTCGTAGCGGCTCACGTGCGGGCCGCTGACGATGCCGACGATCTTCGCCTCGACCCCGAAGTGCCCGAGCGTCTCGAGCAGCGTCCGCCCGACCGCCTCGAGGTCCTTGGTCTCGGGGCCGCGGTCGGAGCCGGTGCCCTTGGTCAGCAGCGCGGCGGTCGGCAGCGAGTAGTCGATCTCGTTCGAGACCGTGACCCCGTCGCCGCGCTTCTCCCCCATCGGCGTCAGGTCGACGACGGCGGCCTCCTCGGCCGTGTCGGGCGCGTCGGGGTCGGGTTCGTCCTCGACGTCGCCGCGCTGGTCGGCGATCTTGATCGCCTCGTCGAAGTTGGCCGAATCCTCCTCGTCGTCGGGCTCCTCGGGCTCGGGCGGGAGGACCGAGAGCGGGACCGCGGGCTCCGCGACCTCCTCTTCTTCGGCGGTGTCGGGCTCCTCCTCCTGATCCTCGATCACGACCGGCTCGGGCGCGCCGAAGAGCCGCTCGGTCTCGGCGGGCTCGGTCTCGACCAGGTCGGGGTCGTCGACTGGCGGCTGGCGGATGGCGGTCGCGAAGTCGAGCATGCCGCGGGTCGCGTGCGAGGCGCCGCTGCGGACCCCGCGGCCAAAGAAGCCGAGCATCGAGGAGACCGAGCGGCCGCTGAGCAGCAGGGCGCCGGCGAGGACGAAGCAGATCGCGATGATGTGGGCGCCGATCCGGTCGAGCGCCGAGCTCGAGGCCCAGTAGAGAGCCTCACCGATCCCGCCGCCGTGCGATTTGATGAACGACTCTTCGAAGAACCCTTCGCGGGCGCCTGCGGCGCCGATCCCCGCGGTCTGGGCGGCGAGCGCGAGCAGGACGCCCGCGCAGAGCACCCCGACACCGGCGCCGATCCAGCGGCGCTCGGGGATCATCGGCTTGAGCACGAGCGCGAGCCCGAGCGCGGCGAGCGCCGGCGGCACGAGCACGGCGCCGGCCCCGACCGAGTAGTCGAGCGCGAACTCGGACGCCGAGCCGACCTTGCCGCCGTTCCAGCCCAGGAAGACCACGTAGCCGAGATAGACGGCGAGCGCGATCAGCCCGAGGCCGACGAGGTCGAGGCGGCGCTGGCGCGCCTCCTCGGCGCGGGCGCGCTTCGACTTGGCCGGCACGCGGCCCTTCTTCGGCGCCCGGCGCGGTTTCTCGCTCGGGGATCCGGTCAGCAAGCGCTCTGCAAGCATCCGCCCAACCTTCTTCGCGGGCGCCCTCTCTCCTGCCTGGCCAGGCAAGAGATTCCCACGCTTAAGACTCCCTCAAGAACCGCCGAACCGCCCCCGCGCGGCTCTAATCTAAAGATTGTGCTCGACCAGGCAACAGCCTCAGCGCGGGTGCTCGTCGTCGAAGACGACGAGGCGATCGCCGATGTCCTGCGCCGCTCGCTGCGCGCCGAGGGCCACGAGGTCCAGAGCGCGGGGGACGGGGTCGAGGCGCTGACCCAGGCCGAGCAGTTCGTCCCCGACCTCGTCGTTCTCGATCTCGGGCTGCCGCGCCTCGACGGAGCCGAGGTCTGCCGCCGGCTCCGCGCCGACAGCGACGTCCCGATCCTGATCCTCACCGCCCGCGCCGAGACCGAGGACCGCGTCGCCGGGCTCGACTCGGGCGCCGACGACTATCTGGTCAAGCCCTTCGAGCGCAGCGAGCTGCTCGCCCGGATCCGGGCGCTGCTGCGGCGGCGCCCGCCGCGGGGCTCGGCCTCGATCGTCGTCGGCGACCTCGCGCTCAACCCCGACAGCCACGAGGTCCGCCGCGGAGAGCGCGAGATCGAGCTGACCAAGCGCGAGTTCGAGCTGCTCGAGTACCTGGCGCGCAACCAGAAGATCGTCGTCTCGCGCGAGCGGCTGCTCGAGGAGGTCTGGGGCTACGACCCGACCGACGAGACCAACACGATCGACGTCTTCATCTCCAACCTGCGGCGCAAGCTCGAGGACGGCGGCGAGCCGCGGCTGCTGCACACCAAGCGCGGCGCCGGCTACGTCCTCAAGGGCTAGATGAACGCGCTGACGTCGCGCTTCAATCGCCTCCCGGTCCGCTGGCGGCTCGCCGGGGCCTCGGCGGCGCTGACCTTCCTGATCCTGGTCACGTTCGCGCTCGTCGTCGGGCGGCTGGCGACCGACCGCATCCGCGGCGACTTCAACGACGAGCTGCGCGAGCGCGGCCAAGACGCTCTCCGAGGAGACCGCCGTCGGCTTCGCCGACGGCCGCACCGGTCGTCAACACGAGCATGTCGGCGCCCGACTTCGCGCGCGCCAACGACGCCGTGATCCGGATCGTCGACCGGGTTCGGCAACCCGATCACCGCGCACCGCCCGGCGCCCCCGACCTCGGGCCGCCGAGCGGCGACCTGAAGGAGGTCGGCGAGCTCCACGTCGCCGCCGCCGCGGTCTCGACCAGCGGGCCGAGCCGGCCGTCTTCGTCCAGTACGCGCGCAACTCCAACGACGTCGACGCGACCGTCAACCGTCTCTGGCTCTTCCTGCTCGCCGGCGTCTTCGGCGGCACGCTGCTCGCGACGCTCGCCGGGCTCTGGCTCGCCGACCGCGCGATGCGCCCAATCGCCGCGCTGACCGCGACGGCGCGCGAGATCGCGAGGACGCGCGACGCATCGAAGAAGATCCCCGAGCCCGAGGCCGACGACGAGGTCGCCGAGCTCGCGAAGACGCTGGCCGAGATGCTCCGCTCGCTCGACGAAGCGCACGGCGAGCGCGAGCAGGCGCTCCAGCGCCAGCGCGAGTTCGTCGCCGACGCCTCGCACGAGCTGCGCACGCCGCTGACCAGCGTGCTCGCCAACCTCGAGCTGCTCGCCGAGGCGCTCGACGAGGACTCCGAGCCGGCGGAGATGGTCTCCTCGGCGCTCGGCTCCTCGCGGCGGATGCGGCGCCTGGTCGCCGACCTGCTGCTGCTTGCGCGCGCCGACGCCGGGCGGGTCTCGGCGCGCCGCGACTGCGACCTGGCCGAGATCGCCGCCGCGGCGGCATCCGAGGTGCGCCCGGTGGCCGACGGCCACGAGCTGCGGCTGCGGCTGCCGGCCGAGCTCCCGCTCGAGGGCAGCCCCGACGAGCTCCACCGCCTGGTCCTCAACCTGCTCGACAACGCGATCCGCCACACCCCCGGCGATACGACGATCGAGGTCTCCGGGCCGGGTTCGCGACGGCGAGGTCGTGCTCACGGTCAGCGACGACGGGCCCGGGCTCCCCGAGGGCTCCGAGGAGACGGTCTTCGAGCGCTTCGCGCGCGGCGTCGGCCCCGCCGACACCGCCGGCGACGGCGGCAGCGGGCTCGGCCTCGCGATCGTCAGTGCGGTAGCCGAGTCGCACGGCGGCTCGGTCGTGGCCGAGAAATCCTCGAGCGGCGGCGCGCGCTTCGTCGTCAGGCTGCCGCTCGCATCGAGCGCCGCGCGCCGGGCCGCGGTCGTTTAGAGCGGCTTAACCAACGCCGATAACTTTGGTCTCAGGACGAGACACGCGCCCGCCGGCAACGTCCCCCAGTACCCCCGGCGGGTCGCCTCCGGTCCGCCCAGGCCGGAGAGGAAGTACCGCCCCGGGGTCGCCCTCCCTCGACCCCGGGGCAAATCTTTTTCAGCCCCCCTCGGCGTCTCGCTCGACCTTGACCTCGCCGGCGTCGACCGAGGCGCGGGTACCGGGAGTTTCGCCGCTGTCCATCGCCCCGAGAACCTCGGCGGCGGCCTTCATCTTCTCCTCGCTCTCGAAGAGACCGACGAAAACGGCCGTCGACTGGTCCTCGTCATAGATCAGCTTCAAGCCGACCGAATCGACGCCCGGCGGCGGCCCGTCATCGGAATTGATCCGCTCCGCGATCTCGGCGATCCGATCGGCGCTGACATCGGTGAATCGAACGACGCGCGCGTACATATGGCTCCTCCTCAGTAGTGGAGGGCGATCCTATCGGCGGTCCCTGCCGGGGCCGCCGGGGCCGGCAGTGCTCAGACCTCGACGACGACCGGCAGGATCAGCGGCCGGCGCTTGAGCTTCTTGTAGACGAACTCGGCGATGTCGTCGTGGAGGTCCTCCTGGATCAGCGAGACGTCGCGGACGCCGTCGTCGGCGGCCTCCTCGAGCGTGTCCGCGACGACGTCTCGGAGCTCGTCGGCGATCCCCTCCTCGGACTCGAGGAAGGGCACGCCGCGGAAGATGACCTCGGACTCGGTGACCTGAGAGCCGTCGTCGGCCGAGATCGTCGCGACGACGATGAAGACGCCGTCGCCGGAGAGCGTCCGGCGGTCGCGCAGCGCGACGTCGTCGGGGTCGCCGATGTCGACGCCGTCGACGAAGATCATCCCCGAGTGCAGGTCGTCGCCGAACGAGGCGCCGCGCTCGTCGATCTCGAGCGCGAGGCCGTTCTTGCCCCGGAAGATGTCGTCCGGCTCGACCCCGACCGACTCGGCGAGCTCGCCGTGCAGCCGCATCCGCTTGTGGTCGCCGTGGAAGGGCATCACGAACCGCGGCTTGGTCAGGTTGAGCATCAGCTTCAGCTCCTCGCGGTAACCGTGGCCCGAGGCGTGGATCGGCGCGTCGTCGGCCGTCACGACCGAGGCGCCGATCTCGAAGATCCGGTCGATCGTCTCGTTGACCGAGCGCTCGTTTCCGGGGACCGGGGATGCCGAGAAGATCACCGTGTCGCCGGAGTGGAGCTTGACGTCGCGGTGGTCGTTCTGGGCCATCCGCCGCAGAGCCGACAGCGGCTCGCCCTGGCTGCCGGTCGAGATCACGACCACCTTCTCGTCGGGGAAGTCCTCGATCTCCTTCGGCTGGATGAAGAGGCCGTCGGGCGCGTTCGCGATCCCGAGGTTGGAGGCGATGTTGAAGTTCTTGCGCATCGAGCGCCCGACCAGCGCGACCCTGCGATCGAGCGCACCGGCGGCGTCGATCGCCTGCTGGACGCGATGGACGTTGGAGGCGAACGAGGTGACGACGATCCTCCCCTTGCAGCGCGAGAACGTCTCGAGCAGCGCCGGGCCGACCGAGGACTCCGAGGGAGCGACCCCGGGGCGGTCGGCGTTGGTCGAGTCGCCGCAGAGGCAGAGAACGCCGTCGCGCCCGAGCTCGGCGAGCCGCGATACGTCGGCGGGGTTGCCGTCGACCGGGGTCTGGTCGAACTTGTAGTCGCCGGTGACGAGGATCGTCCCCGGCTCCGTGGTGATCGCGACCGCGCACGCGTCGGGGATCGAGTGCGACATGTGGACCATCTCGAGCGAGAACGGCCCGTGCTCGACCACCTGGCCGGTCGGCAGCTCCTCGAGCGGCACGTCGCGCAGCTTGTGCTCGTCGAGCTTCGAGCGCACCATTCCGACGGTCAGCAGCCCGCCGTAGATCACCGGCGGTATGCCGATCTCGCGCAGGACGTAGGGCAGTGCGCCGACGTGGTCCTCGTGGCCGTGGGTGAGCACGATCGCCTCGATGTCGTCGGCGCGCTCGCGAAGCGAGGAGAAGTCGGGCAGCACGAGGTCGATGCCGAGCATCTCTGCGGTCGGGAACATCAGCCCGGTGTCGATGATCACGAGCCGGCCGTCGTACTCGACCACGGTCATGTTCTTGCCTATCTCGCCGAGGCCCCCGAGGGGCAGGATGCGGAGCTTCTTCGCCATCGTCGCTAGCTGGCGCTCGCGGCGAGCAGCCCGCGGGCTTCGAGCGCCTCGCGGACCGTCGCCCGCTGGGTCTCGTCGGCCTCGACCATCGGAAGGCGGAGGCGCCCGGAGGCGATCCCGAGCATCTCGAGGCCGGCCTTGACCGGGATCGGGTTCGCGGTCACCGCGAGCGCGGCGTAGAAGGGCTGGAGCTCGTCGTCGAGCTGCTTGGCGCGGTCGAGGTCGCCCTCCTTGGCGGCGTCGTAGATCGCCCGCATCTCGTTGCCGACCAGGTGCGAGGCGACGGTGATCCCGCCCGCGCCCCCGAACTCGAGGCAGCGGTAGAAGACGTTGTCGTTGCCGGCGAGGATCTCGAGCCCGTCGATCGGGCCGAGGTCGTCGTCGTTGGCCTGCTTGACCGCGACCAGGTTGTCGTTCTCGGAAGCCAGCTCGGCGAGCAGCTCGACCGGGATGTTGATCACGCAGCGCGAGGGGATGTTGTAGGCGATCACCGGGGTCTCCCCCGCGGCCTCGGCGACCGCGGCGAAATGCGCCCTGATCCCGGCCTCGTTCGGCTTGTTGTAGTACGGCGTGACGACGAGGACCGCGTCGGCGCCGGCCTCGACCGCGGACGCGGTCAGCTCGCGCGAATGGCGCGTGTCGTTGGTCCCGGTGCCGCAGACCACCGTCGCCTCGCCGCCGACCTCGTCGACGATCGCGCGCAGCAGCGAGATGTGCTCCTCGTCGTCGAGCGTCACGCCCTCGCCGGTCGTGCCCGCGACGACGAGCCCGTGGGATCCGTTCTCGAGCAGGTGCCGCGCGAGGCGCCGCGCGGCGGCCTCGTCGACGGCCCCGCCCTCGTCGAACGGGGTCGCCATCGCTGTGATCACTCCTTCAAGGGCGGCCATGTAGAGGACTCTAGAGAGTCGGGGCGGCGGCGAAGATGGCGGGGGTTCGGTCGGCCCAGGGGCGCGCTTCCTCGACCTGGGAGGCGATCTGGATCAACAGATCCTCCCTGCCGAACGGCGCCGCGAGCTGGACTCCGATCGGCAGCCCCTCCCCGTTCCAGTGCAGCGGCAGCGAGATAGCCGGCTCGCCGCCGACGTTGAAAACCGCCGTGAACATCCCGGTCGGACGGGCACGGTCGAAGGCCGCCATCGGGTCCTCACCGGTGTCGTCGTAGGTCCCGAGCGGCACCGGAGGCTCGCCCATCGTCGGCGAGAGCAGGAGGTCGAAGCTCGACGAGATGATCCCGGCCGCCATCCGCACCATCGTCTGGTGCTGCCCGATCGCCTCGATGAGGTCGCCGGCGCTGTGGGCGCGGCCGACCTCGGCGATCGCCCAGGTCAGCGGCTCGACGTCTTCGGCGGTGATCTCGCGCCCGCCGATCGTCCCGAGCGTGTCGAGCAGCGCCGCGAAGCCGGCGCCGTAGCGGATCTTGAAGGTCTCGTAGCCGTCGAAGGCCTTCAGCGCGCTCATGTCCGCGGGCTCGACGCTGTGGCCGAGCGACTCGAGCAGCTCGCCGGCGTCGCGGACCGCCTCGAGCACGTCTGGGTGCGGTTGCTCGTCGATCGTCGGCTCGGTCCAGAGGCCGATCCGCAGCGGACCCGGGTCGGCGCCGACCTCCTCGGCGTAGGGCCGCGCCGGATCCGGAGCGGCGTAGGGATCGCCGGGCATCATCCCCTGGAGCGCGTCGAGCGCGATCGCGGTGTCGCGGACGCTGCGCGAGACGACGCCTTCGTGCCCGAGGCCGCCGACGAAGTCGCCGGAGAGCGGCCCGAGGCTGATCCGCTGCCGGGTCGGCTTGAGGCCGACGAGGCCGCAGGCGGCGGCCGGGATCCGGATCGAGCCCCCGCCGTCGTTGGCGTGCGCGATCGGGACCATGCCCGCGGCAACCGCGGCCGCGGAGCCGCCGCTCGACCCGGCCGGCGAGCGCCCCGGGTCCCAGGGGTTCTTCGTCGCGCCGTAGGCGACCGGCTCGGTAGTCGGCGGGATCCCGAGCTCGGGGCAGTTGGTCTTGCCGACGATCACGAACCCGGCTTCTTTGAACTTGGTGACGACGAAGCTGTCGAGCGGGCCGCGGAAGTCGATCTCCTTCAGGAACCGCATCCCCATGTGAAGCGGCGCGCCGGCGAGCGCCGGGCCGAGGTCCTTGATCAGCAGCGGCACCCCGGTGAAAGGGCCGTCGGGGAGCTCGCCCGACGCGGCCTCGCGGGCCTCGTCGAAGAGCGGGTGGATTACGGCGTTCAGCTCTGGGTCGAGGGCCTCGATCCGCGCGATCGCCGCCTCCACCAGCTCGAGCGCGGTCGCTTCTCCCGATCGCACGAGCGCTGCTTGGGCGGTGGCGTCCTGCGACGCCAGGTCGGCCATGGTGCGGGCAACCTACTCGACCAGAGAACTGCAGAGGCGTTCGCCGCGCCCATGACTCAGATCAATCGGGGCCGAAGGGGAAGTAGAAGTACTGGATCGTGTCGGTGGTCGAGTCGGTGACCCATGCGCCGTGCTCGGCATCGATGTCGATGTCCCAGGGCGCCGTCATCGCGCCGCCCCCGACGCCGTTGGTGGTCCCGGGGCCGCCGAAGCGTCCGAGGATCGCGAGCGAGCTGGTCGAGAGCTTGTAGATGTAGGCGCCGGCGGCGGCGTAGACGTACTTGCCGCCCGGATCGACCGCGATGCCCCTCACACCCTCGAGCGCCGAGCTGCCGCCGAGGAAGGCTTCCACGTTGCCGTTCGCGGACGTCATCTTGGTCAGGTTGCCCGCCTCGACCCGGTCCTGGAGGTCGTCGGCGACGTAGACGTCAGCGCGGGTGCGGTCGACGGCCACCCCGCTCGGGTCGAGGAACTTGCCGGATGCAGGGGTCGTGTTGGTGGCTGCTGTGCCGAAGACGCGGCGACCGAGGCTGTTGGCCTGGATCTCGCTCGGCAGCGCGTGGGGGTCGAGTACCGTCGACGGGCCGGGACTCTGGCCGAAGCCGATGATCGGATCCCTGCCGGGAGAGTGATCGAACATGCCGTTGCCGATCCTGCCGTTCGAGAACAGGGGCGAGTCGAACTCGACCCCATCCCCCGGATTCCCGTACTCGAAGGCGTTGTTGAAGCCGATCTGGTTCGGCCCCGGGTTGGCGACCGCGTCGCCGTTGATGTCCAGGCCCGACTCGCCGTTGAACGTGGTGATGAAATCGATCGGTTCACTCGCGTTGTGGCTCTGGCTGGCCGACTTCGGGTAGTAGTTGACCGAGATCGCCGGGCCCTCGACGCCGAGGGTCGTCACGCGGGTGTTGGGGACGGCGGCGATCCCGACCGCGGCCATTCTCAGATGTGAATTGACCCCCAAGTCCGTGACCGTGTCCGGGAGCAGCGCCTGCTCGAAGACGGGCACCTCGATCAGCGGGTTGCCGCGGAAATGCTGGACCTCGTCGGTGGGCTCGACGCTGAGGTCGTCGTCGCGGCGGTTGATCACGTAGCTGCTGACGTCGTGGAGCGGGAAGCCCGTCTGCGGGTCGACCATCGGCTTCGTCTGGTCGACGGCGAGTCCCTGGGTGGTCTGGAACGTGCCCTGCCCGTTGCCCCCGGTTCCGCCCCACTCGCGCAGGAAGGTGGGCACGCGGCCGCCGGCGATCGGCGGGCGCAGGGCGTCGGGCATGATCTCGACGCCGTCGGTGAGCCCGTCGCTGTTCGTGTCGGCGACGTTCGGGTCCGTGCCCTCGAAGGGGTCGATCGGGATCGGCGGCGGCCCGCCCCCGTCGTCGTCGGCGCGCGTCGACTCGGGGCCGAAGCCGTCGGGGCAAGGGTCGGTCGCGATGCCCGGCCCGGGGCCGTCGGGCGAGAGATCGCCGTCGACGTCGCAGGAAAGCGGGCTCGAGTAGACCTGGTAGTCGGGCTCGCCGTTCTTCGCCAGCGGCACGACCCACCCCTCCTGGACCTCGACGCTGTCCGAGAGCACGTCGTCGTCGGTGTCGGGGTCGAGCGGGTCGGTGCCGAGTCCGTTCTCGCTCGTGTCGTCGAGCATGTCGGAGTCGCTCCAGCGCCGGTAGGCGAGGTTGACGGTGTCGCCCGGCTTCAGCACGATGCCGGCCCAGTCGATCGTGTTGTTGCCGACCCCGTCGGCGTCGCCGACGAGGTTCCAGAACGAGTGCTCGTCGGGGTCGTTGGCGACCGGAAGGCCGCCGGCGGGGTTCCTCAGCTCGCTGACGCGGCTCGGGGTTCCGGAGTCGTAGACGGGCGAGAAGTTGCCGAGGCCCGGGCCGAGGGCCTCGCCGAGCGTGATGCCCGCGGGCGCGCCGTTCGCATCGAGGACGGTCCCGGCCGCGACGGAGAACTGGCGGACCGTGCCGTTGCCGAAGTCGACCTGCACATCCGCGTCCTGCTCTGTGACCTTGGTCGCGACGTCGCCGAGGAAGTTGACCGACGTTCCCGCGAGGTTGGTGCCCGTCATCGAGATCGCCCCGAGCTCGAACTGGATCGGGGTCGGGTTGGCCTGGTAGCTGCGCAGCGTGCCGCGTGGGACCGTGGCGGCGAAGCCGATGTCGACCGAGCCCCCGGCGGGGATCGTCTTGTCGGGGAAGTTATCGTCGGTGGCCGGGCAGTCGGTGCCGTAGAGGCCGCCGTTGACCGGCTGCAGCGTCGCGAGCAGGGCGGACTCACCCGGGTTCTTGGGATCGGGCGTCGTGGCGAGCACCTGGAAGTCGCCGACCGTGACCGCGTTCCCACCCGTGTTGCGGAGCCTCTGGAGCACCTGGATGCAGCCTGACGGCGCGAACGTGACCTGGCGGGTCGCCGAGGTGCTCTCGCTCGTCGCGTGCTGCTGGCTCAACTCGGAGCTGTTCGCGAACCCCCAGGTCGATCCGACCGTCGTGCTGTGGGTGCTCGTCGTGGTGCCGCTGGAGCTTGCCGAGCAGCCGAAGCTCGGCCCGTCGAGGCTGAGCCCGGCGTTGCACTTCTCGGTGTCGGTCCTCGCCTTCTGGAGCGTGTTGGTCGTCTCGCGACTGCCGCCGTTGGAGCTCGTCTGACCATTCGAGACGGCGGTAGTCGAGCCCGCCACGTCCTCGGTCCCCGTCGTCTCGGTGACCGTGTACGGGAGGTCGATCTTCACGTTCGGGGTGCTCGGGACCGCGGTCAGCTCGAGCCGCGGGAGGTTCGCGATCCGGGGATTGGTGTTGCCGACGACGATCTCGTGGCGGTCGGTGAGGCTGTCGCCGTCGGTGTCGGGGTTGCGCGGGCTCGTCTTCGCGTCGAGGACCTCGTTGCCGTCGTAGAGCCGTGCCTCGGCGAGCGTCCCGGCCGCGCCGCGCGAGTCGCCGTCGGTGTCGGCATCGTCGAGGTCGGAGCGGTAGGTGACGAGCTCGAGCTTGTCCCCGAGCCGGTCGATGTCGGTGTCGATGCTGCGCGGGTCGCCGTTGTAGGCGAACTCCTCGCCGTCGTTGATCCCGTCGCCGTCGGTGTCGAAGACCATCGGATCGGAGGTCGCGACGCGGGTGATCGTCGTCCCGGCCGAGACCTCGGACGGGGTGCGGATCGTGATCGGCGAGCCGGCGATCTCGCGGCAGTCGGGGATCGTGTCGAGGTCGGAGTCCTGGTTCGGCGCCGCCAGGCACCTGGTGTCAGGCGAGCCCGTGAAGTTGGCGTGGAGCTTGCTCGGCTTGTGGACCCGCAGCTTGCAGCTAAGCCCCTTTCGCGTGCAGCGGCCCTTCCAGCCGTCAAACGTCGCTCCGGGATCGGGCTCGGCGGTGAAGACGACCTTGCGGCCCGACTTGTAGAGCGCCTTGCAGACGTCGGGGCACTCGATCCCGCCCGCCGTCGCGATCACCTTGCCCGGGCCGTTGATCTTGATCCGGACCCGCGTCTTCCTCTTCCTGCTTTTGAGCTTGGCTGCCTTCGCCCTCGGCGGAGTTGCGAAGCCGTTCGCAAACGCGCGGCTGTCCGGGGCCGGCGCCGAGCGCGCGGAACGAGTCGAGACCAGCGGGCTCGCGGGCACCTCGAGCCGCGGCCCGGGCGCACCGCAGTCGGCGTCGCTCCTCTCCTCGTTCGGCAGTGTCGTGCCGCAGAGGTAGGCGCCCGAGAGCTGCGCCGTACCGACCCGCGCGGCGACGAGGTTCGCCTCGGCGAGGTTGGCCCCGTCGAGATTCGCCCCGCGGAGGTCGGCGCCGGTCAGCGTCGCCCCGCGCAGATCGGCGGCTCGCAGGTCGGCGCCGGCGAGCGCGGCTCCGTGGAGGAAGGCTGCGTTGAAGCCCGCCCCGCGCAGGTCGGCCCCGCGGAGATCGGCGTCGTGGACGTCGTTGAGGGTGAAGTCGTCGCCGGCGCACGCCGCGAAGCTCTCGAGCGCGCAGTCGTGCGTGGCCGGCTGCGTCCCCGCGTCCCCGGAGGCGGCTTTCTGGGCGCCGGAAGCGCCGACCGCGCCCGAAACCGCCGCCAGCGCGAACATGGCCGAGGCGGCGCAAAGGATGCGCGCCTTGCGCGCGCTCGCGCGCATCTCTCCCGATCCCACTACCCTCATCAGGAAGCGATCTTGGACAGGGTCGCACTGAGTGTCATCAGTAAGGGCATACGCAACTTGCACGGAATCGGGAGCAGTACGGGGAGTGACCGGTCGCAGGGTTGGCCCCTGATCGGACGCGACGATGAGCGTCGTGCGATCGACGCCGCGTACGCGTCAGGCGAGGCACCCGCCGCGGTGATCGTCGGCGAGGCTGGCACCGGTAAGACGAGGCTCGCCGCCGAGGCCGCCGCGGGCTGGGAGGCGGAAGGCGCGCATGTGGCGCGCGTCCACGGCACCCATTCCTCGAGCTCGGTTCCCTTCGGCGCCGTCTCGCATCTGATCCCCGATGGTCCGCCGCCCGCCGAGCGCCTCGGCCTGATCCGGATCGTCGTCGACGCGCTTGCCAAGCAGGCGGGCGATGCGAGGGCGGTGCTGCTCGTCGACGACGCACACCTCCTCGACCCCGGTGCCTCGGCGCTGGTCCTGGATGCGGCTGAGAGCGGCAAGGCGTTCGTGCTCGCGACCGTGCGCCGCGGCGAGCCCTGCGAGGACGCGATCACCAAGCTCTGGAAGGACGCCGGTGCGCCGCGGCTCGACCTCGGGCCGCTCGGCCCCGCCGATGCGGGCGAGATGGTCGAAGCCGTGCTCGGCGGCCCGGTCGACGGCGGGACGATCGATCGCCTGTTCGAGCTCAGCGACGGCAACCCGCTCTGGATCCGCGAACTCGTGCTCGGGGAGTTCGAGGCCGGCGGCCTGGCGCAGATCGACGGCCTCTGGCGGACGACGGGCAAGCGCGCGCCGAGCGAGAAGCTGACCGACCTGATCGACCAGCGGCTCGTCGGCCTCGAGCCGGCGGAGCGCCGGGCGCTGGCATTACTGGGTCTCGTCGAGCCGCTCGACTCGGCGCTGCTCGAGGAGCTAACCGGAGACCAGGCGCTGATCGAGCCCGAGCGGCGGGGACTGATCAAAGTCGAGCCCGGCGAGCACGGGCTGATCCGCTTCAGCCACCCCCTCTACGGCGAGGTTACGAGGGCGACGATGCCGGCGGCGGAGGCGCGCTCGCTGAGGCACGACCTCGCGGCCGTCTACGAGAAACGCGGGCTAGAGCACCATCAGGAGCTGCTCGCGGTCGCGCGCTGGCAGCTCGAGGGCGACATGACGCGCAATCGCGAGACCCTGCTGCGCGGCGCCCAGGCGGCCGACCGCGTGTTCGAGTTCGAGCTCGCGGCGGAGCTCGCGAGCGCGGCGATCGAGGGCGGGGCCGGGCTCGACGCGGCGATCGTGCTCGGCGGGGCGAAGGCGGGCCAGAACCGCTTCGAAGAAGCCGATCAGGCCCTCGCCCCCTACGAGGCCGAGGCTTCGACCTCCGAACACCAGACCAAGTACGTCCAGGAGCGGTTCAACCTGCTCGAGGTCAGCCTCGGCCGGATCGACGAGGCGCAGGCGCTGCTCGACCGGGTCCGCGACTGGCGCGACGACCGCCAGTGGCGCCAGCAGCTGCGCGGCTGGCAGGCGACGATCCTCTTCGACCAGGGTCGCTTCGAGGAGGCCGCGGAGCACGGCGTCGAGCTGCTCGAGGGTGACGACGTCGACGTGCTCGCGATGCTGACCGCGGCCTGCTCGGTGACGATCGCCTACATGCTGATCGGCGAGACACGGCGAGCGCGCGAGCTCTCCGAGCCCGCGGTCGGGCCGGCGATCGAGCACATCTTCGAGCAGCGCGAGGTCTCCTGGCTCGCCTTGGCTGGGTGGGTCGGTACCTCGCTCGAGACCGCCCACGACTGGGACGCGCTCGAGGGCTTCAACGCGATCGCGCGCGAAGGCGCGGCGCTGACGCACTCCGACGCGCTCTTGGGTCTGCTCGAGCTCTCGATGGCGCGGCTGGCGATCAACCGCGGCGTCATGGGCACCGCGCTCCGCAAGCTGCAGGAGGCATCGGTGCTGATCAGCCGCTCCGATCCCCGAAGCCTCGTAGTCGTGAATCGCGCGATGCTCGCCCGCGCGCACGCGACCCTCGGCGAGCTCGACGCGGCCCGCGCCGATCGCGAGCGCGCCGAGCAGGAGTCACAGCGGCGGACCCTCCCCTGGCTCGACCGGATCGAGCTCGTGCGCGCCGATATCTGGATCGCGGTCGCCGCCGGACAGCTCTCGCAGGCGCGTGAGATCGCGATCGACGCCGCCGGCCGGTTCGACGACATGCCCCTGCACAAGGCCCAGTGCCTGCACGAGGCGCTGCGGCTCGGCGAACCCGACGCCGAGACGGTGGAGCGGTTGCTAGCCGTCGCGGCAAGGGTCGACGGCGAGCTGACCCAGGGCTACGCGACCCATGCCGCGGCGCTGCTCGACGGCGACGGCGCGCGGCTCGAAGATGCGGCGGCGAACTTCGAGCGCCTGGGCGCCGTGCTGCTCGCCGCCGAGGCCGCGGCCCAGGCCGCGAGCGCCCACCAAGAGGCGGGCCGCGAGGATTCGGCGCGGCGGATGGCGGTCAAGCGCGACGCGCTCGCCGAGCTCACCGAGGGAGCCCGCACCCCGGCCCTCGCCGGCCCCACCGTCGACGAGCTGACAGTGCGCGAGCGCGAGATCGCGATGCTCGTCGCGAGCGGCTTCTCGAACCAGGAGATCGCGACGCGGCTCGTGCTCTCGCGCAGGACCGTCGAGTCGCACCTCTACCGCGTCTTCGCCAAGCTCGGGCTCCAGCAGCGCGAGGAGCTCAAGGCGCTGCTCGGCTGAGCTAGAGCAGCTTCTCGAGCCCGACCGTGAAGCGGTCGGGGAGATCCGGGACCTTGCGCACGGCGAGCAGGACGCCGGGCATGAACGAACGGCGGTCGATCGAGTCGTGGCGGATCGAGAGCGTCTGGCCCTCGCCCCCGAAGATGACCTCCTGGTGGGCGACGAGGCCGGGGAGCCGGATCGAGTGGATCGGCTCGTGGACGTTGCCGCCCGCGTCGGAGATCAGCTCCGCGGTCCGCTTCGCGGTCCCCGAGGGCGCGTCCTTCTTCTGGTCGTGATGGAGCTCGACGATCTCGGCCTCGGGCATGTGCTCGGCGATCGTTTGCGAGACGACCATCATCAGCACCGCCCCGATCGCGAAGTTCGGCGCAACGAAACAGTTGGCCTCGGAAGCCTCGGCGGCGGCCTTCGCAGCGTCGAGGTCGAAGCCGGTGGTCCCGACGACGACGTGGACGCCCGCGTCGAGGCAAGTCTTGACGTTCTCGAGCGCCGTGTCGGGGGTCGTGAACTCGACGCAGACATCGGCGCCCTCGAGCGCGTCAGGGAGCGGCGCGTCGAGCGCCGGGTCGGCCTTCGCCACCAGTGCCATGTCATCGGCGCCCTCGACGGCCTCGCAGACCGCCTCGCCCATCTTCCCCGCGGCGCCCGAAACCGCGACCTTTATCCGATCAGCCATCGGCGGCGATGTTATGCGCTAGCCTCGCCGTATGGCAGGGGCGAGCGTGAAGGGATGGGCGGCGATGGGTGCGACGGCGATCGCGCTGCTCGCTCCGGCGTCGGCCGGCGCCTCCGAGCATGTGCTCGACGGCAGCTTTGATGGGCTGACAACCTGCAACGTAGGTGACTGCACAAGCCCGGTCTGGTCCGAGGAGACCACGGGCAGCGGCACCGGCCCCCTCTGCCAGTCGGGCACCCAGTCTTGCGGTTACTTCCAAGGACCCGACGCGGTGGGTCCGCACAGCGGCACGAAGTGGGCGCAGATGGGCGGCGAGAGCGCGACCGGTAACAGCTCCTTCGCGATCCAGCAACTCGTCAACGTCCCGGGCGGCGGCGCGACCTTGAGCTTCCAGCTCCGCACCCGCGATTCGAACGCCTCGGTCGGCACTTTCACCGTCAGGATCGACGGCGCCTCGGTGTACTCTGCCGGCGGAAGCGAGGCCGGATACCGGCCAATCAGCATCGATGTGAGCTCGCTGACCGGGTTGCGGGCGCTGCGTTTCGAGGTCAGCGACGTCCAGGGGTTCGTTTCCAGCGACAGCTTCAACGTCGATGATGTATCGCTCGTCGACTCTCCCCCGCCCCAGAGCACCCCGGCGCCGCTCACGCCGGTCACGCCGGTCACGCCGGTCACGCCGGTCGCCAATAGGAAGTGCCCCAAGGGCAAGAAGCTCAAGCGGGGCCGCTGCGTGAAGAAGAAACGGAAGCGGAAGCGCTAGCTCAGGCGGCGGCGACGAGCGCCTCTGAGACGGGCGCCAGCCCCCCGCGGAAGGTCTCCTCGTTGCGCCCGATGCAGGCGGCGGAGAAGCGTTCCGGCCGGTAGAGCGTGTCGGCGATCTCGCGCAGATCGTCGGCGCTCACCGCGTCGACCTTGGCGATCATCTCGTCGAGGCCGAGGATCGGGAGGTCGAAGAGCACCGAGCCCGCGAGGCGCGACATCCGCGACGCGGTCGACTCCTGGGCGAGCACGATCCGCCCCTTGACGCTCTCCTTGGCCCTGATCAGCTCTTCGTCGGGGACGTCCTCGGCGATCAGGCGGCCGAGCTCGGCGCCGATCACCTCGAAGGCCTCGCCGACGTTCTCCTCGCGGGTGCCGACGTACATCGCGATCATCCCGGCGTCGCGGTAGGAGTCGGCGTAGGAGCCGACCGCGTAGGCGAGCCCGCGCTTCTCGCGGACCTCGGTGAACAGCCGCGAGGAGCTCGAGCCGCCGAAGAGCGTGTTGAGGACGCGGAGCGCGAAGCGGCGGTCGTCGCTGCGGCTGATCCCCGGCGCCCCGAGGCAGAGGTGGTACTGCTCCGTGTCCTTCGACTGGAATGCGACGTCCGGCGTCGAGCCGTCGGCCTCGGGCTGCGGGGCGCCGTCGGAGCCTTCTCGCTTCGGGTCGAGCAGCTTGCCCGCGGTCTCGACGATCGCCTCGTGCTCGAGGCTCCCGGCCGCCGCGACGACGATGTTCGGGCCGACGTAGCGGGCGTCGTGGTAGCCGCGGATGTCGGGGATCGGGATCGAGCCGACGACGTCGGCGGAGCCGATGACCCGCGCTCCCAGCGGATGGTCGCCGAAGATCGCCTCGTCGAGGATGTCGTGGACCTTGTCGGAGGGCTCGTCCTCGTACATCGCGATCTCCTCGATCACGACCTGGCGCTCGGTCTTGACCTCGTCCTCGGGGTAGGTCGAGCCGAGCAGCATCTCCGCCATCAGGTCGAAGGCGCGCTCGGTGTGGTCGTCGAGGAAGCGAGCGTGGATGTGGGTGGTCTCCTTGCTCGTCGCGGCGTTGAACGAGGCGCCGATCGAATCGAACTGCTCGTTGAGCTCGACCGCCGAGTAGCGCGGCGTGCCCTTGAACAGCAGGTGCTCGAGGAAGTGCGAGACGCCGGCCTGCTCGGGGGTCTCGTTGCGCGAGCCGGTCCCGACCCAGAGGCCGAGCGCCACCGAGCGCACCGAAGGCACGCTCTCTGTGACGACCCGGACCCCGGAATCGAGCTCGGTTACCTGTGCGTTTTCGGCCACCAGGGGCTAGCGGCGCTCGCGCCGCTCGCGGCCGCCGCCTCCGCGGCGCCCGTCACGGCCGCCACGCCCGCCGCCGTCACGGCGTGAGGGCGGACCGGGGTCGCCGGTGCCGACCGAGACGAGGTCCTCGGCGCTCTTGCCGCTGACGTCGGGGTCCTCGCTGAGGCGCAGGCCGATCCGGCCGCGCTCCTTGTCGACCTCGACCACGGTGACGTCGATCTCGTCGCCCTGGCTGAGCACGTCCTCGACCTGCCCGACCCGCTCGCCGGGCTTGACGTTCGAGATGTGCAGGAGCCCGTCGGTGCCCTTGGTGAGCTCGATGAAGGCGCCGAACGTCGTCGTCTTCACGACCTTGGCGGCGTTGTAGCGGTCGCCGATCTCGGCCTCGCGCGTCATCGAGTCGATCTCGGCGACGCACGCATCGACGAGGTCGCCGTTCGGCGCGTAGATCCGGATCGTGCCGTCGTCCTCGACGTCGATCTCGGCCTCGAAGCGCTCGCAGAGGCTTCGAATCGTCTCGCCGCCCTTGCCGATCACGGCGCCGATCTTCTCGACGTCGATCTGGATCGACTCGATTCGCGGCGCGTGCTGAGAGAGCTTCTCGCGCGCGCCCTCGATCGTCTCGCCCATCTTGCCGAGGATGAACTGGCGTCCCTCGTGGGCCTGATCGAGCGCGTCCTTGAGGATCTCCATCGTCACGCCGGTGATCTTGATGTCCATCTGCAGGGCTGTGATGCCCTCGGCGCTGCCGGCGACCTTGAAGTCCATGTCGCCGAGGTGGTCCTCGACGCCGGCGATGTCGGTGAGCACGACGTAGTCGTCGCCCTCCTTGATCAGCCCCATGGCGACGCCGGCGACCGGTGCGGTGACCGGGACGCCCGCGGCCATCAAGGCCATCGAGGAGGCGCAGACCGAGCCCATCGAGCTCGATCCGTTCGACTCGAGCGTCTCCGAGACCACTCTGGTCACGTAGGGGAAGCTCTCCTGGTCGGGGATCGTCGGCTGGAGGGCCCGCTCGGCGAGCGCCCCGTGGCCGATGTCACGGCGCTTCGGGCCGCGCATGAAGCCCGCCTCCCCGACCGAGTACGGCGGGAAGTTGTAGTGGTGCCAGAACGTCTTCGTGGTCTGGAGGCCGAGGTTGTCGACCTTCATGTCCATCCGCGTGGTGCCGAGTGCGACGCTCGAGAGGATCTGCGTCTCGCCGCGGGTGAAGAGCGCCGAGCCGTGGGCGCGCGGGGAGATGTCGACCTCGGTCTCGATCGGCCGGATCTCGTCGGTCTCGCGCCCGTCGGGGCGCTTCTTGTCGACGGCGATCGCCTTGCGGATCGTGTCCTTCTCGATCGCGTCGAACGCCGCCGAGACCTCGTCCTTCTTGTCCTCATCGGCCTCCGTGTCCGTGGTGTCGGGGGCGTACTCGGCGAGGACCTCCTCCTTGACGACGTCGATCGCCTCGTAGCGCTCGAGCTTGCCCTCGGTCGCGATCGCGGCGACGAGCTTGTCGCCGTAGGCGGACCTGACCTTCTCGACGAGCCCTTCGTCGATCTTCGGGACCTCGACCTCGACCTTCTCCTTGCCGGCCTTCTCGCGCAGCTCCTCCATCGAGGCGACGAGCTTCTTGATCTCGGCGTGGGCGATGTCGAGCGCATCGAGCACCTCGGCCTCGGTGACGCCGGAGGCGCCGGCCTCGACCATCAGGATCGCCTCGTCGGTGCCGGCGACGATCAGGTCGAGCTCGAGCTCTTCCTGGCGGTCCTCCGGCGGGTTGACGACGAAGTCACCCTCGAGCTTTCCGACCCTGACCGCGCCGACGTGCTTGGCGACGGGGATGTCGGAGACGGCGAGAGCGGCGGAAGCGCCGTTCATCGCCAGGATGTCGTACGGGTGCTCGTGGTCCACCGAAAGCGTCGTCGAGACGAGCTGCGTCTCGCGGTGCCAGCCCTTCGGGAACAGCGGCCGGATCGGCCGGTCGATCATTCGCGCCGTAAGCGTTGCCTTCTCGCCCGCCCTCGCCTCGCGGCGGAAGAACGAGCCCGGGATCTTGCCCGCGGCGTAGTGGCGCTCCTCGACGTCCACCGTCAGCGGCAGAAAGTCGACGTCGCGCACGTTGCCCGCGGTCGCGGTGCAGAGGACCATGGTGTCGCCGGCGCGGACGACAACGGAACCACTCGCCTGCTTGGCGAGTTTGCCGGTCTCGAACGAGATCTCCTGGCCGCCTACGTCCGTCGAGACACGGCTCACTTCGAACCTACTCATATGTTGTGCTCCTATTCAGCCACCCGGTTGGTGGCTCTCATTTGCAGAACTTTTAGTTCTCTAACTCGCGCGATGTTACAGACCGGCGCGAGCCGCCGAGCGCAAGCGCCGCGAGCCGCTCGGGGACCTCGGCGGCGATCAGCTCACCCTCCGCGAACGCCGCCGGCGTGCCGGTCACCCCGCCGCGGACCCCGGTTTCGAAGTCGCGCCGCACGCGGAGCCTCACGGGCTCGGAGCGGCGATCGGCCTCGAAGCGGTCGAGGTCGATGCCGAAGCGCTCGGCGCGCTCCCAGAGGTGGGGGTCATCGACCCGGCCGCGTTCGGCGAACAACGAGTCGCACATCTCCCAAAATCGCTCCTGGGCGCCGGCGGCCTCGGCCGCCATGTGCAGCGCGGCGGATCGCGGGCGCTGGGAGGTCATCGGGAAATGGCGGAAGCAGAGCCGTAGCGGCAGCGCGCTGATCGTGGCCCAGGCCGCCGCGCAGTGGGGGCAACCGAAGTCGAGGTAGGCGATCGCCTCCACCCCCTCCCCCCTGACGTGGTCCTCGCCGCCGATCGGCGGGATCGGCGCGCTGCCTAGATCGCTACTCGGGGGAGCCGTCAAGCGCGTCGAAGATCAGGTTGGCGCCGGGGATGACACCCGGGTTCTCGGACTCGTGGACCCACTCGACCACGCCTTCGGGGTCGACCAGGACCAGCGAGCGGTTGGCGTGGTCGACCGAGTCGATGAAGGCCCCGTAGGCGCGCGTCACCTCGCCCTTCGGGCTGAAGTCGGCGAGCAGGCGGATCTCGGTCCCGATCTGCTTTCGAAACGCGCGGTGGGCCCAGGTCGAGTCGACGCTGATCCCGAGCGGCGTCACGCCCTTGGCGAGGATCTCCGGCAGGACCTCCTGGTAGATCGAGAGCTGGTCGCTGCAGGCCGGGCTGAAGTCGAGCGGGTAGAAGATCAGCAGCACGCGCTGACCGCGAAGCGCGGAGAGCGCTACGTCCGCGCCGGCGTGGTCTTTGAGCGTGAAGTCGGGAGCCGGAGTACCGGGTTCGATCAATGGCGCAGGCCGAGCTCGCCGACCAGCGCGCGATAGCGCTCGAGGTCGCGGCGCTCGAGATAGCGCAGCAGCCGCCGGCGCTTGCCGACCATCATCAGCAGCCCGCGGCGCGAGTGGTGGTCCTTGCTGTGCGAGCGCAGGTGCTCGGTGAGCTCGTTGATGCGCTCGGTGAGCATCGCGATCTGGACCTCGGCCGAGCCGGTGTCCTTCTCGTCGCGGCCGTGCTTGGCCGTGAGCTCCGCCTTCTTTTCCTTGGTCAGGGGCATCGGGGTCGAGAAGGCTACTGATTCGACCCGCCGGGCGAGAACCCCTCGCAGACTTCCTTCGCCTCGGCGACGTCGCGGTGCATCTGCGCGATCAGGTCCTCGACGCTGGGGAAGCGTTTCTCGCCCCGGAGCCGCTCGACGAACGCGATCCTCAGGTTCTTGCCGTAGAGGTCGCCCTCCCAATCGATCAGGTAGGCCTCGATCAGCAACCCGCGGCCGGTCTGGAACTGGGGGCGGATGCCGACGTTGACCGCCGCCGGCTGCCCGTTGGCGAACGCCGCGTAGACGCCGTGGCCGGGGTTGACGTAGGCGTCGTCGGGCGCCAGGTTGGCGGTCGGGAAGCCGAGCTCGCGGCCGCGCTGATCGCCCTTGATCACCTCGCCCTCGACCATCAGCGGCGCGCCGAGGAAGCGCAGCGCCTTGTCGACCTCGCCGGCCGCGACCAGGGCGCGGATCTGGGTCGAGGAGATCGTCTCGCCCTCGACCTCGACCAGCGGCACGACGCGGGTCTCGAACTCCTCGCGCGCGGCGAGCATCTCGGGATCGCCCTTGGCCTTGGCGCCGAAGCGGAAGTTCTCGCCGACCGAGACCTTGGTCGCCCCGAGCTTCGCGATCAGGACGTCCTCGATGAACGCCTCCGGCGGGTTCGAGGCGAACTCGCGGTCGAACGGGATCACGACCAGCTCCTCGACCCCGAGCCCGCCGATCACGTCGCGCTTGACCTTGAACGGCATCAGCAGCTTCGGCGCGCCTTCGGGGTTGATCACGCTGACCGGATGCGGGTCGAAGGTGAGCACGGTGTCGGCGTCGTCGATCACCGCGCGGTGACCCAGGTGGACGCCGTCGAAAGTCCCGATCGCGACGTGGCGGTCGCGGCGCTCGGCGTCGGGGAGCGAGGTGACCTTGATCGTCACCTGAGCGCCGCCTCAGGCACGAGCTCTGCGACCCGCTCGAGCGGCAGCGGCTCGCCGCCGGCTTCCTCGACCCTGAACGGCCCGATCGCCGTCCGCCGCAGCCGCTCGCAGTAGGCGTCGCCGAGCGTCTCGATCAGCGTCCGGACGTAGGTCCCCGAGGAACACTCGATCTCGAACTCGGCCCGCTCCCCGTCGCTCGCGAGCAGCTCGGCGCGGTGGACCTCGACGTCGCGCACGGGAGTCTCGACGGTCTCGCCGCGGTGGGCCTTCTTGTAGAGGCGCTCGCCGCCGACCCTGACCGCGGAGGTCATCGGGACGCGCTGGCGGACCGTGCCGGTCGGCAGCTCGAGCGTCTCGGGGATGGCGCCGGTCTCGACCAGCTCGCCGTCGGGGTCGCCGGTGCTCGAGCGCCAGCCCAGCCTCGCGGTGGCGACGTAGGTCTTCGGCAGCGGCATCAGGAACCTCTGCAGGCGGGTGGCGCGGCCGAGCAGGATCAGCAGCAGCCCGGTCGCGAACGGGTCGAGGGTCCCCGCGTGGCCGGTCTTGACGCCGCCGCGCTCGCGGCGCACGAGCGCGACCGCGTCGTGCGAGGTGATCCCGGCCGGCTTGTCGAAAAGCAGGACGCCGGCATCGGATTCAGAGCTGGGCGTTGACCTCTTCGCAGACGTACGTGACCACCTCGGGATAGGTCATGTCGGTCGCGAACCCCGCCGCGCGCTGGTGTCCTCCACCGCCCTGCTTGCGCGCGATCTCGGAGACGTCGACCGAGCCGTCGGCGGAGCGCAGGCTGACCTTGCGCTGGGCCTTGCCGCCCGGGGCCTGGTCGCGGACGACGGCCGCGATCCGGATCCCCTCGATCGAGCGCAGGTAGTCGATCACGCCCTCGGTCAGCTCCTCGCTGGCGCCGGCCGACTCGTAGTCCTGCTTCGAGATGTAGGTGAGCGCGACCTGGCCCTCGCACGTCATCTCGATTCCCTCAAGCGCTCCGGCGATCAGCTTCAGCTTCTCGAGCGGGACGTGCTCGTAGAGGCGCCGGAAGTGATCGTGGACGTCGACGCCGGCGTCGATCAGCGCCGCCGCCATCCGGTGCGCCCTCGCGTCGGTGTTCGTGTACATGAAGCGGCCGGTGTCGGTGACGAGGCCGACGTAGAGCGCGCTCGCGATCTCGGGGGTCAGCTCGACACCGAGAAGCGAGAGCAGCTCGTAGACGATCTCGGCCGTGCACGACGCCTCGACGTCGACGAGGTTGATCGTCCCGAAGCGGGTGTTGTCGTGGTGGTGGTCGATGTTCAGCGCCTCGCCCTCGGTGCGCTTGAGGAAGTCGACCGGCATCCGGTCGATGTTTCCGCAGTCGAGGAAGATCAGGGTCCGGTCTGGAACGTCGGCGGGCGGCTCGTGGAAGACCTCCTCGAGCGGCAGGAAGCGGTACTCGACCGGGAGCGGGAACTCCTTCGCGGCGAGGAACATCACCGAGTCCTTGCCGAGCGCGCCGAGGATCTGGTGCATCGCGAGCAGCGAGCCGAGCGCGTCGCCGTCCGGGTTCTCGTGCGTGGTCAGCAGGAAGCGGTCGGCGGAGCGGATCTGCTCTGCCGTGCGCTCGATCTCGGTCTGGACCGCGGTCTCGCCCATCAGTCCTCGTCGAGCAGCTCGGAGACCCGCATGCCCTGCTCGATGCTCTCGTCGTAGTGGAAGGTCAGCGTAGGTGTGCGCTTGATCGTCAGCTCGTCGGCGATCTTGCCCTGGAGGAAGCCGTGGGCGTGGCCGAGCGCCTCGAGCGTCTCGGTGCGCTCCTCCTCGGATCCGAGCACGCTGACGTAGACGCGCGCGGCGCTCAAATCGGGGCTTGTCTCTACTGACGTGACTGTCACGAATCCGACCCGCGGGTCCTTGAGCTCGGTCGCGATCGCAGCGCCGACGACCTCGCGGATCACCTCGTTCACACGCCGCATCCGGGCGCTGGGCATCGCGGCGCGACTATAGCTAAGGCGTTGTGCGCGAACGAAACGGGGCGGCCCGCAGGCCGCCCCGTCCGTTGCTGCATGAGTGCGGAGCGTCGCTGCGCTAGCCGACCCGAACCGCGTCGATGTTCCTGGCCCCCGCGAGGGTGTTCGCGGTATCCGAGGAACAGGCGAGGGTGACCGCGCCACCGGTCGAGATCCCGCTCAGCGAGATGCCGCCGGATCCGAACAGCAGGTCCGGCTGGCCGGTGGCGGTGGTGCCTCCGGTACTGGCTCCGTTGACGCCGTTCAGCTGGCAATGCGCGTGGTAGGTGACGGCGACGCCGATGAAGAGCTCGGTCTGGGCGGTGACGAGGTACTTGCCCCCCGCCGGCAGATTGAGCGTCTGGACAACGGTATGCGCGGCACCGATCGGAGTCGCCAACGCCCCGCTCAGGCCGCCGGTCTGCGCCTCGAATGTCTCGGAGCGCTGTGAGGCCTCGAGCTTCGGCGCCGTCACGGCCGAGTCAGCGATCTTGGTGGTGGTGACAGCGTTCGGGGCGATTTTTCCGGTCGTGACCTTCTCGTTCCCGATCAGCGGGTTCGGGTAGGTCCCGGCCAGGTCGCCGCCCGCGGGGCCGGTCGGTGCCGTGGACCTACCTTCAAGCGCCGCAACCCGCTTCTTCAGCTTCTTGAGCTGCTTCTTGGCGCTGGCGCTGCTGCTCGCGGTCGGGCTCGCGCCCGCAAACGCCAGCGGCATCACGATCAGGGCCATGATCGCCGCCGAAAGCAAGGCGTGGATCGGCGTGATCCGTTTCGTCTTCTGCTCGTTGAGTCGCATTCGGTGTGCTCCCTTGTTGGCTTGTTGGGAGGGAGCCCTCCCGATTGCGACCCCCTCCTGGTACGGCCAGTCTAAGACTCTCAGCCGCGGATGTCCTCGAGGCTGAGGACGTCGCGCCCGAACGAGCAGCCGTCGCCGAAGCGGCTCTCGACGAAGCGCTGAAGCTCGTCGGCGCGATCGCCGATCTCGCTGTCGCCGACCAGCGCGCAGAGCAGCGTCGCGCGCTGCCACTTGTCGTGGTGCTCGGTCTCGGCGACCGCGGCGCCGAAGCGGCTCCGCAGCCGCTCCTTCAGCGACTTGACGAGCTTGCGCTTCTGCTTCAGGTCGTGGGCTTCGAAGTGAAGGTGGACTTCGATCAGGCAGACGAACGGCGTCAACCGGCGAGCGTCTGCTCGACCTGCTTGGTCTCGAAGAACTCGAGCACGTCGCCTTCCTTGACGTCCGCGTAGCCGTCGAGGACGATCCCGCACTCCTGGCCTTCCTCGACCTCCTGGACGTTGTCCTTGAAACGGCGCAGCGAGCCGAGCTTGCCGGTCCAGACGATCGTCCCCTCGCGGACCAGCCGCACGCCGGCGGTCCTCGTGACCTTGCCGTCAGTGACCTGGCAGCCGGCGATCCGGCCGACCTTCGAGGCCTTGAACGTCTGCAGGATCTCGGCCTGGCCGAGCGCCTCCTCGACCTCTTCGGGCTCGAGCATTCCCTCCATCGCCGCGCGCAGGTCCTCGGTGACCTTGTAGATCACCTCGTATGTCCGCACGTCGACGCCCTCGGACTCGGCGACGCGGCGGGCGTCGGCGAGCGGGCGGACGTTGAAGCCGATGATGATCGCCTGCGAGGCCGAGGCGAGCATCACGTCGGAGACGTTGATCCCGCCGGTCGCCGCGTGGATGACGTTGATCGCGACCTGCCCCTGGGGGACCTTGGCGATCTCGTCCTGGAGCGCCTCGAGCGACCCGGAGACGTCGGCCTTGAGCACGATGTTGAGCTCTTGGAGCTGGCCCTCCTGGACCGAGGCGAAGACCTCCTCGAGCGTGACCTTGCGGGCGCCGCGGCGGGCGATCGCCTCGGTCTTGAGGCGGTTGGCGCGCTCCTCGGCCTGGCTGCGCGCGACGCGCTCGCTCTCGACCGCCTGGACGACCTCGCCCGCTTCGCAGACGCCGTCGAAGCCGAGCACCTCGACCGGCGTCCCGGGCCCCGCTTCGGGCACTCGCTCGCCGGTGTGGTCGAGCATCGCGCGCACCTTGCCCCACTGCGAGCCGGCGACGACGGGGTCGCCGACCTTAAGGGTCCCGCGCTGGACCAGGACGCCGGTGACGGGGCCGCGGCCCGGGTCGAGCTCGGACTCGATCACGGTGCCGGTCGCCGACGCGTTCGGGTTCGCCTTGAGCTCCTCGAGGTCGGTGACGAGGATGATCATGTCGAGCAGGTTGTCGAGGCCGTCCTTGGTCTTCGCCGAGACGTCGGCGTAGACGGTGTCCCCTCCCCACTCCTCAGGGGTCAGGTCGTGGCCTGCGAGCTCGTTGCGGACGCGGTCGGGCTGCGCGGCCTCCTTGTCGACCTTGTTGACGGCGACGAGCATCGGCACGTCGGCGGCGCGCGCGTGGTCGACGGCCTCCATCGTCTGCGGCATCACGCCGTCGTCGGCCGCGACCACGATGACCGCGACGTCGGTGACCTTCGCGCCCCTCGCCCTCATCGCGGTGAACGCCTCGTGTCCGGGCGTGTCGAGGAAGGTGAGGGTCTTGCCGTTGTGGTGGACCTGGTAGGCGCCGATGTGCTGGGTGATCCCGCCGGCCTCGCCGGCGACGACCTCGGTCTCGCGGATCGCGTCGAGCAGCGAGGTCTTGCCGTGATCGACGTGGCCCATGACCGTGATCACCGGCGGGCGGTCCTCGAGGTCGGCGGCGGCGTCGGCGGGTAGCTCGACCTCGACCTCCTCCTCGGCGGCGGTGACGATCTCGACCTCGCGCTCGAACTTCGTCGCGATCGCCTTGATCGAGTCGTCGGTCAGCGTCTGGGTCAGGGTCGCCATCTCGCCGCCCTCCATCAGCGCCTTGATCACCTCGGCGCTGCCGAGGCCGAAGATCTCGGCGACCTCGCGCACGGTTGCGCCGGAGTTGACGGTAAGCGTCTGCGGAGCCTCCGGCTCCTTGGGCGCGACCGGCGGCTCTTCGAGCAGCGGGCGACGGCGCCTGCCTCCGCGGCGGCGCGGCGGGCGCTGGGGCGGCGGCGGCGACATGTGGTCGCGGCGCGCGGCCTGGGAGTCGATGACGACGCGGCGGGCGCGGCGCTTGCCGGCCTTGGCGCCGTCGCCCTCGGCGGCCGGCTTGACCGGCTGCACCGGCTTGGCGTCCGGGTCGGCGGCGCTCGGGGCGGGCTTCTCGGCGGGGGCCTTGCCGTGCGCCTCTTCGGACTTGGCGGCGGCCTTCGGGGCCTTGGGAGCCTCAGGAGCCGGCTTCGCGTCGGCCTTCTTCTCGGCCGGCTTCGCGGCCGGGGAGCCGTTGCCCTTGAGGACCGCGAGCGCATCGGACTCCTCGACGTTGGACGCGGCGGCCTTGGCCTCGATGCCGGCGGCGTTGAGCGCCGCCAGCAGCTCCTTGCTGGTGACTCCCTGAGCCTTCGCGATCTCGTGAACTCGCTTCTTTGCCACCTACGTACTGCGCTCCTCTGCCGCGGCGGGCGCCTCCTCCGCCTCGGGCTCGCCGTTCTCTGACGCGTCGGCGGCCTCGGGGGTCTCTTCGGCCTCCGGAGTGTCTTCCTCGGTCTCTTCAGCCTCTTCTTCGGCCTCGTCTTCGGTTTCTGCCTCGGCTACTTCCTCGGCCTCATCCTCAGTCTCTTCGTCCGCTTCAGCCTCGGGTGCCTCGTCGGCATCGTCGCCGCCTTCGGTCTCGGCCTCCTCGGCCGCTTCGGCGGCCTCAGCGTCGGCGGCCTCCTGGGCCGCGGCGGCTTCGGCGGCCTCGGCGTCGGCCTCGGCCTTCGCCGCGGCGGCCTCGTCGAACTCGGATTCGGCCCTGGCGATGATCTCCTTCAGTTCGCCCTCGTTCGCCTCGGGGTCGGCGAGCTTCGCGATCTCCTCCTCGGTGACCGCGCTCAGGACCGCGACCTGGCTCGTCTTGAAGCGGGCCAGCGCCTGGTGGGTGGGCAGGCCGCAGTAGGCGGAGCCCTGGAGCGCGGCGTTCGGGCAGCGGCGGCCGGTGGTCAGGACCGCGGCGCAGCGTCCGTCGGCGCCCTCCTCGCCCTCGTACTCGATCTCGCCCTCCTCCTCGGAGAACTCGGTCTCGGACTTGATGTCGACCTTCCAGCCGGTCAGCCGGGCGGCGAGGCGCGCGTTCTGCCCGTCGCGGCCGATCGCCAGCGAGAGCTGGTCGTCGGGGACGATCACGGTCGCCTGCTTCTCCTCGTCGGCGACCAGGACCTCGCGGACCCGGGCCGGGGAGAGCGCCTTGGCGACGAAGCGGGCGGGCTCGTCGTTGTGGGGAATGATGTCGATCTTCTCGCCGCGCAGCTCGGAGACGACCATCCGGACGCGCGAGCCGCGCGGGCCCGACGCAGGCGCCGACCGGGTCGACGCCGTCGGCGTGCGAGACGACTGCGATCTTCGAGCGCCAGCCCGGCTCGCGGGCGACGCCGACGATCTCGACCAGCTTGTCGGCGATTTCGGGGACCTCGAGTTCGAACAGCTTGCGGATCAGCTCCGGGTCCCGGCGCGAGACGACGATGCTCGGGCCCTTGGTGTCGGCCGAGACGTCGGTGATCACGGCCTTGACCCGGGTGCCGTGGTCGTAGCGCTCGTTGTAGACCTGCTCGGAGCGCGGCAGCAGCGCCTCGACCCGCTCGCGGAGCTGGACCAGCGTGTAGCGGTTGTCGGACTGCTGGATGATCCCGGTGACCAGCTCGCCGACCCGGTCCTGGTACTCGTCGTACATCATCTGGCGCTCGGCCTCGCGGATCCGCTGGAGGATCACCTGCTTCGCGGTCTGGGCGGCGATCCGCCCGAAGTCGTCGGGGGTGACGTCGCGGGTCTTGATCTGGTCCATGTAGGGCTCGAGCCGCTCGGGCTCGAGCTCGGGCTCCTCGGGCTCGCGGCGCTCGCCGGTCTCGGGGTCGACGATCGCGCGGGTCGTCGGCTCGTCTCCTGCCTCCTCGGCGGCGTCGGCGATCGTCGGCCTCCTGCTCGATCATCAGCTTGTCCTCGAGGCCGTCGGGCAGCATCATCTCGAAGACCCGGAAGTCCGCGGTGTTGTGGTCGAGGTCGACGCGGGCGTACTTGGCCGCGCCGGGGGTCTTCTTATAGGCCGAGAGCAGGGCGTCGGCGAGCGCGTCCATCAGCTTGTCGGCTTCGATTCCCTTCTCCTGCTCGAGCGCCCTTACGGCGTCGACGATCTCCTGCGTCACGTAGCAACCTCCGACTCGTCCGGGACCAGATTCGAGCGATGGACGTTGGCGAGCTCGATCGTGACCCCGTCATCGGGGGTCTCGACGCTCACCTCCTGCTCGTCCGCGCCGGTCAGCTTCCCGGTGAAGCTGCGCCGGCCTCCGATCGCCTCCTTCGTCCGAACCCGCACGTTGCGCCCGAGGAAGCGGCGAAAGTGCTCGGGCTTGGTCAGCGGCCGCTCGGGGCCCGGCGAAGAGACCTCGAGGCCGTACTCGGTGAGCAGGAAATCGCAGGTGGCCGGTGACCCGCTCGCAGAGCGCCAGCGACACCCCGTCGGGGTGGTCGATGAACAGCCGCAGCCGCTCATTGCCGGCCGGCTCGACCGCGATCACTTCGACCTCCGGCTCGGCCTCTGCCAAGTGGGATTCGATCGTCTGTTTTGCTTGTTCGGCCTCTTGCTCACTCATCAGCTCGGATTCGGTTTGGATCCGGTTTGCCGCCAAAAAAAGGTGGGCCAGGCCCACCTTTCGCGAAACGGTCGAGTGTACGAAAAAGCGTGAAGCGAGTATAGCTCCGAGGCCGCGCCAAGCTCTGCGCACGGCGCGGCCCCGGAGCCACCCGGCGCTCTGTCAGCGACTTCCGCGTCCTCGGTGGAGCTTTGGGACGCACCTCCAACTCCCTTTGCGCCTAACCGCCCGCTTGCCATTTCGGCACTTGGGCTTCCTCGGCTCGCCCTTGATGTGAACCTCGGCGGCTCCGGAAACCGTCCACGACTCCGGCGAGGACAACTCCGGCTTGTCACCGAACCTGGTGAACCACTCGGAACCGCCTGCGGTGACGGTCAGCATTTGGCTGCTGTTGGCGGCCCCGGTCACGAGCCTGTCGAAACTGCAGAGCACTCGGCTCCGCGCACCGGGGTAGAACACCTCAGGTCCGCGAGAACCCAGAGACGGAGACGCGTAGCACTCGTAGAGCGTCCTGACTCCGTCGGTCATCGCGAATTGCTCCACAGTCACGTCAAAACCCGGCGGCGGATTCCTGACGTCGTTCAGCGTCACCGTGTAGGTGACCACACCGCCGGGCACCTCGACGGAGTCGGGACTCGCCGTAACCGTGAGGGTCGGGGTGGCACTCGCGGCCGACGGCAGCGCCAGCAGTGCGACCGCTGCGAGACCGAGGACCGCCCGGATCGGGCTTCGTTTGTGCTGTTTCATCGTGGCTCCTCCTGTGTCGCTTGGCATTGCACGGCCAAGGTCGCCGATTGCCGCCGGCTTCGCATCAGGAGGCCACCCTGAGATTTGAACGTCAGGCGTCCAGAGTCAGGGTCACCGGCCCGTCGTTTACGAGGGCCACGCCCATGCAAGCGCCGAATACGCCCTTTTTGGCGCCAAGCCGCTCGCAGAAGCGGTCGTAGAGCGGCTCCGCGACCTCAGCCGGCGCCGCGTCGGTGTAGCTCGGGCGATTGCCCTTGCGAGCGTCGCCGTAGAGGGTGAACTGGCTGACGCAAATCACCTCGCGATCGCCGAGCGGCTCGTTCATCCGCCCGTCGGCGTCGTCGAAGATCCGCAGCTTGGCGACCTTGTCGGCGAGCCGGTCGGCGGTCTCCTCGCTGTCGTCGTGGGCGACGCCCAGCAAAACCACCATCCCCGGCCCGATTTTCGCCACGCGGTCGCCTTCGACGTCGACCGCCGCCTGGCTGACACGCTGGACAAGCGCCCTCAAGCGGGCGTCTCGTCCAGCTTGGCCGGCAGCTCGCCCCGTCCCTTGAGGTCGAGCTTCTGGAAACAATGGCGGAGGTGCGTCTCGACGGTCTTCTGGGTGACGTAGAGCTGCTGGGCGATCTCGCGGTTGGTGAGGCCCTCGGCGGCGAGCTTTGCGATCCGCAGCTCGGAGGCGGTCAATGACTCGACCCCGGTGAAGACCTCCTTGCGCGGCCGGGCCCCGGTTGCCTTGAGCTCCTCGCGGGCGCGCTCGGCGAGCGGCGTGGCGCCGCAGCGGCGGGCGAGATCGAGTCCCTCGCGCAGCGGCTCGCGGGCCTCCTTTCGCTGGTTTGCGCGGCGCAGGGCGGCGCCGAGGTCGACCAGCGCCTTGGCGTGCTCGAGGCGCGCATCCGATCCGGAGAGCACGTCAACGGCCTGGCGGGTCATCTCGACATGATCCGCCTCGGCCAGCATCGCCTGCACTCGGAGCGCTGCCCCGACCGCCCCTGCCTCCCCCATCGAGCGAGCTTCGGCGACCGCCCGCTCGGCGCTTTCACGCGCTGCATCCACGTCGTCTTGCGCGGGCAGCGCCTGCGCGAGGCCGGAACGCCATGGGAACAAGAGCTCGGAGTGGAAGCCAAGTGGCTCCGCCTCGCTCCCGACCGCGGCGAAGTCGGCTGCGGCCTCCGTCTTCTGACCCAGCCCGAGACGGGCACGACCCCTGGCACACCGAGATAGCCAATTGAACGCGCCCGGCTCCACGACCTGCCCCTCATCCACAAGCAGCAGCCGCTCCGCATCCTTTGTTTCGCCGCGCTCGACGAGGATGGCGGCTATCACTGCGCGAAAGATCGCCATCGTTGCGCGTATCCCCGGCGAATCAGTAGCTGCGCGCAGCAGAGCTTCCGCCTCCAGGAGCTGCCCCTGCGCGAAAAGCCGGAAGCCGCGCACGCCCTGAACGATCATCAGGTTACCCGCCATTCCCCGCGCTTGCGCTTCCTCGACCGTGACACGCATTGGCTCGGTTACAAGGTCGAATTCGCCACATACGCCCAGAGCGAGGAAGGTTGGCGTGTGCCAGATCCCGTTGCGGCAGTCCTCGCGGAGATGTTCCAGATCGGCGATAACCGGGGCCGCGATCTTGCGCACCGTGTCGGCGTCCCCCCAACCTAGCGCCAGCGCCATCGCCTGGATGCCAATGCAGCGCCGCTGGTTGGGCGTCTCTCCTGGAATCTCGCGCTCGAGTAGCGAACGCAGGTGAGGGACTGCGGCCGGCTCCGCTCCATTCACCGCGATATATCCGAGCTCGGCTCTCAGCCGCAGCTCGAGCTCGTCATCGCTCCCGGCCAGCTCTTCGATCGCTGCCTCAACCAAGCCGAGCGTTTCCCGGGCGCGAAATCGTGAGGCGAGCTCGATGATGAGCTCGACCAGCGTCTCGGCCCGCTGCCGCGGATCACTCGAAGTCTCGCGCGCTCGCAGCAGCCAGTCGATCCCTTCCTCGTCACCGGCGCGGAGCAACGCCGAGCCGAGCTCGCGCTCGACGTAGCAAGTGAGGTCTTCGCCGGGCGGCTCGCGCTCGGCGCGACGCAGGTAGCCGGCCGCCGCCGAGGGTGCGCCACGGAAGAGCGCCACCTGGGCAGCGGCCCGTAGCTGTTCGACCACTTGAGGGTCGGACGCGGGCTCGGCCCGAAGCAGATGCGAGGCCACTGTCTCCTCATCTCCCGCAGCCGCGGCGAGAAGCCGCGCCGCCTCCGCGTGCTGCCAGGCTCGCTCTCCGGCGCTGAGATCACCGTAGATCGCCGAGCGCAGCAAGGGATGGGTGAAGTGGACGGGCGCTTCGGGCTCGAGTACAGCAGCCGCCACGAGCGCATCGAAAGCCTGCAGAGCTGCCTGACGTTCGAGCGAGGCAAGCGCGGCGACGTCGCGAAGCTCCGAGCCTTCGCTGAGGATCGCGGCGGCGAGGGCGAGCTTTTGAGCATCAATCGGCATCCCCGCGAGGCGGCCGAGGACGCTGCGCCTGACTGACGCCGGACTGATCTCGCCGAGCCGGTCGGCCGTATCGGCGTTTGGCTCGGACCCCTCGGCGAGTAGCGATCGCGCGAGCTCGGTGAGCAGGAACGGGTTGCCCCCACTCGCCTCCCATGACGCTCGGGTGAAGGGGGGGTCGGAGGCGCGCCCGAAGGCTCGCGTGAGCACCTCGCCCGCGGCCGGCTCGCTGAGCGCCGCCGGCATCATCGACCTCGCCACCTGTTCGTCGCGCATCGCCTCCAGCGGAGGCACCGGTGCCTCCGGTTTTGTCGATCGCGATGCCACAACAGCGAGAATCGGGAGGTCCTCGATCCGTCCCGCCAGGTAGTGCAGGAATCGAAGCGAGGACTCGTCGGCCCAATGCGCGTCGTCGACGACGAGCACAAGCGGCTGCGTCGTCGCGAGGTTTGCGCACAGCCAGTGCAGCGCATGGAGCAGCGGGAAGAGGTCGGCTCCGCCAGGGGTCGGATCGGCCTCCGGCTGGTCGACGTCGAGAACCGATCCAGCGAGCGCGGCAGCACCGGAGAGAGCCCGGCGGCGATCGTTCCCAGCAAGTAATGCAACGGGTGATTGAAAGAGCTGGCGCGCCACCCCGAATGCGAAGTCGCGCTCGAGCTCCGAGCCGCGAGCCTGCAACGGAGTGGCGCCCACCTCGTGGGCGATATCGCGCGAGGCGCGCAGGAGCTCGGTCTTGCCGATGCCCGGCGGACCCTCGACCAGCAAGACGCCGCCGGTTCCCTCGACCGCTCCCTCGATCAAATCCCGTATCCGCTCGAGCTCGCCCTCGCGCTCGAAGAGCTCGGTGGCGATCGCCTCAGTCACTGCGGTTCCTCGGCGAGCTTTGCCTCGAGCTCGCCCCGTCCCTTGAGGTCGAGCTTCTGGAAACAATGGCGGAGGTGCGTCTCGACGGTCTTCTGGGTGACGTAGAGCTGCTGGGCGATCTCGCGGTTGGTGAGGCCATCGGCGGCGAGCCTGGCGGTTCGCAGCTCGGAGGCTGTGAGAGATTCGACTCCGGAGAAGACCTCCTTGCGCGGCCTGGCCCCCGTCGCCTTCAGCTCCTCGCGGGCACGCTCTGCGAGCGGAGCGGCGCCGCAGCGGCGGGCGAGCTCGAGGCCCTCGCGGAGCGGCTCACGCGCCTCCTTTCGCTGGTTTGCGCGGCGCAGGGCGGCGCCGAGCTCGACGAGTGCCTTGGCGTGCTCGAGGCGGGCGGTTCCTTCCTCGAGCGCCTCGACCGACTCGCGGAGATCGTCGAGTCCCTCGGTGCCTCCGCGGATGATGCCCCGGACTCGGAGGGCACGACCGATGACCCTGGAGGCGCCAAACTCGCGAGCCAGTCTGACGTCCTCGTTCGCGAGCTCCGCAGCATCCTCCGGCCGCCCCAGTGCGTTCATAGCGCGCGCCATCCCCGAGCGCCATTCGAGTACGGACGGCGAGATCCAGCCGGCGGGCAGGAGCGAGCGCATTTCCTCGTACAGCGCGAGTGCGCTCTTCGGGTTCCCGGCGGCGAGCTCCATCCCCCCGCGCGCGTCCAGCATCCAGATCTGCCCGAGCGGGGTGTCTTTTCCATCCATTTCCGCCTCATGGCGCGCCGGAAGCTTCGCCGCCCGCTGGATCTCGCCACGCTCGACCAGGATCTTGATCGCGTAGCCGAATTCGAATGGTCTGCCGAGCACCCAGACCGAATCGCTCCCGCGCTCGATCGACTCGAACACCCAGGACTCCGCCGTCGCGAGGTCGCCGATCTGCAGAAACGCGTTCGACAGGTGCATCGACGCGAACTCCATTCCCACCTCCGCGCCTCGGCGTCGCGCTTGCTCCAATCCGGCCTCGAGGTTCCGGGCCGCTTCCTCGGCCTCACCCGCCTGAACGAGCGAGATGTTCGTCCACCAGAACGCCCAGTCCTCGTGGGCGCCGTCTTCGAGGAGCTTTCCGTCGCCGAGGGACCTCCGCGCCAGATCGATCACCTCAGTGGCAGGCCGGTTCTGCCACAACGCATCCAATGTCAACGCCGCCAGCAGCTTGCGCTCGCCGACGGTCTCCCCCGGCAAATCACGCGAAAACACGTCGGCACGGAGCTCGTCCAGGGCCCCATGGAGCGGGTCATGAATCCGGCGGCGGCGAGCATGTCGGCTTCGAGGCGAAGCGCCAGGTCAGGCTCCTCGTTGCGGACGCCCGCGATCAACCCGAGGAACACGGCCTCGCCCATGTTCTGTGACTCGAGATCAATCTCGTCCAGCCCCTGAAACGAGATCACAGGCGCAACCGACGCCATCGTCCTTGCTTGCTCGACGATCCCCTCCGCGGCGCCGATCGCCTGCAGGCCCCAGTCGCGGCTACGCCGGTCTCTGGCGTTGTATGCAGCAAAGGCAAGAAGCTCGAAGAGCTCACGCGAGCCCACGCCAGACCTCTCCGCGAGCGCCCGCTCGAAATAGGCGAGCGCGATCCGCGGCGCTCCCCTGCTCATCGCTTCTTCCCCGGCTCGCTGCAGCGCTGCCGCGGCGTCCACGGCCCCGGCCGGCGGACAGAGCAGTAGATGGCTCGCAATCTTCTCCGGCGCCGCTTCGCGAGCGATCAGCAGCTCCGCCGACCGGCGGTGCTCGCGCTCGCGGCGGGCCGGCGAGATGTCGTCGTAGAGGGCGGAACGGATCAGAGGATGTGAGAAGCCCAGGGGCTGCCGTGCTTCGAAGATCGCGCCGGCGGCGAGGACCTCGGCGGCCTCCAGAGCCGCAGCATCGTCGACGCCGGCCAGTGCCGCGGCATCCTCGATCGCGGCCCCGTCGCCCAAGACAGCGACGGCCAGCGCGAGCTGTTGGGCGTCGGCGGGCATCCGCGCGAGACGCGTGAGGACGCTGCGGGAGACCGCCGCGGGGCTGATCGCGTCGACGCTCTGCTCCGCGCCAGCTGTCGGTCTGGCGCCCTCGGCGCTCAACGAGCGCGCGAGCTCGGTGAGCAGAAAGGGGTTTCCACCGCTCGCCTCGCGACAGGCCCGGGCGAAATCGTCGTCCGCCGCAGCCTCGAATGCGTTGGTAAGCAGCAGTCTTGTCCCGACTTCCCCCAGGGGGGCGGGCTCGAGGGCGACAGACGCCCGCTCCTCGCGCACAGCCTCCAGCAGCGGCACCGGGGCTTCGGGCTTGGTCGACCGTGTCGCGACGATCGCGAGCACCGGCAGCTCCTCGATCCGCCCGGCGAGGTATTGGAGAAAGCGCAGGGAGGGCTCGTCGGCCCAGTGTGCGTCGTCGACGAGCAGGACGAGCGGCTGCGTGAGCGAGAGATTCGCGCAGAGCCAGTGCAGGCCGTGGAGCTTTGGAAAGATCTCGCCCTCGCTCGCCTCGTCTCCGTCGTCCCCGACGTCGAGCAGCGAGCCGGCGAGTGCGCCGGCACCCGAGAGCGCCTGGCGCCTCTCATTCTCGGCGAGCCCAGCAAGGGGCGCCTGAAAGAGCTGCCGGGCAACCCCGAAGGCGAAGTCGCGCTCGAGCTCGGAACCTCGGGCCTGAAGCACTGTCGCTCCCGCTTCTCGCGCCAGATCGCGCCCCGCGCGCAGCAACTCGGTCTTGCCGATCCCCGGGGGCCCCTCGACCAGGAGGACGCCGCCGGTCCCCACAACCGCCCGCTCGATCAGACCGCGAAGCTCCTCGAGCTCCCCTTCACGCTCGAACAGGCCAGAAGCAGCGGCCACCTCTCCCATGCCCGCCATCTTACGGCGGGCGTCGCGCGTCAGAGGCGCTCGCGGTAGATCCGGTAGTCGCGGCGGTCGGGGCGCAAGTTGGACGCGAGGGCGAGGTGGTGGCGGGCTCGCTTCTTGTCGCCCGTCTTGGTGAGCGCCCGCCCGAGGCAGAAGTGGGCGTAGTCGTTGACGGGGTGGCTCTCGACCACGGCCTCGAACTCGTTCGCGGCTTCGGCGAAATGGCGGGAGCGGAAGTACGCGCGGCCGAGCGCCTCGCGCACCGAGCTCTTCTCGGGCTCGCGCCGCGCGGCCTCGGCGAGTGGGACGGTCGCCTGTTCGAAGCTGCCGTCCTCGAGCAATTCGATCCCTCGGCGGTAGAGCGTGTAGGTCGATTCGGCGGAGTCGGCGGACATACCCAAAGTGTAGAAACCCGGGCAAGCGGCACTCTCAGCCTCATCTCGATTGGTGTGAGCTTTCCTCCGATCCTTCGCCCGCGGGCGAAGCCTCCTCAACGAGGTGCTGGAGGGTGGAGTTGAACTCGAGCCAGCCGGAGAACTCGCGCACTCCGCCGCCCTCGCTTCGGAGATATCCGCGGATCGGCTCTGTGAGCTCGACGTGCAGCGCCAGATCGATTTCCCGGCCGGCGCTCATCGGCGCTTCCTCTTCTTCGACTTGCACTTCTTCTTTTTCTTCCTAGTGACCGTCGCGGCACGTTTCCTCTTCTTGCGCCTCTTCTTGCAGCGCCGCTGGTCCTGCCCCGGGGGCGTGGCGGCCTGGGCCGGAGCCGGGGCCGGGCGGTCGAAGGAGAAGACCTCGGCGCTGGCGAAGACCGTGCCCCCGCCATCCGAACCGCCGGCTACCAGCACCCCGCCATCGGGAAGCGGCGCCGCGGTGAGATCGCCGCGGGGCGTCGCCATCGCGCCGATCCCCGTTGAGCTGAAGCCCCCGCTCGCCGGATCGAAGGCCTCGGCGCTGGGAAGGACGGGGGGCGAGCCAGCGGGCAGATTCACGCCACCGACGAACAGGACCCGGCCGTCGCCGAGCCGGGCCGCGGCGACGTTCGATCGCGGGGTCGTCAGCGATCCGACGCCGGCGGTGCTGAAGCTGGCGCTGCCAGGATTGAAGATCTCGGCACTGGCGTTTGAGACACCACCATTACCGCCGCCGGCGACGAGCACCCGGCCGTCCGGCAGCGGCGCGGCTCCGTGAACCGCGCGACCCACGGACATCGCCCCGACTCCGACGGAGCTGAACAGACCGGTCGTGGGATTGAAGATCTCCGCGCTCGCGAAGGGGGGGCCGCCGTTGCTGCCGCCGGTGACCAGGACGCGGCCATCGGGCAGCGGGGCGGCCGCCGCCGCGTAACGTTGGGCCCCCATCGCCCCGATCCCGGCCGCGCTGAAAGTGCCGCTCGCGGGGTTGAAGACCTCGGCGCTGGCAAGGGGCCCGCCGGTGCCAAGGCCGCCCGCTACCAGCACCTTGCCATCGGGCAGCGGAGCGGCAACGCTACCGCCGCGGGCCGTGGCCATCGATCCGGTGGGAGTGAACGTCCCGGTCGCCGGGTCATAGATCTCGGCGCTCGCCAGGGGGCCGGAGGTAGGCGCGCTGAGACCGCCCGCGACGAGCACGCGGCCGTCTGGGAGCGGCGCGGACGCGGGGGCGGAGCGGGGGACGTCATCGAGCCGGTCGGGGCGAACGATCCCGGTGCCGCGGCACTCGCCGCGCTTGCCGGTCCGCCGGCCAATGCCGCCACGCCGATGAGAGCCGCGACTCCGATGCTGCGTAGTACGTACCTCATCGACGCCTCCTCTTCTTGCACTTTTTCTTCTTCTTCTTGGCAACCGCAGCTCTCTTCGTGCCGTGCTTCCGGTTCTTCCTCTTGCACTTCCTGCCCGTCGTGGGAGGCGGGATTACGGGGCTGGATCCGCCGGCATTCGGCGCATCCAGCTTGAAAACCTCCGCGGTCAAGGGGAAGCCGACGCCGTCGAAGCCCCCGGCGACCAGAACACGCCCGTCGGGAAGTGGCGCGGCGGCGGGCTCGGCACGGGCAGTGGCCATCGCGCCGATTCGCGCCGAGCTGAACGTATTGGTAGCGGGGTCGAAGACCTCTGCACTCCGGAGGTAGGTGGTGTCGTCGTAGCCGCCGGCGACCAGCACTCGCCCGTCGGGGAGCGGCGCCGCAGCGGGGGCTGCTCGGAGGCTCCCCATCGATCCGATTCCCGCCGAGCTGAACGTGTTGGTGGCGGGGTTGAAAACCTCGACGCTCGAGAGTGAAGCGCCGCCGACGCCGATCCCGCCGGCGATCAGCACCCGCCCGTCGGGGAGTGGCGCGGCCGCATGCCCGCCGCGGGCGGTGCCCATCGAGCCGATCCCCGCGGAGGTGAAAGTGTTCGTGGCGGGGTTGAAGACCTCGGCACTCGCGAGCACGGGACCGGCGCTGCTGTAGCCGCCGGCGACCAGCACCCGCCCGTCGGGGAGTGGCGCCGCAATGGGCGCGGTGCGGCCGGAGCCCATCGCCCCGATCCCGGCGGAGCTGAAGGTGTTGGTGGCTGGATCGAAGATCTCGGCGCTCGAGACCGCGGTGCTGCCGTTGTCGCCGCCAACGACGAGTACCCGCCCGTCGGGGAGCGGCGCTGCCGCGGGGCGCCCGCGTTCGCTGCCCATTGCGCCGATCCCCGCAGAGCTGAACGTGTTGGCAATGGGGTCGAAGGTCTCGGCGCTGCTGCGAAAGAAGCCGCCGGCGACCAAGACCCGGCCGTCGGGAAGCGGCGCCGCCGCTGGTCCTTCGCGGGTGTGGCCCATCGCGCCGACCGGGCTGAACGAGCCGGGCGCCGCAGCGAGCGCAGCCTGTGATGCGATCAGCCCCAGGCTCAATGCCATGCCCGTGACGAGGGAAACCTTCCTGATCTTCGAATCGCGTCTCATTTCCGCCCTTTCTTTCGGCGCTTGCACTTCTTCTTTTTCTTGGCGACGGCTGCGCCCTTCCTCGCCTTCTTGCGCTTGCACTTCTTCTTCGGCGGCGGCGGCGCGATCGGCGCGGCGCTGCCCGCCCCCGGCCCAACGGAGAAGTTCCGCCTGAAGCGCGAGATCGAGTTGCTGCCGCTTGCAAGGAGGTAGATGTTTCCTCCGTCGGGACTCGTTTCCACTCCCGCCGGGAATGTCATTGGGGTGGAGCCGGGGTGCGGATCGGCGCAGCCGTTGACGCCTCCGTTCGCAACGCAGCCCGCGAAGTTGAGGGTCCCGTTGGGCGCCCTGGCAAACGAGGAAAGGCTGCCGTTGCCGCCGCTGTTCTGATCCGGCACATAGAGCCGTGTCCCCTGTGCATCGAGCGCTAGGCTCGAGCCTGTCCCCAGCAGAGCGTTGCCAGGGCTCGGATCGACACATCCACCTGCGCCGCCATTCGCAAAGCAAGTGGTGAAGGCGAGGGAACCGCCGGCGCCACGCGTGAAGCTCGCAAGCGTGTTTCCGTTCACATAGACGTTCCCGCCATCGGGACTCACGACGACGTCGTCGGGGGTGCCGAGAGGGAATTGGCCCGGACTTGGATCGGTACAGCCCTCGGCGCCTACATCCGCGATGCAGCCGGCGAAGGTGAGCCCACCGCCCATGGCGCGAGTGAAATGGGAGACGCCTGTGTTAGAGGTGACGTAGACGCTGGTCCCGCCCGAGCTGACCGCGATGCCTGTTGCGCCCCTGAGTGGATCGTTGCCCGGGCTCGGATCTGTGCATCCGTTTATGCCGCCGTCGGCTACGCAGCCCGCAAAGGTCAGGGAACCGTTCCCCGTCCGCGTGAATTCGGAAACCGAGTCCTCGTTCAGCGACGTGACGTAGACGCTGGTGCCCGCCCCCGGGCTCACCACGACGCTCCATGGACCGCCGAACGGGTTGTTCCCGACGCTCGGGTTCGTGCATCCGTGCGCCCCGCCGCCTGCGATGCAGCCACCGAAGTGCAACGTCCCGTCGGGGTCGCGGGAGAAATGGGAGATCGAGTCACTGCTCCTCGCGACCACGTAGACGCTGGTCCCGTCGGGGCTGACAGCGACTCCCTGCGGATCAGTGAGCGGGCTTTGTCCAGGGCTGGGGTCGGCGCATCCGTTCGCCCCGGCGTTTGCGAAGCAGGCGACGAAGCTGAGTGATCCATCTGCGTTACGACGAAACTGCGATACCGAATCACTTCCCTGTGCGGTCGCGTAGACGCTGGATCCGATCGTCGCTATTCGCTGCGGAGCGTTCAGCGGATTGCTGCCCGGGTTCACATTCGTGCATCCGTTGGCGCCTCCGTCCGCCAGGCAGCCGGCGAAAACGAAGTCGGGCGTGGCAGCTGGGGCCGTACTCGAGGCGGCACCCGAGGCGACCGCGAGCGCGACGAAGGTGAGCAGCGACGTGCAAATGCGTCCGCTCGCGGTCATCGCCGCCTCCCCTTCTTGCACCGCTTCTTCTTTTTCTTCGCGACCGCGGCAGCCTTCTTCGCCTTCCTCTTGCGCTTGCACATCTTCTTCGGCGGCGGCGTGGAGACCGCGGGCGTCGCGACGGGCGCCGGCGGCGTCGTCGGAGAGAAGACCGAAACCGAGCCCTTGGCGCCGTCGTCCCCGGAGGCGCCGGTGGCGATCGTCTCGCCGGCGATTGCGACCGAGTAGCCGAAGAAGTCGCTCGCCGCGCCATCGGAGGCGGTCAGCTTCGCGGTCTGCGTTCGCGCCGCCGCGCCGCTGCGGGCGAAGGTGTAAGCGGAGCCCCGGGTCCCGTCGTCACCGTAGGCACCGGCGACGATCGTGTCGCCGTCGATCGCGATCGATGCGCCGAGGGAGTCGCCTGGGGCGGCATCGGAGGCGGTCAGCTTCGCGGTCTGGGTGCGGGCCGCCGCGCCGCTGCGGGCGAAGGTGTAGGCGGCGCCCTTGTTGATGTCGACGTAGTGGGCGCCGGCGACGATCGTGTTGCCGTCGATCGCGATCGAGAAGCCGAGCGAGTCGAGCACCGCCGCGTCCGAGGCGGTCAGCTTCGCGGTTTGCGTGCGGGCCGTCGCGCCGTTGCGGGCGAAGGTGTAGGCCGAACCCTTGCCGCCGTCATCCCCGTAGGCGCCGGCCACGATCGTGTCGCCGTCGATCGCGACCGAGTAGCCGAGGAAGTCGTTCGCCGCGCCATCGGAGGCGGTCACCTTCGCAGTCTGCGTTCGCGCCGCCGCGCCGCTGCGGGCGAAGGTGTAGGCGGAGCCCTTGATCGCGTCGTCGCCGTAGGCGCCGGCGACGATCGTGTCGCCTTCGATCGCGACCGAGGCGCCGAGAAAGTCGTTCGCCGCGCCATCGGAGGCGGTCAGCTTCGCGGTCTGCGTCCGCGCCGCCGCGCCGCTGCGCGTGAAGGTATAGACGGAGCCCTTGAGGGAATCGTCGCCATAGGCACCGGCGACGATCGTGTCGCCGTCGATCGCGACCGAGGTGCCCAGGAAGTCGTTCGCCGCGCCATCCGAGGCGGTCAGCTTGGCGTTGAACACCCAGCTGCCGCCCGAGCGCTGAAACACGTAGACGGCACCCTGAGCGGCATCGTCTCCGATCGCACCGGCGACGAGGGTATCGCCGTCGATCGCAACCGAATATCCGAGCTGATCGAGCGCGGCGCCGTCAGAAGCCGTCAGCTTTTGCTCAAACGCCGAGGCGGGGGAGGCAAGAGCGAGCGAGACGGTGAGCGCGAGCGCGAGTCGGGCGAGGAGGGTGGGCAGGGACGCGTGGAGGCGTGTAGTCGTCGTCATGCGGCGACGATCCACCAAGCGGCCTCCGTTCACATCAGGAGGGCACCCTGAGATTTGAGAATTGGTCAGCATCTGCGCCCCCGGGGGTCGATCGGGTCGCGGATCGCGCGCTCGCGCCGGTTCTTGCCCGGCCCGCAGTCGAGAACCTTGTCCTTGTCCCGGTCTTTCGCCAGCAGCTTGTCCAGCCCCGCCCCTCCGAGCAGTCGGTCGCCGCCGGCGTCGCCCGTGAGGATGTCGTCGCCGTCCTCACCGAGGAGCCGGTCCCGCCCCGGGCCGCCGTTCAGCTTGTCGTTGCCGCCATGACCGAGCAGGACATCGGCGCCGCCGATCGCCGTGATGAACTCGCCGTACAGAACGTCGTCGGCCTCCCCGCCGATCAGTGTGTCGGCGGCAATTCCGCCAACGAGGCTCTCAATGTCGGTGGCGATCGTGTCGCCCGTACCCGGGAGGCCGTCGAGCTCGTTGCCTGACAGAGGCGCTCCGTCGATCGCTGCGACGACGGGTGTGGTGCGGGGGGTGAAGCCATAGTGGACTGTGTCGAACCCCCCGCCTCCGGACATGACATCGGCCCCCGGCCCGCCGTCGATTTGATCGGAACCCGGGCCCATCGCCACGCGGTCGGCGCCCGCTTCTCCCGACACGGCCGCGGTCGCAAGCAGTGGGATCGAGCCGTCGGCGGTCACGCTGTCGTCGCCGTCCCCCATCCTGAACACCACGGTGGGCCCGTAGGGACAGCTGACGGCGTCGCCACCGTCGGTGCAGGCGGACGCCGTGGTCGAGATGCCCGGTTCGGCGAAGATCACCCGGTCGGGGCCGGCGGCGAAGGAGAGCGCCACGTTGTTCGCCCCTGCGTCACCGTGCACGTCCCAACTGGGGTCCAGTACCGGACCCGAGGAGACCGTTGAGGACGCATTCGCCACCAGCGGCGCAGTCAGCAGAACCGCCGCGGCTGCCGGAAGGGCGATGAGGCCGCGAACCGCGGTCCGCGGCGCCATCATCGCTTCCTCCGTTTGCACTTGTTCTTCTTCTTTTTCTTGGCGACCTGGGCACTGCTCTTCTTGGCTTTCTTCTTCTTCCTCTTCTTGCACTTCGTCGGCGCTCCGGGACCGGACGGGGTCGTGGCAGCTGGGGGCGTGGCGACGGGCGCCGGCGGGAAGAAGACCAACGCAGAGCCCTTGCCGGCGTCGTCGCCGGGGCGCCGGCGACGATCCTGTCGCCGGCGATCGCGACCGAATCGCCGAGGGAGTCGTAAGCCGTTCGGTCGGGCGCGGTCAGCTTCGCGGTCTCGGTGCGCGAGGCCGCGCCGCTCCGCGCGAAGGTGTAGGCCGCGCCCCTCGAGTCGTCGTCGTCGAAAGCACCGGCGACGATCGCATCGCCGTCGATCGCGACCGAGGCGCCGAGGTTGTCCGGCGACGCTCCGTCGGAGGCGGTCAGCTTTGCGGTCTCGGTGCGCGCCGCCGCGCCGCTGCGCGCGAAGGTGTAGGCGGAGCCCCGGTTGGCGTCGTCGCCGGATGCGCCGGCGACGATCACGTCGCCGTCGATCGCGACGGATGCGCCGAGTTCGTCGCCCCCGGCCCGGTCGGAGGCGGTCAGCCTCGCGGTCTCGGTGCGCGCCGCCGCGCCGCTGCGGGCGAAGGTGTAGGCCGAGCCCTTGCCGGCGTCGTCACCGAAGGCGCCGCCGACGATCACGTCGCCATCGATCGCAACCGATGCGCCGAGTTCGTCGCCCCCGGCCCGGTCGGAGGCGGTCAGCTTCGCGGTCTCGCTGCGCGCCGCCGCCCCGCTGCGGGCGAAGGTGTAGGCCGAGCCCTTTTGGGCGTCGTCGCCGGACGCGCCGGCGACGATCAGGTTGCCTTCGACCGCGACCGAGGAGCCAAGTTGGTCGGTTGCGGCGCCGTCGGAGGCGGTCAGCTTCGCGGTCTCGCTGCGCGCCACGGCGCCGCTGCGCGCGAACGTGTAGGCCGAGCCCTTGAATGTGTCATCGCGGTGCGCACCGGCGACGATCACGTCGCCGTCGATCGCGACCGACCCCCCGAGGTAATCGCCCGCCGCCCCATCGGAGGCGGTCAGCTTGGCCGTCAGCGTCCATCTGTCCCCCGAGCGCTGAAAGACATACACCGCTCCCTTCAAGGAGTCCTCTCCGGGGGCGCCGGCAACCATCGTGTCGCCGTCGATCGCGACCGAGTCGCCGAGGTTGTCGCCCGAGACGCCGTCTCCCGCGGTCAGTTTCTGCTCCAGGGCTGAAGCGGGCGAAGCGAAGGTCAGCGAAAGCGCGAGCGCCGTGCCGAGCGCGAGCCGGGCAAGGCGGATGGTCAGGGACGTGTGGATGCGAACTGCTGTCGTCATGGCGACGACGATCCACAAATTCCACCCGGTTCACATCAGGAGGCCACCCTGAACTTTGAGAATTCGCGCCTGCGCGCCTGGGTCAGCTCGCCCCGCCGGGCTTCGCGAACAGCATCTGCACGTCGCCGATCCGCCGCTCGAGGAACCCGCCCTCGCTCCAGGCGAGGTAGAGCTCCCAGATCCGTCGGAAGCGCTTGTCGTAGCCGAGCTCGGCCGCCTCGGGCTCGGCGGCGAGGAAGCCGGCGCGCCAGCGGCGCAGGGTCTCGGCGTAGTGCTCGGTGATGTCGTCGGACCAGACAGGGCGCAGGCCGGTCTTCGCGGCGCAGCCGTGGATCACCTCGAGCGAGGGCAGGCAGCCGCCGGGGAAGATGTGGCGGTTCGCGAACGTGCGCGAGGCCTTCTCGAGCTCGTAGGCGCGGTCGTCGATCACGATCGCCTGCAGGAACATCAGCCCGTCGGGCTCGAGCAGCTCCGCGCAGCGGGCGAAGAAGGTGTCGAAGTACTGCCAGCCGACGGCCTCGATCATCTCGATCGAGACCAGCTTGTCGTAGCGCCCCTCGAGGTCGCGGTAGTCGGCCTCGAGCACCCGCACCCGCTCGCCGAATCCCGCCTCCTGCACCCGCCGGCGCGCGAGCGCGGCCTGCTCGGCCGAGATCGTCGTCGTCGTCACCCGGCAGCCGTAGCGCTCGGCCGCGTGCAGCGCCATCGAACCCCAGCCGCTGCCGATCTCGAGCAGGTGGTCGTCGGGGCCGAGCGCGAGCGAGCGGCAGGCGCGGTCGAGCTTCGCCCGCTGCGCGTCCTCGAGGCTCAGGCCTCGGTCTTCGAAGTAGGCGCAGGAGTAGGTCAGGGTCGGGTCGAGGAAGAGCTCGAAGAGGCGGTTTCCGAGGTCGTAGTGGGCGGAGATGTTGGCGCGGCTCCCGGCCCGGGTGTTGCGGGGCACGAGCCGCCCGATCCGCTGGCCGGCGCGCAGCAGCGGGGCGAGGCGCTCGCGGACCCGATCGAGCTTGTCGATGTTGAGCGCCCCGACCCGGACCAGGGCGACGAGGTCGTCGCACTCCCACAGCCCCTCGGCGTAGCCCTCGGCGAGCCCGGTGCTGCCGCGCAGCATCCTGCGCCAGGCGCGCGGCGAGCGGACCGTGACCGTGGCCCGTGGATGGCCGCCGGGTTCGCCGAGCACCGTCGTGCGATCAGGCTCGACGACGTCGATCCGCCCGCGATCGATCCGCTCGAGGAACTGAAGGGCGAGCGCGCGCGATGCGCCCACGGCGCTAGGTCTCTTCGGCCCCGGCGCGGGACGAGGCGCGCAGAGCCGCGATCCGGTCGAGGATCGCCTCGGCGATCGCGTCCTTGGAATCGATCGCGACCGCGTGCTCGGCGCCCGCCTCGACGATCGTCACCGCATTGCGCTCCGACTCGAAGCCGATCGACGGATCGGATACGTCGTTGAGGACGATCGCGTCGACGCCCTTGCGGACGAGCTTCTCGCGCGCCCGCTCCAATCCGCCTCCGGTCTCCGCCGCGAATCCGATCAAGGTCTGGCCCTCGCGGCGCCCGGCGGCGAGCGCGGCGAGGATGTCCTCGGTCTCCTCGAGCCGGAGCTCGAGGCCGCCGCTGCCCTCGCGGGCGAGCTTCGAGTCGGCCGGGGCGACCGGCCGGAAGTCGGCGGGCGCCGCGGCCATGATCAGCGCGTCGCTGTTCGGGAACTCCGACTCGAGCGCGCGCTTCAGCTCCTCCGCCGTGCCGACGTCGATCCGCTCGACCCCGGCCGGAGCCTCGAGCGCGACGTTGGCGGCGACGAGCGTCACCTCCGCCCCGCGCCGCGCCGCGGCGGCGGCGAGCGCGATCCCCATCCGGCCGCTCGAGCGGTTGCCGACGTAGCGCACCGGGTCGATCGGCTCGCGGGTGCCGCCGGCGCTGACCAGGACCCGGAGACCGTCCCACGGGCCGGGTGCGCTCGGAAGCGCGGCCTCGATCTCGCGCAGAAGCGTCTCGGGCTCGGGGAGCCGGCCGACCCCGTGCTCGCCGCGCGATGCGAGCGCGCCCTCCTCCGGCTCGATCACCGTGATCCCGCGCGAGCGCAGGGTCTCGATGTTGGCCTGGGTCGCCCCGTCGCGGTACATGCGGTCGTTCATCGCCGGGGCGACGAGCCGCGGCGCGGCGCAGGCCAGGAACGACGTCGTGAGCATCGAGTCGGCGATCCCGGCGGCGAGCTTGGCGATCGTGTTCGCCGATGCCGGGGCGACGATGAAGGCGTCGGCGTTGGCGACGACCTCGAGGTGGCCGATCGGGTCGTGGTCGGGCGCCGGGTCGCCGGGGAACGCGCCGCGCATCGGGTCGCGCTCGAACTCGTCGATCAGCACCGGTGCGCCGACGATGCCCTCGAACGAGGCGGCGCCGACGAAGCGCTGCGCCGCCGGCGTCATCAGCACGCGAACCGCGTGGCCCGACACGGTCGCGAGGCGCGCCAACTCGAGCGCCTTGTAGGCCGCGATGCCTCCGCTCACTCCGAGCAGCAACCGCGCCATCCGGACCTACCTCCTGGAAGGGTTAACTAGTCCTTGTACTCGTATTTGATCTTGCCCTGCGCGAGCTCCTCGAGGGCAATCGTCAGGTAGTTGCCCGAAGAAGCGTCAACCATCGGCGGCGTGTGCTCGCCGTAGGTCCCCTCGCTGAGCGAGTGGTAATAGGCGTTGATTTGCCGCGCCCGCTTCGCGGCCACCGCGACGGCGGCGTAATGCGAATCGGTGCGGTCGAGCAGCTTGTCTACGCGTGGCTTGATCATTGGGACCTAGTGTAGGGACAGCTCACCCCGGACCACCCGCTCGAGCTCTGAGGCGGCTCGCTGCACGTCATCGTTCACGACCAGGTGGGGAAACTCGGAGCCCGCCTCGAGCTCGCCCTCAGCGGTCCGAAGCCGCTGCTCGATCGCCTCCGCGCTGTCGGTCCCGCGTTCGGTCAGCCGCTCGCGCAGCACGGCCGGGTCGGGGGGCGCGATGAAGATCTGCACCGCCTCGGGCATCGACTCGCGGATCTGGCGCGCGCCCTGGACCTCGATCTCGAGCACGACCGAGCGGCCCTCGGCGAGCCGGCGCTCGACCTCGGTGCGCAGCGTCCCGTAGCGGTTGCCGCTGTAGTCGGCGTGCTCGAGGAAGTCGCCCGCCTCGATCCGGCGCTCGAACTCCTCCGCGGATAGGAAGTGGTAGTCGCGGCCGTCCTCTTCGTTCGGCCGCGGGCCCCGGGTCGTCGCCGAGACCGAGAGCTCGAGCTCACCGACGCGTTCGAGCAGCTCGGCGATCAGCGTTCCCTTGCCGACCCCCGAAGGCCCTGTGATCACGAAAACCTTTGCGGCCACGCGCTGAGGCTATGGCCCGCGGCGGACGGGCGGCGTCGTCGTGCGTCTACTTGCGCAGTTGATTTACGAGCTCGTTGCGCTGCCGCTCGGAGAGCCCGCCGATCGTCTTGCTCGGCGAGATCCTGCACTGGTTGAGGATCCGGTTCGTCTTCACGCGCCCGTACTTAGGCACCGCGAGGAGCATGTCGAAGACCTTGGCGGTCTGGACGTACTCGGGTGGATCGAGGAGCAGCGTCTGGATCTTCACCTTGCCGCCCTTGAGGTCCTTCTTCAGCTTTGCGCGCTGGGTGCGAATGTCGTTCGCGCGCTTAAGCGCTTCCATCCTCTGATCCAACGACCTCTCGGGGGCGGCGGCGGAGGTCTTTACAGAGGGGACCGGCATGGCAGGGCGCGAGTATATCCACGCCCCGCGGATCGGCGGGAGATCTTTTTCCCGGGCTTAGCGCGAACTCTCCGCCGCGATCCGTCGACCGGCCATCGGGTCGCGGAAGCTTTCTGTGCCGACTGCAACGACCGTCGCCCCGGCGGCGATGAAGTCGAGGGCGTCGCGGCCGCTCGCGATCCCGCCCATCCCGACCACCGGGATCTCGACCGCGGCGGCGACTCGCGCGACCTGTTCGAGCGCGATCGAGCGGACCGCCGGGCCCGAGAGCCCGCCGGTTCCACCGCCGAGCCAACGCCCGCCGGTCGCGGGATCGATCGCCGTCGCCTTGACGGTGTTGATCAATGAGACCGCGTCGGCGCCGGCCGCCGCGGCGGCTTCGGCGACGGTCTCGGGGGCCGAGGTGTTCGGCGTCAGCTTGACGATCAGGGGCAGCTGGGTCAGCGGTCGGAGGGCGTCGAGCAGCGCGGTTGTCTCCGGCGGCGACTCGCCGACGATCAGCCCCGACTTGACGTTCGGGCACGAGACGTTGAGCTCGATCGCCGCCACTCCGTCCCCCCCGGCGACGCCCTCAACCAGTCGCGCGAACTCCTCGGCGCTCGTCCCCATCACCGAGACGATCAGCGGCACCGGCAGCTCGGCGAGCTTCGGTAGGTCCTCGGCGAGAAAGCCCTCGAGGCCCTTGTTCGGGAGTCCGATCGAGTTGATCATTCCCGAGGGCGTTTCCCAGAGGCGCGGCGGCGGGTTGCCCGCGCGCGGCTCGGGGGTGATCGTCTTCGAGACGAATGCCGAGAACGGAAACCGCCCTGGCTCGAAGAGGTCTTCGCCGAAGGCGCGGCGGGCGGCGATCGCGTCGTAGGTGCCCGAGCCGTTGATGACCGGGTGCTCGAGCTCCAGTCCACAAAGCTCGACCATCAGTGGCCGCTCCCCGGGATCAGCGCGGTCTCGATCTCGGCCGCGTTGACGACCGGGCCCTCGAGACAGAGGCGCATGTAGCCGCCCGCGGCGAGCGGGACCGCGCAGCCCATGCAGGCGCCGAAGCCGCAGGCCATCGGCGCCTCGAGCGCGAGCTCGGCGGCGACCCCGCGCTCGGCGCAGATCGCGCGCACCGCCTCGAGCATCGCGGGCGGCCCGCAGGAGTAGACCGCGGCGCTCGCAGCGTCGTCGCCCTCGAGCAGGACGCCGAGCAGGTCGGTGACCCGGCCGTGGTGGCCGCGCGAGCCATCCTCGTAGGCCAACCGGATCTCCGAGCAGTCGAAGAGCGCGAGCCCGCCCGAATGCTCGGCGTCGCGGAAGCCGAGCACGGTTCGGGTCGGGGTCCCGGCCTTGACCAGCGTCCGGCGCCAGATCGCGAGCGGCGCGACGCCGATCCCGCCGCCGACGAGGATCGCCCCGGCCGCGCCGGGGTTGATCTCGCCGGGGGCCGAGAAGCCGTGGCCGAGCGGGCCGGTGACGAGTAGTTGCTCTCCGGGCTCGAGCGCGGCGAGCCGCGTCGTCCCGGGCCCGACCGGGTCGACGAGGAAGTCGAGCCTGACTCCCTTGCCCCCGGCTTCGGCCTCGGCGACCGAGAACGCCCGGCCGAGGTACGGGCGCCCGTCGTCGAGGCTCCATTCGCGCTCGGCGGCGAGCATGTAGAACTGCCCCGCGGCCGGCTCGGGGCCTTCGGCGTCGAGCGCCGAGAAGATCCGGTAGCCGCCCGACTCGCGGTTGGCCACTACCTCACAAGTGCGGCGGCTCACGTGCCGGCTGGCGGGGGTGCCCCCGCAGGCGAAGCCGAGGAGGCACCCGATTGATGAAGCTCCTGCAAGGAGCTGACCTCGGCCTCGCCTTCGCTCTGGGCGAAGATCGCGCGCGCCGCCGCGGTCGCGCCGGTCATCGTCGTCACGCAGGCGATCCCGTGGCGGGTCGCCGCGGCGCGGATCTCGGTCCCGTCGGCGCGGGCGCCTGAGCCGGTCGGCGTGTTGATCACGAGGTCGACCTCGCCGGAGTTGATGCAGTCGACGACGTGCGGCGAGCCCTCGCCGATCTTGTTGATCCGGCGCACCGGCACCCCCATGCCGGAGATCGCCTGCGCGGTGCCGCCGGTCGCGATGATCTCGAAGCCGAGGTCGTGGAAGCGCGCCGCGATCTGGGTCGCGGCGGGCTTGTCGGTGTCGGTGACGCTGATGAAGATCGTCCCCTCGCGCGGCAGCGCGACCCCGGCCGCGGCCTGCGCCTTGCCGAACGCGGTCGGGAAGTCGGCGGCGATCCCCATCACCTCGCCGGTGCTCTTCATCTCCGGGCCGAGGACCGCGTCGGAGCCGGTGAAGCGGTTGAACGGGAGCACCGCCTCCTTGACCGAGACGTGGTCGCCGTGGCCCATCGGCAGCTCGAGATCGGCGAGCCGCTCGCCGAGCATCAGCCGGCAGGCGACCTTCGCCAGCGGGACGCCGATCGCCTTGCTGACGAAGGGCACGGTCCGCGAGGCGCGTGGGTTGGCCTCGATCACGTAGAGCTGGCCGGCGGCGACGGCGTACTGGATATTGATCAGCCCGATCACCCCGAGCTCGAGCGCGATCCGCTTCGTCGTCTCGCGGATCTCGCTCAGCATCTCCTCGCCCAGGCTCATCGGCGGCAGCACGCAGGCCGAGTCGCCGGAGTGGACCCCGGCCTCCTCGACGTGCTGCATGATCCCGGCGACGTAGGCCTGCTCCCCGTCGCAGAGCGCGTCGACGTCGACCTCGATCGCGTTCTCGAGGAAGCGGTCGAGAAGCAGAGGGTGTTCTTGATCAGCCTTGACGTGGGCGCCGAGGTAGGTCGAGAGGTCCTCGCCGGAGTAACAGATCTCCATCGCGCGGCCGCCGAGCACGTAGCTCGGGCGGACGAGCAGCGGGAAGCCGACGTCGCCGGCGATCGCGAGCGCCTCCTCGGCCGAGAGCGCGGTGCCGTACGGCGGGTGGAGGATCTCGAGCCGGCGCAGCAGGGCACCGAAGCGGCCGCGGTCCTCGGCGAGGTCGATCGCGTCGACCGGGGTCCCGAGCAGCGGCACGCCCGCATCCTGGAGCGCCTCGGCGAGCCGCAGCGGGGTCTGGCCGCCGAACTGGACGATCACACCCTCGGGTCGCTCCACCTCCAAGACGGCGAGAACATCCTCCGTGGTAAGTGGTTCGAAGTAGAGCCGGTCCGAGGTGTCGTAGTCGGTCGAGACGGTCTCCGGGTTGCAGTTGACCATCACCGCCTCGCGGCCCGACTCGCGGACCGTCATCGCCGCGTGCACGCAGCAGTAGTCGAACTCGATCCCCTGGCCGATCCGGTTCGGGCCGGCGCCGAGGATGACGACGGAGTCCTTCTCGCCGCGAGCGGACTCGCTGCTCGAGATCGGGCTCGGCTTTTCGTGCGCGCTGTAGAAGTAGGGCGTCTGGGCCTCGAACTCGGCGGCGCATGTGTCGACGGCGCGGTAGGTGCGCTCGAGCCCGTCGGTCCCGTCGCCGTTCACGGCGAGCTCGCGGAGCTCACGCAGGAACCAGGTGTCGACCATCGTCGCCTCGCCGACCTTCTCGAGCTCGATCCCCCGCCGGAACGCCTCGAGCACGAGGTCGAAGCGGTCGGCCGAAGGGCTCGCGAGGCGTTCGAGCATCTCGCCGGTCGAGCCCGGGAGCTCGCACTCCTCGTCGAGCTCGCGCGAGCGCATCGCCTTCGCGAACGACTCGCGGAAGGTGCGGCCGATCGCCATCACCTCGCCGACCGACTTCATGTGCGTGGTCAGCTCGGAGTCCGAGCCGGGGAACTTCTCGAACGCGAAGCGCGGCGCCTTGACGACGACGTAGTCGATCGTCGGCTCGAAGCTCGCCGGCGTGACGCCGGTGATGTCGTTGTCGATCTCCTCGAGCGCGTAGCCGACCGCAAGCTTGGCGGCGATCTTGGCGATCGGGAAGCCGGTCGCCTTCGAGGCCAGCGCCGAGGAGCGCGAGACGCGCGGGTTCATCTCGATCACGACGATCTCGCCCGACTCCGGGTCGACGGCGAACTGGACGTTCGAGCCGCCGGTCTCGACCCCGACCGCGCGGATCACGCGGATCGCCTGGTCGCGGAGCTCCTGGTAGATCGGGTCGGGGAGCGTCTGCGCCGGCGCGACGGTGACCGAGTCACCGGTGTGGACGCCCATCGGGTCGACGTTCTCGATCGAGCAGATGATCACGACGTTGTCGTTGTGGTCGCGCATCACCTCGAGCTCGAACTCGCCCCAGCCCAGAACCGATTCCTCGACGAGAACCTGGTTTATCGGACTGGCGGCGAGGCCCTCGGAGACGACCTGGGAGAGCTCGGTCTCGGTGTTGGCGACTCCCCCTCCCCGCCCGCCGAGCGTGAACGCCGGCCGGACGATCGCCGGCAGCTTGAGCTCGCCCGCTGCGTGCGAGCGCTCGGCGTCGCCGACCGACTCGACGATCGTCGACCAGGGCACCCGCAGCCCGGCGCCCTCCATCGTCTCGCGGAATGCGAGCCGGTCCTCGGCGCGGTGGATCGCGTCGTAGTCGGCCCCGATCAGCTCGACGCCGTATTTCTCGAGCGTGCCGTCGTCGTGGAGGCTCTTGGCGAGGTTGAGCGCGGTCTGGCCGCCGAGCGTCGGCAGCAGCGCGTCGGGGCGCTCGCGCTCGATGATCTTCGTCACCGGCCCCGGCAGCAGCGGCTCGACGTAGGTGCGGTCGGCGAACTCGGGGTCGGTCATGATCGTCGCCGGGTTCGAGTTGACGAGCACGACCTCGTAGCCGTCCTCGAGCAGCACCTTGCATGCCTGGACCCCCGAGTAGTCGAACTCGGCCGCCTGCCCGATCACGATCGGCCCGGAGCCGATCAGCATGATCTTCTCGATGTCGTCGCGCCTAGGCAGCGAGGGCCTCCGCCGCGGCGATCGCATCGGCCTGGGTTTCGTAGCTGACGACGCGGCTCACCGAACCGTCCTCGACCTGCCAGACGATGCCGATGTCGCGACTGATCTCGGCGCCGCTCCCGCGACCCTCTCCGACGAACCTGGTCAAGAGGACGATTGCGTTCTCACCCCGGATCTCGAAGCGTCGATCCTCGTAGCGAAGCGCCATCGTCGCGCTCAGATCCCTGAACCAGCTGCGAATGCCCTGCGGGCCGCGGTATGTCTGGCCGTCGAACGCGGTGCCGATCTGTGAGGTGAATTCGCAATCAGGAGCGACCAGCTCATCGACGATCGCGTCAGCCGCAACAAGATCCCCCTGCTCGAGGGAGTCGAAGAACTTCGGCAGGACCTCGACCATCTCGGCTGCTGTCATTGCGCCAGCTCCAGGAAGCGGTCGAAGAGGTAGCGCGAGTCGTGGGGTCCCGGGCCGGCCTCGGGGTGGTACTGGGCGGTGCAGCCGGGGACGTCCTTGAGCACGAGGCCCTCGACCGTGCGGTCGTAGAGGTTGATGTGGGAGAGCTCGGCGGCGCCGAAGTCGGTCTCCCAGCGCACCGGCTCGTCGCCCTCGAGCTTCTGCTCGCCGCCGGGGCCGGCGACCGCGAAGCCGTGGTTCTGGGCGGTGATGTCGATCTTGCCGGTCTCGAGGTCCTTGACCGGGTGGTTGGCGCCGCGGTGGCCGAACGGGAGCTTGAAGGTCTCGAGCCCGACCGCGCGGCAGAGCAGCTGGTGGCCGAGGCAGATCCCGACCACCGGCTTCTTGCCGACCAGCTCGCGGACGTTGGAGACGACGTAGTCGAGCGCGGCCGGGTCGCCCGGGCCGTTGGCGAGGAAAACCAAGTCGGGATCGGCGGCGAGCACGGACTCTGCGTCGGTGGTGCAGGGCAGCAGCGTGAGCCGGCAGCCCCGCTCCCGGAACTGTCGAATAATCGAGAGCTTGATCCCGGTGTCGAGCGCGACGACGTGCGGGCCGTCGCCCTCGAACTCGATCGCCTCGTCGGGGCTGACGGTCTTCGCGAAGTCGGCGCCCTCCATCGGCGGCTCGGCCTCGATCAGCTCACGCGCCTTCGCCTCGTCGAGCGAGGCGGGGAAGATCCCGCCGCGCATCGCGCCGCGGTCGCGGATGTGGCGGACGAGCGCCCGCGTGTCGACGCCCTCGATCGCCCCGGTGCCGCAGTCGCGCAGCCAGTCGAGCCAGCCGCCCTCGGCGGTCGCGGCGTCCTCGCCGTTCTTGCCCTCGCGCATGACGACGCCGCGGGCGTGGACGCGGTCGGACTCCATCGCCTCGGCCGAGACCCCGTAGTTGCCGACCAGCGGGTAGGTGAAGACGATGATCTGGCCCGCGTAGGAGGGGTCGGTGACGGCCTCCTGGTAGCCGGTCATCGCGGTGTTGAAGACGACCTCGCCCGTCACGGGCCCCTCGGCGCCGCAGGTCGCGCCGTCGAGCCGTGTTCCGTCCTCGAGCAGGAGGTAGCCGCTCATTTGACGAGTGCCTGCACTTCCTTGAAGGCCTCGTGATCGGAGCCGCCGAGGAGCTCGAAGAGCGCGGTCTCGACGCTCGTCACGACCGCGCCGGCGTTCTCCATCTTCGCGAGGCCGAGCTCGCGGTTCTCCTCCGTGCGCGAGCCGACCGCGTCGCGGGCGACGTGTACCTCGACCCCGTTCTCGAGCAGGTCGAGGACCGTCTGGTTGACGCAGACGTGGGTCTCGACCCCGCAGACGATCGCCTGGTCGCGTCCGTCGAGATCGAAGCCGTCGGCTTCGGCCGCGGAGAAGCGAAGCTTCTCGAGCGGCGCGACGTCCTTGGGCAGGTGCTCGGCGACCTCGGGCACGGTCTCCCCGAGCCCCTTCGGGTACTGCTCGGTGACCGCGACCGGGACCCCGATCGCGTCGGCTCCGCGGACGAGCGTCGCGGCGCCACCGGCGACGTCCTCGAAGCCGGGGATCGCCTTGCGAAAAGCCTCCTGGACGTCGACGACGACGAGCGTCGCCCGCGACGCATCGAGTTTGTTGCTCATGCCACCCCCATCGCGAACGAGCGCTGCCGGAACGCGACCCGCCCCTCGGCGATCGTGATCAGGACCCGGCCGGTCAGCTTGCGGCCGGCGAAGCACGAGTTCTGCGAGCGGCTCTCGTAGCCGTCCTCGCCGACCGTCCACTCCGCCTCGGGGTCGATCAGCACGACGTTGGCCGGCGCACCGGCCGCGAGCGACGGCGCTTCGAGCCCGAAGGGTTCGGTCCCCGAGGTCATCCGCTCGACCAGCGTTTCGAGGGTCAGGACCCCCGGGATCACGAGCTCGGTGTGCAGAACCGCGAACGCGGTCTCGAGCCCGGTCACGCCCATCGCCGCCTCCTCGAACGGGACCTCCTTGTCCTCGGTCGCGTGCGGCGCGTGGTCGGTCGCGACGCAGTCGATCGTCCCGTCGCGCAACCCGTCGATCAGCGCCTGGCGATCGTCCTCGGTGCGCAGCGGCGGGTTCATCTTGAAGCGGGCGTCGAGCGAGCGCACCGCGTCGTCGGTGAGCGTCAGGTGGTGCGGGGTCGCCTCGCAGGTGATCTCGACGCCTGCCGCCTTCGCCGCGGCGACCGCCTCGACCGACTCGCGCGCCGAGAGGTGCTGGATGTGGATCGGTGCGTCCTCGTAGGCGGCGACCGAGGCGTCGCGGGCGATCATCGTCGACTCCGCCAGCGAGGGGTAGCCGGCGAGGCCGAGCGCCGCCGAGACCTCGCCCTCGTGCATGACGCCGCCGGCGCTGAGCTCGGGGTCCTCCTCGTGGAGGGCGATCAGCCCGCCCGAGAGGCGCCGGTACTGGAGCGCGCGGCGCAGGACCCGGGCGTTGCGGATCGGCAGCCCGTCGTCGGAGAAGCCCGCCGCGCCGGCGTCGCGGAGGTCGGCCATCTCGCTCAGCTCTTCGCCCTCCATGCGCTTGGTCAGCGTCGCGAGGAAGCCGACCGGGATCGAGGCCTCGCGCGCGGCGCGCTCGCGCAGCGAGCCGAGCACCGAGGCCGAGTCGACAGGCGGCGAGGTGTTGGCCATCGCGAGCACGCGGCAGTAACCGCCGGCGGCGGCCGAGCGGGTCCCGGTCTCGAGATCCTCCTTGTGCTCCTGGCCCGGCGTGCGCAGGTGGACGTGGGGATCGACGAAGGCGGGCAGCGCGAGCAGCCCCTCGGCCTCGATCACCTCGGCGCCCTCGAGCTCCCCCTTTCCGGGCTCGGCGAGCTCGGCGATCTCGCCGCCGCGGACGACGATGTCGCGGGTCTCGTCGAGGCCGGAGCGGGGATCGACGGCGCGGGCGCCGCGAACGATCACGTCGTCCTCACCGCCGCGCCAGGTGAGGATCGGCTCACTCATCTCGAACCCCGGTCATGCGATCGTCGGCTCCTCGGCCGGCGCCATCCGCACGCCGCCCGGCTTCGGCTTCTCGCGCCCGGCGAGCAGTTCGTAGAGGACCGCCATCCGCACGACGAGCCCGCTCTCGACCTGGGCGGTGATCAGCGACTGCGGCGAGTCGATCACGTCGGGGGCGAGCTCGACCCCGCGGTTGATCGGGCCCGGGTGCATGAGCAGCTGCCGCGGCCCCAACCGCCGCGAGTCGATCTGGTAGCGCGCCGCGTACTCGCGCAGCGATGGGACGAAGCTCTCGCCCATCCGCTCCATCTGCATCCGCAGCGCGTAGACGACGTCGGCCTCGCCGATTCGGTCGAGGTCGTAGGCGATCTCGCAGCCGAGCGACTCGATCCCGCGCGGGATCAGCGTCGGCGGGCCGGCGAGCGTCACCTGGGCGCCGAGCTCGGTGAAGGCCATCAGGCAGGAGCGCGCGACGCGGCTGTGGAGGACGTCGCCGACGATCCAGATCTTCTTACCCTCGATCGAGCCGAGCTCGGAGCGCAGCGTGTAGAGGTCGAGCAGCGCCTGGCTCGGGTGCTCGTGCTTGCCGTCGCCGGCGTTGATCACCGCGGCGTCGGTCCAGCGCGCGACGAGGTCGGCGGCGCCGGCGTGCGGCGAGCGGATCACGATCGCGGCCGGCGCGTAGGCGGAGAGCGTCTCGACCGTGTCGCGCAGGCTCTCGCCCTTGTCGACCGCCGAGCCCGAGGCCTTGATCGAGACGACGTCGGCGGAGAGCCGCTTCGCGGCGAGCTCGAACGAGGAGCTCGTCCGGGTGCTCGACTCGAAGAAGAGGGTGACGATCGTCCGCCCGCGCAGGGTCGGGACCTTCTTGATGTCGCGACGCCCGACCTCGGCGAAGCTCTCGGCGCGGTCGAGGATCCGCTCGATCTCCTCGCGCGAGAGGTGCTCCATTCCGAGCAGGTGCTTCACGATTCCTCCCCCTGGTCGCGGCGACCTGCTCCGCCGCGGCGACGATCGCGACCTCGTCGGCGCCGTCGGTCTCCTCGAGCCGGACGTTGACGCGCTCGGTCGGCGCGGTCGGCAGGTTCTTGCCGACGTAGTCGGGACGGATCGGCAGCTCGCGGTGGCCGCGGTCGGCGAGCACGGCGAGCTGGACGCGGTCGGGGCGCCCGTAGTCGAAGAGGGCGTCGATCCCGGCCCGCACGGTGCGCCCGGTGTAGAGGACGTCGTCGACGATCACCACCGTGCGCCCCGCGAGCTCGAAGTCGAGGTGGGAGGCGTGGACGACCGGCTGGCCGCCGGGAGGGCGATCCTCGACGTCGTCGCGGTAGAAGGAGATGTCGAGGTCGCCGAGCGGGACCTCGCTGCCGAGGTGCTCGCCGACCAGCGCGTGCAGCCGCTGCGCGATCACCGCCCCGCGGGTGTGGATCCCGACCAGCGCCAGCCTGTCGGCTTCGGAGTTCTTCTCGACGATCTCATGGGCGATCCGAACCAGGGTTCGCCGCAGGTCATCGCCATCGAGTACCACACGCTCTTCCATTCGCGCCTTCCTGGCCTCTCTGGACCGGGTTAAAGGGGCTTGCGCTTGCAACCGTAGCAAGCGCGGCTGCCACGATTCGGGCGTGAGTCCGCAAACTCGGGAAGTCATTCGCGCCCATCGCGAGTCTGGAGAGCTCTTCGAGGCCGCCGGGATCCGCAGCTTCGCGCTCGATTCGGGTTCCGGCGAGGCCGTGGTCCTGGTCCACGGGGTGCCGTCGAGCTCCTATCTCTACCGCAAGGTGGTCCCGCCGCTCGCCGAGCGCGGGCTGCGCGCCGTCGCCTTCGACTTCCCCGGCCTCGGGCTCGCCGAGCGACCGTCGGGGTTCGACTACAGCTGGAGCGGGCTCGCGAGCTGGATCGACCCGGCGCTCGACGCGCTCGGGGTCGAGCGCTGCCACCTCGTCGTCCACGACATCGGCGGGCCGATCGGGCTCGAGTGGGCGCTGCGAAACCGCGATCGGGTCCTGACGCTGACGGTCCTCAACACGCTGCTCAACGTCGCGAGCTTCCGCCGCCCGTGGTCGATGCGCCCGTTCGCGACCCGCGGCGTCGGCGAGCTCTGGCTCAAGAGCCTCAACCGCTTCTCGATGCGGAAGCTGCTCCGTCTGCAGACGATCGCCGAGAACTCGGCGGTCAGCGACGACGAGCTCAGCGCCTACTACGACCTGCTCGTGCGCGAGGACGACGGCCGCGCGTTCCTCAAGATCATGCGCGGCTTCGAGCTCACCGAGGAGAAAGAGAGGCTCTTCCGCGACGGGCTCGCCGAGCGGCCCTGGCCCGCCCAGATCGTCTGGGGCGACCGCGACCCGGCAATCGGCCACCGCGAGCGCCACTTCGCCCAGCGGCTGCTCGACGTCGAGAAGCCGCTGCTGCTGCCGGCCAAGCACTTCCCCCAGGAGGATCACGCGCCGGCGGTCGCTACTGCGATTGCGGAGCTGGCTCTGGCTCGTTAGCGGCCTCGGGGTCGCGGCGCTCGCGGGCGCCCTTCGGGATCAGCTTCGGATCGCCGCGCTCGGGGAACGGGATCTCGACCAGGTCGAAGTCGCGCGGCGCGAAGCAGTTGTGGTGCGCCGCCTGCGCCTCGGCGAGCACGTCGGTGACGTTGTAGCGCGAGCTGACGTGGACGATCGCGAGCAGCTTCGCCTCGGCCTCGGCGGCGAGCTCGGCCGCCCCGCGCGCGGTCGAGTGGCGGGTCTCGCGCGCACGCTCGGCCTCCTCCTCGGCGAAGCTGCCGTCGTGGACCAGGAGCTCGGCCTGGTGGGCGGCGACGCGGGTCATCTCGCAGGGGCGAGTGTCGCCGCTGACGACGATCTTGCGCCCGGGGCGCGGCTCGCCCATCACCTGGTCGGGAGTGACGGTTCCGCTCGAGCCCTCGACCGGCTCGCCGCGCTGGAGCCTCCCGAAGTCGCTCTGGTCGGTGATCCCGAGCTCGCCGGCGCGCTCGGGATCGAAGCGCCCGGGGCGCTCGGCCTCGACCATCGCGTAGCCGTAGGCGGGGACGCCGTGGTCGACGGGAAACGAGCGGATCTCGTAGCCCTCGTGGGCGATCGCGCCGCCCTCGTCGAGCTCGATCAGGTCGACCTCGTAGCCGAGCCTCCCGAAGATTCGGGCGAGGGTCTTGAAGAGGTCGAGGAGCCCGGGCGGGCCGAAGATCCGCAGCGGCGCCTCGCGCGCCATCAGGTCGTAGGTCTTGAGCAGCCCAGGCAGCCCGAGGTAGTGGTCGGCGTGGAAGTGGGTCAGGTAGATCTCATCGAGCGCGACGAGCCCGGTCGAGCGCTGCATCTGGCGCTGGGTCCCCTCCCCGCAGTCGACCATGATCCGCTCGCCGCCGGGGCGGATCAGCACGCTCGCGGTCGCGCGGCGCGCGGTCGGCACCGATCCCCCGGTGCCGAGGAAGACGACTGAGAGATCCATGGCCGGGAGCCTAGGGACGCTTGCGGTGCTTGCGCTTGGCGCAGCGGCGCTTGCGCGACTTCGCCCGGCGTGTGCGCTTGCGGCAGCGCTTCGCCCGCTTGCGCGCCGGGGCGACCGTGGCCGGCGTCTGGGCCGCGGCCGCTCCCGGGGCCGGGGGCGGAGCGACCGTGCAGTCGGGTCCGTCGCCGGCCCCAGCGCCCGGCGGTGAGATCCGCGCCGAGACGTCGGTGACGCCCGGGCAGGCGACGAGCCGCAGCGTCTGCGCCCCGGGCGCCGAGGCGATCGCCGCGCCCTCGACGTCGACGTCGTAACCGGCCGGGTAGTGGCGCTCGGGGACGAAGACCTCGCTCTGCGGGCTCGAGGCCGGAAGCGGGTCGCCCGCGGTCTCGAAGCGGCCGCCGCCGTCGGCGCGGGCGGTCGTGTAGGCGAGGTCGAAGACGCGGGTCGCGGGATCGAAGCGGTAGCTCGTCGGGGTGCCGGCGACGAGCTGCGGGTAGGGCCGCACGAGCTCGTCGAGCAGCGCGCCGCGCAGGTTCTCGGGGGTCGGCGGCTTTGAGGGATCGGGCAGGATCGACCCGTTGGCGAACGACCAGGCCCAGGAGGTCCACGAGGTCATCTGCCGGTCGGTGAGCCGCATCAGCCGTCGGTGGATCGCGGAGTCGGGGCTGTCGGCGAACTCGGTCAGGATCAGCGCCGCCCCGCTGCGCCGAGAGTGGGCCTCGGCGTTCTCGAGCACGATCTGCTCGTTGACCTCGCAGATCCCGATCGGGTCGGGGATCGCCGGCAGACCGGGGATCGCGCCGAGGCAGTAGTCGTGGAAGCTGAACCCGGTGTTGGGATCGCCGAGGTCGCCGAGCTGCGTCGCGGCGCCGAAGTCGAAGAGCAGGTTGGGCTCGGCGTAGACGGTCCGGCTCGGGTCGGCGGCGCGGATCGCGGCGACGGTCCGGCGCGAGAAGTCGGTGAGCGCGGTCTGGTCGAAGCCCCCGGGCAGGCAGCCGATGATGTTGACGCAGAGCGGATAGCCGAGCCCGGGCCAGGGCTCGTTCATCGTCTCGTAGCCGAGCATCGCCGGCAGTCCGGCGAAGCGCCCGGCGACGTGGTTCCACATCGACAGGAAGCGGTCCTGGATCCCGACCCCGCCCGGCCCCGGCGCGTTGGCCCAGAAGTTGTCCCAGACGCGAAGCTGCGCGGGATCGAGCAGGTAGCCAAGCGGATAGTTGATCTTCAGGTTCGGAAAGCCGTCGGTGATCGCGGCCCAGTCGGGGAACCCGCGGCCGGGCATCGAGGGGGAGAACTGATCCTGGTGCGGGTCGAGCAGCGTGTAGATACCGCGCGAAGCGATCAGTCGCTGCGTGCGCTCATAAGAGCCCAGGTAGCTCTCGTCGTAGACGCCGGGCCGCGGCTCGGCCGCGTCCCACGCGAACCCGAGCCGCACCGCGTTGAATCCGTTGGCGGCGAGGAAGTCGGCGTCGTCGGCGCCGAACCCGACGGCCTCCGGGGTGTCGGCGAGGGTCGCTTGGCGCCCGAAGGCGAGCGGGACATAGCTGACCCCGTGGACGATCATCACCTTGCCGCTCGCATCCGTAATCCAGCGCCCGGCGTGGCCGAGGGGCTCGGTCGGCGCGGCGCCCGCCGGTGCAGCAGGCGCGATCAGCGCGCTAGTAACCAGCACCGCCGTCAGGGCTGCCTGGGCGAACCCCTTCTCCATACCGGGAGCCTAGACTCATCCTCCCCGCGCCCGTAGCTCAGCTGGATAGAGCGCCGCCCTCCGGAGGCGGAGGCCGCAGGTTCGAATCCTGCCGGGCGCGCTCTACTTCTTGCGCTTCTTCTTGCAGCGCTTCTTCTTCGCCGCGGCGGCGCGCTTCTTCGACTTCTTGCGGCACTTCTTCTTTTTCGTGACGACGGGCGTAGTCCCGGGAAGCGCCGGGACCACGGGCGGAATCGGCGGCGCTTCGGTGACCCGGATGTTGTCGACCCGGTATTCCTCTCCCGTCCCGGTGACCACATCGATGTCGATGTCGAGGAACCGCGCGCCGGCGAGTGAATGCCGTATCTGGGCCTCACTCAGAACTGCGCCGTGTGACGTGCACCCTGGCGGGCACGCGAACCAGGGGCCGGGGGCGAACGGAAAGGTCACGCGCTGCCAGTCGGTGTGAACCCCGACAGGGGCGCTGACACCGAGCATGCTCGGACCGTCCCCCTCGAGTTTGACGAGGATCGGCAGCGCGGACGGCGGAACCTCGTCGAGGCGGAGGTCGAGCGAGAGCGCTCCGCCGTAGTTGCCGGCAAAGGTGCCCGCGGGCGCCTCGGGGAAGTGGAGGTGCAAGAAGCCGTTGGGACCATCGGCCAGAAAGTCTTGGACGAAGATGGTCCGGCCGGGATTTCCCTCACCGTTGTTGATCGCCGCTACGCCCCCCGGGCGGGTTCTGTCGCCTGAGAACGTCCAGCCGCTCGCGCTGCCGTCCTCGAAGCCGTAGTCGAACGTCGCCGCTTCTGCCGCGGTCGGCAGCGCCAGCGCGAGCGCCGCCGCGATTAATACCGAAGCCCTGCTTGTGCGTCCCCTACCGAGCACGGCCTCATTCTCTCATGGACGCGCGTCGGCGTGCTCGCGATACCAGTCGATCGTCCGCCCCAGTCCCTCGCGGAGATCGACCTCCGGCTCCCAGCCCAGCGTCTCGCGCAGCTTCGCCGGGTCGAGCCACTGGCGGTCGATCTCGCCGGTCGGCACGCCCTCGCCGCGGACGTCGGGCTCGACCTCGGCGCCGACGAGCTCGCAGATCAGCCCCACGACCTCGAGCACCGAGTGCGGCTCGCCGCCGCCCGCGTTGAACGCCTCTCCCCCGACCTCGCCGCCGCGCAGCGCGGCCGCGATCGCGAGGTATGCCGACGCGGCGTCCTCGACGTAGAGGAAATCGCGCTCGGGGGTGCCGTCGGAGCGGATCACCGGCGCGCGGCCCTCGAGCGCCGCGGTCACCGCCTCGGGCACGAGGCGCGAGAAGTTGAGGTCGGCGCCGCCGTAGAGGTTGGCGAACCGGGTGACCGCGACCGGGAGCGCGTAGGTGTGCCAGTAGCTGCGCGCGATCAGGTCGGCCGCGGCCTTGCTCGCGTCGTAGGGGAAGGTCGGGCGCAGCGGCGTCTCCTCCGTATACGGCAGCTCGTCGCTGGCGCCGTAAGCCTTGTCGGAGGAGGCGACGACGACGGCGCCGACCCCCGCCCCGCGGCAGCCCTCGAGCACGCTCCAGGTCCCGCGGACGTTCGACTCGAAGGTCTCAGCCGGCGAGGCGCTCGCCTCGCCGACGAGCGTCTGCGCGGCGAGGTGGAAGACCGACTCGACGCCGTGATCGGCGAGGGCCTGCGCGAAGCGCTCGGCGTCGACGAGGTCGCCGCGCACGACCTCGACCTCGCCGTCGATCCCGAGCAGCTCGAGCGCCGAGCGCTCGGAGCGCCCGCGGTCGTAGCCGACGACTTCATCGCCGGAGTCGAGCAGCGCCTTCGAGAGCCAGGCGCCTGCGAAGCCCTGGGCTCCCGTGACTAGGCTCGCCAAGGCGCCTCGCCGCGGGCCCAGAGGTCGTTGAGCTCGACCGCGTCCTTGTAGGTGTCCATGCAGTCCCAGAAGCCCTCGTGGCGGTAGCCGCTGAGCTGGTCGTCGGCGGCGAGCCGCTCGAGCGGCTCGCGCTCGAGCACCGAATCGCGGGAGATGTAGTCGAGCGCCCCCGGCTCGAAACAGAAGAAGCCGCCGTTGATCCATGTGTCGAGCTCGGGCTTCTCCTCGAAGCCGGCGACCTTGCCGTCGCCGTCGAGCTCGGCGACCCCGAACTGGAGCCGCGGGCGGACGACGGTCACGGTCGCGAGCCGGCCGTTGTCGCGGTGGAAGCCGAGCAGCGCATCGAGGTCGACGTCGGCGACCCCGTCGGCGTAGGTGGCGCAGAACGGCGCGTCGCTGATCCGCTCGCCCGCCAAAGCGATCCGCCCGCCGGTCGGCGTGTCATCGCCGGTGTCGAGGCACTCGATCTCGACCCCCTCGGGCCATTCCTCGTCCGCGGCCCAGGCCTCGATCATCTCCCCCTTGTGGCCGGTCAGGAGCAGGAAGCGGCCGAAGCCCTGGGCGGCGTAGATCCGGATCACGTGCCAGAGGATCGGCCGGCCGCCGATCTCGACCAGCGCCTTGGGGATCGTCTCGGTCCGCTCGCGCAAGCGCGTGCCGCGGCCGCCGCAGAGGATCAGTACCGGAGGCTTCAGGGTGGTCTAGGCCCCGCCCGCTACGGCGGGCAGGATGGTGATCTCGGCGCCGTCCTCGACCGCGGTGTCGAGGCCGTCCTGGAAGCGGATGTCCTCGCCGGAGACGTAGACGTTGACGAACCGGCGCAGGTCGCCCTCCTCGGTGATCCGCTCGCGCAGGTCACCGTGCTCGTTGAAGACGGCGTCGAGCGCCTCGCCGACGGTCGAGCCCTCGACCTCGAGCTCGCCCTCGCCGCCTGTGACCGCCCGGAGCTGGGCTGGAATCTTGACCGTGACCGACATCCGCCGCGAATCCTATACAGCGGCCGGCTGCTCGACCCCGGCCTCGAACGCGTCGAGGGTCGGTTCGATCTCATGCATGACGAAGCTCTCGCGGGCGGCGTCGAGCGTCTTCAGGCCCTCACCGGTGATGTAGACGACGACGCGCTCGTCGCGCGAGATCTCGCCGCGCTCGGCGAGCTTCGCCAGCGTCGCGACGGTGACCCCGCCGGCGGTCTCGGTGAAGACCCCCGTCGTCTCGGCGAGCAGCTTGATCCCGGCGCGGATCTCGTCGTCTGTGACCGAGTCGATCGAGCCCCCGGTCTCGCGCGCGACGTCGAGCGCGTAGACGCCGTCGGCCGGGTCGCCGATCGCGAGGCTCTTGGCGATCGTGTCGGGCTTCTGCGGCTTGCAGACGTCCCAGCCCTCGGCGAACGCGGTCGCGACCGGTGAGCAGCCCTCGGCCTGGGCGCCGTTGAAGATCGGCATCCCGCTCCCGACAAGCCCGATCTCCTGCCACTCCGTGATCCCGCGCCGGATCTTCGTGAACAGCGAGCCCGAGGCGATCGGGGCGACGATCCGGTCGGGCAGCGACCAGCCGAGCTGCTCGATCGTCTCGTAGGCGAGCGTCTTCGAGCCCTCGGCGTAGTAGGGCCGCAGGTTGACGTTGACGAACGCCCAGGGCCGCTCCTGGGAGAGCTGGGTGCAGAGACGGTTGACGTCGTCGTAGTTGCCCTTGACGCCGACGAGGTTGGTCCCGTAGATGCCGGTCGCGAGCAGCTTCTGCTCCTCGAGGTCGGCCGGGACGAAGACGTAGGAGTCGAGCCCCGCGGCGGCGGAGTGGGCCGCGACCGCGTTGGCGAGGTTGCCGGTCGAGGCGCAGGCGACGGTCTCGAAGCCGAGCTCCTTCGCCTTCGCGACCGCGACCGCGACGACCCTGTCCTTGAACGAGTGGGTCGGGTTCGCTGCGTCGTTCTTGATCCAGAGCTCGCCCAGCCCGAGGTGCTCGGCGAGCCGCTCGGCCTCGATCAGGGGCGTCAGCCCGGGCTCGAGCGGGTCCTGCGGCCGGCCGTCGAAGGGGAGAAAGTCCGCGTAGCGCCAGATCCCGTTCGAGCCCGCCTGGATCTTGCGCTTCGCCGATTCGGCGTCGAGGTCGGAGAAGTCGTAGGCGACCTCGAGCGGCCCGAAGCAGCGCTCGCAGACGAAGCTCGCGTCGAGCTCGTACTCCGTCTTGCATTCCTTGCATCTGAGCGCTTCGATGGCCAAGCCGTTCCTCTCTACGAAAAAGACCTCCACCTGGGAAAACAGAGGCAGAGGTCCGAGAGGACTTCCACATCTCCCAGGTCTTGCACCTGCTGGAGTTGGCACCCTGCATAACCGAACCTGATGGTCGAGCTATACGGGTTGCCGGGGTTTCTACGGGCCAGTCCCTCCACCCCTCTGGATGTGGTGAGCTATGTGCAAGGCAATATAGCGACTCGCGTAGAGTGAATCCGACGATGGAATCGACGAGCAACAGCGATGGCGAGCGAGCGGCGGATCCCGAGCCTGCCGCGGCTTCGCCGCACCGGCCGCGCGCCCGCGCCGCTCGTCGCGCCGCAGGCTGAGCCCGAGACCCCGCAGGTAGAGGAGATCGCGGCCGAGGGGCTGCGCTGGGTCAAGATCGACCGGCCGGGGCCGGCCGAGCTCGCCTGGCTCGAGCAGAACTTCGACTTCCACGCACTCGACCTCGAGGACGTCTCCTCGCGCAACCAGCGCCCGAAGATCGACGTCTACGACGACTACCTGTTCATCGTCCTCCACTTCCCGGTCTTCGACCGCGCCGCCGGGCGGCTCGGCACCGGCGAGCTCGACCTCTTCGTAGGGCCCGGCTTCATGGTCTCGATCCCGAACCAGCCGCTGCAGCCGGTCGAGTACCTGTTCGAGCGCTGCCGCTCGAAGGAGGAGCTCCGCGACCAGCTCTTCGCCCGCGGCTCGGGCTACCTGCTCTACCGCCTCGTCGACGACAGCTTCGACTACTGCTTCCCGATGCTGCGCAAGATCGGCAACAAGCTCGACGCGCTCGAGGAGGACATCTTCTCGGGGCGCTCCGAGGACATGGTCCGCGACCTCTCGAACGCGAAGCAGGAGATCATCAACTTCCGCAAGGTGATCCGCCCGCAGCGACCCGTCCTGCGGGACCTCGAAGGCGTCAAGCAGCGCTACCTCGCCCCCGACATGGACCTCGAGATCTACTTCGACGACGTCGTCGACGCCCACGAGCGGATCTGGGACATGCTCGAGAACTACAAGGAGGTAGTGGAGGCGCTCGAGGAGACCAACGAGTCGCTGATCTCCCACCGCGTCAACGACATCCTCCGCGTCCTGACCTCGATCTCCGTGATCGTCCTGCCGCTGACCCTGCTCGCCAGCATCTGGGGGATGAACGTCGGCGTCCCCGGCGAGGGCGACGAGACCGCGTTCTACGCGATCGTCGCCTCGATGCTGCTGATCATGTTCGGGATGATCATGTTCTTCCGCAAGCGCGGCTGGCTCTAGTCGGCGGAGACCGCGGTGCCGCTGAAGCGGCAGATGTCGGTCCCGCCGCCGGCGGCGTTGTTGATCGAAAGGCTGAACGGGGCGGTGATCACGACGTTGTTGTTGGCGCGGAAGACGATCGTGCCGACGATGTTCGTCGTCGTGTCGTCCGGGGCGGCGCTGAAGATCGTCTCGACCGGCGCGGCGCCGCTTGCCAGTTGAATGGTGTTGGCGATGCTCGCCGCCGGCGTGCCCACGGGCGGCACGATCTGGGTGCCGGTCGCCGAGTAGTCGAAGGTGCCTCCGGCCTCAGAGGAAGCGAAGACCTTGACCAGCTTCCCGGTGCTCGGCGGGTCGGTGTTGAGGCCGCACTGGGCCGACAGGGTGAGCAGCGGACCCGCGCTGAGCGGACCCGAGTTGCCGCTGAAGACGTTGGTGTCGAGCTTGATCGCCCCGGGCCCGTCCGCCCCGGTTGCCCCGGTCGCCCCGGTCGCCCCCGTGGCTCCGGTCGGCCCGCGCTGCCCCGAGCCCCCGGAGGGTCCGGGCGGGCCCTGCGGGCCGACGATGCCCTGGGGCCCGACCGGGCCCTGGGGTCCTCGCGGTCCTGTTGCAGCCTTCTTCTTCTTCGCGCTGAGCGCGCCGGAGTCGACCGCGGCGTAGCTCGCCCCGCCGAGCGCCAGGCAGAGCGCCGCGGTCGCGGCGATGTTCGCGTAGCTCCCCCGCTCGCGGATCATCGCCAGGAATCCCTTGCCCTTCTCCACAAAATTGACGATACCAGCGGTCGCTTGTTTATCGCCGCAGCGAGGGGAAAGAACAGGAACCGATGCTCAAGGACTTCCGCGAGTTCCTGCTGCGAGGCAACCTGGTCGAGCTCGCGGTCGCGGTCGTGATCGGGGTCGCGTTCTCGGCCGTGATCAGCTCGCTGACCGAAGACCTGATCACGCCGCTGATCGCCGCGATCGGCGGCGAGCCCGACTTCGCCGGTCTCACCTTCACGATCAACGGCAGCGAGTTTCGCTACGGCGAGTTCATCAACGCACTGCTCAGCTTCCTGATCATCGCCGCGGTCGTCTTCTTTCTCGTGATCCGGCCCGTCAACGCGCTCGTCAAGCGCTACAAGACGGAGCCTCTGGATGAAGACTCGCGCGTGTGTCCCGAGTGCCTGAGCGAGATCCCGATCGAGGCGAAGCGCTGCGCGTTCTGCACCGCGAAGGTCCCCGCCGCCGCCAAGTAGCCTCCCGCCGGTGGCCAACCACCGCATTTGGGCTCCGTGGCGCCTTGAGTACGTGAAGGACGCGAGCAAAGACATCGAGGAGGACTGCATCTTCTGCGCCAAGGTCGCCGAGGAAGACGACGAGGCGAACCTGATCGTCCACCGCGGCGAGCGCGCGTTCGTGATCCTGAACAAGTTCCCGTATACGAACGGCCACCTGATGGTCGCGCCCTACGAGCACACCGGGGCGCTACAGGAGCTCGACCCCGAGACCGTCGCCGAGGTCATGGCGCTCGCCCAGCGCGCGATGAGGCAGCTCGAGCAGACCTACTCGCCGCACGGCTACAACGTCGGCTTCAACCAGGGCAAGGTCGCCGGCGCCGGCGTCGAGCACCACATCCACATGCACGTGGTCCCGCGCTGGGGCGGCGACACGAACTTCATGCCGGTGCTCGCCGACACGCGTGTGATGCCGCAGACCCTCGAGCAGAGCTACGGGGCGCTTCGAGGCGCGTTTGACTGACACCGTCCTCGCGCCGCCGGGCATCTTCAAGGCGTACGACATCCGCGGTCTCCACGGCACGGAGATGGACGAGACCACGGCCTACGCGATCGGCCGCGCGTTCGCGCGCCTGCTCGGCGGGGTGCACGAGAAGCCGACCGCCGAGCTGCGGGTCGGCCTCGGCCGCGACATGCGGCTGACCGCGCCGGAGATGGCGGGCCGGCTGCGGGAGGGACTGGTCGACGAGGGCGCCGCGGTGATCGACGCCGGCGAGGTCGCGACCGAGATGCTCTATTTCCTCGTCGGCTCGCGCGAGCTCGACGGCGGGGCGATGGTCACCGCCTCGCACAACCCGAAGCCCTACACGGGAGTCAAGCTGCTTCGCGAGGGCGCGCGGCCGTTCTCCGGCGACGCCGGGATCCAGGAGGTCCGGGCGCTGATCGAGGAGGGCCTCCCCGATCCGCCCGGCGGCGGCTCGGTCGAAGAGGTCGAGATCGGCGATGAGTTCCGCGCCCACATGCTGAGCCTCGTAGACACCGCCTCGATCAAGGGGCTCAAGGTGCTCGCCGACGGTGGCAACGGGATGGCCGGCACGATGATCGGCCCGCTCTTGGAGCAGCTCGGGATCGAGCTGACGACGACCTACTGGACGCCCGACGGCGAGTTCCCGGATCGGGAGCCGAACCCGATGCTCGAGCAGAACCGCGCCTTCATCGTCGAGCAGGTTCGCGAGCTGGGCGTCGACCTCGCGATCGCCTGGGACGGCGACGCCGATCGCTGCTTCTTCATCGACAGCGAGGCGAGCTTCTGCGACGGCGACTTCATCTGCGCGCTGCTCGCCCGCGCCGCGCTCGAGAAACACCCCGGCGCGACGATCCTCTACGACCCGCGCTCGAGCCGCGCGGTCCCCGACACCGTCGCGGCCGCCGGCGGCGAGTCGGACCTGAGCCGGGTCGGGCACGCCTTCTTCAAGGTCCGGATGCGCGAGACCGACGCCGTCTTCGGCGGCGAGGTTTCCGGCCACTACTACTTCCAGGACTTCTTCTGCGCCGACTCGGGAACGCTGCCGGCGCTCCTGATCCTCGAGCTGATCTCGCGCGACGGCAGGAGCCTCGCCGAGCTGATGGCCGAGTTTCGCTCGAAGTACTTCATCTCGGGCGAGATCAACTCCGAGGTCGACGACCAGGACGCGAAGATGGAGGAGATCGCCGGGCGCTACTCCGACGGGGAGATCACCCGGCTCGACGGGGTCTCGATCGATTACCCCGACTGGCACTTCAACGTCCGCGCCTCGAACACCGAGCCGCTGCTGCGGCTCAACCTCGAGTCGCTGATCTCGCCCGAGCACATGGCCGAGAAGCGCGACGAGGTCCTGGGGCTGATCCGCGCGTGACCGACGACGTCGCCGCGCGCCTCGCCGAGGCCGGGATTCACACGTTGCGGATCCCGACCCCGTTCGCGGTCGGCAGGGTCAACTGCTACCTGATCGAGGACGACCCGCTGACCCTGGTCGACGCCGGGCCGAACTCGGGCAAGGCGCTCGACGAGCTCGAGTCGCAGCTCTCGGCGCTCGGGCGCTCGATCGAGGACATCGAGCTCGTGATCCTCACCCACCAGCACATCGACCACCTCGGCCTGGTCGACATCGTCGCCCGGCGTTCCGGCGCCGAGGTCGCCGCGATCGACGTCGTCGTCCCGTTCGTCGAGAACTTCGGCCAGGACGCCGAGCGCGACGACGAGCAGGCGGCCGAGCTGATGCAGAGCCACGGGATCCCCGAGGACGTCGTCAGCGCGCTGCGCACCGTCTCGGGCAGCTTCCGCGCCTGGGGATCGAAGGCCAAGGTGACCCGCCCGCTGCGCAACGGCGAGCTGCTGGTGATGCGCGACCGAAAGCTCGAGGTGATGCTGCGCCCCGGCCACAGCCCCTCCGACACGCTCTTCTGGGACGCCGACCGCAAGATCCTGCTCGCCGCCGACCACCTGATCAAGAACATCTCCTCGAACCCGCTGATCTCGCGGCCGCTCGACGGCTCGAACCGCCGCCGCCAGGCGCTGGTCGAGTACATCGACTCGCTGGCCAAGACCCGCGAGCTGCCCGCCGAGATCGTGCTCGCCGGCCACGGCGAGCCGATCACCGACCACGTCGCGCTGATCGACGAGCGCTTCGCGCTCCACGAGCGCCGCGCCGAGAAGCTCCACGGGCTGATCGCCGAGCAGCCGCGCACCGGCTACGAGCTCGCCCAGGCGCTGTGGGGGAACGTCGCCGTCACCCAGGCCTTCCTGACGCTTTCGGAGGTGATCGGCCACGTCGACCTGCTTGCCAACGCCGGCCGCGTCCGCGAGCTCGACGACGACGGGATCGTTCGCTTCGAGTCGACCGGCGAGGGCGAGCCGATCAGCCTCGGGCGAGCGGGTAACCCCGCAGCGGAGCGGGGTTAACAAACACCGTGCCCGCGACCCGGACGCCCGATAAGCCGCGCCATTCTCCGGAGACCGCTTCCCCGGCGCAGCCGATCGCTCCCGGCGCGGCGAAGAAACGAATGCTGATCATCGTCAACCCCTACGCGACGACGGTCTCGAGCAGGCTCAAGAACCTCGTCGTCTACGCCCTCCAGGCGCGCTACGACGTCGAGGCGATCGACACCGAGGCCGCCGAGCACGCGATCGAGATCGGCCGCGAGGCGGGCGGCGGCGACTACGACATCGTCGTCGCCTTCGGCGGCGACGGGACCCTGAACGAGGTCGCCAACGGACTCGCCGGGACCGACATCCCGGTCTCGGTCCTCCCCGGCGGCGCCACCAACGTCGTCGCGCGGACGCTCGGGATCCCCACCGACGTCGTCGACGCGACCGAGCACCTGATCGGGATCGCCGACGACTTCAGGCCGCGGCGGATCGACCTCGGGACGATCAACGACCGCCGCTTCGTCTTCGCCTGCGGGATGGGGCTCGACGCGACCGTCGTCCGCAAGGTCGACTCGCGGCCGAAGCTCAAGGCGCGCCTCGGTCCCTGGTACTTCACCTGGGCCGCCGTCACCGGCTTCTACCGCGAGTACATGCGCGACCCGGTGCGGATGAACGTCGGCGTCAACGGCGAGGCCGCCGAGGGCGTGACCGCGATCTTCCAGAACTCCGACCCGTTCACGTACTTCGCCGACCGCCCGGTGCGGATCTGCGAGGGCGCCGAGCTCTCAAACGGCCGGCTGTCGGCGGCGGTCCTCGCGCGCGCGACCCAGCGCGACATGCCGACGATCGCGGCCCGCGTCCTCCACCCCAAGCTCAGGGCCGCGAAGCATCGCCACATCGAGCACTTCGACGGCCTGACCGAGGCCAACGTCGCGTCGATCTCGAGCGACGCAGGAGGCGCCCCGCGCAGCTTCCCGATCCAGGTCGACGGCGACTACATCGGTGACTTCACCGAGGCGCGGATCGGGATCGAGCCCCGGGCGCTGAGCCTCGTCGCCTAGCGGCTAGCGGCAGAACGCGAAGCTGTTCAGCGAAACGGGCAGGCCGATGCCGGTCGCCCCACCGGTCGCGCTGCCTGAGACCTGCCACCCGTTGCCGGTCGCACGCGACTCGGTGACGAATATCGCACCGCGGTCGGCGCCGCGATCGGTGAACGTCGTCTCGAATCCGCCCCCGAGCGCTCGCCGCGGGGACGTGCATGGATCGGTCGCGGCTTCGACGGGCACCGGCGTCGCCGCCGTGACCGCCGAACTTGTCTTCTCCCGCAGCTCGCCCTTGCCCTTGGTCTTGGCGCAGTAGACGAAGGCGGTGACGTCGTTGTCGCCTCCGGCGGCCGCGGCGGAGCGGACCCCCTTCACCGACCAGCTGCTCGAGCTGGCGAGCTTGCTCTCGACGGCGAAGGTGACGATCCTGTCGACCTGGGCCGGAAGGTGAAAGCCGCCGGAGAGCGCTTTCTGCCCCCTCGGACAGTCGGCCACAGCCCGCTGCTCAGCTCGCGCCGATCCCGGCAGGCTGACGGTCTCGATCGCCTGTCTGACGACCCCCTTGCGACAGTAGGCGTAGGCGGTCAGCTTCGTCGGCCCGGCGCCCGACTGGCCGGCGCTCACCTGCCAGGTGTGGTTCTTGACCCGCCGCGACTCGTAGACGAAAAGAAGCCCGGCGCTGTCGTAGCCGCCTCCAATCGCGACCGTGCCCTTGGGGCAGCGCGCCTTGGCCGTGCCGAGGCTCGCGAAGCCGGAGATCGAGGTCGAGCCGACACGCGTGATCGTCTTCGCGCTCGACTTCGCCTTCTGGGCGCCGGCGATCCCGGGCGCGGCGAGCATCCACGCAGCGGCCGCGGCAAGCGCCGCCAGCACAATCCCTCGATTCAGAGAACCCCTTGCCATTCGCGGGGGAGAATACCCGTATCGCCTCCGAATCAACACACAAAGACTGTCTCTTCTGCCGCATCGCGGCCGGAGAGGATGCTGGCCACATCGTCCTCGAGGACGAGGACTTCGTCGCCTTCCTCGACATCCGCCCCCTCTTCCCCGGCCACACCCTGCTGGTCCCGCGCGAGCACCACGTGACGCTCGCCGACCTCCCCGACGAGCTCGTCGGGCCGCTGTTCGCCAACGCGAAGCTGCTCTCCCGCGCAGTCCCCGAGGCGATGGGCAAGCCCGGCAGCTTCGTCGCCCTCAACAACGTCGTCTCCCAAAGCGTCCCCCACCTCCACGTCCACATCGCCCCCCGCAAGCCCAAAGACGGCCTCAAAGGCTTCTTCTGGCCCCGCCGCAAGTACCGATCAGCCGCCGAAGCCGCCGAAACGGCCGAAGCCATCCGCGCCACGCTCGCCAACCTGTGACCGAGGGTACCCGGCGGTACCCGCCGAGCCCTAGCTGCCCGGCGTGACCCGGTAGGCGTCGAAGACCGAGTCGACGTTGCGGAGGCGGCTGATCGCGCCCTTGAGCTGGTCGACCTCGCCGACCTCGACCACGAAGCGGTTCTTGACCATCGGGTGGCGGGTCGTGCAGCTCGCTTCGAGGATGTTGACCCCGGCCTCGGCGAAGGTGCGCGAGAGGTCCTCGAGCAGGCGGGTGCGATCCCAGGCGTCGACCTGGAGCTCGACCCGGTAGGTCGCCTCGCCGGCGCCGTCCCAGTCGACGTCGGTGAAGCGCTCCGGCGCGCGGCGGAGCGCCTTCAGGTTGCGGCAGTCCTCGCGGTGGATCGTGATCCCGCGCCCGAGCGATACGTAGCCGACGATCTCGTCGCCGGGCACCGGGCGGCAGCACTTGGCTAGCCGGACCGCGACCTCCTCGACGCCCTTGACCTTGATCCCGAAGTTCTTCGCGTCCTTGGGCCGGCGGCGGTCGTCGTCACTGCCCTTGAGCAGTCCCTGGAGCGGGGCGTCGTCGGCGACCGCCTCGCCCGCCTTGAGCCGCTGCATCAGCTTGTTGACGACGACCTTCGAGGAGATCTTCGACTGGCCGAGCGCGATGTAGAAGTCGTCGGCCTTGCGGAAGCCCATCTCGCGGATCACGTCGGCGAACAGCGCCGAGCCGACGATCCGCTGGTGCGGGAGCCCCTGCTTCTTGAGCGCCGAGACGAGGCCCTCCCGCCCCTCGCGCTCGGCGTCCTCGCGGCTCGCGCGCTTGAACCAGGCGCTGATCTTGTTCCGCGCGCGCGTCGTCCGGACCAGCTTCAGCCAGTCGCGCGACGGGCCGCGGCCCGCCTTCGCGGTCATGACCTCGACGATGTCGCCGCTTCGGAGCTGGTAGTGCAGCGGCACGATCTTGCCGTTCACCTTCGCGCCGACGCAGGTGTGGCCGACGTCGGTGTGGATCGCGTAGGCGAAGTCGAGCGGCGTCGAGCCGGCACTGAGGCTCTTGACCTCGCCCTGGGGCGTGAAGACGAAGACCTCGTCTTCGAAGAGGTCGACCTTGAGCGCCTCGAGGAACTCCTTCGGGTCCTGGTCCTTCTCGGCCTCGACGAGCTGCCGCAGCCAGGTCATCTTCTGCTTCTCGGCGTCCTCGTCGGTGGCGCCCTCCTTGTAGATCACGTGAGCGGCGATCCCGTACTCGGCTAGCTCGTGCATGTCCGGGGTCCGGATCTGGATCTCGAGCGGCTGGCCCTCGGGGCCGATGACCGTCGTGTGCAGCGCCTGGTACATGTTCGCCTTCGGCATCGCGACGAAGTCCTTGAAGCGCCCGGGCAGCGGCTTCCAGAGCGAGTGGATGATCCCGATCGCTCCGTAGCAGTCCTTGACCGAGCCGACGAGGACCCGCATCGCGGTCAGGTCGAAGATCTCGTTGAACTCCCTCCCCTTGCGGGTCATCTTCGTGTAGATCGAATAGAAGTGCTTGGCGCGGCCCGAGATCTCGGCCTCGATCCCGACCTTGTCGAGCTCGGCGGAGAGGAACTTCCCGGCCTCGGTGACGTAGTTCTCGCGCTCGGCGCGCTGCTGTGCGACGAGCTCCTTGATCTCCTCGTACTTGCGCGGGTGCAGGGTCGCGAACGCGAGGTCCTCGAGTTCCCATTTGATCGCGTGGATCCCGAGTCTGTGCGCCAGCGGGGCGTAGATCTCGAGCGTCTCGCGCGCCTTCTCGATCTGCTTCTGCTTCGCGAGCGCGTCGAGCGTGCGCATGTTGTGGAGCCGGTCGGCGAGCTTGATCAGGATCACCCTGACGTCGCTCGCCATCGCGACCATCATCTTTCGGTAGTTCTCAGCCTGGTGCTCGTCGCGGCTCTTGAACGTGATCCCGGTCAGCTTCGTGACCCCGTCGACGAGCTGGGCGATCTCCTCGCCGAAGCGCTTCTCGACCTCGGCCAGGCTCGCGCTCGTGTCCTCGACCGTGTCGTGGAGCAGCGCCGCGCAGAGCGTCTCGGTGTCGAGCCGCATCCCGGCGCAGATCCGCGCGACCCCGAGCGGGTGGGTGATGAAGTCCTCGCCCGACTTGCGCACCTGATCGGCGTGGCTCTCGCAGGCGAAGCCGAAGGCGCGCTCGACCGCGTCGCGGTCGATCGGCTTTGCGGCGCCGGCGCTGTGCTCCTCGATCACCGCGAACAGGTCGCCGAGCAGTGCCCGCTCCTCGCTGGAGAGCGCCTTGGTTACGGGATCGGAAGCCGGGGCGGGCGACGCGCCGGTCGGCTCACCGACCTTGGTGTGGCCCTGGCGATCGTCTTCGACCACGGCCTGGGCCGCGTCGGCCCCGCCGTCGCTGCTCAGGCCGCCGCCGGGATCTCGCTCTTGCTCGGTTGTGTTCGACTTCTCAGGAATCGGATGCCTTCCTCGTGCCTGGCCCGGTAGGCGAGGTACGCCCGCGAGCCCTCGAGTTGCGTCTGCTCCGAGGATACGACCCGCAGGGTTCCGCCGCCGGCATCGGGCTCCCAGGCGCCGATCCCGAGCTCGATCAGGACCCGCGCGCAGCGCCCCGCGAGCTCGGGCGAGCGCGGGTAGCCGCCGGGCCCGGCGAGCGCGGCCTCGAGCTCGCCTCCGGCCAGATCTCCGGCGCCGCGCAGCGAGCGGTAGAGCTCGACGAGCTGGTCGCGGACTAGCCACTCGCGCGCCAGCAGCCGCTCGGCGAGCTCGGCCTCGCCGGCGCCCCAGAGCAGGTGCAGGTGTCCCCGCCGCAACGGGGTCGCCCCGGTCCCGGCGCCGGAGAACGGGGCCCCGGCCAACCGCTCGAGCACCTCGAACGGCGGCGGCTCGACCAAGACCACGTGCTCGAAGCTACTCGGGGCACCGGGACGGCGGAGCAGCGCGCCCCAGTCGGCGAGCGCCAGCCGGCCTGCGGCGGCGCGCTCGAGCGCCTCGGCGGCGGCGGCGTCGGAGCAGCGCGAGCAGGCGATCCCGGCGGCCTCGCCGCCGATCCGCCGCGGGTCGGCCGCCGAGCTGACGAGCTCGCGGCGGCGCGCCGCGTCGGCGCAGAGCACGAGCACCGAGTCGCCGCTCGAGACGAGCTCGGCGATCGCCGCGACCGCCGCCGCGCCGCGGCGCTCGACGACCTCGCGCTCGCCCCGGGCGCGGGCCCCGTCGACGGCCTCGCGGACCGCGGCGCCCGGCCACTCCTCGTGCGAAGCCTCGAGCTCGGCCTCGAAGCGCCGCCACCACTCCTCGCCCGAGGCGCGATCCGGGCAGGCGGGCTCGCTCGCCTCGCCGGCCACGGGCTCGGAGCGCTCGAGCACGATCCGCGGCGCAACGGCGCCGTTCCAGCGGTTGACCTCGAGCCTGACCGCGAGGTCGGCGGCGCGGTCCTCGAGCGCCCGCAGCTCGGCGCCGGCGTTGAAGGCGACGCCCTCGGCTCGCCCGTTGCCGCTCTCGAGCTGGAAGCGGGCGTGGTCGCCGGTCTGCCCCATCGCCCGCACCTCGGCGATCCGCGCCGCGGGGACCAGCAGCCGCGGCTCCGGGTTGCCGGAGCCGAACGGGCCGAGGCGCTCGAGCTGCTCGGCGAGTTCGAGCCCGATCCCGTCACGGCCGACGCCGACCATGGCGTCGATCCGCTGGCGCCGCTGGAGCTGCTCGGGGCCGATCTTCTCCGCCGCGTGGGCGCAGAAGACGCGCCGGAACTCGTCGACGCCCGCCGCGTCGAGCTCGAGCCCGGCGGCGGCCGCGTGGCCGCCGTAGCGGGTCAGGTGATCGCCGCAGGCGGCGAGCCCGGCGACGAGGTCGAAGCCGGGGATGCTGCGCGCCGAGCCCCGGGCGCGCTCGCCCTCGAGCGTCAGCAGGACGACGGGGCGCCAGTGGCGATCGACGAGCCGCGAGGCGACGATCCCGATCACGCCCGGGTGCCAGCCCTCGCCGGCGAGCACGATCGCGGGCGCCTCGCGCGCCTCGGGGCCGAGCCGGCTGAGCTCGAGCTCGGCGGCGTCGAGCGCCTTGCGCTCGGCGTCGCGGCGCTCGAAGTTGGCGCGGTCGAGCTCCGAGGCGACCTGCGCGGCCCGGGCGCCGTCGTCGGTCAGCATCAGCTCGACCCCGGCGTCGGCGCGGTAGAGGCGGCCGGCGGCGTTGATGCGCGGCGCGATCCGGAAGCCGAGGTCGCCGGCGTCGAGCTTGGTCGGATCGGTTCGGGAGACCGCGATCAGCGCCCGCAGCCCCGGTCGGGCGCCGGTCCGCGCCTCGGCGAGGCCCTCGCGGACGAGGCGCCGGTTCTCGCCGACGAGCGGGACCATGTCGGCGACCGTCGCCAGCGCGACGAGCTGGAGCTCGTCGGTCGCCGGCTCCGCCCCGCTCTCCCGCCGGAGCGCCTCGGCGAGCTTGTGGGCGACGCCGGTCGCGCAGAGCTCTGCGAACGGGTAGCCGGAGACGACCGGGTGGACGATCGGGCAGTCGGGGAGCTCGGCCGAGGGCTGGTGGTGGTCGGTGACGATGACCTCGATCCCGCGCTCGCGCGCGGCCCGCACCTCCGCGGCGCAGGTGATCCCGCAGTCCGCGGTCACGATCAGGTCGGTGCCGCGCTCGGCGAGCGCCTCGACGGTCGACATCGTCAGCCCGTAGCCGTCCGAGGCGCGATCGGGGATCAGCCAGTCGCAGTTCGCGCTGAGCGCGCGCAGCGTGCCGACCAGGATCGCGGTCGAGCAGACGCCGTCGACGTCGTAGTCGCCGTGGATCGTGATCCGCTTGCCCGCCCGCGCCGCGTCGAGCAGCCGCGCGACGACGTCGGCCATCGAGTCGAAGGCGAGCGGGTCGTGCGACTCGCTGCCCTCGATGAACTCGCGCGCCTGCGCGGGGCTGCGGTAGCCACGCCGCACGAGCGTCACCGCCACCGGCTCGGCGAGCCCGAGCTCGTCAGCGATCGAGCGGACCTCCGAGTAGGAGTAGGGCTCGAGATCGAGCCGCGCCTGACCGGGTTCATCCGCCACCGTGCCAGGCTAAGTCGGGGCCGGGACGGAATACCCCGTATTTCCCAGCGGCTAGGGAGCGGTTTGCGCGTTCTCCGAGCGAATCCCGATCGCGTAGATGACCGCCATCCCGAGAACGGCTCCCGGGATCGCGGCGATCGCGGTCACGATGTCGGTCTGGCCGATCGTGTCGCCGGTCGCGAGCTGGTACGCCGCGCCGGAGATCATCGCCCCGGCCATCGAGCCGAGGAACGCGCCGACGATCCCGCTCCAGAAGCGATCGGGGATGAAGACCGCGAAGTGCCAGATCGCGATCCCCATCGTCACCCAGACGAGCGCGGCCACTAGCGCGGCCTCCCGTGCTTCTTCTTGCGCCGCCCGCTCTTGCGATCCTCGCGCATCCGCTCGAGAGCCTTGGCCGAAGCCTCACTCAACTCCGGCTGCTCGCGCTTCGTCTGCTCACCCTGCTCCGCCTGCTCACCCTCGGCCTCCGATTCCGGAGGCGCCGCTGTGGTGACGGGCTCTGGCTGGGTGGGGGCTGCAGGCTCAGGCGTCGGGGTGGGCGTCGGCTGCCCCAGCGTGTCCGTGGACGGCGCCGGCTGCGGTGTCGGCGGCCCCTGTACCGGCGCAGCCGGTTGTGGGGCCGACGGGGCCGCGCCAGCCTCCGGCCCCCCATCGCCTTCATCAACCGGCGCATCGCCGCCAGCATCAGGCCCATCTTCGAGCCGCGCGATCACGTTCTCCTCCGGGAACGGAGGCAGGTAGCCCATCTGCTCGACGATCCGCTCGCGCCTGCGCGCGTACGCGGGCTCGCGTTCCTTCCAGGCCGTGAGCACCGGCGAGGCGATGAAGATCGACGAGTAAGTGCCCGAGGCCAGTCCGACCATCATCGCGAAGGCGAAGTCCTGCAGGGTCGCGCCGCCGAAGATGTAGAGCACCGTGACCAGGAAGACGGTCGAGAGGCCGGTGATCAGCGAACGCGTCAGGACCTCGCTCATCGAGCGGTTGACGATCTGCGTGAAAGCGGCGCGCGGCAGCCGCGGGACGTTCTCGCGGATCCGGTCGAAGACGATGATCGTGTCGTAGAGCGAGTACCCCAGGATGGTCAGGAACGCGGCCACGGTGCCGCTCGTCACCTCCCGCTCCGCGAGTGAGTAGACGCCGGCGGTGATCAGGATGTCATGCATCACAGCGATCACGACCGGCACGGCGTACTTGGGCTCGAACCGGAACGCGACGTAGGCGCAGATCACGAGCAGCGAGAAGATGATCGCGTAGACCGCGCTGCGGGCGACCTGCTCGCCGAACGTCGGCCCGATGCTCTGGCTGTCGAAGCCGTTCTCGGCGAGCCCGTAGGTGCTCTCGAGCGCCGACTGCACCCCGCCGACCTTGTCGGGCGCGAGCGTGCTGGTCTGGATCTGGAACACGTTCGGGCCCAGCTCCTCGTCCTCGACCGACTGGATCGCCGCGTCGTCGACCTCGACGCCCTCGAGCGTCGTCCGCACGTCCTCGACGCTCGCGTCCTCGTTCAGCGCCGTCGTGATCCGGGTCCCGGACTCGAAGTCAATCCCGAGGTTGAGGCCCAGCGTCGCGAGCGCGATCGCCCCGATCGCGAGGATCAGCCCCGAGGTCGAGAAGAACCACTTGCTCGCGCCGATGAAGTCGAAGTGCCATCGCACCCGCTGCTCGCCGGCGCCGATAAAGGCCGGAGAGCGCATGAACTTCGCGCGCCCGAAGAGGCCGAGGAACGCCTGGGTGAAGACGACGGCGGTGAACAGCGAGACGATCGTCCCGACGCCGAGCGTGAACGCGAAGCCCTTGACCCCCGCCGTCGCGAGGACGAAGAGGATGAACGCCGTGATCAGCGTGATCACGTTCGCGTCGATGATCGTCGCGATCCCCTTGCGATAGCCGGTCGCGATCGACGAAGGGATCGATTTGCCCGATCTCACCTCCTCGCGTATTCGCTCGAAGATGACGACGTTCGAGTCGGCCGCGACGCCGATCGTCAGCACCAGGCCCGCGATCCCCGGGAGGGTCAGCGTGATCGGGATCAGCTTGACCAGCGCGAGGAAGAAGACGGCGTAGACCAAGAGCCCGACCCCGGCGACGAACCCGAGGAAGCGGTAGTAGGCGATCAGGAACAGCAGGACGAGGATCAGCCCGACGATCGCCGCCGTCAGGCCCTGGTCGAGCGCCTGCTGGCCGAGCGAGGCCGAGACGGTCGACTGGCTGATCAGCTGGAGCTTGATCGGCAGCGCGCCGATCCGGATGAAGTTTGCGAGGTCCTGGGCCTCGCCCTGCTCGAGGCCCGAGATCTGGGCGCCGGTCCTGCCGTCGATCCCGTCGGGGTTCTCCTGGTAGTCGATGATCGGCCGCGACTTGACCTCCTGGTCGAGCACGACCGCGAAGTGGTCGGACTGCGAGGCCGCGTCGCCGCCGGGGAGCGAGTTCGCGAGCCCGCGCTGGGCGATCTCGCGCGTCACCTCCTGGAACTTGTCGGCCCCCTCGTCGTTGAAGTCGAAGGTGACGTTCGGCTGGTTGGTGTCGGGGTCGAAGTTCTGCTCGGGATCCTTGATGTCGGTCCCGCTGAGCTTCGGCTGGTCCTTGATCACGAAGTACTCGTCGGGCGCCTCGTCGGCCTCGTTGACGTCGGTCGAGGCGTCGTCGGTCGGCTTCTGGTCGAGGACGACGATCGTTCCCTGGGGAACGGAGAGGACCACGCTGCCCGCCGGCTGTACCTCGTCCGGCTGGTTCGCGAACAGGTCCTCCTTGACCTCTTCGGGCCCTGCGAGGTACTGCTGGCTGCGCTCGTCGAAGAGGTAGTACTGGGTCCCGGTCGTGCAGTTGTTGCACTCGGGCTTCTGCTTCGAGGCGAGCTCGACCGCGTCGAAGAGCCGCGGGAACCCGTCCTCGCCGGGGTCGTTGACCCCCGGGCGCGGGACGACGTTCGGCTCCCAGTCGTAGAAGAAGAGCTGCGCGGTGGTCCCGACCTGGTCGATCGCCCGCTGGGCGTTGTCGACGTCGGGCAGCCCGACGCGGACCGAGGTGTTCCCGATCCGTGAGATCTCGGGCTCCGAGACACCGAGCTTGTCGGTTCGCTCGCGGATGATCTCGATCGAGCGGTCGAGGTCCTCCGGCTTGACCTCCGGCGTCTGCGGAGTCGGCCTGCCCTCGTAGATCAGCTCGGTGCCGCCCTGGAGGTCGAGGCCGAGCACGGTCTTCTTGCTCATCACGACGACCGCCGAGGCGAAGATCAGGCCCGCGACGAGGACGAGGATGAAGAGGCTGCGGCGGCGGTTCCCCATGCGCTGCTACTCGGGGGTGAGGACGAGCAGCAACCCGCCGTCGTCGTCGTAGGCGGGGAAGACGTCGGCGGTGGCGTCGGCGGGCAGGTCGCCCTCGGCGTTGACCGAGACCTTCTTGTTCAGCGACCTGACCCCCCACTCGAGAGAGGTCTCAATCGGGTTCGTCAAGGTCCCGGTCTTCGCGGTGGCGGACTGGCCGCCGTCGCCGGACTCGACCCAGTCGAGGCCGAGCACGTCCTGGACCGGGCGCCCGATCGCGTCCTCGTCCTTGAGGCCGGTGAGCTCGAAGGCGCCCTTGCCGAGGTCGAGGACCCGCGCGTCCTGGTCGAGGACGAAGAAGGCCGCGCCGGGGGCCGGGTAATAGTCATCGAGGAGCTCGAACAGGAATCCGAAGCCGCAGTTGGAGCAGCCCTTGGGGCGACTCGTGAAGCCGGCTGTGCGCTCGGCGCTCTGCTGGCGGGTCCCGCAACTCGGGCAGATGAAGAAAGGCACGCGGCGAAGGCTAATAGAGACCGCGTCCCGGCACCGACGCTCGTGCCGGGCGGCGAGCTACCCAGTTTTGAGATCAGCGAGATTAGCGGCCAGCGAATCGGTTAACACGTGTTGTGGCCGGAGGCTCCCTCCCGACGCTGGGACGCCTCCGGCCTTCATTTTTCAGAAGAGGGACGCGTGTGAAGAGGGGACCGGGAGACCGAGGTGGGTGTAGGCGCGCTCGGTCAGGACGCGGCCGCGCGGGGTGCGCTGGATCAGGCCCTGCTGGAGCAGGTAGGGCTCGAAGACGTCCTCGACCGTGTCCTCCTCCTCGCCGATCGCGACCGCGAGCGTCGAGAGGCCGACCGGGCCGCCGGCGAACTTCTCGGCGATGCTCGCGAGCAGCTGGCGGTCGTGGCGGTCGAGGCCGGCGGCGTCGACCTCGAGCATCTCGAGCGCCTCGGTGGCGATCTCGTCGTCGACCGATCCGGATCCCCGGACCTCGGCGAAGTCGCGAACCCGGCGCAGGAGCCGGTTCGCGACCCGCGGCGTGCCGCGCGCCCGCGAGGCGATCGCCGCGCAGCCTTCGCTCGAGACCTGGATCCCGAGGATTCCAGCGGAGCGCTCGACGATCTGGGCGAGGTCCTCCGGGGCGTAGTGCTCGAGCCGGTGGCAGACCCCGAAGCGGTCGCGGAGCGGCGTCGTCAGCAGGCCGGTCCGGGTGGTGGCGCCGATCAGGGTGAAGTCCGGGAGGTCGAGGGTGACCGTCCTCGCCCCCGCCCCGGCGCCGAGCACGACCGGCAGCCGGCGGTCCTCCATCGCCGGGTAGAGCGTCTCCTCGACCGCCCGGCCGAGGCGGTGGATCTCATCGATGAAGAAGACGGTGCCCGGCTCGAGTGAGGTCAGGAACGCCGCGACGTCGGCCTTGCGCTCGAGCGCCGGGCCCGCGGTCTGGACCATCGGCACCTCGAGCTCGGCGGCGATGATGTGGGCGAGCGAAGTCTTGCCGAGCCCGGGCGGGCCGGCGAGCAGGACGTGGTCGAGCGGCTCGCCGCGCTTGCGCGCCGCCTCGATGAAGATCGCGAGCTGGTCTGTGACCTGGACCTGGTTCACGAACTCCTCGAGCCGCGGCGGACGCAGCGAGCGATCGAGCGCGTCGTCGCCGACGACCGCCGCACGCGCCTCCTGGACGCGAACTTCCTCCGCGTCGATCGCGTCGACGTCCGGCGTCCGGATCCCCTTGCCCGGCTCGACACTCATCGAGGTGTCGCCTTGATCTTCGGCGACCCGGCGGCCTGGCGCAGGGCGGCCTCGACCAGCTCCTCGGGCGTCTCACCCGAGACCCCGTCGAGGAGCTGCTCGGCTTCGGTCGGCGTGTAGCCGAGGTTGAGCAGCCCTTCGCGCGCCAGCGAGCGCGCCGAGGGCTCTTCCCCGGGTTCGCTGAAACCGTCGGCCTCGATCTCCCCGGCGACCTTCTCGCGCAGCTCGACGATGATCCGCTCGGCGGTTCGCTTGCCGATCCCGGGTACGGCCTGGAAGCGCTTGCCGTCGCCGGCGGCGATCGCGGTCAACAGCTCGCGGACCGGCCCTCCGGAGAGCGCCGCGATCGCGACCTTGGGCCCGACGCCGCTGACCGAGGTCAGGAGCACGAACAGGTCGCGCTCGCCCTCGCTCGCGAACCCGTAGAGGTTCATCGCGTCGTCGCGGACTACGAGCTGCGTGTGGAGGGTCGCGCGGTCCCCGAGCGCGGGCACGGACTTGAGCGTCTCGGAGGAGACCGAGAGCCGGTATCCGACCCCGCTCGCCTCGAGCACGACGTGGTCGGCGCGGCGCACGAGCACCTCACCGCTGACGGAAGCGATCATCCAGACTGATTCTGCGGCGCGGCCCGGATGCCTTCGTGCGGTTAGGCAGCCGCCGCGGCAGTACGGCGGTCTGCGGCGCTGACCGCGGTGCGCATCGCCGCCGCGCCCGCGTGGCAGATCGCGACCGCGAGCGCGTCGGCGGCGTGGTCCGAGCCGGGTGGCTCGGGCAGCGAGAGCAAACTGGCGACCATCTGCTGGACCTGGCGCTTGTCGGCGGCGCCGGATCCGCAGACCGCCTTCTTGACCGCCTGCGGGGTGTAGTCGAAGCAGGGCAATTTGCGTTGCGCGGCGGCGAGCATCGCGACGCCCCGAGCCTGGCCGACCGCCAGCGCCGATCCGACGTTGCGCCCGAAGAACAGGTCCTCGAGCGCCATCGCCTTCGGCTCGTGCCACTCGATCAGCTCGACGAGCGCGGAGTGAATAGCCGCGAGCCGCTCCTCGACCGGGGTGCTCGGGGCGGTCTCGATCACGCCGCCGTCGAGGGCGACGAGCCGGTCGCCCGCCGTGCGCACGACCCCGAAGCCAGTGTTGGCAGCTCCCGGATCGATGCCGATCACGATCATGCCGAGTGATTCTTGCTCGCCGTCCGGATGCCTCCCTTTCGGCGAGCGTGGCAAAGAAAAGGGCCGCCCGGAGGCGGCCCTTTTCATCGCAGAGATTCTGGTCCTAGTCCTTGGCTTTCGGCTTGATCGTGAGTGCCACCGAGTTGACGACACTCGTCACGGGCGGGTCAACCGCCGGATCGTTCGGAGCGTCGGTGTCGTAGAACACGATGCCAGTTGCCCTTGACTTCGAACCCCGGAACAGATCGAGATCGAGTTGCCGACCGTACCCACGTACGGCGGCAGGAGGGTCGCGTCAGGGTTGTTGCACGGCGGCGGCGGCGGAGGCTGGGTCGCCGGATTGAACGAGCAGTCGATACAGGCGAGTTCGGCTGAATCGTCAGCGGTCCGATCGACTGACCAGCGAGGCCGCCGAAGAGGCCGACCGGGTGCCGACGGGCGCAGATGATGTCGGCCCGAGATCGCCGGCGGCGCCAGCGGCGAGACCCGTGGTCTGGAGCGTGACGGCCACGCGGCCGATCGACTTGTTCTTGCCGGTCTTGCCGAACGAGAGCGTGGTCGCCGAGCTTGCCGTCGAGGACCTGTCTCGACGCCGTGTCCGATCGCATCCGGGAACCGGCGGCGTTGACGGCCTTCGTGACGGTGGCCGGCCACCTTCTTCTTCTTCTTCTGCGCCTGAGCCGTGCCGCCGATCATCGCGCTGCCGAACAGCGCGACGACGGCCACGGTGGCCCCCACAGAAAGTCGCTTCTTTGCGTTCATTAATCCCTCCACTTGTGGCGCCGTGCCGCCCGCATATATACGCAGGGTTGCCCGTGACGCCGGCTTGATGTAACCGAGCAAACAACCGATCGCCCGAAAAGTCTCGCTGCCGGGAACGCAAAAGGCCGGCCCCCCGATGAAGCGGGGGCCGGCCTTCGCTTGAAGCGGTGCTGCTGGCTGCCTTGGCTTACTTAGGAGCCTTGGCGGCCGTGACCTGCAGCCTGATGCTGTTGACGATGCTCGTCAGCGCCGGGTCCGGAGCGATCGCGTATCCGCGGTCGTAGACGTTGACGATGTAGTTGCCCTTCATGCGACCGCCGTTGAGCAGGTTGAGACCGGCGTTGCCAACGGTGCCCACGTAGGGCGCGTTGACGGTCTCGTCCGGATCGTCGCACGGAGGCGGCGGCGGAACCTGGGTCGCGGGGTTGTACGAACACGCCTCGAACGGCGAGTTCGGCTGAATCGTCAGCGGTCCGATCGACTGACCAGCGAGTCCGCCGAAGAGGCCGACCGTGGTGCCGTCAGGCGCCGTGATGTTGGCGTCGAGGTCGCCCGCGGCGCCAGCGGCCAGACCGGTGGTCTGGAGCGTGACGGCCACGCGGCCGATCGACTTGTTCTTACCGGCCTTGCCGACCGTGAGCGTGGTCGCCAGCTTGCCGTCGAGGACCTTCTCGACGCCGTTTCCGATCGCATCCGGGACCGGGGCGTTGACGGTCTTCGTGACGGTGGCCGAGCCACCACCACCCTTCTTCTTCTTCTTCTGTGCGTCGGCGGTGCCACCGAAGATGGCTCCTCCGAGCAGCGCGACCGCGGCCACAACGGCACCGGTCGACATTCTCTTGCGTGCGTTCATTAATCCCTCCACTAGTGGGTGAAAATTGAGCGCCGACCGCCATTAAGCAATGCGGAGTCCGCGCCCACTAACTAACGGCCGGGAACACTCGCACAAATGTCCGCGGCCTGCTTTGTGAGCGACTCTTTTCCCTGCTCAGCGGGTGAAATCGTTCAACCGGCCGCGACCCGCTCGAGCACGTCGTCCGGGACGTTGAAGTTCGAGTGCACCGACTCGACGTCGTCGTGCTCCTCGAGCGCGTCGATCAGGCGCATCAGGGCCGGAGCGTCGCCCTCGCCGACGTCGACCTCGTTCGCGGGCTCCATCGAGAGCTCGGCCGCGGTGATCTCGACCCCGGCGGCCTCGAGCGCGCTCCGGACGTCGCTCAGGGTCGCGGCGTCGGTGAGGACCTTGAGCACGTCGCCATCGACGACCACGTCCTCGGCGCCGGCGTCGATCGCCGGCATCGTGTCCTCCTCCCCGTAGCGCTCGCCGTCGAGCAGGATCACGCCGCGTTTGGCGAACTGCCAGGCGACCGACCCGGGCTCGCCGAGGCTGCCGCCGTGGCGCTCGAAGGCGTGGCGGATCTCAGAGCCGGTGCGGTTGCGGTTGTCGGTCAGCGTCTCGACCAGGATCGCGGCGCCGCCGGAGCCGTAGCCCTCGTAGGTGACGCCCTCGATCGCCGCCGCGTCGGAGCCCTCGCCGGTGCCGCGGTCGATCGCCCGCTGGATGTTGTCCTTGGGCATCGAGTTGTCGCGCGCCTTCTGGACCGCGAGCCCGAGGGTCGGGTTCGAGTCGACGTCGCCGCCCCCGTCGCGCGCCGCGACCGTTATCGCGCGCGCGAGCTTGGTGAACAGCTTGCCGCGCTTGGCGTCGGCGGCGCCCTTCTTGTGCTTGATCGAGGACCACTTCGAATGACCTGACATGGCCCCGATTGTATGAATCGCGCCCCGAGGGCTACTTGCGCTTGCGCTTCTTGCGCTTGCACTTCTTCTTCTTGCTCCCCTTCTTCTTCTTCTTCTTCTTGCACTTCTTCGCCGGGGCGGTGGGAGTCGGTGCCGGGGTGACGGTGACGCCCGGCGCGGGTACGGGCGGCACGAGCTCGAAGGCGCCCGAATCGCAGGCCACGCCCTGGGGTCGCGGGACGCCGCGTTGGTCGGTCGCGGGGCAGCCCGTGGTGTGGTCGATCGCAACGCTGCATGTGAGCAACGGCAGCGTCAGCGTTGGCCCGCCGTTGGCGGAGAGGGGTCCGACGCACGGTTGATTCTGTGCGATGTCCTCGAGCGCGACGTCGCCGACGGCATTGAACCCGTTGCAAGCCCCGCCGAGCACGTTGCCGCCCTGAGAGGTGAACGGAAAGCCACCACAGTCCGAACCGGGGCCTGGATTAGGCCCGTCGAAGCCGACTGAGTTGTCCACCAGCAGCGAGTTCCGGACCGTGAAGGCCACGTCTCCGTTCTGCAGCGCTCCGCTGCCCTCCGGCCCGGTGTTGTCGACGTTCGCCTTGTTTCGGGTGAACGTGCTGCTGATGACGTTCATCGCCGTCGTCCCCCCACCGAAGCTGTCGATCGCGCCGCCGAACCCGGCCGCGGTGTTGCCGTCGAAGCTGGAATTGGTGACCGTCATGACCGTGTCGAGCTCGGCCGAGCCCATAGGAACGTCCCCCTGGTTGGCGATCGCCCCGCCGCCGCCGCCGGGGATACCCACGTTCGTGGCCTTGTTCCGGTCGAAGGTCGAATTCGAGATCGCGACGTTTGCCCCGCCTTGGAACGGTGTCAACGCCGCGACCGCTCCGCCGCGATCCACGGCGCTGTTGTTGACGAAGGATGCGTTCTCGATCGTCAGATCCGTTTGAACCAGGATCGCGCCGCCCACGCCGCTGCCCGTGAACGTCGCGTTGTCCTCGAACCGGACATTCTGAAGAGCCAGCGACCCGCCCGAGGATGGCGCCAGGATCGCGCCCCCGGAATTGCCGTTTTCCGCCCCGGGGTTTCCATCGGCGAGCGTAGTCGCCCTCCCGCCGGTGAAGTTGATCCCCTGAATCGTGACCGCGGCGGGGCTCTGGACCTCGAGGATCCGATAGAAGGTGCTCGGCGCCTGGATGGTCGTCTGCCCGGGGCCCGCCCCGTTGATGGTCAGATTCGATTCCGCGATCGTGCCGGCGATGTTCACGTAGTCAAGATCGCCGTGGTCGTTGTCGTCGAACCCGTTCTCGCCCGCGAGCGTCAGGTGGTAGGTGCCGGGGAGCAGGTTGATCACCGACGTTTCGCCGACCGTGCGCGCCGCTTCCATCGCCCCCCGTAGGTTGCAGCTGGAAGGGTTGTTCGGGAGGCACACCGGGGTGGGGTCGGCGTCGCCGAAGTCGCCGACCGTGTAAGTCGCGGCAGATGCGCTGCTCGCCGATCCGAGTGCCGCGCATACGGCGATCGCCGCGACCGCGCCTATCCGAGTCCGCCTGCTCTTCAGCATCCCGCCCCCTGCGTTAGATGACAATGCCTTGACCCTAGCACCGGAGGACTGGGTCAAACGACGAAGCGTCCGTCCTCCTGGAGCAGCTCGCCGTCGACCTCGATCTTGCCGCCCTTGCGCAGGTCGCAGATCATGTCCCAGTGGACCGCGGACTCGTTGACGCCGCCGGTGTCCGGGTAGGACGCGCCTACCGCGAGGTGGACGGTGCCGCCGATCTTCTCGTCGAGCAGGATCTCGCCGGTGCCCTCTGTGATCCCGTAGTTGGTCCCGATCCCGAGCTCGCCGAGGCGGCGCGAGCCCTCGTCGGTGTCGAGCATCTTGATCAGGAAGTCCTCGCCGCGCTCGGCGCTCGCGTCGACGACCCTTCCGCCCTCGAAGCGGAACCTGACGCCCGAGACCTCGCGCCCGGCGTAGGTCGCCGGGAGGTGGAAGGTGACCTCGCCCTCGGCCGAGTCCTCGATCGGGCCGGTGAAGAACTCGCCGTCGGGCATGTTGTGCTTGCCGCCGGCGGCGATGAAGGTCCGCCCCGCGATCCCGAGCTTGAGGTCGGTTCCCTCGCCGGTGACGTGGACCTCCTCCCTGCCCTGGATCCACTCGGAGAGCCGCTCGGTCTCCTTCGAGGTCTGCTTCCAGGCATCGACCGGGTCGGGCTCGGTCGCGAGGCAGGCGCCGTAGTAGAAGTCCTCGAACTCCGCCAGGCTCATCCCCGCCTCGGACGCGTAGGCGTTGGTCGGGAACAGCGTCAGCGCCCAGCGGTACTCGCCGGCGGCGCTGCGCTCCATCATCTTCTGCATCAGGTCCTTGCGCGCGGCCTGGCGGCGCTGCTGTTTCTCCGGGTCGACCCGCGAGAGCTCGCGGTTGTTGGACGAGGCCATGACCGCGATCCGCACGTCGGCCTCCTCGACGGCCCAGCGCGCAGGCGGCGCGATCCAGTCGAGCTGAACATCGGAGGCGTTGGCGAAGAGAACGTGCTGCATGCCCTCGGCGCCCATGTTGAAGATCGGATGGCCCCCCGCCTTGAGGACCTCCTCGTATACGGCGAGCAGCAAGGGCTCGGCCGCCGACTCGCCCTCGATCGTGCATACGTCGCCCTCCTTCACCCCGGCCGAGTGCTGGACCAGGATCCGCGCGAGGGCGTCAACCCGTGGATCCCTCACGCGCGCTCCTTCGCCGCTTCGGTGGACGTCGTCACCATCGCCGTGAACAGGGCGTGGAAGCGCGAGTCGTCGGTCAGCTCTGGGTGGAAGGCGCAGGTCAGCAGGCCGGGCTCGCGGGTCGCGACCGGGTGGCCGTCGATCTCCGCCAGCACCTCGACATCGTCGCCGGCGTCCTCCACCCAAGGCGAACGGATGAAGACCGCGCGCAGCGGCTCCTCGCCGATCCCCTCGACCGGTAGGTCGGCCTCGAAGCTCGCGAGCTGGCGGCCGAAGGCGTTGCGGCGGCATGCGTAGTCGCCGATCCCGAGGTGGTCGCGGTCGCAGACGATCATCCCGGCACAGGAGCCGAGGATCGGCTTTCCCGAAGCGTGGAAGTCGGTCACCGCGCGGTCGAGCCCGTCGCGCTGCATCCCCATCGCGATCGTCGTGCTCTCGCCGCCGGGGATCACGAGGCCGTCGAGATCCAGCAGCTGCTCCGGCTCGCGGACCTCGGTGGTCTCGGCGCCGAGCCCCTCGAGCATCCGCCGGTGGGCCGCGAAGTCCCCCTGAACTGCGAGAACGCCGACCTTCACGCGCCGCGGTGCTGGAGCAGCGCGTCGGCCTCGGCGAGCTCGGAGATCTCGAGCCCGGGCATCGCCTCGCCGAGCGCCTCGGAGGCGGCCGCGACCCGTTCGGGGTCGTTGAAGTGCGTCGTCGCCTCGACGATCGCCTTCGCGCGGGCCGGCGGGTCGTCGCTCTTGAAGATCCCCGAGCCGACGAAGTTGCCCTCGGCGCCGAGCTGCATCATCAGCGCCGCGTCGGCGGGGGTCGCGATCCCGCCCGCGCAGAAGAGCGGCACGGGAAGCCAGGAGCGCTCGGCGACCTCGCGGACGACCTCGATCGGCGCCGCGTGTTGCTTGGCGGCCGAGGCGAGCTGCTCGGGGCCCAGCGACGCGAGCCACTTGATCCCGCCGGTGATCTCGCGCATATGGCGGACGGCCTCGACGATGTTGCCGGTCCCGGCCTCGCCCTTTGAACGGATCATCGCCGCGCCCTCGCCGACCCGCCGCAGCGCCTCGCCGAGGTTGGTCGCGCCGCAGACGAACGGGACCTCGAAGGCGAGCTTGTCGATGTGATTGGCCTCGTCGGCCGGCGTCAGGACCTCGGACTCGTCGATGTAGTCGACCTCGAGCGCCTGCAGGACCTGCGCCTCGGCGAAGTGGCCGATTCGCGCTTTCGCCATCACCGGGATCGAGACGGACTCCTGGATCTCCTTGATCATCCGCGGGTTCGACATCCGCGCCACGCCGCCGTCGCGGCGGATGTCGGCGGGAACCCGCTCGAGCGCCATCACCGCCGTCGCGCCGGCGTCCTCGGCGATCCGGGCGTGCTCGGCGTTGACGACGTCCATGATCACCCCGCCCTTGAGCATCTCGGCGAGACCGGTCTTGACGCGGAATGTCGCGCGTTCAGCCATGCACCCATATTAAGACGGCCAAGGGTTCCCAGGGCAACGGCGCCCCAAACCCGGCATCCCCGGACGCGAAGCGGAGGAGATGCCGGTGGGTGCTACTTGAGCTTGAAGGCGCGGATGCGATCGCGGTGCGCGGCCTCGTCCTTGGCGTAGACGCCGTGGGCGAGGGCCTGGACGAGCGCCATCAGCGCCGCGTTCGAGCGGATGTAGGACGGGCTCGAAGACGAGTAGTAGAGCATCAGCTCGGCGTGCTCGGCGACGTCGGAGAGCGTCGCGTCGGTGATCGCGAGCGTCCGCGCGCGGCGGTGGCGGGCGAGCTTCAGGGCGCGTAGGACGAGCGGGTGCGCCTTGCCGGCGGAGATCGCGACGACGACGCAGTCCTCGTCCATCCGGTTGAGGCGGCCGAGCGCCTCCTGGTTGGTCGAGGCGACGATCTCGGCGCGGATGTCGAGCAGCCCGAGCAGGTGGCGCAGGTAGCTCGCGAAGAAGGCCATCTGCTCGACGCCGACGATCAATACCCGGCGCGCGTTGGCGAGCGCCGAGACCGAAGCCTCGATCTGCTCGCGGGTCAGGTTGCGGGCGGTGTCCTCGACGTTGGCGTGGTCGGAGCCGAGCGAGGCCTCGAAGTCGGAGTGGTCGAAGCTGAACAGCGGGTTCTCGTCGGTCGCGCCGTTGCCGTTGCCGGCGACCTTGTGTCGGTATTCCTCGATCGCGGCCTGCTGGAGCTCCGGGTAGCCCTCGAACCCGAGCGCCTGCGAAAAGCGGACGACGGTCGAGGACGAGGTGCTGGCGCGGCGCGCGAGCTCCTCGGCGGTCTGGAAGGCGGCTTCGTCGAGGTGGTCGACGATGTAGCGCGCGACTTCCTTCTGCGAGCGCGAGAACTCGTCGAAGCGCTCGGTGATGTACTCGGAGAGGCTCTTGCGAGCGGGGGTGTTTCGTGTCGCAGTTCGGGCCACGGCGGTCCATTTCTCTGCCCCTGCCCGTTTCCCTGCCCGCGATCTGCTTTTGTTGCGTGGCGATGACGCTCGAGAAGCTGCTGCGGCGCACAAATCGCAACATGATCGCCTTCGATCTCGCGCTCGGAAGCTCGGCGCTGCTCGCTCCCGCGGCGACGCTCCGGGTGCTCGGCCACGACGAGCCGAGCGAGGACGCCAAGCACCTCTTCCAGCGCTGCGGCCCGATCTGGCTGACCTTCGCGGCCGCTCATCTGATCGCCGAGCGCCGCGGCAGCGCCAGCGACTGGTGGGCGCTCGCCTGGCTGCGGGGGACCGAGCTCGCGACCGACGCCGTCTGGTCGCGCTCGCCGGCGGTCTCGCGCCCCGGAGCCAAGGCGGGGCTGGTGATGGCGGGTGTCGGCAACCTCGCGATGGCGGCCGGTTTCGCTTACATGGCGAGTGAGGGCGCGAGGCGATGAAGTGGCGAAAGACCAAGAACCCGGACCTGATCGACCAGCGCGGTGGCGGCGGCGGGCGCGCGGGCGGCTTTCCGATGCCGACCGGGAAAGCCGGCGCCGGCGGCCTCGGCATCGCCGGGATCATCATCTTCATCCTGATCCAGGTCCTCGGCGGCGGCGGTGGCGGAGGGAGCGGCGGCGGCTTCGAGATCCCGGGCGGGTTCGGGTCGCAGGTCCAGGCGCCCGGCGCCGAGGACCCGCAGGCGATCCCACCCAAGCAGGATCCGCAGCTCGAGCTGAAGCAGTTCTCGAGCTACGTCCAGAAGGACGCACAGGACATGTGGGAGGGCATCTTCGAGCAGCAGGGAGCGCCCTACGAGCGCGCCAAGCTCGTCCTCTACGACGGCGGCGTCGACACCGGCTGCGGCAGCGCGACCTCCGCCGTCGGCCCGTTCTACTGCCCCGCCGACCAGGGCGTCTACCTCGACCTCTCCTTCTACCAGCAGATGTCCGACCAGCTCGGGGCACCGGGCGACTTCGCCTGGGCCTACGTGATCGCCCACGAGATGGGCCACCACGTCCAGCAGCAGGAGGGCACGAGCGACCGCGTGCATTCCGAGGAGCAGCGGAGCAGCGAGGAGGACGCGAACGAGCTCTCGGTGCGGCTCGAGCTCCAGGCCGACTGCTACTCCGGCGTCTGGGCGAAGACGGTGTTCGCCGAGGGCGCCCTCGAGCAGGGCGACATCGAGGAGGCCTTCGGCGCCGCCGAGGCGGTCGGTGACGACCGCCTCCAGCAGAAGTCCGGCGGCGGGATCGACCCCGACAGCTTCACCCACGGGACCTCGGAGCAGCGGCGCAAATGGTTCACGACCGGATACGAGTCCGGCGAGCCGGCGAGCTGCGACACGTTCAGCCCCGACGAGGTCTAGAGCGATCTAGGAAGCGACGCCGGCCGCCTTGGCCGACGAGCTGCAGGTCTTGAAACCGACCTCGGCTGCGACTTTGCGGCGTTCGGCGGCGGCCGCAGAGACCTCGCCCTGGAGCTCCCCGTAGAGCTCCGCGTCTTGGTCCTCGGCCGCGTCGCGTCCCTCCTCGAGCAGCTCCAGCGCCTCGCGCTTGAGCTCCAGATAGCGCTCGTAGGGGTCCTTCAGATCGTCCGGCGGCTCGAGCTCCTCGAGCTCGTCGAGCTCCTCGCGCGCCGAGTCGACGAGCCCCGAGGTCTGCTCGACCGCCTCGCCGGCGCTGCCCGGCGGCTCGGCCTGGATCTCGGCGAAGCGCTCCTGCCCCTCGCGGCAGATCCGGTCGCCTTCGCTGACCAGCTCCTCCCCGCTCACAGGGTCCGAGCCGCCGCCGCAGGCGGCGAGAACGAGCGCCAGCCCGAGCGCGGCCGCGGTCATGGGCGCGGCCCGGCCCGGCGCCGCGATCACGCCGCGGGGGCCCACGAGCAGGGCAGCCGCTTGACCCCGTTGATGAAGCCGCCGACCAGGGGCTCGGGCTCCCCCACCTCGATCTCGGGGACGCGTTCGAGCAGCTCGCCGAAGATCGTCCGCAGCTGGGTCCGCGCGAGCGAGGCGCCGAGACAGTAGTGCGGCCCGCCGCCGCCGAAGCCGACGTGCCGGTTCGGCTCGCGGTCGAGCCGCAGCTCGTCGGGGGCCTCGAAGACGTCTGCGTCGCGATTCGCCGAGCCGTAGAACATGACCACCTTCTCCCCCTCCTTGATCTTCTGGCCGCGGAGCTCGGTGTCGCGGGTCGCGGTGCGGCGGAAGGTCATCACCGGCGAGGCCCAGCGGACGAACTCCTCGACCGCGCCCGGCATCCGGCTCTCGAGGTCCTCGATCAGCCAGGCCCGCTGGTCGGGGAAGTCCGCGAGCGCGCGGATCGCGTGGGAGGTCGTGTGGCGGGTCGTGTCGTTGCCGGCGACCGAGAGCAGGACGAAGAACGCCCCGATCTCGGGGTGGGTGAGCCTGTCGCCGTCGATCTCGGCCGCGACCAGCGCCGTCATCAGGTCGTCCTTCGGGTTGCGGCTGCGCTCCTCGGCGAGCGCGGTCGCGGTCTGTGTCAGGTACATGAGCGACTCGACGAGCATCTCGAGCGGCTCGCGGTCGCCGACGAACTCGTCGTCGGCGACGCTGACCATCGTGTCGGCGGCCTTGACGACCGGCTCGCGATCGGCTTCGGGGACGCCGATCATCTCCGAGATCGTCATCAGCGGCAGCCGCTTGGCGACCAGCTCGACGAAGTCCCCGCCGTCCGTCTGCGCCGCCTCGTCGACGATCAGCTTCGCGTTCGCGCGGATCCCGTCCTCGATCCTCTGGACCTGTCGCGGGGTGAAGGCCTTGTGGACGAGGCCGCGCAGCTTCGTGTGCCGCGGCGCGTCCATCGCCAGGAACGACTGCGAGGCTTCGAGCAGCTCGGGCGGGACGTCGCCGAACAGGACCCCCCTCCCCGAGCAGAAGGTCTCCGGGTCGCGCGAGATCGCCCGCACATCGTCGTAGCGGACGGCGGCCCAGTAGTCGCTCTGTTCGACCTGGGCGGCGCCGAGCACGTCCTCGGGCGGCTGCTGGCGCGAGATCGGCGCCTGCTCGCGGAGGACGGCGAAGGCGGCGTGACGCTCCGCGGGGGGCCGCTCCCAGAACTCGATCTTGCCGAGGTCGATCTCCTCGACCGTCGGGCGCTCGGAGGCTTCGGTCGGCATCGGACGCGATCATCCCAGATAGACTGCGCGGCGATGCTGAGGCGGGCGGCGATAGGGGCGGTTGCGGGGCTGGCGGTGCTGGCCCTCGCGGCGACCCCGGCGGCGGTGGCCAAGCCGCGGACGAGCTACTGCTCGCCGAGCGGCGACTACTGCACCGCGGTCAAGGGCCAGCCCGGGAGCCCGCGCTTCGACATCGGATCCTTCGCGTTCAAGGGCGCCTACCGACTCTGCGTCAGCGCGCCGGACGGCTCGCGTGCCTGTCAGAACTTCCGGCTCAAGACCGGGAAGGCCGGCTTCTACCGCTCGGTCGTCCAGTGGCGGGGCACCTTCCCCGACCTCGGTCCCGGCCGTTACTTCGCCGCCTGGTCGCTGCAGGGAGCCAAGCTCGGCCCGCGGCTCTCGTTCGCGATCGGCTGAGCGCGCCGGGCCTCGAAAAGCAGAGGGGCCGCCCCTTTCGAAACGGCCCCTCCAAACGGTGCGGGCTAACGAGAACGGCAGTGATGCGGCGGGGCGGGACAGCTCCCACCAACCGTTCGCGCCGGTGCCCGGGTTGGATTCCGCTGGGCGACCGCACGTCGCCCGACAGGCCCGGTCACGTGAGACCCCACGTCCGGCGAACGCCGTCCGAAGGAGCCCCGGTGCCTCGGCCTAGCGGCCCTGCACCTCCGGCGTCCCGAAAATCAAGTCACTCAAGTTAGGACCACCTCCTTTCTCCGGTAGGGCTTCATTGAATCAAACCGATCGGGCGGGCTGACGCGGTTCGGGCCGGCTCGCGGCTACCCTCGTCCCCGAGACATGGCCAAGGGCCGGACGAAGACCGAGAAACAGCTCGACGAGATCTACCGCGAGCACCCGAGCGGCTTCGTCGCGGCGCGCAACGCGCTCGCCAAGGGGATCGGCGGCAAAGAGGGAGCGCGGGTGAAGAAGCTGAAGCGTCCGACGCAGGCCGCGTGGCTGCTCAACAACGCCGTGCTCTCGGAGCCCGGCGCGGCCTCGGACTACTCAGGGGCGATCGAGGCGCTCGAGAGCGCGCAGGCGAAGGGCCTCTCCGGCAAGGGCGCCGAGCGCTGGCGCGCGGCCGCTGCTCGAGAGAGCGGCGCCGTCGCGGCGCTCGTCCGCGCCGCCGGCGATTCGGCGCGCGAGGCCGGGCACGCGCCCACCGACCGCGCCCTTCAGCAGGTCGAGGAGACCCTGCGCGCCGCCGCGGGCGACGCCGAGCTCCGCGACCTGGTCCTGCGCGGTCGGCTCGACCGCGAGCGCTCGGGCGCCTCGCTCGGCGGCCTGGTGGCGCTCTCTACGGACGCCGGCGAGGAGGACCCCGGCGACGACGATCGCGACCGCGAAGAGGCGCAGCGCGAGGCCGAGCGGCTGACCGAGGAGCTCGACGGTGCCGAGCGGCGCCAGGCCGATCTCGAGCGCGAGCTCGCGGAGGTCAAGCGCGAGGCGAAGGAGCTTCGCAAGTCGCTCGGCGCCGCGAAGAAGATGCTCTAGCTAGACGACGCGGAGAGCGCCGTCGACGACCTCGTAGTCGATCGCCTCCCCGACCGCGGGGGCGTATGCGTGGATCGAGACGCAGAGTCCCTGCGAGGGATCGTGGCTGACGCGATGGATGTAGTCGGGGCCGAAGCGGAATGAGGACTCGGCGTCGCGGACGAAGCTGCGCTCGGCGACGACCTTCCCGTCCTCGGCGTCGAGGACGTCCTCGAAGAGGCGGCCGCTGCTGATGTAGGCGGCGCCGATCGCCTGGCCGTGGTCGTGGAAGCGCGTGCCCTGGCCCGCCGCCCAGGTGAAGAGGCCGATCGAGAGGTCGGGCGACTCGTACAGGCTCACGTGGCCGCGGCGCTGCTCGTCGAAGCGAATCGCGTCGCCCCAGAGCCAGGGCTCGCGGCCGAGGTCGCTGACGAGCTCCTCGAGCTCCTCCTCGGTCGTCGGCGGAGCCCAGAACAGCCGCTCCTCGAGCCAGTTGTCGAGGGCGGTGATCGGGAGCCGCTGCTGCTCGGCGAGCGAACGCCCGGCTTGGTCGATGGTGGCGGTGTTCTCGTCGAGCAGCATGCGCTTCTCCTTGGTCTTGGGCCCTGATGGCGGGCCTTATTTCGGTTCTGGTCTTTAGACCGGCTGCCCGCGGAGAACTCATCGGCGGCGGGTCAGATTCATTTACGGTGGCGTCTCTGGAAGGACCCAGCGAACTTCGACCCGCCAAGGAGGCAACGATGGAACTACCCGAGATCGTCAGCGAAGAGGAATGGCGGGCCTCGCACGAGGCCCTGCTCGAGAAGGAGAAACAGGCGACGCGCGCCCGCGACGCGCTGGCCGCCGAACGGCGGCGGCTGCCGATGGTCGAGTTCTCACCCGACTACGAGTTCGAGGGCCCCGACGGCGTCGTCAAGCTCCCCGAGCTCTTCGAAGGCCGCGACCAGCTGATCCTCTACCACTTCTGGTTCCCGGCGGACGGTGATCCGTGCGGGGGCTGCTCGATGTTCACCGACCAGGTCAGCCCGCTCGCCCACATGTACGCGCGCGACCTCTCGTTCGCGCTCGTCTCGACCGCGCCGCAGTCGCAGATCGAGAAGTTCAAGCAGCGCATGGGCTGGGAGATCCCCTGGTACACGGTCATCGGCGACGAGTTCCAGAAGGCGCGCGGGACCAGCGACTACTTCTCGCTCGACGTCTACGTCCGCGACGGCGAGCGCGTCTTCCTCACCTACGAGACGAGGAGCCGCGGCGTCGAGGCGCTCGGCAGCGTCTGGACCTTCCTCGACCTGACCCCGCTTGGGCGCCAGGAGGAGTGGGAGGACACTCCGCCGGGCCGCCCCCAGGGTCCCAAGTACGAGTGGTGGCGCCTCCACGACGATTACGAGCCGAGCGAGTCCGGAGCGAGCCGGTGAGCGTCGAAACGAGAAGCGGCCCGCGTTAGCGGGCCGCTCCAAACGTAGGTGCCGATCGCCGGTTACTTCGTGACGACGATCGAGGTCGGCGTCGTTTCGGCATCGATGCAGACGAGTCGCCTGTAGTTGCTGCCCTTCGGCGCCTTGCGGTTCGTCTTGTCGACGTCGACGCTCAACGAGTAGTTGAGCGGCTTCTTCGGCGTCGCCGGCGGGCTGTCCGCCGTCTTCTCCGGCAGCGTGATCTGACCCGCGAACAAGCCGCTGGGCGGTGTGACCAGCGCGATCTCGGGGATCGCGCGGACCCCATCGGGCCCGGTCACGTTGATGCGCACGGTGCGGCGCTGCTCGCAGGTGGAAGCGGCCTTGAGCCTGCCGCTGACCAGGAACGTGGTGCTGCCGGTCGGCGGACTCGGAGCCGTATAGGTCACGGTCGTGTTGACGAGCCTCGACTTCTTCTTACCCGCCGTCGCCGGGACCGCGAGCATGCCCGCGATCACGGCAGCCGCGATCGCAATGATGATCGTCCTCCTCATTGGTGATTCCTTTCTTTCTCCCGCGCGGTGGCCAAGTACGCCCACCGCTTTAGTTGCTTGGTCTTAGATAAGCGCCGAGAGCAGGGAAAAGGTCACACCCAGTCCCGGTCGTAGGCGCCCGCCGGTGGCGTCAACCCAGCGGCGGCGGCGGGATTCGCGTCTCGCCCTTCACCGCGGGGATCTGCATCGCCAGGTCGTCGACGAAGCAGTAGGACCACTCCTCGCCGGGCTGGAGTGAGCGGATCAGCGGGTGGCCGCTGTCCCGGGCGTGCGCGCTGGCATGGCGGTTGGGCGAGTCGTCGCAGCAGCCGACCTTTCCGCACTCGAGGCAGATCCGCAGATGCAGCCACGGATCACCGGCCGCCAAGCACTCCTCGCAACCCTCGACCGACTCGGGGAGCTGGGTGACCTGGACGTGGTCGAGGTGTGTGCAGGTGGCCGGTGCCTCCATCCTCGACCCAGACTAAAGAGGTCGCCGTCCTCCGACCTACTTCTTCTTCTTCTTCACGCACTTGCCCTTTTTCAGCTTGCGGCCTTTCTTGCACTTCTTCGGTGCGACGGCCGCAGGGATGGAGGCGAGCGTGGGCGTGGACGTGGCGGCGGGCGGCGCCGAGGTGCCGCCGCCCCCGTCGGGATCCTGGGTCTCGTCGCCGAAACCGTCCCCATCCCGGTCGGGTTCGATCATCGCCGCCACGTCGAGCCGCGCGGACTGCTCAACCGCAGCAGGGGTCGCGAAGTCGAGCGTCGAACCAAGCGTGGGACTGGGCTTGTTGTTGCCGGAATCCCCCGTGCCGTCGAGCTCTCTCGTCTTGTCGCCCAGATTGTCCGGGGGCGCAGCCTCCAGGCAATAGGCAACGTTGCCCTGATGCGCGACGGCCAGGGCGAGAACGTCGCCGGCCTGCACCGGAATCCGGGTCGGGAACGAGCTGTACACGGGATCCCCGAGTTGTGAGATGACGACGCTTTCCTCGGCGCTCTGCCCGATGACTTGGAACTGGGTGCCGCCGATGGGCCTGAGCATCTGGAGAGCGATCACCTCGGCAAAGCCGATCGGCCCCGGCGGCATATGAGCCCACGACGTGACCACGCCGCCGCCGGCGGGCACCGTGTAGAGCGGGGTCGAGCCGGCCTGCCGCTGATACTGAATCAGCGTCGCCGTGTTGTTTTGAGGCGCCGTCTCCTTGAGACAGTTCATCGCGCCGGGCGTGATGTCCGGGAACATCGTCATCCCGATCTGCTGAGCGGCCCCGGCGGCAGGGGCGAGCGCGAATGCAGCCACCACGATCACCCCCGAGAGTCCGGCCCTCCACCGTGTGTTTTGTTGCGCTCGCCAGCGCACACCCTAAAAATATCAACGGCGCGGCAACCGGTCAAGAATGGGCCGGGGAGGACTCGAACCTCCGACCTACGGATTATGAGTCCGCTGCTCTAACCAGCTGAGCTACCGGCCCGGTGTCTCGGCGGCAGGGTACCGCCGGTGTAAGACTCGAAAGTCATGGCGAACCCGATCGACTTCGCGGCCTTCGACGCCCTGACCTTCGACTGCTACGGGACGCTGATCGACTGGGAGACCGGGCTGCTCGAGGCGCTGCTGCCGATTGTGCGCGCGCACGGCGCCGAGGGCGAGGCCGACGAACTGCTCGAGGCCTACGGCCGCCACGAGGCGGAGCTCGAGCGAGGGCCGTATCTGCCCTACGCCGAGATCCTTGCCGGCTCGCTCCGCGGCGTCGCCGGCGAGCTCGGCTTCGAGCCGACCCCCAAGGAGGTCGCTGCGTTCTCGCGCTCGGTCGGTGACTGGCCGGCGTTCCCCGACAGCCCGGGCGCCCTGGCGCGGCTCGCGGACCGCTTCCGGCTCGGTGTTATCACCAACTGCGACGACGACCTCTTCGCGCTCTCCAACCGGCGCCTCGGCGTCGAATTCGACTGGGTCGTCACCGCCGAGCAGGTCGGTGCCTACAAGCCGGACCCCGAGGTCTTCCGCCGCGCCTTCGAGCGGATCGACGTCCCGCGCGAGCGGATCCTGCACGTCGCGCAGAGCCTCTTCCACGACCACGCCCCGGCGAAGGGGCTGGGGATGACGACGGTCTGGGTCGACCGCCGAGGCGATCGACCCGGGTCCGGGGCGACCCCGGCCGCGGCGGCGGCACCGGACCTCACCGTTCCCGACCTGGCCGCGCTCGCCGACCTGGCCGGATGAGCCCGTTCGGGCGGTCCGCGTGTAGCGTTCGCGGCGTGCACCGGCTCGCAGCGCTCGCCGCCCTCGTCCTCGCCGCCGCCGTCGCGGCGCCCGCCGCACACGCGGGGGGCCTGAAGCTCTTCGACACCCCCGACGGCAACATCGGCTGCGCGATCTTCAAGGGCGGCAAGCACGTGCGCGGCAACGTGCGCTGCGACATCAACCAGCGCACCTGGGTCCCGCCCGCGCGCCCCAAGAACTGCAGCTTCGACTTCGGGATCGGCGCGACGCTCGGCGAGCGCGGCCGCGGGAAGTACAGCTGCGTCTCGGACTCGGTGATCGGCGCCGGTCCGACGCTGCCGGCCGCGACCTCGATCCGCAAGGGCAGGTTCGAATGCGCGATCGAGGCCGTCGCGGGGACGACGAGCTGGGGGGTCCGCTGCGTCAACCTCGGCAACCAGCACGGCTTCGCGCTCTCGCCGCAGGCGATCGGCTTCTTCTAGGGCTCGAGCGGGCCGAGCAGCAGCTCGTCGAGGGTCGTGATTCGCCACCGGCCGTCGACCTTCTCCAGCCCGACGAAGATCTCTCCGGTCTCCCCCGCGGCGATCGTCGCCGTCGCCTCGGGCCCTTCGAACGCAACCGAAGCCTCCCCCGCCGCCTGCTCGAGTCGCCCGAGCTCCGGGATGAGCGGCTCCTCCCCACCGAGCGTCGCCGAGATCGCGGCATCGCAGTCTTGAAAGTCCAGCGGCCGCTCGATCCGCTCGGCGACCTGGTTGATGATCGAGATCACCTGCGCCTCGCCGCCGGCGCTGAGCAGCTCGCAGGCGGCGTCGCCGTCCCCCGCGGCGAGCGCGACGATCTCCGCGGCGAGAACCGACTGGACAGCGGCCTGATCGGTCGATGGGCCGGCGACGAGCTCGTCCGTCTCGGGTCTGGTGACGCCCCGGTCATCCTCCCCGCACCCGGCGAGGGCGACGGCGGCGGCCGCGACGCAGATCAGCCGAGCCGGCTTCATCGGATCGACATTACATCGAGCATCGTCACCCACGACCCACGGCCGGGAGGACGCGTGTGGCATCGTTAATCGAGTTGGGAAACGCACCCGAGCAAAGGAGTAGCGCGATGAGCGAGAACACCGAGACTGCGAACCTGGCGGGCGGCTGCTTCTGGGGTGCGCAGGAGCTGATTCGCAAGCGGCCTGGCGTGATCTCGACGAGGGTCGGCTACTCGGGCGGCGACGTGCCGAACGCGACCTACGCGAACCACGGTTCGCACGCTGAGGCGGTCGAGATCGTCTTCGACCCGGAGCAGACCTCGTTCAGGGACATCCTCGAGTTCTTCTTCCAGATCCACGATCCGACGACCATGAACCGCCAGGGCAACGACGTCGGCGAGAGCTACCGCTCGGCGATCTTCTACATGAGCGACGAGCAGAAGCGGGTGGCGGAGGAAACGATCGCCGACGTCGACGCCTCCGGCATCTGGCCCGGCAAGGTGGTCACCGAGGTGACCGAGGCAGGCCCCTTCTGGGAGGCCGAGCCCGAGCACCAGGACTACCTCCAGCGGATCCCCAACGGCTACACCTGCCATTTCGTGCGGCCGGACTGGAAGCTCCCGCACCGCGAGCCCGCCGCCTAGGTCCGGGCGCGGCGCCCGGCGAACATGCCCGAGCTGCGCGCCGCGATCGTCGGCTACGGCCTCGCGGGGTCGGTCTTCCACGCGCCGCTGATCGACTCGACGCCGGGGCTGAGCGTCGCGAGCATCGTCACCGGGGACCCGGGGCGGCAGGCGGAGGCCGGGAGCGCGTACCCCGGGGCGCGAATCGTCCCCGACGCCGACGAGCTCTTCGAACGCGCATCCGAGCACGACTTCGCCGTCGTCGCGACCCCGAACCGCTTCCACGCTCCGCTCGCCCGGCGGGCGCTCGACGCCGGGCTGCCGGTCGTCGTCGACAAACCGCTCGCGCCGAGCGCCGCCGAGGCGCGCGAGCTCCTCGAGCACGCCGAGCGAGCCGGACTGATGCTGGTCCCGTTCCTCAACCGCCGCTGGGACTCCGACCAGCTCACCGTCCGGCGGCTGATCGGAGAGGGCGTGCTCGGCGAGATCCTGCGCCACGAGTCGCGATTCGAGCGCTGGCGGCCCGAGCTGGCGGGCGACGCCTGGCGCGAGGAGACGCCGCCGGATCAGGGCGGCGGCGTGCTGCTCGACATCGGACCTCACCTCGTCGACCAGGCGCTGGTGCTCTTCGGGCCGGTTGACCGGGTCTACGCGGAGATCGAGGCGCGGCGCGGCGGCGCCGCCGACGACGACGTCTTCGTCGCCCTGCGCCACGCTTCCGGAACGATCAGCCAGCTTTGGGCTTCGCTGCTCGCGGCGGCGCCGGGGCCGCGGCGGCGGCTGCTCGGCGGCAAGGCCGCCTACGTCGTCGAGCCGCTCGACGGCCAGGAGGAGGCGCTTCGTTCGGGCGCCCGCCCGGGCGACGGGCCGTGGGGGGTCGAGCCCGAGGAGCACTGGGGCCGGCTCTCCGACGGCGAGCGGAGCGAAGCGGTCGAGACCGAGCCCGGCGCCTGGCCGGCCTTCTACGCCGAGCTCGCGCGCGCTTTGCGCGAAGGCGGCCCGGCGCCGGTCGAGCCCGGCGACGCCGTCGCCGGGCTCGAGATCCTCGACGCGGCGCGGAGCAGCGCCGAGTCGGGCGAGGTCGTCTCGCTCTCGGTCAGGTGAACTGAGCCTGCTGGCGCTGGCGCCGGGTCAGGGCGTCGATCGTCACCGCGGCGAGCAGGACGCCGCCGGTGATCATGTACTTGACCGATGACTCGAGACCGAGCAGGTCCATCCCGTTCGAGATCGAGCCGATGACGAGCGCGCCGAGCAGCGCGGCCCATACCGTGCCCCGGCCGCCGAACAGGCTGACCCCGGCGATCACCGGCCCGGCGATCGCGAGCAGCAGCAGGTCGCCCGAGCCGGACGCCTGGTTGACGGCGAGCAGCCGCGAGGCGGCGAGGATCCCGCCCGCCGCGGCCATCGTCGAGGCGAGGGTGAAGACGATGATTCGCACCCGGGTCGTGTTGATGCCGGCGCGGCGGGCCGCCTCCATGTTGCCGCCGACGGCGTAGATATGGCGGCCGAACGAGGTCCGCTGGGTCATGAACGCGAACAGCGCGCAGAAGCCGACCAGGATCAGCGGCGCGAGCGGGATCCCCCGATTGTCGCTGAGGATCGTGACGGCGGCGAACGAGCCGATACCGATCAGGATCGTGCGGATCAGCAAGCCGGTCAGCGGGGGGACCTCGAGTCCGGCGTTCGCCCGGCGACGCCGGCTCAGGAGTCCGGCGGCGAGCGTGCCGCCGGTGACGGCGGCGGCGAGCACCCAGCCGACCCACGAATCGAAGAAGGTGCCGGCGAGGTCGGTGATCGTGCTGTCGGGCAGGTTCACGGTGCCCGTATCGCCGAGCACCCATAAGAGCGCGCCTTGCCACCCGAGCAGCCCGGCCAGGGTGACGACGAACGATGGGATCCCGACGATCGTCACCATGATCCCGTTGAAGAGCCCGATCAGGGCGCCGACCGCGAGCCCGGCGAGGATCGCGAGCTCCGGCGACCAGCCGTGCTTGACGGTCAGCACCGCCATCACCGCGGCGGCGAGGCCGCTGACCGCGCCGACCGAGAGGTCGATCTCGCCGAGCAGCAGCACGAGCACAACCCCGACCGAGATCGTCCCCACCGCGGCGATCTGCAGGGTCAGGTTGGTGAGGTTGATCGAAGTCAGGAAGCGGTCGTTGGATATCTGGAAGATCGTCCAGATCAACGCCAGGCCGATCAGCACCCGCAGCGAGCCGAGCTCTCCGCGCGCGACCTGGCCGAGGATGCCGGGCTGCCGGTCCTTGTCCGCGAGCTCCTTGACCACGGGTGTCCCCTCCATCTCGCCTACTCCTTCTTCTTCTTCGCCGCTGTCTTGGCGGCCGCCTTCGTGGAAGTCTTCGTGTCGGCGCCAGTGATCGCGGCGACGACGTCCTCGCGGCTGGCCTGCTTGGCGTCGAAGGTCGCGGCGCGTTTGCCGAGCCGCAGGACGACGATCCGGTCGGCGACCGCGAACACGTCCTCGAGGTTGTGGCTGATCACGACGACGCCGAGGTCGCGCTCGCGCAAGCGCCCGATCAGCTTCAGGACCTGCTCGGTCTGGGCCACGCCGAGCGCCGCCGTCGGCTCGTCGAGGAGGACGACCTTCGGGTCGCCCAAGAGCGAGCGCGCGATCGCGACCGACTGGCGCTGACCGCCCGAGAGGCTGCCGACCTCGGTGCGGACGCTGCCGAGCGTGGTCACGGAAAGCTCGTCGAGCAGCTCGCTCGTGCGCTGCTCCATGTCGGTCTCGTCAAGTGTGTGGAGCGGGATCGGGCCGCCCGAGATCTCCTCCTGGCCGAGGAAGAGGTTGGCGACGACGTCGAGGTTGTCGCAAAGCGCGAGGTCCTGGAAGACCGTCGCGATCCCGAGCCTGACCGCCGCCTTCGGGGTCGGGACCTTGACCTGCTTGCCGTCGAAGAACATCTGCCCGCCCTCGGCGGGCTGGACGCCGTCCATCGCCTTGATCAAGGTCGACTTGCCGGCGCCGTTGTCTCCGACCAGCGCGACGACCTCGCCGCGGTCGACCTCGAAGTCGACGCCGCTCAGGGCCTGGACCGGGCCGAAACGCTTGGTGACCCCCTTCAGCACGAGGAGAGGCATGGAGGAGGCGTCGCCGTTGCCGGCACCACTCCTCACGTCTTTTGCCTCTCCTCGCGCCATGACTCAGGGGGTTCTAACCGTTCGCCCTACTCTATTCCCGCCGCCTGGCAGGCCTGGGCGAAGTCACCGACACAGACGTCGGCAACGGTCTGGTAGCCGTCCTTGAAGACGGTGTCCTGGACGTTGTCGATCGTCACCGCGACCGGCTCCTCGAGCACCGAGGGAACCGCCTTCGCGCCGTTGTCGGTCTCACCGTTGATCAGGCCCTCGGGCGGCTCTTCGCCGTTCAGCAGCGCAACCGCGAGCTCCGCGGCCGACTGCGTCTCGAGCTTGGTCGCCTTGTAGACCGTCATGAACTGCTCGCCGGCGATGATCCTCTGGATCGCCTCCAGCTCCGCGTCCTGACCGGTGACCGGGACGACCTTCGGGTCGACTCCGCCACCCTTCATCGCCGCGATCGCGCCACCGGCGGTGCCGTCGTTCATCGCATAGACGCCGGTGAAACCGTCCTTGCCGACGGCAGTGATCGCCTGGTCCATCTCCTGCTGGGCCTTGTCGGGGCTCCAGTCGGGGGTGTCGTACTCCTTGGCGATCTCGACGCTCGCCTCGTCGAACTTCGACTGGGCGCCTTCGTTGAACAGCTTCGCGTTGTTGTCCGTCGGCGAGCCCTTGATCTTCACGATCGGGCCCGTCGGGTTGCCGTCCTCGGCGAGCTTGTCGACCAGAGCCTGGCCTTGGAGCTCACCGACCTTGACGTTGTCGAACGAGACGTAGTAGTCGATCGCGTCCGTGTCCGTGATCAGGCGGTCGTAGCTGATCACCGGAACGCCCTGTTGCTTCGCCTGGTTCGCCATTCCGGCGGCCGAGGCGGAGTCAACCGGGTCGAGCACGAGGACCTCGGCGCCGTCGGTCAGGGCCGCTTCGACCTGTTGCTGCTGCTTCGCCGCGTCCTGATCGGCGTTGCTGTAGATCAGCTCGCAGTCCGGGCACTCGGCCTTGAGGGCGGCCTCGAACTCCGGGTGGTCGTGGGCCTCGTAACGGGTGGTCTTCGACTCGGGCAGGAGCAGCGCGACCTTGCCGCCTCCACCGCCATCACCTCCACCGCTGTCTCCTCCATCGTCATCGTCGCCGCAGGCGACCAGGCCGAGCGCGAGCACGAATGCCGCGCAACCCAGCACGAGCCCGCGGGCCCAGCTGTTTGAGCTTTCCATCAGCACCTCACCTCCATTGTCTTTGGTTGAACTCCGTGACGCGTGTGCGGTCAAGTGGGGTCATGCGGCCACCTCGCTGTCGCCGGTCGGCGAGACGAAACGGTCCGAGGCGCGGAGCACGAGCGCCAGCGCGCCGAGCAGCTCGGCGCGCTCGCCGAGCACGCCGGGGACGACAGTGACCTCCTCGGCGGCGCTCGGGATCGCGTCGCGGCGGATCGCCTCGGCGATCGGATCGGTGACCGTCTCCCCCGCCGCGCTCAGCTCGCCGCCGATGATCACGCGGTCAGGGTTGATCAGGTTGCAGAGGTTTGCGACCGCGTGGCCGATCTCGCTGCCGGCCTCGGCGATCAGCCGGTTGGCGGCGCGGTCGCCTTCGCCGGCGAGCTCGAGCAGGCGCTTGCTCGAGACCTCTTCGCCGCGGCTGGCGCTGAGCAGGTTCGCGATCGAGCTCGCCGAGGCGACCGTCTCGAGGCAGCCGCGGACGCCGCAGCGGCAGATCGCATCGCCGTGGCGCGAGGGCGTGTGGCCGATCTCGCCCGCGGTCCCGCCGGCGCCCCGGTAGAGGCGCCCGTCGAGCAGCAGGCCGGCGCCGACGCCGGAGGAGAGCTTTATGTAGACGAGCTCGGAGTGGTCCTGGCCGGAGCCCCAGACGAACTCGCCGAGCGCGCCGAGGTTGGCGTCGTTCTCGACCTGGACCGGCAGCGAGAGGCGCTTGCTCATCTCCTCCGCGGCGTCGAGCCCGACCCAGCCGGGGAGGATCGCCGAGGAGCCGACGGCGCCGGTCGAGCGCCTGATCGGGCCCGGCAGGCCCATGCCGACGCCGAGCACGCGGTCCTTGCCGACGCCGGCCTCGGCGAGGACTCCCTCGACGGCCTCGGCGGCGGCGTCGAGGCCCTCGGGGGCCGAATGGTCGACGTCGAGCTCGCGGCCCGACTCGGCGAGCACCTCGTGCGAGAGGTCGGCGGCGGCGACGCGGAGGTGGGTGTGGCCGAAGTCGATCCCGAGCGCGACGCCGGCCGATTCGTTGAGCGCCAGCGGCACGGGCGGCCGCCCGCCGTGGTCGCCATGCGCGGCGCCGGTCGCCTCGCCCTTCTCGCTGACCAGACCGCGCTCGATCAGGTCGGAGACGATCGTCGACACGGTCGAGCGCGAGAGTCCGGTCACGCGTGCGATCTCGGCCCGGTTTGCCGTGCCGCGCTCGCGCAGGACATCGACGATCCGGCGACGGTTGAGCTCGCGAAGTGAGTGAAGAGATCCAGATTCAGACGAATCCACCGCGCGGCACTCTTACTCACCCGCCTGCGTTTGTCAAGGCTTCGGCTAAATAGCCCACCCATACCCCGGAGTTATGTGTGGAAACCCTACAAACGCCGGGTGCGTCTCCGCCTAGGCGGCGAGGTCGTCGATCGAGGCCATCACCGACGGCGGCTCGGCGCCGCCCTCCGCGGCGGCCTCGGCGCCCTCGACGTAGGCGTGGGCGGCGCGGGCGATCGAATCGGCCTGGTCGCGCGAGATCGATCCGTCCTCGATCGCGGCGACGAGCTTGTCCTCGAGCGCGCGGCCGAGCTCGAAGAGGCGCGTCTGGCCGACGACCGCGGCGGCGCCCTTGAGCGCGTGGGCCTCGGTGCGGAGCTCCTCGAGCGCGTCGCGGGCGCCGGGGCCGCCCTCGGAGGCCTGGCGGGCGCCCTCGGCGAGCCGTCCCTCGCGGCGCTTGCCCTCGTCGGCGAGCGTCAGCAGCAGCTCGTGCTCGGTGGTCGAGGGCTCGGTCGGTCCGTTTCCGTCGGTCATCCGGTCACCCCATCGACCGCCGCGCCGAGCTCCTCGACGCTGAAGGTTCCCTCGAAGACGTCGCTGATCACGCCGTCGCGGTCGATCACGAACGCCCACGGCTCGGTCGGCAGGTTGTATGCCAGAAGCTGTGGGCGCAGGCCCCTGTTGAGGTCGTTGTCGACGTAGACCTCCTGGTGGATGAAGGCGGCGGCGGCGCCGGACTCCTCCTTGACCTGCTCGGCGACGTCGACGACCGGGCCGCAGACGCGGCTCTGGCAGAGGGCCGGGGTCGCGAAGACGAGTACGACGGGCTTCTTGCCGAGCACGTCGGCGAGGTTGTCGTCGTGCATCGTGCCCGGCGGAACGCGGGTGTCGATCTCGGAGATGTCGGCGACCTCGTCAGCGGTCGGGGTGTCGACGGAGGGCGCCTTGTCGCCCGCCTTCGGGACGTCGTCGAACTCGCCGACCTCGGCGGGCAGCGGGACCCGGATCGCGCGCGTCTCCTCGCCCTCGCGGATCATCGCGATCATGCTCCAACGGCCCGGCTTGTCGAAGTCGACGTCGGAGATGTAGGCGGCCAGGGCGGCGTCGGGGTCGTCGGCCGTCGTCTTGGCGCGGAATGCGGGGTCGGTCGCGAGCGACTCGATCCGGGCCGGGAACGGGCCCGCGGCGGGGCCGTTCTGTCCCGGAGCGGCGTAGAGCGCGACCTCGGCGTCGGTCACCTGGCTGCGGTCGACGTTGAAGACGCCGAACGCGAAGCGGTTCTCTCCGACGCGGAGGACCTTGCCCGCGGGCGAGACGACGAGATCGGCGGGGCCGGCGCTCTCGCCGAGCAGCTGGTCGAGCGTCTTGCCTTCGGCGGGGGGGAACTCGGAGGCGCTCGGGGCCGGGCGGGACGCCGGGCCGTCGTCGCCGGAGTCATCCGAGTCGCCGCAGCCGATCGCGAATGCACCCAGCATCAGCGCCGCCGCAACGGCGAGCACAACCGCCGGCGCCCCGAGGACGCCCCGCCTTCTGAGACCGGAGGGCACTGACGGCATCCTACCCATGACCCCTCAATCCCCGGTTAAGCGTCGGGGGCCCGGCGTCTATAGGGTGCCGCCGGCAAGCGAGTGAGCGAGCGAAGGAGGAGCGGTGGCGGATCGGGCGGCATTGATCACCGGCGGGTCGAGCGGTATCGGACTCGCGCTCGCGCGTGCGCTGGGCGAAGACGGCTACGGGATCACGATCTCGGCCCGGCGGCCGGAGAAGCTCGAGGCCGCGGCCGAGGACCTGCGCGCCGAGGGGATCGACGTGCTCGCGATCCCCGGCAACATGGTCGAGGAGGACGTGATCAAGGAGGCGCTCGCCGCCCACAAGGAGCGCTTCGGGCGCCTCGACGTGCTCGTCAACAACGCGGGGCTCGGGATCGGCCAGCCGATGGCCGAGCTCGAGACCAAGAAGGTCGACATGCAGCTCGACGTCAACCTGCGCGGCGTGATCCTCGCGACGCGCGAGGGCCTGCCGATGCTGCGCGAGGCGGGCGCCGAGCACAAGAAGGCGCTGATCCTCAACACGGCGTCGATCGCGGGGAAGTCGCCGCAGCCGTGGTTGTCGGTCTATTCGGCGACCAAGGCGGCGGTGATCGGCTTCAGCCAGTCGACCCAGAAGGAGGTCGCGTCCGACGGGATCCAGGTGACCGCGTTCTGCCCCGGGTTCGTCGACACGCCGATGACCGAGTTCGTCAAGGAGAGCGTCGCGGCCGACGAGATGATCCGCCCCGAAGACATCGCCGAGGCGGCACGGCTGCTGCTGCGGACCTCGCCGGCGTGCCTGATCCCGGAGATCATCTTCGCGCGGCCCGACGAGCTGCTGTCCGGGACTCCCTAGCGCCGCTGATCGCGGCCGCGCCAGATCCGCGAGCCGCGCACGATCCCGGCCCAGCCGCCGCTCCAGCTCGCGGCCGAGCGCAGGAGGCCGAACCACGCGTCCTCGAGATACTCGGGGCGGCCCTTGCCGCGGGCGCGGGCGGCGATCACGAGCCCGAGGCCGAGCGCCGAGGTGCCGACCGGGCGGAGCTTCGGGTTGTCGTTGCGCCGCCCCTCGAGCGCGCGCCGCTTGGCCTCGACGAGGCCGGCGCCGTAGGCCCATCCGAGCTGCTGGCGGACGAAGCCGAGCTGGCTCGATTTCGGTCGGTGGCGGGCAAGCGCCTTCTCGGCGAAGGCGAGCGCGAGGTCGCTCTGCTCGCCGAAGCGCAGGCCGAGGTCAACGTCCTGGGCGCGGCTGAGGTTGGGGTCGAAGCCGCCGAGCTCGGCGAGCACCGAGCGGCGGAAGGCGGCGTTGGCGGTGACCACGTAGGGAGGGTTGGAGCTGATCGCGAAGCGCTGCCAGCGGCCGAGCATGCGCGCGGCGGCGCGCTCGGCGCTCGTGTGGGGCTCGGTGTGCTCGAGCTCGCCGGCGACGCAGCCGACGGCGGGGTCGTCGAAGGGGCGCACGAGCTCGCTGAGCCAGGCGCGGACCGGGATGCAGTCGGCGTCGAGGAAGGCGACGATCTCGCCCTCGCTCTCGGCGATCCCGCGGTTGCGGGCGTGGGAGACGCCTTGGCGGGGCTCGTAGGCGTAGCGGACCGGGTGTCGCTTGATCGCGGCCGCGGTGGCGTCGGTCGAGCCGTTGTCGACGACGACGATCTCGCGCCGGGTCTCGGGGTAGTCGCCGGCGAGCAGCGCTTCGATGCACTCGGAGATCACGGAGGCGCCGTCGCGGACCGGGACGACGACCGAGACGAAGGGTCGGGATTTGATCAGCGCCCGGGGCACGGGCGCGGCAGGCTAGACGACGACCTAGCGGCGCAGGGGCTCGACGGCGCGCTCGGCTTCGGTGTTCAGCGCTTCGCGGGCGAGGCGCTCGCTGCGCTCCTCTTCGGCCGCGGCGGTGGCGTCGGCGAGCAGTTCCTCGATCGTGACGCCGGAGTCCTCGCGGGCCTCGGCCTCGGCGAGTCGGCGGCGGGTGGCCTGGACCTCGCGGACCTCCTGGGCGAGCGGTGTGCCGGAGAGCTCGACGCCGGTCAGGCTGCGCTCGAGGTAGCCGCGCAGGGCGCGGACCTCGCGGGCGCGGGCGCGGCGCGGCTTCTTCGGATTCGCGTGCGTGTACTGGTCCCAGGCGCGGGCGAAGGTGCCGAAGCTGGTCCGCTCCCCGTGCCGGTGCGCGGCGAGCATCGGGCAGATGCCGCCGGTCGAGTTGTCGACGTAGGCGCCGACGATGATCTCGTTGGCGTCGATGCCGCGCAGCATCGCTTCGCGGACGGGGCGGGGCATCGCTTCGACCGCTGTGCGGAGTCGCTGGGCTGAGCTGCGTCGCTTCACGGAAGAATGGATAGCAGCGTGAGGCGGAATTGATGGGACAGCGGTTGCGAGGCGACCGGTTACGGGTGCTGGTCGCCGCGTTCGGCGACCCCGGCCACGCGTTCCCGGCGTTCGCGCTCGCCCGGGCGCTGAAGGCACGGGGGCACGAGGTGCTGGTCGAGAGCTGGGAGCAGTGGCGAAAGCCGGTGACCGAGCAGCTCGGGATCGAGTTCGTCGCCGCGCAGGAGTACACGGTCTACCCCCCGCCCGGAGCCGATACGCCCGAGGGGCGGACGGCGGCCGACGCGGCAGCGGCGCTCGCCGAGCTGATGCGTGAGTTCAAGCCAGATGTGGCGGTCAGCGACGTGCTGACGGTCGCGCCGATGCTCGCGGCCGAGGTCGCCGGGGTGCCGCGCGCGACGCTGGTGCCGCACGTCTATCCGGTCCAGGAGCCGGGGCTGCCGCTGTTCACGATCGGAGCGATGCCGCCGCGGACGCCGATCGGGCGGCTCGCGTGGCGGCTGCCGCTGCCGCTGGTCGGGATCGGGTTGCGCAAAGGGTTGGTCGAGCTCAACAAGACGCGCGAGCGGCTGGGGCTCGGGCCGGTCGACGTGCTCGACGCCGGGACGAGCGCCGGGGTGTCGCTGGTCGCGACCTACCCGCAGCTCGAGTACCCGCGGCGCTGGCCGCTGACGACGGAGATCACGGGGCCGATGTTCTTCGAGCTGCCGTGGGAGGAGATCGAGGTGCCGCGGGGGCCCGAGCCGCTGGTGCTCGTCGCGCCCTCGACCGCGCAGGACCCGAAGTGCGAGATGCTGCGTGCGGCGCTCGACGGGCTCGCGGGCGAGCCGCTGCGGGTCGTCGCGACGACCAACAAGCACCGTCCGGTCGAGCCGCTCGACGTCCCGGAGAACGCGGTGCTCGAGCCGTGGTTGAGCTACTCCCAGCTGATGCCGCTCGCCGACCTCGTGATCACGCACGGCGGCCACGGGACGGTGGCGCGGGCGCTCGACGCCGGGGCGCCGGTCCTCTGCTGCCCCGCGGTCGGCGACATGGCCGAGAACGGCGCGCGCGTCCAGTGGGCCGGCGCCGGGCTCTCGGTCCCGCGGCGGCTGCTCTCGCCGGGTTCGGTGCGCACGACGGTGCGGCGGATCCTCGGCGACCCGAGCTACGGCGAGCGGGCGAAGGAGATCGCGGCCTGGAGCGCGGAGAACGACGGGTCGGTGCGGGGAGCGGAGGCGGTCGAGCGATTCGCCGCCTCGCAGTGAAGAGCTCCGGGGGCTGGGGATCGAACCCACAACCTCTCGATTAACAGTCGAGCGCTCTGGCCTAGTTGAGCTACCCCGGATCGCGTTATGCTGAACTGTGCGACGTATCGAAATTCGACCGCGTCCAACTTTACTGACAGCGGAACTCAACGGCATCTCGTGAATCCAGCCTCAACCTCCGCATGGCAGTTCCCACAGAGGAGAACACATTTGCTCGGCCTCTACCTCCGCTTCCGCGAACGAACGCGTAACGCCGTGGCGGCTGAGATCGAAGGATTTCGCTTCGGGCGGCGAGATGGTGAAATTGCAGCGCGCCGACATGCCGGTCGTAGCCACAGAGCTCGCACGTCCACCGGCCCTCTCGACCAGACGCATCTTGACCCGCCGTCGCCATTTCGAGACCACGGCCTTCTGATCGGCACTTCGCGCATAGGAACCCGCCGTCAGGTCGCTTGAAAAACCATTCCTCGCCGTGCTTCGGGCAGTCGAACCGAAGCTGGCGAAGGGATGGGTCCGTGCTGGAGATGCGCAGGCTCTTCATTCGCCTGGTTTCCAGGCCGAGCTTCCTAACCCAGTGCCTCACGGTCGAGTAGGCGACACCGAGCTCCCTTGCCGCACCGTGCAGAGAGGCGCCATCCTGCAATCAACTTGGTCAGCCGATCGGGGTCGACCTTGCGGTTGCGGGGCATGAACGTCATGTCCGAACGGCCGTGAGCTCGTACTTCTTCAACCAGTAGCTGACGGTTGATGGATGGCTTGTTGACCAGCGCGCCGATCTGATCCAGCGACAGTCCCTGGCTTAGATAGCTCTCCAGGAATCTGACGGTCCATGAGTCAATTGTCCGCTTCCGACCGGACGGAAAAAGCGAACGTGTGTTCGCTCTGGCTACCCGACCTGCTCGGCCCCGGCGATCCGCCCGACGAGCGCCGAGCGCTCACGGCCGAGCGCGTCGACGGCGTCGTAGTCGCCCTGCTCCCGGGCCGCGGCGATTCGGTCTTCGAGCGCGCGCTGCTCGAGTAGCAGGAAGTTGAGCTCCATCGCGGCCTCGGAGGCCGGTTCGCGCTCGGCGCTCATCACGAGCTGGGTGACGAGCGAGACCAGCTCCTCGTCCTCGCGCGGCAACCCCGCCATCGGGTCGTCGAGGTGGCCCTTGAGCCATTCGGCGACCCTGCCGGCGAGCGGCGAGGAGAGGTGGCTCTCGCCGAGGCGCTCGACGTAGGCGCGACCGTGCGAGGGCTCAGCGATGCACATCTGGAGCAGCTTGCGCTCGCGCAGCTCGCGCGGGCTGAGCCGAATCTCCGCCACCGGCGCGGCGGCCCGCTCGGGTTCACCGTCGCCGGACCTGGGTGCGTCGGCCGCGGCATCGGGGATCTTCGAGGACTCGATCCGCCGCACCACCAGCCCGGGCTCGGCGTCGAGCCTCGACTCGACCTTGCGCACGAGCTCGTCGCGGCCGACCGTCTCCCCCATCGCCTTGAGCACCGGGGCAACCTCGGTCAAGGTGCGGTCGCGCGCGGACGGCGAGCTGAGGTCGGCGCGCTGGAGCGCGAGCTCGACCTGGAAGGCCGGCAGATCGAGCGCGCCCGTGACCAGCTCCCGGAAGCGCTCCGCCTCGCCCGCCTGGAGCATGTCGGCGGGGTCGGCGTCGGCCGGCATCTCGGCGACCTTCAAGACCATCTCGCGCCCGGCGGCGACCTCCTGGGCGCGGATCATCGCGTTCTGGCCCGCCTTGTCGGCGTCCATCGCCAGCACGACGACCTCGCAGAGCCCCGAGAGCTGCCCAAGCTGGTCCGGCGTGATCGCGGTCCCCATCACCGCCACCGCCTCGGTGATCCCCGCCTGGTGAAGCGCGATCACGTCGGTGTAGCCCTCGACCACGACCGCCCGCCCCGCCTTCGCGATCGCCGGCCGCGCGCGGTCGAGCCCGTAGAGGACCTTGCTCTTGTGGAACAGCTCGCCCTCGGGCGAGTTCAGGTACTTCGGCTTCGCGTCCGGCGACAGCGCCCGGCCGCCGAACCCCAGCGCCCGCCCGCGCGCGTCGCGGATCGTGAACATGATCCGGGCCCGGAACCTGTCGTAGGGCCCGCGCTTGCTCTTGACCAGCAGCCCCGCCGCGAGCAGCTCCTCGGGCGAGTACCCGGCCCGCTGGCCGCGGACGAGCACGGTGTCGTAGGGGCTCGGCGCGAAGCCGACCCCGAAGTCGGCGAGCGCCGACTCGCTCAACCCGCGCTCGGCAAGGTACTCGCGCGCCCGCCCCGCCTTCGGCGCCTCGGCGAGGAAGCTGGCGTAGAAAGCCGCGGTGCGCTCGAGCAGCTCCCCGAGTCGCGCCCGGCGCCGCCTCGCCGCCTCGGCCCGCGGGTCCTCGGCCTCGCGCTCGACCTCGACCCCATAGCGCTCGCCGAGCGTCTCGACCGCCTCGGGAAAGCTGAGCCCGTCCTTCTCCTGGACGAAGCGGAACACGTCGCCCCCCGCCTCGCAGCCGAAGCAGTAGTAGAGCTTCTCCTGGGGGTCGACCGAGAATGACGGCGTGCGCTCGTCGTGGAACGGGCACAGCCCTGTGAACCGCACGCCCGCCCGGCGCAGATCCGTATGCGCCGAGACGATCTCGACGATGTCCGCCGCCGCCTTGACCTTCTCCACGGTGTCGGAGGAGAACTTGCTCACAAGCGGCTTTCCTCCGGCAAAGCGAGCTGCTTGAAGCGCGCGATGCAGTAGCGGTCGGTCATCCCCGCGAGGTAGTCGGTCACCTTCTGGACCGGCTCGGCCCCGGGCTCGCTCTCGGGCACCGTCTCCGGGTGCGCGAGGTAGTGCTCGAACAGCCCGCGCAGCGTCCGCCGCACGCGCTCGTGCTCGCCGCGCGCCTCGGGGCCGAGGTAGACGCGGTCGAACATGAACTTGCGCAGCCGCAGCATCGCCCCGCCGACCTCATCGCTCTGGACGATGTCCCCGGCCTCGCGCGAGCGCGCGACCATGTCCTCGACCAGGGTGTCGATCCGCTGCGAGCCAGTCGGCCCGAGAAGCTCGATCTCGGCCGAGGGCAGGTCCGCCTCGGCGAGGATCCCCGCCCGCACCGCGTCGTCGATGTCGTGGTTTATGTAGGCGACCCGGTCGACGATCCGCACCACCCTGCCCTCGAGGCTCGCCGGCTTCGTCGGCCCGGTGTGATTGAGGATCCCGTCGCGGACCTGCTCGGTCAGGTTGAGCCCCGCCCCCTCGCGCTCGAGCACCTCGACGACCCGCAGCGACTGCTCGTTGTGGCGGAAGCCGCGGCCGTGCTCGGCGAGCGCCGCGTCGAGGACCTCCTCGCCGATGTGGCCGAAGGGCGGGTGTCCGAGGTCGTGGCCGAGCCCGATGGCCTCGGTCAGGTCCTCGTTCAGCCCCAGTGCCCGCGCCACCGTGCGCGAGATCCCGCAGGCCTCGAGCGTGTGCGTGAGCCGCGTCCGGTAGTGATCGCCCTCGGGGGCGATGAAGACCTGGGTCTTGTGCTTGAGGCGGCGAAACGCCTTCGAGTGGACGATCCGGTCCCTGTCGCGCTGGAACGGCGTCCGCACCACGCTGTCGGGCTCCTCGACCCCCCGGTTGGCGGGGTAGGACGGCACCCCCCGCTCCCAGAGGAACTGCCGCTCCCAGGAGCGGACCCGCTCTTCGAGCGAGGCGGTCGGGGTGGGTTGTCGGGTACTGGCCTCCATCGTGCCGTTACAGCTTCCTCGCTTCGATCCTAATAGGGTCCGCGGCGTGCCCGAAACAGCGCTGATTACGGGAGCTTCGTCGGGCATCGGCGAGCAATTCGCGCGCCAGCTCGCCGAACGAGGTTACGAGCTGGTCCTCGTCGCCCGCCGGAAGGACCGCCTCGAGGCCCTCGCCGAGCAGCTCGACACCGAGGCCCACGTCGTCGAGTGCGACCTCGCCGACGACGCCGCCTCGCTCGAGAAGAAGGTCTCGAAGCTCGGCGTCGACGTCGACCTGCTGGTCAACAACGCAGGATTCGGAACCCGCGGGCGCTTCTGGGAGACCCCCGAGGACCGCGAGGCCGAGATCGTGCGCGTCAACTGCGAGGCGGTCGTGACCCTCACCCGCGCCTTCCTCCCGGCGATGGTCGAGCGCGGCTCCGGCGGCGTGATCGTCGTCGCCTCCTCGGCCGGCAAGCAGCCGCTGCCCTACGAGGCCGTCTACTCGGCGAGCAAGGCGTTCGCTCTCCACTTCACCGAGGCGCTGCACATGGAGCTCAAGGGCACGGGCGTCAAGGCGCTCGCGATCAACCCGGGCCCGGTCCCGACCGAGTGGCAGGCCGTCGCCGGACTCGAGGGCGGGGTGCCGCCGAAGAACATCCCCGGGCACATCGACTCCGCCCAGGTCGTATCCGAAGGATTGCGCGCCTACGACCGCGGCCGCCGCTCGATGGTCCCGGGCCGCACGATCCGCATGTTCATGCGCGCCTCGTCGCTCGGCCCGCGCGCGATGGCGCTGCGGGTCTCGGAGCGGATGTACCGCCCGAAGTCCTAGGGCGCAAGCTCGGCGGCTTCGAGCCGTTCTGTCTGTCCCAGAACGCCTGCCAGCGCCAGATCTTGCCGTCACGCAGTGTGAAGATCGCGGCGAACGCGAGCCTCGAGCTCGATGCCGTCCCGACCCTTGAATCGCTCGACGCTGACCAGAAGAACCCGATCGGCATCCAGGGCTCTCAGCTCCAGAAGCTCGGACTTGTGCTCCTCCCAGGCGCGATCGAACTCCCCGGCAAGCTTTCGCACTTCGTCACGGCCTCGGGCCACCCTCGGAGCCGGTTGCTCAGGGGGCTCGTGGAACTCAACGTCATCGGTCAGCAGGTCGCTCGCGCCAACCCCGTCAAAACCGACCTCGTTGAACTCTTCGACGGCGCGGCGAACGGTCTCGACGTTTTTCTCCGGCATCGCAATGCAGTATCGCGATCAGGGCTGACGAGGCTAGGCGGCGGCCCGGAGATGAACGTGCGCGTGGTGCTCGAGGGTCTCGGTCAGCGCTCGCTCGGCCTGACGCAGGGCCTGCTCGCCGGCGGCCGGGACGTCTGAGAGCGGGTTGCCGAGCGCCCCGACGAGGAAGCCGTGCGCCTCGGCCGAGAGCCGGAAGCCCTCGCCCTCGCAGCTCGAGCAGACGACGCCGCCGGCCGCTCCCGAGAACGCGCTCAGGTGGTCGGTCTCGCCGCAGCGCGCGCAACCCGCGAGCTCGGGCGCGAACCCCGCCGCGAGCGCCAGCTTGGCGCGAAAGGCGAGCGCGCCGCGCGGCTCGGCGGCCGCCGCGCCCTCGGGCCCGTCGAGCAGGTCGAGATAGGTGCAGAGCAGGTTGTAGGCGGCGCGGTTCGGCTCCTCGCCGTCGAGCAGCCGCAGGATCGCGTCGCAGGCCCGAGCCGCCGCGCCGAGCCGCGCGCCGTCGGCTCGCAGCGCCCCGTAGCCGTCGACCGTCGAGGCGCCGGTCACGGTCTTGAGCTCGCCGCGGCCCTCGTGCAGCATCAGGTCGAGGCGGAAGAACGGCTCCAGCCTGCCCCCGAAGCGCGAGGTCGGACGCCGCGAGCCCTTGGCGATCGCGCCGAGCCGTCCGCGCGCCGCGGTGTAGAGGTGGACGATCCGGTCCGCTTCGCCGTAGCGAATCGAGCGCAGGACGACGCCCTCGGTCTTGAAGGTTCCGGGCATGGCATGAGCCTGAACCGCGCGGCGGACGGCTTCGCCATACAACGGCATGTCCTCCGCTTCGCGTCCGGGCGTGCCTATCCGACGGCGTCGCGAATCGCCGCCGCGACGGCGGTGGCGGCCGCGACGCCGACCTGCATCGCCCCGAACGGCCGCCCCTCGCCGCTCCCCGAAGAGACGCAGAACGCGACGTCGCCGTCGACCGGCGTGAACACCGGGTCGATCGCTCGCGCCATCCCGGCGACCGCCATCCGGGCGACGATCGAGCACTCGCGCTTGCCGAGCGGCGCGTCGGTGATCACGCAGACGAGGGTCGAGTTGTCGGGCGGGTCGCCCGCCGGGCCGAGCTCGCGCATCTGGACCATCAGCTCGGCGCTGCGCGGCTGCTCGCCCTGTTCGGGCCGGATCCCGGCGAGGACCGAGCCGTCCTCGCCGATCACGTCGCCGGCCGCGTTGACGACCGCCAGCGCCGCGACCCGCTCCCCCGCCCCGGTCTCCGCGGCCGCGTATCCGACTCCGCCGAGCGAGGCGCGCTCGCGGCCGAGCAGCTTGCCGACCATCGCCCCGCTCCCAGCGCCGATCCGGCCGCGCTCGGGCACGCCCTCGGCGGCCGCCTCGCAGGCCGCGTAGCCCTGCTCGGGCCCGGGCCGCACGTCGGCCCTGCCGCTCGCGAGGTCGTAGACGACCGCGGCGGGGACGATCGGCACCAGCCCGCCCGGGGTCTCGTAGCCGAGTCCGTGCTCCTCGCACCAGCGCACGACGCCGTCCGCCGCCGCGAGCCCGTAGGCGCTGCCGCCGCTCAGCAGCACGGCGGTCGCGTGCTCGGCGTTCGCGAGCGGCCCGAGCGAATCGGTCTCGCGGGTCCCGGGGCCGCCGCCCTGGACGCAGACGCCGCCCCGGCTGCCGGGCGGGGCGAGGACCACCGTGCATCCGGTCTCCGCCTCGGGATCGCTCCAGTGCCCGACCGCGAACCCGTCCGGCATCGGCGAGGTCACCGGCGCGCTTTCCGCCGCCGCGGCCGCTTGCGCAGCCGAACCTGGCAGTCGGGGCAGTAGTAGGTCGAGCGCCCCGAGACGACGATCCGGACGATCGTTCCCCCGCAGCGCGGGCACGGCTCGCCCTCGCGGCGGTGGACGAGGAACTCGTCCTGCATCGCACCCTCCTCCCCGCGGGCGTCGCGGTAATCGTCGATCGAGGCCCCGCCGTACTCGAGCCCCGCCTCGAGCGTCGCGACGACCGCGTCGCGGAGCGCCTCGCTGTGCTCGGCGTTCATCGATCCGGCGGGCGAGAGCGGGTGCAGCCGCGCCCGGTGCAGCGCCTCGTCGGCGTAGATGTTGCCGATCCCCGCCACCCTCTCCTGGGCGAGCAGGAACGACTTCAGCGGCGCCTTCCTCCCCGCCGCCAGCGCCTCCAGCAGCTCGGGCGTGAACTCCTCCGAGAGCGGCTCGACCCCGACCACGCCCGCGAAGCGCTGCTCGAGCGCCGCGGTCTCGACCAGCTCGCCGGTCCCGAAGCGCCGCGCGTCGGTGAAGACCAGCGAGTCGTCGAGCCCCTCGATCGCGAATGCTGCGCGCAGGAAGCGGGGCTCGGAGCCGCGCGGCTCCAGGGTCAGGTTGCCGGTCATCCGCAGGTGGACGATCAGCGTCTTGCCGTCCTCGAGACCGAAGAGCAGGTACTTGCCGCGCCGCCCCAGCGCCTCGATTCGCCGCCCGGCCGCGGCGTCGAGCGAGCGCGGCTTCGCGCCCCAGTCGGGCGCCGTGAATTGCGGGTCGAGGACGTCGACCGACTCGATCCTGCGCCCGACCAGTTCGGGCTCGAGCTGCCGCCGGATCGTCTCGACCTCGGGCAGCTCGGGCATCAGCCTGGTGGAACCGCGGGCGGCGTCGCGGGTGGAGCCGGGGTCTCTGGCGGAGTCGGAGGCGTGGCCGGGTCGGCCGCCTCGGGCGCCGTTCCCGGGTCGTTCGCCTCGGGGGTCGAGCCTGCCCCTTGCGGCTGGCCCCGGAAGCGCAGCCCGTTGACGAGCTTCGCGAACACCTCGCGGTCGGCGCGCTCGAAGACATCGGGGTCGGCGAACGCGTCGACGACGTACTCCGCCGCGCCGCGGTAGAGGTGCACGCTCCGCACCCTCACCGGGCGCTCGGCGATCACGGTCGTCCCCTCGATCACGACCGCCGGCGAGCCGCCGATCGTCGTCGCGTTCGCCTTCGAGAGCTTGAAGTTCGGGTCGCGCTGCTCGAGCGAGGCGACGAGGCGCTGCTGGGCCCCGCGCGCCGCGGCCACGCTCTCGACCCCGGCCGCCGAGATGTAACCCCAGAGGGTCACCGACGCCCCGCCGGAGGCGACGGTCGCGACGCCGGGCGCGCCGCGCTGGATCAGCGCCCAGTTGGTCGGGTACGGGAACGTGACGTCGCCGCCCGGGAGCACGTACTGCTGGAAGCCCTCCGGGCTCGCGGTTTCGCTCAGCTCGGGAGCCTCGCCGCGCTCGCTGCCGCAACCCGCCGCCGCGACGGCGAGGATCAGGACGCAGATGAGAGCGGCGGCGCGCTTGAGCATCCGGCGCAGGCTACCCGCCGCGGCTGCGGGCCTCAGCCGTGGGCGCGCGGGTGGGCGTCGAAATAGGCCTGCTTGAGGTCCTCGCCGGAGAGGTGCGTGTAGAGCTGGGTGGTCGAGATGTCGGCGTGGCCGAGCATCTCCTGGACCGAGCGCAGGTCGCAGCCGCCGGAAAGCAGATGGGTCGCGAACGAGTGGCGCAGGGTGTGCGGGCTCATCTTCCCCGCCAGCCCGGCGCTCCGCGCGTGGCGCTGGACGATCTTGTAGAGCCCCTGGCGGGTGAGCGCCCCGCCGCGGAAGTTCACGAACAGCTTGCTCTCGGCGCCCGCGCCGACCAGCGCCGGCCGCGCCGAGCGCAGGTAGGCCGCGACCGCGCTCGCCGCGAGGCCGCCGACCGGGACGATGCGCTCCTTCGAGCCCTTGCCGCGCGCGCGCAGAAAGCCCTGCGTGAGGTCGAGGTCGCCGATCTCGAGCCCGATCGTCTCCGAGGCTCGCAGCCCCGACGCGTACATCAGCTCGAGCAGCGCCCGGTCGCGGATCGCCGCGGGCTTGTCACCGCGCGGCTGGGCGAGCAGCTTCTGGACCTCGGAGTGACTGAGCACGTGGGGAAGCTTGCGCCCGCGGCGCGGCGACGGCAGCGCGGCGGTCGGGTCCTCCTCGACGATCTCCTCGCGGCGCAGATGGCGGTAGAAGGAGCGCAGGCACGCCGCCTTGCGATTGATCGTCGCCGGCGAGCAGGCGGGGTCCGCGTCGTCCTCACCGTGCACGACCGCGAGCCGGGCGAGGAAGTCGGCGAGGTCGGGCCCCGTCGCCGCCTCGGCCTCGCGCCCGCGCTCGCGCATGAAGACCCCGAACTGGAGCAGGTCGGTGCGGTAGGCGGCGAGCGTGTTGCGCGACAGGCCGCGCTCGAACTCGAGGTGCGAGAGGAAGTCGGTGACGAGCGCCTGGAACTGCGGGGACGGACCGGTCTCGCCGTTTCGGCGCTCGGCCGCAAGCGTGGCGATTTCCATGTCCCCCTAGTTCCGCGGCGGGGAGCGCGACCCTGCCCGGGGCGCTAGCGCTGCAGCGAATCGCGCAACAGCATCATCGCGACGATCGAGCTCGCGTCCTCGCACTCGGCGATCGTCGCGTCGAGCTCGGAGAGCGGGCGCTCGACGATCTCGATCCGTTCGTCCTCATTGCGCTGTCCCGACGCGTCGCTGAGCCCGGTCGCCTCGAACACCGTCACCCGCTCGCCGGCGAATCCGGGGCTCGTATAGAACGCGGTCATCTCCCGCCACCGCTCGGCGGCGATACCGACCTCCTCGGCGAGCTCGCGCTTAGCGGCCTCGAGCTCCGATTCGCCCTCGACGTCGAGCTTGCCCGCCGGCAGCTCGAGCAGCGCGTCCTCGTTCACCGCCTCGCGCGGCTGGCGCACGAGGTAGATCTTCTCGCCGTCGTGGGCGGCGATCACGACCGCTCCGGGGTGGACGACGATCTGGCGCTCGACCATCTCGCCGTCCTTGAGCCTGAAGGTGTCTTCGCGCACCGCGAACGTCTTGCCGCGATAGACGAGCCGCCCGCCGATCCGTTCCATCAGCCGCCGTCCGATTCCGCGAGCGAGGCGAGCAGCGCCCCGCCCGCGAGCGCGCCGGCGAAGAAGTCGGGGTCCTCGTCGATGCCGCGCCCCATCGTCCGCGCCGGGAGACCGCTCGCCGCGTAGCCGGCGAGGTCGACGGGCAGGCTCGCGACCCGGTGGCGCTCGCCGCAGATCTCGGCCAGCGCCACCGCCGCCCCGCCGCCCTCGGGCGCGGCGACGCTCGCGCTGCCGAGCAGCAGTCGCAGGACCGCCTCGGTGTGGTGGCTGACGCCGCGGTGGCGCGGGCGCGGGTCACCGGCCGAGAGCCGGGGTGCGATCGCGGTCGGCAAGCCGAGCGCGAGCGCGGCGTGCGCGGAGTCGAGAGCCGCCATACCCCCGTGACCGTAGCGGCTAGCCGAGCCGAGAATTCCCGGGCCCGGCGCCGCGATCGCCGCGTCCCAGCCCAGCCCGCCCGCCGCGGCGTGCAACGCGCCGGCGACGCTGATCGCCTCGACCTCGCCCCCGTAACACGGGCCGGCGGTCGACGTGGGCGGCGAGCAGGCGGCGGTCGCGGAGCTCGGCGACGTCGCGCGAGAGCGTCCCCGGCAGCGCCCCGCCCGGCGTCTGCACGTAGCCGACCTTGATCCCGGGACGGGCCTGCGCCACGGCCCACGCCGCGGGCGCGACCTGGCCGTGCAGAAAGCAGACCAGCACCGGCGGTTTGCGCGCCGGCCGCCAGTCACCCTCGTCGTGGGGCTCCTCGAGCGGCTCGACCGGGTGCTGGAGCGAGGTGTAGTTGAGCTTGAAGACGTGCTCGGAGGAGCTCCCCGCGGCCTCGAGCCCGCGGGTGAGGTTGACGTGGACGACGTCGAAGCCGCCGGAGCCGAGCTCGAGATCGAGCGCCTGGACGTTGACGACCACCTCGTCGCCCTCGCGGACCTCGCCGACGAGGTGCTCGTCGGCCCAGGCGCGTCGCTGCTCGCCTTCGATCTCGACGGTGAGCGGGTCCACCGCAACGACCACCCCGCGGCGGAGCTTCAGCAATGCGCCCCGGCCTCCTCGACCAGCGCCTCGCAGACCTCGAGCATCGAGGTCAGGGCCGCGGCGGGGACTCGCTCCTGCGGCGTGTGGTTGGCCTCGGTCCCGTTGGCGAGCAGGACGCAGTCGAAGCCCGACGCGCGCAGCGCGTTGGCGTCGCTCCCGCCCCCGGTCGCGACCTCGCTGACGCTGTGCCCGCAGCGCTCGAGCGCCGATCTCGCAGCGGCGACCGGCACCGAGTCCTTCGGCATCCGGTAGCCGCGGAACATCTCGCTGACCTGGAGGTCGACGTCGCAGCCGTGCTGGCTCGCCCCCCACGTGCAGGCGTCGACGATCGCGCCGATCGTCTCCGCGGCGCGCTCGCCGTCGATGCTCCGCGCCTCGGCCTGGATCGAGCAGCGCCCGGGGACGACGTTCGAGGCGCTTCCGCCGTCGATCTTGCCGACGTTCGCGGTCGTCTCCTCGTCGAGCCGCCCGAGCTTCATCTCGCCGACCGCCGCGGCCGCCGCCGCGATCGCGCTGTGCCCGTCCTCGGGGTTGATCCCGGCGTGGGCCTCGGTCCCCTCGAACGTCGCCTCGAGGCGCTTGTAGGTCGGGCCCGCCGTGATCACCTCGCCGATCGGGGTCGCGTGGTCGAGCACGAACCCGGCTTTCGCGCGCAGCGATTCGACGTCGAAGACCTTGGCGCCGCGCAGCCCGTCCTCCTCGGCGACCGTCAGCAGCAGCTCGATCCCGACCGGCGGCGCTTCGGAGGCGTGGCGGGCGGCGAGCTCGATCAGCACCGCGACCGCGGCCTTGTTGTCGGCGCCGAGGATCGTCTCGCCCGCGCTGCGGAAGACGCCGTCGGCGAGCTCGACCTCGATCGCCCCCTCCTCGGGCACGGTGTCGAGGTGGCCGCAGAACATGATCCAGCCGTCGCCGCTCCCGGGCAGCCGCGCGATCAGATTCCCGGCCGCGGCCTCGGCGGCCTCGGCCTTGTCGTCCTCGATCACCTCGCAGCCGAGCTCGCGGAGCTCGGCGATCACCGAGTCGGCCACCGCTCGCTCCGAGCCCGTCGGGCTCGGGATCTCGCAGAGCCGCTTGAAGCGGTCGAACAGCCTTTGGTCGTCGCTCACCCGGGAAAGGCTATTCGGGTGCGGCGGGTTCGGGCTAGCGGCGCTCGCGCGCCGACTCGGTCGAGTCGGCCGTGCGCTCGACCGTCGGCTCGCCGTCGGCCTCCGAGGCCGCGGTGCCCCGCTCGATCGCCCGCTGCGTCGCGGCGCCGACGAAGTCGCGGAACAGCGGCTCGGGGCGGGTCGGGCGCGAGTTGAACTCGGGGTGGAACTGGGACGCGACGAAGAACGGGTGCTGGTCGGCCGGCAGCTCGACGATCTCGACCAGCCGCTCGTCGGGCGAGGTGCCGCCGATCACCAACCCCTCGTCCTCGAGCCGGCGGCGGAGCTGGTTGTTGACCTCGTAGCGATGGCGGTGGCGCTTGTAGATCACGGCCTCGCCGAATATCTCGCGCGCCCGCGTGCCCTCGTGGAGCTTGACCGGGTCGGCGCCGAGGCGCATCGTGCCGCCGAGGTCGGAGACCTCCTTCTGCTCTGGGAGCAGGTCGACGACCGGGAACGGCGTCTCGGGGTCGAACTCGGCCGAGTTCGCCCCGTCCATCCCGCAGACGTGGCGCGCGTAGTCGACGACCGCGATCTGCATCCCGAGGCAGATGCCGAGGAACGGGATGCCCCGCTCGCGGGCGATCCGCGAGGCCTGGACCTTGCCCTCGATCCCGCGCTCGCCGAAGCCGCCGGGGATCAGCACCCCGTCGACGCCCTCGAGCGCGTCCTCGTCGAGGTCCTCGGAGGAGACGAGCTCGACGTCGACGTCGGCGCCGTGCGCCCAGCCGCCGTGCGTCAGCGCCTCGATCACCGACTTGTAGGCGTCGGCGAGGTCGACGTACTTGCCGACCAGCGCGATCCTCACCTTGCGGTCGGCCTCGTCGGCGGTCTTGCAGAGCGCCTCCCACTCGGAGAGGTCCGGTGCGTCGGCCTCGATCCCGAAGTGGTCGAGGATCTGGTCGTCGAGCCCCTCGGCCCGGAAGACGAGCGGCACCTTGTAGGTGTTGTCGACGTCGCGGGCCGAGATCACGGCGTCGTCGGGAAGGCTGGCGAAGAGCGCGATCTTCTGGCGGATCTCGCGGTCGAGGCCCTGCTCGGATCGGCAGAGCAGCGCGTGGGGCTGGATCCCGATTCGCCTCAGCTCATTCACGGAGTGTTGTGTGGGTTTCGTCTTCATCTCGCCGGCGTGGCCGACCCACGGGACCAGCGTCAGGTGCATGAACATCGCCCGCTTCGGGCCGAGCTCGGTGTAGAGCTGGCGGATCGCCTCGAGGAACGGCAGCGACTCGATGTCGCCGACCGTGCCGCCGATCTCGGTGATCACGAAGTCGACGGTCTGCGACTCGGCGACGATCCTGATCCGCTGCTTGATCTCGTCGGTGATGTGCGGGATCACCTGGACGGTGCCGCCGAGGTAGTCGCCGCGACGCTCGCGGCGGATCACCGAGTTGTAGACCGCGCCGGCGGTCACGTTCGACGCCCGCGAGGTGTTCTCGTCGGTGAAGCGCTCGTAATGGCCGAGGTCGAGGTCGGTCTCGGCGCCGTCCTCGGTGACGAAGACCTCGCCGTGCTGGAACGGGCTCATCGTCCCCGGGTCGACGTTTATGTAGGGATCGAACTTCTGGAGCTGGACCCGGAAGCCGCGGCTCACGAGGAGCCGCCCGATCGAGGCCGAGGCGATCCCCTTTCCGAGGGCCGAAACGACTCCGCCGGTGACGAAGAGGAATCGGGTGTCGCCTGGTTTGGTCTCGTTCATTTTGTGGAGCTGACCCTGCCGAGCGAGTCTAGATGGTGAAGAAGCGGAACTCGATCGATCGCCGAGGAGATCGACCTAAATTCCCCGAAGATGGTCAGAGCGGCGATCACGCCGAGCGCGATCAACCTCGCAGTGTCCGGGAGAGTCTCGAGCAGCAGCACGCCGGCGATCGCGCCGACGAGGTTCGAGCCGGTGTCGCCGAGCATCGCGCGCTCGCGGAGCGTGAACCACGCGCCGACCAGCACCGGGCCGATGAACAGCCCGACGAGCTCGACCGGCTCGAGCGTCCAGTAGCCGACGCAGAGACCGGCGCCGAGCAGGACGAGCGCCTTCTCCGCGCGCCCCGGCCGCAGGTCGAGGAGGTTGAAGAGGTTCGTCGCCAGCAGCAGCAGCCCGAGGTCGGCGACGTAGTCGAGCGACTCGCGCCCGCGGCCCGAGGTCGCATAGGCGGCGAGCGCCAGCGCCCCGATCGCCTTGATCGCCCCGGTCGAGAGCTCGCCGCGGAGCACTGCGCGCGCGTGGCCGCGCCAGCCGCGCGGGGTGTCGGCGGTCGCGCCACGGCCGATCGCATCGTCGAACAACCCAAGGAACGCGACCCCGAGCACGTATGCGAACCAGCGCCGCAGCTCCGGGTCGAGCAGGTCGAGGTCGGCGCGGTCGTCGAGCACCGCGAGCGGCGCGAGCGCGACGAGCGAGGCGGCGACGAGCACCGCGCCGAGCGGGAAGGCGAGCTTCGCGCCGCGATAGTTCTCGCGCAGCATCCCGGCGTCCGAAAGCGCCCGCACTCCCGCGGGCACGATCACCAGCGCGCAGGCGAAGGAGACCGCGAGCGCCACCCAGTGCACCGCCGCCCCTCCCTACTCGGACCCGCCGCCGGCGGGCGCCAGCAGCTCGGGCAACAGGGCGTCCGCGGTGTCCTTGATCCCGAAGTCGCCGCTCGCGCCGAGCAGCGCGAAGATCATCGCCACCCGCCCCGCGTTGGAGTCGACGTCGTCGACGGTCGCGACGTCGTGGCCCTGGAAGAACGGGATCGTCGAGTCGTCGACGTCGCTGCGCTCGACCGCGACCGCGTCCAGCCCCGAGCGCCGCACGCCCTCGACGATCCCGGTCTCGAAAGCCTCGAGCTGCGCGGCCTGGTCGGCCTCGAGCTCGCCGGGCGCGGTGCGGACGAGGATCACGCGGTCGATCGCGCCCTCGCCCTCGCCGCTCGAGCGCGAGAGCACGATGCCGCGCGCGCGGCGCAGCAGGTTGCCGTCCCCGCGAGCGAGCTGCTGGCCGAAGCGCCCGCCGAGCTCCTCGAGCCTGGCGTTGTCCTTGGCGATCTTGCCGACCCCGGCCCCCTGGAGCTCGTCGGCGAGCGCTGAGACGTCGGGCGGCGTGCGGACGACCGAGATCTCGGCGAGCTCGGCGCCGGTCGGCTCGAGCGCCTGATCGAGATCGTCGGAGAGGTCGTCGGGAAGGTCGCCGAGCGCGAGGACCCCGACCCGGCTGCCGGCGAGCCGGTCGCCGACCAGCGCCGGGTAGACGCGGGCGCGCGAACTCGCTCTGGCGCGCGGCCTGGGCGCGGAGCTCGTCGGACTCCGCGCGGGCCTCGTCGAGATCGCTCTCGAGGCTCTCGCGGAGGCCCTCCTCGGTGTCGTTGAGGACGTTGCCGCCGAGGCCGGCGCCGATCAGGATCCCGACGGCGAGCGCGAGAAAGACCGCCGCCAGCGAGGCGGCGTGATAGCGGCTGCTATAGCCCAAGGACGATCTTGATCTTCAGCCAGAGCAGCTCGAACAGGTTCTCGAGCGCCGGGGTCGAGATCACCAGGATCACGAGCAGGACCGCGAACGCGCCCAGGAACAGACCCATGTGGGAGAGCGCGAGGCCGGGGTTGTAGAGCCGGCTCACCCCCTTGGCGTCGACGAGGATCTCGCCGATCCGCAGCCGGGTCAGGAAGGTCGAGGACATCCCCTTGCGCTGCTTGTCGAGGAACTCGACGAGGTTGAAGTGCGCGCCGACCGAGACGATCAGCCTCGCGCCCTTCTCGAACGCGAGCAGCATCGCGACGTCCTCGCTGGTGCCGGCGGCGGGGATCCTCAGGTGGTCGAGCCCGAGCTCGTCGAGCCGCTCGCTGCCCGGCGCGCTGCCGTCGGGGTAGGCGTGGACGATCAGCTCGGCGCCGCAGCGCAGCGCCTCGGCGTCGGCGGAGTCCATGTCGCCGAGGATCACGTCCGGCTTCAGCCCCTCGCCGAGGATCGCGTGGACGCCGCCGTCGACCCCGATCAGGATCGGGCGCACGTCGCGGATGTAGGCGTTGAGCGCGCGGAGGTCCTGGACGTGGTCGGGCCCGCGGACGACGATCAGCACGTGGCGGTCGCGGAATACGGTTCGCGTGTCGGGGAAGTCGACCGTCCCCGAGAGCAGCTCGCCCTCCTCGCGGATGTGGGCCATCGTGTTCTCGGTGAAGTCGTGGAGCGCGCGGTCTATGCGCCGCCGCTGGGCGTCGAGGTCGCGCGCGAGCTCGTCGGCCTCGAGCCGGCGTCCCTCGGCGACCGGGACGCCCTCGCGGAGCAGCCTGCCTCCGTCGAGCACGACCTCGTCGCCGTCCGAGAGCCGCTCGAAGACCGGCTCTCCCGGAGCGTCGACGAGCGCGACGCCGGCGCGAACGAGGGTCAGCGGCCCGGCGTTCGGGTAGCTGCCGTCGGAGGACACCGAAGCGTTGAGGACCGCGGCGGCGCCGCTCGCCGCCAGCTCCTCGGCCGCGATCCGGTCGAGGTTGAGGTGGTCGATGACCGCGATCTCGCCCGGGCGCAGAGCCTTGACGAGGTCCTTGGTCTTGCGCCCGAGGCGGACCGGTCCCTCCAGGGAGGCGGCGCCTCGGCGACCGTTTCGGGTCGAGCGGAGGGCGCGCCCGAGGCTGCGGCGGGTGGTGGTCGCCATCGGGAGGGCAGGTTAGACGCGTTCCGCATTAGGCGCGACCGCTGGCGCCGCAATCACAATTCGCGGCTGCAAGCAGCCGCTCCCAAATAGAGCGGCTGGCGGTCGCTAAGCCGCTTCGAGCAGCTGGCGGGCGTGCTCGCTCGCCGCCGCGTCGGAGCGATCGGCGCCCAGCATTCGCGTGATCTCGGCGACCTTGTCCTCGCCGCTGACCATCTTCACCTTGGCGACCGACTCGCCGCCGGAAACGCGCTTCGAGATCCGGAAGTGGGTCGAGGCGAGCGATGCGACCTGGGGCAGGTGGGTGATGCAGAGCACCTGCCCCTCCTCCCCGAGCCCGCGCAGCCGCTCGCCGACCGCCCGCGCGGCCTTTCCGCCGATCCCGGCGTCGATCTCGTCGAATACGAACGTCGCGTCCCCGCCCCCGCCCTGCCCGGCGAGCGCCAGCATCACGCGCGAGAGCTCGCCGCCCGAGGCGGCGTTGCGGAGCGGCGAGACCGGCATCCCGGGATTGGTCGCGATCCGCATCTCGGCGGTCTCGCGCCCGGCGGACCCGAAGCCCTCCGGGTGCGGATCGAGCGCGACCTCGAGCTTGGCGCCGCTCATCGCGAGGGCGTCGAGCTCGGCGACCACGCGCTGCTCGAGCTCGCCGGCGGCCTTCTCGCGCGCGGCGCTGAGGACGTCGGCGAGCTTCACGCGCTCCACCGAGGCGCGCTCGAGCGCCGCCTCGAGCTCGGCGCCGCGCTCGCCCGCGTTCTCGACCCGGTCGATCTCCGCCCGGCAGCGCTCGGCGTAGGCGAGCACGGTCTCGATCGAGCCCCCGTGCTTGCGCTTCAGCCGCTCGAGCACCTCGAGGCGCTCCTCGACCTGCTGCAACCGCCCGGGCTCGGCGTCGACGCCCTCGGCGTAGGCGCGGAGCTCGGCCGCGAGATCGGTGATCTCGACCGAGGCGGCGCGCGTGCGCTCGGCGAGCCGGTCGAGCGCCGGGTCGACCCCGTCGACGGCCGCCAGCGCCGCCTCGGCGACGCCGAGCGCCCCGGCGGCGCCGTCGCCGTCACCCTCGCCGCCCGACGCGGCGGCGTGGGCGCCGCTCGCCGCCGAGCGCAGGCCCTCGGCGTGGCGCAAGCGCTCGCGATCGCCAGCCAGCCCCTCCTCCTCGGCGGGGTCGGGCTCGGCGGCCTCGATCTCCTCGAGCTCGAAGCGCAGCAGGTCGAGGTCGCGCTCGCGGGCGCCCTCGCGGTCGCGCAGCGACTCGAGCTCGCGCTCGAGCGCCGTGACCTCGGCGTGGGCGTCGCGGTAGGCGCGGCGGCGCTCGAGGTGCTCGACCCCGGCGAAGCCGTCGAGCGTCTCGAGCTGCGCCGAGGCGAGCGTCAGCTTGCGGTGCTCGTGCTGGCCGTAGAACGCGAGCAGCCTGCCGCCGAGCAGCTGGAGGTCGGGCGCCGAGGCCATCCTGCCGCCGACGAAAGCGCTCGTCCGGCCCTGCGCGGAGACGCGCCGGGCAATCACGATCTCGGTCGCGTCGTCGGGCAGCCGCTCTGCGAGCTCGGCCAGCTCGGGGTCGTCGAGCAGCCCGTCCGGGAGATCGAAGACGCCCTCGACGTAGGCCTCGCTCGCACCGGGCCGGACGATGCCGTCGCGCGCCTTGCCGCCCATCAGCAGGTCGAGCGAGTGGGCGAGGATCGTCTTGCCGGCGCCGGTCTCGCCGGTGATCACGTTCAGCCCCTCGCCGAGCCGCAGCTCGGCGCGCTCGATCAGCAGCAGGTTCTCGATTCGCAGCTCGCGCAGCACCTGCCCATATATAGGACCGGGCCGGGACGGATTACTTGCCCGATCCCGACCTGTCCGACGGCCGTGTGGGGAAAGTCACGGTTCCGGCCGGATCGGATGGGTAGGTTGGGACGAGTCCGGCGGAGAGACCGGATCACGAATCACTACAGGAGGGATTTGAGATGAGAAAGATCAAGATGCTTCTCGGGATCGCCGTCGCCGGCCTCGCCATCACCGCGTTGGTCGGTGCGCCGGTCGCGACCGCCGGCCCGACGGCCGACGCCGCCAAGAAGAAGTGCAAGGCCGGCTTCAAGAAGGTGAAGGTCAAGGGGAAGAAGAAGTGCGTCAAGGTTCCGGCACCAGCACCGGCAGCCGTCGCGCCGACGCCCGCGCCGGCGGCCCCAGCGATCACCCTGCGGTGCGTCGATTGCGGCTTCTACGACGACAATGGAACCCCGCACTCGATCGCCCACGACAGCGACTCGCTGATCACGTTCGCCGGGACCGTCAGCCCGACGGGTAGAGGCGCCGTCACCGTCACATACGACGAGGGTATGAACGGCAGCCCGACCACCGAGACCGTTGCGGTCGACGCGGCCGGGAACTTCTCGAAGACATTCGAGCTCGACCACGACGACCAGCTCTACACGAACACCGTCAGCGCCAGCTACGCGGGCCTCGCGTCCACGAGCCTGCCCGTGTTCGTCTACTAGGGCTACCGCAACAGGGCAATCGGCCAAACGGCCCCCACTCCGGCGGGGGCCGTTTGGCTATAGCGTTGTCGCCAATCGGGGGACAGGCCCCTGACGTACTGGGAGGTTTGTGATGAGTCGAAATCGATTCGTTGTGCTCGTGGGGGTGCTGGCGATGAGCGGATTGCTCGCCGCGTCGGTCGGCGTCACCGCCGCCGCCGGTCCCGACGCCGCCGCGTCCGCCGGCAAGGCGAAGAAGTGCAAGAAGCTCAAGGGCAAGGCGAAGAAGAAGTGCCTGAAGCGGCTCAAGCAGCAACAGCAGGCGGCCACGGCGCCGACCGCTCTTAAGCCGACGACCATCTCCGTCGCCTGCACGTCGGGCTGCGCGCCCTACCTGGTGTTCCCGATCAACGCGTTCAATGACACAACCGTGACGTTGACCGCCACGCTCGCAGGCGACACCGGCGGCACGCCGGTCGTGGTCAGCTACCGCGGCGGAGCCGCAACCCCGACATTCACCGAGACGCTGACGACCGGGGCCGGCGGTGTGGTCTCAAAGACGCACGACCTCAACAACGACTTCGGCTACGACAACGTTTTCACGGCGTCATTCGCTGGAGACGCAACCCGCGCCGCCTCGAGCGGCTCGCTGACCTACCACGTCAGCGACTGAGCGACGCCCGCGGCGCCGGCCGGGTTAGCCCCCGGCCGGCGGCGGGCCCTGCGTGACCATGTCGCTCTCGCGGGTCAGGAGCAGGCCGAGCGCGGCGCCGACGAGCGCGATCACGCCGGCGATCAGGAGGATCTCGTTGAGGGCGCCGACGAACGCGAGTTTCGCCGCCTCGACGGCCTCCGGCCCTCCCTGCCCCACCGCGCGGGTGCCGCTCGAGGCGATCGCCTCGGCGGCCTCGGGCGGAGCGCTGTCGGGCAGCCGCGTCTCGATCCCGTGCTGGAAGACGGCGCCGAAACCCGCGATGCCGGTGGCGATCCCGACCTGGCGGAAGGTCGTGTTGATGCCGGAGGCCATTCCCGACTTCGCCGCGGTGACGACCCCGACCGCGGTCGAGGCGATCGCGGGGTTGGTCATCCCGATCCCCGCGCCCGCGAACAGGAAGCCGGCGAGCAGGGCGGTCCACTCCGAGTCCGCGTGGAGGCCCCGCATCAGCAGCAGCCCGAGCCCGACGAACCCGAGCCCGAGCCCGAAGAAGACGCGGGCGGGTATGCGGGTCAGCAGGCGGCCGGCGATCGGCGCGGCGAAGAACGACAGCAGCGTGACCGGGAGAAACCGCACCCCGGCCTCGAGAGCGTCGAAGCCGAGGATGCTCTGGATGTAGATCGTCAGGTAGAGGAACATCGCGAACATCGAGGCCGAGAGCGAGAAGGCGACGATCGACACGCCCACGAACGACCGGTTGCGGAGCAGGCCGAGGTCGAACATCGGCTTGCTCGAGCGCAGCTCGATCACCGCGAACAACGCCATCAGGACGGCGGCGCCGATCAGCGCCCCGGTGATCTGCGTGCTCCCCCATCCCTCCGAGTTCCCGCGAACGAGGCCGAAGATGAGCAGGAAGAGCGAGAGCGAGAAGGTCACGACGCCCGGCCAGTCGATCCCCGTCGCGTCGCGGTCCTTGGACTCGGCGCAGCGCAGCAGGGTGAGGGCGATCGCGATGACCCCGATCGGAACGTTGATGAAGAAGATCCACTCCCAGCCGAGGGCGTCCGTCAGGGCTCCGCCGACCAGCGGCCCGATCGCGACCGCGCCGCCGACCGTCGCGCCCCAGATCCCGAACGCGGTCGCGCGCTCGGGCCCCTCGAACTCCTGGGCGATCAGCGCCAGCGTGGTCGCGAACATCGCGGCGCCGCCGACGCCCTGGACCGCGCGCGCGACGTTGAGCGAAGTCGGGTCCCATGCGAGGCCGCACGCCAGCGAGGCGGCCGTGAACACCGCGAACCCCGTCGCGAACACGCGGCGCCGCCCGATGCGGTCGCCGAGCGATCCCGCGGTCAGCAGAAACGCGGCCAGGGTGAGCGCGTAAGCGTCGACCACCCATTGCAAGTCGCTGAAGCTCGCGTCGAGATTGCGCTGGATCTCGGGGAGCGCGACGTTGACGATCGTGATGTCGAGCAGGAGCATGAACATCGCGACGCACGTCGTCAGCAGGGTCCACCACTTGCGATGCATCAGAACTCCAGTCGTCGGGGACCGCCCACCCTAGTGAGCGAGCATCCCGAACTTGTCGCGGATCCGGCGGTAGAAGTTCGAGCCCGGGAGCTGGGCCAGCGAGCCGACGCCGTTGCGGAAGTTGACCTCGAGCCCGTCGCCCGGCTCGAGCGAGGCCGCGAGCTCGCCGTCGAGCGCGACGTCGACCGGCTCGCGGCCGGCAGCGTTCGCGACGACGATCGCGTCACCGGGCGCGACGACCAGCGGCCGCGCGGTCAGCGTGTGCGCGGCGATGAAGCTGACCACGTAGCCCTCGACGCCCCAGGCCAGGATCGGCCCGTAGTTGGCGAGGTTGTAGCCGGTCGACCCGGCCGGGGTGGCGACGACGAGGCCGTCGCAGCGCACCCGCCCGACCTCCTCGCCGTCGATCTCGCACGAGAGCTCTGCGACCCGCCCCTGCGGCCGGCGCGTGAAGCTGATGTCGTTGAGGCCGACGTTGCCGCGCTCGCGCCCGGCGAGCGCCGGGACCTCGAGCCCGGGCAGGTTCATGACCTCGAAGTCGCCGCTGAAGGCTCGCTTCAGGCCCTCGTCGAGCTGCTCGCGCTCGACCGCGGCGAGAAAGCCGACGGTGCCGAAGTTGATCCCGAAGACCGGCACCCCGGTTCCGGCGAAGCGCCGCAGCGCGTAGAGGATCGACCCGTCGCCGCCGGCGACGATGCAGACACCGACGTCGTCGGTGAAGCCGTCGACCGGCACCAAGCCGGAGCCGGCGTCGCCGTGCTTGGCGATCTCGTCCTCGGTCGTGACGAGCTCGACCGAAGACGCCTCCGCGGCGGCCAGGGCCGCGGTCACGGCGTCGGCCGCGCCCTCGGGATGCCCGTGGGTGACGAGCGCCGCGCGCTTCACGGCTCGATCCCGTCCAGGGCAAGGTCGAGATCGACGCCGGTCCCCTCGCGGTCGAACCAGGCGAAGGTCTCGCGGTTGCCCTTCGGCCCGGGGAGCCCGGAGGACGCGGCGCCGCGAAGCCGCAGCCCGCTTCGCCCGGCCGCCTCGACGACCGAGGCGATCGCGGCGCGGCGGTCGCGCCCCGAGCGCACGACCCCGCCCTTGCCGACGAGCTCGGGCGAGAGCTCGAACTGGGGCTTGACCATCGCGACGACGTCGGCGCCGTCGGCCGCCACCGAGACGATCGGCCCGAGCAGCTTCGAGAGCGAGATGAACGAGACGTCGACGACGATCAGGTCGGGCGCGTAGGGAAGCTCGTCGGGGACGATCTCGCGCGCGTTGCGGCGCTCGATCGCGATCACGCGCTCGTCGTTGCGCAGCCCCCAGTCGAGCTGGCCGTGGCCGACGTCGAGCGCGATCACCCGCGCCGCGCCGCGCTGCAGCAGGCAGTCGGTGAAGCCCCCGGTCGAGGCGCCGACGTCGAGCGCGTCTCGCCCGCGGACATCCAGATCGAGCTCCTCGAGCGCGTTGTCGAGCTTGATCCCGCCCCGGGAGACGAACGGGCGCAGCTGTTCGACCCGCAGGTCGGCGTCGGGCTCGACCAGGTCGCTCGGCTTCGAGAGCACCGGGCCGTCGGCGCCGACCCGCACCTCGCCGGCGCGCACCGCGCTCGCGGCGGCGGTTCGCGAGGCGGCGAGGCCGCGCTCGGCGAGCAGGCTGTCGACCCGGACGCGCGTCACGCGCCAAAGGTAGCCGCTCACACGCCGCTCACGCGACCGGGTTCGCCCACGCCTGATGTGTGACCGTGATCACACACGGGGCGCACATACGTTCGTAGCCTGTTGTTAACGGAAGGAAACGAAATGAACCGCAAGCGCTACTCAATCCCACTTCACGCCCACGGAGCCATCGAGGTTCTCGCCGCGCCGCTGCTCTTCGTGGCGCCGTTTGTCCTCGGTTTCGGCGAGCTGGCCGGCGCGGTCAGCATCGCGATCGGCGCGGTCCTGATGGGCCTCGCGATCTCGATCCAGGACGAGCGCGGCACGGTCCCGCTCAGCACGCACGCCGAGCTCGACTACACGGTCGCGACCACGACCATCGTGGCCGGCATCGTGCTCGGGATCGCGACCGGCAACCCCGTGGTCACAGCCTTCATGGCCGGCTTCGGTGCCCTGCACATGGCACTGACCGCTTCAACCCGGTTCAGTCGCCCGCTGGGCGCCTAATCCGAAGCTCCGGCTACCTCCCACAGAACACATACATAAGTATCTCTCCTCCCTGTAGTACCCCGCAAACGGCCCGCCAATAGGCGGGTCGTTTGCTTTTCGGGCTCCGGGCAGGGGGTATAGCCTGCGGGTGGTGAGCGATCGCAGCGTCGAAAGGCTTCGAAGGACGATCGAGGGGGCGATCCCCGAGCGCCCGTTCGCGCTCGAGTTCTGGGACGGCGAGCGGCTTCCGGCGACGAACGGCGGCCGCGGGGCGACGATCAGCCTCCGCAGCCCGCAGGCGCTGAGCCGGGTCATCGCCGCTCCGGGCGAGCTCGGCCTCGGCCGCGCCTACGTCACCGGCGAGATCGACGTCGACGACCTCGACGCCGTGATCGGCCTGCTCGGCCGCTGGAGCCCCGATCTGAGCGCCGCCGACAAGGCGCGGATCGGCGCCGCCGCGGTTCGCGCCGCCGGTCTCAAGCGTCCCCCTCCCCCTCCCGCCGCCGAGCTGCAGCCGCGGCGCGACCGCCACAGCAGGGAGTTCGACTCCGAGACCGTCCGCCACCACTACGACGTCTCGAACGAGTTCTTCCAGCTCTTCCTCGATGACTCGATGACCTACAGCTGCGCCTACTTCGAGCGGCCGGGGATGACCCTCGAGGAGGCCCAGTTCGCGAAGCTCGACCTCGTCTGCCGCAAGCTCGAGCTCGAACCCGGAAAGCGGGTCCTCGACATCGGCTGCGGCTGGGGCAGCTTCGCGATCCACGCCGCGCGCGAGTACGGCGCCGAGGTCACCGGGATCACGCTCTCGCCGCCGCAGGCCGAGCTGGCGCGCCAGCGAGTCTTCGACGCCGAGGTCGGCGACAAGGTCGAGATCCGGATCCTCGACTATCGCGACCTCGAGGGGTCCTTCGACGCGGTCAGCAGCATCGGGATGATCGAGCACGTCGGCGGCGACAACATCGACGAGTACGCCGCGGTGATCCAGCGCGTCCTCGCCCCCGACGGCCGCGTCCTCAACCACGGCATCACCCACACCAAGCCCGAGGTCCACATCGGCGACGACTTCTCCGAGCGCTACGTCTTCCCCGGCGGCGAGATCCCGCCGATCTCGCGCGTCATCGAAGCCTTCGAACGCGCCGGGCTCGAGACCCTTCATGCCGAGAACCTGCGCGGCCACTACGCCGAGACCCTGCGCCACTGGGCCGAGCGCCTCGACTCCGACCTCGAGAAGGCGGAGCGGATCGCCGGCCCCGAGCGCCTCCGCGTCTGGCGCCTCTACCTGCGCGCGGCGCGCAACAGCTTCGAGACCGCCCAGACCGGCCTCTTCCAGACGCTGATCGGACACCCGGTCCCGCTGCCGGCCGGCGGCGAGGTCGAGCGGCGCTCGAGCGGCTGGCTCAGCCGGGAACAGTCTCGCGCGAGCGGATAGCCGCTAGCACTCGCTCGGCGACGTCCTCGCCGGTGAATCCGACCTCCTCGCGCAGCAGCGCGGGCTTGCCGTGGGTGACGTAGCGGTCCGGGAGCCCGACGCGGATCACGCGGGCGCGCTCGCGGGGGCCGTGGTCTTCGAGCTGCTCGAGAACGGCTGAGCCGAAGCCGCCTTCGAGGACGTTCTCTTCGACCGTGACCAGCAGCTCGTGCTCGGAGGCGAGCTTCTCGATCAGCTCGCCGTCGAGCGGCTTCGCGAAGCGGGCGTCGGCGACGGTCGGCTCGAGGCCCTGCTCGCGGAGCAGCTCGGCGGCCTTGAGCGCGACCTGGACCCCGTAGCCGTAGCCCAGGAACGCGACCTTCCCACCGGGGAGCAGCAGCTCGCCCTTTCCGATCTCGATCGCCTTCGGCTCGTCGGGCATCGGCGCGCCCTCGGCGGCGCCGCGCGGGTAGCGGAAGGCGATCGGGCCGTCGTCGTAGGCGAGCGAGGTCCGCAGCATGTGGACGAGCATCGCCTCGTCGCGCGGGGCCATGACGACGACGTTCGGGAGGCAGCGGAAGTAGGAGACGTCGAAGGCGCCGTGGTGCGTGGGCCCGTCGTCGCCGACCAATCCGGCGCGGTCCATCGCGAAGACCACGTTCAGCTTCTGGAGGCAGACGTCGTGGACGATCTGGTCGAAGGCCCTCTGCAGGAAGGTCGAGTAGATCGCGCAGACCGGCTTCGCTCCCTGGAGCGCGAGCCCCGACGCGAACAGGACCGCGTCCTGCTCGGCGATCCCGACGTCGTAGTACTGCTCCGGGAGCTCCTTGCAGAGGACGTCGAGGCCGGTGCCGCCCGCCATCGCGGCGGTGATCCCGATCACGCGCTCGTCGCGCCTGGCCTCGTCGACCAGCGCCTCGGCGAAGACCGCCGTGTACTGGGGCGGCGCCGCGGGCTTCGGCTCCTCGAGCTTCTCGATCTCCTCCGGCGAGTCTGATTCCTGGACCGGGACCGGCTTCGGCTTCTCCTTCGGGGCAGGCATCCGGTCGACGATCGAGCCGGGCTTGGCGGCGTGCCACTTCTCCATCCCCTCGAGGCCGCCCTCCTCGGCGGGCTCGAAGCCCTTGCCTTTGACGGTGTGGATGTGGACGACGACGGGGCGGTCGGCGGCGAGCGCCTCGGAGATCGCACCGCGCAGCGAGGCGACGTCGTGGCCGTCGACGACGCCGACGTAGGCGAGGTCGAGCTCCTCGAACAGCAGCCCCGGCGCCCAGTAGGCCTTGATCGCGGTCTTGATCTCGGGGCCGAGGTGCTCGAGCCGCCGGCCGAGGCCGAGCGGGAGCTTGGTCAGCCGCGACTCGACGTCCTCGCGGGCGTGGTACCAGCGCGGGTTGAGGCGCCAGTGGTTGAAGTAGCGGGAGAGCGCACCGACGTTGGGCGAGATCGACATCCCGTTGTCGTTGAGGATGATCACGATCGGGGTCTGGAGGCCGCCGGCGTGATGGAGCGCCTCGTAGGCGACGCCGCCGGTCAGCGCCCCGTCGCCGATAACGGCGACGACCTTGCCGTCCTCGCCGATCCCGTGGCGCATCGCCTCCTTGAGCCCGACGGCGTAGCCGACCGAGGTCGAGGCGTGGCCGGCGCCCATGATGTCGTGCTCGGACTCCTCGATCGAGCAGAACGGGGCGAGGCCCTTGTACTTGCGGATCGTGTCGAGCTGGTCGCGGCGGCCGGTGAGGATCTTGTGCGGGTAGGCCTGGTGGCCGACGTCCCAGAGGATCTTGTCGGTCGGCGAGTCGAGCAGGCTGTGGAGCGCGACGGTCAGCTCGCAGGCGCCGAGGTTGGCGCCGAAGTGGCCGCCGATCTCGCCGATCGTGTCGATGACGAGCTCGCGGACCTCCTGGGCGACGCCCTGGAGCTGCTCGTCGGAGAGGCCCTTGAGGTCCTCGGGGCCGTCGATCCGCTCGAGCAGGCGCTCGGCTTGCTTTTCGTTTTCGCTCACGTGTGTCTCGTGTAGATGAAGTCGGTGATCCGTCTCAAGTCGTCGGTCCGGGGCTGCGCCTCGTCGAGCGCCGCGACCGCCGATTCGTGCGATTCGGTGGCCAACTCACGGGCCCGGTCGAGCCCGAAGGCGCTGACGTAGGTGAGTTTGCCGTGGCGCTCATCACTGCCGCTCGGCTTTCCGAGCTCCTCGTCCGATCCGGTCACGTCGAGGATGTCGTCGACGATCTGGAACAGCACGCCGAGCTCATCGGCGTAGCGGCGATAGGGGATTGTCTCAGGTTCGCTCAGTCCTCTCAGTTCGAGTACGGAGCCGACGCTGGCGGCGATCAACCGCCCGGTCTTCAGCGCGTGCATGCGGCGCAGCCCCTCCGCCCCCTCCCCCGCGGTCTCGGCGACGTCGACGTACTGGCCGCCGACCATCCCGTCGACCCCGGTCGCGCCGACCAGCTCCCGGAGCGCCGCGAGCACGCGCCCGGGGTCGCCCTCCTGCTCGGCGCTGAACAGCCGGATCGCCTCTGCGAAGAGCCCGTCGCCGGCGAGGATCGCGACGTTCTCGCCGAACTTGACGTGCGAGGTCGGCATCCCGCGGCGGAGCTCGTCGTCGTCCATCGCGGGCAGGTCGTCGTGGATCAGCGAGTAGGTGTGGATCAGCTCGATCGCCGCCGCCGCCGGGAGCACGTCGGCGGGCTCGCCCCCGAGAGCGCGGGCGGTCGCCAGCGCAAGCACCGGGCGGATCCGCTTGCCGCCGGCGAGCAGCGAGTAGCGCATCGCCTCGTCGAGCCCTTCGGTCTCCGCGCCGGCCGCGAAGCGGAGCCCGTCGAGGTAGGAGTCGACCAGCTCGCGCAGGTCGTCCGGGTAAGTCACTCCCCGCCGGATTCGGTGGACTCGGGCTCGGGCGCCTCGGTGGTCGCGCGAAGCCCGGAGGCCTGGCGCAGGATCCGGTCGGCCTCCTCGCCCGCCTCGGCGGCGAGCTTCGAGGCCTCGCGGACGAGCTCGGCGGCGCGCTCCTCGCTCGGGTCTCCGGCGAGCTCGCCGGAGAGCGCCTGGAGGCGCTCGGTCAGGCGTCGCAGCTCTGCGTCGGGGGAGGCTTCCATCGGGGCAAGCGTATGCCGCTCAGGCGCTCTGCGCCTCTGCGACCGCGGCGCCGAGGACGCCGTTGACGAACTTCGGCGCGTCGGCGCCGCAGTACTCCTTGGTCAGCTCGACCGCCTCGTCGAGCGCGACCTCGACCGGGACGTCATCGACGTGGAGCGCCTCGTAAAGCGCGACGCGCATGATGTTGCGCTCGAGCGGCGCGATCCGGTCGATCGTCCAGCCCTGGCTGTGGCGGGAGATGATCGCGTCGAGCTCCTCGAGATGCTCCTCGACGCCGTCGGCGAGCTCGCGCGTGAACGGCTTCGCGCCCTCGAGCAGCTCGGCGACCGGGCGGCCGGTGAGCTCACGCTGGTATGACGCGAAGACCGCGTCTCTTCTCTGGTCCGAGCGGCGCACAGGCGGGATCCTGGCAAAGCCCGGGCCTCGGCCGGTTCCCGACTGCGACGAGCGGTCGCGCGAACTGGTTATCTTCCTGCTGCAGTGCTTGGGGTATCCGCAAAACGCAGGGCTGTGGGAGTCCTCGCGACCGTCCTGACGCTGGTCTTCGCGACCAGCGCTGACGCAGCGACCTTCGACGCCCAGGGCAGCGTCGAGCAGGTCTATGCAACCGACCTGGCGCCTGGCGAGCCGGTCTCGCTGCTCAACGCGGGCGGCCAGACGATCCGGACCGCCGACGCGAACGATCTGGGCGGCGTTCTCTTCCGCAACGTCGCGGCGGGCCCCGGCTACAAGCTACGGACCAACCTCGAGACGTCCGATCCCTTGACGGTCTTGACCAAGGACCCGACCCCGCCTTCGACCGACGTCTACAACCAGTCGATTCCGAGCGACGGCTACGGCTACATGAAGATGCGCGACGGGGTCAAGCTCTCCTACGCCGTCCACCCGCCGTCGGACATCCTCAGCATCCTCAACAGCACGGGGATCGACATCCCGGCGATCCTCGAACCGATCTACAAGCTGCTTCCTTCGGGGCTGCTGAAGTCGCCGACGCTGATCGAGTACTCCGGCTACGGCACCGCCGACCCGGACGGGCCCGAGAGCGGGATCTCGATCCTCGCGAACCTGATGGGCTACACGGTCGTCGACGTCAACATGCGCGGGACCGGCTGCTCCGGCGGGGCCTACGACTTCTTCGAGCCGCTTCAGGGCCTCGACGGCTACGACGTGATCGAGACCGTCGCGCGCCAGCCCTGGGTCCAGCACGGCAAGGTCGGGATGTTCGGGATCTCCTTCGGCGGGATCAGCCAGCTCTTCACCGCCCAGAACCAACCGCCGAGCCTCTCGGCGATCACGCCGATCTCGGTGATCGACCAGACGCAGACGACCCTCTATCCGGGCGGGATCCTGAACACGGGCTTCGCGTTCAGCTGGGCGCTCGACCGCGTCCACGACGCGCTGCCCGCGAGCCCGACCGGCGGCCAGCCCTGGGCCTGGGAGCAGGTCCAGGCAGGCGACGCCACCTGCGCCGAGAACCAGGCGCTCCATCCCGAGGCCGTCGACCTGGTCCAGAAGATCCGCGAGAACGACCACTACGTGCCCGAGGTCGCCGACCCGCTCTCGCCGAAGACCTTCGTCGACAAGATCAACGTCCCGACCCTGCTTGCGTGCCAGTGGACCGACGAGCAGACGGGCGGCCACTGCCCGACGCTCGCCTCGCGACTGACCGGCACGGACAAGAAGTGGGTCACGTTCACCAACGGGACCCACGTCGACTCGCTCTCGCCCGAGAGCCTCACGCGCCTCTACAACTTCCTCGAGATCTACGTCGCCAAGGAGTCCCCGTTCTTGAAGGCGCCGATCGTGAACCTCGCGGCGCCCCTGATCTATCAGGAGATCTTCGGCATCCCCGGCCTGACCTCGAGACCCGACGCGGTCCAGTCCAACCTCTTCTACGAATCCGCGAAGGCCGCGTTCGAGGCCCAGAAGCCGATCCGGATCCTCTACGACAACGGCGCCGGCGGCGCGAGTGCCGGAGAGCCGTACCCCGGATTCGAGCGCTCCTATGACTCGTTTCCGCCCCCGGGCACGACCGGTCGCTCCTGGTACCTGGGGCCGGACGGCACGCTCACCGACGACAAGCGGACCGCCCCCGCCGCCGACGGCTTCATCTGGGATCCGGACGCGCGATCGCCGACCAACTTCACGGGCAACACCGGCACCGGCGGCCTCTGGAGGGCGACGCCGGACTACCACTGGGAGCAGGACCCCGCCGGAAAGGCGGTCGCCTACGCGACCGAGCCGCTCGCCTCCGACGCGACCGTGCTCGGCTCGGGGGCGGTCGACGCCTGGGTCCGCTCGTCGGCCCCCAACGTCGACCTCCAGGCGACGATCAGTGAAATAAGACCGGACGGCGTGGAGACCTTCGTCCAGGGCGGCTGGCTGCGCACCGAGGCGCGGGCGCTCGACGCCGCGAAGAGCACCGAGCTCGAGCCCGTCCTCAGCCTGCGCGCCGCGGACATGGCACCGATGCCCGCCGACAGGTTCGTGAAGGTCACGATCCCGCTCTACTACCAAGGGCACGTCTACCGGGCCGGCTCGCGGATCCGGGTCAGGATCAGCGCCCCCGGCGGCGATCAGCCGATCTGGGACTTCGCCGAGGCCGAGCCCGCGGGCCAGGCGAAGGTCGCGATCGGCCACGGCCCCGATATGCCTTCGCGGCTGCTTCTGCCGATCACGACCGACGGCGACGCCCCGACCGGCCTCCCGCCGTGCCCGGGCCTCCGGGGCGAGCCCTGCCGCGACTACGTGCCGCTGCAGAACTCGAGCGCGCCTCTGACCCTGGGCGGCGGCCCGGTCCCGCCGGCGACCCCGTCGAGCTCGGCGCCCGTCAAGCGCAAGCGCTGCGCCGGGAAGCGGAAGCGGGGCTCGAAGAAGAAGAAAAAGCGCTGCCGCGCCGGGAAGAAGAAAAAGAAGGGGAAGCGCTAGGCGCGCGAGACGTACTCGCCGGACCGAGTGTCGACGCGCACGCGCTCGCCTTCCTCGATGAACAGCGGGACCTGGACGATCACCCCGGTCTCGAGCGTCGCCGGCTTCGAGCCTCCGCCGGAGGCGGTGTCGCCCTTGACGCCGGGGTCGGTCTGCTTGACGCTCAGCTCGACCGCGCTCGGGACCTGGATGTCGCTCGGGCGCTCGTCGACGAGCAGCAGGTCGACGTCGGAGTTCGGCGGCACCCACTGGAGCGCCTCGCTCGCGACCGCTTTCGGGATCTCGACCTGCTCGTAGCTCGTGTTGTCCATCAGCACGACCTGGTCGCCGGACTCGTAGAGGAACTGCATCTTCCTGGTCTCGGTGCGCACGGGACGGAACTTCTCCCCCGCCTTGAAGGTCTTGTCGATCACGGCGCCGTCCTCGACCCGCTTGACCTTCGAGCGCACGAACGCGCCCCCCTTGCCCGGCTTGACGTGCTGGAACTCGACGATCTTGAAGACCTTGCCGTCGATCTCGATGTGGGTGCCGTTCTTGAACTGGTTGGTGGTGATCACGGCGCCGCAGTCTAGAGAGTGGAAAAATCTCCCTTCCCGCAACGAGAGGAACGAATGGACGACAGCTCAGTGCTCGGCGACATCGAAGGGCTGGTCGAGGAGGAGCGCAAGCTGCTCGACTCCGGCGAGGGCAAGGGTCCCGACCCCGAACGCGACAAGCGGCTCGAGGAGATCAAGGTCGAGCTCGACCGCTGCTGGGACCTGCTGCGACAGCGCCGCGCCAAGGCGGAGTTCGGCGACGATCCCGACGAGGCTTCGGAGCGCGACGCGAAGACCGTAGAGGGATACGAGCAGTAACGTCCGGGCCGAGATGAAAGTCGCGATCGCTGGAGGACACGGAAAGATCGCCATGCGGCTGACGCGGCTGCTGGGCGAGCGGGGCGACGAGATCGTCTCGCTGATCCGCAATCCGGACCACGCGGACGACGTTCGCGAGGCGGGCGCCGAGCCCGTTCAGTGCGATCTCGAGCAGGCGGGCGAGGACGAGGTCGCGGGGGCGATCGAGGGCGCCGACGCGGTCGTCTTCGCCGCCGGCGCCGGGCCCGGCAGCGGAACCGAGCGCAAGCAGACGATGGATTTCGGCGGCGCCGCAAAGCTGATCGCGGCCGCGAAGGCGAAGGGGATCGCGCGCTACGTGATCGTCTCCTCGATCGGAGCCGACCCCGAGGCGGAAGGCGACGATACCTTCACCGCCTACCGGCGGGCGAAGGGCAAGGCCGACGCGGCGCTGGCCGAGAGCGGGCTCGACCACACGATCGTCCGCCCGGTCAGCCTCACCGACGATCCGGGAGCCGGCGCGGTCGAGGCCGGCCCGACGGTCCCGCACGAGAAGATCCCGCGCGAGGACGTCGCCGCGGTGCTCGCCGAGGTCCTCGCCCAGGAGGCGACGATCGGGCTCACCTTCGAGATCACCTCCGGCGAGACGCCGGTCGCCGAGGCGGTCGCCGCGCTCGGCGGCAAGCCCGCCGGGGCCTAAGCCGCCTTCGCGACTTCGCAGCCGCGGACCCGGTCGGCGCTGTCGACGACGGCGCGGTCGCGGCGCCCGCCGCCGCAGTTGACGGTCTCGCGAACGCCGTCCCGCGCCCCGATCGCGTCGTTGCCGGGCCCGCCGAAGATCATGTCGGCGCCGCCGCCGCCGTCGAGGCGGTCGCTGCCGGGACCGCCGTAGAGGCAGTCCTTCCCTCCGCGCCCGAGCAGCCGGTCGCGCCCGGCGAGCCCGATCAGGCTCTCGCCCTCCTCGCCTCCGAGCAGCCGGTCGCGCTTCGGGGTTCCCATCAGCGGCGTCGCGCAGCGCCCGGCCAGAGCGGAACCGGAGCCGCCAGAGCCGCCGCCGCCGCCGCCAGGTGCGACCGGCGCCGGGCCCGGGTAGACCTTGTCGGGCGCGGCGTTGGGATCGAGGTGGATCGGACTCGAGAGCGCGTTGATCGCGCCCACGCCGCTGAGCCGCATCAGCTGGAGGCGGTAGCGGCCGACGCCGAGGCTCGGGAACGGGAGCGTGAAGTCATCGGTGAGGATCGGCGCCGCGAGCAGCGGCAGCCCGTCCTTGAACACGAGCAGAAGGTAGGGCCCCGGCTTGGCGCCGCCGGCGAGGCCGGCCCCGGTGACGCGCGCCGTGAAGCTCGCGCTCGTCGCCCGCAGCGCGTCGCCCATGATCGCCGGCGGCAACCCGTCGGCGACCGCCTCGAGGCGCAGGTCGGGACCGGCGTTTCCCTCGATCTTCGTGTAGGTGCGGCCGGCGAGCACGCCGCGCTCGATCCCCTTCTCGGAGAGCTGGTCGGAGTAGACGACCGTCGACCCCTCGCCGATCGGCGCCTGGGTCAGCGGGTCGAGGGCGCCGGTGCCGATCCGCCCGGCGCGGTGGGAATCGCTCGACGCGACGGCCGCGACCCGGGCCCCGGTCGCGATCGCGGCGTCGTAGAACGGGATCGCGAGCAGGGTGAACGGGTTCGGCCCTGGATCGAGCGGCGGGAGGTCGATCCCGGCCGGGCCGGTCGAGACCTCGATCGCGTCGACCTTCGAGTAGTCGGTCTCGGCGGCCGGGTAGTCCCACGGGCAGCCGCGGCAGAAGGCCGAGAGCCCGGGGACCACCGAGGGGAAGATCGTCGGGTGGTTGATCTGCGAGTAGCCGCCCTGCGCGTGGATCTCGTCGAAGATCGAGCTGACCGGGACCGGGCCGCGAACCTGGGCCAGCGAGCCGTCGGCGGCGCGCTCGTAGATCGGCCCGGTCCGGTACTCGACGAAGTCGCCGCTCGCGTGGTTCTGGAGGTGGCCGCCGTAGGTGGTCACCTCGGTCGACCGGTCGATGACCTTGCCGGGGTAGGCGGGTTGGAGCCGGCCGATCTCGTCGTATCCGGCGGTGTTGTTGTGGTCGACGAGGGTCACGAAGTCGAGGCCGGCGCCCCCCTGGTCGAGGGGCTTGAACGCGAAGTCGAAGCTCTCGCGCATCAACGCGTTGCCGGGCTCCATCTCGCCGTGGACGTGGAAGTCGCCCGCGTACCAACCGGGGCTCGGGTTCGCGGGCCTCGGGTCGTACGCCGTCGGCCGATAGGGCTGGTCGGCGAAGTCGGGGCTGCTCGTGGTCTCGACCTCGACCCTCCAGGCGACCTTGTCGTCGAGGTTGCCGAGCAGCAGCGGGACGACCGACGCCGCGCCGAGCTCGACCGCCCATTGCCCCGCCGGGATCGGGCCGGGGTGGTAGCCGCGCGTCGTGCGGCCGTGGACGTAGCCCTTGTTCGACGCCTCGTAGGTTGCCTCGCTCGAGAACCCGTTCGGGGCGATCGTGACGTCGCGGATCGCCGACCCGGCCCAGCCGCGGAACTCCTGCTCGTCCCAGATTCCGCCGCCGCCGGATCGGGGCTGGTAGATGCCGAGGTCGAGGGTGTTCGAGGGCGGCAGCGGCGAGCCGGGGATCTGAATGTCGGGCTGGTCGTAGCAGTAGCGGACGCGAACCCCGGTCGTCCCGGCCGGGACATCGAACGGGACCATCACGTAGGAGCCCTGGAGGTTCGAGCCGAACTCGCCGTTGATCACCTGCGGGGCGCCGAACGACGGATCGTCGGGCCCGCCGCAGTCGGTCGGCGCGGCGGCGCCGGCGACCCCGGGAGCGGCGAGCAACGCGCCGCAAGCGCCGAGCACGGCTAGCAGCGTTGCCGAAACCGTCATCCCTGATGCCTTGCGCGTCTCTCCCTCCACGCGCTCCAGTCTAAGCGGGGGTAGCCGGCGGGGCGCCGTCAGCCGACGACGGTCAGCTGCTTCGAAAGCGCGCTCAGGCTCCTCGTGCCCTCGTCGGTGACGACGACGAGGTCCTCGATCCGGACCCCGAGCTCGCCCGGGAGGTAGACCCCGGGCTCGACCGTGACCACGTTGCCGGGGACGAGTGTGTCCTCGGAGCGCACCGAGAGCGTCGGGCCCTCGTGGACGTCGAGCCCGACACCGTGGCCGAGCCCGTGCCCGAAGCGCTCCCCGTGCCCGGCCTCGTCGATGATCTCGCGCGCGACCGCGTCGACGGCGACGCCCTCGGCGCCGGGCACGACGGCCTCGAGCGCGGCGGCCTGGGCGCGGCGGACGAGCTCGTAGACCTCGCGCCCCCGCTCTCCCAGCTCGCCGGTCGCGAAGGTACGGGTGCAGTCCGAGCAGTAGCCGTCGAGCAAGGCGCCCATGTCGAAGACGACGAGCTCGCCCTCGCCGATCGTCCGCTCGCCGGGCTCTGCGTGGGGCTGGGCCCCGGTCGGGCCGGCGGCGACGATCGCCGGAAACGACGGCTCGGCGCCGAGCTCGCGGATCCGCGCCTCGGCGGCGCGTGCGACCTCGCGCTCGCTGCGCCCCGCGAGCCCGCGCTCGAGGCTCCATTCGTAAACCTCGTCGGTCAAGCGCGCCGCGGCCGCGATCGCCTCGATCTCTTCGGGGTCCTTGACCTTGCGCAGCTCCTCGACCAGGTCGCCCGCCGGGGCGAGGGTGAGGTCGCCGCTCGCCTTCTCCTCGAGCTGCTTGAGCTGCCTGACGGTCACGTGTGCGTCCTCGAAGCCGAGCTTGCCCTTCGCGCGCTCGAACACGTGCGGCAACAGCTCGCGCCCGACCTCGGGACGCTCCCACTCCTCGCCGACCTCCTCGGCCGCGCGCTCGACGTAGCGGAAGTCGGTCAGGAAGACGCGCAGCCCCGGGCCGACGAGGACCGCGGCGTTGGTGCCGCCGAAGCCGGTCAGGTAGCGGATGTTGGTCAGGTCGGTGACCAGCAGAGCGTCGAGCTCCTTCTCCGCGACCAGGGCCTCGAGCTTGTCGGCGCGGCTCACTTCTTCGAGTCCAGCTTCTTCGCCAGGATCTCGAGCGCCTCCTTGTAGCCCTCTACCTTCTTTCCCGAGATCGCCGCGAGCACGAGGTCGAGGTCCTCGAAGACCGAATGGCGGCGCCACTTCTCGCGCTTTGTCACGTCGGAGAGGTGGACCTCGATCACGGGCAGCCCGGCGAACTCGAGCGCGTCGCGGATCGCGTAGCTGTAGTGGGTCCAGGCCCCGGCGTTGATGATCGCGCCGTCGGCGGTCTCCGGCAGCCGGTGCAGGTACTCGATGAACTCGCCCTCGTGGTTGGTCTGGAAGAAGATCGCCTCGAGCCCGAGGTCCCTCCCCCAGCCCCTGACCTCGCGCTGGATCTGGGACAGGCTCAGGTCTCCGTAGTGCTCGGGGTCGCGGCCGCCGAGCTGGTCGAGGTTCGCCCCGTGCAGGATCGCGACCCGGTTTCGGGATCCGGTGGCCATCAGCTCTCGGTCAGCTCTTCCACGGCGGCCCTGACCCTATCCGGCTCCACGCGCTCGCCCCAGCGGGGCTCGCCGGGGGTCTCGAGCAGGACGAAGCCGAGGCCCTCGCCGGTGCGCTTCTTGTCGCGCCCGGTCGCCTCGAGAACGACGTCGACGTCGACCGCGCCGTCGAGGGCGACCGGCAGCCCGTGGGCCTCGAGCGAGCCCCGTACCCGCTCACGGAGCTCGTCGGCGTCGGAGAGCCGCAGCGCCGCGAGCAGCCCGAGCCCGACCGCCTCGCCGTGCCGGTAGCGCGAGTAGCCGCTCGCGGACTCGATCGCGTGGCCGACGGTGTGGCCGAGGTTGAGCGTCGCGCGGCGGCCCGCGTCGCGCTCGTCGGCGGCGACGACCTCGATCTTCGCCCGCGCGCAGGCAAACACGATCTCCGCCAGCTCGCGCCGGTCGCCTTCGCGCACGAGCCCGAGGAAGTCGATCCCCTCGACCCGCTTCCAGAGCTCGCCGCCGGCGATCAGCGCCGTCTTCAGCACCTCAACGAAGCCCGCCGCGATCTCGGGCTCGGGGAGGGTCGCCAGAGTCGCCGGGTCGGCGAGCACCGCTTCCGGCTGGTGGTAGGCGCCGACGTAGTTCTTCGCCTCGGGGAGGTCGACGCCGGTCTTGCCGCCGTAGGCCGAGTCGACCTGGGCGACGACCGTGGTCGGCAGCTGGGCCAGCGGCGCTCCGCGCTGGTAGGTCGCGGCGACGAAGCCCGCGAGGTCGCCGGTGACTCCGCCGCCGAAGGCGAGGATCTGGTCGTCGCGGCGGGCGCCGGCATCGGCGAGCGCGCGCAGCAGCGTCTCGGCCTCGGCGAGGGTCTTGCGCTCCTCGCCCGCGTCGATCTCGAGCGTCGCCTCGACACCGGGCAGCAGGTCGGCGTGGTGTGCGAGCGCGTCGCGATCGCCGATCAGGAAGCGGCGGCGCTCGGGGTCGGCGATCTCGAGCAGCCCGACCGCGCCCTCGCCGACGATCGCCGGGTAGGAGCCGCCGTCGGACGCCGCCCAGGCGAGCCTCGCCGCCGGGGCGGAGCGCAGCGCATCGAGCCACGGCGCCGCGGCGGCGCCGATCTCGGCGCCGCCCTCGGGAAGGATCGCCCGCGCGGTCGCCTCGTAGAGCGGCATCCGCTCGCGGTGGCGGCGGGCGAACTCTTCGCGATCGACCGCCAGCGGCCGGCCGCTGTCGCGCGAGCGCTCCCAGGCGTCCTCTTCAGAAACCTGGCACCACGCGACCACGTGGCCCGCGAGCGCCTCGCGGATCGGCTCGCTCTCGACCGCCCCGCCGCCCAGCGAAATGACCCCGCCCCGGCCCAGGAGGTCGAGGACGAGCTTCTCCTCGCGGCGGCGGAACTCCACCTCGCCCTCGCGCGCGAAGAAGTCGGCGATCGGCTCGCCGAGCTCGGCCTCGATCAGCGCGTCGGCGTCGAACGCCTCGACCCCGAGCCGCTCGGCCGCACCACCGGCGGCCTCGCTCTTGCCGGCGGCCATGAAGCCCGTGAAGACGATGGCCGCCGGATCACCTTTCGTTACCTCCGCCACCCGATCCGCTCCTTGTATGCGGCGAGCGCGGCGTGCACGTCGTCGATGTGGTCGCCGCCGAACTTCTCGCGGTAGGCGCCGGCGAGGGTGAGCGCGACCATCGCTTCGCCGACGACCGCGGCCGCAGGGACGACGGTCGAGTCGGTGCGCTCCTTGTGCGCGGCCTCGGCCTGCTTGGTCTCGGTGTCGACCGAGCGCAGCGGCTTGGTCAGGGTCGAGATCGGCTTGATCGCGGCCTGGACGACGAGGGCCTCGCCGTTCGTCATCCCGCCCTCGAGCCCGCCGGCCGAGTTGGTCTCGCGGAAGTAGCCGCGCTCCTCGTCGTGGAAGATTTCGTCGTGGGCCTCGGAGCCGGGGCGCCCGGCGACCTCCCAGGCGGGGCCGATCGTCACGCCCTTGATCGACTGGATCGACGCGACCGCCTGGGCCAGGCGGCCGTCGAGCTTCAGGTCCCAGGAGACGTGCGAGCCGAGTCCCGGGACGAGACCGAAGGAGCGGACCTCGAAGCTGCCGCCGAGGCTCTCGTTGGCCTTGCGCAGCCGGTTGACCTCCTCGACCATCTCCTCCGAGGTGGCCGCGTCGAGGCAGCGGACCGGCGAGTCGTCGACGCCCTCGAAGTCGGCGAGCCCCGGCTCGCCCCCGGGAGCGCGGACCGAGCCCATCTGCAGCACGCGCGAGCGGATCTCGACCCCGAGCGCGGTCAGGAATGCCTTCGCCAGGGTGCCCGCGGCGACGCGCGCCGCGGTCTCGCGGGCGCTCGCGCGCTCGAGGACGTTGCGCAGATCACTGTGGCCGTACTTCTGCATCCCGGCGAGGTCGGCGTGCCCGGGGCGGGGAAGCGTGATCTCCTTGATCTCCGCCTCCGGCGACTCCAATGGCCAGGGGCTCATCCGCTCCTCCCAGTTCTCGTAGTCGCGGTTTGCGACGAGAACGGCGATCGGGCTGCCGAGCGTGCGCCCGTGGCGGACGCCGGAGCGGATCTCGACCGAATCCGACTCGATCTTCATTCGCCCGCCGCGCCCGTGGCCGAGCTGGCGCCGGGCCATATCGCGATCGAGGACCTCGCGGTCGAGCTCGAGGCCCGCGGGCAGGCCCTCGACGACCGCGACCAGGCCCGGCCCATGTGATTCGCCTGCTGTTACGAAACGAAATGCCATGTGGCAAGGCTATAGACGGGGCGTTTCCGCGCCGGTAGCGCGGTTGCGCGGGGTGTAGGCTGGCTCCGTGGATCGGGGAGAGACCACTGCGCGAGGGGATCGCTCGTCGGCCTCGTAAAGATCATCCCGATGGCGTTCGTGATGATCGCCGGTCCGCAGATCCTCAGCGCGATCTTCCTCGCCACAAGCGAACGCTGGCGGGCGAACTCGCTCGCATACGTCTCCGGCGCGGGGCTCTCGATCACCGCGATCGTCACGGTCGCCTATCTGCTCGGAGACGGCGCCAAGGACGCGGGCGCCTCGCGCGACACGCTCTACATCGTCGTGCTCGTACTCCTGATCGCCGCGGCGGTGCGCGTCTACATGGGGCGCGAGGAGTCCGAGCCCCCGAAGTGGATGGGCAAGCTGCAAACAGCGAGCCCGAAGTTCTCGTTCAGGCTCGGGTTCCTGCTCCTCGGGGTCTTTCCGACCGACATCCTGACCTCGTTCGCGGTCGGCTCCTACCTCGCCAACCACGACGATCCCTGGTGGCATCTGCTCCCGTTCCTGGGCCTGACCCTGCTTTTCCTCGCGCTCCCCGCGCTGACGGTTCTCGCATTGGGCAAGCGGGGCCAGGCCCTGCTGCCCAAGGCACGCGACTGGATGAGCGAGAACTCGTGGGTCGTGAGCGAGGTCGTGATCGTGTTCTTCATCCTGATCACCGCCGACAGCCTCGCCGGGTAACGCACAACCCCACATGAGTGCGAGCGCATGAGCGTGATCGACGAGACATCACTGCTGGTGATCATCGTCGCCTCGAGCCTCGCCGGGCTCGCGGTGGTGCTGTTCGGCCGCAGGGTCGCGATCCCGGTCGTCGTCCTCGAGCTCCTGCTCGGGATCGTGATCGGGCCCGAGGTCTTCGGTCTCGCGGAGGTCGACCCGACGACCGAGTTCCTCGGTCAGCTCGGGCTCGGGATGCTGTTCTTCTTCGCCGGCTACGAGATCGACTTCGAGCGGATCCGCGGGCGGCCGCTGAAGCTCGCCGGGATCGGCTGGGCGCTCTCGCTCGTGCTCGCCTACGGGCTCGGCGGCGCGCTCGCCGCGGCGGGCGTCGTCGTCTCCTACCTCTACACGGGCTCGGCGATGGCGACGACCGCGATCGGGACGCTGATCCCGATCCTCCGCGACAACCGCGAGCTGAGGACGCGCTGGGGCACCTACCTGCTCGCCGCCGGCGCGGTCGGCGAGTTCGGGCCGATCCTGCTGATCACGCTCCTGCTCTCGACCACGCACCCCGCCTCCGAGGCGCTGGTGCTGGGGGCGTTCGTCGCGCTCGCCGTGCTCGCGGGGATCCTCGCCGTGCGCTCGGCCTGGAAGGGCTGGCCGCTGGTCGAGCGCACGCTCGAGAGCTCGAGCCAGCTCGCGGTGCGGCTCGCGATCCTGCTCGTCTTCGGGCTCGTCGCGCTCGCCGCAACGCTCGGCCTCGATCTGCTGCTCGGCGGCTTCGTCGCCGGGATGATCACCAGGGTCGCGCTGCGCGGGCGCGAGGTCGCGGTCTTCGAGTCGAAGCTGACCGCGGTCGGCTACGGGCTGCTGATCCCGTTCTTCTTCATCACCAGCGGGATGGAGTTCGACCTCAGCTCGCTGGTCGAGAGCCCCTCGGCGATCCTCAAGCTGGTGATGTTCGTCGGCCTGTTCCTGATCGTCCGCGGCGCGCCGGCTCTCTTCCTCTACCGCCCGGTGCTCCCCAAGCTGCGAGACCGGCTCTCGCTCGCCTTCTTCTCGTCGACCCAGCTGCCGCTCGTCGTCGCGATCACCTCGCTCGCGATCGACGCCGGCAAGATGCACCCCTCGACCGCCGCCGGGCTGGTCGGCGCGGCGATCGTCTCGACCCTCGCCTTCCCGCTGATCGGCCTGCGGCTCAGGCGCTGAGCACGGCCGCGGCCGCGCCCAGGGCCAGGTAGGGCACGAACGGGATCGCCATCTTGCGCGCCGCGATCCCGTGGCGGATCAGCATCAGCAGACCGGCGAGGGTCCCGGCGAGGAAGGCGGCGAGCAGGGCGGTGATCACCTCCCCGCCGAGGTAGAGGCCGAGCAGCCCGGCGAGCTTGACGTCGCCGAGCCCCATCGAACCCGGGCTGATCAGCGCCGGGCAGAGCAGGAAGCCGCCGGCGCCGAGCGCCCAGAGGGCGCGGGCGGGGAGCTCGGCGGGGTCGAGCAGCGCCAGCGTCGCCGCCGCGGTCAGCGCGCCGGCGAGAAGCGCGCGGTTGGGAACCGTGCGGGTGCGCAGGTCGGAGACGCTGCAGACCGCGAGCACGATCGCGAGCGTGACCGCCATGACCGCGGATGCCACCGGGTCGGCCGGCGAGGCGCTGCCCATAACCTCTAGAGCGACAGGTGAGCGAACTTCTCCCCATCGGAAGCCGGTAAGTGGCGGCGCGTCGCCTGCTGATCGTGCTGCTGATCCTGCTCGCGATCTCGACCGTCGGGACGCTCGCAATCGACCCGCCGCGCGAGGACGAACCGAAGACCGAGACCGAGCCCACGCCGCCGCCGACCGAACTGACCAAGGGGCCGGACGCCGGACGCCAGCTCGAGGCGGAGATCGAGGTCGAGGGAAAGAACGTCAAAGTGCTGCCGATCGAGGTCGGCGACCAGCTGCGGCTGCGGGTGCGCTCGCCGCGCCCCGACCAGGTCGAGATCCCGTCGCTGGGGCTGGTCGAGCCCGTCTCGGCGACCGGGCCGGCGATCTTCGATCTGCTGCTCGACCGGGCGGGGGACTACGAGGTGCGGCTGATCGACGCCGGCCGGGTCATCGGCCGCCTCGACGTCAGCCGGGCAGCTCCGCCGGAACCAGCTCCAGAGAAGGGAACCTAGCCCCGCGCGGCCGCGCGCATGGCGTCGAGCGGCGGCTCGTGCTCGCCGGGGCCGTAGGCGCGGTCGAGCCAGATCCGCAGCGACGCGGCGCCCTGGCGGACGAGCATCTCGAAGCCGTCGATCGTCGCCGCGCCGCGCTCGCGCGCGGCGGCGAGCAGCTCGGTCTCGCCCGAGCCGTAGGCGATGTCGACGACGGTCTGGGCCGCGTGCAGCGAGCCTGGGACCAGGCTCAGCTCCTCGAGCCCGCCCTCCCCCATGCCGACCGTCGTCGTGTTGACGATCAGCTCGCGGTCGACGGCGTCGAGCGAGCCCTCGGGCTCGATCGCCTCGACCCCGAACTGCTCGGCGAGCTCGGCGGCCCGCTCCGGCGTCCGGTTCCAGATCTGGACCTCGGCGCCCTCGTCGGCGAGCGCCCAGACGATCGCCCGCGCCGCGCCGCCGGCGCCGAGCACGAGCGCCCGCTTGCCGCGCGGAGAGGAGTCGAGGGCGGCGAGGAACCCCGGCGCGTCGGTGTTCTCGGCCGCGATCCCGCCCGGGCCGAAGCTGAGCGTGTTCGCGGCGCCGATCAGCACCGCGTCCCCGCTGACATCGTCGGCGGCGGCGAGCGCGGCCTCCTTGTGGGGGACGGTGACGTTCGCGCCGAAGAAGCCCTCGCCCGGCATCGCCGCGACGCGGGCCGCGAAGTCCTCGGCCGAGACCTCGATCGCCTCGTAGCTCCACTCCTCGGCGAGCCCGAGCTCCTCGAGCGCCGCGGTCTGCATCGCCGGCGAGCGCGAGTGTTCGACGGGGTCGCCGAGCACGGCGAGGCGTTTCATCTGGCGGACGCTACTCCGGGCACTCGGTCGGCGACCCGCCCTGCTCCTCGAGGGCCTGCTGGTACTGGGCCGCGAGCTGCTCGAACTCGGCCTCGCTGGCCGTAAACGAGTGCTCGCCGCAGGTTCCGGGCTTGACGACGAAGTAGAGGAACGGGACCTTGGCCGGGTTGGCCGCGGCCTTGATCGAGTCGAGCCCCGGGTTGCCGATCGGGGTCGGCGTCAGGCCGGGGTTGAGGCGCGTGTTGTAGGGCGTGTCCTTGTCGAGATCAGCCTGGGTGATCTGGTCGGTGTAGTTCCCGGTCTCGTAGCGGGTAGTCGCGTCGATCCCGAGCGGGATCCCGCGTTTGAGCCGGTTGTAGATCACCGCCGCGACGAGCTCGCGCTCCTTCGGGACCTGGACCTCCTTGTCGACCATCGAGGCGATGATCAGGACGTCGTAGGGGGTCAGGTTCTTCTTCTTGGCCTGGGCCATGTCGACCTTGGCGAGGTTCTGCTCGATCGCGGCGAGCTGCTGGTCGACGAGCGACTGGACGCCGTCGTTGGGGCCGAGCTCGTAGGTCGCCGGGAACAGGAAGCCCTCGAGGTTGCGCGACTTGGCGCCGTACTGGGCCGGATTGAAGCCCTTGGGCGCGGTCTCGGTCAGCGCCAGGTACTCGTCGCTGCTCACCCCTTCGGGGAGCACGTCGGAGGCGATCTGCTCGCGCGAGAGCCCCTCGGGGATCGTGACCGTGATCGTCCCGCCCTTCTGCTCCCCGGTCAGGCGGTCGATCGCGGCGCCGTAGCTCATCCCCTCGGCGAGCGTGTAGGTGTCGGCCTGGACGTCGCCCGACTTGCCGGCGAGCTTCAGCCGCCACTCGAACAGGCGGCCGCTGGAGACGACGCCGGCGTCGTCGAGGACCCCGGCGATCTCGCCGGCGCTGGCGCCGTCGGGGATCTCGACCGTGACCGACCCCTCCCCCTCGCCGTCGCCCGCGAACGGCTGGAAGAACGCGATCAGGAACCAGACCGCGAGCACGCCGACGAGCACGCCGCCGAAGGCGATCGCGCGGCGGCGGCGGAAGTCGTCGCCGCGCGGAGGCCGCGGGGGTTTGGGCGGCTTGGGCTGCCTGGGCTGCTTGGAACGCTTGGGCGGCGAGGCCGCGGCGTCGGCGGCCGAAGCGGGCGGCGGTTGCTTGCGGCGCTTGGCCTTGCGCGCCCGGGCGCGGCTCTCGAGCGGCTGCTCGGCGGTCCCGCCCTCGGGCGGAGCCGGGGCGCGCGGGGCCGGGGCGCCGCGCTTGCCCCCGCGGCGTGCCTCGCGCTCGCGGCGGCGCTTCTCGCGCTCGATCGCGTCGGGGTCGTCGCGACCGAACTCGTCGGTCGGCGGGTTGGGATCGTCGGGAGTCAAGAAGCTTTGCTTGCCAGGTAGGACTCGAGCAGGTGGGCGGCGGCGAGCGAGTCCTCGTCGGCCGCCGCGCCCTCGCGGGCGCTGCGGGCGGCCATCTTCGTCGTCAGCCGCTCGTCGTAGGTCTCCACCGGAAGATCGATTACCCGCTCGAGCTCGGCGGCAAAAGCGCGCGAGGCCGCTGCCTGCTCGCCCTCATCGCCGGCGAGCGTCACCGGAAGCCCGACGACGATCCGCTCGGCCTCGAGCTCGGCGGCTAGATCGGCGATCCGCCGCGCATCCGGCGGCGCGATCGCCTCGAGCGGACGCGCCAGGGTCCCGGTCGGGTCGGAGACGGCCGCGCCGCAGCGCGCTTTTCCGTAATCGAGGGCCAGCACTCGCATTACTCAAACACAACCGGCGTTCAGGAGTTGTTCAGCGCGGCGTCGATCGCGGCGCGCGCCGCGTCGAGCGCCTCGGGGAGCCTGGCGGGATCGTTGCCGCCGGCGCGCGCGAAGTCGTCTCGGCCGCCGCCCCCGCCGCCGACGATCTTCGCCGCCTCGCCGATCACCTCGCCGGCGTTGAGCCCCTTGGCGACCGCTCCCTTGCCGAAGCTCGCCACGAGGCCGACCCCCTCGCCGCTCGCGGAACCCAGGACCACGGCGCCGTCGGGACCGAGGCTCGACTTGACGCGCTCGGCGAGCTCCTGGAGGGCCTTGGCGTCGGCGCCCTCGACCGCCGCGTTGACGACGTTGACGCCGCTGGTCTCCTCGGCGGCCGCGACGAGCTCGACCGCCTTCTCCTTGGCGCCGGCGGCGCCGGCCTCGCGGACCTTGCCCTCCAGCTCGGTGAGCCGCTCGGCGGCCCGCCGCGCGCCGGCGAGCGGGTCCTGCGGCGAGCCGAGCAGCGCGCCCGTTTCGCGGAGCGCGGCCTCGCGCTCGCGGAAGTGGTCGATCGCGGCCGGGCCGGTGAGCGCCTCGATCCGGCGCACGTTGGCGGCGCTCGAGCCCTCGGAGGCGACGGTGAAGATCCCGACCTCGGCCGTGTTGGCGACGTGGGTGCCGCCGCAGAGCTCGCGCGAGACCTCGTCGACCTCGACCACCCGCACCCAGTCGCCGTACTTCTCGCCGAACAGCGCCATCGCGCCGAGCGCTTCGGCGTCCTCGCGGCTCATCTCCAGCGCGCGGACCGGGCGGCTCGCCTTGATCCACTCGTTGACGCGGTCCTCGACGCCTGCCAGCTCCTCGGCCGAGAGCGAGGCGCCGTGGGTGAAGTCGAAGCGCAGCTTGTCGGGGCGGACGGCCGAGCCCGCCTGGCGGACGTGGGTTCCGAGCAGCTCGCGGAGCGCCGCGTGCAGCAGGTGGGTCGCGGTGTGGTTGCGCATCGTCGCGTGGCGGGCCGTGTGGTCGACCTCGGCCTCGACCCGGGCGCCGAGCTCGAGCTGGCTCTCGAGCTTCAGTGCCTGGTCGTCGCCGAGCCGGTAGACCGCGAGAACCCGCGCCTCGGCGCCGTCGGCGCGCAGCACGCCCGAGTCGGCGACCTGGCCGCCGCCCTCGGCGTAGAACGGGCTCTCCTCGAGCTTTGCAAGGTAGGTGCCGTTCGACTCCCCGGCGGCGAGCACGCTGGTCTCGGCGCGCAGCTTCTCGTAGCCGACGAAGCGCGAGTGCGGCGTCTCGGAGGCGAAGTCGAGGACCGCGCCGTGGGTGTCCTCGGAGCCGTGCGCGGTCGCGGTCCCGACCCGCGCGCGCTGGCGCTGCTCCTCCATCAGCTCCTCGAATCCCTGGTCGTCGACCGTCAGCCCCTCCTCGGCGAGCAGCTCCTTGGTCATCTCGTAGGGGAAGCCATAGGTGTCGTGGAGCTGGAACGCGTTTGCGGCCGCGATCCACGAGGTGCCCTCGGCCTTCGCGGCGACGATCAGCTCGCCGAGCAGCTCGGTCCCGCGCTCGAGCGTGCGGCCGAAGCTCTGCTCCTCGTCGCGCACCCAGCGCAGGACGTTCTCGCGCTCGGCCGCGAGCTCCGGGTAGGCGGGCGCGAGCAGCTCGAGCGCCCGGTCGGCGAACTTCTCCATGTACGGCGGCTCGAGACCGATCGCGCGACCCTGCTGGATCGCGCGGCGCATGATCCGCCGAAGCACGTAGCCGCGATCCTCGTTCGAGGGCACGACGCCGTCGGCGATCAGCGCGGCCGTGCCGCGCGAGTGGTCGGCGAGGATCCGCATCGCGCGGGTCGTCGCTCCGCCGTCGGCGTACGAACTGCCGGAGAGCTCCTCGGCGAGGTCGATCAGCGGCCGCATGGTGTCGGACTCGAAGACCGACTCGAGGCCGTTGAGGATCACCGCCATCCGCTCGACCCCCATCCCCGTGTCGATGTTCTTCATCGGCAGCTCGGTCAGGGTGCCGTCCGCGGCGAGGTCGTAGGTCATGAAGACGTGGTTCCAGAACTCGACGAAGCGGTCGGAGTCGTCGCCCGGGAGGTCGTCCGCGGCCCCGTACTCCTCGCCGCGGTCGAAGTAGAGCTCCGAGCAGGGCCCGCACGGGCCGGTTGGGCCCGCCTGCCAGAAGTTCTCCGAGCGCGGGAGGCGGACGATCCGCTCCTCCGGCACACCGACGCGCTTCCAGATCTCGATCGCCTCGGTGTCGGGACCGAGTCCGAGCTCCTCGTCGCCGGCGAAGACCGTGGGCCAGATCCGCTCCGGGTCGAGCCCGTAGCCCTCGGTCGCGAGCTCCCAGCCCCAGGGGATCGACTCCCCCTTGAAGTAGTCGCCGAAGCTCCAGTTTCCGAGCATCTCGAAGAAGGTCAGGTGGCGCTCGGTGTTGCCGACCTCCTCGATGTCGGTGGTCCGGAAGCAGCGCTGGACGTCGCAGACCCGCGCCGCCGGGGGCTGCTCCTGGCCGAGGAAGTAGGGCTTGAACGGCTGCATCCCCGCGGTCGTCAGCAGCACCGACGGATCGTGGACCGAGGGCACGAGCGAGGCCGAGGGCACGCGCAGATGGTCGCGCTCCTCGAAGAAGGACAGGAACGTCTCGCGGATCTCGTTCGAATTCACGGGAGTAAGTCTAAAAAGCGAGCGGCCGGCGCTTGTGGGCGCCGGCCGCTCGGTCCATCGAACTGGCTCGGTCGGCTACTGAACGATCTGAACAGCCGCCGAGGTCGGCAGGACGAGCTGCTTGCCTGTGACGCTGATCTTCACCTTCTTGCCCTTCTTCAACCCGGTGAGCCGGATCGTGTTGAAGGTCGCGCCCTTCTGGCCCTTGCCCTTGATCTTGACCTTGGCCGCGCTGGCGACGCTCTTCTTCGCGCCGCCCTTGCTCTTGGGCAACCCGGTCGTGAGCGTCACGCCCTGGGTCGTCCAACTGGTCAGCACGTCGGCCGTCTTGCCCTCGGCCTTGAACGCGATCGTCTTGGCCTGGCCCTGACGGGCGACGTTGATCACCTTGGTGAAAGGCGGCGTCTTGCAGTTCAGCAGGGCGATCAGCTCGCCCGCCGTCTGCTGGCAATCCGAGCGCCCCGCTGGCCGGGTTCAGAACCTGGCCCCGGTGCTGCTGGCGATCTCGGCGAGAACCGATGCCGCGTTCGTCGCCGCGGCGTCGAAGCCGACGACGTACGTCTTGATCGGCGGCGTGCGGTGGACCGCCGGGTCACCACCCTCGTTCGGCGCGCCGTCGCTGAGGAAGATGCGAGCGTTGGCACCACCGTTCTGGACGTTCCCGGCGGTGAATCCGGCGTTGTAGTTGGTACCGCCACCGGTGTCAACTCCGTTCGACCGGCGACACCGGAGCCGTTGCCCTGCACGAGGGCGAGCGACCCGGCGATCGAGTCTGCGCGGCGGAGGTGCCGATCGGCTGCACGGGGAATACGGGCCCGGCCTCGATGCCGAACTCGACTCCGCCCATCGTCTTGTTGACGTTGAGCGGGTTGCCCGAGAGAATGTCGAGCAGAGCCACGCGCAGGCGCCCAGGGTCAGTACCCAGCATCGACCCCGAATCGTCGATGACAGCTTCGATATTGGTAGCGGGGGTGCAGTTGGGCAGCGCTGCAGCGCTCGCCCCCGGCACCATCGCCACCAGCGAGACCAGGCCGGCAAGCGCCGCTCCTGAAATCAGCTTGGTGATCCTCTTCATGTGTTCCTCCTGTCTCTCGCGAGAGACGTCTAGTCGTATGCAGGCAAACCCCTGCCGTTTCGATCGGCGAGCTTACTTGAACTCGAGCGATCAAAGTGCGGATTCTTGGCCCTAGACGATCGTTGCGTGCCCGACGACGAGCTCGCCGTCGAGCAGCGAGGCGGTCTGACCCGGCGCCGCCCCGGCCGCGGGTTCGGCGAGCTCCGCGACGAGCTCGCCGTCGCCTCCGCCCTCCGGGCGTTCGAGCCGGCAGGCCAACGCTGGAGAGTGGTGGCGGAGGCGAACCCGGTCGACGCGCTCGGCGGAGCGATGGAGCGTCGCTCCACGAAGCCGCACCGCGTGCGCCGCGAGCCGCTCGCGCCCGCCGACGACGACCCGGTTGCGCTCGGCGTCGGTCCCCAGCACGTAGAGCGGCCGCTCGGCGGCGACGCCGATCCCGCGCCGCTGGCCGACGGTGAAGTTGTGGTGGCCCCGGTGGCTACCGAGCACCCGGCCGGTTTCGTCGACGATCTCTCCGGGCCGGTCCTCGAGCCCGGCGTGGCGGCGCAGGAACTCGGTCTTGCCGGTCCCGGCGAGGAAGCAGAGGTCCTGGCTCTCCGGGCGGCGGGCGACCGGCAGCCCCTCGGCCTCGGCGATCTCGCGAACCTCGCTCTTGCGGAGCTCGGAGAGCGGGAAGCGCAACCGCTCGAGCGAGGCCGGGCGCAGCGCCGAGAGCATGTGGGTCTGGTCCTTGGCCGGATCGGCCGCCGCGGCGAGCAGCGGCCCCGCGCCGTCATCGATCAGCCGCGCGTAGTGGCCGGTGACCAGTGCGCCGGCGCCGGCGCGGTCGGCGAGCTCGATCATCGCGTCGATCCGCAGCTCTCCGTTGCAGCGCACGCACGGGTTCGGGGTCTCGCCCGCCGCGTAGCCGGCGAGGAACCCGTCGACCACGGTCTCGCGGAAGCCGCTCTCGAGGTCGAGGGTCAGGTGCGGCAGGCCGAGCGAGTGGGCGAGCCTGCGGGCGGAGAGCACGGCCTCCGGCGAGCAGCAGCTGCGCGCGCCGTCGGTCGCCTGGTCGGCCCAGAGCTTGAGCGTCACGGCGACGACGTCCATGCCCCGGCTCTCCTCGAGCAGCGCCGCGACCGCCGAGTCGACGCCGCCGCTGAGCGCGACCAGGACCCGGTCGGGGCCCGGCTCGGCGAGGGTCTCGCCCGAGGAGGCGACCCCGCCCAGCGCCCGGTGGAGTGCGTCTGCGGCGAGCTCGGCCGCGTGGCGGCGCTCGGGCGAGAGCCCGCCGAGCGCCGCGGCGACGCGGTCGGGGTCGATCCGCGCGAGCTCGAGCACTTCGGCTCCCTCGGCGAGCTCGCAGAGCGCCGCCCCGGCCGCCCGGGTCGCGGCGCAGCCCTCGGCGTCGAAGCTCGCGCTCGCGACCCGGCCGGCCTCGACCACCAGCGAGATCCGGATCAGGTCGCCGCAGCGGGCGCCGCCCGCGGCCCCGCTATGCGCGCCCACGGGCGAGGGACCGCGGCGGGAACCGTCCTCGAAGAAAGTCTGGAGGGCCTCGGAAGCCACGAGTGGATGGTGACGCCTAACGGCCCGAGGCGCCCGCGCATCCGGGCTGCGCCCGGATTACCGCTCGCCTTCGGCTCGCTGAGCGGAGCAGGCGCCGTCAAGGCACCCGCGGACGCGAAGCCGAGCAGGTGCCGCTAAAGGCGGCTCCAGCCCGCCGCTGCCGCCCCCGGCTTCTGAACCCGTCGAAACAGGTGGGTGTCTACCGAGTCGCCCTAGGGCGATCCGGAAATCGACTCCCGGAGCCGTTGTGTTGGGTCAATGTGAGAGCGGCTGGCGCACAGGCTCGAGCCGCCCGAAACGCTAGCACCGGCCCCCGACCGGCGAGCGGGTCGCCGGTCGGGGACGGGTGGATCCGGCCTTACTGGCCGGTCAGCTTCTTGACCTTGTCGCGCGGCCCGTTGCCGAGCGAGACCGAGCTCGAGAGGCTGGCGATAATCGCCGCTCCGCCGCCGATCAGCAGGATCAACGGCCAGCCGACGAGCTTCGTCGTATCCGGGTCGTCGGAGTCGAGATCGCCGCCGGCGATGAACAGGAACAGGGCCAGTCCGACCGCTCCGACGTAGGCCGGCCCGCGAACGCCGACCCGGGTCGCGATCGCGATCAGCCCGACCGAGATCGCGAGCAGCAGCGTGTCCCAGAACCAGTTCGTCTCGAACCCCGGGGTGTCGAGGCCGAAGAACGAGCCGAACTCGCCGAACGCGGCGGTGATGCCGAGCCCGGCCGCGATGACCGCGGCGACGCCCGCCGCAGTCAGCACCTCGGAGAAGCGATACGCGCCCTCGTCGCCGTCGCGGCGCCAGAGGGCGAGCCCGCCGGCGAGCAGGAGGATCGACGCGATTCCGAGCATCCCGCGGAAGATCCCGAGGTCGTCTCCGAATCCGATGATCTCCTCCCACAGCGCCATGAACGAGACGACCGCTGCGAGCGAGGCCAGGAGCAGCTGGAACCTGACGCCGACAGCGAGCGCCGCGTAGAGCGCGAGGCCCGCGATCACGGCGAATGTCCAGAAGATGTTGAGCGCGTTGCCCGAGTCCCCGGGGTCCCCGATCCAGTCGACGAAGCTCTGGAGCGCGAAGACCGCGAAGACCAACCCGAAGACGCTGAACACGGCCTGCCACGGATGCCCGCCCTCCGTCTCGCGCGCGCTCCACAGCGCGCCTCCGTAGAGGACCACGGCCGGGATCAGGTAGGCGACGAAGTTCGTGAAGGCGCCCCAGTCGTCCTGCTTGCGAAAAATGAGCATGAAGGCGCCCACGCCCACCAGCAGGCCCCCGATCTTGCGCAACGCGTCGCGCGTGTCATCAGGCTTCAGTGCGTCGGTCATACCTCTCCTCCGATGCGGTTGACGATGAGTGCTCGGCGCACCCTATTACCTCGCCCGGAGGGTGGCCCGTCAGTCGCCGGAGAGGCTGTCCTTGAGCTCGGTGATCCGGTCGTAGGCGGTCTCGAGCGTCACCCGCGCGAGCTGGCCGCTCTCGGCTCTGCGCAGCAGCGTCCGGTACGCGTCCTCCGAGGCGCCGGTGCTCTTCGCGAACAGGACGAGGTCGACGCCCGCCTCGATCGAGCGCACCGCCGCCTCGTCGGGGGTCAGGTCGGTGCTCGCGACGGCGGGGCTCTCGAGGTCGTCGGTGATCGCGACCCCGTCGAAGGCGAGATCGCCGCGCAGCACGTCGCCGACGATCGGCGCCGACCAGGCCGCCGGGTCCTCGGAGCCGAACGCCGGATAGATCGCGGTCGCGAGCATCACCATCGGGACGCCGGCGTCGATCGTCGAGCGGAAGGGCTCGAGGTCGCGGTCGAGGATGTCGCGCGGGGCGTTGATCGTCACCGCCTTCAGATCGGTGTTGGCGGAGGCGAGGCCAAGCCCGGGGAAGTGCTTGGGGGTCGCCGCGACGCCGCCCTCCTCGAGCCCGTCGGCGAAAGCCGTCGCGAGCTCGGCGACGCGCGCGGGGTCGTTGCCGAACGTGCGCTCGGAGAGAGTGTCCGGGGTCTCGGCCTGGGCGATGTCGGCGTCGGGAGCGAGGTCGACGTTGATCCCGAGCTCGGCGAGGTACTCGCCGGTCGCCTGGCCCTCGTTCTGCGCCGCTTCGGTGCTGCCGCCCTGGCCGAGCTGGGCCGGGGACTGCTCCGGGGGACCGGGCAGCCGCTTCACCGGGCCGCCCTCCTGGTCGATCATGATCAGCAGCGGCGGGTTGTCGCCCTTGGCGGCGACGTTCTGCAGCCGCGCTGCGTCCTTGCGGATCGAGCCCTCGTTTCGGGGCAGCGCGATCACACCGCCGACCTGGCCCTTGCGCACGCGGCGCAGCAGGGCGTCGTTGGGGCCGGAGCGACCCATCTTGGCGACCACCGTCTGGCCGACGAGCTTCTCGAGCGGGGTCTCGGCGGTCGTCGGCCCGTCGTCGTCGCCACCGCCGAAGGCGAGCATGTAGACGCCGAAGATCACGAGCAGGGCGATGACGATGACCGCGATCGCCTGGCGGCGGCGGACCTTCGCCGGCAGGTCGCGGTGGCGGCGCTGCCCGGCCATCGCCGCGCGCCGGGTCGGGGGCATCTGCTCGCGGCCGCGTCGCTGCGCCGCGGGGGCCGACTCCCAGCGCTGGCGGCGCTCCTCGGTCGGCATGTCCTCCCAGCGGCGGCGCCACTCCTCGGTCGAAAGCTCTTCCCACTCGCGCTCGCCGGTCCCGGGCTCGGAGCCGCTCGGCGGCCGGTCGGATCCCGGCGGCGGGGTCGGGGACGGCGCACCAGGCCGCGAGGCACCTTCGCCCGGAGGCGGTGGCGGCGGGGCGGGCGCTCCCGGGGCCGGCGGCTCCTCCGGGCGCGAGGGCTCGTCGGGACGCGGCGGCTCGTCGGGACGCTGGGGCTCGTCGCGGCGCGGCGGCTCGTCGCCGCGGGGCGGCCCTCCTCTCCCGCTCTCCATCAGCTCTTCCCCTTGCGCCGCTCGAGCCCGAGCTCGCGCAGCTGCTGTTCGTCGACCGGGGCCGGGGCTCCGGTCAGCGGGTCTGCCCCTGAAGCTGTCTTCGGGAATGCGATCACGTCGCGTATGGAGTCTGAGCCGTGAAGTATTGCCACGATACGGTCGATGCCGTAGGCGATCCCGCCATGTGGCGGGGCCCCGTATTGCAGCGCCTCGAGCAGGAATCCGAAGCGGTCCTCGGCTTCCTGGGCGGAGATTCCCAGAATCCCCAGCATCCGCAGCTGCAGCTCGCGGTCGTGGATACGGATCGACCCGCCGCCGATCTCGACCCCGTTCCAGACCGCGTCGTAGGCGAGCGCCCGCGCGTCGCCGGGGGAATCGGGGTCGATCTCGCCCGCGGGGTGGGTGAACGGATGGTGCAGCGGGTCCCAGCGGTCCTCGGTCTCGTTCCACTCGACCAGCGGCCAGTCGACGACCCAGACCAGCTCCTGGGCGCCTTCCGGGATCAAATCCCAGCGCGAGCCGAGGCGCTTGCGGAGCTCGCCGAGCACCGCGGCGGTGGGCTTGGGCGCGTCGGCGACGAGCAGCAAAACGTCGCCCTCGCTCGCCCCGAGCGACTCGTTGATCGACGTGATCTCGGCCTCGGAGAGGAACTTGGCGACCGGCGAGCGCCAGCCGCCGTCTTCGACCACGGCCCAGACGAGCCCCTTGGCGCCGATGTCCTGGGCCTCGGCGACGAGCCCGTCGAGGTCGGCGCGCGAGAGCTCGCGGCTTCCGCCGTTGATACCGCGGACGACGCCGCCGCCCTCGATCACGCCGCCGAAGGCCTTGAACTCGGTGGAGCGCAGGTGCTCGGTGACGTCGGCGATCTCGAGCCCGAAGCGAGTGTCGGGGGAGTCGCTGCCGTACTTGGCGATCGCCTCGTCGTAGGGGATGCGCTTGTACGGCCTGGGCAGCTCGACCCCGCCGGCCGCCAGGACGCTCTCGAGCATCCGCTCGTTGACCTCGATCACGTGGTCGACGTCGACGAACGACATCTCGACGTCGAGCTGGGTGAAGTCGGGCTGGCGGTCGGCGCGCAGGTCCTCGTCGCGAAAGCAGCGCGCGATCTGGAAGTAGCGCTCGACGCCGCCGACCATCAAGAGCTGCTTGAAGAGCTGCGGTGACTGCGGCAGCGCGTAGAACGAGCCCTGCTGCATCCGGCTCGGGACGAGGAAGTCGCGCGCGCCCTCCGGGGTCGAGCGGGTCAGCACCGGGGTCTCGACCTCGATGTAGCCCTCTGAGTGGAGGTACTCGCGCATCGCGCGGATCACGCGGTCACGGAGCTCGAGCCCCTCGCGCATCCGCTCGCGGCGCAGGTCGAGGTAGCGATAGCGGAGCCGGGTCTCCTCGCTGACCTCGCCGGAGAAGCCCTCGATCTCGAACGGCGGCGTCTCGGCCGAGGCGAGCAGCTCGGCGCCCTTGACCCGGATCTCGACCTCGCCGGTGGGGATCGACTTGTTCACGGTCTCCTCCGAGCGCCGCACGACCGGGCCGCTGGCGCTGATCACGTGCTCGGGGCGCAGCTCGTGGCCGAGCTCGAACGCCGCCTTCTCGGCCTCGTCGGGGTTGAAGACGAGCTGGACGAGCCCGGTCCGGTCGCGGAGGTCGATGAACACGAGCCCGCCGTGGTCGCGGCGCCGGTGGACCCAGCCCGCGACCCGGACCTCGGAGTCGACGCGGTCGGGGAGCACCGAGCCGCACCAGGCGTCGCGGTAGGCGTTCGGGCGCAGCGGTGGCAGCTCGGTCACGAGTGTCCCTTGACCTTCTCGACGACCGCCCCGGGGTCGATCTCGCTCTGCTCGCCGCCGTCCATCTCGCGCAGCTGCGGCTTCGCGCCCTGCTCGAGGATGACCGCGAAGCGGGCCCCGACGCGGTCGGCCTGCTTCATCTGGCCCTTGAGGCTGCGGTCGGCGAGGTCGGCCTCGGCCGAGAGTCCGGCGCTGCGCAGGTCGCCGACGAGAGCAAGCGCCGCGGAGCGCGAGCCGTCGTCGGCGGCGACGAAGACGTCGCGGCGGGGCTCCTCGGCTTCGCCTTGGTCCGCGAGCGCGAGCGCGATCCGCTCGACCCCGGCGGCCCAGCCGACGGCCGCGGTCTCGGGGCCGCCGAGCTCGGCGACGAGGCCGTCGTAGCGTCCGCCGCCGCCGATCCCGGACTGGGCGCCGAGCCGGTCGCACTCGAACTCGAAGACCGTGCGCGTGTAGTAGTCGAGCCCGCGGACCAGGGTCCCGTCGAGCTCGTATTCGATGCCCGCCGCGTCGAGCAGCTCGCGGACGGCGGCGAAGTGCTCCGCGTCCTCGCTCTCGAGCCGATCGAGCATCAGCGGCGCGCCGTTCATGACCTTGCGAGTTTCCTGATGATCGGCGTCGAATGCGCGCAGCGGGTTGGCGTCGATCCGCTCGCGGACGTCCTTGGAGAGTTCGGACTCGTGGGTGCGCAGGTACGCGCGCAGCTCCTCGAGGTAGGCCGCGCGCGATTCACGCGAGCCGAGGCTCGAGAGCCTCAGCTTGACCCCGGGGACCTCGAGCTCGCGCAGCAGCTCGTCGAGCAGCGAGATCGACTCGGCGTCGGCGAGCGGCGAGTCGGTCCCGATCGCCTCGGCGTCGATCTGGAAGAACTGGCGGTAGCGCCCGGCCTGCGGAGCCTCGTAGCGAAAGAACGGGCCGTGGGCCCAGAGCCGGACCGGCTGCGCCAGCTTGTGCATCCCGTGCTCGACGTAGGCGCGGCAGATCCCCGCCGTGGCCTCGGGGCGCAGCGTGACGCTCCGCCCGCCCCTGTCCTCGAAGCTGAACATCTCCTTGCGGACGATGTCGGTCGCCTCCCCCACCCCGCGCGCGAACAGCTCCGAGTCCTCGAACGCCGGGGTCTCGATCCGCCCGTAGCCGGCGCGCTCGAAGATCGCCGCCGCGGCGGTCTCGATCCGCGCGCGGACGCGCGCGTCCTCGGGCAGGATGTCGAAGGTCCCCTTCGGGGCCTGGAATCGCGCGGGCATGGCGCGAGCCTAACGAGCCAGCTCGGCCAGGAAGGGGTTCGACGCGCGCTCGGCCCCGAGCGTCGTGATCCCCATATGCCCTGGAAAAACGGTCGTCTCGTCCGGGTAGGCCTCGAGCAGCCCGGCGATGCTCCGCATCAGCGTCGGGCCGTCGCCGCCGGGGAGGTCGACGCGGCCGACCGAGCCCTGGAAGAGGACGTCGCCTGATAACAGCGCGTCGCCGTCGGGGATCGCGTAGGTGACGTGGCCGGGGCTGTGTCCAGGGGTGAAGACGACGTCGATCTCGAGCCCGGCGAGCGAGAGGTGCTCGCCGCCGCTCACCGTGTGGTCGGCGTCGTAGCTCTCGAACGGGCCGAAGCCGGGCCAGGGGACGAAGGCGTTGATGTCGGCGAGCACCGGGACCTCGATCTCCGGGCACCAGACCGGCGCCCCGGTGGCCTTGGCGACCGGGGCGACCGCGCCGATGTGGTCGAAGTGGGTGTGGGTGAGCAGGATCGCCTCGAGCTCGACCCCGAGCTCCTCGATCGCGCCGAGCAGCTTCTCGGCCTCGTCGCCGGGGTCGATCAACAGCGCCTTGTCGGAGCCTGCGGCGCGAACGAGGAAAGCGTTCTCGGCCACCTGACCGACGGTGAACATGCGCACGTCGAGCTCGGCCACTAGTCCTCCTGCTGCTCGCGGGCCCGGGCGAAGTTCCGTTGCTGGCGGCGGTACATGAACCCGTCGACCATGTAGCTCATCGGGACGTAGAAAGCGAGCATCAGCGCCGCGATCCCGGCCGAGCTCCCGACCGGGCGGTTGAAGAGCAGCGCGAAGAGTGCAAAGAACAAGAGCGCCGCGAGGCCGCCCTTCATGAATGCGCTGCGCCAGGTCGGCGGCTGCAGCACTCGGGCGCCGCCGGGCCCCGTGGCGCCCTTCGCGCCCTTGGCGCCGCGGTCGCGACCGCCACCCGCGCGGCGCTGGCGGGCGCGAGCCTTGGCCTCGGCGCGGTTTCGCGGCCGGCCGGCGGGCCTGTTGGAGATGCTCCCGCCCTGCGTGCCGCGGTGCTTGCGGCGGCGCTTCTTCTTCGTCTTCGCCATGGAGACTGGAATCTAGCGACCGAGTCGCTTCTCGATCACGTGCCGGTCGGGCTCGAAGCCGGCGATCGGCACCTCGTCGGGGTAGTCATCGAGCGCCGCCTCGGGGACCAGCCCGACGAGCTCGGCCTCGATCGCCGAGGCGTCGTGCTCGGCGGCGAGCCGCTGGACCGCCGCGACGAGCTTGGCGAGCGCTCCCGGCGCCGGGTCGTGGACGTTGACCGAGACCTCCGAGCGCCCGCCCTCGCGCGGGAGCCCGATCGCGCGCACCCCGGGCAGCCCGCCACCTGCCTCGCGCAGAGACGCAGCGACCTCGCTCGCGATCTCGGGGTTCGGGGTGTCGAGGGTGAGGTTGAAGGCGACGAGCGGGGGCCGGGCGCTGACCAGCGTCGCGCCGGCGCTCGGATGGACCCGCGTCGGGCCGAAGTCGGGCGCCAGCTCGCCGGCGTCCATGCGGCGCGCGAGCTCTGCCGGTCCGCCGCGGCGGAAGAAGGCGCGCTCGCGGCGCGGCTCAGACGTCGCGAGCTCGCCGTAGAGGAAGACCGGGACCCCGAGCTCGGCGCCGAAGCGCTCGGCGAGAGCCAGCGCCGCGGCGTCGGCCTCCTCGCGCTGCTCAGCCGAGCGGTAGACGAGCGGGCAAACGTCGAGCGCCCCGATCCGCGGGTGGATCCCCTGCTGGGTCCGCATGTCGATCAGCGCGATCGCCTCCTGGGCGCCGTTGAACAGCGCCTGCTCGAGCTCGGCGCGCTGCCCCGCGAGCGTGAAGACGCTGCGGTGGTGCTCGCCGTCGTAGTGGGTGTCGAGGACCCGGCACGCCCCGCCGAGCGTCGCCTCGAGCGAGCGAATCGTGCGCTCGTCGCGGCCCTCGGAGAAGTTGGGGACGGCGAGGAGCGGATCGGATTCGGGCACGCCCCGAGCCTAACGGCGGAGGGCCGGGCTGCCTCGTGGCGGCCCGGCCCTCGTCGCCGTCGTGGAGGTCCCTGCCGAGCTAGACGACGAACGGATCGACGGCCGTCAGGACCTCCTGCATGTCGAGCGTCGGGTCGAACGCCGCCGGCGAGGGCGACTGGCCGCGCTGGAGCGCGATCGCCGCCGCGTGCCGGGCCTCGACCTGGACGATCGCGCCGGCGGTGCCGAGCAGCTCCTTCGACTTCAGCGCCGGGCCGGCGCCGTTGTAGGCGCTGACTCCGGTGTCCTCGAACGTCTGCGCCAGCTCGAGGAACGAGTTCTGGTTCGCGAACGCCTTGCCGAAGTCGACGCCGGGTGCCTCGACGGGGGTGCCGCCGAGATCGGTGATCGTCGACTTGAGGCCCTCGACGTGCTGGTTCTCGTCGGCGCCGATCAACTTCACGAGCTCGGCGGTATCGGACTTGAGGCCCTTGACCTCCTGCTGGGCCTGCTCGTAGAACGCCGCCTCGAGGTACTCGAGCGTCAGCGCGAAGTTGAGGATCTCGATGTCGCCGCCCTTGCCGGACTGCGCGAAGGCGCTGCGCAGGTAGGGCCCGACCATCGTCATCCCGTAGACCGCGCCGACCGCCAGCGCGCCCTTTGCGAGGAACGCGCTGCGGCTGAGGTCTTCGACCTCGACCTCGGCCAGCGCCGGGTTGGCCATCTGTTCAGTTGCGATTTGTTCAGTCATCTGATTCTCCTTTCCGCCGGCCGTCTCAGCTGACGATGAACGGCTGCACGCCCTCGAGCACAGTCGCCGCGTCGGCGGGCTTCGCGAAAGCCCCGTCCGGCGTGATCGTCTGGTCGGTGAGCGTGTTGAGCGCCGCCGCGTGGCGACCCTCGACCGTGTGGATGGAGAGCGCCGCTGCGAGAACCTGCGGGCTCTTGATTGCTCCGGCCTGACCGAGGTAGGCGGCCGCGCCGAGGTTCTCGACTTCGGCCGCCGTCTGCAGCACCTGGGCGGCGTCGGTGGTGTCGAACATCGTCTTCGGAACCGGGGCCGGCTTGCCGCCGAGCTCCCTCGCCGTCGCGGTCAGCGCGACGACGTGCTCGTCCTCATTGCTCTTGATCTCCTCGATCAGCGCCAGGTCCTGGCCCTTGAACAGCCCGCTCTTCGCCACCTGGGCGTAGAACGCGGCCTCGAGGTACTCGAGCGTCAACGCGTAGTTGACGATCCCGAGATCGCCCTCGCCGAACATCGCGAGGTCGTCCTTGCTGGTCGTCTCGGTCGTCGTCGAGGCGGTCGTGCTCTCGTTGTCGTCATCGCCGCAGGCGGCGAGCAGGATCGAAAGACTCGCCGTCCCGCCGGTCAGCCCCACGAACTTGCGCCGCGAGACCGGGTCCTTGAGGATCCGGCTTGCGGCCGTCTCCTGCGACCCGTCGGGTCGCGTTTCTGTTGCCATCGGAAGTTGCTCCTCTCCGGTTGCTGGTCACCCCCTCTTACGCGGAGTGCCCCGGATCGGATGAGTCCGAGTCATCCAGGCTGGCGGTGAGCAGCGTCGGCAGCGTCGGGACCTTGCGCCCGATCCGCGGCTCCCGGGTGACCATCACCTGGTCGGCATCGCCCGCGGCCTCGGGAACCGCGACCGTCGCCGTGCCGTCGTCGTGCGGGACGAAGGCCGCCGAAGGCGTGCGACTCGCGCCGTTCGCGATCCAGACTTGGTAGACGGCGCCGTTCTCGAGCGGCGCCATCCCGTGGACGCGCAGGGTCGCGGCGTCGGACTCGATCAGGACCGATCCGCCGGCCCCGGAGACGTTGGCGGTCACCGGGATCTCGGTCGACGGCGACCCGCCGCCGTCCTCGCGCAAGGCGTAGCCCGCAGCCCCTGCGATCAGGATCGCGACCGCGACGGCCGCGGTTGCGGGGCGAAGCAGCGAGCCGCGCAGCCAGTCGCCGGCGCGCTCGCGCCACGGCGTCTTCGCCACGGCGGGGTCGGTCGCGGCCTCGGCACGCACGGTCTTCATCAGGTTCTCGCGCAGTGTCGCGGGCGGCTCCTGCTGGGGGACCGAGCCGGCAAGGGCGCCGACGGCGGCGCCGAGCTGGCGCAGCTCGACCGCGCAGGGCTCGCACTTCGCGGCGTGGGCGGCGATCTCGCGCTCCTCCTCGGGAGTCACGGCGCCGAGCGCATACGCGCTGAGATCGTGTTTGGCCGGATGTGTCATGTCTGGAGCGCTCCCGCTATGCCTTCGGTCAGCACGTCGCGGATCTTGCCTATCCCGAGCCGCATGCGGCCCTTCACGGTTCCGAGCGCCTCGCCTTCCATCTCGGCGATCTCGGAGTGGCTGAAGCCGCCGAAGTAGGCGAGCGTGATGACGCGCGACTGGTCCGGGGGGAGCTCGGCGATCGCCCCCTGGAGCTCGCGCGCGGTCTCGCGGTCCTCGACCTCGCCGTCAGTCGATGCCTCGGCCGGCTTCTGGTCGAGCAGCTCCTGGGGGTCGAAGGCGAGCTTCGGTATGCGACTCGCGTCACGGCGCAGCATGTCGATCGCCCGGTTGCGGACCACGCCGAGCGTCCAGGTGCGGAGGCTGCCGCGCGTCGGATCGAAGCGCCCGCCGCTGCGCCAGATCGAGATCAGAGCCTCCTGGACGACGTCCTCGGCCACCTGCGGGTTGCCGACGATCCGGTAGGCGAGCGAGTAGGCCGCGCGCCCGTGGCGGTCGTAGAAGACCTCGAACGCGTCCGCGTTCTTGGCCGCGATCTGCGGCATCAGCTCCTCGTCGGCGAGCCGCTGAAGCTCGGCGATGCTCATCGAGGCAAGCTTAGGTCGTGGCGCATTCCCGTCCTCACGCCACCTCCTACGCAACGGCTCGAGGATCGGATCACTCCGACCCCCGCCGCTAGGATTCTCCGCCCGGCCGGAGTAGCTCAGGTGGTTAGAGCAGCGGAATCATAATCCGCGTGTCGGGGGTTCGAGTCCCTCCTCCGGCATGAAGTTCCTGCAAATCAGTACTTTCCGCAACGGTGGAACACGCGGATTCCCGGTCCGCGTCAAGAATCTTTGATCGCCGGAAGGCGCGTCCAACTCCCGCCGCCGCCCATAACTAGACCGGTGCGCCGCGAGCAAGGACCGGCGGGGGCCGGCCCTTGCTCGATGCGGCGTTCGACGTCCGCTAGGCGGGAGGGGTGCCGCGCTGCAGGCGCGACTTGACGCAGTTCGAATAGACCGTCAGCGGCTGGTTGGCCGCTGTCGGTCCGACGATGTACATCCGAACGACGAACCCGCCGCCATTTGGATAAGCGTCGAGGAGCTCGTAGTCCTCGGGACGCGGCGGCGTGGATCCGGTCCACTTGAAGCCACCGGAAGTGGCTTTCTTGCTCAGCTCGCACTTGACGTCGAACTGCTGCACCTTCGGCGCCGGTCCTCTATCCGGGGGCGTCGGGGGCGGTGTCGGCGGGATGTCCGCGGCACCGGTGGTGTGGGGCTGGGCCGCGTACTGGATGACGCCTGTCCCCGCCAGCTTGTTACGGCTCGAGTCATCGAACATGCTCAGCCTGAGCGTCTTGGCCGCGACGGCGGTCCCGGCCAAGGCCACCACCAGGGCGAGGACGCCGACGACCATGGCCGGCCGGGGTACGGCGATCCTCTTGATGGTCCTCTTCATCGCGTGTCCTTTCTTTGCTATTCAAGAACAAACAACATATGCACTGGCATGTTGCGGTCGGGGGACCGGATGTCAGCGTCCTGACACGAGCACACGCCGGCACAAGACACACTCCGGCCAGGGCTGGATCAGAAACCAAGGGCGTAGCGCATCGAAAAGCCACGAGACGAGCGCTTCGTGGTGCGCCAGCGTGGCCCCATGCCCTGTCTGCGTCGATCTCGAACGGATGACGTATCCCAGCGCAGGCCGGCGATAACCATGTAGGTGTGTCTGCGGTTGGCAAACACCGTGATCCAGCGACCGTGCCCCGGCAGCCCCCAGCGCATCAGCGGCCCCGAAGGCAGCGGACGGCGTAACACCCCAGCGGCGTGGAGCACATAGCTGACCGCCCCCGAGCAGTCATATCCCCTCGACACGAAGGTCGCGTGCCCGCCGCCCCACCTGTAGGGCGCGAGGCGAATCTGGTTCGCCGCGGCGACCGCTCTGACCACCGCGGGCGGTGCACTCGCCGGCGCAAGCGCTGACCCGTCAGCAAGCAGCTTCGCCTTGCCGGCGGGGCCCGGGGGCGGAGCGAGCGAGGCGGTCCCGGGTGGAGCCGCCCCACCGGTTTGCCCCGCTGCGCGTGGAACCGTTGCGAGCAGGGTGAACGTGAACCACAGGGTCAAGGCGAGCAGCGAGAAGCCGGCGGCTCGTGCAGATGGGCTTGTAGTAGGCACTGCAGAATCTCCTTTTTCGGCCTACGGGGTTAGCTGACGGGCTGGCGCAAAAGGAGCTGCGCCCCTGTATTTAGGTTCGCCCCATTGGTTGGGTCCCCCGCTCCCCTCGCCGGCTTCGCGGCCAGGGGATTCGGCGTTTATTTGGCTACATGTGGGCGCGATACGCGCCATGAGCGTCTTCGCGTCCAATCATCGCGCTGCTGAACTGGCCTCGGGCGGAACCCCGACCGACGGCTCGGGGCCCGCCTTGACCAGCCTGCGCAGACACGGCTTCGTGCCCGGGGAAACGCAGTCTTGGAAGCGAAACTCGGTCTCGGAAGCGCTACCTCCTCTCGGTCGGATCCATCCGACCTCGATCGATGTCGTCCTATGCGGCGTGAACAAACCTCTCGAATGAATGTTTCGCGGCCGAAGGCTGAAGACCAGCCAGAAGGTCATGAAGCTGACACCGGGTGGGTCGACGGGCCCCGCCCGTCCGCGACTGGACACCTTCGCCCGGGTTACCGACAGCGACGATGGCCGAACTCCACCGACCCACGACCCGACCGGGCCGAGCGCTGTTGCTAGTCGTTGTGGCGCTCCTTGGAGTGCTGATCCCGGCTGCAGAAGCCGACGCTCAGGGGGCGTGTCCGCGACAACCGGCTGGGCTCTATTCGACCAATCCCGCCCACCGGTTCACGATGCTGATCCGGATCAACCAGATGGAGAACGTCGAGACCTATACCACCCCGAACGCGAGCGGGGGACTCGCCGACCACGTCCGCCCAAACGACATCTTCGTGATCAACACTCGCTTCCAGAATCGCGCCGGCACATCCAACCCGGCGGTGGCGTCGCAGCTCGCGGACAGGCTGCGTCAGTCATTTCCGTGCAACCGGATCATCGCGCTTAATGGTCTCGGGGCCGATCCAACCCAGCCGGGGTACGTGTTCGCGCTCGCGGACGCCGGCCTATATGCGGTACTGCTCGATTGGGAGCCCGACGACTGGAACCTCGCCCGGGCCCTCAATCCCGGTCTGCCGGGCTGGACCTATCGTTTCCGCCCCGCGATCCCGCGGGTTGGGGGTTGGCTGCGAGGACTGAGCCGGACTCTTGCCGCACGCAGCCCACGGACCAGGGCCGGCCTCGTTCCCCTCGACCACCCCGACTGGAACTACGGCCGCCTGGCCCAGACGGTCGACGTCCGGAACCGCCGCCTTGGCAGACGAAATACGGGGCCGCAGAGCGTGCAGACGCAGCAGGCGTGCATGTTCGGCCCGGGCAGGTTCGGTCGACGCGCACGCGGCCTTCTGCGCTCCTACAAGTTCAAGTATGTGAAACGGAAGCGGGTTCGGAACGGGAAGCTGCGGCGAGTCAGGGTGAGGAAGAAGTTCGGAAGGAAGGGGCGGCCCGACGCCCGCAATCTCGCCTTGCAGATCTCGTTCAGCAACACCCCGAACCCCGCCGATCCCCTGCCGGTGCGAAACGTCGCCGCGAGCACTGCGGACCGCTGCGTCGCCGCGGGGCTCGCGCGCGGCGCCGGCGCCTTCTTCTTCTTCGCCTCGGACGCGTCAATGCGGCTGCTGTTCGCTCAGCCGACGGTCGCCTCGCTCCGCCCCCCGCTTTAGCCGCCCGGCGGCGGCTCGCGAATCAGCCAACCATCCTCTACGCGTTCGATCCTCCCGCCGTCGCGCAGCTCGGAGATGGCGCTCGTCACCGTCGGCCTACGGGCGCCGATCAGGTTGGCGATCAACTCATGAGTGAGGCTGAACGGCACCAGCGTCCCCCGCGGAGTAACCCGCCCCCAGATGTCCGCGAGGTGCCAGAGCAGCAGCATGATCCGCTCGGGCACGCCCTGGACGCTTCCGATCGCCAGCCGCACCGCCATCCAGCGCGACCTGCGCATAACGCGGTTGACCACCTCGATGATCAAGGCCGGCCAGCGCGACCCGACCAACGCGAAGCGCCGGTCGAGGATCGCGAACGTGGTCGGCTCGAGGATCGTCCAGGTCGCGCGCGCCGGCACCGGCGCCAGTTCCAATTCGCTATCCCAAGGCCTGATCAAGTCGCCCCGGCCGAGCAGCTCCCTCGAGCAGGTGCCCCCGATCTCGACGTCGCGGGTCAGCATGCCCTCGATGATCAGGACCCCGAGCCAGTCGGGATCGGCGAGCTCGCTGTCGTCCCAGGGCCCGGTGTCAGCGTCGACGCGATGCGCGAGCAGCAGCTTGCGTGCCAGGGCGAGCTGATCGGGCGGCACAGTTGCCCGAAGGTCCGGATCCGCGTCGAGAACCGCGACGTAGTCCCCGGCGCTTTTACGGGCGATCTCGCCCGCGACTGACACGTTTGCCATCCCCCCTGGAACACGCAGCCCCGCTCAAAGGCTCGCGCTCAGTCGCCCGCGATGAACATCGCCGAGTAGAGGAGGCGGGATCCGCGGTAGGCGCAGCCATACCGCCGCTCGCTTCCGATCAGCTGGTGCGGAGCGCCTGCGGCGAGATTTGCAAAACCCCCCTTCACGGTGCATGCCCCGCGGCGCTTGGTGGCTGCCCGGCTGGCGCGCCATCGCGCGTCGGGATCCTCGGCGGAGAACACCGGTGCCCAGCTCGGAATCGTCAGAGCCACGACTTGCCCCTTCTTCACCCGAAGGCTCTGAGCGAGGGCGAACGTCGCTGTCGTCCCGAAGCGAGGTTGGAGTCGTTGCAGCGGGCTCTGTCGCAAAAGCCTGTAGCGCCGCACCGTCCGCCCCTTGCTCTTCCGCACCTTGACAGGCTGCAGCAGCGAGATTCCTCCACTGGCCGCTCCGAAGCGCTTGTTGAATGCCCTGTTCACGGCTTTCGTCGGCTCACCGAGCTTTATCGACCAGCCCACGATCCGCCCGCGGGCGGGAGCCACGAACGGATGGCGCTCGTTGCCGATCGTGGTTTGAAAGCCGGTGACGCGAGCCTGAACCACGCAGGCCCCGGGGCACATGGCGCGCGCCGGTTTCGAGGCGCCGAGCACGGTCACTTCGTTAGCCGCCACCGCAACGGCGCTCGTTCCGAAGACCGCACACAACAGCGGGACCGCCGATCGCGCCGAAAGAACCGCTCGCTTCGCAATGACTCCCCGCATGCCCAAGAGAACAGCCGCGGGCGCCGAGTGTTCCGTGTGGATGTCCGCTCGCTGACACCGCACGCGACCGTTTGGCGAGCGCGTGGGTTGAGGTTGACGATGAACAACTCACTCCTCGCCCGCCTCGCGGGGCTTGCATGCATCTGTCTGGCTCTGCTCGGCGTCATTGCGACCGCCGTCGAGCTCAGGCCCCAGCGCGCAGACGCTGCGAGCGCCATCACGCGCAAAGCGATCGCTGCGAGAATCGTGCGCGAGCGCGCCACCTGGTACGGCCCCGGGCTCTGGGGACGGCGCACGGCGTGCGGCGTCATCCTCGGGAAGCTCACCATGGGAGTCGCACACCGGAGGCTGCCGTGCGGCACCACGGTCGCGCTTGCGTACCAAGGGCGCTGGGTGCGGACCAGCGTGATTGACCGGGGCCCGTATCGCAGGGGCTACCGGTGGGACCTGACCCGGATGCTCGCCGCGCAGCTCGGGATCCTCGAGCGCGGGACGGCTCGAGTGCGTGTCGCGGTGCCTGCGTGAATCCCGCTTCCACGTGTCGGCGCGCTGACACCCGGCAGCCCTCCGCCACAACGCCGGACTGGCTGCGGCGTTCTCACCGTTTGCGGGGCGCCCGCCCCGCAAAGCCAACCAAGTCAAGGAGGGAAAGATGAGCAAGAAGAACCACACGCGCGCCTCCCGACGGCCCTCACCGGGACTCATCGTCGGATCGGTCGCGTTGATCGTCGCCCTGGGTGGGACCGCATTCGCCCTGCCCGGCAAGAAGAAGATCGACAAGAACGACCTCCGCCGAGGGGTAGTGAAGGCCAAGAACATCCAAAGCCAGGCGGTCAAAGCATCGAAGCTTCGCAACCAGGCCGTTACCTCCGCGAAGCTTCGGAACCTTGCGGTTACGACGCCGAAGCTCGGCAACGACACCGTCACCAAGGCGAAGCTGGCGCCGACCGCCACTCCGCCAGTTGTCGCCTACGGCCACGTCGCAGATCCGCTCGGTGCCGGCGACCCGGCGCTCCAGAACCCGGTCGGGCTGACGAGCGTCGTCGAGCATCTGGCAGGTGCCGACGGTGCGACCAGGGTGATCGTCAATCCGAGTGTGCTCCCGGGAGCAACCCTGGCCCGGTGTGCCGTCACGGCGACCCTGACCGACGATGCCGACCCGTCCGGCGCGCTGGGCGTGCCGGGGTTCGTCAACGTCGCCACCGGCGGCGGACTGGCTGCCAATCACATCCAGGTGCAGACCCGCGACGAAACGGCCGGCCTCGCCGACCGCAGCTACTTCATCGAGGTGAGCTGCCCGGGAACCTGAGTCGGTCGCAACGAGGACATAGACGTGCCCTCCACTGGCACCCGCATGGAAAGGGCGGCGCGAGATCGCGCCGCCCTTTTCGCGTCTCGGCCCGGGGCCGAGCTGCGCCCCCTCATGTTGCTACCGAGCAACCAAGGACCCGCAGCCCGCGCGACGTTGCTCGCTGGGACGACCGATCGACCTCGTCGTCCCTAAGGGGAATGGCCGATTGCCAGGAACACCATCCGTCTCGTGCTCCCGAAACCGTGCGTCCAACCGTGCGTCCAACTCCCGACTTCGACCCGAACTGAGGTGACCTCACACCACCCAACTCGTGCCTAATCAGACCCATACGACCCCTCCTCGCCGTCATCATAATCCGCGTGTCGGGGGTTCGAGTCCCTCCTCCGGCACCTTCTTCCTCGCGCCGATGCTCGAGCGACCCCGGTGCTCGTCGTCTACAGGGGGAGAAGCTTCGCCTTCTTCTTGCACTTCTTGCGCGCAGTGCCCTTCTTCTTCTTGCACTTCTTGAGGGCTGCGGCGCGCTGACCGTTGCCGTTCCCGGCGGGCAGCGTGGCGGCCCCCGGCGGCGCGGTGGTGCCGGGCGGTCCGCCACCCGCTGGTGGGGCCGGTGTGAGATCGATTCGCAGTATCTCCGCGGGGTATGAGGAGACCACAAGGTCCCCGGTCGGGGTGAACGCGAGTCCCCGCGGTTGCACGAGCTCGTCGTCGCGCCACTGGTCGAGGTAGCCGCCCGCGGCGTTGAACTTCTGCACGCGCTGGTTGCCCGTGTCGGCCACGTAGACATTGCCGGCGTCGTCGAGCGCGACATCCTGCGGGTTCTTCAGCTGGCCGTCCCCCGTGCCTAAGCTTCCGATCTGCGACTGATAGGTGCTCGGTCTGATCTTCTGGATCCGGTGGTGGCCCCGGTCGGCGACGTAGACGTTGCCCGAGCTATCGAAAGCCATGCCCTGCGGATCACTGAACTGCCCGTCGCCGGTGCCTGAACCTCCGAACTGCGACTGGTAGACACCCGCCGGGCTGAACTGCTGGACCCGGTTGTTGTTGCTGTCGGAGACGAAGATGTTCCCCGAGGGGTCGATCGCGATCCCGACCGGGTAGTCGAACTGGCCGTTGCCCGTACCGGAGGCCCCGAACTGCGACAGGTAGCCGCCGGATGGATTGAACTTCTCGACCCTGTTGTTGGGGCGGTCGGTGACGTAGATGTTGTTGGCGGCGTCGAGCGCGATCCCGTCCGGGCCGGAGAACTGGCCGTTGCCCGAGCCTGAGCTGCCGAACTTCGAGGCGTAGTCGCCGTCGGGCTCGAACTTCTGCACCCGGAAGTTGCCCGAATCGGCGACGAAGACGTTCCCGGCGCCGTCGAGCGCGACCGCCCCGGGGGAGTTCAGTTGGCCGTCGGCGGCGCCGGAGGTCCCGGTCCCGAAGGTGTCCAGATATGCGCCCGCGGGGTCGAACTTCTGCACCCGGTGGTTGTTGGTGTCCGCGACGTAGACGTTGCCGGCGGGGTCGATCGCGATCCCCTTCGGCTCATTGAACTGCACGTTGCCCGAGCCAGGAGTTCCGAACTTCGACTGGAAGACGCCCGCCGAGTTGAACTTCTGGACCCTGTTGTTGGTCGAGTCGAGGACGTAGACGTCTCCGGCCGCGTTGCGGACGACTCCGCGTGGGTTGGTGAGCTGGCCATCGGCCGAACCCAGGGTCCCGAACTTCGACTGGTAGCCGCCGACGCTGAACTTCTGCACCCGGTTGTTGAGCAAATCCGCGACATAGACGTTTCCGGCACCGTCATGAGTGATGCCCTGAGGCAAGCGCGGGGCCGGAGGCACGAACGACTCAAATGGAATCCCGCCGAACTGGCCGTTCCCGGAACCAAAGCTCCCGAATGTCGACTCGGCGATGCCGGCGGCGTTGAACTGCGTAACAGAGGTTTCTTCGGCGACATAGGTTTTGCCCTCGCCGTCAACGGCAACCCCGCGTGGGGTGGCAACGGCGAACTCCGATTGCTCGACGCCCGCCGAGTCAAACTTCACCACCCTGCTGTGGTCGGTGTCGGCAACGTACACGTTGCCGGCGTCGTCGAGGGCGACATCGGTCGTGCGCTCAAGATCATGGTCCAGGGTGAGTCCGAATCCAGACAGGTAGCTACCCCCTGAATCGAGCTTCTGGACTTGATAAATCTCGGCGACGTAGATGTTGCCGGCACCATCCACGTCGATGCCGGCTGGCAGCAAGAACTGCCCGGGGAGCACGCCCTGCCCGCCGACTTGGGACATGAAGACCCCCAGCGAGTCGAACTCAGACACGTTGTTGTAGCCGCCGTCGGCGACGTGGAAGTCGCCGTCGCTGTCGATCGCGATGCCATTCGGATCTGTGAAGTACGTATATCCCCCGAAAAAGCGACCCTCGGCGCTGAGACCCCAAACATACGCGGGGTCCACGATGGGCTCCCCGGAGGAGACGCTGGTGACGTATACGGACCCATCGCTCGCGATCGCGATGTCACGCGGGCGATGGGTGCCGTTGGGAGACGTTGGTCCAGATACAGAAGGCAGGGGATTCCCTTGCGGGGTGAATTTGGAGATCACGTTTGCGGAGTAGTCGACCACCCACACGTTGCCGTCGGCATCGACCGCGATGCCCCGAAGTTCGATGCCCCCGCCGAACTGCAGCTCGTAGTCGCCAGCCGCGTTGAACTTCTGCACCCGACCGTTGCCGCTGTCGCTGACGTAGATATTGCCGTCGTCATCGACCGCGACTCCCATCGGCTCGTTCAGCTGTCCGTTTCCGTTGCCGGGGGTGCCGATCTGCGACAGGAAGACGCCCGCGGGGGAGAACTTCTGAATCCTGTGGTTGAGGGTGTCGGCAACGTAGATGTTGCCGGAGTTGTCCAGTGCAATGTCCTGAGCGTTCTTGAATTGGCCGAGAGCCGTGCCCGAGCTACCGAACGTGAGAAGGGGCGTCCCCGCAGGGCTCAGCTTTCGCACTCGGTTGTTGTCGTTCTCGACGACGTAGACGTTGTCGGCGGCATCGATTGCGATTCCGAAGGGATCCTCGAGCGCCGGACCGCCGGCGAGAATCGAGACATCGGGATCGTCGACGGCATTCGCAGGCGAAACTGACACCACCAGGCACGCAAGGGCCCCGGCGATCAGAGCGATCGTCCAGGTACGACGGCCAAGCATGGGCTGGTTGGACATTCCTCTCCCCTTCATCCCCTGTCCGGGGTTCAGCTCAGGAAGAGGCCAATCAGTTGGCGAGTCGAGCGATGCAAAGAAACGGCCTGTCAGCCATCCAGCACCCGTCCCAAACGGTGTGCAGCCACCGTAGCAGCTACTTCAGCGACCTCTCTGAAGATCGGGGCGTCGGATTTGAACCGATGACATTTCGGCCCTCCGCCCAGAATGCCGCGCCGGGACTCGAACTCAAAACCGTGCGTCCAACTGACGACTTCGACCCGAACTGAGGTGACCTCACCAGTCCCAACCCGTGCCTAGTCAGCCCTAGACGACCCCTCCTCGCCGCGATCATAATCCGCGTGTCGGGGGTTCGAGTCCCTCCTCCGGCATCAATGCGTCCGCCGAATCCCCGTGCGGCAGCGAGGCTTCGCATACGATCGCCACGTGCAGGGATCGGTCAGTCACGTCCAGGTGCCGCAGGCGGAGCTCGAGAGCGCGCACTCTGCCGGAGAAGCTCATCACCCGCATGCCGCGCCTGCTCGAGGGGCTCCTGGCCGGGATCGAGCGGCTCCCTCCGGGGTCCAACCTGCGCCAGTCGTTGATCGTGCAGGCCTCGACGATGGGCATACCTCTCGGTCCTCGGCCCGGTGCTCGTGCTCAAGCTCGGCGTTTCTCGCCGGGCGAGGCGTGGACCTGTGCGGCGAACAGCAGACCAAGACCCGGATGGCGCTCGAGTACTTCGCCGGGCAGCTCGGGGGGTAGCCGGGTGCTCGGACCTTTGCTTGCGCGGCTCGCCATCCTCGTCGCCCTGGGGCTGGCGCTGGCCCTTGCGCTGGCGACGCCGGTGTCGGCGTCCGAGTTGCGAAGCTTCGAGCTGCCCAGCCCGCAGGTCGACACCTCGACGCCCGGCGGCAAGGTCCCGGGCGGCCGCACTGCCCCGAAGGTCAACGTCCTGCTGCCGGACAACTACGACCCGAGCCGACGCTATCCCGTGCTCTGGCTCCTACACGGCGCCAACGGCGGCACCGACAGCTGGGTCCCCGGCATCGCCGATCTCGCCGCGGGCCTGCCGGCGATCATCGTCATGCCCGACGGCGGCGTGTTCGGGATGTACACCGACTGGTGGAACGGCGGCGCCCGTGGCGGCCCCGCCTGGGCGAGCTACCACCTGAACCACTTCCGGGGCGAGATCGAGCGCCGGTTCCCCATCCTTCCCGGCCGCCGCTGGCACGCGATCGGAGGGATCTCGATGGGCGGCCAGGGAGCGCTGCGCTACGCGGCGATGCTGCCCGGCTACTTCGGCTCGGTGGTCGGGATGTCTGCCGCCCTGCCGGACATGCAGGGGCTGGACGCGCAGTTCGGCATCGCCGTGCTGCCGGCCGCCGGCGGTGCCGCCGGGGTGACCTACGACGCGATCTTCGGTCCCCCCGCCGGTTCGTACGCAGAAGGAAACAGTCCCCGGGCGCTGGCGCCCAACTACGGCCACACCCGCCTCTACCTGACCTCGGGCAACGGGCTCAACTGCCTCGAGGACCCGCTCACCTCGACCTTCGTGCTCGACATCGTCACCGAGACCTTCATCAACCTCCAGCAGGCGCCGTTCGCCGCCGCCGCCCGCGCCGCCGGCGCCGATGTGACCACGACGACGACCTGCGGCGTCCACACCTTCGGCGTCTGGGACCGTGCATTCCCCGCCGCCCGGGCCTGGGACTTCTTCGCGCCCGTCCCCGAGGCGCCGGAGAGCTGGGTCTACCGCACGATCGCCACGGCCGGTGAGATGTGGGGGCTCGACTTCCGCTTCGACTCGCCGCCGGCGGTGGTCGCCCGGTTCGAGCGTTCGGGCACCACGTTGAGCGCCGAGGGGAGCGGCGCGGTGCTGATCAGCCGCGGGCCCTGCGATCTCCGCGCCGAGCTGCCGTTCGAGCTCGAGCTGCCGCCGGCCTGCCTGGTCCCGCCCGCGACCGTCGGCGCCTCAGGCGCCGCGGCGGCCCAGCCGCCGGCGGCGCGGAAGCGGAGGAAGTGCGCCCGGAAGCGGGGCAAGGGCAAGCGCGTGCGCGCCCTGCGGCGGGGGAAGTGCGCGAAGCGCAAGCGGCCACGCGGCCGCTAGCCGATCACCGAGCCGGGCTCCTCGGCCAGGACGTCTGATCCCGGCCGCGCGTCGTCGTCCTTGCGCTTGATCAGCAGCCATTGCGGCTTCGCGCCGCCGCGGGTGCGCTGGAGGGCGTAGCCGCCCTTTAGCTTCTCGCCGTGGAGGACGAAGACGGCGTGGCCGCGTTCCAGGGCCTCGGGCCAGGGAACCCGGCCGCCCTGCTCGTAGCCGCCGCGGTCCCAGACGATCACCGAGCCCTCCCCCAGCTCGCCCTCGAAGTCGTTGTGCTCGATCTCGTGATCGTCGACCTGGATCGCCATGCGCTTGGCGGCGGGGTCCATCGATGGGCCCTTGGGGACGGCCCACGACCGCATCACGCCGTCGACCTCGAGCCGGAGGTCGAAGTGGTGCGACCTCGCTTCGTGCTCCTGGACCACGAATACGCCGGCGCTGACGCCGCGGATCGCGAACTGCTCGTGGCCCTCGGGCTTGACCTCCTCGACCTCGACGCCCTTGACCTTCGCCCCCGCTGGGCCGTCCTCGAGGAACGCAACGAGCTTCTCGACAGCCGCCGCCGGGCCCTCGATGTGCGCGCGGACCGACCCGTCGTCGTCCTCGCGAACCCAGCCCAGCGCGCCGACCTTTCCGGCCTGCTCGACCACCGCGTCGGTCACTCCTGCCCCCTTCAACGCGCCGTCCGCCGTGGCTCGCACGGCGCGCTCCGCCTTCGGCGGGCTCACGGGCGCGTCTCCCCCGGGCCGGGATCGGCGACCGGCATCGACGGCGGTCCCTCGTCGATGTCGATCCGCGGGCGGCCGGGCAGGCGGCCCTCGGCGGCGAGCCAGGAGCCGGCGAGGATCAGGGCCATCCCCGCCAAGGTCGCAAGGGTGACCTCTTCGGAGAGCAGCAACGCGCCGTAGGTCACGGCGAAGACCGGGGCGATGTAGGTGACGAGGAACGTGCGCGCCGGACCGACGGAGGTCATCAGTTCGTAGAAGATCACGAAGGCGATGCCGGTGCCGAGGACTCCGAGGGTCGCGACCGCCGCCGAGGGCCCGAGGCCCGGCGCGGAGTCGGGGGCCGTCAGAACGGCGGCCGGGAGCAGGAAGACCGAGGCCGCGGCAAGCACGGCGCCCGACATCCCGAGCGGGGCGATCCCGGTCAGGCGGTGCTTGACCAGGAAGCCGCCGATCGCGTAGCCGAGGCTCGCGAGCACGACCATCAAGCCGCCGACCACGGCGCCCGAGTCGCCGAGGTCGACGCCGAGCAGCAGCGCCACCCCGGCGATGCCGACCATGACCCCGACCAATCGCATGCCCTGCGAGCGCTCCTCGCGGTCGATCCAGATCGCGAGCAGTGCGGTGAAAAGCGGGGCCGAGGCGACGAGGGTCCCGGCCAGCCCCGAGGAGATCTCCTCCTCGCCCTCGGCGATCAGGACGAACGGGCCGGCGGCTTGAACCGCGCCGACGAGCACGAGCCATCCGATCCGTTCCCGGACCCCGCCCAACGCGCCCTGCATCGCGGCGACCGGCAGCAGCACGAGCGCCGCGAGCGCGACGCGGAGGAAGGCGACCATCGACGGGGACATGTCGCGCAACCCGATCTTGATGAACAGGTACGAGGCGCCCCAGATCGCGCCGAGCACGAGGAGCAGTAACCAGGAGCGGCGATCCATGCCGACGTCGTTATTACCGGATGCGGTGCGCCGGGGCGGCTAGCCGCCGCTCGCCGCGGCCGAGTCGCGGACGAAGTCAATGAACGCGCTCGCGGCCGGCGTCACGTGGCGCCGCTTGCGCCAGATCAGCGTCGCCGGCATCCGGATCGCCGGGCGCAACCCGCGGACGTCGAGCGGCGGGCCCTCGCGGAGGATCAGCGACGTCGGCAGCACGGCGGCGCCGAAGCCGGCCGAGACCAGGCAGCGGAGGAAGAACGGGTCGCCGCTCTCCAGCGAGATCCGCAGCGGCTCGCCGGCGGCGGCGAAGAAGTCGTCGAGCGCCTGCTTGATCGCCGAGCCGGAGCGGGGGGTGATCAGCGTGTGGCGCGCGAGCTCGGCGGCGTCGACCCGCTTGCGGTCCGGGCCGCCGCCGGGTGGGAAGCTGGCGACGAGCTCCTCCTCGCCCAGGACCTCGACCTCGAGCTCGGCCGACGGCTCGCCGGCGAGCAGCGAGAAGGCGGCGTCGACGCGGTCCTCGTCGAGGTAGCCGCGCATGTCGCCGGCCGTGCCCTCGTAGAGGTCGACCTCGATCCCGGGGAAACGTCTCGCTGAAGCGGACGAGGAGCTCCGGCACGTCGAGCCCGCCGGCGGGCAAGGTCGCGCCGACCGAGACCCGCCCGCGGACGAGACCGCGGAGCTCGTCGAGCTCGTGGCCGACGCCGTCGACCTGGGCGAGGATGTCTCGGGCCCGCCTGACGACCGCCTCGCCGGCCTCGGTCACGGTCACGCTGCGGCCGTAACAACAACATCTTGCGCAGATCGCCGTCCTGGGCATACTGAGGCCATGGCACCGTCGGCCACACCACGCATCCGCCGCGAGCTTCGCCCCGGCGACCTCGGCGAGATCGTCGCCCACCACGGCCGCGTCTACGGGCGGGAGTACGGCGTCGACGCGAGCTTCGAGGGCCACGTCGCCGCGACCGTCGCCCGCGCCGGAGAGCACGGCTTCCCCACCCCCCGCGAGGCGGTCTCCGTGGTCGAGCTCGACGGCGAGCACGCCGGGAGCATCGCGCTCACCGATGAGGGCGGCGGCGAGGCGACGGTCCGCTGGTTCGTGCTCGATCCCGAGGTCCGGGGGAACGGGCTGGGCCGCCTGCTGCTCGGCGAGATGCTCGCGAAGGCCGCCGAGGTCGGCTACGTGCGGGTCCAGCTCGAGACGTTCAGCGAGCTCGAGGCGGCCGCGCACCTCTATCGCGAGCACGGATTCGAGCTGCTCTCGGCCGACGCGGCGCCGCGCTGGGGCCGCGAGTCGATCACCTATCAGCGCTACCAGCTGGCCCTCGCTCCCGATCTCGCCGGGCTGAAAAGCTAGCCGCAGGTGTAAAGACCGCCGAAGCGGGATACATTCCCGCTAATGGAGGCGGGTCAGATGACCGGCGTCGCGGCGCCTGCATTCAGCGACAAGCTGCGCGAGCGGCTGTCGCGCCAACCCTGGATCGGCGCGGTCGCCGTGATCGCAGCGATCTTCCTCGCCCTCGTCGCCTCGAAGGGTCTGCACGACGTCGCGCAGACCGGCCTCAACGGCCTCTCGCTCGGGGCGATCTACGCGCTCGGCGCGGTCGGGCTGACGCTCGTCTACGGGATCCTCAAGCTCGTCAACTTCGCCCACGGCGACTTCCTCACCTTCGGCGCCTACATGGCCTACATGGTCAACGTCACCTGGGGGGCGCCGCTGATCGTCGCGATCTTCTGGGCGATGGCGATGACGGCGGTGCTCGGGATCGTGCTCGAGCGCGTGCTCTGGGCCCCGATGAGGTCGAAGCGGGCCGGCTTCCTGCAGCTGATCCTGATGTCGCTGGGGCTCGCGTTCCTGCTCCGCGCGCTCGTCCAGTGGTTCTGGGGCACCGAGATCAGGTCGCTCGACGTCAACACCGCCGACTCGGTCGAGGTGCTCGGGCTGCGGATCGGCGAGACCGAGCTGATGGTCGTGATCGTCGGTATCGCCGTCCTCGTCGCCGTCGGGCTGATGCTCCGCTTCACGCTGCTCGGCAAGAAGATGCGAGCGCTGTCCGACGACCTCGAGCTCGCCGAGACCGCGGGCATCAACACCCGCAGGGTGATCCTCTACACCTGGATCTTCGCCGGCGCCCTCGCCGGGCTCGCCGGCGTGCTCGCGGGCTCGATCACCAACCTGCGCCCTGAGCTCGGCTTCGAGCTGCTGCTGCCGATCTTCGCCGCGGTCATCCTCGGCGGGATCGGCGATGCCTTCGGAGCCCTGGCGGCCGGAATGGTGATCGGCGTGATGACCGAGTGGTCGACGTTGATCGTCGACGCGCGCTGGAAGACCGCGGTCGGGTTCATCGTTCTCGTCCTCGTGCTGATCATCCGCCCACAGGGCATCTTCGGAAGGGCGAAGACCCTGTGAGCCCGCTCGAGCTCGGCCTCCCGGATTCGCTGCCGCTCGCGGTCAGCTTCTCCTCGCTAACCGACGTCGACTTCTGGATCAGCGTCGGCGTGATCGCCGGCATCTACGCGATCGTCGCGCTCGGCCTGCAGATGAATACCGGCTTCACCGGGATCGTCAACTTCGGCATGGCCGCGTTCATGGCGATCGGCGCCTACACGATGGCGATCCTGGTCCTCAAGGCGGGCTTCAACTTCTGGCTCTCGCTGCCGATCGCGGTGCTGGTCTCGATGCTCTTCGGGCTGATCATCGGGCTGCCGGCGCTGCGGCTGCGCGCCGACTACTTCGCGATCGCGACGCTCGCGATGGCCGAGGTGGTTCGCCTCTTCGCTCAGAACGCCCGCGACCTCACCGGCGGCAACCAGGGCATCTTCTGCGAGGAGGGGAACGCGTCCAACTGCTACCCGAACGCCTGGGCCGACGTCTCCGATTCGATCAACGACGTGATCTCGAACGTCTGGGCCGACCCCCCCTCCCTGCTCCCGCTGCTGCTCGTGATCTGGGTCGCCGTCGGTCTCACCACCCTGATCCTCACCTACCTCCAGAGCTCCCCCTGGGGGCGCGTGCTGCGGGCGATCCGCGAGGACGAGGACGCCGCGTCCGCGCTCGGCAAGAACACGCTGCTCTACAAGCTTCAGTCGCTGGCGGTCGCCGCGGTTCTCGGCTCGATCGCCGGCTTCTTCCTTGCGCTCAATCTGAGAACCGTCCACCCGGTCGACTTCGAGCCGCTGGTCACCTTCTTCGCCTTCAGCGTCCTGATCCTCGGGGGGCTCGCGAGCTACCGAGGGGTCGCCGTCGGCTCGGTGCTGTTCTGGTTCGTGCTCGAGGGGACGCGCTTCATCGACCTCCCCGACCCGCCGTTCACCGAGACGCGGATCGCCGCGCTCCGGCTCGCGCTCACCGGGCTGCTGCTGATCGGCTTGATGGCCTTCCGGCCGCAGGGGATGTTCGGCAAACGCCAGGAGATGGTCCTTGGCGAGTGAGGGCAAAAAGAGCGGGTCGGTCCTCGACGTCGCCGACGTCTTCAAGCGGTTCGGCGGCATCCAGGCCGTCGACGGCGCCAGCTTCGACGTCGCGACCGGGTCGATAACCGCGTTGATCGGCCCCAACGGCGCGGGCAAGACGACCCTGTTCAACGTCGTCACCGGCTTCTATCGCGGCGACCGCGGCTCGGTCAAGCTCGACGGACACCAGATCTTCCGCCAGGCGCCCTACGAGGTCGCCCGCAAGGGGATGGTGAGGACCTTTCAGATCACCAAGGCGCTGGCGGCGATGCCGGTGATCGACAACATGATGCTCGCGGCGCCCGACCAGCCGGGCGAGCGGTTTCGGAACCTGATCTTCAAGCCCCGCGAGGTGCGGGCGCGCGAGACCGAGGTCCACGCGCAGGCGCTCGAGTTGCTCGAGATCTTCAACCTGACGAAGCTCGCCGACGACTACGCGGGAACCCTTTCGGGCGGGCAGCGCAAGCTGCTCGAGCTCGCGAGGGCGCTGATGGCACGCCCTAAGCTGCTGCTGCTCGACGAGCCGATGGCCGGAATCAACCCGACACTCGGCAGGCGGCTGCTCGACCACATGGAGCGGCTGCGTACGGAGATGGGCGTGACCTTCCTCTTCATCGAGCACGACATGGAGGTCGTGATGAACAACTCCGACCGCGTCGTCGTCATGGCCCAGGGCAGGGTGATCGCCGACGGCACCCCCGACGAGGTCCGGACCGACAAGAAGGTGATCGACGCCTACCTCGGCGAGGTCGCACACGATTCCGGCGACAAGACCGATGGCTGACGACAAGAGCCCGGCGACCAAGAACGGCGCCCTGTTACAGGTCGACGGCCTGGTCGCGGGATACGTCCCGGAGGTCAACATCCTCAACGGCGTCGAGCTGACGGCGAACGAGGGCGAGATCGTCACCGTGATCGGCCCCAACGGCGCCGGCAAGTCGACCTTGATCAAGTCGGTCTTCGGCCTGCTCCCGCTGCGGGAGGGGCGGGTGGTCCTCAGGGGCGAGGACCTCGCCGGGCTCGCGCCGCATGCGATCACCAGGCGCGGGATGGGCTACGTGCCCCAGCTCGACAACATCTTCCAGAGCCTCACGGTCGAGGAGAACCTCGAGATGGGAGCGCTCGAGCGCGGACGCGCGCGCGAGCGGATCGACGAGATGTACAACGTCTTTCCCAGATTGGGTGAGCGCCGCACGCAGGCGGCGGGGACGATGAGCGGCGGCGAGCGCCAGATGCTGGCGATGGCGCGGGCGATGATCCCCGAGCCGCGGGTGCTGCTCCTCGACGAGCCCTCCGCCGGCCTCGCGCCGGCCTTCGTCGAGGCGATCTTCGAGAAGGTCGCGGAGATCAACGGACACGGGGTGACGATCGTGATGGTCGAGCAGAACGCAAAGCGGGCGCTGGCGATGTCCAACCGCGGCTACGTCCTCGACCTCGGGCAGAACCGCTTCACGGGGCCGGGCAAGGAGCTGCTCGAAGACCCGAAGGTGGCCGAGCTCTACCTCGGCGGCACGGCGCGCATCGACGAGGCCGAGACCGCGGAGCCCAAGAAGCCCAAGAAGTGAAACGGCCGGGGCTTTCGCCCCGGCCGCTTCCAATCGTCTCGGGCGTCAGCCCGATCCGGTTTCGATCACTCAGGCAGAGCGACCGGCACTTCGCCGACCGTCTCGAGCGCGCCGCCCTTGAACTGGTAGATGTCGTAGACACCCGCCGTGGCGTCGCCGTTCTCATCGAGATCCAGCGCGCCGGACGCGCCGGTGTAGTCGATGTCGTCACCGTTCTGCAGCGCCTCGATTGCCTCGGGGAGCTGCTGCCAGGTGTACTCGGTACCGCCGGGCGCGCTGACGTCAGCCAGCGAGTCCGCGATGTCCTGACCGTCGGTGGAGCCTGCCGCAACCGCGGCGAGGTAGCACAGCATCACCGCGTCGAAATTCTGAGAGTCGAACGTGATCCGATCGACGTCCTTCGGCTCAGAACTCGTGTACAGGGTGTCGAACGCGGTCGACGCCTCACCCTCGTCGGGTGATCCAGGCGCGGTGCCGCGCATGCCCTCGACGATCGCCTCTCCGGTGTCGGCCGGCACATCGCCGGATCCGAGACCGTCGGTGCCCCAGGCCTTCTTCGGGTCCCAGGCGCCTGTGCGCTGCAGCGCCGGGCCGACCTTGACGAAGGTCTCCGGGAAATCGATGATCGCGAATGCATCCGGGTTGCCCGCGGTGATCTCCTGGGCCTCCGAGTTGTAGCTCGGCTGCTCCGGGTCGTAGATCACTTCGGCACCGATCGTTCCGCCAAGCCCTTCCCAGGCTTCGCTGAACGTGTCGGCGAGACCCGTTCCGTACGCGTCGTTGCGGGCGCCGATGTTGACCGTCTTGCCCTCGGCGCCGCCGAGATCCTGGGCGATCGCGTCAGCAAGGGTCGGGCCCTGGAACGAATCCGGCGGGGACGTCCGGTTGACCAGCCCCTCGTCGTCGAGACCCGTGATCTCGTCCGACGTCGAGGCGGGCGAGATCAGAGTGACCCCGTCCGGGATTGCGACCGACTGAGCGGTCGGGATCGTGTCCGCGGACGCCCAGGCACCGGCGATGCAGCTGGCGCCATCCGAGTCGACCATCTTGCGGGCTGCCTGGACGGCGGCCTGCGGGTTGGTCTCGTTGTCCTCGTGGACGACCTTCACCGTGTGGTCGACGCCGGCTTCCTTGGCCGCGGCGTTGATCTCCGCAACGGCAAGATCAGCCGCCTTCTGCCCGGGGGGGCCGAAGTCAGCCAGGTCACCGGTGAGCGGAAGTGAGTCGCCGATCGTCAGATCGAGCGCCGTCTCGCCGCCGCCTCCGCCGCCGCCATCGTCGCTGTCGTCGTCGTCACCGCAAGCGGCGACGCCGAGGACGAGCACGAGGCCCGCGGCAAAGGCGAGAAGCCTTTTCGTTTTGAGAACTCGCATTCGTAAATCTCCTCCTTCGTGGGGACGGGCCAATCCTGCCCGCATCAGCCTTATCTATATCGCCTCCGCGACAGAAAGGAATCCTCCCTCGGTCCGTTTATGGCGTTTGACGCGAGGGGTATGATCGATCACCACATAGGGAGAAGAGGAGATCCCTCGCCTCCCATGTCCGTAGGCGCAGGACCGGAGACCCCGGCCCCGCGTGAACCAGGCCGAGCCGGAGGAGATCCCGAAGGAGCGGCCCAAAAAAAGGCGGACCGCAATGAAGCTCGAAAGCGCGAGCGTGGCTCGCGATGGCTCCAGCCAAGCCGAAGCCGGCTTGACGCGCGATGACCGCGCACTCCTGCTCCGCTACATGCTGCTGATGCGGATCTCCGAGGAGCGCGCGTTGACCCTCTACAAGCAGGGCAAGGTCCCGGGCTCCTTCTACGACGGCCGCGGCCAGGAGGCGATCTCGGTCGGCGCCTCGTTCGTGCTCGGCCCCCAGGACCGGCTCTGCATCCTGCACCGTGATCTCGGCGCCCACTTCGTTCGCGGCATCACCCCCGACCGCTACCTGGCCAACTACATGGGCCGCTCCGGCGGCGTCACCGGCGGCAAGGACGGCAACATGCACTTCGGCGACCCCCAGCTCGGGTGCGTGGGCATGGTCTCGATGCTGCCCGACATGGCACCGGTCGCGACCGGCCTCGCGCTCGCCTTCAAAATGCGCTCCGAGCCGCGGGTGGCGATGACCTTCTTCGGCGAGGGCTCGACCGCGAACGGGCAGTGGCACGAGGCGATGAACTTCGCCGGCATCCACAACCTCCCCGCTGTCTTCATGCTCGAGAACAACCAGTTCGCCTATTCGACCCCGAACGAGCTCGAGTTCGCGGTCGACCCGGTCGAGCGGGCCGCCACCTACGGCTTCCCGGGGGTGAGCGTCGACGGCAACGACGTCGAGGCGGTCTTCGAGGCCGCCAGCGAGGCGGCGGACCGCGCCCGCGCGGGCGAGGGCCCGACGCTGATCGAGTGCCAGACGATGCGGATGCACGGCCACGGCGCCCACGACGACATGAGCTACGTGCCCGGGGAGCTGTTCGAGGAATGGCGCCGGCGCGACCCGATCGATCGCTACGAGCGCCGGCTCGCCGACGAGCACGGCTTCGACGAGGCCGAGCTGCGGGAGATCCGCGAGACCGCCGAGCGCGAGGTCGCCGAGGCGGCCGAGAAGGCGCTCGCCTCGCCGATGCCCGAGCCCGAGCTCGCGATCGAGGGCGTCTTCGCCGAGCGCTGGGAGCCGCTCGGCGACGGCGACGCGCCGTGGAGCCGCTGGGCCGATACGCAGACCAACGGAGACGGGCGATGAGCCCCCCTCAGCAGACCGCGAACGGGGTCGCCGAGTCCGACGCAAGCCCCGCGACCGAGATCCGCGAGATGACCTATCTCGACGCGATCACCGACGGCCTGCGCGAGGAGATGCGCCGCGACGAGAGCGTCTTCTGCATCGGCGAGGACATCGGCGCCTTCGGCGGGGCCTTCAAGGTCACCGACGGCTTCGCCGAGGAGTTCGGCCTCGAGCGCGTGCTCGACATGCCGCTCGCCGAGAACCTGATCGTCGGCGCCGCGACCGGCGCCGCGATCGAGGGCATGAAGCCGGTCTGCGAGATGCAGTTCGCCGACTTCATCGCCTGCGGGTTCGACCAGCTCGTCAACGTCGCCGCCAAGCTCCACTACCGCCAGGGGATCGCGGCGCCGATCGTGATCCGGCTGCCCTCGGGCGGCGGGTTCTCGGGCGGGCCGTTCCACTCGCAGAACCCGGAGGCCTGGTTCCTGCAGGCGCCGGGGCTAAAGGTCGTGACGCCGGCGACGGCGGCCGACGCCAAGGGCCTCCTGGTCAGCGCGATCCGCGACCCGAACCCGGTCTGCTTCCTCGAGCACAAGGCCCTCTACCGCCACGTCAAGGGCGAGGTTCCGGTCGGCGACTACGCGGTCCCGATCGGCGAGGCGGCGATCGCGCGCGAGGGCTCCGAGATGACCGTGATCACCTATGGCTCCGGCGTCCACCTGGCGCTCGAGGCCGCCGAGCAGCTCGGAGAAGAGATCGAGGTCCTCGACCTGCGCACCCTCTGCCCGCTCGACACCGAGGCGATCCTCGCCGCAGCACGGCGCACCGGCAAGGTCCTGGTCGCGCACGAGGCGACCCGCTCCGCAGGGGTCGGCGCCGAGGTCGCCGCGCTGATCACAGAGGAGGCGTTCGAGGACCTCGACGCCCCGGTCCGCCGGCTGACGACGCCCGACGTGCCGATCCCGTTCAGCCCCCCGCTCGAGCAGAACGTGCTGCCCCAGCTCGACGACATGAAGGAAGCCTGCCGTGAGCTCCTCGCCTACTGAGACCCTCTCGATCGAGATGCCGCAGATGGGCGTCTCGGTGGCCGAGGGCACGATCATCGAGTGGCTGAAGCGGCCCGGCGACTGGGTCGACGCCGATGAGACCGTCGCGACGGTGACGACCGACAAGGTCGACGTCGAGATCCCCTCCCCCGCCTCGGGCCGGCTCGAGCGGATCCTGGTCCAGGTCGACGAAACAGTGGCAGTGGGAACCCCGCTGGCCGAGATCGACCCTTCGGCGAAGCCCGGAGAGGCCCACCCCGAGGAGGATCACGAGCCCCCCGCCGCTCCGGCGCCGGCGACGAACGGCGGCGATCAACCCGCCGCGACCGACACTACGGATGCGACCGACGGAGAGCCGGACCGGTCGCGCTTCTACTCCCCGGTCGTCAGGCGGGTCGCCGAGCGCCACGGGATCGACCTCTCGGAGGTTCGTGGCACCGGGATCGGCGGCCGAGTCCGCAAGCAGGACGTGCTCGCCCGGATCGAGGACGGCGGCGCCGCCGAGCAGAGCAAGGGGCGGCCGCTGCACACCGAATCGCCCTACACGCCCGAGACCGGGCCCGACGAAAAGATGGCGCCCGCGCCCGCCGCCGCGGCCTCGAACGGCGAGTCGCCGGCCGAGCGCCGCGAGCCGATGTCGCCGATGCGGCGCAAGATCGCCGAGCACATGCTCAACAGCCGCAGGACGTCGGCCCACTGCACGACGATCGTCGAGGTCGACATGGGCCGGGTCGCCGCCCAGCGCGCCGAGCTCAAGGAGCTGATGGCCCGCCGCGGGGCGCCGCTCACCTACCTCGCATTCGTCGCCCGGGCGACGGTCGAGGCGCTCGAGCGCCACCCGATCTGCAACGCCTCGATCGATGGCGAGGAGATCGTCTACCACGACGACGTCAACCTCGGGATCGCCGTCGCGCTCGAGAAGGGACTGATCGTGCCCGTGATCCGCCGCGCCCAGAGGCTCAGCCTCGAGGGCATGGCGGCGGCGATCGCCGACGTCGCCGAGCGCGCCCGCAACGGGAAGATCGAGCCCGACGACGTCCACGGTGGGACCTTCACGATCACGAACCCGGGCCAGTTCGGGGCCGTCCTCGCGACCCCGATCATCAACCAGCCCCAGGTCGCGATCCTCGACCTCGAGGCGATCAAGAAGCGGCCGGTCGTGGTCTCCGAGGGCGGCACGGACGCGATCGCGATCAGGCCGATGACCTATCTCTGCATGTCCTGGGACCACCGTGCGCTCGACGGCGCCGAGGCGGCGCGCTTCCTCGCCGACATCGAAAAGAGGCTCGAGGGCTGGGAGGAAGGGTGAGCGCGCCGCAGATCGACCACGAGGAGCTCGTCGTCCGCCGCGGCGCCCGAACCGGTCTCTACGTCGCCGTCGCCGTCCACTCGACCGTCCTCGGGCCGGCGCTCGGCGGCGCCCGGCTCTGGCACTACCGCAGCCCGGGCGACGCGATCGCCGACGCGCTGCGGCTCTCCGAGGCGATGACCTTCAAGGCCGCGGCCGCGGGCCTCGACCTCGGCGGCGGCAAAGCCGTGATCTGCTCCGACGGCGAGCTGATTCCTCGCCGCCGCCGCGAGCTGATGCTCGACCTCGGCGACGTGATCGAGTCGCTCGACGGCCGCTACATCACCGCCGAGGACGTCGGCACCGGTACCGAGGACATGACCGCGATCCGCGAGCGGACCGAGCACGTCACCGGGCTCCCGGTCTCGGGGGGCGGATCGGGCGATCCGAGCCCGCTCACGGCGCGCGGCGTCGAGGCCGCGATCCGCGCCTGCTGCGAGCGGCGATTCGGAAGCCCGGATCTCTCCGGCCGAAGCGTCTGCGTCGTCGGGCTCGGGCACGTCGGCAAGCGCCTCGCCGAGCGGCTGCTCGCCGCGGGCGCTGAGGTGATCGCGGCCGACGTCGACCCCGACAAGCGAGGGATCGCCGCCGGGCTCGGGGCGGCGTGGACCGATCCGGGCTCGGCCACGACCACGGCCTGCGACGTGCTCGCCCCGTGCGCGCTCGGCGGGGTGATCGACGGTGACAACCTGGCTTCCCTGCGCTGCGAGATCGTCTGCGGCGCGGCCAACAACGTGCTCGCCGAGCAGGGGCTAGCCGAGGAGCTCGCCGCGCGCGAGATCCTCTACGCGCCCGACTTCATCGCCAACGCCGGCGGGTTGATCAAGATCTACGCCGCGATCCAGGGGCTCGACGACGCGGGAGCCGCGCGGCTCGTCGACGGGGTCGGCGAGACGATCGCGCTGATCCTCGCCGAGGCTGAGGAGCGCGCGACCACCCCGCTCGAGGCGGCGCACGAGCTGGCCGCCGAGCGGCTCAGCGGTGCCCCGCGCCGCGAGCCCGCCGCGGCCTGACCCCACCGCCTAGGCGATCGGCAGGCCCTCCGCCGCCCGCGGCTCCTTCGAGATCGAGCGGATCGCTCGGCCGAGGCGCCGGGCGCCCTCGGTGAGCTGCTCCGGATCGAGGTAGCCGTAGGAGAGGCGGAGGTGCGTCCCGGCGCCGGGCTCGGGGATCATCGCCGTGCCGGGCACGAAGGTGACGCCGTTGCGGACGGCCTCGGTCATCAGCTCGCCCTCGTCGACGGGCACCGAGAGCGTCAGCCAGAGATGACCGCCGCCGTCCGGCTCGCGGGTCGTCGCGAGTCCCCGCAGGTGCTTGTCGGTCGCCTCGAGCAGCGCGTCGCGGCGCTCGAGATAGAAGGTCCGGGCTCGCTCGGTGTGCGCCTGATACTCGCCCGCGGCGAGGAAGCCGGCGAGCGCGAGCTGGGTCAGCGTCGCGCTGTGCATGTCGTCGGTGCGCTTCTCGTAGAGCAACCGCTCGCGGACCGGACCGCTCGATGCGATCCAGCCCACCCGCAGCCCGCCGCCGACGAGCTTCGAGAGCGAGTCGATGTAGATCACGTGGCCGTGGTCCTCGGCCCGCAGCGTGCCCAGGTCCTCCCCCTCGAATCGAAGGTCGCTGTAGACGCCGTCCTCGACGATGAAGAACCCATGGCGGCGCGCGAGCTCGATCAGCCGGGTGCGGCGCTCCGGGGAGAGATCGCAGCCGGTCGGGTTGTGGCAGCGCGGCTGGAGCGCGAGCATGCGGATCTCCTGGCGGGCGAGCAGCTCCTCGAGCGCATCGGTGTCGAGGCCGTGCTCGTCGACCGGGACCGGGAGCACCCGGGCCCCGGTCGAGCGCAGCGACTCGAGCACTCCCATGAACGAGGGCGACTCGCAGGCGGCGATGTCGCCCGGCCGCAGCACCGCCCGAGCCGCCAGCGTCAGGGCCTGGCGGGCGCCGCTCGTGATCAGGATGTCCGCGGGGTCCTCGGGGGAGCCGCGCAGGGCCGAGAGCGCGGCGATCTGCTCGACAAGCTCGGGGAGGCCGGCGATGTCCGTGTACTGGAGCGCGCGGCTGTCGTGCTCTGAGAGCGCCTCCGACATCGCGCGCCTGATCTGATCGAAGGGAAAGAGCTCCGCCGAGGGATAGCCGACCGAGAGCGGGATCAGGCCCCGGGCCTGGGAGTGCCGGTACATCTCGTTCATCGCGCGGTCGCCGCTGCTCTCGACCAGGGCCGGGAGGACGTAGCGCTGCCACTCGCCGCCGTCGGCGTCCGCGACATCGGAGAGCGCGACGCCCGCCGATTCGCGTACGAAGGTGCCGCGACCGACCTGCGAGGTGACGAGGCCGAGCTCGCGGAGCTGCCGGTAGACCCTGACAGCGGTCAGGTGGTTGACGCCGGCGATCTCGGCCAGCTCGCGCGTCGGCGGCAGCTTCTCCCCCGCCGCGAGCTCGCCCGATCCGATCGCCTCGCTGAACGCGTCGACCATCTGCCCGCCCAGCTGGCGCTCGCCGCCGCGTTCAAGGTCACTCAAAGCCTCTTTGTACGACATACACTCGTCCTCTCGCTCGGTACTCTTCCTACCCAGAGCATACAGATCCCGAGCCAAAGGCACAATGATGTACTACACAAGCAGAGATCAGGACCACGCACAGAGCTCAATCACCATCCGCGCCGCCGGACCGGCGGACGCCGAGGCGTTGCTGCGCCTCGCCGAGCTCGACTCGAAGTCGGTCCCCGCGGGCGAGCTGCTGGTCGCGCTGGTCGGGGATCGGCTCCGGGCGGCGGTCTCGCCGGCGAGCGGCGCGGCGATCGCCGACCCCTTCCACCCCACCGAGGACCTCCTCGGCATGCTCACCGCGCGCGCCTCGCAGATGCGAGGCGCCGGCCACCCCGCGGGCCGAAGCTCAGCCCGCCGGGTGGACAGCGTTTACGCCTAGTTGGTGATCGGCCGGGCCAGGAACCTCTTCTTGGCCTTGGCGCCGGGGAACTTGACCTTGCGCTGAACCGTCACAGACCCCGCCGCGCGGGCCTGAGCCAGTGACGCGGGATTGACGGTCAGCGTCAGGACCCGCTTCCCGCCGGGCCTGACCCGCTGCCTGACCCTGTCGGTCACGACGGGCCCGCGGCGACCGAGACGCCCGACCGCCGTCACCTTGCAGCGGCGCGTCGCCCGCTTCGGGCACTTCGCCCTGACCCGGACCTTGTTGCCGGAGACCTGACCGGTCTGGGCTGCCGCGACGCCCGCGCCCGGGATGTTCGGGTTGCGGGGGTCGGGGTCCTGGCCGTTGGGCACGCCGTCGCCGTCGATGTCGGCGTCGCAGGCGTCGCCGAGGGCGTCGTTGTCGAGGTTGTCCTGGTTGGGATTGGCGACGTTCGGGCAGTTGTCGGTGCCGTTGCCGACCCCGTCGCCGTCGCCGTCGTTGTTGGCCGCGTCGCACGGGAACGCGTCGGCGTCGTCGCGGGCGCCGTCGTTGTCGGAATCGGCGTTGTTCGGGTTCGAGCTCGCCGGGCAGCCGGTCTCGGCGCCGTTCGCGAGCGTGTCGCCGTCGATGTCGGAATCGCAGGCGTCGCCGAGGGCGTCGCCGTCGAGGTTGTCCTGGTTGGGGTTGTCGACGTTGACGCAATTGTCGGTGCCGTTGCCGACCCCGTCACCGTCGGTGTCGTTGTTGGCCGCGTCGCACGGGAACGCGTCCGCGTCGTCGCGGGTTCCGTCGTTGTCGGAATCGGCGTCATCGGGCTCCGAGGTCGCCGGGCAGCCGGTCTCGGCGCCGTTCGCGAGCGTGTCGCCGTCGATGTCGGGATCACAGGCATCGCCGAGCGCGTCGTTGTCGAGGTTGTCCTGGTTCGGGTTGTCGTCGTCGACGCAGTTGTCGCCGTTGTCGCCGACCCCGTCGTCATCGGTGTCCTCGTTCTCGTTCGGGTTGCAGGGGAACGCGTCCGCATCGTCGGAGGTGCCGTCGTTGTCGGAGTCGGCGTTGTTCGGGTTCGTGCTCGTCGGGCAACCGGTCTCCTGGCCGTTCGGCAGCGTGTCGCCGTCGATGTCGGGATCGCAGGCGTCGCCGATGTCGTCGGTATCGAGATCGGCCTGATTCGGGTTCGACGTGTTCTCACAGTTGTCCGCTCCGTCACCCACGCCGTCGTCGTCGGTGTCCTGCGTCTCGTTCGGGTTGCAGGGGAGCGCGTCGAGGTTGTCATTGACGGTGTCGTTGTCGGAGTCGGCGTCGTTCGGGCTCGTGCTCGTGGGACAACCGGTTTCGCCTCCGTTCGGCAGCGTGTCGCCGTCGATGTCGGGATCGCAGGCATCGCCGAGCGCGTCGCCGTCGAGGTTCGCCTGTCCCGGGTTGTCGACGTTGACGCAGTTGTCGGTGCCGTCACCGACGCCATCGTCGTCGGCGTCCTGGTTCTCGTTCGGGTTGCACGGGAACGCGTCGGCGGCGTCGAGGACGCCGTCGTTATCGGAGTCGGAATCGAGCGGATCGGAGCTCGCCGGGCAGCCGTTCTCGGCGGTATCGGGGAGCCCGTCGTTGTCGTCGTCGGGATCGCAGGCGTTGCCGAGCGTGTCGTTGTCGGAGTTCTCCTGGCCCGGGTTGGGATCGTTCGGGCAGTTGTCGGAGTTGTCGACCGTGCCGTCGTTGTCGTTGTCAGCGGCGGTCGCCGTGAGGCGGAAGTTCCTGTAGAAGACGCTGATGCTCGGCAGCACGCCGACCGGGAACGAGACCCTGGTGACGACCCGGGCGCGGTATGTGTGGCCCATCGTCAGCTGGCTCGGGTCGACGGAGACGGCCGGATCGGTCGGGATTCCGTCCTGATTGATGATCGGGCGCTGATCGACCAGCGTGAGCGAAGTCCCGTCGGTGACATCGTCGACGAAGACGCTCATCGTGGCGCTGCCGCCCAGGTCGAGCAGTGATTGATTGGCGGCGCCGCGGTCGATCGTGAACGTGACGGTGTCGGGTGGCGATCCGCCCGCGCCGTTGTAGACGAACGGGACGGGACTCGTCAAGGTGTGATTGACGGTCGCGGCAACACTGGCGACACCGCCGAAAACGACCGCGGTCGCGAATGTGCCTCCGCGCGCGACACGAACGGCGTTGGCGGTCGGACAGGTGACGCCCGGGAGGATGCAGGTCACGCCCTCGTAAGTAACGGACTGGGGCCAGATCGTTGCGACCGGGAACGAACAGATCATCGCGCCGCACACCGTCGGATAGGTGGTGGTCTGGTTCGCGGCGGAGGCGCTGCTCGCGCCTATCAGGCCAACTGCGCCGGCGGCAACGATTGCGGTGGTGGCGGTGAACTTCCTGGCCCTACGGCTGATTCCCAATGTCTCACTCCCTTGAGTTGAGGTGTGCGGGGCGGCACTTCGTCCTGACGCCACCGTGTCTTCCTGAGGTGCGACCCTAGCCCATATCGACTCGGTTCGCGCCGGTAACCGCGAGGTTGTGAACGCGATGTAACAGCGCCGGGCCGCGGAGCCTTAGTCTCAGCGCCATGCGAGACCTGATCGCTCGCCTCGGGATCGAGGTTCCCGTCGTCCAGGCGGGGATGGGCGGCGGTTTGGCGAACGCCGGGCTCGCGGCCGCGGTCTCCGAGGCCGGCGGACTCGGCACGATCGGGCTCCTCGGCCCGGAGAGCCTCGTCGGAGAGCTCGCGGTCGCCCGGCGGCTGACCGGCAAGCCGATCGCCGTCAACCTGATCGTCCCGCTCGCCGGCCGCGCCCATTGGCGGGCGGCGGCCGAGGCCGACGTGCTCGTCACCCACTGGGAGGCCCGCCCGCGGCGGCGCGTCCCGATCCCCTGGATCCACACGGTGGGCTCGGCGGACGAGGCGCGCGCCGCGGTCGCCGCCGGCGCCGACGGCGTCATCGCCCAGGGGGTCGAGTCCGGCGGGCACGTGCGAGGGACGGTGCCGGCGCTCGAGCTCCTGGCGGCGGTTCGCGCCGCGGTGCCCGACGGGTATCCGGTTCTGCTCGCCGGCGGGATCGCCGAGGCGGCCGACGTCAGGACCGCCCTCGATGCCGGCGCGGCGGCGGCCGTCGCGGGAACCCGGTTCCTCGCCAGCGAGGAGAGCGGTGCCCACGCCGCCTACAAGCGGCGCGTCGCCGAATCGACCGGCGAGACCGTGCTCACCGAGCTCTTCGGGATGGCCTGGCCGCGGGCGCCGCACCGCGTGCTCGAGAACGACGCGACCCGGCGCTGGCTCAAGCGCGACCGGCGCGGGCCGCCCGCGATCCGCGCCCTCCACACCGCCCTCTCCCCCGCCGCGCGCCGAACACCGATCGGGCTGCAGCTCAAGCTCGCCGGTCGCGCCTCCTCGGCCCCGTTCGACCTCGCGCCGCCCGCCCCGACGGCCGAGATGCCCGAAGCCACGCTCGAGACCCACCCGCTCTACGCCGGGGAGACGGTGGCGCGGATCAACGACGTAAGGCCGGCCGCCGAGCTGGTCGGTGAGCTCACGCCATAGGCTGCGTTCGATGGCCGACTACGACTTCGTGATCGTCGGCGCCGGATCGGCCGGCTGCGTGCTCGCCAACCGGCTCTCGGAGAATCCCGACGCGCGGGTGTTGCTGCTCGAGGCCGGCGGAAAGGACCGCAGCCCGAAGATCAAGATCCCGGCCGCGTTCGCGGACCAGTTCCACACCAAGCTCGACTGGGACTTCTTCACCGAGCCCGAGCCGCACGTCGACGATCGCGAGCTCTACATCCCGCGCGGCAAGTCGCTCGGGGGCTCGAGCTCGATGAACGCGATGCTCTACGTCCGCGGGAGGCCGCTCGACTACGACCTCTGGGAGAAGCAGGGCGCCGCCGGCTGGGGCTGGAACGACGTCCTCCCCTACTTCCTCAAGGCCGAGGACAACTCGCGCGGCGACTCCGAGTTCCACGCGACCGGGGGGCCGCTCAAGGTCGCCGAGCAGCGCTCGCCGCGGCCGATGAACGAGCGCTTTCTCGCCGCAAGCGAGGAGGCGGGGATCCCGCGGGTCGGCGACTACAACGGGCCCGAGCAGGACGGCGCCTCGGTCGCCCAGGTGATGCAAAGGAACGGCCGCCGCTGGTCGAGCGCCGACGGCTACCTGCGCCCGGCGACGAAGCGGCCGAACCTGACGGTCCGCACCGGCGCACAGGCGCTGCGGGTCGCGATCGAGGGCGGCCGCGCGGCCGGGGTCGTCGTCGGCGCCGACGGCCGCGAGCAGACGATTCGCGCCGCCAAGGAGGTGATCCTCGCCGCCGGGGCGATCCAGTCGCCCCAGCTGCTGATGCTCTCGGGGATCGGCCCCGAGCACCACCTGCGCGAGCACGGGATCGAGGTCCGAAGCTCATTGCCCGGCGTCGGGACCAACCTCCAGGACCACCCTTTCGTCTCGATGATCTGGGAGGTCGACGACGACCAGACCCTCTACGGCGCCGACAAGCCCAAGAACCTGCTCCGCTGGCTGTTCAAGCGCGAGGGGCCGTTGACCTCGACGGTGGCAGAGGTCTTCGCCTTCGTCCGCACGCGCGGAGGGCTGCCCGCCGCCGACATCCAGTTCCACATGGGCGCCGCCTACTACGAGGACCACGGGGCCGAGGAGTACGACGGGCACTGCGCCGTGATCGCCCCGGTCCTGATCTCGCCCCAGGCCCGGGGCAGGGTCTGGCTGCGCTCGGCCGAGCCGACCGCGAAGCCGCGGATCCTGACCAACACGCTCTCCTCACCCGACGACGTCGCGTCGCTGGTCGCGGGGATGAAGCTGGCGCGCGAGCTCGCCGCCAAGCCGTCGATGTCGAAGGTCGTCCTCAAGGAGCTGAAGCCGGGCCCGGGGGTCAGCGAGGACGCCGATCTCGAGGAGGACCTGCGGCGGCGGCTGATGCTGATCTACCACCCCGCCGGCACCTGCCGGATGAGCGACACGGGCGAGGACGCCGTCGTCGACAGCGCCCTGCGCGTACATGGGGTCGATGGGCTGCGGGTCGTCGACGCCTCGGTGTTCCCGGTCATCCCGGGAGGCAACACCCACGCGCCGACGGTGATGGTCGCCGAGAAGGCGGCCGATCTGATCCGCGGCTAGGCCGCGTTCAGCAGTTCCGTTCCTTGTCCGCGCTGCCGGGGCAGGAGTCGCCCTTGGAGCCCTTGCCCGGCTCCCGCGACGATCCGCCGTAGAGGAAGTCGACGCCGGCTCCGCCGGTCACGAGGTCGCGGCCGGCGCCACCGAATTCGGTGTCAACCCCCGGTCCGCCGTCAACGCGGTCGTTGCCGTCGCCGCCGCAGAGCAGGTCGTTGCCGCCGAGGCCGCTGATCACGTCCTTGCCCTTGTCGCCCTGGATGATGTCGCGCTCAGCGGTGCCCTGGATCTTGTCGTTGCCCTTGGTGCCGAAGATCGTCGTCGTCTTGCCCTTGCAGTTGCCCTGGGGCTTGGGGATCGACGTCGTCGGGGTCGGGGTCGCGGGCGACGCGGGCGGCGCAGTCACCGTGACCGCGGCGCGGACGAAGGCGCCGCCGCCGCCGCGCAGCGAGCCGCCGAGCTGTTGCGGAGTGCCCTGGTCGTCCTCGATGAAGAGCTTCCAGATGCCGCTCGGGTTCTCGCCGTCGAAAGCCGAGAGCGTGGTTTCGAACGCGTTCGGGTCCTCAATGCCGAAGAACTCCTGGTTGAAGCCGCCCGGGCAGTTCGCCTCGCCCTCCCCTGTGGCCACGTCGTAGTCGGCCGGCCGGTAGTTGTACGCGGCATTCGAGGGGATCGAGCCGTACTGGGGAATCGGCGCCGCAGCGTCGTCGCTGAAGGTGATGTCGATGTCGTTGACGAATCCGTTGTCGGCGCAGTCGGCGTCCGACATCAGGATCACCCGCTCGCCGGCGGGGCTCTCGAGCATCGCGTCGACGTCGACCAATGCGGCGTGCGTCAGGCCCTCGAAGACCACGCTGACGTCCGAGGCCGGGGCGCCGAGGCCGGAGAGGCTCCCGGTCGCCGGGGACGGGGTGCCGGACCCGGAGTCGGGGATCGTTACCCCGCCGAGCCCGAAGGTCGTGGTCACCGCGGAGGCCGCGGGGGCCGTGGCGAGCAGCAGCGAAAACGCACCGACGATGATCCCGAGCTTCTTCTTCATATCCCCGTCCTTGCCCATCCCGGGCCGCCTAGGTAGCGGCCCTGATTTGATCAGGCTAACACGGACCTTTAGGTACCGACTATCGGGGTAAACCCTGAACTTTTCGCCTCAGCGCGGCTTTATTCGGGTCGTTGGCGCTCGTATCCGGCACAGCTCGTGACCGGCAGCCGCGGATAGCGCGGAAACGCCGGGTCGCGCTTCGAGAGCTCGCAGAGCGAGAAGACCGAGCCGCGGGTGTTGCGGACGACGCGCTGGTGCGCGCAGCTCTCGCAGAGGCCGGCCTGGGCTGCCACGGGCCCAGTATGCAGCCGCGCCGCTGTCGCCCTTGACTTCAACCTCACTTCACTTTGTATAGTCAGGCGATGCGCACTTTCCGCCGTTTGCTCGGCTTTCTCGGTCCCTACCGGCGCAAGCTGATCATCTCGCTCGTCCTCGCCTGGCTGGCGATGGTGATGACGGTCGCGATCCCGGCGCTGATCGGCGAGACCGTCGACGCGATCAGCCCCGAGGGCGGCACCGACCGCGACTCGATCCTGCCGCTGGTCGTCGCGATCGCGGTCGCGGGCGTGTTCAGGCTCGGGCTCACCTTCAGCCGCCGCCTCGTCGCCGGCGAGGTCTCGCTCGGGGTCGAGTACGACCTGCGCCAGCGCTTCTACACCCACCTCCAGAAGCTCGAGCTCGGATTCTTCGACGGCCAGCAGACCGGGCAGCTGATGTCGCGGGCGACGGTCGACCTCCAGGCGATCCGCTTCTTCCTCGGCTACGGGCTGATCTTCGTCACCCAGACGGCGCTGACGATCGTGCTCGCCGCCGCCGTGATGATCTATCTCAACCCACCGCTCGCCGCCCTCGCCCTGGCTCCGATTCCGCTCCTCGTCGCCGTCGCCGCGCGCTACAACCGCCGCAACCGGCCGGCGCTCCAGGAGGTCCAGCAGCGGATCGCCGAGCTGACCTCGGAGGCCGAGGAGAGCGTCTCCGGGATCCGGATCGTCAAGGCGTTCGCGCGCGAGCAGCACATGGAGCGCCGCTTCCGCGATTCGGTCACCCGCGTCTTCGAGCAGACGATGCGAACGACGAGGCTGCAGTCCTTCTACAGCCCGCTGATGGGCTTTCTCCCGAACATCGGGATCGGCCTCGTGCTCTTCCTCGGCGGCCGCGAGGTGATCAACGGCGACATGACCGCCGGCGAGTTCACGTCCTTCTACATCTACCTGCTGATGCTCGCCGGTCCTGTGAGGATGCTCGGCGTCGCGCTGGGGATGGCCCAGCGGGCGATCGCCTCCGGCAACCGGCTGTTCCAGGTCCTCGACCGCGAGCCGCGGCTCGAGAGCCCGCCCGGCGCCCCGCCGCTGCCCGAGGGCGGCGGGCACGTCGAGCTCCGCGAGGTGACCCTGCGCTATCCCGAGACGCCGACGCTCGCCGCGGTCGGCGCCGACGCCCCGGCGGCCGTGGCCGCGCGCGACGCGGCGCTCAGCGGGATCAGCCTCCAGGTTTCGGCGGGGCGCACGGTGGCGCTCGTCGGTCCGACCGCTTCGGGCAAGTCGAGCCTCGTCGCCCTGCTCGCCCGGCTCTATGACCCCAGCGAGGGCGAGGTGCTGATCGACGGCGCCGACATCCGGTCGGTCGATCTCGCCTCGCTCCGCGGCGAGATCGCCTACGTCTCCGACGACAGCTTCCTGTTCTCGGACACGGTCGCCGCCAACATCGCCTACGCGCGCCCGGACGCGAGCCGCGAGGCGATCGTCGCGGCCGCGCGGCGCGGCCAGGCCCACGACTTCATCACCGCTCTCCCGGACGGCTACGACACGGTGATCGGGGAGCGCGGCCTGACGCTCTCGGGCGGCCAGCGCCAGCGGATCGCGATCGCGCGATCGCTGCTCGCCGAGCCCCGGATCCTGATCCTCGACGACGCCACCTCCTCGGTCGACGCGACGACCGAGGCCGAGATCAAGAAGGGGCTCCAGGAGGTGATGGAGGGGCGGACGACCTTCATCATCGCCCACCGCCTCTCGACGATCTCGCTCGCCGACGAGATCGTGGTCATGGAGGCCGGCCGGATCGTCGATCGCGGCGGCCACGAGGAGCTGCTCGAGCGCTGCCCCCTCTACGCGGAGATCGCCGAGTTCGGGCTCGAGGACGCGATCCACCTCCAGCGCGACCTCGAGGAGAGGGCTGAGGAGGCCCGCCTGTGAGCGAGCGCGACACCGGCCGGCAGCTGCGGCTAGAACGCGAGATCGAGGAGGCCGAGCGCGAGGAGGAACGCGAGGAGAGCGCCTACCAGCAGGGGCCCGGCGGGCGCTTCCGGGCGATCCTGCTTCTGATCGGGGCGCTCTGGCGGTTGCTCCGCGGCACCGACGGGCGCGGGCGAAAGGTGCGCTGGCTGCTCAGCCTGCTGCGCCCCTACCGCCTCCAGGTGACGCTGATGTTCGTCGCGCTCGTCGCCTCGACCGCGGCTGCGCTCGCCCCTCCCTACCTCGCCGGCGAGGCGGTAAGCACGGTGACCGGCACGCAGGACCTCGGCACGCTCAACCTGATCGTCGCCGTCTTCATCGGCGCCGCGCTCCTCAACTGGGGCTCGACCTACGCCCAGACATACCTCGTCGGCTGGGTCGGCCAGCGGGCGCTTCAGGATTTGCGCCAGCGCGTCTTCTCGCACATCCAGACGATGTCGATCGGCTTCTTCACCCGCAACCGCCCCGGCGTCCTGATCTCGCGGATGACCAACGACGTCCAGGCGCTCGACCAGCTCGTCACCGACGGGATCGTGACCCTGTTCCAGAGCACCCTGACGCTGCTCGGCGTCGTGATCATCCTCGTCGCCCTCGACGTGCAGCTCGCCTTGGTCACCTTCCTCACCTTCCCCCTGCTCCTGATCGCCAGCATCGTCTTCAGGGTCGTCGCCGCGGGCGCCTACCGGATCACCCGCGAGCGGATCGCCGAGGTCACCGCCTATCTCCAGGAGTCGCTGAGCGGGATCCGGGTCGTCCGCGCGTTCGGCCAGGAGGACCGCCACATCGATCGGATGGCGGCGCTGAACGAGGCCAACCGCGCCGCGAACATGAAGACCGTCTACCTCAACGCCTCCTACTTCCCCGCGGTCGAGCTGCTCTCGGCGATCGGCACCGGGGCGATCCTCCTCTACGGCGGCTATCAGGCGCTCGACATCGCCGATCCGGATCAGAGAGCCGCCCAGCTCGGCGTCGTGGTCGCCTTCGTCGGCTACCTGAACCTTTTCTTCGACCCGATCCAGCAGCTCTCGCAGCTCTACACGACCTACCAGCAGGGGATGGCGGCGCTCGACAAGATCTTCGACCTGCTCGATACGCGGCCGGACATGCAAGACAAGCCCGACGCCGTCGACCCGGGCCAGCTGCGGGGCGAGATCGTGCTCGAGGACGTCTCGTTCGCCTACGGCGACGCCGAGGGCGAGCAGCTCGAGTGGGCGCTCCGCGACGTCGACATCGAGGTCCCCGCCGGCCAGACCCTGGCGCTTGTCGGCGAGACCGGGGCCGGCAAGTCGACGCTCGCGAAGCTGGTCGCGCGCTTCTACGACCCGCAGGAAGGCCGGGTGCTGATCGACGGCCACGACCTCCGCGACCTCGACTCGAATGCGCTCCGCGGCCAGCTCGGGATCGTGCCCCAGGAGGGGTTCCTGTTCTCGGGCTCGATCCGCGAGAACATCGCCTTCGGGCGGCCGGGGGCGAGCGACGAGGAGATTCGCGCCGCGGCGGCAGCGGTCGGCGGCGACGGGTTCATCTCGGCGCTGCCCGAGGGCTACGACACCGAGGTCGGCGAGCGCGGCGTCGCGCTCTCGGCCGGCCAGCGTCAGATGGTCGCCTTCGCGCGGGCGCTGCTCGCCGAGCCGCGGATCCTGATCCTCGACGAGGCGACCTCGAACGTCGACGTGCGGACCGAGCGCGCGATCGAGCGCGGGCTCGAGCGGCTGCTCGCCGGGCGGACGGCGATCGTGATCGCCCACCGGCTCTCGACGATCAGGCGCGCGGGCCGGATCGCGGTGCTCGAGGGCGGCCGCGTGGTCGAGTCAGGGACCCACGACGAGCTGATCGAGGCCGGCGGAGCGTACGCGAGGCTCTACGGCAGCTGGCAGGAAGGCGTCGCGGCCTAAGGCCAGATCAGCCGGGGCCGACGCCGCCGGCGCCGGGCGAGACGCCGCCGTCGCTCGAGTCCGAGCTCGAGTCCGAGTCGGCGCCGCCCGAGGGGGCGACGGGAGCGGGCTCGCTGGGGACGACCGGCGCGCTCGGGTCGGACGTGGCGCCGCTCGAGTCGGTGTCGGTCGAAGCGGACGAGGTGCCGGAGGTGCCGCAGACCTCGAACCCGTAGGCGCCCGCGGCCGTGGCGGCCTGGGACTTGGCGTCCTCGAGCTCGGCCTCGGCCTCGACGGTCGACTCGCCGCGCTGGGAGGCGAGGCCGATCTTCTTGCCGGCCTCGACCTGGGCCTGGAGCGCGGCGAAGAACGTGTCGAGGTCGCTGCCGGTGGCGGTCGGGGTCGATTCGGTGCTCAGCGCCTCGGTGTCGGTGCCGGTGGTATCGGTCGCGTCGGTGCCGATCTCCGGGGTGTCGGCGGCGCCGGTGCCGGTGGCGCCGGTGTCGCTCTCGTCACCGGGGAAGGTGCTCGTGTCCTCGGTATCGATCGTCGCCGCCGGATCATCGGTCGAAGAGGAGTCGGTCGAGGTCGAGCTGGTGTCGTCGGCGGGCACGCCGAGGTCCTGGATGTCGGTCAGCGTCGCCTGGCGCAGGTCGGCGACGTCGTTCGCGCGCGTGATCCCCTCGCCGGCGTCGGCGATCGCCTGGATCTGGGAGTTGGTCTCGTCGCAGATCGCGTCGGCCTGGGCGATGAACTCGTCCTTGGTCAGCGACTCGGCCGAGGTCGTGACCACGATCGGGGTCTCGGGGGTGTCGTCGCCGCCGCAGGCGGCGAGCGCGACGCCCGAGAGCAGGCCCGTGGCGAGGATCGCGGCGGTTACCGAATAGCGCTTCATCGGCCGCGCAAGCTAGCAAAGTGAGGTTTTGCGGCGTGAACGCGGCCGCTCAGGCGGGCGTTCGGGGGTGCTTACTGGGGATCTAGGGATCGAACCTAGGCTTCCAGGACCAGAACCTGGCGTGCTGCCGCTACACCAATCCCCATCGAACGGGGCGCAGAATTTAGCCTAGCTGGGGATCGAATCGAGGTCGCTATGCGGATCGGCGAGCGTGTCCTTCGCGCCCGAGACGTCCGCCCCCGAGGCGATCAGCCGCCGCGCCGCGACGAGGTCCTCGGAGCGCTCGACCGAGAGCGCCGCGGCGAGCTTGCCGCCGTGGATGTACCAGGCGCTGAACTCGCCCGCGTCGCGGTCGCCGCGCCAGACGATCTCGTCCCACTCGTGGGCCGGGCCGACGTACTCGAGGCTGCACCAGTCGGCGAGGTCGCTGAAGAAGTAGGGCACCTCCTCGTAGGGCGCCGCGTCGCCGAGCATGTTGCCCGCGACGTGGCGGCCCTGCTGAAGCGCTACGTCCCAGTGCTCGACCCGCATCCTGCGCCCGTGGACCACGCTCTCGTACGAGCAGGCGTCACCCGCCGCGTAGATGCCCTCGACGGACGTCTCGAGCCGCTCGTCGCAGATGATCCCGTCGCCGACCTCGAGCCCCGCCTTCTTGGCGAGCATCGTGTCGGCGCGGACCCCGGCGCCGACGACGACCGCGTCGCATTCGATCTCCTTGCCGTCCGAGGTCAGCACCTTCTCGACCCGCTCGGCGCCCTCGAAAGCCTCGAGCCCGCTGTTCGCGACGATCTCGACCCCCTTCGAGGTGAGCAGCTCGCCGAAGTACGCGCCGACCTCCTCCCCGAACCCGTTCGCGAGCGGCGCCGCCTCGAGCATCACGAGCGTGCACTTCTTCCCCCGCGCGGTCAGCGACGCCGCGACCTCGCAGGCGATGTAGCTGCCGCCGATCAGCACGACCCGCTCCGCGGCGTCTGTGTCGTCGCGGATCGAGTCCGAGTTGCCGAACGCGCGCAGGTAGTGGATCCCCTCGAGCTGCGCGCCGTCGACGCGCAGGATGTTGACCATCGCCCCGGTTCCGAGCAGCGCCTTCTCGAACTCGATCTCGTCCCCGCCCTGGAGCACTGCGATCCGGGAGTCGAGATCGAGCGACATCACGCTCTTACCGCTCATCAGCTCGATCGCGTTCTCCTCGTACCACTCGGCCGGGTTGACGAACGCGTCCTCGCGCTTCGCCTCGCCGCGCAGGTATTCCTTCGAGAGCGGCGGGCGCTCGTAGGGCGGGTCCTGCTCGCGCGCGACGAGCACGATCTCCCCCTCCGCCCCCCGCCGCCGCAGCTCCGATGCGCAATGGGCGGAGGCCATGCCACCGCCGACGAGCAGGAACGGGGCCTTGCGCGGGGCCAAGCTAGGCGCGGTCGCCGACGCCGTCGCCGTCGGGGCCGAAGTAGTTCTTGAGCTCCTCCTCGAGCCCCGGGTCGAGGACCGCGAGCACCTCGTCGCCGACCTCGAGCACCGTGTCGGGCTTCGGAACGAAGCCGCCCTCCTCCTCGCGCAGGACCGAGATCAGCAGGCTGCCCTCGGGCATCTCGAGCTCGCCGACGCGTACTCCCGCCGCCCGCGACCCCTGGGTCAGCGCGAGCTCGATGATCTCGAGCCGGTCCTCGGGCAGGTCGAGCAGATGCACGAGCCCGTATTCGGGCACCTCGTGCTCGAGCAGCCGCAGGATCAGGTCGGTCGCCGAGACGTACGGCCTGACCTCGAGCAGCTCGAACCACTCGCGGTTGCGCGGGTTGTTGACCCGGGCGATGATCCGGTCGACGAGGTACTTCTGCTTCGCGACCTGGCAGATCAGCATGTTGTCCTCGTCGTCTCCGGTCACCGCGATCACCATGTCGGCGCGCGAGATCCCCGCCCGCTCGAGCACCCAGAGCTCGGACGCGTCGCCGTACTGGACGTTGTGCTCGAGCTCCTGCTCGACGGTCTGGTAGCGGTCGCGGTTGTCCTCGATCAGGGTCACCTCGTGGCCCTTGTCGAGCAGCTCGCGGGTCAGGTTCCAGCCCACCTTGCCGGCCCCCGCAACGATGAAGTACATCGACTTGCCCATCGCTAGCCGCTCGCGGTCCCGGCGGCGGCCGCCGCCTGCACCTTCTCGGTCAGCATCTCGATCGCCGACTTGGTCGGGCAGACCGTGGTCAACCCCTGTTCCTCGTACCACTTGGCGCGGTACGGGTCGAGGATCCTCGCGATCACGGTCGGGACGTTGAACCGCTTGCCCGCGATCTGGGAGATGATCACGTTCGTGTTGTCGCCATCGGTCGAGGCGATGAAGGCGTCCGCGCGCTCGATCCCGGCGGCAACCAGGGCGTCTACCTCGAGCCCGGCGCCGACCGTGAAGCTGCCGCCAGCGTCCTCCCACGAGCGGTCCATGCCGACTTCGAGGCGCGCGTGCGCCTCGGGGTCTTCATCGAGGCACGAGACCTCGTGACCCTCCTTGAGCATCGTCCGCGCCAGCGATGAGCCGACCCGTCCGCAACCGACTATGAGGACGAACACGGCGCGAAGTCTAGGCTTCTGCGTCCTCCGGCGGAGCGGTGAACAGCACCCGGCAGGGCGCCTTGCGCATCACGTATTCGGTCGCGCGGCCGATTTCCTCCGGCTTGGCGGCACCGATCCCGCCCAGGATCGCGCCGCCGCGGATCTTGCTCGGCGGCTCGGAGCCCATCACGATCACCTCGGCGCCCCGACGCTTGGCCTCGGCGACGATCGCCGTCCCGGCTTGGCGCGCGGGAACGAGCTCGGCGCTGACCTCGACCGAGTCGTACTCATCGGCGACCTCCTTCGCGCGCCGCAACGCCGCCTCGGCGCGCTCGCGGACCTCCCTCGGCAGCGGCGCATCGAGCGGCACCGTCAGCGGGCGCTCCGCCACGTAGACGATCTCGAGCCGCGTCTTGACCGCATCCTCGCCCTCGTCCCCCTCAGCCGCCGCCGCCGCGAGCCGGCCCGCCGTGCCCACGATGTCGTCGTCGAGATCGGTTCCGAACACGGGAACGAGGATGTTCCCGTACTCGACCGCGGGCGCGCGCTTGGCGAGCGCCTCCGCCGGAACGCTGACTCGCTTGGTCAGCGAGGTTCCCTCGACCAGCCGCCGGTAGACGAAGTAACCGACGAGCCCGAAGACCATCCATCCCCCGCTGATGTAGACCGCCCGCTCGTGGAGGACGAACACGCTAAGCCACGCGAGCCCCGCGACCAGGGCGCCGAAGATCGCCGGCAGCGGCAGCTCGGCGCCGCGGAAGCGGATCCCGAACGGGATCCGGTAGGGGCGCTCGCGATCGGGCTGGGTTATCCGCAGCCGCACGATCGACATGTGCGCGATCGCGATCGCCAGCGTCGCCCCGAACGCGTAGATCCCGGCGAGGAACTCGATGTCGCCGGGGAGCGCGAACCCGAACGCGAGCGCCGCCGCGGCGAGGATCGCGATCGCGGGGGTCCGCTGGGGCCCGAACAGCTTGCCGAGCCAGCTCGGGATCTGGCGGTTGGTGGCGAGCACGTACGTGTGCCGCGAGAGTCCGAGCATCGCCGTGTTCGCGGCGAGCACGAGCACGGGGACCGCGATCGCGACCACCGACCAGCGCAGGACGTCGGAGAGCCAAGCGGGATCGAAGGCGTCGACCACCCCCAGGACCGGCTCCTCGATGTACTGCCCGGCGAGCGCAGTCTCGGGACCATCCGGGCCCGGCACCACCGGGACCGCCATCAGCGCCACCGCGGCCATCCCGCCGTAGAGAACCGGGACCAGCAGCGCCCCGGTCGTGATCACCCGCTTCAGGTCGCGCGGCTCCCAGTCGACGTCGGGGGCGAGGTCCGAGGCCGCCTCGATCCCGGCGAATGCGACGGTGGCGAGAACCGCCGCGTAGACGATGTCGGTCAGCGACGGTGCGCTGAACAGGTCGAGCTCGCGGGTCAGGAGCCCGGGCTCGAAGACGACCACGGCGCCGACTGCGATGACGATCAGCTGCAGCAGCAGGTCGGCGAGCACGACGACCACGACCCAGCGCTGGCGGTTGGCGCCCGTGACCCCGGCGACGTTGAGCGCCGCGACGAGCGCGATCACCGCGCCCGCGACCGCCAGCTCGCCGCTGCCTTCGCCAAATGATCCAGAGATCGGCGTCAGGTAATGCGGAACCGTGATCGCGGCGAGAGCGATCACGATCACGTACTCGATCAGGATCGCCCAGCCGGCGATGAAGCTGACGAGCTCGTTGAACGCGTGGCGCGCGAAGGTAGCCGAGCCGCCGCGCTCGTTGAACATCGCTCCGCCTTCGACATAGGTCAGCGTCGTGATCGCGAACATCAACCCCGCGGCGATGAAGATCACGGGCGTCAGCCCGAGACCGCGCTCGGCGACGACCCCGAGCGAGAAGTAGATCGAGAACCCGACCGCCGAGGAGGCGACCGCAAACAGCAGCGGGACTCCGAGCAGCCTCTTCACGAGCGTCGCGCGAGGTAGAGGCGGCCGGAGCCGAGGGCGACGAACAGGATCCCGATCAGGATCCCGAACGAGAGCGGCCCCCCTCCCTGCACCACGGTCGAGACGAGGATCACAACGCCGAAGACGATGATCAGCGAGGCGAAGACCTGGACAGCCCCCGAGTACATCTCGTCGATCCCGTTGCGCTTCACGCGCTTGCCCCCTCAGCCCCGGTGGTGGGCTGCCCGCCCGGCTCACCGACGACGATCACGCGGCAGGGTCGCTCGGCAAGGATCACTTGCAGCGTCTTGCCGTAGAGCGGCGAACCGCTTCGGTAGCGCAGCGGCACGACCAGCGCCGTCGCCCGCACCTCGCGCGCCTCGGAGGCGATCGAATGGCCGGCCTGGTTCGGCCGGACACGGTGGATGTGTCCCGACACCCGCATCCCGCCGATCAACTTCGCGCGCTCGATCTTCGACTGCGCGTCGCTCTCCTGATCGTCGAGCGGCGCCTCGAGCGGCAGGTGGGTCGGGACCTCGAGCAGCGAGACGACGTGGATCCCGCGCCGCCGCCGCGAGGCGAGCTTGGCCGCGGTGGCGACCGTCTCTTCGGAGAACGGCATGTCCTGGTCGAAGGCGACGAGGACGCTGTCGTACTCGATCTCCTCGACCCCGAGGGCCTCCGGCAACACGAGCTTCACCGTCTCGCTCAGAGGCAGGTCCTGGCGGCGCCGGTACGCGACGTAGAGGAGCGTCCCGAACAGCATCCAGCCGCCCCCGAAGAGCAGCGTCACCGGGTCCAGCGCCATCACGACGATGAACGCCCCGCCGGTCCCGAGTCCGCCGAGGATCGCCGTCAACGGCACCTTGACCCCGCGCCAGGGGACGTTGAACGGCGGCGTCCAGCCGCGTTCGACATCGGGCTTGACCCGGCGCAGCCTGATCACGGCCGCGTGGGCGATCGTGAACGAGAGCATCGCGCCGAACGAGTACATCGTCGCCAGGAACTCGGTCTGGCCCGGCAGTACCGTGATCATCGCGATCAGCGAGAAGACGATGATCGCAACGTACGGCGTCCGAAAACGGGGGTGAATCTGACGCAGCCGCTCGGGGAGCTGGCGATAGTGGCCCATCGAGAAGGTCAGCCTCGAGACGCCGATCAACGCCGCGTTGGTCGCGATCACGAGGATCACCGCTGCGAGGATCCCGACATAGAAGCGCAGAACCTCGGTTAGACCGTGAGCGAGGCCGAGGTTTTCGACGATCCCGAGCACGGGGTCGTCGGCGAACGTGGTGCCGAGTTCGGTGGTGTAGGCGCCGGCGGCATCCTGGGTCACCGGCATCGCCGAGAGCGCGATGATCGGCAGCAGCGCGTAGAGGCCGATCACCGCGAGTACGACCAGCCCCACCCCGCGCGGGATCACCTTCGCCGCGTCCTTGGCCTCCTCCGCCATGTTCGAGATCGTCTCGATCCCGGTGTAGGCGATCATCCCGACCGCGATCCCGAGCGCGAAGTCGCCCCAGGTCGGCGCGACGCCGAGGTCGACGTTGTCGATCAGGATGTCGGGGCTGAGGACGAGGACGAGACCGATCGCGACGAGGATCACCTGGGTCGCGAGGTCGGCGAGCGCGAGGATCAGGTTGAGCCGCGTGGACTCCTGCGTCCCCTTGACGTTCAGCGCCGCGAGCCCGCCGATCAGGACGATCGCGCCGACGACGTCCCAGGGCCCCTCGCGCAGCGGCTCCCAGAACACCGCCAGGTAGTGGGGAACGAAGAAGGCGGAGATCGCGATCGTGATGATGTAGGTGAGCAGCTGCCCCCAGGCCGCGAAGAAGCTGATCAGCTCGTTGAACGCGTGCCGGGCGAAGCTCGAGGAGCCTCCGGCCTCCGGGTACATCACCGTCGCCTCGGTGTAGCTCGCGGCGGTGAACATGAAGATCACCCCGGCGATCATGAAAGTGATCGGCGTCAGCCCGAGGGCGTAGAGGGCGACGACCCCGAGCGCGTAGTAGATCGACGAGCCGACGTTCCCGTAGGCCGCCGAGAACAGCGCCCCGACCCCGTGGACCCGCGCCAGCGACTCGTCCCGTGGAATCCGCCTAGCCAAGGGTCCCGAATATACGCTCGGGTTAGGCCGGGCGGCGGATCAGGGTTCCCACTACATATGCGGTGCTACCGCGTATCCCCGCAGGGCGAAGCCCGAGGAGATCCGCGCTGATCAGAGCGCGACTATCGGGATGATCAGGATCGCGACGATGTTGGCGACCTTGATCATCGGGTTGATCGCCGGCCCCGCGGTGTCCTTGTAGGGGTCGCCGACGGTGTCGCCGGTGATCGAGGCCTCGTGGGCTCCGGAGCCCTTGCCGCCGAACTCGCCGTCTTCGATCAGCTTCTTTGCGTTGTCCCACGCGCCGCCGCCGGCGGTCATCGAGATCGCCTGGAAGATTCCGACGATGATCACGCCGATCAGCAACCCGCCGAGCGCCTTGTAGGACCAGAGGCCGACGAGCAGCGGGACGACAATCGGGATCAGCGAGGGCGCGATCATCTCGCGCTGCGCGGTGGCGGTGACGATCCGGACGGCCTGGGCGTAGTCGGGCAGCTCCTTGCCCTTCATGATCCCGGGCTTCTCCTTGAACTGGCGCCGTACCTCCTCGACCACCTGGCCGCCGGCGCGGCCGACGGACTCGATCGAGAGCGCCGAGAACAGGTAGACCATCATCCCGCCGAGCAGCAGCCCGATAAGCACCTCGGGCTCGAAGATCTCGAACGACAGATCGACGCCGCCGCCCGCTTCCTCTCTCAGCTCTTCCAGGAACGCCGCGAACAGGACCAGCGCCGCGAGCGCGGCCGACCCGATCGCGTATCCCTTGGTCACGGCCTTGGTCGTGTTTCCGACCGCGTCGAGCGGGTCGGTCACGTCGCGGACCTTCTTCGGCAGGTTCGCCATCTCGGCGATGCCACCGGCGTTGTCGGTGATCGGCCCGAACGCGTCGAGGGCGACGATCAGCCCGCAGAGCGAGAGCTGGGCCATGACGGCGACGGCGATGCCGTAGATGCCGGCGAGCTCGTTGGCGCCGAAGATCGCGGCGGCGATCACGAGCACCGGGCCGGTCGTCGACTGGAAGCCCTGGGCGAGCCCCTGGATGATGTTGGTCGCGTGGCCGGTCTCCGAGGCCTCGGCGATCGTCCGCACCGGGCGGAAGCGGGTCGAGGTGTAGTAGTCGGTGAGCACGAAGAGCGCCGCGGTGACGCCGATACCGATCAGCCCGCAGAGCCAGAGGTCGGTGACCGTGGCGCCGGAGAGCGCCGAACCGGCGTCAGCGACGTTGAACTTGAGCGGGTCCTCCATCAGCCACTTGGTGATCGGGTAGAACGCCGCGGCCGAGATCACGCCCGCGACGGCCACGCCGCGGTAGAGCGCCGCCTCGACGTTGCCGGTCCGGGTCCGGACCGCGAGCGCGCCGACGATCGAGGCGATGATCGCCGCGCCGCCGATCACGAGCGGGTAGAGCGCGACCTCGCGGGCCGCGTCGATGTTGAAGGTCAGGACGCCGAGCAGCATCACCGCAACCGCGGTGACCGCGTAGGTCTCGAACAGGTCCGCCGCCATCCCGGCGCAGTCGCCGACGTTGTCGCCGACGTTGTCGGCGATCACCGCGGGGTTGCGCGGGTCGTCCTCGGGGATCCCGGCCTCGATCTTGCCGACGAGGTCGGCGCCGACGTCGGCGGCCTTGGTGAAGATGCCGCCGCCGAGGCGGGCGAAGACGGAGATCAGCGAGCCGCCGAATCCGAGCCCGATCAGCGCGTCGACGGCCTCCTTGTCGGAGAGGTCGAACCACGAGGTCAGCGCTCCGAAGTACCCGGCGACCCCGGCGAGCGCGAGTCCGACGACGAGCAGGCCCGTCACCGAGCCGCCGCTGAAGGCGGCGTTGAGCGCCGGCGGGATGCCGCCGCGCGCGGCCTCGGCGACGCGCGCGTTGGCGCGCACCGAGAGGCTCATTCCGATGAACCCGGCGGCTCCGGAGAGCGTGCCGCCGATCACGAAGCCGACCGCGGTCTCCTCGTTCTGGAGCACGAGCAGGACCACCGCGAGAATCACGGCGACGCCCGCGATGATCAGGTACTGGCGCCTCAGGTACGCGGAGGCGCCCTCCTGGATCGCCTGCGAGATCGCCTTCATCTTGTTGTTGCCCGCCGGCTTGCGGAGCAGGACCACGGTCATCACCAGTCCGTAGAGGACGGCGGCCCCCGCGCAGCCAAGCGCGAAGATGATTCCGTGATCGGTCAAGAAGTCAGTCAAGTCAGTGCTCTCCTTTGGTGGTAGCGGCGCGGCAGTCTATTCCTTCTCCGCGGGTTCATCCTTGCCGGGGTCCTCGGTCTCGTCCTCTCCGTCGCCCCCGGCGTGCTTGGCGTAGAGCATCTGGAGCTCCGAGAGCGCCTCGCGGACCTGTCCCTGAGCCTCCTCGGGAAGGAAGTCGACCAGGGCGCGTGCGGCGTCGATTCCGAGCTTCCCCTGCGCGAGGTCGCGCTCATCGTCCTTCGCGATCCGTCGCGCAGTCAGGTTGAGCACGCTGACCAGGCTCTGGAGCAGCACGTCCTCGACCTTGACCTTGCGGATCTCCTCCTCGAGCTGGGCGCGCATCTCCTCCTCACTCTGCTCGGGAGCGGCCTCTTCGTTCATCCCAACACCTCCTCGGTGACGTAGGTCTTCTGGGTCTCCTCGACGGCGTCGCGGTAGATCTGCTCGATCGGCGCCCCGTCCGCGAGCGCCGCGAGCGCGCGCTGGGACCCGTTCGGCCGCCCAACGGCCGGCTCGAGCCCGAGCGCCTCGCGCGCCGGCGCCGTCCAGGTCAGCAGGCGCTCGAGCGCCGCCGCCGCCTCGACCTCGGACTCGGACTCGAAGTCGATCAGCTTGGCGTCCATCCCGTAGCGCGTCGCGCGCCAGAGGTTCTCCTCGACCTTCTTGCCCGCGAGCGGCTCGCCGATCCGGCCGTCGTCGAAGTCGAGCGCGAGCTGCGCCACGCAGGCGACCATCAGCGACGCGAGCCCGAACGACTCCTCGCCGCGGGTCTGTGCGTCGCAGATCCGCACCTCGACGGTGCCGAAGCGGTGGTGGGGCCTGACGCTCCACCAGAGCTGGGTCGGCTCGACGACGCTCGAGGTCTTCTCGAGCAGCTCGACGAACTCGGCGTATCCGGCCCAGCTCCCGAACGGCTCGTGGATCCCGCAGCGCGGGAAGACGCGGGTGAAGGTCTCGGTCCGGACCGAGTGCAGGCCGGTGTCGCGGCGGTCGAGGAACGGAGAGTTCGCCGAGGCCGCGAGCAGCAGCGGCAGGGTCTCGCGCATCGCGTCGCAGACGGCGATCGCGCGATCGGCGCCGCGGACCCCGACGTGGACGTGGAGGCTCCAGGTGTTGTTGCGCTGGGCGACGTAGCCGAGGTCGCGCGCGAGCCGGCGGTAGTGCTCGGTGTCGATGATCCGCTGGTCTAGATAGCTCGCCCAGGGGTGGGTCCCGGTCGCCGCCAGCGCCAGCCCCATCTTCTCGGCGAGGCCGAAGAGCCGCGAGCGCGCCTCGCGCTGGCGCCGCGCGGCGTCGGCGAAGTCCTCGCCGCGCCCGGACCGGATCTCGATCTCGGTGTCGATCAGCTCGCCGGCGGCGGCCTCGGCGAGCACGTCGTCGGCCTGGCAGGCCTCGTAGATCTCCGCGAAGCGATGCGCGAGCTCGAGCGTCTCCGGGTCGACGATCGCGAACTCCTCCTCGAGCCCGACCGTGAAGTCGGTCGACGCCTCGAAGATCTCGCGCGTGCGCTCGAGGTCGAGGCCCTGTTCCGCCCCCTGCTCGCTCACTAGGCCAAATAGAAGTAGAGGGCGTAGAGGAGGTCGACCGCTGGGCTCGAGGTGTGGACGGTGACCTCGGGCGGGACCTGGAGCAGCTGCTCGGAGTAGTTGAAGATGATCGTCACCCCGGCCTCGACGAGGCGGTCAGCGACGTCCTGCGCCGAGTCCGCCGGCACCGCGAGCACGCCGACGACGATCTGCTCGGCCGAGACCACGGACTCGAGCTCGGAGAAGTCGCGGACCGTGAGCTGGCCGACCCGGCGCCCGATCACGCTCGGGTCGACGTCGAACATCGCCACGACCCGGAACCCGTGGTCGGCGAAGATGTCGGAGTCGGCGATCGCCTGGCCGAGGTTGCCGGCGCCGAAGAGCGCGATGTTGTGCTGGCCGGCGGTCCGGAGGATCTTGCGGATCTCGCGGACCAGCGAGTCGACGTTGTAGCCGACCCCGCGCTTGCCGAACTTGCCGAAGCCCGAGAGGTCGCGGCGGATCTGGGTCGAGTTGATGTGCGTGTACTCGGAGAGCTCCTGCGAGGAGATCGTGTCCTTGCCCATCTTGCGCGCCTGGGTCAGGACCTGGAGGTAGCGCGAGAGCCGCGCGGCGACGCCGAGCGATAGACGGTCGCCATCGGTCAACGGGCTGCCCGCGGACTCGTCGCCTCCGTTGGGGACGGCCGGGGCGAGGCCTTCCTCGATCATCACCTGGACACCGTACCGAGCCGGGAGCGAACGGCGTCGGGATCGAAGACGAGCTCGGACGCCTCGACCCCGTCGACCTCGACCACCGGGATCCGCTCGAGGTGCGAACGCAGCAGCGCGTCGTCGGAGTCGATGTCGATCTCGCGGAGCTCGAAATCGGCACCGGCGGCTCGGAGCGACGCGAGCCCGTCGCGCGCCTCGTCGCAGAGGTGGCAACCCGGGCGGCTGTAGAGGGTCACGAGGCTCACTCGCCGGTCGCAAACGCGTCGTAGGAGAGGTAGTCGGGGTAGGCGATCGGCTCGAGCTCGGCCGCGGCGGCGGCGATCATCGCCGCGTTGTCGGTGCAGAGCTCGCGCGGGACGAGCTTCAGCCGCACGCCGCGGCCCTCGCAGAGCTCGGCCGCCCGATCGCGCAGCAGGGTGTTCGCGGCGACGCCGCCGCCGAGCGCGACCGCGTTCCACTCGCCGCGCTCGAGCGCGCGTCCGAGCTTCGCGATCAGCTGCGAGACGACGGCGTCCTGGTACGAGGCGGAGATGTCGGGGGTGCGGCGCTCGAGTTCCTCGGCGGAGAGCTCGCGGACCGCGTAGACGAGCGCCGTCTTCAACCCGCTGAAGCTGAAGTCGAGCCCGGGGTCGCGCGACATCGCGACCGGGAACTCGAAGGCTTCCGGGTCACCGCCCGCCGCCGCGCGCTCGATCGCCGGCCCGCCCGGGTATCCGAGCCCGAGCAGCCGCGCCGCCTTGTCGAGCGCCTCGCCCGCCGCGTCGTCGAGGGTCTGGCCCAGGGTCTCGAAACCGACCCGCTCGGTGACCCCGGCGAGCAGCGTGTGACCCCCGCTCGCGACGAGGCAGAGGAACGGCGGCTCGAGCGGATCGGGCTCGAGCAGGTTGGCGGCGACGTGGCCGTGGAGGTGGTCGACCGCGATCAGCGGCAGCCGCCGCGGCGCGGCGATCGCTTTCGCGGTCGAGAGCCCGACCAGCAGCGCGCCGATCAGCCCCGGCCCGCGGGTGACCGCAACGGCGTCAACCCGGTCGAGGTCCGCGTTCGCGTCCTCGAGCGCGGCTCGCACGGTCGCGTTGACGAGCTCGAGGTGGTGTCGCGAGGCGACTTCGGGGACGACGCCGCCGTAGCGCTCGTGGAGCGCTGCCTGCGACGAGACGACGCTCGAGAGCACGCGGCCGTCCTCGACCAGCGCGGCGCAGGTGTCGTCGCAGGATGTCTCAAGCGCAAGGATCAAGTTGTCCGCCGCGGGCTGGTCAGGGAGCGGCAAGGACGCGGCTGCCTTCGAACCACATGATCAGGGCGTCCTCGCCGTTGTCGTGGTAGTAGCGGCGCCGCAGCCCGGCGGATCGAAACCCGAAGCGCTTGTACATCTGGATCGCCGGTCCGTTCGAAACCCGGACCTCGAGCGTGTAGCGGGCGTCGGGGCCGGCCTGCTCGAGCAGCCGCTCGATCAGCTCGGTAGCGATCCCCCCGCGCCGCCACTCGGGATCGACGGCGACGTTCATCAGGTGCCAAACGTCGTCGTAGCGCGAGCAGACGAGGTAGCCGATCAGCCGGTCCTCGGCGTTGATCATCGCGAGGCAGATTCCCGAAGGCTTCGAGAGCTCGAGCACGAACATCGCCAGCGACCAGGGGGTCGCGAACGAGCGCCGCTCGATCGAGATCACCGACGGCAGGTCGCTGTAGGCGAGCTTGCGGATTCGCAGCCGCGGGGCGGTGCTGGTGTCGCTATCGGCGATCTCGCTCAAGCCAAACCTTCGCGTCGGGTTCTCTCAGGTACAGGGGCTCGATCTCGGTCGGCCGGCCCGGCGCCAGCGCAGCCCCCAACTCGCACACGTGGCGGGCTGCGATGCGGTGCACCTGATCCGAGTCCTCCGGAACGGTCGCGCCACCGGCCTTCAATTCGTCACGAAATCGTACCGCCCCGTCGCCCGCCGCCAGCGGCGAAGAGTCGAGCGCGGCGAGCCTCCCGGCGATCTCGGCGGGCGGCGCGACGAGCGGCCCCCAGAGCGGCTCGCCATCGGGCCCCTCGAGCGCCGCGAAGATCTCTCCCCGCCGCGCGTCGATCGCCGCCAGCCGCGGCCGCCCGGAGGCCTCCGGGTGCTCGCCGATCCCGCGAGCGAGCGCGGCCAGCGAGGAGACGCCGGCGATCGGCAGGTCGCGCGTCTGCGCGAGCCCGCGCGCGGTCGCGATCCCGATCCGCAATCCCGTGTAGGAGCCGGGCCCGACGCCGACCGCGACCAGCTCGATCCGCTCCCAGCCGCCCGCTTCGGCGGCCGCCGATTCGATCTCCCCGAGCAGCGCCGCCGAGTGGCGCGGTCGCCCGTCCGCCCCCGGCCCGATCCGGCGCTCGATCGGCCCCGCGCCGCCGCTGACCGCGACGGACGTGTCCGCGGTCGCGGTGTCGATGCCGAGGATCGTCGCCACGCGGCTGGACAGTAGGGTGCTGCGCAGCTCAACCACTTACACAAAGCGGCTCCTCGGCTTCGCGCGGGCCGTGGAAGGGGACACATGAAGCGAGTACCGACCATCCTCGCGACCGCGGCTATCGCCGTGCTCGGCGTCGCGTGGACCGGCTGCGGCGACGATGCCGACGAGGCCCAGGACAAGGTCAACTCCGTCCAGGACGAGATCAACGATCAGGTCGACGACGCCCAGGACCAGGCCGAATCGGCCGGCGACGACGCTCAGCAGAAGCTCGACGACGCCCAGCAAAAGGCCGACGACGTCAAGGACGCCGCGACCGGTGACTCCGGATCCACCGAGGACTCGGGCGGCTCCGGTTCGAGCCCGGGCTACTAGCCGGGAGAGATCAGAAGCTCGCGGCGGTCGCCGCCGGCGTGGCGGATCTCGATCCGCAGCTTGACCGAGCCCAGCGCCGGCTCGACCGCCTCGGGCCACTCGACGAACGCGACCGCGTCCGGCGTCAGGTAGTCGGCGAGCAGCGCCGGGTCCTCACCCGAGAGCCCGGCCTCGCCGAGCCGGTAGAGGTCGAGGTGCGAGACCGGCATCCGTCCCGAGTAGCGCTGCCCGATCGTGAACGTCGGCGAGGTCACCGGGCCGCTGACCCCGAGCGCCCGGCAGGCGCCCCGGATCAGCGTCGTCTTGCCGCTGCCGAGCTCGCCGCGGACGACGACGACGTCGCCGGGCGCGAGCTCGGCTGCGAGCCGCTCGCCGAGCGCCTCGGTCTCGGCCCCGCCGGAAGTCTGCTCGACGCGCTCGGAGCTCAGCCGAACAGGCCCATCTGGTCGCGGGTCGGCTCGGGCTCCGGCCCGCCGGGCGGGCCGACGAGCGGCTCGGGCGGCGCGATCTCGGGCAGCGGCTCGCCGAGCAGGTCGGGCAGCTTCGCGAAGTCCTCGCGCAGGGCATCGCCCATCGAGGGGGTGCGCAGCGCCGCCGCGGGATGCAGGAGCGGGAACAGGTGCAGCGCGCGACTCCCGATCAGGTGCTGCTGGGGCTTGCCGCGCACCCTCGTGATCCCGGTCTGGTTGCCGGTGAGCAGCTTGGTCGCGAAGTTCCCCAGCGTGCAGATCACCCGTGGCTCGATCAGCTCGACCTGCGCGAGCAGGTAGTCCTGGCAGTTGGCGATCTCCTCCGGCAGCGGGTCGCGGTTGCCGGGAGGTCTGCATTTGAGGACGTTCGCGATGAAGACGTCATCGCGCTCGAGCTCGATACCGGCGAGGAGCTCGTTGAGCAGCCCGCCGGCGCGGCCGACGAAGGGCAGCCCCTGCTTGTCCTCCTCGGCGCCCGGAGCCTCGCCGACGAACATCAGGTCGGCGTCGGCGTTGCCGGCGCCGAATACGACGGTGTTTCTGGCCTCGGCGAGCTGGGGGCAGCGGACGCAGGTCGATGCCCGCTCATAGACCTCGACCAACTGCGCGCGCCGCTCCTCCGAACTCAGAGACTCAGCGGTCATCGATTCCCCTTGCGCCCGCGCTGCTCGCGCTGACGCTGCTGCTTGAAGCGGTTCATGGCCCCGCCGCGGTCGACGCCGCGCGCCGCGTCCCGCTTGCGCCGCTGGCCCTCGGTGCCGAACTTCGCCGCCGCGGCCGGGGGTGAGAAGACACGCTTCGTCCGCTCGCCGCCGCACCTGGGACACGCCGACACCGCCTCAGGCTCGGGGACCAGCTCCTCGAACCGGTTTCCGCAGGCGGCGCACTCGAACTCGTAGATCGGCATCCGCGGACATCGTAGATCGACGCCCGGCCTCCCCGAAGCGGGGACGGTGGCTAGGCTGCCCGGCGTGAGCTTCGAGACCGTCAACGTGAACGTCGCGGGCGGCGCGGCGACGATCGAGCTCAACCGCCCCGACGCGCTCAACGCCTGGAACCGCCAGTTCGGCGAGGAGCTGAACGCCGCGATCGAACAGGTCGCCGGCGACGACGCGGTGCGCGCGGTGATGATCACCGGCGCCGGGCGCGCCTTCTCCTCGGGCGCCGATCTCAAGGAGAGCCGCGCCGAGACCGACCCCGTGCTCGAGAGCGGGTTGCCGGACCTGAGCGCGCGGCTGCGCGAGCTCTACCACCCGATCCTGATCGGGATCCGCGAGATGCCAAAACCCGTGATCGCCGCGGTCAACGGCCCCGCGGTCGGGATCGGCTGCTCGCTGGCGCTCGCCTGCGACCTGATCCTCGCCGCCAAGTCCTCCTACATGCTGCTCGCGTTCGTCAATATCGGCCTGATCCCCGACGGGGGCTCGAGCGCCTTCGTGCCCGCCCGCGCCGGGTTCACGCGCGCCGCCGAGATGGCGATGCTCGGCGAGAAGATCGGCGCCGACCAGGCGCTCGAATGGGGCCTCGTCAACAGCGTCCATCCCGACGAGGAGCTCGCGGCAGCCGCGACCGAGCTGCTCGAGCGCCTCGCCACTGGGCCGACCGTCTCCTACGCCAACGCGAAGCGGCTACTCAACCGGCGCGTCTATCCCGACTTCGCCGAGCAGCTCGAGGCCGAGGCCGACGCGCAGCGCGAGCAGGGCGGGACCGAGGACTTCATCGAGGGCGTCACCGCGTTCGCCCAGAAACGCCCGCCCGAGTTCAAGGGTCGGTAGCCTTTGTTCAAGGCCGCGACCGCGGAGTGCGGCGCGGACCAGATCAAGAAAACGCTCGTCTGACCATCAGATCCGACCGGTATCTCCCATGCGGGAACTGGAACGGGAAATCCCCGAAATCGAAGCAGCGACGCTGCCCGACTCCGCCCGGCTGACGATCGTCGGCGCGGGAAAGCTCGGCGGCTCGCTCGCGGCCGCCTCACGCGACGCGGGGCTCGAGGTCTCGCTCGCCGGCCGCGAAGAGGTCGCCGAACGCAGCGCCGGCGCCGACGCGGTCCTGCTCTGCGTCCCCGACGCTGAGATCGCCGCCGCCTGCGAGCTCGCGGCCGCCGCCGACCCGCCGCCCGCGTTCGTCGGCCACACGAGCGGCGCCACGACCCTCGACCCGCTCGCCGCCGCCGGCGCGCGCGGGATCCCCAGCTTCTCGCTGCACCCCGTCCAGACCTTTCCCGACGAGCACACGAGCCCCCAGGGCGCGCCCTGCGGGATCTCGGGCTCGGACGAGAGCGCCCTCGCGCTCGCCCGCGAGCTCGCCGAGCGGCTCGGGATGAAGCCGCTCGAGATTCCCGAGCACCACCGCGCCGCCTACCACGCGGCCGCCGCGATGGCCTCCAACTACCTCGTCGTGCTCGAGGAGTCGGCGGCCGAGCTGCTCGAGCGGATCGGGGTCGAGGAGGCGCGCTCGCTGCTCTCTCCGCTCGTCCTCAACACCGCCGCGAACTGGACCGAGCGCGGCGCCGACGCGCTCACCGGCCCGGTCGCACGCGGCGACGAGCAGACCGTCGAGCGCCACCGCGAGGCGATCGAGGACGTCTCGCCCGAGCTCTCGAAGCTCTACGAGGTGCTCGCCGAGCGCGCCGCCGAGATCGCGCGGGAGACGGCGGAGAAGTGAAGCTCGTCCGCACACGCACCGAGCTCCGCGCCGAGCTCGCCGGGCCGCGCCGCGAGGGCAAGCGGATCGGGCTCGTGCCGACGATGGGCAGCTTCCACGAGGGTCACCTGTCGCTGATGCGCGCCGCGTGCGCGAGCTGCGACGTCGTCGTCGTCAGCCTGTTTGTCAACCCGACCCAGTTCGGCGCCGGCGAGGACCTCGACGGCTACCCGCGCGACGAGGCCCGCGACGCCGAGCTCGCGGAGGCCGAGGGCGTCGACCTGCTCTGGGCGCCTCCCGAGCGCGAGGTCTACCCGGAGGGCTTCGCGACCAGGGTCGAGGTCGACGAGCGTGTCACCGCCGTGCTCTGCGGCCACCCCGACCGCCGCGGCCCCTCCCACTTCCGCGGCGTGACCACGGTCGTCGCCAAGCTCTTCAACGCCGTCGACCCCGACGTCGCCTTCTTCGGCCGCAAGGACGCCCAGCAGGCCGTCGTCATCGAGCAGATGGTCCGCGACCTCGACTTCGACGTCGAGATCGAGCTTTGCCCGACCGTCCGCGAGCCCGACGGGCTCGCGATGAGTTCGCGCAACGCCTATCTCTCGCCCGAGGAACGCGAGCGGGCGCTGGCTATCCACCGCGGCCTCGAGGCAGCCGAGCGCCGCGCCGCCGAGGGCGAGCGCTCGCCGGCGGCGCTCACCGAGGCGGTCGCCGAAGAGCTCCGTAACGCCGGAATCGAGCCGGAGTACGTGGAAGCACGCGACGCAGAGGACCTCTCCCACGTCGCGGAGCTGAACGGGCGGCCGGTCCTGGTCGCCGTCGCGGCGCGGGTCGGCAGGGCGCGCCTGATCGACAACACGATCGTCAACTGACAGGAGGATCGTCCGAATGCAACGCCAGATGTTGAAGTCGAAGATCCACAGGGCAACCGTGACCGACTGCGACGTCGAGTACGTCGGCAGCATCACCCTCGACCCCGAGCTGATGCGCCAGGCCGACATGCTGGTCAACGAGCAGGTCCACGTCTGGGACATCGACAACGCTTCCCGCTTCGTCACCTACGCGATCGAGGGCGAGCCCGGCTCGGGCGTCGTGCAGGTGAACGGCGCCGCCGCCCACCTCGTCAACCCCGGCGACAAGGTCATCGTCGCCTCGTTCGGCGCCTACGACGACGCCGACCTCGAGGCCTACTCGCCCGTCGTCGTCCACGTCGACGACGAGAATCGGGTCGTGCAGGTCGACAGCGACCCGAGCGTCCTTCTCAGCCACCCCAAACAGGAGGCGCTCCTTTGAGCGCCGACCCAGGAATGGAGGCACCGCTTTGAGCGATCAGGAGCGCACCCCGATCACGATGCCGAAGCTCGCGGCGATGAAGTACGCGGGCGAGAAGATCGCGATGGTCACTGCCTACGACTTCCCGTCGGCGCAGATCGCCGAGGAAGCCGGGGTCGACCTCGTCCTCGTCGGCGACACGGCGGCGATGGTCGTCCTCGGCCACAGCGCGACGACGCCGGTCGGGATGGACGAGATGGTGATGATGACGCGGGCGGTCAGGCGCGGCCTGACGACGCCGATGCTGATCGGTGACATGCCGTTCGGCTCCTATGAGACCTCGAACGAGGACGCGGTCCGCAACGCGCAGCGCTTTGTCAAGGAGGCCGGCGTCGACGCGGTCAAGCTCGAGCGCGGCGGCCCCTCGGTCGACCGCGCGCGGGCGATCATCCGCGCCGGCGTGCCGGTCATGGGCCACGTCGGGCTGACGCCTCAGACCGCGACCCAGCTCGGCGGCTTCAAGGCGCAGGGCAAGACCGCGCTCGGCGCCGAGAAGATCGCCGAGGAGGCGCTGGCGCTCCAGGCCATCGGCTGCTTCGCGATCGTCTTCGAGGCGATCCCCGCCGGCGTCACCGAGGCGCTGATGCCGAAGCTCGAGATCCCCGTGATCGGGATCGGCGCCGGTGTCGCGACCGACGGCCAGGTCCTCGTCTGGCACGACCTGCTCGGCCTCTACGAGGGCCACCAGCCGAAGTTCGTGCGCCGCTACGCGGAGATCCGCAAGGAGATGGTCGAGGGCGTCGAGACCTACGTCGACGAGGTCCGCGCGGGCAAGTTCCCGACCGAGGACCACAGCTACTCGATCGACCCCGAGCAGCTCGCGGAGTTCCACGACTGGCTCGAGCAGGACAGCCTCGCGGCGCACACACCCTGGGACTGGTAGCCCCCTAGATCACCCGTCCAGCGCCGTAACCACCCCCTTTTGCAGGGGTAATTCTCGTTGCAATCCGCATTATCTCTACAAGGAGGAACACGATGGAGATGATCAAGCGGTTGGAACCCGTAGCACTGGTGGTCATGGTGCTCGGCGCGCTCAACTGGGGCGTGGTCGGGCTGTTCGAGGAGAACGTGATCGCGAACGTGTTCGGTACCGGGACATTCACGGATGCCCTCTACGTGATCGTCGGCGTCGCCGGGCTGATCTACGTGCCGAGAATGCTCGAGGCGCTCCACATCGGAACGCCGCACCCGCGCGGCGTCTAGCCGAGCAAGAGGAGAGACACCCCGAGCCGGGCCCACGTTGGGCCCGGCTCAATATTTAGCGGCGTCTGGGTAGGTTTCGGGCATGGCGATCCAGGGCGGCGAGCTCAGGCTCTCGACCGGCGGCGACTCGGAGATCGTCGACGTCACCGACGGCGTCGCGCGGATCGTCTCCGCCTCCGGGATCGAGGTCGGCCTCGCCTCGGTGTTCGTCCGCGGCTCGACCGCGGCGATCACGACGATGGAGTTCGAGCCCGGCGGGGTCGCCGATCTCCGGGCGCTGCTCGACCGCCTCGTCCCGGCCGGGGGCGACTACGAGCACAACCGCCTCAACCACGACTCCAACTCCCACGCCCACCAGCGCGCTTCGCTGATCGGCGCCTCCGAGAACGTCCCGGTCGAGGGCGGAGAGCTCGGGCTCGGAACCTGGCAGCAGCTCGTGCTGATCGACTTCGACGACCGCCCGCGCGAGCGGACGGTGACGGTGCGGGTCGTCGGCTAGCGGACGGTCGGCGGGAGCCCGCGGCGTGGACGGGCACCCGCAACCGGTGCGAGCTCCGCTAGGCGGCGCTCTCGTCTTCGCCGAACACGACGATCCCGTGGACGACGTAGATGCAGAGGGCGAATACGGCGAGCGACCACCAGGGGTAGGCGCCGCCGATCGACAGCAGGGCGCCGATCGCGCCGAGGCTGCCGGCGACGATCCCGATCACCCGTCCGTAGGCGTTGCCCGCCATCAGCGAGAAGCCAGCGGTGAGCTGAATGGCCCCGAGGATGATCAGGACCCAGCCCAGGGTGTTGAGGTTGTCGAGCACGAACCGGGAGTCGCCGACGAACACACTCGCGTCGTCGAGCGCGCCGATCCCGTAGATGATGTTGATCGTGCCGACCAACACCAGGAGTAGAGCCGCGAAAACCACTCGGCCAGTACCTCGCATATGTCTCTCCTTTACCCGTGGGTGGCCGCACCGGTGATCTGTGATCACGAGCTCCTAGGCCCGACGCGAGAATGGGGCGGCCGTATCCCAGAACGAGTGTAGAACCGCCGCGGCCGGATTCGGCGCGGATCAGGGGCCGACGGGCGCGTTCGAGGTCACCGAGTCGACCCTCCATCCGCCGCCGCGCCGAACGAGCTCGACCTCGACCTCCTCGCCGTCGAACGGCCCGCCCGAAGCGGTCGCGCGCGCGCTCGCCGTGCCGCCGCTCGACCCGACCGCGTCGACGCGGACGGAGTTCGCCACGCCTCCGGCCTCGACCGCCTGTCGGCATCCGTTCTCGTCGCCGTAGGCCTCCTCGACGTAAAGCGGCGTGACGGCCTCCGCGCAGGCGACCCCGGGGTCGGCGTCGGCCAGCGCGCCGCGAATCGCGTCCTCGATCAGCCGCTTGTCGTCGCGGGCGCCCCCGCCGGGCGGCGCGGGTTGGGTCGGCGTCGCGACGGCGTCGGTCGCGGTTGCGACGGTCGTTTTGTCGTCGCCATCGTCTCCGCAGCCGGCCGCGAGGACGCAGAGCGCGACCGCCAGCGCTCCCGCAAGATCCCGCGGGCGGCGTGGTATTCGGCGAGGCACATGCATCGAGGCTACTCCTCCCCCTCCCCGCCGCCGCTCTTCTTGAACTCGATCTCGCGCAGGACCTTGGCCGGGGCGCCGGCGGCGATCGAGCCCGCGGGGATGCTCTTGGTGACGACCGAGTTCGAGCCGATCACGCAGCGGTCGCCGATCTCGACCCCGCCGGTGACGACGCAGTTGACGCCGAACCAGACGTTGGAGCCGATCCTGACCGGGCCGCGCGCCGTGAAGCCCTGGTGGGTGATCGGCGTGTCGGGGTCGTCGTAGCGGTGGTCGGCGTCGCCGACGAAGCAGTTGTTGGCGAACATCACGTGGTCGCCGATCTCGATCCGCTCGTGGGCGGCGAGCATCGTGTTCTTGTTGAGGAAACAGCCGCTGCCGATCTCGATCCGCGCCTCGGCGGCCATCGTGATCCAGCAACCCGGCTCGAGCAGGGTGTCGCGGCCGATCGCGAGCCGGCCGGAGTCGAGCGTCTCGAGCACCTCGCCCTCGACCGGGTAGCGGATGAAGAAGCCACCCTGGGCGGCGTGGCGGTTGATCCGCCGGCGACGCCGCAGTCGCCGGTTGCGCTCGTACCAGCGGCGCTTTTTCCACCAGATGCGCCAGGATTGCCAGCTAGCCATGGCAGGAGCTTCCCAGAAGAAGGCGCGCGCGAAGAAACCCGTGCTGCGCGGCGGGATCGACCTCGGGGGCACCAAGATCCAGGCCGGGATCGTCTCGACCCGCGGCGCCGTCAAGGGCGAGGCCCGGCGCGAGACTCCGCGCGAGGGCGGCCCGAATGCGGTCGCGGCCGAGATGGCCGCGGCGCTCCGCGAGGCCGCCGAGGACGCCGGCGTCGAGCCCGTGGACCTGGCCGGGGTCGGGGTCGGCTCGCCCGGGGACGCCGACGAGAAGACCGGGATCGTCTCCGCGGCGCGCAACATCCCCGGCTGGGAGGGCTCGTTCCCGCTCGCCGACACGCTCTCCAAGGACCTCGGCGCCAGGGTGGCGATCGGAAACGACGTTCAGGTCGCGACCGACGCCGAGTTCAAGTTCGGCGCCGGCAAGCCCTACGACTCGGTGCTCGGGGTCTTCTGGGGCACCGGTGTCGGCGGCGGGCTGATCCTCGACCGCAAGCCCTGGCTCGGGCGCGGGGCCGCGGCCGAGATCGGCCACATGGTCGTCAAGCTCGGCGGCGCCAAGTGCCCCTGCGGAAACCGCGGTTGCATGGAGGCCTACGCGGGCCGCGGAGCGATGGAGGCCAAGGCGCGCGAGGAGGTCGACGACGGCGCGAAGACCGACCTCTTCAAGCTGATGGAGAAGAAGGGCCGCGAGCGGCTCAGCAGCGGGATCTGGGAGCGGGCGCTCGAGGACGGCGACAAGCTCGCCGAGAAGCTGATCGAACGGGCGCTCAAGGCGATCGCCGCCGCTGCCGCCTCGGCGCAGAACCTCGTCGACGTCGAGGCGATCATCCTCGGCGGCGGCATGGGGACGCGACTCGGCGAGCGCTACCTGCCGAAGCTCGAGAAGCTGATCCACAAGAACCTCTTCATCGCCGACGACCCGCCGAAGATCGTCGTCGCCGCGCTCGGCGACTACAGCGGCGCGATCGGCGCCTCGCTGCTGGTCGCGGGCAAGGAGCGGGCTTAGGCCGCGACCTTCTGGCGCGGCTTGCGGGCCCGCCGCACCTTGACCTCGGCCTTGACGAGGTCGGCGAGGAACTGGCCGGTGTACGAGTCGGGGATCGCGGCGACCTGCTCGGGGGTGCCCTCCCCGACGACCGCCCCGCCCTCGTCGCCGCCCTCGGGCCCGAGGTCGACGATCCGGTCGGCGGTCTTGATCACGTCGAGGTTGTGCTCGATCACGACCACGGTGTTGCCCTGGTCGACGAGCCGGTTGAGGACGTCGAGCAGTCTCTGGACGTCGGCGAAGTGGAGCCCGGTCGTCGGCTCGTCGAGGAAGTAGAGGGTGCTGCCGGTCGCCATCTTCGAGAGCTCGGTCGCGAGCTTGACCCGCTGCGCTTCGCCGCCGGAGAGCGTCGTCGCCGGCTGCCCGAGCCGGATGTAGTCGAGGCCGACGTCCTGGAGCGTGTCGAGCCGGCGCGAGATCTTCGGGATGTCGCGGAAGAACTCGCACGCCTCGGCGACCGGCATCTCGAGCACGTCGGCGATCGTCTTGCCCTTGAACCGGACCTCGAGCGTCTCGCGGTTGTAACGCCGCCCGCCGCACTGCTCGCAGGGGACGTAGACGTCGGGCAGAAAGTGCATCTCGATCTTCAGCTGCCCGTCGCCCTTGCAGACCTCGCAGCGCCCGCCCTTGACGTTGAAGCTGAAGCGGCCAGGTTTGTAGCCGCGCACCCGCGCCTCGCGGGTCTGCGAGTAGAGCTGGCGGATGTGGTCGAAGACCCCGGTGTAGGTCGCCGGGTTGGAGCGCGGCGTGCGCCCGATCGGCGACTGGTCGATGTTGATGATCTTGTCGACCTCCTCGATGCCCTCGATCTTCTTGTGGGCGCCGGAGCGGAGCTTCGCCTGATGCAGCCGGTTGGCGACGGCCGGGTAGAGCGTCTCGTTGACGAGCGTCGACTTGCCCGATCCTGAGACCCCGGTCACCGCGGTGAAGACCCCGAGCGGGAACGAGACGTCGACGCTCCGCAGGTTGTGCTCGGAGGCCCCCTTGATGACCAGCTTGCCGGTCGGCTCGCGGCGCTCGTCGGGGACCGGGATCTCGCGCTCGCCGCTCAGGTACTGGCCGGTGAGCGATGCGGGGTCGGAGACGATCTCCTCCGGCGTCCCCTCGGCGACGATGTAGCCGCCGTGCTCGCCGGCGCCCGGGCCGAGGTCGAGGACGTGGTCTGCGGAGCGCATCGTGCCCTCGTCGTGCTCGACCACGATCACGGTGTTGCCGAGGTCGCGGAGCCGCGCGAGGGTCTCGATCAGGCGCGCGTTGTCGCGCTGGTGGAGCCCGATCGAGGGCTCGTCGAGGATGTAAAGGACGCCGACCAGGCTCGAGCCGATCTGGGTCGCGAGCCGGATCCGCTGCGCCTCGCCGCCGGAGAGCGTGCGCGCCGCGCGCGCCATCGAGAGGTAGCCGATCCCGACGTTCTCGAGAAAGCTGAGCCGCTCCTCGATCTCGCGGACGATCATCCGCGCGATCGCCTTCTCGGTCTCGGTCAGCTCGAGCTCGCGGATCCACTCGAGCGCCGCCTTGGAGGAGAGCTGCGAGTAGTCGTCGATCGAGAGCCCGCCGATCTTGACCGCGAGGCTCTCGGGCCGCAGCCGGGCGCCGCCGCAGGCCGGGCACGGCTGCTCGGCCATGTACTCCTCGATCCGCTCGCGGACCGCGTCGGAGTCGGTCTCCCCGTAGCGGCGCTCGAGGTTGTTGACGATCCCCTCGAAGCGAACCTTGTACGAGCGGCGGCGGTTGAAGCGGTTCGTGTAGTTGACCTGATGGCGCTCTCCGCCCGTGCCGTGGAGGAAGATCTCGCGCTCGGACTCGTCGAGGTCCTGCCAGGGCTCGTCGACGTCGATGTCGTAGGTGTCGGCGACCGACTCGACCAGACGCTTCCAGTAGCGCGAGTGGCCGAGGCGCCAGGGCTGGAGCGCGCCCTCCGAGAGCGACAGGGTCGGGTCGGGGACGACGAGCTCGGGGTCGATCACGCGCTGGAACCCGAGCCCGTGGCAGCGCTCGCAGGCGCCGTGCGGCGAGTTGAACGAGAAGATCCGCGGCTCGAGCTCGGGGATCGAGGTCCCGCACTTGAGGCACGCGAACTGCTCCGAGAAGGTCATCCGGTCGGCGACGTCGGGCGGCAGGTCGCCGGCCCCGAGTGCCCCCTTCACCCCTTCGACCCTCGCGACCTCCTCGGCCTTGCCGCCCTTCAGCACCTCGACCTCGACCAGCCCCTCGGCGAGCCCGGCGGCCGCCTCGATCGACTCGGTGAGCCGCTTGCGCAGGTCGGGCTTCATCACCAGGCGGTCGACGACGACCGAGATGTCGTGCTTGAACTTCTTGTCGAGGACGATGTCCTCGTCGAGGCGGCGGACCTCGCCGTCGATCCGCGCCCGCGCGTAGCCCTGGCCGCGGATCTCCTCGAGCAGCTTTCCGTACTCGCCCTTGCGCCCCCTGACGATCGGCGCCAGGACCATGAACCGCGACCCCTCCTCGAGCGTCATCACGCGGTCGGCGATCTGCTCGATCGACTGGCCGCTGATCGGTTCCCCGCAGACGTGGCAGTGGGGTTGGCCGATCCGCGCCCATAGCAACCGCATGTAGTCGTAGATCTCGGTCACGGTGCCGACCGTCGACCGCGGGTTCCGGGACGTCGTCTTCTGGTCGATCGAGATCGCCGGGCTCAGGCCCTCGATCGAGTCGACGTCGGGCTTCTCCATCTGGCCGAGGAACTGGCGCGCGTAGGAAGAGAGCGACTCGACGTAGCGGCGCTGGCCCTCGGCGTAGATCGTGTCGAAGGCGAGGCTCGACTTGCCCGATCCCGAGAGTCCCGTGATCACGATCAGCTTGTTTCTGGGCAGCTCGAGATCGACGCCCTTGAGGTTGTGCTCGCGCGCGCCGCGGATCACGATCCGGTCGGATTCGGCCATCCGTGTGATGATAGGCAAGCGAACGGTTGTTCCCCCCTGTTGCATGGGCCAAGCCGCCCTATTTGGGAGCGGCCACTTTGTGGCCGCGAAAGGTCCTGGCGGCGCCAGCCCATGCCTTTATGGCGAAGCCGAACCCGGAGGCGAGTACGGTTGACGGATGGAGCGAGACGCGGCGCTGGAGGCGGTCTTCGAGCCTGTGCTAACCCCGACCGCGTTCGAGGAGACGGTCGAGCGGCTGGGGACGGCGATCCGGCTCGGGCTGCTGAGCCCGGGGACGCAGCTGCCGCCGGAGCGAAACCTCGCGAAGCAGCTCGGGATCTCGCGCTCGACGCTCCGCAACGCGCTCACGACCCTGACCCAGACCGGGCACCTGACCTCGACCCGCGGCCGCCGCGGCGGCACCTTCGTCGCCGTCGAGCCGCCGCTCGCCGAGGGCGACGCTGAGCCGCTCGGCGAGTCCGCGCGCGCGGTGCTCGACAACCGGGTCGCGGTCGAGGTCGGCGCGACGGTGCTCGCCTGCGAACGCGCCGAGGACGCAGACCTCGAGCGGCTCGACGAGCTGGTCGAGAAGATGGACGACGCCGGCGAGTTCGAGGACTACCGCCGCGCCGACGTCCGCTTTCACATCGGCGTCGCCGAGGCCGCGCGCTCGCCCGGCCTGGTCGCGCAGATGACCGAGGCCCAGGGACGGATGAGCGGGCTGATCGCGCTGATCGCGCACCCCGAGAGCGTCCTCACCCGCTCCAACGACCAGCACCGGCGGCTGGTCAAGCTGCTGCGGCGCAGCGACTCGGGCCGCGCGGTGAAGCTGATGCGCGAGCACATCGAGGGCACCGAGCACATCCTCGGCGGGCTGATGCCCGGCCCCGGCGACTGATCAGCCGGGGAACTCGCGGCGCAGCACGCGGCGGCCGCGCATCCGCCAGCCGAGCTTGATCGCCGTCGCCGCGGCGTGGCCGAGCAGCGGCGGGCGGTAGTCGAATCCGATCGTGTAGTCGACGCGGGTTCCGCCGCCGTTCTCGGCGAACTCGATGTGGCCGAGATGGTTGTGGATCTTCGTCTCCTCGTCGTCGATCACCGTGTACTCGATCAGCTTCGGGCGATCGTGGGTGACGATCTCCTCGTCGAGGGCGCCGGCCGGCGTGTGCATGCGGCGCACGAAGCCGAGCCCGAGCGGCTCCTTCTTCTTCTTGCCGTCGCTGAGGTGCTCCATCTTGCCCTGCCAGAGCTGGTCGAAGTGCTCGGTGAAGAACGTGAAGACCTCGTCCGGCGGCGCGGCGACGTCGGCGGTCACGTGGACCTTGTTTCGCGGCTCTCCCATCGCCACCAGGCTATTCGGTTCAGGCCTTGATCCGCTCGCCCTTGGGGTCGAAGAGCGGCTCCCGCGCGACCTCGCCCTCGATCCACTCGCCGAAGATCTCGACCGCGACCTCGGTCCCGGGCTCGCTCTGCTCGGGGGGCAGGTACGCGTAGGCGATCGAGCGCTCGACCGTGTAGCCGTAGCCGCCGGTCGTCACCCGGCCGCAGATCTCGCCGCCGGCGCGGACCGGCTCGTTGCCGAGCGCGACCGAGCGCGGGTCGGCGAGGATCAGACAGCAGAGCTTCTTTCGCGGGCCCTTCTCCTTGGCCTCGACCAGCGCCTCGCGGCCGATGAAGCCGCCGTCCTTCTCGAGCTTGACCGCGAACGAGAGCGCGCCCTCGTAGGGCGTCTCGTCGGGGGTGATGTCGGCGCCCCAGACGCGGTAGCCCTTCTCTAGCCGCATCGAGTCGATCGCGCGGTAGCCGCCGCCGACGATCCCGTGCTCCTCGCCCGCCTCCCAGAGCGTGCGCCAGAGCCGCATCCCGTACTCGGTCGGGCAGTAGAGCTCCCAGCCGAGCTCGCCGACGTAGGTGACCCGCAGCGCCCGCACCGGCACGTAGTCGACGGTGGTCTCGCGCAGGCTCATGTAGGGGAAGGCGTCGTTGGAGAGATCCTGCGGCGTCAGCGGCGCGAGCACGTCGCGGGCCTTCGGGCCCCAGATCCCGAAGCACGAGTACTGCGCCGTGACGTCGTGGACCTGGACGCTTCCGTCGTCGGGTAAATGCCTGCGGATCCACTCGCGGTCGTGGTTTCCGAACGCGGTCCCGGTGACGATCGAGAATCGCTCTTCGGCGAGGCGCGCGACGGTGAAGTCGCACTCGATCCCGCCGCGGGTGTTGAGCATCTGCGTGTAGGTGATCTTCCCCACCCCGCGCGCGACCTCGTTGTCGCAGAGGCGCTCGAGCAGCTCCGCGGCGCCGGGGCCCACGATCTCCATCTTCGCGAACGAGCTCTCGTCGAAGATCGCGACAGCGTCGCGGGTCGCCCGGTGCTCGGCGCCGATCGCCGGCGACCAGTGCTGGCCCGCCCAGCCGCGTGGCTGCAGCGACGGGTCGCCGGCGGGCGCGTTGTTCTCGTACCAGTTGACCCGCTCCCAGCCGGACTTCTCGCCGAACGCGGCGCCGAGCTCGGCGTGCCACGGGGCCGCGGCCGACATCCGCAGCGGCCGCCCGGCGCTGCGCTCGTGGTTCGGGTAGCGGATGTCGTAGTAGGTCTCGTAGGTCTCCTTGACCCGCTCGAACGTGTAGGACGGCGAGCGGTACTGGGCGCCGAAGCGGCGGATGTCCATGTGCCAGAGGTCGAGGCTCGGCTCGCCCTCGGCGATCCACTCGGCCATCACCTTGCCGATGCCCCCGGCGCCGGCGAGCCCGTGCGCGCAGAAGCCGGCGGCGACGAAGAAGCCGTCGACCTCGGTCTCCCCGAGGCAGAACTCGTTGTCGGGGGTGAACGCCTCGGGGCCGTTGATCAGCTGGGTGATCGTGACCTCGTCCATGACCGGCGCGCGGCGCTTCGAGTTCTCGGTGATCTCCTCGAAGCGGTCCCAGTCGTCCTCGAGCAGGCGGCCGTTGAAGTCGGGCGGGATCCGCTCGACCCGCGACGGCCCGTCGGGCAGGAACGCGGGCTCGCTGCGGCGCTCGTAGCCGCCCATCACCAGCCCGCCGCCGTCCTCGCGGAAGTAGATCAGGAGATCCGGGTCGCGGAGGGTCGGGAGCGGCTTCTCCGGCCGCTCCTGGAACGGCTGCGTGACGAGGTACTGGTGCGACATCGGGATCAGCGGGATCCGCACGCCCGCCATGCGCCCGATCTCGGCGGCGAACATCCCGCCCGCGTTGACGACGACCTCGACCTCGACCCGGCCGCGCTCGGTCTCGACCGCGCGCACGCGCCCGTCGGCGACCTCGATCCCGGTCACCCGTGTGTTGGTGAAGGTCTGGGCGCCACCGCGCCGGGCGCCGTCAGCGAGCGCGTAGGTGAGCTGGGCCGGGTCGAGGTAGCCGTCGGTCGGCAGCCATGCGCCGCCGAGCACGCCGTCGGTCGACATCAGCGGGAACATCGCCTTCGCCTCCTCGGCGGAGATCAGCTCCATCGGCAGCCCGAAGGTCTTCGCCCAGCCGGCCTGGCGGCGCAGCTCCTCCATGCGCTCCTCGCTCGAGGCGAGGCGGATGCCCCCGCATTCGGTCCAGCCCGGGTCGAACTCGCCGCCGGACTCCTCTCCGAGTCCCCGGTAGAGCTCGACCGAGTGCATCATCATCTTCGTCAGCGAGACCGACCCGCGGAGCTGGCCGACGAGGCCCGCCGAGTGGAAGGTCGAGCCCGAGGTCAGCTCGGCGCGGTCGAGGACGATGACGTCGTCCCAGCCGAGCTTCGCCAGGTGGTAGGCGATCGAGACGCCGCCGACGCCGCCGCCGATGATCACGCAGCGGGCGGAGTCCGGGAGCTCAGCGCGCGGCATCACGTGCCTCCGCCAGCCAACCCGCGAAGCGCTCGTCGGCGGCGGTCTCGCCGAGGCGCGCGAAGTGCTTCTCCGCGTAGTCGGCGAAGTCGAAGTCGAGGTCGGAGATCCCCTGCTGGACGACGCCCCACATCGCCTCGCGGAAGTCGCTCATGTACATCATCAACCGCAAGTCCGCGAGCGGGCTTGCGGGTGGGCTGTCACCCCAATAGCGCTCGAGCAATGCCGCCTGCTGGTCCTCGTCAAGCTCGTTGTTGACCGCGAAGTTTGCGAGGTCGAAGTAGCGGTCGCCCATCCCCGAGTACTCCCAGTCGACGATCCAGATCCGCCCGCCGCGGAGGAAGTTCCCGGCCAGGAGGTCGTTGTGGCAGAGGACCGGCTCGTGCTCGGGCCCGCCGATCGCCTTCTCGATCTCCGCCGCCCGCGCGTGCGCCTCCTCATAGTCCTCCGGCACCGCGACCCCGTTCTCGGTCGCGGTCCGCGCGTAGTCCTCGACCAGCCGGAAGGAGTCGAAGCTCGTCGGCACGTTCCCGCCGGAGTCGTGGACGAGCCGCAGGGCCCGCGCGACGTCGGCGAGCGTCCCGGGATCGCGCAGGTCCTCGGGGCTCATCTGGGCGCCCTCGACGAAGCCGGTGACGAGCGCCGGCGGGTCGGTGAGCATCGCGGCCACGGGCGGCGCGACGCCGAGCGCGGCGGCGCGCTCGTTGGCGCTGCGCTCGGCCTCGCGGTCGATGCCGAGCTTCCCGGTGTCCTTGCCCGGCAGCCTGATCACGTAGTCGCGGCCCCCGAGCCGGGCGCGGTAGTTGCGGTTCGTGATCCCGCCCTCGAGCGGCTGCGGCGCGCCCTCCGGCTCGCCGAGATCCTCCTCGAGCGCGGCGACGATCTCGGACACCTCGCTCATCGGGTTGACATCCGTCCGCGAAAAGGCATAGGGTCGAGCCACTTCATAGGTCGGCCCAACATACCTTTCGTCGGAAGAGTCCGGCCGCTACGGGAAAGAGGAGAGTGGATGGCAACTCAGGACAGCGTCCAGAAGGCCGACGAGAAGCTACTTAAGGAGCTTGGGTACGACCAGGACCTGACCAGGGCCTGGAGCGCGTTCTCGAACTTCGCGATCTCGTTCTCGATCATCTCGATCCTGGCCGGCACGTTCACGACCTACGGCCAGGCGTGGAACAACGGCGGCCCGATCGCGATCTCGATCGGCTGGCCGCTGATCTCGATCCCGATTCTGATCATCGGCTTCTGCCTCGCCGAACTCGTATCCAGATACCCGACCGCGGGCGGCATCTACTGGTTCGCCGGCAAGCTCGGGGGACCGCAGTGGGCCTGGTACACGGGCTGGTTCAACTGGATCGGTCTCGTCGGCGTCATCGCCTCGGTCCAGTACGCGTGCGCGACCTTCATGAACGCGACCCTCGGCCTCTACGTGGTCGACCTCGGGTTCATGAACTTCGGCGACTCCGAACACATTCTCGGGGAGACCTTCGCGCTCTTCGCGGTGATCCTCTTCGCCACGGCGGTGATCAACATCTTCCGCACCTCGCTGCTTGCCGCGATCAACAACATCTCGGTCTGGTGGCACGTCGTCGGGGTCGCGGTGATCATCGGGATCCTCGTCTTCGTCCCCGACAACCACCAGAACGTCGCCTTCGTCTTCACCGAGCGGATCAACAACTCGGGGTTCAATCTCGACAACGGGGCGTCCGGCCTGTTCTTCTGGTTCTTCATCCTGCCGCTCGGCTTCCTGCTGACGCAGTACACGATCACCGGCTTCGACGCCTCGGCTCACCTCTCGGAGGAGACCAAGGACGCCTCGAGCGGCGCCGCGCGCGGCGTCTGGCAGTCGATCTTCTACTCGGCGGTCATCGGCTGGTTCGTGCTCCTGGCGATCACCTTCGCCGTCCAGGATTCCGCCGCCGTCACCGCGGGCGAGAACTACGGGCCCGGGTCGTCGCTCGAGGTCATGAACGGCGCGCTCACGAGCGCCGCGTTCAAGGCGGTGCTGATCATCTCGACGATCGGGCAGCTCTTCTGCGGGCTCGCGTGCCTGACCAGCGGCTCGCGGATGTGCTTCGCGTTCTCGCGCGACGGGGCCTTCGGCCAGCGAATCTCGAGGTGGCTCGCGAAGGTCGACAACAAGGGTGTCCCCTACAACGCCGTGATCTTCATGGCGATCTGCGCCCTGATCATCACGATCCCGGCGCTCAAGGGCAACTCGGCCGGCGATCCGTTCCCGTGGGCGTTCTTCGCGGTCGTCTCGATCACGGTGATCGGGCTCTACGTCGCCTTCGCGATCCCGATCTACCTGCGCTGGCGCGAGGGCGACAATTTCGACACCGGCAGGTGGTCGCTCGGCGCCAGGTACAAGTGGATGAACCCGTTCGCGGTCTTCTGGACGCTCTACATCACGGTCATCTTCTGCCTCCCGTTCACGCCGGCCGCGGTGCCATGGAACGACGAGTTCGACTACCAGGCGCTCAACTACGCGCCGGTCACGGTCGGGGTGCTGCTGCTCCTGACGACGATCGGCTGGTACGCGGGCGCCAAGAACTGGTTCACGGGCCAAAAGCGGGTCGATGTCGAGCACACCGACTCAGCCCTCTAGCCTGCATGCGTGACTCTCGATGAGCTGAAGGGCGCGGTTGCGAGCGGCACGGTCGACACCGTGCTGCTCGCGATCGCCGACATGGAGGGCCGCCTCCAGGGCAAGCGGCTGACCGCGACTCACTTCCTCGAAGAGGTCGCCGAGCACGGCGCCGAGGGCTGCAACTACCTGCTCGCCGTCGACGTCGACATGGACACGGTCTCGGGCTACGAGATGGCCTCCTGGGATCGCGGCTACGGCGACTTCGAGATGACCCCGGACATCTCGACCCTGCGGCCGATCCCCTGGCACGAGGGCACGGTGCTCGTGCTCGCCGACGTCAACTGGGGTGACGGCAGCGACGTCGTCGCCTCGCCGCGCCAGATCCTCCGCCGCCAGCTCGCGCGGCTCGCCGAGCGCGGCTTCGGCGCCAACGCGGGCACCGAGCTCGAGTTCATCGTCTTCCGCGACACCTACGAGGAGGCGTGGCGCAAGGCCTACCGCGACCTCGAGCCCGCCAACCTCTACAACATCGACTACTCGCTGCTCGGCAGCGCCCGGGTCGAGCCGCTGATCCGCCGGATCCGCAACGAGATGGCGGCCGCCGGGATGGTGGTCGAGAACTCGAAGGGCGAGTGCAACCTCGGCCAGCACGAGATCAACTTCCGCTACGACGAGGCGCTCAAGGCCGCCGACGACCACGTCGTCTACAAGACCGGCGCCAAGGAGATCGCCGCCCAGGAGGAGATGTCGATCACCTTCATGGCCAAGTACAACGAGGCCGAGGGCAACTCGTGCCACATCCACTGCTCGCTGTTCGAGGAGAAGAGCGGGAAGAACGCGTTCGCCGCCGACCAGGCGATGTTCGACAAGTTCCTCTCCGGCCAGCTCGCCGCGATGCGCGAGCTGACGCTGCTCTTCGCACCGCACATCAACTCCTACAAGCGCTACGCGAAGGGCTCCTTCGCCCCGACAGCAGTCGCATGGGGCCACGACAACCGGACCTGTTCGCTGCGCGTCGTCGGCCACGGCGAGGGCTTGCGGTTCGAGAACCGGATGCCGGGCGCCGACGTCAACCCGTACCTGGCGCTGGCGGCGATGGTCGCCGGCGGGCTGCACGGGATCGACGCCGGGCTCGAGCTCGAGCCGCCGTTCGAGGGCAACGCATACGACTCCGACAAGCCCCACCTGCCGACCAACATCTACGAGGCCCGCGAGCTGTTCGCGGGCAGCGCGCTGGCCCGCGAGGCGTTCGGCGACGAGATGGTCGACCACTACCTGAACCGCGCCACGATCGAGATCGAGGCCAACGAGGCCGCGGTCACCGACTGGGAGAAGTTCCGCGGCTTCGAGCGCCTGTAGTGCCCCCGCGGCCCGTGATCGGGATATGCGCCGCGGTCGAGCGCGTGCGCTGGGGGCCGTGGGAGGAGACGGTGACGCTCGCTCCGCGCTCGTACGCGACCGCGGTCCAGCGCGCCGGCGGGCTGGCGCTGCTGCTGGCACCCGACGAGAGCCTGGTCGAGGACCCCGACCCGCTGCTCGACCGCCTCGACGGCGTGATGCTCGCGGGCGGCTCCGATATCGAGCCCGGCCTCTACGGCGCCGACCCCCACCCCGAGACCGGCCAGACGTGGCCCGAGCGCGACCGCTTCGAGCTCGCGCTGACGCGGCGCGCGATCGAGCGCGAGATCCCCGTGCTCGCGGTCTGCCGCGGGATGCAGCTGCTCAACGTCGCCCGCGGCGGGACGCTCGACCAGCACGTCCCCGAACGAGTCGGCCACTCGGACCACCGCCACACGCCGGGCACCTACGGGGACCACGAGGTCCGACTCGAGCCCGGCTCGCTCGCCGCCGAGGCCGCGGGCGCCGAGGGATTCGCGGTCAGGTCGCACCACCACCAGGGCGTCGAGGAGCTCGGCGAGGGGCTGGTCGAGAGCGGCTGGTCGGCCGCCGACGAGCTCCTCGAGGCGATCGAGCTGCCGGGCGCCTACGCGCTCGGCGTCCTCTGGCACCCCGAGGAGGACCCCGACAGCCGGCTGATCGGCTCGCTTGTCGAGGCGGCGACGGAGCGGGCGGGCGTCAGGTGAGCGAGACGATCCAGGTCCTCGAGCCGGCGACCGAGGAGGTGCTCGCCGAGCTCCCGCGCGCCGGCGCCGCGGAGGTCGACGCCGCGGTCGCGCGCGCGAAGGCCGCTTATCCCGCCTGGCGCGCGGTCGCACCCGGCGACCGCGCGAGGCTGCTGCTGAGGCTCAGCGAGGCGGTCGAGGAGCGCGCCGAGGAGCTCGCGACGATCGAGGCCCGCAACGCCGGCAAGCCGATCGCCGACGCGCGCGGCGAGATCGGGATGGTCGCCGAGACGTTCCGCTACTACGCCGGCGCCCCGGAGCGGCTGCTCGGGAAGACGATCCCGGTCGACGGCGGCGTCGACGCGACCTTCCGCGAACCGCTCGGCGTCGTCGGGTTGATCGTGCCCTGGAACTTCCCGCTGGTGATCGCGTCTTGGAAGCTCGGGCCGGCGCTCGCCGCGGGCAACACCGTCGTCCTCAAGCCCGCCGAGCTCACCCCGCTCAGCGCGCTCGAGCTCGAGAAGATCGCGCTCGCGGCGGGGATCCCGGAGGGCGTGCTCAACGTCGTCGCCGGGCCGGGGAGCGTCTGCGGGGCGCGGCTGGTCGAGCACGACGACGTCGCCAAGATCGCGTTCACGGGCTCGACCGAGGTCGGCGCCGGGATCGCCCGCGACGCCGCGGCGACGATCAAGCGCGTCACGCTCGAGCTCGGCGGCAAGTCGGCCAACGTCGTCTTCGCCGACGCCGACCTCGAAGCGGCCGCGGGATCGGCGCCGCTCGCCGTTTTCGGCAACGCGGGACAGGACTGCTGCGCGCGCTCGCGGATTCTGGTCGAGAAGCCGGCGCTCGACGAGTTCATGGCGGCGCTCGAGCGCGCCGTGGCCGAGCTCCGCGTCGGCGACCCGCTCGACGATCAGACGCAGATGGGCCCGCTGATCTCGGCCGGGCAGCGCGAGACGGTCTCCTCGTATGTGAACGGCGACGCCCCGGTCGCGATCCGCGGCGGGGCGCCCGAGGGACCCGGCTTCTGGTTTCCGCCCACCGTGCTCGGCCCGGTCTCGAACGACGACCGCGCCGCCCGCGAGGAGATCTTCGGCCCGGTTGCCTGCGTGATCCCGTTCGAGGGCGAGGCCGACGCGGTCGAGATCGCCAACGACACGATCTACGGGCTCTCGGGCTCGGTCTGGACGGTCGACGGCGCCAAGGCGCTGCGGACGGCTCGGGCGCTCGAGACCGGCGTGGTCTCGATCAACTCCAACACCTCGGTCCGCGTCTCGACCCCGTTCGGGGGCTTCAAGCGCTCGGGCTTCGGCCGCGAGCTCGGCCCCGACGCGCTCGACGCCTACACCGAGGTCAAGAACGTCTACTACGCGACAGACGAGGTGGCGCGATGAGCGAAAGCGGCAAACAGGTGAATGTGATGGGACGCCTCGACGGAAAGGTCTGCGTGATCACCGGCGCCGCGAGCGGGATCGGCGCCGAGTCGGCGCGGCTGTTCGCCTCCGAGGGCGCCAAGGTGGCGGGAGTCGACCTCGAAGAGGGATCGGAGGGCGAGCTGGCGATCCGCGCCGACGTCAGCGACGAGGCGCAGGTGATCTCGATGTTCGATCAGACGATCGCCGAGTTCGGCCGCATCGACGTGATCTTCAACAACGCGGGGGTCAACCCGACCGACGACGAGTCGGTCCTCGACACCCCGCTCGACGTCTGGCAGCGCGTCCAGGACGTCAACGTGCGCTCGATATTCCTGAGCTGCAAGCACGGGATCCCGCATCTGCTCAAGGGCGGCGGCGGGTCGATCATCAACACCGCCTCGTTCGTCGCCGTGATGGGCGCCGCTGTCTCGCAGATCTCCTACACGGCGTCGAAGGGCGCGGTGCTCGCGATGTCGCGCGAGATCGGGGTCGAGTTCGCGCAGCGCGGCATCCGCGTCAACGCGCTCTGCCCGGGCCCCGTCAACACGCCGCTGCTCGAGGAGCTGTTCTCGAGCGATCCGGCGAAGGCCGCGCGGCGGCTCGTCCACCTGCCGATGGGCCGTTTCGCCGAGGCGAGCGAGGTCGCGAGCGCGGCGGTCTTCCTCGCCGCCGACGAGTCCTCTTACGTCAACGCGTCGACGTTCATGGTCGACGGCGGGCTCTCGGGCGCCTACGTGACGCCGATCTCCGAAGAGCCCGAATAGGCGAAGTCGAGGAACCGGCCGCAGAGCGCGCGGCCGAGCCCGTTCCAAGCGTCGATCCTGGACGCGGTCTCCCGGCGCAGGGCTTCCTGGTCGAGACCGATCGCGACCGCGTCCTCGTCGCTGCGGTAGTCGTCGATCCAGCGCTCGGCGTCGCCTGCCGAAACCTCGGCGTGAAACTGGATCCCCCACGCCGCCTCGGTGCGGAAGGCCTGCAGGCAGACCGGGCTGGTCGCGAGGACCGTGGACCCCGGCGGCGGCGAGCACGCGTAGCTGTGCCATTGAAAGGCGTCGAACTCGCCGGGCAGCGATCCGAGCAGCCGATCCTCACGGCCCTCCGGCGTCAGCTCGACCCCGCTCCACCCGATCTCGGGCTCGCTCGCCCGCGCGACATCGCCGCCGGCGGCCTCGGCGACAAGCTGGCATCCGAGGCACATCCCGAGCAGCGGGGTCCTCGCCTCGACGAGCTCGGCGAGGATCCGCTTCTCGGCCTCGAGCCAGGGGTGATGCACGGTGTCGCCGACGTTCATCGAGCCGCCGAAGACCATCGCGGCGCCGTAGGCCCCGGGATCTCGCGGAGGCTCGGGCATGCGCTCGGGGTGCCATTCCTCGAGCTCGACTCCCCGGCGCCGAGCCTCCTCGGCGAAGACGCCCGGACCGGCGTCGGACTGTTGGACGATCGCTAGGGCGGGAGCTAGCAGCCGGCGCTGCCGAACGAGTACTGGTTGCTGCCGAAGACGACCCCGAACGGCCCGAACGTCGCGGTCAGGGCGTTGAAGGTCGGCGGCGAGGCGTCGGGTCCCGGGGTGCCGTCGCTGTAGATGCTGAGGAAGTTGCCCGTGCTCAGGCCGACGACGCCGCTCGAGCCCGCCTGGTTCAGGACCTTCCACGTGCCGTTGTAGCTCGTCTGGTAGAGGAAGTCGCCGTTGTAGTCGGTCTTGACGAAGCTGTAGGTGCCGTTGCGGCAGAACGCCCAGCGCTCGGTCCCCGGGGTGGTCCCGGGGATCGTCCGGTTGAGGCTCTTGCCGGCGAGGATCTTGGCGATCCCGGAGAGTCCCTTCTTCTTCTTCTTTTTCTTCTTCTTCGCGGTCGAGGCGAGGGGGGCGTCGGAGGCGGCGGCGACCTCGGCGGCGACCGTGCCGGCGGTGAGCGCGGCGGTCGCGGCGAGGACGGCGATCAGGCGGCTACTGGGCATCAAATTCCTTCCCTGCTTCGTGTTTTCCCTGGGCAAAGACGCTCGCAGTTTACAAAGCGGTCAGCGACCGGCACGCGCGAGAACCTCGTCGAGGACGGCGGCGCGGTCGGCGGAGCCGAATCGCGAGTCGAGCTCGCTCGCGATCTCCTCGCGGCCCTTGCCGTCGATCGCGAGCTTCATTGCGACAAGGCGCGTGGCGCCCGTGTCCTCGACCGAGATCTGGGGCGGCGGGACCGGGTCCGGCTGCGGGGGCGGCGAAGGGTCGGGCGCCGGCGCGGGGGGCGGCCCCGGGGTCGGCGGCGGGCTCGGAGTCGGGGTCTCGGCGACCGGCTCGGGAGCGGCGGGCGCCTCCTCCACCGCGGCGAGCGTGCTGCGCAGCGCCTCGACCTGCCCGATCACCCGATCGAGCTCGCCGCGAGCGCGCTCGGCGGCGGCGCCGATCTCGCGCAGGCGCCTATCGACCTGGTCGGGACTCGACATCAGGGCGCCTCCACGGATCCGTCGAGGTTGCGGCACGGCGGCGGGCCCTCGGAGCAGAGCGGCAGGTCGGCGGTCTCGCCGCCGGTCGGCCCGGGCCCGGTGGCCTCGGTCTCGCTCGGCTGCGAGATCGTCGGCTCGGGGGCGGGAGCGCTGACGGTCTCGGTCAGCGTCTCGGTGACCGTCTTCTCCTCGTCGCCGCCACAACCGACGGCCGGAATAGCCAGCGCCAGTACGGCCAAGGCTGCGAGAAGTGTGCGGGTCATCGCCCGAAAGTCTTTCACTCCGCGACCCGCGATGCGCCGGCCGACGCGAAGCGGCGCCGAGTCTCGCGCCCCGATCCGCCCAGCCACTGCGGCATGTAACAATTCCAGTCGTCGAGCAGCGAGGATGCTCGCGGTGCTGCGCTTCCTCGAGGGGCTGAGGCTTACCAGTAGCTGCCGCGGGTGGCGCGCGCGAACGCCTGCTCGGCCGCGCTCACGTCCTCCTCCCCGGCGCCCGGCTCCCCGTCCTTGCCACTATCGGGCTCGCGGAACATCCGGAATCCGCGGTTGCGGACCGTGTCCATCATCCGCGGCGTGACCGCGTCGGCGAACGCTGCGGCGTGGCCGAACGGCGGCACGACGCGCCGCGGCCTGCGCACGAGCGCGTCGGAGATCATCTCCCCGGCCTCCTCAGGGCTCAGCGCCGGGAAGTTCTTGTAGATCCCGGTCGGGGCGATCATCGGCGTCCGGACGAGCGGCATGTGGATCGTCGTCAGCCGCACCCCCTGATTCGAGACCTCGGCCTGGATCGAGTCCGAGAGCGTGTCGAGCGCGGACTTGGAGGCGATGTAGGCGCCGAAACGAGGCACCCGCGTCTGCACCCCCATCGTCGAGATGTTGACGATCTGTCCGCTCTTGTGCTCGCGCATCCCCGGCAGGAAGGCGAGGATCAGGCGGACCGCGGCGAAGTAGTTGAGCTGCATCGTGCGCTCGAAGTCATGGAAGCGGTCGTAGGACTCGTCGATCGCGCGGCGGATCGAGCGGCCCGCGTTGTTGACGAGGACGTCGACCCCGCCGTGCTCGGCGAGCACCTTGGCGGTCAGCGCGTCGATCTCCGCGTAGTCGGTCAGGTCGCAGGGGTAGGCCTGCGCGGTGCCGCCGTCGGCCTCGATCTCGGCGGCGAGCGCCTCGAGCTTGTCGGCGCTCCGCGCGACGAGCAGGACCTTGCCCCCCGCCGCTCCGATCTGCCGCGCCGCGGCCTCGCCGATCCCCGACGAGGCGCCGGTGATCAGCACGACCTTGCCGACCATCGCTTCCTGCAACGAGCGCTCGCTGACCGGCAGGCCGACCGGCCGCATCGCGAGCGAGTTCATCCGCTTCGCCACCCGGCGGGTGGCGCGCTGGAGGGGATTCACGGAGTGGATCCTACGCCCGGATCGCGTCCAGGTCCCGCTTCAGCTCCTTGAGCTCGTCCCGGATCCTCGCCGCCTCCTCGAAGCGCAGGTCCTCGGCCGCGACGATCATCTCCTCCTCGAGCTCGACGACGATCTTCTCGAGCTCCTCGGGGGTGCGGGTCACACCGTCGTCGACGCGGGTGCGGCGCTTGGCGGGGGAGGTCGACTCCATCGCCAGGAAGTCCGACATCTCCGAGATCCCCTTGATCACCGTCTCCGGCGTGATCCCGTGCTCCTCGTTGTAGGCGACCTGGATCGCGCGCCGGCGGTCGGTCTCCGAGAGCGCCACGCGCATCGCTTTCGTTGTCTTGTCGGCGTACATCAGCACCTTGCCGTCGATGTTTCGCGCCGCGCGGCCGATCGTCTGGATCAGGCTCGTCTCGCCGCGGAGGAAGCCCTCCTTGTCGGCGTCGAGGATCCCGACCAGCGAGACCTCGGGCAGGTCGAGCCCCTCGCGCAGCAGGTTGACGCCGACGAGGACGTCGTACTCGCCGAGCCGCAGGTCGCGGATGATCTGGATCCGCTCGAGCGTGTCGACCTCGGAGTGCAGGTAGCGGACCCGGAAGCCGTACTCGAGCAGGTACTCGGTCAGGTCCTCGGCCATCTTCTTGGTCAGCGTCGTGACCAGGACGCGCTCGTTGCGCTCGGCGCGGATCTTGACCTCGTTCATCAGGTCGTCGATCTGGTTCTTTGTCTCGCGCACCTCGACCGCCGGGTCGACGACGCCGGTCGGGCGGACGATCTGCTCGACGGTGCGATCCGCCTTCTCGCGCTCGAACGGCCCCGGGGTCGCCGAGACCATCACGAGCTGCGGGACGCGTTCGAGGAACTCGTCGAACTTGAGCGGCCGGTTGTCCATCGCCGAGGGCAGCCGGAAGCCGTGCTCGACGAGCGTCTTCTTGCGCGAGTGATCGCCCTCGTACATGCCGCCGAGCTGCGGGATCGTCTGGTGCGACTCGTCGACGAAGACGACCATGTCGTCCGGGAAGTAGTCGATCAGCGTGTGCGGCGCGGTCCCCGGCCCGCGGTTGTCGAGAATCCGCGAGTAGTTCTCGATCCCCGAGCAGAACCCGACCTCGCGCAGCATCTCCATGTCATAGCGGGTCCGCTGCTGGAGCCGGTGGGCCTCGAGCTCCTTGCCCTCGTCGTGGAAGTTCTTGACCTGCTCGCGCATCTCGTGGTCGATCATCGCCACGGTGCGCTCCATCTCGGAGTCCTCGGTGACGTAGTGGGTCGCCGGCCAGACCGAGACGTGGTCGATCGTGTCGAGGATCTCGCCGGTCAGCGGGTCGAAGTGCTCGATGTTCTCGATCTCGTCGAAGGCGAGCGTGATCCGGTACGCGGTCTCGGCGTAGGCGGGAAAGACCTCGAGGACCTCGCCGCCGCGGGCGCGGAACGAGCCGCGGGCGAAGTTGATCTCGTTGCGCCGGTACTGCATCGCGACCAGCTTCTGGAACACGGTGTCGCGGTCGACGGTGTCGCCGACCTTGAACAGGTGCATCTGCTTCTTGTAGAGCTCCGGCGAGCCGATCCCGTAGATGCAGGAGACCGAGGCGACGATCAGCACGTCGCGGCGCGCGAGCAGCGAAGCGGTCGCGGCGTGCCGCAGCCGCTCGATCTCGTCGTTGACCGAGGAGTCCTTCTCGATGTAGAGGTCCTGCGCCGGGACGTATGCCTCGGGCTGGTAGTAGTCGTAGTAGCTGACGAAGTACTCGACCTGGTTCTCGGGGAAGAACTCGCGGAACTCGTTGCAGAGCTGCGCGGCCAGCGTCTTGTTGTGCGCGATCACGAGCGTCGGGCGCTGGAGCCGCTCGACCGTGGCCGCCATCGTGAACGTCTTGCCGGTACCGGTCGCCCCGAGCAGGGTCAGGAAGTGCTCGCCCGCGTCGAGGCCTTCGGCGAGCCCGTCGATCGCCTTCGGCTGGTCGGCGGTCGGCGCATATGCGCTGTTGAGCTTGAACTTCGGCACTTGCTCAAGATAGCGGTGGCCCGGGACCGGCCCGCGTGGGTCAGGCGCCGGCGGCGCCGTCCTCGAGCGCGCGCCGGAGCTCGAGCGGCGCCAAGCCCTCGACCCGGACCAGCTTGTCGCGGGTCTTGTGGCCGCTGACGATCGTCACCTGGCGCTTCGGGATACCCGCCTTGCTCGCGATCACCCGGCGCAGCGCGTCGTTGGCGCGGTTCTCGATCGGCCGCGCCTTGACGCGCACCAAAAGGGCGCCGTTGCGCTGCCCGGCGATCTCGTCGCGCTTCGCGCGCGGTTGAAGTCGTATGGAGATCTTTGCGGCCACGTCCCGATTGTTCCGCATCGGCGGACTCGGGCCCGAGCCCGACGCGGACACGATGTCCATCTACCCAAGACCGAGGATTTTTCACCCAGCCGCCCAAAACGTCGCCCGGCCTCGATAAGTTGCCGGGGCAATCGAAAACCTGCCCAATCGCGCCGGTGGCGCGAGCGGGGGACCCACTGGAGCGCGAGCTCCGCGGGGCGAATCGGACCGAGGGTCCGTAGCGCAACTCTTTCAGCGCGAGCCCGTCAGCTAACCCCGTCGGCCCGAGAAAGAGAGGTCCCGGATGACCGAAATCCCGCTGTTCGCCTACACCACGGCGATGATCTTCGGAGTTGGCTGCGCCGTCGCGGTGCTGTTCGCCGCCGCCGGCTGAGCGACGCTCACATCGCGTTCACAAGCGCCGGCGCCCCTGGGGGGTAGCTTGTCAGCGTGAGCGCCGACGCACCCGAGTTCCTGCGCGGGTCTCCGCTGCTCGAGGGGGCCTACTCGATGGCGACCGCCGCGCATCACGGTCCGCGCCGCGAGGGCGACACCGACATCGACCATCCGGTCGCGGTGGCCGAGCTGCTCAGCGCCGAGGGCTTCGACCCCCAGATCGTCGCCGCGGCGCTGCTCCACGACGTGGTCGAGGACACGGCCACGGAGACCGGCGAGATCGAGCAGCGCTTCGGGCCCGAGGTCGCGCTGCTCGTCGCCGAGATGACCGAGGACGAGGAGATCGAGCCTTACGAGCGACGCAAGGCCGAGCACCGCGAGCGCGTCGCCCGCGACCGCAGGTCGGCGGCGATCTACGCCGCCGACAAGCTCGCGAAGACTCGCCGCATCGAGGATCCGAGCCAGAGCTCCGAGCAGCAGATCGAGCACTACTCGCGCACGCTCGACAAGCTCTGCGACACGCATCCGGACCTGCCGTTCCTCGGCGATCTGAGCGAGGAGCTCGCGCGCCTGACCGCCTAGCTCGCCGCTACTTCTTCTTTCGCTTCTTCTTGCACTTCTTCTTCTTCTTCTTGGCCGTGGCGGCGCGCTTGCCCTTTTTCTTCTTCTTCTTGCACTTCTTCGCCACGGTGCCGGGCGGGGCGGCCGCCGGGGGCGCCGGGACGACGACCGGCACCACGAGCTCGTAGGCGCCGATGTCGCAGCCGGCCCCCTGCGGGCGGACGATCCCGCGCTGATCGGCGCCGGGACAGTTGGCCGCGCCGAATGAGATCCGGTCCAGGGCCGGGCTGCCGGCGGGCAGCGCCATCGTCTGGGTCGGGCCCCCGTTCGACGCCAGCGCGCCGAGCTGCGGATCCGAGGCCGCGAAGCCGGCCGGGCACGCGAGGCTCGCCGGGAAGCCGATGTTGCGCTGGCCGTCGACGATCGTGCCGCTGCAGTTCGAGTCGTCGCCGGGGGGCGCGGTGTTCGAATCGAGGATCGAGTTCGCGAGCGTGAACGTGCCCGAGGTCCGCACGACGCCACCGCCATCGCCGTCGCCGCCCGGCGGGGACCCGGCGCCACCGGCGAGGACCGCGTTTCCCTCGACCGTCGCGTTGTTCGCGGTCACGGTTGCGCCCCCGGTTCCCGCGATCCCGCCGCCCGAACCGGCGTCGCCCCCGTCGCCGCCCAGGTTGCCGCCCGTTCCGCCCCCGCCCGCGGTATTGCCGGTGATCGTCGTGTTCGCGACCGTAAGCGTCGCGCCGTCGAGCAGGACCCCGCCGCCGTTGTTCCCGCCCCCGGCGTTGCTGCCCGCGAGGCCGCCGACGCCGTCTCCACCGCTACCCGCGACGTTGAGGACGATCGTCGAGTCGACGACGTTGGTTGTGCTTCCGGCGCCGGCCAGACCGCCGCCGCCACCGCCAGACCGCCCCTCGCCGCCGGATTGGAGCCCGCCGCCGCCGAGCCCCCCGCCGCCGCCGTCGCCCGCGATATTGGACGCCACCGTCGAGCGGGTCACGTTGACCACTGAGGTTCCCTGGCTGTGGATCGCTCCCCCGAACCCGCCCTGCCCGCCGTTGCCGCCCGTGCCGGCGCTGGGACCTGTTCCGATGGCTCCGCCCGTTCCGCCCTGCCCGGCGTCCCCCGCGAAGTTGCCGGCGAGGTTCGAGTCGGTCACGCTCGTGGTCGAGTCGGTGCTCGCGAAGATCGCGCCGCCTTCGCCGCCGGAACCGCCGGCGCCGCCCGTTTGGCCGGGGGTCGCCCCCACGCCGGGCGCCCCGGCGACGCCGCTGCCCCCGTCGCCGGCGGCGTTGCCGGTCACCGTCACCGAATCGAGATTGACGGTCGACTCGTTGTTCAAGATCGCGCCTCCGTCGGCCCCCGCAGCGCCGGTCCCGGCCGCCCCGTCAATCGGGTCGCCGCCGGTCAGGGTCAGGTCCTCGATCGTCACCGTGACGCCCTGGGTGACCAGGCCGATCGTGAAGACGCGTGAAGCGGTGCCGGCCCCGGCCTGAGCGTTGACCGTCGTAGCCCCCGCTCCCTGGCCCCGGATCCTGACGCTCTTGTCGATCGGGATCTCGTTGTCGAGCAGCGGGCCGACGCCGGAGTCGATGATCACCGTGTCGCCGCCGCCGGGATTCGCGTCGTTGATCGCCTTGCGCAGCGAGCCGTTGCCGGCGTTCATGTTGTTGACGACGTGGATGTCGGCTGCCGAGGCGGCGGCCGGGACGATCACGAGTACGCAGGTTGCGGCGACCAAGGCCGAAGCGGCGTCCCTGGCGATTCTCATCGCTCTCCCTGAAGCATCCGTGCGAGTCTACTGTCGATGTCGCTCTCCCAGAAGCTGCTCTCGGGCTTCTTCCTCTTCGCAGGGGTTATGCACTTCCTGCGGCCGAAGGAGTACGAGGTCACCGTCCCGCCGCAGAGCCCGATCCCGCCCAAGGAGGCGGTTCAGTGGAGCGGCGTCGCCGAGATCGCCGGCGGTCTCGCCGTCACGAGCGCCGCGACGCGCCCGGCGGCGCGCTGGTGGCTGCTCGGGCTGCTGGCCGCGGTCTTCCCGGCCAACGTCTACATGGCGACGAGCCCCGAGAAGATCCGGGGCCTCGACCTCGACCGGATCCCGCGCTGGGCGCTCTGGGCGCGGCTCCCGCTCCAGCCGCTGATGATGCTCTGGGTCTGGCGCGCGACCGCCGAATGAAACCGCGGCTTCTCGTGCTCGCGGGCATCGCCGCGCTCTCGGGGCTGGCCTCGCTGTTCGCGTTCGGCGGCGGGCCGACGATCGTCTCCGGCGCCGCGACCAAGTCCGCGACCGGGCTCCCGGACCTGACCCAGCTGCCGCTCGGCGACGGGAAGTCGAGCACGGCCGGGTCCGGGCGCGACGTCCTCTATCTCTGCCGCAGCCAGACCGGAGGCGGCGGCGCACAGACCAACGGTCCCTGGATCCACGGCTCGACCTACGACCTGACGGCGAAGTTCGTCGTCGACGGCAGCGTCGCCTGGCCCAACGCGCGGTTCAAGAAGAAGGTCGTGAAGACGCTGCTGAGACTGACCGGCAACGGCCTGCCGACCAACCACAACACGGGCGCCTTCCCCGTCGCGGCCACCGACGACGCCGCCACGGTCGACCGCAACCCGAACACGATCTCGGCCCAGAGCATCGCCCTGAAGCTCGCCGCAAAGCCCAAGCGGCTGAAGCGGCCGCAGTGCACCGGCGGCGAGGTCGGGATCGCGACCAACGGCGTCGCGATCTTCAACGCGGTCGACGCCGAGGGCCGCGACGCGGTCGCGCACGAGGTCCAGGACAGCTGTTCGGGCCACCCGCAGGGCTCGGGCGTCTACCACTACCACGGGCTCCCCGCCTGCCTCGCCGGCGCGACCGGCAACGCGCACTCGAAACAGATCGGCTGGGCGTACGACGGATTCCCCATCTACGGGCCGCTCGGCGAGCGCGGCGTCTACATGAGCAACGCCAAGCTCGACGCCTGCCACGGGCACACCCACTCGATCAACTACCAGGGCGAGAAGCAGAAGCTCTTCCACTACCACGCCAACTTCGAGTTCCCATACACGCTCGGGTGCTACCGCGGCAAGGCGGTGCAACCAACGCCGGCCGGCGGCGGGGCCCCACCGACCGGGCCGCCTCCTCCCCCGGCGGGCCCTTAGGGGCTCAGCGCGTCGGGGTAGCTGCGCCGGTAGTCCTCGCGCCTGTCGAGCACCTTGTCGACGTAGTCGCGGGTCTCGGGAAACTCGATGTCGTCGGGCTCGAGCGCCGTCCCACCCCACTCGCCGACCGGCCCGGGGCCCGCGTTGTAGGCGGCGATCGCGGCGACCTCGTTGCCGCCGTACTTGTCGAGCAGGTGGCGGATGTAGAACGTCCCGTAGCGGATGTTGATGTCCGGGTCGGCGAGGTCGTCGAAGGCGAAGGTCTGCCCGCCGCTCAACTTCTCGATCTCCTCGGCGGTCTGCGGCGTGATCTGCATCAGCCCGCGGGCGCCGGCTGACGAGGTCTGGTCGCGGAAACCCGACTCGGCCGAGATGATCGCCGCGATCAGCGGCGCCTCGACGCCCTTGTCGAGTGCCTGCTGGCGGATGATGTCGTCGTGGCGCAGCGGCAGCGTCACCTCGAGCAGGGTGTCCTCGACCCGGTCCGGGTTCGTGATCACGAACCCGGCGAGCCCGCCGACCGCGACCGCGCCGGCGATCGCGAGGTAGCGGCGCCACGCGCGGCGCTCGGGGCGCCGCGAGCGCTTGCGGCGCCAGAACGCGAGCCGCGAGCGTTTCGCCTTCTTCGCCGCGCGCCGCTTCGGCTTGCGCTTCGGCTTTCCCGACGCCCGGCGCGCGGCGCTGCGGCGTCGAGAGTCCGCAGCCTGGCGGCCGACCTGCGAGCTGCTCGCCCGCTGGCGGGTCACTCGCCCTCCTTGATCCGCTCCAGGGTCGCCGAGAGCTCGCGCTCGAGCTCCTCGAGCGTGCCCTCGTTCGCGATCGCGTAGTCGGCGCGCGCGGCCTTCTCCGCCTGGTCGAGCTGACGCTCCTCGCGGCCCGCCAGGCCGGGCTGGTTGCGCTCGGCGAGCCGCCGCTCGCGGACCGCGTCGGCGGCGGTGACCGCGATCACCGCGTCGAAGACCGGCTCCATCCCCGATTCGAACAGCAGCGGTACCTCGACCACGGCGAACTCGGTCGCCGGGTCAAGCGCGGCTCGCCACTCCGCTACCCGCGCGCCGACCCGCGGGTGGAGCTCGGACTCGAGCCATTTGAGCTCGTCGGGGCGTTCGAAGACGATCTCGGCGACCTTTGCGCGGTCAACGCTGCCGCCCGGCGCCACCTTCTCGCCCCAGCGATCGACGAGCATGTCGCGGAGCTCGTCACCGGTCAGGATCTCGGCCGTCGCGGCGTCGGTCGAGAGCGTCGCCGCGCCGAGTCGCTCGAGCGCGGCGAGAGCTTCGGACTTCCCCGCCCCGATACCCCCTGTGAGACCGACGAAGCGCGTCAAAGCCGCGCTTCAGGGAGTCTCTTCTGCGGGAGCCTCCTCGGGCGCCTCGGTGGGCGTCTCGGCGGGCACGTCCTCGGCCGGCACGTCGGCGGGCGTCTCCTCGGCCGGGGCCTCGGCCGGGATCTCCTCCTGGGGCTCGGAGACCGGGGTCTCGGCGGGAACCTCGGCCGGGGCCGGCTCCGCGGGAACCTCGGCGGCGGGCTGCTCGGGCTCGGGGGCGGGCTCGGGCTCCGGCGCGGGGTCAGGCTCGGGTGGCTGCTCGGGAGCGGGCTCGGTCTCGGGGACGACCTCGGCCTCGGGGGCGGCTTCGGCGACCTCCGGGGCGGCTTCGGCGACCTCCGGGGCGGCTTCGGCGACGGCACGGCCTCGCCCTCCGGGGCTGCCTCCGGCGCCGCGGCGCCCTCGGCGTTCGCGGCCGCCTGTGCCTGGGCGGCCTCCATCGCGGTCTTGATCGGCAGCACCTGGTCCTCGACCCGCTTGACGCTCAGCGAGAGCCGGCGCCGGTCCTCGTCGATCTCGAGGATCTTGACCCGGACCTCGTCGCCCGGCGCGACGACCTCGCCCGGGCTCTCGACGTGGTGCTGGGCGAGCTCGGAGATGTGCACGAGACCCTCGACGCCCGGCAGGATCTGGACGAAGGCGCCGAACTGGACGACCTTGGTGACCTCGCCGTCGAGCGTGTCGCCCTCGCCGTACTCGTTGAGGACCTTCTGCCACGGGTCCTCCTGCGTCTGCTTGAGGCCGAGAGAGATCCGCTGGCGGTCGCGGTCGATGTCGAGCACCTTGACCCGCACCGTGTCGCCGATCTCGAGCACCTCTGAGGGGTGGTTGACGTGGCTCCAGGAAAGCTCGGAGATGTGGATCAGGCCGTCGATGCCGTCGAGGTCGACGAACGCCCCGAAGTCGACGATGTTGGAGATCTTGCCCTCGACGACCTGGCCGGGCTCGAGGTTGCCGAGGATCTGCTCGCGGACCTCCTTGCGCTCCTCCTCGAGGACGGCGCGGCGCGAGAGGACGACGTTGTTGCGCGAGCGGTTGAGCTCGATCACCTTGCACTCGAGCGTCTGGCCCATGAACTCGTCGAGATTCTGGACCCGGCGGATGTCGACCAGCGAGGCCGGCAGGAAGCCGCGGACGCCGAGGTCGAGGATCAGGCCGCCCTTGACGACCTCGATCACGTTGCCCTCGACCGGCTCGCCGGATTCGGCGGCGCCCTCGATCCGGCGCCAGGCCTTCTCGAAGCGGGCCCGCTTCTTGGACAGGATCAGGCGGCCTTCCTGGTCCTCCTTGGTGAGCACGAGCGCGTCGACGTCGTCGCCGAGATCGACCTCCTCGGAGGGATCGACCGACTTGCGGATCGAGAGCTCGTTAGAGGGGATGACGCCCTCCGACTTGTAGCCGATGTCGACCAGGACCTCGTCCTTGTCGATCCGCACGACCTTGCCGCTGACGACGTCGCCCTCGTCGAAGGAGATGATCGTGGCGTCGTAATTGGGCACCATGCGGCCCTCGACCTCGATCATGAAGTCGTTCGAATTGGCGGGCGGCGGCGCCGCGGGAGTCTCCGCGGGGGCGTCGATGGCTGTGTCAGCCGGAGTCACAGTCGAGGGATGCTAGCGAGAGCGCGCCGAAGCGCAGCGCCGGGCCGCCTCGGTACCCTCGTGGCGTGCCCGTAAGACGTACGAAGAGGGGCGCCGAGCGAGGCCCGCTGGGCGGCGATTGGGACGTGCTGATCTGCGGCGCGAGCTTCGCCGGGCTCGCGATCGCGCGCCAGCTCCGGGGCTCCGGCGCGCGGGTGCTGCTCCTCGACCGCTACGAGATCGGCGAGCGCCAGACCTCCGCCTGCGGGATCCCCACCGGCTGGCTCGAGGCGATGGGCCTCGAGGGCTCGGCGAAGCAGGAGTTCTCCGAGCTCGTCGTCCACACGCCGCACGGGACGAGCCGCTACCAGCTCCCCTGGAACTTCTCGACCTTCGACTACCGGACACTCTGCGAACTGCTCTTCGAGCAGACCGACGCCGAGTTCGAGACCGCCAAGGTCGAGGGCCGGACGGGCGAGACCCTGCATACCGACCGCGGCGACGTCTCGGCGCCCTTGATCGTCGACGCGCTCGGCTGGCGGCGCATCCTCTCCTCCGACGGCGGCTTCCAGCCGCCCGACGCGCCGCTCTCGCGCGGGCTCGAGGTCCACCCCGACGGCGGCAGCGACGACCTCGAGGTCTGGATCGACCGCCGCTATGTGCCCGCCGGCTACGGCTGGCGCTTCCCGGCATCGGGCGAGGAGCGGATCGGGGTCGGCAGCTTCGACCCCCGCTTCCACGTCAAGGACACGACCGTCCTGCTCTCCGAGGACCTCGAGCGGCCACCGGTCCGCTACCAGGGCAACTGGATCCCGCACAAGATGCGGCCCCCCACCGAGGACATCGTCTTCTTCTGCGGCGACTCGGCCGGGCACTGCCTGCCGCTGACCGCGGAGGGGATCCGGACGGCGCTCTACTTCGGGATCGCGCTCGGCGACGAGCTGCGCGGCGTGATCGAAGAGCGGCAGTCCCGCGACGACGCGCTGCGCCGCTACGCCGAGTTCGCCGACTCCCACGAGTGGAAGTTCCGCTGGATGCTGCGCGCGCAGAAGCTCGTCCCGAGGCTGCCCGCGCGGCTGCAGCGGCTGGTCGTCTGGGCCTGCGGCCGCAAGCGGTTCGTCGACTGGTCGTTCGAGCACTACCTGCGGATCGCGCCGCCTTCCTACGCGATCGAGCACGCGCCCCCGCCGGCGGAGCGGGCCGAGCTCGAAGCGGCTGCCTAGCTAGCGAACGATCAGCAGCGTCCCGGCGAGCAGCAGCACGACGCCGGCGATCCGATCGGGACCGAGCGGAACCTCCTCGAGACCGAGGACCCCGAGCCGGTCGAGGATCACCGATGCCGTCAGCTGGCCGGTGATCGTCGCCGCTGCGACGCCGCCGGCGCCGATCGAGGTGACGGTGACCAGGACCGTGAACACGTAGGCGGCACCGAGCACGCCTCCGAGCAGGTAGTACCAGCGGACCTCGGTGAAGTTGGTCACCTCGCCGGCCTGGCCGGCGGCGATGACGATCGCGGCCAGCAGCAGAGTGCCGACGATGAACGAGATCAGCGCCGCCGGGAGGCGCTCGGTGTGCTTGGCGAGCCCGGCGTTGATCGGCGCCTGGAGCGCGATCAGCCCACCGACCGCGGCGGTGCAGAGGACGGCGAGGCTCCTATCCATTGCGCTGTCTTATCACTCTCAGGTTTTTCTCAGCCGCGTCCGATTGACTCGAACCGGCGATGGGGACCACGAAGACAGCGAACCGGCACATGCCGAGGCTCACCGGGGCCCTGCTGCGCACCCAGCCGGATGGGCGGCTGGTCGCGCTCGCGCGCGACGGCAGCGAGGCCGGCTTCGAGGAGCTCGTGCGGCGCCACCGAGCCGGGCTGCTGCGCTTCGCGACCGGCTTCTGCTCGGCGTCCAGCGCCGACGACGTCGTCCAGGACTCGATGATCAAGGCCCACCGGGCGCTCGGCGCCGGGGTCGAGGTCGAATCGCCGCGCGCCTGGCTCTACGGGATCGTCCGCAACACCGCCCTCAACCACCTCCGCGCCGAGCGGCCGCACGAGCAGCTCGACGAGTCGATCGACGGCGTCGAGCAGCCGCCGCAGGCGTTCGAGCGCCGCCAGGAGTTCTCCGCCCTAGTCACCAGGCTCGGCGAGCTGCCCGAGGGACAGCGCGCGGCGCTCGTCCAGCGCGAGCTCGAGGGGCGCGGCCACGACGAGATCGCCGGCTCGCTCGGGATCTCTCCCGGGGCGGTGCGGCAGCTGATCTTCCGGGCCCGGAACAGCCTCCGGACCGGCGTCGGGGCGCTGGTCCCGCTGCAGCTCCTGCGGCTGCTGACGGCCACGGGCGGCGGCGAGTCGATCGGCGCCGCGGCCGGAGCCGGGTTCGGGCTCGGGGCCGCGAAGCTCGGCGTGACCGCGATCCTCGCGACCGGCGCCGTCGTCGGCGGCGCCGAGGTCCCGGGCGGCGTCGAGGAACCTGGCGGCGGGTCGCGCGCGGTCGCGGCCCAGGTCGCGGGCCCGGTTGAGGCCGCTCCTTCGCGGCTGGCGTCCGAGAAGACCGACGACAAGGCGGGTGAGCGGGATGCCTCCTCGAACGCTCCCGATCGGGAGGTCGAGCAACGGCCCCGCCCAGACCGCGGCGACCGCCCGCTGCGCGGCGACACCCGCCACGGCGGCCCCGCCCCGAGCGACGGAGGCGGGCACCGCCCGGCGCCGGACCCCGGCGGCTCGCACCAGGGCGGCGGCGGCGACCACGACGACGGCCACGGCGCCACCCAACACGCGAACCCGACCGCAAGCTCCGCGACGGCGAGCGAGCCGGCGAGCGGTGGAGACCCCGCCGCCGACCAGCCGCCCGCCGAGGCGAGTCCCTCCCCCGCCCCGGCTCCCTGAGAGCCTCATAAGAGTCCGCCGGGCGCCGTGATCCTCGCGCTGCGCCCGTGTCCCAGGGGTGCAACCAATCGAGGAGGACCAAGTGAAGAAGAAGCTGATCGTCGCGGTGACCGGAGTGCTTGGAGCGCTGGTGCTCGCGATCCCGGCCCTCGCGGCCCCCGCCGACGTCAATGGCGACCGGATCCCCGATCGCTGGGAGAAGAGCCACGACCTGTCGCTCAAGGTCGACCAGCGCAACCGGGATCAGGACGAGGACGGGCTACGCAACATGCGCGAGTACCGCGAGGGCACCAACCCCCGCGAGCAGGACAGCGACGGCGACGGCGTCGCGGACAAGCCCGAGTGCGACGGCGAGCACGGCGAGGGCGGTCCCCAGGGCCCGCCGCCGGTCGCTCCCCCGAGCACCCCGTAGCCACCGTTCACACGGCTATGCGACGACGGCCGCCTCCGGGCGGCCGTTTTCGTGCCCGGAATCACAGCTAGGGTATGGGCCGCTTATGGCGACGCCCAGAAAGCCCTCATCCCGTTCGAAGTCCGGCGCCAAGAAGCCGTCGGGCGCGAAGCGCGCGACCCCGGCGAAGAAGACCGCGGGGACGAAGAAGGCGTCGACCGCCAAGCGGGCGAGCTCCGCCAAGAAGCCGACCGCCGCGAAGAAGGCCACTGCGGCGAAGAGCACTCCGGCGGCAAGGAAAGCGGCCGAGCCCGCGCCGCCGGCCGCTAAACGCGCCGCCGCGCCAGAGCTCCCCGAGCGGCGCAAGAGCTGGCTCAAGCCACTGCTGATGATCGGCGCGATGCTCGCCGTCGCCGCGGCGATCGTCCTGATCGTGACTTCGGGGGGCGACGACGACGGCGATGACGGCGACTCGAGCTCGGCCCCGCCCGGGCTGACGACCGAGACTCCGACGGCCGACGAGGAGCCGGCCCCGGCGCTGCCCGACGAGCCGTCGGCTCCGACGACGCCCGCCGCGCCGCCGGCGGATGACGCGCCGGCGCCGCCCGCCGATACCGCGCCCCCGCCCAAGCCGGTGCGCGAAGTCGTCAAGTGCGAGCCGATCTTCGGCAACGGCGAGCCGCACACGGTCACCTACTCGGCGCCCTCGGGCTCGCCGGGCTGCGCCGACGCGCGAACGGCGCTGCTGACGGCGCTCAACGAGCAGATCACCCAGGTCGGCAAGTGGCGGTGCGTGCTCGCGCCCAACGACCGTACGCTCGCGGTCTGCACCGCCGGTCAGCGCAAGATCCTCGCCCGCGCCTGACCCTCGTTACTTGGCCGCCAGCCAGTCCTTGCCGACGCCGACGTCGACGGCGAGCTGTGGATCGAGCTCGAACGCCCCGCACATCGCCGTCTCGACCAGCTCCCCGGCCGCATCCATCTCCGCGGTCGGGCCCTCGAACAGGAGCTCGTCGTGGATCTGGAGCACGAGTCGCGTCTCCATCCCCTTCTCGGCGAGGGCGCGGTGGGCGCGGACCATCGCCAGCTTGATGATGTCGGCCGAGGTTCCCTGGATCGGCATGTTGACCGCCAGCCGCTCGCCCTGGTTGCGGGTCTGGACCCGCCCCGAGCGCAGCTCGGGGATCGGGCGGCGACGGCCGAGCAGCGTCGTCACGAAGCCCTTCTCGCGCGCGCTCTCGATCGTCTCCTCGATGTAGCGCTTGACCGCCGGGAAGCGCTCGAAGTAGCGCTCGATGTAGGCCCCGGCCTCCTCCTGCTCGATGTTGAGCCGCTCGGCGAGCCCGTAGGCCGAGAGCCCGTAGGCGATCCCGTAGTTGACCATCTTCGCCTTCGAGCGCTCGCTGGGGCTGACCTTCTCGGCGTCGGCGCCGAGGATCTCGGCGGCGGTCGCGGTGTGGATGTCCTCGCCGCGGGCGAAGATCTCGCGCAGCGCGTCCTCGCCCGCGATCTGGGCGAGGATCCGGAGCTCGATCTGGTTGTAGTCGGCCGAGAGCAGCCGCTGGCCGCGGGGGGCTACGAAGGTCGAGCGGATCGGGCGCCCCTCGTCGCTGCGGATCGGGATGTTCTGCAGGTTGGGGTTGGTACTCGACAGCCGCCCGGTCGCGGTCGCCGTCTGGTTGAAGGTCGTGTGGATGCGCTTGGTCTCGGGGTCGATGAGCTCCGGCAGCGCGTCGAGGTAGGTGCTCTTGAGCTTCGTCAGCTCGCGCCACTCCTCGACCTTGGCGACGATCTCGTGCTCGTCGCGGATCTGGGAGAGCACGCGGGCGTCGGTCGAGAAGCCGGTCTTGCCGCGCCGCTTCCTCGAGAGCTCGAGCTCGACGAACAGGACCTCGGCGAGCTGCTGGGGGGAGCCGATCGTGAACTCGTGGCCGGCGAGCACGAAGATCTCCTTTTCTAGTTTCGCGATCCGCTTCCCGAAGCCCTCGCCGATCTCGGCCAGCCGCACGCTGTCGAGCATCACGCCGACCCGCTCGACGTCGGCCAGGACCTCGACCAGCGGCATCTCGACCTCGTCCATCAGCTTCTCGAGCCCGTTCTCCTTCAGCGACGCGCGCTGGAGGACGGCGATCTCCCAGACCAGCCGCGCCTCGGCGGCGGGGTCGGGTGGAGGCTCCTCGCCGAGCTCGAGCTGGGCGTCGTCCGCCTCCCCGGCGCCCTCCGCGGGCTCGGCCGCGAGGCCGCGCTGGGCGGCGATCTCGATCAGGTCGTATGTGCGGCGCGCCGGGTCGAGCAGGTAGGCGGCGACGATCGTGTCGTGACGCAGGTCGAGCCCCTTCTCCCCCGCCGCCGCGAGCAACCCGTGCCTGCCGACCCCGCCGAGGCTCTTGATGTCGTGGGCGATGATCGGCCGGCCCTCGAGCTGGGAGACGAGATCGTCGTAGCTCTCGCACTCGCCGGTCACGATCCGCTTGCCGTCGGTCGCCGCCCAGGTCCCGGCGGAGATCGCGAGCCCGACCTCGCCCTTCGCGAGCTCGTCGATCGAGCCCGGCTCGGCGCTGACGTCGAGCATCTCCTCGGCGGCCCCGGCGGGGATGTAGTCGGCGCCGAGCTCCTCCTCCATGCGCTCGACGACGACCCGCAGCTCGTGCTCGCGCGCCGCCTCGCGCAGCCCGCTGCGGTCCATCGGCTTCGCCATCAGCGCCTCGAGGTCGAGCTCGAAATCGATGTCGAGGACCGCGGTCGCGAGCTGCTTCGAGATCCGCGCGTCCTCGGCGTGGTTGGTGAGGTTCTCCTTGCGCTTGGCCCCGGAGATCTTGTCTACGTTGGCGAGAACCTCCTCGAGCGAACCGAACTCCTGGAGCAGGCTGGCGGCGGTCTTGTCGCCGATCCCGGGGACGCCGGGGATGTTGTCGGAGGTATCGCCCTTGAGGCCGATCAGGTCGGTGACCAGCTCGGGACCGACCCCGTAGCGCTCGACCACTCCCGCGCTGTCGTAGATCTTCGTGTCGGTGACCCCGCGCGAGGTCGTCATCACGCGGACCCCGTCCCTGACCAGCTGGTAGACGTCGCGGTCGCCGGAGACGACCATCACGTCGATCCCCTGCTCGTGCGCGCGCTCGGCCAGCGAGGCGATCACGTCGTCGGCCTCGAATCCTTTGACCTTGACGTTCGTGAATCCGAACGACTCGGCGAGCGGCATCAAGTGCGGCCACTGCTCGGCGAGCAGGTCGGGCCGCGACTTGCGCTGGGCCTTGTAGGGCGCGTAGGTCTTCTCGCGACCCGACCAGCCCGCGTCCCAGGCGACGACCACCCCCGCCGGGCGGTGGTCGGTGAGCATCTTCGCGAACATCGAGGCGAGCCCGTAGATCGCGTTCGTCGGTCGCCCGTCGTGGGTGGCGATCGACTCCGGCAGCGCGAAGAAGGCCCGGTAGGCCATCGAGTTGCCGTCGATCAGGAAGAGCTCGCGCGCCGGCTTCGAGGACTTCGCCTTGCCTTTGGCCTTGGGCCTGGTGGTGGCGGGCATCCTGCCGATCATAAGACCGAGGTCGGCCCGGTCATCCGGCTGCCTATGATCCGGGCCGAATGTCGGTGGGAGCGCAATTCAGCGTCACCGTGCGGGTCGAGCTCGACGCCCGCCAGGAGCCCCTGGGCAAGCTCACGGCGGCGATCGCCGAGGCCGGCGGCGGGCTCTCGAGCGTCGACCTGATCCCCGGCGCCGGCGCGGAGGGCAAGCGGGTCCGCGAGTTCACCGTCGACGCGCGCGACCAGGAGCACTGGGAGCAGATCCTGCGCTCGATCGGGTCGATGCGCGGTGCCCGGGTCCTCTCCTACACGGACCGGACCTTCGAGATGCACCGCAAGGGCAAGATCGAGATCCACAACAAGTACCCGCTCAAGACGCGCGACGACCTCTCGATGGCCTACACCCCCGGTGTCGCTCGCGTCTGCGAGTACATCGCCGCCGACCGCCAGAAGGCCTTCGACTACACGATCAAGGCGAACATGGTCGCCGTCGTCACCGACGGCAGCGCCGTGCTCGGGCTCGGCGACATCGGGCCCGAGGCCGCGATGCCGGTGATGGAGGGCAAGGCGATGCTGTTCAAGGAGTTCGCCGACGTGGACGCCTTCCCGATCGCGCTCTCGACCCACGACACCGAGCAGATCATCCAGACCGTGAAGCTGATCGCCCCGACCTTCGGCGGGATCAACCTCGAGGACATCTCGGCCCCGCGCTGCTTCGAGATCGAGGAGCGGCTCAAGGACGAGCTCGACATCCCGGTCTTCCACGACGACCAGCACGGGACCGCGGTCGTCGTGATGGCGGCGCTGTTCAACGCGCTCAAGATCGTCGGCAAGCCGATCGAGGACCTGCGGGTGATGTTCCTCGGACTGGGTGCAGCGGGTATGGCTTGCACGAAGATGATGCAGGCCGCCGGCGTCACCCAGATCATCGGCTGCGACCGCAAGGGTGCGGTCTCGACCGAGCGCGAGGACTACCAAGCGGGCGAGATGACCGAGATCAAGCGCTGGTACGCGGAGAACACCAACGCCGAGAAGCGCTCCGGTGATCCCAACGACGTGATCGAGGGCTGCGACCTCTTCGTCGGCCTCTCGGGTCCGGGGCTGATCGAGGCCAAATCGCTCGAGAAGATGAACGACGATGCGATGGTCTTCGCGATGGCGAACCCGACCCCCGAGGTGATGCCCGAGGACGCCGAGCCCTACGTGCGGATCATGGCCACGGGCCGCTCCGACTACCCGAACCAGATCAACAACGTGCTCTGCTTCCCCGGCGTCTTCCGCGGCGCGCTCGACGCCGGGGCGCCGCGGATCACCGAGGAGATGAAGATGGCAGCCGCGCGCGGAATCGCCGAGGTCGTCTCCGAGGAGGACCTCTCCCCCGACTACATCATCCCCAGCGCCTTCGACCGCGACGTCGCCCCGGCGGTCGCCGAGGCCGTGGTCGAGGAGGCGAAGAAGGAGGGCATCGCCCGCTTCTCCGAGGAGACCGGGACCTTCCAGACCGTCAGCACTGACGGCCAGCCGGAGTCATAGCTTGCGGGTTCTCGTCACAGGCGCGACCGGATTGATCGGCTCGACCGTCTGCGACGCGCTGATGGCGCGCGGCGACGAGGTCGTCGGGTTGACCCGCGACCCCGAGAAGGCGAAGCGCGACAGCCCGGCGATGCGCTGGTACGAGTGGCGGCCGTCGACCGAGCGCCCGCCGCCCGAGGCCTTCGACGAGGTCGACGCGGTCGTCAACATGGTCGGCGAGGAGATCGACCAGCGGCTCACCGACAAGGCGAAGCTGCGGATCCGCGAGAGCCGGATCACGGCGACGCGCAACCTGCTCCAGGCGATCGAGGCGCTCGAGAGCCGGCCGGCGACCTTCGTCGGCCAGTCGGCGATCGGATACTACGGCGATCGCGGCGAGGCGATCCTCGACGAAGACGCCGCCCCGGGCGAGGGCTTCGGCGGCGAGATCACCGTCGACTGGGAGGCGGCGGAGCTCGAGGCCGAGAAGCTCGGGATGCGGACGGTGGTCTTCCGCACCGGGCTGATCCTCACCCGCCACGGCGGCCTTCTGAAGCAGCTGCTGACCCCGTTCAAGCTCGGGCTCGGCGGCCCGCTCGCCGGCGGCGAGCAGTACATGAGCTGGATCGCGTTCGAGGACGAGGTCGCGCTCGTGCTCTGGGCGCTCGACAACGAGGAGGTCCGCGGGATCCTCAACGCGACCGCCCCCAACCCGGTGACCAACAAGGTGTTCTCGAAGGCTCTCGCCGACGCGATCAACCGGCCCGCGGTGGTCCCGGCGCCGAAGCTCGCGGTCGCGGCGCTCAAGGGACGCGAGCTGGCCGAGATGGCGACCGGCAGCGCCCGCGTCGTCCCGCGCCGTGCGACCGACCTGGGATTCGAGTTTCGCCACCCCGAGATCGGGGATGGAATCAGGGCGGCGCTCAAATGAAGCTCGAGGGCATCCACCACATCACCGGGATCACCGCCGACGCGCAGGGCAACGTCGACTTCTACGCGGACGTGCTCGGGCTGCGGATGGTCAAGAAGACCGTCAACCAGGACGACCCGACCGTTTACCACCTCTTCTACGCCGACGAGGAGGGCAGCGCCGGCTCCGACATCACCTTCTTCGAGTACCCCGGGGCGCCCAAGGGCCGCGCCGGCGAGGGCATGGTCCACCTGGTCACCTGGCGCGTCGGGTCGAGCGAGGCGCTCGACTTCTGGGCCGAACGGCTCGAGGGGGCGGGCATCGATACCCAACGCCAAGCCGCCCCCGGACGCGAAGCGGAGGAGGCGGCGTCTAGTGCTGATCGGCTCCGGTTCGAGAACCCCGAGGGGCTCGCCCACGAGCTCGCCGTGGTCGAGACCACCGACGCGCCGCTGGCCGCCAAGCACCCGGACATCCCCGAGCAGCACGCGCTCCAGGGATTCGACAGCGTCCGCGCCTACTCGGGCAACCCGGAGGCGAGCCGCAAGCTGTTCGAGGAGGCGCTGATGTTCGAGCCCGTCAACGACGGGCCGAACTGGCAGGCGCGCGGCACCAACCGCGGCGGCTTCTACTCGTTCGACCCGCCGCCGGCCGAGCGCGGCATCCCCGCCGCCGGCACGATCCACCACGTCGCCTGGGCCTCGCAGATGAACGAGCACGACGAATGGCGCAAGCGGGTGATGGAGGCGGGCGCCAACCCGACGCCCGTGATCGACCGCTTCTACTTCCGCTCGATCTACTTCCGCGAGCCGAGCGGGGTGTTGTTCGAGATCGCGACCCTCGGCCCGGGGTTCACCGCCGACGAGCCGCTCGAGACGCTCGGCGAGGGGCTCTCGCTGCCGCCCGACTACGAGCAAATGCGCGACGAGATCGAGGCCAAGGTCACCCCGATCACCAACCCCCGCACGGCTCGTTCTTGAACGACCCCGGGGGAGGCGAGGGCGCGGCGCCGCTGGAGCTGGTCGCCGAGATCCGCGAGCCCGCCGCCGAGCCCGAAGGGGCGATCTTCCTCATGCACGGCCGCGCGACCGACGAGCGCGATCTCTTCCCGCTGCTCGACATCCTCGACCCCGAGAAGCGCCTGCTCGGGGTCACGCCGGGCGGGCTGTGGACCGACCAGCCGCCCGGCGGCCGCCACTGGTACGCGGTCGAGCGCGTCGGCTATCCGGAGCCGCGGACCTTCGAGGGCGGCTACTCGGCGCTCTGCCGGTTCATCGACGCGACCCTGGAGCAGCGCGGGATCGCGCACGAGAAGGCGATCGTCGGCGGCTTCAGCCAGGGAGCGGTGATGTCGTACGCCACCGGCCTCGGGCAGGGCCGCCCGCGCCCCGCGGGGATCCTCGCGATGAGCGGCTTCATCCCCACGGTCCAGGGCTGGGAGCCCGACCTCGATTCGCGCAAGGGGCTGCCGGTTCTGATCGCGCACGGCGAGCTCGACCCGGTGATCTCGGTCGAATTCGCGCGCCGCGCCCGCGAGCTGCTCGAGCCCGCGGGCCTCGACGTCACCTACGGCGAATCGCGCATGGCCCACTCGATCGACCCCCGGAGGCTTCCGGAGATCGCCGAGTGGGTCGAGCGGGTCAGCTCGGGCTAGACCCCACCGGGTCCTCATCTACTGACGGGTGTCCCGGCAGGCGCTACCGGGATGAGCCCGCCGCGAGGTCGCGGAGCTCGTCGCGCACGACCGTGCGGTCGACGGCCTCGTCGCCGGCCGCCGCGACCGCGCCGAGCACGAGCTCGATCGCCGCGGCTCCGTCGCCGGGCTTCGGGGGGATGACGAGGTTCTCGACGTCGAGGCCCTCGGGCGGGTCGCTGAGCGCGAGCTGGGGGATCCCGGCTAGGTCGGTGATCGGCGCGGAGGTCAGCATCGCCTCGGGCTCGAGGTCGCCGATGTAGGCGATCGCGTCGGCGTCCTCGCTCGCCCGCCGCGCGTTGGCGCCGGTCGCGACCGGGCTCGACCGCGTCCCCCCGGCGGCGTCATCGAGGACGACGAGCTCGATCGGGTGCTCGCCGGCGCGCCCGTCGGCCGACGCGAGCGACGCCCGCGCCGCCGCTTCGATCTGCCGCCCCTCGGCTGCGCGCGCGCCGCTCAGCGGCACGTTGAGGTAGACGGTGAGCGGCGCGTCCGACTCCGCGCCCCCCTCCTCCGGCCCGCAGGCCGCGAGCGCGACGGCGACCAGCAGCGCCGCGCCCGCCGCGAGGAACCTCAAGCGAACACCGTCATCCGAAGAAGACCTCGGCCTCCTTGTAGAGCGCCTCTGGAACGGTCTTGAGCTCGGCTGTCGCGTCGGCGAGCGGCACGAGCTCGATCTCGGTGCTCCGCAGCGCGGTCATCTTGCCCCAGTCGCCCGCGTCGGCGGCGTCGATGGCGTGGATGCCGAAGCGCGTCGCGAGCACGCGGTCGAAGGCGGTCGGGGTGCCGCCGCGCTGGACGTGGCCGAGAACCGTCGCCCGTGCCTCGTGACCGGTGCGCCGCTCGATCTCGCCCTCGAGCCAGTGCGCGATCCCGCCGAGGCGCGCGTGGCCGAAGGCGTCGGTCGGCGCGTCGTCCGCGTCGGGTATCCCCCCGACCGGCTGGGCCCCCTCGGCGACGACGATGATCGGCGAGTACTGGCTCTCGTAGCGGCGCTCGATGTAGTCGCAGACGCGCTCGATGTCGAACTCGAGCTCGGGGATCAGGATCACGTTGGCGCCGCCGGCGACCCCGGCGTGGAAGGCGATCCAGCCCGCGTGGCGGCCCATGACCTCGACGATCAGCGCCCGGTGGTGGCTCTCGGCCGTCGTGTGCAGGCGGTCGATCGCCTCCATCGCGATGTTGACCGCGGTGTCGAAGCCGAAGGTGTAGTCGGTCGCGCCGAGGTCGTTGTCGATCGTCTTCGGCACCCCGACCACCTTGACTCCCTGCTCGTCCAGCTTTGACGCAACCCCGAGCGTGTCCTCGCCGCCGATCGCGATCAACCCCTCGACACCGTCGGACTTCAGGTTCTCGGTGATCCGATCGACGCCGCCGTCCTCCTGAAGCGGGTTGGTCCGCGAGGAGCCGAGGATCGTCCCGCCGCGAGGCAGGATGCCGCGGACCTCGGGGACCCCGAGCGGCCGCGATTCGCCCTCGAGCGGGCCGCGCCAGCCGTCGCGGTAGCCGACGAACTCGTGCTCGTACTCGGCGACGCCCTTGCGGACGATCGCGCGGATCACCGCGTTGAGGCCGGGACAGTCGCCGCCGCCGGTGAGCACGCCGATGCGCATGGCCTAAAGCTAGCCGCCCCGGCGCGTGGGCTAGGGCTTGAGCATCTCGAGCAGCGGCCGCGCGACCCGCAGCGTCGCGCCGGTGAACAGGATGCCGAGAAAGATGACCGCGCATATCGGGCCACCGAAGCCGAAGAGGCCGTAGCCGAGCACCATCGCGCAGGTCGCGAGCACAAGGAAGACGAGCAGCTGCATAAAGGGAAATCTATCCCTTGAGGGCGTCGCGAGTCTCGGCGAGCAGGCCGGCGATCTCGTCCGTCGCCGCATCGGCGTCCTCGGCCTCGGCGACCGCGCGCACGAGCCGCGTACCGATGATCACCCCGTCGGCGATCGCGCCGACCTCGGCCGCCTGGGCGGGGGTCGAGATCCCGAAGCCGACCGCGACCGGGACCGGGGAGCCGGCGCTCACCGACTTGACCAGCTCTCGCAGGTCGTCCGGCAGCTCCTCGCGCTCGCCCGTCGTGCCGGTGGTCGAGACGACGTAGACGAAGCCCTGCGCCGACTCGCAGATCCGCGCCTGGCGCTCGGGCGGCGTCGTCGGCGCCACGAGCGGGATCAGCGCCAGCCCCCGCGCCTCGAGCGCGGCGCGGATCTCCTCGCCCTCCTCGAGCGGCAGGTCGGGGACGATCGCCCCCGCGGCGCCCGCGTCGGCGAGCCGGACCGCGAACGGCTCGGGGCCGAGGGCGAAGATCATGTTCGAGTAGACCATCGCCACGACCGGGATCTCCTCGGCGACGGCGCGGCAGGTCTCGAGCGCGCTGTCGAGCGTCGCGCCCTCGTGCAGGGCGCGGACCGCGGCGGCGTGGATCACCGGCCCGTCGGCGAGCGGGTCCGAGAACGGGACCCCGAGCTCGATCAGGTCGGCGCCGGAGTCCGCGTAGGCGCGCGCGACCGCGGTCGCGGTCTCGGTGCTCGGGAAGCCGCCCATCAGGTAGGGCATCAGCGCGGCGCGGTTCTCGTCAGCGGCCGCCTTGAAGGCGGCCGAAATCCTGTCTACGCCCGAGCGAGCCGCCCCCGGACGCGAAGCGGAGGAGGCGGCGATTGATGGATCAGCCATCGAGCTTCTCCAACCCCTCGATCGCCTCGGCGAGGTCCTTGTCGCCGCGGCCGGAGAGCGTCAGCACGTCGTATCCCGCCGGTGCCGGGTTCTCGAGCAGCCAGGCGATCGCGTGGCTCGGCTCGAGCGCGGGGATGATCCCCTCGAGCTTCGCGAGCTCGGCGAACGCGCGCAGGGCGTCGTCGTCGGCGACCGCCTCGTAGCGGGCGCGCCCGGAGTCGCGGAGCATCGCGTGCTCGGGGCCGACGCCCGGGTAGTCGAGTCCGGCGGAGATCGAGTGCGCCTCGAGGATCTGGCCGTTCTCGTCGGCGAGGATCGACGACATCGCGCCATGGAGAACCCCGTTGCGCCCGGCGATCAGCGAGGCGCCGTGGCGGCCGTCGAGCCCCTCCCCCGCAGCCTCGATCCCGATCAACTCGACCTCGGGGTCGTCGAGGAAGGCGGTGAAGGTGCCGATCGCGTTCGAGCCGCCGCCGACGCAGGCGATCACCCGCGTGGGCAGCTCGCCCTCGGCCGCGAGCGCCTGCTCGCGCGCCTCGTCGCCGATCACGCGCTGGAGGTCGCGGACCAGGGTCGGGAACGGCGCCGGCCCGACGACCGAGCCGATCACGTAGTGGGTGTCGGCGACGCTCGCGACCCAGTCGCGAATCGCGGCGCTGACGGCTTCCTTCAGCGTCCGCGCGCCGGCCTCGACCGGCACGACCTCGGCGCCGAGCAGCTTCATGCGCTCGACGTTGGGGCGCTGGCGGCGGATGTCCTCGGTCCCCATGTAGACGGCGCAGTCGAGGCCGAGCAGCGCGCAGGCGGTCGCGGTCGCGACCCCGTGCTGGCCGGCGCCGGTCTCGGCGATGACCCGCCGCTTGCCCATCCGTTTCGCGAGCAACGCCTGGCCGATCGCGTTGTTGATCTTGTGGGCCCCGGTGTGCGCGAGGTCCTCGCGCTTGAGATAGACGCGCGAGCCGACCCGCTCGGAGAGCCGCTCGGCGAGATAGAGCGGCGTCGGGCGGCCGACGAAGTCGCGCAGCAGCGCGCCGAGCTCCGCCTGGAAGCCGGCGTCCTCGCGCGCTTCGCCCCAGGCTGCGGTCAGCTCGTCGAGCGCCGCGATCAGGGTCTCGGGGACGTAGCGGCCGCCGTAGGGCCCGAAGCGCTCCTCGACCACCGCCGTCAACGCGTGACCTCCTTCTCGGGCGGCCCGTGCGGCACCGCGAACGGCGTTGACTCGACCGCTTGAACGGCCTCGAAGAACGCCTCGACCTTGGCCCGGTCCTTGATCCCGGGCTCGGCCTCGACCCCGGAGACGACGTCGACCGCGAACGGGTGCGCGGCGCCGATCGCCTCGGCGACGTTCTCGGGGGTCAGCCCGCCGGCGAGCACCATCGGGACCTTCGAGCGCCGCCCCGCGAGCAGCACCCAGTCGAAGCTCTCGCCGGTGCCGCCGGGCGTGCCGGGCCGGTAGGCGTCGAAGAGGTGGAAGTCGGTCCGGTAGGCGTCGGCGGTGTGGATGTCGGCGGCGCTGTCGATCCTGATCGCCTTCATCGTCTTCGCCCCGGTCCTGCGAGCCGCCTCGGCGCAGAACGACGGCCCCTCGTCGCCGTGGAACTGGAGGATCGTCATCCCGGCGCGCTCGGCGGCCTCGTCGACCTCGTCGATCGTCTGGTTCACGAACACCCCGACGATCTCGCAGCGGCGCTTGAGCGCGGCGCCGATCTGCTCCGCGGCCGCGGGCCCGACGTAGCGCGGGCTCTCGGGCGAGTGGATCAGCCCGATCGCCCAGGCGCCGAGCTCCGCCGCGTGCTCGGCGTCGGCGAGGTTCGTCATGCCGCAGACCTTGATCTCAGTCATGGACTAACTGTGGCAGAGCGCCGAAACCCGCAACGAGAGAGGCCGCCCGAAGGCGGCCTCAACCCGTTGGATGTGGAGAGAGGCCTATTGGCCTGGTTGTGTGGGTGCGGAAGAGTCCTGTGCCTGGGCGGGGCGCTCGCCGAGCCTGACCACGATCTCCTGCCGCTCGCCGTCGCGCTCGATCTCGAGCGTCAGCTCGTCGCCGGGCTTGCCGTTGTTGACGGTCGCGATCACGTCGGAGATTCCCTCGACCGGCTCGCCGCCGACCTCGAGGATCGTGTCGCCGGCCTCGAGCCCCGCCTCGGCCGCGGGGCCGCCGAGCTGCGGCTGGATCACGGCGCCGCCGTTCTCGCCGTCGGCGCCCTGGATGCCGAGATAGGCGCGCTCGACCTCGCCGGTGTCGATCAGCTGCTCGGCGACGTCGCGCGCGGTCGCGATCGGGACCGCGAAGCCGATCCCGACCGAGCCGCCGCTCGTCCCGCCGGTCTCGATCTGGGAGTTGATGCCGATCACGCGCCCGGCGGCGTCGAGCAGTGGGCCGCCGGAGTTGCCGGGGTTGATCGGAGCATCGGTCTGGATCACGTCGCTGATCGAGAAGCCGTTCGGGGCGTTGATCTCGCGCTGGAGCGCCGAGACGATGCCGCTGGTCACCGTGCGGTCGAGCCCGAACGGGTTGCCGATCGCGACCACGGGATCGCCGACCTCGGTCTGGGTCGAGTCGCCGAGCTCGAGCGGCTTCAGCTCCGAGGCGTCGGCCTCGACGTCGAGCAGCGCGACGTCGGATGAGGGATCGGCTCCGACGAGCTTCGCCGGCAGCTCCTCGCCGTCGCCGATCTTGACGCTGATCTTCTGCGCCCCCTCGACGACATGGGCGTTGGTGAGGATGTGCCCGTCGGTGTCGATCACGAAGCCCGAGCCCGTCGCGGTGCTCGGCTGCTGCTGCTGGAAGGGGCTGAGCGGGGATGCCGCGCTGGGTGCGCCCTCCGCCTGGATGAACGCGACCCCCTCGGAGTCGCGCTCGTAGATCTCGTTGACGGTCAACCCCTTGCCGTTGTCCGGGTCGCTGGCGGTACGGGTCAGCGGCGGCTGGGCGATGCCGGCTGAGTCGTCGCCGGAGTCGATCCAGCCCGCGGCGATCGCGATCCAGCCGAGCAGCCCGACGACCATGCCGCCGAGCAGCGCCGATCCGAATGACCCGCCGAAGAAGTTCCTGGCTCGTTGCACGAGAACGAGTATCGGAGCCGGTCTTCAACCGGCACTAAACCGAGGCTAAGAGGTTCCTGAGCGCGGCTAGAGCTTGTACTCGCTCGTCGGCTCCTCGCCGGCGAGCAGGTTGCGGAGCGCGGCCTCGGGGTCGTCGGCGCGCATCAGCGTCTCACCGATGAGCACAGCGTCGACGCCCACCTCGGCGAGCTCCTTGAGCTGCTCGTTGCTGGCTATGCCGCTTTCGGAGACGACGGTCTTGCCCGCCGGCACGTCGGGCATCAGGTCGAACGTGGTCGCGACGTCGACGCTGAAGTCGTCGAGGTTGCGGTTGTTGATCCCGAGCACGTCGGCATCGATCTCGAGCGCGGTCTCGAGCTCGTCGCCGTCGTGGACCTCGATCACGCAGTCGAGGTCGATCGCGCGCGCCTCCTGGTGGAGGCGAATGAGCTCGTCGGGCTCAAGCGCGGCGACGATCAGCAGCACGGCGTCGGCGCCGCCCGCCGCCGCCTCGTAGAGCTGGTAGGTGTCGATGAGGAAGTCCTTGCGCAGAATCGGCAGGTCGGTGGCCGCGCGCGCCGCGCGCAGGTCGGCGAGCGAGCCGCCGAAGCTTCCCTCCTCGGTCAGCACCGAGAGCGCCGCGGCGCCCCCCTCCTCGTAGGCGTGGACGATCGCCTCGAGCTCGGCGCCGGGCCGGATCTCGCCGGCGCTCGGCGAGGCGCGCTTGAACTCGGCGACGAGCGAGAGGCCCGGGCGGACCAGCGCCTCGTTGAACGGGCGCTGGCCGCTGCGCCCGCCGAGCTGCTCCTCGAGTTCGGCCAGCGGGACTTCGAGCCGGCGGGCTTCGACCCCTTCGCGCGCCGCGGCGACGAGATCGTCGAGGATGCTCATCGGGCCGTCGCCTCGACCAGCTTCGCGACGACTTCCTTCGCGCCGCCGGAGTCGACCGCCTCGCGCGCCTTCGCGACGCCGGCGGCTAGGTCCTCCGCGCCGCCGGCGACGAGGATCGCCGCGCCGCCGTTGAGGAGCGCGATCTCGCGCGCCGGGCCGGCCTCGCCCTCGAAGATCCGGGTGACCACCGCAGCGTTGTCGACCGGCTCGCCGCCGGCGATCGCCTCGATCGGCGCCTGCTCGAGGCCGAGGTCGCCGGCCTCGACGAACCACTCCTCCGTCTTGCCGTCGGCGACCTCGACCACGCGGGTCGGGACCGCGATGCTGAGCTCGTCGGTTCCGTCGTCGGCGGAGACGACAAGCGCGCGCTCGCAGCCGAGCGAGACGAGCGCCTCGGCGATCGTCTCCTGGTAGCCGCGGTCGGAGACGCCGAGCAGCTGGCGCTTGGCGCCGGCGGGGTTCGTCAGTGGGCCGAGGAAGTTGAAGATCGTGCGCACCGCGAGCTCCTTGCGGACCGGGACGACGTGCGCGGTGGCGGCGTGGTGCTTGGGGGCGAACATGAAGCCGAATCCGAGCTCCTCGATGCACTCGGCGACCCGGGCCGGGTCGAGCTCGATGTTGACCCCGAGCGCCTCGAGCAGGTCGGCCGAGCCCGAGCGGCTGGTCGCCGAGCGGTTGCCGTGCTTGGCGACGCGGCAGCCGGCCGCGGCGGCGATCAGCGCCGCCGTGGTCGAGACGTTGAAGGTCGTCGGCCCGCCGCCGGTGCCGGCGGTGTCGACGAGGCCCTCGGGATCGACGTCGACTTCGGCCGCGAGCTCGCGCATCGTCCGCGCGAGCCCGACGAGCTCGGCGACGGTCTCGCCCTTGGTCCGCAGCGCGATCAGGAAGGCGCCGATCTGGACCTCGCTCGCGCGCCCCTCCATGATCTCGGAGAGCGCCGCCGAGGTGTGGTCGGCGGTCAGGTGGGTTCCCGCGGAGAGCTCGTCGATCGCCCGGGTGAGGATGTCGTTAGGCACGAGCGCGGGAAGTTAGCCGTTCAGCGGCGCGCCCTTGAGACGCGCCGCCCGCTCAGCCGAAGATCCCGAGCGCCAGCGCGACCAGGCCGATCAGCACCAGGCCGGTCATACCGAACTTGAAGTCCTTCGCGCCGATGTCGTCGCTACCCATGTCGAGCTCCTCTCCGTCGGGGTCGCAGTGATCCTACCGCCGCAGGAAGTTGTCAAGCAGCGACTTGCCGTCCGGGGTCAGCACCGACTCGGGGTGGAACTGGACGCCCTCGACCGGGAGCTCGCGGTGGCGGACCCCCATCACGACGTCGCCGGAGCTCGCGGTGCGCTCGAGCTCGCCGGGCAGGTCGGGGTCGGCGATCAGCGAGTGGTAGCGGCCGGCGACGAACGGGCTCGGCAGTCCGGCGTAGATCGCTGCACCGTCGTGCTCGACCTCGGCGTCCTTGCCGTGCACGGGCTCGCCGCGGACGACGGAGCCACCGAACGCTTCGACCAGCGATTGGTGGCCGAGGCAGACGCCGAGCGCCGGAACGCCGGCTTCGGGGAAGGCGCGCATCGCCTCGACCGAGACCCCGGCCTCGGCCGGGGTGCAGGGCCCCGGCGAGACGACGAGCCGGTCGGGCTTGCGGGCGAGCAGCGCCGAGACCGTTTCGACGTCGTTGCGGACGACCTCGACCTCGGCCCCGAGCTCGCCGAGGTACTGGACGAGGTTGTAGGTGAAGGAGTCGTAGTTGTCGATGACGAGGACCTTGGTCATGGCCACTCCGGATTCCCTGCGGCGAGCTCGACCGCGCGGAACACGGCCTTCGCCTTGTTGACCGACTCCTCGTACTCGTAGTCGGGTTTCGCGTCGGCGACCGTGCCGCCGCCGGCCTGGACGTGGATCTTGCCGTCCTTGACGACGACCGTGCGGATGTGGATCGCGGTGTCGAGGTCGCCGGCGTAGGAGAGGTAGCCGATCGCGCCGCCGTAGGAGCCGCGCTTGTGCGGCTCGAGCTCGTCGATGATCTCCATCGCGCGCACCTTCGGGGCGCCCGAGAGCGTTCCCGCGGGCAGCAGCGAGCGCAGGACGTCCATCGCGCCGATCCCGTCGCGCAGCGTCCCCGACACGCGGCTGACGATGTGGAGGACATGCGAGTAGGTCTCGACGACCATCAGCTCGTCGACCGAGATCGAGCCGTACTCGCAGACGCGGCCGAGGTCGTTGCGGCCGAGGTCGACGAGCATCACGTGCTCGGCGCGCTCCTTGGGGTCCTCGAGCAGCGCCTCCGCGTTGCGCCGGTCCTCCTCCTCGTCGGCGCCGCGCGGGTAGGTGCCGGCGATCGGCCGGGTCTCGACCCGGTCGCCGTTGACCGTGACCAGCGGCTCGGGCGAGGCGCCGGCGATCTCGAAGTCGCCGAAGTCGAGGAAGTACATATATGGGGACGGGTTGACGGTTCTGAGGCCGCGGTAGATCGAGAACGCCTCGCAGGGGGCGTCGGCGCTGAAGCGCTGCGAAGGGACGACCTGGAACGCATCGCCCGCGTGCACGTACTCCACGATCCGCGCCACCTTGGCCTCGAACTCCTCGCGCGTCTGGTTCGACTCGAAGGTCGGCGGCTCGACCGCCGCCGCGCCTTCGGCTTCGGGCACGGGCTGCTTGAGCTGCTCGTGCAACCCGGCGATCGCCTCCGCCGCGCGGCCGTATGAAGCTTCGATGCCGCCCTCGTCATCGGAGTAGGCGTTGGCGATCGCTGTCAGCTCGTGGCGCTGGTGGTCGAAGCAGAGCAGGTGGTCGGTGACCAGCAGCGCTAGGTCGGGGAGACCGATCGTGTCGGGGTTGGGCTCGCCGAGCTTGGTCTCGACCGTGCGGACGAGGTCGTAGCCGAAGAGGCCGACCGCGCCGCCGGCGAACGGCGGTAGCCCCTCGAGCTCGGCGAGCTCGAATCCGGCGAGGTAGGCGGCGACAGCCGTATACGGATCGGCCGCGTCGTTGACCGCTACCGGCTCGGAGCCGCTCGCCGCCCCCTCCCCGTTCCACTCGCTGAGCTTCCCGTCGCTCCAGCGCAGTTCGGCCCGCGGCCGGAAGCCGAGGAACGAGTAGCGGCCGAGACGGCCGCCCTGCTCGGCGGACTCGAGCAGGAAGCTCGGGCCCTCTCCCCGCAGCTTGAGGTAGGCCGAGACCGGGGTCTCGGTGTCGCTGACGAAGGTCTGGCGCACCGGGACGACGTTGGCTTTGCGCGCCAGCTCCCGCGCCTGCTCGAGGCTCGGTACGAGATCGGGAAGCTGCGCGGTAACGGTCACTTGCGCCTGCCGTTGAGGACGTCGAGCGCCTCGGCGATCGAGACCCCGCGCGTCTGCATCAGCGCCTGGAGGTGGTAGAGGACGTCGGCGCCCTCCTCGGCTATCCGCTGCTCGGACTCGCCCTCGACCGCCTTGATCACCTCGTGGGACTCCTCGCGCACCTTCTCGGCGGCGAGCGCTGGGTCGTCGAGCAGCTCGACCGTGTAGCTGCCCTCGGGGCGCTCGCTCCGGCGCTCGAGCAGCGTCCGCTCGAGCGCCGCCAGCGCCTCGTGGGTCGCGGGCAGCGGCTCGCCCGGCGCCGGCGGGGCGTCGACCGCCGGGTCGGCGGATCCGTCGAGGTCGCGGTAGAAGCACGAGCGCTCGCCGGTGTGGCAGGCGGGGCCCGCGGGCTCGACCAGGGCGACGATCGCGTCGCCGTCGCAGTCGAAGCGGAGCTGGCGCACGCGCTGGGTGTTCCCCGACGTCTCGCCCTTGTGCCAGATCTCGTCGCGCGAGCGGCTGTAGAAGTGGACCTCGCCGGTCTCGCGCGTGCGCCGCAGCGCCTCCTCGTTCATGTAGGCGAGGGTCAGGACCTCCCCGGAGCGGAAGTCCTGCATCACGCACGGCACGAGGCCGCGCTCGTCGAAGTTGATCGCTTCGGGCATCGGCCAATGGTACGAGCGCGGTGAGTTCGCGAACGGGCGGGGCTTCTCAGCGCCCCGCGCGGACGGCTAGGCCGGGAGCTTCTTAGCCTTCTTCTTGCACTTCTTGCGCGCGACGCCCTTCTTGCGCTTGCACTTCTTGAGCGCCGCGGCGCGCCGGCCAGTTGGGCCGGGAGTGACGGCCCCGCCTCCGCCGCCGGTCCCTCCGCCCCCTCCGGCCGGAGCCGGGGTGACCGTGATCGTGATCAGCTCGGAGTCGGCGAGAGTGCCGTCGCTGACGATGAACTCGACGGCCGGGAAGGTTCCGACCTGGGCGGCACTCGGCGTCCAGGAGAAGGCGCCGGTCGTCGGATTGAGCGTCGCGCCCGCGGGACCGTTCAGCATCGAGTAGGTCAGCACAGCTCCCGGATCGGGGTCGGTCGCGGTGACGGCGAAGGCGAGATTCTGGCCGGTCTGAACGGTCTTGTCGCCGATCGGATCCAGCACCGGTGGCTCAGCGATGTCGTTGAAGGTCGCGGTCATCGCGTTCTGGGTGAGGCCGACCGTGATGTCGCAGGGGAGGGTTCCGCAACCGGGGTTCGACCAGCCGGCGAACGTGGAACCGGCATCGGCGGTCGCGGTAAGCGTGAGCTCTGTGCCCTCGTCGAAGACCGCGTTGCAGGTCCCGCCGCAGTTGATGCCCGCGGGGTCGCTGACCACCGATCCTGCCCCGGCGCCCGTCTTGTTGAGCGTGAACACGACTCCCTGCACCTCGACGGCGCCGATGTCGCAGGGCTCGGGTGCGCCGGCTCGCGGCTGTGCGCGCTGGTCGAGCAGCTCGCAGGCGGGCGCGGCGCCGCCGGGGGTCGCTGGGTTGCCGGCGTCGACGGCGTCGCCGCCGGGCTGCGGCAGATGCGTCCGCGTCGGGCCGCCGTTGTCGGCGAGCGGGCCGATGTCGGCGGAGCTGCCGACGAGGTCAGACGCGACCCAGTTGACGCAGCCGGCCCCGTCTTCGACGATGTTGAAACCCTGCGAGACGAGGACCGCGGGAGCGACGATCCCGCAGTCGTTGAAGACGTTCCCGACCGACGAGTTGTCGGCGTTGTCGCTGAAGATCGAGCTGCGCGCGGTGACGGTGCCGGCGGCATTGGCGTAGAGCCCGCCGCCGTCCCCGCCCCCGGTGTCGTCGGTGTCGGCGCCGTTCTCGGCAACGGTCGTGTTGGCGAGCGTCAGAGTGCCCTGGCTCCAGATCCCGCCGCCGTTGCCCTTCGTCATGTTCCCGCTGACGGTCGTGTTCCTCAGCGTCGCGTGGGCGAACTGCGAGACAAGGAGGCCCCCACCACCGCTCAAGGCGTCCGGTGTTTGGTTGCCGCTGACCGTGCTGCGGGTGAGGTTCAGCGTGCCCAACTCGTGGAATATGCCTCCCCCGGCGCCCGAGTTGTTCGTGTCGATCGAGGTGTCGGTGATCGTCACTGCGCCGCCGGCGGATTGCCTGAGCGCGCCTCCGGCGCCGGCTGGGGAGCTGTTCGCGGTGATTCTCGAGTTCGTGATCGTGAGGCTCGACGCACCGCCGTTTCTGATCCCGGCGCCGCCTGCCCCGGCGGAGTCGATGCCGTCCGTGATCACGAGATTCGTCAGCGAGGCCGAGGCGAGGAACTGGCTGTTGGGACCCAGGTCCAGCACGCGGTCAGCGGTCGTTATGCCGTTGGCGTCGATCGTCGCGCGGGCGGCGCCGCTGGACTGGATGATCAGGTCCTCGAAGCGGACGTCGAGGTCTCCCGTTTCGTTCGTGTCGTCGACGCCGAGAGGGAAGGGCGTCAGTGTCAGTCCATAGGTGGACCCCGACTGGAGCACGATCGTGTCCTCGTCCTCGTCGACCATCGCCCCCACCGCAGTGCAGCCGCCGAAGTCGCCGTCGGTATTCGCCGCCTCGATCGCCTCCCTGAGCGAACAGCTGCCGGGGTTTCCGAAGTCATCGCCGAGAGCGTTGGGGGTGATCGTCCCGGCGCTCGCGCTCGCCGGCGCGAGCGCGCAGACGATCGCGGCGCAAAGCCCGGCGAGTATCAAGTTCCTGCGTCCCTGGCGCATCGCCAACACCCTATCCGTTACTTCTTCTTCTTGCGCCGGCCCGTTCGCTAGTCGATCCCGAGCCGGTCTAACAGCGCGTCGTCGCGCCGCCAGCGCGGCCTGACCCGGACCTGGAGGTCGAGAAACACCTTCGATCCGAGCTCGCGCTCGAGCTCTGAGCGCGCGGCGCTGCCGATCTCCTTGATCTTCTGGCCGCCCTTGCCGATCAGGATCGCCTTCTGCGAGTCGGTCTCGGCCCAGACGTGAGCGCGGACCTCGATCAGCCCGTCCTCGCGGGTCGCGACCTCGTCGATCTCGGCCTCGACCGCGTGCGGGAGCTCCTCGCGGGTGCGACGCAGGACCTGCTCGCGGATCAGCTCGGCGAGCAGGACCTCGCTCGCCTGGTCGGAGTGCTGCTCGGGCGGGTACATCAGCGGGCCCTCGGGAACCAGCTCGGCCAGGCGCGCGATCAGCTCCTCGAGTCCCTCGCCGGTCTTGGCGCTGACCGGGAAGATCTCGTCGATCGCGTCGAGCTCGGCGGCCTCGGAGAGCACCGCGGCGATCTCGCCGGGGCCCATCCGGTCGCGCTTGTTGACCGCGCAGAGGACGGGCGTGGCGCCGCCCGCCTCGAGCAGCACGTTGGCGATGAAGCGGTCGCCGGGCCCGACCCCCTCCTGGCCGTTGATGACGATCAGCGCGACGTCGGAGTCGGCGAGCTCGCGCTCGACCCGGCGCTGCATGCGCTCGGTGAGTGCGTCGCGGGGCCGCTGGACGCCGGGCAGGTCGGTGAGGACGAGCTGCCACTCGCCGCCGGGGGCCGTGGCGATCCCGCGCACGGCGCGGCGGGTCGTCTGCGGGCGCTCGGCGGTGATCGCGACCTTGGCGCCGGTGATCGCGTTGACCAGGGTCGACTTGCCGACGTTGGGGCGGCCCGCGAGCCCGACGAACCCGGCCCGGCTCACCTGCGCGGACTCACCTGGACAGCGACTCCATGACCTTGGCCTGGAGCGCGAGCATCTCGCCGTCGTCGGTCTCGTGGTCGTGGCCGCAGAGGTGGAGCGTGCCGTGGACTGCCGCCTCGACGATGTTCTCGGCCTCGTCGGGGCAGATGAAGACGTCGCCGAGCTCGCGCGGCCCGGTCGAGCCGGCGACGCCGTCGAGCGGGAAGGCGAGGACGTCGGTCGGCTCGTCGACGCCGCGGTGGGCGTAGTTGAGGGTCCGCATCTTGCCCTCGCGGACGAGCTCGATCGCGACGTGCCCGTCCTTGACCCCCGCCGCCTCGAGCGCCGCGACGACGGCGTCCTGCAGCTCCGGCGGGACGTCAGCCAGGTCGATCATCACGCTCGGAGTGCTCCCCGTATGCGGCGACGATTCGCTGCACGAGCTTGTGGCGGACGACGTCCTCGCCGCCGAAGCGGATGAAGTTGATGTCCTGGACCTGGTCGAGGATCTCGGAGACCTCGATCAGCCCCGAGCGCTGGTCGCGCGGAAGGTCGATCTGGGTGATGTCGCCGGTCACCACCATCCGCGATCCGAAGCCGAGCCGGGTCAGGAACATCTTCATCTGCTCGGGGCTCGTGTTCTGGGCCTCGTCGAGGATCACGAACGAGTTGTCCAGGGTGCGGCCCCGCATGAATGCCAGCGGCGCGACCTCGATGATCCCGCTGTCGAAGTAGGTGTTGACCTTCTCGGGTTCGAGCATGTTGAAGAGGGCGTCGAACAGCGGCCGCAGGTAAGGATCGACCTTGGCCTGGATGTCGCCCGGTAGGAAGCCGAGGCGCTCGCCGGCCTCGACCGCGGGGCGGGTGAGGATTATCCGCGTGACCTGGTTCGAGCTCAGCGCCGCGGCCGCCATCGCGACCGCGAGGAAGGTCTTGCCCGTTCCAGCCGGCCCGATCCCGAACGTGACGGTGTGGTCGCGGATGCTGTCGACGTAGCGCTTCTGGTTGATCGTCTTCGGCGCGACGCGCGCGTTGCGGTGCTGCCAGACGACGTCCTCGAGGATCTCGGCCGGGCTCTCGTGGGCGTCGAGGGCTCCGGTCACGGCCTCGATCGTCCCCGGCGCGATCTGGTGGCCCTGCTCGATCAGCTCGACGAGCTCGGAGACCACCGTCTCGGCGGTCCGAACCTCGCCGGCGCTGCCGTCGAGGGTGAGGACGTTGCCGCGCAGATGGACGTCGGCTTCGAGGTGTCCCTCGAGCGCCTTCAGCACCGCGTCCTCGGAGCCGGCGAGCTCGGCCGCCACGGCGTTGTCGATCTCGAGCTGCCTACGCGCCAAGTCGTTCGCGCACCGCTTGTGAAACCCGCTTGCCGTCGGCTCGGCCCGCGACCTTCGGCATCAGCGCCTTCATCACGTTGCCCATGTCCTTCTGCTCGTTGGCGCCGCTCTCCTCGACCGCCGATGCGACGAGCTCGTTGAGCTCGTCGTCCGAGAGCTGCTCGGGGAGATAGTCCTCGATCAGCTTCGCCTCGGCCTCCTCGGCGGCGGCGGCGTCCTCGCGGTCGCCCTTGCGGAGCTGCTCGGCGGCCTCGAGCCGGCGCTTGCGCTCGCCCTGGAGCACGGCGACCTCGTCGGCCTCGCCCTCCTTCGCGGCGTTCTGGAGCGCGTTGGCGAGCATCCGCAGCTGCCCGACCGCATCCTTCTCGCCGGCCTTCATCGCGGTCTTGACGTCCGCCTGGACGCGCTCGAGTATCGACTCGCTCATCGCCTTAAGAGTACGCAGCGGCCCAGTCAGGCGATGTCGACGTGCTCGACCTCGCCGAGCGGCATCTGCAGGAACCTCGTCCCCAGCTCGCGGAAGCTCTCGACGTCCGCGGTGCAGAGAAAGCGGTAGGCGCCCTCGCCCTCCCGCGTCTGCGCCAATCCGCCGCGATTGAGAATCCGCTGAACCGCCGCCGCGACGGCGTGCCCGCCGGCGACCAGGCGGATGTCGCGGCCGAGGATCCGCTGCAGCATCGGCGCGACGAGCGGATAATGGGTGCAACCGAGGATCAGCGTGTCGACGTCGGCCTCGTGCAGCGGCTTGCAGTAGGCCCGGGCCATCGTCATCACCTTGTCGTCGAACGGCGACCCGTCCTGGATGAACGGGGCGAGATCCGGCGCCTCGACCTCGGTCACGTCGAGGGTCCGGCCCTGGAGCTCGAGCGCCTGCCTGTAAGCCCCGCTCTCGACCGTGTTCGGCGTCGCGAGGACGCCGACCCGGCCGTTGGCGGTGATCGCCGCGGCGATCTCGGCCTGCGGCTCGACCACCGGCACGACCTCGACCCCGCGCTCGGAGGCGACCTCGCGCGCCACCTCCTGGCCGATCGAGGTCGCGGTGTTGCAGGCGATCACCAGGAGCTTCGCGCCGCGGTCGAGCAGCAGCTCGGCGATCTCCCGGATCCGCGCCCGGAGCTCGTCGGGGTCCTTCACCCCGTAGGGGAAGTACGCCGTGTCGCCGAGGTAGACGAAGTCCTCCTCGGGCAGCGAGACGAGGCACTCGTGGAGCACGGTCAGGCCGCCGACGCCGGAATCGAAGACGGCGATCGGGAGCTCGCGCCGGTCGTCAGCCACCTATCTGCGAACCCCGGAAGCGATCAGGAAACCACCGCGGTCACGTCGAGCTCGACCAGAAAGCCCTCCTGGAAGATCTTCGAGACAGAGACCAGGGTGACCGGGGCGAGGGCCGCGCTTCCGAGCCGCTCGGCCGCTCGCATGAAACCCGCCGTGAGCTGCTCGAGCTTGGATTCGTCCCAGTCGACCACGTAGATGACGGTCTTCGCCACATCGGCGAACGTCGCGCCCGCCGCCTCGAGACACGCGGCGACGTTGACCACCGCCTGCTCGGTCTGCTTGGCGAGGTCGTCCGGCCCGACGATGTTCCCCTCTTCGTCCTGGGAGACCTGGCCGGCGAGAAAGACGAGCTTCGTTCCCTCGGCGATGCCCACGTGGGTGAATCCCGCGGGCTCCGGCAACGTCTCCACGTTCAGCGTCTTGACCATTCGTTCACTCCTTTGTGGTTTCGCCCGTGCGGGCGCGCCGACCCTACTCCGCCCGCTCGAGCAGCAGGGCTCCCCACTCCCCGCCGACCCGCCGGCTGCGCTCGGAGTAGCCGCCCTCGCTCATGACCATGGCGATCGTGTCGACCTCCGGGGCGAGCATCCCCGAGCAGACCAGGGTCGATGGCGTCTCGGCGGTGCCGGGATCGAGCCGGGGGGCGATGTCGACGAGGACGGGCGAGGTCAGGTTGGCGATCGCGAGCGGGGCAGTCGGCGGCGGGTCCTGGCGCAAATTCACCCGCGAGAGCGCGAGCTCGACCCCGTTCGCCTCCGCGTTTGCACGCGCGGCCTCGAGCGCCGCGAGCTCGTGATCGACGCCGCTGACCGGGCCCCAGCCGAGCTTCGCGGCGATGATCGCGAGCACGCCCGAGCCGGTGCCCCAGTCGGCGGCCGGGCCGGAGGCGCGGCCCTCGGCGGCCAGTTCGAGCAGGAGCTCGACGCAGAGCCGGGTGGTCGGATGGGCACCGGTGCCGAAGGCCTGGCCGGGGTCGACGACGACGTCGATCGTGTCGTCGCTCGAGGGCGGCTCCCACGAGGGCCGGATCCGCACCCGCTCGCCGATCAGGACCGGCTTGTGGAAGTCGATCCAGCGCTCGGCCCAGTCGTCGGGGACCTCGGTGCTGCTGACCTGGATCTTCGAGCGGTCGCGCTGTTCGCCGCTCGGCCCCGGGGCGGCGTCGAGGACCGTCGCCTCGAGCGGGCCGAGATCCGGAACCTCTCCCGGGACGCCGTAGATCGCGTACTCGACGTAGCCGTCGCCCTCGTCCTCCTCGACCCCGCCCGGCGCCAGCGTCAGCAGCTCGGCGAGCACCGCTTCGGCGAGTTCGGGGCGACAGCGGACCGCGAGCCGGATCACCGGAGGAAGAGCGTCACGATCCGAGCTCGTCGCGGAGCTGCTCGGCGATCTGGCGCTGCTTGCGGCTCAGCTTCTTCGGGACCACGAGCTCGAAGACGACGTGCAGGTCTCCGCGCCGCGAGCCGCCGAGCGCCGGCAGTCCCTCGCCGCGGATCCGCACCGAGTCGCCGTGCTGGGTACCCGCTGGGACGTCGACGGTGATCGCGCCTTCGATCGTCTCGACCTCGACCTCGTCGCCGAGCATCGCCGCGGTCGCCGGGACCTCGATCCCGCTGATCAGGTCGCTGCCCTGGCGCTGGAAGCGCGGGTCGTCGCCGACCCGGACCTCGACGTAGAGGTCGCCCGCCCCGGCGCCGGCCTCACCGGCGTGCCCGGCGCCCGCGATCCGGATTCGCTGGCCGTCGGCGATCCCGGGCGGGACCTCGACCTCCCAGGTTCGCCGGCCGTTGACCCGGCCGAGCCCGGAGCACTCGGCGCACGGCGACTCGGGGATCTTGCCGGCGCCGGCGCAGGCGTCGCAGGGGGCCGCGTGGACGACCTGGCCGAAGATGCTGCGGCTGACCTGGCGCAGCTGCCCGGCGCCGTCGCAGCGCTCGCAGGTGACGATCGGGGTTCCCGGCTCGGCGCCGTTGCCCTTGCACGCCTCGCAGGTCTGGATCGCGTCGAAGGCGACGTCGCGGCTGACGCCGGTCAGGACCTCGGCGAGGCTGACCTCGACTGCGGCCCCGATGTCGGCGCCGGCGACCGGGCCCTGGCGGCCGAAGGCGTCGCCGAACGCGCCGCCGCCGCCGAAGAAGGCCTGGAAGATGTCCTCGACGCTGCCCGTCGCGTGGGGCGAGAACCCGCCCGAGCGCAGGCCCTCGTGGCCGTAGCGGTCGTAGGTGCGGCGGCGGTCGGGGTCGGAGAGCACCTCGTAGGCCTCGGCGCACTCCTTGAACGCCTCCTCTGCGTCGGGGTTCCCGTTGACGTCGGGGTGCAGCTCGCGGGCGCGGAGCTTGAACGCCTTCTTGATCTCGACCTCGCTCGCGCGCCGCTCGACGCCGAGCACCTCGTAGTAGTCGCGGGGGACCGCGGTCGCCATGCCGTCGCGCTCCTATTCCTCGTAGACGGTCTCGAAGAAGCGCGAGAGCTCGGTCGCCGCCTCGCGGACCGAGGAGATCGCGGTCGCATAGTCCATCCGCAGCGGGCCCATGACGCCGACCGAGCCGAGGTTGCGGTGGGCGACGCCGTAGTTGGCGCCGACCATGCTCACCCCGCGCAGCTCCGGGCGCGGGTTCTCGTGGCCGATCCAGCTGAACACCGAGTGCTCGTCGAGCGCCGAGCGCATCACCTCGAGCAGGTTGACGCGGCGCTCGAGCGCCTCGAGCAGCTGCTCGGCGCGCGGGATATCCGCCGAATGGTCATCGGAGAGCAGCCGCGCGGCGCCGTCGAGGTAGAGGACGTGGTCGGCCGACTCGTCGGGGTCGCGCAGCCCGGGTGCCAGCTCGGCGAGGAACGTCTTCTCCTTGGCGCTGAGCGTCGGCTCGGCGAGCCGGCCGCCGATCATCCGCGCCCCGATCCCGAGCCCCGAGAGCCGTTCGCTGAGGTAGCTCGAGGCCCACTCGGCGAGCCCGGTGTCGACCGGCTCGGCGAACGTAAGGGTGCGCTTCGACACCTCGCCGTTCGAGGCGATCACGATCACGGTCACGACCCGCGGCTGGGGCAACAGCACCTCGACCCGGTGGATCCGCGCCGACTCGATCGGCGGCGCCGTGACCACGGCGAGCAGGTCGTTGATCCTCGAGAGCTCGGTCGTCGTCTCACGGATCGCGTCCTCGACCTCGCTCCGCATCCGCGCCACCTCGGGCGCGATCTGGGGCGCCCGCGCGGGCTTCTCGGCCGCGAGCAGCGAATCGACGTAGAGGCGGTAGCCGGAGTCGGTCGGAACGCGGCCGGCGGAGGTGTGCGGGTGGGTCAGGAAGCCGGCGTCCTCGAGCGCCGCGAGCTCGGCCCGCACGGTCGAGGGGCTGAAGCTGACCTCGGCGTGGCCCGCGACCGCGCGCGAACCGACCGGGCGGCCGGTGTCGAGGTGGGCGTCGATGACGATCCCGAGCACGCGCTGTTGGCGTTCGGTGAGCACGACGGGGATTTTAGGTGGGCGCCCGGCTCGGCCGGGAGCCCATGCGGCGTCGGCTAGCCGACCTGCAGCTCGGCCTCGGCGTTGCGGATGATCTGGTTGCCGTTCTGCTCGGCGACGGTGTCGACGACGACCTTGCCGCCGTCGGCCTCCTTGACCGTCCCGGTGACCGTGACCTCCTGCTGGGGGAAGCCCATGCCGCGGAACTGGACCTTGAGCCCCTTCAGGGCTCGGGGGTCGCCGCCGGCGGCGGCGTTGTTGGCGCGCGCGACCTGGGCCATAGTCCAGAGGCCGTGCAGGATGCAGCCGGGGAGGCCGGCCTGCTTGGCGAAGTCCTCGTCGATGTGGATCGGGTTGGGGTCGCCGGAGGCCTCGGCGTAGCGCTTGGTCAGGCCCTCGTCGGGGGTGACCTTGAGCTCGGGGATCGACATCACCCTGTTTCAGATCGGCCATCAGACACCCCTCACGATGTTGGTCCAGGTCGCGCGCACGACCTCGGCGCCGTCCTGGTTCTCGGACACGGTCTCGAAGACGTAGAAGCCCTTGCCGTCCTTCTCGTAGATCTCGTTGACCTTGGCGGTCGTCGTGATCTTGTCCCCGGCGACGACCGGCTCGCCCCACTCGAACTCCTGGCCGCCGTGGACCATCGCCGGGAAGTTGATCCCGACCTCGGGGTCGAGGATCGCCGGGCCCATCGCCGGGGCGCTGTAGACGACGGCGAACATCGGCGGCGCGACGACGTCGCGGAAACCGGCGGCCTTGGCGGCCTCGGCGTCGCGGTAGACGTCGCTGTCCTCGCCGACCGCGTCGGCGTACTGGCGGATCCGGTCGGCCTCGATCTCGAATTCGACCGCGTCGTATTCCTTGCCCGCGGCTTTGGTATCGATTCCCATCGCGCGGGGATACTAAGCAAGATGGCGGTACGCCTGACCTACGAGGACTCGCGCGGGCACACGGCGCTCAAGCCGTGGGCGCTTCCGCTCGTCGTGGCAGCGATCTGCGTGCCGATCATCGTCGCCTTCGGGAGTAGCAGCCAAGGCGCCGGGCTCGGACTCGCCGTTGGCGCCCTGGCAGCGGTCGCGCTCGTCGTCTGGGCGGTGCGCAGCAAGCCGTTCGCGAAGCTCGAGGTCGCCGAGCACACCGACGGCGAGCGGCGGGTGCTCGTCCTCGCGGCCGAGGAGATCCACACCGCCGGGGCCCAGCGCGTGGCAGAGCTTTCGGCCGGCGCCGCCGACGTGCGGATCCTCGTCCCCGCGCCGACCCGCGCGCTCGAGCGCTGGCTCTCGGCCGAGGACCGCGCCCGCGAGGCGGCCCAGGACACGCTCGCGCGCTCGGCCGGGGCGCTGACCGCGACCGGGCTGCGGGTCAGCGGGGCGGTCGGCGACAGCCACCCGCTCCAGGCGCTCGCCGACGAGCTCCGCTCCTACCCCGCCGACGAGGTGATCGTTATCTCCGACGACCGCGCGCGGGTCGAGGACCTGCGCAACGACCTCGCGATCCCGCTCACCCGCGTGCCCTCGGGCTAGCCGCCCTCGCGCTCGCGGGCGACGCGCTCGGCGTCCTCCCAGGACGGGTAGAGGTGGAGCGCGGTGAACTTCCCGGCGTCGCCGATCTCGACCATGAACGTGACCTCCATCTCGACCGGGATCCCGCTGCCCCTGCCGACCGCCGACTGCTGGATCGCGGTCAGGACACAGCGCTCCCCGATCGGGCCCATGCGCAGCACCTCGACCTCGAACTCCTCCCAGGCCTCGAGCCACGCGCTGATCCACGTTACGAGGCCTTCGTGCCCGCTGAAGCTTCCCGAGTTCGCGAGGTCGGAGGACGCGAAGACCTCGACATCGGGGTCGGCGATCGCGAGCAGGTCCTCGTAGCTGTCGGCCCGGAACGCCGCGAAGGCGGCCGCGCTCAGCTCGAGGTTCTGGCGCTGACGCTCGCTCGGCTCAGCCTCACTCATCGACCTGGAGCACGGCGAGGAACGCCTCCTGGGGCACCTCGACGGCGCCGACCTGCTTCATCCGCTTCTTGCCCTTCTTCTGCTTCTTGAGCAGCTTCTGCTTGCGGGTCACGTCGCCGCCGTAGAGCTTCGCCGTCACGTCCTTGCGGACCGCCTTGACGGTCTCGCGGGCGATGATGTTCGAGCCGATCGCCGCCTGCACGGGGACGTCGAACTGCTGGCGCGGGATCGTCTTCCTCAGCCGCTCGACCAGGACCTTGCCCTGCTCGTAGGCGGAGTCACGGTGGACGATCAGCGACAGCGCGTCGACCTTGTCGCCGGCGAGCAGGACGTCGAGCTTCGCGAGGTTCGAGGCCTGGTTGCCGATCGGCTCGTAGTCGAGCGAGGCGTAGCCCTTGGTCGACGACTTGAGCAGGTCGAAGAAGTCGAGCACGATCTCGGCCAGCGGCAGGTCGTAGCGGATCTGGACCCGCTCGGGCGAGAGGTAGTGCATGTCGACGTGGGTCCCCCGGCGCCCCTGGCAGAGCTCCATCACCGCGCCGACGAACTCGCGCGGGGTGATCAGGGTCGCGCGGATGTAGGGCTCGCGGATCTCCTCGATCCGGTCCGGCTCGGGCATGTCGGTCGGGCTGTGGATCTCCTTCTCCTCGCCGCTGGTGAGCAGCACCTCGTAGCGGACGTTGGGGGTCGTCGCGAGCATGTCGAGGTCGTATTCGCGCTCGAGCCGCTCGCGGACGATGTCCATGTGCAGGAGGCCGAGGAAGCCGCAGCGGAAGCCGAACCCGAGCGCCTGGCTCGTCTCCGGCTCCCAGGAGAGCGCGGCGTCGTTGAGCGAGAGCTTGTCGAGCGCCTCGCGGAGGTCCTCGTAGCGGTCGGTCTCGATCGGGAACAGCCCGCAGAAGACCATCGGGCGGACCTCCTGGTAGCCCTCGAGCGCCTGCTGGGCGGGGCGCTCGCGCGAGGTCAGCGTGTCGCCGACGCGCAGCTTCGAGACGTCCTTGAGCCCGGTGATCACGTAGCCGACCTCGCCGGCCTCCATCCGCGGCGTCGCCTTCATGTCCGGGGCGAAGTAGCCGATCTCGTCGAGCTCGGCCTCGGTGCCGGTCTGCATCGCCACGATCGCCTCGTTGGTCCTGAAGGAGCCGTCGATCATCCGCACGTAGGCGACGACGCCGCGGTAGTTGTCGAACTCGGAGTCGAAGATCAGCGCCCGCGGCGGCGCCTCGGGGTCGCCCACGGGAGCCGGGATCCGGTCGACGATCGCCTCGAGCACCTCGGGCACGCCCTCGCCGGTCTTGGCCGAGATCCGCAGCACGTCGGCGGGGTCGCAGCCGAGCAGGTCGCAAACCTCCACGGTGACCCGCTCGGGGTCGGCGCTCGGAAGGTCGACCTTGTTGAGGACCGGGATCAGCTCGAGCCCGGCCTCGATCGCCGCGTAGGCGTTGGCGACCGTCTGCGCCTCGACGCCCTGAGCGGCGTCGACGACAAGCAACCCGCCCTCGCACGCCGCCAGGCTGCGCGAGACCTCGTATGAGAAGTCGACGTGGCCGGGAGTGTCGATCAGGTGGAGGCTGTAGGTCTCGCCGTCGTCGGCGGTGAACGGAACCCGGACCGCCTGGGCCTTGATCGTGATCCCGCGCTCGCGCTCGAGGTCCATCGAGTCGAGGATCTGGGCGCGCATCTTGTTGCCCTCGACGGCGTGGGTGACCTCGAGGATGCGGTCGGCCAGCGTCGACTTGCCGTGGTCGATGTGGGCGATGATCGAGAAGTTGCGGACGCGTTCCATGGCGACCGATCAGTATGGCGGCCGCGAGTAGCGGCTTAGGTCTCAGGCGGCGCTTCGAACGCGGCGCGGGCCTCGTCGCGATCGGTGAAGAACGCGGTGCGGATCACCTTGTCGCCCTTGAACTCGAAGACCTGGGCGCCCTCCACGGTCGCGTCGATCCCGCTGCCGGCACCGCGGGCGCGAAACGTCAAGTCGACCAGGACGCGGTTCTCGCCGAGTGTGAACTCGTGCGGCTCGATCCTCGGGTCGGTGAGCGCGTCGGGCTTCATCCATTCGACGATCGCCTCGTGGCCTTTGATCGAGGGGAATCCGCCGATGCGCACGACCTCGACCTCGGGGTGGGCGAGTGCGGTCGCGCCCTCGTAGTCGCCGCGGTTGTACGCCTCGTAGAAGCGCTTGATGGTCGCGACGTGCTCGTGGTCGGCCATCAAGACCTCAGCGTCGCCTGACGACGCGCAGGAGCTGGTCGACTTCGGGGATCCGGAGCATCTTCGCCACCGCGAAGTAGACCACCGCTCCGGCGGCGAGCGCGACGCCCATCGAGACGATCTGGCCTCCGATCCCGCGCCCGAGCGCGTCGTCGAGCAGCCACCAGACCAGGTAGCTCGTCGCGGCGAGCACCGCCGAGGCGCCGACGACGCGCAGCGAGGCGTCGAGGAACCGGGTCAGCTCGAGCCCGCCGAGCTCGCGGCGCAGGATGTACGACTGGGCAAAGACGCTGGCCGCGGTCGCGATCGCGGTCCCCGCGACGATCCCGCCGACCCCGAACGGGCCGTAGAAGACCCCCGCGAACAGCGCCGTCAGCGCCAGGTTGCCGACCGAGATCCAGGTCGGGATCCAGGGCCGCTGGAGGCTGAAGAAGGTCCGGGTGAGGATCAGGAAGAGGCCGTTGAAGGGCAGCGAGAACGCGAACCAGAACAGCGCCGTGGCGACGACGTCGGTCTGCTGGGCGTCGAACTCGCCGCGCTCGTAGACGAGCCGGATCATCGGCTCCGAGAGGACGAGGATCGCGGCCGCGGCGGGGACGAGCAGGAGCAGGATCTGGCGCATCCCGTTCGCCATCGTCGCCCGCAGCTCGGCGTACTCGCGGCGGGCGGCGAAGCGGGCGAGGGTCGGGAAGACGACGGTCGAGACCGCGACCGAGAAGATCCCCTGGGGAAGCATGTAGATCCGGAACGCCTTGTCGATCGCCGCCGGCGCCTGGTCGGAGACGAAGGTGCCGAAGAAGCTGTTGATGACGAGGTTGAAGTTGATCAGCCCGAGGCTGATCGTCACGGGCAGCATCAGCAGCAGCACCTGGCGGACCTCGGGGCTGATCTTGCGGTCGAAGCGCCAGGTCATCTTGAATTTGAACTTCGTGTGGCGCAGGTCCCAGACCGGGATCGCGAGCTGGATCGCGGTCCCGACCAGCACGCCGATCGCGTAGGCGTAGATCTGGTCCTCCTCCGAGAACATCGGAGCGAGGACGACGAGCGTGAGGATGATCGCGACGTTCCAGAAGAAGGGCGAGATCGCGAACGCCGCGAAGCGGTCGTCGCTGTTGAGGATCCCGACGACGATCCCGGTGACCCCGAGCATGATCAGGATCGGGAACAGGATCTGCGAGAGCGTGACCGTGAGGTCGAGCAGCTCGCCCTCGAATCCGGGGGCGAAGATCGGGACCAGCACCGGCGCCAGGAGCACGAACAGCGCCGTGATCGCGCCGAGCACCATCGTGACCAGGAACAGCATCTGCGAGGCGAGCCGGAACGCCTCGCGGCGGTCGCCCTGCTCGAGCTTCTCGAGGAAGACCGGAACGAAGGCGGCCTGGATCGCGGCGTCGGCGAACAGGCTGCGGATCAGGTTCGGGATCTGGAACGCGATCGTGAACGCCGACATCGGCCCCTTGATCCCGAAGTAGCTCGCGGCGACGATCTCGCGGACGAGCCCGGCGACGCGCGAGAGGCTGGTCGCGAGCGAGAAGAAGGCGGTCGAGCGGGCGAGCCGCCCGGCGCGCGGGCCTCCCTCCCACTCCGGCGGCTCGAACGGGCGCGCCGGCGCCGGCGCCGGGATCGCCATGAAGGTCTCGGTGTCCATCGAGAACGACTGCCGGGGCGGCGGGCTCTCCTCGCCCTCGGGGTCGAACGGGGACGCCGGCTCGGGCGGACGCCCCTCGAGCGGGTCTCGCGGGTCCTCAGCCACGGTTCTCTACACTTCGCCGCCGGTCATGGCCAATATCGGATCGCAGAAGAAGCGCAACGCCCGCACCGCCCGAGAGCGGCTCGAGAACCGGCGCCTCGTGACGTCGGTCAAGACCCATTTCCGGACCTTCGAGCAGGCTGCCGGCTCCGGCGACGCCGCGGCCGCCGAGGCGGCTCACAAGACCCTGGTCTCGCGGATCGACAAGGCCGTCCAGAAGGGCGCGATGCACAAGAACACCGGCGCCCGCCGCAAGGCCCGCGCCGCTCGCCTGCGCTCGGCGCAGAGCCAGTCCGCCTGACCTAGGCCGCAAGCGGCTCGGCGTCTCCGGCGCCCGTGGCCCGGCGCAGCGCAAGCGTCAGCGCGACACCCTCGCTGTAGTCCGAGCCCCCGCGGCACCAGAGCTCGAGGTCGGCGATCGCGCCGACCGCGTCGCGGAGCTCGCCCGGCGAGCGGTCGCCGATCCGCTGAACCAGCATCTTCGCCGCGTAAGGGTGCATCGGCAGGGCGTCGGCGACCTGCTTCGCGGGCCGCCCCGCCTCGAGCTCGGCGGCGGCCGTGGCCGCGGCGCGCAGCCGCGAGGAGAGCATGTAGGCGAGCCCGTTGACGCTCTCGCCCTGGGCGATCAGCCGCTCGGCGATCGTCAGGGCCGCCGCGGTGTCGCCCTCGACCACCGCGTCGGCGAGCGACCAGGCGGCGGACTCGGAGGTGTCGGCGATCATCGCCTCGAGGTCGGCGAGCTCGACCGCGCGCCGATCGCCGGCCCAGAGCACCAGCCGGTCGAGCTCGCAGGAGAGCCTGAGCTGGCTCGTGCCCATGCGCTCGACCAGCAGCCGCGCGGCGTCCGGGGCGAGCTCGAGTCCGCGCGACTTGGCCTCGGCGACGAGCCGCTTGGGGACCTCGCGCGCCTTCGGCGCCTCGTAGGCCTTCGCCTCGCCGCCGGCGGCCACGACCGCCTTCGCGAGCGCCGCCGGCGCCTTGCCGTGGGCGATCAGCACGACCGTGGTCCCATCGGGGATCGCGCCGAGGGCCTCGACGACGCGGGCGCTCTGCGCCTTGCCCCACGCCTGCGCCCCGTCGGCGAGCAGGTAGCGGCGCGAGGTGCCGAGCGAGAGCGCGAGCAGCGCGCCGACGAACGCGTCGGCGTCGGGCGCCGACTTGCCCTCGCCGGCGAAGGTCTCGAGCGCGCCGTTGCCGCCCTCGCGCTCGGCGCGCTCGCGCAGCCGCGCGCGGGTCGCCGCGAGCTTTGCTTCGTCGTCGCCGCTGAACAGGTAGGCGGGCTTCATCTCTGGAGCGGATTCGGTCATCTGGGCGTCTAGGTTAAGGGGGCTCGGCGACGGTCCATCCGGCAGGCTCCGCCTCGATCTCGATCGTGCCCCGCTCGTCGGTGCGCAGCGCGGGCACGCCGTGCCGATCGAGCTCGGCCAGGGTCTCCGGAGTCGGATGCCCGTAGGGGTTGTCATCGCCGACCGAGATCAGCGCGAGGTCGGGGACCGCGAGGTCGAGCAGCCGGTCGAGGCCGGCGTCGGCGCTGCCGTGGTGGGCGACCTTGAGCACGTCGACGGGGCCGGGCTCGATCGGGGCCAGCTCCGCTTCGGCGTCGCCGCTGAGCAGGATCGAGAAGTGCCGCCACTCGGCGAGCACGACGAGCGAGGAGGCGTTGGGGTCCTCCCCATCGGTCGCTGTTCTTGGCGGCCAGAGGACGTGGAGCCGCAGGCTCCCCGAGCGCAGCTCAGCGCCCTCGCCGATTCGCCGCGCCGGGACACCGGCCGCGTCCGCCGTCGCCGAGCAGCTCGTTCCCGAGCCTGGCGTAGGCGAGCGAGCCGACCGGCATCCGTCCGAGCAGCTCGTGGATGCCCCCGGCGTGGTCGGACTGGTCGTGGGTGACGAGCGCCGCGGCGAGGCGGTCGATCCCGTGGTCTGAGAGCTGCTCGGTGAGCCCGGCGCCGGGCGGGCCGCCGTCGACGAGCACCGGGTCGCCGTCGGGCGGCTCGAGCAGGATCGCGTCGCCCTGGCCGACGTCGAGCGCGCTGATCCGCAGCGCGCCGGCGCTCCGGCCCGCGACGCCGCCCGACCCGGAGCCGAGCCCCGGCAGCAGCGCGAGCGCCAGCCCCGCCGCGAGCGCCACCGCGAGCGCCCGGCGGCGCCCGGGGCGCCCGCGCCCGTCGCCGGCGACCGCGAGACCGCGCCTGCGCTCGGCCGCCCGCAGCGCGAGCCAGACGGCGGCGAGCAGCGCCGCGTAGGCGCCGGCGAGCGCGATCGCTCCCCCGAGCCGCAGCGAGACGACCGCCCAGCCCGGCGCCGCGAACCAGTGCGCGACCTGGGCGATGTAGGCGAGCAGCAGCTCGTTGATCGCGTTCAGCGGTCCCGGCGCCCAGCCGAGCGCCGGAATCTGGCCGGCCGCGCCGGAGAGCATCCCGAGCCACATCGCCGGCGCGACCGCGGGCAGCGCGAGCAGGTTCGCCGGCAGCGCCGCGATCGAGACGCGCTCGAAGTGGTGCGCCATCAGCGGCGCGGTCGCGAGTGTCGCGGCGATGCTCATTGCGACGCCCTCGGCGAGCGCCTTCTTGAACAACGCCGCCTCCTCCGCTTCGCGTCCGGGGGCGGCTCTGCCGGGACGTGGGCCGAGCAAAGCGGCAAGCCGCCCCGTCCAGAGGAAGATCCCGATCACGGCCGCGAAGCTGAGCTGCCAGCCGATCTCGCCGCTCGCGCGCGGGTTGAGCGCGAGCGTCACCGCGACGGCGAGCAGGACGGCGTAGACGCGCGAGCTCGGGCGCCCCGCGAGCGCAGCCACGATCCCCGCTGCGCCCATCGCCCCGGCGCGCTGGATCGAGGGCCCGGCGCCGGCGACCGGGACGTAGACCGCGATCAGGACGAGGACGCATACCAGCCGGGCGCGGAGCGTCAGCCCCGCGAGCCCGAGCAGCGGCATCGCGAGCAGCGCAAGCAGGACGACGTTCTGGCCCGAGACCGCCAGAAGGTGCGCCAGCCCCGAGTCCTTGAACTCGTCCGCGGTCTCTGGCTCGATCCGGTCGTCCTGGCCGAGGACGAAGCCGCGCGCGAGGGCCGCCTCCTGCTCGCGCATCCCGCGCTCGAGCGCCGACTCGGCCCGGGTCCGGACGCCGTCGAGCGCCCCCGCGACCCCGCCGCGATGCCTGCCGGTGAGCTCGACCCGGCGCGCGGCGAGCGTCTGGGCGATGCCGTGGCGGCGCAGCAGCGGGGCGCCGAACGGGTCGGGCTCGGCGAGCGTGCCCTCGGCCCGCAGCTCGGCTCCGACCGCGAGCTCTCCTACGGGCTCGCGCGCGACCAGCAGCAGCCGTCCCCCGGCGGTCTCGAGCTCGACCGTCACCTCCCCGTACCTGCGCCGCGGCACGGCGGCGACGAACCCGGTCGCGACCGCCGGCCGCCCGACCGGCCCCCGGTAGGCGCCGCCGTCGATCGCCTCGAGCCGCGCCGTCCCGAGCAGCAGCCCGGCGGCGCAGGCGAGGGCCGCGAGCCCGGCGAGCCATGACAACCGGCGCGAGGGGTCGGACCGCAAGGCCGCCAACGCCAGTGCGCCGAGCGCGAGCAGCGCGATCCCGGGGCCGGGATCGAGCGACCCGGCGAGCGGCGATAGCGCGAGCCCGAGCGCGAGGCCGGCGAGCGCGCAATGGCGCGGGTCCACCGTCATTGATGCCCTCGGTGATGCCGTCAGGGCTGCAGACCCGAGCGCAGCGCCTCCATCGTCGCCGGGCCGATCCCGGGCACCTCGTCGAGCTCGTCGATCGAGGAGAAGCCGCCGCGCTCGTCGCGGAAGTCGAGGATGTTCTGCGCGGTGACCGGGCCGATGCCCTCGATCTCGTCGAGCTGCTCGATCGTCGCGCTGCCGAGGCTTACCGGCGCGTCCTCCCCTGCCGCCGCGGCGCCGCCCCCTGGCGCTCGCCCCGGGACGACGACCTGCTGCCCGTCGCTGAGCCGGGCGGCGAGGTTGATCGCGTCGGCGGCACCGCCCGCGATCCCGCCGGCGCGCTCGACCGCGTCGGCGACCCGTGCCCCGGCCGGGAGCCGGTAGACGCCCGCGCGGCGCACCGCTCCGGCGACGTGGACGACGACGTCGCGGGCGCCCTCGCCACCGCCCTCGAACGAGTCGGCCGCGAAGCTCACCCCATCGGCCGGCGGCGGCTGCTCACCGCCGGAGCGGATCCAGCGCGCGCCGAGCAGCAGCAGGGCGACGGCGACGGCGCCGTAGACGAGGAGTTGTGATCGGCTCAGAGGCATCCCCGGATGCTCGCCGCCGTCAGCTCAGAGATGGGGCGGGATTCGCAACGAAACAGTCCGCGACGCCGCGCGAGACTTAGTGCGGCGCGCGACCGCGAGCCCGGCGCCGCGCGCAACCCGCCGCTTCGCTTTTCCCTTCGCCTTCTCGCCGCGCCGCGGCGCGCGGCAGCGGCGCCGCTTCGAGTGCGGGGACGGGCTCGAGCCCATCCCCGCGCCGAGATCGACCGCGACGTCGGGGCATCCCGAGCAGCCACTCGGCCTGGTGCTCGGGCGAGACGCAGCCGGGCACGACAGGGCAGACCGCCATCCCGAACTCGGTCATCCAAACCCCGGAAGCCGCGTCGCCGTGGGCGACCATCACGTCGTTGAAGTGGAAGCCGCTCAGCTTCCATTCGTAGTCGTAGGGGTGGATAGGCGATTCAGACGATCCGGAAGCCCGCTTCGCTCCGCGGGTCCTCCTCGACCACCTCGATCTCGTCGACCTCTGCGCGCCCGGGACCGTCGCGGACGAATTCGATCATCGCCTCGACCGCCTCCGGCTCGCCCTCGAACACCGCCTCGACCGCGCCGTCGCCGCGGTTGGTCACCGAGCCCGAGACGCCGGCGCCCTCGGCGCGGCGCCGGGTCGTGTCGCGGAAGAAGACGCCCTGGACGCGGCCCCGTGCCACGACCCTGCGCCTGATCACGCGGCTACTCGTCGTCTTCGTAGCCGGCGGCGGCGCCGGCGGCGAGATCGGTCTCGTAGAGCTCCTGCATCGAGACCGGCGGCGAGGTCGCGGATACGTAGATCAGCTCGTCGGGGCCGTCGTTGCGGATCTCGTGATCGGTCGCCGGCGGGATGAAGATCATGTCGCCTTCGTTGACCGTCTCGGAGTCGCCGGCGACGGTCATCTCGCCGCTGCCGCGGACGACGATGTAGGCCTGCTCGGAGTCCTCGTGGGAGTGGGCCTCCTGGTGGGCGCCGGCCGGGACCTCGACCCAGGTGACGCAGAGATTGCGCGAGCCGAGCTCTCCGGCGTCCATGAGGATGTGGGACCGGAGCCCGTGGCGCTCCATCACCGGAGCCTCGCCGCGACGCCTGACAAGCATTGCGCTGGCTTTCTAGCAGGTCTCGGGGGAGGAGGAACGGCGCGCGGTTTCCATCCTGTTAACCGCGGGTACGAGCGAGACAGACGGGCCAGTTCGCCCGGCGTCGATCCGAAGAAAACGACAAAAGGAGCGAGAGATGACCCGCATCGCAATGGAGACCCCGGAGGCGCCCACGACCCCCACCGAGCCGGTTCCCCCGGAGGCGCCCGACGAGGGCGGCGACGAGGGCGGTGGCGAGAGCGCTCCCGGCTAGCGCACGACGATGTTGACCAGCTTGCCGGGTACGACGATCTCCTTCACCACCTGTTTGCCGTCGATCCGCTCGCTGACTTTCTCGCTCGCTCGGGCCAGCTCGAGCAGCTGATCTTCGGCGGCCGCGGCCGGGGCTTCGACCCGGTCGCGGAGCTTGCCGTTGACCTGGAGAACGAGGGTGAACGTGTCCGAGATCAGCAGGTCCGGGTCGGGCTCGGGCCAGGGTTGCTCCCAGACCCGTGAGCCCTCGATCCGCTCGTAGACCTCGGCCCCGAGGTGGGGCGCGAAGGGAAAGATCAGCGACGCCGCCATCGCGGTCGCCGAGCGCAGCGCGGCCTCGCCCGCGGGATCGCCGTAGAGCTCGTCCTTGAGCCGGTAGGCGTCGTTGACGAGCTCCATCACCGCGGAGATCGCGGTGTTGAACTGGAAGTCGCGCTCGAAGTCCGAGCTGACCTTCTCGATCGCCCACGCCGATTTCGCGAGCAGCTCTCTAACAGGCGCCGCGTCCTCCGCTTCGCGTCCGGGCGCGGCTTGATCGGGGTGAGATTCGGTTGGCGTTTTCTCAACGACCTCTTCGCACAACCGCCAGAGCCTCGAGAGGAACCGCTGGACGCCGGCGACGCCCTCGTCGGTCCAATCCCCGCCTTTTTCGGGCGGGCCCATGAAGCAGACGTAGGCGCGGGCGGCGTCGGCGCCGAAGTCGCGCACGTAGTCGGCGGGGCTGACGGTGTTGCCGCGCGACTTCGACATCTTCGCCCCGTCGCGGGTGATCATCCCCTGGGTGAAGAGGCGGGCGAACGGCTCCTGGACCGAGAGCGCACCGATGTCTGCGAGCGCCTTGGTCACGAAGCGCGCGTACATCAGGTGCAGGATCGCGTGCTCGACCCCGCCGATGTACTGGTCGACCGGCATCCAGTAGTCGGCGATCTCGCGGTCGAACGGCGCCTTTTCGTTGTGCGGGTCGAGGTAGCGCAGGAAGTACCAGCTCGAGTCGACGAAGGTGTCCATCGTGTCGGTCTCGCGGCGCGCCGGGCCGCCGCATTCGGGGCAGGTCGTGTTGACCCAGTCCTCTGCGGTCGCCAGCGGGCTCTGGCCCTTGGGTGCGTAGTCCTCGACGTCCGGCAGCGGCACCGGGAGCTGGTCCTCAGGGACGGGAACGATTCCGTCGGTCTCGCAGTAGACGATCGGGATCGGGGCGCCCCAGTAGCGCTGGCGCGAGAGCAGCCAGTCGCGGAGCCGGTAGTTGACCGCGGGCTTGCCGAGCCCATCGGACTCGAGCCAGGCGACGATCTGCTCGTAGGCCTCGCGGTTGTTGATCCCGTCGAAGCGGCCCGAGTTGACCATCGCGCCGTCGCCGGTGTAGGGCAGGCCCTCCTCGTCCTTTGCGGTCTCCTCGTCGACGCCCTCGACCACGCGCCGGATCGGCAGGTCGAACGCCTTCGCGAACTCGTAGTCGCGCTCGTCGCCCCCGGGCACGGCCATGATCGCGCCTGTCCCGTACTCCATCAGGACGTAGTCGGCGACGAACATCGGGATCTCCTCCCCGTTCACCGGGTTGACGACCGTGCGCCCGAGCGCGACGCCGGTCTTCGGACGGCCCTCGTCGCCGCGGTCCTCGCTCGAGGAGCGCACCGCCTCGTTGACGTACTCGCGCACCGCCTGCTCGGCGTCGGTGCCGGCGACGAGGCGCTCGATCTCCGGGTGCTCGGGCGCGATGACGAAGAAGGTGGCGCCGAAGAGGGTGTCGGGGCGGGTGGTGAAGACGGGGAAGTCGATCGCCGGGTCCTCGCAGCGAAAGACGACCTCGGCGCCCTCGGAGCGCCCGATCCAGTTGCGCTGCATCGTGATCACGTGCTCGGGCCAGTCCTCGAGCAGCTTGAAGTCCTCGAGCAGCCGCTCGGCGTAGTCGGTGATCTTGAAGAACCACTGCTCGAGCTGGCGCTGCTCGACCAGCGCGCCGCAGCGCTCGCAATGGCCGTCGATCACCTGCTCGTTGGCGAGCACGGTCTGGTCGTTGGGGCACCACTGGACCGCGGCCTCGGTGCGGTAGGCGAGCCCGCGCTCGAACAGCTTGAGGAAGATCCACTGCGTCCAGCGGTAGTAGGAGGGCTCGTGGGTGCCGACCTCGCGCGACCAGTCGATCGAGACCCCCCACTCCCTGAACTCGCGCCGGAAGGTCTCGATCGAGGCCCCGGTCGCGTCGCGCGGGTGCTGGCCGGTCTTGATCGCGTTGTTCTCGGCCGGGAGGCCGAAGGCGTCGTAGCCCATCGGGTGCATGACCTGGTGGCCGGTGCGGCGGTGGTAATGGGCGATCGCGTCGCCGACCGCGTAGCACTTGAGATGGCCGACGTGGGGCTCGCCCGAGGGGTAGGGGAGCATCTCGAGCACGTAGCTCTTCGGCTTCGAGTCGTCGAAGCCCGGATCGCCGGGGTTGGGGACGCGCCAGGCCTGCTCGTCCGCCCAGACGGCCTGCCATTTGCGCTCGATCGCTTTCGGGTCGTAGCTGCTCACAGCGCGGAAGTCTAGGTCGCGCTCAGGGCGACCCGAGGCGCGGACCGCGAAGCCTCAGAGCGGAAGCTTGTTCGCCTTCTTCTTGCAGCGCTTGCGGGCTGCGCCGCGCTTCTTCTTGCACTTCTTGAGCGCCGCGGCGCGCTGGCCGGTCGCGCCGGGCGGCTGCTGGACGACCACGGGCGGAACCACGACCTGTGGGACGACCGGCGGCTCGGCCGGGATCAGGTCGAACGAGGCGGCGACGGCCGCGGGGGCGTTGATCGCGAACATGCAGCCACCGGTGCCCGCGCATCCGGCGCCGGACCAGCCCGCGAAGCTGGATCCGCTCGCGGCTGCGGCGCCGAGGTTGACCGCCGTCCCGTCGAGATAGGACGCGGTGCACGCGAGGTGCCCGGGGCCGCCGCAATCGATCCCGGAGCCGGTCACGGTGCCGGTGCCGAGGCCCGGGGTCGTGACCGTCAGCGGTTGGGTCGAGGCCTCGAAGGCGCCGATGTCGGAGCCGTCGCCACCGGCTGCGTCGGTGATCACGGTGACGTCGCTCGGCCTGACGGAGCCGCGCTGGTCGACCGGCTCGCCCGGGAGGAAGTTCTTGCCCTGGTCGATCGCCGGGCTGAGGGGCTGCAGCTTGAACGTCTTCGTGGGCCCGCCGTTCTCGGCGGTGCCGCTGAAGTCGAGCAGCGGGTTGAGGTGACTCGCGGTCGAGAGGTTCGGGCAGTCGTCCGGGTAGACGATGTTGAAGCCCGCGTCCGCCATTCCGCCGGAGCAGTTGGGGGCCGAGGTCGGTGAGGAGATGATCGTGTTCCTGATCGTCGCGGTATCGAACTCTTCGGCGATGTTGCCGCCGAGCGCTCCGGCGGAGTTCGTGTTGATGGTCGCGCCGTTGAGGGAGATCGTGTCGCCCGTCGCCGTGAACCCCTCCTTGTCGTAGATCCCGCCTCCCTTCGCCGTTTTGAAAGCGGTGCCGCTCGCGTTGATCGAGTTGTCGCTCACGGTGCTGTTCTTGATCACGAACGGGTCGCTGCCCTGGTGGAAGACGCCGCCCCCGGCTACCGATGTGCTGCCGGTCACGCCGGTGGCCTCGGAGATGTTCGCGCTGATCAGGCTCTGCTCGATCGTGAGCGTGGAGTCGCTGTAGATGCCGCCGCCTTCGAAGGTCGCGTTGCCGGAGGTCGTCGACGTCGCGGTGCCGGTGTTGGCGCTCACGGTGCTGCGCTTCAGAGTCAGGCTGCCGCCCTGGCTGGAAATGCCCGCGCCGCGGGCGTTCTGTGCCGTCGTGCCGACCTGCTTCGCCTGGTTGCCGCTGACGGTCACGCCGTCGAGCGTCAGCGCGGTGCCGCCGCTTGCAATGCCGCCGCCGCTTTGGTTCTCGCCGCCCGAGATCGTCAGGCCCGAGATCGAGATCGCCCCCCCGGTGAATACGAAGGTCGGCGACTGACCCACGGTGTCGAGGTTGACCGTTAGCGCGGCGGCGCCGGGGCCGGCGATCGTCAGGTCCTCGCCGGCGAAGAGCTGCGTTGCCGTGGTGATCGTGGTCGGGTCGGGGAGCGCGAACTGGATCGTGTCGAGCCCGGGGTTGGATACCGCCTCAGCCTGGTCCATCGCGGCCCGCAGCGTGCACACGTCCGTCGCCGTCTCGCAGGCGGGGATGGTCAGGTTCTCGTCGTTGCCGTCCCCGGAATTGTCGACGGTGAAGGTGTCGGCGGACGCGGCGGGCGCGAAGATCAGCGTCGCGGCGATCGTCAAGCCGATCAGTGACTGGCGGACTGCGGACATCGTGGACTCCCCCTGTAGTACCTGGACTTAGGCGGAGGCCAAGCGTTTGGCAAGTCAGGTGATTCGGCCGGTCAGCCGATCAGCTCCCGTCTAACGGACCGGTCAAGCATAGGGGTCGGCCCGGGTTCCGCGGGATCGGTCTGATCCGTCTCGCCGGGCCGGGCGTAGAATCGGACCACTCCACGAGAGCGAAGGAGGATTCGATGTCGCGACTGATCAGGCTCGATCGAACCGGCCACACCGAGCTGGCGAGCTGGAGCGCCGGGGACCCGGCGACGCACGAGGCCGCGATCGAGGCTTTCCGCCGCGAGCTCGACAACGGGATGCTGGCAAGCGCCCCGCGCGCCGACGGCACTGCCGAGGTCGTCCGCGAGCTGCCGCTCGACGCCGAGCTCGTCGTGATGCGGCGCCCGATCGCCGGCGGCTAGGCGGGCGTGGAAGCCTCGCTCGCCGAGGCGGCGGCGCTGCCCTGGCGGCGGCGGACGACAGAGACCACCCTGCTCCGGGAGGGGCGCAAGTGGACGCTCTGGACGATCGCGGTCGCGGGCCAGTTCATCCTCTTCGGCACCGTGCTGCTGGCGCTCGAGCCGTGGACCGCGCCGTTCGCGGCGCTGCTCTTCTTCTGGGCCTGGCTGGTTCCCCATCTCGGGACGCGGCGCGGCGTGCGCCCGATCGTCCCGATCGGCTCCGAGCGCAGCGCCGCGCGCTCGCCCGGAGCCGACCCTGCCGCCGAGCACGCGGCGCTCGGGCTGCTCGGCGACCTGCTCGGCCATCCCGAGCGCGAGCTCGTCGCCGAGACCGGGCTCGCGCTGCACCGCGGCCGGTTCGGGACCTGGCTCGTCGGCGAGCAGGGCGCGGTGATGGTCAGGCCGGGCGGGAGGCGCGCCGACTGCTGGTGCGTGCGGGTCGGCGAGGCCGGCGGGTTGCCGGCCGGCGACCGCGTCGCGCACCTGCTGCTGGCGCTGCGCGAGGACGAGGGCGGGTTCGCGACCGTCGCCAACTTCGGCTTCTCGGGCTGGACGCGGCGCGTGCGGCGCGGGCTGCCGCCGAGCGCGCGGCCGGCGCTCGATGCGGCGCGAGCGGCGAGCAGGGCTCTAGACTGAGCGCAGTGCCAGGGATGAGGTTCAGGAGCAGAGTTGCGCTTGTCGCGATCGGGGCCGCCGTCGCTGCCCTCGCGACCGCGCCGCACGCGGGCGCCGTCGACGCGGGCACCGCGATCTCGAACTTGAATGCGCAGCGGGCGGCGAACAAGATCCCGTCCGGGATCGCCGCCGACCCGGCGCTCTCCGACGGCTGCCTCAAGCACAACAGCTGGATGAGCCAGAACAACCTGCTCGCCCACGAGGAGATCCCGGGGACCCCGGGGTTCACGACCGAGGGCCAGCGCGCCGGGCAGACCTCGGTGCTCGCGACCGGGACGCCGCCCTGGAACTTCTCCAAGGACAACCCCTGGGAGACGGCGCCGATCCACCTCGCCCAGCTCCTCGACCCCTCGCTTGCGGTCTCCGGCTACGACGAGTCGCTCGGCTACGCCTGCATGGTCACCCTCGGGAGCGCGCCCCGCCCCGAGCCCGGCTCGCCGCAGATCTTCACCTACCCCGGACCGGGGGCGAAGATCTACGGCGCAGAGGTCGCGTTCGAGGGGCCGTACACGCCGGGCGAGCTGATCGGCATCCCGCAGCCGACCCGCACCGGTCCCTACATCTACGTCTTCGTCGACGGCGTCAGCTCCTCGAGCGAGCCGCAGATCAAGCGCGCGACGCTGACCAAGGGCGGCAAGAAGGGCACGACCCGGTCGTCGCGGAAGAAGGTGAAGCTCAAGAAGATCGACGGTACGAACCCGCGGCTCGGGCCCTTCATCCCGCCCGGCGGGATGCTGATCCCGGTCAAGCCGCTAGCCAAGGGCAAGTACCAGGCCTCGGTCCAGGTTATCTCCAGCGGTCAGACGCTGAAGAAGACCTGGCGCTTCACCGCGACCTGAGCGGCGGCGCCGGCTGCGGCGGGGTCATAGCCGGATTGCCGTAGGTCGGCTGCAGCGCGAGGCCGCAGATGAATGTGAAGTCGCGGGCCTCGGGGCGCAGCTTGAGCGGCACGGCGTTGGTCGCGTTGACCGGAATCCCGCGCTGGTCGGGGGCGGCGACGCGGCCCTCGAGCGAGGGGCGTGGCGGAACCAGGGCCAGGTACTCCTTGATCCCGGCGCGGCTGCCGGCGGCGCCGGTGCCGACCGCGATCGTGCGCACCCGGCCGCGCTTGGTCGCGAACGCGAAGGTGGACTTGCCCTTTCGCGCGAGCCAGAGGTTGCGGCCCGCGGGCTTGGCGCGGCCCTTGAGCTTCGAGGCCGGCGACCCGGGGGTGACTCCCCTGGCGGCGTGGGTGCGGGCGCTGCTCGCGACCAGGGCGACGCTGCCCTCCGGGGTCAGCACCGCGGTCGCCGCGGCGCGCGCGTTCTTCTTGCCCTTGACGCAGTAGGTCCAGGCGCGGGTCCGCTGCAGCGGCTGGCCGGCGCGCTGGAGCAGCGACTCGGAGTCGAGGCGGAGGCGCAGCTTGCCGAGCCCGCGGCGGCTGAGCTTGCCGCGCTTTCGCAGGCAGCTGCTCTGCGGCGCGCCGCTGGGGCCGGGGGCCGCCGGCGGCGGCGAGAGGCCCGTCGAGCGCTCCCACATCTGCAGGTAGGCCTCCGGGCCGTTGAGCATGTCGGCGGTCAGTTGCGGGCCGCCGACCTTGCGCAGCTCCTCGAACCAGTCCGCGTAGAGGCCGTAATGGGCGACGCCCTCGCTCGGGTAGTCGAAGCTGCGGGCGCCGGTGCGCTGGCGGTCGAAGGTGACGCGGCCGTCGAGCGAGGTGAACGGGTAGCTGACCGCGTTCCCCGATCCCGCTGGCTCGGGGGCCGGCTGGGCCGCCAGCCCTCCGAGGTCGGCGCCATAGCCCCAGCCGAAGTAGAACGGCGTGTTCGCGGGGCGCAGCCGCTGCCAGGCGCTGACGAAGTTCTGCGATTCGCCGGCGCTCGGGAAGGCCATGCCGCCGAGGTTCCAGATCCGGGGCCAGTTACGGGGGTCCATCCAGCCGTGGGGCGAGATCACGCCCGAGTAGCGGCGCTGCTCGGCTAGCGAGATCGTCGTGTCGACCGCCTTCTGGCTCATGTGGTCGGGGTTGACGATCATTCCCTTGGACATCATCTTCTCGACGGTGTAGGCGCCGAGGTCGGTGAGCCCCCGGGTGTTGCAGTGCGGCGCCGGCGGGTAGACCGGGAGCGTGCCTGGCGGGACGCCGAGCTGGTTGAGGGTGTCGGCGAGGAAGCCGGCCGGGATCCCGCCGTCGATCGAGTTGTCGGCCTCCAGCGCCTTGCAGGTCTCGGCGCTCCAGAACGAGCCGCCGCTGTTGAGGTTGCCGGCCTGGATGATCGCGCCGAGCGGGCCGCTGTCGAAACGGACGCCGGTCAGCGGGTTGTCCCACTTGTTGAGCAGCAGCATCGAGCGCACGCCGCGGTCGTAGAGGGCGTCGAGCCCGTCGTCGACGTCGGCCTGGTCGCAGGTCGCGGGCGCGAGGCCGTAGCCGCCCGAGCAGCCGAAGGGCTCGGAGATCTCGACCTCGAGCACGACCGCCATCTTGCCCTCGTTGATCACCCGCCGGGCTTCGAGAGGGTCGCGGACGATGCGGAAGAAGCCCTTGCCGGGGCCGCCGGCCTGGGCGTCGACGTAGTCCTGCATTTCCTCGATGCCGTCGATCGCGCGGAAGACGGTGTCCATCTCGTTGCAGTTGGTCCTGCGGTTGACCATCAGCTGGCAGAGGACGCGGTTCTCGTTGACCGGCATCACGATCAGCTTCAGCCCCGCCATGTAGGCGCGCTCGACCCAGCGGTGGTAGGTGCCCTCGTAGGTGAGGTTGTCGTTCGCCCACTCGTTGAGGGTCGGCCAGCCGGCGGTGCTGTGCGGGAAGACCGGCAACCCGAAGTTGAGGAAGTTCTGGAGCGGCGAGAGGACGCCGAGCGGCCCCTCGACCGAGGCGCAGTCGGGGAGCGCGGAGGGGATCCCGTAGCGGTGCCAGGGACCGCCGCAGTGGAAGTTGCCGCCGATGTACTCGAAGGTCATCCAGTGCATGTGGCCGTCGATCAGGCCGCTGACCTCGGCGTAGGGCGCGGCGCCCCGGGCGGGGGTTCCGCTCGCGTTGAGCTCGGCCTCGGGGTAGGCCGCGCAGCCGCCGGCGGGCGCGAAGGTGAAATGCGAAGACGTACCGGCGCCGCCGGCGGGCACGAGCGTCAGCGCGCCGCCCGAGAGCGAGAGGACCTGGTTCGGGAGCGCGATCGGCGAGAGCGTGAACGAGCCCCCGGGGGCGTCCTCGACCCGCCAGTCGGCTGCGGGGCTCGGCGCCAGCGCGCGGCCGACGGAGTTGCCGCCGGTCGCGGCGAGGAAATCGCGGACCGGCCCGTAGAGCAGGTAGCTGCCGAGGTCGGTCGCCTGGAGCCGCTGCATCCCGGCCCCGGGCGCGACCGCCCCGGTCTGCGCCGAGGTCAGGTCGTAGCAGCCGCCGGCGAGCGCGTAGCGCGCCTGGGCGTCCGCTTCGCCCTCGAATGCGGGCCACGCGAGTGCCAGGGCGGCCAGCACCGCGAGAACAGCTCCTCTCCCCTCACGCCGCATCAGGGAAGCAGGATATGCGGCCGGGTCAGCGCTTGCGCCGGCCGACCCGCCGCGCCTCGTCCCTCCTCCCGCGAGCGAGCCGGTAACAAACGCGTTCTGCGAATCCGACTACATTGCAGGCAAGGGAGAGCCATGGGCCACACGAGCTTTCAGTACAACCGCCGTCAGTTCCTGCGCGCCGGGATCGGGACCGCGGGCGCGCTGGCGCTGGGGCCGGCGTTCTTCGAGCGCGCCTTCGCCGCCGGGCCGGTCACGGTCGGAGGCGGGCCATACGGGCCGCCGGGGTCGTTCGACGCGAACGGGATCGCGCTGCCGGAGGGGTTCACCTCGCGCGAGATCGCGCGCGGCACGAGCCTCGTGCCGGGGACGCTCTATCCGTGGCACCCGGCGACCGACGGCCAGGCGACGTTTCCGACCCTCGGGCCGGGCGGGGCGCCGGACGGGGGCTGGATCCTGGTTGCCAACTCGGAGGTCCCGGTGCCGGCGCTGGGCGGGGTCTCGGGGGTCGAGTTCGCGGCCGACGGGCGGATCGAGAGCGCCTACCGGGTGCTGCTCGGGACGTTCGTCAACTGCGCCGGCGGGCCGACCCCGTGGGGGACCTGGCTCTCGTGCGAGGAGCACGACGGCGGGCGGGTCTGGGAGTGCGACCCGACCGGCGCGAATCCGCTCGGCACGCCGCGCCCGGCGATGGGGGTCTTCCAGCACGAGGCGGCGGCGGTCGACCCGGTCGGCAAGCGCGTCTACCTGACCGAGGACAAGGGCGACGGCTGCCTCTACCGGTTCACCCCCGCCTCGTATCCCGACCTCTCGGCGGGGCTGCTCGAGTGCGCGATCGTCGACGGGGCGGGCAACGTGAGCTGGGCGGCGGTACCGGACCCGGGCGGCGGCGCCGTCAACCCGACCCGCCACCAGGTCGCGGGGGCGGCGCACTTCGACGGCGGCGAGGGGATCTGGCACGACCTCGGGGTCGTCTACTTCACGACCAAGGGAGACTCGCGGGTCTGGACCTACGAGATCGCGTCGTCGAAGCTCGACGTGCTCTACGACGAGGCGGCGGTCGGCCCCGACGCCCCGCTGAGCGGGGTCGACAACATCACGGTCGCGCCGTCGGGGGACGTGTTCGTCTGCGAGGACGGGCGCGACCACGACATCTGCATGATCACGCCGGACTTCGAGGTCTCGAGGTTCCTGAAGCTGCACCCCGATATCCACTCCGGGCCGCCGGCGGGGACGCCGATCTTCTCCGGCAACGAGACGGTCGGCGTCGTCTTCAGCCCCGACGGGCAGAAGATGTACTTCGGGGCGCAGCGGAGCTTCGGGCTGCTCGGGATCCCTCTCGTCCCTGTCGGGGTCGTCTACGAGATCAGCGGGCCGTTCCGGACCGAGGGGCGTGGCCTGCGGCCGCCGGGCGGCGGCAATGACACGCGGCCGCCGGGGACGAGCTTGAGGGCGCCGAAGCGGCGGCGGATCGACCTGTTCCTGAAGCGCGGGCTGCAGATCGAGGTCGATCTCGACGAGCTCGCTGGGGTCGAGGCGAAGCTCTGGGTCAAGGGGGCCGCGAAGGGGTCGGGGAAGAAGCTCGTCGCGCAGGCGACGCCGGGGGTCGCGGTGCGCGACCGGGTCGGGCTCTCGCTCAGCCCGGGGGCGGCGGCGAAGCGGTTGCTGCGCGGGCGGCGGCGGGTGCGGGCCGAGCTCGAGGTCGTCGCGACCGATTCGGCGGGGAACCGGACGACGCTCGGGCGGAAAGTGGAGTTGTGGCGGAAGGGCTCTGGCCGGCGCTGAGGGTCAGGCGTCGGTGAGGCGTTCGGACATGCGGTCGAAGAACGTGCCCCAGCCGCTTGCGGCGCGCTCGTACTCCTCCGGGGACTGATCGCCGCGCTGTTCGACGAGCATCTCGGTGCGGCCGTCGCCGAGGTCGGTGAGGACGACGGTGACGAGGTCGAAGATCTCCTCGTCGGGCTGGTCGGTGATCGTCAGAACGAGGCGCTCGGGCTCGGCGACCTCGAGGTACTCGCCACGCCAGTGGATCTCGATCCGGTCGGGGCCGGCGAACATGGTCGCGCTCCAGGCGCCGCCCTCGCTGACGTCCATCGAGACGCTGGAGACGGGGACCTCGGACTCGACGCCGCCGAACCAGTCGGCGAACGCCTCGGGCTCGGTCCACTCGCGCCAGACGCGCTCGCGCGGCGCGTCGAATGTGCGGGTGGCGCTGAAGCCGGGCTCGGAGGAGCGGTCGGGGATCCGGGGCTCAGCGATCGCGGGGTCCTTTCTCTTTGCCTCGCAGCCGTGCGTCGAGGCGCTCGAAGCCGGCTTCCCAGAAGCGACGGTATCCGTCGAGCCAGCCGGCGGCTTCGCCGAGGGCGGCTCCATCGAGGCGCGAGGGGCGGAGCTGGGCGCGCCGGCCGCGGGTGATCAGGCCGGCGTGCTCGAGCACCTTGAGGTGCTTCGAGACGGCCTGGACGCTGATCGGGAACGGCTCGGCGAGCTCGTTGACGGTCGCGTCGCCCTCGGCGAGCCGGTCGAGGATCGCGCGCCGGGTGGGGTCGGCGAGCGCGGCGAACGTGGCGCTCAGCGGGTCGCCCGCCCCGCCCGGCCCGTTTGCACGCTTGTCGGCGTATTTCGTAGTCAACTGGTAGGTTGAATATAACCCGCTCGCGCGGACAACGACGAAGACATGGAGGTCGAGGATGGGAAGGATCGTGGTGACCGAGTTCAGCTCGCTCGACGGCGTCATGGAGGCGCCGGGCGGCGAGGACTTCAAGTACAAGGGCTGGAGCTTCCAGTTCGAGCGCGGCGAGGACGGCGACAAGTTCAAGCTCGACGAGACGATGTCCGCCGACGCGCTGCTGCTCGGGAAGAAGACGTACGACAGCTTCGCCGGCGCGTGGCCCGATCGCGCGGGCGACCCGTTCGCCGACAAGTTCAACGAGATGCCGAAGTACGTCGTCTCGACGACGCTCAAGGACCCGGAGTGGAACAACACGACGGTGCTCGACAGCGGCGACGCCACCGCGCAGGTGACGAAGCTGAAGCAGGACTTCGATGGCGAGATTCAGGTCGCGGGCAGCAACCGTCTCGTCCACGAGCTGATCGAGGCCGACCTCGTCGACCAGGTCAACCTGATGATCTTCCCGGTCGTGCTCGGGACTGGCAAGCGCGTCTTCGGCGAGACCAGCGACATGAAGAAGATGAAGCTGACCGAGTCGCGGACCGTCGGCGAGGGCGTCGCGGTGATGGTCTACCAGACGGCTAGCTGAGCGGAGGCTGCCCCGGCACCAAGCGGACATACGGCTTTCCGCGCCTGGTCACCGCGATCTCCTCGCCTGCGGCGGCGCGCTCCATGAAGTGGCCGAAGAGGTTGCGGAACTCGTTTGCGCCGACGACCGCCGCCGAGGGATGCTCAGATGAGTGATGGAGCTGGTCGGACTCGAACCGACGACCTCCTGCGTGCCACGCAGGCGCTCTAGCCAGCTGAGCTACAGCCCCAGACAACAGATAATCGGCCGCGAAGTGTACTGCCGCCCTCTGGCCGTTCAGGGTCGGGGACAGTCGAAGCTGGATTCCAGATTTACCGGTGTCGCAGTCATCAAACGGAATCAGATACGTAGCGCCCAGTTCGTGACAATGAGCGGCGAAGAGGTCGACTTCCTCCGCCGTGTAGCGCGTGCGGACGTAGCCGTTTGGCGTGTGACGACTCGTCGCGAGATTGACTGAGACGACCTCGCCGACTCGTCGGGCAGTCTTGCATTGGACACGAAAGAGCTTGCCTCCGATTTCGAACACGAGGTCACATCGCGAGTGCTCGGACAGCGGCTTGTAGACCTCGGCGCCGGCGCAGATCGCCTCATAGGCGATCGCCGCCTCGGCGATCGCGCCTTTCTGGTTCGGTGTGAGCATGATCAGATGGTCGATGGCGCCGCGGACGCAGAGGGCCTCGAACTGCCGCGAAACGCGCGCGGAAGAGTGCCGAATGTGTGAAAACGGGTACCGAGAGCGGTGCCTATGAGTGATCTGCGAAAGGGCACGGTTCTCGGGGGGCGATACCGCCTCAAGCAGCACCTGGGCAGCGGCGGAATGGCGCTGGTCTGGCTCGCCGAGGACGAGCAGCTCGGGCGGCCGGTCGCGGTCAAGATCCCCTCCGACGTCCTCGCCGCCGACCCCGCGTTCATGGCCCGCTTCGAGCGCGAAGCGCGGACCGCGGCCGGGCTCTCGCATCCCAACCTCGTCCCGATCTACGACTTCTCGACCGGCTCCGAGCACGAGCGCCCGTACCTGGTCATGGAGTACGTCGAGGGCCCGAATCTCGACCAGCTGGCCGCGAAGCGCAAGCCGGTCGACGCCGAGCGCCTCGCGCGTGACCTGCTCGGCGCCCTCGAGCACATCCACGCCGCCGGCATCGTCCACCGCGACGTCAAGCCCTCCAACGTCCTGATGCCCCCCGACGGCGCCGCCCGCCTCACCGACTTCGGCATCGCCCAGCCGGAGGACGCGACCCGCATCACCCAGACCGGGCAGGTGATCGGCACCAAGGGCTACATCGCCCCCGAACTCATGCACGGCGACGCCCCCACCCCCCGCTCCGACCTCTACTCCGCCGGCATGGTCCTCGGCGACCTGCTCGGCGACCGCGCCCCGTTCACCCTCCACGACCTCGTCGCCGACCTCACCGACGACGACCCGCGCCGCCGCCCGCGCTCGGCCGCCAAGGCGCTCGCCGCGCTCGACTCCGCTTCCAAGCGCCCCACCGAGGAGACCACACCGCTCACCGCACCGACCCGCGCCATGCGAAATGAGCCGCCGACCGCTCGCCGCGCGTCGAGCGGGCCACGGCCACCCGCGCTCGCGGCCCTCGGCCTGGCGGCCCTCGCGGTGCTCGGAATCGGCCTCGCCCTGGTGCTCTCAGACGGCGGCGACCAGGCCCCTGAGCGCGCGAGCCGAGACAGGACAGCGGCCGAGAGCAACCCCGCCCCGACAACGCCGGCGGAGCCCGAGCCGACCACCACAGCGGCCGAGCCCGAATCGGCGGACGGCGCCGCGCTCAACCAGCAGGGCTTCGAGCTGCTCCAGTCTGGAGACGCCGAAGCCGCGGTCCCGATCCTCGAACAGGCCGTCGCCTCGTTCGGCGAGGGCAGCGACGACATCGACTACGCCTACGCGCTCTTCAACCTCGGCCGGGCGCTGCGCCTCTCCGGCCGCCCCGACGAGGCGATCCCGATCCTCGAGCGCCGCGCCGAGATCCCCAACCAGCGCGGGATCGTGAAGCGCGAGCTCGAGCTCGCGCGCAGCGAAGCCGCGGGCGGGAGCGAAGGTGACGAGGACTAGCTAGGCCGCGGCGGGTTCGTCGTCGGCGTCGACGTCGAGGACGACCTTGTCGTCCTTGGTCGAGCGGACCTTGAAGTCGAGGGCGGCGCGCTCCTCGAGCTCGCGGAGCAGCTCGACCGGGCCGTCGAGCTCGAGCGAGATCGTCGCGCGGCCGTTCGAGAACCGCTGGACCTTGATCTCGCCGGCCCCTCCGATCCCGTTCGCCGCGTCCTCGAACGCGCTGAGCTGGGCGAAGTCGCGCAGTGGGCCGACCTCGACCTCGATCTTCCCGTCGAACACGCCGTCCTTGGACCCGAAGACCCCGTGTCCGTTCGAGCTCGGCGCCCCCGCCGGCTCGAGCGCGTCTTCGGCGCCCGGGGTCGATAGCCCCGCGCCCTCGAGCACGTCGCGCACCTTCGCAAGCTCGCTGACCCGCTCGGCGATCTGGACCGCGTCCTGGAGCGCCCGCATCCTGATCCGCGTCGCCTGGCGCCGCGCCTGGCCGTGGATCTCCTCGAGCCGGCGCGAAAGTGCGGTGATCGTCCCCGGCGAGTCGACGCCGTCCTCCCCCTCGCCGAGCCGGTTCAACGCCGCCTGCAACCGCCGCTCGCGGTCGAGCACACGCTCGGCGAGATTGCCGGCTTCGCGCTCCAGCCTCTGCAGGCGCTCATCCCGAGAGGCGATCGCCTCTTTGACCGACTCCCGGTCATACCCCAGCAGGCTTCGTCTGAACCCTTGCTTGGCTATGCCCGGAAAACTAGGCATGCAGGCAGACGGAATTTCCGCGCACGCGCCCCGCCTAGCCGTCGCCGGCCGCGAGCGGCTCATCCGGGCTCAAATCGAGCTCCAAACGCGGCGCCTCGCCCCACAGCACCTCGAGCCGGTAACGGTCGCGCGCCTCGGGCGTGAACACGTGCAGTACGCAGTCCAGATAGTCGAGAACGACCCACTCCGACTCGCGCTCGCCCTCGGTCCGCCCCGGCAACTTCCCCTCCCGCTTCAGCACGTGGCGCACTTCGTCGTAGATCGCCTTCGCCTGGCGCTGGTTGCGCGCCGTGCAGATGACGAGGAAGTCCGTGTAGCCGACGAGGCCGCGCACGTCGAGCGCCACGACCTCGCCCGCCTTCTTGGCGTCGGCGATCGACGCCAGCAGCCGCGCCAGCTCCTCCGAAGTCCGCTCGTCGGTCGCGCCGCTCACGAGCCGTAGATCCCCTCGCGCTCGATCAGCTCCGCCACCGGCCCCGGCACGAGCCCCTCCAGCGACTCGCCGGCCGCCGCTCGCTTCCGCACCGTCGTTGAGGACACTTCGCATTCGGGCATATCGATGATCTCAGCGCGATCGGCGGCACCGACGCTCCGCAGCGCCTCCTCGACCGCCCCGGCATCGACCCCCGGCCGCGCCGCGATCCCGAGCCGCGCCAACTCGACCACCCGCTCGGGCCGCTTCCAGCCCGCCAGCCCCGCCGCGACGTCGGCGCCCATCAGGAAGACCAGCTCCGCGCCCGGGTTCTCGTCGTGGAGCAGCTCGAGGGTCCTGTACGTGTATGAGGGACCCTCGCGCTCGACCTCGATCGCCGAAGCCTCGACCCCCTCCTCCCCCTCGGCCGCGAGCTCGGCCATCCGCAGCCGCACTTCCGGGCCCGGGTCATCCTCGATCCGCTTGTGCGCCGCCTCGCCGGTCGGCACGAGCAGGACGCGGTCGAGCCCCAGCCCAGCCGCCGCCTCGCGGGCGAGCAGCAGGTGGCCGACGTGGGGCGGGTTGAAGGCGCCGCCGAGCACTCCCAGTCTCGAGCGGACGCCGCTACTCCCTGACCTGGCCCTCGCCGTGGACCACGTACTTCGTAGTCGTCAGCTCGCGGACCCCGATCGTCCCCCGCGCGTGCAGCTTCTGGGTCGAGGTGCCGATCTCGGCCCCCATCCCGAACTCGGACCCGTCGTGGAACCGGGTCGACGCGTTGACGAACACCGCCGCCGAGTCGACCGTGTCGGTGAAGATCTTGCCCGCCTCCTCCGAGGCGGTGACGATCGCCTCCGAGTGGCCGCTCCCGTGATGGTTGATGTGATCGATCGCCTGCTCGAGCGAGTCGACTACCCCGACGGTCATCTTCAGCGCGTGGTACTCGGTGTCCCAGTCCGCCTCGCTCGCCTCGCCGACCGGCGTCTCGCCGGCGTTCGCCCGCGCCCGCTCGTCGCCGACGAGCTCGACCCCCGCGCCGTGCAGGTCGGCGAGGAGCTCGGGCAGCACGTCGCCCGCCCTCGAGGAATGCACGAGCAGCGTCTCGGCCGCGTTGCAGACCCCGGGCCGCTGCACCTTCGCGTTGTGGACGATCGCGACCGCCATCTCCGGATCGGCGTCCTCGTGGACGTAGACGTGGCAGTTGCCCGAAGCGGCGTAGATCACCGGCACCGTGGCGACCTCCTTCAGCGCCGCCTTCAGCCCTTCCCCGCCCCTGGGGATGATCAGGTCGACCGTGTCCTCCTGGGTAGCGAGCTCGGCCATCTCGGCGCGATCGCCGCCGCCGACGAGACCGACCGCCGCCTCGGGCAGGTCCGCCTCGCGGAGCGCCTCGACGATGATCGCCGCGAGCACCGCGTTCGAGCGCTCGGCGGCAGAGGACCCGCGCAGCACGACCGCGTTGCCGCTCTTCAGGCACAGCGCCGCCGCGTCGACGGTCACGTTCGGGCGCGCCTCGTAGACGATCGCGATCACCCCGATCGGGACCCGCTCGGTCCTCATCTCGAGCCCGTTGGCGAGCCGCTTGCCCTCGATGATCTCGCCGACCGGATCGTCGAGCTCGACGATGTCGCGGACGCCCTGGACGATCCCGGCGACCCGCTCCTCGTCAAGCCTCAGCCGGTCGATCAACGCCGCGTCGAGCGCCGCCTCGGTAGCGGCCTGGAGGTCGGCAGCGTTCGCCTCGAGGATCTCGGCGGCGCGCGCCTCGATCCGCGCCGCGATCCCTTCGAGGGCGGCGTTCTTCTGTTCGGTCGTCAGCGCGGCCAGTCCGTAGGAAGCCTCCTTGGCGGCGCGGCAGATCTCGGCGACGCTCGTCGCTGTCGTAGCCATGCCCGAAAGGGTAAGGCCTCGCTGTGCCCGGGAAAGGGAGCCGAGCGCCGCTAGCGCGGCAGCAGGCGGGCGCGCTTCTCGCAGTTCCCCCGCTTGACCTTGTTCTTGATCTTGCGGCACTTCCGCAGCGCCGCGGCCCGGCGGCCGGTGATCAGCGGAACGCTCGCGTTGAGCACCGGAACCGGGACGACGACCGGCGGCGGCTCGTAATAGAAGTCGAGGCTGTGACCCGCGTAGGTCGCGCCGGCGTCGGCGAGCAGGAAGCAGGACGCGAAGACGCAGTCGACCGCCGGCGAATTCGGCGGGAGCTCGGGGGTGAAGAACCGAAACACGTTGACCGAATCCGTGAAATCGCCGCCCTCGTCCGTGGTGAATTCCCCGCGCATGTTGGAGCAGACCTTGGTCTCGCTGACGAGGATGCACTGTCGATACGCCCCCGGGACGTTCGCAGCGAAGTCCGTGCCGGTGGTGCCGACCAGGCCGCCGCTGACGACGTCGGCGTGCGGGGAGATGTCGAGGGCGACGCCGGGGCCCGAGGAGAACGTGTTCTGCGGATCGGCGACGGCCGCAGCGGGCGCCGCGAGCGCACCGATCGCCAGCGCGCACGCCGCGATGCGCCCCCAGCTGGGTCCCCCGTCCATGCCGATGAAGCTACAGCACCCCCCTAAAGCCGCCGACGAACGGGGTATTGGCCGATGAATGACGAACGGGGTATTGGCCCGTGAGCGACTACGCGGTAAGTACGAAGTAGTCGCGGTGCACGGCCTCCTCGGAGGCCCTCGGCAGCAGCTCGCGGACCTGGTCGGTGCGCATGCCCTTGATCCGCTCGAGCTCCTCGGCCGAGTAGTTGACGATCCCCTTGCCGACCACGCCCCCGTTCGCGGTCACCTCGACCGCGTCGCCGGCCTCGAAGGCGCCCTCGACCGCGGTCACGCCGACCGGCAGCAGGCTCGAGCCGCGCTCGCGCAGCATCCGCGCGGCGCCCTCGTCGACCCGCACCGTGCCGTGAGCCGGCTTCGCGTAGCGCAGCCAGAGCTTGAACGAGGAGATCGACTCGCGGTGCGGAGCAAAGCGCGTCCCACCCTCCGCGCCCGCGGCGGCACCGCTCAGCGTCCCCGGCACGGTCCCGTCGCAGATGGTGGTCGCGATCCCTGAAGCGCTCGCCATCCCCGCCGCCGCGACCTTGCTCCGCATCCCGCCGGAGCCGAAGGGCGAGGTCCGGTCGCCGATCTCGAAGCGCTCGAGCTCACGCGCGTCGGCGACCTCGGCGATCAGCTCGGCGGACTCGTCGTGGCGCGGGTCGGCGGTGTGGACGCCGGCGATGTCGGTCAGCAGGACGAGCAGCCGCGCGTCGAGCATGATCGCTACCTGGGCGGCGAGGAAGTCGTTGTCGCCGAAGGTGATCTCGTCGGTCGCCGTGGTGTCGTTCTCGTTGATCACAGGCACCACGCGCCACTCGAGCAGCTTTCGGAGCGTCACGCGCGCGTTCAGGTAGTGCATCCGCGTCGCCAGGTCGAAGCCGGTGAGCAAAACCTGGGCGGCGTGGATCCCCCCGCCCGCGAGCCGCTCCTCGTAGGCGCGGAACAGGCTCCCCTGCCCGACCGCGGATGCCGCCTGGAGCTCGTCGATCGAGCGCGGGCGAACCGGCAGCTCGATCAGCCGCATCCCGCGCGCGATCGCGCCCGACGTCACGAGCACGACGTTCTCGCCGCCGGCGTGCAACGCGGCGACCTGCTCGCAGACGCCGTCGAGCACCTCCGTGCGGAGCGTCCCGTCGTCGGCGGCGACGATCGAGGAACCGAGTTTTGCGACCACTGTCATGGCCGCAAGGTTAGGGCCGCTCAGCCCCGAATTCGCACCTTGCGGACCGCGGGCTCGTAGCCGGGCGCCTTGGCGCCCAGGAAGGCGACGCGGCTGCCGCGCACGGGGCGGCAGATCGAAGTCCGGCCGGCCGCGTTCGTCTTCCGAAGCCTCACGCCGAGCCTGACCAACGCGCCCTCGACCGGAGCGCCGGCGACGCCGGTCACCCAGACCCGGAAGCAGCGCCGCGCTCCGCGAGTTCGGATCCGCGCGCGCTTCAAACCCAGCTTCGGCTTTCCGCCGCCGCCCCCCGCCGCGCCGCCCCCGGCCCCGGCTCCCCCGCCCTGACCAGCGCCGCCGCCGGGCTCGCGCGAGATCACCGCCGAGGGCTCACCATTGAAGTTCCCGAACTCGTCGGCGACCCCGCCGGCGAGCACCCGGGCGCTCTCCCCCGCGGCGAGCGCCCGCGCGCTGACCCAGCGCCCGCCTTCGGGCGTGGCGGGCACGACCGCGCTCGAGCCATCCGCCGCGGTGACGGTCAGCGCGGCGCTCTGCGCGTCGCCGAAGTCAAGCCACGGACGGAAGCTGCAGGTGAAGCAGAACCACTCGATCCGGTCGGGGTCGTCCGGCGCCGTCGGATCGCGGAAAGCGGTGCGGCGCTCGCGGATGAAGCGCGCGGGCGACTCGTAGCTGTCGGGGTAGTCGATCGGGCCGATCTCGTCGGTCAGCCCGCCGCCGGCGTCGTGGCTGTGGCGGGGGCCGACCCGGAAGCTCACCTCTCCGCCCGGCTCGAGCCGCATGTCCTCGACCGTGATCCCGCTCCAGGGCCGTACCTCGAACTCCTCCGAGGTCAGCGCGTACGGAACCTCCCCGCCGTCGCGCCGCTCGCCCTCGACCCGGAATCTGTAAAGGCCCGGCGGCGTCGCCGGCGCGCGCTCGCCGGTGTTGAACGGCTCATCGCCGCTGCCGGCGACGAACGCCTCGAAGTGGGCGGTCCAGTGCCAGCGCTGGTCGCCGAGCAGGTATGCGGGCACGTCGGTGAGCTCGGGGAACTCGAGCGTCACCGGGACCTCGCCCGACTGGTCGGCGTAGGCGACCCAGTCGTCTCCGACCTTCCGCTCGACCGTCACCTCGGGGTTGTCGGTGAAGTTCGAGCCCCCGTTCCAGGTGAAGAAGGAGGCGCCGAAACGCTCGCCGTCCTCAGGCTGCTCGACCGCCTCCGCCTCTCCCCCGTCGTTGGGAAGCAGCGCCTCGTAGGCGGCGATCGCGGTCCCGCCGACCGTCCCGAGCGCGGCCGCGCGAACGTCGTTGAGCGCCGTATCGAGCTGTGCCTTGATCGCGAGCACCGACTCCTGCAGCTGGTCGAGGTGCGGTACGTAGAGCGGGTTCTTGAACTGGCGGCCGATCGTCACGAGGCGCGAGGCCATGTAGTCGCTCGAGTGCGGGCCCCAGGCGGTCAGCGCCTTGCGGTAGTGGTCGCCGCGCTGGTACTCGCGGTAGGTCGCGATGTAGCCGTTGTAGTCGTTCGCCATCGAGACCGGGACCGTGAGCCGGTAGCCGAGCGCCGCGTTGGCCGCCGTGTCGTCGGCGGTGTAGTTGCCCTTGATCTGGGCCGGGTCGACCGGCTCGGACTCGGCGTCGAGGACGTTGGTGACGTCGTTCCAGCCGTTGGCGGGGTTGTTGACCTGGGCCCGCATCCGCGCGTACTCGTGGTCGCTGACCGGCGGCAGCGTCTGGGACGGCGCACCCGGGTCGGGGCAGCTCCAGGTTCCGCTGCCCGAGCCGTTCGGGAGATGGGTCCCGTCGGGGTTGGCGCTGCACCGGGCGCCCCAGTCGAAGCCGTGCCACTCGTTGCCCGCGATCGTGTCGGTCCGGGTCTCGATGTTCTGACTCTGGTCGAACCACTGCTCGCACGAGCAGATCGGCAGGAAGATCTCTCCCATCCGCAGCCCCTGGAGGTGGACGTCGATGTCCTCCTGGAGACCGGTGTAGGAGGGCGCGCCGAGGTTCTCGGGCACCGGGATCCCGAGCGCCTGGAAGTCGTCGGTCGAGAGCCCCGGATCGGGAATCGGCAGCCCGTCGAGCGGCACCGACGGCAGCCCGATCAGGTCGGTGACCGTGTTGAGGGCGCCGGCGATCCCGGTGCAGTCGGGGAGCCCGATCAGCGGCAGCTGCGGGTCGCCGGCGAGGCCCTTGTCGACGCGGCAGTTGGACGCGGCCGGATACGGATGCGAGAACGGCCCCGGATACCAGCGGTCGACCGACTGGACCGGGAACGTTGTCGCGAAGGGAACGAAGCGCGAAGGGTCATCCGGTGTGCCGTCGGCGATGTCGTCGCGGGTCCGCTCGACCGCATCGGCCATCAGGCGCGCGCCGAACTCGGCCTGGGCGTAGTCGCGATGCGAGAACTCGAGTCGTTCGTGGACCGAGTGCCACTCGCTTCGCTCGGGTTCCGAGGTCCCGACCGCGCCCTGGGTGTAGAGCGTCATCGCGCCGGTCTCGCGGTCGAGCATCCGCTGCAGCGGGCCGACGTAGTCGGCGCTGATCAGGTCGTTGCCCTCGAGGAACTCCGGGTGGAGGCTGAAGTTGACGAGGTTGGCGAGCGGCTTCGGATCGCCGGGATCCGAGAAGTCGTCGAAACGGATCACGGTCATGTCGTGGTCGGTCTCGCCCTTCGGGTAGCCGGCGGGGGTCCCGTCGTCGGCGATCGCCGGCCCGAACGAGTGGCGGTGGGTCTTGTCGAAGCTGCTCACGGATGCGCCGACGCGGACCGGGACCAGCCCGTCGGCGGCCTCGGCGACCGCGGCCGCCATGCGCCCGGCCATGTACTCGTAGAAACGCACGTCGAAGACGTCCTGGAAGGTCCATACGCCCCACGAGGTCGAGGAGTACATCGGCGAGGAGTGATCGTGCGTGCTCGCCATGGTCAGGTTCGCGGCGCCGATCCCGAGGTCCGGACGGGTCTGGGCGAGGATCTGCGCCGCCCGCCTGTAGACGAGGTCCTGGGGGATGTAGAAGTCGTTCTTGACGATCGCGTGCCGGTGGCCGTCGGGCCCCTCGACGACGATCGCGCGCACCGAGAGCCGCGACTGGATCCCGTACGACGGCTTTCGCAGGGTCGAATGCCCGGTCGGGTCAAACGTCCCGTCGTGGCTGACCAGCGTGCATTCGTCGCTCGGCGGGATGCAGGTAGACGCGTACTGCCCCGCCGACGCTCCGACGTGCCATGAGGCATCGACGGCGGCAGCGCCCGCACGAACCTGTCCGCCCTGGGCCGGCGCCTCGGGCGCGGCCGCGACCACGCCGAGTCCGACCGCCAACCCGGCCGCCAGAAAGCTCCCGAGCACCCTCCTCCTCACGGCTACGACTCTACCCGCTACTGCAGAGCGCCGGGAGGGCTAACCGGTGTGCAGATCGAACGCCTGCTCCCCGACCTGGACCTCGTCGCCGGTCTCAAAACCGGCCTTGCGGAGCTCCGCGATCACGCCGATCTCGCGCAACCGCTGCTCGAGATAAGCGAGGGCATCCGGGTTCGCCAAGTCGTGCCTGGCGACCAACAGCTCTATGCCGCGACCGGTGACGCGGAAAACGCCATCGCCGGCGGACTCGACATCAAAGCCCTCGTCCTCGCCCGGGCGGTACGTACGGTGCTCCGCCTCGAACTCGGGCGCGTTGGAGGCGGCGGCGGGCGGGGCGCCCGCCCGGGCCGGCACCCGGTCGGGCGCCCCGCCCACCACCGGAGCTGCGGACTGGTGCAGGGACAGGATTCGACGCCGCAGGTCGTCCAGGCCGGCGCCGGTGGCCGAGGAGATCGCCAGGACCTGCCCCTCGTCACCCAGCCGGTCCTTCCACTCCGTGAGCAGCTCCTCGGTTCGCGCTTCGGTGAGCAGGTCGACCTTGGAGAGCGCGACGATCTCGGGGAGCTGGGGCAGGCCGGCGCCGTAGCCCTGGAGCTCGGCGCGCACTGTCTCGTAGTTGGCTACGGGGTCGCCCTCCGTCGGTTCGACCTCGACCAGATGAACGAGGAGTTGGCAGCGCTCGACGTGGGCGAGGAACTCGTGGCCGAGGCCGGCGCCGCCGGCGGCGCCTTCGATCAGGCCGGGAATGTCGGCGAGGACGACCTGGCGGTCGTCGGCTTCGATCGTCCCGAGGTGGGGCTCGACCGTCGTGAACGGGTAGTCGGCGACCTTCGGGGTGGCGCGGGTGAGGCGCTTGAGCAGCGAGGACTTGCCGGCGTTGGGGAGCCCGACGAGGCCTGCGTCGGCGAGCAGCTTCAACCGCAGCTCGATCCAGCCCGACTCGCCGTCGAGGCCGCGCTCGGCGAATCGCGGCGCCTGGCGCGTCGGGCCGGCGAAGCGCCGGTTGCCGTGCCCGCCGCCGCCGCCGGCGGCGACCGTCACCCGCTGCCCGGGCTCGAGCAGCTCGTGGGCATCGCCGCTCAGATCCTCGACCGTCGTCCCCGCCGGCACCGCGAGCTCGAGCGGCTCGCCGCGGGCGCCGTGCTTGCCGGCGCCCTTGCCGTGCTCGCCGCGCCCGGCGCGAAAGTGGCGGCTACGGCCGAGGGCCGCGAGGTCGCGGCGCTGGGGGTCGCAGACGAGGACGACCGCGCCGCCGCCGCCGCCGTCACCGCCGTCGGGGCCGCCGCGCGGCACGTGGGCCTCGCGGCGGAAGCTGACGCAGCCGTCGCCGCCGCGCCCGCCCTCCACGTAGATCTTTGCCCGGTCGAACAACATCGACTAACTCTGTCCTGAACCGCGCCCGAGCGACCACCAGACCGGCCCGATTTGGGAGCGTAGGGCGAAGCCCGGAGCGACTGATGCTGGGCCGGTCGCCAGTGGTCGCGTTTTATACGACCGAGATGATCCGGCCCTTGCGGCCGGGCTTGAACTCGACCGTGCCGGCGCGGGTCGCGAAGATCGTGTGGTCGCGCCCGAGTCCGACGCCGTCGCCGGGGTAGAAGCGCGTGCCGCGCTGGCGGACGATGATCTCGCCGCCGCCGACCTGCTCGCCGGAGAACACCTTGACCCCGAGCATCTTCGGGTTCGAGTCGCGTCCGTTTCGGCTCGATCCGAGCCCCTTCTTATGAGCCATCGTCGGTCTCCTTCTTGGCCGCGGGCTTCTTGGCCGCGGGCTTCTTTTCCGCCGGCTTCTTCTCGGCGGCCTTCTTATCGGCCGGCTTCTTCGCCGCCGCCGCTCCGGCCTTGATCGAGGTCACCTCGAGGCGGGTCAGCTCCGAGCGGTGGCCCATGTGGCGCTTGTAGCCCTTCTTGGCCTTGTACTTGAAGACCTTGATCTTCGGCCCGCGCTCGTGGGCGGCGACCTTGGCCTCGACGCTGACCTTCTTCAGCCCGTCGGCGTCGATCACCATCTCCTTGTCGCTGAAGGCGACCGGGCGCAGCGAGACCGTGTCGCCCTCCTTCGCGGGCAGGCGGTCGACGAGCAGGGCGTCGCCCTTCTCGACTCGGTACTGCTTTCCACCTGTTTCCACGACTGCGTACATGGGCTTCCTTGTCTAGTCCTTGCTGGCGCCTGCCGCCGCTCGCCCGCGTCCACCGCTGCTACCGCGAGCTCGGCTCCCGCCGGAGGTCGGCGATTCTAGCTGCTGATCGGGGCCGCCCTCGTCCTTCGGCGGATCGTCGCCGAGCAGCGTTGCGACCGCGGTCGAGCGCTCGACCTCCTCGATCCGGACCAGCCGCTGCTCGCCGATGTGCGTGCCGCCGCCGGTGACGCTGACCACGTAGGAGTCGACGCGCGCGATCGCGTCGTCCTCGTTGTACATGTGCGGCTCCTCGATCCTGACCAGGACCTCGTTTCCGACCTGGAACGGCAGCGCCCGCTGCTCGATCTCGGCCTTGGTCCCCGCCTCGACGACGTCGAAGGTGCTGATCGGCAGAGCCGGCCCGCCTTCGAAGTGGAACTGGATCCCGGTCTCCTCTTCGAGCGCCGGGAGCCCGTTGTCGGGCGTCATCAACTCGCCCGCGACCTTGGGATTGACGCGGATCAGGAACGCCTCGGCCTTGGGCTGCTCGGCGATCACGTCGCGGAGGTGGCGGACGATCGTGATCGCCATCGTCTCCTCCGACTCGACCACGCCCTCGCCGTCGCAGATCGGGCAGCGCTTGGTGAGGATCTCGCGCACCCCGTCGGTGACGTTCTGGCGGGTCATCTCGACCAGCCCGAGCGGCGAGACCTCGACCACGTAGCTCTTGGTCCGGTCCTCGTCGAGCGCCTTGCGAAGCGTCTTCAGGACCTGCTCGCGGTTCTTCGATCGCGCCATGTCGATGAAGTCGATGACGATGATCCCGCCGATGTCGCGCATCCGCAGCTGGCGCACGACCTCCTCGGCCGCCTCGACGTTGACCTTGGTGATCGTGTCCTCGAGCCGGCCCTTGCCGCGGCCGGTGAAGCTGCCGGTGTTGATGTCGATCACGGTCAGCGCTTCCGCGTAGTCGATCATCAGATATCCGCCCGAGGGCAGGTCGACCCTGCGGTCGAGAGTCGAGCGGAACGCCTTCTCGAGGTCCCACACCTCGAACAGAGGTTTTGGGTCCTTGTAGAGCTCGACGCTGTCGACGAGCTCCGGCGCCGTGCGCTGGAGGAAGCTCGTCACCCGCTGGTGCTGTTTGTCGTCGTCGAGGATCGCGGCCTCGAACTCGCCCGCGAGCACGTCGCGGAGCACGCGGATCGCGAGGTCGGCCTCCTGGAAGACCATCGATCCGGCGTCGGCCTTCGCCGCCCGCCGCTCGACAACCTCGGCGAGCTTGTGCAGGTAGTCGACCTCGCGCGCGAAATCGGCCTTCTTGGCGCCCTGGGCCGCGGTGCGGACGATGACGCCTCCCTCGCCGAAGTCGACGTTGTCGAGCAGCTTGCGCAGCCGCTGGCGCTCGGAGTCGGGGAGGCGCTTGGAGACGCCGATCCCGTCGCCCGAGGGCATGTAGACGAGATAGCGGCCGGCGATCGAGAGTTGCATCGAGAGCCGCGCGCCCTTCGTCTTGAGCGGGTCCTTGACAGCCTGGACGACGATCTCCTGACCGGACTTGATCAGCTCGTCGATACGGCGCCCGCGGCCGCGGCCGCGCTTCGGCGCCGCCTCGCCCCCGGGAAGCACGATCTCGTCGACGTGCAGGAACCCGTTTCGCTCCATGCCGATGTCGACGAACGCGGCCTCCATGCCGGGCAGCACGTTGTCGACCCGGCCCTTGTAGATGTTGCCGACGATCGAGCGGCGGCCGTGGCGCTCGACGTAGAGCTCCGCTGCCTTCCACTGGTCGCGGGATGTTCCGCCGCGCCCCTTGGGGGCCGCGTCGGGCTTCGCCTTGGCGAGCCGCGTCGGCGTGCCCTTGGCTTCGAGAACGGCAACCCGAGTTTCGCCCGGATCGGCGCTCACCAGAATGTTCTTTTTCATTGTTAGCTCAGTTCAGTAGAGGTCGGGCCCTACTGGGGCTGAGCTGCGCCTGCACGTGGATGCTCTGAAGGAGACCGATCGCGAGCAGTGTGGCGAGCACCGAGGATCCTCCGTAAGAGAGGAGCGGCAAGGTGACGCCGGTGACCGGCATGATGCCCAGGTTTACGCCAACGTTGACGAACACCTGGAACATCACCATGGCGGCTACGCCGCCCGCGATGATGGTCCCGTACAAGTTCTTCGAGAGAGTCATTATGCGCAGCGCCCGCCAGATCAGCAGGGCGTAAAGGGACAGTACGAATGCGGCCCCAATGAACCCGAAGCGCTCGCCGACGACCGCGAAGATGAAATCCGTGTGCCGTTCGGGAAGGAAGTCGAGCTCAGTCTGAGTCGACTCGTCCCCGCGTCCGGTCTTGCCGCCGGAACCGACGGCAATGAGCGCTTGATTGGTTTGGTAGCTCGAGTCACTGGGGTCGTCGCTTGGGTGCAGAAAGCTGGTCAACCGCTCCTGTTGGTACTCCTTCAGGATCGGGACGCCGGCTTTCGGCGCCGCAAAGAAAACGACGGTAATGAGGATAGCTACAACGGCGCCCAGGGCCGCCATATGGGTCCATTTCACGCCTGAGATGAAAAGCGCGGCGAGTGTGATAGCGCCGAAGACCAGCGCGGTGCCGAGATCGGGCTGCAGGAAGACGAGCGCCGTCGGGCCCAATCCGAGCGCCAGCAGCCGCAGCGTCGAGCGCCATCCGTCGCCGCGCTGGGCGCGTTCGAGCACGAACGCGGCGAGCGCGGCGATCAGCAGCACCTTGCCGAACTCCGAGGGCTGGAAGCCGAAGAACGGCAGCTCGATCCTGCGCCGCGAGCCGCGCGCGGCGGCGCCGAAGACGAGCACGAACATGATCCCGGCGATCATCGCGGTGTAGATCCCGACCCGCAGCTCGCGGAATCGCGAGTAGTCGACGCCGGTGACCGCGAACAGCAGGATCAGCCCGACGATCGCGTAGGCGCTCTGGCGGACGACGAAGTAGTAGGGGTCACCGTCGATGTCGCTCGTCGTAGCAACCGCGAGCGTGAAGATGCTGAACGCGATCAGCCCGAGCGCCGAGAGCATCAGCACCCAGTCCATGTAGGGCAGGTTGAGGCGCTCGGCGATCGCGCCGAAGCCGTGCGGCGCGCGCTCGGCGCGGGTCTCGGCTCGGGTCCTGGCGGTCGGGCTCACTCGTCGATCACCCCTACTCGCCGCCCGTCTTGGTCAGGTCGATCGGGTCGGCCGGCGGCGCCGGGGGCTCGACGTCGAAGTAGTCGGCGAGGATCCGCATCGCGACCGGCGCCGCGGTGTCGGAACCGAAGCCGCCCTCCTCGAGCGTCACCGCGACGACGATCCGCGGGTTCTCGGCCGGGGCGAGCGCCACGTACCAGGCCTGGTCGCCGTGCGGGGCGCGCTCGGCGGTGCCCGTCTTGCCCGCGATCTGGATCGGGAAGTTGCCGAAGACCTTGTAGGAGGTGCCGGTGTTGACCATCGCCGCCTGGCGCAGACCCTCGATGATCGCCTGGCGATTGGCCTCGTCCATCTCGACGTGGTCGCGCGGCTCGGGGTTGACCTCCTGCAGCGCGCGCCCGCTCACGTCCTCGACCCGGTCGACGACGTGGGGGCGGACGATGTCGCCGCCGTTGCCGAGCGCGGCGTAGGCGACCGCCATCTGCAGCGGGTCGGCCTGGAGGTCGCCCTGGCCGACCGAGAGGTTGACGTTGTCGCCCAAAGACCACGGCCTGTCGGTGAGGTCCTCCTCGAAGAGCCGGTTGCGCCAGGCCGGGGTCGGGATCAGCCCCTCGGCCTCGTTCGGGAGGTCGATGCCGGTCGTCTGCTCGAGCCCGAGGTCGCGGGCCCAGTCCTGGATCAGGCCGCCGTCGCCCTTCGCCGGCGCCTCGATCCCGAGCTTGTAGAAGTAGACGTCGGAGGAGACCCGCAGCGCGCCGGTCAAGTCGAGCGTCCCGTAGACGGCGTCGCCGGCGTTCTTGAACTCGAGCACGTCGAGCTTGACGACGCCGTTGTCGACGACCGGGGTCTGGGGCTCGATCAGCCCGTCCTCGAGCGCCGCGATCGCGGTGATCGGCTTGAACACCGATCCGGTCGGATAGGCGCCCTCGATCGCGCGGTTGACGAGCGGAGCGCCCTCCTTCTCCGAGGTCAGGCTCTTGTATTGACGCGGGGTTATCGGCTTCGTGAACACGCCCGGGTCGAAGTTCGGGCGCGAGGCCATGCCGAGGATCTCGCCGTTGTGGATGTCCATCGCCACGAACGCTCCGGGCAGCCCGAACGAGCCCAGCGCCGCCTCGCCGGTCGCCTGCACGCCGGGGTCGATCGACAGCCGCACGTTGTCCCCCGGCCTCGCGGGCTCGACCTCGAGCTGCTCCTTGGGGCGGCCGAAGGCGTCGACCTGGACCTTGGTCGCCCCCGGGCGCCCGCGCAGGAAGCGGTCGTACTCGAATTCGATCCCCGACTGCCCGACGATCTCGCCCTGCTCGAGCCCCGAGTAGCGGGGCTCCTCGAGCTGGTCCTCGCTGACCTCGCCGACGCTGCCGAACAGGTGCGCGGCGAGCGTGCCCTCGGGGTAGCCGCGGACGAAGACGCGCTGGATCTCGACCCCGGGGAAGCTCGCCTGGTGCTCGCGCAGGTAGTAGATCGCCTCCGGGCTCAGGTTGCGGGTCAACGTCACCCGGCTACCGGGCTCGTTCTCGGCGGTCTTCTTGAGCGAGCGGCGGATGTCGCGCGGCTCGATCCCCATCGCCCCGCCGAGCCGGTTGAGCAGCTCGCGGCGCTGGGTCGGGTCCGCGGGCAGGTTCTTGGGCTCGAGCCGCAGCGCCATCCCGAGCCTGTTGCCGACCAGCACGTTGCCCTCGCGGTCGAAGATCTCCCCGCGCGGGCCCTGCTCGCGGTACTCGCGGATCTGGTTGTCGTCGGCGCGCTCGAGGTACTTGTCGCCGGAGAGCACCTGCAGGTACCAGAGCCGCAGAAAGATGATGCTGAAGATCGCGATCGCGACCCCGCCGAGGATGGTCACCCGCAGCGAGAGCCGGGTGCGCGGCTGCGGCTCGAGGTCTTCGTCGAGGCGGAACATCAGCGTCCCGCCTCGATCGGGGCCGCGGCGATCGGGCGCGACGCGCGCGGGCGGTCCTCGATCAGCGCCGGGCGCAGCAGGCGCCGGACGCCGGCGCGCACGGGGGTCACGAGGATCATCCCGAGCACCGTGACGACGACGATGTCGCGCACGACCAGCGGGCTGACGTCGGCGTCGAGGCCGATCATCAGCTGGAGGAAGGCGAAGACGAGCGCCCCGAGCAGCGTCAGCGCGCCGGCGAGCAGGATCGCGGTGCCGCGGGTCGGGACCCCGGCGCTCTCGCGGTAGCGGCCGGCGAGGTAGCCGACGGTGAGCAGCATCAGCGCCGTGACGCCCATCGTCTGCAGCATCAGGCAGTCGATCAGGAGCCCGATCGCGAAGCCGGCGACGGCCCCGGTCATGCTGCCGCCGAGCAGCCCGAGCGTCATCACGACGAGCAGCGCGAAGTCGGGGCTCGCGCCGAGCACGTGGACCTCGCTGAAGAAGCTGAGCTGGGCGAGCGCCGTGAACAGCCCGAGGCCGACGAGCCGAGCCCATATGGCCGGAGTGAGGATCACTCGGCCCCTCCCGAGGCGACCAGCGCCTGGACGAACTCCATGTCGCGCAGGTCGGCGAACGGCTTCAGGTGCACGCGCTGGTAGGCCTGCTGCTCCTCGAGCGTCGACTCGGTGACCTCGCCGATCGGGATCCCCGGCGGGTAGAGCGAGTCGAGCCCCTCGGAGCTGAAGCCCGCGGTGACCACGGTCTGGGTTTCCTGGATCTCGGTGCCCTTCTCGACGAAGTCGAGCAGCAGGTCGTTGGGATCGCCGACCTGGGGCTCGACGACGCCGGTCGCGCCGACCGGCTCGACCCGCGCCGCCACCGCGCTCGTGTGGTCGGTGATCAGCGTCACCTGCGCGGTGTTGCGGGTCACGACGCTGACCCGCCCGGCGAGACCGTCCCCGGTCACGACAGGGTCGTCGACCCGCAGCCCCGCGCTCGTGCCCTTGTCGATCGTCACGGTCGAATACCAGACCGTCGGCGAGCGCCCGATCACCCGCGAGGTCACCGGCTCGCGGCCCGCGGGGATCAGCCCCGAGGAGGAGAGCGCCAGCAGCTTGCGAATCTCGGCGCTCTGGCGCTTGGTCGACTCGGCGACCGCCAGCCGCTCGCGCAGGTCGGCGACCTCGTCGTTGAGCTTCTCGTTCTCGCCCCGCGCCTCGAAGGTCTCGTCGAACCAGTTGATCAGGTCGCGCCCGGGCTTGAAGGCGCGGTCGGCGCCCTCCTGGACCGGGCTGAAGACGGTCGCGACGCCGCGCTCGAACGTGCCCCCGGAGCCCCCCCGGTAGGACACGCTGAGCAGGGCGAGCGCTGCCGCGACGAGCAGCAACAGGACTGCCCGCCTGCGGCGGACTTGCTTGCGGTACATGGTCGCTAGAAGGTAGCTGGGAGGGTCGTCGGCCTAGGCAACATCGTTCGCTTGAACGAAAAGCTCCGGCGCAAGTTGCGCAAGCAGGCCCACGGGGAGCCCGATCACGTTCGAGAGGTCGCCCTCGAGCGCCTCGACCAGCGCCGAACCCAGCCCCTGGACCGCGTAGCCGCCGGCCCGCCCGCGCCACTCGCCCGAGCGCAGGTAGGCCTCGATCAGCGGCGGCTCGAGGGCTCTGAATCGCACCGTCGAGACCGCGGCGCCGCTGAGCTCGCGCCCGGCGGAGATCACCGCGAGGCCGCCGTGGACCTCGTGCTCGCGGCCCGAGAGCCGCTCGAGGTAACCGCGCGCCCGATCCTCGTCGGCGGGCTGGCCGAGCGCCTCGCCGTCGATCACGACCTCGGTGTCGCCGGCGATCACGGTCGCGCTCTCCCCTGCGCGGCCCGCGACGGCGCGGGCCTTGGCGAGCGCGTTGGCGACCACGAGCTCCGCGGGCTCGCCGGAGGCCAGCTCATCGACCTCGGGGGCGACGACCTCGAACTCCAGCCCCAGCGCCTCGAGCAGCGCCCGCCGCTGCGGGCTCGCCGAGGCGAGAATCAGGCCGGCTAGAGCTCCGGGAACCAGATCCCGATCTCGCGCTCGGCCGACTCGTCGGAGTCTGAGCCGTGCACGAGGTTGAACGTGACCTCGGTGCCGTACTGGCCGCGGATCGAGCCCGCGTCGGCTTCGACCGGGTCGGTTGCACCGATCAGCTGCCGCGCCGCCGGGACCGCGTTCGGCCCGTCGAAGACGGCCGCCACCAGCGGGCCGCCGGTGATGAACGAGACCAGCTCGCCGAAGAAGGGCTTCTCGGCGTGCTCCTCGTAATGGCGGTTGGCGATCTCCGCGTCGGCGGTCATCTGCTTGAGCGCGACGAGCTTCAGGCCCTTGCGCTCGAAGCGCGAGATCACCTCGCCCGTCAAGGAGCGCTCGAAGGCATCGGGCTTTACGAGGATCAGGGTGCGGGTCAAGGGCGTTCGGGCCACTGGCTGCGCTGGGAGGAATCGCCCTCGGAGCGGTGGACCGCGGGCCGGGTGGGCCGGTGCTCGCCGCTCCCGCCGCCGCCGGGCTGGGTCGGGCGCTCGCCCGGACGCTCGGTTGCTGGACGGGGGGAAGGAGGACGCTGGCCGGAGGGGCGCTGGCCGCCGCCGGGCTCACGGGCCTGGCGCTGGGCGCGCAGCTTCGCGCGCTCCTGGCGTTCCGCGCGCGCTCGGGTGGCGCGGTCGTCGCCGGTGTCGGCCGCAGGCGCGGCCTGTTTCTTCTGCCGGCGGACCTCGGTCTCGCAGTAGGGACAGACGCCCCACTTGGGGTCGAGCGGCTTCTTGCACGAGCGGCACGGGTTCTTGAGCGAGCGCTCGCAGTTCGGGCAGACCATGAAGCTGCGCTCGATCGGGTACTCGCAGTGGGGACAGGACCCCTCGATCAGCTCGCGCACGCGCAGCTCGGAGGCGCGGATCTCGAGCTCGCGCTCGCGCGCGTCCTCGAGGAACTCCGGGGGCCGCAGGATCGTGTAGACGATCGTGCCGATGAACGGGAACAGCGAAGCCGCGACCGCGCAGGAGATCAGGACGGGGTCCTCGATCCGCCGCTTCGCGTCGAGGTAGGTCCAGTAGACCAGCGCGAAGTACACGATCACGAGGAAGAGGACCAGCAGGTTGACAACCAGGCTGATTCCGCTGCTTGAGATGCCGAATATGGCTAGGGGCATGGTTAAAGGGCTCCCGAGGAAGCTTCCATCTGAGTCTACTTCGTTACTACCGGTGCGAACCCTGCCCGCGGGACGCTAGAGGAACAGCAGCCCGAAGACGTAGCCGATCGCGAAGAAGACCAGGATCACGAGCGCGACGACGACCGCGACCAGGCCCATCATCGTGATCAGTTCGCTTCGCGCGCCTCTGTCCATATCGACCTGAGAAGGTAATGCGAACCGGCCGCCAGCGCCACCCCGCCGCGCTCGCGCGCAAGCTCGCGTGCCCGGCCCCAGGCGGAGCGCGGATCGGCGTCGGCGTCCGCCTCGCCACCCGCCTCCCGCCAGAGCTCGGCGAGCGCCGCTGCGGGCAGCGCCTCGCCCAACGGTCGCCCCGAGCCGCGCACCGCGTCGGCCGGGAACTCGGTGCAGACGGCGAGCTCGCAGGCCGGCGCCAGCGCGGCGCAGATCCCGGCCGCGTCCTTCTCGGCGAGCAGCGCGAGACACGCGACCACCGGCTTCCCGCCCGCGAGCTCGGGCAGCGACCCGGCCAGCGCCCGGGCGCCATCGGGGTTGTGGGCACTGTCGAAGAGCAGCGGCGGGTCGCCCTCGACGAGCTCCGCCCTGCCCGGGACCGCGAGGTTGTCCGCCGCTGCCCGCACGGCATCGGGATCGAGGCCGCCGAGAAACTCCTGCACCGCGGTCATCGCGAGCGCCAGGTTGCGCTGCTGGTAGCCCGGCGGAGCGAGGGCGGCGAATTCGGCCGGCGGGGCGGCCGGCGCCTCGACCAGCTCAGCGTGGCGGTCAGCGGCGGTGCTCCGCGCGAGCTCGAGGACCTCGGGCTGCAGCTCGCCGACGACCAGCGTCGAGTGCTGCTCGAGGACGTCGAGCTTTTCGGCCGCGATCGAGAGCACGTTCTCGCCCAGCCACTCGGTGTGGTCGAGACCGACCGAGGTCAGGACCGTGACCTTGGAGCGGATCACGTTGGTCGCGTCGAGCCGGCCCCCGAGCCCCGCCTCGACGACCGCCGCCGAGAGCCGCGCCTGGGCGAAGGCGAGGAACGCGGCCGCGGTAACGAGCTCGAACTGGGTCACCCTCTCCCCCTCCTCGAAACCGCGCTCGGCGATCGCCGCCGCCTCGGCGCAACGCTTGACCACCGCGGTGAAGGTCGCCGGCTCGATCTCCGCGCCGCGAAGCCGGATACGCTCCGACCAGCCCATCACGTGCGGCGAGAGGTAGGCGCCGCTGCTCACGCGGTGGGCCGCGAGCAGCGCCGCGGTCATCCTCGCGACCGACGTCTTGCCGTTCGTCCCGACCACGTGGATCGAGGCGAACCTGCGCTGCGGCATCCCGAGCAGGTCGCAGAGCCGCCTCATCCGCTCGAGCCCGAGCTTCCAGCCGATCGGCTCGAGCGACGCCAGGTAATGCTCTGGGTCTACCGGCATAAACCCGCATCTCCTCGGCTTTGCCTGCGGGGATGCGGGGTGGCCACGCCAACGACGTGGGAACCCTCAGCCGAGATCCTGAAGCTCCGCGCGGTAGTTCTCGAGCTTCGCGCGCTCCTCGTCGACGACGTCGGCGGGCGCCTTGGCGACGAAGCCCTCGTTCGAGAGCTTGCCCTCTCCCCGCTTGACCTCCGCGCGGAGCTTCTCGCGGCGCTCCTCGATCCGCTGCTCGACCGCGGCCGGGTCGACGCCCTCGGTCGCGAGCAGCTCGACGCCGCCGACGGTCGCCATCGCCTCCGCGCCGTCGCCGTCCCCGGTGAACTCGATCCGCGCCAGCCGGCCGACGAGCTCCAGCGGCGGGTCGGCGGCCCGGCCCTCGAGCTTCGCGCCGGCCGCGACGCCGGCGAGATCGCGCCAGCGGCGCAGCGCCCGGGTCAGCGCGATCGCTTCGGTGACCTCGCGCTCGGCCCCGTCGTCGATCAGCGCCTCGTCGGCGACCGGGAACGGGCCCGCGACCAGCGGGCCCTCGCGGGCCGGCAGGTAGGACCAGATCTCCTCGGTCACGAACGGCATCAGCGGGTGGCTGAGCGCCAGCACCCGCTCGAGCACATAGAGCAGGTTGGCCGCCGCGTCGGGGTCGCCGTCGTAGAGCCGCGGCTTGGCGATCTCGAGGTACCAGTCGCAGACTTCGGACCAGAAGAAGTCGTAGAGCTCGAGCGCCGCCTTGCTGAAGTCGTAAGCCTCGATCTGCTCGCTGACCGAACCGATCGTGCGCTCGAGCCTCGAGAGGATCCAGCGGTCTTCGGCCAGGGTCGTGCGCGCGCCGGGCTCGGCGTCGTCGGGGACGTTGAGCAGGATCAGCCGGGACGCGTTCCACATCTTGTTCGCGAGGTCGCGGCCCTGCTCGACCCGCGCCTCCGAATAGCGCACGTCCTGGGCCGAGGACATCGCGAGCAGCCCGAAGCGCAGCGCGTCGGCGCCGTGGCGGTCGATCTCCTCGAGCGGGTCGATCCCGGTCCCGAGGCTCTTCGACATCCGCCGTCCGTCCGGGGCCTGGATCACCGAGTGGATGTAGACGTCGCGGAACGGGACCTGGCCGGTGAACTCGAGCGAGGTCATGACCATCCGCGCGACCCAGAGGAAGATGATGTCGCGGGCGGTCGAGAGCACGTCGGTCGGGAAGAACGCCTTCAGCTCGGGGGTATCGGTGTCGGGCCAGCCGAGCGTCGCGAAGGGCCAGAGCGCCGAGGAGAACCACGTGTCGAGGACGTCGGACTCCTGCTCCCACCCGTCGCCCTCGGGCGGGTTCTCGCCGACGTGGATCTCCTGGTCGGGCTCCTCGCCGCGGTACCAGACCGGGAGCCGGTGCCCCCACCAGAGCTGGCGCGAGACGCACCAGGGGCGGATTCGCTCGAGCCAGTCGAGGTAGACGCGCTTGTGCGGCGAGTCGGGGATGAAGCGGACCTCACCGCCCTCGACGACCTCGGTCGCCCGCTCCGCCATCTCATCCATACGGCAGAACCACTGCAGCGAGATCAGCGGCTCGATCCGCTCGCCCGAGCGGTGCGAGAACGGAACCGAGTGCGTGTAGGGCTCCTCGCTGCGCAGAGCCCCTTCGGCGCGCAGCTCTTCCACCACCGCCGCCTGCGCCTCGGCGACGCTCATCCCCCGGAATCGCTCCGGCGCGGCGTCGGTGATCCGGCCGTCCTCGCCGATCCCCGACAGCTCCTCGAGCCCGTGCTTGCGGGCGATCTCGAAATCGTTGATGTCGTGGCCCGGGGTTACCTTGAGCGCCCCGGTCCCGAACTCGAGATCGACGTGCTCGTCGGCGATCACCGGCAGTTTGCGCCCGACCAGCGGCAGGATCGCGTGCTTGCCCACCGAGTCGCGGTAGCGCTCGTCGCCGGGGTTGACCGCGACCGCGGTGTCGACGAGCATCGTCTCGGGGCGCACCGTCGCGACGACGAGCTCTCCGCCGTCCTCGAGCGGATAGGCGATCTCGTAGAGCGTGTCGGTGACCTCGCGGTTCTCGATCTCGAGGTCGGAGATCGCCGACTGAAGCCCCGGGTCCCAGTTGACCATGTAGCTGTCGCGGTAGATCCAGCCCTTCTCGTAGAGCGCGACGAAGACCTTGTAGACCGCGCGCACGTAGCCCTCGTCGAGGGTGAAGCGCTCGCGGTCGTAATCGCAGGAGGCGCCGAGCCGCTTGTACTGCTCGAGGATCTGCGAGCCGTACTTCTGCTTCCACTCCCAGACCCGCTCGGTGAACGCATCGCGCCCGAGCTCGTGGCGCGTGGTCCCCTCGGCGGCGAGCTCCTTCTCGACCACGGCCTGGGTGCCGATCCCGGCGTGGTCGGTCCCGAGGACCCAGAGCGCGTTGCGTCCGCGCATCCGCTGCGTCCGGATCAGCGCATCCTGGATCGAGCCGTTGAGCGCGTGGCCCATGTGCAGCGCGCCGGTCACGTTCGGCGGCGGGATCGCGATCGAGTAGTTGTCATCGGGGCTTCCCTCGGCCGGCGGGTTGAAATGGCCGCCGTCGAGCCAGCCGTCGAACACGCGCCGTTCGACCTCGCCGGGGTCCCAGCGCGTCGTCGCCTCGAGCCGCTTCTTGCGCTCCGCTTCCAAGCGGGCGATGTTAGGCTGGATCTAGTCGAGGGGAGGCGAACGGATGAAGGCTCGGATGACGTCAGGCGCGGTGGCCCTGGTGGCCTCGCTCGCGCTCGCGCCGGCGGCGTTGGCGGGGGACTACTACGTCGACGGTGATGTCGCCGCCACCACCGATCTCTTCTGCCCCATCACCGCACCGTGCAAAACGATCGCCGAGGGGGTCAATATCGCCGCTGGTGACGACGCGAGCGTCGACACCGTGCACGTCGGCCTCGGCTCGGCCTATCCCGAGAGCGTCACCGTGCCCGACACGCCGCTGACCCTGCTCGGCGGCGAGTACAACTTCACCGGTACCGGGACGCAGTCGGTCATCGACGGCGGCACCGCGCCGGCGATCACGCTCTCGTTCGGGAGCCTCGCGCGCACGATCAGCGGCCTCACGCTCCAGGGCGGCGACGCCGGCCTGAACGACGACCACACGCTCGGCGGCGCCGCGCTCGAGAACGTCACGATCGAGGACAACATCTTCAACGAGACCGGGTCGCTCAACTCCTTCATCAACCTCAGCGGCTCACCGACGATCACCGGCAACACGATCGTCGGCTTCGACCACGCCGGCGAATGGGGCCATGGGATCGCGATGAACAACGCGGTCGCCCCGCGGATCGTCGGCAACTCGGTCAAGGACGTCGAGCGGGGGATCGCGATCTTCGGCACCACCCAGCAGGTGACGATCGCGGGCAACACGATCGAGCCGCGGGGCGACGACGCCCCGCTCGGCGGTGGGCCGGGCTCGTCCGGGATCGGGCTCGGAGTCGGCGCCGGCGGCGACGTCACCGGCAACCTGATCAGGGCGGGGGCCGTGCTCAACGCTGAAGCTTCGGGGATCTACCTCTCGAGCGACGGCTTCGGATCCCGGCGCCTCGCCCGCAACAGGATCTTCGGATTCCCCGGCAGGGGCGTATGGGTCCAGACCACCGATCCGGTGACGCTGAACGGCGACGTGATCGCCGGCAACGGCGGTGCCGGGGTCTACCTCCAGCCGCCCGGAAGCAACGTCGTCGCGACCAACGCCACCGTCTGGAACAACGACGCCTCGCCCGGTCTGAACGGTGAGTTCCTGATCAGCGAGACGGCGACCCTGGCCATCGATTCGACGATCGTCGGCGACGACGGCGTCCGCGCAACGGTTGGAACGCCGAGCTGCACGGCGACCTTCTCGCGCGGCCCCGCGGTGAGCCCACGCTGCCAGGGACAGTTCGCGACCAACGCGACGCCGTCGTTCGTCAACGCGGCGGGCAACGACTTCCACCTCACGCCTACGGGCAACGCCGCCCTGATCGACATGGGCAACCCCGCGCCGGCGAGCAGCCCGGACATCGACGGCGAGCCGCGGGCGATCGACGCGCTGGCGAATCAGGTCTGCGCGCCGCGGCGCGACATCGGCGCCGACGAGGTCTCGCTCGCGAACGCCGATTGCCCTCCGCCCGTTCTGCCGACGACCCCCCCGGCGGCGGCGCGAACCTGCCCGAAGGGCAAGAAGCTGAAGACGGTCAAGAAGAAGGGCAAGAAAAAGAAGAAGTGCGTGAAGAAGAAGCGGAAGAAGCGGAAGCGCTGAGCTAGCGCCGCTTGCGCTTGCAGCTCTTGCCGCGCGGGTCGCGCCCGTCGCGCTTCAGCTTGTCGAAGCGGCCCGGCCCGCAGTTGAGCTGCCGGTCGCGGGTCCGGTCACGGGCCCGCAGCCGGTCGGCATCGGGGCCGCCGAACATCCGGTCGCGGCCGAAGCCGCCGTTGACGAGGTCGTTGCCGAAGCCGCCGGCGAGGAAGTCGTCGCCGGCGTCGCCGACCAGCGTGTCGCCGCGCCCGTTGCCGAGCAGGAAGTCGTTGCCGGCTCCGGCGGCGAGCAGGTTGGCGTCGTCGTCGCCGACGAGCACGTCGTCGCCAGAGGTCCCGAACAGCGTCTCGACGTCGGTGTCGATCGTGTCGAGCCCGCTCGGCGAGGAGTCCTCGCTGTTTCCGTCCTGACCCGCCACGCCGCCGATCGACGCCGCGACCCCTTCGGCGCGCGTCCCGTAAGTCACCGCGTCGGTGTTCGATCCGCCCTTGAGCAGGTCGCCGTTGGGGCCGCCGTCGAGGACGTCGTTGCCCGACTCGCCGCCGATGTCGTCGTTGCCGGCGCCGCCGTACGCCGAGTCGTTGCCGGAGCCGCCGTCGATGTCGTCGGAACCCGGTCCGCCGATCAGGGTGTCGGCGTCGGAGCTGCCGTTGAGGTCGGTGTTCCCGAGCCCGGCGTAGAGCGCGTCCGTGCCGTCGCCGCCGTCGATCAGCCCGCGGACAGAGGCCGGCACCGAGGGCGAGACGATCCCGGCGTCGTTGCGGTTGCTGAGCGCGATGTCGACGCGGTTGATCGTCCCCAGCGGGCAGGAGACGGCGCCGGAGCTCGGCGCCGTGCAGCTCGCGTCGCTGGTCGTCGCGCCGGGGCCGGTGTCGACGACGATCAGCGCCGTCGGCGCCGCCGCCGAGTCGACGGTGACCGTGACGTTGTTGGCCTCGCTCGAGGTCGCGCGGACGACGAGGCTCGAGCCGGGGCTGTTGACCGAGACGGTCGTCGGCCCGGCGAGCGCCGCCGCGGGCGCCGCGAGCGCGGCCGCGCAGACGGCTGCGAAGGCTGGGGTGGCGCTATGGAGGAGTCGCTTCATCGCCCTGCCCGACTCAACACGAGCAGGGGGCGATTGTCTCGCCCGCGCCTAGGCGGACTCTTCGAGCTCGCCGCCGGGCAGATCGTGCTCACCGGTGGCATCGGTGACCAGCATCGGGCGCTGGCCCTTCTCGATCGTCTCCTTGGTGACCACGCACTTGGTGACGTCGCCGCGCGAGGGGAGCTCGAACTGGACGTCGAGCAGGGTCTCCTCGAGGATCGAGCGCAGCCCGCGGGCGCCGGTCTCGCGCTCGAGCGCCTTGTCGGCGATCGCGGCGAGCGATTCCTCGGCGAAGTGGAGCTCGATGTCGTCGAACTCGAAGAAGCGCTGGAACTGGCGGGTGAGCGCGTTCTTGGGCTCGGTCAGGATCGTGACCAGGTCGTCGCGGCTGAGCTGGTTGATCGCGGCGACGACCGGCAGGCGGCCGATGAACTCGGGGATGTACCCGTACTGGATCAGGTCCTCGGGGAGGACGGACTCGAACAGCTCGCTGACGTTCTTGTCGACGTGCTCGCTGACCTCGGAGCCGAAGCCGACGCCCTTGTGGCCGATCCGGCGCTCGATCACCTTGTCGAGCTCGGCGAACGATCCGCCGCAGACGAAGAGGATGTTCGTCGTGTCGATCGTCAGGAAGTCCTGGTGGGGGTGCTTGCGGCCGCCCTGGGGCGGGACCGAGGCGGTCGTGCCCTCGAGGATCTTGAGCAGCGCCTGCTGGACGCCCTCACCCGATACGTCGCGCGTGATCGAGGGGTTGTCGGCCTTGCGGACGATCTTGTCGACCTCGTCGATGTAGATGATCCCCGTCTCGGCCTTCTTGACGTCGAAGTCGGCGGCCTGGATCAGCTTCAGGAGGATGTTCTCGACGTCCTCGCCGACGTAGCCGGCCTCGGTCAGCGCGGTCGCGTCGGCGATCGCGAACGGGACGTTGAGGATCTTGGCCAGGGTCTGGGCAAGCAGCGTCTTGCCGCAGCCGGTCGGTCCGAGCAGCAGGATGTTCGACTTCTGGAGCTCGATCTCGGCGTCCTCGGACTGGGAGATCTGGACCCGCTTGTAGTGGTTGTAGACCGCGACCGAGAGCGCCCGCTTGGCGGCGTCCTGGCCGACGACGTAGTCGTCGAGGACGTCGTTGATCTCGGCCGGCTTCGGAAGGTTCTCGAGCTCGAAGGTCGGCGGAGCGGTCAGCTCCTCATCGATGATCTCGTTGCAGAGGTCGATGCACTCGTCGCAGATGTAGACGCCCGGTCCGGCGATCAGCTTCTTGACTTGGCGCTGCGACTTCCCGCAGAAGCTGCAGAGAAGCTGCTCGTTCGAGTCTGTTGGGCGTGCCAAAACGGTTCTCCTTGCCGATTGGTTTCGGCCCCAGAGCCAGCGCGCTCAAGCTTACGCGACGCGGGTGGTCGGCCTGACGACTCTCTCTACGCCATCGCCCAGGCGATACCTGCCTGGGTTTACATCCGGCGCCCGGATCAGGCGGGCGCGAGGTGCCGGCGCAAGAAGTCGGTCTGCGCCTCGGCCGCCCACTCGAACGTCCTGCCGCGGAATATGTCGAAGTGCCCGCCCTCGAAGGTCAGCAGCTCGGCGTTCGGCGCCCGCTCGGCAATTTGCTTCGCTGGGGCGGGCGGGGTGATCTCGTCGCCCTCGGCGACCATGACCAGCATCGGGCAGGAGACTCTCTTCGCGTCACGGCCCGGTGAGTAGGCGCCGTAGGTGAGCATGATCCGCGCCGGGGTCTCGTTGCGCATCTCCGACCCCTTCGGATGCATCTCCGGATAGAGCGTCGCGGCGTCGTTGCCGGCCAGCGCCGCGGTCTCCCCCGGCGCGCCGACGATCGGCATGTGGTGGACGCGGCCGAGGAGCGAGGCGGCGCGGTCGCGGAGCCCGGCCGCGGTCATGCGCGCGGCGCGCAGCGGCTCGAGCTGGCGCAGGGTCGCCGGGCCGCTCGCGTGGGGGTTCTGAGCGACGACGGCGGTGATCCGCGGGTCGCGGGCCGCGGCCCAGACCACGTGGCCGCCGCCGTTCGACCAGCCCCAGAGGGCGACGCGCTCGGCGTCGATCCCATCGCTCGCGCGCGCCGCCTCGACCGCGGCCTGCACGTCCTCGTGCTGGCGCCCCGTGTTGACGAGCTGCCGCGGCTCGCCGCTCGAGTCGCCGAAGTGGCGGTAGTCGAATCCGAGCACCGCCATCCCGGTCTTGGCGAAGCGCTCGGCGAACGCCGGAAGTCCAGCGTCCGCGATGCCTCCGAACCCCTGCGCCATGACGACGCACGGAACCCCGTCCTCCCCGCCGAGCTTGCCGCGCCGAGACGCCGGATGGAGCCACCCGGCGCAGTGCCCGTCCCCGGACGCGAAGCGGATCTCCTCGCGCGCTACTTCTTCCTCTTCTTCTTCACGCACTTGCCCTTCTTCAGCTTGCGCCCCTTCTTGCACTTCTTCTTCTTTGTCGCGGGCGGGCTCGCGGTGGCCGGAGCCGGAATGCAGGGGCCCTGCGTGGCGGGGTCGGTCGGACACGCGTCCTGGGTGACATCGCCGAAGCCGTCGCTGTCGGCATCGGGCTCGACGTCGGCATTGACCAGGAGCTCCCTCGGCCCGCCGATCGATTGCCCCGCGAAGAGCTGGCCATCGGCCAACGGTGGATTCCAGTAGAGGGCATCGGCTGTGGCCGTCAAGGCGAACATTCGCATCGGGCCGCTGAAGAAGTCGATCCCGATCCCATCTCCGGCCAGCACCGGTAGACGGGTGTCGTAGGTCGACGTCGTGTTCGGGGGCGGAATCCTCGCCGTGCCGGTGCCGGCGCCGATACGGGTGGAGACGTTGCCCGGCCTGAAGATCCTCGGGGCGACCGCCGCGCCGGAGCTGTTGCCCACCTTGATCCTCCAGCGCACCACCACGCCCTTGATCGGCGAGGTCATGCCTCCCGCCGCGGTGTTCTCGGTCGGCAGAATGGCCTGCGAGATCGTCAGTCCGCTCGCCAGTGCGACCTCGCTTTTCGAGGCGCTGGCCGCCAGGTTGCTGCCGAAGGTCCGGGTCGAGGTCTGGGTCGGGGGCACGACCGGCGACGGGCACGGCCCGAAGCAGGCGATCCGGTCGGCGAGCACGTCGCCGCCGGCGTCGACGAAAGCGCCACCGACGATCACCGATCCGTTGAAGACGGTGATCGCATTTCCGTCGCCAGAGCCGTTGCCGCCGAGCGGCCCGTCGTCGTCGCTGCCCGGCGGGTAGCCCTCGCTGCCCATCGGCTGCCAAACGCCGGCGAACTGCGCCACGCCATCCGCGCGATCGTCCCCGCCGGCGTCGTTGAACGAGCCCGTCGCGTAGACGCTCGAGCCCTGGGTGGCGAGGCCGTTGATCGCGCTGCCCAGGGGGAAGAACGACGTCCCCAGCGCGCTCCAGGTGGAGCCGTTGTATTTCGCGACGTGGTCGGCGTCGGGGAGCTGCGCGATGTCCTCGTCGTCGGTTCCGACGTAGACGTCGGTGCCGTTCGTGGTCAGCGAATCGACGTTCGCGGAATCGATCGCTGCGTTCCCCATGGCGTCCGGAATGCCGACGAACCCGGAGGCGGGGATGTACTTGGCGACGTAGTCGGCGTTTGCGTTGCCGGGGTTGTCGTCCGAGTTCACGTTGATGAAGTTCCCTCCGACATAGAGGTTCCCGGCGCTGTCGGCGGCCAGGGCCTGGACGCGGCCGCCGATGTCGCCGTCGTCGTCGACGGTCGGGGTCATCGCGCCGGTCGTGAGGTCACAGGCGACCAGGTTCTCGGCCGCGGGATCGGCGTTCGCGGTGTCAAACGCGCCTCCCACGTAGAGCTTGTCCCCGAGGACCTCGAGCGCGTCGACGACGATCGCCCCCGCCGTGCTTGTGATGCAGAACGGCTGCCAGCTCGGAGTCGGCGAAGCGGCGTCCCAGACGGCGAGGCCGTTGCTCGGCGCCCCTCCGGCCACGGTGAAGCTGCCCCCGGCGTAGATCTTTCCGTCGTCGACGGCGATCGCGCGGACGGCCGTGGAAGGTGTCGGGTTGTTGGTCAGCCCCGGGTAGGGGATCCAGTTCGTCCCGTTCCAACCCGCGAGGAGGTCGCCATTTGCGGCCCCGCCCGCGTTCATGTCGCGTCCCCCGACCAGGATCTGTCCCGGGAGGTCGCCGTTGACCGCGCTGACCGTGTCGGCGAGTCCGCCGCCGAGCGCTTCCCAGCCGCCCTGGCCCACCGCGCCCGCCTGCGCGGTACCGGTGAACATCGCGACGACGAACGTGAGTGCTGCAACCCGCTTCTTCATCCCTGCCCTTTCGTTGGTGGCGACTGCCGAGAACCCAGACCCGATGACTACTAAATATTGTCATGCACGTGCGCCTCTCGCCGAAAGAGCTCCTGTTCCTGTTCGCGATCGGCGCCGCCGGTGGGCTGGTCGGCGACGCCGGCAACGTCGACTCCGGGGCGACGCGCTACCTCGACGACTCGGTTCCGTTCATCTGGGAGAGCCCGATCTGGTTCCCGGTCATGGTCGGACTCGGGACGGTCTCGGTCGGGATCGTGCGGCTGCTGCTCGGCCCGACCAGGCCGGGATTCGACCTGCGAATCGGCGTCGGCGCGATGGCGGCGGTGATCGGGATCTACTCGGTCACCTCCGTCGCCGGCGACGACGGGACCGCGGCGGTCGCGCTCGTCTCGACCCTCGCCGTGATCGTCGCCTGCGTCCTCGCAGACCGCCCGGCGATCATCTGCGGGCTCGCGGCTGCCGCCAGCGGCCCGATCGTCGAGATCGTGATCGTCGAGCTCGACCTCTCCGAGTACACGGCCGCCAACGACTCGCTGTTCGGCGTCGGGCTCTGGCTCCCCGGGCTCTACTTCGCGTTCGGCGTCGCCGTGGCGAGGATCACCGAGCTGCTCGTCGCCCGCCGCTCGGCCTAACCCTCGCGCTCCCACTTGCGCAGCAGCGGCTCGGGATCGATCGGCCGGCCGCGCTCGCGGATCTCGAAATGGAGGTGGCAGCCGATCGTCTGCGCGTTGCCTGTCTTGCCCTCGTTGCCGACGAGCTGCCCGGCGGCGACCTGCTGGCCGGGCTTGACCGGTGCGCGCCTGACGAGGTGGGCGTAGAAGTACGTGCGGGGCTCGACCGCGTCCTTGACGAGCACGTAGTTGCCGTAGAGGCGGGCGTGGAAGCCGCGCTCGATCACCCTGCCCTCGGTCACCGCGACCAGCTTCGCGCCGCATTTGGCGACGATGTCGAACCCCTCGTGGATCCGCCCGTCATTGCGGGGCGCGTGGAAGTCGCCGATCGCGCCGCGCCCGCTCCAGTTGGCGTTGACGGGGAAGACGTGGGTGGGCTCGGGGCTCTGGGCGAGAGCCGGAACCGCGAGGACTAGGGAGAGGAGCGCCGCTGCGGAGAGGCGCTTAATGCTCTGCGATGACCCTGTCGACGATGTGGTACTCCTTGGCTTCCTCGGCGCTCATGAAGTAGTCGCGCTCGGTGTCCTTGGCGACCTTCTCGAGCGGCTGCTTCGTGTGCTTGGCGATGATCTCGTCGAGGCGCTGGCGGACCTCGATGATCTCCTTGGCGTGGATCTCGATGTCCGACGCCTGACCCGAGAACCCGCCCGAGACCTGGTGGATGAGGATCTTCGAGTTCGGCAGCGAGAGCCGCTTCTTCTCGGCTCCGCCGGCGAGCAGCAGCGCGCCCATGCTCATCGCGACGCCGACGCAGATCGTCTGCACGTCGGGCTTTATGTACTGCATCGTGTCGTAGATCGCGAGACCCGCGTAGACCGAGCCGCCCGGGGAGTTGATGTACATCGAGATGTCCTTGTCGGGGTCCTCGGACTCGAGGTGGATCAGCTGCGCGACGACGAGGTTCGCGATGTCCTCGGTCACCGGGGTGCCGAGGAAGACGATCCGCTCGTTCAGCAACCGCGAGTAGATGTCGAAGGCGCGCTCGCCGCGCGAGGTCTGCTCGACCACCATTGGGACCATCGGGCTCATGAGGGCGGCAGTCTAACGACACCCCTCGGTCGGCAAGCGCGACAATCCCCGGCGAGGTGCCAATGGAGCGAGAGATCCTCACCGTCGGCCACTCCAACCACGAGGAGGGCCGGTTTCTCGAGCTGCTCCGCGAGGGCGGGGTCGAGGGGATCGCCGACGTCCGTGCCCAGCCGCGCTCGCGCCGCAACCCGCACTTCAACGCCGTCGCGCTCGCCGCCTCGCTCGAGGGCGCCGGGATCGCCTACGCCGAGCTCGGCGACCAGCTCGGCGGGCGCCGCGAGCCGCTCGAGGGCTCGCCCAACGACGCCTGGGACGACGCGGCCTTCCGCGGCTACGCCGACCACCTCGCGAGCAACGACTTCGCCGCCGGCCTCGAGATGCTCGAGCAGCTCGGCGAGACGCGCAGAACGGCGGTCATGTGTGCCGAGGGCGACTGGCGGATCTGCCACCGGCGGCTGATCGCCGACGCGCTAAGCCTCCGCGGCTGGCGCGTCCTCCATCTCGGCCCGGACGCCGCGCTGCGCGAGCACGAGCTCGACGAGCGCGCCGTGGTCGAGGGCTCCTCGATCACCTACCCGACGCCGGGCCAGACCTCGCTCGAGGTCTAGTCGGAGCCGGGGGTCCAGAGCCCGCCCTTTTCGGCGCGCTCCTTGTCCGGGGTCCAAATCGCCTCTTTGGCCTCGGCGGCCTCGGGGGCGATCGGGGTCGCGGCCTCGGCGATCGCGTCGATCGCCTTGCGCATCCGCAGGTCGCGGCGCAGGAGCTTGTCGCGGCCGGTCTCCTTGAGCGTCTTCAGCGCCTCCTCGGGCGGGGGGTGGCCGTGGTCCTCGTGCCCGGGCCCTGGCTTCAGCGCCTCGAGCAGCTCCTCCTCGGAGACGTCGAGCTTCTCATCCTCGACGACCGCCTCGAGCGCGGCCTGGCGGCGCAGTGAGAGCTCGGCCTCGGGCCGCGCCTCCTCGACGAGCTGCTCGCGGGTCTTGTTCTGCATCGCGAGGAACTGCTCGGGGTCCATGCCGCGCTGGCGCAGCTGGCGCTCGACCCGCTGCCAGGTCTCGGCGGCGCGCCCGTCGATCGCCTCCTTCGGCAGGTCGACCTCGACCTTCTTGGCGAGCGCGTCGAGCGCCGCCTCGCGAAAGGCCTCCTCGGAGCGCTGCTCGAGGATCTCGGCGATCTTCGACTCGATGTCGCCGCGCAGCTCCTCAAGCGTGTCGAACTCGGACGCCTCGGTGGCGAAGTCGTCGTCGAGCTCGGGCAGCTCCTTCTCGCGCACCTCCTTGACCTTGATCGCGAACTTCGCGGTCTTGCCGCGCATCTCCTCGGCCGGGTAGTCGTCGGGGAAGGTGATCTCGGCCTCGCGCTCGTCGCCGGCCTCGGCGCCGGCGAGCGCCTCCTCGAAGCCCTCGACGACCTGGTTCGAGCCGAGCTCGAGCAGGTAGTCGCGCCCCTCGCCGCCCTCGAACGGCTCGCCGTCGATCGTGCCCTCGAAGTCGATCAGGACGACGTCGCCGGTCTTCGCCGCCCGCTCGACCGGGTTCAGCCGCGCGAAGCCCTCGCGCAGCCGCTCGATCTCGGCGTCGACGGCCTCCTGGGGCACCTTCTCCTCCTGCCTCGGGGCCTCGAGGTCCTTCTTCCAGTCGCCGAGCTTCGCCTCCGGGAGCACGCCGATCTCGATCGAGAAGTTCAGCGGCTCGCCCTCCTTGGGCAGCTCGGGGATGTTCAGCTTCGGGTCGCCGACCGGGCTGACGTCGGCGTCGATCAGCGCCCGCTCGTACCACTCGCCGAGCGCGTTCTCGATCGACTGGGTCAGGACCGCCTCGCGACCCATGCGCTGGATCACCATCTCCGGCGGCACCTTGCCCTCGCGGAACCCGGGCATCTTCATGTCCTTGCCGAGCTCGCGCGCGGCCTCCTGGATGCGCTCCTCGATCTCTTTCGGATCGATCGTCGCCGCCAGCTCGAGGCGCGAGTCGCCGAGCTCGTTTACGGTCGTCTCCATGGGCCAGCGGACCTTAGAGCTATCCCGGTGGGACCGAATCGCCGCCTGGTACTACACCGGGCCGCTGGGCCGCGTCGCCGCCTTCGGGCTCGACCTCGGCTCGTTCTTCGTATCCGGGCTCGGCTACCAGCTCGCGCGCCTCAGTCGCCGTTTGCGACGCCGATGATCGAGCGGTCGACGAGCCACTCGACCGGCGCCTTGTCGTCGGTGTAGACGGACCCTCCCTCGAGCCGCGGCTCGACCCGGGCCGACTCGCGGAGCGCCAGCGAGCGCAGCTCGCGCGGCAGCGCCGGCGCCGCGGCGCGCAGCCGCTCGGCGGCGATCGGACCTTCGCTGCCGACCAGAAGCGTGTTCGACTCGTCGATCGGGTCGCGGAGCACCGTCGGGAAGGCCTCGGCCATCGTCCGGCCGAGGACCTTCTCGAGGTCGTCGTTTCCCTCGGGGTGGCCGACGTTGACGATCACCGAGCCGCCGGGCGCTAGCCGGTCGCGCGCGAGCTCGAAGAACTCGCGCGTCGCGAGGTAGAACGGGATGTACGGCTGGCGGTAGGCGTCGACGATGATCGCGTCGAAGTCGCCGTCGCTGCGCTCGAGCCAGGGCCGCGCGTCCTCGTGGTGGACGCTCATCCGCGGGTTGCGGAGGTCGAAGTACTCGCGCCCGATCTCGGTCAGCTCGGGGTCGATCTCGACCGCGTCGACCTCGGTGTCGGGGAAGAAGCGACCGAGCGCACGCGCCGTGGTCCCGCCGGCGTTGCCGAGGATCGCGACCTTCTCCGGCGGCTCGCGGGGACCGAGGAACGGCAACACGAGCAGCCCGTCCCAGTACTGGTCGGTGAGGTAGGCGCCGGGGCGGTAGAACGAGTGGACCGCGACCCCCTCGTTGAGCTCGAGCACGCGGTCGCCGTCTTCCTCCTCGATCACCCGCACGTACTCCTGCTGGGTCTCGCCCTCGAACAGGACCTCACCGCCGTCGGTCGCCTTGACCGTCCCGACCGGGATCGCCGCGACCCCGGCGAGCGCCGCCGGGATCGCGAGGTAGCGCCAGCCGAGCCCGACGGCGGCGGTCAGCGCCAGCGCGACGGCGAAGACCAGGAAGGTGCGCTGGGTCCCGATGAACGGGATCAGGACCAGCGCCGAGAGCATCGTCCCGGTCAGCGAACCCGCGGTCGAGACCGCGTAGAGCCGCCCGGCGACGCGGCCGGCGTGTTCGATGTCGGGGACCGCGAGCCGCAGCGCGTAGGGCGAGGCGGCGCCGAGCAGGATCACCGGCACCGCGACGAGGACCAGGACTCCGAGCAGCGAGCCGATGAACGCCCCGGCCGAGATCTGATCGAGCGCGTCGACCGAGAGGTTGAAGAACGGCCGTGCGGCGAACGGGACCAGCGCGATCAGCGCCGCGGCGACCAGGACGAGCCGGCAGAGATCGCGCAGGTTCGGGTTCTCGTCGGCGAACCGGCCGCCGAGCCAGTAGCCGATCGAGAGCGCGACGAGGACGACGGCGATCGTGTTCGCCCAGACGATCGTCGAGGCGCCGAAGAACGGCGCCATCAGCCGCGCGATCGCGATCTCGGCCCCGAGGCTCGCGGAGCCGACCACGAACACGAGCGTGGTCAGGTAACGGTTCGACCCCTCCATCAGCTCTGTCTCAGGCGCTCCTCGAGCCGCCCGCCCTGGCCGGCGGCGACGGCGCGCTCGGCGCGCGCCGGCTCGAGCGCGACGCCGCGCTCCTCGGCGAGGTCGAGCAATCGCTGGCGCTCGGTGTCCTGGCGCGCCCAGAGCAGGATCAGCCAGGTGAGCAGCCCGAGGGTCACGATCCCGCCCTCGACCATCATCACGATCCCGGCCGCGCCCTGGTCGGTCAGCGGCGAGATCCCCCAGTGCGCCTGGCCGGGCTCGTAGTCCGGATAGAACACCGAGCCCGACCACATGAAGACGTTCGCGAGCACGGTCCCGATCAGCCGGACCGCGACCAGGTAGCCGATCTTGGCCGGCAGCCCGAACCACTGCGGCGTCGGCAGCGGCCCGAACAGCGGCATCCACATCGCGACCCCGAAGCCGACGAACATCATGTGCTGGAGGGCGTGCACGGGCTCGCTCGCAAGCGCCGCCTGGTAGAGCACGGGCAGGTGCCAGACGTAGAGGTTCGCCGCCCAGAGCGGCAGCGCGACGAGCGGGTGGGTGAGCACGCGCAGCCGGTCGAAGATCTTGATCTGCAGCACCGGCGCCAGCAGCGGCCCGGTCAGGCCGAGGACCAGCAGCCCGGCGGCGAGGTCGGCGGCCAGCAGGTGCTGGGCCATGTGCGCGAGCACGAGCTCCTCGCCGAGGTAGGCGACCGGTGAGGCGAGGGCGACGAAGAGGATCAGCAACCCGGTCCCGAAACAGGCCTGGCGCCAGACCGGGACCGGCTGGCCGCTCGCCGCCAGCGTCCGGCAGCGCACGACGTAGAGGATCGCTGCGAGCAGCACCGGCGCCATCTGCAGAGCCCCGAAGGCGCCGCCGCCGACGTGGGCGAGCGGGATCATGCGCTGAGGCTAGCGAGCGGCTAGAGCCAGCCGGCGCGGCGGAAGTAGCGCGCGAGCGCCGCCACCGAGAGCGCCATGACGACGAGCGCCGCGGGATAGCCCCAGGCCTTGGTCAGCTCCGGCATGTGCTCGAAGTTCATCCCGTAGACGCTGGCGATGAAGGTCGGCACCGCGATCAGGCCCGCGTAGGAGGAGATCTTCTTGATCACCTCGTTCTGGTTGACGCTGACCAGCGCCAGGTTCGCCTCGAGGACGCTGGTCAACAGCTCGCGCTGCGAGTTGACCTGCTCGTCGGCGCGCTGGGCGTGGTCGTGGACGTCGCGGAAGTAGCGCCGCAGCTCCTCGGGGACGGCGACGTAGGCGCCGCGCTCGAGCGACTCGAGCGGGCCGAGCAGCGGCCAGACCGCGCGGTGGAACTCGATCACCTCGCGCTTGAGCGAGTAGATCCGCTGGGTCGGGGCGGGGTTGTCGTCGTCGAAGACGTCGGTCTCGACCTCTTCGATGTCGCTGTCGATCCCGTCGACGACCGGCATGTAGTCGTCGACGACCTTGTCGGTCACTGCCCAGACCGCCGCCGCGGGGCCCATCTTCAGCAGGTCGGGCCGCGCCTCGAGCCGTTGGCGCGCCCGGCTCAGCTCGCTGCCGACACCGTGCCGAACCGTAATCACGTATTTCGGCCCGGCGAAGATGTGGACCTCGCCGAAGTGGACGAGCTCCTCTTCCTCGTGGTAGTGCGCGGTTCGCAGGACGATGAACCAGGACTCGTCGTAGTCCTCGATCTTCGGCCGCTCGTGCATCCGCTCGGCGTCCTCGACGGCGAGCTCGTGGAGGCCGAAGATCCTCGCGACCTCGTGCAGCTCACCGGGCTGCGGGTCGTGAAGCCCGATCCAGATGAACTCGCCTTCGGCGTCGCCGACGCAGCCCGCGGCCTGCTCGAGCTCGAGCTTGCCTTCGTGCTGGCGTTTTCCGTCCTTGTAGTGGGCGCTGTCGACGAGCATGGGAGGCCTCCGCTTGCCACTTCAGCGGCCGGCCCGCCCTTCCTGCCCGGCTACGGGCGCCGCAAGGCGCTACCCGAAGGTGTGCACGGGGCCGACCGTCGGCCCGACGTCGCCCTCGAGCAGCTCGAGGTAGGTGCTCTTGAGGGCCTCGGCGCCCTCCCCCTCGCGGACCTCGAGCCAGTCGCCGGTCCATTCGGCGAACGGGTGCCAGGCGGCGACCAGGCGCCGCTCGAGCTCGGCGGTGCCCCAGTCCTCGCCGCGCTTGCGGATCCGGGTCGGGGCGAAGAACCCCTTCGGCTCCGGCCCCGGGAGCTCGGCGGCGGCGCCCGTCGCCTCGTCCCAGTGGGTGAAGCCGATCACCGCGCTGTGCGCGAGGCCGTCGCCGCAGTGCTCGTGGACCGCGCCGCGGACCTCCGGGTTGCCCGAGAAGTCGGCGTACACGACACCTTCGGTCGGCAGCGAGTCGACCTGCTCGTAGGAGAGCGTCTCGCCGTAGATCCCGAGCCCCTCGACGAACTCGCGGTTTCGCTCCGAGGTCAGCCCGACGAGCTCGACCCCGTCGCGCTGCGCGAGGAGGTAGGCGGCGATCAGCGCCGTCTTGCTCGACGCCGAGGAAATCGCGATCGTCTCGGCGCCGTAGAAGCCCTCGTCGTCGAACTCGTCGTCGACCATGAACGAGGTGTAGAAGAGCGGCCAGAAGAGGATCTGCTCGTCCTCGCGCTCGGCGTCGTAGGCCGGGTCGACCTCGACGTCTCGGTAGCCCTGGTAGGCGGAGGGCAGCGGCGCGCGGTGCGGCGCGCCGTCGAAGAAGCCGCGCTCATTGACCCGGTCGGGGACGACGAGCAGCTCGCTCGACGACGGCAGGTAGCCGTAGAGACGCGTCCCTTCGGCGAGATCGGGGTGCCTCGACTTGGCCACCGAGGCCATCCCCCAGACCGGCAGCCTCCCCCACCCCTTCTCGGCCGGGAAGAAGTCCCAGTAGTTCATCGCGTCGCCGAACAGCGCGTAGGTGACGTTGTTCGCGGTCATCCCGAAGCGCTCGACCGCGAGCACCGCCTCGCCGGCGGCCGGCTCGAGCTCCTCCGCCTCGGCGATCCGGCAGTCGCGGAGCTCGGAGCGGTTGATCAGGAAGTCGGTCTCGGCCATAGGTCACCGGCACCTCCTCGGCTTCGCGTCCGGGGGTGCCGGGCCGAAGTATCGCCGCTCGAGCCGCCTCAGCGCTTCGGCTGCCAGAGGCCGACCTCGCCGCCGGCCGGCGCGCAGAGGACGCTGCGCCATCCGGCGGGGCCCTCGCGGGGCTCGAGCAGGACGCCCGCGCCGAGCTCGCGGGCTTCTTCGGTGACGCCCTCGAGGTCGGCGACCTCGACGTAGGGGAGCCAGAGCGGGCGCTCGGTCGGGCACTCGACGACGCCGCCGTCGAGGCCGCTTCCGAGGTTGAGGGCCTGGTAGCAGCCCGAATCGGTCTTGATCCTCTCCGTGCGCCAGTCGAACAGGCGGGTGTAGAACCCGGTCGCGCGCGGCAGGTTTCCGGTGTGGAGCTCGAGGTGGACCACGGGTGTGTCGGGGGTCTGCATTTGCCTCTCTCCCCCTATGACGGGCCGCGGCGCCGGAACTAATCGGTGGGCGGCGAAAACGCGTAAGTTTCCGAGCTGACCCGCCAAGGATGGCCACCGCACCGACAACCACGACCGCGCCCGATCGTGCCCTGCTCGAGGCCGCCCGAGGCGGCGACGAGAGCGCGTTCGCGCGCGTCGTCGAGCCGCGGCAGCGCGAGCTCCAGGCCCACTGCTACCGGATGCTGGGCTCGGTCCACGACGCCGAGGACGCGCTCCAGGAGGCGATGATCCGCGCCTGGAAGCGGCTCGACAGCCTCGAGGATCCGAAGGCGCTGCGCGCCTGGCTCTACAAGATCGCCACAAACACCTGCCTCGACGCGATCGCCAAGCGCCCGAAGCGCGTCGTACCGGTCGATTACGCGGGCCCGGCCGATCCCCACGCCGGCCCCGGCGAGCCGGTCGTCGAGCAGATCTGGATCGAGCCGCTCGCCGACGAGACGCTCTCGATCGAGGACGGCCTCGCCGGCCCCGAGGCGCGTTATGAGCAGCGCGAGGCGGTCGAGCTCTCGTTCATCGCCGCGCTCCAGTTGCTGCCGGCCAACCAGCGCGCGGCGCTGGTCCTGCGCGAGGTCCTCGGCTTCTCGGCCAAGGAGGCCGCCGAGACCCTCGACACGAGCACGGCATCGATCAACAGCGCCCTGCAGCGCGCTCGGGCGACGGTCGAGGACAAGCTCCCCGAACAGAGCCAGCAGCAGACGCTGCGCCAGCTCGGCGACGAGAAGCTCAAGCAGCTCGTCGACCGCTACGTGAAGGCGTGGGAGGAGAACGACGTCGACACGGTCGTCGGGATGCTGACCGAGGACGCCGCGTTCACGATGCCGCCGCTCGCGAGCTGGTTCAGCGGCCAGGAGGAGATCGAGATCTTCCTCAGGCTCTCGCCGATGGGCGGCGACTGGCGCTGGAAGGCCGTTCGGACCCAGGCCAACGGCCAGCCGGCGCTCGCGTTCTACACCTTCTCGCCGGAGAAGGGCTACTACGAGCCCTTCGCGCTCAACATCCTCACCTTCGAGGGCGAGAGGATCAGCGAGGTCGACGCCTTCATGGCCCGGACTCCCCCGGATCCGGATCCCGAGACGATCCTGCGGATGCCCGAGCACGAGTACGACGAGCGCGCGCTCGCGGCCGCCTTCGGGCGCTTCGATCTGCCCGACCGCCTCGAAGCCTGACCGGCGAGCGATGAGTTTCCGGCCCCGCGCCGGTCTCTACTGCTGACCACTCCGAATTGGAAGGAACCGACATGTTCGAGAACACCAAGGCATTCAGCGGCTACTCGGTCGACGACATCGACGCCGCGAAGAAGTTCTACGGCGAGACGCTCGGGATCAAGGTGAACGAGCTCGACCCCGAGAACGGGCTGCTCGAGCTCGAGTTCCCCGGCGACCGCAACGTGCTCGTCTACGCCGGCGCCAACCACGAGGCCGGCTCGGCGACGCTGCTCAACTTCCCCGTCGACGACATCGACAAGGCGGTCGACCAGATGATCGAGCGCGGAGTCGAGTTCGAGCGCTACGAGGGCTTCGACCAGGACGAGAAAGGCATCGCCCGTGGGCAGGGCCCGAACATCGCCTGGTTCAAGGACCCCGCCGGCAACGTCCTTTCGGTGCTCGACGGCTGAGCGCCGAGCGGCACCACTCAACCGACCAACTCAAACGATCAAGGAGGATTCGCATGCCCGAGTACGTCGATGGATTCGTCCTCGCCGTCCCCAAGAAGAACCTCGATGACTACCGCAAGATGGCCCGCGCGGCGGGCAAGATCTGGCGGAAGTACGGCGCGCTCGACTACCGCGAGACCGTCGCCGACGACGTGCCGTACGGCAAGGTGACCTCGTTCCCGCGCAGCGTCGAGCGCAAGAACAGCGAGACCGTCGTCTTCTCGTGGATCACCTACAAGTCGAAAGCCGACCGCGATCGCATCAACAAGAAGGTGATGGAAGATCCGAAAATGCACGAGCTGATGGACATGAGCGAGATCTTCGACTCGGGCAGGATGATCTTCGGAGGGTTCAAGACGATCGTCGACTGACCGGCGGCGCCCGTTCACTAGGGTTTGAGGGACAACTTTCGAGACCAAGGAGACCCCCATGACTCTTCGAATCGGCGACGACGCACCCGACTTCAAGGCCGACACGACCGAGGGCGAGATCAGCTTCCACGACTGGATCGGCGACGGCTGGGCCGTGCTCTTCTCCCACCCCAAGGACTTCACCCCGGTCTGCACCACCGAGCTCGGCTACATGGCGAACGCGAAGCCCGAGTTCGACAAGCGCAACGTCAAGATCATCGGCCTCTCGGTTGACCCCGTCGACAGCCACGCCGAGTGGTCGAAGGACATCGAGGAGACCCAGGGCACGGCGCCGAACTACCCGATGATCGGCGACGAGAACCTCGAGATCGCGAAGCTCTACGAGATGCTGCCCGCCGACGCTAGCGCCGACGGCGACCGCACCCCCGCCGACAACCAGACCGTCCGCAACGTCGTCGTGATCGGCCCCGACAAGAAGATCAAGCTGATCCTCTCCTATCCGATGACGACCGGGCGCAACTTCGACGAGGTCCTGCGCGTGATCGACTCGCTGCAGCTGACGAGCGAGCACAAGGTCGCGACTCCGGCGAACTGGAAGCAGGGCGGCGACGTGATCATCGCGGGTTCGGTCTCCGACGAGGACGCGAAGGAGAAGTACCCGGACGGCTGGGACTCGCCGAAGCCGTACATCCGGATCGTGCCGCAGCCTAAGTAGCCCGCCCTATGTAAAACCGCCGGGCCCGCGGGACGTCTAGGTTCCGCGCTCCGTGGACTCGCCCGGCTCGATCTTCGTCCGCTTCCTCAAGTTCGGCGCTCTCGCCTGGGGCGGGCCGGCGGCGCAGATCGAGATGATCAAGCACGAGTGCGTCGACGACCTCGGCTGGGTCGACGAGGAGACGTTCAAGAAGACGCTCGCGGTCTACCAGGTGCTGCCGGGCCCCGAGGCGCACGAGCTCTGCGTCTACTTCGGCCGCACCCGCGGCGGCAAGCTCGGCGGCTTCGCCGCCGGCCTCGGTTTCATGCTTCCCGGCTTCCTGCTCATGCTCGGGCTGACGGCGCTCTACGTCGAAGCCGACCTCTCCGACAACCTCGACGAGCTCTTCTACGGGCTGACGGCGGCGGTCGGGGCGATCGTCGCCCGGGCGCTCCTCCGCCTGAGCGGCACCTTCATCACCGATGTTCCGCTGGCGTTGATCGCGGTCGCCGCATTCGCCTTGACGGTCTTCGCGGACGCGAGCTTCCTGCTCGTCCTGCTCGGCGCCGGGATCGCCTACGCCCTCTGGACCAACGCGGGGCGCTGGCGCGGCCAGGCCGGGTCGGTGGCGCCGCTGCCGCTCGTTCTCATCGTGCTCGCCGGCGCGGTCAGCCTCTCGCTGACCGCCGAGATCTTCTTCGAGGGCCTGATCGCCGGGCTGGTTACGTTCGGCGGGGCCTTCACGGTGATCCCGTTCCTGCAGGAGACCGCAGTCGAGTCGCAGGGCTGGCTAACCGACGACCAGTTCGTCGACGGCCTCGCGATCGGCGGCGTCCTCCCCGCCCCGCTGATCATCTTCTCGACCTTCGTCGGCTACCTCGCCGGCGGGCTCGCGGGCGGGATCGCGATGACGGTCGGGATCTTCCTGCCCGCGTTCGTGCTGCCGATCTTCTTCCACCGCTCGCTCGTTGCGGTGGCGGAGAACGACCGCATCCGACCCTTCCTGCTCGGAGTCGCCGCGGCCGTGATCGGGCTTATCGCCGCGGTCACGGTCGAGATCGTCGACGCGAGCGTCGTCGACGTCTACACGGCGATCCTTGCGCTCGCCGCGTTCGCCGTGCTCACGCGCTTCCACGGCAAGCTGACGGTGCTCTACGTCGTCCTCGGTTGCGGGCTCCTCGGAGGGGCGCTGCAGCTCGGGCCGGCCTAGTCCCCGCCGCCCTGCATCAGGTTCTCGAGAAACCTGCGCTTCTTGCTCTTCTGCGGACGGCATCACTCCTCGTGGTCCTTTGTGACTCGCGGTGTAGTGTCGCCGCGAGGAAGAGCCCTGGCAAAACGTTCCAAATCCGGCAAGGAGGTCGTGCGCGCAGAGCGCGCGGCGAAGAAGGGCGCCGGCTCAGAGGGCACCGAGTCGCCCGCCCCTGACTGGAAGCCGACCCCGGCGGCCAAGAGCAAGGCGACGCGCTTCCGCCTGATCGCCGCCGGCCTCTGGGCGCTCGCGATCGCCGGCGAGCTGTTCGGCATCTTCTACGTGCTCGATCAGGACCCCGTGGAGACGTGGCTGCTGATCGGAGTGATCGTGCTGGTCGGCGCGCTCGCCATGGGCGGTTCGTACCTGTGGAAGAAGGCGAACCGCCTCGATCCGGCCTCGAAGGAGGACACGGTTCGGTTCTTCGTCCAGAACCAACTCGGCGCGATAGTCACCGTGATCGCGTTCCTGCCGCTGATCGTCCTGATCTTCACGAACAAGGACATGGAGGGCCGTCAAAAGGCGATCGCCGGCGGCATCGCGATCGCGGTGATGGGCGCCGCCACTCTCTTCGGCGTCGACTTCAATTCTCCGTCGACGGAGCAGTACGCCTCGGAGGAAGCCGACGTCATCGCGATCACCGGCGAGAACCTCGTCTTCTGGACCAAGTCCGGCGAGGTCTTCCACCTCTGCGAGGACGCTTCGGCGGTCAACCTCGAGAGCAAGGACAACAAGATCTACTCCGGCACCGTCGCCGACGCGCACGCGGACGGCAAGGACCGCTTGACGCTGCAGATCGAGTCCGAGACGCGCCAGTGCGGCTTCGACGCCGCGCCGGGCTAATCAGCCGACCGGAAGGTGAGCGACGGGACTCGAACCCGCGACCGCCTGGACCACAACCAGGAGCTCTACCAACTGAGCTACGCCCACCGCGCGCCCTCAAATCTACCGGCAGCGGGAGCCGGGTATGAACGCCGGGGACCTAGAGGCAGTAGCCGAGCGCGGTGACCGCGCCGGTGCCACCGGCGTAGGAGGCCGCGGAGGCCGTCCACGTGTTCAGGCCCCGGAAGCCGCCGTCGAAGACGCGCACCTGCGGCGGCGCGGTGAACCCGCCGGCGATCAGCTTCTTCTTGCCGGGACACTCGGGCGCCGTCGCGGTCGCGGTCGCCGCCGGGGTCGCGGTCGCCGGAGCGCTCTGCACTTCGCTGACCAGCGGCTTCTTCGACTTCGTGCAGTACGCGATCGCCGTCACCTGGCCGCCCGTCCCCCCGGGGACCCCGGTGGCGGAGATCGTCCAGGACTTCTGGTTCGCCATCCGCGACTCGGTCACGTAGACGCCCTTGTTGGTGAAGAAGTGGCTCGAGAGGTAGCCGCCGGTGATGATCCGCTTGCCGCCCCTGCAGGTCTGGGTGAACTGCTTGGTCTCGCCGGCCTCGACGTTCTTGGTCGTCTGGTCCTTGACGAAGTGCTCGACCGGGTCGATGTTGCCCTTGTACTTGCGGCACATGACCTGGAGCGTCACCTCGGTGCCGGCCGCGCGCCCGACCTGGGCGACGCTGATGTGCCAGCCGTCCTGCTGGCCGAGGCGCTCGTAGGAGACCGGGAATGCGCCGTTGCCCGCGGCGTCGGGAGGCGGGCTCGCGAACATCCCGCCGCCTAGCGGCCGGGTGCCGCGCGGGCAGTAGACCTCATAGCGCTGCGGGTTGTCGGAGCCCTGGATCGTGAACTGCTTGGTGGCGATCACTGCCTTCGACTTCAGCCCGGGCTTGAGCGGCGGGCCGAACCCGGCGAACGCGGTCGCGGCGAGGGCGGTTGCTGCGAGCGCCGTCATACCAAGGGCAGGCAAGAGCTTTTTCTTTGTGGCGGGGAGCTTCACGAGGCCGGTTGCCAAGTAGAACAGATCGAACCGCCGCTGGTTGCGCCACTAGAGCTGATGCTGTCCGATCGAAATGCGAACATACGTTCGCCTCGGTCGACATGGAAACGATCCGTTCCAATACCACGAAGCGTTGCGGTCGGTGCGGGGCCGAAAAACTGCTTGCCGAATTCCACCGCTGGGGCGACGGCCATCAACCCTGGTGCAAACCCTGCCGCCAAGATTACGCGGCAGCCCACTACCAGGCGAACAAACGAAGACGGCAGCGTCAGAACAGGCGCCGTCAGGCTGAATTCATGGTCTGGTATGTCAGCCTCAAGATCGGACGCCCTTGCGCGGACTGCGGTATTGCCTTTCACCCCGCGGCGATGCAATGGGACCACCTTCCTGGTCGCGGCAAGAGCGCGAGCCTGGGGACGCTGGCGAGGCGCGGAAACCGCCAGCGGGTCTTGGAGGAGATCAAGAAATGCCAATTGGTGTGCGCCAATTGCCACGCCGTCCGTTCCTTCACGCGTCGACGAGCACCTGTGCATCTTCGCAGCCAAGCCTGATCCACAGACCGGTTTGGCGACGCGACGCGTACCTTTGGTCCGTCGGCTCTGCCCCCGTAGCTCAGCTGGATAGAGCGAGGGTCTTCTAAACCCTAGGCCGGAGGTTCGAGTCCTCCCGGGGGCGTCGAGAAAGGTAGTTTGGGCGGAGGTGGACTCGCACACGCTCGATCTGATCACGATTCCGCTGTTCTCGGGGGCGATCGGCTACCTGACGAACTGGAGCGGCGTCTGGATGCTCTTCTACCCGATCCGCTTCCACGGGTTCCACGTCCCGGGGCTCTCGGCGGTGGCGTCGATCATGCCGCGCAAGATCCAGCAGATCCCCGGGGTCATGCACGGCGGGATCGGCTGGCAGGGGATCATCCCCTCGCGGGCCGCGAAGATGGGATCGATCGCGGTCGACAAGGGGATCGCCAAGCTCGGCAGCCCCGCCGACTTCTACCGCGAGCTCGAGCCCGACGCGATCGCCGAGCACATCGTCGCCAGCTCGCGCGACGACATCCGCGACGTCGTCGAGCGGACGATGGAGCGCGAGCATCCGACGCTCTGGAACGACACCCCGCCGCGCATCCGCGAGGCCGTCCACGCCCGCGTCCAGCGCCAGCTCCCCGGCATCGTCCGCGAGATCACGAACGAGATCGGCGACCACGCCGATCAGCTGCTCGACGTGAAGCTGATGGTGATCCGCCACATCGAGGAGAACCCCGAGCTCGCGAACCGGATCTTCCTCGAGGTCGGCCGCAAGGAGCTGCGGATGATGATCAACTTCGGATTCATCTTCGGGTTCCTGCTCGGGATCCCGGTCGTCTTCATCACCGAGGCGATTCCCTACTGGTGGGTGCTGCCGATCTGCGGCGTGATCGTCGGCTACGTGACCAACTGGCTCGGGCTCTGGATGATCTTCGAGCCGGTCGAGCCGCGAAAGATCGGCCCGTTCAAGATCCACGCGCTTTTCGTCCGCCGCCAACCCGAGATCGCGGAGGTCTACGCGAAGATCATCGCCGACGACATCGTCACGCTCGGCAACATCGGCGAGGAGCTGCTCGAGGGCAGGCGCGCGGACCGCACCCGGCAGATGATCGAGACCTCGCTCGAGCCCGCGATCGACAAGGCGGTCGGGATCACGCGCTCGGCGGTGCGGGTGGCGGTCGGCGCCGATGCCTATGACTCGATCCGCGAATCGGTCGCGACCGAGGCCGCGGACTTCACGATGACGCCGCTCGCCGACGACGAGTTCAACCTTCGCCAGAGCGCCCGGGTGCGCGAGATGATCACCGATCGGATGCGGACGATGGGCCACCAGGACTTCTCCGAGATGCTGCGATCGGGGATGCGCGAGGACGAGTGGCTGCTGCTCCTCCACGGCGCCGTGCTCGGGTTCGGCGCGGGAGTCCTGCACCTGCTGATATTCGGGGCCTGATGGACGACCTCGGCCCCCAGGAGGACTTCGCGAGCGACGGCGCCAAGCCGCGCGACCTCGTGCGCGCCGCGCCGGGGCTGGCGCGGATCGCGGCCGCGGCCTGGTGGCAGACCGCCCAGTGGACGGTCAAGGCGTCGGCGAGCGTCACCTCGCGCGCCGTCAAGGCGGCGGCGACCGGAACCGCGCCGCGCGAGCTCTTCCGCTCGACCGGCAGCGACGCCCGCGACGCGGCGCGCAGGGCGCTCGGGATCGTCGGCGTACCCGTGAACGAGCCGGGCCGGGGAGCCAAGGGCTCGCCGCTGCGCGAGCGCGGCGCCGAGCTTCTGCGGCGCTCGGCCGACGTCCGCTTCGAGCAATCGGAGCACCCCGCCTACGAGCGGATCCTCGCCGAGCTGGCGCCGGACGAGGGCCGGATCCTCCGCCTCCTGGCCGTCGACGGGCCGCAGGCTTCGGTCGACGTCCGCACCTCGCGCCCGCTCAACATCGGCTCCGAGCTCGTCGCGCCGGGGCTGACGATGATCGGCGCCGAGGCCGGCTGCCGCTACACGAAGCGCGTCCCCGCCTACCTCAACAACCTCTTCCGCCTCGGGCTGATCTGGTTCTCCCACGAGCCGGTCAAGAGCCGTCGCGCCTACCAGGTGCTCGAGGCGCAGCCGGACGTGATCGAGGCGATCCGCAAGGCCGGCGACGCGCGCACGATCCGACGCAGCGTCGGGTTGACCCCGTTCGGGCGGGACTTCTGCGAGGTCTGCCTGGCGATCGACCCCGAGCATCGGCCGAACTCGGAGGCCGAAGAGGCTCCCGAGGCCGAGGAGGAAGACCATGTGGACGCGGTGGAGCCGGGCGAGGAGGAGGGGGCCGAGAGCCCGTAGGTTCTCCGGGCGTAGGAGCGATCCGCGCGCACGGCGACCTCAGGGTCTAGGATCGACGTGATGCGGCGCTTGGGGCTTGTATCGCTTTTGACCTGCTTCGTCGTACCGATGATCGGTGCGACACCGCAAGCGAGCGCCGCTCCAGCTGCCATCCACGACGTTCAGGGCGTGACAGGCGGCGACCCGTCGATGGACGTGGGATACAAGTCTCCGCTCGCGGGCGACACGGTGACGATCACCGGCGTGATCACGGGCCTCGACGATCGGAACGGTTCCACCGCGGTCAGCCCGTCGCCCGGTTTTCCCGAGGACCGGGGGTTCTTCGTCCAGGAGGAGGACCCGGACATCGACACAGATCCCAACACGTCTGAGGGGGTCTTCGTCGGCAACGTCGGGAATCTCCAGCTCTTCGCACTCGGCGATCTCGTCAGCGTCACCGGCCAGGTCGTCGAGAGGTTCGGACAGACCCAGGTCAACGGCTCGACCAGCGATGACGCCGACATCATCGTCCACAGCACCGGGAACCCTTTTCCGTCAGCCGTTCCGATCGTCGAAGCGGACGCCGAGGCTCAAGCGACGAATCTGTTCCCGGGCCCCGGGGGGTGCGCGTTTCCCACCGATCACTGCCGGGACGGGAGACGCGCGCTATATGAACGGCTCGAGGGCATGCGCGTCTCGCTCCCGGCGGCGACGGTCAATTCCGGCGGCACGAATCGCTTCGGCGAGCTGTTCGTCAATCCAGGCAGCGAACAGAACGCGGTTTTCACGATTGAGGACTCAAGCGGTCCGGGCGGGACTCCGGAACCGCTGACGCGCTCACTGATCGGCGCCGTCGGTGATGCCGGGGCGGGAAACCCCGCCAACCCTCAGATCGACTGGCAATCGACCACCAACGTTTTCGCCGATCAGTTCGACCAGATCCAGAGCCTGACCGGCCCGCTCTCCTTCTCCGCCTCCAACTACAAGATCGTGCCCCAGGCAGGCGCGCTGCCGACGGTGGTCGAGGGGCCGACCCCGTATCCGTTCAGCGGCGTCAGCGCCCAGCCGGCGAACACGATGCGCGTGGCGTTCTTCAACGTCGCCAGCCTGTTCCCGCCGACGGCGGGCCTGCTCGGCGCCGATGTCACCGAGGAGGAGTTCGGTGAGAAGCTCGCGCGGCTGACCGACGCGATCGACCGCCTGATGAAACGCCCCGACGTGATCGGCGTCCAGGAGATCGGCGACAGCGTCCCTCGCCCCGGTGGATTCAATCCGAACGGAAACGGCACAACCTCGCTGGAGACGCTCCAAGCGCTTGCGACGTCGCTCGGAGGGTATTCCGCGTACGCGTTCGAAGGACGGGATTCAGCCGGCATTGACTCCGGGTTCCTGATCAAGGACGGCGTCTCGGTATCGGGCGTCACCCAGGTCGGGTTGGCGGCAAACGAGTCGATTCCGGGCAACTGCTCGGACGAGATCGGGTTCTTGTTCGACCGGCCACCCCTTATCGCGCGGCTCAGCAAGCAGGGGGTGCCGGTCGCGGTGCTCACCAACCACTGGTCCTCGAGAGCGGCGCCGCTCGCCTGCCGCGAGGCACAGGCCGACTTCGTCAACGATCTCGTCGAAGCCGAGCCGGAGACCGAGTGGATCGCGGGCGGCGACCTGAACTCGCTCGAGAACGAGACGCCGCTCGATCGCCTGCAGGGCAACGGAACCACCCTCGACAACCTGACCGACAAGGACGCGTCGGTCCCGCCGGAGCAGCGCTATTCGTTCCAGCTCAACGGTCGCCTCCAGGCGGTCGATCACGCTGCGCTGACCGGCGAAGTGGGCCAGTCCGTGACCGACGCCCAGTTCGCTCACTTCAACTCCGACTACTACGACCGCCTGCTCGAGGATCCGGATGGAGAGCCGGACGGCCACAAGTCCTCCGACCACGATCCATTGATCCTCACGCTCAGCCTGCCTCCCTCCGAGACCGTGCCTCCTCCAGGAACCGCCTCTCCGCCGCCGCCCGCGACCTCACCAACCCCGTCGCTGTCGCGGGAGAACCCGGCCTGCGCAAGGCTTCGGGCAGCCCTCAAGAAGGCAAAGCGAAAGAAGTCGAAGCGCAAGATCCGCAGGAAGCTTCGCGCGAACCGCTGCTAGCGGCAACAGCTGGAATCGTGCGGGGGCCGCTCAGTGGCGCCCGAGCTGCGCCCTCCTCCGAAGCTCCTGGGCGATGCCCGCGGCGGCCGGGGAGGCCTGCGCACGGAGCTCGGTGGCGGCCGCCGGGAGCTCGGGCTTGCCGGCGGTGTAGAGCCAGGTGTTGAAGAGCTCGTCGAGCTGCCGGCCGGAGACGCGCTCGGCGAGCGCGATGAACTCCTCGTTGGTGCCGTTGCCGCCGGCCTTGCTCGAGGTCCACTGCTTGAGGATCTCGAAGAAGGCTGCGTCGCCGACCTCGTTGCGCAACATCTGGACCGCCATCGCGCGCGCACATAGACCGCGTCGTGGAACAGGAAGTCCACGCCCGGATCGCCGATCACGACCTGCCAGAACGGGTCGTCGGCAGGGATCGAGTCGTAGGTCGCCTCGAAGATCTCCTGCGGGGTCGCGTTTCCGAGGTAGTCCTCCCAGAGCCACTCGGCGTAGCTCGCGAAGCCCTCGTTGAGCCAGATGTCCTGCCAGCGGTGGACGGCGACGTCGTCGCCGAACCACTGGTGGGCGAGCTCGTGGACGACGACCCAGTCGGCGTCCCTCGGAACGCCCTGCGAAGTCAGCCAGAAGCGCTTCGTGTAGACGGGCCGGGTCTGGGTCTCGAGCGCGAAGCGGAAATCCTCCTGGTTGGGGACGATCCCGCCCACGGTGTCGAACGGGTATGGGCCGAAGGCGCCGGCGAGAAGATCGAGGATCTCGCCCTGGCGCGACATCGAGTCGTCGATCTCGGCGCGCAGGGCGCCCGTGATCTGGTGCGAGATCGCGTCGTAGACGGGCAGGTTCGCCTGCGTCGAGCGGTGACGTCCCAGTCGCCGATGTCGATCGTGGCGAGGTAGGAGGCCATCGGCTCGCGGGCGCGCCACTGCCAAACCCTCTTGTTGCCGGCGTTGATGCGGTCGGTGAGGAACCCGTTCGCGACGACCTCGTAGGCGTCGGGCACGGTGACGTTGAACGAGTACGAAGCCTTGTCGCGCGGGTGGTCGTTGACGGGAACCATCCGGCCGCGACCTCGGGCTGCCCGGCGACCGTCGCGCCCTCGGGGGTGGCCATGAAGCCGGTGCGAATGTCGGTGCCCGGGATCTGGAACTCGGCCGGGATGCCCGCGTAGCGGACGTCGACGTCGAAGCGCTTCCCGTTCCTCAACGGTTGGTCCGGAATTACGGTCAGCTCCTGGCCGCTGCGCCGAACCTGGCCCGCTCGCCGTCGACGTCGATCCGCTTGACGTTGAGCCCGACCAGGTCGAGGTTGAAGCTGCAGAGGTTCTGGGTCGCGTGCGCCCTGATCGCCGCCTCGCCGTCGACCTGATCCTTGCCGGGCGCGTAGGCGATGTCGAGGCCGTAGTGGCGGACGTCGTAGCCGCCGTTGCCGTAGCCGGGGTAGTCGGGGTCGCCTACTCCGGGAGCCCCGGGCTGACAGCTGCCGGCAGCCCCCTGGTCCTGCGCCTGGGTGCCCGGCACCGCGAGCGCCACCGTCGCGATTGCGCACGTGATTGCGAGTCCGACCTTGCCGCTGCGTCCGTTGCCCATGGTCCTCCTGTGTAGACGTCCGTGTCCTCCTCTGCGCTTACCCGGCGCGGTCCCAGATAAACAGCGGGGGCGATGCGCTCAGCGGGCGAGCGCCGCGCCCGGATTCGACCGCAGCCTGTAGGCGAGGAGGGCGAAGGCGATCCCTCCGACCAGGAAATAGAAGTCCGTCGCGCGGCTGGACCAACGCATCCCGGCCGACGGGTCCGCGGTGCCCATCGTCTCCTCCAGCGACAAACCGGTGATCCCGTTCTGCAGCAAGCCGAGGGTGCGTGTCAGCTCATCGATCGCTCCGGATCCTCCGCGGAGGAGCAGCAGGACGCACGCCAGCCAGACGAGGATCGTCGCCGCGCGCAGGGCACTGCCCCGAGCGGCCGCGAGGCACGCCCAGGCTCCGAGCGGAAAGGCGGACGTGACCAGCGCGGTGAAGATCCAGTCGCCCGGGGAGTCGGGCGCATCGGGCAGCGGGCCGGCGTGGCCGAACGAGCCGCCCAGATACCAGTAGACGTGGAACGCGAAAGAAGATGATGACCCAGGCGAGGCCGGCGTACGCCGCCCGCGCCAACGAACTCATCGCGGTCCCCTCGGCGCCTCGCATTCGATCTTGTCGCTGTCGCATGGCGGCACCTTAGCGAGATTTGGCAGTTAATGTCAAATGGCATTGGCCGTCATTCTGGGTATCCTCGCCGGATCGAAGTGAGCGAATCCCTGCGAGTACGCAAGAAGGCGGGCACCCGTCGCCGGGTGATGGCTGAGGCGCTGCGGGCTGTTCGGCGAGAAGGGCTTCGCGAACACCGCGGTCGAAGAGATCGCCGCCGCCGCGGACATCTCCCCGCGCACCTTCTTCCGCTACTTCCCGGCCAAGGTCGACGTGCTCTTCGGCGACCACGAGGATCTCGTCTCGCTCCTCCGCGAGACGCTCGAAGCCCGGCCCTTCCGATGAGACGATCGTGCGCGCCGTCCGGCGCGCCACCCTGGCCGGCGTCGAGCGGCTGCTCGACGACCCCGCCCCCTATCTCACCCGCTCGGGACTCATCACCGAGGGTGCCCGCCGCCGAGGCTCGCAGCCGACAGCTCGACGCCGACTACGAGAACGCGATCGCCGAGGCGTTCGCCGTCGACCGCAAGACCGATCCCGCGACCGACGTGGTCGCCCGCGCGGCCGCCAGGGCCGCCTGGGAGTCTCGCGCGCCGCCCGCGAGGTCTGGGTGGCGAGCGGGGGCGACCGGGACCCGCGAAAGCTGGATCAACGACGCGTTCGACGTGGTCGAGGACGGCGTCGCTGGGGGGCACGCTGAGCCGGCGTTAGTGGGGACGGCCGGATTCGAACCGGGGATCTCGGCTCCCCAAAAGCCGCGCGATAACCAGGCTCCGCTACGCCCCGATGGGGCCGAGTCTAGCCAGTGCCGCGTGGGTCCGTCGAGACCCGCAGCGCCAGCGGCAAGGCCGCGCCGCGAACCCGACATCGAGCAACGAGACCCCGTCCCAGCAGGTCACCACGGCGGTGCCGCTCGACATGATCAAGCGCATCGCCGAGGCGTACGCGAACCCGCCGGAGGGCTTCACCCTGCACCCGCGGCTGAAGCCGCAGATCGACCGGCGGGTCGCGATGGCCAGCTCCGGCAACGTCGACTGGGCCACCGCCGAGCTGTACGCGTTCGGCGCACTGGTGCTCGAGGGCCGCGCGGTGCGGCTGGCCGGACAGGACACCCGGCGCGGCACGTTCATCCAGCGGCACGCCATGCTCATCGACCGCCAGACCGGCGCCGAGTACACCCCGCTGCAAGGAGCTGTCGCCGCGACCAGGCGCCGTTCTTGGCCTACGACTCGCTGCTGTCGGAGTTCGCGGCGATGGGCTTCGAGTACGGCTACTCGGTGGTCCGCGACGACGCGCTCGTGTGCTGGGAGGCGCAGTTCGGCGACTTCGCCGACGGCGCGCAGACGATCATCGACGAGTTCATCTCCTCCGGCGAGGCGAAGTGGGGCCAGCGCTCGGCGGTCACCCTGCTGCTGCCGCACGGCTACGAGGGCCAGGGCCCGGACCACTCGTCGGCGCGTCCGGAGCGGTTCCTGCAGCTGGCGCCGAGAACAACATGACGGTGGCGATGTGCTCGTCGCCGGCGAACTACTTCCACCTGCTGCGCCGCCAGGGGCTCTCGCCGGTGCGCCGGCCGCTGATCGCGTTCACCCCGAAGTCGCTGCTGCGGCACAAGGCGGCGGTCAGCCAGCTGGACGACTTCACCAGCGGGACGTTCGCAGCCGGTGCTGCGCCGACGCCGACGGCCGACCCGGCGCAGGTGCGCCGGGTGCTGCTCTGCGCGGGCAAGGTCTACTACGACCTCGCCGCGGAGCGCGCCGCGCGACGAGCGCAACGACGTCGCGATCGTGCGGGTCGAGCAGCTCTACCCGCTGCCGGTCGACGAGATCTGCGCGCCGAGCTCGACCGGTACCCCGACGCCGAGCTCGTCTGGGTGCAGGAGGAGCCGGCCAACCAGGGCGCGTGGCCGTTCATGGCGCTCAACCTGCCCGAGCACCTCGGCGGCCGGCGCGCTGCTGCGCGTCTCCCGGCCGGCGTCGGCCTCGCCGGCCGTCGGCTCGCACGCGGTGCACGAGGCGCAGCAGCGCCGAGATCGTCGGCGACCGCCTTCGCCTAGCGCAGCCGTGTACTTCACCGACCGCGGCATCGAGGAGCTCGTCAGCCGGCGCGGCGACGAGCAGGTCAGCGTCGAGTGGCTCGGCGACCGGCTGCAGGCCTTCGTCGACACGCACCCCGAGTTCGAGACCGCCGTCGACCGGCTCGCCACCTGGCTGGCCCGCGACGACGACGAGGACGAGGACTGACCGCGTACGGCAGGGGGGCCGCGGACGGACGCTCGCGGTCCGAACAGCGCAGGAACAACTGCGCAGCGGGCCGATCGACAGCGCGAACACGACGGTGCCGATGCCGACCGTGCCGCCGAGCAGCCAGCCGACGGCCAGCACGGTGAGCTCGATGCCGGTGCGGACGAGCCGGATCGAGCGGCCGGTGCGGCGGGCGAGCCCGGTCATCAGCCCGTCGCGCGGGCCGGGGCCGAAGTCGGCGCCGATGTACATGCCGGTCGGCGACGCCGCACAGCACGACGCCGCCGGCCATCTCGGCGATCCGCCAGCGCCAGCGCGCCCGGCGCCGGCAGCAGGTCGCAGCGACGACGTTCATCGACACGCCGATCAGCACGACGTTGCTGACCGTGCCGAGCCCGGGCCGTTGCCGCAGCGGGATCCAGAGCAGCAGCACCGCGGCGCCGACGATGATCACCACCGTGCCGATCGCCAGCCCGAGCGTGCCGGGCGAGGCCCTGGTGGAAGACGTCCCACGGGTCCAGGCCGAGCCCGGAGCGCACCTGCAGGGCCGCCGGACAGCCCGTAGAGCAGCAAGCCAATGTAGAGCTGGACCAGCCGTCGGAGCAGTCGGTACCGGGCCATCCTGGCCATCATGCGCAGCCGATGGCAAGCCAATACCCGGCCAATCGATCCGGCATTCGGCCTGGCCTACCAGGCCAATGTGTGCCACCATGGCCCATGGCCCTGCTGTCCCGGATCGGCGGCCGCGCGCTCGCCGACCTGCTCCCCGACCTGCTACGACATGCCCGGCCCGGTCTACTCCGCGCTGGCCAACGCGGTCACCAGCCTCGTCCTCGACGGCCGGATCGCCACCGAGACCCGGCTGCCGTCCGAGCGCGAACTCGCCGCCGCGCTGCGGCTGTCAGCCGGGCCACCGTCACCGCCGCCTACGACCAGCTGCGCGCCGACGGCTTCCTGGCCAGCCGCACCGGGTCGGGCAGCTTCGTCACCGTGCCCGCCGGCTCGCGGCCGCGCACCGTCGCTGGCCCGCTGGACGACGCGCGGCAGCGACGTGCAGGACGTCATCGACCTGTCCTGCGCCGCGCTGCCGGCGCCGCCGGACCTCATGCCCGAGGCGGTGGCCGCAGGCCGCCGGCCGCAGCTCGCCCCGCTACCTGCTCGGCGACGGCTACGAGCCGGCCGGGCTGCCCGTGCTGCGCGAGGCGGTCGCCGCGCGCTTCACCGCGCGCGGCGTGCCCACCCGTCCCGACCAGATCCTGATCACCAACGGCGCGCTGCACGGCCTCGACCTGCTGCTGCGGCTGCTGATCGGCCCCGGCGACCGAGTGCTCACCGAACTGCCCACCTACCCGGGCGCGCTGGACGCGATCCGCGGCCAACGGCGCCCGCGTCGTGCCGGTGCCGATGGCGCCGGCCGGCGGCTGGCAGGTGCCGCAGCTGCAGGCCACCCTGCGCCAGACCGCGGCCCGGCTGGCCTACCTGACCCCCGACTTCCACAACCCGACCGGCGCGCTGATCCCGGCGAGGCGACCGGCGCGACGTGCTGCGGGCCGCGCGGCAGACCGGCACCACCGTCGATCGTCGACGAGTCGTTCGTCGATCTCGGCTTCGACGCGCGCCGAACGCGCCGACCGCCGACGCTCGACCCGGCGCGTGGTCACGATCGGCTCGCTGTCCAAGCCGGTCTGGGGCGGGCTGCGGATCGGCTGGCTGCGCGCCTCGACCGAGCTCGTCCACCGGCTGGCCGCGCTGCGCGACCTCGATCGACATGGGCGGCCCGGTCGCTCGACCAGGTGGTCGCGCGCCGGCCTGTTCGACCGCATCGACGAGATCGCCGCCGACCGGCGTCGCCGAGCTGCGCCCGCAGCGCGACGCGCTGCTCGCCGCGCTCGCCCGCGAGCTGCCCGCAGTGGCGCGACCACCGTGCCGCAGGGCGGGCTGTCGCTGTGGGTCGAGCTGGACGCGCCGCTGTCGACGCCGCTGACGCTGCTCGCCGCGCAGGCCGGCGTGGTCGATCGTGCCGGGCTCGCGGTTCGGCGTCGACGGCACGCTCGAGCGATTCCTGCGGCTGCCGTTCGCGCTGCCCGCCGACCGGCTCGAGGAGGCCGTGCGCCGGCTCGCCGCGGTGTGGGCGCAGCTGGACCGGCGGCGGCGCTCGGCCGCTCGTCAGCTCGTCGTCGCGTAGCCGACTGATCAGCGCGCGACGCCGTCGCGGCGCGCCTGCGTCGGCGACCGCGGCCGCGACCGCCGGCGCGACCCGCGCGTCGAACGGCGTCGGCACGATGTAGTCGGGCGCGAGCGCGTCGGCGACCACCTCGCTCAGCGCGGCCGCGGCGGCGAGCTTCATGTTCTCGGTGATCGCGCGCGCGCCGGCGTCGAACGCGCCGGCGAAGACGCCGGGGAAGGCGAGCACGTTGTTGATCTGGTTCGGGTAGTCGCTGCGGCCGGTCGCGACGATCGCGGCGTGCCGGTGCGCGACCTCGGGGTGGACCTCGGGGTTCGGGTTGGCCAGCGCGAAGATGATCGAGCTTCGGCGCCATCGTGCTGACGACGTCCTCGCCGACCGCGCCGGCGCTGACGCCGAGGAACACGTCGGCGCCGTCCAGCGCGTCGGCGAGCGAGCCGGTGAGGCCGGCTGCGGTTGGTCGTCGCGGCGAGCTCGGCCTTGACCGCGGTGAGGTCCGGCCGGCCGGCGTGCACGATGCCCTTCGAGTCGGCCACCGCGATGTCGCCGATGCCGGCGGCGAGCAGGATCTTCGTGCAGGCCACGCCGGCCGCGCCGGCGCCGGACACGACGACGCGCAGGTCGGCCGAGCGTGCGGCCGGTGATCGCGGCCGCGTTGCGCAGCGCGGCGAGCACGACGATCGCGGTGCCGTGCTGGTCGTCGTGGAACACCGGGATGTCGAGCTGCGCGCGCAGCCGGTCCTCGATGTCGAAGCAGCGCGGCGCGGAGATGTCCTCGAGGTTGATGCCGCCGAAGGACGGCGCGATCCGCTCGACGGTCTCGACGATCTCGTCGGCGTCGGTGGTGTCGAGCACGATCGGGACGGCGTTGAGGCCGGCGAACTCGCTGAACAGCGCCGCCTTGCCCTCCATCACCGGCAGCGCGGCGGCCGGGCCGATGTTGCCCAGCCCGAGCACCGCGGTGCCGTCGCTGACGACGGCGACGAGCCGCGCGCGCCAGGTGTAGCGTGCGCGCCAGCGACTCGTCGTCGGCGATCGCGGTGCAGACCTCGGCGACCCCGGGCGTGTAGGCGAGCGAGAGCGACTCGCGGTCGGTCAGCGGCAGGGTGCTGCGCAGCGCGAGCTTGCCGCCCTCGTGCACGCGAAAGACCGCGCTGTTCGCGTCGAACGCCACGCAGCGAGTGTTTCACGCGCGACGCTGTCGGCGCGCTTCAGCGCACGCGCCGCGGCCGCCCCGGCCACAGCCGCAGCACCACCTTCGCGACGACGTCGGCGACGCCGTGCGCGGCGCTGTCGCCGCCGGCGAACGAGTTGTCCGAGGCGAGCCACCAGCCGCCGTCCTCGGCCCGGACGGCCCGCTTGACCACGAGGCGGTCGGGCATGCTGCGGAACCGGGCGAGCACGAGGTCGCCGGGCAGCACCGGTGCGCCCGCACCGCGACCAGGAGACGTCGCCGGCGCGCAGCGTGGGCACCATCGACGGGCCCGGACACCGTCACCCGTCGCCAGGGCACGGCCCGGCATGTGATAACCGGCGCCGCCAAGCGGGGATCCCTCCGGTAGTAGGGTCGAAATCGCGTTCATGCCCCTCCAGGAGGTCAAGGCTATGCGCTTGTTCCGTCCGTCCACTCGTCGCCCACGCACACTGCGATCTGCCGTGCGGCGTCTACGACCCGGCGCAGGCCCGCATCGAGGCCGAGTCGGTGAAGGCGATCATGGAGAAGTACCAGGGCAACGAGGATCCGGTGTTCCGCACCCGCGCGCTGCTGATCAAGGAACAGCGCGCCGAGCTCGTCAAGCACCACCTCTGGGTGCTGTGGACCGACTACTTCAAGCCGCCGCACTTCGAGAAGTACCCGAACCTGCACGAGCTGTTCAACAAGGCCACCAAGGCGGCCGGCGCGGCCGGCGGCAAGGGCGAGGTCGACCCGGCCAAGGGCCAGGAGCTGCTCGACCTGATCGCCGAGATCGACACGATCTTCTGGGAGACGAAGAAGGCCGCCTGAGTCCTCGAGGCAGCTAGATCGTGACCACGACGGAGGCCGGCTCCGCTGCGGGGCCGGCCTTCGCCGCGCCCGAGCTCCCCGACTCCGCCGAGCTCTGGATCGTGCGCCACGGCGAGACCGAGTGGAGCAGGTCCGGCCAGCACACCGGCACCACCGACCTCCCGCTCACCGAGACCGGGCGCGGAGCAGGCAGCGGCGCTGCGCGGGCTGCTCGCCGACCTGCGTCCGGTGCTCGTGCTGTGCAGCCCGCGACAGCGCGCCCAGGACACCGCCGGCTGGCCGGGCTCGACGTCGACGAGATCACCGACGACCTCGCCGAGTGGAACTACGGCGAGTACGAGGGGCGTACGACCCCCGAGATCCGCGAGCACGATCCGGGCTGGACGATCTTCACCCATCCGACCCCGGGCGGCGAGACCGCCGAGGAGATCCGCGCCCGCGCCGACCGGGTGCTGGGCCGGGCCGCGGCCAGCCTCGCGGACGGCCCGGTCGTGCTCGTCGGGCACGGCCACTTCAGCCGGGTGCTCGGCGCGCGCTGGATGGGCCTGCCGGTCGCTTCGGGCGCCAACCTGCTGCTCGGCACCGCCGCGCCGTCGCTGCTCGGCGCGCAGTACGGCGTCCCGGCCATCGTCCGCTGGAACATCCCGAACCCCGCCGCCCGGACCTGAGAGGAGAACATGTCCCGCTCGGATGACAACCCGCCCGACGGCGACGCCGTCGAGGTGCGCATACCCGCCGACGTCGCCTACGTGTCGACGCTGCGGCTGACCGCGGCGAGCCTCGCCGCGCGGTGCAGCCTCACCGTCGACGACATCGAGGATCTCCGGCTCGCCGTCGACGAGGCCTGCGCGCTGCTGCTGCCGTACGCGAGCGCCGATTCCACGCTCGACGCGCACTTCGAGCTCGCCCAGGGCCGGCTCGCCGTCGACACCAGCGTCGCCACCACCGCCACTGACGAGCCGGACCGCGACGGGCTCGGCTGGACGGTGCTCGGCGCGCTCGCGAGCTCGGTCGACGTCCGGCGCGACGAGCACCGGCTCACGATCTCCGTCACCAAGACCCGCGCGGCAGCGGCTTCGTGACGAGTTCCACTCGGCCTGACCGCAATCACGGTCAGGCGATCAGCCTGTTGGTCGAGCTGCACGAGCCTCGCCGTGGATGACCCGCGCCGCGCTCGCGCTGCGCGAGCAGCTCGTCGAGCTGCACATGCCGCTCGTCGTCTATCTCGCCCGGCGCTTCTCCGGCCGCAACGAGCCGATGAACGACCTCGTCCAGGTCGGCGCGATCGGGCTGATCAAGGCGATCGACCGGTTCGACCCGGACCGCAAGCTGGAGTTCTCCACGTACGCGACGCCGACGATCCTCGGCGAGATCAAGCGGCACTTCCGCGACACCGGCTGGCTGGTGCACGTCCCGCGGCGCGCCCAGGAGCTGCAGACGACGCTGAACGCGGCGCGGGCCGACCTGAGCCAGGAACTCGGCCGGGCGCCCGACCGTGAAGGAGCTCGCCGAGCGCGTCGAGATCGACGAGGAGATCGTGCTCGAGGCGCTGGACGTGGGCCGGGCCTACTCCGGTGTGCCGCTCGACGTCTGGCCGCGCCGGGCGAGACCGTGCCCGAGCACCCGATGCTCGGCGTGCTGGACGAGGGGTTCGAGCAGGTCGAGCAGCGCGAGCTGCTGCGCAAGGCCATCGCGAAGCTGCCGGAGAACGAGCGGGAGATCCTGCTGCTGCGCTTCATCGCCAGCAAGACGCAGACCGAGATCGCCTCGATCGTCGGCGTCTCGCAGATGCAGGTGTCCCGCCTGGTCGCGCGCGGGCTGCGCCGGCTGCGCGAATCGCTCGGCGCGACCGAGCCGGAGTAGTCGGATGACGGGCGCGGCGGCGCAAGGCACGCATGACCACGCCGACGATCCCGCGCAACGCGGAGATCGTCGTCAACGTCAACGGGCAACTGCGTGCCGCGCGCACAGGCGGTGGTCAGCGTGTTCGACGCCGGCTTCGTGCTCGGCGACGGCGTCTGGGAGGGGTTGCGGGTGAGCGCCGGGCACCCGGCGTTCCTCGAGCAGCACCTGGACCGGTTGTGGGCCGGCGCCGCGGCGATCGCCCTCGACATCGGCCGCACGCGCGGCCGAGCTGACCGCCGAGATCTACCGCACGCTGGCCGCGAACGACATGGCCGGCGACGGGGTGCACATCCGGCTGATGGTCACCCGCGGGCCGAAGTCGACGCCCTACCAGGACCCGCGGATGTCGGCCGGCCCGGCCACCGTCGTGATCGTCGCCGAGCACAAGGACCCGCTGCCGAGCACCGTCGAGCGCGGCCTGTCGCTGTTCACCGTGCACGTACGGCGCGCCGCCCCGGACACGCTGGACCCCAAGCTCAACGCGCACAGCAAGCTCAACGACATCACCGCGTGCATCCAGGCCTACACCGCGGGCGCCGACGAGGCACTGATGCTCGATCCGCACGGCTTCGTCGCGACCTGCAACTCGACGCACTTCTTCATCGTGCGGGGCGGACGAGGTGTGGACGTCGACCGGGCATGTACTGCCTGGGCGGCATCACCCGGGCCAACGTCCTGCGGGTCTGCGCCGACGGCCGGGATCGCGGCCTTCGAGCGCAGCTTCAGCCTCACCGACGTCTACAGCGCAGAGGAGGCGTTCGTGACGGGCACGTTCGCCGGCGTGGTGCCGGTGCACACCGTCGACGGCCGGCGGATCGGCACCGGCCGGCGCGGGCCGATGGTCGAGCGGCTGCAGGGGCTTTACCAGGAACTCGTCCGCGCCGACGTCGCGGAACGCCGAGCACCGTGACCAGATGGCGTCCGGATCGCGATGTGGTCCGGGCCGCGCAACATCTCCACCGCGCTGATGCGGGCGTGGGAGAACCGGCCGGACACCCGCGTCGTCGACGAGCCGCTCTACGCCTACTACCTGAACGAGACCGGGCTGAACCATCCGGTGCGCGAGCGAGATCATCGCGGCCGGCGAGACGTCCTGGCGGGCGGTGGTGGCCGAGCTGACCGCACCGACCGAGGGCGTCTACTACCAGAAGCACATGACGCACCACCTGATCCCGCAGCTGCCGCGCGACTGGATCCCGGCGCTGACGAACGTGCTGCTGATCCGCGACCCGGCCGAGGTGGTCGCGTCCTACGTCCGCTCCCGGGCCGACGTGGTGGCCGAGGACATCGGTCTCGTGCAGCAGACCGAGTTGTACGACCAGCTCGGCGGCGACGTGCCGGTGATCGACTCCGCCGACTTCCTGCGCGACCCGGAGGGCGTACCTGCGCTGGATGTGCGACCACGCCGGCGTCGACGTTCACCGACCGGATGCTGCTCTGGCCGCCCGGGCCGCGCGACTCGGACGGGGTATGGGCCCCGCACTGGTACGGCGCGGTGCTCGGCGTCCACCGGGTTCGAGCCGTACCGGCCCGCGCACGGTGGAGCTGACCGGCGCCGCGCTCGAGGCCGCCGAGCGGAGCCGGCCGCACTACGAGCGGCTGCACGCCGTCCGGGTCCTGCTGTGATCTTAGCGCGGGGGCTCGCGGTCGAGCACCGCGCGCACCGGCGGGGTGAACAGCAGGTACAGCACGACGAGCGCGGCGACCAGGATCGGGCCGCCGTAGCCGAGCGGCCGGCCTGGAACGCCATCGTGTAGCTGACCGGCAGCGCGAGCAGCTGCAGCACGACCGCCGGCGTGCGCGCCGCCGGCCTGCAGCCGCCACAGCCCGCGCGCGCAGAAGGCGAGAGCGCGCCGCCGAGCAGCGCGGCGACGGCGACGAGCAGCGCCCCGCTGACGCTGTCCGGGTGGCCGGTGATCGCGTCGACGAGCAGGAACGCGGTAGCGCCGAGCAGGGCCAGCGCCTCGAGACCGATCACCACGCACGCCGCCCGCAGCGGCCCCGGCAGTCACGGTCTCGGTCACGTCATCACCCTACGAGCGGCGCCGACGGAAGTACGGTTGCCGGTCGTGCGAGTGCTCGTCGTGATGAATCCGCGCGCCACCCTGACCACCAGTCGGGAGCGCGACGTGCTGGCCCACGCGCTGGCCGGCGAGCAGCGATCTCGAGGTCGCCGAGACGCAGAACCGCGGTCACGCCGCCGCGCTCGCCTGCCGGGCGATGCGCAACGGCACCGACGTCGTGGTCGCGCTCGGCGGCGACGGCACGGTGAACGAGGTCATCAACGGCCTGCTCACCGACGGCGTGCACGACGGCGTGCCGGCCCTGGGCCTCGTGCCGGCCGGCTCGACGAACGTGTTCGCCCGCGCGCTGGGCATGCCCAACAACCGGGTCGAGGCCACCGGGCTGCTGCTCGAGGGGCTGCGCAGCGGAGCGCGCCGGTCGGTGAGCCTGGTCCAGGCCGACGACCGCTGGTTCTGCTTCGCCGCCGGCATCGGCTTCGACGCGGCGATCGTGCACGGCGTCGAGCGCAAGCGCCGGCAGGGCAAGAAGTCGACGCACGTGCTGTACGCCAAGGTCGGCGTGCGGGAGTTCTTCCAGTCCGATCGGCGGCACCCCAAGCTGCACGTCGAACTGCCGGACGGCACCCGCTGGACGACATCTACTTCGTGATCGTCGCCAACGCCGACCCGTGGACGTTCGTCGGCCCGCGGCCGCTGCGGCCCACCCCGCAGGTGACGTTCGAGACCGGGCTGGCCGTCTACGCGCGGCGCCGGATGGGCATGCTCGGCGCTGTGTACGGCATGGCCCGGATGTCGGGCAACCACCCGAAGGTGGGCCGATTCGGCGCGCACGTCGTGCATGACCTGGACCACATCACGGTCATCGCCGACGAGCCGCTGCCCTTCCAGGTCGACGGCGATGCCCTGGAAACACGGGAGAAAGTGCGGTTCCGGTCCGTGCCGGACGCCCTGCGGGTAGTGGGGGCACCGCCCGATTCGTCCTGAATCAACGTTCTGTCAGCTGTGCGAAACCCTCGACCGCACCGCGCGAGGCGCGTAGCGTCGCGATGGGTTCTCCGAGGATGCCGAACCGAGAGGCGTCGCAGATCGCCGGACGGCCGGTGATGTGCCTTTCAGCGCATCCGGAATCCTTGAACGGCGAGCTAGCTCGTGAAAGGATTCACAAGCGCGGTCGCGAAGCACCCGTCGCTGCCGCGGCCGAGTGAGGAGATACGTACCGATGGACTGGCGGCACCGCGCGATATGCCGTGACGAGGACCCGGAGCTGTTCTTCCCGATCGGGAACACCGGGCCCGCGCTGCTGCAGATCGAGCAGGCCAAGGCGGTGTGCCGACGCTGCCCGGTGATCCAGGAATGCCTGACCTGGGCCCTCGAGTCCGGTCAGGACGCCGGCGTGTGGGGCGGGCTGTCCGAGGACGAGCGCCGCGCCCTCAAGCGCCGCAACGCCCGCGCCCGCGCCCGGCTCGCCTGACCCGCGCTGGCCAGCCGCCCACCGCGGGCCCGCCGCGCCGAGCGGCATCGCGCAGCGCGCGGCCGCGGTACCACGCCGCTCGTCCCGGCGCGCGCGCCGGAACTCCACCGTCCCGTTCAGCTCGGCCGACACCAGCGTGCGGACGATCTGCAGGCCGAGCCGATCGCGACGTCGCCGGCGTGAAGTCGTCCGGCAGCCCGACCCCGTCGTCGCTGATCGTCGACCGTCAGCTCGACCGCGGCCGCGCTCGGCGACGCACCGTCACCGTTCCCGACCGGCTCGTCCGGGAACGCGTGCTCGATCGCGTTCTGGACGAGTTCGGTGAGCACGAGCACGAGCGCGGTCGCGATCTCGGCCGGGATCTCGCCGAAGCGTGCCCGTCGCGGCTCGACCCGGACCCGGCCGGCCGAGCCCATGACGTCGCGACAGCATCACCAGCAGCCGGTCGACGATCTCGTCGAAGTCGACCGACTCGTCGATCGACACCGACAGCGTCTCGTGCACCAGCGCGATCGACTGCACCCGGCGCATCGACTCCTCGAGCGCGGCCCGCGCCTCCGGCACCGACACCCGACGCGCCTGCAGCCGCAGCAGCGCGGCGACCGTCTGCAGGTTGTTCTTCACCCGGTGGTGGATCTCGCGGATCGTCGCGTCCTTGCTCATGATCTGGCGGTCGCGGCGGCGCAGCTCGGTGACGTCCTGCATGAGCAGCAGCGCGCCGAGCGTCTCGCCGCGCGGGCGCAGCGGCAGCGCGCGGAACAGGATCGTCGCCCCGCCGCCCTCGACCTCGATGCTGGCCGGCTGGCCGCCGTCGATCGCGTCGGCGACCGCGGCGGCCAGGTCGCTGGCGTCGAACGGGTCGTCGGCCACCGTGCTGGTCAGCGCGTCGATCGGCTCGCAGAGCACGTTGCCGGTGACGCCGAGCCGGCTGAACGCCGACAGCGCGTTGGGGCTGGCGTAGATGATCGTGCCGTCGGGCTCGAGGCGGACCAGCCCGTCGCCGACCCGCGGGCCCGGCGCCCTCCTCGAGCCGCGAGTCGGCGGCCGGGAACGTGCCGTCGGCGACCATCGCCGGCCAGGTCGGCGGCGCTCTGCAGGTAGACGAGCTCGAGCTGGCTCGGGCGTGCGGACGCTGGCCAGGTTCGCGTCGCGGCCGATCACGGCGATGACCTGGTCGTCGTGCCGGACCGGGATCGCCTCGCGGCGGATCGGCAGGTCGCCGTCCCAGTCCGGGTCGACCTCGCGGAAGATCCGGGCCTCGGTGAAGGCGGTGCGCAGCGGCGGCGACCCGCGCGCCGCGCAGCGACGACGCCGACCTGGTCGTGCTGGTAGGCGGTCGGTCCGGTGGTCGGGCGGCACTGGGCGACGCAGAGGAACGCCGGCTCGCTGCCCGCCTCGGCCGCGGGCACGGCGACCGGCACCCACAGCAGCAGGTCGGCGAAGGCGAGGTCGGCGAGCAGCTGCCACTCCCCGACCAGGCGCGCGATGTGATCGACCTGCGCGTCGTCGAGCGAGCGTGCGGGCGGCGAGCGTGTCGGTGAGCGCGGACATCGACCTCGAGCCTGCCACTCTCCGCGCGTCGGGCCAGCGCGCGCGGTCGGCACGGTCGGCGACACGCGCGTTACGGTCGGACTGTCGCGGCGTACAGGCGAGCGACTAAGGTCCGCATCACCGGCCTGACCAGGAGTGCGCCATGCCAGACGATGCCCCGTCCGCACGCCCGCGGCCCGCCGCTGCCGGCCACGTCGTCGCCGCGGTCGTCCTGCTGGCCATCCCGTGCGTCGCGCTGCTGCTGGTGCCGATCTACTCGCGCGAGACCCCGACGCTGTGGGGCTTCCCGTTCTTCTACTGGTACCAGGTGCTGTGGGTGTTCATCACGCCGGCGCTGACCTACGCGCGCCTACCTGATCATCGAGCGCGCGCGGGGCGAGCGAGTGAGCGCCCTGGCGCCGGCAGCGGGCGTCAACGGCGTCGAGCTCGGCGTCGTGCTGTTCTTCTTCGTCGCTCGTCACGGTCGGCGGCTTCCTCGCCGCGCGGTGGCGACGCGGCCGAGCACTGGACAGCCTGGACGAGTGGGGGCTGGGCGGGCGCGGCTTCGGCACGGTGGTCACCTGGTTCCTGCTCGGCGGCGACCTCTACACCGCCTACACCTTCGTCGCGGTGCCGGCGGCGATGTTCGCGCACCGGCGCGGTGAGCGGGTTCTTCGCCGTGCCGTACACGATCGTCGTCGTACCCGATCGATCTTCGTCTTCATGCCGCGGCTGTGGTCGTCGCGCACCGCACGGCTACGTCACGCCGGCCGACTTCGTCCGCGGCCGCTACGACAGCCGCGTGCTCGGCGCTGGCCGTCGCGCTCACCGGCATCCTCGCGACGATGCCCTACATCGCCCTGCAGCTGGTCGGCATCCAGGCCGTCCTCGACACGATGGGCCTCGGCGGCTCGGGCAACGCGTTCGTCGCGCGACCTGCCGCTGATCATCGCGTTCGCGGTGCTCGCGGCCTACACGTACTCCTCCGGCCTGCGGGCGCCGGCGCTGATCGCGTTCGTCAAGGACACCCTGATCTACCTGGTCATCATCGTCGCGGTCATCTACGTCGGCGGCGAAGATCGGCTTCGGCGACATGTTCGACGCGGCCAAGACGAAGCTGACCACGCCGAACCCGGACCGGCAAGCCGACCGGCGTGTTCATCCCGCCGAGCACAGACGTACTGGGCCTACGCCACGCTCGCGTTCGGCTCGGCGCTGGCGCTGTTCATGTACCCGCACTCGATGACCGCCGTGCTCGCCGCCGGCAAGGCCGCAACGTGATCCGGCGCAACGCCGCGATCCTGCCGGCGTACTCGCTGATGCTGGCGCTGCTGGCCCTGCTCGGCTTCGCCGCGATCACGAGGCAAGGAAGATGACCGTGTTCGGCCAGGACGGCAAGGCCAACGCCCAGCTCGCCGTGCCGCACTTCTTCCAGCACGGTGTTCCCGTCCTGGTTCGCCGGCGTCGCGTTCGCCGCCATCGCGATCGGCGCGCTGGTGCCGGCCGCGATCATGTCGATCGCCGCGGCGAACCTGTTCACCCGCAACATCTACCGCGAGTTCTTCCGCCCGAACGCGACGCCGAAGGAGGAGGCGCAGGTCTCCAAGATCGTCTCGCTGGTGGTGAAGTTCGGCGCGCTGCTGTTCGTGCTGGGCCTGGACAAGCAGAACGCGATCAACTTCCAGCTGCTCGGCGGGGTGTGGATCCTGCAGACGATCCTGGCGATCGTCGCCGGCCTGTACACCCGCTGGTTCCACCGCTGGGCGCTGCTGGCCGGCTGGGCGGCGGCGATGGTCTACGGCACGGTCAGGCCTACCGGCAGACGGTGCCGAACGCGACACGGCTGGTGACGGCAAGCCGGTGACGGTCCACGGCATGCGGCACTTCGGCTCGTCGCTGGCCGACTTCCCGTTCACCGACACCAAGGTCTACATCGCGGTCACCGCGCTGTGCATCAACATCGTCGTCGCCGTGGTGCTCACGCTCGTGCTGCGCGCGCGTCAAGGCGCCGGCCGGCACCGACGAGACCGCGCCCGACGACTACTACTCCGACGCGGCGTCGCCCGAGCGTCGCCGAGGCCGAGGAGCGCGAGCTCGCCGGCGCCGAGCGCCGAGCCTCGCGCCTACGGCTGACCGGCGTGCTTCCACCTCGTCTTCGTCGAGCCGCGCATCCCGCCGAACACCGGCAACGCGATCCGGCTCGCCGCGGCCACCGGCGCGCACCTGCACCTCGTCGAGCCGCTGGGCTTCGACGATGAGCGACGCCCAGCTGCGCCGGGCCGGGCTGGACTATCACGACCTGGCGCCGTGGTCACCGTGCACGCCGTCGCTCGACGCGCTGTGGAGGCGGTCGCTGCCCGGCGCGGGTGTACGCGTTCACGGCGCTCGGCGACGACGTCCTACACCGACATCGCGCTACCGGGACGGCGACGTGCTCGTGTTCGGCCCCGAACCGACCGGCCTGTCCGACGACGTGCTGATCGACCCGAACGTCACCGAGCGGGTGCGCATCCCGATGCTGGCCGGCCGGCGCTCGCTGAACCTGTCGAACTCGGCGGCCATCGCCGGCTACGAGGCCTGGCGCCAGCTCGGCTTCGCCGGGAGGGCGCGAGTCCCACGTCGGGCGGTGCCGAGGTTGCGGACGGGCATCGTTGTCGCCGTGTCGGTGGCGGGCTCGGCGCTGGCCGTCCCGGCGCCGCCGCCGGCGCGAGCGTGTGGCCGGCGAGGGGCAGGCGGCGTACGTGCTCGGCGCCGGCGGGGTGCACCGCGGCCCGCAGCAGCACCGGGCGCCGATCGCGTCGATGGCGAAGGTGATGACGGCCTTCCTCGTGCTGCGCCGCTACCCGCTGCCGCGGGACGGCGACGGCTTCACGATGACGGTGCAGCAGCGCGACGTCGACGACTACCAGCGGCGCGGTCGGGCCGCGGCGAGTCGACGGTGCCGGTGCGGCCGGCGAGCGGCTGACCGAGCGTCAGGCGCTCGCCGCGCTGCTGCTCCCGTCGGCCAACAACATCGCGATCATGCTCGCCCGCCGCACGTGGGGCACGGTGCCGAACTTCGTCCGGCACATGAACCGGCGGCCGCGGCGTTGCACATGGCGCACGCCGATCTACACCGACCCCAGCGGCTTCGACGCCGGCGACCCGATCGACGCCGGCGCGACCAGCTCCGGATCGGCGCGCGCGGCGACGAGCCGCCCACGTTCCGCGCGATGGTGCGGCCGCAGCGCTACCGCATCCCGGTCGCCGGCACGATCCACAACACCGACACGTTGCTCGGCCGGGACGGGTTCGTCGGCATCAAGACCGGTTCGATGTCGCGCTCGGGCGGCTGCCTCATGTTCCGCAGCCGACGCGTCGTCGCACGGCCGGGTCGTCGACCTGTTCGGCGTGGTGATGGGCCAGTACGGCGACGACCTGATCCGGGCCGGGCTGCACGCGGCCCAGCGGCTGGCCGACCGGGTGGCCCCGCGGGCGGCGCCGGTCTGAGCGCTACTCGGCGCGGTACTCGAGGTGCGTCGACTCGATCGAGATCTCGGTGATCCGCACCCGGATCCGTTCGTGCAGGCTGGCCGGCGCGCGGTCGCCGCCGCAGCAGCGCGGCACCAGCGCCCGGACGTCCTGCTCGAGGCCGAACTGCTTCAGGCACGGCGCGCAGCGTCGAGGTGCTGGCGGATGCGGTTCTGCAGCGCGTCGTCGGACTCGTCGTCCAGGTACAGATAGACGTCGCGCAGGACGTCGTCGCAGTCGATGTTGCCCGGGCCGAATCCCATCGCCGCTCATGACTCACCTCCGACGACGCTCCGGATCAGGCCGCGGTCGCGAGCGTAGTCGGCGAGCAGGGTCTGCAGCTGCTTGCGGCCGCGGTGCAGCCGCGACATCACGGTGCCGATCGGCGTGCCCATGATCTCGGCGATCTCCTTGTACGCGAAGCCCTCGACGTCGGCGAGGTAGACGGCCAGCCGGAAGTCCTCGGGCAGCGCCTGCAGCGCGTCCTTCACGTCGGAGTCGGGGAGGTGGTCGAGCGCCTCCATCTCGGCCGACCGCAGCCCGCTCGAGGTGTGCGACTCGGCGCGGGCGAGCTGCCAGTCCTCGACGTTCTCGTTGCCGGACTCCTGCGGCTGGCGCTGCTTCTTGCGGTAGTTGTTGATGAACGTGTTGGTCAGGATGCGGTACAGCCAGGCCTTGAGGTTCGTGCCCTCGGTGAACTGGTGGAACGCGGCGAACGCCTTGACGAACGTCTCCTGGACGAGGTCCTCGGCGTCGGCCGGGTTGCGCGTCATGCGCATGGCGGCGGCGTAGAGCTGGTCCAGGAACGGGAGCGCGTCGCGCTCGAACCGGGCCCGCCGGGCCTCGACCGTTTCCTCCGCCACCCTGCTCCGCCTCGTAACGAGACTATCGGAGCCCGCGGGCGGGTGCGCGAGCGTCATGGTGGGTCAACCCGCCCGCGCCGTCCAGCGGCCCGGAGGGAAAGAGGTTGACCTGCTGCGGCGGGCGTTAACATTGACAGACTGACTGGCATGTGCATAGGCTCTCCTTCCGCTGATCCTCGATGGTCCCAACGCGTCGGAGTGGCCGATGTGAGATTCCCGGCTGCGCGTGGTCGCCGCGTGGCCAAGGGAACGCCGGCGACCGCGCTGCTCGCCCACGAGAAGATCGCGTTCACGCTGCACCCGTACGAGCACGACCCGCGCGCGGAGGCGTACGGCGAGGAGGCCGCGGCGGCCTTGGGGGTCGATCCGGCCCGGATCTTCAAGACCCTGATCGCCACCGTGGACGGCAAGCTGGCATGCGCGGTCGTGCCGGTGGCGGGCCGGCTCGACCTCAAGGGTCTCGCGGCGGCGCTCGGCGGAAAGCGGGCGGAACTGGCCGAGCCCGCAGCCGCCGCGCGGGCGACCGGTTACGTCGTCGGCGGCATCTCCCCGGTCGGCCAGAAGACCCGGTTGCGGGTCGTCGTCGACTCGTCCGCCACGGCGTTCGAGACCGTGTTCGTGTCCGCCGGCCGGCGCGGCCTGCAGGTGGAGCTGACGCCCGACGACCTGGTCCGGGTGACCCAGGGCCGGCTCGCGCCGATCGCCGCTCGCTGAGGCCGAGCTATTCGGACTTGCCGTACTCGTCGAACCAGTGCGCGAGCGGGCCGCGGCGGCTCACCGCGCGCAGCCGGCGCTCGGTGGGGTCGCGTCTCGTCCGGGTGGTCACGATGAGCAGCTCGTCGCCGATGCGCAACTGGGTGTGCGGGCCGCGGCACGAAGGTTTGCCCCTCGCGGATGATCAAGCTGATCACGCTCGGGTCCGGCAGGCGCAGCTCGGCGATCGTCACCGAGTGCAGCCCCGACCCGGCGGGGACAGTCATGGTGAGCAGTTCGGCGTCGAGCACGTCCAGGGGCGCCGACTCCACCGAGGATCTCGCGGGTGGCGTCGCGCGGGACGAGCCGCAGCGACCGGGCCACCCAGGCCAGGCTGGGCCCCTGCACCAGCGTGAACACGCACGACGAGCACGAAGACGATGTTGAGCACCGGTGGCTGTGCGGGCACGCCCTCGACACCGGGAACGTGGCGAGCACGATGGGCACGCGCCCGCGCAGCCCGGCCCAGGACAGGAACACCTGCTCGCGCCACGGCAGCCGGAACGGCCAGAGCGAGCAGACGACCGACAGCGGCCGGGCGACCAGCAGCAGGACCAACCCGACGACGAGGGCCGGCAGCACCTGGCGGCAGTTCGCTCGGCGTGACCAGCAGGCCGAGGAGCACGAACAGGCCGATCTGGGCGAGCCAGCCCAGGCCCTCGGCGAACGAGCGGGTGGCGGCCCGGTGCGGCAGGCCCGGCGTTGGCCAGCACCAGCGCCGCGAGGTAGGCGGCCAGGAAGCCGCTGGCGTGCGCGGCGCCGGCCGCGGCGAACGCCACCATGCCGAGCCCGAAGATGGCCAGCGGGTACAGCCCGGAGGCCGGCAGCGCGAGCCGGGGCAGCGCGGCGCGCCGAGCCAGCCGATCGCCAGCCCGAACGCCAAGCCGACCGCGAGCTCGAAGACCAGCTGGCCGACCAGCGACCGGCCGCAGGTGAAACGGCGTCTGCGCTGAGCAGCAGGACCAGGATGACCTCGGCGCGTCGTTGAACCCGGACTCCGCCTCCAGCAGGCCGGCGACCCGGCGCGGCAGCGGCAGCACGCGCAGGATCGAGAAGACCGCGGCGGCGTCGGTCGACGACACCGTGGCGCCGAGCAGCACGGCCAGCTGCCAGCTGAACCCGAGCAGCGAAGTGCGCGCCGGCCGCGGTCACCAGGTGCTGACGCCGACCCCGAGGCTGGCGAGCACGCCGGCGGGGCGACGACCGGCGGATGTCGCCCCACCAGTGGTCAGCCCGCCCTCGATGAGGATCACCGCGAGCGCGCGTGCCAGATCCTGGGCCACCTGGGCGTCGTCGAACTTGATGCCGATGACGTCCTCGCCGAGCAGCACGCCGAGGGCGAGGAAGAGCAACAGGCTGGGCAGCCCGACCCGGGTCGATGCGCCGGGTGGCCACGATGCTGACCAGCAGGACGACGCCGCCGCGAGCAGCGCAGGTACAGCTGGTGCAGGCTCACCGGCTTCGCTCGGTCGATGGTCGATTCGTGGTGGAAAGACGTAGTGGGCCGCTAGAGTCACGATCCGATCGCCCGGGGAGGTGGCCCATGCGGGTTGCGATCGCCGGGGCCGGTGCGGTGGGCCATCGATCGCGCTGTCGCTGCTGGCGGCCGGACACAGGGTCCTGCTGATCGAGCGGAAGCGGTCGCACTACCGACCGGAACTGGTGCCCGGCGCCGACTGGATGCTGGCCGACGCCTGCGACGCTGGTCACGCTGCAGGCCGCCGGCATCGAGACTGTGCGACGTCGTGGTCGCGGCCACCGGCGACGACAAGGCCAACCTGGTGTTCTCGCTGCTGCCAAGACGCAGTTCGGCGGTCGCCGCGGTCGTCGCCCGGGTCAACGATCCGGACAACCGGTGGCTGTTCACCCGGATGGGGGGTCGACGTGGCGGTGTCGACCCCGGTCCGGCTCGCCGCCGCCGTTGACGAGGCGGTGATCATCGGCCAGGTCGTGCAACTGATGAACCTGCACCATGGCGGCAGCAGCAGCATCGTCGAATACACCGTCCCGGCCGGTTCGGCGCTGGCTTCCCTGTCGGTGACCGAGCTGGGGTTGCCGGCCGAGGCGGTCCTGCTCGGCGTGGTTCGCGGTGCCGCATTGCTGCCACCGGCGCCCGAGCTGCAGGTGCGCGCCGCGGACGAGCTGATCCTGCTGGTTGCCGCCGACGCCGACGAGGGACTGCGGACCAGCCTCGCCGCTCGCGGCCAGCCGAAGTCATCCTCGCGATAGTCCTTCTCGAACCTCCTAGCGGACGGTGACCAGGCGGGCTGCGTCCGTGGGCACGATGTCGTCGTCGTAACCGCCGGCGATCAGTACCCGGTCGCGGCCGATGGGGCTGGCGGTGACGAAGCTGCGCCGCGGGATAGGCGCGATCGGCAGCACGGTGATCCGGTTCGTGGCGCCGTCGTACACGTCGATGCGGGTCCCGCCGGCGACAACGACCCGGCCGTCGGGCAGTCTCGCGAGCGCTCCGGAGAGCTTGTACTCGCCCTCGGACAGCCGTGGTCCGGGCGTCGACACACCGCGCCGCAGATCGAGCAGTTCGGTGCTGTCGAAGCGTTCCCGTCCCTCGGTGGACGACGCTCCACCGGCGACGAAGATCCGGCCGTCGGGCAACGTCGCGGCACCGTGTTTGACCCGAGCCTCGCGGAGGTCCGGTCCGCGGACCCACCGCCCGCCGGCCAGTACCTCCGTCGTCGACAGCGCGGTTCCGCGCTCGTCCACCCCGCCGATCACCACGACGCGTCCCGCGCTCAGCACCGCGGTATGCGCCTGCCGGGGGGCGGCCATCGCCGGGCCGGCCGCGAACGTGTTCGCCTTTGGATCGAAGTACTCGGTGCTGGCCAAGCTCGTGTCGCCGTCGGTACCGCCCGCGACGAGCACCCTGCCGTCGGCGAGCAGCGTGGCAGTGGCGTCCGCTCGGCGCGTCCTCATCGAGCCGACGGAGGTGAATACCGCGCGAGCCGGGTATAGATCTCGGCGCTGTCCAGTGGTTGCCTGCCCTCGCCCGGGTAGCCGCCGGCGAACAGGATCCGGCCGTCCCGCAACACTGTCACCGCGTCGCTGACCCGCGGGTCGCGCATCGCCGCCGCGGGCCGGAAACGACGCGTCGCGGGATCGAACACCTCGCTGCGCGCGCCGCGGTCGAAACCATCACATCCCGGCAAGGTGCACCCGCCGGTGATCAGGACCTCGCCGTTCGCCAGGACGGTCGCGTGCTGGTCGGCGCGCGGGGTTGTCATCGTGATCGGTGGCAGTTCGGCCCGGTCCACGCTCGACGGCCGCGATGCGGCCGAGCCGTCGCAGGCAGCGACCGCCAGCGCGCTCGCGACCAGCACCGCGGCGAGTCTCATCTCAGCTGAAGTCCTCCTCGCGGTACTCGCCGTCAGGGCGGGTGCCGGCGTGCTCGGCCTCGGCGCCGCGCAGTTCGACCCGGCGGATCTTGCCGCTGATCGTCTTGGGCAGTTCGGCGAACTGCAACCGCCGGATCCGCTTGTAGGGCGCGAGCTGCTTGCGGCAGAACGCGAGGATCTCCTCGGCGAGCTCCTTGCTCGGCTCCCGTCCTTCGACGAGGACGACGTAGGCCTTCGGCACCGCCAGCCGCAGGTCGTCCGGAGCGGGCACGACGGCCGCCTCAGCGACGGTGCGAGCGCACACCGTTCCGTGACTTGCGGCGAGGGCGCGTCAGATGCTGGATACGATCCGCACTCGCTGCGGGGGAATCGCTTGCGTCCGAACCATCAGGAATTCGCCGACGGCGTGAAACTGGCCGCCATCGCCGCGGTCTCCGCGGTGCTGACTGCGACCGTGGTCATCGCGCCGGCCGGACCCTGATGCCCCGGGCCGAAGCCGTGGCGGCCGAACAGCCCGCCCTCACCCGCGTGGCCCTTCGCCAGGCGTCAGGCCCGTCCGATCGAACTATAGCGGAAGCCGCGGTTCCGCATGTCCTCGGGCCGGTAGACGTTGCGCAGATCGACCATCACCGGCTGGCGCATCAGCAGCTTGATCCGGTCCAGGTCGAGGGCGCGGAACTGGTCCCACTCGGTCAGGATGACCACGGCATCGGCGCCTTCGACCGCCTCATAGGGCCCGTCCTTGAACTCGACCCCGTCCAGCAGCCTGGCGGCCTCGTGCATGCCCTCGGGATCGAAGGCCTGGACCGTCGCGCCCATGGCGATCAGGGCCGGGGCCACGTCCAGCGACGGCGCGTCGCGCATGTCGTCGGTGTTGGGTTTGAAGGTCAGGCCCAGCAGGGCCGACCGTCTTGCCTTTCAGGTCGCCGCCCAGGGCCGTCGGCGACCTTGCCGGCCATGGCCTTCTTGCGGGCGTCGTTGACCTGCGACCGTGGTCTCGATCAGCCGCATCGGCGCGCCGGCGTCCGTGGCCGTGCGCACCAGGGCCAGGGTGTCCTTGGGAAAGCACGAGCCGCCATAGCCGGGGCCGGCATGCAGGAATTTCGCCGCCGATCCGCTTGTCCAGCCCGATGCCGCGCGCCACCTGCTGCACGTCGGCGCCGACCGTCTCGCACAGGTCGGCCATCTCGTTGATGAAGGTGATCTTCATGGCCAGGAAGGCGTTGGCCGCATATTTGATCAGTTCGCGAGGTCCGCCGGCCGGTGAACAGGATCGGCGTCTCGTTGAGGTTCAGCGGGCGGTACAGCTCGCGCATCACCGCCTGGGCGCGCTCGTCCTCGGTGCCCACCACCACGCGGTCGGGCCGCTTGAAGTCCTCGATCGCCGCGCCTTCGCGCAGGAACTCGGGGTTGGAGACCACCGCGAACTCGGCGTCCGGCCGGCGTGCGCGGATGATGCGCTCGATCTCGTCGCCGGTGCCGACCGGCACGGTCGACTTGGTCACCACGACGGTGAAGCCCTCGATCAGGCCGGCGATCTCCTCGGCCGCGGCATAGACATAGGACAGGTCGGCGTGGCCGTCGCCGCGCCGCGACGGCGTGCCCACGGCGATGAACACCGCGTCGGCGGTCCGGATCGCCTCCGCGCCGTCCAGGGCGAAGGACAGCCGGCCCGCCGCGCACGTTGGCGGCGACCAGATCGTCCAGCCCCGGCTCGAAGATCGGGATCTCGCCCGCGTTCCAGCCGCTCGATCTTGGACGGGTCCTTGTCGACGCAGGTCGACCTCATGGCCGAAGTCCGCGAAACAGGCCCCTGACGACCAGGCCCACATAGCCGGTACCGATCATCGCCACGCGCATGGGAGGTCATCCGTTGAAACAGGGGCCCGGGATAGCGAGCGGGCGCCGCCTTGGCCACCCCCCGCATCCCGCACAAAGCAAAAACCGCCGGTCCCTTTCGGGACCGGCGGCCTTGTCGTTTGGCCTGCCGGCCTTTGGCCTGTTTGAGGCCGAAGGCTGGCGTCGCCTTCCGGGTTTAGCGGAAGTTGATGCCGATGGTGGCGCGACGGTTGAGCGGCTCGCGCACGCCGTCGGCGGTCGGGCGGGCCAGGGCGGTTTCGCCCTTGCCGTCCAGCGAGATCACGCCGCCGTTGACGCCCTGGGCGACCAGCGCGTCCGCAACGGTGCGGGCGCGGCGGTTGGACAGGCCGACGTTATAGGCGGCCGAGCCCGAGGTGTCGGCGTGGCCGACGACCAGGATGCGGGTCGGACGGCCCGACTTGGCGTAGTTGGCGGCCTGGGTGACCACCGACGAGGCTTCGGCCGTGAGGTCCGAACGATCCCAGTCGAAATACACCACGAACTCACGCGCGACCGGAACCTGGGCCACCGGAGGCGGCGGCGGAGGCGGGGGCGGCGGGGGAGGCGGCGGGGGCGGAGGCGGCGGGGGAGGCGGCACATAGGCCGGCTCGTCGGCGCCGAACGCATAGCGCAGGCCCAGGGTCACCGTGTGGCTCTCGTCATAACGGCCCTGGAAGGGACCGATGGCCGAGGCCGCCGTCGAGGTGAAGGTGTTGAACTCCATGTTCGACATCAGGTAGCGATAGGTCAGGTCCAGATGGGCCCGATCGCTGATCGCCCACGCCAGACCGGCGATGCCTTGCGCCGCCAGCTTGGCCGAACCGTCGTCGGCGCCGACGCCCACGGTGCGGGCGCCCTGGAAGGTGCCGATGAAGTTGGTGTCGACACGGTTCATGCCGGCGCCCAGACCGATGAACGGACGCAGGGCGTCGCCTTCGCTGCCGAAGTCGAACAGCACGTTCATCATCAGGGTGGCGGCCTTGAGCTCGCCGTCAGGAGCCAGGCAGGCGCCCGCGGCCGGAACCACGTTGCACACGCCGGGCGGCGTGCCGGGGTTCGTGCCGCCGGGGCCCGGACGATCGATCATCTCGATGTCGTTCTGGCGGTAGCCGCCTTCCAGCTCCACGCGCCAGTTCTGGTCGAACCGGTAGCCCAGACGCGCAAACGCGGCCCAGTCGCCCCCGGTCCCGATGTTGAACGCGGCGCCGCCGGTCTGCGACACGGTCTCCACGTCGCCCAGCACATGGTAGCCCGCGTCAATCGCGCCATACCAGCCGTTCGGCTCAGCCGCCGCAGCACCGGCTGCAAGGGCGAGAGCCCCGGCCGCGCTGGTGGCCATGATAAAAGTCTTTACGCGCATGGGTGGATGCCCTCCGCAGCCCAAGTGAATTTGTGACGGCGTAGGAACAGCCGCTAAGCTCTCTTAACAGCCCCGCTGGCCGAGGTCGAGCGGGGTAAGCGGATAACCGGGCCAGCGTGGCCATATAGTTACAACCTTGAAATCCCGGGGGTGTTGGGATTCAAGGCCGGCGTGTGCCTCGTCAGCCGCCGCCCGTCCGGCCCGTCGCCTTGCCGGTTCCCTCGCAGACGGCGCAGGTCTCGCCGGACGCGCCGGCGCCCGTTCCCTGGCACTCCGGGCACAGCGTCGGGTCGGGGTGCTGGAGCGAGGCGGGATCGACCGGATTCGACGGGGTCAGGTCGCGATCATCGATGTCGTGCGGGTTCATGCCGGGTGGAACGGCGGCCGGGCCGTCCGGTTTCATGATGACAGGGCGCGGCCTTGGCTTTACGGACCCGCTCATCATGGACGAGACCGAACGGCAATCCGAGGAACGCGGCTGGGCCACGGCGAAGACGCTGGCCGAGGCCCTGCCCTACATCCAGATCTACGACCGCGAGACCGTGGTGATCAAATACGGCGGCCACGCCATGGGCGAGGAGCGCGGTGGCCAAGCAGTTCGCCGCCGACGTGGTGCTGCTGAAGCTGCTGGGCGTCCACCCGGTCGTCGTGCACGGCGGCGGGCCGCAGATCAGCGGCCATGCTGGAGCAAGGCGGGGGTGCAAGTCCACCTTCGTCGACGGCCTGCGGGTCACCGACGCCGCCACCATGGAGGTGGCCGAGATGGTCCTGTCCGGGCGCGATCAACAAGGAGATCGCCAACTGGATCACCCTGGCCGGGCGCCGAGGCCGACGTGCGCGGCGTGGGCCTGTCGGGCAAGGACGCCCGGCTGATCACCGTCGAGAAGGCCACGCCGCACCAAACGCGACCCCGACAGCATGATCGAGCAGGATGGTCGACCTGGGCTTCGTCGGCGAGCCCGACGAAGGTCGACCCCAAGCTGATCGAGGCCCTGATCTGCTGCCGACGAGGACTACATCCCGGTGATCGCCCCGATCGGCGTGTCCGAGGAGGGCCAGACCTACAACATCAACGCCGACACCGTGGCCGGCGCCATGGCCGGGGCGCTGAACGCCAAGCGCATGCTGCTGCTGACCGACGTCGCGGGCGTGCTGGACGCGGACGGCCAGCTGATCCGCCAGATGACCGTCGCCGAGGCCCGAGGCCGATCGACGACGGCGTCGCCACCGGCGGCATGATCCCCAAGCTGGAGACCGCCATCGCCGCGGTGCGAGACGGGGTCGAGGCCGTGGTCATCCTGGACGGCCGCCGCCCCCACGCCATGCTGGTGGAGCTGTTCACCGAGCACGGCGCCGGCACGCTGGTGCGCGGCATGAGCGCTGAGGCCGTCGAGGCGACTGAGCTCGGCGCCGACCTGCGCCACATCGACACCTGGCTCTTCGACCTGGACAACACCCTCTATCCGCCCGAGTCGCGAGTTCATGGGCGCTGATCGAGCGGCGCATGACCGACTATCGTGGTGCGGGCCACCGGCCTGCCGCGCGACGAGGCCTATGGCGCTGCAGAAGACCTACCTGCACGAGCACGGCACCACCCTGGCCGGGCTGATGGCCAACCACGGCGTCGATCCGCACGACTTCCTCGCCGAGGTGCACGACGTGCCGCTGGACGCGCTGACGCCCGACCCGGGCCTGCGCGCGGCCCTGGAGCGGCTGCCGGGCCGCCGGCTGTCTTCACCAACGCCGACGGCGCCACGCCGAGCGGGTGCTGGAGCGGCTGGGGCTGGCCGACCTGTTCGACGACGTCTTCCACATCGGGCCGCCGACCTGATCGCCCAAGCCCGACCCCGGCACCTTCGCGCGGATGATCGACCGGCCACGCCGTCGACCCGGCCGCCGCCGCCTTCTTCGAGGACACCGAGCGCAACCTGGCCCGCCGCGGCGCTCGGCATGACCACCGTGCTGGTCGGGCCCGCACGCCGCCGACCTCGACCGCCGCCTTCGTCGCACCACCGCACCGACGACGCTCGCGCCCTTCCTGGCCGCCGCCCGGCTCAAGGAGACCGCCTGATGACCTGGATCGCGCGCGACCTGAAGCCGTCGATCGAGGCCGCCTGGGAGGCCCGCGACGACATCTCACCGTCCGACCCACGGGCGCGGTCGCGCGAGGCGGTCGAACGAGGCCCTCGAGCCTGCTGGACGCCGGCGAGGCTGCGGGTCGGCCGAGGAGGCCGACGGCGACTGGATCACGCACCAGTGGCTGAAGAAGGCGGTGCTGCTGTCCTTCCGCCTCAACCCCAACACCGCATGGGCGCGCCGGCGCGACCTGGGCGCCCGCGCGCCGGGCCCTGCTGGGACAAGGTCCCGCTCAAGTTCGCCGGCTGGGACGACGGCCGACTTCGAGCGCCGCCGGCTTCCGCGCCGTGCCCGGCGCCGTCGTGCGCGCAGGGCGCCTTCATCGGCCAGGAACGTGGTGCTGATGCCCTCGCTTCGTCAACATCGGCGCCTATGTCGACGAGGGCACCATGGTCGACACCTGGGCCACGGTCGGCTCCTGCGCCCAGATCGGCAAGAACGTGCACCTGTCCGGCGGCGTCGGCATCGGCGGCGTGCTGGAGCCGCTGCAGGCCAACCCGACCATCATCGAGGACGACTGCTTCATCGGCGCCCGCTCCGAGGTGGCCGAGGGCGTGATCGTCGCGAGGGCGCGGTGCTGTCCATGGGCGTCTTCATCTCGGCCTCGACCAAGATCGTCGACCGCGCGACCGGCGAGATCTTCCGCGGCGAGGTGCCGCCCTATTCGGTGGTGGTGCCGGGCAGCCTGCCCGACCCGCAACGGCGGGCCGTCGCCTCTACTGCGCCGTGATCGTCAAGACGCGTGGACGCGCAGACGCGGTCCAAGACCGGCGTCAACGAGCTGCTGCGGGACTGAGACCCAGTTCACGTGCGCCGCAAACCTCCGCTATAGTCTGGAAATGTCAGCGGAAACCGGGTCAGAGACCGTACAGAACGATCTGGCGCCCGAGGCCGTCGCTGCTGTCGCGCGCCTTGGGGCCGTGCCCTCGATTCTCGAGGTCTGCTGCCGCATCACCGGCATGCGGTTCGCCGCGGTCGCCCGCGTCACCGAGGACCGCTGGATCGCCTGCGCCGTTCGCGACGAGATCGAGTTCGGCCTGGGCGTCGGCGGCGAACTGCCCATCAAGACCACCCTGTGCGACGAGGTGCGGGGGTCGCGCGAGGTCATCGTCTTCGACCATGCGTCGGAGAACCCGCTGTACGCCGACCATCACACGCCCCGGACCTATGGCCTGCAGAGCTATATCTCCATGCCGATCTTCCGGGCCGACGGCAGCATGTTCGGGACCCTCTGCGCGATCGATCCGGACCCGCATCCAGCCTCGAAGCCCGAGACGGTCGAGACATTCCGGCTTTTCGCCCAGCTGATCGCCGCCCAGATGGACGCCCAGGACCGGCTGGACCAGTCCGAGGCCGCCCTGCTGGACGCGCGCGAGACGGCCGAACTGCGCGACCAGTTCATCGCCGTCCTGGGCCATGACCTGCGCAATCCGCTGGCGGCGGTACAGGCCGGGGCGGAGATGCTGAAGCGGACCGAGCTGAGCGACAAGGCCCGCCAACTCGTCGAACAGATGCAGGTCAGCGGCCACCGGATGGGGCGATTGATCAACGACGTGCTGGACTTCGCTCGCGGGCGGCTGGGCGGGGGCCTGCCGATGGATCTGCGGCCCGCTGTTCAACTGCGCGGTACGGTCGAACAGGTCATCGAGGAAATCCGGGCGACGCACGGCCAGCGCGCCATCCGCACCGAACTGGCGCTGGCCCGACCTGTGGCCTGTGATCCCGACCGCATCGGCCAGTTGCTTTCGAACCTGCTGGCCAACGCCGTGACCCATGGCGATCCGAAGGGCGAGATCGCGGTCCGCGCCGTCAGCGACGAAAGCGGCCTGGAACTTTCGGTGTCCAATGGCGGCGCCGTCATACCGCTGGCGGCGCGGGCCGGCCTGTTCAAGCCGTTCACCCGGCTGCGGCCGGGCGAGGTGCGCGAAGGGCTGGGTCTGGGCCTCTATATCGCCGCCCAGATCGCCGCGGCCCACGGGGGCGCCATGGAGGTGGCCTCCGACAACCGGGAGACGCGTTTCATCTTCCGGATGCCGGCCTAGCGGGCCGCCAGCCGGACCAGTTTGCCGTTCTGCTCATCCGTAATGGCCCAGACCGCGCCATCGGGCGCCACCGCCACGTCGCGGACCCGTTCGCCGAGGTCGGTCATCAGCCGCTCCTCGCCGACAACCCGGCCGCCGTCCAGCACCAGCCGGGCGATATGTTTCTCCTTAAGCCCGGCGACCAGCAGATTGCCGCGCCAGCCGGGGAACATGGCCCCGCCGTAGAAGGTCATGCCGCCGGGCGCGATGACGGGGTCCCAGTAGTAGACAGGCTGCTCCATGCCCTCGCGCGCGGCGACCCCCTCGTTGATCGGGCCGCCGCTGTATTCGATCCCGTAGGCGATGACCGGCCAGCCGTAGTTCTTGCCGGCTTCCGGACGGTTCAGCTCGTCGCCGCCGCGCGTGCCGTGCTCCATGGTCCAGACGGCGCCGTCGGGGGCGATGGCCACGCCCTGGACATTGCGGTGACCCAGCGACCAGATCTCGGGCAGGGCCCCCTCACGGCCGGCGAAGGGATTGTCGCGCGGGATCGAGCCGTCGGCGTTGATACGGATCAGCTTGCCCATGTGCGAGCCCAGGTCCTGGGCCTGCGGCCGCATCGGCCTGTCCGACCGTTCGCCCAGGGTGACGAACAGATGGCCGGCGCCGTCGAAGGCCAGCGACGAGCCGAAATGCTTGTCCCCGGCATAGGTCGGCATCGCCCGGAAGATGACCTGGACGGCCTCGACCCGCGTTCCGTCGTCCGACAGGCGGCCGCGCGCGACCGAGGTGGCGTTGCCGCCTTCCCGGGGTTCGGCGTAGCTCCAGTAGATCAGCCGGTCCTGGCCGAAGGTCGGGCCGACCGCGACGTCCAGCAGGCCGCCCTGGCCGCGTGCGTCCACGGCGGGCAGGCCGGCGACCGGATCGCCGACCTGGCCCCCGGTGGTGATGATGCGCAGACGGCCCGGCCGCTCGGTGACCAGCCAGCGGCCGTCGGGCAGCAGGGCCAGACCCCAGGGATGCTCCAGACCGGACGCCACGACGCTGTGCGTCATCGCCGTTTCGGTGCGGACGCCGGGCGCACGGGTCTGCCCCGGGAAGGCGGGCTGCTGGTTCGCGCCATTGGCGGGCCGGGTCTCCAGCGGGTCGCCGGTCCCGGACGGCGTGGACTGGCCGTTGGCTCCGCAGGCGGCGGAAAGGGCGGCGGCGGCGGCCATGACGGCGAGGACGGGCAGGCGCATGGGAATCCCCTTGAACGGACAGCGTACGAACGGTCCGTCCTGCTTAGCCGTTCCCGCCCCGCGCTGTCACATCCATCGCCTGTCGGCGACGGCGTTTACTCGACTTGAATCCGCCATCGCCCGCCTATATAGGCACGCCTCTTCCGGCGGTCGGACCAGTTCCCGCCGGGACTCGAGCAATCGGGGCTGGGTAGCTCAGCTGGTTAGAGCGGTGGATTCATAACCCACAGGTCGGCGGTTCGAGCCCGCCTCCAGCCACCAATTCCTTACCCCGACATCGCCACCAATCGCGGAACGCCGTTCGCGATCATCCACAGCTAAACGGCCCCCGGAAGTGTGTCTCCCGTGTCACCCGACCGGGCTGTCATATCACTGTCACACGAATGTCGTCCCACTTTCCCAAGGCACGCCTAGAGGGGGCGGGATTTCAACCGGCTGCCGCCGGTCGCAGGGCGCTCGCGCCCATCTTCATCGGGGATAGATGACAATGACGAACCGCAAACGCGTGTTCTGGGCCACGACGGCCCTCTTCAGCGGCCTTCTGGTCGCCGGCGCCGCCTCCGCCCAATCGTCGGGCACGGTCGCGACCGAAGCCACTGAACTGGACACCGTGGTCGTCACCGGCGTTCGCGGGCCCTTCACGACGGACGGCGCCATCGTCGCCGAGACCGTGGCCAAGACCCGCTCGACCATCACCCAGGAGTTCATCGCCGACCCAGAGCCCGGGCCAGACGATCCTGCAGACCCTGAACCTGGTTCCCGGCGTGAACTTCACCAACACCGACCCCTACGGCAACTCGGGCGGCAACATCCGCATCCGCGGCTTCGACGGCAACCGCATCTCGCTGACGTTCGACGGCATCCCGCTGAACGACACCGGCAACTACGCCATCTACACCAACCAGCAGCTCGACCCCGAGCTGATCGAGCCGCGCCAGACGTCAACCTGGGCACGACCGACGTCGACAGCCCGACCGCCTCGGCCACCGGCGGCACGATCAACTACACGACCGCGCCGCCCGCGTCGGAAGTTCGGCGGCCGCGGTCGTCGCCTCGATCGGCGAGTTCAACTACGGCCGCGTCTTCGGCGCTGTCGACACCGGCGAGTTCGGCCCGTGGGGCACGCCGGCCTGCGCTCGCCGGCTCCTACACCGAAGTACGACAAGTTCAAGGGCCCGGGCGAGCTCGAGAAGACCCAGTTCAACGGCAAGCTCTATCAGCCGACCTCGGCGACAACGGCGACTTCGTCAGCCTGTCGGCTTCCACTACAACGAGAACCGCAACAACTTCTACCGCAACCTCATCACGCCTGGCGCAGTTCGACTCCGGCAGCGATCTCGACAACAGGACCAGCCTGCACGCTGCCCGCGCCGGCGCCGGCGTCGCCAGAACGACAACGACCCAGGCCCGGTTGCGTCCGTTCGGACGGCACGATCGGCACCGGCAGCTGCACCAACTACTACGGCCTGCGCATCAACCCGTCGAACACCGGCAACATCCGCGGCCAGTTCAGCTACGGCCTGACCGGACAACCTCACGCTTCACCTTCGACCCGTCGTTCCAGTACACGCTCGCCAACGGCGGCGGCATTCGTTCGCCGTCCGAGCGTGACAACCGCTTCGACCAGCAGCGGCACGAACACCGACCGGCCGCGGCGTCGACCTGAACGGCGACGGCGACACCCTCGACACCGTCGGCCTTCTATCGCCCCGCAACACCAACACCCGCCGCTACGGCATCACCACCTCGCTGATCTGGGACCTCAACGACGACCACCGCCTGCGCGTCGCCTACACCTGGGATCGGCCGCCACCGCCAGACCGGCGAATGGCATCCTGCTGGGCCGTGACGGCTCCCGGACAACGTGTTCGGCGGCAAGGAGCGGCTAGGGCGACCCGGACGCCCGCGTCGCCGGCCGGACGGCTACTTCTTCCGCTCGCGCGACCGCTTCTCGATCGCCGAGCTGAACCAGTTCGCCGTGGAATACCGCGGCCAGTTCCTCGACGACGCCGTCACGGTGAACATCGGCGTCCGCGCCCCGTATCTTCCAGCCGCGAGCTGAACCAGTACTGCTTCACGCAGAACGGCACCTCGACCGTCGCGCTGCACGACCGAGCCGACGACGCCCGACGCGACGCCGTCCCGGCAACGTGAACTTCACCGGCGCACGACCGGTTCGTGGATCCCGCCGTTACATGGCCGAGCTGGAAGTACGACGACGTCCTGCCGAACGTCGGCGTCAACTGGCGCTTCGCCGACGGCCACAGCGTCTACGCCAGCTACGCCGAAGGCTTTCGGTGCCGCGCACCGACAACCTGTACCACCCGTCCGCGCACCACCGGCGTCCTGGACTTCTCGGCCGTGCAGCCGGAAACGACCAAGTCCTACGACCTGGGCTACCGCTTCCGTAACGACCGGTTCCTGGCCCGGCGGCGCTCTGGCACACCGACTACGAGAACCGCATCGTCTCGTCGCGCGACAACGACCCGCATCGCCGACCTTCGACCTGACCATCGACCGCAACGTCGGCGACGTGAAGCAGTGGGGCTTCGACGGCCAGCTCGGCTGGAATGTCACGGACACCCTGTCGGTCTACGGCTCGGCCTCGTACAACGAGAGCGAACTGCAAGACGACCTGTTCCTCGGCAACTTCAACTGCACGCCGGCGACCAGGTCCGGGTTCGACCCCGGCCTGCCCGGCCGGCGGCCTGCTGATCCCGCTTCCTGCAGACCAAGGGCAAGACCCTGGTCGAGACGCCCGACTGGACCTATTCGGCCCGCGTCGACTGGGACATCACGGCGGACCTGTCGGTCGGCCTGCAGGCCAAGTACGTCGGCGACCGCTTCGCCACCGACGTCAACGACGAGGTGGCCCCGGCCTACACCGTCGCCGACTTCGACGCCCGCTACGACCTGACCAACACGTTCGGCATCCGCGACGCCTATGTGCAGGTCAACGTCACCAACCTGCTCGACGAGGACTACCTCGGCAACATCTCGACGGGTAACAACTCGTTCGCGGCTCCGATCAGCTCGGACCCCCGTGTCCCGCTGCGCGGCGGTCAGACCCGCACCTACTCGATCGGCTCGCCGCGCACGGCGATGATCAGCCTGCGGCATGAAGTTCTAGGTCCAGACGATCGAAGCAGACTGAAGGAGGGCGGTCCGGAAACGGGCCGCCTCTTTCTTTTTGCCTGTCGTCCCGCAGCGCGGCGGACCATGGCCGTCCCGCGCGAGTTGAAGTCGGAGGCGCGCGTGTCTATCTGGCGCGGCTGCCTCGCCCCGTTCAGGAACGTTTTCGCTTGATGACCACTCCCATCCCCGCCGAATGGACGCCGCACCGCGCCATGTGGGTCGGCTGGCCCAGCCATGGCGAGCTGTGGGAGGACGACCTCGAACCGGCCCAGGCCGAGGTCGCGGCCCTGGTCCGCGCCCTGGCCGGTCCGGGCGGCGAGAAGCGTGAGGCTGCTGGTCGGCGAGCCCGAGGCGCTGGACGACGCCCGCGCGCGCTTCGACGGCGTGGCCGGGGTCGAGATCGTCGCACGGCCGGTTCGGCGACATCTGGCTGCGCGACACCGGCCCGATCTTCGGCGTCGGACTCCGCGACGCGCGGCGGCCTTCCGCTTCAACGGCTGGGGCGGCAAGTACGAGCTGCGAGCACGACGACACGGTCGCCGACCAGATCGGCCGCGGCCTCGGGCGTCGCCCCTGACCCGCAACGACTTCATCCTCGAGGGCGGCGCGGTCGACCACGACGGCCGGGGCACGATCCTGACCACCCGCCAGTGCCTGCTCAACCCCAACCGCAATCCCGGCTGGACCGAGGCCAGGCCGAGGCGGCCCTGGCCGCCGTCGCTGGGCGCGAAGAAGGTGCTGTGGCTGGGCGACGGCCTGCTGAACGACCACACCGACGGCCATGTCGACAACCTGGCCCGCTTCGTCGCGCCCGGCGTCGTGGCCTGCCCGGTCGCCTGGGGCAAGGGCGACCCCAACGCCGAGGTCTATGACGACCGCGGCCCGCGCCCTGGTCGCAGATGACCGACGCGACGCGGCGCGCCGCTGCAGGTGATGCGCATCCCCTCGCCCGGGCTTCGTCGGCGACGAGGACGAGATGCCGTGCCGGCCAGCCACATGAACTTCCTCATCGCCAACGGCGCGGTCATCGTGCCGACCTACGGCGACGCCCGCGCCGCCGATCTGGCCGTCAGGGGCTGGCGACGGTCTGTTCCCGGACCGCGAGGTCATCGGCCTGCCGTCGATCGCCATCCTGACGGGCGGCGGATCCTTCCACTGCATCACCCAGCAGGAGCCCGCCTGATGGCCCGCACAATCTCGCGTCGCCGCCCTGCAGACCTCCTATGGCGAGGACATGCAGGCGAACATCGACAAGACCATCGACCTGATCCGCCAGGCGGCCGGCAGGGGCGCGCAGGTCATCCTGCCGTCGGAACTGTTCCAGGGCCCCTATTTCTGCGTCACCCAGGAAGAGAACTGGTTCGCCACCGCCCATCCGTGGCGCGAGCACCCATGCGTGACGGCGCTCGCAGCCCGTCGCCGCCGAACTGGGCGTCGTCATCCCGTCTCGATCTTCGAGCGCGAGGGACCGCACTATTTCAACAGCCTGGTCATGCTGGACGCCGACGGCTGCGCCGCTGGGCGTCTATCGCAAGAGCCACATCCCCGACGGCCCCGGCTATCAGGAGAAATACTATTTCCGGCCCGGCGACACCGGCTTCAAGGTCTGGGACACGCGCCACGGCCGTATCGGCGTCGGCATCTGCTGGGACCAGTGGTACCCGGAAACCGCCCGCGCCATGGCGCTGCAGGGCGCCGAGGTGCTGTTCTATCCGACCGCCATCGGCTCCGAGCCGCACGACACGGAGCTGGACACCGCCGATGCCCTGGCGGCGCGCCATGCAGGGCCACGCCGTCTCCAACGTCGATCCCCGTGGTCGGCGCCAACCGCATCGGCATCGAGCGGGAGTCGCCGAAGGCGGGCCAGGTCTTCTACGGCTCGTCCTTCATCGCCGACCATCGCGGCGATCTGGTCGCAAGCTTCGGCCGCGACGACGAGGGGGCGCTGGTCCACACCTTCGACCTGGACTTACGTCGACCGCGCACCGCGCCGCCTGGGGCTTCTTCCGCGACCGGCGGACGGACCTCTACGGCTCGCTGGTCGCACCCCGCCCGGCCTGAGCCCCGGCCTGGGCGAAGGCGCGGCGTTCGGCGGCGCAGCCCGGGCTGGTCAGCCCCTCGGCGCGCGCGGCCGCGACCTCGGCCCGCGCGGCTTCCAGATCGGCGGCGAAGCCGGGCGACCCCGCCTCCGCGGCGTACAGTCGCTGGCCCAGCACGGCGCCGTCCGCGACGTCTCCCGGCCAGTTCATGCGGCAGATCGCGCGGCTCAGTCCGATCTCGCGGCCGATGCGCCGGGCGTCGGCGGCGCGGTCGGGCGCCAGGGCCGCGAACATCTCGCCATAGGCCGCGCCGGCGACAGCGCCCCCCGCGGGCCACGACGGTCCGTCGCGCATGGCGTCATTGACCCTCTGGCACGGCTGCAGGCCTTCGATCGCCTTGATCGGACGCGGTCGGGGCGACCGCTCGGCCAGCAGACGCGTCAGGCTGTCGGCGTCGATCAGCAGCCGGTTCATCAGCCGGGTCAGGGCCGGGCGGGGCTTCTGCGCGAATCGGGCGCCCAGAACGCAGTCGAAATGCTGGGCCCCGTCCGGCGCCGCCAGCTGGGCGTGGGCCGTGGCCATCCACCAGCGGTCCGTGCCGGGTTCGACGGGTGTCAGGTCGGACGCGGACCAGGGTGCGGGTGCGGGAGCCGCATCGGCCAGCGCCCGTATCGCGCGCTGGTCCAGATAGCCTGGCGGCGCCACGACAGGCGCGGAGCCGTCGCCCGTGGCGCAGGCGCCCAGAAGGGCGCAGGCCGCGAGCGCGGCGGCGCGGCTCACCCGCCGGCGGTCCAGTCCAGCTGAACGCTGGTGGGACCGTTCTCGACGGGGGTGGCGACGACGCGCAGCAGTTTGCCGCTGCCGTCTTCGGCCGCGGCGCCATAGGCGCGGGCCTCGCCCTGGTTCATGGCCATGACCGAGGCCAGACCGGCGGCCTCGGCGCGCTGACGATAGAAGGCGATGACCGTTTCGGGCGCGGCGTCGGTGGTGAAGCTCAGAATGCCGCCGGGACCGTCGGGCCCCTGGGCGACGGTGGCCGGACCGCTGACGATTCCGCCCGGATAGACCACGGCGAAGACGGGCGCGCCCGGCGCCGCCGGTTGCGGCGCGGCCGTCGTCGCGGCGGCGGGCGCAGCCGCTTCCGGCGCGGCGCGGGCCGTGTCGATCGCGGCCTCGTCCGGGGCCGCGGCGTCCGGCGCCGGGCCCGGACCGCAACCGGCCGCGGCCAGGGTCGCCGTCAGTGCGGCGGCCGCGAACATGCGCTTCATCCCGTTTCGTCCCTGAAAAGACTGTTTGATTGCGCGCACCGTGGCCCAAGGCTGCGGCGGCGGCAAGGCAGGTTCACGCCTTCCGAAAGGCGCGCCATGACGCACGGGTCAGCCAGTCGCGGCGTCGACCTGATCCGGCTTGCCCTCCGCCGGATCGCCGGCCGGCCCGGTCCTGTCCGCGCCGGTGTTCTTGATCGGGTTCGGATCGGCGTTCGAGGGCGACTGCGGATCGGCCGAGGCCATGCCCTCGGTCGTCAGGGTCTCGTTGATGGCGTCCTGATCCGGATCGTCGTCCGATCCGGTGGCGGCCCCGCCCTGCAACGATCCGGCCCGGGTGTCCGATCCCATGTCGGAGCCCGACAGCGCCTCGGTCATGGCGTCGGGCTTGCGGCCCAGATCGGGCTTCTCGCCCATGTCGTCCGCCTCGCGGGCGTCCTCGGTCTGATGCTGGTCGTTCATGGAGAAGCTCCTTCAGGAGAAGAAGCGGGCAGGCGGGAGTGGGGTTCCAACACCTCCTGTCGACGGAAGATTCTGCGCAGGGCCACGAAAAAAGGCCGGGATCGCTCCCGGCCTTTCGATTCCTTCCGGAGCCTCGTTAGCCCGCGGGCATGAGAATCCGTTCGTCTTTCCCGAACAGCTTGGCCCAGCGGCGCTTCTCGCGGTTCTTCCAGGCGCCGCGGTGGTAGGCGTCCGAGGCGATCAGCGGCACCACGGTGGTGGCCTCGGCGAACACCATCTGCTCGTAGGTGGTCTCGACCTTGCCCCAGGAGGCGGCCTCCTTGAGCGTCGAGGACGAGCAGGCGCCGTCGCGCACGTCGGCGACGGTGATCTGCACGGCGTATTTGTGCATCTCGGCCTCGACGCCGAGGATCTCGGCGCAGACCACGGTGTCCTGGGCGAAGTTCTTCGGCACGCCGCCGCCGACCATGAACAGGCCGGTGGCGCCGGCGGCGATCTTGATGTCGGTCAGTTCGCGGAAGTCGGCCACCGCGTCGATGATCAGGTAGGGCTTGCCCGGCCGCGATCCGCTCCTTCTGGTGCTTGACCAGGCCGAAGCCGGCCGAGCTGTCGACGAAGGCCGGGCAGAAGATCGGCACGCCTTCTTCATAGGCGGTCTGGATCAGCGAGCCGGGCTTCTTGGCGTTGCCCTCGCGCCAGCCACTTGCCCATCTCCCAGATGAACTCGCGCGAGGAATAGGCGCGCGGCTCCAGGCGGTTGGCAGATCTCCAGGATCGTGTCGTCGCAGGTCTGGAGCTCTTCCTCGTCGATGTAGGTGTCGTAGATGCGGTCGATGTAGTGGTCGCGCAGGACGTTGTCGTCGACCTGGCCGGCGGCCTGGTAGTGCTTGAAGCCCAGGGCCTCGAAGAAATCCATGTCGACGATCGAGGCGCCGGTGGCGACCACCGCGTCGATCATGCCGAACTTCACCATGTCGCGGTAGACGTGCATGCAGCCGCCGGCCGAGGTCGAGCCGGCCAGGATCAGCCAGGGCGAGCAGGCCTTGTCCTCCAGCGCCATGTTGAAGATGTCGGCGGCGCGCGCGGTGTCGCGGCTGGTGAAGCTCATCTTGCGCATGGCGTCGATGACCGGCCGGGCGTCGTAGGCGGTGATGTCCACGTGCTCGACGGTGTTGGCGAGCAGCTCGGCCTTGCTGGTTCGACTGAACGGGAGCGTTCATTGCTCGGGTTTCCCTTTGAGTTTGAGCGCCCGTCTCATAGGAAACGCGCGGCCCGGACGGAGCGACGGGCCGCTGCTGGATAACAACGCGATCAGCGACGGTTTAGCGCCGCTGCTTCTTCCGCTGGCCGCGCCTTGCCCTTGGGGCGCGACAGGCGGACGACCTTGCGCTCGTCCTCTTCCGCCGTGGCGCGCACGGTCGGGATCGAGCGCGGCGCCAGGCCGAACATCGAGGCCATCGGCGCGTCCTCGACCATCGGCGGTCTCGGCGTCGCCGAAGCCGTTGAAGCGGGTGTCATGGCCACGCCATAGGCGCCCAGCATGCCGATCTCGATGTAGTCGCCCTCGCTGGACGTCGTCCGGCAGCCAGAACGGGCCCGGCATGTGGTCGATGGAGTCGCAGGTCGGGCCGTAGAAGCGGAAGGGCTTCAGCGTCGGCTCGACGGCGCTCGCCGTCCGCGGAACAGCTTGACCGGGAAGGGCCACTTGGCGTGGGCGGCGTCGAACAGCGAGCCGTAGGAGCCGTCGTTCAGATAGAGCGCGTCGCCCTTGCGCAGCTCGACCTTGGTCAGGATCGAGGAGGCTTCGGCCACCAGCGCGCGGCCGGGCTCGCACCACAGCTCGGTGGTCTCGTGGACCATCATCTCGGCGAAGCCGCGGTGGATGGAGTCGACGTAGTCGGCCAGTGTCGGGCGGGACCATGCCCGGATAGACCGACGGGAAGCCGCCGCCGACGTCGACGACGTCGGCGAACACGCCGGCGCGGACCAGCGGCGCGCGACGGCCTGGGCCATGGCCGCCTGGTAGGCGGTCGGGCGCATGCACTGGCTGCCGACGTGGAAGGAGACGCCCATCAGGTCCTGGGTCGCGCGGCGCGCGGCCAGCAGCAGCGACGGCGGCCTCGTGCGGCGTCGACGCCGAACTTGCCGGACAGCGGATAGGCCGCGCCTTCGGCCGAGACCGCCAGGCGGACGATCAGGTTCAGGTCCTTGGCGCCGCCGGTGGCCTCGAGGATCTTGGCCAGCTCCTCGTGGGTGTCGAGCGCGAAGGTGCTGCACGCCGTGGTCGAAATAGGCCGCGGCGATCGCGCGCGCGGCTCTTGACCGGATGCATGAAGGCCATGCGCGCGCCGGGCGCGTGCGCGGCCACCAGCTCGATCTCGGGGATCGAGGCGACGTCGAACGACGGTGACGCCGTTCGCGGCCAGGGTCTCGATGACCCACGGCGAAGGGTTGGCCTTCACAGCGTAGAAGACGTCGCCTTTGAAATTGTCCTGGAACCAGCGCGCCGCTACGGCCACCGGCGTCCGGTCGCACGAGTGCGACAGGACGTTCCGGGGACCGCTCACGGACCAGGTCCAGGGGCGTATGGTACGTGTGCAATTCACGTAACCCCCTGTAGATTGTTAAACCCAGACCGGCGTTAGCAGCGCAAAGTCAGACCACGGGGTCCGCCGGAAGCCGCGATGTAGGGTCACGCGCCTGTCATGTAAAGCGGTTTTTTCTAGGCGGGCCATGGGTTTGGCCGGGTTTGGTCCGGGTGCGGATCGAACATCGCTCGCGCGAACGGCTGTTCGTGACTCAGCCGTAACTTGCCGACTGAAAGACCGCTGGTACCGTCCCCCCGCCAACCTCGGGGGGATATTCCATGCGCCGCACCGTTTTCGCCGCCGCCGCCGCACTCATGATCGTGGCGGGCGCTCCGCCGGTCATGGCCCAGGTCCCGGCGTCCCAGCTGGCCCGCAGCGTCGATATTCCGTTCGAGGAATTCACGCTCGACAACGGCCTGCGCGTCGTCGTCCACACCGACCGCAAGGCGCCGGTCGTGGCGGTCGCCGCCTGGTACAACGTCGGCGCCAAGGACGAGCCCGAGGGCCAGACCGGCTACGCCCACCTGTTCGAGCATATCGGCCTGTTCAACCCGACCGAAAACCTGCCCGGCGGCCTGATGGAGCCCCTGCGGGCCATCGGCGCGACCGACTGGAACGGCACCACCTGGTTCGACCGCACCAATTTCTTCCAGACCGTCCCGACCTCGGCCCTCGACCAGGCGCTCTACATGGAGAGCGACCGGATGGGCCACCTGCTGGGCGGCGCTCAACCAGGAGCGGCTCGATAACCAGCGCGGCGTGGTCCAGAACGAGAAGCGCCAGGGCGACAACCAGCCCTATGGCCTCGTCTACTACGCCCAGCTGGAGGCGCTCTTCCCGCCGGGCCATCCCTACCGCCACTCGACCATCGGCTCGATGGCCGATCTCGACGCCGCCAGTCTGGAAAACCTGCGCCAGTGGCACCGCGACAACTACGGTCCCAACAACGCCGTGCTGGTGCTGGCGGGCGACATCGACGCCGCCTCGGCCCGCACCCTGGTGCAACGCTATTTCGGCCACATCCCGCGCGGCGCGCAGAACAACCGGCCCAGGCCGACATCCCGACCCTGCCCGCCCGCGTCGACCTCGCGATGCATGACCGCGTGCCCAACACCCGCCTGTATCGCACCTGGGTCGTGCCCGGCATGCTGGACGAAACCTCGGCCGATCTGGACGTCGCCGCCACGCGTGCTGGGCGGGCTGGCCAGTTCGCGGCTGGACAACGCCCTGGTGCGCGGCGACGAGACCGCGACCGCGGTCACGACCGGCTGTCAGGCCTTCCACCGTCTCGGCATGTTCACGACCACGGTCGATGTGAAGCCCGGCGGCGACGTCGAGGCGGTCTCGGCGAAGCTGGACCAACTGATCGCCGACTTCATCGCCTCGGGCCCGACGGCCGACGAGGTCGCCCGCGTCGTCACCTCGCGCATGTCCCAGCAGATCCAGGCGCTCGAGCCCGTGGGCGGCTTCGGCGGCAAGGCCGTGGTCCTGGCCGAGGGTGAGCTCTACGCCGGCGATCCGGACTTCTACAAGCAACGAACTGGCCGCCCTCGGCGCCGTCACCCCCGCCTCGGTCAAGGCCGTCATGGACCGCTGGCTGACCCGGCCGGTGCTCGCGGTCCGCGTCGATCCGGGCGAGCGCGAAGCCTATGCCGAGGCCGCGGACGCCCGTCGCGCGCGCCCGCCGCGGCCGGAACCCCTGGCCTTCGCCCCGCGCGATCCGATGCCCGGCGTCGGCGCCGATGAAGGCGCTGGAGTTCCCCGACGTCGAACGCGCCCGCCTGTCGAACGGCGTCGAGGTCGTCTACGCCCGCTCGACCACCGTGCCGGCGACCCGCGTGGCGGTCGAGTTCGACGCCGGCGTACGCCGCCGACCGCGCCGACGCGCCTGGGCACCCAGACGCCTGATGCTGGCCCGCTGACCGAGGGCACCACCACGCGCGACGTCGACGCCCTGACCGAGGAGCAAGAACGTCTGGGCGCCACGGTCGCCGCCTTCGCCGGCGTGGACCGCACGACGGTCAGTCTGACGGCCGTGACCGCCAACCTCGAACCGTCGCTGGCCCTGCTGGCCGACGTGATCCGCAATCCGGCCTTCGCGCCCGGCCGACGTCGAACGCCTGCGCGCCCAGCAACTGGCCGGCATCGCCCAGGAGAAGGCCTCGCCCAACGGCATGGCCGCCCGCGCCCTGCCGCCGTTGCTGTATGGCGCGGCCCACCCCTATGGCCGGGCCTGGTCACGGGCTCGGGCGACACGCCGCCGTCCAGGCGACTGGACCCGCGCCGACCTGACCGCCTTCCACCAGCCTGGATCCGCCCCGACAACGCCACGCATCTTCGTCGTCTCCGACCTGCCGCTGTCGGAGCTGACGCCCGCATGCTGGAGGCCGCCTTCGGCGACTGGGCCGGCCCCGTCGGCGCCAAGGGAACCAAGACCTTCGCCGCGCCGTCCCCGCCGCCCGGCCGCCGCATCGTCCTGATCGACCGGCCGCAGTCGCCGCAGTCGCTGATCTCGGCGGCGCTGGTCCTGCCGGTCACGGGCACGCGACGACCTGGTGGCCCTGAACGCGGCCAACGAGATGCTCGGCAGCGACTTCCTGTCGCGCATCAACCCGGACATCCGCGAGACGCAAGGGCTGGTCCTACGGCGCTGCAGCGGCCGGGTCAACGCCGATGGAGCACCGCGCGCCCTATATCACTCAGCGCGCCGGTCCAGTCCAACCGCACCGGTGAATCGATCGCCGTCCTGATCGACCAGTACCGCGCGCTTCCTGTCCGAGCGCGGCGTCACGGCCGGCCGAGCGGAGCGGACCGTCAACGGCAACATCCGCTCAGCTGGCCGGCGGTTTCGAAACCTCGGCCGCAGATGCTGAACGCCCTGCGCACCAACGCCCTCTACGGCCGTCCGGACGACTACTGGGAGACGCTGGCCGCCGCGCTACGCAGGCGCTGACCGCCGCCCAGATGGACGCCGCGGCCCGCGCAGGTCGATCGACGGTCGCAACTTCGTCTGGGTGGTCGTCGGCGACGCCGCCGGCGGTCCGGCCGCAGCTGGAGGCGCTGGGTCTGCCGGTCGAGGTGCGGTCGGCGCAGTAGGCGGGCGTGGCCCGACTGCTGTTCCGCTGGACGAAATCCTCGCGGACGTGTCATTAAGACTTGCCTCGCGGGCCTGATCGGGCCATGCGGCGCGCCCTTGCAACCGCTTCCAGCGTGTCCATGACCTCAGCCACAGCCGCCGTCGCGTCCGTGAAGGACGTCTCCAAGACCTTCGGCGCCCGCAAGGCGCTGAACGGCGTGTCCGTCGAGGTCGGGGCCGGAGAATGATCGCCCTGATCGGGCCGTCGGGCTCGGGCAAGTCGACCCTGCTGCGCTCGATCACCGGCCTGCAGACCATCGACGCCGGCAAGGGCGTGATCGAGGCCTTCGGCGAGGCCGTGCAGGAGAACGGCCGGATCAGCGGCAGCGTGCGCAAGCGCCGCGCGCCCGGATCGGCTTGATCTTCCAGCAGTTCAACCTGGTCGGCCGGCTGTCGCTGTTCTCCAATGTCGCGCTGGGCTCGCTGGGCCGCATCGCCGGCTGGCGCGGCTTCCTCGGCGCTCTGGCCGCGGCGAGACCAAGCAGCGCGGCCATGGCGGCGCTGCCCGCGTCGGCGTCGCCGACTACGCCGGCCCAGCGCGCCAACACCCTGTCCGGCGGCCAGCAGCAGCGCGGCGCCATCGCCCGCGCCCTGGTCCAGGGGCCAAGATCATCCTCGCCGACGAGCCGGTCGCCTCGCTGGACCCGGTGTCGGCCCGCAAGGTGATGGAGACTGCCTGCGCGACCTGAACAAGCGCGACGGCCTGGCCGTCATCGTCACCCTGCACCAGGTCGACTACGCCCTGCGCTATTGCGACCGCGTGGTGGCGCTGAAGGCCGGCAAGATCGTCTACGACGGCCCGGCCGAGCGGCCTCGAACACCAAACAGCTCATCGACATCTACGGTCCGGAATTCGAAGACGTCGTTCTGGGAAGGAGCCCCGACATGATCTCGCCGCCGTCACCCTGCCGGCTCGGCCTGTCGCCGCCGCCGCTGGCCTGCTCGGCCTGGCCCCTGCGGCGAGCGGCGACGACAGGCCGCCGGCGCCGCCGAAGGAGATCACCTTCTCCATCCTGTCGGCCGAGAGCCAGGCCTCGATGGCCCCGCTGTGGCAGCCGCTGCTGGACGACATGTCCAGGGCAGATCGGCGTGAAGGTGAAGCCCTATCTTCGCCTCCAACTACACCTCCTGATCGAGGCCATGCGCTTCAACCAGGTGCAGGTGGGCTGGTTCTCGGCCCTGCCGGCGCTGGAGGCCATCGACCGCGCCGACGCCGAGGTGCTCGCCCGCACGTCGATCCGCGAGGGCGGCGACAGCTACACCTCGGTCCTGATCGTCAGGAAGGGCACGGGCATCACGCTCGACAGCGTGCTGGCCTGCGGCAAGACGCTACGCCTTCGGCATCGGCGACGCCCAGTCGACCTCGGGCACGCTGGCCCCATGGCCTACCTGTTCACGCCGCGCGAACATCGACCCGGCGAAGTGCTTCAAGACCGTGCGCTCGGCCAGCCACCAGGCCAACGCCTTCTCGGTCGCCAACGGGCGTGCTGGACGTGGCCACCAACAACTCCGTCGGCATCCGTCTTCCTGCGCACGCGAGAACCCGCAGCATCGCCGACCAGATCTCGAGGTGATCTGGCCGTCGCCGCCGCTGCCGGAGAGCTCGGCATCGTGGTGCGCAAGGACCTCGACCCGGCGCTGAAGGAGAAGATCCGCCAGTTCTTCCTGACCTACGGCCAGGGCGACGGGCCCGAGGCCGACACGCCAGCGCGCAGGTGCTGAAGGGCCTGAACTATCGGCGGCTTCAAGCCGGCCGACGACAGCTACCTCGACCCGATCCGCGAGATGGAGGCCGACCGAGGAGCTGGCCGAGGCGCCGCGCCAAGGGCGATACCGCCGCGCGTCGCCAAGGCCCAGAGCGCGAATTCGACAAGATCCGCGCAGCCTGCGCCGAGGTCGCAGCCTGGAGCCGACGACGTCTGCCATGACCGGCCGCCGACGGCCATTCCCGACGCCGCCGCAGCGGTCGCTGGCGCAGCGGGCGCTCGACATCCTGGTCTGGGGCGGCGTGGCCGATCCTGCTGATCTGCAGCTTCGGTCCGGTGGAGATGGGCAACGTCTCCAAGCTGTTCACCAACTCGGAGAACATGCGCGAGTTCGGCGCGGAGCTCCTGAAGCCCGACTTCACCGAGCTGGCGGCTCTTCGTCGCCAAGATGTGGCTGACGGTCCAGATCGCCCTGTGGGGCACGTTCCTGGCGGTGTTCTCGCCATTCCCTTCGGCCTGGCCGCGCGCGCAACGTCGTCGCCGGTCTGGCTCGCAGCAGCCGATGCGCTGGCTGATGAACCTGCTGCGCTCGATCCCCGACCTGGTGGTCGGCACTGCTGTTCATCGTGGCCGTGGGCCTCGGCCCCTTCGCCGGCGTCATGGCGCTGGCGCTCAACACCGGCGGCGTGCTGGCCAAGCTGTTCTCGGAAGCCGTGGAGTCCATCGACCAGGGCCCGGTCGAGGGCGTGCGCGCCACCGGCGCCGATCCAGCTGCAGGAGATCGTCTGGGGCGTGATCCCGCAGGTCGCGCCGCTGTGGACCTCCTATCGCCCTCTACCGCTTCGAATCCAACACCCGCTCGGCCACCGTGCTGGGCCTGATCGGCGCCGGCGGCATCGGCCAGCTGCTGTTCGAGACATGAACACCTTCGACTACCACCAGCTCTCGGCCATCGTGATCGTCATCGTCGTCGCCGTGACCCTGATCGACCTGCTGTCCCAGGCCATGCGCAGCCGCCTGCTGTAACGGCCCTGACATCGCCCAATGAAAAGCCCGCCACCGCGATCGCGATGGCGGGCTTTCTGTTTCCCGGACCGGATCAGGCCGGCCGCAGATCCGGCGGCGTCGCCTCTTCCGTCAGGATGCGGATCGCCTCGTCCAGCGACACCACCTCCTGCGCCTGCGAGCCCAGCCGGCGGATGGCGACCGTGCCCTGTTCGGCCTCGTTGCGGCCGACCACGGCGATGACCGGGACCTTGCCAGACCGAGTGCTCGCGCACCTTGTAGCCGACCTTCTCGTTGCGCAGGTCGAGTCTCGACCCGCAGGCCCGCCGCCTTGAAGCGTCGCCGCGACCTCCGCGCATAGTCGTCGGCGTCCGAGGTGATGGTCGCCACCACCACCTGCGTCGGCGCCAGCCACAGCGGGAAGGCGCCGGCGTAGTTCTCGATCATGATGCCGATGAACCGCTCGAACGATCCGAGGATCGCCCGGTGCAGCATGACCGGCCGGTGCTTCTGGCCGTCCTCGCCGATATATTCCGCGTCAGCCGTTCCGGCAGCACGTAGTCGAGCTGCAGCGTGCCGCAGGTCCAGTCCGGCCGATGGCGTCCTTGACGATGAAGTCGAGCTTGGGCGCATAGAAGGCGCCGTCGCCCTCGGCGATGACCGGCTCGACCCCGGCCAGGCGCGCGGCGCTCGCCCAGCATGGCCTCGGCCTTGTCCCAGAATCTCGTCGGTGCCGGCGCGCACGTCCGGGCGCGGTGGCCAGGTTGATCTCGTGCGTCTCCATGCCCGAGGTCGGCATGGATCGAGTGCGGTCAGCTCGATGAACCGGCGCGTCTCGTCGACGATCTGGTCCTCGCGGCAGAAGATGTGGGCGTCGTCCTGGGTGAAGCCGCGCACCCGCATCAGCCCGTGCAGCGCGCCCGACGGCTCATAGCGGTGGCAGGCGCCGAACTCGGCCATGCGCAGCGGCAGTTCGCGATAGGACTTCTGGCCGCTGGTTGAAGATCTGCACATGGCCCGGGCAGTTCATCGGCTTGAGCGCGAGCGTCTCGCCCTCGACCGTCTCGCAGACGAACATGTTGGGGCGGTATTTCTCCCAGTGGCCCGACTTCTCCCAGAACGTGCGGTCGAGCACCTGCGGCGTCTTCACCTCGACATAGCCGCGCCGCGTCCAGCCGGCGGCGCATGTAGGCCTCCAGCGTGCGCCACAGCGTCCGGCCCTTGGGGTGCCAGAACACCATGCCCCGGCCTTCTTCCTGCATGTGGAAGAGGTCCATGGCCGGCCGATGCTTGCGGTGGTCGCGCTTCTCGGCCTCCTCGACGCGCGTCAGATAGGCGTCGAGATCCTCCTTCGAGGCCCAGGCCGTGCCGTAGATGCGCTGCAGCTGCGGTTGTGGTGGTCGCCGCGCCAGTAGGCGCCGGCCAGCTTGGTCAGCTTGAAGGCCTTGCCGACGAACTTCCGTCGACGGCAGGTGCGGCCCGCGGCAGAGGTCGACCCAGTCGCCCGTGGCGTAGACCGTGATCGTCTCCGTCCCGGGCAGGTCGTGGATGAGCTCGGCCTTGTAGCTTTCGCCGATGCCCTTGAAGTGGCGATCGCCTCGTCGCGGTCCCAGACCTCGCGCGGATCGGTCTCGTCGCGGTCGACGATCTCGCGCCATCTTCGCTCTCGATCGTCGGCGAAGTCGTCCGTCGAGAACGGCTCGTCGCGGGCGAAGTCGTAGTAGAAGCCGTCCTCGATCGCCGGGCCGATGGTCACCTGCGTGCCGGGGAACAGCTCCTGCACCGCCTGGGCCAGCACGTGGGCCGCGTCGTGGCGGATGGTCTCCAGCGCTTCGGGATCGTCGCGCATGATCAGATCTTGAAGTCGCCGCGACCCGCCCAGCGGGCGGTCCAGATCGCGCTGCTCGCCGTTCAGGGCGACCAGGGCCGCCTTCTTGGCCAGCGACGGCGAGATGGAGGCGGCGACGTCACGGCCCGTGGCGTCGTCGGGATACTGGCGCGAGGCGCCGTCGGGGAATTTGAGATCGATCATGGTCTCTTCGTCTTTGCGGGCGGCACCGGATCGTATTTCCAGCCTTCGCCGAAGGGTTGGCATTTGCAGAGGCGTCTGACCGTCAGCCATCCCCCCTTGAGCGGTCCATGCTGGATCAGCGCGTCCCGCCCGTAGTCCGAGCAGGTCGGCCGGAACCGGCACGACTGCCCGATCAGGGGCGACAGCGTCAGCTTGTAGCCGCGATGGGCCAGCCGCACGCCGCGTTCATAGAGAGTTCCGCCGGAAGCCATGTCGCCGCGCTTATCCCCTGCAATGGGCGCAGGAGCAACGGGCCTAGGCCGCGCCGGCGAGGCTAGTTCGCGTATCGGGGCCTTTACGGGCCAGCGCCTGCCGCATCGCGTCCAGCGTCGCTTCGATGGCGACCATGGTGGAGGCGTGGCGCGCCGGATAGCCGGCCACCTGTTTCAGGGCGCGCAGGCCCTCGAAACGCCCCGTCGGGCCCTCGCCGCCGGCTTTCAGCATGGCGACATCGCGTCGCGGGCCGCAACCAGTTCATCCAGCGAGGCGCCGATGACGCTCTCGCCCAGCACCCCGGCGGCGGCCTGCCCCAGCGCGCAGGCCTTCACGTCCTGGGCGAAGTCCTGAACGCGCCCGGCTTCGTCCAGCGTCACGTCCACGACCGCCTTCGAACCGCACAGCTTGGCCACTCGCTCGCCCGTGCCCTCGGGCGCAGGCAGACGCCCGCTGTGCGGCAGATTGGCCGCCAGCCTGAGTATGCGCGCGCTGTAAAGCTCGTCGATCATGAGCCGGAATATAGGGGATCAGTTGCCCTGGAGCGAGCGCCAGGTTCGCGCCTGATCGACCGCGCCGTCCTTGGCCCGGTCCCGCAGCCACTGCAGATTGGCGTCGGCTGCCTCGGGCGGCAGGTCGCGGCGCAGGATCTGCTCGGCCTCGTCCATCTTGCCGGTCAGGCCCAGCACCATGGCCAGGTTCAGCCGCACCTTCAGCGTGGCCCCGGGCTGGGCGGCGGCGCGGCGCAGCAGGGGTTCGGCCGCGACGGCGTCGCCCTGGGTCATGGCCGAGATCGCCATATTGGTCAGGACGGCGGGATTGTCGGGCGACAGGGCCAGGGCCTGGGCCCAGGACGCGCGGGCGTCGGCGGGCCGGCGAACCTGCTCGTAGGCGGTCCCCAGCAGCGACCAGGCCTGCCAGTCGTCGGGGCGGGCGTTGCGAGCCTGTTCGAGGGCGGCCACGCCATAGAAGGCCTGACCGCGCGCGATATGGGCGCGGCCCACCTCCAGCATGGCGTCGACATTGTTCGGCTGGATGACCAGCACGCCCTGGGCGATCTCGGCGGCCTGGTCGTAGCGGCCGAGGTCGCGCAGCGCCGCGGCCGCCTTGACCCCGGCGACGGGGTCGCGGGGATCGATGTCGGCCTGATCGGTCCAGAACACCGACCGGCTCAGGGCGTCGGAGCGTTCATAGGCGGCGCGCACCTCGGCGCTGGCGGGCTGGCGCGGGGGCGGCGGCGGCCTGCGCCCGGGCCGGCGCGGGCTGCGCCTGTGCGGGGGCCTGGGCCGCAGCCGCGCCGGCTGCGCCCGAAAGCAGGACGAGGATTGCGAGAGAGGCTGTCGTGCGCGACATGGAGGCGCTCCGGAAGTTTCGGGGGCCGAACTCGGCGCTTCGCGTCAATCCTTGGTTAAGATCGGCCGTCGCCGGCCGGAAAGGCCGCCGTCCATGTCCGTCCTGCATCCCGACCTGCTGACCGCCGACGCCGAGGGCGCGATCCCGGTGCGGTTCGTCGGCCCCGCGGGCCGGATCGAGGAGGCGATGCAGAGCTGGGCCGAGGCCAACGGCTTCAAGGGCAAGCCCGGCCAGGTTCTGGTCGTCCCGGACGGCGACGGCGGGATCGCCGCGGTTCTGGTCGGGGCCGGCGAGACCTTCGATCCGATGTCCGCCCGCGCCCTGCCCGGCCAAGCTGCCGCCGGGCCTCTACCGGCTCGAGGCGGAACCCGACGACGCGCGCAAGGCCGCCCTGGCCTTCCTGCTCGGGACCTATGTCTTCGACCGCTACAAGGCCCGTCCCGACCGCGACCGGGTGCGGCTGGTCGCGCCCGACGGCCTCGATCTGGCGGCGGCCGCGCCGGATCGCCTCGGCCTGCGCCCTCGCCCGCGAGATGGTCGACACCCCCGCCGCCGATATGGGCCCGCTGCAGATCGAGACCATCGCCCGCGAGATCGCGCAGGAGGCCGGGGCGACCATCACGGTGGTCACGGCGACGCCCTGCTGGATGAAAACTATCCGGCGGTGCACGCCGTCGGCCGCGCCGCCGCACCGCATCGCGCGCCCCGGGTCATCGAGATCGGCTGGAATCTGGACCGCGCCGATCTGCCGCTGGTCGCCCTGGTCGGCAAGGGCGTGGTGTTCGATACCGGCGGACTGGACATCAAGCCCGCCGCCGGCATGCGCAATATGAAGAAGGACATGGGCGGTTCGGCCCACGCCCTGGCGCTCGGCCGGCTGGTCATGCAGGCGGGACTGCCGGTCCGGCTGGTCGTGCTGGTCGCCGCCGTCGAGAACGCCATCTCCGGCGACGCCTTCCGGCCCGGGCGACATCCTGTCCAGCCGCAAGGGTCTGACCATCGAGATCGGCAACACCGACGCCGAGGGGCGGCTGATCCTGGCCGACATCCTGACCCGCGCCGGCGAGCATTCGCCGGACCTGACCCTCGACTTCGCCACCCTGACCGGCGCGGCGCGCATCGCCCTGGGGCCGGAACTGCCGCCGCTCTATACCGACGACGAGTCGCTGGCCGCCGATCTGCTGGAGGCCGCCGCGCGCGGTCGGCGATCCGCTGTGGCGGATGCCGCTGTGGCCCGGCTACCGCGCGGCGCTGGAGACCGAGATCGCCGACCTGCGCAACGACTCCGCCGGCTGGGCCCAGGCCGGTTCGGTGACCGCCGCCCTGTTCCTGCAGCGGTTCGCCCCGACAACGGGCGCCTGGGCGCATATGGACATCTTCGCCTGGAACCCGCGCGCGCCGTCCGGGCTGGCCCGAGGGCGGCGAGGCCCAGGCGATGCGGGCCTGTTTCGAAATGCTCACCCGCCGCTTCGGCCACGATCAGGCCGTCATCCGTTAACGGCCCTTTCGGCTTCTTGCGTTACGACGACGGCTCAACCGGACGAGCCCACGCTTGACTGCAGCCGCCGCCATTCTGGACCCCCGCACCACGCTCGCCCGGCCCGATCTGGCCGAGCAGGCGCTGGAAGGCGTCGTGCGCGCCGCGGCCTTCCGCGCGGTCCGGTCCATGCATTGCGCGGTTCGCCGTCGCGGACATCGACGCCGAGCGTCGCGGCCGGCGAACATCCGGTCGACCAGCTGATCTTTGGCGAGGCCTTCGACGTGCTCGACAGCCGGGGCGGCCGCCTCTGGGGCCGCGCGCGCCGGGACGGCGTGGTCGGCTGGGTCGATGCGGCCTCCCTCGCCGAGGGCGCGCCGCTGCCGAGCCATCGCATCGACGCCGTCGACGCGGATCTGCCGCTCAACGCCCTGGTCTCGCGCCCCCGACAGGCGCGCCGCCGCCATCGGCGACTTCGCCGACGACGCCGTCGAGGTCGCGCAGCGCCTTCTCGGCGTGCCGCACCGTCCCGGCGAACGCACCTCGCGGGGAACGGATTGCTGCGGTCTGGTGCAACAGGCTCTCTACGCCTGCGGCCGCGCCGCGCCGCGCTACGCCGATCAACAGGCCGAACTGGGCGTCGGCGTCTCCATCGCTGATGCGCAGCGGGGCGACCTGGTCATCTGGCTGTCGCCGGGCTCGGCGCCGTGGAACGGTCACGCCGGAATCATGCTGGGCCCGGATCGCGTCCTGCACGCCACCGGCCATCACGGCGCGGTGGTGATCGAGCCCTTCGCCGAGGCTGACGCCCGCCATCGCGGGCCCGACGGCGCCGACCCCGTCATCCGGCGCCTCTGACCGCAAAAGAAAAGGGCGGCCCGAAGACCGCCCTTCCCTCGATATTGCACCCTGTTTTTATATGTAGGCGAAGACGGCCAGTCCCGGCAGGATCTCGATGATATCCCTGTACCTGGCGTTCAGACGGGAAGTGTCGACCACGACGATGTCGTCGCCCAGCACCAGCGGATCCTCAGCCTGACCCCGGCGTATCGCAGCGAGATCGAAGACGGCGATCATCCGCCGGCCATCAACCGTTCTGAATACGGCGACCTTTTCCAGGTCGGCGATCCGGGTTCCGCCTTCCGCCATCGCGACCGCCTGCAGCAGGGTGGTTCGCCCGCGCATTTCGTAGACGCCGGGCTTCATCACGGCGCCGTCGATGGTGATCTTCTGGCTCGCGGCCGTGGAAACCGAGACGGATACGCGCGGATTGCGAAGGTATCTCTCGCCCAACCTTCTCTCCAGCTCCGTCGAAAGTTCGGCGGGCGTCGAATCCGGCGGCCTGGACGGATCCCAGCAAGGGAAGTTGCAGCTTCCCGGACGCATCGACGAAAATCTCGTCAAAGGACAGATCCTCGACCTGGAACACGGTCAGGCGAAGCTTGTCGGTCGGCCCGATACGATAATCGGCCATCACCGATCCCGTTGATGCGGCCAGAAACTGATCCGGATCTACGGTTCCCTCGGAGTTGAACGCCGCCGGGCCGCGCGTCCCGCATCCGGCCAGACTTGCAGCAGCAAGGAACAATAGGAAAAGGCGCATTGGCAAAGCTTGGTCCCTGGGATGACGCTGGGCGTAACCCCTCCCTGGAGAGGCTAGCGGGCCGCGCCTAGGTAGTCTGGAGCACCGGTTGTTGTCCAGAGCCGAGGCGCTGGACCGGACGCCGGGTAAGGCTGCAGGCGCTGCGGGGGGCGTCCTGAACCTCCTGACTGGCGCTTTCGCCGTTTCGGGTCCCGGAAAAGAAAAGGGCGGCCCGAAGACCGCCCTTCCGTGGATAACGCTCAAGCCAGTCCTAGTGGTTCGGCGGGGCGGGGCTGGTCGAGGCCGGCGGAGCGGCGGGCGTGGCCGCCGTGGTCGGCTGGCCCGCAGCGCCCGTAGCCGGAGCCGCGCCGGTCTGGCCGCCGCTCGCAGCGCCGGCGGCTTCGGCGCCGGCGACGGGAGCCTCGCCTTCAGCCGGGGCGGCCGCGGGCGCCGCGCCGGGCTGACGCGCCGGATCGGGCGCGGGGATGGCCATGCCGCCCGAACCCTGGCTGCGCAGCCAGGCGATCAGGTTGACGCGGGTCTCGGTGTCGCGATGCCGACGAACGACATCTTGGTGCCGGGGACGTAGCGGCCCGGCGCGGTCAGGAACTGGTCCAGCTGGTCTAGGTCCCAGGTCGGCGCTTCGGCCTCGTGGGCGGCCATGGCGGCGGAATAGGCGAAGCCGGCGCGGTGCATGACCGGGCTTCGGCCGACCACGCCGAACAGGTTCGGGCCGATGCCGTTGGCGCCGCCCGGCGGCGATGGTGTGGCAGGCCTGGCAACGCGGCGAAGGCGGCCTCGCCGGCGGCCAGATCGGCGGTCGGCAGGACCGTGCCCCAGTCGGGCGGCAGGACGGCTTCGGCGGGCCCGCCGGCGGCCTCTTCCGGCGCCTCGACGAAATAGCCCGTCTTTTCAGGGGCCTCGGTGTGATAGACGCCGCCGGTCACCTGCTGCAGGCCGACGATGACGAAGGCCGGTCGCCAGGCCGGCGCCGACGATCTTGTTCCACTTCAGATCGTCGCTCATGCGCGTCGTCTCATCCCGTTCTCTGAGGCCCGACCGTATGACCGGCGGGCCGAATTCTTGCGTGGGCGTCTCTTACACGCTAGCGCGGCCTTCGCAACCGGCGGAAGCTCGCCGAGCTGTCGCAGCCCCAGCTGCCTCAGGACCTGAACGTGAACCCGATCGTCCTGATCCCCGCGCGCATGGCCGCGACCCGCCTGCCGGGCAAGCCGCTGGCCGATATCGGCGGCGTGCCGATGATCGTGCGGGCGTGATGCGCCAGGCCGCGCTGTCGGGCCTGCCGGTGGCGGTGGCGGCGGGCGATCCGGAGATCGTCGCGGCCATCGAAGCCGCCGGCGGCGTCGCCGTGCTGACCGATCCCGACCTGCCCTCGGGCTCGGACCGCATCCGCGCCGCGCTGGACGCCATCGATCCCGACGGCCGCCACGACGTCGTCATCAACCTGCAGGGCGACATGCCCTTCGCCGACCCCGGCCTGGCCACGGCCTGCGCGACCTGCTGCGCGGCGAGCCCGCCTGCGACATCGCCACCCTGATCGCGCCCGAGGCCGACGCCTCGGACCGGACCAATCCCGACGTGGTCAAGGCGGTCGTCGCCCTGTCCGGCGGGCGGACGTCAGCGGCCGGGCGCTCTATTTCACCCGCTCGACCCTGTACGGCGACGCGCCCGTGTGGCGGCACATCGGCCTCTACGGCTACCGCCGCGCCGCGCTGGAGCGGTTCTGCGCCGCGCCGCCGTCGCCGCTGGAACGCCGCGAGAAGCTGGAACAGCTCCGGGCGCTGGAGATGGGCCTGTAGATCTGGGCGGCCGTGATCGACGAGGCGCCGCTGTCGGTCGACAATCCGGATGATCTGGCGGCGGCGCGGGCGATCGCTGAAAGGGGTTAGGGACTAGGGATGAGGGATGAGGGAGGGTGACTGGCCGAATCCTTCAGGCGTGATCGTAGCGCGTTCAGCATCCGGGAGATTTCGTCCACCTGCTGCAACAGACGGTCGATCTCATCGCCTGGCGTCAGCTGCAGGCGACGAATGATGATCAGGAAGGTCTCCAGCTCAGCGGCCGAGCCGCGAGCAATACTGATGAAGTGGGCGTAGTCCCGCCTTGTGCCTCTGGCGTTGCCTTCAGCGATATTCGCGGCGATCGACGAGGAGCACCGGATGATCTGCCCGGACATCCGGTAGGCTTCTTCTTTCGGCATCTGCCGGGTCAACCGGTACACTTCACAGGCCAGATCAACAGCCTTGCGCCAGACGGTCAGTTCACGGTGCGACTGAGGCGGCATATCGGTCTCCAGCGCGTCGCGTACAACCTAGCTCAAATCGTAATCACGCCAAAGTTGTCACCTGTTCGTCATCCCTGATCCCTCATCCCTCATCCCTTGATCAGGCCTCGAACCCGTCCACCCACGCCTGCAGCAGCGTGCGGGCGATGGCGATCGGCGGCGGGGCCTTGATCGACGGATGCGTCCCGGCCAGCACAGCCGCCGCCTCGTCCCGCGTCAGCCAGGCCACGGCCTCGAGTTCGGTCTGGTCGGGCCGCGCATCCATGCTGTCGACCTCGGCGATCAGGCCGATCATCAGCTGCGACGGGAAGGGCCACGGCTGGCTGGAGTGGTAGCGCACCGCCGTCACCGTCAGCCCGGCCTCCTCCTCGATCTCGCGGGCGCAGGCCGCCTCGATGGTCTCCCCCGGCTCCAGGAACCCCGCCAGGGCCGACATCCGCCCCTCGGGCCAGACAGCTTGCCGCCCCAGCAGACAGATCGGCTCGGTCCCGCCCTTGTAGACCGGCAGCATGATGGTCACCGGATCGACGCGCGGGAAATGCTCGGTCGCGCAGGCCGGGCAGACCCGCTTCCACCCGCCGCAGGCGTTTTCGCTCTCGACCCCGCAGGCGGCGCAGAAGCCGTGCCGCCGCCGCCAGTCGAACAGCGACTTGGCCGTTCCCGCCATGGCCGCGTCCGGGCCCGGCAAGATCGCCGCCGCCTCCCGCATCTCGTGGAAAGCGCCCAGTCCGGCCAGCGGCCCCGCCGCCGGATCGATCGAGCCCTCGATCTCCACCGCGAAACACGGCGCGCCCTTCCACAGGCCGAGGAACAGTTCCCGGTCCGGCGCTACGGCGCGGGCGTGGGTCAGGGCCAGCCAGGCCAGCCGCGGCTCGCCCGCTTCGACCAGCGGCCGTCCCTCCCACAGCACCATGGCCACGGCGTCGGGGTTCGCCGCCTGTTCGGCCAGCCACTCCGGATCATTGCGAAGGTCGCCGGCCCGGTCGAGCGGATTGCCGGAGAAGGTGTTGAGGGCGGGGAGGGCCATGACCGTCATCTAGCAAGGCTCCGCTTGCATCGGCGAGCGGGAATCGTCATATCGGCCTTGGAGATCGCGGGCGAAGGCTTCGCCAACCTGGTCAGGGCCGGAAGGCAGCAGCCACAACGAATTCCCCTTCGGGTCGCGGTCTCCACTTCATCTCATTGTTGGGCGCTAATGCATGCGACGCGGTCGCATGCTGCTTGAGCGCGGTTTCGTCACCCTCCGGCTTGACCGGAGGGTCGCCGTATGAGCGCGCAGTTTTCCCCACCTCGGCGCCCGATTGCCTTAGCGTCACGGCCCAGTCGCGCTAAGACGGTGACATGAGCGACGTCGACCCGAAGTCTCGAAGGCCCTCCGTGGGAGGAGGACGCGCCCGAAGCCGAGGAGCGCGACCCCAATACGGAGGACATGTTCGGCGCGCCGGAACCCGCCGGCATGCGCGAGGCCGAAGCCGCCGCGGCCCCGGTCGAGCCGAAACCGAAGGCCAAACCCGCGACCCCTGCACCCGGCCGACGCCGGCCCGCCCGCCCATGCCGACGACGGTGAGGCCTATACCGTCCTCGCCCGCAAATACCGGCCGCACACTTTCGAGGACCTGATCGGCCAGGAGGCCATGGTCCGCACCCTGACCAACGCCTTCGCCACCGGCCGCATCGCCCACGCCTTCATGCTGACCGGCGTCCGCGGGGTCGGCAAGACGACCACCGCCCGCCTGCTGGCCCGCGCGCTGAACAACGAGACCGACAGCATCGACCGCCCGTCGCTGGCCCTGACCGATCAGGGCCGCCACGACGCCTCCATCATGGCCGGCCAGCATATGGACGTGGTCGAGATGGACGCCGCCTCCCACACCGGCATCGACGGCATCCGCGACATCATCGAGAGCGTCCGCTACGCCCCGGTCGAGGCGCGCTACAAGGTCTACGTCCTCGACGAAGTCCACATGCTGTCCAACCAGGCCTTCAACGCCCTGCTGAAGACGCTGGAAGAGCCGCCGCCGCACGCCAAATTCATCTTCGCCACCACCGAGATCCGCAAGGTGCCGGTGACCATCCTGTCCCGCTGCCAGCGTTTCGACCTGCGCCGCGTCGAGCCGGAAATCCTTGTCGAACACCTCGCCCGCATCGCCGACCGCGAGGGGATGAAGATCGAACAGGACGCCCTGGCCCTGATCGCCCGCGCCGCCGAGGGCTCGGTCCGCGACGGCCTCAGCCTGCTGGATCAGGCCCTGGTGCAGGGCGAGCGCGGCGAGACGGTGAAGACCGAGGTCGTGCGCGACATGCTGGGCCTGGCCGACCGCAGCCAGACCATCGCCCTGTTCGAATCGATCATGGCCGGCCGAACGCCCGGAGGCGCTTGAGCTGTTCCGCACGCTCTACGGCTACGGCGCCGATCCGGTGCAGGTGACCAACGACCTGCTGGAACACTGCCACGCCGCCTCGGTGGCCAAGATGCTGGGCCCGCAGGCGACCCGCCTGCCCAATGATCAGGCCCAGAAGCTGACGGCCCTGGGCGCGGTCATCTCGGCCGGGACGCTGGCCCGCGTCTGGCAGATGCTGCTCCGGGCGCTGACGAGGTCCGCCGCGCGCCCAATCCCGCCGACGCCGTCGAAATGGCCATCGTCCGCCTCGCCTACGCCGCCGACCTGCCAGGACCGGAAGAGGCGCTGAAGGCCCTGCGCGACGGCGAGCCCATGCCGGGCGGCGCCGCGCCGCGCGGTCCCTCGGGCGGCGGCGGCGGCGGTGGCGGCCTCGGCCCAGCTGGCGGCCCGGCCCGTCGCCGCCCCCAGCCTGCCCGACCCTCAGTCGTTCGAAGCCGTGGTCGCCCTGATCGGCGAGAAGCGCGAGGTCGGCCTGCAGATGGACGTCCAGCGCTACGTCCGCCCCGTGGCCTTCAAGCCCGGCGCCATCACCTATGAAAGCCTCGACGGCGCCCCGATCGACTGGCCCGCAAGCTGGCCTCGCGGCTCAAGGACTGGACCGGCCGCACCTGGCTGATCGCCGCCAACGGCCAGGGCGGCGGCGAGACCATGATCGAGATCGACCGCCGCAAACGCGCCGAGGAGCGGGCCGAGATCGAGGCCGACCCCTTCGTCATGTCGGTGATGGAAGCCTTCCCGGGCGCGAAGATCGGCGAGATCAAGACCCTGGCCCCGGCGGTGGAACTGCCGGCGATCCCGGACGAGGCGGTGGAAGAGGACTGAGGCGCCCGCCCGTCGAAGAACGCTTTCAGAGGAGACGCCGATGGCGCGCAGAGACTTCGACCCGGCGTCAGTCAAGCCCGATGGACGCCCCGCGACGAAGGCCACGCTCTTTGGCCTCGCGGACAGCGGCCCATGGCGCGGGTCAATCGAAGGTCTGGCGCTGGGCGGGCAGAACACCGTGCTGGCCTATGGCACGGATGCGATCGGCGCGGGTCCGCGGCTCCATGTCCACCCCTACGACGAGACGTTCATCATCATCGAGGGTCGCGCCCGCTTCTTTGTCGGCGACACGACGCTGGACGCCGGCAAGGGTGAAGTCGTGTTCGGACCCGCGGGCGTTCCGCACAGGTTCGAAAACCTCGGGCCGGGCCGCCTTCAGACGATCGACATCCACCACTCGCCGAGATGGATACAGACGGATCTGGAGCCGGACTGAGACCGGCGGCGGCGGGCCGTCTAGTCCGGCAGGGCGGCCGCAGCTGCTGGCGAACATCGTCATCGATCCCCAGCAGGGGCAGCGGCAGGCTCGCCTCCGTCAGCCCCTTCATCCTCGCCGCTTCATGGACGATCCGCAGGCCGCCGTGGGCCCGGAACAGCGTCCACAGGTCGGCGAACCGGGCGTCCAGTCTGTCAGCCTCGGCGCGATCGCCGGCCATGGCGGCCCGTGCGAGGGCGGACGCGGCCTCGGGGAACAGTCCCGCCGCCACGCTGAACCAGCAATCAGCTCCGGCCAGCAGGGCGTCCTTGCAGCCCCAGTCCCCGCTGTAGCCGATGGAAAGCCCGGGCGCGGCCGCCCGGAACGCCGCAAGGTCGGCGGCCAGATCGCCGGTGGGCAACGGCAGCTTGATGGCGGCGACGGTGGGCAGGTCCGCCAGCCGGGCGACCAGCGCCGGGCTGAGCGGATTTTCGTCGTACCCGGGTTGCTGTAGATGCACAGCGGCAGATCGGTCGCCGCGGCGACGGTATCGAAATGCCGGTAGACCTCCTGCTCGGTGAGCGGGCTGTAGCTGACCGGAGCCAGCAACAGGCCGGCGGCCCCGCTCTCCGCGGCGTCGCGGGCCAAGGCGCAGGCCTCATCCGTTCGCATCGCGCCGACGCCGACGATCACGGGGATCGAGCGCCGCTCCCGACCGCAGCCACGACGGCGCGCCGTCGTTCCTCGCGGCTGAGGAACATGTAGGTGCCGGTGCTGCCCAGCAGGCCCACGCTGTCGGCGCCGCCCGCTTCGATGTGACGAACCAGTCTCGCCAGATCGTCTGCGATGACCTGACCCTCCGGGGTCATGGGGGTGATGGGGAAGGCGGACAGGCCCGAGAAAATCTTCATGGGCTGGAAGAACCATTTGAGCCGCGGCGGCTCAAATCATCATTTCCTTCGGTTTATGTCTTTGCGGCGGGTCCGCCTCCATCGGCGGCGCGTCCGTTCCGGACGCGCCTCTCATCATCCACTCCTACAGAATCCGCGCCGCCTCCTCGAAGCTCAGCCGCGGCGACCGCGGGAACAGGTTCTCGTCCGTGCCGTAGCCCAGGTTGACGATGAAGTTCGGCTCGATGGTCGTGCCGCCGAAGAACTCGGCCTTCACGCCATCGGCGTCGAAGCCCGACATCGGACCGACGTCCAGACCCAGGGCCCGCGCCGCCAGCAGGAAATAGCCGCCCTGCAGCGAGGCGTTGCGGAAGGCCGTCTCGCGCCGTCCGGCCTCCTCGCCGAACCAGTCCTTCGCCCCCGGCGCATGCGGGAACAGCACCGGCAGATGTTCGTGGAATTCGATGTCCTGGCCGATGATCACATTGACGGGCGCCTGCAGCGTCTTGGCCCGGTTGGCCTCGGCCATCAGCGGGGCCAGCCGCGCCTTGGCCTCGGGCGAGGTCACGAACAGGAACCGCGCCGGCGTGGCGTTGACCGCCGTCGGCCCGAACTTCGTCAGGTCGTACAGGCGGCGCAGCAGGTCTTCGGACACGGGCCGGTCGCTCCAGGCGTTGCGCGTGCGGGCGCCGGTGAACAGCTGGTTCAGCGCGTCGTCCGACAGGGGGGTGTCGCGGGTGACAAGAGCATCGTAGGCCATGGGGAAGTCCCTCCGGTTTAATATTAGCAACAGCAGTGAGTGCTAATTAGGAAGGGCCGATCCCGGAGCGAAGGGGTTTGAGAACACGAACTGTTACAGATGATCCAGGAGGCGCCTGTCCGCACCCGTGGCGCCGGGCGGACGAACCGCCTATCTTCACGCCATGAAAGACCTCAACGCCCTCATGCAACAGGCCCAGGCGATGCAGCAGAAGCTGCAGGACGCCCAGGCGAAAATGGCCGAAACGACTGCGTCCGGAACCTCGGGCGGCGGCCTCGTCACCGTCGCTCTGAAAGGCCCGGGCGACATCACCTCGGTGGTCATCGACGACAGCCTGCTGGTCCCCGGCGAGGGCGAGATTCTGGCCGACCTGATCGTCGCCGCCCACGCCGACGCCAAGCGCAGGCTGGATGAGGTCAACAGCGCCCTGATGCGCGAGGCCGCCGGACCGATGGCCGGGATGAACATTCCCGGCATGCCCAAACTCTTCTGACCGAGGTGACCATGCGCGCCGTGCTGACCGCCTGCCTCCTGCTGCTCGCTCCTGCCGCCGCCCTGGCCCAGGTCCCCGCCGATCTGGCGCGTGAGGCGCACGAATACGAGCGCGCCCAGATCGAGGGCGACCGCGCCTCGCTCGAACGGCTGATCGCCGACGACTATGTGCTGGTCGGCGGCGACGGCTCTCGCACGGACAAGGCCGCCCATATCGCCGAATTCACCGCTCCCGAAATGGAGCTTCAACCCGTCACCGTGCGCGACGCGGTCGAACATGTCTGGACCGACGGCGCGGCCCTGGGCGGCACGGTCGACGTGGTCGGGACCTTCGCCGGCTCGCCCTTCCGCCAGACCCTGCGCTACGTCGACGTCTGGGCCCTGCGCGACGGCCGGTGGCGCGTGGTCTACGGCCAGGCCACCCGCGTCCCCGCGGCGAACTGAGCCCGCATGGCCGCCTCCGCCGGACCCGAGATCGAACGGCTGATCAGCCTGCTGGCCAAACTGCCGGGCATGGGTCCGCGCTCGGCCCGCCGCGCGGCCCTGGCCCTGCTCAAGAAGCGCGAACAACTGCTGGTCCCGCTGGCCGCCTCCCTCGCCGAGACGGCCGAGAAGGTCTCGTCCTGCTCGGTCTGCGGCGCGCCCGACACCCGCAATCCCTGCTCGATCTGTTCGGACGGCGTCGCGCGACAACGCCCTGATCTGCGTGGTCGAGGAGGCCGGCGCCCTGTGGGCCATGGAGCGGTCCGGCGCCTTCCGCGGCAAATACCATGTGCTGGGCGGCCTGCTGTCGGCGCTGGACGGCGTCGGTCCTGACGCCCTGCGGGTCGCCGAACTGGTCGGACGCGTGCGCGGCGGCGAGGCGAAGGAGGTCGTCCTGGCCCTCCCCGCCACCGTCGACGGCCAGACCACGGCCCACTACCTCGCCGAACGTCTGGCCGAGCTCGGCGTCGTGATCACGTCTCTGGCGCGCGGCGTGCCGGTCGGCGGCGAACTGGACTGGCTCGACGACGGCACCATCATCCAGGCGCATGAGGCGCGGCGGCCGGCCTGAGGTCTCCTCCGCCGTCAGCCGGCACGCCCGAGTCGGACCGCAGCGGTAGCCCGTCGATGCGAGAGCCGGAGGACGGAAGGGTCACGACATGCGCTATGGAAGATCGCGACTGTTCGCGCCGGCCTTCGCCCCATGCCCCACGCACTATCGTGGGCGGACACTTTCGCCCGTACCCGCGGCGCGGTGGCGATCGACTTCCGCGACTGGCACCGACTCCGATAAGGAACGGAGCATGAACGCTCCTCCTGCCCTGTCCTCGCCGCCGCCTTCGGCCTCGTCGCCGCTGATCGCCCTGTTCTGGGCCCTGATGGAGCGCCGCCGCGCCTCCGCCGCCGACACCCGGGCGTGGGAGCTGCGCGAGCAGTACGCCGAGACCGAGGCCCGCATGCGCCTGTTCGAGGATCAGGCTGCGACCTCGACCGAACTGCTCCGCGCCCAGGCCGCCCAGTCGGCAAGCACGGTCGCCGAGGAGCTGCTCAAACGCACCGACGAGACCTTCCGCACCCGCGAGCTGATGTCCCAGCAGCGGATGGAGGCCCAGCTCAAGCCCGTCGCCGACACCCTCAAACTGTTCCAGGAACATGTCGCCGCGCTGGAGAAGGCCCGCAACGAGGAGACCGGCGGCCTCAAGGAACAGCTTGCCCTGCTGATGACCGCCTCGACCGCCACCCGCGACGAGGCCCGCGCCTGACCGAGGCCCTGCGCGGCAACACCGGCCGGCGGGGCCGCTGGGGCGAACAGACCTGCCGCAATGTGCTCGAGGCCGCGGGCATGGCCGGCCGTTTCGACTTCGAGGAACAGACCTCCTCGGCCGATGACGCGGGCCGCCAGCAGCGCCCGACTTCGTCGTCCGCCTGCCCGGCGGCGGCATGTTCGTCATCGACGCCAAGGTCTCCCTGGCCTTCGGCGACGAGGCCGACGGCGACGAGGAGGCGCAGGCGAAGGCCGCTTCCCTGCGCACCGCCACCAGCATGAAGACCCACGTCCGCCAACTGTCGTCCAAGGCCTATCAGGACCAGTTCAAGCCCAGCCCGCCGACTTCGTCGCCATGTTCGTGCCCGGCGACGCCTTCCTCGCGGCCGCCCTCGACCACGAACCCGATCTGATGACCGCGGCCATGGCTTCGCGCGTCGTCATCGTCACCCCGACCACCCTGTTCGCCCTCTGCAAGGCTGTCGCCTACGGCTGGCGCGCAGAGGAGCAGGCCCGCAACGCCGAGGACGTCGCGAAACTGGGCAAGGAACTCTACAAACGCCTGTCGGTCATGGGCGGCCACGCCGCCGCCGTAGGCCGCGCGCTGGACGCCGCCGTCGGCAAATACAACCAGTTCGTCGGCTCGCTGGAGAGCCAGGTCATGGTCTCGGCCCGCCGCTTCGAGGATCTTCAGGTCGACCACGAGGGCAAGGACCTGCCCGAACTGGCCCCCGTCGATCAATCGCCCCGCACCCTCAGTCGGCCCGAACTGGCTGCCGGCGGAAACGCCGCCCCGGCCCTGCCCGACGCCTGAACCATCCGTGACAAGGACGCTTGACATCGGCTGAGGTCGATGTAAAACACCCTTGTCTTAGCGGCAAGGGAATCTGTCATGTCGAAACGCCTCTGGCCCGTGATCGGGAAATCTCTCCTGGGTCTGGTCGCGATCATGGTCGTGACGGTCATCGTCGCTATGGGGATCGGCTTCCTCGTCGGCAGCGGCGTCGTGAAGGAGGACAGCGCGATCGTCACCCTCATGACGGTCTTCACCGTCGTGCTGATGTTCGGAGCCATGGTCGCCAGCGTCGCCTGGATGCGCGCCATCGACGAGGCGGCCCGCGAGGCTCACAAGGCGGCCTGGTTCTGGGGCGGTTGCAGCGGCATGGCCGTCGGCGCCGTGGGCATCGTCCTGGCCACCCTGCCGCAGGCTGAAGTCCTGCAGTTCGCGGCCTGGAACGGCCGCACCGACCCCGCCGCCTACATGGCCGCCGGCGCCTTCGCCATGATGATGCTGATGACGCTCGGCTACATCATCGTCTGGGCCTGGTGGTGGCTGGCGCGGACGCGGGGCTGAGCATGAACAACCGCCTCAAGGTGCTGCGCGCCGAACGCGACTGGAGCCAGGCCGATCTCGCCGACGCCCTCGGCGTCTCGCGCCAGACCGTCAACGCCCTCGAAACCGGCCGCTACGACCCCTCCCTCCCGCTGGCCTTCCGCATCGCGAAGGTGTTCGGCCATCCCATCGAATCCATCTTCTCCGAGGACTGATCCCATGAACGTTTCCACCCTCAAGACCCGGGCCGGTCATCTGGCCCGCACCGCCCTCGGGGCCGTTCTCGGCCTCGGCCTCGCCGGCGCCATCGTCTTCCAGCCCGCCCAGGCCTTCGCCCAGGCCGCCGAGGCCGCGCCCGCCGCCGTCACCGCCCGCGTCGTGCCCCAGGCCGCCGGCGCCGGCCCCGCGCTGTGGGCCATCCGCGACGCCAACTCGACCATCTACCTGTTCGGCACCGTCCACGTGCTGCGCCCGACCACGGCCTGGGGCTCGGCCAGGGTCGACGCCGCCTTCGCCGGCGCCGACGACATCTGGTTCGAGATCTCCAACCCCGACGATCAGGCGGCGATCATCCCCCTGATCCAGCAGCATGGCATATCGCCCGACCGCCCCCTCTCCAGCTTGCTGACGGCCGAGGAGCTGACCGACCTGAACGCCGCCGCCGCCGGCGCCGGCCTGACCGCCGCCCAGATGGACATTTTCCGCCCCTGGCTGGCCGGTCTGACCCTTTCCGTCGCCCCGCTGATCAAGGCCGGCTACGACCCCCAGTCGGGCGTCGAACTGATCCTCAAGGCCCGCGCCGACGCGGCGGGCAAGCCGGTCCACGGCTTCGAGACCATCGACAAACAGGTCGGCATCCTCGCCGGCATGTCGGAGGCCGACCAACTGTCCTTCCTGCGCTCGACGCTGGAGGCATACGAGGACGCCACGGTCGAGCTGGACGCCATGGTCGAGGCCTGGGCCACGGGCGATGTCGCGACGCTGGAAAAGGTCTCGGTCGACGAGATGCGGGACAATCCCGGCCGTCTATCAGGCCCTGCTGGTCCAGCGGAACACCGACTGGGCAGGCCAGATCCAGACGCTTCTGGCGGGCTCGGGCACGGCCTTCATCGCCGTGGGCGCGGCCCATCTGGCGGGCGACGACAGCGTGCAGGAAATCCTCAAGGACCGGGGCGTCGCCGTCACCCGCGAGGAGTAGGGCGACGGCTGGAGCGGGCGGCGGGAATCGAACCCGCACGAAAAGCTTGGGAAGCTTTCAGGCTACCACTACATCACGCCCGCGCAGCCGCCGCAGCCTTAGGGCCAACGGCGGATCGCTTCAAGACGGGGCTCAGTCGGCGCGATAGACCACGACCCCGTCGACCACCGTCAGGACCGCCTGGCCCTTGGGGATGTCGGCGACGGGCGCGGTCATCAGGTCGACGTCGAAGGCCGTCAGGTCGGCGCGCTTGCCGACCTCGATCGTGCCCAGTTCGGCCTCGCGCGAAGCTGGCGTAGGCCGGCCAGAGGGTGAACATCTTCAGCGCCGTGGCGCGGTCCACCGCCTCGTTCCGGACGCCAGTCGGGGCCCTGAGTAGCCCTTCAGGTCGCTTGCGGGCGACGGCGGCGTAGAACTCGATCAGCGGCGCGCCCCGCTCGACCGGCGCGTCGGAACCGCCGACCACGACCGACGCCCAGATCGACCAGGCTCTGCCAGGCATAGGCGCCCGTCCAGCCGCGCGTCGCCCAGGCGGGCCGGCGCGAAATACAGGTCGCCGATGGCGTGGCTGGGCTGCATCGAGGCGATGACTCGGCAGGTCCTTGAACGCGGTGATAGTCGGCGGGCCGCAGGATCTGGGCGTGCTCGATCCGCCAGCGCACGTCGGCGCCGTTGGGGCGCCGCCCGCCGGGACGCCGCGAAGGCCTCGTCGTACAGCTCGAGCCACCGAGGCGTTGCCGCGGTCGCCGATGGCGTGGGTCGCGACCTGGATGCCCGCCGCCTCAGCGCCGCCTCGTACAGGGGCACGATCTCCTCGCCGGTGATCTGGATCAGGCCCGTGGTGTCGGGCCGTCGGCATAGGGCTCGAACAGGGCCGCGCCGCGCGAGCCCAGGGCGCCGTCGGCGTAGTAGTTTGATCGCCCGGGTGATGATCCGCCCGTCCGGCGACGCTGCGCGGGCCCGCCGCGATCAGCTCGGCCGCGCCGTCGGGCGTGACGCTGTTGTAGACCCGCAGGGGCGCCTCGCCGTCCGCGGCCATGTCTTCCAGCAGGGGGACGTCCTTCCACGGCGACGCTCATGAAGTGGACGCCGGTCCAGCCATAGGCGGCCTCGACCGGAAGCCGGCGCGGTAGGCCTCGCGCAGCGGCGGCGCGGTCGGCCTGGGGCATCAGGCGGGCGACCAGCTGCTTCGGCGGCGTCGACCAGCAGGCCGGTCGGCTTGCCGTCCGGCCCCTTCAGGATCTCGCCGCCGGAGGGGGCGGCGGTCGACGCGTCGATGCCCGCCGCCGTCAGCGCGGCGGTCGATTGGCGACCAGCGCATGGCCGTCGGCGCGGCTCAGCAGCACCGGCGCGGCCGGGCGCGGCGGCGTCCAGATCGGCGGCTGTCAGGAAGCGGCGCCTCGGGCCAGCGGGTCTCGATCCAGCCGCGCCCGACGATCGGGCCCGTCCGGATGCGCTCGCGGCCCAGGCCTTCAGCCGCGCCATCGCCTCGGCGACCGAGGTCGAGCCTTCCAGGTTCAGCGTCAGCTCCCGCTCGCCGATCGCCGTCGCAGGTGGGCGTGGCCGTCGGTGAAGCCGGGGAACAGGGCCGCGCCCTTCAGGTCGATGGTCTGGCACTCCGGTGCGACCGGCGGCTGGTCGCCGGCAGCGCGCCGACGTAGGCGATCCGCCCGTCGCGCACCAGCACCGCCTCGGCCGTCGGGCGCGGCGTCCACGCCCGTGTAGATCGGCCCGCCCTAGATCAGCATGTCCTGCGCCTCGGCCGAGGCGGCGACGCCGGCGAGCATCAGGGCGAGAAGGAGGGGGCGGATCATGCTGCGGCTCCGGTTGGGACGACCGGAGGGGTGGAGCCGAAAGCCGCTGGCGTCAAGCGGATGTCGAACCCATGTGGAGGGCATGAAACTCTGGACCATCGGATACGAGGGCGAGCCGCAGGCCGCCGTGATCGGCCGGCTGAAGGAGGCGGGCGTGCAGGTGCTGGCCGACGTGCGCGCGGTGGCGGCGTCGCGGCGGGCCGGCTTCTCCAAGACGGTGCTTGGCTCAAGTCTGGCGGAAGCGGGGATCGAATACGTCCATCTGCGCGACCTCGGCACGCCCAAGGCCGGGCGGGACGCAGCCCGCAAGGGCCGGATCGGCGAGATGCGCGACATCTTCGCCAGCCAAATGGAAGAGCCGCCGTCGCAGCTGGCGTTCGAGCGGCTGAGGGAGATCGCCAGGGACCGGCCGACAGCCCTGCTGTGCTTCGAGGCCGACCACGCGGGCTGCCACCGCGCGGTGCTGGCCGAACGGCTGGCGAAGGAGGACGGGTTCGAGGTGGTGAACCTCTGACCCGCCCTTTAAAGGCCTAGGCCGCGGCCTTCTTGCCTTGGCGAAATTGCCGTAGAAGGTCTCGCCCTTGGCGGCCATGTCGCGCAGCAACTGCGGCGGCGCGAAGCGGTCGCCGTAGTTCGGCGGCCAGGCGTCGCGGCCTTGCGACGAAGGCCTGCAGCCCGGTCTGGTCGATCAGGGTGATCGGCCCGCCGGTCCAGGGCGCGAAGCCCCAGCCCAGGATGGCGCCGACATCGGCCTCGCGCGGGTCGGTCGATGACGCCCTCTTCCAAGCAGCGCGCCGACCTCGACCGCCTGGCGGTAGAGCAGGCGGGTCTTCAGCTCCTCGACCAGCCGGCGGCGTCGGAGCTCGTCGAGCCTGGTCGACCGGGAGCCAGTTCGGCCAGGCCCTTCCACAGCGTCTTGGGCGAGCCCTTGTCCGCCGGGTAGTCGTAGAAGCCCTTGCCGTTCTTGCGGCCGAGCGGCCCGCCGTCGACCATCTTCGCGACGATGTCGTCGCCGGGGCTGGGCACGTAGTCGTCGCCCAGGTCCTTGGCGGTCTGCTTGGCGATCTTGTAGGACAGGTCCAGCGCGACGTCGTCGTGCATCTCCAGCGGGCCGCGCGGCATGCCGGTCATGCGGCCGACATTGTCGATCAGGGCCGGGGCGTATGCCCTCCGACCAGCATCGCCATGCCTTCGGTCAGGAAGGTGCGAAGCAGCGCGAGGTGTAGAAGCCGCGGCTGTCGTTGACGACGATCGGCGTCTTCTTGATCTTCATGACGTAGTCGATGCGCCTTGGCCAGGGCCTCCTCGCGAGGTCTTCTCGCCCAGGATGATCTCGACCAGCATCATCTTGTCGACCGGCGAGAAGAAGTGGATGCCGATGAAGTTCTCCGGGCCGCACCGAGGCCTCGGCCAGGCCGGTGATCGGCAGGGTCGAGGTGTTGGAGCCGAACACGGCGCCGTCGGCCAGCTGGGCCTCGGCCTGCTTGGTCACCTCGGCCTTGATCTCGCGGTTCTCGAACACGGCCTCGACCACCAGGTCGGAGCCCTTCACGTGCGGCGTAGTCGGTGGTGGCGGTGATCAGGGCCGAGCATGGCGTCGGCCTTCTCCTGGGTCATCTGGCCGCGCGACACGGCGCTTCTTGAGCAGGTCCTCGACGTGGGCCTTGCCCTTGTCGGCGGCCTCCTGGGTCGCGGTCGATCAGCACGGTCTCGATGCCGGCCATGGCCTGCACATAGGCGATGCCCGCGCCCATCATGCCGGCGCCCAGCACCGCGACCTTCTTCGGACTCGGATTTCGGCACGCCGGCGGGGCGGCCGGCGCCCTTGCCGAGCTCCTGCATCGACAGGAACAGGGTGCGGATCATCGCCTTGGCCTGCGGCGTCATCAGGGTCTTGACGAAGTAGCGGGTCTCGATGCGCAGGGCCGCGTCGATCGGCACCTGCAGCGCCCTCATAGACCGCCTTCATCAGGTTGAGCTGCGGCCGGATAGTTGCCGTAGGTCTGCTTGCGCAGCATGGCGTTGCCGATGATGAAGACCTGGATGCCCGGCCGGGTGGTAGGGGCCGCCGCCGGGCATCTTGAAGTCCTTCTTGTCCCACGGCTGCGACCGGCATTGCCCTTGGCCTTGATCCAGGCCTTGGCCGCCTCGACCTCCGTCGCCCTTGGCGACGACCTCGTGGACGAAGCCCGGCGCCTAGGCCTCGTGCGGGCGGAAGGACTTGCCTTCGAGCATGGCCATCAGCGCCGCCTGCACGCCGATCAGGCGCGGCAGGCGCTGGGTGCCGCCGCCGCCGGGGAACAGGCCGACCTTGATCTCGGGCAGGCCGAGCTGGATCTTCGGGTCGTCGCCGACGACGCGGTAGTGGCAGGCCAGCGTCAGTTCCAGGCCGCCGCCCAGCGCCAGGCCGTTGATGGCCGCGGCCACCGGCTTGCCGCAGGTCTCCAGCGCGCGCAGCGCGCCGTTCAGCTCGAAGGCGGCGTCGAAGGCCTGCCTTGCAGCGAGCCGCCCGCCGCCCGGCATGCCAGCCGCCGCCGATGCTCGCCCAGGTCGGCGCCGGCGCAGAAGCCGGTGGCCTTGCCCGAGGTCAGGACCGCGCCCTTGATGGCGGCGTCGGTCTTGACGCCGTTCGACCATCTGCGGCGAGATCGGCCATGCACGCCTGAGGTCAGGGTGTTCATCGACCGGCCCGGCACGTCGAAGGTGACAGCGGCGATGCCGTCGGCGTCGACGTCGATCTTGAAGTTTTCCATGGTCATCGCTCCTCAGACGCGTTCGATGACGGTGGCGGTGCCCATGCCGCCGCCGATGCACAGGGTGACCAGGGCGGTCGACTTGCCGGTGCGCTCCAGCTCGTCGAGCACGGTGCCGAGGATCATCGCGCCGGTGGCGCCCAGCGGGTGGCCCATGGCGATGGCGCCGCCGTTGACGTTCATCTTGTCGTGCGGGATGTCGAGCGCCTGCATGTAGCGCAGCACCACGACGGCGAAGGCCTCGTTCAGCTCGTAGAGGTCGATGTCGGCGATCGTCATGCCCAGCTTGCTTCAGCAGCTTTTCGGTCACGAACGACGGGGCCGGTCAGCATGATCGAGGGCTCCGAGCCGATCGAGGCCGTGCCCAGGATGCGGGCGCGCGGCTTGAGGCCCAGCGCCTCGCCCGGCTTCCTTGGAGCCGATCAGCACGCCGGCCGCGCCGTCGACGATGCCCGACGAGTTGCCCGGCGTGTGGACGTGGTTGATGCGCTCGACCTCGGGGTAGCGCTGGTCGATCACGGCGTCGAAGGCCATCTCGCCCATGGCCTGGCGAAGGACGGGTTCAGCGCGGCCAGGGTCTGCATGTCGGTGTTGGGCCGCATGGTCTCGTCGTGGTCGAGGATGGTCAGGCCCAGCTGGTCCTTGACCGGCACGACCGATTTCGTGAAGCGGCCTTCGGCCCAGGCGGCGGCGGCGCGCTTCTGGCTTTCCACCGCATAGGCGTCGACGTCGTCGCGGCTGAAGCCGTACTTGGTGGCGATCATGTCGGCCGAGACGCCCTGCGGCACGAAATAGGTCGGGAAGGCGCGCGGAGGGATCGATCGGCCCAGGCGCCGCCGTCCGAGCCCATGGGCACGCGGCTCATGCCTCGACGCCGCCGCCGATGGCCAAGTCGGCCTCGCCGGACATCACCTTGGCGGCGGCCATGTTGCACGGCTTCCAGGCCCGAGGCGCAGAAGCGGTTGACCTGCACGCCGGCGGTGGTCTGGGCGTAGCCGGCGGCCAGCACGGCGGTGCGGGCGATGTCGGCGCCCTGCTCGCCCACCGGCGAGTCACGCAGCCCAGGATCACGTCGTCGACCATGGGCGGTGTCCAGATCGTTGCGGTCGCGCAGGGCCTCCAGCACCTGGGTGGCCAGGCTGAGGCGCGGTGATCTCGTGCAGGGAGCCGTCCTTCTTGCCCTTGCCGCGCGGCGTGCGCACGGCGTCATAGATATAGGCGTCGGCCATGGGAGTCGGTCTCCAAAGAGGACGGATAGCGTGGACGCCAGAAAACCTACGTTTACGTCAACGTCAAGTTTTTTCGCAGAGCCAGGAGCTGGACCTGATTGAGTCCGCTGAAATTCAGCGGACATTGCGGACACATCGGACTCTCGGCCCGCCGACATGAGCACCTTAACAAGACGATGCGTCGGAATTGGTCGTATCAGTCGGGCGCGTGGCAGACGGCTTCGATATTGAAGCCGTCGGGATCGAAGACAAAGGCGGCGTAGTAGGTCGGGCCGTAGTTTTCGCGGGCCCCCGGCCCGCCGTTGTCGCGGCCGCCGGCGACCAGCGCGGCCTTGTAGAAGGCGTCGACCTGGGCGCGGGTTTCGGCGCGGAAGGCGACGTGATTGGCCTCGCCCGGCCGGTCCTTGTCGGCGATGACGAACTCGGGCTCCTCGACGCCGAACATGACGACGGTCGTGTCGCCGTCCTTCTCTTCGGCCACGATCCGGAAACCGAGCGGCTTGAGGGCGGCGGCGTAAAAGACGCGGGACCGCGCGATATCGGTGACGTCGAAGGCGAGGTGGTCGATCACGGCGCGTCTCCCTTGCTGATCCGGGATGAACGCTAAAGACGCTGAAACGAGCCCGTTGTGTCGGTTGCCGGACGCCCGGGGAGACAATTTTCGAGAACAACTCTCAGCTAGGCCCGGCGCGGGAACGCGAGCCTTCTCCGCGTCTTATGCCGCCGACGCACTCGTCTATCAGGAGGAAGACATGGCCCAGACCTACGAAGAAATGGACGCGATCGCGATGCTGAAGGCCGACCACCGCAAGGTGGAGGAGCTGTTCGCGGAGTTCGAAAAGGCGAGGGCGACATCGAAGAAGAAGGCGCTGGCCGAACAGATCTGCCTCGAGCTGAAGGTCCACACCAAGATCGAGGAGGAGATCTTCTATCCGGCCTGCGAGGGCAAGATCGAGGAGGACCTGCTGAAGGAGGCCTATGTCGAGCATGACGGCGCCAAGGTGCTGATCGCCGAGATCGAGGCGGGCGGTCCGGACGACGATTTCTACGACGCCAAGGTCAAGGTGCTGTCGGAGAAGATCGAGCACCACGTCGAGGAAGAGGAGAAGCGGGTCGAGGGCATGTTCGCCCAGGCCCGCAAGGCCGGCCTCGACATGGACGCCCTGGGCGACGCCATGCGCGCCCGCAAGGCAGACCGCCATGGAGGAATTCCAGGCCGGCAAGCCGGCGGTGACCCTGACGCTGGAAGGCGACGACACGGAGAAGGCGCTGATCGACACGCCGATGGTCGACGCGCCTCGCTAAAGCGAAGACAAGGAACGGCGCGGGGGCCGGGACGCTATGTCCCCGCACTTGACCGAGGAAGCTCCATGCGCCGTTCCGTCCTGCTGATTTTGGCCACCCTCCTGCCGGCCTCGGCTTGCGCGGAGAGTTATGCGCCGCAGACGGCGCCGGTCCCAAGGATCGAGCCGGCGTCGCAGTCCGCGCGGGAGGTCGTGCCCATCGCGCCGCCGCGCACCTCGCGGCCCTCGGACCAGATCGAAACGCGGCTGCTTCAGGCCCACAACGGCGAGCGGAGGCGGGTCGGATCGCCGCCGCTGGCGTGGAGCGACGAACTGGAGGCCGAGGCGCGCAGCTGGGCCGAGGAATTGATCGCCACCGGCCGCTTCGCCCACGACCCGTCCATGCACGGCCACGGCGAGAATCTCTGGATGGGCTGGGGCAATCGCGTCTTCACGCCGGAGGACATGGTCGGGGACTGGATCGAGGAGAAGGCGCAGTACCGCCACGGCGTATTCCCGAACGTCAGCCGAACGCCGAACTGGACCGACGTCGGCCACTACACCCAGCTGGTCTGGCGCGGCACGACCCATGTGGGCTGCGCCATCGCCACACGGGACGACCGGTCGATCCTGGCCTGCCGCTATGCGCCGCCGGGCAATGTCGACGGCCGCCGCGCCTACTGACCCCCGGCCCTAGCCGACGTAGCCGGCCTGCATCAGTTCGGCGATGTGGACGATGGCCATCGGCCGCTCGTCCTCGACGACCAGCAGGGTGGCGATCTTGTTCTGGGTCATCAGGTCGACCGCATCGCTCATGCGGGCGTCCGGGCCGATGACTTTGGGGCGCGGGCTCATCACGTCGGCGGCGGTGAGGCCGTTCAGGTCGCGCGAAAAGGCCCGGCGGATGTCGCCGTCGGTGACGATCCCGGCCAGCGTCCCGTCATCCGCCAACACGGCCGCGGCGCCCTTGCGGCCCTCGGTGATGGCCGAGACGACCTCGGCGAAGGTCGCCGTCAGGGGCACGGTCGCGGGAGCCGGCGGGCGGTCGCCCATCCAGTCGCGCACGCTCTGCAGACTCATGCCCAGCTTGCCGCCCGGGTGATGCAGCCCGAAGGCCTCGGCGGTGAAGCCGCGCCGGTCCATCAGCACCATGGCCAGGGCGTCGCCCAGCGCCAGGGTCATCAGGGTCGAGGTCGTCGGGGCCAGGCCGTTGGGGCAGGCCTCGGCCACCTGGGGCATGGTCAGGCAGACGGCGGACGAGCGGCCGAGGAAGCTGTTGGGCCGCTGGGTCAGGCCGATGACGGGGATGCCCTCGCGCTGGCAATAGATCAGGGGGTCGCGCAGTTCGCGGCTTTCGCCCGAGTTGGAGATGGCCAGCAACGTAACATCCTTCCGGAGCATGCCCAGGTCGCCGTGGCTCATCTCGGCCGGATGGACGAAGAAGGCGTTGGTGCCGGTGGAGGCCAGGGTCGCGGCGATCTTGCCGCCGATATGGCCCGACTTGCCCATGCCGGTGACCACCAGATAGCCGGGGCGCGACAGGATGATCTCGCAGGCGCGGGCGATGCTGTCGTCCAGGCCGCTCTCCAGCGCCTGGAGCGCGGCGATGTTCAGCTGGATCACCTCGCGGGCGCGGGCGGTCATGGCGTCAGGGTCTGCGGGGAGAGGTTTGGCGGCGTCGGTCATGGGCGGGAATTGGCCCATCCGGGCGGGATTTCACAACGGCGGCGCCCCTCGGTGCGATGCTGCGGTGCGAAGAAAAGCTTCGCCTTGCGACAACCAACCGGGTCGCGGCGCGTTTGGTCGGCATGGGGACGTCGCACCAGAACCACGCCGCACAAACGGCCGCCGCAGCCATGCCGCACCTTCCGAAACCGCCCGAGCGCCTGCGCAGGCCCGCGCTGTTCCTCGATCTGGACGGCGTGCTCGCGCCGCTGGCGCCCACGCCCGACGCAGTCATCCCGGACGCACGGCGGACGGCGGTGCTGAAGTCGCTCGCCGAACGGCTCGGCGGACGGGTGGCCATCGTCAGTGGCCGGACGATCGCCGAGATCGACCGGATCGCAGAGAGCGCCGCCGCCTCGGCCTCGGGCGTTCACGGGCTGGAACGTAGGCGCGCCGACGGTTCGCTGGATCGCGCCGAGGCCGATCCTGCGGTGAAGGCGGCGCTCGCCGCCTTCCACGGCTTCGCCCGCACCCGTCCCGGCCTGATCGTCGAGGACAAGACGGTGTCCGCCGGTCTCCACTACCGTCAGGCCCAGGGCGAGGCCGATGCAGTCGAAGCCCTGGCCGAGCGGGTGGCCGGCGAGACGGGCTTGACCCTGCAGCCCGGCAATCTGGTGGTCGAGCTCAAGACTCCGGGCACGGACAAGGGGACGGCCCTGAAAGCTTTCATGGCCGAGCCGCCATTCGCCGGCGCCGTGCCGGTCATGCTGGGCGACGATCTGACGGACGAGCACGGGTTCGAAGCCGCCGCGGCCCTGGGCGGGTTCGGCGTGCTGGTCGGTCCGCCGCGCCAGACCGCCGCCCGCTACGGCCTGCCCGACGTGGACGCCGTTCTCGCCTGGCTGGAAGCCGTCGAGGTAGCCGCATGACCCCGAACCTCGACCTGGCGCCCGTCGGCAACTGCTCGGTCAGCGCCCTGATCGACCGCAAGGGCCGCTATCGTCTGGGCCTGCGCGCCGCGGGTGGACGGCGATCCGGTGTTCTCGGCCCTGATGGACGGATTCGACCCGGACCACGGCTTCTGGGACATCGAGCTGGAAGGGCAGGCGACGCGTCGAACAGGCCTATGTCCGCAACACGCCTGTCCTGCGCACGGTGCTGACGGCCGCGGACGGGGCGTCGGTCGAGATCATCGACTTCGCGCCGCGCCATCCGAAACACAGCCGCACCTATCGGCCGCTGGCCTTCGGCCGGATCGTCCGGCCGCTGGGCGGGTCGCCGCGCATCCGCGTGCGCCTGCGCCCGTCGGCCGACTGGGGCGCGCGCCGGGCCGAAACGACGAACGGTTCGAACCACATCCGCTATCTGTGCACGGACGTGACCTTCCGGCTGACCACCGACTGTCCGGTGTCCCACGTCCTCAACGAGCGGGCCTTCCGGCTGGAGCGGCCCCACGCCTTCTTCCTCGGTCCCGACGAGGGCTACGACCAGGACGTCGGCCCCGGCGTCGCCGCCGCCCTGGACCGCACCATCGCCTATTGGCAGGACTGGGTGCGCACCCTCTACCTGCCGCTCGACTGTCAGGAGGCGGTGATCCGCGCGGCGATCACGCTGAAGCTCTGCGCCTATGAGGAAACCGGCGCGATCGTCGCGGCCATGACCACCTCGGTGCCCGAGTCTCCCGAGAGCGGGCGCAACTGGGACTACCGCTACTGCTGGATCCGCGACGCCTATTACGTGGTGCGGGCGCTGAACCGTCTGGGCGCGGTCGACCTGCTGGAGAACTACCTCGGCTATCTGCGCAATCTCGTCGACGCGTCGGGGGCGGCCACGTCCAGCCGGTCTATGGCGTCGGCTGGAAGAGGACATCGACGAGCGGATCACCGACACGGTCGCGGGCTATCGCGGCATGAGGCCGGTGCGCATCGGCAATCAGGCGCGCGAACACCTGCAGCACGACGTCTACGGCCAGATCGTCCTGCCGCTGGTCCAGGCCTTCTTCGACCAGCGGCTGCTGCGCCCGGCACGATCGACGACTTCCACGCGCTGGAGAAGGTCGGCGACCGCGCCTTCGCCATGCACGACAGGCCGACGCCGGCCTGTGGGAGTTCCGCACCATCGCGCGGGTCCACACCTATTCGTCGGTCATGTGCTGGGCCGCCTGCGACCGGCTGGCCAAGGCGGCGGACCAATGGGGCTGGGCGAGCGTGCGGCGCCTGTGGAACGAGCGGGCGGCCATCATCCGCGAACCGGATCGAAAAGGAAGCCTTCGTCGCGGACGCAGGGCCGTTTCGCCGCCAGCTTCGGCGGCGACGAACTGGACGCCTCGCTGCTGCAGATGACGGACCTCGGCTTCCTCGACGCCGCGACGACCCGCGTCAGGTCGCCACCTTCGAGGCCATCGAGCGCGACCTGCAAGAAGGGCCCCTACCTGTTCCGCTACGTCGAGCCGGACGACTTCGGCGAGCCGGAGACGGCGTTCAACTTCTGCACCTTCTGGTTCATCGAGGCCCTGCACCTGAACGGCCGCGACGAGGAGGCGCGCGAGATTTCGAGGAGATGCTGAGCCGCCGCACCCACGCGGGCCTGCTGTCCGAGGACCTGTCGCTGGGCGACAGGGAGCTGTGGGGCAACTACCCGCAGACCTATTCGCTGGTCGGCATCATCAACTGCGCCGTGATGCTGAGCCGTTCGTGGACGACGCGCGATGAATCCGTTGCGAACCAGGCGTGCAGAATTGTTGACGGCCATGAGCCGCCTGATCGTCGTTTCCAACCGCGTGTCCGCGCCCAGGGACCCCGCCGCCGGCTCGGCGGGCGGCCTGGCCATGGCGCTGTCGGCGGCGCTGCGGAAATACGACGGCCTGTGGTTCGGCTGGCGCGGCGAGACCGTCGAGCGATTTACCGGCGAGCTGAAGATGGAGGACCGGGCCGGCGGCGTCACCGTCGCCCTCGTCGATCTGGAGGCCCAGGACGTCGACGAATATTACAACGGCTACGCCAACAAGACGCTGTGGCCGCTGTTCCACCACCGCGTCGACCTGACCGCCTATGAGCGGTCGTACGGCGAAGGCTATCGAGCGGGTCAACGCGCCGGTTCGCCGAGGCGCTGGCGCCCCTGATCCAGCCGGACGACGTCATCTGGATCCACGACTATCACATGATCCCGCTGGCCCGGGACCTGCGCCGCAAGGGGATCAGGAACCGGATCGGCTTCTTCCTGCACATGCCCTGGCCGGCGCGGCAGCTGCTGGTGACCCTGCCGCACCACCGGCGGCTGGTCGAGACGCTGTTCGACTACGACCTGATCGGCTTCCAGACCCGCGAATGGCTGGACCTGTTCCGCGACTATGTGGCGTCCGGACCGCGTGCACGGCAAGCTGCTGCCCGACGACGGGCTGGAGGCGTTCGGCAAGACGGTCCAGACCGGCGTCTTCCCGATCGGCATCGACGTCGAGGGTTTCATCGCCGCAGCGCAACTCGGTCCAGGGCGACCGGACCTATGACCGGATGGCGGCCTCGGCGGCCTTCCGCTCGCTGATCGTCGGCGTCGACCGGCTGGACTATTCCAAGGGGCTGGAGGAGCGGCTGCTGGGCTACGAGCAGTTCCTGCGAGACCATCCGCGAGCATGCGGCCGAGGTCCTGCTGCTGCAGGTCACGCCGACCTCGCGCGACGAGGTGGACGCGTATCAGGACATCCGCGGCCGGCTGGACGCCCTGGCTGGCCGGATCAACGGCGAATACGCCGAGATGGACTGGCAGCCGATCCGCTACATCAACCGCACCTACCGCCGCGACCAGCTGGCCGGCATCTACCGCGCCGCCGCGCGTCGGTCTGGTGACGCCGCTGCGCGACGGCATGAACCTGGTGGCCAAGGAATATGTCGCGGCCCAGGATCCGGACGATCCGGGCGTGCTGGTCCTGTCGCGCTTCGCCGGCGCGGCCGAGCAGATGGGCGAGGCCCTGCTGGTCAATCCGTTCAGCCGCGAGGAGATGTCGGACGCCATCCAGCGCGCCCTGACCATGCCGCTGGCCGAGCGCAAGCGGAAATGGGACTGCCTGATGCAGGTCGTGCGCGACACCGACGTGGGCGTCTGGCGCGACGACTTCGTCTCGACCCTGCGCGCCATCGAACGCCCGGCGGACGGCGGCGACCGCCCGGCCGCCGCCACCGCCTCCGATCAGGCGGCCTGAACGGCCCCGGGCAGGACGCCGTCCTTCGCCGCGGCCCGCGCATTGGCCGGCCGGTTCAGCGCCCGCTCCAGATACGCATCGACCAGCGCGCTTTCGGGCACATATTCGCGGCCCCAGGCGAGGGCCGAGGCGATCATCACGTCCACCGCCGTGAACCGGTCGCCCATCAGATAGGGCCGGTCGCCAGGGCCGTCAGCAGGCGGGCGACGGCGGCGTCATAGCGGGCCTTGGCGTTCGGGTCGGTTTCGGCCGCGCCGCTGATCTTGCCCCAGAAGGCCGGCTCCATCTCGCCCGCCGTCCAGGCCAGCCAGGTGACATAGGCCGCGCGGTCCGGCGAGCCGACCGGCGCGCCCAGGTTCGCATCCGGATGCAGGTCGGTAGGTAGAGGGTGATCGCGGCCGACTCGGTCACCAGCGCCCCGTCGTGGAGCAGGGCCGGAACCTTGCCGTCCGGATGCAGGTTGGCGGGATCGCGGGCGCCCGTCAGGGTCATGGCGCGGAAGATGTCGACGTAGCGGATGTCGTAGTCGGCGCCGATCTCCTCCAGCAGCCAGACGAGGCGGCCCGAACGCGACTGGGGAGCGTGGAACAGGGTGAGCATGGCGAAGGCTCGCGACACGGTCGCTCGCTTCTTGAGCGCTTCTGGCGCTATCGCTCGGCGCGCGGCGCCTCGCTGCTTGAGCGCACGGCAGCCCCTCGCCGCCGACCTGTCTTGACTACTGCCACCCTGCTGACAGCATGCTGTCAGCAGTCGCAGCCAGGGTGGCCGCCATGAGACGCGCCGACCGGCTGTTCCAGATCATCCAGATCCTGCGCCGCGCCGTCCGGCCGGTGACCGCCGACGCCATCGCCGACGAGCTGGAGACCTCGAAGCGCACCGTCTATCGCGACATCGCCGACCTGATGGGCCAGCGCGTGCCGATCCGCGGCGAGGCCGGCATCGGCTATGTGCTGGACGGCGGCTTCGACATGCCGCCGCTGATGCTGACGCCCGACGAGATCGAGGCCGCGGTGCTGGGCGCGCAGTGGGTGGCCGGCCGCGGCGATCCGGCGCTGGCCCGCGCGGCCCGGGACCTGATCGCCAAGATCGGCGCCGCGGTGCCGGAGCAGCCTGCGGCCCGTATGTGCTGGAGCCCGCCAGCGGCGCGCCGCCCGGCTGGCGAGCACGCGGCCGACAGCGCTCGACATGGCCCAGGTCCGCGCCTGGATCCACGCCGGCCGCAAGATCGCGGCTGCACTATGCGCGACGAGCAGGGGCGCGAGACCGGCGCGTCATCTGGCCGGTGGCGGTCGGCTATCACGAGACCATGCGCCTGCTGGTCGGCCTGGTGCGAACTGCGCAACGACTTCCGCAGCTTCCGCACCGACCGGGTGGTCGAGGCCGATTT
>CAWFMO010000002.1:0-965500 GCA_963817065.1 uncultured Solirubrobacterales bacterium
GTTGAGCGAGCCGTCCACAGCGAGGAGGTTCAGCGGATCGTTCGCGAAGCGCAGCCGGATGGGCTCGGCCAAGTACTGCGCCCCGGTCTGCCAGGCGTTGCTCAGTGCGACCACATGATCGATCTGGACCAGGATGGACGTTGACTTGCCCCGCACGAAAGCAATCGAGCGTCCGCTGTACGGGTCGTTCAGTACCCCCGTCTCGACGGCGCAGCCGTGCGTGTCGGGACGAAACACCTTCTGCGACGAGATCCCGACTGAGTATGCGTTCCGGGTGTCACAGCCATTGCGGTCGACGTCAGTCCACGCAGGGCCGAACTGGTCTCGGTCGTAGCCGGTCTTCGGAGCCCGTCCTTTGACCGGAAGCGCATGCAGTGCCGCCAGCGCTGAGCCGGGGTCTGGCTCTCGTGCTCTCAGGCGCCGGGGGAGGCGGCGGTGCTGGAGGTAGAGGTGGTGGGGAAGCGCTGGGGGCGTCGGTTGAGACGTCGAGGATTCTGCGTCGCGAGAGCTGCTCCGTGACGACGTCGGCTCCGGCGCGGTGGCTGAATGCAGCGCCAGCCCGAAAGCCGCCGCAGCTATGACCAGGACGAGGACCGCGATGAAGGCAAGCGCAAGGCGCATCCTTCTCGGCCAATGCGCGGGTGGAGGCGGAGGCCCATCGGGTTCGTCAGGTTCGTCCTCGAGGAAGCCCATCCCTCCGGAACCTCAGAATTCACGAATGATTGCCTTCCGACGCACCCCGACCTGGAGACCCTTGCTGGCGGCCGATCGACACGCCCCCGTAGTGCCTACATACCTGAGGCCGCGCCGGCGGAGGACTGATACCCCGGGTCCGTTATGTGAGTGCAACCTTTGCAGAAGGGTCCCCAGGGGCGGGAATCGTCGATAACGTTCCAGACGCATATCATTCTGGGGGTCCGTAAATGATCGACGTGCACGCCACATCCATGGCGCGCATTCGTCATACCCTCTGGATCCTGCAGGGGTGTGCTGCCGCCATAGGTGTGCTCGGCCTGCTCACAGCTGCCTTCGACGATGCTCGATCTGTCTCTCGCCTCATACGTGTTCGTGCTCGTCCTGGGCACGGCCCTGATTGCGTCCACTCGATGGCTCGAGGCTCGAGCCTCGATGCAGACGGACTGCTCTGGTTTCCATCACGCTGGCAGCGTCGCGCAGCCATGCTCCCAGTGGTGTTTCTGCTCGCCGCGTGCCTTGCCGACGCTTTCGTCTGGGCGACTGAGGCGGCCGAGCGGTGAAACGATTTGCTCGGAGGACCTTGGCTCGACACCTAGCCGGTGTTGTCGCTCCGCTGTGTGCGGCTCTGGCTCTGACCGCGGGTGCGCCCGCCTTGGGTGCCCACGCCTTCCTCGACCACCCGCGACTGGTGGCAGCTCGCACCTGAACGACCGCGGCTTCGCTGAGCTCAATGCGTGTCTGGCGAGTCACCACGGGTGGACGCGCTGTACGTCATGGACGTCTCCGGCAGCCTGCGCACGAAGGTACCGCAGGGCAGTCGGTTCGATCTGGAGGCATCTCTGGCGCAGCTCGGCGCTCTCGCGTCGGGCGGCAGCGGCATCAACGTCTACGCCGCCGTCAGCAGTCGGTGACTCGTCACGACCCCATCATCGGTGCAGGGCTGGACCCGCGTTCCCGGCCAAGGCTCGGGTGCCGTGGCGAAGAAGAATCCGTGGCTCCGCGGAGCGTGCGTGGCGGAAGGCGGGAACGGGAAGGGGACCAACTACGAAGCAGCTCTGAGCGGAAGCGAGAGCCGCCCTGCGGGCGAGGGGTCGGAGCGACGACGCCTGCCAGGTGATCTTCTGGTTCACCGACGGACTGTTCGCACTGGGCCACACCTATGACCAAGCCGCGACCGATGGCGAGCGCACGCATGGGCTCGGAGCTGGGGGGTGGCGACGGACTACGGCGAGACCACGTGAGCCTGGTGGCGCTCGCGCTGACGGACCAGACGTCCAGGCCCAGCTGGCCCAGGCGCAGTACCGGAGCCGGCGGGGTAGCTTCAAGCTATGGCAGTTGGGTCCGGCGCGGTCCGGCGCACATGTGGGACCACCGCTATTCCGGCCAGCTCGGCGCGCAGGGCATGTCTATTCTCCGCCGTCGATCCGACGGCCCTGGGCGCTCTCTTCTCCGGCGTAGCTGCCCAAGCGTCGGGATGTGTGCCCCAAGTACGCAGACGAGCCTCCCGGCCGAGCAGATCGCGATCGAATCCGTCGATTCCAGGTCGACGTCTCGGGTGGCGGCAACGCGCAGGAAGCGACGCTGACCCGCCCTGATGGTCATGTCGTCCATGTCCGGCACAGGGGCGACGAACTACAAGGTGGGTCGGTCACTTACCCCGGAGCTGGTTCCTTGGCCACAGTGGACGTACCATGCACGGAGCCGCGCAACCCGGTGTCTGGATCGTGGCACTGGGTGGATCGCGTGCCATCTCCGCTGCTGACCACATACCGATGCACCGATCTGCATATCCAGATGGTTCCGCCATCGCCGCACCTACGAGGCGGGGAGCCTGGCGGTTTCGACGCGGTGGTCCGCGACTCCTCTGGGCGAGGTGCGGACTGACCGCGCTGCTGCGTTGAAGCAGAGCAAGCGAACGTCTATCGCGGTATCAGCCGGTGACAGCACCGGGGTCTCCGCCACGACGACCCAGCCGGGACGGGGCGCATCCATGTCAATCTCACGCCTCCGGCCGACAAGCTGTCGATCAGCGTCACGCTCTCCCTGAGGCCGCACCTCGTCGATGGGCTGAAATCAGCCCATTGACCGGGACGGCGGTCTCTTCCGCTCGAGCCGCCAGGCTCTTTCCGACGGTCACACCCTCGACACGGTCGGGGCTTTCCGTCTCCAAAGGCCTTGAGCCCGCTGCCGGGCGCCTTCAGACTGCGCGGCTCCTCCCAGGGAGCCACTGGCGTCTGCTCTGGCACCCCTCGTGGCATCGATGCTCCAAGCGGTTCAGGCGACGTGGCAGTCAAGATTGAAAGCAAGTGCCAGGGCCTGAAGCGATCGCAGTCCGACGGTCGAGTTGACCGCGACGACAAGCCAATGAGCGAGGCGGCGGACGGCGGTCGTGCCGGTCCGGCTCACCGGACACCCACGGCCAGACGATCGACCAGGACATCGTGGTGCGATATGGAAGCTGCAGCGCCAGGTGGACCAGGAGCGCCGCCTACTGGTTGCTCGTGATCGCGCCTCCTGCTAGCCCTCCTGCTGCCCTGGCAGCGCTCGCAGTAGTCAGCGCCCTGTCGGCCGGTTCGAAGAGGGGACGTGCAGATCGCGCAACCTGCGAGGTACGGTGACGCAAGCGGAGGAAGTTCGTACCGTCGGCGAACTCACCACCGCTTCATCGGTCTCGACGTACGTCGACGGAGCGGCCCGTCGATCAGCCTGACAGCTGTGGGCGAGGGTCGACTGGAGCTTCGGCGCTCGGGCGCCCATGAGCCCCCTTCGCTCGCCGCGCTTCGACGCGACGCGCCACTCTCCGACTGGCATCGTCTCCGGCGACGGTGAGCTTTTCCGAAGGGGTCAGCAGGCAGACGTGACGGCCGGACTGGGTGCCGTCTGGCTCTTGGCGTTCAGCGACGAGAACGTGCTCGCCGAGGAGTCGGAGACCGGCACCCCGGGCAGCCTGACGATCGTGACTCGCGGTGAGGGCCAGAACACCTCGACGACTTGCGCGTGCGGGTGCCGTCCTCGGAGAGGGTCGATGGGCACGCCTACTCGGAGACATGCGCAGGGCAGCAGCAAGAGGATGCTGCGCGCGCCGAACTCGGGGCGAAGAGGCCGATGTCCCGAGAGGGGCCGGAATCTGCCGATGAGCCCCGACGACCCGTCGGGCGGCAACGAGTGACGTGAGCGGTGACTGGGCTGGAGCTCGGTGGCGCCAGATCAGGGACCTCCCGGCCGAGGAAGCCGCCACGTGCACCACGGCGACGCGCCGGAGAAGCCACCACAGATGAGGTGCCGGCGCGAGCGCGCCGGTCACCGAAGACCATTAGAGGACCCGTTCGCGTGACCAGGCCCTGGGCTCAGTGAGGAGATGAAATCTCGTAACGTTGATTTTTGTTGATCGGTGTCGGGGGATCTGGCGGGAAAACTCTGCGCGTGGTTCGAGACAGCCTCGAGTGGGAACTGGCGACGAGCCGGGTGGCCGATCGAGGAGGGTTTTCCGAAGGCGTGGCAATTCCTTCAGATCGACGTGGCAAGCGCCCCAGACGGCGACGACCCGATCTCCCCGGCCAGCTTCCACCGCAGGACTTCATGGGCCTGGTCCACGCCGGCCGGACGTACAACGCCATCGACACCACGCTCTGACAAGCACTCCGACAGAGCGTCAGATCGACTCGCTCGGCGGATGGCGACCCGACCAACAAGGTGCAGGTGGCCATCACACACGGCGCCGGCCAGGACAGAGCTCTCGGACGGGTGATCGCGCTCACGCGATTAGACGAGATCAAGCGTCGAGTGGACCGTGCAGTCGATGCCATCGCCGACGTCGACGTGACGCGGCAGCTCGGGCGGCTGACAACCATGCTCGGACAGGGGAGCGCCAACCCAGTCAGCCGAACCGATGGCTGTCGTGGTGTCGTCCATCGCTGGGGCTCGGGCGCGGGGGCCATCCTCGAAGTGTGCGACGTGATCCGTGCGGCCGGCCGAACCTGGCTGGATCGATGCCGTGGGAGCCTTCGCACCCGATGTGTTCGACGAGATCCCGGAGGCAGCCCGCAAGGAGTGTGTCCCAACGCGCTGGCGACTCTGAGCGAGCTGGTTGCTGGCAGCTGGGCTTCGACGGACGCGAGGGGGGCATCACCGACAGCAGCGCGAGGCTGTATCAAGCACGAGGGGTCGAGACCACGAGCATCAGTCGACTAGGGCCCAGGTATCCGGTCCTGGTGGGCCGACGCAACGCCGATGTCTCCTATGGAAGTCAGAACGAGATCTATCGGGTCATGGGGAGGGCCTTGTCGGAATGGGTACGTCACTGCAGATCCAGGATGCGATGGCGGCGTACTTCTCTGGCAACCGGCAGGCGACAGCGGTCGCCCTGACCGACCGGCTCGGCCTCAAGCAGCGTCACCACGAGACGCCTTCTTGGCGCTGGGTTTCGCTGGGTTGTCCCTTGTTGCGACTGGTTCGGTCGCGGTCTAAGCGTCAGAGCATCGCTCGACAGGCGGTTGAGCGGATCAATCTCGCTCCACCTGGAGGGTCGTCATTTAAAATTGGTGATCGCTTCTGAAATTCTACCAGAAAAGGAATTGCTTTGAACTACTTTCTTCGCCTGACGGTTACTGATTTTCTGAACCCTACTTTTCTTCACCACCGAACGCAGATCGCCCAACGCTAACACCAGGTTATCTCGATTAATCTCTAAAACCTGACCGCTTGTTTCCGTATTGACCAATTGTACCCAATCTCCCACCTCAATCGCCGACTTATCTAGTTTTACGATAGGCTTATGCTCTTCTTTAACTTCGTTTTTAGCCAAGCTCTTTTGCAGATGTTGTCTCAGTTCTTTGGTAACTTCTTTTTCCGCTTGTTTTTCTTTAATTTTAGCAATGGTATTTTCTACCAATTTATTAGCTTCGCGTACAATATTTTGCGCTTCTAGCTTTGCTTCCTTGATCAAAACTTTCTTGTTCTCCTCTAAAAAAGCTTTCAATTTTTCATTTTCAGCTACTAGGTTTTTTACCTTGTTCTGTTGGTTGGCAAGTGTAGCCTGTGTTTCATGGATCTGTCTCTTTTCCTTTTCCAGGTCTACGAGTAAACTATCAATGCTATTCTGGTTAGTGCCCGTTTTTTCTTTCGCCAAATTAAGCACTTCTTGTTGTAGTCCAATATTCTGAGCAATTTCGAAGGCATAAGAGCTTCCGGGTTTGCCGAGGTCTAAAATATACAAAGGCTTCATTTTGCTGTTATCAAATAACATGGAAGCATTTTCTAAGCCTTCAGTATGACCAGCGAAAAGCTTTAAGTTAGAATAATGTGTAGTAATTACACCGCGAACTTTTTTATTGTTCAGCACTTCTAGCACGGCTTCAGCCATCGGACCTCCAAACTGAGGGTCCGTTCCAGTACCGAACTCATCAATCAAAACCAAGGTTTTTGGGGTAGCATGTGCTACAAAATAGCGCATCTTTGTTAAATGGGCACTATACGTACTTAAATCTGATTCGATTGATTGGTCATCTCCTATATCCGCAAAGATTTGATCAAAAATTCCCATCTCACTGCTTTCATCTACCGGTACCAATAAACCAGTTTGGAGCATCAGCTGCAAAAGACCAACTGTTTTCATGCATACCGATTTCCCTCCAGCATTTGGTCCCGAAACCAAAACAATCCTTAAATTTTCATTGATGTGGATATTTAATGGCACCACTGTTCTTTTTTCAGCTGCGAACGACAAAAGTAATAATGGATGTTTCGCATTGATCAATTTTGTTTTTGGCTCTTTTACTAAAATCGGCATATTTGCCGCAATATCTATAGCAAAAAGTGCTTTGGCACGAACAAAATCAAGCTTGGTTAAAAATCCGTGATACGATAAAAGTAATGACGTATAAGGTCTTAAAGCCGAGGTTAATGCAATTAAAATCTTAATAATTTCCCTTCGTTTATCAAATTCTAAATCCCTAAGCTTATTATTGAGCGTGAAAACTTCTTCGGGTTCAAGGTAAACTGTTTGCCCACTGGCAGATTCATCATGTATAAATCCTTTCAATTTCCGTTTATTTTCTGCCAAGATTGGAATGCACATCCTACCGTCTCGAATGGTTAAACTCCCATCGGCCACCCAATTTTTTCCAATAGCCATTTTATAAATCGAATCCATCCGTTTTCGAACTTCTTGCTCCCCTTTGGCAATAGCGGAAGTAATCTCTTGCAAGGTTATTGAAGCATTGGGTTTCATTTTCCCCTTTGGATCTAAAACAGATTCGATTTTTTTAAGGATATCTTTTTCTATCGGCAAATGTTCAAAAAGTGCTTCAAGGTTTGGGTAAATTTCTTTTCTTTCCTCAAAAAAACGAAGTACGGAAAATACGGTCTGGAGAGATGCGTAGATTTGGAAAAGTTCTTCTTCCAATAAATAGGTCCCTTCTACCTTAATTTTATCTGCAAGTACTTTGATGTCGAAAAAAGTACTGATCTGTAGGGGTTCCTGATTTTGAATGATACTTTTAAACTCATTGGTTTGGCGTAAAAACTTATTAATCTGATCGAACTTGGTCATTGCCTGCATTTTATTTACTAATGCCTGGCCCATTGTACTTAAACAATGTTGATGAACCATTTGCCTCACCTCATTAAAACCTAATCTTTCTTGGCAATTTTCTGGATACAGCATCTTTATTCAACTTTTACCAATGGATTAGCTTTCAACGACTTATCTCTTGCTTTTCCAAGTTTCTCGGTGATATGGTCGTACATTAACTTCATTATCTCAGGATGCTTATAGTAATAGTTTAAGCTTTGGTTGTAGCGTGCAGAATTTATTCCAAACTTTTTATAAACACCTTTATAATAGGGCGCAATTATTTTTTTTAAACTATCTGGTGTTGCGGAACTAAATGTAGTGGCATACCCATCAACCACATGGATATCATACAAAATCTTTTCCATTTCGTCTGGCTGGATAATATTTTTAGGAATCCCTGGTTTGCAGGCATATAGTAATACACAAAGCACAAGGGCAATAAAAAATCTACTCATTAATGTAAAACCTTTCTTATTTCTTAGTCAATTTGCACTAAGGTTGTTAATTTTACCAAAAATACTGAATAATGAGCATTGCAGATAACTTATTGAAATATAAAAATGAATTAGCAGATCAGGGCGTAAGATTAGTTGCTGTTTCAAAAAATCATCCGGCAGATGCTGTACTTGAAGCCTACAATGCCGGACAGCGTATTTTTGGAGAAAACCTGGTTCAGGAAATGGTCGATAAGCAAGTACAATTGCCACAAGACATTGAATGGCATTTAATTGGGCATCTACAAACCAATAAGGTAAAATACATTGCTCCGTTTATCAAATTAATTGAATCGGTTGACAGCTTAAAATTACTCAAGGAAATTAATAAACAGGCCTTAAAAAATAATAGGATCATCGATTGCTTGCTCCAGATCTACATCGCGGATGAAGACACGAAATTTGGTTTGGGTTTTGATGAAGCAATTGAACTTTTACGTGAGGAAGAATTTCAGTCTTTAAAAAACATTAGGATTGTAGGTCTCATGGGAATTGCAACCAATACCGCCCTAGATGGGCAAACAAAAGCCGAATTCCAAGAGCTAAAAGTACTCTTTGATGGGATTAAACTTAGCTTTTTCAAAAAAGAAGATACCTTTAGAGAAATTTCAATGGGCATGTCTGGCGATTATAAAATAGCCATTGAACAAGGAAGTACCATGGTTAGGATTGGAAGTAATATCTTTGGAAAGCGTAGAGCGTAAAGCGATGGACGTCAAGCGTTTTATTTAACGCCAAACGCATAACAGAAAATAGAATGAGCATACATATCAGAGCAGCAGTTAGTGAAGATTGCCCCCGTTTATTAGAATTGGTTAAGGAATTGGCTGTTTACGAAAGAGCACCAGAAGAAGTTACCGTAACTTTGTCAGAATTTATTGATGCAGGATTTGGCAAATCACCTGTCTGGAAAGCCTTTGTAGCCGAAGAAAATGGATTTATATTAGGTTTTGCGATATTTTATACTCGGTATTCCACTTGGAAAGGTAGAAGATTATACCTTGAAGATTTCATTGTAACCGAAGCCGCCCGGGGAAAGGGCGTTGGCAAGCTGTTGTTCGAAAAGGTAATTGCCGAGGCTAGGGATAACAATTACAATGGCATGGTTTGGCAAGTGCTAGACTGGAATGAACCCGCCATTAATTTTTATAATAAATATCAAGCTGATATTGAAAGTGGGTGGTTAAATGCATCTTTTTCAAAAACACAAACAAAAACACTCTTAAATTCTACGCTTTAATGCAGGTATTCAAATTCGGCGGAGCTTCGGTAAAAGATGCAGCAGGCATTAAAAATCTAGTCAAAATTGTGCAGCAATATCCTTCAACAAATTTATTGATTGTGCTTTCTGCAATGGGAAAAATGACTAATAAGTTGGAAGAACTAACGTGGGCCCATTTAAAGGGCGAAGATAAAGCGCATCAGCTTTTTGAGGAAGTTAAAGCCTATCATTTCAGGATCATCAATGAATTATTTGAAGACCATCAAAACCCTATTTATGATGAGGTAGCCAATACTTTTGTAGAAATTGAGTGGTTACTGGAAGAAGAAGCAAGCGATGGACGTGATTATCTGTACGATCAAATCGTTTCCATTGGCGAATTGGTTTCGACCAAAATTGTTGCTGCCTATCTGAATTTGGCTGGTATATTCAGCATTTGGCTGGATGCAAGAAGCTACATTAAAACCGATAATAATTATCGCGATGCGAATGTATTATGGGATAAAACCGAAAAGGAAATCCAGAAACATTTGCCTTCTTATTTAGATAAAGGCATAGTTGTAACGCAGGGTTTTATTGGGGGCACGAGCGAAAATTTTACCAGTACTTTGGGCAGGGAAGGATCTGATTATTCGGCTGCTATTTTTTGCGCCAGCCTCAACGCAGAATCGCTAACCATTTGGAAGGATGTACCTGGCGTGCTCAATGCCGACCCTAAATGGTTTGATGAAACTGAAAAAATTGCGCAGCTCTCTTATCATGATGCCATTGAGCTCACTTATTATGGAGCAACGGTAATCCACCCTAAAACCATTAAACCTATCCAAAATAAAGGCATTCCTTTATATGTCCGTTCATTTCTGCATCCTGAAGCCGAAGGCACAGCAATTACGAACGTTGATTCTCCATTGCCAGTGCCCTCTTTTATTTTTAAGATCAACCAGGTGCTGATTTCAATCTTTCCGAAAGATTTTTCATTTATTATTGAAGAAAACTTAAGTCATATCTTTAATGTGCTGCATCAAAATAAGGTAAAGGTTAATACCATGCTAAATTCTGCCATCAGTTTCTCTGTTAGCGTTGATAACGATGAAGAAAAAATTGATCAACTGATTGCCGATTTGTCTGAAAGCTTCAAAGTAAAATACAATAAAGGATTAGAATTGGTAACCATTCGTTATTATAATCAACAAACCATTGATCGGGTAACGGTTAATAAAGATGTACTTTTGGAAGTGAAAAGTAGACATACGTGCCAGATTGTGATGAAGGATAAGTTTTGAGCTGCCCTCAAAGGGGTCTCTTTGGGAGGAGTTGAGGGTTGAGAGTTGAAGGTTCTGGATGCATAAGCAGGATGGTGAAGCAACATTATATCTCTATCCCATTGCCCTTAAGTAGTTAAAATCAATATCAAACGCGTGAACAGAGAAATCTTAACCTTACAAGTTCAAACCTACATCAACGAACATCTCTATGCTGATGTAAGTAAAATTGCTTTGGCTAAATCCTTTTTCGAAAATATAAGTGCTACAGAATTGGCTGGCCAAATTGCTGCCAAAAAGAAAGCATTTCATAAACTTCCAACCTGGTTCAATCAGCCTTTCATTTATTACCCTCCTCTTTTATCAGTTGAACAGACCTCTTCTGAAATAACTGCAGCATACAAAGCAGGATTGGCTATCGGCAATCTCTTAATCGATCTTACCTCAGGTTTTGGTGTCGACAGTTATTTCTTTTCAAAAAAAATTGAAACGGTAATCAGCTGCGAAATCAATGCGGATCTGGCTAAAATTTCTGCCCATAATGCCAAGATTTTAGGAGCCACAAATATTCAAAACATGGCAGTAGATGGGATTTTATTTCTGAAAGATACCCCACAGCAATTTGACACCATTTATATCGATCCTGCCAGAAGAAACAATAGCAATAAGGTATTTAAGCTCAAAGATTGTACGCCAGATGTGACCGTTCATTTAAACCTGTTTTTAGAAAAGGCAATACGAACCATCATTAAAACAGCACCTTTGTTAGACTTGACCGCTGGTTTAAAAGAACTTAAAAATGTAAGTGAAATCCATATTGTAAGTGTAAAGAATGAATGTAAGGAGTTGCTCTGGATATTGGATAAGCATTTCACGACCACTCCAAAGGTTGTTTGTACCACGATAAACAAAACAATAAAGACTTTTTCTTTTTCTTTAAATGAACAACAGCCTAAAGCTGTAATTACTACACAACTACCCTCGGGCTATTTATATGAACCCGATGTTGCTTTATTAAAAAGTGGTGCCTTTAATTTGATAGGTGAAAAATTCGGACTGAAAAAATTGCATCAGCAAACCCAATTGTATGTGAGTAATCACATCAATTCAGCTTTTTTAGGGAGAATTTTTGAAATCAAGGCGGTGCTCCATATCAATGAGCTTAAAAAAGAAAAAATACTGAAAGGGAATGTCATTGTTAGAAATTTTCCTGATCGGGCAGAAAATTTAGTCAAAAAATATAAGATTATCCCAAGCCATGATGAGTTTATCGTTTTCACTCAAACCATTAATGGTTACATTGTAATTAAGGCATCGATTATTCAGCACTACTAGGGTTGATCGTCTTGCGTTGAGGCTAGGCGATTAATAACGCTTAGTGCGCTAAAACTTCCTCTGCTTCTGCTACTTCAACTTCTCCATCGGCCAATAAAGCCATTAATTTTACATTTTTGAGTTCGTTTACCATTACAGGATCATATTTGGCCTTTACTTTTACATAGTTTTTAGTAAATCCATGCATGAACCCGTTTTTTTGATCGTCTTCAAATAAAACCTGGGCATTGGATCCGATCTGCGATTGATAAAAAGCCCTTCTTTTTTTATCTGAAAGAATATGGAGCATTTTATTACGATCGAAACGGGTACTTCCAGCAACTTTACCTTTCATTTCGGCAGCTTCAGTCTGTTCGCGTTCAGAATAAGTGAATACGTGGAGATAAGAAATAGCTAGCTCATTCAAAAATTGATAAGTTTCCAGGAAATCCTCATGTGTTTCGCCAGGAAAACCAACAATCACATCCACACCTATACAGCAATTGGGCATTACGGCTTTTATTTTAGCTACACGTTCGGTATATAACTCCCGTTGATAACGTCTTTTCATCAAACCTAAAATTTTATTGGAACCCGATTGTAATGGGATATGGAAATGAGGTACAAATCGTTTTGAAGTAGCGACAAAATCGATGATTTCATTACTCAATAAATTTGGTTCTATAGAGGAAATTCTGATCCTTTCAATGCCTTTTACTTCATCTAAAGCTTTAACAAGATCGAAGAATTTATCTTGTCTTTGTCCATCACGGATCCCAAAATCTCCCAGATTAACACCTGTTAACACTATCTCCTTTACACCACTTGCTGCTATTTGTGTGGCACGGTTTACTACGTTTTCAATGGTATCGCTCCTGCTTCCACCACGTGCCAATGGGATGGTACAATAAGTGCAGGGATAATCGCAACCATCCTGTACTTTGAGAAAAGTACGGGTACGGTCGCCAATTGAATAGGCCGCAATAAAATTATGGTTTACTTCTTCGATCTGCTGCTGATGCACAACTGCTTTCGGATTTTTAGAAAGATCAGTAATAAATTCTACGATCCTGAAATTTCTCAGCAGCACCTAAAACCATATCAACGCCTTCAATTTCGGCAATCTCTTTTGGTTTTAATTGCGCGTAACAACCTACAATGGTAATGTAAGCCTGAGGAGAATATTTAAGGGCTTCTTTTACTACTTTTCGACATTTTTTATCGGCATGTTCTGTTACCGAACAAGTATTGATCACATATACATCGGCGGCATCTGTAAATGCAACCACGGCATAACCTGCATCAGTAAACAAACGGCCTATGGTCGAAGTTTCTGAGAAGTTTAGCTTACAGCCTAAGTGTATAAAATGCAACTTTTTTCATTGAAGTGTTGTCCCAAAGGGATGCCCGGGGCACAAAGATAAGAATTAGATATGAGTATTGAGATAGGAGATGTGAGATAGAGATGTTTAAGCTTACATCAAGTTAACAATCTAGTTTTGACGTAGTGAGTATAGCGTATTTCGTATAGAGACAGGATGTCTGACCAGTTAACCAAACTAACCAACTAACCAGTTAACCAGTTTAACAATTAAACAGTTAACCATCCAACCCCTAACCCTTACGCTGTGCAAATAATTCTTTGATAACTTCGTACATAAAAGACGGTTTAACTCCCTTTTCTGGGCATACACAGTGTAGGCTTGGTATAGGCGCGGTATAAGCCGAATATAGGCTCGGTATAGGTACGCTGCAAATTGGTTAAATAGTGTAGGATATTGTCTTAAAAAAAGCTAGTTGGATTTTGAATTGATAGTGGGCATTAGGTAGTTGGTTAGATGGTTTGGTATGATCTAGCTGATGACAAATGAACCAGTGACCAATGAACGCTTCATTCACTCCACCTGAAACTCTCTTTCTCCAATCCCGCAAGGTCAATTACCCGATCTACAACGGTTTGTGCCAACTCTTCAATGGTTTTAGGGAAACTGTAAAAGGATGGGATGGCAGGGCAGATTATTCCCCCAGCTTCAGTAACTGTTTTTAAATTATTGATATGGATCAGATTAAAGGGCGTATCTCTTACCACAGCGATTAATTTTCGTCGCTCTTTTAAGATCACATCCGCAGCACGAGCAATGAGATCATTTGAGATGCCATTGGCAATACGGCCTAAGGTTCCCATAGAACATGGAATAATGATCATGGTATCGTATTTTGCAGAGCCTGAAGCAAAAGGTGCATTGAAATCCATTTTTTGATAAAAAGTGAATGGATAATGATCATATGCTTCATTACTAAGTTCGGTGCGCCACACTTCTTTAGCATTGTCTGACATCACCACGCCAACTTTTTCTATCTGATCAGTTAGCTTGAGGAGATTATCTAATAACAGCTTGGCATAAATTGCTCCACTGGCCCCGGTAATGGCAATAATGATTTTTTTCTTTTTGATCATATTGCGTAAAGATACGAATGAGATTTGATTTTAGGCTTACGAAGTCTTAAGACTTCGTAAGCCTAAAATCAAAATAAAAAAGGGCCAGAAACAAGTTTCTGACCCTACATCTACCTATGAAAAACATACCCCCAGAAGGGGTAAGCTCAAATGTAATTAAATTTGTAAAAAAAAGAAAGTTTAACCTTGCTTTTTTTAATTATAGTGTAATTGTGACACGACAACAGTTAAAAAATAGCCTTACCGTATTAAAATAGATACTTAGTACTTAAGAAATTTGAACTATGACTATCGATTATTTCATTTAATAAGTGTTTATTGTTGTTGTTTAGCTTTGTAGCCACTAACGATCTGATGGAGAATGAACGTAAGGCATCAACTACAGATAAGGTACCTTCAGCGCTATCTTTTCTACCAGTGAAAGGAAAAACATCTGGTCCACGTTGGCACTGACAGTTAATATTTACCCTGCTTACCTGGTTCACTAATGGATCTATCAATGCTGCCACTTCCTGATCATCATTACTAAAAATACTCACCTGTTGGCCATGAGTTGATTCAATGAGGTATTGGATCGTTTCTTCGAGATCATCAAATGGAACTACTGGAACTACTGGTCCGAATTGTTCTTCGGTATATAATTTCATTTTTGAGTTAACTGGATAAACTACTGCAGGATAAACGAACGACTCGTTGGTTTCACCTCCATTTTCATTCATGATCTTAGCACCCTTCTCGATGGCATCGGCTATGCATTCTTTTAGGTAAGCAGGCTTATGCGGTTCCGGAAGTGGAGTTAGCGCTACTCCATCTTGCCAAGGCATGCCAAACTTCAATTTGTTTACAGCAGCTGATAGCTCGGTTAAAAATTCTTCTGCCAGGCTTCGATGTACAAAAATAATTTTCAGCGCTGTACACCGCTGTCCATTAAAGGAAAGCGAGCCCAGTACGGTTTCTTGTACAGCTAACTTTAGATCGGCCTTGGCTGTAATAATCGCAGCATTTTTTGCATCCAATCCTAAAATAGCCCGTAAACGATTTACTTTGGGGTGCATCTTTTTTAGCTCATTTGCAACTTTACTCGAACCAATTAAGGTAAGCACATTAATTTTTCCAGATTCCATTAATGCCGGAATAATTTTATTTCCCCTACCGTAAATGGTATTTACTACTCCTTTTGGAAAACAATTTTTAAATGCCTCCAATAATGGATAAAATAATAGTGTACCGTGTTTTGGTGGTTTAAATAAAATGGTATTGCCCATAATCAGAGCTGGAATCAATGTGGTGAAAGTTTCATTTAACGGATAGTTAAAAGGACCCATGCAAAGCACTACACCTAAAGGAGAGCGGCGAATTTGGGCAACAATTCCTTGTTCCATGATAAAACCTGAAGATTGACGGTCTAAATCTTTTAATGCATCAATAGTAGCTTGAATGTATTCGATGGTACGGTCAAACTCTTTGGTCGAATCGCCAATGGTTTTACCAATTTCCCACATTAAAAGCTTTACAACTTCTTGTTTTTTCTCTATAATTTCATGTGTGAATTTTTCTACCCGCTCAATTCTTTGTGCTACGCTCATGGTTGGCCATTCGCCCCTACCATTGTTGTAGGCAGCAACGGCTGCATCCAGCGCAGCTGAGGCTTCTTCAGCATCACATAATGGGTAGGTTCCAATTATCTTGCGCTGTAAGCCTTCGGATGTTTTTACACAGATTGGTGAAAGTACCGTATGTACGGCACCATTCCATGGTAACATTTCACCATTCGATAAATATGTTCTTTGATTTACTTCCTCAGCTAGTTTAAACTGCTCAGGGATTTCCTCTTCGGTTAAAAAGATGTCTAAATTTATACTCATTATAGATTAATTGGTTTCATTTTAGGTACAAGGAAATGCATAATAAGCCAGGCCAAAAGATAGGCACCTCCGCATATTAAAAACATAATAAAATAAGCGGTTGGCAATTGTCCCATTTTTTCGTAGCGAACAAACATTCCTTTCTGAACCAAAGCTGTAAGTAAGATACCACCTAAGCCACCTGCCATGCCGCCAATTCCAGTAACAGACGCTACCGTTCTTTTTGGGAACATATCTGAAACCGTTGTAAAAATATTTGCCGACCATGCTTGGTGAGCTGCTGCCGCAATGCCAATAATAAATACCGCCAACCACATGTTCATGCTTCCCAAATATTGGGCAAAAACAATTGGGAGCACAAAAAAAGCATAGATCAACATCGAAGTTTTTCTCGCTCTAAAAGCAGCCCAATTTTTATTCATGAGATTTAAAGGCAACCAACCTCCTCCAATACTTCCGATACTCGACATGATATATACTACCGCAACAGGAACTGCAACACCGGTTGGAGTTAAGCCGTATTGTTTGTTCAAGAAATCTGGCAACCAGAATAGATAGAACCACCAAACTGGATCTGTTAAAAATTTACCGATTACGAATGCCCATGTTTGTTTAAAGGTTAATAATTTAAACCATGAAATTTTAGGTTCAGTTGTAATCGATGCAGCAGCCATATCATCAACATCGGTATGGATATAATCAAATTCTGCTTTTGTTAGCTTGGCGTGTTTTGCAGGAACTTCATACAGTATAAACCAAAAGATTAACCATAAAAAACCTATTCCACCAGTGATTAAAAATGCCTCTTGCCAACCATATTTCTCAGCTATAAATGGAACTGATAAGGGGGCAATAATTGCGCCTACATTTGAACCAGAATTAAATACACCGGTGGCAAAAGCCCGTTCCTTTTTCGGAAACCATTCGGCGGTAGCCTTGATCGCTGCTGGAAAATTTCCCGATTCGGTAATACCCAAAAAAGCCCTTGCAAAAATAAAACCTAAAGTACTGGTTACCAATGCATGCAATACCGCAGCCACGCTCCATAAGCCGGTTGCCAAGGCATAACCCATTTTAGTGCCCAGTTTATCGATAATCCTACCAACTCCCAACATCCCTAAGGCATAAGCTACTTTAAAAGCAATTTCAATATCGGCATAATCACCAGAGTTCCAATTAAATTCTGTAGTGAGGTAAGGTTTTAAAAGTGCAATTACTTGCCTATCCAAGTAATTGATCGTTGTTGCAAAAAAGATGAGCGAACAGATCGTCCACCTATAATTGCTCATTTTTGGTTCATTCATAATTTTTGATTTATATTGGTTGATTTCTTAATGTGTTCAGAATTAAGGTTTTACTTTGTTGATGATTTCGAAAGTTTTCATGGTCAATGAAAACAGGGTATCATAATCTTTATTTTCTAAAATCTTTTTGCTTACCAGTTTACTGCCCATCCCAACAGCACACACACCAGATTTAAACCAGGTATCGATATTCTCCTCATCAATTTCTACTCCTCCAGTTGGCACAAATAATTGTCCTTGAAAAAGTTCTCTAATTGAGGAAAGATAAGCTGGGCCCAAGACATTGGCTGGGAAGAGTTTAATTATTCCTGCTCCATGTTGATGCGCAATATTTATTTCTGTAGGGGTCATGCAACCTGGCACCCACAGTTTGTCGGCCTCGTGAACCAGTGTTCCAATTGCTACATCTACAACAGGGCAAACCACAAAATCGGCATCAGCGTGCAAAAAATCAGCTAATTCAGTTTTGTTTTTGATGGTTCCCACACCAAAAAACAGGTCTTGCATCTCAGTTTTTAATGCTGTTTTGATAAATTTAAAATTCTCTAATGCAGCTTTCCCTCTATTGGTATACTCAAAAACACGTACTCCAGCACGATATAATGTACGGATAATTTCCAGACTAACTTGCGCGTCTTCATAGTAAAAAAGAGGCAATAAACCTTGGTTGGTGATTGCTTTTATCGTTGCTTCCTTATTTTTGATCATATTGTGCCATGGTTTGTTCAATAGCTGCAATTGTAGCAGTAGTACAATCGCTAGGTATAAATAATTTATTAAATGCTGCTGCTGTGGCGAAATTCAAGGTTTCTAACGGGGTTTTTTCTTGATGCAGTCCATAGATCAAACCTGCCATGAAACAATCTCCACTCCCCACTTTATCTATAATAGTAGCTGAAACGTATTCTTTAGATACCAACAACTCATTGTTTGTATACAATGCTGTATAATACCTAACTCCTTTTTCATAATCGAAACGAAAAGTATTTGCTACCCATTTACATCTCGGATATTGTTTAACGATCTCTTCAGATGTTTTTGTAGCCTGTTCAAGATAAGTATTTTTATCGTTTGCTGCGTGTATATTTTCTGGCACATTAATGTTCAACATCTTTTCTGCGGCCCAAATATTCCCCATCACCAAATCACAGTAGGATACCAATGAAGGGATAATTTCTACAGGCTGCTTACCATATTGCCATAATTTTGCTCGATAGTTTAAGTCGATAGAAATGGTAATGTTTCTTTCGTTTGCCGCTTTTACGGCCTCCATGCAAACATCGGCCGCTGCCTGGTTCAAAGCTGGGCAAATGGCACTAAAGTGAAACCAGCTTATTCCTTGCAAAATTGTATCCCAATCGATCATACCCGTTTTCAACATGGCAAAGGCCGAATTAGCACGATCGTAGATTACACCAGCATTTTTAAGGTCCTTACCTTTTGGTAAATAGTAAAGGCCAATGCGATCGCCACCATGGTAAATGCTAGTTGTATCGATCTTGCAACTGTTCATATAGTCTATGAGTTGCCCTGACATGAAATTTTCTGGCAATGCCGTAAAATAGGCAGATGGGACTTTCCACAATGCTAAGGCTGTGGCTACGTTTAGTTCTGCTCCGCCAACATAAAAAGGCAATTTATTTTCGGCGAGCCATTCCCCATCTGTATCTGGGCAGATGCGCAATAACAATTCTCCAAAACTTAAAACCTTGCCCATCTTAAAAATTGAAATAGGTTTTAGCATTGTTGTAACAGATATCTTGGATCACTTTGCCCAACCACTCCTTATCGTAGGGCAATTCACCATTTTCTACATCCGTTCCAAAAAGATCACATACAATTCGTCTAAAATACTCATGGCGTGGGAAAGATAGGAAACTTCTTGAATCGGTTAGCATCCCTACAAAACGACTTAATAAACCCATATTTGATAATGCGTTGATTTGTTTAGTCATGCCATCTTTCTGATCTAAAAACCACCATGCCGAACCCCATTGCACTTTTCCGGCAACTGTACCGTCGTTATAATTGCCAATCATAGTTGCCATCAGTTCATTATCAGCTGGATTAAGGTTGTATAAAATTGTTTTGGCTAAAGTATTATCTGAGTCCAATCTGTTGAGAAATTTTGCCAGTTGTTTACTTTGAGAGAAATCGCCAATCGAATCAAATCCAGTATCAGGGCCTAATGAAGTCAATAAACGATTATTATTGTTGCGCAAGGCACCTAAATGGTATTGTTGTACCCATCCTTTCTCATGGTCCCAAAGTGCAAAACTGAACAGCATGGCTGATTTAAATTTCAGGTTTTCAACTAAAGAAATGCTTTCCTGATTTCTAATCTTCAAAAAGATCTTCTTGATTTCAGTTTCAGTATAATCTTCGGCATAAATCTGTTCTAATCCATGATCAGAAACTGATGCACCATTCTCTGCAAAATAATCATGGCGAGATTTTAGTGCCATTAAATAGGTATCGTAATCAGTGATATCCTTTCCTGTTAAGGCGCCTAATTTATCAATATAAGTATTTAAACCTGTTATATCATCAGCATTCATGGCCTTATCTGGCCTAAAAGCTGGTAAAACCTTAATTTCAGCTGTGCTATTTTTTATTTGTTGATGATATTCCAAACTATCTAGAGGATCGTCGGTGGTGCACAATGTTTTTACGTTCATTTTTTGCAACAATCCTTGAACGCTATAAGCTTTGGTCTGTAATTTGGCATTACATTTATCATATATTTTTTTCGCATTGGCGGAAGATAAAACCTCATCAATGTCGAAATAACGTTGCAACTCAAGATGGGTCCAATGGTACAATGGATTTCTTAGGGTGTAAGGAACGGTTTCTGCCCACTTTTCAAATTTTTCAAAATCTGAAGCTCCGCCGGTAATGTAATGTTCGTCGATACCGTTGGCACGCATTGCCCTCCATTTGTAATGATCGCCATATAGCCAAACCTGCGTAATGTTATCGAAGTTTTTATCTGCTGCAATTTGATCAGGCAGTAAATGATTATGGTAATCAATTATAGGCATTTGCTTTGCAAATCCATGGTACAGCGTTTGTGCCGTTTTAGTCTGTAGCAAAAAATTATCGTCTAAAAATTTTTTCACGTTTTAATTAGTATTGAGATGTGCGTATTGAATATAGCGACATGATGCCCTATCACTCCATTCAACAATCTATATTTTTTAAAGTTATACTACTTAATTGGTTGTAAACACTTCATAAGTTTCAGATGTATGGGTTATTTGTAGCAATGAGCTAATTCACTAATTCGTTAATTAGCTAATTTAAACGCCACTAAAAATCGAAAATCCGCCATCTACACAGATCATCGCACCAGTTACAAATTGCGAGGCATCGCTCAATAGCCAAACCAATGCACCTTTAAGTTCATCAGGATCGCCGAAACGCTTAAATGGGGTTTGTCTAATTACGGATTGCCCACGAGGTGTAAAACCACCATCTGGTGTGGTTAATAAATTTTTATTCTGTTCGGTCAAGAAAAATCCAGGGGCCAAGGCATTCATCCTAATCTTATCACCATACCGATTGGCCAGTTCTACTGCGAACCATTGTGTATAACAATCGACCGCGGCTTTTCCCATGTTATAACCCAATACTTTGGTTACCGCTTTTTTAGAATTCATCGACGAAATATTGACGATACTTCCTCTTCCTGTTTCGGCAATAGCTTCTCCAAAAACCTGCGTCGGTATCAAAGTGCCCCACAAATTAAGATCAAGTACTTTTTTCATACCGTCCATTTTCATTTTGAAGATATTTTCTTCAGGTTGCAAAACTCCATCAGGCATATTTCCGCCAGCGGCATTCACTAGTCCGTCTATTTTGCCAAAAGCATCCAAAATTTTTGTTCTCGCGGCAATTAGCTGTGCTTCATCCATTGCATCGGCAATCAAAGCGATTGCCCTGCCCCCATTTTTGTTAATGGCATCTGCACGTTCGTTGGCTATATCCGCATTTCTACCCAAAATGCCCACCGCACCGCCGGCTTCAACAATCGCATTCACGAAAGAGTTGCCCAAAATTCCTGTACCGCCGGTTACTACGATAACTTTGTCTTTTAAAGAAAATGATTGTTCCATTATTTAAGTTCCTTTACTCCAAATGTATCCATATCAGCATAGTCTAAGTTTTCACCTGCCATGCCCCAAATAAAACTGTAATTTTTTGTTCCGCTACCAGCGTGGATGCTCCATGTTGGCGATAAAACCGCTTCATGGTTTGCCACGATAATATGACGGGTTTCTTGTGGCTCGCCCATGTAATGAAAAACACGATGCGCTTCATCTACATCAAAATAGAAATAAACTTCCATTCTCCTATCGTGTGTATGCGGAGGAATGGTATTCCAAACACTGCCTGTTGAAAGAATGGTTAATCCCATCACCAATTGGCAGCTTTGAATACCGTCTTTGTGTATATAGCGCATAATCTTACGCTCATTAGCAGTTTCAACACTTCCCAGTTGGGCAGAAAATGCATCAGCATTTTTTAGATATGTTGTTGGATAAGTTTGATGTGCCGGAGCAGATAAAATATAAAAAACGGCCGGCTCATCCGCATTCTTACTGCTAAACTTAACATCTTTCACTCCTTTACCCATGTATAGGCAATCTAATTTTGCCAATTCATAGCTTTTGCCATCTGCTTCGATCGTGCCTGAACCGCCAACATTAATTACGCCCATTTCTCTTCGCTCTAAAAAAAACTCGGCTCGCAAAATATCGTAGGTTCCTAAGGCAACAGCATCGGTTGTTGGGGTAATTAAACCCGTCACCATTCGATCATAATGTGCATAAACAAAGTTTGCTTTGTTTTTTTCCTTTAGGCCATCTAATAAAAATCGATCCCTGATCTTATCTGTTTGATAAGTTTTAAAATCTTCTGAATGTACTGCTTGTATAATTTTCATCTGTGTAAAGTTTGGCGTGTGGCGTTTGGCGTTTGGCGTTAAATTAAAACGCTAGACGCTCAACGCCAAACGCTATAATGATACTCCTCTTTTCCATGGAATAAAGTCGTCTTGATTAAGGAGCACAGCTTTGGGAATTACATCGCCACTGGCAGCTTTAATGCAATATTCCAGGATATCTTCTCCCATTTCTTCTATCGTTTTTTCTCCTTCTATGATTGGCCCGGTATTGATATCAATGATATCTCCCATACGCTTGGTTAGTGCATTGTTGGTAGCCACTTTAATAACAGGGCAAACGGGATTTCCAGTTGGTGTACCCAATCCGGTGGTAAACAAAATTAATGTAGCGCCACTTGCTGCTTTTCCAGTTGTAGCTTCTACATCATTTCCAGGGGTACAAACCAAGTTTAGACCACTTTTTTTAGTTGGTTCAGTATAGTCGAGCACATCTTCTACCGGAGATGTTCCTCCTTTTTTTGCTGCTCCGTTACTTTTAATGGCATCGGTAATTAAACCATCTTTGATATTCCCAGGAGATGGGTTCATGTGGAAACCAGATCCTGCATTTTCTGCAGCCTGGCTATAAGCGCTCATTAAACTGATAAATTTCTTGGCCGATGCTTCTTCTTTTGTTCTATCGATCAGGTTTTGCTCTGCCCCACACAATTCAGGAAACTCTGCCAGCAGAACGGTTGCGCCCAATGCAACTAACAGATCAGAACAATAACCCACTGCGGGATTTGCAGAAATACCGCTAAAGCCATCACTTCCTCCACATTTTACGCCAACATTTAATTTGCTTAATGGGGCTGGCGATCTTTCGATTTTATTGGCCATTACCAACCCTTCAAAAGTTTTTCTGATGGCTTCGGCAATCATGTTTTCTTCGCTCTGCGATTGTTGCTGCTCAAAAACATAAAGTGGTTTATCAAATTCTGGATTTCTTTCTTTTAGGTCTTTCATGAAATCTTGAACCTGCAAATTCTGGCATCCAAGGCTTAATACGGTTATACCAGCTACATTAGGATGATCTGCATAGGCTGCCAGCAATTTACTTAAAACTGCGGCATCTTGTCTAATTCCTCCACATCCGCCTTGATGGTTTAAAAATTTAATGCCATCAATGTTTTTAAATGGCCTATCGTTTCTAACGCCTTCAAAAGATATCGGTGCTGTTAAGGTCGAAATTTCGATCCCATCCTTAAAGGCCTCCACCAATTGATGGGTGTAAGATTTATATTTTGCTGTTACCGCATAGCCAAGTTCATTATGCAATGCTTCTCGGATTACGTCCAGATTGCGGTTTTCGCAAAAAACGGTGGGAATAAACAACCAATAGTTTGCTGTTCCAACCCTGCCATCTGGGCGATGGTAACCGTTAAAGGTGCGTCCTTTAAATTTTGACACATCAGGTGCTTGCCAAGTATAATGATAAGGGCGATATTGATAGGGTGCGGCAGCATGTTTAAGGTTATCGGTTGTCATTAATGATCCTGCTTTAAGCGAATACTGCACTTTCCCAACTAGCGTACCATACATCAAAACCTCATCGCCCGTGTTCATATCGGTAGTATAGAACTTATGTTTAGCTGGGATATCATCGACCAACAGATACGACGTTCCTTGATAATTAACGGTTTCGCCAGCCTTTAAATCGGTAAGCGCAACAAGCACATTATCTTGTGGGTGTACTTTTAAAACCTGTTGTTTCATATTTAATTTGAAGAATGATTTACCTAAATTACATCTAATTTAGCAATAGTTAAGTCTGTTAATGCGGCTGTAATTCCTTCCTTTTCAATGGCTGCATATTTTTCAATCACTGCTTTGGTAAATCCGTTCAATAATTTTAAGTCTGTTTTCCAGAAATCTGCATCGTTAAGTACATTTGATGGATAATTTATTCCATCTTCAACTGTTTTCTTGTAAAAATAATCAGCACTATCATCTGTCAATTGATAATTAATACCTTGATAATTTCCAAAAAAATTGTCGTCCTCTTTACGGTCTATTTTCATAAAGGTTAAATAGGCCGCAAAGCCAAATACCATATATTCAGGAGCGCTATGGTATATTTTATCATAATTTAACAATAAAGGCAGGATGCGGATTTTCATTTTCATCGTATACTGAAAAGTGATATTTAACCACAAATGTTCAATCGAAGGGTTGGCGAAACGATCTTTCACCGTATTTGCAAAAGCGATAGTTTGCGCTTTGGTTACTTGGTATGGAATAGCTGGACCAATTTCAGTAGCCATTAACTGATCAATATACGTTTTGATCTGCTCATTTTTCATGGCATTTTTCACGGTATCAATACCCGATAAAAAAGCTATACCAGAACTTAACGTATGTGTGCCATTTAGGAGCCTTACCTTTAGTTCACGATAAATTTCTATATCCCGATCAATCACCACACCTGCATCTACCTGCGCAAAGGATAAAACGGTTGCCACTTTTTCATCGCCCTCAATGGCCCATAAGCGATAAGGTTCGCTCATTGATAATAAATTATCGGTATAACCTAATTCCTGTTGTAACGCAGATAGGGTTTGGGCATCAGGTTTTCCAGGAACTATCCGATCTACCAATGAATTGCAAAAGTGATTATGATTTTGGAGCCACGCGATAAAATCTTCGCTCAACTGATTAAATTTTGCTAACTCTACTACAATCGAACCTAATTTTTTTCCGTTATCAGGGATCAATTCCGTGGCAATAATTATCAATCCTGCGGTTGCAGCACCATTAAAAGCCTGAAATCTGCGATGCAACACTGCTAAAAGCTTGGCAGGAAATGAAATGGGTGGATTTTGGTTAATGCTTTCATTTATCAATTGAATCCCAACTTCGGTGGTATTTGACACCACAAGCTGAAGATCCTTTGATTCGCCAATGGCCAAGATAGATTCCCAATTTTTATCGGCCGCAATTACCCTGCTGATAGCTGAAGAAATGATGTTTTCTGCTACGGGTTGACCATTTTCTAAACCACGAATACAAAGTGTGTATAATGAATCTTGTTGATCAAACGCTGAGGTAGTGCTCCCAGTAGATTTTACGACTACTACTCTTCCATTAAAAATACCTTGGCGATTAGCTTTATCGATGAAGTAATCTGGTAAGCCGCGAAGTAGCACACCCGTTCCAAACTGAAGTACCTTTTCAGGAAGTTCAAAACTATTTGTAGGTGGCACCATTACATCTTCCTTAGCAATAAGGTTAAGATTTTCTCGAGATAAGATCATTGTTCTGATATACTGCTTTTCAAATTATGGTTTGCCGATCAATAGAACAATGCCTATTTCAGCTTTGATTAAAGCAATTATACCAATTTTTTCACTAGTAAAACCTCGGTTTAACCGCAAATATTTGCGCAATCGTTCCCAGTATACAGCTTGTTCTTCACCACCTAAGTCTGCTTAGAAGGCTAAATTTCACCTAAGTCCTCCCCATCTCAGCCATCTAAGAGCATTCTAAAATTAGATACTACTAAAATGGTGAAAGATGAAGAAGTAATGGTTAAGAATGGTGAGATGCCAAAAATTATTTGCCTCTGCTTGTATAAACAAACCTTAGGTGTCTCAGGCACCTTAGGTGGTGAATTATAGATTAGCTTTCTGCCATTTGGGATAATCTTTAGCGATGAGATTATTTGGCCAACTACCGTACCAGGCATAGCCATTCCTCCGTTCGAAACTGATATCAGCAACATTGGTTTTTACCGAATTGTCTCTATCACCAAAGATTGGCTGATTGGTCTGAAAATCATAGAAACGGGCCCAAATGATTGAATTCGGATCTTCAATTAATCCACGATCTCCATTGGGCAGCTTATCAAATTTGTAGCCTACAATTTTCGTGGTACCAAACCAGTCGATCGCACTTGATATCGCTACTTTTATAGCGGGAGATGGGTTTTTGAGTGCGCATTAAGAACCTAACAATCCCAACAGATTCTGACGTGCTTAACGAAGCTGGCTCAAAATTTCTTGCTTTTGCTGGTTTTAGGGTATTCTGATCATATTGTGCAGCCCAAATGGTTAATTTACCATTTTGCATTACTTGTGTTTTTAAGATACAATCAATCCCCCTTTTAACCGCATCTTCGGCTTTGTTTATATATTTCGGGTTTACCACTTCAAAATCATCGCTTTTGGTAGCGATGTTAAGCATGATGGTAAGTACATTGATCATCGCATCGTCGTTATAGGTAATCTCAGCCCTATAAATGCTTTTATCGGGATAATATTGAGGCCAGCCTCCATTTGCATACTGGGCAGTAAAGAGGTAATCAATTCCTTTTTCTGCTGCCTGTAAATAAGCCTTGTTAGCCGTTGCTTTATAAGCTTTAACCAGCGCGTTGATTTCTCTACTAGTAGCCCTGTTATCTATGGTAGCATGTTTTTCTGTGGTAGCTTTAATTTTAGCCATTAAAGCATCGTTTATGGGCGTTTCATACCTCACCACACTTCCATCTTCCAATTGTTTAGGCCAAGCACCATTTTCCAATTGATAAATCAGCATTTTATCTGCGATCGAATCTGTTTTAGCAGTTGTTGATGCAGTATTTTGTGCTGTTGCACAAGAGTAGCAGCAGGTGCAGATTAAGGTGTAGTATATTATTTTATTCATGATTATAAATATTATGGAGATCCTTCGCTACGCTCAGGATGACAGTTGCGAGGAATCCCAATAACAACTGAAAACTGTCATCTGAAAACTGGAAACTGTCACCTGAAAACTGAAAACTATTTAGCTTGTTTAGCCAGCCAGTTTACCAAATCAGCTCCCGCTTTTAAATTATCGTAAGAAGCAGGCAATTTTCTGCCATCTACATATTCGTTATAGAGCCAAGGATCACCAATTACGAAAACCGTTCCCTTTCCCAGTTTGGTTACTGACATTACATCTGCGCCATCTTTATCTTTTAAGATGGATTTGGCAGGTGTTGAAAGCTTCAAACTGCTGTATTCTTTGATGAACAAATTGGTGGCATTTTTAAAAATCTCATTTCCGGTAGGCACCACAACCTTAGCGGTTTCGAAATTGGCGGCCACAGGAACTGTTCCCTTAGTATCGCCATTAAAAAATACCCCAAACTTAGCAGCCAGCTCATTAAAATGCGTCAGTTCTGAGTTTGGTGCATCGTTGGCCATCAATACCAAGACCCCTCCTGCTTTTACCCATTCAGTAATGTGATTGATATCGGTAGCAGAAACAAAATTTGGTTTCGGATTTTCCTTCTCAAAATCTGGGTCTACAATAATATATACCGAAGCTCCCTTTAAATTTGATGCAGTTGGCGCTTGGTATAAAGTATTGGTTTTGAAGCCTGTATTATTGAACAGATCGCCCCAAAATGAGAAGCCCCCATTTGCACGTTCCTGCCATTTATAATGCCATGAAATAGTGTTACCACTTTGATCTATCCTGGTTTCGTTGTTAAAGTAAGAATCGAGCAATACCGTTTTCCCAGCGCCAGATTTGGGCAACTCGGCAATTTCCATTTCGTTAGCGGCCAATAAAAAGGCACCTACACCCTTGGCATCGTTGGTTACCACTTTTTCGCTTAAATAATAGGCGTAACTGCCATCACGATAGGGTTTCCCACCTAAACCAGATACACTCACCGTTCCTTTTAAATTTACCTTATCATCACCTATGTATTCAACAAATTCCTTCTGAATGCCATTATAACCTTTTTTTGCTGATGCTAAATAAGAAGATGGCAAATAGCCCATACGTACCCCTTTTGCAAAGGTATAAACGAACATGTTTGATGCTGAAGCTTCGTGATAATTGCCTTTACCCTGTGGCATATCTAAAATATCATACCATAATCCAGATTGTTGATCCTGGACTTTTAGTGAAGCAGCCGCAAAGCGATTTAGAATAGCTAATAATTCTTTGCGTTTTGGATGGTTTGATGGAAAATTATCCAGCACATCAACCAACGCCATACCGTACCATCCCATTGCCCTAGCCCAGAAATGTGGCGATGTGCCAGTGGTTTGATTGGCCCATTTTTCGGTTTTAAATTCATCGTAACCATGATATAATAAACCAGTTTTGGCATCTCTGGCATTTTTTTCCATCCAAATGAACTGATTGGCGATGTCGTCAAACGCTTTGTCGTTTTTAATTAGCGCTGCGTATTCTGCATAAAAGGGCTCGCCCATGTATAAACCATCAAGCCACATCTGATTAGGGTAAATCTTTTTATGCCAAAACCCGCCCTCTTTGGTACGCGGTTGCTGTTGAAGCTGATCCCATAAGAGCGTAGCCGCTTTAAAATATTTTGGCTGACCGGTAACTTTATAGAGCGTTAGCAGTGTACGGCCATTCTTTACATTATCGATATTGAAATCAGTAGCTTTATAATTGTTGATCGTACCTTCTTTTGAAAGATAAGAATCCATGCTTTTTTGCATTGCTTTAAAATAGCGGGCATCTCCAGTTTTTTTCCAAACTGCATCAAAACCTTCATAAATTACACCGAGGTCGTACGACCATTTTGCTGGCTTAAAACTTGATGATGCGTGGTAGTATCATCCCAAACTGCCATAATGGTGGCGGCCATGCTGTTGAGATAATGGACTAGTTGCGGCATACTGAGTTTGTGCGTTGACCTGAAAGGTTAATGCTAAAAAAAATAGGCTTGTTACGTACTTAAAAAATGATTTCTTCATGTTATTTATTGATCTGCAATGATTTTTCATCCGCTCCTTCCTGAAATTCGGCTTTAACCTTAGCTTTTGAGCTATCAAGGCCCCAAGTTTTTATGGCACTATTTCTGTCTCCGCTAATGCGGAAAAGTAATGGAGCAGCATTATAATTTATGTTGTTTAAGTTGATGTTATTTCCATTTTGGATATTGATCAATGGATTTGCATTACCCACCATCAAATTTACATTTTTTAGATTTACATTTTTTGCTTCTTGCAGGTCGATGCCTTCTTTGGCCTTGATACTTAGATTTTCGATTGTAATATTACTGATGCTCAGCTCTGGAAGACCCCTGATAAAAATAGCTTTGGACGCACCATCACAAACAATGTCTTGGATATGAAAATCCCTGAATATTGGTGTTTCTTCTGTAACAGGCAATAATTCTACCTTAGGAGCAGCTCTTTTTTCTCCTTTTAAAGGAACTGGATCAACAGCTGCATAATACATATCGAATAAAATGGCTTCTCCGATAATGTCTTTCATGTTGATGTTTTTCACATAGATCTTTTCTACTATCCCACCCCTTCCACGTGTTGTTTTAAAACGAAGACCAATATCGGTACCAATAAATGAGCAATCGGATACAAAGATATTTTTGGCACCACCAGACATTTCACTGCCGATTACAAATCCGCCATGCGCATGATAAACGGTACTATTTCTGATAATTACATTTTCTGTTGGCATTCCACGTTTTCTCCCAGCGGCATCGCGGCCAGATTTGATGCAGATGCCATCATCGCCTACATCAAAAGTACTGCCTTCTATCAGTACATTTTTACAGGATTCGATGTCAATTCCATCGCCATTCTGCGCATACCAAGGGTTTTTCGCATACACATTTCTAACGGTCAGGTCTTCACACATCAGTGGATGAAGGTTCCATGCAGGTGAATTTTGAAAAGTTATTCCTTCTAATAAAATCCTTTTGCATGAGGTAAGTACCAATAAATTCGGACGTAAAAAATCTTTGATCGAATGATAAAATTCTGGGGTTTTATCACCAGTAATTTCTCCAGGATTTTTCATTTTAGATGCCTTTAAACGTTTTTTCAGATGGGTACCAGGTTTTCTTATCATCGCTTAACAAACCACCTGAAGCTACTAATGTTGTCCATTGTGTTTCTGTTAGCTTATCTTTTTTTACCATTCGCCAGGCATCCCCAGCTCCATCAATAATACCTTGGCCTGTAATGGCAATGTTTTGTTGCTTTGTAGCCCATAGGGGCGATTGGTTACGCATTTGCGGCAAACCTTCCCAATTACTCGCTACTAATGAATATTGGTCAAAATCTTTGGTAAATTGTAGAATGGCATTGGCCTGTAAATGCAGGTTTACATTGCTTTTTAATTCGATCGGACCAGTTAACCACATCCCTTTAGGCACTAAAACAACACCGCCACCCTTTTTATTACAGGCTATAATGGCATCGTTAATGCTTTTCGTATTTAAGGTAAGCCCATCGCTCTTAGCACCAAATTTGATGATATTAAATGTGTCTTTTTTAAAAGATGTTTTGGCAATAACAGGTAAATTGTTAAAACTATAAGCAGGTTTAATACCTGCTTGCGAATAGGATAGAAGGGAAATAGTAGCTAAAAAGAACGCAATGACAGCTGTTGCAATTTTTTTCATTTCGCGAATATGGTTTATATTTCGGTTTGTAATAACAAGTCTACACAGTTTTGAGGCCAATTGAAACTAAATGGGTTAAAATAAGTGTGCAATCGTTACCAACTGGGGAGTTTGCAGTTTGGAATTTGCAGTTTTGGATGCTTACCGATAAAATTTTAACTACACTTCTCAGTTAATTACACGATGATTGGCCATGCATCCAAAACATTCCAACATTTTAACCTTACAACCCTACAACGTCATAGGTGTTAACTTCAAACGCTATTGCGCTAGCCTAAACCAATCTACATCTACATAGCCTAAATCATTCGTTTGCTGCTCTCTAATGCAAAATAGGCCTACTTTAGCACCTATCCATTTACCGGGCTCGGCCTGGAAGATTTCATTTACATTGGTAAAATTATGGCCATCAATACTGTAACTAAATTGACAACTTGCACCGGTACTCACTTTAACACGAAGAAATATTTCTTGTCCACTCAATTTCATTAAAATCTGCTCATTTTCTGTTTTGCCTTTTTCTGCATTTTTACAAGTGCCATAGACAAGGTAAACACCATCTTTTTTACTTTTTAGTGCAATGTTTGCATAGCTCAATCCGGCTATGATCAGCCCTGCTTTTTCATTTTCCAATTTTAGATTTGGCATGAAAACGAGTTTCGTGGTTACTGTAAATTTTTCTGTTGGAAATTTTTGCAGTAGCAGATTGGGTACATCCCACAGGTTTTTAGCGCTGTCAGGCATTTTCGCCGAATATAATCTTAAAACTCCTTTTGCTGGATTTAAAAATAACCATGTCGCCATCGGGTTTGCCTGCCATTGCCACTGCAAGCTTAAATTTGCGCCATTAAACTCATCACTTTCTAAAGGCGCTGAGTTTACTGTTGGTTTTGTAACTGATGGTTTTTGATAAGTTAAAACTGGTTCCCCTACTCCGTCGCCATCAGCATCGATGCCAATAACCGGCCAGTTGTTCCTCCACTTCATGGGCTGTAAATGTAACACCCTTCCATAGGCGCCTTTGTCTTGGAAATGCAAGAACCAATCTTCTCCTGTAGTGGTGTTCACCCAAGCACCTTGATGTGGACCATTAATAGGTGATTTTCCTTGGTCCATAACCACTTTTCGCTCATAGGGGCCATACACATGCTTTGATCGTAATGCCAATTGCCACCCAGTTGCTACTCCACCTGCAGGGGCAAAAATGTAATAATAACCATTGCGCTTATACAATTTTGGACCTTCAATAGTGGGATCTAATTCATGTCCATCGTAAACTAATTTGCCCTCATCGATAACCTTATCACCAGATAAATTCAATCTTTTAATTACGATGATACTTTTTATTCCCGCCCTGCTTCCTGCATAGGCATGAGCCAGGTAAACTTTCCCATCTTCATCCCAGAGCGGACAGGGATCAATTAAGCCTTTACCTGCTTCTACTAAGATTGGATCAGACCATGGTCCTGCTGGATTTTTAGCTTTAGTGAGGTAAATCCCGAAATCTGGATCTGGATAATAGATATAAAATTCGTTTTGATGAAAACGAATAGCTGGAGCCCAAACGCCATTGCCATGTTGGGTTTTGGCAAAATGGGCAAATGGAGGCTGCCTTTTTAACGCATGGCCAATGAGTGTCCAATTCACGAGATCCCTTGAATGTAAGATTGGTAGGCCTGGAACAGCGTCAAAGCTAGATGCTGTAAGGTAAAAATCGTCGCCAACCCTAACTACATCTGGATCAGAATAGTCTGCATCGATTACCGGATTTTTATATTTTCCATTGCCCAGATCTGGAACCCAAGTTTTTGAAATTTGAGCTGAAGCTGAAAATGAAATGATAAAGAATAAAGCAATAATTTGTATTCTCATAAATGTATGTTTAGCCGCATATAGGTTAACTACTGAAATCCTTCCCCGAATGTTCTGGGAAAGGCGCAGGATCGAGATGATAGGGAAGCGAACACCTCGCCCACCTCTCCTGAAGGAGAGGGGCTACTCATCTCGAGGGTTCCAACCTCTAAAAATTTTGTCCAACGTATATTCTTTTAAGGCAGCCTCCGCTAATTGATGTGACCATGGTACTCTTGTTTTTGGACTTGCACCAGCGCCCTTACTTTGATATTCGGCATAAAAAGCTGTTTTTTCATTGGTTTCTTTACTCCAATTGTGCCATCCTTCTGACTTGATCATTTTACCCAAGTTACAGTTTATGAATACTGTCTTGGCATAGGGGCGCCAGGGCCGGCCCAAATAATAAGAATTTTCGGGTGCATCGCCAACAATGCTGCTATTGATAAAAACATACCCATATTTCACGGTATCAGGGGTTGATGCAGCTGCAATATAGCCTCCTTTTTTACAAAAAATCTCACATTCATCGAATACCGCTGTGGAAGCGCCAAAAATAAAGTCTACTGTTCCTTCAATATAACAGCTGTAATAATATTGCCTACTTCCAGCACCATAAGTATATAAAGTATCCTGAAAGCCCAACATTCTACAATTCACAAATTTAGCTTGATCTCCAGCTACGAATAATGCTACGGCTTGACCTACTGGACCTGCTGTGTTTTGAAATGTAATATTTTCTGCAGAAAATAATGGGCCATAGATATAAATGCTAGCCGACCCGGATGTACCAATATCTTCCCCATATTTATTCTTTCTTTGCGCCCAGTCATCGTAGGTTAAGATTGTTTTTTCGATGCTTTCTCCAATTATTTTAACCCTTTGTTTAGATGCCGAGAGATTCAGTTTCTCTTTATAAATGCCATTTTTTATGAAAATTGTAGTAGTTACTTTTCTAAAATCTGGAACAGCATTAAATGCCTCCTGAACTGTTTTGAAGTTACCGGATCCATCTTGTGCAACGATTAAATCATATTGGGTAGCGCGTAGTGCGTAGTGCGTATTGAGATTGGATGCAAAGCGATTGGCATAAAGTGTTTGAGGCGAAAATGCGCCAACAATTAAACAATTTAACAATAAAAACAATCTTTTAAAATCTCTCATCATTATAATTTTTGCATGGTGTTAAACACTAATTGCGCAACCACTATAGCACCTGCTTTTTGAAAATGGGTGTTGTCTTTTTGTCCTTCAGGATAGCCGTGATAAAGTCCTTTCTCAAAATTCATGAAATATTTGGAGGTTACCTCAGCCTGACCTTTTGCTGTAAAAGCATCGATAGAAAGTTGAGTAAGATCTATCAATTTAACATTTAGTTCTTTGGCCACTTCTTTTACGGCATTGGGATATTCGCCATGAACATTATTCAATTTCCCATCTTTCCAGGGATAATTTCTATTCACAGGGGTAATGAGGATAGGGATTGCTCCTTTTTCTCGCGATTGGTTTACGTATAACCGCAAATATTCTTTATAACCAACAAGGTTCACATAACGTTCTGGTTTATCGACAGCAGCATCATTATGTCCAAATTGGATCATCACGAGATCATCTTTTTTTAATTCTTTATAAATTGCTGCCCATCTACCCTCTTCAAAGAAAGTGCGGGTACTTCTTCCCCCCTTTGCTCTATCATCGATAATAACGCTATCCGTTTTGAGGAGATTTTTAACTTTAACTAGGCTATCTTTCTTAAAAAAAGATTGAAAAACCTGCCCCCAACCATTTAATGGAAATTTTTTTTCCATATAGCCAGAATCCATTGTGTAATCGGCAACGGTCGAATCACCAATCAGAAAAATATGAACTGGATTTTTCGCTGGTTTAAAGGCGAAAAAAGAAAGAATTGCAAGGAGGAAAATTGATTTAACTAAGTGTTTCATATATTGTATTGAAGAAATGACAAATCGACTATTTTCGAAGTAAATGTTTCGCTAAATCAGTTTTCGATTCCCTAATTCCTTCAGCTACTAACCCTGCAACTATTTTTGCGCCTTCCGGACTTAAATGCGTATCATCCTTTTTGCCTGTGGGATAATTTATATGACCAAAATCGACATGGTTAAACAACTTGATAGAAGGTTTATCGCCCAAATCAACCAACAGTTTTTCGGTTTTACGGTGCATATCTATGAGTGGGATATGCAGCAAATCCGCCAATTTTCTCACAACATCTGGGTAACCAAGATGCGTGTCTTTAAAAACACCATTCTTAAAGCTACGACGCATAATTGGTGTCATTAAAATTGGATGAGCTTTTTTGGCTTGTGTCTCCTGAACAAATCTAATCAGGTTGTTTTTATAATCGATTAAAGAAGTCCCTACTTCAGGTTTATCAATTTTTTCATCGTTATGACCAAATTCTATCAGCACATAATCTCCAGCTTTTAAAGTTGTTAGGATTGCTTCCCACCTTTTTTCTTTTAAAAAAGATTTGGTACTCCTGCCATTCAGCGCCCGATTGTCAACCTTTACTTCCTGATCGAAAAAAGAGCCAAGTTCCATTCCCCAACCAGTTTCTGGAAATGCTTTTGCCTGTTTATTCGCCGCCGTAAAATCGCCAATAATATAAACAGTGATTTTTTCTTTGGTAAAAGTGACGGACAATAAAATGATGCCCAAACCTGCAATCCACTTTCTATACATGCTATATTTGATTTAAAACAGGCACTGGACCTATATTTTGATAAAGCAAATTAGCCAAATTTAGCAGCAAACACATGGCTAAACCACAAATATAATTGTGCAAACGATGCCAAACCTCGTAGGTTTTAAAAACCTACGGGGCTTAATCTCGAGAATTCTGACCCGATAGCCATCGGATCCAAGCCATGGGCCATGGACTATGAACCATCAATCTTAACCTTATTTAAAATAATTCTAAATAAATTTTGCATTTGTAAAAACAGCGGTTATATTTGCCGCTGTTTATAATTAATCTAAATAAGAATAAGATGCGCCAAAATTTTACGAAAATCCTCAGTATCCTTACTATTTCCATATTCCTGTTAGGAAATGTGCAGGCCCAAACTAAAACTGGGGCAATTTCAGGAATTGTTAAAACCAGCGATGGCAAATCTGCTGTAGATGTAAATATTGGGTTGAAAAACACAAATAAGTGGGCCCAAACAAACGAAAATGGCAGTTATCTAATTAAAAATGTAATTCCTGGAACATATACCGTTAAAGTTTCTGCAGTTGGCACTGTTGCTAAAGAGCAAACGGTTGTAATAACTGAAGGGCAAACGCTTAACCTAGATCTCTCTATTGCAGAATCTGCATCACAATTAGATGAGGTGGCCATAACAGGTTATAAAACCCCAAACAAAAAGGCAGTAACGCTCGGCAAAGTGGCCATCGCTCCTATTGATCTGCCTCAATCGGTTCAGGTTATTGGCAATCAGGTGATCACCGATCAACAAGCCAACAGGTTAAGCGATGTGCTAAAGAACGTAAATGGCGTAGCTTATGGAGAAAATCGTGGTTCGGTTAGCGGAGAAACATTTTTTGCCAGAGGGTATAGTTTAGGTGCAAATAATGTGTTTAAAAATGGGAGTCGTGCCAATAGTGGCGGCATGCCCGAAACAAGCACACTCAAATCGGTGGAAGTTTTAAAAGGAAGCGCTGCTTTGCTATATGGAGGTGTTACTGGCGGAGCTGTGGTAAACTTGGTAACGAAAAAACCTAAATTCGAATATGGTGGTGAAGTTTCGATGCGTGGAGGAAGCTACAATTTGTATAAGCCAACTGGCGATATTTATGGCCCAATTACCAAAAAACTTGCCTTTAGATTAATTGGAACATTTGAAGATGCTGGGAGTTTTAGAAACAATGTTAGTGCTAAAAGAACCTATGTTAATCCATCTTTATTATACAAAATTAGTGATAAAACCAATGTGCTTTTGCAGGGCGATTATTTAAAAAGCGATTATACCCCAGACTTTGGGATTGGAAGTGTGGACAATAAAATTGTGAATATTGGTAGGAGTACTTATTTAAATGCACCGGGAGCCTATAACAATACCAATTCGGTTACTTCGCAATTAAATGTAAACCATCAGTTTAATAGCAATTGGAAACTGAATGTAATTGCTGGCTTACAGGCCTATAATAGAGATTATTATAGTGCAGAGCGTCCTTTCGCTAATGCCGCAGGTGTGGCAGCACGTAACCTTACCCGTTCGAAAACAGAAGAATTTACTTATAACGAGCAGATCAATTTAAACGGCAAACTAAAAACTGGAAGCATTTTACACACGCTATTAGTTGGTGCAGATGCCGATCAATCGAGCATTACTTCTAATGGTTTCACTTATCCAGGCGGAGCCACTGCTTTTAATTATGGAAACATTAACCTATTGGATCTAAATAGCATCAACAATAGCAATCCGTTGCCTCAAACCAATATCGTTACCGAAACCTATGCGCCAATTTATAGAATGGGTGCTTTTGTTCAGGATCTAGTATCGTTAACCGAGCAGTTCAAGGTTTTGGCTGGCATCCGCTATACTTTCCAAAAAACACCTCGAACAGTAACAACCACATTGGCCACTGGAGCCAAAACCTTGAGCAATAATGTAATTGGCAAATCGAAGGTAGAAGGTACATTTACGCCTAAATTCGGATTGATCTATCAGCCGATCAAAACTACTTCAATCTATGTAAGCTATGCAAGTAATTTTATCTCCAATACTGGGATAGATATTAACAATGCTCCTTTAGATCCTTCAACGGTTAATCAGTATGAGGCCGGTGTTAAAAACGATTTATTCGGTGGCCGACTTTCTGCAAACGTAACGGTTTATCGCATCAAGAATGATAAGTTTGCCCAACAAGCCTTGCTAAAAGCTGATGGAACTCCAAATAGCGATACCAACGTGAAAGAAATGAGCGGCAGCACCAGTAGTGATGGCGTAGAGTTCGATCTTACAGGAACCATTGTAAAAGGTCTTAACTTTATCGCAGGTTATAGCTATAATTTCATTCGTTACACCAATACATTAGATAAAACTACCATTGGTACTTCAACCATTGGTGGTATAGTAGAAGGCCAACGTTTGGTTGGGACTACTAAAAATACCGCTAACGGTACTTTATTCTATACTTTTCAAGATGGTGGTGTTAAAGGATTAAAACTTGGTGCCTCTGCCTATTATACTGGTAAAAGAAATGGAGGGTACAACGATAGCAAAACAGGCGCTGCAAGCAGGCTAATTCCATTAAGTGGTTTCACTACTTTTGATTTTTCTGCTGGTTATACCTGGAAAAAGCTTTCTATACTTGGAAAGGTTTCTAATATTACCGATGAAATCAATTATTTTGTTCATGAAAATTATAGTGTGAATCCGATTGCACCACGTCAGTTTATAACAACGCTTGCTTATCGATTTAAATAAGCTAAGCTTCACGTTTGATTTTACAGATGATAACCGACCCATTAATGGATCGGTTATTTTTTTTCAAATTTTATGGTTTCCAGCCGTCCTTTCCCTTCAACACATTTTGAATGGTATATAACTTTGCCTCATTGGCCGTTAACTGCTTAGCCCAGACTACACGTGCCTTTGAATTTGCTCCTTTACCTGTATTGTGGTATTCGGCATAGAAAGCTGTTTTTTCTTTATCCTTAAACATTAAATCTCCTTTCCAAGGATTCCAACCTTCAGGAACAAGGTGTGCGCCCAATTCACACTGAATGAATACCGTTTTGGCGTATGGACGCCACGGCCTACCAAGGTAAACTTTTGTAGCATTGGTATCGGCAATTAATTCACAGTTTAAGAACACATAGCCAAATTGCTGATTTTTAGTAGTAGCCGCTGCCGTAACATAGGAATTGGTTAAACTTTTTATGGTACAGTTTTGGAAAACCGCAGTTGCTTCTCCAAATATAAAATCCGTGGTACCTTCAATGAAACAGTTTTGATAGTATTGCCTACTGCTTTCTGTTGCAGTGTACAAAGTATCTTGGTTGCCTAATATGGCACAATCCTTCATCACAAACCGATCGCCTTCAACGTGCAAGGCTACAGCTTGACCAACTCTGCCAGCCGTATTCTGGATGGTTAAATTTTGGAACGAAACATCATCGCCCTGCACCAAAACAGTAAAAGAAGTAAAGGTAGAAAATTTCGTATTGCCATAAGCATCTTTACCAGTTGAGATAATTTTGCCGGAATAATCATTAAATGTAATAATGGTATTTGCTTTATCTTCGCCAATTAGGGAAAGCTTTGTTTTCCATGTGGGAATGATTAGTTTCTCCTGGTAAATGCCTTTTTTGATATGAATGATGACTTGCCATTGCCCTAAGTCCCTAACCGAATTAATCGCTTCCTGAATGGTTTTATAGTTGCCGCTACCATCTTGAGCTACTGTAATTTCATTAGGATATTTTGGATCTTGGGCAAATGAGCAAAAGCTGAGGCTCACAAAGAAGAAAGCAAGAAAAATTTGTTTAACGCTATTCATTTTTTAATAGGAATTTGAAGGATAAAAAAAGGGCCCCAATTTGCTCGAGACCCTTTAAAATTAATTAAAATAAATTAGTAAGCCCACCTTGGATCTCCAATGGCGGTACTAACATTACTTGCAGTTCTTAATGGAGAACCAACTGGCAACTGGAAGGCTGATGGCACTGAAGTAGTAGACCATCCTAGATCTATCGCCAAATTTGAAGTTAACACTGCAGTAGACGGAAAAGTAAGTGCGGTTGTTCCGGTGCTATTTAAGTTAAACATGTTGGTATAGCTAATTGTAGTTGTTGAACCAGCACCCGTTGACCTAAATGCAGCCGCTTGTACCGTACCTGATTTAGGGGTATTAGCGACAATGCTATTAGTAAGCGTAAAATTAACTGGGTTTGCCGCAGCATCAAATAGCGCATATTTTGTAGCACCACCAAAACCATTAATTGTACAATAGCTAAAGGTTACTGTTGGAATTGCTGCCGCAAGGGTTTTACTCGCTAAAAATAAACCTGCACCACTGTTATAAAGAGTGGATTTCGTTACTGTTAAGGTTTTGAATTCTAAATTATCCAAATGAAAGGTATAATAAGCTGCACTAGAATTTACGCCCATGTCGTAAATAGTGGAGTTGGTTACTGTAATCGAATTTATCTTTTGATCTGCAGCAACTGTTCCCCTACTTCCCCTGAAGAAAGAAGTATTTGCGGCATGAACAATACAATTATCAACTACTACATTGGTAAATACTGCAGCCGCCCCATTGTTTGCCTGTGAACCTATCAAATTGATGAAATAAGCTGCATTTGGTGTAGTTCCATCAAATTCAATTCCCGAAACCGTAATTCCAGCGCCTGTTCCTTCTAAATCTATCTCTTTAAAGTTAACTTTTGTATCTGTTGGTGTTCCAGAAGTAGATTTTAAAGTAATTGTTTTTCCAGTGATAAAAGTGGCGGCGCTAAGTGTGTATGTTCCAGGGTTTAATCCTATTACTGCACCGTTGGCAGCTGTTGCAATCGTAGTTGCTAAATTATCCGTCGGAGAAATAACCAGGGTATAATTAGTTACCGGCAAAGTAGTAAATTCTAATAAGCCTTTATCCTTTGTACCGGCATAAATTTGGGCGGTATATTTTACTCCGCCAGTTAAACCCGTGATTACCTTAAGCCCAGCGGTAATGTCTGTTGGGGTAAGCGCAACAGTTATTGGTGTCCCAGTTGTTGGGGTTAATTTAATACTGGTTAACGATGCATCTTTTACAAAGTACATGGTTAGGGCTGTTTCTCTAATTTCTGTTTCATGGAGCGGCAAAAACAATTGGGTTCCGGTAAGGGTAATAGTTGATGTGCTTATGATATATTTTGATTCGGGCTGATTTTCAAATGCATTGGCCTTGATCCGTACATAATATGGTGTTCTGATAATCAGATTGTCTTCGGTAACCGTAATCCCAGCAGTATCAACAACTTTGCTGTAAGCAACAGTAGTAAAGGCTGCCGTAGTAGAAAAATCGACAGTATACGTTAATGCTTTGCCTGACGAAAATAAGGGAACTCCCCACTTAATTTTCGCTGAAGTTTGTCCGGCAGCAATAGAAATATCGCTTGCTTTAAATAAGCGAGGCGGATCTAATGTTGGTTCATCATCCTTTTTACAAGCCGTGATCAACAAGATTGCTGCAAATAGGAGCAACAAGTTTTTACTAGTTTGATTGAAAATAGTTTTCATATCTAATATGTTAAATTAATAGCCATAGTTCTGAACCATGCTCGGATTTGAGTTTAAAGCCGTTTTAGGGTAAGGAAATAATTCTTTTTTGTTAGGTTCGAAATAAGTTGCAAATCCGGTTGATGTTCCGGTAACAGAATTATCTAACGACAACTGCTTTCTCCAATTTTTAGTGGTATATCCAGCAGGTGCTGTTGTTGAATTTAAGCCTGGAGAAAATAACACGGTATTTGGTGCCCCTCCATACAAATCTAGCGTGGCCACCTCAGCTACACTATTGGTATTGTTATAGGTTGCTTCTTTCGCATACACATAGTTCGGCACATTCACATAAGGGCCAGTTCCATCAATCAATTGAACCAATTTTGCGCGTGTTTCTATAAACTTGCTATTAATTAAGTTCCAACGGATGAGGTCGTATTTCCTAACAGCTTCTCCACCGAACTCTAGCAATCTTTCTTTCACGATAGCATCGAAAAAAGGGGCCTTTGTTGTTGGCGTTATTGGAATTTGGGTATCATAGCCCAAAAAAGCTCTTTTCTGCACCTTTTGCAAAGCGTCTATTGCAGCAGCAGAAGGGCCATTGTTAATTTCATTATCAGCTTCAGCGTACATGAGCAATACGTCTGCAAAACGAATAATTGGCCAATTAATGGCAAAATTTTGTGAGGTTGAGCTATTGTTGAATGAAGTCCACGATTTCCTGAATTTGGCATCGGTAAAATTGTTCAGCACATTGATCATTTTTTTTGAGGTTCCGGTAATCTCAAATACGCCAATAGTTACATCTCTACGGCTATCTCTGGTTTGATCAAATTCATAAAAATAAGTTGGGATAGCATTCATTCCCCCACCACCGGTACCATAACTTGATGCAGCATTGAAACGAATACCATTGTAGTACCCCAATTTGCTATCTGTAGATGCATTACTTCCGTATGCGGCAACTTCGAACATCAATTCATGGGCATCATCCAGGCGTGGGCCATGTAATGTTTTGAAAACATTTTCATAAATAGGATTAAGTGCGTGCTGCGCAGGATTATTGATAAGATCCTTGCACTCATCCATAGCGATTTGATAATACTTCAAATAATCTGATCTTCGCTCCATTATGTGAGTTTCAGATCTTAAAGAATAGCCTCCTCTAAAAAGTGCTATCCTTGCTCTTAGCGCTTTAATTGCACCTTTTGTAAAGCGGAAACTGCCATAATCTGGAATTTCAGATCTCCAACCTACTAAATCTTCAGCGGTTTTTAAGTCTGCGATAATCTGATCATAAGTTGCATCTCTATTTGAATTTGGCAGATTAAAGTTCGTTAAATCTGCTGTAGGTACAAAACTTGCCGGCACATCTCCCCAATTACGGATAAGTTCGAAATAAAACTGTGCTCGCAGCGCCAATGCTTCACCATAATAACGCTTCATCAATACTTGATCAGCAGCCGACCCACTAGCATACAATTTAGAGGCAGGAATATATTTGATACAGGTATTGGCCCTTTCAATGCCTGAATAGAGTTGCGAAAATGGATTAATCAGATCTGTATTGTCAGAGCTTGCACCATACATGCTAATTCCGCGACGATCTGAAGAAGCATAACTGCCAGAAGTTTTGAAATCATCAGCAGTAATGCCGAATAGGGTAGAAATTCGACTTCCATAGCCATTATCACCAATTAATCTATTGTAAACCCCAATAATGGCCGAGTTGGTATAAGTTGTACTTTCGAAAACGACATCTTCAGATGAAGTCAAATCTGATTCAAAATCTAAAACCTTTTTACATGAGGGTGTAATCAGTACAGCTCCTATCGTTAAGACTAAAAAAGCTATATTAAATATTTTATTTTTCATTGTTCTTGATTTAATGATTAAAATGTCATGTTAATACCAGCCAATACATACCTGCTTCTTGGGTATGCAGCGTAATCAATTCCAGGTGTAAGCGGATTTGACCTACGGGTATTTGCCTCTGGATCGTAACCACTATAATTTGTAAATGTATAGAGGTTATTTACGGTACCATATATCCTAAATTTAGAGATAAAGCCTGAGCGTTTAACGAAATTTGTTGGTAAGGTATAACCCAAAGTAAGGTTATTGATTCTTTAAAAAGGAACCATCTTCAATGGCATAAGAGGCTAAAGCATAATTGCCTGGTGTTGGCGTCCATAACGTAGTATTTGCGTTCATAGCAGTTAACGCTACTGGATCCGTTACTTTAACTCCATTGGCGTCAAAGTTTCTCCACCTGTTATTCATTGTCGAAAGTAAATTATTGTCTTTAACATTGTACTGTGAAGAAAACTCAATGCTATTGGCATTATAAACTTCATTGCCTACGGCGAAATTCATAGAAATACTCAAGTCGAAGTTTTTATAGGCAAAGTTATTGCTAAAGCCTCCAGTAAATTTTGGTTGAGACGTACCCAAAACCGTTTTATCATCATCGCCAATTAACATTGAACTTGAGCTTGACAATTTTTTAACCTTCATGTCGCCTGGTTGTGGCGCTTTATTGCCAATCAATATACTGCTATTTGGCACATTTGGTTTTAAGGTATAGGTATAAACTCCAGTAGTTGTATTTTGAGTGTAGGTAAAGTCGTCAACAGTATATCGTCCGTCTGATACGAAGCCATAGAACTGACCAACTGGCCTACCTACTTCAATCTTAAAATCTTGTAAAGAGTTAACCCATCCAGATTGTGCTACGTAAGATTGTAGTCCATTCTGCAATTGCAAAATCTTGTTTTTATTGAAAGAGAAGTTTATTCCAGCGTTATAAGAAAAGTCTTTTGTTTTAGCCACCAAAGCGTTTAGCTGGATTTCTAATCCTCTGTTTTGTGTTTTTCCAATGTTTTGTTGTTGATTGGTATAACCCGTATTTGAAGGCAAATCTGCTAATAACAATAAATCTTTAGTACGGTTATCATAAAGGTCAAGGGCCAAAGAAACTCTATTGTTAAACATTTCTACATCGAACCCTAAGTTAGCGGAAATATTTTTCTCCCATTTAATGAGACTATTGGCTGCTGTATTTCCTGCAATCAACCCTGTGGTTACAGAGCCGTCTGATGCTGCATATCCGCCGAGCGTGGAGTTAGCAGAAAACAACGTTCTAAATAAATCTTGTCCAATTCTATTGTTTCCGGCCATACCATAACTTGCCCGTACTTTGAATGAATTTAACCACTTCCAATCTAAATCCTTCACAAATTCTTCTTCAGATGCACGCCAGGCTATTTGTGCGGAAGGAAAATCTCCCCATCTTCTTCCAGGTGCAAAAAACGAAGAACCATCTCTTCTATAATTTAGGGTCGCTAAATATTTACCTTTATAAGAGTAAGATGCTCTTGCAAAGAAAGATAACTGGCGATTACCACCTGTGTTTGAAGTAGGCTTATCTTGTACCGATCCTACAGGAGGTTCGGCCTTTTGAATACTTGCAAAGGCTTCATCGGCCGTAATATTTATTGGGAACCATTTAACCGTACTGCTATTTGATTTGACGTTAAATTTATTTAGCTCTTCACCAACTAATAAATCAAGGCTATGATCAGGACCTATATCTGGTTTATAATTGATTACGTTGGTATTAATAAAGGTTGTACCATTAGAATTGTCTAGAACAATAGCAGGCAAACCTGCATTATTTCTGGCTAAACCAGTTAAAGGCCCATTAAATCCATTCACTTTTCTCTCGTTAAAATTTAGTCCGATGGTAGACCTCACGCTTAGATTTTTCAAGATCTGGAAGTTCAAATAAGCACTGCTGATCAAATCATTTCTATAATCGTATTTTAATTCCTGATGTGCTAACGAAATAGGATTAGTAAGCTGCGTGGTAAGGTAATCTGCATCGAATAAGTCGCAAATCACTTCCACCAGAATAAGGTTGGTACCGAACTGCGCGGCGGCATGCTGCGGGTGGCCGCCACCAACGAGGTGATCGAGCCCGGCCAGCTGGCCGAGGGGGCGCCGACCGGCCGCCTGGTGCACATGGTGATCACCGACACCGGCAGCGGCATGAGCGCCGAGACCCGCCGGCGCGCCCTGGAGCCGTTCTTCACCACCCGCCCCACCGCGTCCGGGCTCGGCCTGGCCACCACCGCCGGGATCGTGCAGGGCATCGGCGGTTTCATCACGCTGGAGTCGGAGCCCCGGATGGGCACCACCGTGCACCTCTACCTGCCCGCCGCCGAGGAACGCCCGCCGCAGTCGGCCGACCGGGCGAACAATCACTCGGTGATCGGCCGGGTCCTGATCGTCGAGGACCAGCCCGAGGTGGCCCAGCTCGTCCAGCGCCTGATCGAGCCGGCCGGGTACGCGATCACGGTGGCCACCGACGCGCTGATGGCGGTCACCCAGGTGGCCGCCGGCGGGCGCCCGGACCTGCTGATCACCGACGTGGTGATGCCCTCGATGACCGGTCCCGAACTGGCCAACGCGCTGCGCACCCACCACCCGGACCTGCCGGTGCTCTACATGTCCGGCTACACCGCGGCGTCGCTGGGGCCACAGCTCAACCTGGACCAGAACAGCATGCTGATCGAGAAGCCGTTCACCCGCTCCACCCTGCTGAGCGCGATCAAGAGCCTCTGCGGCCCGCAGCCGCCGCTCTCCGGAGCCCGCTACGGCGGCGCTTCAGGTGAACAGGGCGCTGACCGACTCGCCGTTGTGGATGCGGCGCATCGCCTCGGCCAGCGGCGCGGCCACCGACAGCACGGTCAGCTTGTCGGTGTGGTCGGCCAGCGGGATCGGCACGGTGTTGGTGCAGACGATCTCCTCGATGTCCTTCTCGGCCGACAGCCGCTGCGATCGCGTCCGCCGGCGAACAGGCCGTGCGTGCAGGCCACCCGTACGCTGCGGACGTTGCGCTCGCGGAGCCGGGCCAGCAGCTCGAAGACCGTGCTGCCCTTGGCGATCTCGTCGTCCAGCACGATCACGTCCCGGTCGGCCACCTCGCCGATGACCGAGCTGATCACCACCTTGTCGTCGGCGAACCGCTGCTTGGCCCCGGCCGCGACCTCGACGCCGAGCAGCCGGGCGAACGCCGCCGCCTCCTTGGCGTTGCCGAGGTCGGGCGAGACCACGACGGTGTTGCTCAGGTCGTACCCCCGGAAGTGGTGGGCCAGCTCGCGCAGCGCGTGCAGATGGTCGACCGGGATGCTGAAGAACCCGTGCACCTGCGGCGAGTGCAGGGTCATGGCCAGGATCCGGTCGGCGCCCGCGGTGGCCAGCAGGTCGGCCACCAGCCGGCCGCCGATCGAGATGCGCGGGGCGTCCTTCTTGTCGCTGCGCGCGTAGGCGTAGTGCGGCAGCACGACGGTGATCCGGCCGGCCGACGCGCCCCGCGCCGCGTCCAGCATGAAGAGCAGTTCGACCAGATTTTCCTGTACGGGCGGGACCAGCGGCTGGATCAGGAAAACGTCCCGCTCCCGGCAGTTGCCCTGCAGCTGCACCTCGATGCAGTCGTTGGCGAACCGGGACATCCGGGTGGGCAGCAGCGGCACGCCCAGGTGCTCGCAGATCTCGGCGGCCAGTTCGCGGATGGGCACTTCCGGTGAAGACGGCGATGTCGCGCACGGCCCCAACCCTAAGAGGCCCGGACGGGACACCCGCGAGCGACCTTGGGTTGTTCGCTAGCGTGTGCCCATGAACGGACTTGCCGTGGCCTGCCGCCGGGTGGTGCACATCTATCGCGCCGAGGCCGGCGACGTGGTGGCGCTGGCCGGCGTCGACCTGTCCATCGCGCCGGGCGAGACGCTCGCGCTGGTCGGCCCGTCCGGCTCCGGCAAGTCGACGCTGATCGCGCTGCTGGCCGGGCTGATGCGGCCGTCCGCCGGGCGGATCAACATCGGCACGTACGACATGGGCAAGCTCTCCGACGCCGAGGTCTCCCGGCTGCGCGGCACCGAGATCGGCGTGGTCCTGCAGGGCGCGGCGCGCAACCTGCTGCCGTACGCGACGCTGCACCGCAACATCTGGCTGGCCCAGCGCCGCGCCGCGCACACCCGCGGCATCACGCTGGACGACCCGGACCGCATCCTCGACCTGGTCGGGCTGCCCGGCCAGGGCCGGTCCACGGCTGGCCGACCTGACCCCCGGCGCCCGGCAGCGGGCCGCGCTGGCCGTCGGCATCGCCGCCGGCCCGGGCCTGCTGCTGGTCGACGAGCCGACCAGCCGGCTCGACACCGCACGGCCGCGACGAGGTGCTGGCCGCGATGGAGACGGTCAACGCGGAACGCCAGACCACGATCGTGGTGGTCACCCACGACAACGAGGTCGGCGCGCGGCTGGGCCGGGCGGTCACCATCCGCGACGGCCGGGTCGGCGCCGAGGGCCGCGACGGGCAGGACTTCGCGGTGGTCGCCGGCGACGGCACCGTGCAGCTGCCGCCGGAGGTGCTGGGCAGCTACCCGCCCGGCACGCTCTTCACCGTCCAGCACGTCGACGGCGAGGTCACCCTGGTCCCCGGCGGCGCCGAGCCGGCCGCTTAGCCTGCCGAGGAGCAACAGCAGGGAGAGGTAGAAGACCGGGGGCAGCAGACCCAGACCCACCCCGGCGAGTACGAGGCTGCGGCTCACCTCGGGCATCTCGCGTCTCGTGCTGAGCGTGAGCACGCCGAGGACGACCGCGATGACGCCGAGCACCGGGCCCATCGCTGACGAGAAGCTGACCGGGACGGCCGCGATGCCCAACGTGAGGACCAGCCCGGCCAGCACTCCGTTCGAGATCGGTGATTCCGGCGCCGGCGGCGATGCCGGCTCGACCTCGGGACGGGCCGGCGCGGGCAGATCGTCGACGATCTGGTCGAGCTCGATCCGGGTACGGGCGGCGTACGCGGCCGACACCCGATCGCCGAGCTCGTCCAGGCTCAACCGGCCCTCGACGGTCGCGTGCTGCAGGTGAGCGACGACACGCTCACGCTCAGCGTCCGACACGCGAATCCGGCCGAGGTCGTTCATCGGTGCAGCTTAGCCAGCCGCCACCAGGGCGACAGGGCTCAGCCGCGGGCCCAGTCGCCCGGCCGTCGACCAGGTGCAGCTCGCGGTCGCAGGCGGCCGCCGCCTCCGGGTCGTGGGTGGCGAAGACGACGGCGGCGCCCCGGTCCGCCTCGGCGCGCAGCAGCTCGATCACCCGCTGCCGGTTGGCCGCGTCCAGCTCGCTGGTGACCTCGTCGGCCAGCAGCACGTCGCCGCGCAGGGCCAGGCCGCGGGCGATCGCCGTACGCTGCTGCTGCCCGCCGGACAGCTCCTCGATCAGCTGGTCGCCGTGCCCGGACAGGCCGACCCGCTCCAGCGACTCGGCCGTGCCGCGGCGGGCCTCGGCGGGCGTGCCGCCGGTGGCGATCATCGCGACCGCGATGTTCTCGGCCGCGGTCAGGATCGCGGCCAGCCCGTTGTCCTGCGGGATCAGCACCACGCCCAGCGACACCGCGTGGTCGCGGTCGCCCAGCGGCTCGCCGTCGATCAGCACCCGGCCGTGCACCGGCGGCAGCAGACCGGCCATCGCGGCCAGCAGCGTGGTCTTGCCCGCGCCGGACGGTGCCGGTCACCGCCAGCATCTCCCCCGGCCGCACCGCCACCGAGACGTCCCGCAGCACCGGCTCCCCGGCGCCGTAGGCGATCGACGCGTTCTCGACGGTCGAGCGTTCTCATGCGATCTCCTTCGTGGGTACGCCGGCCGGTGACGAACGCGACCCCGGCCAGGACGACCAGCACCGCCAGGCCCACGCCAGGGCGACGCGACCGGACGCCGGGGCCAGCCGGGCAGCGGCAGCGGGGCGGGTCGAGCCCGGCGAGCGGCAGCGCCCAGCCGGTCAGCCGCCAGGGATCAGCGCGATGAGCAGGCCGGCCAGCACGGCCGCGAGGCCACCAGCACCGGGTACGTCCACAGTGTCGCCCGGCTCAGCGCGGCCCGGCCCAGCCCCTGGGCGCGCAGCGCCGACAGGTCCTCGACCCGGCGGGCCCGGTCGACCGCCGCGGCCAGCACCAGCGCGCCGGCCGCCAGCGCGGTCGCCAGGCACGCCGGCCAGCACGTAGAACCACAGCGCCAGCGCCGGGCCCTGCTCGTCGAGCTGGGCCCGCAGCTGGGCCGCGGTCACGTCGTCGACGACCACCAGCCCGGCTCGGCCAGCCGGTCCAGCACGTCGGCCGGCGCCCGGGCGCGACAGCCAGACCTGGGGCGCGACCGACGTCCGCGCGTCGGTGGCCAGGCGGTCCGGGTACTCCAGGTCGGCCAGGGCCGCGCCGGTGCCGAGCCGGGGCACCGCGGGCAGGTCGGCCGACCGGTGGTGACCGGGATCGGCCGGCCGTCGAATCCGGTGACGAACCGCAGCCCGCGCCGCGCCGGACGTCGGCCACCGGCAGCGGGTACGGCGCGTCGACCGGCTGGATCCAGGCGCCGCCGGGCAGGCCGGCCGAGCCCGTCAGGTCGATCCGCAGGCCGTCGGGGGCGGCGGCGATCGAGACGCCCTCGTCGGACACCCGCCAGCGGGCCGGCGTCGCGCGACCTGCGCCGGCGGCACGGGCGTCCCGGCCGCGGGTTGACGATCCGCAGCCCGCGGATGGTGACCTGGCCGGTGACGCCGGTGACGCCCGGATCGGTGGCGAGCTCGATGCCGTTGAGCCGGCAGCCGTCCCGGCACATCGCGGCACCCGCTGCTGGTAGGTGAACGGCCCGGTCGATCAGCGTCGCCCAGCCGCACGGTGACCTCGCCGAGCCCGGTGACCGAGGACAGCGACGACGCTGCAGGCGCAGCGGCTTGCCCAGGTCCAGGCCGGTGGCCGGTGACGTCGAGGGTGATGTCCTGGCCGGGGAAGACGACCGGCGGGCCCGCGGCCGGGTGCAGCTTGCGGCGCCAGCCGCGGCCGGGTCGGGCGCGTCCGGCGGGCCAGGTCGCCACCGCGGCCAGCCGGCTGGTGTCCAGGGCGAGACCGGGCGGCCTCCTGCGGGCCGCTGCCGGGCATCCGGACGGCCGCCATCGCGAAGTCGCCGTCCGGGTCGACCGTCGCGGACCGCGGTGAGCAGTTGGGCGCGGCTGACCGGCTCCGACGGTGACCACCCGGTCGGCGCCGATGCCGAGCTCGGACGCGACCACCCGGCCCTGGGCGGCCACGTCGACCGCGCAGGCGGCGTAGCCGGCCACCGCGACCGCGGCGACCAGCAGGGTGAACAGGCGGGCCGCGCCGGGCCGGCGGGACAGCTGGAAGCCGGCCAGGGCGACGCCCGAGCCGGCCCTGGCGCAGGGCCCGCACGGCGGACCGGGTGATCGATCGGCAGCAGCGGCCCGGGCGGCCAGCAGGGCCAGGGCCAGGACGAGGAACGCCGGCGCGAAGGTGCCGACGCCGGTCAGCCGGCCGTCGGTGACCAGCAGCTGGACGACGGCGACGACGGCGAGGACCAGCACCGCGGCCTCGACGGCCAGCGCGCGCACGCCCGCGGTCACCGCCGGCGCCGCGGCGCAGCAGCTCGGCGACCGGGCTGAGCAGCTGCCGGCGCTGGGCCAGCACGGCGGCCAGCACCGCGGCCAGGGCGGCCAGCGGGGCGTACCGCAGCGAGGCCAGGCCGGGCGCCGCGCCGACCCCCGGGAACCGCGCCGCCGCGATCAGGTTGACCAGCAGCTGACCGGCCAGGCAGCCGGCGATCGCGCCGGCCACGATGGCGACCAGGCTCTCGCCGGTGGCCAGCCACCAGCGGGCCCACCAGCGGGCGCCGCGCAGGGCGACCACGGCCAGCTCCGGCCGGCGGCCCTCGGTGCCGTAGCCGACCGCCAGGAAGATGCTCAGGCAGGCGAGCAGCACCAGCGGCACCGCGAGCACCGGGACGATCAGCCGGGCGGTCGACCCGGCCGGCGTCGATCCGGTCCAGCAGGCGCGGGATGCCGGTCCGGAGCGTGACGTCCGAGCCGAGCCGGCCGGCGGTCGCGGTGAGCGCTGGCCAGCCCGGTACGCAGCGCGCCGCAGGTTGTCCACCCGCAGGGCCTCGGGGCGGGCCCGGCCGTCGATCGACACCTGCGTGGTGCCGTGGTCCATCGCGGCCATCGTGGCTGAAGTCGGTGAACACCGGCTCGCCCGGACGGTCGCCGGAGTCCCGGGCGAAGTAGCCGTGCGTGCCCCAGTAGGTCTCGCCGGGATCGCGCGCGCCGGTAGACGCCGACCACGGTGAGCGGTTTCGGCGCCCCGCCGGCCTCGAACCTCGGGGTCTGCGGATCGGAGCTGAAGGTGGCGAAGGTCAGCGTGACCGGGTCGCCGGCGGCCAGCGAGAGCCGCCGGGCGGTCTGCTCGCCGATGACCACCTCGCCCTCGCCGATCAGGCAGCGGCCGCCGACCATGGACAGGTGCGGGCAGGCGTCCTGGCGGTAGACGAACCGGGAGCGCACCAGCACGGTCGGCTCGATGCCGATGGTGGGGTATTCGGCGGCGTACACGTAGTCGAAGCCGGGCAGGCCGATCAGGGCGGTGCCGATGTCCGTGAAGTTGATCGCCTCCCCGTCCGGCTCCAGCTCGGAGGAGTTGCGGTCGTTCTGCAGGCCGCTGACCTCGAAGCCGCGTTCGTCGGGCACCGCGGTCCGGACCTGCCCGGCGGCGACGGCCCGGTCGACCGCCCGCAGGTAGGCCGGAGCCGCGACCGCCGCCGCCACCGCGAACAGCGCCAGCAGGGCGAGCGTGACGGCCTGCCCGCGCCGGGCCCAGACCATGGCCAGCACCAGCGAGATCATCGGTCACCCCCGCGCAGCCGCCGGACCAGGGGCAGCACCGACAGCCAGGCCGGTCAGGCCGAGCACCAGCAGGGCGGCCAGCCCGGCCAGGGCCAGCGCGGCGCCGCCCAGCGCGCCCGGCGGCGGCGATCACCTGCCAGCCGTCGGTGAACGGCGGGGCGACCACCCGGGCCACCGGCCGGGCGACGGCCGCGGCGGCGAGCCCGCCGAGCAGTCCGGCGGCGATCAGGACGGCCAGGCCCGCGTACCCGGTGATCAGCGCCGACCGCCGGGACAGGCCCTGCAGCGCGCAGCGCGCCGCAGCTGGCCGACCTGGGCGCCCCGGTCGACCGCGGCGGCCACCGCGACGGTCGCGGCGGCCAGCAGCACCCCGATGAAGGCGGCCAGCAGCGCGAACCGGGCGGCCACCGCCGGGCCCTGCTCGGCCAGCCGCCCGGCGCGGGCGGCGACCGACTCGTCGGCCGGCCACGGTCAGGCCGCCGGCGGTCAGCGCGTCCAGGACCGGCCGGGGAGTGTCCGGGGCCAGCCACACCTGGAACGCCCCGCCCAGGTCGCTTTCCGCGGCCACCCGGCGCGCCGCGTCCAGGTCGGCCAGCAGTCCCGCGGTGCCGAGGACCGGCAGGACCGCGGCGGTGCCGGCCACCCGGACCGGGGTGACGCGCCGCCGAACGAGTTCAGCGCCGGGTCGGCGAACTGCCAGGCCCGCGACGGCGGCCCGGCCAGGATGATCGGCATCGGCAGCGCCGCGTCCACCGCGAAGACCTGGTTGCCGACGGTGGCGAAGCCGATGTCGTCGCGCTCCACCGCCATGGTCAGCGTGCCGTGGGCCGCGGCCAGGTCGAGGGCGGCGCCGCTGGCGCCGGACCGCCAGCGGGCGACGTCGCCGAGCTGCTCGCGGGCCGAGGATGTCCGCGGCCGGGTTCTGCTGGGTCAGCGCCTCGGACGGTCAGCCGGGCGTCGATCGGCGGCGGGCCGGGCTGGCCCCCGGCGTTCGGCGGGGTCAGCAGCGTCCAGCGGACGAACCGGCAGCCCGGCGCGGCGGTGCAGCCGCGCGACCGGGGCGGAGACGGTGTGCGTGCCGCGCGGGATCGGGCCCAGCTGCACCGGCACGGCGGCGCCGGTCGCCTCGTTCTGCAGCACCGCGGTCAGCGTCGACCGGCGCGGCCCGGGTCGTTCCGGGCCCGCAGCGACAGCCGGTCGCCGGTGATCGGCGGCAGCGGCGGCCGGCAGCGGGTTCGCGGCGAGGGCTCCGGTCAGCGCGTCCACCGGGCCGTACTCGGGGCGCCAGCGGGCGACCGCGGCCAGCCGCGGGCTGTCCACCGCCAGGATCGGCGGCGAGCTGGCCCGGTCGACGACCACGGCCATCGCGTGCCGGCCCTCCGGGTCGGCCCGGCGGACCGCGTGCACCAGGGCGGTACGGCTGTTGGCCTGCACCGTGAGCACCCGGTCGGCGCCCAGCTCGACGGCGCTGCGTTCGGTGCCCGCGGTGCGGGTGGCCGACCAGCCGCCGGCCGCCGTGGCGAACATCGCGACCGCCACGATGACGCAGCGCGAACACCCGGTCGGTGCCGGGCTGCCGGGAGACCTGCACGGCGGTCAGGCCGAACCGCAGCCGGCCGGCGCGCACCGCCACCGCGCCGATCCGGTCGGCGACCCGGCCGAGCAGCCGGGCCAGCAGCAGCGCCACCGCCAGCGCGACCAGGGCCGGCGCGACCAGGCCGAGGCCACCGTCCGCGTCGTCCGACGCGGGCCTGGTAGATGCCGGCCACGGCGACCGCGAGCAGGCCGAGGTCGGCCACGTCGGCCCGCCAGTCGCCGGCGCCCGGACGGCACCCGGCGCAGCAGCACCGCCACCGGCTGCCGCAGCACCACGACCTCGACCAGGGTCAGCACCAGCAGGCCGCCGGCCAGCACGGCGGCCGACCGCGGCGCCGGACAGCCCCAGGGCGTCGGTGAACTCGGTGTCGCACGCGGCACCGGGCCGGCCAGCGAGCCGGGCCAGCAGGTAGCCCGAGCGGCGCGCCGAGCATCGCGCCGGCCAGCAGCGGCACCAGGTGCTGGCCGACGGTCAGCCGCAGCATCCCGAGCCGGCTGCTGCCGCGCAGCTTGAGCAGGGCGGCGTCGCCCCGGCGGTCGCGGCCGGTGTACCGGCCGGCCAGCCCGATCGCGAACCAGGCCAGGACCAGGATCTGGATCATGGCGACCAGGACGCCACGCTCGATCGTCGACCGGTCCCGGGCGATGGTGTCGCAGGACCTGGCCGGTCGGGTTCGACCAGTCGCAGCTGCTGCCGGCCCATCTCCAGGTCGGCCGCGCGCAACGCGCCGCCGAGGTCGTAGCCGTCGTCCCCGCGGATCAGCGAGTCCGGGACGGTCACGTCGTACGCCAGGGTCGGGCTCGCCCAGCGCCGGCGCGGTGAACGTCTCCAGCGGGGTGAACACCGGGTCCAGCCCGCCGTGCCGGCCCGGAACAGCTCGTTGCTCCAGTAGGCCCCGGCCGGGTCGGCGATCTCGTACAGCGCCGTGATCCGCAGGTGCAGCGGTTCGGTGTTCGGCGAGGCCCGCACCATCACCTCGTCGCCGACGTCCAGGCCGAGCTGCTGCGCCGTGTTACGGGTCATCGCGGCCTCGGCGGCGGCCGCCGGGCAGGCGCCGGTCAGCCGCACATGCCCGCACAGATCGTCGCGGTAGTCGACGCCCATGGTCAGGCCGGCGCCGTCGACCAGCACGGTCATCGCCTGGGTCAGGCCGAGCGTGGGGTCGGCGTCGCGGACCGGCAGCTCGGCGCGGACGGCGGCGGCGAACGAGTCCAGCGCGGCCCGCGGATCGCCGCCGGTGACGACGATCTTGCGGACCGAGACGGTGCGCTGCCCGGCCGGCGCGGCGGCCACGTCGGCGGCCGCGGCCCGGGCCGATGCCGCGACGCCGTACCAGGGGCCGGCGGCGGCCACCGCGGCGGCCAGCGCGGTGAGCACGAGCACGGTGACGGCCTGGGCGGTCCGGGTGCGGACGGCGCCGATGATCAGCGCGAACATCCGGACCCTCCCCCGCCGATGATCAGGAAGGGAGGTTACCCGTCACAGCCAGCTCGCGGTGCTTCAGGTACCAGTAGAGACCCGCCGGCGGTGACCACGATGACCAGCGTGCTGAGCACGAAACCCCAGTACTTCTCATATCCGGGGTACGGCAGGTTCTGCCCGAAGTATCCGGTCACCGCGGTCGGCACCGCGATGATCGCGGCCCAGGCCGCCAGCTTGCGGGTGATGTCGTTGAGCGAGTTGCTCTGCTCGTTGAGATCGGCCTCGAGCAGGCTGTTGATCCGGTCCACGGCGTGCTCGATGGCGTCGTTGGCCCGCCGGGCCTGGTCGTCGACGTCCCGGTAGTACGGCACCAGGTGCTCGTCGATGAGCTTGGTGTCCGATCGCAGCACCGTGCCGATCACGTCCGGCATCGGGGCCAGCACGCGCCGGCGCAGGTTGGCGAGCATCCGGCGCAGCGCGAACCCGTGCTGCGGACGCCGCCGCGGCGCGCCGCCCTCGCTCCAGCATCTCGTCCTCGGGCTGGTCCATCGCCTCGTCGAGCCGGCGGGCGGCGGCGAACTGCCCGTCCACCACGACGTCGAGCATGCCGTAGACCAGGAAGCCGACGCCGCCGGTCGCGGCCAGGCCGTCGTCGGCGTCCCAGCGCTGCTTGAGCAGGTCGAGATCACCCGGCGACTTGTGCACGGTGATCAGCGCCCGGTCGGGTGATGAACGCGCTGATCTCGATCTTGCTCAGGGCCGGCGCCGGGCCGTCGGTGGAGACCTGGACGGCGTACACGTTCATGAACAGGTGCTCGGGATAACGGTCCAGCTTGGGCCGCTGATGGTCCTCCACGGCGTCCTCGACGGCCAGCGGGTGCAGGTGGAACTCCGCCTGGATGGCCTGCATATCGGCCATGTCCGGGTCGAACAGGTCGAGCCAGAGCACCGCATCGGGATGCCGCGCCAGCAGGTCCTCGGTCTCGTCGGCCCGGAAACCCTCGGCGATCACCTTGCCGCCCTGGTAGAGGCGGGTGTTCGTCGGGCATTTGGGCACTGTGATCGTCACCCCACATTCATACCCACTAAAAGTGGCTGCCGGTGGAGTACTTTTCCGACATGCCTTCGTGGAACGACAACGTCATCGAGACCTTCCGCGCGAACGACGGCGTGGCCTGGGGCCCGTGGGAAGGCAAGACGATGGTGCTGCTGCACACCATCGGCCCGAAATCCGGCACCGAGTACGTGAACCCACTGGTCGCCGCGCCCGAGGGGGACGGTTACGTGGTCTGCGCGAGCATGGGCGGCGCGCCCGAACGACCCGCAGTGGGTCAGCGCCCTGGAGCAGGCGACCGGCCCGGCGACCGTGGAGATCGGCACGGAGACGGTGAAGGCCGACTACACCGTCGTCCGCCCCGGCGATCCCGACTGGGAACGGCTCTACGGCGTCTGGAAGGCGTACTGGCCGGCCGCCGCGGAGTACGAGACGAAGACCGACCGCAAGTTCCCGGTCGTGCGGATCCAGGTCCGGGACTGACGCGTGCCCGGTGACTCGTCGCCGCTGCGCAAGCTGGGCTTCCTGACCATCGGCCTGTTCGACGAGGCCGACCCACGCCGCGGCCACGAGTCCACATTGGAAATCATCGAGCTGGGTGAACGGCTCGGCTTCGACAGCGCCTGGGTCCGGCACCGCCACCTGCAATACGGCATCTCGTCGCCGGTGGCCGTCCTCGCCGCGGCGAGCCAGCGCACCGGCCGGATCGACCTGGGCACCGCGGTGATGCCGCTCGGCTGGGAAAATCCGCTGCGCCTGGCCGAGGATCTGGCCACCGTCGACCTGCTGTCCGGCGGCCGGCTCAACCCGGGGGTCAGCGTCGGCCCGCCGATGCACTACGACCAGGTCAAGGCCGCGCTCTACCCGGACACCGCGGAGGCCGAGGACTTCAGCTACGAACGGGTGCGCCGGCTGCTGGAGATGGTCCGCGGCGAGCCGGTCACCGATTTCCGCGGCACCGAGGGCTTCGAGGTGTTCTCCGACCGGGTCCAGCCGCACTCCGCCGGCCTGGGCCGCCGCATGTGGTACGGCGGCGCCAGCCTGCGCTCGGCCCGCTGGGCCGGCGAGCACGGGATGAACTTCCTGACCAGCAGCGTGGTGAAGGCCGAGGAATCGACGGGCTTCGCCGAGATCCAGCTGTCCCACATCCGCGAGTTCCGCGCCCACCACCCGGACGGCGACCGGGCCCGGGTGTCGCAGGGCCTGGTGGTCATTCCCACCGACTCGGCGACGGCTTCCCAAAAAGCCAAATACCAGGAGTACGCCCGGAGCCGCACGCCCCGGACCGAAACCCCGCAGGGCCCCGCCCGGCTGATGTTCGCGCCGGACCTGGTCGGCACCGTCCGCCGAGATCGCCGAGCGGCTGGCCGAGCACGCCGCCTTCCGCGAGATCGACGAGGTCGCCTTCGCCCTGCCGTTCACCTTCGACCACGAGGACTACGTGCAGATCCTCACCGACATGGCCGGCGCCCTCGGCCCGGCACTGGGCTGGTCAGTCCACGGCTCGACGCCGGCCGTGATATTGATCTTCGTGGCGGTCAGCGACCGCGCCCAGTCGGACGCGGCGAAGGCGGCGGCGTTGCCGACGTCGGCCAGGGTGGCCGCCCGGCCCAGCATGGTCGCGTCCGCGGTGCCCTTGGCGATGGCCTCGCGCGCCTTGGCCGGCATGTCGTCGGTCAGGGACTCGGGGATCCCGCCGGTCTGCAGGGTGACCACCCGGATGCCCTTCGGGCCCAATTCCCGGGCGAGGGTACGCCGCAGCGCCTCGACCGCGCCGAAGGCGACCTGGAGCCCGCCGAGGTTGGCCGACGGGTCGCCGTAGCCGCCGAAGGTGAGGATGACGCCCGACCCCTGCTCGGCCATGTGCGGCGCCGCCGCCCGGGCGGTGATCCACATCGTGCGCAGCCGGGGGGTCACGTCCTCTTCGAGGTCGGCGTACTTCATCTCGATCACCGGCCGGCCGAAGTGGTCCGGGTGGGAGATGACGTTGACCGAGACGTCGAGGCTCCCGCCGGCCGCCACGACGGCCGCGGCGTGTTCGTCGACCGCCGTCTCATCGAACGCGTCCACGACGGCGGTCTCGGCCGTACCGCCGGCTTGTCGGATGTCTTCGGCGACCTTGACCAGCGGCGGCATGGTCCGGCCGGCCAGATGGACGGTCGCGCCCTCGCGGCCGAAGGCCCGCGCCATCGCGCCGCCGATCGCTCCCCCGCCGCCGTAGACGATCGCGTTCCGGTTCTCGAGCAACATGGCAGAACTCTCCCTACTGCTGAAGGCTCGTGACCAGCTCGTCGAGCTGCGCCATCGAGGCCTGGATGCCCTTCTCCATCCCGCCCAGCACGTAGACGTCCCGGTCCTCGACGGACTGGAAGACGGTGTTCTGACGCATCAGGGTGCGGGATCCGCGGGCCTGGAAGGTGATGGTGTTCAGGTAGACGTGGCCGGGCTGCCGGTCGAACTCGTAGGTCTGCACGATCTGCCGCGGTCGTCGGATCGCCGTGGTAGAGCCCGAAGAACGAGTACCGGTCGCCGTCCGGGACGGTGTGCGTGTACCGCCAGCGCCCGCCGTCGCGCGGCTCCAGGATGTCCACTGTGGTGCGATAGGTGCGCGGCCCGATCCAGCGGACCAGCAGATCCGGTTCGGTGTACGCCCGGAACAGCACCGCCGGCGACGCGGCGAACTCGCGGGTGAGGATGACCTGCGGCACGCCCGGCTCGGCGACGATCTCGATGTCGGTCACGGCCGCTCCTCGGCCTCGAGCCCGGCCAGCAGCTCGTCGAGCCGGTCGTAGCCGGCCTCCCAGTACTCCCGGTAACCGGCCAGCCAGCTCGTCGCCTCGCGCAGCGGCGCCGCCTCGAGGTGACTGAGCCGGGCGGTGGCCCGGCGGGTGCGGGTGATCAGGCCGGCGTCCTGGAGCACCTTGAGGTGCCGGGAGACGGCCGGCTGCGACATCGCGAACGGGGCGCAGAGCTCCCCGACCGTCGCGTCGCCCCGGGTCAGCCGGGTCAGGATCGCGCGGCGGGTGGGATCCGCGAGAGCGCCGAAGACGGCACTGAGCTGGTCGGCAGTCATCAATAGCCGTTCTGTTCTATAACTACTTTGTTCTATAGCGAGGCAGTTAAGCACAGTCAGCCGCGAGTGTCCACCACGACCCGGTCCCGGCCGGCGCGCTTGGCCGCGTACAGGTTGCGGTCGGCCTGGGACAGCAGGGCCGACGGGGTGGCCCGGCCGTCCGGCGCGGTCGTCACGCCGATGCTGGTGGTCACCGGCAGCGTGCCGGTGATCGGCGCCCAGCGCGTACGTCGCGGATCCGCAGCCGCAGCCGCTCGCAGCGCTCGCGCCGCCTCGGCCGCGTCCACGCCCGGGAAGATCAGCAGGAACTCCTCGCCGCCCATCCGCGCGGCGATCACCGAGCTCGGTGGCCGCCTCGGTGAGCAGCAGCGCGATGTGCTGCAGCACGGTGTCGCCGGTGCCGTGCGAGAGCGTGTCGTTGACCGCTTGAAGTGGTCCAGGTCGACGATCGCCACCGAGATCGGGGCACGCCGGCGCGGCCGCCTCGCCGAGCAGGGCGGGCAGCCGCTCGTTGACGTACCGGCGGTTGTAGAGGCCGGTCAGCGCGTCCCGGTGGGCCATCTCGCGGAAGTGCTCGCTGGCCCGGCGCGCCTCGGTGGCCTCGAAGACGGCCTGCAGCGCCCGGGCGCGCGACTCCCGCTGCGCCGAGTGCAGGGCGGTCGCCGCGGCGTGGAAGGCGCGGTGCTCGTCGTACGCCTCGCTGGTACCGGCCGGTCGCGGCGTACAGGGCGGCCTGCTCCTCGCGGGCCTGGGCGCGTGACCGCGTGCAGGGCCCGCTCCTCGGCCATGCGCGACCGCGGCGTCCAGGGCCTCCTGGGCGGCGTCGTAGCCGGCCGTCGAGCCGGCGCGCCTCGGCCAGGGTGAGCAGGCACTCGGCCGAGGCGTCGCCCTCGTGGCTGAGCGACGGCGGACGTCCGGCCGGTCTGCAGCACGGCGTGCAGCGTCTCCTCGACCGCGGCGTAGCCGCCGCTCATCATCTCGACCCGGGCGATGGTGTCGAGCTCGTTGGCGCCGAACGTCGCGGCCCGCTGCGCGCCTGCACCTCGCGCATCTGCTCGACCAGGTCGCGGGCGACCGGCTCGTCGTCGTTCTCGAAGGCGGTGTACGCCATGTTGTTCAGGATGTTGAGCGTCAGCTCGTGGTCGCCGATCGGCCGTGGCGATGCGCGAGCGCCTCGCGGAACCGGCGGTCGCCCTCGCTCGGCGAGCCGCTCTCGTCCAGCGCCACGGCCAGCGATCATCAGGTGCCGGGCGCGGACCGCCGGCGGCACGTCGTCGGTCAGGTTGCGCGACGCACTGCACGGCGTGGGTGAGCGCCTCCGAGAGGTCGCCGATCTGCCGGTAGAAGATGGACAGCACCCGGTGCGCGCGGGCCAGCAGGTACGGGCTGTCGTGCTGCTCGGCCCAGGCCAGCACCTGGTGCGCGCTGCTGGCCGCCCTCGCTCGGAGCGGCCCTCGCGCAGCAGCGCGCTGGCCGCAGCAGCCGGGCCCGATGGCGCAGCTCCAGGTCGCCCAGCTCGTCGGCCCGGCGCTCGACCTCGGCGGCCGGCGCGCGTCAGCGTGCCGGAACTGGGACGGTCGGGCGGCTCTCGAGCTCCACCACGGTCGCCTCGAGCGCCGCGCGCTCGTCGCCGACCAGACGGCACCGGCCGTGATCGCCGCCTCCGTCGTCACCGATGCCTGCTTCCCCGATGCGGTGCCGGCTGGCATCGGCACCACGATCCGCGGCCGCCGGGTCGGTGAATGCGGGTGCCGCCCGGTTGCGAATCGGTTGTTCAGCGTGCGGTGCACACGGCGTCGGAGGCGGCGACCTGGTCGATGGTGTAGACGACCGCCACCGAGAAGCAGTAGTTGTGCTGCCGTTCAGCCCGTACACGACGTAGTCGGTGGTGCCGGCGGGCAGCTGCTGGAAGGCCCGCTGCTCCTGCCCGGCCCGGCCGCCGGAGATCAGCACCGGGCCCTCGGAGCCCTTGGGATAGCGTCCAGGTCAGCGAGACGCTGTCCCGGTTGTCGCGGAGCACGCACATCGGCCGGCGCGACCGCGCCGGTGCTCGGCTCGCGCGGGCGCGGAGGCGGCCGGCGCCGAGGCGGCCGGCGCGGTGGCGGCCGCGGCCGGCCTGGGCGCGGCGGCCGGGGCGCGGCGTCGCCGTGCGGCAGGGTCACGCGACCACGGTGGCGGCCGCGGCCGCGATCGCCGCGACCAGCACGCGCGGCCAGCACGAAGGGCCGCCGGGAGTGCCGGCTCGGCCGCTCGCACGCGGTACGGGCAACCGCCGGTCGTCGACGGACCCGACCGGGACGGTGCCGACCGGCAGCCGGGGGCCGTCCGGCGGTGTATTCGCGGGACCCGCTGGCCGCGGCATCGGAGGCGGGTGTCGGCCCGCGCGTGCCGGCCGGTCAGGTCGCCCGGCGCCTGGTGCAGCGTCGCTGCAGATACAGCGGCTGCTGGTAGACGTGCGCGGCGGATCGGTGATCCGGTTGTCCGGCGGCGGCATCTGGCCAGGGCTGCCGAGCCTGGGCCGGCACCGGCGCGGAGGCCGGCCTGGCCCCGTGCCGGTCGGCCGTGCCGACCGGCTCAGCCGGCGGCGAGGTGGGCCGGTCTGTCCGGGATAGCCGGCGGTCGAGGTGGGCCAGGTCTGCTCGGGCTGGCCGACGGTGCGGCGGGCCCGGCTGCTCGGGCTGCGCCGGGCGGATGGCGGCACGCCGTCGCGACGGCTCGGCCGGCCGGTGGGCCCCTGGCGGCTCGCCCGGTCCGGCGGAGCGCGCCACGGTGCGCTGCGGAGGTCGCGGCCCGTGCGGCGGAGCACTCGGGTGTGCGGGGTGGCGGCTGCGCCGCTGCGACGGGCCGCCGGGGAGGCCAGGGCAGGGGGATCGGCGGTTCGCGGGCGGGCGTGCCGGCCGTCGGGCGCCCGGGGCGGGAGGCCTGGCGTACCGGATGGACCCCCGCGCGGTCGGGCACCCGGGTGACGCCCGCCGCCGGGCCGTCGGTGGCCGGGCCGGCCGACTGCTGCACCCGGCCGCACACGTGCCGGCCGGACGCGGGCCGCCCCGGCCAGCCGCGGCGACCTGCGGCGCCAGCGGGTGGTCCGGCGGCAGGTAGCCGGGCGCACAGCTCCTGGGCCTGGCCGAGGTGCTCGCGCGGACTCGGCGTCGCCGGCCGCACTCGCGCTCCATCGCGCCCAGCCGGGCCAGCATCTTGATGCCCGCCGGGAGCCGCTCGCCGTACGCCTCGCGGTGCCGCGGCCCAGGCGTCGGCCAGCCGGTCCCGGGCGGCCGTGCAGTGCCCGGCCGCGTGCTCGGCGGTGGCCAGGTCGGCCTCGGCGGCCAGCACCCGCGGCGACTCCGGGCCGTCCAGCTGCGGTCAGTTCGCCGACCAGGTCGTGGTAGAGCTGCGGCGGCCCGGCCGTGGTTGCCGACCCGGTGCAGCACCGCCGCGTGGGTGCCGCCGCGGCGATGCGTGCGCTCGTCGTGCGGGCCGTGCAGCCGCTCCTCGGCGGCGTGCGCGAAGCCGGCCCAGATGCGGGCCGCGTGCGGGTCGCCGAGCGCGATCAGGATCCGGGCGTGCAGGGCCGCGGCGAGCGCCAGGTCGGGGGTGGCGCGCTGCGGATCGGCGTCGGCCGGGTCCAGCGCGTCGGCGAGCACGTCCCGGGCACCCGGCGAGGTCGCCCGCGGACGTCAGGGTCTGCGCCTGGGCGGTGAGTTCGGCGAGCGGAGGTGCCACGTGCCTCATAGTGCTCTGCTCGGACACCGCTCGGTACAAGACCCGGCATGCCGCTGACCCGGTGCCGGACCTGCGCGGACGCGGACACGTGTATAACTCGGGTATGACCGCCGACAGCGTCGCCGACGTCAAGCGCGAGATGCTCGTCCGCCACCTGGAGGCGTGGGCGCCCGCCGCGCTGCACCGGGCCCGCCGGGCCACCTATGTGCACGGCTACGCCGACGCCGGCGGCGGAGCTGGCCGAGGCGGCGCTGCGGGTCTTCGTGGACCAGTCCGACCTGGTCCGCGGGCGGGAACTGACGATGGTGGCGGTCGGCGAGGACGTCGCCGCGGTCGGCGACGCGGCTCGCCGCCGTGCAGCAGGAGGCGGGCGCCGCGCGCGGGCTGGCCGTGCACGCCGTCGTCCGGTGGCACGGACGCGCGGCTCGCGGTGGCGCTGAAGGCGCTCGGCGCGGCGCGCGTACCGTTGCTGGGTTTTCTGGATGCGACGGCGCCGGCGGGCCGCCGCGCGCCCGGCGACCGTGGCCGCGCTGACCGCGGGCAAGCCGGCGGAGGCGCTGATCTGGTCTCGCGCCGGGGCGTCGCCGGCCGACGACTATCGCGCGGAGCTGCGGCGGCCGGCTTCCCGCTGGTCGCCGCGGTGGAGCTGGCGGCCGGCGAGGAGCCCGGCGCAGCTGCTGGTCTTCGCCACCACGTCGGGCAAGAGCCTGGAGGGCTTCAAGGACGCGCTGTGGGCGGTCGACGAGTACGCGGGGGTGCGCTACCGCGACCCGGGCGACCCCGAGCGGCACCTGATCGACATCTCGCTGACGCCCGCATCCCGGGCCGCTGCGCCGCGAACTGCTGGCGCACCTGGCCGCAGGTGGGCGAGGCGACGGTGACCGAGCTGCGGACGTTCGCGCTGACCGAGACGGTCTACCGGGCGGCGGACGCGACCCGGGTGCTGCAGGCGCTGCTGGCCGCCGGGTCGGTGACCCGGCGGCCGGAGCACGGCCGGCTCGGCGGCGACGTGGTGATCTCCGCGGCGGCCTGACCCTCGCGGCCTAGGCGTCAGGACTTGTCCTGCTTCCAGGACAGCGGGCCGGGCAGGTCGACGCGGTGTGCGCGGGCCTTGCGAGTTCCAGGACCAGCGGCCGATCTTGATGCTCCAGGACGAGAAGCCGCGCTGCGTGAAGTTCAGGATCAGCGGCCCGAACTTCTTGCGACTGCGGAACATGATGCCCATCGGGGTAGTCCTTCCGTCGATGGTTGCGTCGGATGGACCGCGATCGGATTCCCGTTCGCCGATTCGCCAGACGCCGGTCCGTCGTGCAGACGGCCTCAGCGCGGCTGCCAGGCGTCCGGCCGGGTGGTCAGCTTGCGGACGTGGGCCGGCATCCGGCCGCTGATCAGCTCGGCGAGGCTCACCTCGTCGACGACCTCGCGGACGGCGGCGCGCACGGCGACCCAGAGATTGGGCAGGTTTTCCGCCGCGCCGTAGTACTGCGTCTCCTCGGGGCGCAGCCCGCGGACCCCGGCGAGTGGACCGTCGACCGCCCGCAGGATCTGGCCGATCGTCACGTCCCGGGGGCTGTGACAGCGTGTAGCCACCTTCGGCGCCGCGCTGGGCCCGGACCACGCCGGCGCGGCGCAGGTCGGCCAGCACCGCCTCGAGGAACTTCCGGGGCATGTCCTGGTCCTGGGCGATGGCCTGGGCGGACATCAGGGCCGGGTAGGCGTGGGCCAAGCTCAGCGCCGCCCGTACCGCGTAGTCGCCGCGCGCGGAGATCTGCACCCCTCCATCATGCCGCGTCGAAGCTCGACGCCGCTCGCGCACCCCGGGAATTATGGGAATTCGGGCATTACGCTCAGTCAGGCGGCCAGTCGCTGACCGGACCGGGCGCCGATGTCGGCCACGTCGTCGGCGACCTGGCCGGCATCGCCCGCCGCGGCGGCCCGGAAGGCGCCCGGGCTCACGCCCGACCTCGCGGTGGAAGAAGCGGCCGAAGTTGGTCGGCTCGGGGAAGCCGAGCCGCCGGCCGATCTCGGCGACCGACAGCGTGCGTGCAGGCCAGCAGCCGCCGGGCCTCCAGCGCGACCCGGTCGTCGACGACCTGCTTGGCGGTGCGGCCGGTGACCGCGAGGCAGGCCCGGGTCAGCGTGCGCACCGAGCAGCCGAGCCGGGCCGCGTAGTCCTCGACCCGCCGGCTGTGCGGGTGGCCGTCCTCCAGCGTCGCGGCGGAACCGGGCGAAGGTCCGGCTCTCGGCGCTGGTCGTGGCGGCGCGCCGGTCGTCGCCGGTCAGCAGGGCGATCCGCAGCAGCAGGACGGCGAGCTGGTGGCGCAGCAGCGCGGCGGCGACCGCGCCGGAGCGGTGCCGCTCGCAGTCGACCGCGAGCTGGGCGAACTCGCTGATCACCGCGTCCTCGTCCTCGCCGGCGAGCTGCCAGCGGTGCGGGCCGGGCAGGTCGTCGACCGGTACGCCGGCGACGTCGGCGGCCGAGAGCAGGTCGCGGTCCCAGGAGACCAGGGTGGCGTCCAGGCCCGGCTCGACCGCCGAAGCGCACCGCCTGGCCGGGCCGGATCCAGAGCAGGGTGCCGGGCCGGCAGCGCTGCGGCGCGAAGTCGATCTCGACCGTGCCGTGCCCGGCGGTGGTCAGCACCAGCAGGTGGTACGGGCAGCCGGCGCGGCGCCGGATGCGGCGTCGCCAGGTCGGTCTCGGGCAGCGTGCACGTGCCGACGCCCGCCCAGTCGGGGCGGGCGGCGGACGCGGCCGTCAGGCGCGCTGGTCGGAGGTGAGCATCGGGCCGACCGTAACCGGCCGCTGACCAGGCGATGCACGTGTGAGTACCGGTGCTCGGCAGATCGCGGTCGCCGAGCGGACAATCACGGGCTAAATCCGACATAAAGCACGTCGGTCGGTGCTATTCGCTTTCTGACTAGATCTCCGCTTTAACCGCCTTGTGTCCGTTTCTCCGATCGTCGAGCGAAAAAGGCGACCCGCGCGGACCGGCAGTGTCCGCGCGGGTCGCCCCGGTAATTCCCTGTCGCTATCGACCGGCCAGCAGCCGGTTGACCGCCGCGTCCACGTCCAGATGCTCGGATTCCCGGCCGCGCGGCACCACCACATAGGTGCGCCGCAGGAACCGGACCAGGACACTGCGCGGCACCTCGAACAGCGCGTTGCCGTCAGGCGACGACAGCGCCAGGGCGACGAAGTCGCCCCGCGGCGTGGCCCACGGCCACACCCGGACGTCGCCGATACCCGCCGGCTCATCGAGCCCGGTCACGAGCAGTTCCCGCGCAAAGGACCAGCTAACGGCTTCCCCACCGGCTGATTCTGCGTGGAACAACACGTGGACCGCGTACGGGTCGGCTGGGTCGTAGCGCAGACTGGCGCGCACGGGCAGAGCCGTGGCATCTGGCGCTACGAGCCGCAGCGAGGTTTCGACCTCGACGGTCGTTGGACGAATGGTACTCATGGACGAACTCCCCCCGGCACCGCTGCGAGGCTGGTGAACCCCGCGTTTCCCATACTCAGGTGATCCCTGTCATTACGCTCCGCCATACGCTGATCTCACCCAGTAGTGGGAAGGCGGTTCCGAAAACGCTCTTCGAACAAGACGTTAAGCGATATCTTGTCCTGTTCTGCCCAGGTACTCGGTTCCGCCCGGCGTCGGGTGGTCCAGCAGTTGACTCACTCCGGTAACGTCCATTCCTCCCGGGTAGTGACGGGGCGCCGGGAACACTGGGGGATGAAATGGGCACGAACCCGGACGAAGCATCGTTCGCCGTGTGGGTGTTCTTGGACAAGATCCGCGCCAACCCCACCGGGCGCGCTCGCCCTCAAGATCGGCATCGGCGTGCTGGGCGCCCTGGTGGTCGCGGTCGGCATCGTGCTGATCCCGTTCCCCGGCCCCGGCTGGGCGATCGTGATCCTCGGCCTGGCCATCTGGGCGATCGAGTTCGCCTGGGCGAGAAACCTGCTCGAGTTCACCAAGCGGCACGTCCAGTCCTGGACCCACTGGGTCGGCCGGCAGTCGCTGCCGATGCGCGGCCTGATCGGCGTGGTCGGCTTCGTCTTCGTCGGCGCGATCGTCTGGGCGTCGGTCAAGCTGACGCTTCGGCGTCGACCTGGCGCGGATGCATCTGGAACTGGCTGTCGGAGCCGACTGACCCCCTGGTTCGCGCGCGCGGCGCGCGGGGTCCGGTAGAGTCTGAATCCGTTGCGGGCGATTAGCTCAGCGGGAGAGCGCTCCGTTCACACCGGAGAGGTCACTGGTTCGATCCCAGTATCGCCCACCCTGTCGATTCCGGGGCCCGAGCCCCGGAGGCCCCACGTTGCGATGGCCGCCCTTTTGGGGGCGGCTTTTTGCTGTCGGTGGGTTGCGGTTGTCATGCGTGGCCCAGGTGGGTGGGGTGGGTTCCAGGGCCGTGCCTGGAGACCTTGGTTTCGACCTGGTTTGGGCTGGGGTCTGTGTGCCTTGGCCGTTGTCGTCGGCATGTTGGCTTGGTGATCGCTCGTCCGCGGGGGGTGATGCGGGGGTGCGGCGTTGGCTGTCAGCCTGAGCGGCATGCGCGAGACGGAACTTGATGTCTTGGGGTGGATCGAAGCCGGGCGGTTGCGGTGAACCTGGTCCCGAAGCCGTTACGCGGGTACCGACGGGCCTGGCTGGCCGGCGACGTCATCGCCGGTCTCACGTTGTCCGCTGTGGCGATTCCGGAAGTGATGGGCTACACCTCCATCGCCGGGACGCCGATCGTGACCGGGCTCTACACGATCATCTTCCCCATTCTGGTCTTCGCGCTGCTGTGCTCCTCCCGTTTGCTCGTCGTGGGCGCGGACTCGGCCACCGCCGCGGTGCTCGCCGCTGGTCTGAGCGGACTCGGCGTCGCCGGGGTCATACCGGGCTCGCCGGAGTGGCTGGCCTTCGCCAGTCTGACGGCGCTGGTCTGCGGTGCGCTGCTGCTCTTGGCGCGGCTGCTGCGCCTGGGCTTCATCGGCGACTTCCTGAGCGCGTCGGTGCTGATCGGGTTCCTCACCGGCGTCGGGGTCCAGGTTCTGTCGGGGCAGATCCCTGGCATGCTCGGCATCGCCAAGGGCGACGGCGGCTGGTTCGACCAGCAGTGGCACTGGCTCAGCTCGCTGTCCTCGATCAGCCTGGCGACGTTCGCCTTCGGGCTGGGCACGGTGCTGATCATCCTGATCTTCAAGCGTTTCCTGCCGGTCGTACCGGGTGCCATCGTCGCCGTCGTGCTACTGACCGCCATTTCCGCCCTGACCGACGCGCACACGCACGGCGTAGCCGTGGTGGGGGCGGTGGCGGGCGGCTTTCCACCGATCGGGCTGCCGTCGGGCATCTCCTGGTCGGATGTGCCCAAGGTGCTGCCGACCGCTGTGTCGTGCTTCGTGCTCGTCATCGCGCAGAGCGCCGCGACCTCCCGCAGCTTCGCGTTCAAGCACGGAGACACTGTCGACATCAATCGGGACATCGTCGGACTCAGCGGCGCGAACCTCGCGGCCGGCCTCAGCGGCACGTTCGTGGTCAACGGCAGCCCGACCAAGACGCAGATCCTCGACGGGCAGAAGGGGCGCACCCAACTCGCCAACATGACGATGGCGGCGGTCGTGCTGGTCTTCACGCTGTTCTTCACCGAGCTGCTGACGAGCATGCCCACGGCCGTACTCGCCGGGATCGTCTTCCTCATCGGTTTCAGTTTGATCGACCTGACCGGCCTGAGGCGGCTGTGGCACCGCCGCAAGGACGAGTTCGTGGTGGCTCTGATCACGACGGTCACCGTCTTCGCCGTCGGCGTCGAGCAGGGAATCATCCTCGCGGTCGTGCTGTCCCTGCTCGACCTCGTCCGGCGGCAATACAAGCCGGGCGACTACATCGTCCAGCGGGACGAGGCCGGTCGGCCGGTCTACCTACCGGCCCGACCTGGTACGCAGAGCCTGCCGGGGCTGATGATCTTCCGCTACGACGCCGAGCTGTTCTACGCCAACGCCAATCGCTTCGCCGACCACTTCCAGTCGGTGATCACCGCCGCCCCCGACACGGTCCGCTGGATAGCGCTGGACTGCGCCTCGATCTCCGACGTCGATTACTCGGCCGGGGTGACCCTGGCCCATCTCGTCGACTACAGCCGGGCCCATGACGCCCGCTTCGTGCTCGTCCGGCCGGACACTCAGCTGCTCGCGACGCTCCAGGTGTACGGGACGCTGGACGCCATCGGCCCGGATGACATCTTCCCGACCCTGGACGACGTCTTCCGCGCCTACCAAGCCGACCCGGGTACGGCACGCGCGGCGGCCCGCGGACCAGTGAACCCCGTTTCGTAGTTCTTGCCACCGGCATTCCGTCAGGCGACGCCATGCGTTGGCGGGGCGGCGCAGCGGAATCCGATGTGGCTCATGCCGGTATCGACCATGTGCGGTCGTCTCGCGGCCGGCCGGTAGCGTAGGCAGTAGGTGTCGGCGCAGAGGAAGGAGCCGCCCTTGATGACCTTCCGGGGGATCTGGACCTGCGGTTGTGCGCGGGTCGTAACTCTCTACCCGGCGCCCGCCACGCGGGTTCGCGGGGCAGGCAACAGGGTGAGACGCCGGTCCAGCGGCGTTCGACGTACCAGTCCTGGGTCCACTCCCAGACGTTGCCGGCCATGTCGGCCAGGCCGTAGCCGTTCTCCGGAAACGAGCCGACCGGTGCGGTCGCGCCGTAGCCTTCCTCGGCGCGCCAGGGGAAGTCGCCGTGCCAGTAGTTCGCGCGCCGCTGCGGCGGCGTCTCGGGCTCGTCGCCCCAGGTGAAGGCGGTGCCGTCCAGGCCGCCGCGTGCGGCGTGCTCCCACTGCGCCTCGGTGGGCAGGGCGAGCCCGGCCCAGGCCGCGTACGCTTCGGCGTCCTCGTAGGCGACGTGTACCACCGGATGGTCCGCGCGGCCGTCGAGGTTGCTGCCCGGTCCTTCCGGGTGCCGCCAGGACGCGCCGGGCGTCCACCTCCACCACTGGCTGAGGTGGCGCAGGTCGACCGGCCCGGGCGTGCCGGACGAACACCATGGACCCGGGCACCAGGTTCTCGGTCGGCGCCCCGGGGAAGTCGGCCGGGTCCAGCGGCCGCTCGGCCACGGTCACAGTACCCGGTCTCGGCGACGAAGGCGGCGAAGGCCGCGTTCGTCACGGTGGTCCGGCACATCCAGAACCCGTCGACCTCGACCACCCGGTGCGCGGGCGCCTCCTCCGGGTAGTGGTCGTCGGATCCCATGCGGAACAGCGCCGCCGGGGACCCAGACGACGTCGGCCGGCGGGACGCCGTCGGGCGGCTCGTCGGTGCGCGGTCACGCGCTGGCGATCCCGTTCTGGAGTTTGGCCAGCACCTGGTCGAGGTTGAAGCTGGCCGGCTCCTGCGGGCGCGGGAACTCGGCGAAGCTCTGGAGCATGCTGAACACGTACGCCTGCATCGGCACGACGATCCAGGCATGGTCGAGGACCCAGTCGTAGTACGTGTTCGAGGTGATGTCGGCTCGCTCGTACGGGTCGGTCCGCAGGTTGAAGATCTTCGGGACCCGCAGCTCGGTGAACGGCTCGGCCCACACCCGCAGCGTCCCCGTCGCCCGCTGCTCCAGGAAGACCAGCTTCCAGTGGTCGAAGCGCACGCCGTCAGGTCGCCGTCGTCGGAGACGTAGAAGAAGTGCCGGCGGGGGCTCTCCTCGGCCTGCGCCGGTGAGGTAGCCGAGCTGGTCGTGGCCGTCGAGGTGGACCTTGTAGCGGGTGCCGCCGAGCTCGGTGCCGGCTCTGCAGCTTGTCCGGCGATGTCGGGCACGCCGGCGGCGGCGAGCAGAGTCGGGAACCAGTCGGTGTGGCTGACGATGCCGTTGAACACCGTGCCCGGCGGCGATCCGGCCCGGCCACCGCACGACCGCGGGCACCCGGTAGGCGCCCTCCCAGTTCGAGTTCTTCTCACCGCGGAACGGCGTCATCCCGGCGTCCGGCCAGCGTGTTCATGTGCGGGCCGTTGTCGGTGGAGTAGATGACGATCGTGTTCTCGGCGATGCCCAGCTCGTCGACCAGATCCAGCAGGCTGCCCGACGAGCCTGTCGTGGTCGAGCATCGTGTCGTGGTACTCGGACTGCCACCGGCCGGCCTGGCCCCTGCTCTCCGGCTTGACGTGCGTGCGGAAGTGCATGTGGGTGGAGTTGAACCACACGAAGAACGGCTGTTCGCTAGCGGCCTTGTCCCGGATGAAGCCGAGCGCCGCGCGCGAAGAACTCGTCGTCGACGGTCTCCATCCGCTTCTTGGTCAGCGGGCCGGTGTCCTCGATGCGCTGCGTGCCGTCGCTTGTCCGCCCAGGAGTGGAGCACTCCGCGCGGGCCGAACCTCTCGCGGAAGTCGGGGAAATCCTCCGGCGTCGGGTAGTCCGCGAGCTCCGGCTCTTCCTCGGCGTTGAGGTGGTAGAGGTTGCCGAAGAACTCGTCGAAGCCGTGCACGGTCGGCAGGTGCTCGTCGCGGTCGCCGAGGTGGTTCTTGCCGAACTGGCCGGTCGCATAGCCGTGCGCCTTCAGCGCCGTCGCGATGGTCGGGTCCTCCGCCTGCAGGCCGACGGCCGCGCCCGGCATGCCCACCTTGGTCAGCCCGGTGCGGATCGGGTTCTGCCCGCGTGATGAACGCCGCCCGCCCGGCGGTGCAGCTCTGCTCGCCGTAGTAGTCGGTGAATCGAGGCGCCCTCCGTCGGCGATCCGGTCGATGTTCGGCGTCCGGTAACCCATCAACCCGTCGCTGTAGCAGCTCAGGTTGGAGATCCCGATGTCGTCACCCCAGATGACGAGGATGTTCGGCCTGTCTGCAGGCATCGCTGTCCTCCGTGTCGCACACGATTGGCACCGCACTATTCCCGCCGAGTCAACGCTTGCCACCGCTCGGCGGCCTCATCCCGGGTGGATGAGGATCAAAGCGATCAGAAGACGGTGGTCCAGTCATTCCTGACGCTGACGACGGTCCATCCGTCGACCTGGGCCCGTCGCAGCACCTGTTCGGCGCCGGCGGTGTAGTCGAACTCGCGCTCGGCGTCGTCGTGCAGGACCAGCAACTGAAGTGTCGGCTTGTCCGGGTGGCGGCTGAACTCGAGCATCGGCCCGTCGCCGTTGGAGTTGCCGGCCGCGAGCATGGGGCGGCGGCCGGTGCGGCTCCAGATGCGGATCGGCTTCTCCGGGCCATCGTCGAGGTAGTCCGCCGCGGGCCGATGGGTGATGGTGCCGCCGTGCCCGTCGCTCGTGTACGTGAAGGTACTGCTGCTTCCGATGACCCGCTCGCGCGGAATGCCGTACACGTCCTGGCTGATGGGCCGCATGAAGTCGCGGCCACCGCCGGAAGCGATGTAGTTCGTGAAGCCGTTGCCGCCAGGTAGCCGAGCAGTTCGACCATCGGCGCATACGCACACTCGCAGATAGCCGCGGCCGAGGGTCGGATGCTGGCGCTGCGCAGGAAGGCGTCCGACGGCTGCTCGAAATCCTCGACGCTGATCCCGGCGTAACGCTGCCAGGATGCCCGCCGCCAGCGTCCGCACATCGGTGTCGTCGCCCGCGTAGTGCTCGGCCATGACGCGCACCGAACCAGCTCAGGTCGTGCTCGGCGACGGCCTTCCACGGCTGGCGCTCGCGCAACGCGGGTTGTGCCTGCAGCCATCTCGGCCAGACGGCGGAGAATGAAGTCGAGCTGGATCGGCATCGGCTTCTCGCACCACAGCGTGCCGTCGTTGTCGAACACCGCGACCCGCTCCTCGACCGGAACCGGGGCCGATCCGTCCGCACCGCAGGTGAGCCGAACGAAGTCGATGATCGCCTGCCTGCTGGGGCCGGGCCGCCACGTCGGCAGTACCTGATCAGCCACGTACGGCCTCCTCCCCTATCACTCGCCGCGGCCAGCGAGCCGTCAGCCGCACAGATCACCGCTGTGCCGATCAGATCGTCCGGCTCAACGATCACCACCATCAGCTTCCTGACCGGGTAACGCCTCATCCGCACGGAATGAAGCTGCGGGGCGCGCCGCCGATTTCCGGACGACGCGCCCTCGGTGTCGGTCAGAGCCAGATGATCCGCTGGTTGGGTGCGGTGCCGGCGGGGCCGCAGTCCCACTGGCCTACGGTCGCGCCGTTGTGGGTGGCGAAACCGACGACGTCGAGGCACTTGGTCGAGTGCTGCACCTCGAAGAACCAGCCGCCCACACCGGAGTCCCAAATCTGAACGTCTGGTTACGACCGGTGTTGCAATCCCACTGGCCGAAGGCAGCGCCGTTGGCCTTGCTGTTGCCGACGAGGTCGAGGCACTTCTTGGAGTGGGCCACGCGCAGCCGGAACTCCCTGGGGTCGTCGTTCACTCTTTCGACGGTCCACGTCTGGTTCGCTGCCGCGGTGCCGCAGTCCCACTGACCCACGGCGGCGCCGTTCGCGGTCGAATTGCCGATGACGTCCAGACACTTGCTGCTGTGCCAGAACGCCAGCCGGTAGCTGGCCCCCACCACCATCCCGGGACCGTCCAGCTTCCCCATCCCCAGCACCTTGCCGGTCGATGCGCCGGCCCCGCCGGCGGGCGCGGCCGTCGCGGGTGCCGCGAACATCCCGGCCGACAGCGTGGCCGCAGCGAACACAGCGACGATTGATCTGGTTAGCCTGCGCATACGATTGTGGATCCTCTCCGCTTCGATACTCCTCTGTGGGCAGTGGCGGATCGTGCGGATCCACGGGTGTGACGCCGCCCGCACCTTCCGCCGCAGCCGCTCCGGTTGCCCGGTCGCAGCGCCAGCAGACCCGATCAGATGGTCACAACACCTTGCAGGTTTCTCAATGTCCTGGTCAGGCCCAGTAGCGAACCCAATCGACGTGGAGCACGACCTCGTCCGGTGTGCTCGCGTTCGGTGCCGGAACGCCTTCCCAGGGGCCGATCGCCTGCTGGATGAACAGATTCATCGGCTTCGTCGGCAGGACGACGTCAGGCCCGCGTTGCGAGGAGTCGTAGAGCACCAGGTCGTCCACCCACATCCGCAGCGTGCCGGGGCGCCTGTAGCGTGTAGGTATGCCAGCCGGTGAAGTCTCCGGCGATCACCCGCTCGTCGGAGAACTGGCGATCGGTGCGCCAGAGGACGAAGCCGCGGGCTGTCCGCTTGTCCGCCTCCCGGGCCGCGGCGAGGGTTATCGAGCCGTCGGCCAGATCGTTGGAGGCCGGCCACAGACCGATCACCTGGCCGGGGGTACCCGGCGCGAGTCGAACTGGCGCGCACCTTCCAGGTGCCGTACAACCCCTCCCGCCGTGACCACACCAGCACAAGCCGCCGGAGACGTTGCCCTTTCCGGTCGGATTGCGGCCGACTCCGGTGATGCGCAGCGCGCCGTTCGTCACCCCGACCATCTCCGGCGTCCAGCGGGATCCGACTTCCTCGTTGGTGGTCTGGTAGACATTCCATCGGGCCGCGCCACCGCCTCGGAGCGGGAGGCTCAGGCTCGTGCCGGGACATCGCCGCCGGGGCCGGTTCCGCGACAGCTACCGGGCGACGCGGCGTGGTTCTCGTACCGACCGGATCCTCAGCCCGCAGGATCGCCCGGTACAGGCTCTGCAACTCGCTGCCGGGATTCACCCCAGCTCCTCCACCAGCAGGTTCTTGGTGTAGAGGTACTGCTCCAGCGCGTCCGCGCCCCGGCCACCGGCGTGCAGCGCCCGGATCGGCGGCGGCGAGGTTTCCGCCATCGGGTGTTGGTCGCTCAACTGGGTCAGCGGGCCGATGACCGCCGCCGCGCAGCCACAGCGTCTCGGCCTCGGCCCATGCCACCACGGTGGCCAGGTGCTCGGTCTGCCACGTGCGCCGTACCTGTGCCGGCCAGTCGCCGGTGAGGTCGCTGAGCGGGATCCCGCGCCACAACCGCATGGCGTGTTGCAGCGCCGAACGGCGTTGTTCCGCGGACCGGGCGGTTTCCCGGGACGCGGTCGACTGCCCGGTATCGGCACAGGTCGGCCTGGTCGGGCCGCCGCTCCAGGAGGTAGCCGCCGGAGCGGCGCACGACGGTGGCCCGTTGCCGGTCGCCGTGCGCCGGCGCGGCCGCCTGCTCAACTACCGTCGGCAGGCGGACCTCGCCGAGTGATGCGCCGGGCGGCGGCCGTGGCCACAATGGTGCCGGAGGGAGGCACGATGCTGCGGAATCTGCTCGTCTACGGACTGATGGTCGCGATGCTCGTCGTCGTTGCCTGGCTGTTCGGGCGCCTCCTGGGCGTACCGCCCGCTCGAAGGCCGAACGGCGCCATCCTGGCGAACCCGTGGGCCGACGCCGAGTGCGCCTTCGATCAGGCGCTGGCCGAACACAAGCGACGACGGTACGCGGCGCTACTGGTCGGACGGGCCGGCCGGCTCCGTCTGCCGCGCCTGGACGAGGCGCAAGGCTCAACCGCCGTCCGATCGGCGAGCAGGGCATCCCCGTGCGGGATGTCGTCGGCACCGTCCGACGGGACCGCCAGGCCTTCGACCGCGATTTCCGGCCGACGTGTCAGCGGGCGCGCGACCGATTCCAGCGGGTGTTCGTCGCCATGAGCCGCGGCGAGGAGTTGCCGCCGGTCGAGCTGTACCGCTGGCAGGGCCGACTACGTCAGCGACGGGCATCACCGGGTCGCCGCCGCCCGCGCCATGGGCCTCGATTTCGTCGCCGGCCAGGTGACCGATCTCGTCGGCCGCTGACGAAACCGGTCCGGGCTCGCGTGGAGCCCGGGACCGCGTGCGGCGGATCGACGTGCGGGTACGGTCAGCACCACCACGGCGTGTACTGAGGAACTCCGAGCAACCCTGTGCGGAAGCCGGCCCGCATACACACCTGCGGATCAGCAGAGGTGGGCAACCCGCGCGTGTAGTTGCGATCCGTAGGCCCCGACGGGGCGAACATCACGCAGACCGCAGCCGGCGGCCTGGGTCCGTTGCTGCTGACCTCGGCCCAGATGGTGTCGCCGGCGCGCGTCGCCGACAGCTGCGTCCAGGCGTACTGCGTGCCCAGAAGCGTGCCGCTTCGCAAGGTCAGGGTCCGGCCGTCCCGGACGGTCTTCGAGGCCTGGGTCCGTTTGCTGGTCGCGGTGGCCGGATTGACCGTGTCGTCGCAGACCGCGGCCGCGCTGACGGTTGCCGACGCCGCACCCGCGCGGACGGGGGCCAGCAGCGTCATGGTCGTCACCAGCACCATGGCGGCCAGTAGTCGTGCCGGCTTGCTCATTTTGTCTCCTGTCATCAGATCGGTGTGGATTTCCGCTTGGCCGCCATCCTGCGTTTGTCTGCGGCGGCCGGTTCGTCGCGGCGATGCGGCCGTGGTGCCGATGTTTCGGCGGCGGTGGCTCTGCGTATCTGCCAGTTCCCGGATGCGGCCGCCGCAGGTGACGTAACCACGGCCTCGGCCCTCGGCCGAGCCCCTTTCGGAGCTCGCCGAATGGACGTCGTTGCGGTGAACCCTCCGCGGGCGGTGAGCAGATACGTGGTAGCACCACTGTCGGCATCGGGGGGAACGCTCATGACCGGACCATCGGCGCTGGCCTCGCTCATCGGTCGCACGCGCGCACGGGTGCTGACCGAGATCGGCGCGGCCGGAGGCCACACCACCACCGAGATCGCCCGCCGGCTGCTGATCAGTCCGGCGTCGGCTTCCGAGCATGCGTACGCGCTGCGCGCCGCCGGTCTGATCAGCACCGAACGGGCCGGCGCCTGCGTCGAGCACCGGATCACCCGGCTGGGCCGGGCACTTCTCTCTCCACGCCTGACCGGGGCGGCGCGAACCGTCCGCGGACGGTAAGCAGATAGATGGTGACCGCATTCGCCGACGTCCGAGGAGCCCGCCCATGAGACGACTGCTCCGTGCCGGGTCCAGGGCGCGCGACGGTGACGACGCCACCGTGATCACCCGGTCGCTGCACGACCCGGAGTGGTTCACCGAGATCTTCCGGCGCCACGCCGGGCACATCCACCGCTACCTCGGCTCGCGGGTCGGCCCGCAGGAGGCCGACGACCTGCTCGCTGAGGCGTTCCTGACCGCCTTCCGCAAACGCGACCGGTACGACACCGCCCGCCCCAACGCTCGGCCCTGGCTCTACGGCATCGCCGCGAACCTGGCCGCCATGCACGCCCGCGACGAGGAACGCGCCTATCGCCTGCAGCGGGCTGCCGCCGGACGGGCCGACGAGGAGTCCCACGCCGACCGGGTCGCGGCGGAGGTGACCGCGCAGGCCGCCCGCGACGTCCTGGCCGCCGGGCTGGCCGCCCTCGCCCCCGGCGACCGTGACGTGCTGCTGCTGATCGCCCAGGAGGAGCTGACCTACGAGCAGGTCGCGATCGCCCTGGAGATCCCGGTCGGCACCGTACGGTCCCGCCTGCACCGGGCCCGTGCCCGGCTGCGCGAGGCGCTGGGTGGTACCGACCCGACCCGCATCCACGAAGAGCCGGCGACGGCCCGGCCTGAGGAGACGAACCAGCATGGATGAGCTGTCCGTGGTACGCGAGGCCGCCGTACCGCCGTCGGACCTCGACGACCCCCGCCTGGCCGCAGCCCTGGCCCGGCTGCAGGCCGAGATCGACGGCTCCACCGTCCGGCGTGGGTGGCGACCGGCCGCCGGGCGACGGTGGACGCCGATCGGGCTGGCCGCCGCCGCGGCCGCCGCCGTGCTGGTGGCGGCCCTCCCAACCGGTTCCGAGCCGCCCGCACCGCCGATGATGCCGGCCGCGCAGGTGCTCGAGATGGCCGCCTCGGCCGCGCTGCGCAAGCCCGACCGGGTGCCCCGGCCCGACCAGTTCGTCTACACGCGATCCGTCGCCCGCAACGGCGACGTGTACCAGTCATGGCGGTCGGTCGACGGCACTCACGACGGCCTGTCGCGCGACAGCGACGGGCTGCGGACGGTGGAACCGGGCTGCCGCGACGGCCGCCGCCAGGTGGTGATCGATCCGGCGGACGGCCCGATTCCCGGCCGGTACGAGCCGTGCGAGCCTGAACCGGCCTACGACCCGGCGATGCCGAGCGACACCGCCGGCATGCTCACCTACCTGCGGCAGCGCAACGAGCGGGACGACCCGGCGAGCACCGCGAACAGCACCGGCAAGGACGTCATGGAGTTGTCGACGGGCCACTATCTGCGCCCGGCGCAGCGCGCGGCCCTGCTGCGGGCGGCCGCCCTGACGCCAGGGCTGGCCACCGCACCCACGACCGGACCGGGAGGCCGGGACTGTGTCACCGTCTCGTGGACCTTCGGCGGCCCCGATCCGACCGTGCTGATCTTCGACGCGACGACGCACGAGTTCCTCGGCGACAACTGGGGTTTCACCGTCGTCGACATCGTCGACCGCGTCGGCCGGCGACCCTGAGGCTCAGAAAGCATGGTGGACCGTGTCAGACCGCAGGTCAGCCCTTCGCTTGCCGGACGTCCTTTCCGTGCTCGGCGAACGCCTTGAAGTCCCGCATGTGCTGTAGCGACTGCTTGCGGAAGGCGCCGGGCATCAAGAGCCCCACCAGCCGCATCAGCAAGCCGCTGAACCGGTACTCGTTCTCGCTCACCCACAGCGTCGTCTCCGGACCGATTTCGGTCAGGCGCTCGCACGCCGCGCTCCACATGCCCTTGGCGACGATCTCGCGTTCGAAATGGACGACGCTCTGCCTCGGAATCCCGTGCAGGTCCACCGGTTCCCGGCGCGTGATGGTCTCAATGCCCTCGAACTGCTGCTGCCCCGTCTGCAACACAACTCGCGACTTGGTGCCGACCTGCCCGTGCACCCCACTCAGCGGCTCGTGCAGCACCAGGCCCCGCAGCCAGTTCGGTAGGTGTGCCGGGTCGGCGAGCAGCTGGGCCACCCTCTCCCGCGGCAGGGCGATCTCGATCGAGACGGTGTACTTCATGGCGGAGCGCTCCAGTTCTCGGGTGAACGGACGCACACTAACAATGCGGCCCGTTCGTCCGCCGGCACCGCGACGGACCCGCTGACGGCGGGTTCACCACAGCAATCGCAGTGCCAACAGCTCTGATGGCCACGGTCGGGTCGTCCGCGTCGACGACCGCGAGGAGTCGCAGCCCATCGACGGTGGTCGCATGAACCGTCAAGCCCTCCACTTTGGGCGCCCCGCGACCCGATTCGGGAATTGCGGTGATCGCCAGTACCCCTTCGTCGTCCAGCAGGGCCAGCGCCGACCCCACAACCGGACCGTCGTCGACGGCGTTCGGGGTGTCCTCGGCCGCGGCGCTGACCAACACCCGACCGCCGGCGACCGACATCGCGTCGGTGACGGCCAGGGCGACGCCGCCGACCGCGCCGAGGTCGTACCGGCGCACGTCACCGACCTCCACACGGTCGACGGCGATCGCACCGGTCACCGCGGCCAGCAGCTCCGCCAGGCCGACGTCGACGCAGGCCGTCGACGTGCCGGCCGCGAAGTTGCCCCGCTGGAACCACCGCAGCCGATCACCGACCACGCACGCGCCCTCCAGGTTCAGCTGATCCTCGCGCAGTCCGAGAGCACCGGCGACCTTGCGGTACACCACTTCCAGACCCGCCACGGTGTAGGCCGGTTCCGCCGTTCCGGCCGAACCGTCCGCCGTACCCAGGTCACCAGCGACGCCCGCATCCTCGCGCCGGTCGAACCGGACCCGAGCAACAGCACCCCGTCGATGCCGTTCACCGATACCGCGCACGCCGCCTCGAAGTCCGGCTTGAGATGTTTCGTGCCGGCGGAGGAGCTGAACACCTCCAGGCCGTCGACCGGATCGACAACACGCACGGCAGTGACGGACTCAGGCCGCAACCAGGCGGCGTGCGTCGCGTCGTCCTGAACCACGAGCCACCCGTCACCGAGCGGGGCGATCGCCGACGCCGCGCGCACCGGTGACCCGTCGCTGAAGGTCAGCCGGGACGAGCTTTCCACTTCTACGCGCACTGCCCACCCCTCTCCACCACCACCGACGAACTCTTGTGGTGTGCGTTACGTGTCGCACCGGCGAACAGCAGCGTACTGTATCGATCCAGAAGAGGTTCTGTATCGATCCAGAAGGAGCGGGCATGAGACCGACGTTGCAGACCGTCGCCGACGCTGTCGGGGTGTCTCGCAGCACGGTTTCCAATGCGTACAGCCGACCGGACCAGCTGTCCCCCGAGCTCCGCCGGCGCATCCTCGACGCCGCACGTCGCGTCGGCTACGCCGGGCCCGACCCGATGGCGCGGTCGTTGCGGCGGGGCCGGGTGGGCGCCGTCGGCGTGCTGTTCACCTCCAGCCTTCCGTACGCGTTCACCGACCCGTACGCCGTGCAGTTCCTGCGTGGATTGGCGGAGTCGGTGCACGGCAAGGACACCGGGCTGTTGCTGGTTCCCCAGTCCCAGGACGACGAGCAGGCCGCGGTCAGCGCGGTCGAGAACGCCGCGGTCGACGGCTTCTGCGTCTTCTGCCTGCCGGACTGGCACCCCTCCTGGGCGGCGATCCAGGCCCGGGGACTGCCGGTGGTCAGCGCCCAGCGCCGGCCGGCCGACAGCCCGGAAACGCTCTTCGTGGGCATCGACGAGGCGCAGGCAACCCGGGTCGCCGGGCAACACCTCGCCCAGCTCGGACACCGCCGCGTGGCGATCATCGGCGACCACCTGCTGACCGGTCCCACCCGGCCGGTGACCCTGCGCACGCCGGACGACGTCGGATACTTCGGCAGCCGGGAACGGCTACGCGGCTACTACGACGCTTTCCGCGAGGCCGGCGTCGACTGGGCCGGCATCACCACCATCAGCACGGATGTGAACAGCAAGGAGGCAGGTACGGCGGCCGCGGCGTTCCTGCTCGATCGGACGGATCCGCCAACCGCGGTGGTCGCCTTCAGCGACGTCCTCGCCCTCGGCGTCCTGGATGCCTTCGGCACCCGTGGCCTGCGCCCCGGGCACGACGTCTCGGTTATCGGCTTCGACGACATCCCCGAGGCCGCGAACGCGTCGCTGACCACCATCCGCCAGCCCGCCGCCGACCGCGGACGGCTGTCCGGCCAACTGCTGCTCGATCCGCCCAAGGATCACCGGCCGGCAGATCGTGCTGCCGACCGAACTCGTCGTACGGGACTCGACTCGTCCCGCCGCCACCAAGGAGTAGTCATGGAAGCACTCGCCATCATCCTCGCCGCCAGCGCCGGCAAGGCACACGCGCAGTCAGCACTGCCCCACGCGCCGGTCATACCGCCCGAACCACCTCGGCCGAATCGCAGCATGCCGCTCCGCCGGGCCACCGCAGCAGCCCTGCACCGCCTGGCCGACGTGGTCGAACCATGCGTCGCCACGGCAGGCCAACCGGCAACCCGCTGACCGTCGCCAACAACCGTCCTGGACACCGCAGTTGGCGGCCGTACCCGCGCGGGAACGGCCGCCGTCGTTCAGCGCCTCCGGGGCGGCAACACCCTGTCACAGGGAAGTGCGACCATCTGGAAATGCAGTTCAGAGCTACCGTCGGAGACGACGGCCGAGGCCGGGTCGTGTTGAACGTGCCGTTCGATCCCGATGACGTGTGGGCGCCCAAACCCCGCCATCATGTCGGCGGTACGGTCAACGGCCATCGAGTCCGTGGCGTCATCGAACGACGCGGTGTCGGCTGGGGCCTAGTGCTCGGTCCAGCGTGGTTGCGAGACAACGGCGTCGCGGCCGGGGACGACGTCGATGTCGCGATAGAACCTGAAGGGCCGCAACGCGGCGATCTCGCCGATGACGTCGCCGCCGCGCTGGTGGCGAACCCGCAAGCCGGCGAGTTCTTCGACGGACTGGCTCAGTTCTACCGGCGGGGTTACCTGCGCTGGATCGAGTCGACGAAGCGCAATCCGGCCGAGCGGATCCGACGGATTGCTCAGACAGTCGAGTTGCTCGCCGCCGGCGTCAAGGACTACCGACAGCGGTAGGGGCTATCGGCCGCGGCCACCGATCCGGTGGCCGCCCCGTCGCGTTCATGTGCACCGGGACGAGTTCTTACCGACTGCTTACGCGGTCACCTCAGACCCGTCTGCCGCTTCGCGCCTCCCGTACCTGCGAGTGGCGACTCTCCACCGGAGCCGCCCCGGCACCAAGAGGCTACGAGGAGTAAGCGTGCGAACCACACCACGCCGAGCAGGGCGAATGCACACACCTACCGCACGGATCGCCATGGCCGTGGCGGTCGTCGCCGCGTCCGGGGCCCTGACCGCCACGTTCGTCTCCAGCGGCGGCAAGGGCACCGCGGACGCGGCCACCGAACTGAACCAGTTCGTCCCCATCCAGAACGGTCCAGCCCAACGTGCAGAACCCCACGCCCGGCGCGCAGGCGTCCAAGGGCTCCTTCACCGTGGACTGCGGCACCAACGGCAACGGCAAGTTCAGCCCGGACAACCCGGTCGCGCAGCCGGGCATCAAGAACGGCGCCGAGCACGTCCACGACTTCGTCGGCAACCTCGCCATCACCGCGAACTCGTCCAACGCCGATCTGGACGCCTCCGGGCACCACGTGCAAGAACGGCGACAAGTCCTCCTACTTCTGGCCGGTCGTGCGCATCGACAAGACCGTCCGCTCCGGAGCCGACAGCCCAGCGCGCCCTCGCCGCGACGACCCCGATGGTGACCTGCCCCAGCGTGCGTGACCGGCTGCCCGCCGTGCCCGCGCGGGCCAAGGCGCGCCGTCGACAACCGGCTGGCCGCACTCGACCGCGCGGTCGCCGCCGCCAACGAGCGGATGGCCGCGAGCAAGGGCCGCATCGACGCCCGCCTCAACAACATCCGTCCTGGCGACCTGCGGACCCAGCGCGCCACAGCTGATCAAGGGCATCAGCGACAGCATCGCCGCGGCCGGCGGCGGCCGCACCTCCGGCATGGTCTCGCTCGTGGAATGCGACACCAACTACGACGGCATGCACGCCGCCATGCGCCACACCGCGGCCAGCGTGAAGGCCGGCCTGGCCGCCAACCCGCAGATCCAGTGCCCGACCGTACGCGACAAGCTGCCCGGCGTACCCGCCCAGGCCCTCAACGAGGTCAACCGCAACCTCGCCGAACTCGACCGGCAGATCTCCGAGGCCAACGAACGCCTGGTCACCACCCGCGGGCAGGGCGGCAAGAACTTCGTCGACAACGCCATCCTCGGGCCGCTGAAGGCCAAGCGAACCGCCGTCCTCGACCGCATCGCCATCGCCATCGCCCGCAGCGCCGCCCGCCCGCAGGGCCTCGAGGCGCTGGCCGGCTGCACCGTGACCGAGCCAGCCGCCGACGACCAGAACGGCCAGAACGGTCAGCAACCGGCGGCCGGCAGCCCCCAGCGCCCCCGCCGCCCTGCCCGACCCGCAAGGCCCGAACCTCGAACTGCCGAACAACACCGGCGGCATCGTCCGGCCCGCGTCGGTGCTGATCGAGTACCGCGGCAACGCCACCAGCAAGGTCGTCGCCGATGCCGAAGTTCCTGCGCGCGCTCACCGGTGACGCCAAACCGATCAGCCGCGGCCCGGCCAACGCCCGCGCCACCTGGACCTGCTCCGGCTTCACCGACCGCCTCTCCGACAAGTACCCGATCTGCCCGGCCGGCCAGCAGGTCCAGCGCGTCCAGGACTTCCCCGGCTGCTGGGACGGCAAGAACATCGACAGCACCAACCACCGCGACCACGTCGCCTTCGCCGACACCAACACCGGCGCCTGCAAGCAGGGCTTCGTGGCCATCCCGCAGCTGCGCATCACCATCTCCTACGACATCCCCCGCGACGTGCAGGCCAAGGGCCAGTTCGCGCTGGACTCCTTCCCCGAGGAGGACCACAACCCGTTCTCCGACCACAACGACTTCATCAACGTCAACTCCGCCCAGACCATGCAGAAGATCGCCACCTGCATCAACAAGGGCAAGACCTGCCGCTGACCGAGGTCTTGATGCCCGCTACGCCACCGAGGTTCACCTACCTCGGTGGCGCAGCGGGATCTCACCAGCGTCCGTGGTGCGACCGGCGGCGGTTGCCCGCGATGCGCAGCGTCGCGAAGACACCCACGCCCAGACCCGCGGCCAGCGCGAGCAGCGCGACGGGCAGGTTCGTCGTCGACATCGAGCTCTCGTTGGCGGCCGGCACCGGCTTGCCGGCGGCATCGGCCGCCGCTGCGGGTCCGGCGCGACCGGCAGGGCGGCGAAATCGACGATGTCGCTGCTCTCCAACAGCGTCATGTGCGTCACCACGAACTGGTTCGCCTGCTGCGCCAGCTTGCGGACGGTGTCGTTGCGCGTGGTCGCCCGCACGGCCGCGATGGCCGGGAAGATCTTTCCGTGCGCCGCGCGGAGCCGGTCGATGTAGATGTCGTCGAACTCGTCGCCTTCGGCATCGCGCATCTCGGCGAGCCACTTCTGCTGGTCGCTGTTCGGCTTCTTCGGCAGGGCGATCCGCAGCTTCTTCGCGGCCGCACGGTCGAATCGCGTCGAGCACCTCATGCTGCGCCGCGATCTCCCGGCCGATCTTCTGGATCCGCGGATCCTGCGACTTCTCCTGCGCCATCTCGCCGGCCGGGATCTCCCACAACCCGGCGAGACGCACCTTGACGACCAGATCCTTGTCGGCGGCCGAAATGTCGCCCTCGCCGTCGTCGGAGATCAGCTCATTGGGCGGCACCGGAACGTTCGGCTCGGCGTACGCCGCCACGGGACTGAGCAACAGCAGGCCGACAGAGCAGACCACGGTGCCGCCCAACCGGCGCCACACGGTCGAACCGATTCCCGGCATACCAACCTCCAGGCCGCCATGGACACGTCTTCCTGGTGACAGATACGCAGCACACACAGCTAAAGATGAAAGCGCGAAGAAGGTTCGCAAGAAAACGGCGATTGCCGGTCAGTTGCCGCCCGGCTTCCTGGTGGGTCCGTGCCCGTTGCCGGACGGTGATCTGGACAGATCGGCCATCACCGGTCACGACCGGTTCGCCCGTACGGGTTCGGCCTGCGGCGGAGGACGCGGCGAAAACAATCACCGCGTCGTCCCCGCGCAGGCGGGGACCCATAGCCACCGGCCTCTCGATTTAAGCGAGCGGTGGCCACATCCTGCCTAACCAAAACGCCGGAGGTTATGGGTCCCCGCCTGCGCGGGGACGACTGCGTTAAAAGCACGGATACCTGCGGCCGTCCTGGCCGCGATAGGCGGCGGCGCTCTGCTTGCAGCGGACCGAGGTCGGACCGTCGTAATAGGCCCAGGTGCCTGGGAATGGGCCCGGCCCGTAATTGTGGATGTAGCTGAACCAAGCGACATGGTGGCGATGGTGATGGCGATGATGGTGGCGGCGAACATACTCTTCGGCCTGCGCCATGATCGGCGCGGCGACCATGGCCACAACAAGCGCGGCGGCACCAAGGAATTTCAATCGGATCATCTGTCGCTCCTGACATACAATGACAAAACAACGCAGTGGAAAAGCCGGTTCCAGCGGGAATTGGCCGCCGGCAAGCCCGATTCCGTTCAAATCAGCCTATCATCAATTCTGGCATTCCGTGATATCCCTAAAACCATGAACCAGCACGCCAAGATCGACATCCGGCATTCCACCTGTCCGCATGACTGTCCGTCGGCCTGCGCCCTCGATATCGAGGTGATCGGCGGCCAGACCATCGGGCGGGTGCGCGGCTCCAAGCTGCAAAGCTACACCGCGGGCGTGGTCTGCGCCAAGGTCGCGCGCTATGCCGAGCGCATTCATCATCCGGACCGCCTGATGCATCCGATGCGCCGCACCGGCCCGAAAGGCTCCGGCCAGTTCGCGCGCATCTCATGGGACGAGGCGCTGGACGAGATCGCCAGCCGGTTCGACGCCGCCGAGCGCGAGTTCGGCGCCGAATCGGTGTGGCCCTATTACTATGCCGGCACCATGGGGCTGGTGATGCGCGACGGCATCAACCGCCTCGCCCATGTGAAGAAATATTCCCGCTTCTACTCGACGATCTGCGCCAACATCGCCCGCATCGGATTTGCCATCGGCACCGGCAAGATCGCCGGCGTCGATCCGCGCGAGATGGGCGTCTCCGACCTGGTCGTGATCTGGGGCACCAATCCGGTGAATACCCAGGTCAATGTGATGACGCACGCGATGCGCGCCCGCAAGGAGCGCGGCGCCAAGATCGCGGCGATCGACGTCTACAACAACGACACCATGAAGCAGGCCGACATCAAGATTCTGCTGCGGCCCGGCACCGACGGCGCCTTCGCCTGCGGCGTCATGCATGTGCTGTTCCGCGAGGGTTTTGCGGATCGCGCCTATATGGAGCGCTACACCGATTGCCCGGATGAACTCGAGGCGCATCTCAAAACCCGGACGCCGGAATGGGCGTCGTCGATCTCAGCGGTGCCGGTCGAAGAAATCGAGGCCTTTGCGCGTCTGGTGGGCCAGACCAAGCGCGCGTTCTTCCGCCTCGGCTATGGTTTTACCCGCAGCCGCAACGGGGCGGCGCAGATGCATGCGGCGTTGTGCATTCCGGCCGTGACCGGCGCCTGGCAGTTCGAAGGCGGCGGCGCGTTCTTTAATAATATGGCGATCTGGAAGTTCAACGAATCCATCATCGAGGGCCACGACGCGATCGATCGCTCCATTCGGGTACTGGATCAATCGCAGATCGGACGTATTCTCACCGGCGATGCGGAGGCGCTCAGAGGCGGCGGCCCGGTCAAGGCGATGCTGATCCAGAACACCAATCCGATGACGGTGGCGCCGGAGCAGGACCTGGTTCGCGAAGGCTTTGCGCGGGAAGACCTGTTCATGGCGGTGCACGAGCAGTTCATGACCGAGACCGCGCAAATGGCGGACATCGTGCTGCCGGCGACGATGTTCATGGAGCATGACGACCTCTATTATGGCGGCGGCCATCAGCACATTTCGGTCGGCGCCAAGCTGATCGATCCGCCCGGCGAATGCCGCTCGAATCATGAGGTGTTGCAGGGCCTCGGCCGCCGCCTCAAGGTCTCGCATCGCGGCTTCGATCTGACGCCACGCGAACTGATCGATGCCACGCTGAAGTTGAGCGGGCACGGCGACATCGACACGCTGCAGGCCGACCTGTGGCGCGACATCCAGCCGGATTTCCGCACCGCGCATTACCTCGACGGTTTTGCGCATGCGGACAAGAAGTTTCACTTCAAGGCGGATTGGGCGCACCCCCCTTGGGGCAATCGCCGGCATGGGTCCTTGGGAGCAGATGCCGTCGCTGCCGGATCACTGGACCATTATCGAGGAAGCCGACGAGGCGCATCCGTTCCGGCTCGCGACCAGCCCGTCCCGCAGCTTCCTCAATACAAGTTTCAATGAGACGCCCTCGTCGATTGCCCGCGAGGGTCCGCCGTCGGTGATGATGCACCCCGCCGACGCCGCGCGGCTCGGGATCGCCGACGGCGACGCCGTCACGCTGGGCAACACGCGCGGCGAAACCACGCTGACCGCAAAACTGTTCGACGGCCTGCGCCGCGGCGTGCTGATCGCGGAATCGGTGCAGCCCAACCGCGCCCATATCGGCGGACGGGGGATCAATACGCTGACCGGTGCAGAAGCCGTCGCGCCGGTCGGCGGCGCCGCGTTCCACGACAACAAGGTGTGGGCGAAGAAGGCGACGTGACGATCAGAATGCGTGCCCCGGACGCAGCGCGCGCGCCGACTCTTCGCGGCGTGGCGCTGCAGAGCCGGGGCCGTAAGCACCGCCTTGGACGTCCCGGTTCTGCGACGCAGCGCGAAGATGCGCTGCATCGCGCCCGGGATGACGGATGTGCGAGATATAAATCGATCTTGCAGATCCCCCGCAATCCCGTCGCTAATGTCCGCGCCACATCAGCTGCCGGGTACAACCTTGACCAAAAGCCCCTTCTACACCGCCGAACACATCGCCTATCGCGACGTGGTTCGCCGCTTCGTCGAAAAAGAGATCGAGCCCTACGCCCATGAATGGGACGAGGCGGGCAGCTTTCCGCGCGTGCTCTATGAGAAGGCGGCGGAGATCGGGCTGCTCGGGCTTGGATTTCCGGAAGAATATGGCGGCACCGAAGTCGACAATTTCATGTGGATCGTCGCGGTCCAGGAACTGGCGCGGGCGGGCTGCGGCGGCGTCAGCGCCAGCCTGAAAAGCAATTCGATCGGCGCGCCGCCGATCGCGCGCGCGGGCACGCCGGAGTTCAAGGCGCGCGTGCTGCCGGAAATCCTGTCGGGCAAGAAGATTTCCGCGCTCGCCATCACCGAACCGTCAGGCGGATCGGACGTGGCGAATTTGCGCACCTCGGCGCGGCGCGACGGCGATGTTTACGTCGTCAACGGCGAAAAAACTTTCATCACCTCGGGCATGCGCGCCGACTACATCACGACCGCGGTGCGCACCGGCGGGCCGGGACGCGGCGGCGTCAGCCTGCTGGTGATCGAGGGCGATACGCCGGGCCTGTCGCGCACGCCGCTGAAGAAAATGGGCTGGTGGGCGTCGGATACCGCGACGCTGCATTTCGACGACTGCCGCGTGCCGGCTGGCAACCTGCTCGGCGAGGAGGGCGAAGGTTTTCGGCTGATCACGCATAATTTCAACGGCGAGCGCCTGACCATGGCGGCGGGCTGCATCGCCGCGGCGCGGGTCTGCCTCGACGATGCGACCGAATACGCCAAACAGCGCCACACCTTCGGAAAACCGCTGGCGCAGCATCAGGTGATCCGGCACAAGCTGGTCGACATGGCGCAAAAGGTCGCGGCGTCGCAGGCGATGCTGGAAATGCTGGCGTGGCGGCTCGATCAGGGCGAAAGCCCGGTGGCGGAAATCTGCATGCTGAAGAACCAGGCCACCCAAACCATGGCGTTCTGCGCCTCCGAAGCGGTGCAGATTTTCGGCGGCGCCGGTTTTATGCGCGGCATCAAGGTCGAGCGCATCTACCGCGAGGTGAAAGTGAACGCGATCGGCGGCGGCAGCGAGGAGATCATGAAGGACCTCGCATCCAGGCAGATGGGATTGTGATTTCTTCTCGGTGCAACAACAGCGCCGTCATGCGCGGGCTTGTCCCGGGCATCCACGTCTGTGACTTGTTGAGCAGCGGAAACGACGTGGATGGCCGGGACGCTCCCGGCCATGACGAGTAATGAACAGGAGACGGAAACACATGATCACGCTCTATCATTGCAACGCCGCGCGCTCGTTTCGTCCGCTCTGGATGCTGGAAGAACTCGGCCTTGCCTACGACCTCAAAATGCTGCCGTTTCCGCCGCGGGTGTTTGCAAAGGACTATCTCGCCATCAATCCGCTCGGCACCATTCCCTATATGATCGATGGCGATACGCGGATGTCGGAATCCTCCGGCATCTGTCATTACCTCGGCACGCGATACGGGCCGACGCCGCTGGTCGTGAGCGTCGATGAGCCGGCCTATGGCGCGTTCCTGAACTGGATGTATTTCAGCGACGCCACGCTGACCTTCCCGCAAACGCTGGTGCTGCGCTACACCCAGCTCGAACCCGAAGAGCGGCGCAACCCGCAAGTCGCGACCGACTATGCGAAATGGTTTTTGGGCCGGCTCCGGGCGGTCGAAGCGGCGGCCGGCAAGGCCGACACGCTGTGCGCCGATCGCTTCACCGCCGCCGACATTTCCGTGGGCTATGCCTTGCGGCTTGCCGAAAACATCGGACTGGCCAAAGATTTCGGCCCCAACGTCGCGGCCTACTGGCAGCGCCTGCAGGCGCGCGATGGATTCAAGCGCGCGGTGGCGGCGGAAAATCTCGCCGGCGAGCAGCAGAAGGTGCCGAAGCGGACGTGAGTGTCGTCCCCGCGACGCGGGCACGCATCGCCGAATGCGGTCTTGGGCACGCTGAGCAGAGACCTTCTTTCAATATCGCACGTTGGTATGGTCCCGGCCTTCGCGCGGACGACGCTGATGCGTCGGGACAGCGCCGGTGACATCGCCCTCCATTTCTGTATTCTGCTCATCGCTCCGCAAGAGAGCAACCGGGAGACGCTTCATCCATGGGCGACAAGGCCGTCATCACCTGCGCGCTGAACGGCGTGCTGACCGATCCGAAGCAGCATCATGTTCCGGTGACGCCGGAGCAGATGGCGCGCGAGGCCAAGGCCGCCTTCAATGCCGGCGCCAGCGTGATGCACATCCATCTGCGCCAGCAGGCGCCGGACAAGGGCCACCTGCCGTCGTGGGAGGTCAGCGTCTCTAGCGAGATCCAGCAGGCGATCCGCGAGGCCTGTCCCGGCGTCATCATCAATCACACCACCGGCACCTCGGGGCCGAATTATCAGGGCGCGCTGGATTGCGTGCGCGAGACCAGGCCGGAAATGGCGGCCTGCAACGCCGGCTCGCTGAATTATCTCAAGGTGAAGACCGACAACACCTGGGCGTGGCCGCCGATGATGTTCGATAATTCGGTCGAGAAGGTGCAGGACTATCTCGACGTGATGAGAGAGGCGAACACGATTCCCGAATTCGAATGTTTCGACGTCGGCATCGTGCGCTGCGTCGGCATGTACCGGCAGACCGGGATGTATGCGGGGCCGCTGGAATACAATTTCGTGATGGGCGTCGCCTCCGGCATGCCGGCCGATCCGGACTTGCTGCCGATCCTGCTGAAGTTGAAATTGCCGGACGCCAACTGGCAGGTCACCGCGATCGGCCGCGCCGAAATCTGGCCGCTGCATCAGCGCTGCGCCGAGTTGGGCGGCCATCTGCGCACCGGGCTGGAAGATACGTTCTATCTGGCCGATGGCGCCAAGGTGACATCGAACGGGCAGTTGATCGAGAGCCTCGCCGCCTGCGCGCGCCGGCCGGGCGCGAGGTCGCGAGTCCGGCCGAGGCGCGGCAGATTTTCGGGATATTCAGTGACTGCCGTCATTGCGAGCGCAGCGAAGCAATCCGTCGCGCGTCAGGCATGGATTGCTTCGTCGCAATGCTCCTCGCAATGACGAGTAGGATCCATGCCATCCTGAATCCACCATCGCGCCCTCCAGCGACGCCTACAAAGCCAATCGCGACGGCATGCTGGCGCTGATCGCGCGGATGCGCGCGCTGGAAGAGCGCACCCGCGCAGCTTCCGCCGCCGCCAAGGACCGTTTCCACAAGCGCGGGCAGTTGCTGCCGCGCGAGCGCGTGGCGCTGGTGCTCGATCCCGGCTCGCCCTTCATCGAACTGTCGACGCTGGCGGGCTACATGTTCGACGTTCCCGATGCGGACAAGAGCGTGCCCGGCGGCGGCGTGGTCGCCGGCATCGGCTTCGTCTCGGGCGTCCGCTGCATGGTCAGCGCCAACGATTCCGGCATCGACGCCGGCGCGCTGCAGCCTTACGGCCTCGACAAGACGCTGCGGGTGCAGGAACTGGCGCTGGAGAACAAGCTGCCTTACGTGCAACTGGTCGAAAGCGCCGGCGCCAATCTGCTGCGTTACCGCGTCGAGGATTTTGTCCGCGGCGGCAATATCTTTCGCAATCTGGCGCGGCTGTCGGCGGCGGGCCTGCCGGTGGTGACGGTGACGCATGGCTCGTCGACGGCCGGCGGCGCCTACCAGACCGGGTTGTCGGATTACATTGTGATGGTGCGCGGCCGCACCCGCGCGTTTCTCGCCGGTCCCCCGCTGCTCAAGGCCGCGACCGGGGAAATCGCGACGGAAGAAGAACTCGGCGGCGCCGAGATGCACACCTCCATTTCCGGCCTCGGCGATTATCTCGCCGAGGACGACCGCGATGCGCTGCGCATCGCGCGCGACATCATGGCCAAGCTGGAATGGGACCGGCCGGGTGCAGCTGAAAACTCGCATCGTCCGCCGCGCCACGATCCGGAAGAATTGCTGGGCATCGTGCCGATGGATTACCGGCGGCCGGTCGACATGCGGCAGGTGATCGCGCGCATCGTCGACGATTCCGATTTCCTCGAATTCTCGCCCCGTTACGGCCCGGCGACGGTGTGCGGCCACGCGCGCATCGAAGGCCACGCGCTCGGCATCATCACCAACAACGGCCCGCTCGACGTCGCCGGCGCCAACAAGGCGACGCATTTCATCCAGGCCTGCTGCCAGTCGCGCACGCCGCTGCTGTATCTCAACAACACCACCGGCTACATGGTCGGCCGCGAATATGAAGAAGCCGGCATGATCAAGCACGGCTCGAAAATGATCCAGGCGGTGACCTCGGCCACCGTGCCGCAGATCACCATCTATTGCGGCGCCTCGTTCGGCGCCGGCAATTACGGCATGTGCGGACGCGGTTTTCATCCGCGCTTCTGCTTCTCCTGGCCCAACGCCAAGACCGCGGTGATGGGCGGCGAGCAGGCCGCCGAAACCATGGCCATCGTCACCGAGGCCGCCGCGATCCGGCGCGGCAAGCCGGTCGAGCGCGAAAAGCTCGATGCGATGAAGGCGAGATCATCGGCGTGTTCGACGGCCAGATGGACGTGTTTTCCACCAGCGCGCGGCTGCTCGACGACGGCGTGATCGATCCGCGCGATACCCGCAGCGTTCTCGCCGAGGTGCTGGCGATCTGCCGCGAGGCGGAGGCGCGCAATCCGCAAGCCATGCAGTTTTCGGTCGCGCGGCCATGAGCGGCGAAGTGAGGCGCACGCCGTTCCGCAAAATCCTGATCGCCAATCGCGGCGAGATCGCCTTGCGCATCATGCGCACCGCGCGCCGTCTCGGCTACGGCGTGGTCGCGGTATATTCGCGCGCCGATCGCCGACGCGATGCATGTACGCGAGGCGGACGAGGCGGTGTGCATCGGCGAGGCGTTGCCGTCGCAATCCTATCTCAACATCGAGGCGATCATCGACGCGGCGAAATCCGCTCTTAGGGACTCGCCCGGCTCGATCTTCGTCCGCTTCCTCAAGTTCGGCGCTCTCGCCTGGGGCGGGCCGGCGGCGCAGATCGAGATGATCAAGCACGAGTGCGTCGACGACCTCGGCTGGGTCGACGAGGAGACGTTCAAGAAGACGCTCGCGGTCTACCAGGTGCTGCCGGGCCCCGAGGCGCACGAGCTCTGCGTTGACTTCGGCCACACCTGTGGCGGCAAGCTCGGCGGCTTCGCCGCCGGCCTCGGTTTCATGCTTCCCCGGCTTCCTGCTCATGCTCGGGCTGACGGTCGCTCTACGTCGAAGCCGAACCTCTCCGACCAACCTCGACGAGCTCTTCTACGGGCTGACGGCGGCGGTCGGGGCGATCGTCGCCCGGGCGCTCCTCCGCCTGAGCGGCACCTTCATCACCGATGTTCCGCTGGCGTTGATCGCGGTCGCCGCATTCGCCTTGACGGTCTTCGCGGACGCGAGCTTCCTGCTCGTCCTGCTCGGCGCCGGGATCGCCTACGCCCTCTGGACCAACGTCGGGGCGCTGGCGCGGCCAGGCCGGGTCGGTGGCGCCGCTGCCGCTCGTTCTCATCGTGCTCGCCGGCGCGGTCAGCCTCTCGCTGACCGCCGAGATCTTCTTCGAGGGCCTGATCGCCGGGCTGGTTACGTTCGGCGGGGCCTTCACGGTGATCCCGTTCCTGCAGGAGACGCGCAGTCGAGTCGCAGGGCTGGCTAACCGACGACCAGTTCGTCGACGGCCTCGCGATCGGCGGCGTCCTCCCCGCCCCGCTGATCATCTTCTCGACCTTCGTCGGCTACCTCGCCGGCGGGCTCGCGGGCGGGATCGCGATGACGGTCGGGATCTTCCTGCCCGCGTTCGTGCTGCCGATCTTCTTCCACCGCTCGCTCGTTGCGGTGGCGGAGAACGACCGCATCCGACCCTTCCTGCTCGGAGTCGCCGCGGCCGTGATCGGGCTTATCGCCGCGGTTACGGTCGAGATCGTCGACGCGAGCGTGGCCTCCGTCGACGTCTACACGGCGATCCTTGCGCTCGCCGCGTTCGCCGTGCTCACGCGCTTCCACGGCAAACTGACGGTGCTCTACGTCGTCCTCGGTTGCGGGCTCCTCGGAGGGGCGCTGCAGCTCGGGCCGGCCTAGTCCCCGCCGCCCTGCATCAGGTTCTCGAGAAACCTGCGATTCTTGATTGTCTGCGGACGGCATCACTCCTCGTGGTCCTTTGTGACTCGCGGTGTAGTGTCGCCGCGAGGAAGAGCCCGGGCAAAACGTTCCAAATCCGGCAAGGAGGTCGTGCGCGCAGAGCGCGCGGCGAAGAAGGGCGCCGGCTCAGAGGGCACCGAGTCGCCCGCCCCTGACTGGAAGCCGACCCCGGCGGCCAAGAGCAAGGCGACGCGCTTCCGCCTGATCGCCGCCGGCCTCTGGGCGCTCGCGATCGCCGGCGAGCTGTTCGGCATCTTCTACGTGCTCGATCAGGACCCCGTGGAGACGTGGCTGCTGATCGGAGTGATCGTGCTGGTCGGCGCGCTCGCCATGGGCGGTTCGTACCTGTGGAAGAAGGCGAACCGCCTCGATCCGGCCTCGAAGGAGGACACGGTTCGGTTCTTCGTCCAGAACCAACTCGGCGCGATAAGTCACCGTGATCGCGTTCCTGCCGCTGATCGTCCTGATCTTCACGAACAAGGACATGGAGGGCCGTCAAAAGGCGATCGTCGGCGGCATCGCGATCGCGGTGATGGGCGCCGCCACTCTCTTCGGCGTCGACTTCAATTCTCCGTCGACGGAGCAGTACGCCTCGGAGGAAGCCGACGTCATCGCGATCACCGGCGAGAACCTCGTCTTCTGGACCAAGTCCGGCGAGGTCTTCCACCTCTGCGAGGACGCTTCGGCGGTCAACCTCGAGAGCAAGGACAACAAGATCTACTCCGGCACCGTCGCCGACGCGCACGCGGACGGCAAGGACCGCTTGACGCTGCAGATCGAGTCCGAAGACGCGCCAGTGCGGCTTCGACGCCGCGCCGGGCTAATCAGCCGACCGGAAGGTGAGCGACGGGACTCGAACCCGCGACCGCCTGGACCACAACCAGGAGCTCTACCAACTGAGCTACGCCCACCGCGCGCCCTCAAATCTACCGGCAGCGGGAGCCGGGTATGAACGCCGGGGACCTAGAGGCAGTAGCCGAGCGCGGTGACCGCGCCGGTGCCACCGGCGTAGGAGGCCGCGGAGGCCGTCCACGTGTTCAGGCCCCGGAAGCCGCCGTCGAAGACGCGCACCTGCGGCGGCGCGGTGAACCCGCCGGCGATCAGCTTCTTCTTGCCGGGACACTCGGGCGCCGTCGCGGTCGCGGTCGCCGCCGGGGTCGCGGTCGCCGGAGCGCTCTGCACTTCGCTGACCAGCGGCTTCTTCGACTTCGTGCAGTACGCGATCGCCGTCACCTGGCCGCCCGTCCCCCCGGGGACCCCGGTGGCGGAGATCGTCCAGGACTTCTGGTTCGCCATCCGCGACTCGGTCACGTAGACGCCCTTGTTTGTGAAGAAGTGGCTCGAGAGGTAGCCGCCGGTGATGATCCGCTTGCCGCCCCTGCAGGTCTGGGTGAACTGCTTGGTCTCGCCGGCCTCGACGTTCTTGGTCGTCTGGTCCTTGACGAAGTGCTCGACCGGGTCGATGTTGCCCTTGTACTTGCGGCACATGACCTGGAGCGTCACCTCGGTGCCGGCCGCGCGCCCGACCTGGGCGACGCTGATGTGCCAGCCGTCCTGCTGGCCGAGGCGCTCGTAGGAGACCGGGAATGCGCCGTTGCCCGCGGCGTCGGGAGGCGGGCTCGCGAACATCCCGCCGCCTAGCGGCCGGGTGCCGCGCGGGCAGTAGACCTCATAGCGCTGCGGGTTGTCGGAGCCCTGGATCGTGAACTGCTTGGTGGCGATCACTGCCTTCGACTTCAGCCCGGGCTTGAGCGGCGGGCCGAACCCGGCGAACGCGGTCGCGGCGAGGGCGGTTGCTGCGAGCGCCGTCATACCAAGGGCAGGCAAGAGCTTTTTCTTTGTGGCGGGGAGCTTCCACGAGGCCGGTTGCCAAGTAGAACAGATCGAACCGCCGCTGGTTGCGCCATTAGAGCTGATGCTGTCCGATCGAAATGCGAACATACGTTCGCCTCGGTCGACATGGAAACGATCCGTTCCAATACCACGAAGCGTTGCGGTCGGTGCGGGGCCGAAAAACTGCTTGCCGAATTCCACCGCTGGGGCGACGGCCATCAACCCTGGTGCAAACCCTGCCGCCAAGATTACGCGGCAGCCCACTACCAGGCGAACAAACGAAGACGGCAGCGTCAGAACAGGCGCCGTCAGGCTGAATTCATGGTCTGGTATGTCAGCCTCAAGATCGGACGCCCTTGCGCGGACTGCGGTATTGCCTTTCACCCCGCGGCGATGCAATGGGACCACCTTCCTGGTCGCGGCAAGAGCGCGAGCCTGGGGACGCTGGCGAGGCGCGGAAATCGCCAGCGGGTCTTGGAGGAGATCAAGAAATGCCAATTGGTGTGCGCCAATTGCCACGCCGTCCGTTCCTTCACGCGTCGACGAGCACCTGTGCATCTTCGCAGCCAAGCCTGATCCACAGACCGGTTTGGCGACGCGACGCGTACCTTTGGTCCGTCGGCTCTGCCCCCGTAGCTCAGCTGGATAGAGCGAGGGTCTTCTAAACCCTAGGCCGGAGGTTCGAGTCCTCCCGGGGGCGTCGAGAAGGGTAGTTTGGGCGGAGGTGGACTGCACACGCTCGATCTGATCACGATTCCGCTGTTCTCGGGGGCGATCGGCTACCTGACGAACTGGAGCGGCGTCTGGATGCTCTTCTACCCGATCCGCTTCCACGGGTTCCACGTCCCGGGGCTCTCGGCGGTGGCGTCGATCATGCCGCGCAAGATCCAGCAGATCCCCGGGGTCATGCACGGCGGGATCGGCTGGCAGGGGATCATCCCCTCGCGGGCCGCGAAGATGGGATCGATCGCGGTCGACAAGGGGATCGCCAAGCTCGGCAGCCCCGCCGACTTCTACCGCGAGCTCGAGCCCGACGCGATCGCCGAGCACATCGTCGCCAGCTCGCGCGACGACATCCGCGACGTCGTCGAGCGGACGATGGAGCGCGAGCATCCGACGCTCTGGAACGACACCCCGCCGCGCATCCGCGAGGCCGTCCACGCCCGCGTCCAGCGCCAGCTCCCCGGCATCGTCCGCGAGATCACGAACGAGATCGGCGACCACGCCGATCAGCTGCTCGACGTGAAGCTGATGGTGATCCGCCACATCGAGGAGAACCCCGAGCTCGCGAACCGGATCTTCCTCGAGGTCGGCCGCAAGGAGCTGCGGATGATGATCAACTTCGGATTCATCTTCGGGTTCCTGCTCGGGTCCCGGTCGTCTTCATCACCGAGGCGATTCCCTACTGGTGGGTGCTGCCGATCTGCGGCGTGATCGTCGGCTACGTGACCAACTGGCTCGGGCTCTGGATGATCTTCGAGCCGGTCGAGCCGCGAAAGATCGGCCCGTTCAAGATCCACGCGCTTTTCGTCCGCCGCCAACCCGAGATCGCGGAGGTCTACGCGAAGATCATCGCCGACGACATCGTCACGCTCGGCAACATCGGCGAGGAGCTGCTCGAGGGCAGGCGCGCGGACCGCACCCGGCAGATGATCGAGACCTCGCTCGAGCCCGCGATCGACAAGGCGGTCGGGATCACGCGCTCGGCGGTGCGGGTGGCGGTCGGCGCCGATGCCTATGACTCGATCCGCGAATCGGTCGCGACCGAGGCCGCGGACTTCACGATGACGCCGCTCGCCGACGACGAGTTCAACCTTCGCCAGAGCGCCCGGGTGCGCGAGATCATCACCGATCGGATGCGGACGATGGGCCACCAGGACTTCTCCGAGATGCTGCGATCGGGGATGCGCGAGGACGAGTGGCTGCTGCTCCTCCACGGCGCCGTGCTCGGGTTCGGCGCGGGAGTCCTGCACCTGCTGATATTCGGGGCCTGATGGACGACCTCGGCCCCCAGGAGGACTTCGCGAGCGACGGCGCCAAGCCGCGCGACCTCGTGCGCGCCGCGCCGGGGCTGGCGCGGATCGCGGCCGCGGCCTGGTGGCAGACCGCCCAGTGGACGGTCAAGGCGTCGGCGAGCGTGACCTCGCGCGCCGTCAAGGCGGCGGCGACCGGAACCTCGCCGCGCGAGCTCTTCCGCTCGACCGGCAGCGACGCCCGCGATGCGGCGCGCAGGGCGCTGGGGATCGTCGGCGTACCCGTGAACGAGCCGGGCCGGGGAGCCAAGGGCTCGCCGCTGCGCGAGCGCGGCGCCGAGCTCCTGCGGCGCTCGGCCGACGTCCGCTTCGAGCAGTCGGAGCACCCCGCCTACGAGCGGATCCTCGCCGAGCTGGCCCCGGACGAGGGCCGGATCCTCCGCTTGTTGGCCGTGGACGGGCCGCAGGCTTCGGTCGACGTCCGCACCTCGCGCCCGCTCAACATCGGCTCCGAGCTCGTCGCGCCGGGGCTGACGATGATCGGCGCCGAGGCCGGCTGCCGCTACACGAAGCGGGTCCCCGCCTACCTCAACAACCTCTTCCGCCTCGGGCTGATCTGGTTCTCCCACGAGCCGGTCAAGAGCCGTCGCGCGTACCAGGTGCTCGAGGCGCAGCCGGACGTGATCGAGGCGATCCGCAAGGCCGGCCACGCGCGCACGATCCGACGCAGCGTCGGGTTGACCCCGTTCGGGCGGGACTTCTGCGAGGTCTGCCTGGCGATCGACCCCGAGCATCGGCCGAACTCGGAGGCCGAAGAGGCTCCCGAGGCCGAGGAGGAAGACCATGTGGACGCGGTGGAGCCGGGCGAGGAGGAGGGGCCGAGAGCCCGTAGGTTCTCCGGGCGTAGGAGCGATCCGCGCGCACGGCGACCTCAGGGTCTAGGATCGACGTGATGCGGCGCTTGGGGCTTGTATCGCTTTTGACCTGCTTCGTCGTACCGATGATCGGTGCGACACCGCAAGCGAGCGCCGCGCCAGCTGCCATCCACGACGTTCAGGGCGTGACAGGCGGCGACCCGTCGATGGACGTGGGATACAAGTCTCCGCTCGCGGGCGACACGGTGACGATCACCGGCGTGATCACGGGCCTCGACGATCGGAACGGTTCCACCGCGGTCAGCCCGTCGCCCGGTTTTCCCGAGGACCGGGGCTTCTTCGTCCAGGAGGAGGACCCGGACATCGACACAGATCCCAACACCTCTGAGGGGGTCTTCGTCGGCAACGTCGGGAATCTCCAGCTCTTCGCACTCGGCGATCTCGTCAGCGTCACCGGTCAGGTCGTCGAGAGGTTCGGACAGACCCAGGTCAACGGCTCGACCAGCGATGACGCCGACATCATCGTCCACAGCACCGGGAACCCTTTTCCGTCAGCCGTTCCGATCGTCGAAGCGGACGCCGAGGCTCAAGCGACGAATCTGTTCCCGGGCCCCGGGGGGTGCGCGTTTCCCACCGATCACTGCCGGGACGGGAGACGCGCGCTATATGAACGGCTCGAGGGCATGCGCGTCTCGCTCCCGGCGGCGACGGTCAATTCCGGCGGCACGAATCGCTTCGGCGAGCTGTTCGTCAATCCAGGCAGCGAACAGAACGCGGTTTTCACGATTGAGGACTCAAGCGGTCCGGGCGGGACTCCGGAACCGCTGACGCGCTCACTGATCGGCGCCGTCGGTGATGCCGGGGCGGGAAACCCCGCCAACCCTCAGATCGACTGGCAATCGACCACCAACGTTTTCGCCGATCAGTTCGACCAGATCCAGAGCCTGACCGGCCCGCTCTCCTTCTCCGCCTCCAACTACAAGATCGTGCCCCAGGCAGGCGCGCTGCCGACGGTGGTCGAGGGGCCGACCCCGTATCCGTTCAGCGGCGTCAGCGCCCAGCCGGCGAACACGATGCGCGTGGCGTTCTTCAACGTCGCCAGCCTGTTCCCGCCGACGGCGGGCCTGCTCGGCGCCGATGTCACCGAGGAGGAGTTCGGTGAGAAGCTCGCGCGGCTGACCGACGCGATCGACCGCCTGATGAAACGCCCCGACGTGATCGGCGTCCAGGAGATCGGCGACAGCGTCCCTCGCCCCGGTGGATTCAATCCGAACGGAAACGGCACAACCTCGCTGGAGACGCTCCAAGCGCTTGCGACGTCGCTCGGAGGGTATTCCGCGTACGCGTTCGAAGGACGGGATTCAGCCGGCATTGACTCCGGGTTCCTGATCAAGGACGGCGTCTCGGTATCGGGCGTCACCCAGGTCGGGTTGGCGGCAAACGAGTCGATTCCGGGCAACTGCTCGGACGAGATCGGGTTCTTGTTCGACCGGCCACCCCTTATCGCGCGGCTCAGCAAGCAGGGGGTGCCGGTCGCGGTGCTCACCAACCACTGGTCCTCGAGAGCGGCGCCGCTCGCCTGCCGCGAGGCACAGGCCGACTTCGTCAACGATCTCGTCGAAGCCGAGCCGGAGACCGAGTGGATCGCGGGCGGCGACCTGAACTCGCTCGAGAACGAGACGCCGCTCGATCGCCTGCAGGGCAACGGAACCACCCTCGACAACCTGACCGACAAGGACGCGTTGGTCCCGCCGGAGCAGCGCTATTCGTTCCAGCTCAACGGTCGCCTCCAGGCGGTCGATCACGCTGCGCTGACCGGCGAAGTGGGCCAGTCCGTGACCGACGCCCAGTTCGCTCACTTCAACTCCGACTACTACGACCGCCTGCTCGAGGATCCGGATGGAGAGCCGGACGGCCACAAGTCCTCCGACCACGATCCATTGATCGTCACGCTCAGCCTGCCTCCCTCCGAGACCGTGCCTCCTCCAGGAACCGCCTCTCCGCCGCCGCCCGCGACCTCACCAACCCCGTCGCTGTCGCGGGAGAACCCGGCCTGCGCAAGGCTTCGGGCAGCCCTCAAGAAGGCAAAGCGAAAGAAGTCGAAGCGCAAGATCCGCAGGAAGCTTCGCGCGAACCGCTGCTAGCGGCAACAGCTGGAATCGTGCGGGGGCCGCTCAGTGGCGCCCGAGCTGCGCCCTCCTCCGAAGCTCCTGGGCGATGCCCGCGGCGGCCGGGGAGGCCTGCGCACGGAGCTCGGTGGCGGCCGCCGGGAGCTCGGGCTTGCCGGCGGTGTAGAGCCAGGTGTTGAAGAGCTCGTCGAGCTGCCGGCCGGAGACCCGCTCGGCGAGCGCGATGAACTCCTCGTTGGTGCCGTTGCCGCCGGCCTTGCTCGAGGTCCACTGCTTGAGGATCTCGAAGAAGGCTGCGTCGCCGACCTCGTTGCGCAACATCTGGACCGCCATCGCGCCGCGCACATAGACCGCGTCGTGGAACAGGAAGTCCACGCCCGGATCGCCGATCACGACCTGCCAGAACGGGTCGTCGGCAGGGATCGAGTCGTAGGTCGCCTCGAAGATCTCCTGCGGGGTCGCGTTTCCGAGGTAGTCCTCCCAGAGCCACTCGGCGTAGCTCGCGAAGCCCTCGTTGAGCCAGATGTCCTGCCAGCGGTGGACGGCGACGTCGTCGCCGAACCACTGGTGGGCGAGCTCGTGGACGACGACCCAGTCGGCGTCCCTCGGAACGCCCTGCGAAGTCAGCCAGAAGCGCTTCGTGTAGACGGGCCGGGTCTGGGTCTCGAGCGCGAAGCGGAAATCCTCCTGGTTGGGGACGATCCCGCCCACGGTGTCGAACGGGTATGGGCCGAAGGCGCCGGCGAGAAGATCGAGGATCTCGCCCTGGCGCGACATCGAGTCGTCGATCTCGGCGCGCAGGGCGCCCGTGATCTGGTGCGAGATCGCGTCGTAGACGGGCAGGTTCGCCTGCGTCGAGCGGGTGACGTCCCAGTCGCCGATGTCGATCGTGGCGAGGTAGGAGGCCATCGGCTCGCGGGCGCGCCACTGCCAAACCCTCTTGTTGCCGGCGTTGATGCGGTCGGTGAGGAACCCGTTCGCGACGACCTCGTAGGCGTCGGGCACGGTGACGTTGAACGAGTACGAAGCCTTGTCGCGCGGGTGGTCGTTGACGGGGAACCATCCGGCCGCGACCTCGGGCTGCCCGGCGACCGTCGCGCCCTCGGGGGTGGCCATGAAGCCGGTGCGAATGTCGGTGCCCGGGATCTGGAACTCGGCCGGGATGCCCGCGTAGCGGACGTCGACGTCGAAGCGCTTCCCGTTCCTCAACGGTTGGTCCGGAATTACGGTCAGCTCCTGGCCGCTGCGCCTGAACCTGGCCCGCTCGCCGTCGACGTCGATCCGCTTGACGTTGAGCCCGACCAGGTCGAGGTTGAAGCTGCAGAGGTTCTGGGTCGCGTGCGCCCTGATCGCCGCCTCGCCGTCGACCTGATCCTTGCCGGGCGCGTAGGCGATGTCGAGGCCGTAGTGGCGGACGTCGTAGCCGCCGTTGCCGTAGCCGGGGTAGTCGGGGTCGCCTACTCCGGGAGCCCCGGGCTGACAGCTGCCGGCAGCTCCCTGGTCCTGCGCCTGGGTGCCCGGCACCGCGAGCGCCACCGTCGCGATTGCGCACGTGATTGCGAGTCCGACCTTGCCGCTGCGTCCGTTGCCCATGGTCCTCCTGTGTAGACGTCCGTGTCCTCCTCTGCGCTTACCCGGCGCGGTCCCAGATAAACAGCGGGGGCGATGCGCTCAGCGGGCGAGCGCCGCGCCCGGATTCGACCGCAGCCTGTAGGCGAGGAGGGCGAAGGCGATCCCTCCGACCAGGAAATAGAAGTCCGTCGCGCGGCTGGACCAACGCATCCCGGCCGACGGGTCCGCGGTGCCCATCGTCTCCTCCAGCGACAAACCGGTGATCCCGTTCTGCAGCAAGCCGAGGGTGCGTGTCAGCTCATCGATCGCTCCGGATCCTCCGCGGAGGAGCAGCAGGACGCACGCCAGCCAGACGAGGATCGTCGCCGCGCGCAGGGCACTGCCCCGAGCGGCCGCGAGGCACGCCCAGGCTCCGAGCGGAAAGGCGGACGTGACCAGCGCGGTGAAGATCCAGTCGCCCGGGGAGTCGGGCGCATCGGGCAGCGGGCCGGCGTGGCCGAACGAGCCGCCCAGATACCAGTAGACGTGGAACGCGAAGAAGATGATGACCCAGGCGAGGCCGGCGTACGCCGCCCGCGCCAACGAACTCATCGCGGTCCCCTCGGCGCCTCGCATTCGATCTTGTCGCTGTCGCATGGCGGCACCTTAGCGAGATTTGGCAGTCAATGTCAAATGGCATTGGCCGTCATTCTGGGTATCCTCGCCGGATCGAAGTGAGCGAATCCCTGCGAGTACGCAAGAAGGCGGACACCCGTCGCCGGGTGATGGCTGAGGCGCTGCGGCTGTTCGGCGAGAAGGGCTTCGCGAACACCGCGGTCGAAGAGATCGCCGCCGCCGCGGACATCTCCCCGCGCACCTTCTTCCGCTACTTCCCGGCCAAGGTCGACGTGCTCTTCGGCGACCACGAGGATCTCGTCTCGCTCCTCCGCGAGACGCTCGAAGCCCGCCCTTCCGATGAGACGATCGTGCGCGCCGTCCGGCGCGCCACCCTGGCCGGCGTCGAGCGGCTGCTCGACGACCCCGCCCCCTATCTCACCCGCTCGGGACTCATCACCGAGGTGCCCGCCGCCGAGGCTCGCAGCCGACAGCTCGACGCCGACTACGAGAACGCGATCGCCGAGGCGTTCGCCGTCGACCGCAAGACCGATCCCGCGACCGACGTGGTCGCCCGCGCGGCCGCCAGGGCCGCCTGGAGCGCTTCGCGCGCCGCCCGCGAGGTCTGGGTGGCGAGCGGGGGCGACCGGGACCCGCGAAAGCTGATCAACGACGCGTTCGACGTGGTCGAGGACGGCGTCGCTCGGGGGGCACGCTGAGCCGGCGTTAGTCGGGGCGCCCGGATTCGAACCGGGGATCTCGGCTCCCCAAAAGCCGCGCGATAACCAGGCTTCGCTACGCCCCGATGGGGCCGAGTCTAGCCAGTGCCGCGTGGGTCAGATCGATCCGAACCGGCGATCCCGTCCGCATCATCCAAGCGCTCGGAAACCCAACCGACGACGACGCCGCCGAGGGTCGAGATCGCGACGATCGTCGCGACGACGACCGACTCAGATGCGTCGGCGGCATTGAGACCCCATGTTGCAGCACAGAAGACCACCAGAACTCCCGCGAGCGGCCAGATTGGATGTTGAAGCGCCTTCATCGCCCTGGCGATTCTACGCTCCAATCCTGGCGTCGAGCAAGAGCACGATCACGCTGATCGCGACACCGGCAAAGAACCCACGAGCGACCGCGTCATCGAGGCGTTTGGCCCTTGCATCGACGCTGAGCCGGCGCGCGCGCAGACGCAGCGCGACGTAGGAGCGTGTGCCAACAGTGATCAGGGTGGTGATGACCACCATCAGGCCCAGCGCGTTGGCAATCGTCTCGGCGACGATCCCGCCGAGCATGAAACCGATGGCCGCCGCGAGCGCGATCGGCATGGATCCATCCATGGATCTCATGCGAGCGGGTGCGGGCGTGAGGATGGCGCGCGAAATGTGGCGAGTGCGTGACGGCTTCGGGAAGTAGGCTTGCGCGCTCGATGGCCGAGGTCCTACCGCTCGAAGCGCTGCACTACGACCCCGCAAAGGTCGCGATCGGCGACGTCGTCGCGCCGCCCTACGACGTGATCGACGCCGAGCAGCGGGCGCGGCTGCTCGCGCGCTCGCCCCAGAACGTGGTCGAGATCGATCTGCCTGAGGACCCCGGCGGCGGCGACCGCTACGAGCACGCCGCGCGGACGCTCGAGGCGTGGCGCGGCGAGGGCGTGCTCGCCCAGGACGAAGAGCCTGCGATCTGGGCCCTGAGCCAGGACTACACCGGCCCCGACGGCAGCTCGCACACGCGCAACGGCTTTCTCTGTCGCGTGCGGCTCGCCGAGTACGACTCGGGCGAGATCCGGCCCCACGAGCGGACCCAGCCGGGGCCGAAGGAGGACCGCCTGCGCCTGACTCGCGCCACGCGCCACAACGTCTCGCCGATTTTCTCGCTGCACCCGGGCGAGGTCTGGGACGCGATCGAGCCCCACACCGCCGGGGCGCGCTGGGCCGAGGTCAGCGACGACGACGGCACCACCCACCGCGTCTGGAGGATCGGCGACCCCGAGCTCCACGGGACGATCCGCGACCGGCTCGCCGATGCCGAGCTGCTGATCGCCGACGGCCACCACCGCTACGAGACCGCGCTCACCTACGCGCGCGAGATCGGCGGCGAGGGGCCGCACAACTACGTCCTGATGGCGCTCGTCTCGCTCGAGGACCCGGGGCTGACCGTGTTCGCGACCCACCGCCTGCTCACCGGCCTCGACCAGGCCAAGCAGGAGGCCCTCCGCGAGACCGCGCAGGAACTGTTCGAGATCAGCGACGTCGGCGAGGGGGATCTCGTCCCCGGCCCCGAGGATGGGCCCGCCGCCTTCGGTTACATGGACGCCCACCACAAGCAGCCGCGGCGGATGCGGCTCAAGGACCCCGCTGTGCTCGACGAGGCGCTCGCCGGGCGCTCGGATGCCTACCGCCGACTCGACGCCGCGGCGCTCGAGGCGCTGATCCTGGGCCGCGCTCTGGGGATGACCGAGGACGACATCGCCGCCAAGCGCGGGATCGCCTACCAGTCGAGCGTCGAGGGGGCGCTCGGCAAGCTCGAGGCCGGCGAGGCGGACGCCGCCTTCTTCCTCCGCCCCACGCCGGTCGAACAGGTGCGGGACGTAGCCGGCGCCGGGGAGACGATGCCGCCGAAGTCGACCTTCTTCTATCCCAAGCTGCTCACGGGTCTAGTGTTCAACCCGCTGAGCGAATGACCAAGATCTACACCAAGAAGGGCGACGACGGGACGACCTCGCTCTGGTACGGGGGCCGGGTTCCGAAGTCGCATCCGCGCACCGAGGCCTACGGCGCGATCGACGAGGCCGTCTCGATGCTCGGGGTCGCGCGCTCGCTCTGCGGCGACGAGCACGCTGACGTCGCCGCGACCGTGCTCAGGGTCCAGAACGAGCTCTTCGTCGCCGGCGCCGAGCTCGCGACCGCGCCCGAGGCCGCCGAGCGGCTCGAGGACGGTACGAGCCGGATCACCGCGGAGATGGTCGACGAGCTCGACGCCGAGATCGATCGCTACATGGAGCGGGTCGAGCTGCCGCCCAAGTTCGTGATCCCCGGCGGGACCACGCTGTCAGCGGCGCTCGACGCCGCGCGCGCGGTCCTGCGCCGCGCCGAGCGGCGGCTTACCGAGCTCGCCTCCGACCAGGAGCTCGCCTCGCCCGAGGTCCAGCGCTACCTCAACCGCTGCTCCGACCTCGTCTGGGCGCTCTCGCGCGCGACCGACGTCGAGGGCCCCGAGCTGTTCGCCGGGCGCGACGCGTGAAGGCGACCGCCCGCCGCCGCAGCGGCTACATCCACGACGTCGAGACCGACACCGGCCACACGCTGGTCATCGACGAACCCGTGGACGCAGGCGGCGAGGACGCCGGGCCGGCCCCGACCCGGACGCTGATCTCGAGCCTCGCGGCCTGCACCTCGATGACGATCGTCATGTACGCCGAGCGCAAGGGCTGGGACGTCGGCGAGATCGAGGTCGAGGTCGACGGCGAGCGCGGAGAGGACGGCAAGCCGTCGACCTTCGACGTCGCGATCCGGATCCCCGAGCCGCTCGACGCCGAGCAGGAGAAGCGGATCCTGATCATCGCCGGCAAGTGCCCGGTCCACCGCATCCTCGCCGGCGAGGTCGAGCTCAACGACCACATCGAGCCCGCCTGACCGACGCGGCGGAGAGCCTTCGGCGGCGGCTTGTCGACCCGGCCGAGGCGGAGGCGATGGAGGTCCACGGAAGCACCGAGGCCGCGGTCCTGGTCCCGATCTACGACTGGCCCGAGGATCCGGGGATCGTGTTCACCGAGCGCCGCGGCGACCTCCGCCGCCACGCCGGCGAGATCTCGTTCCCGGGCGGGCGCCGCGACGCCGGCGAGACGCTGGTCGAGACCGCCCTGCGCGAGGCCGAGGAGGAGATCGCGCTCGATCGCGCCGAGGTCGAGCTGCTCGGGGCGCTGCCCCCGGTCGGGACCTTCGTCACCTCCTACAAGGTGTTCCCGTTCGTCGGCCTGATCCCGGAGGGGATCGAGCTGCTCCCGAACCCGGACGAAGTCGAGGCGGTCCTCTACCTAAAGGTCGACGAGCTGATTGCGAGCTACGAGAAGCGCCGCCTGACCCGTCGCGGCGTGCCGTTCAAGACCGACACCTACGCCGTCGGCGAGCACCTGATCTGGGGCGCCACGGCCCGGATTCTTGCCCTCTTGCTCGAGCGCCTGCCCGCCGAGCCCGCCTGAACGGTTCCCGGTGGCGAGCCGCCCCGCTCGTCGATAGTCTGGTGGGTGATGGCCGAGCAGCGGAGGAGAGCATCGGGCGGGTCGAAGACGAGCCGCACCCGTGCGAAATCGAAGTCGACCGCGAAGTCGAAGTCGAAGGCGAGCCGCGCCCGGGCGAAGAAGAAGCACCGCGAGAGCGCCCCGACCCGCGGCACCGCCCCGAGCGCCCCGGACACGACGTCACTCAAGCGGATGGAGCCTTCGGCCGAGGCCAAGGCCCACGAGCCCTCCGACGTCGACGCGATGGGCAGGGACAAGCGCCGCGAGGTCATCGGCCACGCCTACGGGCCTTCGCGAAAGAGCCAGCTGATGTTCTTCGGGATCGTCGCCGCGGCGCTCGTGATCATCATCGGCGGCGGCAAGATGGCCGCCGACAAGGCCGACGAGCAGCCGGATTCGAACCCGGACGCGGCGCCCTGGGCGCAGCCGGGCGCGCCGCAGACCCCCGCTCTCCGCCCGGAGTAGCGCCCCGCCTCTAGAGCAGCGAGTCGAGCCGCGCGGCGGCGCGCTCGCTCCAGCCGTCCCAGTCCCCGCCGGGCTCCTCGCCGAGGATCGCCACCGGGATCGACCAGCGTCCCGCCGCCGCCTCGACGATCGCCGCGCCGCGCTCGAGGCGCTCGGCTCCCGCCGCGCCGGCGGCCTCGTAGGCGAAGCCGCGGACCGGCGTGTCGACGAGCCGCGCGAGCAGGCCCTCGAGGCGCGATCCGTGGATAGCGTCGAGCGCCTCCCCCTCCCCGTCCGCCGAGCCGAGCAGCCAGGCCACGAGCGCGACGTCACCGACGTGCTCGAGGATCGTCCCCGGGCTCCCGGGGTCGGCGAGGGCGGGCTCGATCCCGGCCGCCTCGATCCGCCCGAGGCCGGCGTCGGTACGGGTCGTCCCGCGCACCGCCCAGCCCCGCTCGGCGAGCCGCGCTCCGAGCGCGGTGCCGCGGCAGCCGCAGCCGACGATCAGCGCCCGGGCCAACCGCGGCGCTACTCGTCGTCGTCGTCGCCGCGGCCGAACGGCCCGCGGCCGCGGGCTCGAACCTGCTCGTCCTCGCGCGCCGCGCGCTCGGCGTCCTCGGCGGTGATCTCGGGAGCGCCGCGCTTGCGCCGGTACTCGTTCTGGGCCGCGATCATCTGCGCGACGTCGTCCTGCTCGAGCTCAACCTCGGTCTCATACGAGCGCGTCGGCTTCCAGTCGAGGAAATCGGAGACGCGCTGCTCCTGGAACGCGCGCGCGAGGCCGATCATCACCAGGACGAGAAGCACGACGAGGCCGAGCGTCAGGGGAATGAATGGGTCCACTCGGCGACAGGGTACCCCCCGGAGCGCGGAATACCCGGAAATGCCCGCCATCTAGGATGCCCCGCGTGCCCGAGGCCCTGATCATCGACGCCCTGCGGACCCCGATGGGGGCCTATCGCGGAGCGCTCTCGGGGATCCGCCCCGACGACCTCGCCGCCCACGTCGTCCGCGAGGCGGTCGGGCGCAGCGGCGTCGATCCCGAGGCGATCGCCGACGTCCATTTCGGGGCCGCGAACCAGGCCGGTGAGGACAACCGCGACGTCGCCCGGATGGCGGCGCTGCTCGCCGGGCTGCCGGTCGAGACCCCTGGAGTGACCGTCAACCGCCTCTGCGCCTCGGGGCTCGAGGCGATCAACGGCGCCTCGCGGGCCTTGAAGCTCGGCGAGGGCGAGGTCTACCTCGCCGGCGGGGTCGAGTCGATGAGCCGCGCGCCCTGGGTGATGCCGAAGCCCGAGCGCGGCCTCGCCCGCGGCGAGCAGACGCTCTACGACACGACGCTCGGCTGGCGGATGATCAACCCGGCGATGGCCGAGCGCTACTCGACCGAGCAGATGGGCGAGACGGCCGAGAACGTCGCCGAGCGCCACTCGATCTCGCGGGAAGACCAGGACTCCTTCGCGCTCCGCAGCCACGAGCGCGCCGTCGAGGCCGCCGCCGAGGGACGTTTCGACGAGCAGATCGTGCCCATCGGCGAGCTCAGCGCCGACGAAGGGCCACGCTCCGACACCTCGCTCGAAAAGCTCGGCGCGCTGAAGCCGATCTTCCGCGAGGGCGGAACAGTGACCGCCGGCAACGCATCGACCCTGAACGACGGCGCCGCCTGCCTCGTGCTCGGCTCCGAGGACGCGGCGTCGAGGCTCGGCGCCGAGCCGCTCGCCCGGGTGCTCGGGTTCGGCGTCGCCGGCGTCGACCCCGCCTTCATGGGCGTCGGCCCGATCCCGGCCGTGCGCAAGGCGCTCGAGGCGACGGGACTCGAGCTCGACCAGATCGACCTGATCGAGATCAACGAGGCATTCGCCTCGCAGGTCCTCGCCTGCGTGCGCGAGCTCGGGATCGACGAAGAGAAGCTGAACGTCAACGGCGGCGCGATCGCGCTCGGACACCCGCTCGGCTGCTCAGGGGCGCGCCTGATGACCGGCCTGGTCTGGGAGATGAAGCGCCGCGGCGCGCGCTACGGGCTGGTCACGCTCTGCATCGGCGTCGGCCAGGGGCTCGCGACGGTCGTCGAGGCCGTCTAGCCCGTCAGCGTCAGGCCGCGGGCGAGGATCAGGTTCGCGATCCCGAGCTGGCCGCCGTTCTCGGGGGTGAGGATCGTGACCACGTATGCGCGCTGGCGTCCGCGGACCACGCTGACGAAGACGTTGCGCTGGGTCCCGTTGTTGAGCCTTCCGAGGACGACCGCGCCCGCGGCGGGAAGGCCGGCGATCGGCTTCTGCTTCTTGGTCGGGATGAAGCTCACCTTCGCGCCCTTGAGGCTGAGCGCGATGCCCTGAACCGCCTGCTTGAAGATCTGGGTCGCGTCCGCCGCCTTGCCCCTGCTCGTCACCGCGAGGTGCGTCGACTTGTCTTCGCTGGTGACCCGGACCACGCCCTTCGCCGAGGTGCCTGTCCAGTCGCTCGGAAACTGGATCGCGATCCCCTGGACGGCGGCGCCGGTGATCTCGGACAGTACCTTCGCCGCCTTGCCCGGGTCAGCGGCCGCATCGACCAGGTCCTCGTCCTTCGAGGATTCGTCGTCTACGAACAGCAGGTAGCCCGGCACGGCGATCATCGCGACGATCGCGACGGCGGCGGCTCCCCGGCGCGCGACCACCCGCCGCCGGCTCGGCTGAGACTTGCGCCGCGCGGCCTCCGCCCGCAGCGCGGCCGCCGACTTGCCCTCCGGCACGGGGGGCGCCGCCTCGCGATGGCTCGCGGGTTTCTTGCTCGACGGCTTGCGGGTCGCTCGCTTGCCGCTCGCTGACTTGCGGCTAGCCGCGGTCGTCCCGCGCCGGGTCGGCTTCTTGCGGCTCTGTGCCAGGCGCCTACGCCTCTAGGCGCGGGCGCCGCGAGGTCGGCGTGACCGCCACGATCCCGAGGCCGGCGCACAGGAGGCCGCAGCCGAGGATCGCGATCAGCGCCAGATTGGCACCGGTGAAGGCTAGGTTGTCGCGACCGGCCTGGGCCTCGCCGGCGGCCGGACCGCCGTCGTCGCCGTCATCGCCGCCGCCACCGTCGTTGCCGCCGCCACCGCCGCCTTGGCCGCCGCCGCCGCCACCACCGCCGCCGCCGCCGCCCGGGGTACCGGGCGTGGCGGGGGGAACGGGCGGGACGACGCGGGGAGGCGCCACGGCGCGGCTCTCAGAGGCCGACGCGGTGACCTTGGCGAGCCCACCGAGCGGCGGGGGCAGAAGGCCGAGGATCCAAGCCGTGAGTCCCTCGCGAACGCCGCTGCCGCCGGTCTGCTCGGCATTGCAGACGACGTCGACGATCCCGGGGAGCAGGCTGGCGACCGTGTTCGGGGTGCCGTCGCCGCAGGGGATCAGCGCCGCCGGCAGGATCGCCACGCCGCCGAGGCTGAGAACATCTCCGTCCTGCGTCGTCGTGTTCGCCGTGCCGTCGTTGCAGGCGACCGAGGTCGAGCTCGACGACGGGTTGGCCGCGATCACACCGGCGACGTTGAGGCCGGTCAGCTGCGAGCTGCCTTCCGAGGTCTGGCACGTCGACGTCTCGTTGATGTTTCCGGTCGATGAGACCGCGCCGCCGCTGATGATCCCGGCGACGTTGGCGATGTTGACCGCGTCGAAGCTGTTGTTCGAGCCCGTGGCGCTGGTCGAGGACTGCTGATCGAGCAGGTTGATGCAGACCGCGTTCGCGGTCGCCATGCAGATCGTGTCGAGGACCGCGGTGTTGACGGGATCCAGGGGCCCCGCGACCGTCTGGCCTTCGTTGGACTCGATCTGCCCGAGCCCGAGCCCGAGGACCGAGACGAGGGTGACCGAGCCGTGGTAGGTCCCGTCGGCGTTCTGCTCGCCCTTGGGGCGCCCGATGACGATCAGCTCGGGCCCGTTCGGGGGGTCGCCCGGAAGCGTGTTACCGGTGCTCGGCGGGACGTCGACCGTCAGTCCGGTGCCGGTGCCGTGCGGGTTGTCGCCGTGGAAGGGAGGCGTGTAGCCGGTGCCGGTCGGCGGCGGGAGGCCGCCCCGGTCATCGTTGGCCGCGGGGGCCGGCGCCGGAGCCTGCTGCTGCACCTGCTGCTGCCCGGTCAATCCACCGAGTCCTAGCCCGTTGAGCAGGTCTTCGACCGGTCCCGCGGCGGCGATCGCCGGAATGCTCAGTGAGGCGAGGACGACGGCGGCGATGCTGAACGTCGCCGACTTGCGGCGGAAACGCGACCGGAAAGCTTTTCTCTTCGGCAAATCCATTAGACAGGCAGTCCCTTCCTTGGAGGTTGCCCGTCTTTCTACCAAACTAAACGGCGTCGCGCGGCAATTCGCACCCGAACGGGTGTCGGGCTTCAATTACATCATCGGCGGCCGACGCCGAAACCTTAAGCCTTTCGGCGTTCGCTAGCCTCGCGCACCCGTGGCCTCCCCGACACCGGTCCTCGCGAGCATCGACGGCGCCGTCTCGGCCGCCGCCGAGGCGACGATTCCGGCCGTCGACGAGGGCCTTCTGCGCGGCGACGGGGTCTTCGAGGTGATCCGGCTCTACGCGGGCGTCCCGTTCGCGCTCAACGACCACCTCGAGCGGATCGAGCGCTCCGGCGGGGCGATCGAGCTGCCTGTCGACCGCGCGGCCCTGACCGGCGAGATCGACGCGCTGCTCGCCCAGGACCCCGGGTTTGACGGCCAGCTGCGGATCGTGCTGACGCGCGGCGGGCGCCGGATCCTGTTCACCGAGCAGCTGCCCGAGCGCGGCGAGACCGTGACCCTGGGGTCGGTCACCTACGCGCCCTCGGTGATCCTGACCGGGGCCAAGACGCTCTCCTACGCCGCGAACATGCAAGCGACGCGGCTCGCCCAGCGCAAGGGCGCCGAGGAGGCGGTGCTCGTGCTCCCCGACGGGATCCTGCTCGAAGCCCCGACCTCGACCGTCTTCTGGGCCGACGCCGACGGCCGGATGAAGACCCCTTCGATCGAGTCGGGGATCCTCGAGTCGATCACCCGGGCGCGGATCGTGCGCGAGCTCGAGGTCGAAGAGGGGCGCTTCGCGGCCGAGGAGCTGCGCGGCGCCCACGAGGCCTTCCTCGCCTCGACCACCCGCGAGGTCCAGCCCGTCGCGGCGGTCGACGGCACCGAGCTCCCCGCGGTCCCGGGGCCGCGGACGCTCGAGGCGACAGAGACCTTCAAGCGCGTGATCGAAGACGAGCTCTGAGCCGGTGGACTTCGCGCTCAGCGACGAGCAGCGGCTGATCTCCGAGACCGCGCGCGAGTTCGCCGACAAGGAGATCTCGCCCCGGGTCCGCGACAACGACCGCGCCGGGCGATTCGACCGCGAGCTCGCCTCGAAGCTGGGCGAGGTTGGGTATCTGGGCGCGCCAGTTGATGAGGTCTACGGCGGGCGCTCGCTCGACTACCTGAGCTACGCGCTGATCGTCGAGCAGGTCGGGCGGGCGGACTCATCCGCGCGGACCGTGGTCAGCGTCCAGACCTCGCTCGTCGCCGGCTCGATCGAGCGCTGGGGCAGCGAGGAGCAGAAGCGGAAGTGGCTGCCGCGGCTCTGCACCGGCGAGGCGCTCGGCTGCTTCGGGCTGACCGAGCCCGATACCGGTTCCGACGCCGCCAACCTCCGGACGCGGGCGAAGAAGACGGACTCCGGCTGGACGATCAGCGGCCAGAAGATGTGGATCTCGATGGGCAACGTCGCCGAGGTCGCGCTGGTCTTCGCCCAGACCGACCCCGAGAAGGCCCACCGCGGCCTCGCCTGCTTCATGGTCCCGACCGAGCACCCCGGCTACACGGCCCAGGAGATCCACGGCAAGCTCGGGCTGCGCGCCTCCGACACCGCCGCGATCTCGCTCGACGAGGTCGAGGTCGACGACGACGCGCTTCTCGGCGAGATCGGGGACGGGTTCAAGATCGCGATGACGGCGCTCGACTCGGGGCGCTACAGCGTCGCCGCCGGCTGCGTCGGGATCTGCGACGGCTGCGTCGAGGCATCGGTCGCCTACGCCAAGGACCGCGTGCAGTTCGGCGTCCCGATCGCGCGGTTTCAACTGGTCCAGGAGCTGATCGCCGACATGATCGTCAAGCGCGACGCGGCGCGGATGCTCGTCTACCGCGCCGGCGACCTCAAGGACCGCGGCGAGAAGTCGACGGTCGAGACCTCGATCGCGAAGCTGTATGCGACCGAGTCGGCGGTCGAGTGCGCCAACGCGGCGATCCAGGTCCACGGCGGCTCGGGCTACGTCGACGACTACCCGGTCGAGCGCTACCTCCGCGACGCGCGCGTGACGACGCTCTACGAGGGCACCTCGCAGATCCACAAGCTGATCATCGGCCGCGACGCGACGGGTGAGAACGCGATGACGCCCATGGTTTCCGGCAAATGAGCCTCGTAGAGGTGACCTCCGGGGGCGACCACGTCGCGCTCTGCACGCTCAACCGCCCCGAGGCGCGAAACGCGCTCAGCCCCGAGCTGCGCGCGGAGCTCGCCGATGCGGTGACACGGCTCGACTCCGACGACGACGTCCGCTGCATCGTGATCGCCGGCAACGACGAGGCGTTCGCGGCGGGCGCCGACATCGAGGCGCTCCGCGACACCGATTTCCAGCGCATGCTCGGCGAGGGGTCGGACTTCTGGAACTCGCTCGCGAGCTGCCGAACGCCGTTGATCGCGGCGGTCTCGGGCTGGGCGCTCGGCGGTGGCTGCGAGCTGGCGCTGCTCTGCGACATGATCGTCGCCGCCGAGACCGCGCAGTTCGGCCAGCCGGAGATCCAGCTCGGGATCATCCCCGGCGCCGGCGGGACCCAGCGACTCGCCCGGATCGTCGGCAAGCATCGCGCGATGGAGCTGGTGCTCACGGGACGGCGCATCGACGCCAAGGAGGCCGAGGCGATGGGGATCGTCAACCGGGTCACCGCAAAGAAGGACTGGCTCGACGAGGCGCTCGAGCTCGCCGCGGTCGTGGCGAGGCGCGCGCCGCTGGCGGCCAAGCTCGGCAAGCAGGCCGTGCTCGCGGCCGAGGAGACGACCCTCGCCGGGGGCCTCGACGCCGAGCGGCGGCTTTTCGAGCTCGCGATGGCGACCGAGGACCGGGTCGAGGGCACGACAGCGTTCCTCGAGAAGCGCAAGCCCGACTTCAAGGGCCGCTGACGGTGTCCGAGGGCGAGGCGCCGAACCTCTTCGACCCCGAGTTCGACCACGGCCTCGAGGAGTCGGCGTTCTCGCACCGGCGGGCCAAGCTCGGCGCCCGGGCGGGCAGCGAGCGGCTCGGCGCCAGCCTCTACGAGCTCGATCCGGGCAAGGCGGCGTTCCCCCTCCACTACCACCTCGGAAACGAGGAGCTGCTGATCGTGATCAGCGGCAGGCCCGTCGCTGCGCACGCCCGACGGTGAGCGCGAGCTCGAGCAGGGAGAGGTCGTCGCGTTCCCGGTCGGCGAGGCGGGCGCGCACCAGATCGTCAATCGGGGCGACGAGCCGGTGCGGATCCTCGTCGTCAGCGAGATGAACGCGCCCGAGATCGTGATCCGTCCCGAGTCGGACAAGCTCAGCGCCTTCGGACGCCCGCCCGGCACGAGCGACGATCGCGGCATGCACGAGGTCTACTTCCGCCGCGACGCGAACTCCTTGCTTGACGGCGAAGAGCCTCCGCCGCCAAAGAAATGAGCGTCGAGAGGGTCGGCGTCTGCGGCGCCGGGACGATGGGCTCGGGGATCGCCCAGATCGCCTGCCTCGGCGGACTCGACACCTACCTCTATGACGCCGTCCCCGAGGGCCTCGAGCGCGGGGTCGAGCGGCTCCGCGCCGGACTCGCGAAGGGCGCCGAGCGCGGGCGCTGGAGCGCCGAGGAGGCCGCGGCCGCTGAGGAGCGCCTTCGCCCGGCCTCGAAGCTCGCTGAGCTGGCCGATTGCGAGCTCGTGGTCGAGGCGGCGCCCGAGGACCTCGAGCTCAAGCACGAACTGTTCGCCGAGCTGAGCGAGGTCTGCGGCGCGGGCACCGTGCTCGCGACCAACACCTCCTCGCTCCCGGTGACCGCGATCGCCGCCGGCGCCGAGCGGCCCGAGCGCGTCGTCGGCATGCACTTCTTCAACCCGCCGCCGCTGATGAAGCTGGTTGAGATCGTCGCCGGCGAGCAGAGCGACGAGGACGCGCTGGCGCTGACCACCGAGGTCGCCGAGCTCATGGACCGCACCCCGATCCGCGCCGCCGACGGCCCCGGGTTCGTCGCCAACCGCTGCGCGCGTCCGTTCAGCCTCGAGTCGCTGCGGATGCTCGGCGAGGGGGTCGGCACCGTCGAGCAGATCGACCGCGCCGTCCGGCTCGGGGGCGGGTTCCGGATGGGGCCGTTCGAGCTCATCGACCTGATCGGAGTCGACGTCAACTTCGAGGTCGCGCTCTCGTTCTTCGAGCAGAGCTTCTTCGAGCCGCGCTGGCGGCCGAGCCCACTGCAGGCGAAGCTCGTCGGCGCCGGCCACCTCGGCCGCAAGGCAGGCCACGGCTTCTACGAGTACGGCGACGGGCCGCACCGCCCTGACGACCCCGAGACCGGCGCGACCCCGCCGCTGCTCGAAGAGGAAGCGCTCGCCGAGGTCGCCGGCCCGGAGGCCGCCGCGATCGTTCCGCGCCTCGTCGCCCAGATCGTCAACGAGGCGGCCTTCGCCCTCAGCGACCGGGTCGGCTCCCCGGCGGACATGGACACCGCGATGCGGCTCGGCTTCAACTGGCCGCTCGGGCCGATCGAGTGGAGCGAGGAGATCGGGCTCGCGCGGGCGCTCGGGATCCTCGACGAGCTGCGCGAGAACGGCGGCGAGGCCTACCGCGCCGCGCCGCTGCTGCGCCGCGCCGCCGCCGACGGGCTCTCGCTGCGCGACGCCGCCTGAGCGTTCGGCGCGGGCCGGAAAAGGGCGCAATAGACTCCCTTCTCGTGGGAGCGGGAAGCAGAGGCATCAGGTACGCGGTCGCCGGGCTGATCGCGCTCGCCGCGCTGCCCGCCTCGGCCGGCGCCCAGAACCTCGTCCAGCCCTACCAGCAGGGCGACGCGGGCGGCTTCCACAACATCCTGCCCCCGGGGCAGTGCCAGAACGTCGACATCCTCGAGCTCGGCTCGTTCCTGCTCGGCAACGTGATGCCCGCCAACTGCGACGACCAGCGCGGGATGTACGAGGACCTCGTCTACGCGACCCCGGGGCTGCAGCAGAACCAGATCCCGGATTTCTTCAAGGACGGGAGCTTCGGCGCCAAGCCCGAGAACGTCGTTCGCACCTACAGCCCGCGGCCCGGCGTGACCGTCGTCCGCGACAACTTCAACGTCCCCCACGTCTACGCCGACTCGCGCGAGAACCTGATGTTCGCGACCGGCTACATCGGCGCCGAGGACCGGCTCTTCTTCATGGACGTCCTCCGCCACGCCGGCCGCGGCAAGCTCTCGGGGTTCGCCGGCGGCGCAAACAAGGCGATGGACGCCGAGCAATGGCAGGTCGCCCCGTACACCGAGGCCGACCTCCAGCGCCAGATCGACCTCGCCGACGAGGTCTACGGCCAGACCGGGATCGAGCTCCAAAACGATCTCGCGAACTACGTCGACGGCGTCAACAAGTACATCGGCGAGGCGCGCCTCGATCCGACCAAGATGCCGGGCGAGTACACCGCGATCCTCAAGGTGCCGCCGGTACTCGGACCCCGGGACTGGAAGGGCACCGACGTGATCGCGACCGCCTCGCTCGTCGGCGGGATCTTCGGCAAGGGCGGCGGCGGCGAGGTCGGAAACGCCGAGGTCTTCAACGCCGCCAGGGCGCGGTTCGGCGAAGGCGACGGGACCAAGGTCTGGCAGGACTTCGACGAGGCCAACGACCCCGAGGCCCCGACCACGGTCCAGGGCAAGGCGTTCCCATACCAGGAGCGGACCAACATCGACCCGAACTCGGTCGCGATCCCCGATCCCGGCTCGCTCGAGTCCCTCGCCCAGGGCGGGTTCCCGAGCGTCGGCGGGCTGCTCGACGGGATCGGCGGGCTGCTCGGCGGCTCGAACTCGCTCCAGGTCTCGGCCGCCGAGTCGAGCTCCGGCAGGCCGCTCAACGTCTTCGGCCCCCAGGTCAGCTACTTCGCGCCCCAGATCCTGATGGAGGAGGACCTCCACGCCCCCGACTTCGACGCCCGCGGGGTCGCGTTCGTCGGCGTCAACCTCTACGTCCTGCTCGGCCGCGGCCAGGACTACGCGTGGTCGGCGACCTCGGCCGGCCAGGACATCATCGACACCTTCGCCGAGAAGCTCTGCGAACCGGACGGCTCGACCCCGACGAAGGACTCGATGCACTACCTCTACAAGGGCCAGTGCCGCCCGATCGAGGTCCTCGAGCGGGTCAACGTCATCACCCCGAACCTCGGCGACCCGAGCCCGCCGGAGATCTTCCGGCTCGAGGCCCAGCGCACGATCCACGGCGTCGTCAGCCACCGCGGCACCGTCGGCGGGGCGCCGGTCGCGTTCGCGAAGCTGCGCTCGACCTACTTCCACGAGGCCGACTCGGCGCGCGGGTTCTCGGACTTCAACCAACCCTCGAAGATGAAGAACACCGAGGACTTCATGCAGGCCGCGAGCAAGATCGGCTTCACCTTCAACTGGCTCTACGGCGACGAGCAGGACATCGCCTACTTCAACTCCGGCAACAATCCGGTCCGCGCCCCGGGCACCGACCCCGAGTTCCCGACCTGGGGCACCGGCGAGTGGGACTGGGTCGATTGGGACCCGGTCTTCCCCGAGGCCGGCTCGGGGATCGGCGCCGGCACCAACGAGGCGCGCTACACGCCGTTCGAGGAGCACCCCCAGGTCGTCAACCAGCCCTACATCACGAGCTGGAACAACAAGCAGGCGCCTGGCTTCCGCGCCGCCGACGGCAACTACGGCTACGGCTCGATCTACCGCTCGCTCTCGCTCGACGAGCGGATCGAGTCGCGGATCGCCGGCGGGGCGAAGACCGACCTGCCGGGGCTGATCGACGCGATGGAGGATGCCGGCACCGTCGACCTCCGCGGGACCCAGGTCCTGCCCTGGATGCTGCAGGTGATCCGCCGCGCGCCCGGCGGCGTCCCCCCCGACCTCGCCGCCCAGGTCGACGGGATGCGCGACTGGGCAGGCGGCGGCGCGCACCGCCGCGACCGCGACAAGGACAACGTCTACGACGACGAGGGCGCGATCAAGATCATGGACGCCTGGTGGCCGCGGGCGCTCGAGGCCGCGTTCAAGCCCGCGCTCGGCGACGACCTCTTCAACAAGCTGCGCGCCCAGCAGAAACTCGACGACCCGCCGCGCGCCCAGGGCAGCGCCTACCAGGGCGGCTGGTACGGATACCTGCAGAAGGACCTGCGGAGCCTGCTCGGCGAGCCGGTCCAGGGCCCCTACTCGCGGCGCTACTGCGGCAACGGCGACCTCTCCGCCTGCCGCGACGCGCTCGTCTCCTCGCTCCGCGACGCGATGGCGGCGCCGTTCTCGAGCCTCTACACGCGGGCGCCGGGCTGCCTCGACGGCGGCGGGGGCAGCGCCCAGATGTGCGGCGACGCGGTCCAGTTCCGGACCACGGGCGGCGTCGGGGTCAACGACATCCACTGGATCAACCGGCCGACCTGGCAGCAGGCGGTCGAGGTCCAGGGCCACCGGCCGCGCCCGCCGGTCCCGGGCGGCGGCGGTGGCGGCGCGGGCGGCACGGCCGGTGCCGGCAGCACCGTCCCGAGCCCGAGCGGCGCCGGGAGCGCGAAGCGCAAGTGCGCCGGCCTCAAGCGCGCGAAGCGCAAGCGCTGCGTCTGCAGGACGAAGAAGAACAAGGCGGCGCGCAGGAAGTGCGCCCGCGAGCTGCGCGCCCAGGCGCGCCGCGCAAGGGGCTGAGAGCTAGGAGCTGGCCGGCTCCGGGGTCTTCTCGACCTCGCCCGCGAGCCCGGCCCAGTGGGCCTCTGGGCTCGGCGGGTGGTCGCGCAGGTACCACTCGGCGTCGAGGGCGCCCTTGGTCCCGCTGCCGGCGGCGGTGACCGCCTGGCGGTAGGTGTGGTCGACGAGGTCGCCGACCGCGAACACGCCCTTGAGCTTGGTCTTTGTCGAGGGCTCCTCGACCAGGACGTAGCCGTCCTCGTTCGTGTCGACCTGGCCCGCGACGAGCTCGGAGCGCGGGGTGTGGCCGATCGCGACGAACGCGCCGCCGACCTCGATCTCCTTCGGCTCGCCGGTCTCGGCGTGCTCGAGCTTCAGGGTCCCGAGCCTTCCGTCCTCGCCGGCCGCGAACTCGACCGGCACGTAGGGCGTGAGGAACTCGATGTTGTCGACCGAGCGCGCGCGCTCCTCCATGATCTTCGAGGCGCGGAGCTCGTTGCGGCGGTGGACGATCGTCAGCTTGCTCGCGAATTTTGCGATGAAGATCGCGTCCTCCATCGCCGAGTCGCCGCCGCCGATCACGGCGACCTCCTGGTCCTTGAAGAATGCGCCGTCACAGACGCCGCAGGTCGAGACGCCCTTGCCGCCGAGCTCCTGCTCGCCGGGCAGCCCGAGCCGCTTCGGCTCGGCGCCCATCGAGAGGATCACGGCCTTCGCGTGGTAGGTGTCCTTGCCGATCTTGACGGTGTGGATCCCGCCGTCGGTGAGCTCGAGCTCGGTCGCGTCGTCAGTGACGAAGCGGGTGCCGAAGCGCTCGGCCTGGGCGCGGAACTCGGTCATCATCTCCGGGCCCATGATCCCCGCGGGGTAGCCGGGGTAGTTCTCGACGTCGGTCGTGTTCTGAAGCTGGCCGCCCCACTGGAAGCCCTCGATCACCAGCGGCTCGAGCTCGGCGCGCGCGGCGTAGAGCGCCGCGGTGTAGCCGGCCGGGCCGCCGCCGAGGATGATCAGGTCTTCGATCTTGTTGTCGTTGTTCTCGCTCATTACGCCTCTACAACATAGTACTTCACTTTATGAAGTAATGGAAGGCTCTCACGTCGAGGCCGCCGCCGCCTCCGGAACCCCGGCGGCGGGCTCGTCCACCGGACGCCCCTCGCGCTCCCAGCGCTGGACGGTCTTGCGCAGTTGGAGGAAGGCGACGATCCCGGGCGGGATCGGGAGCCAGAAGGCGATCACGCGATAGGTGAGTACCGCGGGGAAGACTTCCTGGCTCGGTAGTCCGAAGAGGACGTAGGTGCCGATCATCCCCGCGTCGACCGCGCCAACGCCGCCGGGCGCGAACGGGAACAGGTTCGCCGCCATGCCGATGAAGAAGCCCTGGACCAGGACCCCGAACGGGACCTCGACCCCGAAGGCGTGGAAGCTCGCCCAGAGGATCGCGATGTTCGCGGCCCAGTAGCCGGCCGCGCCGGCGACCGCGAGCCCGCCGCGCGAGGGATGGCTGAGGAACGAGAACGCCGTCCGCCCGCCGCGGGCGACGGTGTCGGGGACCGTCGCCAGCCGCCGCAGGAGGCGGGCCCACCAGCCCTCGCCGGTCGCGTTCTCGATCCGCGCCTCGAAGCCCTCGGGCAGGAAGGTGAGCAGGATCAGGATCAGCAGGATCGCGCCCGCGATCGCCGCCGGGACGATCGTCAGCGCCACCGGGCCGCCGCCGTGGAGGACCCCGACTCGGAGCAGAATCCCGAACACGATCAGCGCCGCGAGGTAGACCGTGTAGAGGAGGATCAGGAAGGCGACCATGCGGCAGGCGGACTGGCGGCGCTCGAGACCCGCCTTGCGCAGCGCCCAGTAGGTGAGGATCAGCCCGCCCGCCCCGCCGGCGGAGAACAGCCGCGTCGCCGCAAGCCCCGCCATCGTGATCTGGTAGCTCTCGTTCAGCCTCAGATGGACGAGCTTCTCGCCGACGACGCCCCGGAAGAGCGCCACGTAGGCGGCGAAGCAGAGGACGTTGAAGCCGAGCGCGGCCGCGATCCACCACGGATTGCCCTCGCTGAGCTTGTCGAGCGAGTCGTCGAGCCCGACGAGCTTCGGGAACAGGACGTAGATCGCGACCGTCAGCAGGACGACGACGAGCACGGTCTGGATCAGGCGGCGGCGGTCCTCGAAGAAACTGGGCTCGTCGTCGCCGCCGAAGTCGGGGCGCTTCTGTCGCGGCTGTGCGGCTGCGGCTGGCTTCGTTTTCCGCACTCGAACGATCTTTGCAGGTGGTTCAGGCGTTGGCGATTTCCTCGAGCGCCTGCAGCCGCTTGTTGACCGCGAGCACTGCCGGCTCGACGATCGGCTCGCCCCAGCGGACCGCGGCGACGAGCGCCGCGCCCGCGGCGAGATCGGTGACGTAGTGCTCGCCGAGGTAGACGAGCGCGAAGCCGAGGGTGGCGGCGTACGTCCAGCCCGCAACCCCTTCCACGAACCCGCTTTCTGACAGGTGGATCGCCGCCATCAGCGAGGTCGCGAAGTGCAGCGACGGCATCGCCGCCCAGGGGTTGCCGCCGAGCCTGGCGTACATCCGGTCCCAGGCGCCGCCCCAGGTCCGCTCGCCGACCTCGACCATGTAGCGAGTCACCTTGTCGTCGGTGTAGCCCTCCTCCGCCGCCCACCACGGGGGCGCGGTCGGGACCGCGAAGTAGACGGCGCAGCCGATGTCGTAGGTCGCCGCCATCTGGCGCGCCGCGCGCGGGAAGCGCTCGTTGTGGCGGGCGAGGATCCAGACCATCGACGCGTGCGGCTCGAGGAACCAGAGCCAATGGGCCCAGGTCAGGGTCTGGTCGAGCAGCTCGCTGCGCCCGCCGAGCGCCCGCTGGAGCCGCGCGTTGGGAAGCTCGCCGCGACCGATGAACTGGTCGATCCGGATCGGATACTTGATCCGGACCCGCTCGCGCAGCCGCTCTGGGTCGTCGTAGGGGAGCTCGTGGGCGTGGAGGAAGGCGAGCATCTGGAGCGTGAACAGCGCCGCGTCGCGCTTCTTGGTCCGCGGCGCGAGCACGGCGAGCGCGAGCGGGCCGGAGGCGACGGCGGCGGTGGTCACGGACGCGGGGATCTTGAGCTTCTTGCGCAGCAGCGGGACCGCGAACGCCGCGACCAGCGACGCGACGGCGCCGGCGCGGACCAGGGTCCGCCGGCGCGAGTCTCGAGGGGAGCGGTCTTCCCGGTACAAGGCGGCGCGAGTATAAGTCTCGTGGTGGAGATCTCAGGGAAGACGGTCGCGGTCACCGGGGCCGGAGGCTTCATCGGCGCCGCGCTCTGCGAGCGGCTGGTCGCCGACGGCGCGACCGTGGCGGGGCTCGAGGTCGCACCGGCGCTCGAGCCGCGGGTCGCCGCGACCGGGGCAGAGTTCCGGCTCGCCGACGTCACCGACCGCGCGGCATTGGACAAAGCCCTCGCCGGCGTCGACGCCGTTGTCCACACCGCGGCGTACGTGCGCGAGTGGGGCGCGATGGAGGAGTTCATGCGCGTCAACGTCGGCGGCACCGCGAACGTCCTCGACGCGGCGAAGGCCGCCGACGCCGCGCCGGTCGTCCACCTGAGCTCGGTCGTCGTCTACGGCTACGCCGACCCCGCCGACCAGGACGAGTCGGCGCACCGCCGCAGCGTCGGGATCCCCTACATCGACACCAAGAGCGCCTCCGACCGGCTCGCGGTCCGCAGGGGCGCGGTCGTGATCAGGCCCGGCGACGTCTACGGGCCCGGGTCGGTGCCCTGGATCGTGCGCCCGGCCGAACTGCTGCGGAGCGGGCAGATGTCGCTGCCGGGCAAGGGCGACGGGACGATGCTGCCGGTCTACATCGACGACCTCGTCGCCTCGATCGTCCTCGCGCTCGAGCGCGGCGAGCCCGGCCGCGCCTACACCGTCTGGGACGGCAGCCCGGTCAGCTTCGAGGACTACTTCACGCGCCTGGCGGCGGTCGCCGGCGGCAAGCCTCCGCGAAAGCTCCCCCGTCCGCTGCTGACCGCGATCGCCGGCACGGCGGAACTTGTGGCCAAGGCCCGCGGCGTTCCGCCGGCCTTCGGCCGGCACGGGATCACCCTGGTCGACCGCCGCGGCACGGCGTCGAACGCGAGCGCCCGCGAGGGCCTCGGCTGGGAGCCGCGGGTAGGACTCGACGAGGGCTTAAGACGAAGCGGCGACTGGCTCGCCGGCCCCGGCGAGTGAACCGGACGTACCCGAAGCCACCATCTGCTCGGCGAGCGGCTTGCGCTCGTCGAGGCCGCTGAAGTCGACCGGTCCGGGCATCAGCTGCTCGGGCGGCGGGATCTCGACCCCGACCATCGCCATCCGCCGCTTGAGCGCCTGGTAGGCGAAGCCGTAGACCTGCGAGGAGTGGTGGCCGTAGGAGGTGAAATCGGTCGGGTCGTCGGCCTCGGGGGGCATGAACACCTCGGCCGCCTTCGGCAGCAGCTCCTCGAGCCGTCGCAGGATCACGCCGCGCATCTCCGGGCGCTCCTCGCAGACGTCCTTGAGGAAGCGGACGCCGAAGGCGATGTGGCGGTGCTCGTCCTGCTCGACGAGGCGGAAGCCCTTGTTGAACCCGGGATAGACGCCGTGGTCCTCGGTGTACTGGATGATGATCCGCTGTCCCGGCATCGCCAGCACCCCCTCGGTGACCATGTGGTACGTGACGATGCCCTCGACGAAGAGCTCGAGGTCGTCGGGCTTGGCCTTGATCCGGTTGGCGATGTCGCGCAGCGAGTCGTCGAAGAGGAAGTGCCAGGGCTCGCCGAGCATGTTCGATTCGAGCTCCTCGAGGCGCGCGCGCATGTCGTCGCCCTTCAGTCCCATCACCTGTGACATCCAGCGGTCGAAGAAGACCGCGTGGCGCATCTCGTCGACGAGCTGGGTCGCGAGGAAGGCCTCGACCTCGCCGCTCGGAGCGGCGAGCAGGAACGGCGCGAGGTCGGCGGTGACCCGCTCCTCGCCGACGTAGAAGCTGCCGAGGCTGTAGGCGTTGTGGGCCTGGGCCTCCGAGGGGACGTTGAGCCACTGCTCGCGGTCGACCGAGAAGTCGAGCTCGTGCGAGCGCCAGTTCTGCCGCTCCCAGAGCGCGTAGAGCTGCTGGTAGTCCATCAGCCCGCCGCGCGGCTTCGCCGGGGCGGCGGGGTCGCCGGCCTCGGAGGAAGCCGTTGCCGTTGCTCGTCGAGCCCCAGGCGCCGGCGCGCTCGGCCTGGATCCGCGCGCTGGCGCGCCTCGCGCTCGAGCTCGGGGCCGTCGCGGCCGTCGGCGCGATCGATCCAGCGCCCGAGCACGGTGATCGCGTAGACGTCGCCGTCGATCTCGGTCAGGTTCTGCTGCATCGCCGCCGGGGGCGTGAGCTCGCCGCTGAGCAGCTTCAACCAGGTGTCGATCGAGACCCGGGCGACGCCGTCGGGCTCGCCGTCGCCGAACCCGGCGCCGCTGGTCACCTTGCCGTCGTCGACCGCGACGTGCCAGCGCCCGCCGCCCTCGCCGACGATCTCGAATCCGGCCTTGAAGCTGTGGCCGCGCGTCCATTCGGGATCGATCGCGTAGGCCAGCGCCCGGTAGATCAGGTCGGGGTCGATCGGGGCGCCGAGCTTCGCGAGCTCGCGCGGGCCGGCCTCGGTGTCCATCCGCCGCAGCGCCAGAGCCTTGCGGCGCTTGCCGCGCAGCTTCAGCTTCCCGCGCAGCAGCGGGCCGACGGGGCTGCGCCCGGAGGCGAGCCGGGCGAGGGTCGGGGCGTCGGTCGAGATCACGAACGCGTCTCCGTTCAGCTCGCCGCCGGCCGCGATCTCGGTGACGGTCGCGGGCCCGCCGCCGTTCGGCGCCACCGACCAGGCGCCGAGCCCTTCGAGCTCGATCCGGTACTTGAGTCCCGAGGGCAGCGGCGCGGCCGCCGCGGGGAGCGAATGGAGAATCAGTCGCGCCGCGAGCTCGGGGTCCGATTCGGCCATCCGGCCGAGGGCCTCGGTCGCGGTTCCGGACCCGTTCGAAGCGTTTGGCATCAGGCTCCTCCTCGCTCGTCGCGAAACTGGCTGCCCGGCCAGTCTAGCCCCGGGTACGGCCATGCGCACCTCCCATGAATAGAATGGCCGCCCTTGCTGGGGCTCGAGACCGCCCACTCGCCGAACGCGGAAGACATCAGCACCGCCTACTGGGTGATGCTGGGGCTCGCCGCCGTTCTGATCCTCGCCTTCAACGCGGCGCTGGCGATGATGCTGGTCCGTTTCCGCGCCTCGCGCGGCGCCGAGCCGAAGCGGGTCCGCGGCCGCGGCCGCACCCAGCGGCGCGTCGCGGCGGTCTTCGCGGTGCTCGCGGTCGCGCTCTTCGCCTTCGGGGTCGTCGTCACCCGCGAGGCGAGCGACGTCGAGCCCTCGGGCCCCGACGGCCTCGCGGCCGCCAACAGCCTCACCGCGCAGCGCGGCCTCTCGCTCCCCGAGGGCGGGCCCGACCCGCTGACGATCAGGGCGGTCGGCCAGCAGTGGATCTGGCGCTACGAGTACCCGAGCCCGGAGGAGGCCGGCAACGCCCCGGTCTCCGGATCCGAAGGGCCGGCCGTCGACACCGGCAGCGTCGGCTCCAGCGCCCAGAGCTTCGCCGACGTCTTCTCCTACTACGACCTCGTCGTGCCGGTCGACACCACGGTCAAGCTCGACATCGAGTCGACCGACGTCGTCCACCGCTGGTGGGTGCCGGAGCTCGGCGGCAAGTTCGACGCCGTCCCCGGGCGGCCCAACAGCGCCTGGTTCCGCGCCGACGAGGAGGGCGTCTACGACGGCCAGTCGGCGGCGTTCTCCGGGGTCTCCTACGCCACGATGAGGACCCGTGTCCGCGTCGTCACGTCCCGAGGATACCAGGCATGGCTCAGCGAGCAGGCCGCCGACATCGAGGAGGCCCAGGCGGCGGTCCAGGAGGAACTCACGACCCGGGTGCCCACCGCCGCTGACCAGGGCGAGGGCAATCTGCCGGGCAGCGAGCCCGCCGAGTCCGAGGACGACCAATGAGGCCCTACCGGGTCCTCATCCACGGACGTCTGACCCTCCAGGAGAATCAGCGATGAGCCTTCCCACCAACGGCGCCTTCCCCGAGCCCCACCCCGAGATCGTCGCCGAGGGGATCCCGGCGCCGCGGCCGCGCTGGGTCGAGCTCGCGACGAGCGGCGACCACAAGGACGTCGGCCGGATGCTGATCGCCGGCGCGCTCAGCTTCCTCGTCGTCGCGCTGGTCGAGTTCCTGATCATGCGGCTCCAGCTCGCTGTGCCCGAGAGCGACCTGATCACCCCCACCCTCTTCAACCGGATGATGACCCTGAACGGGGCGACGCTGGTCTTCTTCTTCGCCCTGCCGCTGATGTTCGGGCTCTTCACCTACGTCGTGCCGCTCCAGATCGGCGCGCGAAAGCTCGCCTTCCCGCGGCTCGCCAACTTCTCGTTCTGGCTCTTCGCGGTCGGCGGCCTGGCGCTCTACTCGACGATCATCTTCACGCCCCCCGACGTCGGCGTTAACCCCTGGCCGCCGCTCTCCGACACGGCTTTCGCGACCAACAACGGGGTCGACGCCTGGATCCTCGGCTGCGGGCTCTCGCTCGCCGGGATGGTGCTGCTGGCGATCAACCTCGTCGCGACGCTGCGGCGAATGCGCGCGCCGGGGATGGCCTGGCGGCGGGTGCCGCTGTTCTCGTGGTCGGCCGCGATCTCCTCCTACGCGTTGATCGTCGCCGGCTCGGCGATGCTCGCGGCGCTCACGATGCTCGAGATCGACCGCCACTTCTCGGGGATCTTCTTCGACGCCGGCCAGGGCGGCGCGCCGCTCTACTGGCAGCACCTGAGCTGGATCTTCTTCACCGCCGTCTGGCTGATCCTGCTGCTGCCCGCGATCGGCGCGATCTCCGAGATCCTCGCCGTCTTCTCGGGCAAGCCGCCGTTCGGGCGCGGCGCCGTCGCCGCCTCGATGGTCGCGATCGCGGTCCTCGGGCTGCTGGCCTGGATGCAGAACATGTTCACCGCCGGGATCCCCGAGCGGCTTCCTTTACTTCGCCCAGGCCGCGGCGCTGCTGGCGGTGATCCCGTTCGGGGTCGTGCTCTTCAATTGGATCGCGACCCTCGCGGGCGGCGCGATCCGGTTGCGGGCGCCGTTGCTGTTCGCGGTCGGAGCGGCCGGGCTGATCTCGATCGGACTCGCGCTCGAGCTGATGCAGAGCCTGATCCCTGTCGCCTGGCAGCTCGCCGACACCGCCTCGGCGACGGCGGCGACCGGGTACGTCCTGGTCGGCGGCGGCGTGCTCGGCGGCCTCGCGGCGCTCCACTACTGGTACCCGAAGATGACCGGGCGGACGATGGGCGAGACGCTGGCGGCGATCTCGCTGGCGCTGATCGTGCTCGGCGCCCACCTGACCTTCATTCCGATGTTCATCGCCGGGCTCGAGGGCCAGCCGGTCGACATCTACAAGTACTACGAGGGCCAGGGCCTCGACACCCTCAACCTGATCTCGACGATCGGCGCCTTCGTGCTCGCCGCCGGGATCGTCGCCAGCGTCGTCAACGCCCTGGTCAGCCTCGAGTCGGGCGCGACCGCCTCGGACGACCCCTGGCGCGGCGAGACGATCGAGTGGTTCGCCACCTCGCCGCCGCCCGAGCACAACTTCGACGTCATCCCCGACGTCCGCAGCGCCGCAGCCGCTGCGCGACATCCGCGACGCCGCGGGAGCCAAGATCGGCGCCCCGCGAGCCCCGTCGGGAGCCTCGGGCGAGCCTGTAGCCTGAGCGCGATGAGCAACGCCCCGGTCGGCGGGACCGGCGAGCTTCGCCGCTTTCGCCGCCTTGTCGAAATCACCATCCTCACGACCTTCGGCCTGATCGTCCTCGGCGGGATCGTCCGCGTCAGCGACTCCGGCCTCGGCTGCGGCCCTTCGGGCAGCGGCACCCACGGCTGGCCGCTGTGCGGCGGCCGGGCGCTCCCCTTCCTCGAGGACAACGCGATCATCGAGTTCACTCACCGGGCGGTGGCGGGGGTTGTCATCGTGCTGATCGGGCTGCTCGCCTGGCGCGCCTACAAGGGCCTGCGCGAGCTGCGCTGGCCGCTGCGCGGGACGCTGCTCGCCGGCGGTCTCGTCCTCGTCCAGGCCGGGCTCGGCGGGCTGACGGTCGAGAAGAACCTCGCCGAGGAGCTCGTCGCCGCCCACCTCTGCCTCGCGATGCTGCTGCTCGGGACGCTGCTCTGGCTCGACCTCACGGCGCGCCGCGCCGAGGGCTCCGAGCCGGCGGTTCCCAAGCCGCGCCGCGGGCTGCGGGCGCTCGCGGGTATCGCCGCGGTCGTCCTGCTCGGCGCGATCGTCGCCGGCGGCTACATCGCCGGGACCGAGAAGGAGGGCGCCGACGGCCCGGTGGTCGTCAACGGCGCCCACCTCGCCTGCGGCGAGCAGTTCCCGCTCTGCACCGACCGCTTCCTGCCCTTCGGCGAGACGCGGCTCGTCGACATCCACCTCACCCACCGGGTCCTCGTCTACGCCGCGACGCTGGCGATCGCCGCGCTGCTGACGATGCTGCTGCTCTCGGGGGTCCGCTCGAGGTTGATCGCGGCCGCGGGCGGGCTGCTGGCGCTGCAGCTGCTGCTCGGGGCGCTCAACGTCTGGCTCGGCAAGCACGCCTCGCTCGTCGTCGCCCACCTGACCGTCGGGACGCTGCTCTGGAGCACCGTCTTGCTGATCGGGATGCGCTACGCGTGGGCCGGCGCCCCGGCCCGCAACCCGACCCGGGACGGCGGGGCCGAGGCCTCGACCGCGCCCGCCTGACGAGTTCGGGAGAATGTGAGCGTGGAAGCGAAGACGACGACCAGACCGCTGATCGACACCGGGCGCGGGGCGCGCCCCGGGGTCGCGGTCCCGCCGCGGCGCGATCCGGCCGCCGCGCGGCGCCCGGCGCTCGCGATCGCCCGCGACTACGTCGAGCTGACCAAGCCGCGCGTGCTCTCGCTGCTGTTGCTGACGACGCTCGCGGCGATGCTCGTCGCCGCCCCCGGCGGCGTCGCGCTCTCGACGATCGTGCTGACGATGATCGGCGGCTACATGGCCGCCGGCGGCGCCGGGGCGATCAACCACTACCTCGAGCGCGACGCCGACGCGCGCATGGAGCGCACCTGCACCCGGCCGCTCGCCAGCGGGCGAATCGCGCCCGCGCGCGGGCTCGCGTTCGGGATCGCGCTCGGCGTCGGATCGATCGCGCTGCTCGGGCTCGCGGTCAACCCGCTCTCGGCCGCGCTCGCCGCCGCCGGGCTGCTCGGCTACGTCTTCGTCTACACGCTCTGGCTCAAGCCGCGGACGCCGCAGAACATCGTCCTCGGCGGCGCCGCGGGCGCCGTCCCGCCGCTGGTCGGCTGGGCCGCGGCGACGGGCGAGATCTCGGGCGGCGCGCTGTGGCTGTTCGCGATCGTCTTCTTCTGGACCCCGCCCCACTTCTGGGCGCTCTCGCTGCTGATCGCCGACGACTACGCGAGGACCGGGTTCCCGATGCTGCCCGTCGTCCGCGGCGAGGCCGCGACCAGGCACCAGATCCTCGCCTACTCGGTGCTGCTCGTCGCGCTCACGGCCGTCCCGTTCGCGACCGGCCTCTTCGGGGCGCTCTACCTCGCCGCGGCGCTCGCCCTCGGCACCGGGTTCGTCGCGCTCGCGGCGGCGCTCGCGCTGCGGCCCTCGCGCGCGGCGGCGCGGCGCCTCTACCTGAGCTCGCTGCTCTACCTGGCGCTGCTCTTCTGTGCGATGGCCCTCGACCGGGCCCTGGCCGTATAGGCTGCCGCGCGTGGACCGCGAGAGCGCCGACAGGACCATCCGCGCCGGGCTCGGCGCCGCCGCCTGGGCGCTGGCGATCTTCGGCCTCGCCTTCTACGTCGCGGTCCTCTACCTCTGATGGCGGTCCACGAGCCGAGCGAGCTGATCTACCCGCCGCGCTCCTCGTGGCTGCCGGCGATCCTCGCCGCGGGCCTCGGAGGCCTGATCACGGGCCTGTTCACGTGGTGGCCCTTCGCGCTGATCGGCGGCGCCGTCGCGCTGCTCGCGCTCCGGGCCTGGATCCGCGACGCCGGCCGCGAGCACACCCGGCTGCCGCGCCGCCAGCGCGCCTCGACGGCGCCGCTGCCGCTTCGCCCTCCACCGCGGGGTTGACGGCTTCGCCATTAGGTCGCGGCCGCGGGCGCCGCAGATATTCGTCGCGGCTGCAAGCAGCCGCTCTCAAATAGGGCGGCTGGCGGCCGCTAAGGCGGCGTGACCGAGACCGTCGCGCCGGCGGTCGTCCAGACGCGGACGATGTCGCGCATCGAGAGCACGCCGACGAGCTCGCCGCCGTCGACGACGACGAGGTGGCGGATGTTGCGCTGGGTCATCTCGTGGGCGGCGCGCTCGAGGCTCCAGTCGGGCGCGGCCGAGATCACCGAGTCGCTCATGTGGTCGCAGACCTTCTCCTCGTCGGGATCCTCGCCGGCGCCGATCGAGTAGAGGATGTCGCGCTCGGTGATGATCCTCGGGCCCGGATGCTCGTCGTCGAAGACGAGCGCCGCGCCGGTCCCCTTCTCGGTCATCTTCCGCGAGGTTTCGCGGAGCGTGTGCGAGGGCCCGACCGCGAGCACGATGCTCGACATTCCCTGCCGGACCTCCATCAGACCTTTCCGATGGCGCAGGTGCCCCGTCCGACAATGGTGGTCCGCTTCTGGCGAGCGAGGGTCAAGCATGGCAAGGACGCAGGGTGCCGGAATAGCGGCGCTATTTCGGCGACTGAGGACGCAGCCAGGCGCCGACCCGCAGCCGCCAGAACGGAGCAGCCATTGGCGGACGGGGCGCTAGTACGCATCGGCGCAAGCTTATCCAATGGACTCGAGCGAGAAACGCGCCGCGGCCGCGGCTACGCGGGGCCCGAGATATAGGATGCCCGCGTGCCCAGGGTGATCTCAGTCATAGCCGCGCTCGCGGTGGTCGCGCTCGTCAGCGGCTGCGACCTCCAGGAGGACGCCGACAAGGCCAACGGCCGGATGCTCTTCCAGGAGAAGTGCGGCACCTGCCACAGCCTCGCTGAGGCGGGCACGTCGGCCGACATCGGGCCGGATCTCGACGCCGCCTTCGCGCAGGCGCGCGCCGACGGCATGGACTCCGACACGATCGAGGGCGTCGTCTCCGCGCAGGTCGAGAACCCGCGCCCGGCGCCCCCCGAGGAGGTCGACATCTACATGCCCGCCGGGCTGGTCGAGGGCGACGACCTCGAGGCGGTCTCGGCCTACGTCGGCAGCGTGGCCGGGGTCCCGGGCATCAAGCCGCCCAAGCTTCCGCCCGAGGAGCTCTTCGCCCAGCAGTGCGGGATCTGCCACACGCTCGCCGCCGCCGGCTCGAGCTCTACCACCGGCCCCGACCTCGACCAGTCGCTGGCCGGCAAGGACGCCGCCTTCATCAAGGAATCGATCATCTCCCCCGACATGGTCCTCGCCTCCGGCTTCGAGGCCGGGATCATGCCCGACACCTTCGCGACGACGCTGACCCCGGAGGACATCGACGGGCTGGTCAAGTACATCCAGCAGAGCGTCGGCGGCGGCGGAGCCGCCAAGGGCGGCTAGCGCTCCGGACTACCGATCGCCTCGCGCAGCCAGCGCCAGGCGAGCACCGCCGCGACTACGAGCAGCACGAGACCCAGCAGGGCACCCGCGGTCTCGCCCGCGACCAGGGTCACCGCGATCACGATCGCCGCCGCGATCCCGACCACGACCAAGAGCCGGAACGCGTCGCCCTCGTTTCGAAACGGGTTGCGCAGGGCTAGAGGATGTAGACGGCCGTGTAGACGATGATCCACATCACGTCTACGAAGTGCCAGTAGATCCCCGGGACCTCGACGCCGAGGTGGTCCTTGGCGTCGGGGCCGAAATGTCCCCTGAAGGCGCGCACGGCCGCGAACGTGAGCAGGGTCAGGCCGACGAAGACGTGGGCGCCGTGGAGGCCGGTGAGGCCGTAGAAGATCGAGCCGAAGGCGCCGTCGCGGGCGCTGAAGCCGATGTGGATGTACTCGTTGATCTGGATGAAGAGGAACGCCGAGCCGAGCAGGATCGTCGCGACGAGCCCCATCTTGAGCGCACGGGCGTTGCCGCGGCGGACACCTTCGAGCGCCCAGTGGATCGTGAAGCTCGAGGAGATCAGGATCGCGGTGTTGACGCCGGCGACCGCGACCGGGAGCTCGAAGCCCTCCGGGGGCCAGGGGCCGTCGTTGGCGACGACGCGGATGAAGAAGTAGGAGGCGAAGAAGGCCCCGAACAGCATCGCCTCGGTGACGATGAAGAGCAGGATGCCGAGCGTCTGGCGGTCGATCCGCGAGCTCTGGTTGGCCTCCGGAGGCCCGTGGTGGTGCTCCTCGTGCGCGACGGTGGCGGTGGCGCTCTCCACTAGGCGCGGCCTCCTCCGCTTCGCGTCCGGGGGCCGCTTGATGCCAGAACAGGCTCTGCAGCCCGACGCGCGGGCGCCGCGCTCGACTCGAGGTGCTCGACCGGCTTCTCGGTGAGCTCCTTGACGCGCTCGATCAGCCCCTCCTCGAGCCATTTCGACTTCTCGCCCGCGAGGGTCGAGATCAGGATGTCGTCGACGCGGTAGTGCTCGATCGCGTTGCGGATCGCGGGCAGCGGGGCCGGGCTCATCGGCTGGCCGGTGGCGTCGATGTCGTTGCGGTACATCTCGGCGAGGGTCTGGGCCAGCCCCTCGACGACCTGCTCGCGCCCGAAGTCGCCCGAGCGCGGGCAGATGAACGTGTAGCGGTGGGGGCGCTCCGAGGCGAGCTCCTGGAGCCGCTTGATCAGGTCCGGGCTGGCGACGGTGCGGGTCGCGACGACGAGCGTGTGGGTCAGGTCCCAGCGCACGGCGTCGTCGTCGACGCGGACCGGGATGTGCTCGACCCGGGCGTCGAGGCTCGCCTTAGCCCACTCGACGAGGTCCTTGCGCGTCAGCCCGAAGCGCGACTCGTACAGCGCCGAGAGCAGGACGTAGTCGGGCGCGGTGGCGCGAACGGCGTCGTCGATCGCGAGCGCCGAGTCGGGGTCCATGATCGCGCCCTCGGCCTCGATCCCGAACGCGGCGAGGACGTTGAGGGTCACGTCGACGCGGCTCTGGGCCGCGTCGCGGAGCTCGTCCTCGTCGACGAGCTGTCCGACAGCGGGCTGGTTCTGCGGCGCGACGACCGCGAAGTACTCGGCTCCGGCCTCGGAGAGCTCGCGCGAGGCCTGGAGCAGCTTGCGGCCGCCGGCGACCTCGTTGAGGAAGATCAGCACCCTCTTCACGCCCTCGCGCGAGGGCGGCGGCTCGGGGTCGCCGCTCGACCCGGGCTCGGGGGCCATCCGGACCTCGGAGGCGTGCTCCTCGGGGGTCCCGATGTCGGTCTGCGGGGTCGCGTCCTCCTCGCGGGCGCCCGGGCTCTCCTGCTCGGCCTTCTCCTCGACCTTCTGCTGGTCGGGGTCCTCGCCGGTGGCGACGTTTTTCTGCTCCGCGTCCACGTCCTTGTTTTCCTCGCTCACGTCGGAGCCCCCACCCCTGCCTTCTCGGGCTCGGTGACCTCGGCGCCCTCTTCGCCGGCCATGATCGCGTGGCGCGCGCCGGGGACGCCGAACTCGTACGGGCCGCCGACCACGCGCGGGATCTCGTCGAAGTTGAAGATCGGCGGCGGCGAGGAGACCTGCCACTCGATCGTCTTCGCGCGCCACGGGTTGGCTCCGGCGCGCGGACCCCACTTCCAGCTCACGACCATGTTGTAGAGGAAGACGAGCTGGGCGGCCCCGAGCATGAACGAGAAGGCCGTGATCAGCAGGTTCCAGTCGCCGAACTGCGCCGAGTAGTCGGCGACCCGGCGCGGCATCCCGTCCATGCCGACCCAGTGCATCGGGACGAAGGTCCCGAGCATCCCGACGAGTGTGAGCCAGAAGTGGACCCGGCCGAGCTTCTCGTCGTACATGCGGCCGGTCATCTTCGGGAACCAGTGGTAGATCCCGGCGAAGATCGTGAACACCGAGCCGCCGAAGAGCACGAAGTGGATGTGGGCGACGATGAAGTAGGTGTCGGAGACGTGGATGTCGATCGGGATCATTCCCAGCATCACGCCCGAGATCCCGCCGATCGTGAACGTGACCACGAAACCGAGCGCGAACAGCATCGAGGTCGATCTGAGATGGATTCGTCCCTCGAAAAGGGTCGCGAGCCAGGAGAAGATCTTGATCCCGGTCGGCACCGCGATCAGCAGCGTCGTGATCATCATCGGCACCCGCAGCCAGCTGAACATCCCGGCGACGAACATGTGGTGCGCCCAGACCGAGTAGGAGAGGACGACGATCCCGATCAGCGCCAAGGCCATCAGGCGGTAGCCGAAGATCGGTTTGCGGGCGTGGGTCGAGATCACCTCGGAGACGATCCCGAAGCCCGGCAGCATCATGATGTAGACGGCCGGGTGCGAGTAGAACCAGAAGATGTGCTGGTAGCTGATCACGTCGCCGCCCATCGCCGCGTTGAAGAAGTTGGTGTGCAGGACGCGGTCGAAGAGGACCATGAACTGGACGCCGGCGATGAACGGTGTCGCGGCGACGACGAGCAGCGAGGTCGAGAGGTTTGCCCAGACGAGCAGCGGCATGCGCCAGAAATTCATCCCTGGCGCGCGCATAGTGATGATCGTCACGAGGAAGTTGAGGGCGGTCGCCACCGACGACGCGCCGGCGAACTGGACCCCGAGGTTGAAGAACGACTGGCCCAACGGCGCCCCGGTCGAGAGCGGCGCGTAGCCGGTCCAGCCGGCGTCGAAGGCGCCGCCGGGGACCGCGTAGCTGGCGAGGAAGAGCAGGCCCGCGATCGGCAGCATCCAGAAGCTGAGCGCGTTGAGGCGCGGGAACGCCATGTCCGGCGCGCCGATCATCAGCGGCAGGACGTAGTTCGCGATCCCGGCGAAGACCGGGATCACGAAGACGAAGATCATCAGCGCCGCGTGGGTCGAGAACAGCCCGTTGAAGGTGCTCGGGTCGACGATCTGGGTCCCGGGCTGGGCGAGCTCGGCGCGCATCAGCATCGCCATGAAGCCGCCGGCAAAGAAGAAGAAGAAGGTCGTGCAGATGTACTGGATCCCGATCACCTTGTGATCGGTGTTGAAGTGCAGGTAGTCCTTCCAGCTCGTCGCGCCGTGCTGGTCGTGGGTCTCGGGAACCGTCGGCGCGCCCGAGGTCCAGCGGAACCAGTAGTCGAAGCAGCCGAAGCCGATCAGGAAGCCGAGCGGCCCGGTGATCGCGGGCACGACGACGTGCGGGTAGCCGGTCTGCTCGGTCTGGAAGAGGTCCAGCCCCGAGATCGCGCGCAGCCCGACGACGAGCCCGAAGCCGAAGCCGGCCCCGAGCAGGAAGCCGAAGCCGCCCCGGAGCCAACCGGGTCGCTTGATCGCCGCTACCAAGAGATAGCTCCCGCCATCGAGCCCATTATCCCAAGCGTCACGTCCCGCCACCTCCCGCCGGGGCTCCGGCGCCGGCCGCCGGCGCCGCCGCGGCCTGCTGCTCGGCGGCCCAGGCGTTGAACTCCTGCTCCGACTCGACGACCACCGGCGCCCTCATCGTCGAGTGGCCGAACCCGCAGAGCTCGGTGCAGATCACGGCGTAGGTCCCCTCCTTGTTCGGGGTCACGATCGCGCGCGTCGTGATCCCGGGGACGTTGTCCTTCTTGATCCGCCACTCGGGGACCCAGAACGAGTGGATCACGTCGAGCGCGTGGAGCTTGAACTCGATCTGGCGATCGACCGGGACGTGGAGCTCCTTGCTCTCGATCCCGCCCTGCTCGGGGTACTGGAAGTCCCATTCGAACTGCTGCGAGTTGACGTTGATCACCATGCGGTCGGACTCGCGCGCCTCGATGTCGACGAGCACGATCCAGCTGTAGGCGGCGCCGATCAGGACGATCACGGTCGGGATCACGGTCCAGGCGATCTCGAGCCGCGTGTTGCCGTGCATCGGCGCGCCGTCGGACTCGTCGCCGGGCTTCGCCCGCCAGCGCACGAGCGCGTAGCTGAGCATCACCATCACGATCGAGAACACGAAGCAGCTGAGCACGATCATCACGTCGAGCAGCCGGTCGATGTCGTCGGCGGCCGTCGAGCCCTGCTGGCCGTTCCAGTTCGGGATCAGCATGATCACCGAGGAGACGGCCGTGAGCAGGAGGATGGCCCCGATCAGCTTCGCCAGCGGGATGTCCTTCAGGTTCATCGGCGCCGGAGTCTATTGACCGTTGAGGGTGTCGAGCGCATCGAGGTCGCCCTCTGAGGCGGCGATCACGCCCTCTGCGACCCGCTCCCAACTCCAGAGCTCCGCCGTCCGGGCCGCGAGCGCCTCGCGGGCAGCCTGGCGCTCGGCCTCGGGAAGCGCGAGCCATCCGAGCAGCCGCTCGGCGATCGCCTCGGCGGCGCGCTCGTCGACCGGGAACGAGAGCAGCTCGGCGACCTCGGGCTCGAGCGCGTCGGCGAGCCGCCGCGAGACCTCCGCCATCCCCGAGTGGCCGGCGGAGACCGGCAGGGCCCCGCACGCCGCGGCCTCGATCGCGACCAGCCCGAACGCCTCGGGGAAGACGCTCGGCATCACCAGAGCCTCGGCCGCCGGCGCGACCTCGGCGATCTCGTCGTGCTCGAGCCTGCCGCTGATCGCGACCGACTCGTCGACGCCGAGCCGCTCGACCTGGGCCTCGAAGCCGCCGCGGTCCTCGCCGAACCCGGCGAGCAGCAGCCGCGCACCGGGGTGTTCGGCGACGACCCGCGGCCAGGCGTCGAGCAGCAGCTGGACCCCCTTGTTGGTGATCAGCTTGCCGACGAACAGGATCCGGGGCTCGCCCCGCGCCCAGTCGCGCAGCGCCGCGGCGGCGCCGGGCCCGTCGCGGCCGAAGGCGCCCTCTGACGCCGGGCCCGACTCGAGCCGGTCGGCGAGCCCCCGCAGCAGCTCGAGCGCCTCGCCGGGCGGATGGGGGCGGAACCGCTCGACGTCGACACCGGGCTGGCCGAGCCGCGTCTTCGAACGCAGCGCCGGATCCGGCACCGTGGCCAAGAGGTCCTCGGCGGTGTGCCGCGAGCCGACCAGCAGCGCCTGCGAGGCTTCAGCGCCCTCGCGCGCGAGGGGGACGAAGCGCTCGGGGTGCGGGCGGACGGTGTAGGAGATATCGCTGCCGTGGACCTTGGTCGCGAAGCGCAGCCCGGCGCGGGCGCAGATCACCGGGCCCATGATCAGGTGGTTGGCGAGCGCGGCGCCGGGCTCGCCGTGGCGCTCGACCACCTCCCCGACCGCCTCGACGTTGGCCTCGAGGTAGCGGTCGAGCTCCGCGTCGCTGAGCTCGGGGAAGGTCTTGACCTCGAAGCCCTCGTAGGCATCGCGGACGAAGACCGGCAGCAGCCCGCCGATCTCGGGGACGTGGATCGTGACGCTGCCGCCGCTCTCGGGGTCGCTGAAGCCCTCGGCGCCGCGGTCCTGGCAGAGCAGGTGCACCTCGTGGCCGAGCTTGGCGAGGGCCCTGACCAGCGACGCGTTGTAGACGTTGCTGCCCGTCCCGCGCAGCAGGTAGCCGTGGAAGATCAGGATCTTCATGCCGCATTGTTATCGTGCGCGCCGTGCAGAACCCGCGCCAGAAGTACCGCCTCCGCGCGCCGGCCTCGAGCCGCGAGACGATCGAGGAGGTCGAGCCCGGCCGCGTCTACGTCGATCGCGAGACCGGCGAGGAGATGGAGGTCGTGACCCGCGTGCTTCCGCTCGCGCCCTCTCCCTCGGCGCTGCTCCGCTCGCCGCAGAACCTCCACGCCTGCCGCCGCTGCGATCAGCTGATCGGCTACGACGTCAGCGACTGCCCCCACTGCGGGCTGCGCCAGAACCCTTGAGACGCGCCGCGATCGCGCTGCTCTGCGCCTCGGCGCTCGGGCTCGGCGCGCTGCCGGGCTGCGGCGACGACGACGAGGACGCGCCGACGATCTCGGTCCCGACCGAGACCATCGAGACCCTGCCGACGACCACGACCGAGACCGGCGAGACCACCGGCACGACCGGGGGCACGGGGACGACGACCGGCACGGCGCCGTCGACCGGCAAGCCCGATCCGAGCAAGCCCGACGGCCCGGCCAACGACCTGCCGCCGGCGCCCGGCTCGCCCGAAGAGGCCTTCGAGCAGGCCTGCAAGCAGAACCCCGCGGCCTGCGGCTAGCTACGGGGTAGCGGGCTTATTCGCCGGCTTGTTGCCGTCGGCCGGCGGCTTGGCCTCGTCGTCGCCCTTCTTGGGCGGCTTCTTCTTCGAGGTCTGCGGTCCGCGGACGAACGTCGCCGAGTAGAGCAGGCGCGCGGTCGTGTACGAGCAGCCGTAGGTCCTCTCGCTGCCGAGCTGCTCGTGGCCGCTCCCGGCCTTGATCTTCGCGGTGTCCTCGCAGCTGCCGGCGGCGCGGCTCGCGCGCCAGGCGTTGCCCTTCGGCAGGCCGACCGCGAACACCGGCGCCCAGGTCGGGACCGTGAGCCCGATCATCTGCCCTTTGCGGATGTTGAGCGGCGTCTTGAGCGCGAAGGTCGTCGTCGAGCCGAGCATCCCGGCGAGGTCCTCGATCGGGCCCTGGGCGCGGAGCTTGAAACCGATCGGGTTCTTCTTCAGCGGCTTGAGGATCGAGAGCCGCGCCTTGGGCCCGCCGCCGTAGAAGTCGTCGAAGAACTTGGTCTGCGACTCGCTCGGGGCCGAGGTCTTGATCGACCAGGCGATCACCTTGCCGTCGTAGGGGGCCACGAAGGGCATCTTCTGGTTGCCGATCGCGGTCTGGAAGCCGGTCACCTTGCCGATCGCCTGACAGGGGCTGCTCGGGCACGAGGGAGCCGCGGTCTGGGCCGAGGCGCCGATCACGGTCACCTTCGCGGCGCCGGTCGCCGACCCGACGCCGAGCACGGCGGCGGCGAGGAGCGCGCAGGAACCCCCCGCGAGGGCGATCTTGCGCGTGCGTGAGCGCTCGCTAATAAATGGCATCTGGAGCATGAACACCTATCTTCGCGGAACGTTGCGACGTTCCTGGCATCCGGTTTTACAGGATCGGACGCACCGGCTCGCATAGGCTTGTGCGGCGATGAGCGACCCAGCAAGCCCGGCCGCCCATATCGGCGGCATGCTCGCCGCGTTCGGGGTCGAGACCGACGAGGTCGACCTCGCGGTGATCGCCGCCGCCTGGGAGCAGTTCGGGCCCGGGATGAGAGCGCTGCTCGACGCCGACCTCGAGGGGGTCGAGCACGAGATCGGCTTCGACCCGTCGCGCCCGCCGGCGTCATGACCCTCCTCGACCAGCCGCTGCGCGAGCAGGCAGCCGCGATCGCCGGCGGCGAGGCCGACCCGGTCGAGCTGCTCGAAGACTGCCTGGCGCGGATCGAGGAACGATCGGAGCTCAACGCGATCGTCGAGACCTTCCCCGAGCGCTCGCGCGAGATGCTCGACGGGGCGCCCGACGGCCCGCTGCGCGGGGTCCCGATCGCGCTCAAGGACGAGTGGCCGCTGCCCTGGCGCGCCGAGCGCTTCGGCGCCGCGCAGATGCTCGTCCCGACGGCGCCCGCGGAGTCGGGCCCCTACCGCGCGCTCCGCGACGCCGGCGCCGTGATCGTCGGGGTCGCCAACATGCACGAGCTCGGCGCCGGGACGACCGGCGCGATCTCCGTCTACGGCCCGGCGCGCAACCCGTGGGACCTCGAGCGCTGCCCGGGCGGGTCCTCGAGCGGCTCCGCATCGGCGGTCGGCGGCGGGATCGTCGCCGGCGCGATCGGCGCCGACGGCGGCGGCTCGGTTCGCTACCCCGCCGCCTACTGCGGACTGACGGGGCTGAAGCCGACCTTCGGGCGCTCGGCGATGGGCGGCCACCACATCGCCAACACGGAGACGATCGTCTCCGGCCCGATCTGCGCTGACGCTGCCGACTGCCGGCTGCTCGGCTCGGCGCTCTACGGCGAGCCGCTCGAGAGCGGCGAGCTCGGCGCGCCGCGGATCGGCGTCGTCCGCGACCCGCTCTGGGAGGACTGCGCCGAGGGCGTTCGCGAAGCGTGCGAGGCGGGGCTCGCGGCGCTCGTCTCCGAGACCGGGGCGCAGGTGGTCGAGCTCGACGCGATCGCGGGCGTCGAGCTGAGCCAGGTCGTCTACGTGCTGCTCGGGCTGACCGAGGAGGCGGCGGCGATGACGCCGGCGAAGCTCAACTCGCTCGACCCCGGCCTCAGCCCGATCGCCCGCGCGCTGCTCAAGTACCGGATGCTGGTCCCGGTCACGCTGGTCGAGCGCGCCAAGCTCGTCCGCGCCGAGCTCCGCCGGACGCTCGCGCGCGCCTTCGAGAGCGTCGACCTGCTCGCCTGGCCGACGATGCCGACGATCGCGCCGCGGCTCGACACCCCAATGGTCGAGGTCCCCTCGGGGCTGCGGTCCCCCGACGACGTCAACACGCGCCAGGGCGCCTTCGCCAACCTCTCCGGCGTGCCGGCGATCACCGCCCCGGTCGGGCTCAGCGAGGGGCTCCCGGTCGGGCTCCAGCTCGCGGCGCCCTGGGGCCGCGACGAGCTGCTGCTCGACGCCGCCGAGGCACTCGAGCGCGCCACGGACCGCGAGCACGTCGAGGCCCGGGCGCCAGTAGCTGCATAATCGCCCGCGGACAGGCATGCCGGCGATCGAGGTCGAAAATCTTCAGCGCACGTTCAGCGGCGGGATCGTCGCGGTCGACGGCGTCGATCTCGAGGTCGCCGAGGGCGAGATCTACGGCTTCCTCGGGCCCAACGGCGCCGGCAAGACGACGACGGTGCGGATGCTGACGACGCTGCTGGCGCCGACCGGGGGCCGGGCGACGGTCGCCGGGCACGACGTCTCCAGCGACGCTGCCAAGGTCCGCGAGCTGATCGGCGTCGCGCTCCAGGAGGCCGCGCTCGACCCGCTGATGACCGGGCGCGAGCTGCTCCACCTGCAGTCGACGCTGCACGGGATCCCGCGCCAGAAGGGCCGCGAGCTCGCGACCGAGCTGCTCGAGCGCGTCGGCCTGACCCAGGCGGCCGACCGCCAGGTCGGGACCTACTCCGGTGGCATGAAGCGCCGCGTCGACCTCGCCTCGGCGCTCGTCCACGAGCCGCGGGTGCTGTTCCTCGACGAGCCGACGACCGGGCTCGACCCGGTCAGCCGCGGGGCGATCTGGGAAGAGGTCTCGAAGCTGAACGCCGAGGGGACGACGGTCTTCCTCACCACCCAGTACCTCGAGGAGGCCGACAAGCTCGCCGACCGGGTCGGGATCATCGACGCCGGCAAGCTCGTCGCCGAGGGGACGCCGGACTCGCTCAAGGCCGAGGTCGGAAAGCCCCACCTCGAACTAACTTTGGCCGGCGGCGTGGTGGACGAGGCCGAGACCGTCCTGGCGGAGTTCGGGAAGCCGCTGCCGGCGACCGACGGCAAGCTGCTCGTCGAGCTCGCCGGGGGCGCGACCCAGGTCGCGCCGGTCGTCATCGCCCTCGACCAGGCGGGCGTCGCGGTCGAATCGCTCGAGCTCGTCGAGCCGACGCTCGACGACGTCTTCGTCGCCAAGACCGGCTACCACCTCGAGGGCGACGATGAAACGGGCGCCGCGGTCGAGTCCGAAGCCGCCGAATGATCCCCGGCGGGCTGGCCACCAATCTGCGCGTGATCGGGGCGCTCGGGATGCGCTCGGTGCGCCAGACGATGCGCCGGCCGCAGCTCGTCGCCCCGATCCTGCTCTTCCCGACCCTGCTGCTCGCGGTCCAGACCGGGGGCGCCGCGAGCGCCACCGACCTGCCCGGCTTCCCCCAGGTCGAGAGCTTCCTCCAGTTCATGCTCGCCGGCGCGATGCTCCAGGCCTGCCTCCTGGCCGGGAACAGCGGCGGGATCGCGCTCGCGATCGACATCGAGATGGGCTTCACCGACCGGCTGCTGGCGGCGCCGATCTCGCGCTTCTCGATGGTCCTCGGGCGGCTCGCGGGGACGATCGCGCTCGGCGCCTTCGCCGCGGTCTGGTTCTTCGCGATCGGGCTCGTCTTCGGGGTTCCGGTCGAGGAGGGCTTCCTCGGGGTGCTCGTCGCGGTGACGCTGATCGGCTTCTCCTCGCTCGCCTTCGGCGGCCTCGGCGCGGCGATCGCGCTCAAGAGCGGCAAGGCGAGCGTCGTCCAGGGGCTGTTCCCGCTCGTCTTCGTGATCCTCTTCCTCTCGACCGCGTTCTTCCCCGACGCGCTGATGCTCGAGCCGGCGAAGACGATCGCCGAGTACAACCCGCTGAGCTTCATCGTCGAGGGCGTCCGCGAGCCGATCATCTCCGAGTTCTCGGGTCCGGACCTGCTCAAGGCGGTCGCCGCGCTGATCGGCCTCGGGGCGGTCGGGATCGGGCTCAGCGCGCTGGCGCTGCGCTCGCGCCTGCGGGGTGACACAGCTTGAGCGCGAACCTGCACATGGTCGGCGCGCTCGTGCGCCGCTCGGCCAACGAGCTGTTGCGCGTCCCCGGCGCCGCGATCCCCGGCGTCCTCGCGCCGACGATCTTCTTCCTCGGGCTGACGAGCGTCTTCGGCAGCCTGACCAACCTCTCGGGCTTCGACACCGACAGCTACCAGAGCTTCCTCGTCCCGGTCAGCCTGCTCCAGGGCGCCTCGTTCACCGGCGCGGCCCAGGGCGTCAACCTCGCCCGCGACATCGAGATGGGCTGGTTCGACCGCCTGCTCGCCTCGCCGGCGCCGCGCTGGGTCCTGCTCGCGGGGATCATGGCCTCGGCGAGCCTGCGGGCGCTGATCCCGGGCGTCGCCGTGCTCCTGGTCGCGCTCGTCGCCGGCGCGAACTTCCCCGGCCTCGACGGCCTCGCGATCATGACCGTCGCGGTGACGGGGATGGCCGCGATCGCGGCCTGTTACGGCAGCGCGCTGGCGCTCAAGTTCCGCTCCCAGTCGGCGGCGCCGCTGATGCAGTCCGGGATGCTGCTCGCCGTCTTCCTGACCACCGCCTACGCGCCGCTCGCCCTGCTCAGCGGCTGGCTGCGCGAGATCGCCGAGGTCAACCCGGTCACCGACGTGCTCGAGGCGGCGCGCCAGGGCTTCATCGGCCCGGTCACCTGGAGCGACACCTGGCCGGGTCTGCTCGCCCTGGCCGGGCTCGCCGCCGTCCTGACGATGTTCGCCCTCCGCGGAATGCGCCGGATCACAGTTGACTGACGCGCGCGCCAAGGCGATCGAGGTGGCCGAGGCGACTCTGCGCGGGAGCTGGGACGAGGGCGAGCGCGACGGGGTTGCCTACGCCTACACGAGCCCGAGCCCCGGGCACTACCCGTGGCAGTGGTACTGGGACTCGTGCTTCACGGCGATCGTCTGGCGGCGCTTCGACGAGGGCCGCGCCCGCGCCGAGCTCGAGAGCCTGCTCAACGCGATGACGCCGGAGGGCTTCATCGGCCACGTCACGTTCTGGAACCGGCGCGTCGACTGGCGGCGGCGCTGGTTCTACAACGTCGATTCACGCGACTCGCCGAGGACCTCGACGATCCAGCCGCCACTGCTCGCCTGGGCGTGGCGGATCACGGGCGGCGACCCCGCCGCCGAGCCGCGGATCGCCACCCACCACCGCTGGCTGATCGAGAACCGCGACCTCGAGGGCGACGGGCTGCTCTGGATCATCCAGCCCGATGAGTCGGGCCTCGACTCCTCGCCCAAGTTCGACCCGATCTGGGGCCGGCGCGCCCACGGCCACTTCGGCTTCGCGCTGCTGATCAACCGCAACCGCAAGCGCGGCTGGGACGCGCGCCGGATCCGCGACGCGGGCGGCCCGGTCGTCTGCGAGGTCGTCACCAACGTCCTCTGGGGCCTCTCGCGGCTCGCCGCCGGCGAGCCCTCGATCACCCCGGCGCTGATCGACCGCTGCTGGGACGAGAAGCGCGGGTTGTTCCTCGACCAGGTCGAGCCCTCGGGCAAGCGAATCGACGTCTCGACCTGGGACTCGTTGGCGCCGCTCGCGCTCCCCGACCTGCCCGAGGAGATCGGCCGCCGCCTCGTCGAGGAGCACCTGCTCGACCCGAAGCGCTACTGGACCCCCTACCCCCCGCCCTCGGTCTCCCAGGAGGAGGCCGGCTTCGAGCCGCGGATCTGGAAGGGCCGCTGGGCGCGCCACTACTGGCGCGGGCCGACCTGGATCAACTCCGCCTGGATGCTGTGGATCGGGCTCAAGCGGCTCGGCTACGACGAGCAGGCCGCCGTCATGGAAGAGGCCTTGTGCGAGGCGTACGCGCGCGAGGGCTCGCGCGAGTTCTACGAGCCGTTCACCGGCGAGGGCCTCGGCGCCGAGGACTTCGGCTGGTCGACGCTGATCGCCGAGCTCGCCGAGCCCGACCCCGCGGCCGGCGCTTCCTACCTGCCCTGAGCTTCGCTCAGTCGGTCCACCAGTTGGGGACGACCTCGCCCTTGTCGTCGGCGTTGCGGGCGCCGCAGGCGAGCAGCTCGATCCCCTCGTCGCCGCCCTCGAAGCAGCGCAGGACGCCGGGGGCGATCCGGATCGCGTCGAGCCGCTCGAGGTCGAGGATGTCGTCGTCGAGCTTGACGCGGCCCGACCCGGCCACCACGACGTAGACCTCCTCGGCCTGCTCGTGCTTGTGCGCGAACGGTTGTCGCTTGCCGGGCTTGACGCGGGTGATGCTGACGCCGGTCTGCTCGGTGTCGAGGCCTTCGTTCGCGAATCGCGCCTCCATGTGATCGCCCATGCCGTGCTTCTCGGCCTGGTCCTCGAGCTCGCTGAGGTTGACGTGGGTGTGGTCGGCCATCGGCTGGAACCTACCCGAGATAGCGCCCGAGGAACGTTCGCCGCTCGAGCTCGAAGATCTCGAGCGCCCCGGGGTGGGTCGGATCGGGGAGCGGCAGCTCGCCGGCGAGCACGAACGTGAGCAGCTCGGTCAGGTCGCGGACGAGGTCGATCGGGAGCTGGAGCCGGGTCCCGTCGGGGAACCGAGCCTCGCTCCAGATCAGGCGGCCGGAGTTCGGGTCGAACATGATCTCGGGCGTGATCCATCCCTCGTCGCCGGTGTTCGTCAGCCGAGTCACCGCGCCGCTCGCGAGGTCGAGCTCGTAGAGGTCGGTCGACTCCTGGGCCACCGGCTGCAGGAAGCCGAGCTCGAACATCGGCAGGACCGTGAGGAAGTCGGTCTCCGATCCGAGGCCGAGCGCGTCGGCGAGGTTGCGGTAGGAGTTGAAGAAACCGGGGTGGTCGCGGCTCGACATGAAGATCACCTTCTTCATGTCGGGGGTGAAGGTCGCCTGCTCGTCCCAGGCTGGGTTGTCGGTCAGGCGCGTGATCGCGCCGTCGGCTACGCGGTAGAAGAAGAGCTCGAGGTTGAGCGAGTTGTCGACCGACTCGGTGAACAGGAAGCCCGATCCGTCGGGCGCCCAGAGCTGGGTCTCGTAGTAGTGGCCGTTCTCGGGCCGCGCGACGCGCACGTTCTCGAGCCGCGGCGTCCCGTCGTCGACGTAATCGGCGAGCAGGATCTCCATCATGCAGCGGCCGTCGCCGGTGACGAAGTTGCAGTCGAGGTGGGTCCAGGAGACCGTTTCGCCGTCGGGCGAGAAGTAGGCGTGGTAGTTGTCCTCGCCCTCGCCGGTGTTGGTCAGGTTCACCGTCCCCGAGCCGTCGGGCCTGGTCACGAATACCTCGGCGCCGATCCCGCCGAAGCCCGGCGCGCCGACCGTCAGCGCCTTGCCGCGCCAGGAGTGGAAGAGGATCGCGTCGCCCTGGGGGCGGAAGCTCGCGACCATGTTCGGCCCCGGCTGGCCGCAGGTGACGCAGACCGAGCCGCTGCCGTCGAGGTTCGCGGTGTGGACCTGGAAGGTGCCGTCGACCTTCGCCTGGTGGGCGACCCGGGTCCCGTCGGCCGACCAGGTCGGCGCCTGGCCGAACGCGAACGGGTTCTCTTCGTAGACGAAGCGCCCCGAGAAGCCCGGCCCGCCGGCCGCCGCCGCCCCGCCCGGCTCGGCGGCGATCGGCTGCGGCGCCGAGGTGTGCTTGATCAGCTTGCGCAGGCAGCGGCGCTTCGCGGCCTTCGAGCGCTTGCGCAGGCATTTCTTCTTGACCTTTTTCGCCTTCGCGGCCTCGGCGGGGCCGGCTCGCGAGGACGACGCCGCGCCCGGCGCGGCGACCGCGAGCGCGGCGGACAACGCCGCGATCCCCGCGACAGCCGCGAACCGACGCCTCACCCCTGTACCCACGGGGCTACTTATACCTGTAGGTGATCCGCCCGCGATCCAGGTCGTAGGGCGAGAGCTCGATCTTCACCCGGTCGCCCGGCAGGATGCGGATGTAGTGACGGCGCATCTTTCCCGAGATGTGGCCGAGCACGACGTGGTCGTTGTCGAGCTTGACCCGGAACATCGTGTTCGGGAGGGCCTCGGTGATCTCGCCCTCCATCTCGATTTTCTCTTCCTTCGCCATCGGCGCCGCAGGCTACCTACTTCCCCTCGAAGGTCGCCTTTCCGGGGCCGTCGGCCAAGAACGATTTCACGGCGCGCTGGAGGTCCTGGCTCGCGAACAGCTCCGCGAACTGGTCGCCGGTGATCCGGTCGGCCTCGTCGACCCCGCCGGCGCGGTAGGCGCGGATGATCCGCTTGGTCGCCGCGTGGGCGATCGTCGGGCCGTTGGCGAGCCGCTGCGCGAACTTGAGCCCCTTCTCGAGCAGCTCGTCGTCGGGAACGACGCGGTTGACGACGTTCCAGCGCTCGAGCGTCGCCGCGTCGTAGAGCCCGCCGCTCATCACGAACTCGGCGGCGCGCGCAGGGCCCGCGCGCTCGGCCATCCGCTGGGTCCCCCCGGCGCCGGGGGTCAGCCCGACGACCGCCTCGACGAGGCCGAACTGGGCCGACTCCGTCGCCCAGATCATGTCGCAGGCGAGCGAGACCTCGAGGCCCGCGGTCAGGCAGAGCCCGTGGACGAGCGAAAGCGTCGGGATCTCGAGCGCCTCGAGCTTGTGCGCCGCGGTCAGCAGGGAGCCGAAGGAGGTGTCGGCCCCGCCCTCCTCGACCACGCGGTTGAAGTCGTTGACGTCGGCGCCGCCGGTGAACAGGTCGCCCTCGGCGCGCAGCACGAGCGCCCGCGCGTCCGACGCAGCGACCTCGTCGGTGCGGGCGACGAACTCCTCGAACACCGCGCTGCTGAACAGGTTGACCGGAGGGTTCTCGAGGACCATGACCGCCAGCGGCCCGTCCCTCTCGAGCTTCACGAGGCTCATGCGCGGAGCTTATCCGCGAGCGCCGCGATCGCGTCCGGGTCGCCCGGGCTCGGGACCCAGGGCAGCTCGAGCGGATCGTCCTCGTAGCGCGGGACGACGTGGACGTGGAAGTGGAAGACCGTCTGCCAGGCCGCCGCGCCGCAGGAGTTGAGGATGTTGAAGCCGTCGGGCTCGAGCGTCTCGCGCATCCTCAGCGCCAGCCGCCGGGCGGCGAGCATCGTCGCGCCCAGGTCCTCGTCGGAGATCTCGATCAGGTCGGCCGCGTGCTCGCGCGGGACGACGAGCGCGTGCCCGTCGGTCGCCGGGTTGATGTCCATGAACGCGACCGTGCGCTCGTCGGAATCGACGATCTGGCCCGGCACGTCGCCGGCGATGATCCCGCAGAAGAGGCAGTCGTCGGCCATCGGAGCGGCAGCCTATGCAAAGCGGCCCGCCGTAGCGGGCCGCTTGCATGGTGAGCGTGTGTCGGGTGGTGGTGTTTCGGGTGCTAGCTGACGGTGATCGGGACCGGGGCGCTCTCGAGCGCGCCGCAGACGAACTTCCGCGCCCGCTTGCCCTTGCCGGACTTGCGGTTGCTCGCGTCGACGACCGCCTTCAGCGTGTAGGCGCTCGGCGGGGCGACCGTCGCCGGGGGCACCGGAGCCGGCTGCGCCGGAGCGGTGATCAGCGCCGAGAAGTCGCCGTTCGGTCCGGTGGTCGTGACGACCTCCGAGGCGGCCGGGGTTCCGTCGGCCTTGAGCAGCGTCACGTGAACGGTGCGGCCCTTGCGGCAGCTCGCCCTGGCCTTGACGTTGCCGGTCGCGGTCGTGGTCGTCGTCCCGGCCGCGGGGCTCGGCGCCGCGAGCGTGACCGTTCCGCCGATTCCCTTCGGCGCCTTCGGGGCCTTCGGGGCCTTCGGCGCCTTCGGCGTCGCTGGGGCCGAGGTGGCCGCGGGTGCGGCGATCAGGCCGGCGAGCGCCAGACCGGCGACCGCGGAGATGAATGTCCTACGCATGTTCATAACTCCCTTTGGTTGGTTGTGGGAGCTAGAGCGCCGCGGAGCGCTAAAAGGTCACGTCGCGGGGCGCGAGGGCTTAGGGCGCGGCGGGAACGGTGAACGCGCCCTGGGGGCCCGGTGATCGCCTTGCAGCTGACCTTCTTGCCCCTGTTCTTGATCTTGACCGCGTCGACCGCGACCTGGACCGCGTAAGTCTTGGGCGGGTCCGGGCGCGAAGATCGTGTCCGGCGAAGGCAGCGCCGCGATGAACGACCCGTTGGGGGCCGAGACGACGGTCGGCTGCCCGGCGGCGACCGGGGTGCCGTCGGGGTTGAAGAACGCGAAGCGGATGATGCGCGTCGCCGCGCAGCCCTTGCCGGCCTTGACCAGCCCGGTCGCGAGGCCGGTGCGGGTGGTCGGGTCGGGGCCGGAAGGCAGCGCGATGATCAGCGAGCCGCCGACCGGCTTCGACTTCTTGGCAGAGGCGGCGGGCGCCGCGGCGAGCGCGACGACGAGCAACCCTGCGCAAATCAGTGCGATCCCTCTCCGCATCGAGCGCGGCACTCTAGCAGGGGGTCCTCGGGCCGGTCAAGGGATCAGGACGGTTCGGACGCCGGCTCGAGCCGCGACCGCGCCAGCTCGAGGGCCTCGGCGCGGCCCTCGATCTCGCCCGCGTAGGCGGCCGCGCGCAGCTCCTCGAGCAGCTCGCCGAGCTCCGGCCCGGGCGCGACCCCGAGCTCGGAGGCGAGCTCGGCGCCGCCGAGCGGCGGCTGCGGCGGATCGCGGCGCCAGTCGAGCGCCGCGGCGAGCATCTCGCGCGCGAGGTCGACGTGGGCCTCGATCATCTCCGGGCTCGCCAGCGGGCCGCTCCCCTTCGCCGAGAGCCGGTCGGCGACCGTCAGCAGCGTCACGTCGGCGCTCACCGGCTCGGTGGCGTTCAGGTACTCGTAGACCCGCCGCCGCGGGAGCGGCTGCTCGTGGACGAGGAACCCGAGCCGCAGGTGGTGGAGCGCCATCGCCTGCAGGTACTCGCTGAGCTTGCGGCTGGTTCGCAGCCGGCGCGCGATCTCGGCGATGATCTCGGCGCCGACTTTGTCGTGGCCGATGAAGGTCACGTAGCCGCCGCGCTCGCCGCGCGTCGCCGGCTTGCCGATGTCGTGGAAGAGGGCGCCGAAGCGCAGCGCGGCGCCGCGGGTCAGCTCGTCGGCGAGCGGCTCGTCGAGCAGCTCGCGGAGCTCGCCCGCCCGATCGCCCGCGTAGCGGTCGAGATCCGCCTCGATCCCGAGCAGCTGCTCGAGCACCGCGAGCGTGTGGCCGTGGACGTCGAGGTGGTGGTTCGGGTTCTGGACCACCCCGCGAAGCTGGTCGAGCTCGGGCAGCAGGCTCGGCGGTCACCCCGAGCTCGTCGCTGAGCTCGAGCCCGCGCAGCGGCGCCGGCCCGGCGAGGATCCCGCGGAGCTCGGCGAAGCTGCGCTCGCCGGCCGGCTCGGCGGCGAGCGGGGCCGAGCGGCGGCCGAGCTCGATCGTGCCCGCGTCGACCGCGAGTCCGAGCGCGGCGGCGATCCGCGCGGCGCGGATCAAGCGCAGCGGATCGTCCTCGAAGCTGCGTTCGGAGACCGCTCGCAGCACCCCCGCGTCGAGATCGGCGAGACCCCCGCACGGGTCGATCGGCTCGCCGCCGCCGAGCGGCATCGCGATCGCGTTGACGGTGAAGTCGCGCGCGCCGAGGTCGGCCTCGATCGTCTCGCCGCGCAGCGCCGCGACGTCGGCCTGCCAACTCCCCTCGCGCGGGACCGCGCGCCAGGTCGCGAACCGCTCCGAGAGCTGGAAGGCGTGGCCGCGCCCGGCCGCGATCGCGCGCGCCGCCGCCTCCTCCCCCTCGCGGACCGCGAGGTCGAGGTCGCCAACGTCGCGACCGAGCGCCGCGTCGCGGATCGCGCCGCCGACGATCCACGCCTCGCGCCCGCCGAGCGCCTCGCGCGCCGCGATGACCGCGGGCGAGCCCGCGAGCCGGTCGGCGATCCGCTCGCCGCCCCCCGTCATCGCGCGACCCGCGGGACGCGGGCCGAGATCCCGCAGGTGACCTCGTAGTTGATCGTCGCCAGCCGCCGGGCCAGCTCCTCGGCGAGGATCCGCTCGCCGCCGCGGGCGCCGATCAGCACCGCCTCGGCGCCGAGGGTCACATCGGTCTCCGGGCCGAGGTCGACGGTCGCGTTGTCCATCGAGATCGTCCCGACGAGCGGATAGCGCCGGCCCCCGATCAGCACCTCGCCCTGGTTGCTGAGCCCGCGCCGCAGCCCGTCGCCGTAGCCGATCGGCAGCACCCCGACCCAGGTGTCGCGCTCGGCGCGCCAGCTCCGCCCGTAGCCGGCGCTGGCGCCCTTCGGGAAGCGCTTGACGTCGGCGACCCAGGAGCGCAGCTCGAGCGCCGGCTCGAGCCCCTGGTCGGCGGGATCGTCGCCGAAAGGGTCCATGCCGTAGATCGCGATCCCGCAGCGGACCATGTCGAAGTGCGAGCGCGGCTCGGTGAGCGTCGCGGCGCTGTTGGCGGCGTGGACGGGGACGTCCGGGTGCTCGCCGCGCACACGCTCGACCAGGGCCGAGAAGCGGCCGAGCTGTTCGGCGAGGTAGTCGGAGCCGGGCTCGTCGGCGGTCGCGAAGTGGGTCCAGAACCCGGCCAACTCGAGGTTCTCGTCCGCCGCGCAGGCGCGGACGAGCTCGATCACGACCTCGGGGTCGGCCTCGCCGAGCCGCCCCATCCCGCTGTCGTGCTTTACGTGCACCCGCGCCGGCTCGCCGCGCTCGGCGGCGACCGCCGAGACGAGGCGGCGAAAGTCCTCGCGCCAGAGCCCGATCTCGGAGCCGGCCGCGAGCGCCCGCCGCAGCTCCTCACCGCTGAGCGCGCCCATCGTCAGGACCGGGGTCTCGGCGAACGCCTCGCGCAGCGGTTCGGCCTCGTTGGCCGCGGCGACCGCGAGCCGGGTCGCGCCGCCGGCGAGCGCCGCGCGCGCCGCGATCTCGGCGCCGTGCCCGTAGCCGTCGGCCTTGACCACGGCGCAGAGCTCGGTCGCGCCGGTCAGCCGCCCGGCCAGGACCCGGGCGTTGCGCTCGATCGCGCCCGCGTCGATCGCCGCCAGCGCCCGCTCAGCCATCACCTAACCCCCGTCCACCGACAGCCCGGCCGGGATCGACTCGATCACGTCGCCGGCGATCACCGACTCGACCCCCAGGCGCTCGGCGGCGTCGCGGCCGGCGTTCGCGTGCGCGGAGACCCCGGCGCAGGCGGCCTCGAAAGGGGTCATCCCGCGCGAGATCAGCGCCCCGATCATCCCGCCGAGGACGTCGCCGGTTCCGGCCGTCGCGAGCGCCGGGGTGCCGCCGGTGCTGATCGCGGTCCGCTCGCCGTCGGTGACGATCGTGTCGTCGCCCTTGAGGACGACGATCGCCTTGGCGTGCTCGGCGGCGCGCTGGGCGCAGGCCAGGCGGCGGGCCTTGACGTCGTCGGACTCGACCCCGAGCAGCCTCCCGAGCTCGCCCTCGTGTGGGGTTAGCACGGTCGGCGCCTCGCGCCCCGAGAGCGCCGGCAGCGACTTCGCGTGGGCGTTGAGCCCGTCGGCGTCGACGACCAGCGGCGCGGCGATCCGCAGCGCGACGGACTGGGTCAGCTGCGCGACGCCGTGGTTGCGGCTCATCCCCGGCCCGAGCACGACGGCCGCGGCGCCCTCGCAGGCCTCGATCAGCCGCTCCTCGGCCGCGGGGCGCAGGTGGCCCTCGCGCGAGGGCAGCCCGATCGACATCACCTCGGTCAGCTTGGCCTCGAAGATCGCCTCGAGCTCGGCCGGCACCGCGACCGTCGCGTAGCCGGCGCCGGTCCGGATCGCCGCCTCGGCCGCGAGGCAGACCGATCCGGTCAGCCCGCGCGAGCCGCCGACGACGACGACCTGGCCGGACTCGAACTTGGTCGAGTTCGTCGCCCGCCGCGGACAAAGCTCGAGCACGCGTTCGGTGATCAACCCCGCCGAGGCCTCGGCCGGGGCACCTTCGGGGATCCCGATCGGGGCGACCGTGAGCTCGCCGGTGTTCGACTTGCCGGGCGAGATCCAGTGCCCGGGCTTGGCGGCGTGGAAGGTGACCGTGCGCTCGGCGCTGACCGCGGAGCCCGCGATCTCGCCGTTCGACCCGTTGACCCCCGATGGGATGTCGGCGGCGACGACCGGCGCCGAAGCGATGTTGATCGCCTCGATCGCCGTCGCCGCCGGCTCGCGCGCGACACCCTCGAAACCGGTCCCGAAGACCGCGTCGACGATCACCCCCGAGCCGCCCAGCGCATCGGGGAGCCCGGCGCCGGCCATCGTCCGCGCGGTCGGGAAGCGCTCGAAGTTGGCGCGGGCGTCGTCGCTGAGCTCGTCGCTCGCGGCGAGCATCAGCGCCTCGACCTCGAAGCCCATCTCCGCCAGCACGCGGGCCGCGACGAGCCCGTCGCCGCCGTTGTTGCCCTTTCCGCAGACGACCCTCGCGGGACCGTCGCCGGCGATCTCCGCGGCCGCCTCGGCGACCGCGCGCCCGGCGGCCTCCATCAGGTCGAGCGAGGGAACCTTGCGCTCGACGATCGCCCACGCGTCGACGGCGCGCATCTGCTCGGCATCGAGCACCGGATCCAGCCAGCCGTCCATCACGCGGCCAGCGTAACTGGCGCTAGTTGCTCCCCACGGTCCGCCCGACCGCGACCGCGGTCGCCATCTCCGAGGAGTGGCTGAGCGAGACCTCGAGCTCGATGCCCCGCTCGCGCGCCGCGTCGGCGGCCGAGCCGCTGAGCCGCAGTGTCGGCGGCTCTCCGGCCTCGACCTCGATCTCGTGCAGCCGCAGCAGCCCGCCGCTCAGCCCCAGCGCCTTGACCGCCGCCTCCTTGGCCGCGAAGCGCGCCGCGAGGTGGCGCCCCGGGCGAGCGCGGGCTCGAGAGTAGGAGAGCTCGGCGTCGGTGAAGATCCGATCGGCCAGACGCGGGTGGCGCTCGAGCGCCCGCTCGAGGCGCGAGATATCCAGGAGATCGATTCCGACCGGCACGCCTACTTGGCGCCGAGGATGATCTTGACGCCGCCCTCGCCGCCGCCCGCGGTCAGGTACGAGAGCCGGTCGAGGTAGGGCTTCGCCTGCTTGAGGTCATCGGCGTTGATCCCGCCGTTCGCCGCGAGCAGCGCGACCGCGTCGGCGGCCGAGACGAAGAACGAGGGCCCGGAGTCGCCGAGCGCGCCGCTCGCCGCCGCGAACGGCGGAGCGTCGGCGAGCGTCTCGCTCGGGGTAAGCGCGAGCTGCGTCGCCTGCTCGCCGACCCCGATCACGAACTTGCCGTTCTGCTGGACGAAGTTGAGCGGCTGGTTGAAGTCCGGGCTGTCGACCATGAAGCCGTTGCCGCCGCTGCCGAGCTCGAGCGGCTGCGGGCTGCCGAGGCCCTGGGTCGACGCGACGCCGCGCAGCTTGTCGAGCGTCAGCGCCGCCGCGTTGTCGTCGGTGGACTCGAAGACGAACGCGCCGTCGAGCGTCGCGGGGTCGGTGCCCCGGACGAAGAACGCCGCGTCGCCGAGCCACGAGGCGAGGTCCTCCTCGACGTCGATGTCGGCGCCGGCCTGGAGCAGCGCCGCGACCGAGCCCTCGCCGACTCCCGGGATCCCCGCCGACTCGATCGCGTTGATCAATCCCTTGATCTTGCCGCCGACGTCGGAGACGCCGAAGGCGAAGGTCGTGTCGGCGGGCAGCTGGCTGAGCAGCTGCGGCGGCGCTCCGCCGAGGTCCCCGACCCCGCCGAGGTCCATGGCGACGCTCTTCTCGCCCGACTCGAACGAGGCGACGAGCGCGTCGTCGACGCCGAGCTGTTCGACGACGTTGTCGACCGTCCCCGACGGGACGCCCTCCTCCTCGGCGACGGCCCCGACCAGCGCCTGAAGGTCGAGGTACGCCTGCCCGAGGGCGTCGTCGGGGGTGTCGGAGACCGCGTTCGTGAACTTCTCGGCGTCGGCGAGCGAGTCGCCCTCCGAGGCGTCGATCGCGGCTTTGTACGCGGCCTCGTCGCCGAGCGCGACGAAGTCGTCGATCGCGCCGAACGCGTCGCCCTCGTCGTCGATCTGGTACTCGGCGCCGTTGTACTCGCGGTCCTCGAGCGTCGGCGACTCCGAGCGCAGCAGCTCGAGGCCCTGCTCGGTGTCCGTGGCCTCGACCGCGACGAGCGCGGGCGGGTCGTCCTCGGTGCCGGTCAGGAACACCCCGGCGGTCTCGCCGAGCCAGGGGTCGATGTCCTCGGAGAAGCTGCGGTCCTCGTTCTCGGACGCGAAGCCCTCGTCGATCAGGTCGACGATCTCCTGGCCCGGATCGTCGCTGCCGAGCACCGCCGAGAGGAAGCTGTCGAGGTTCTCCTTCGGCTCGCCCTCGGGGCGGACGTCGGCCTCGAAGTAGAGCGGGGCATCGGCGGGCGCGATCTCGGCGACCGCCTTGCCCCCGTCGTCGCCGTCATCGCCGCCGCAGCCGGCGAGCAGCCCCATCGCGAGAACCGCGCCGAGCGCGGCGATTGACCGGATATTCACCTGCATCGCGCCGGAAATCTACTCGACCGTGACGGTCTTGGCGAGGTTCCGCGGCTGGTCGACGTTGAGCCCGTTGAGGCGGGCCACGTGGTACGCGAAGAGCTGGAGCGGGATGATCGCGAGGATCGGCTCGAGGATCCAGTCGATCTCGGGCACGAAGATCGTCTGGTCGGCGACCTCGGCGACCTGGTCGGCGCCCTCGCTTGCGATCGCGACGACGTCGGCGCCACGGGCGCGGACCTCCTCGACGTTCGAGAGCACCTTGTCGAGCACCGGGCTGTTGGTCGCGACCGCGATCACCGGCGTCGAATCGTCGAGCAGCGCGATCGGGCCGTGCTTCATCTCCCCCGCCGCGTAGGCGTCGGTCGGGATGTAGGAGATCTCCTTCAGCTTCAGCGCGCCCTCGAGGCAGATCGGCAGCCCGATGTGGCGCCCGAGGTAGAGGAAGAACCCCTGCTTGTGGTGCGAGCGCGCGACCGCCTTTACCCGGCCCTCGGTCGAGGCGATCGTCTCCTCGATCTTCGAGGGTAGCCGCTTCATCTCGGTGATCAGCTCGGTGAGCCGCTCGGGCTCGAGCGTGCCGCGTAGCTCGGCGAGCCGTAGCCCGAGCAGGTACATGACCGCGACTTGGCTGACGAAGGTCTTGGTCGCCGCGACGCCGATCTCGAGCCCGGCGCGCGTGAACAGCACCGCGTCGGAGTCGCGAGTCGCCTGGCTGCCCATGATGTTGGTGACCGCGAGCACCTTGGCGCCCTTCTCGCGCGCGAGCCGCATCGCCGCCAGAGTGTCGGCGGTCTCGCCCGACTGGGTGATCCCGATCACGAGGTCGCCGGGGCCGACGACCGGATCGCGGTAGCGGTACTCGGAGGCGACGTCCATCTCGACCGCGACCCTCGCCCACTGCTCGATCGCGTAGCGGCCGACGAGACCCGCGTGGTAGGAGGTCCCGCAGGCGACGATCACGATCCGGTTGACGCCCGTGAGGTACTCGTCGGAGAGCTCGACCGCCGAGAGGTCGACCGAGTCGTCGGCCGAGAGCCGGTCGGCGATCGTCTCGGCGACGGCGTCGGGCTGGTCGTGGATCTCCTTCATCATGAAGGTCGGGTAGCCGCCCTTCTCGGCCGCCTCCTCGTCCCAGGTGACCTCCTCGACGTCGCGCTCGATCGGGTTGCCGTCGGCGTCGGTGATCTTGACCCCGCCCGGCTCGAGGATGACGATCTCGCCGTTCTCGACCATCATCACGTCGCGGGTCTCGGCGAGGAAGGCGGGGATCGCGGAGGCGATGAACGTCTCGCCCTCGCCGGCGCCGACGATCAGCGGGCACTCCTTGCGCGCCCCGACGAGCAGGTCGGGGTGGTCGGAGTGCATCGCGACGAACGCGTAGTGGCCGCGGAGCTTCGAGAACGCGGTCCGGACGGCGGCGGCGAGGTCGCCGTCGTAGTGCTTCTCGATCAGATGCGAGACGATCTCGGCGTCGGTCTCGGAGCTGAAGTGGTGGCCCTCCTCGGCGAGCCCGTTGCGGAGCTCGGCGTGGTTCTCGACGATCCCGTTGAGGACGATGTGGATCTCGTCGCCGCAGTCGCCGTGCGGGTGGGCGTTCTCCTCGGTGACCCGGCCGTGGGTCGCCCAGCGCGTGTGCGCGACGCCGATCGTCGCCGGGCGCTCGGCGAGCGCCACGCCGCCGCCGTTCGAGCCCGCGGCGACGGCCTCGCGCAGGTTCGCCAAGTTGCCGACAGCGCGCACGGAGCTGATCTCGCCGTCCGAGACCACTGAGACACCGGCCGAGTCATAGCCTCGGTATTCGAGCTTCTGGAGCCCGGCGATCAGCAAGTCCCGGCACGGCCGGTTACCGACGTATCCGACAATGCCGCACATAGGGAGGACGTACAGGGTAGCGGCCGCCGAGCCCCCCGCCTGAAATCCGCCTAACCGAGCTCGCGCTCGACGACCGCGACGAGGCGGGCGCAGACCGACTCGCACTCGTCGTCGCTGGGCGCCTCGACCATCACCCGCAGCAGCGGCTCGGTCCCCGAGGCTCGAACGAGCACCCTCCCCCGCCCGTCGAGCTTGCCGTTCTCCTCCTCGACCGCGGACCAGAGCCCCTCGGCCCCGTCGATCGCGCCGCGGTCGGCGATCTCGACGTTCTCGAGCCTTTGCGGCAGGCGGTCGAAGGTCTCGACGTGCTCGAACGGCTCGCCGCCGAGCGCCTTCAGTGTCAGCAGCGCCGCCGCGACGCCGTCGCCGGTCGGGGTGAACTCGGTCCAGACGATGTGGCCGGACTGCTCGCCGCCGAGCCGCCAGTCGCGCTCGCGCAGCGCCTCGATCACGTAGCGGTCGCCGACCGCGGTCTGCGCGACCTCGATCCCGTCGCCCTCCATCGCCTTGTGGAAGCCGAAGTTGGTCATCACGGTGACCGCGACGCCGCCCCCGAGCTCGCCGGTGGCGGTCAGGTGCCGCGCGGCGAGCGCCAGCAGCTCGTCGCCGTCGCGGACCCGCCCCTTACCGTCGACCGCGATCAGGCGGTCGGCGTCGCCGTCGAAGGCGAATCCGATCTGCGCCTCGCCGGCGGCGACGTGCTCGGCGAGCGGCCCGGGGTGGGTCGCGCCGCAGCCGTCGTTGATGTTGCGGCCATCGGGCTCGGTGCAGAGCTCCTGCACCTCGGCGCCCAGCCGCTTGAAGATCGCGGGCGCGGCGCGGTAGGCGGCTCCGTTGGCACAGTCGAGCGCCACCGTCATGCCGCTGAGGTCGAGCGGGAAAGCGCCCTCGAGCGCCCGCAGGTAGTCGTCGAGCGCGCCCTCGAGCTCGCGGACACGGCCGATCGTTGCGCCGGGTGCCTCGTCGAGCAGCGACTCGATCCGCGCCTCGGCTTCGTCGTCGAGCTTCGTGCCGGCGCCGGAAAGGAACTTGATCCCGTTGTCGGAGAACGGGTTGTGGGAGGCGGAGACGACGACCGCGAGGTCGAACCCGAATCGGCGCGCGAGGATCGAGGCGGCCGGGGTCGGCAGCACCCCGCCGAGCAGCGCGTCGCCGCCCGCGGAGGCGATCCCGGAGGCGAGCGCCGACTCGAGCATCGGCCCCGACTCGCGGGTGTCGCGGACGATCACGACCTGGGGCCTGTCGGCCTCCACCGAGAGGGTCGCGGCTCTCCCGAGCCGCATCGCCAGATCCGGGGTCAGGAACTCGCCCGCGACCCCCCGGACCCCGTCGGTCCCGAAGAGTTTGCGCTCAGCCACAGTGGCGGGCTAGCGCTTGCTGAACTGAGGCTTCTTGCGCGCCTTCTTGAGCCCGGCCTTGCGGCGCTCCTTGGCGCGCGCGTCCCGGGTCAGCATCCCGCGCCGCTTGAGCTCGCCGCGCAGGTTGGGGTCGATCTCGGTCAGCGCGCGGGCGATCCCGTGGCGCACGGCGCTCGCCTGGCCCGAGATCCCGCCGCCGTGGACGCGGACCTGGATGTCGACCGTGCCCTCGTAGCCGGTCTGGACCAGCGGGCCCTTGGCGACCGTCTGCAGGAAGGCGCGCGGGAAGTACTCCTCGATGTTGCGCTCGTTGATCTTGATCGAGCCGCCGCCGGGCTTGACGATCACCCGCGCGACCGAGCGCTTGCGCTTTCCGGTCGCGATGTAGCGCGCGTCCTTGGCGAGCTCGCTCGGCTTGACCGCGGCCGCGATCGGCTCTTCGCCGGGCTCGGCGGTCAGCGCCTCCTCGGCGCGGGCGCGCTCCTCGGCCTCGGCCTCGGCGGCGGCGCGCTCCTCGGTGCTGAGCGGGCGGTCCTCGCTGATAGCGATCGGGTCGAGCTCGGCTCCGGGGGGAAGGTCGCTCTTCTTCGCCGGCTGCTCGGGGGAAGTCTCTTCGGCGGCGGGAGCGGGCTCCTCGGCGGGCGCCGGCTCCTCGGCCGGAGCGGGTGCTTCGGCCGGGGCGGGTGCTTCGGCCGGAGCGGGTGCTTCGGCCGGGGCGGGTGCTTCGGCCGGGGCGGGCTCCTCGGCCGGGGCGGGCTCCTCGGCGGGCGGCTCCTCGGCCGCCGGCGGCTCGGGGGTCACCTCGGGCTGCTGCTCCTCCTGCGGCTGCTGCTCCTCCTGCGGCTGTTCGTCCTGCGGCTGGTCCTGCTGCTCGTCGTTCAAGTCTCGATCTCCAATGGCTTCGGCTGCTGGGCGGCGTGCGGGTGGTCGGTCCCTGCGTAGACCTTGAGCTTGGTCAGCTGCTGGCGCCCGAGGCGGTTGCGGGGCAGCATCCCCTTGACCGCCTTGCGGATGACCTCTTCGGGCTGGCGGTCGAGCATCTCGGCCAGCGTCCGCGAGCGGATCCCGCCCGGGTAGCCGCTGTGGCGCCAGTAGGTCTTCTGCTCGAGCTTGCGCCCGGTCACCGCGATCTTCTCGGCGTTGACGACGACGACGAAGTCGCCCGTGTCGCAGTGGGGCGTGTACTCGGGCTTGCGCTTGCCGCGCAGCACGTCGGCGAGCTGGGTCGCGAGGCGCCCGAGGGTCTTGCCGTCGGCGTCGACTACGTACCAGTCGCGCTGGCGGTTCTCGGGCGTGGCCACATAGGTCTTCGTGGATGTCGTCATCGAGGTCTTCATAGAAGCGCCGCACCCCGTGGGCGCGGCGAGCTGAAGATAGTAGACGAGTCCGGGCCGACCCTGGAGGTGTGAGCGTTCCTTGACAAGACCGGTTGTCCTGTTATGGTGCCGCGCCAGCAAGGCCCAATCCCGGCGATCAAGGTCGCGGGGAACGGGGGAACCACTGGGGCACCAGCGTCTGCCCCGGGGGCGAATCGGCCCAGAGTCACGAATCACGGCCGTAGCGCTGCTCTTTCTGCGCGAGCCCGCCAGCTAACCCCGTAGGCCTGACGAAAGAGATTTCGCCAGTGAACCCAAGCCACAACCCTCGTGCGGTCCGTCGAACGCGGACAGCCGCGCTTGCCTTGATCGGCAGCATCGCCTGCCTCGGCAGCGGCGCCGCGATTGCGCAGACCGGCGGCTCGGCGCCCCCGGGCGGGACTCCCGCGCCCCCGACGACTCCCACCACTCCGACAACGCCGGCCCCGACAACGACGGCGACGGCGGCCTTCCCGATCCTCGGCCCCCACACCTACGGCCAGGGCTTCGGCGCCGCGCGCGCGGGCCGCGGCCACCAGGGCGTCGACCTGATGTCGCCCTGCGGCACCCCGCTGGTCGCCGTGACCAACGGCAGGATCAAGTTCCGCAAGTTCCAGGGCTCGGCCGGCAACTACGTCGTCCTGCGCGCGAACCAGCCGGTCAAGCAGGACTACTTCTACGCCCACCTCGCGACCCCGTCGCCGCTGCTCAAGGGCCAGAAGGTGACCACCGGCCAGCAACTCGGCGTCGTCGGGCGGACCGGCAACGCGAGCGCCTGCCACCTCCACTTCGAGCTCTGGGTCGCGCCGGGCTGGTACCGCGGCGGCCATCCGGTCAACCCGCTGACCACGCTCCAGACCTGGGACGCGCTCTCCTAGCGAACGTTCTCCGCGGCTGACGAGCGTCCCGGTGGCGAAGGGACGCGCCTAGCCGCAGCAGCTAGATGAGAATGATTCTCATCTTTCGATAAGGTTCTCCGATGCCGGAAGTCGCGATACCGCTCGCCGCGATCGCCGCAGGAGCCACGCTGCTCGGCGGGATGATCGCCCTGCGCCTCTCGCACGCTCTGCCGACCGTGATCGCCTTCACCGGCGGGATCGTCGTCGCCGTCGCGCTGCTCGACCTGCTTCCCGAGGCGATTGAGAACGTCGGCGACGCCAAGGACGCGACGGCGCTCGTCGCCGCCGGCTTCCTGCTCTTCCTGTTCGCCGAGCAGGCGCTGGTCCTCCACCATCGCGATGAGCCCGACCAGGCCCGCGCGCACGACCGCGTCGGGATCCTCGGCGCCACCGGCCTCTCCGCGCACAGCTTCATCGACGGCCTCGGAATCGGCCTCGCGTTCGGTCTCGACACGGCGACCGGCGTCCTCGTCTTCATCGCGGTCCTCAGCCACGACTTCGCCGACGGGATGAACACGGTCAGCTTCGTGCTCAACCAGTCCGGTGACCGGTCGCTCGCGAAGCGCTGGCTGCGGGTCGATGCGGCCGCGCCGCTGCTCGGCGCGATCGTCGGCTCGCTGATCACGATCTCCGACCACACCCTCGGCTACATCCTCTCGCTCTACGCCGGCTTCTTTCTCTACATGGGCGCGACCGACCTGCTCCCCGAGGCCCACGACCACGACCACTCGACCTGGACCAAGGTCGGGCTCACGGCCTGCGGCTTCGGCTTCGTCTACGTGGTCGCGCGGATCGCCGGGGTCTAGCGGCGGCCGACGGACCGGTCGGCGAACGCCACCAGGTCGCCGATGACCTCGTCGTTGTTGGTCTCGTTGAAGACCTCGTGGCGGGCCTCCGGGTAGACGTGCTCTTCGAAGTCCTCGCCGCGGAGGGCCTCGACGACCGGGCGCGTGATCTCGAGCGGGGCGAGCGCGTCCTGCTCGCCGTGGAGCCAGAGCAGCGGCAGCTCTCCGAGACCGGGGCCGGCCGAGATCTCGTCGACCGCCGCGAACATCGACTCCAGGGTCTGGCGCTTGAACGGGCCGCTGTAGACGAGCGGGTCGGCGGCGTAGACGCGGCCGACCTCGGGGTCGCGTGAGAGCACGTCGACGTCGATCGGGACGTCGGGGATCGGATCGAGGGCGAGCAGCGCCTCGAACCCGGGGTTGCGGCCGATCACCGGCCCGGAGAGAGCGAGCGCCGCGAGCACGCCCGGGTTCTGCTGGGCCCAGCGGGTGACGACGATGCCGCCCATCGAGTGGCCGATCAGGACGACCGGCAGATCCGGGTGCTCCGCCCGGGCGATCGCGATGACCATGTCGAGATCCATTGTCAGATCGGGGCCGTTCTCGATCAGCGCCGGCTCGCCCGCAGAGCGCCCGTGGCCGAGGTGGTCGTGCGCGTAGACGGCCGCGCCGGCCTCGACCAGCCGCTCGGCGACGTGGGCGTAGCGCCCGCTGTGCTCGGCGTAGCCGTGCGAGATCACCGCGACGTACCGCGCCTCATCGTTCGGCCAGACCTTGAGCGCGATCTCGCCGCGGACCCCGTCGAGGGTCGTCTCGCTCACTCCCACTCGATCGTCCCGGGCGGCTTCGAGGTCACGTCGAGCGTCACCCGGTTCACGCCGCGGACCTCGTTGATGATCCGGTTCGAGACGCGCTCGAGGAGGTCGTAGGGCAGCCGCGCCCAGTCGGCGGTCATCGCGTCGTCGGAGGTCACGGCGCGGATCACGATCGGGTAGGCGTAGGAGCGCTCGTCGCCCTGGACGCCAACGGACCGGACAACAGGCAATACACAGAAGGACTGCCAGAGCTCGCGGTAGAGGCCGGCGGCGCGGACCTCCTCCTGGAGGATCGCGTCGGCCTCGCGGACGATCTCGAGCCGCTCGCGCGTGACCTCGCCGCCGACGATCCGGATCGCGAGCCCCGGGCCCGGGAACGGCTGGCGCCAGACGAACTTCTCCGGCAGCCCGAGCTCGGCGCCGACGGCGCGGACCTCGTCCTTGAACAGCGTCCGCAGCGGCTCGACGAGCTCGAGGTCGAGGTCATCCGGGAGCCCGCCGACGTTGTGGTGGGACTTGATCGTCGCCGCCTCGCGGCCGTCGCCGCCCGACTCGATCACGTCGGAGTAGAGCGTGCCCTGGACGAGGAACTTCGCGTCCTCGAGCTTGACGGCCTGCTCCTCGAAGACGCGGATGAACTCCTCGCCGATGATCTTGCGCTTGCGCTCGGGCTCTACCGCGCCCTCGAGCCGCGAGATGAAGCGATCGGCGACGTCGAGGTGGATCAGCTCGATCCCGTGCTGCTCGCGGAAGGCGGTGACGACCTGCTCGCCCTCGTCCTTGCGCATCAGCCCGTGGTCGACGAAGACGCAGGTCAGCCGGTCGCCGATCGCGCGGTGGACGAGCAGCGCAGCGACCGCCGAGTCGACGCCCCCGGAGAGCCCGCAGACCGCCCTGCCCTCGCCGACCTGGGCGCGGATCGCCTCGACCTGCTGGTCGACGACCGAGGCCGGCGACCAGCGCTCGCGGCATTCGGCGATCTCGCGCAGGAAGCGGGTCAGGATCTCGCCGCCGTGCGGCGTGTGAACGACCTCGGGGTGGAACTGGATCCCGTAGAGCCCGCGGGCGACGTCCTCGCAGGCGGCGACCGGCGACTCGGGGCTCGAGGCGAGCGCGGTGAAGCCCGGCGGCGGTTCGAAGACGGTGTCGCGGTGGCTCATCCAGCACTGCTGCTCGCTCGGCAGCCCGGCGAGCAGCCGGCCGGGCTCGCCGACCTCGAGCTGGGCGCGGCCGAACTCGCCCGACTCGGCCTGCTCGACGCGGCCGCCGAGTTGCTGGACCATGATCTGCATCCCGTAACAGATGCCGAGCACCGGGACGCCGAGTTCGAGCAGCTCGGTGCGCAGCTCGGGGGCGCCGTCGGCGTAGACCGAGGCCGGCCCGCCGGAGAGCACGATCCCGGCGGGGCGGCGCTCGCGGATCTTCTCGATCGGCGTGTCGTGTGGGAGCAGCTCGCTGAAGACGCCGCACTCGCGGATCCGCCGCGCGATCAGCTGCGAGTACTGGCCGCCGAAGTCGAGGACGAGGACTTCCTCCTGGGTCGTGGCCGGGGGCGGCGTTTCCGGCGCGACCCGCGGGTCGGCGTCGGCGGTGCTCCGCTCAGGGACCTTCGGCCTGTCCGCGGTCGCGGACTTGGCCGGGTCAGTCATCCGAGACTGAGACCCCTTCGACGACGGCGGCCTTGCCGTTCGAGGCCATGCCGACCGACTGCTCGCGCTGCAGGGACTTGCCCTCGGACTGGAGCGCCGGGGCGACCATGACCTCGGCGCGGTGGAACTCGGGGATGTCGGCGTAGCCGCAGGTCGCCATCGAGGTCTTGAGCGCGCCCATCAGGTTGAAGGTGCCGTCGTTCTCCTGCGCGGGACCGAGGACGATCTCCTCGAGCGTCCCGTCCTGGCGCGTCGTCACCCGGGTGCCGCGCGGTAGCGAGGGATGGAACGTCGCCATCCCCCAGTGATAGCCGCGCCCCGGGGCCTCCTTGGCGCGCGCGAGCGGCGATCCGATCATCACCGCGTCGGCGCCGACCGCGATCGCCTTCGAGACGTCGCCGCCGGTCCGCATGCCGCCGTCGGCGATCACGTTGCAGTACTCGCCGGTCTCCATCATGTGCTGGGAGCGCGCCGCGACGACGTCGGCGATCGCCGTGGCCTGGGGGACGCCGATCCCGAGCACGCCGCGCGTCGTGCAGGCGGCGCCGGGGCCGACCCCGACCAGGACCCCCACGGCGCCGGTGCGCATCAGGTGGAGGCCGGTGTTGTAGGAGGCGCAACCGCCGACCACGCAGGGGATCGAGAGGTCGGCGATGAACTCCTTGAGGTTGAGCGGCTCGGACTGGGTCGAGACATGCTCGGCCGAGATCACCGTGCCCTGGATCACCATGATGTCGAGCCCGGCCTCGATCGCAACCTCCTGGAACTCGGTCACCTTCTGCGGGGTGAGCGAGCCGGCGGTGACGACGCCCTGCTCCTTGATCTCCTCGACCCGCTTCGCGATCAGCTCGGCCTTGACCGGCTCCGCGTAGATCTCCTGCATCAGCTTGGTGGCGGTGTGCTTCGGCGCCGCGGCGACCTCCTCGAGCCTCGCGTCGGCGTCCTCGTAGCGCGACCAGATGCCCTCGAGGTTGAGGACGGCGAGCCCGCCGAGCTTGCCGACGATGCCGGCGGTCCTGGGGCTGACGACGCCGTCCATCGCGGCGCCGAGCAGCGGCAGCTCGAAGCGGTACGGACCGAGGGTCCAGGTGATGTCGATGTCGTCGGGGTCGCGGGTCCGCCGCGAGGGGACGATCGCGATGTCGTCGAACCCGTAGGCCCTACGCCCCTTCTTCCCGCGTCCGATCTCGACTTCCATCAGCCCACCCTACGATCGTTCGCGGACGAAAAGACCCCGGCACGCCGGGGTCTGGGGACTGGGAATCCGCTGTTTGCGGCGTTGTTTTGGACTCGGTCCAACGCCCCAGCGATGTTAGCTGACGGTCGCCGTCGCCTCGAGGTCTGCGATCTCCACCGATTCGAGGATGTGCTCGGTCTCCTCGCGGTCGATCGAGCCGGCGCCGAAGTGCTGGGTCGACTCGGCCCCGGCGGCGACCCCGTAAGCGAGGCAGTCGCGCGACGAGCCGCCCTCGTAGCGCGCCGCGACGTAGCCGGCGACGAAGGCGTCGCCCGAGCCGACGGTCGAGACCGGCTCGACCGCGGGGGCGGTCACCTCGTAGGCGCGGCGCGACTCGCCGTTGCCGGTGATCGCGACGCAACCGTTCTCGGAGGTGATGATCGCCTCCTCGGCGCCGAGCTCGACCAGCCCGCGGACGCCGGCGAGCAGCTCCTCGCGGTCGTTGAACTCGTGGCCGACGACCTCCTCGGCCTCGGTCGCGTTCGGCGTGATCGCCGCCGGGCCGGCGCGCAGGCTCTCGTGGAGGGCGTCGCCCTCGGTGTCGACGATCGCCTCGACCCCGAGCTCCTTGAGCGCGGTGATGATCGTGTTGCAGAACTCGGGCGGGATCGACGGCGGCAGGCTGCCGGCGATCACGCAGATCTTCGCGCCGCGGGCGAGGTAGAGGAGCTTGGAGAGGAAGCGGTCGCGCTCCTCGGCGCTGACGTCGGGGCCGCGCTCGTTGATCTCGGTCTGCTCGCCGGAGGTCGGGTCGACGACCGCGATGTTGGTCCGCGACTCGCCGCCGATCCATGTGAAGTCGGTGAGGATCGACTCCTCGGCGAGGCGCTCCATCAACCGCGCGCCGGTCGGCCCGCCGGCGAGCCCGGTCGCGATCACCGGCCGGCCGAGCAGCTTCAGCGCCCGGGCGACGTTGACGCCCTTGCCGCCGGCGACGGTGCTCGCCTCGACCGCGCGGTGGCGGCGGCCCTGGCGGAAGTTCGGTACCGCGATCGTGCGGTCGATCGCCGAGTTGAGGGTGACCGTGAGGATCATTTCCCGGGCTCCTCGATCCTGTCCGGCTGCTTGGCGTTGCGGCGACGCATTCTCTCCTCCCTCATCCTCTCACGCTCTTCCTTGCTGCGTGGGCCACCCGTCCCGGTAGTAGCGCCGTTCTTGGGCTTGCGGCGGGGCTTCTTCGGGGCCTTGACGCGCGGGGCCCGCGGTCCCTTCGGCGGCTTCGGCCGCTGCCCGCGGCGTGCGATCAGCAGCCCGGCGCCGATCACGACCAGGCCGAGCGGGACGAGGACCAGAGGGTTGAACAGCGTCGACGTCGCCTTCTGGACCAGCGTCGCGCCCTCGACCGCGCGCTCGGCGACCAGCGGCACGCTGCCGGCGGGCCTGCCGCCGACCGTGACCGCGACCTTGCCGAGCCGCTCGCCCTCTTCGACCGGGCGGTCGATCTCCTCCGGCGCCTCGATCACGGTCTCGACCGCCTCGCCCTGGCGCGCCGAGACCTCGAGCGAACGCGCCGCGAGCAGCGCCAGCGTCTCGTCGCGGTACTCGAGCTTCGCATCGGCGAGCTGCTCCCCCTTGGTGACCGGGGTCGAGGGCTCGTACTGGGCGAAGCCCGAGCGCAGCAGCGCCAGCGTCTCGGCGTCGCGGGCGGCCTCGCTCGAAGCGCCGAGCACGGCCGAGATCAGCGTCGTGCCGCTCTTCTCGCCGGCGCCGACGAGCACGTAGCCGGCGTCGAGGGTGTGGCCGGTCTTGACCCCGGTCACGAACGGCGCCTGGTTGAGGAGCAGGTTGCGGGTCTGGATCGTCCGCGGGCTGTCTCCCGTCTTCAGCGTCGCGGTCGGCGAGTCGGCGGCCTTGGCGAAGAGCTTGTCGTCGAGCAGCTCGCCGGCGAGCGCGACGAGGTCGCGGGCGCTCGAGTAGTTGCCCTTCTCGTCGAGGCCGACCGGGGTCGAGTAGTGCGTGTTGGTCAGCCCGAGCGCCTGCGCGGCGCTGTTCATCTCGGCGACGAACGCCGACTCCGAGCCCGAGACCCCGACCGCGAGCGTCTCGGCGGCGTCGTTTGCGCTCTCGAGCACGAGCGCGTAGATCAGGTCGCGGACCGACATCTTCTCCCCCGCCCGCAGCCCGAGCAGCGACTCGGCGTCGGTCGCCTTGTAGCCGGGGGCGCGCAGCTTCTGGTTCGGCTTCAGGCGCTCGAGCGCGACGTATGCGGTCATCAGCTTCGTCGCGCTCGCGATCGGCAGCCGCCTGTCGGCCGCCTTGCCGGCGAGCGCGGCGCCGTCGCGGGAGTCGACCACCACCCAGGCCTTTGCCGCGAGCTTCGGCGCGGCCCGGGCGCTCGGCGGGGGCTTGGCGGGCGGGGCGCCCTTGGCGGCCGGGGCGGCCGGGGCGGCTGGTGCACCCTGCGCGCCCGCGGCTGCCGGCGCCGCGAGCAGCGCCAGGACGAGGATCGATGAGACGGCGCGCCGCACGCGCCGTTACCGGAGCTTGATCTTCCTGCCGGCGATCAGCGCCTGCGGGTCGATCTCCGGGTTGAGCGACTGCAGCGTGTCGACGTCGATTCCGGTCGACTCGGCGATCGAGGTCATCGTGTCCCCGTCCTCGACCACGTAGACCCCGGTCTCGATCGCGCGCTGGATCGACGCGGTCTCGCGCTTGCTCGTCGTCTCGCTGCGCTCGGTGACGGTCGCGTCGTCGCCCCCGTCGTCGCCTGAGTCGCCGCTCGAGCCCACGATCACGACGATCACGAGCAGGAAGGCGGCGATCAACCCGGCGACGGCGAAGACCCGCGCGATCGGACTTGTCCTTCGGTCAGGCATCGGCGCGGGATTCTGCCAGGCCGGGCAGCCGCGCTATGCGGCGAGCGCCCAGACCGCGTCGCGGAGCTCGGCCGCGGCCGCGGCCGGGTCCTCGGCGCCGGCGATGCTGCGCGCCGCGGCGACGATCACCGAGGCCGGCTCGCCCTCGACGAGCGCCGGGCCGAGGTCCTCGGGGCGGCCGCCCTGGGCGCCGACCCCGGGTACGAGAAAGACCGCCCGGGGCATCAGCTCGCGCAACCCCCCGATCAGCTGCGGGTTGGTCGCGCCTACGACCGCGCCCATGCCGCTGAGCGTGCCCGAGCCGGCGAGGCGGTCGGCGCGCTCGGCGACGAGGGCGGCGAGCCGCTCGCGCAGCGGCGGGTCGCCGGCGTCCTGGAGCTCGGCGGCGCCCGGGTTCGACGTCCGGACGAGCGAGAAGACCCCGGCGCCGGCGCTCGCGGCTGCCTCGACCAGCGGGTCGAGCGCGTCGCCGCCGAGCAGCGGGTTGGCGGTGAACGCATCGGCGCCGAGCGTTCGCGTCAACGCCTCCCCGTAGGCCTCGGCGGTCACCGGGACGTCGCCGCGCTTGCCGTCGGCGATCACGAGCAGGCCGGCGTCGCGGGCGGCGGCGATCACCTCGTCGAGCGCCTCCCATCCCGCCACGCCGAGGCGCTCGAAGCACGCGAGCTGCGGCTTGACCGCGACGCACGCCGGCCCCGCGCCCTCGATCAGCGCGATGCAGCGCTGCGCAACGTCGTCGCCCGGAGCGGGATCGAGCCCGAGGCAAACCTGGCTGCGGCGCTCGGTGACGAGCGCCGCGAGCCGGTCGGCAAAAGGCACTGAGCCTTCTGCGTCGTTCAGCTAGCGCCCTTGACCTTGTTCTTGAGTCCCGAGCCGGCCGAGAACTTCGGCACCTTGCCGCCCGGGATGAAGATCCGCTCGCCGGTCCGCGGGTTGACGCCCTGGCGCGGGCCGCGCTCGGCGACGCTGAACTTGCCGAAGCCGGTGAAGCTGACGCCTTCGTCCGCGGCCATCACCTGGGTGATCGCGTCGAGCACCGCCTCGAGCGCGTTGCTGGCCTCCTTCTTGTTGCCGATCCTGTGGTCGCGTGCCAGCAGTTCGACGAAATCAGCCTTGGTCACGGTTGGCCGTCCTTCCACGTCGTTGGGAACGATCGAATCTAATCAGGCTTCCGAGACGTCGCGCTCGGCGCGCCGCTGCTGGCGCCGCGTCTGCGGCGGCCCGGCGGCCTCGATCACGTGCGACGCGGCGAGGAACAGCGCCCGCCCGCTCTCCTCGTCGGCGGAGTGGGAGGCGCTGCGACCGCCCGGGTAGTAGACGCGGGCGAAGGGCTTCTTCTCGAGCCGGCGGCGGCGCAGGTAGGCGGCCGCCTCGCCGGCGATGTCGGAGACGCGGCTGCGGACGCGGTGCGGCTTGGTCGTCATCTCACGCCGCCCCCGCCGCCAAGTCGCGGAGCGCGGCCCGCAGGTCGAAGAGGACCAGCGAGGAGAGCACGAGCCGCTCGGTGACCGCGACCGCGACCAGGTCGCCCTGGCGGACCATGAAGACCTCGCCGTCGCCGGTCGCGATGTGGGCGTGCGAGGCGGGCTCGGCGCCGGCCGCGTCGGCGGCCTCGACCAGCTCGCCCGCGGCGCCCCAGCCCCCGCCCTCGGGCCAGGAGGAGAGCAGCTCGCCGGATCCCGAGAGGATCGCGCAGCCGCGCATCTCGGGCGAGACCTCGCGCAGGTAGGCCGTCGCGCGGTCCGCCGGGTCCGTGGGAGCTGTGGCTGTCCCGGCCATCGCCCTCAAGATATCGCTCGCCGTCGCCGGGTCTGGATACGCTGCGCCGGTGACCCTCGCTCAGGGATCCTGGCTGACAGTCGTGCTCGCCTGCTTGATCGCCTGCGTCCTGCTCGCGGTCGGCGGCTACACCGGCTACAGCATCGTCGTCGGCGCGGTCGGGCTCGCCGGCGCCGTCAACCTGACCTAGACCCGCTCAGCCGGCCCGGAAGGGATCGACCGGCTCGACCCGCACCGACTTCTCGGGCTCGACGTGGATCAGGACCTCGGCGTTCGGGAACTCGTGCTCGATCGCGGAGCGGAGCGCGTGCGCGAGGTCGTGGGCCTGCTCGAGCGAGGTCCCCGCGCGGAACTGGACGTGGAGGTCGACGTACCAGCGGCGCCCGGCGGTCCGCGCCCGGAGCTGGTGGTAGCCGGCCATCTCGGGCGGTCGCGCGTTCGCGATCGCGGCCTCGATCCGGTCGAGCTCCTCCTCCGGCGGCGACTCGTCGAGCAGCTCGCGCCCCGAGCGGTAGAGGATCCGGACCCCGGAGTAGACGATCGCGACCGCGACCGCGATCGCGACCACCGAGTCGAGCGCCGCGGCCCCGGTCAGCTCGACCAGCATCAGCCCCCCGAGCACCCCGACCGAGGTCAGAGCGTCGGCCCCGAGGTGCGCCGCGTCGCCGGCGAGCGCCGGCGACTCGTGCCGTTTCGCCGCGCGGCGCAGGTAGGCCGAGACGATCGTGTTGGCGACGATCGAGAACGCGATCACGGCGATCCCGATCCCGAGCGACTCGACCTCGGCGTGCTCGTTCAACCGCTTCGTCGCCTCGTAGACGATCACCGCGGCGCCGACGAGGATCAGCATCCCCTCGACCGCGGCCGCGAAGCTCTCGAGCTTCTGGTGGCCGTAGTGGTGGTCGGCGTCGGCGGGCTCGTCGGCCTTGCGGACCGAGACGAAGGCGATCACCGAGGCGACGAGGTCGATCATCGAGTGCAGCGCCTCGCTGAGGATCGCGATCGAGCCGGTGATGGCGGCGGCCGCGAGTTTGAGGGCAATCAACGTGGCATTCGATGCGATCGAAAGCGCTGCAGCCCCCGTTTTGGTTCGCAGCCTCATCAACGCGCATCTCCTCGCGCCATTAACCCGCATCTCCTCGGCTTTGCCTGCGGGGATGCGGGGTGGGAGTTCCAGCGACGTGGGCTCCTTGAGCCAAGTGATCCGCGAGTTGGCGCGCGGCGCGGCCGCGGTGGCTGATCGCGTGCTTCTCGTCGGGGGTGAGCTCGGCCATCGTGCGATTGTCGGCGGGGCCGGTGTCGTCGGGGACGAAGGCGGGGTCGTAGCCGAAGCCGCCCTTGCCGCGCGGCTCGTCGGCGAGCGTGCCCTCGCAGCGGGCCTCGAAGAGCCGCTCTCCGCCGTCCTCGTCGACGTAGGCGAGCGCGCAGACGTAGGCGAGCCGGCGGTCCTCGGCGCCGTCGAGCTCGGCGATCAGCTTCGCGAGGTTCTGCTCGTCGCTCGCGCCCTCGCCGGCGTAACGCGCCGAGCGCACCCCGGGGCGGCCGCCGAGCGCCGCGGCCTCGATCCCCGAGTCGTCGGCGATCGCCGCGCGCCCGGTCGCCTCGTGCGCCGCGCGCGCCTTCGGCATCGCGTTGCCGGCGAAGGTCTCGGCGACCTCGGGCGGCAGCTCGACGCCATCCGGAAGCGGCTCGAGCTCGAGCCCCGGCAGCGCCTCCGAGAACTCGCGCAGCTTGTGGCGGTTGCCGGTCGCAACCACGACCGCCGCCATCAGCCCGGCAGCGACCCCGCCGCTTTTTCCTGCTCGCCGCGCAGCAGCGCGATCCCGTCCTCGGCGAGCCCGAGCAGCTCGTCGAGCGAGGCGCGCGAGAGCGGCGTGCGCTCGGCGGTCGCCTGGACCTCGACCAGCCCGCCGTCGCCGGTCATTACGACGTTTGCGTCGACCTCGGCGCCCGAGTCCTCGACGTAGTCGAGGTCGCAGAGCGCCGCCCCCTCGACCATCCCGACGCTGACCGCCGCCACCGACTGGTTGAGCGGCAGCGCGTCGAGCTTTCCGTCGGCGACCAGATCCGCCAGCGCGAGCTGGAGCGCGACGAAGCCGCCGGTGATCGCCGCGCAGCGCGTCCCGCCGTCGGCCTGGAGCACGTCGCAGTCGACGGTCACGCTGCGCTCGCCGAGCGCCTCGAAGTCGACCACGCCGCGCAGCGAGCGCCCGATCAGGCGCTGGATCTCGACCCCGCGCCCATCCTGCTTGCCGCGGTCGCGCTTCTTGCGCTCGCCGGTCGAGGCCGGCAGCATCGCGTACTCGGCGGTGACCCAGCCGCGGCCGTTGCCGACCATCCAGCGCGGGACGCTCTCGTCGACCGAGGCGGTGCAGATCACGCGCGTCTCGCCGACCGAGATCAGCGCCGAGCCGTCGGCGGTCCGGACGTACCCGGGCTCGATCGTGACCGGGCGCAGGTCGGCCGGCGCCCGGTCGTAGCTTCGGCTGCTGGCGGTCGCCATAGGGCCGCCAGTCTAGGCCGCGGGCTGGGCGCCGGCCGGGCCCTGCTTCCGGGACCTACTTGAAGGTGATCTTGTTGACCGCGGCCTTGATCTTCTCCGTGATCACCTCGGCCAGCTCGGTGCCCTGCTGGCCCTGGAACCCCTTCATCGCGGCGACCATCCCGACCATCAGCAGCGAGACGAGCAGGATCAGGCCGACGTACTCGACCGTGCCCTGACCGCGATCGCCGGCCAGTCCGGCGATCCGGCGCCGGGCGAGATAGGCCCGCACATGCGCTCGGGCGATTAGTTCTTGCATTGATGCCTCCTGGTCGATTTCGCTCGATGCTCGCGGCCGCCGGCGCGCGGCTCCACGCGCGGCGGTGACGGCTGATGGGCGCGAAAGTGACGACTCCCGCGCCGCGGCCAATACCCTGGCCGCGTGCGCGTCCTCGTGGTCACCAACCTCTACCCGGACGCCGAATCCCCGCGCCGCGGCCGCTTCGTCGCCGACCAGGTCGAGGCGCTGCGCGGGCTCGGCGTCGACGTCGACCTGTTCACGTTCGGGCTCGGGTCGCGGAGCTACCTGCGCGCCGTGCGCCCGCTGCGCGCGCTCCTCAAGCGCGAGAGCTTCGACGTCGTCCACGCGCACTACGGGCTCTGCGGCTGGACCGCGGCCCGCGCCGGGGCGGATCCGCTCGTCGTCACCTTCCACGGCACCGATGTCAGGCACCCCGCGTCAGGCCGGATCTCGCGGCGCGTCGCGAATCGCGCGCAGCTCGCCGCCGGCGCCTCGAGCTCGATCTTCGCGGCAGAGGGCGGGCGGCCCGGCCTCGACCCGCCGCCCGGGCGCGCCGCTGCCCTCCCCTGCGGGGTCGACCTCGAGCGCTTCCGCCCGATCCCGCGCGCCGAGGCGCGAGCCCGCGCCGGGCTCGACCCCGACGGCGCCTACCTGCTCTTCCCCGCCGACCCGCAGCGCGCGGTCAAGCGCTTCGACCGCGCCGCCGAGCTCGCCGAGCACGCCGGGGCGACGCTGCACAGCGCCGGCGAGATCGACCCCGAGCAAATGCCCGACTACGTGAACGGCTCGAACGCCGTCCTAATAACGTCGGACAGCGAGGGATTCGGCCTCGCCGCGCTCGAGGCGCTCGCCTGCCGCGTCCCGGTGCTCTCGACCCCGGTCGGGATCGCGCCGCTGGCGCTCGCGGGGCTCGACGGTTGCCTCGCGGCGCCGTTCGCGCTCGAGTCCTGGGCGAAGGTCGCGCGGCTTCACCTCGACGCCGGCGACCCGCGGGTCGAGGGCGCGTGGGCGGCGGAGGCGTTCTCGGCCAAACGGACCGCCGAACGCGTGCTTGCGGCCTACGAAGGCGTGGCCGAAGAGTCGCGTAAAGTGCGTTCGCGATGAGCCAGGAGGAAGCCGAAGCTCCCGACACCGGGTCGCGCCCGGCTCGGACGGCCGATACCGAGTCCTCGCGCCCGCTGAGCGCGTCCGCGGGCCGCGGCCCGAACGGCGACAGCGACGAGCAGCTGCGCGAAGCGGTCGAGCTCGCGCGCCGGACCGCCGAGGAGCGGGCGACCGCCGAGATCCTGGCGCTCGAAGCCGACCTCGAGGCCGAGCGGGTCAAGGCCGCCGAGGCGCTCGAGCAGGTCGAGCGCAAGCTCGAGCAGGCCGAGGCCAACGCCGCGGCCGAGGCGCCGCCGGGCGGCTACGAATCGCTCGGCGAGCCGGCGATCGCCCGCGAGCAGGCCGCGAGCTGGGTCCGCTCCCAATCCGAGACGATGCGGCGCGAGGCCGAGCAGGAGGTCCACGAGCAGATCGCCGAGCGCGAGCGCGAGCTCGAAGCCGAGCGCGATGACGCCAAGCGGCGGCTCACCGAGCAGACGAAGATCTTGGAGGAGCAGATCGCTGCGCTCGAGGACGAGACAGGCGAGCAGCTCCGCGAGGCGGTCGACAACGCGCGCCGCAGGGCGACCGAGGACGTCCGCGCCGAGACCCAGCGCCAGGTCGAGGCCGAGATCGAGAAGGCGCGGATCGAGGCCGAGGCCCGCGCTTCGCGGGCGGCCGAGGCCGCAAAGGAGGAGGTCTCCGAGAAGGTGCGCGCCGAGTTCGATCGCGAGCTCGCCGAGCGGGTCGAGCAGATCAAGGTCGAGGCCGATCGCCGCGCGAGCGAGCAGATCGAAATCGCGACCACCGCCGCCGAGCGCCGTTACAAGGCCGATCTCGAGGCGCGCGAGGAGTCGCTGAAGCGCGAGCGCGAGTCGGCGACCAACGCGGCGCGCGAGGCCGAGCAGCGATTGGCCGAGGTCGAGTCGCGGATCGATGAGACCGGCGAGCGGGTCGAGAGCGCCTCCGAGGTCGAATCGCGGATGACCGCCGAGACGGTCCAGAAGCTTCGCGAGCAGTCCGAGCGGCTGAAGGCCGAAGCCGAGCGGCGGATCGCCGCCGCCGCCGAGACCGCGCGCGCCGAGGCCGAGAGCGAGGTCTCCGACGAGCTGCGCTCGCTGCGCGAGCAGGCCGAGAAGGAGAAACAGGCGCGGACCAGGGCCGCGAGCTCGGCCGAGCGCAAGGCCAAGAGCGCCGAGGAGCGCGCCGAGGAGGCCGAGGCCGCGAGGCTCGACGCCGAGCTCGAGGCGCGCTCAGCCGCCGCCGCATGGCTGCGCTCGCAGACCTCGGCGCTGCAACGCGAGGCCGAGCGCGGAGCGCGCGAGAAGATCGCCGAGACCCGCCGCGAGACCGCCGACAAGGTCTCCGCCGAGGCCGAGGAGAAGCTCGAAAAGACGGTCGAGAAGCTCGAGCGCGAGGCCGAGGAGCGGGTCGAGCGCGAGACGCGCAAGGCGCGCAGCGAGGCCCAGCGCGCGGCGTCGGCGAAGCTCAAGCAGCGCGAGAGCGAGCTCGGCGACGAGCTCGACGAGACCGCGGCGGAGCTCAAGACCGCGAGACTCGAGCTCGACCAGGCCGAGGCGCGCGCCGAGCAGGCCGAGCAGCGGCTGCTCGCGACCGAGGAGGCGCTGCGCGACACCGAGGGCGCCGACCGCGCCGCGCGCTTCGCCGCGGTCGAGGAGAAGCTCAAGAGCGTCGAGGGCCGCGCCCCGAAGGCCGCGGCGCTCCAGCCCGAGGCCGAGGCGGAGGCGGATGCGGAGCCCGAGACCGAGGAGACGGCGGCAATCGAGGCGCAGCCGCCGGCCGCGAAGCCGAAGCGCCGCCGCCGGCGCGGCTCGACGAAGGCGAAGAAGCCGGCCGCCAAGAAGCCGAAGGCGAAGCAGAGGAAGGCGACGGCGTCCGCGACGACCGCGTCGAAGAAGAAGCCGGCGAAGAAGCCGGCCGCCAAGAAGGCGCCGGCGTCCGCGACGACCGGGTCGAAGAAGTCAGTCCCCGCCGGCGACCTGATCGACGCCAACGCCGCGACCTTCGAGCAGCTCCGCGATCTCGGGATGACGGTGACCCAGGCGACGCGGGTGATCGCCTACCGCGAGCGCCAGGACGGCTTCGAGACCGTCGACGATCTCGACGCCGTCCCCGGGTTCCCCAAGGACCTGCTCGACGAGATCAAGTCGAGGCTGACCGCCTAGTGCCGGCGGCGAAGAAGCCGGCGGCCAGGAAGCCGGCCGCCAAGAAGCAGACCCCGAGCAAGTCCGCCGCCGCGAAGAAGCCGGCGCCGCCGAAGCCGTCCTGGCGCGCTCCGCTGATCACCGCCGCGGTCGTGCTCGCCGCCTGCGCGGTCGCTCTCGTGATCGCCCTCTCCTCCCTCTCAGACGAGGCCGAGGACGACGTCAGCGCGCCGACGCCGACGACGACCGAAGCCGCTCAGCCGAGCGACGACAGCGTCTCGACCACCGACTCCGCCAGCGCCCCGGGGTCGTAGCCGCCCTCGAGGCAGACGAGCAGCGGGGCGCCGAGCTCCTCGCCTAGCGCCTTCATCCTCGCCGCCAGCTCGCCGAACTCGCGGCTCTCGAGCGTGCACGACGCGAGCGGGTCGTCGCTGTGGGCGTCGTAGCCGGCCGAGATCGCGATCAGCCCGGGCTCGAGCTCGCGCGCCGCCGGGGCGACCCGCTCGTCGACCAGGGCGAGGAACTCGCGCCCGCCCGAGCCGGCGGGTACCGGCATGTTGAGCGTGTAGCCCTTTCCGGCCCCCGCCCCGGTGTCGCCGGCCGCGCCGGTCCCGGGGTAGAGCGGGCTCTGGTGGATGCTCGCGTAGAGGACCCGGTCGCTCTCGTAGAAGATGGCCTCGGTCCCGTTGCCGTGGTGGACGTCCCAGTCGAGGATCAGGACGCGTTCGGCGCCGTGCTCGGCGATCGCGTGCTCCGCCGCGACCGCGACGTTGTTGAAGAGGCAGAAGCCCATCGCGCGATCGCCCTCGGCGTGGTGGCCCGGCGGCCGCAGACCGCAGAACGCGAACGGGGCCTCGCCCCCCAGCACCCGGTCGACCCCTGCGACGGCGCCGCCGGCGGCGTGCAGCGCGGCGACGTAGGAGCCGGGGCTGGCGACGGTGTCCATGTCGATCATCCCGCCGCCGCGCTCGCAGAACTCGCGGATCGCGTCGACGTGGCTCTCGCCGTGGACGCGGAGCAGCTGCTCGCGGGTCGCCTCGGGGGCCTCGACGACCTCGAGCCCGAGCCAGTCGCGCTGCTCGAGCGCCGACTCGATCGCCCGCAGCCGCCCGGCGTTCTCGGGATGGCCGCCGGTGTCGTGCTCGAACGAGCTCGGATGCCGGAGGTAGACGCCGCCCATGGGCCGGGTACCGTAGCCGCCCTTGGACACCACCTTCGATCTCTGCGTCGTCGGCGGCGGCGCCGCCGGCTTCCACGCCTCGCTCGTCGCTGCCGAAGCCGGCGCGTCGGTCGCGCTCGTCTCGCGCAAGCCGCTCGCCGAGAGCTCGAGCTACTGGGCCCAGGGCGGGCTCGCGGCGGCGCTCGGCGAGGACGACACCCCCGAGCTCCACGCCGAGGACACGATCCAGGCCGGCCGCGCCGCCTGCCGCCGCTCGGCGGTCGAGGTCCTGGTCGCCGAGGCGCCGGCCGCGGTCGCCGAGCTCGAGCGCCGCGGGGTCGAGTTCGACCGCGACGGCGATCGGCTCGCGCTCGGGCTCGAGGGCGGGCACTCGCGGCGGCGGATCGTCCACGCCGGGGGCGCCAGCACCGGGCGGCGGATCACCGAGCGGCTGACCGAGCTCGTCCACGCAGAGGAGCGGATCGAAGCGCTCGAGGGCTGTTCGGCGCTGGCGCTGTGGAGCGACGGGGCCCGCTGCGCCGGGGTGATCACCGACCGCGGCCCGATCGAGACGCCGGCGACGATCCTCGCGACCGGCGGCGCGGCGGCGCTCTGGCGCCGTACCACGAACCCGTGGGGCTCGATCGGCGCCGGCTCGGTGCTCGCGAACGTCGCCGGCGCCGAGCTCGCCGACCTCGAGCTCTGCCAGTTCCACCCCACCGCGCTCGCGCTTCCCGGGCAGGCGGCCGACGGAACCCTCGTCACCGAGGCGATCCGCGGCGAGGGCGCGACCCTGATCGACGCCGCGGGCAGCCGGTTCACGGATGAGCTCGCGCCGCGCGACGCGGTGACGACCGCGATCCTCGATCGCATGGAGGCCGACGGCACCGATCACGTGCGCCTCGACATGCGCGAGATCGATCCCGAGAGCTTCCCGAACGTCTTCGAGGCCCTGCGCGAGGCCGGGCTCGACCCGACCGCGGAGCCGGTCCCGGTCGCCCCCGCGGCTCACTACGTGATGGGCGGCGTCGCGACCGACCTCGAGGGCCGTACCTCGCTCTCCGGCCTCTACGCGGTCGGCGAGTGCGCCTGCACCGGCCTCCACGGCGCCAACCGCCTCGCGTCGAACTCGCTCAGCGAGTGCTTCGTCTTCGGCTCGCGCGCCGCGCGCGCCGCGCTCGCCGAGCCCGGTGGAGCGGCGCCGCCGCAACCGGACTGGCGCTTCGAGCCGCCGAATGTCGAGACCCGCGATGCGCTCTGGCGCCACGCCGGGCCGCGGCGCGACGCCGAGGCGCTCGAGCCGCTGCTCGAGGATCCGTATCCGCTGGCGCGGATGATCGCCGCCGCCGCGCTCGAGCGGCGCGAGACCCGCGGCGCCCACCTGCGATCCGATTTCCCCCGCCAGGACCCCGAGTTCGACCGCGTCCACATCGTCCATTCCCCGTCCGGCGAGTTGAATCGCCAGGCGTGGGACTAGACATTCGTTCGGCTCGCGCTTAATCGCGGCTTAACGCAGGGGCATTTTGCCTTCATCGGCACTTGGAATACTGGCGCCGTCCACTTGGATGTGGGCTCACGAGAGGGAAGTGAGGAGAAACGCCATGTACCGATTCAGCCGCTCGATTTACCGCGAGCTTTCACCGAGGGTCCAGGGACAGAACGGCACCGCGACCAGCGCGCGCCGAAACCTGCTCGATGCCTGCGAGGCGACGATGCGCCGGCTCGCCTACGACCGCCGCTACTTCGCGCGCCCCGCGCGCACGCTGTTCATCGAGGTCAGGGGCTACTTCTCGATCACCGACCAGCTCTACGTGTCGCAGATCATCGACCGCTACGTCGGCCTCGCGCAGCAGATGCTCGCCGAGCTCGGCGAGGACGCCGTCGGGCTCGACGGCCAGCCGCACCAGTGCCGCGCGAGCACCCGCAAGGGCAAGCCGTGCCAGCGCGAGCCGCTCCCCGGCCGCGACTACTGCCCCTCGCACAAGCACCTCGAGGAGGAGATGAACGCCGTCGAGACCCTCGCCCGGCTCGAAGCCTCCCGCGACCACGACGAAGCCGGGGTCGCGGTCTAAAAACTTGCCGCTTCGGCGGTGGCGGGACGGGCCCGGCGAAAGCCGGGCCCTCGACCGTGCCGCTGCCGCAGTGTCTGAGTAGGGTCGCGGAATGCTGCTCGGAGTCGACGTAGGAGGCACCTTCACGGATGCCGCTCTGTTCGACGGCGAGCGGCTGTTCACCGGGAAGGTCCCGACCACGCCCGACGACCAGGCCGTCGGGGTCATGGCGGCGGTCGAGGCTGTGCTCGCCGAGGCCGGGGGCGAGCCGTCCGGGGTCGAGGGGTTCGCGCACGGGATGACCGTGGGGACGAACGCGCTGCTGACCGAAAGCGGGGCGCGGACCGCTCTCGTCTCGACCGCGGGGTTCGCCGACGTGATCGAGATCGGGAGGCAGAACCGGCCGCGGCTCTACCACCCGTGCGCTCCGAAGCCCGAGCCGCTGGTCCCGGGCGAGCTGCGCTTCGAGGCCCGCGAACGGGTCGCGCCACAGGGCGTGGTCGAGCCGCTCGAGGAATCCGAGCTCGAGCGCCTGGTCGCCGAGCTCGCGGCCGCCGCGCCCGAGTCGGTCGCGATCTGCCTCCTGTTCAGCTACCTCGATCCCGAGCACGAGCGCCGGATCGCGGCAGCGCTTCGCGACCGGCTCCCCGAGACCCACGTCTCGGCCTCGCACGAGGTCCTGCCGCAGTTCCGCGAGTTCGAGCGCTGCTCGACGACGGTCATCGACGCCTACCTGACCCCGCTGCTCGGGCGCTACCTCGGCCGGCTCACCGAGGCGGCGGCCGAGCGCGGCCTCCCCGAGCCGCTGGTGATGCAGTCCTCCGGCGGCGTCGCCCCGGCGGCCGAAGCCGCCGAGGCGGGCGCCTGGAGCGTGCTCTCCGGTCCAGCCGGCGGCGCCGTCGGCGCCGGGCTCGTCGCCAGGGCCTCGGCGGGCGGCGACGCGATCGGCTTCGACATGGGCGGCACCTCGTGCGACGTCTGCGTCGTCGAAGGCGGCGGCGTGCGGCGCACCGACTCGCGCTCGCTCGCCGGCCGCCCGATCCAGCTCCCGATGGTCGACGTCCACACCGTCGGCGCCGGCGGCGGCTCGATCGGCTGGCGCGACCCGGGCGGCGCGCTGCGGGTCGGCCCGCGCTCGGCCGGCGCCGAGCCCGGCCCCGCGGCCTACGGGCGCGGCGGGAAGGAGCCGACGGTCACCGACGCCGACCTCGCGCTCGGCTACCTGGCGCCGGACTCGGCGCTCGCCGGCGGGGTCGAGCTCGACGTCGACGCCGCCGCCGCGGCGCTCGGCGCGCTCGGCTCCGAGCTCGGGCTTTCGGAGCTCGAGACCGCCGCCGGGATCGTCCGGGTCGCGAACCAGGAGATGGTCCGCGCGCTCCGCGTGGTCACGGTCGAGCGCGGCGTCGACCCGCGCCGGCTGGCGCTGATGCCGTTCGGCGGCGCCGGGCCGATGCACGCCGCCGGGATCGCCGCCGAGCTCGAGATCGGGCGGATCGCCTGCCCGCGCGCGAGCGGGGTGCTCTCGGCGCTCGGCCTGCTGGCCTCGGAGCGCCGCCGCGACACCGCGCGGACGCTGCTGCTCTCCGGCGACGACCTCACCGCCGAGCGGCTCGCGGCCGAGGTCGAGGCACTCGCCGAACAGGCGCGGCGAGGGCTCGAGGACCCCGCGCTCGACGTGGTCTGCGAGCTGCGCTACCGCGGCCAGTCGTTCGAGCTCCCGGTCCCTGCGTCCGAGCGCCCGGATCCCGTCGAGCTCGCCGAGGCGTTCGCCGCCGAACACGAGGCGCGCTACGGCTACCGCGACCCCGAGGGCGAGATCGAGCTCGTCAACCTCCGCGTCGCGGCGCTCGAGCCGGGACCGGAGCCGCGGCTCGAGGCGTCCGACGGCAAGCGCCTCGAGCGCACGGCCCGCCGCGCCTGGTTCGACGGCGACTGGGTCGAGGCGGAGGTGCTGCGCGGCGAGCCGGGGGCCGGAACCGGCGCCGAGGGTCCGTGCATCTTCGAGCTCCCCGAGGCGACGCTCGTCCTCCCGCCCGGCTGGACCGCCGAGGTCGACGACGTTGGAACGATCGCCGCGGAGGTCTCCGCGTGAGAGTCGACCCGGTCACCCTCCAAGTTCTCGCCGGCGCCCTGCGCGCCGCCTGCGAGGAGATGGGCGCGGTGCTCGTGCGCTCGGCGCACTCGGCGAACATCACCGAGCGCCGCGACTGCTCGACCGCGCTCTTCGACCCCGCCGGCGAGCTCGTCATGCAGGCCGAGCACATCCCGGTCCACCTCGGCTCGATGCCCGACGCGGTCGCCGCCGTGATCGAGAGCGAGCAGTCCGAGGGCGACCTCTGGGTCCTCAACGACCCCTACCGCGGCGGTACCCACCTACCGGACATCACGTTGATCACCCCCGTCTTCCGCTCCGCCGAGCTCCTGGGTTTCGCGGCCTCCCGCGCCCACCACGCCGACGTCGGCGGCGAGACCCCGGCCGGGATGCCGGTCGACTCGACCCGACTCGAGCAGGAGGGCGAGGTGATCTCCCCGACCCGGATCGACGACGAGGGGCTCCGCGAGCTCGCTTCGCGGATGCGCCAGCCGCGCGAGCGGCTCGCCGACCTGCGCGCCCAGCGCGCCGCCAACCTGACCGGCGAGCGGCGGCTGCGCGAGCTCGCCGAGCGCCATGGGATCGACGGCCTCCGCGCGGGGACCGCCGAGATCCTCGACTACGCCGAGCGGCGTACCCGCGCCGCGCTCGCCGCGGCCCCCGACGGCGAGCACGCCGCCTCCGAGGTCCTCGAGGGGATCGACGGCGACATCGAGCTGCGGCTGAGCGCGGAACTGCGCGGCGATTCGCTGCGGCTCGACTTCGATGGCACCGCCGACCAAATCGAGGGCAACCTCAACTGCCCGCTCTCGGTGACCCGCGCCGCCTGCTTCTACGCCGTGCGGGTGCTCTTCGACCCCGACGCGCCGCCCTCGGCGGGCTGCTGGCGCCCGGTCGAGGTCTCGGCCCCCGAGGGCAGCCTGCTCAACGCGCGCCCGCCGGCCGCGGTCGCGGCCGGCAACGTCGAGACCTCGAGCCGGGTCGCCGACCTCGTCTTCGAGGCGCTCGCGGGGCTCGTCGACTCACCCGCCCAGGGCCAGGGGACGATGAACAACCTGACCCTCTCCGGCGACGGCTTCACCTATTACGAGACGATCGGCGGCGGCCAGGGCGCCTGCTCGAGCGCCGACGGCCCGAGCGCCGTCCACGTAGCGATGTCGAACACCCTCAACACGCCGATCGAGGCGCTCGAGAGCGAGCTGCCGCTGCGCGTGCGCGAGCTCTCGCTGCGCCGCGGCAGCGGCGGCGACGGCCACCACCGCGGCGGCGACGGGATCGTGCGTGAGATCGAAGCGCTCGAGGAGATCCGCTTCACCCTGATCGGCGAGCGGCGCCGAAACGCGCCCCGCGGGCGCGCCGGGGGCGATCCGGGGGCCCCGGGGCGCGACTTTCTCGGCGGCTCGGCGCTCCCGGGCAAGGCCTCGGGGACGATCGCCGCGGGCGCGACGTTGCGGATCGAGACCCCGGGCGGCGGCGGCCACGGCAAGCCGGCCTGACCCGCCGCGCGCGTTCTGGCCGCGGAGCCAGCTCGCGAACCGCATGGATACGGGGGTTTGAATGCTTATTCGTAAGCCGCGAGAGCTTGTGACATCTTGCACAAAGGTTGCAATAGGCGAGACCCTTGTCTACAATCCGCCACCTTCCGCGGGTCCGACCGCCTGGATGGCGCCCGGTCCCCCCCTCAGTCTCGTCAAACAACCAGAAACCTACCTATGCCAATTGCGTTCAAAGAATGGGCCCTCACGGTGCGCGCGCTATCGGAGGGCGAGCAGCTGATCGCGATCCGCAAGGGCGGCATCGAGGAGGAGGACAAGCATTTCGAGGTCGAGCACGACTGCTTCTTCCTCTACCCGACCTTCGATCACCAGCGAAACGACCTCGTCCGCGAGTCCCACCACCCGGAGCTGAGGCGCGCGCTCGAGGAGGGCGTCTGGCCCGACGAGGAGCCCCCGCCCCGCGCCCTGATCCAGGACGGCGGCATCCCGCAACCCGACCGGGTCCGGATCCGCGCCTGGGCCGAGGTCACCGACCACTTCGAGACCTCCGACAACCGCGTCGTCGAGGCTCTCACCCCCTTCCACATCTGGACCCCCGATTACGCCGCCAAGCGGCTGAAGTGGAAGCGCCACCACCCGCTGCACGTGCTTCTGCTCCGGGTCCACAGGATCCCGCGCCCGGTCACCGTCCGGGTCAAGGACGAGTACCACGGCTGCCACAGCTGGGTCGAGATCGACCGCGATCTGCCCTTCGAGGGCACCCCGGTGATGGCCGACGAGGAGTTCGGTCGCGCCGCGGCGACGATCCGGGCGATCTGCGACGAAGCAGAGCCGGTTCCTGCCTGAATTAATCGGCGGCTCCTCCGCTTCGCGTCCGGGGGCCGCCTCGCTCAGCGCTAGCCTCACCGCATCCCCTGGGTCGAGACCGATTCGCTGAGCTTCACCGCGCGCCACGAGGCGGCTGACTCCGCGTACGCGAAGCGCGTGCTCGACCGGCTCGAGGACCTGAGGCTGAAGCTCGAGGACCGCTTCGAGGAGGTCCCCGGCGACATCACCGTCGTGATCCACGACAACCCGGCCTGGCTCGGCGCCGCCCACCCGCTGCTGCCCGCCGTCCGCGCCGCCGCCGCGCCCGCCGGGCGCCGCTACCTCGCCGGCTGGCCGATGGCGACCGAGCTCCACGTCCTAAATGAGCCCTGGACCGAGCAGCGCGCCGGCGGCGAGGACTCGGAGCGCGCGCTGCGCGGCACCGCCGAGCGGATGTACGTCCAGCTCGTGCTCGCGGCCAACAACCCCGCCCTGCCCCCGATCTGGAGCCCGCGGCGCTTCCTCCGCTACCTGCGCTGGGCCTGGCTGATCGAGGGCGGCGCCCAGTACTTCTCCGGCCAGGTGGCGCTGTTCCGCCCCGCGGTCCTCAACCGCCTGCGCGCCGGGCGCGTGCCGAGCTTTCCGCCCTCGCGCCGCGACGCGGTGATCCTCGGCGGAACCGTCTTCGAGCTGCTCGAGCGGGCCCGCGGCCCCGCGGCCTGCGAGATGCTGGTCCAGCGGCTGCGCCGCGACGGGCCGCGCGGCAACATCGAGCTCGCCTTCGAGGCGCGGCTGCGCGACGTCGAGCGCGCCTGGCGCGACCACCTCAAGGAGATGGCGAGCCCGCGGGCGCCCGATCTCGGCGCCAGCTTCGACGAGCTCGACGCCGGCCTCTCGCGGCTCGAGTCCGGGCCGCGCGCCGACCGCCGGCGCCGGCTACCCGGAGAGCTGGAAGAGCACCCAGAAGAAACCGGCCCCGAGCACAACCGCCGCGATTAGCCAGAGCGCGAGCTGCTGCGGCGAGCCGATCCCCGGCAGCTCGCCGGGCACCTGGGGCTGCGAAGCGAGGTCGTGGTCGGCGAGCAGCTCGTGCGCGGTCTCGAACCCGGACTCGGGGACCATCACGTCGCGGGGGCCGGCGGCGAGGAAGTCGGGGACGTCGAAGCCGCGCGAGCGGCGCAGAATGCTCGGGATCCCCTCCTCGAGCAGGATCCCCTGGATCATCTCGGCCTCGGCCTGGTTTCGGCCCCCCGCGACCCTGATCAGCTCCCCGCGCGCGTACTGGGGGCGGATCTTGCGCGCCCGCTCGTGCGACTCGGTGACCGGCTCGCTCTCGCCGGTTCCCGCGTAGACGAGCGGCATCCCGCACTGGCGGCAGAAGCGCTCGTCGATCCCGTGCGCGAGCGCGCAGCGCGGGCAGGCGAGCGGAGCGCTATCGGTCAATCTCGAGCTCGACCTCCTCGACCGCGCCGTCCTGGATCGAGTAGGCGCGGACGGGCTGCTCTCCGTCGAGCAGGGTGACGATCACGTAGAGCGTGTCGGGGTAGGTCGCGAGGTTGATGTCGGTCTGCGAGGGATAGGCGGGGCTCTTGGTGTGCGAGTGGTAGATCGCCGCCAGGTCCTCCCCCTTCTCCTCGATCTCGCTCATGATCCGGAACTGGTCCTGGGGGTCGAGGTTGTAGCGCAGCGGGCTGGCCTCGGAATTGATCGCCTTGTAGAGCGTCGTCGCGTCGCCGTCGCGGCCGCCGATCATCCCGCAGCACTCGTTGGGGTCGTCCTCGCGCGCGTGCGCGATCAGCCCTTCATGGATGTCCCGGCTCAGCTTCACGCTCCGGGACAAGCTAGTAGAAGTGGACCCCCGGCTCGCGGTCGGGCTCGTTGAGCTCGCCGGCCGGCGACCCGAGCAGGTCTGGGTCCTCGCGGCCGCGCTCCCAGAGCAGGTCGTCGAGCAGCGGCGGCGCGATCTCCGCGCGGTCGGCGACCTGCTTGAACGCCTCCTTCGTCGCCTCTCGCACCTCCTCGACCTCGCCCTGCTCGACCAGCCCGGCGCGCAGCGCGAGCCGCATCAGCACGTTGTCGGCGCTGACCTGCCAGTTCTCGGGGTCGGTGACCTCGAGCCAGCCGCGGCGCTCGGCGATCTTGCAGAACAGGAAGCTCTTCTTGCGCAGCGGGTCCGAGTAGGCCTCGAAGGCGCTCAGCCGCAGCATCATCCCGCCGGGGCCGTCGAGCCGCCCCTTCGAGGCCTCGATCAGCGCCTCGACCTTGCCGCCGTAGTCCTTGGCGAGCCGGCGGGCGAGCTCGCGCCAGAGCGCGGCCCGCTTCTCGCCGTCGGCGACCGGCTTGCCGTCGACCCTGAAGACCGCTTCGATCGACTCCGGGGCGACGTCGAGCAGCGAACGCGCCGTGATCGCGCCGGGGACGCGCGCCTCGGCCCTCAGGCCCAGGGCCCAGAGCAGCGCGCTGCCTTCGTACGGGCCCGCGCCGTCGACCGTGTGCCTGCCCTCGAACCCGGTCTGGTGGTCGATCGCGCAGAGAAACAGCGCCGCGTCCGGCGTCGGCACCTCGGCGTAGTCGGGTGGCTCGTAGCCCTCGGCGAGCTCGCGAACCCGCTCCGCCGCGGCCTCGAGCGCTTTGTCCGGCGCCGGGCCTACCACCAGAAGGTGGAGTCGATCCCCTCGAGCTCCTCCAGGGGCTTCGTGTACACGCCGCTGGAGAGGTACTTCCAGCCATCGTCCGGCACCAGGAAGACGACGTTGCCCTCGTCGAGCTCGCCGGCGATCCGCGAGGCGACCGCCGCGATCGCGCCGGAGGAGACGCCCGCGAACAACCCCTCCTCCTCGAGCAGCCGCTTGGTCCAGACGATCGCGTCGGTGTTCGAGACCATGATCTTGCGGTCGAGGATCGACATGTCGATGATCGGCGGGATGAAGCCGTCGTCGAGCGAGCGCAGCCCCGAGACGTCCTCGCCCTGCATCGGCTCGGCGGCGACGATCTTGGTGTTCGGGTCCTCTTCCTTCAGCCGCCGCCCGTTGCCCATCAGCGTGCCGCCGGTGCCGAGCCCGCCGACGAAGGCCGAGACGTGGTCGAGCTCCTCGAGGATCTCAGGCGCCGTGCCTTCGTAGTGAGCGCGCGGGTTGGCCTCGTTCCCGTACTGGTAGGGCATGAAGTAGGAGGAGTCGCCCTCGGCCATCTCGAGCGCGAGCTCGACGGCGCCGTTCGACCCCTTGGCGCCCTCCGAGAAAACGATCTCGGCGCCGTACATGCGCAGCAGCTGGATCCGCTCCTCGGTGACGTTGTCGGGGATCACGACCGTGAGCGGGTAGCCCTTGCGGCGGCAGACCATGCCGAGCGCGATCCCGGTGTTGCCCGAGGTCGGCTCGAGGATCGTCTGGCCGGGCTCGATCGAGCCCTCGGCCTCGGCGCCCTCGATCATCGCCTTCGCGATCCGGTCCTTGACCGAGCCGGTCGGGTTGTGGCCCTCGAGCTTTGCCCAGATCCTGACCCCTGGCTTCGGAGAGAGGCGCGGCAGTTCGACGAGCGGCGTGTTGCCGATCGATTCGAGGACGTTCTCAAAGCGCCCCCCGCAGGGCTTGTTCCCGAGCGACTTGGTGAGCATCAACCTGTTTCGAGTATAGCTTCAGAAAATGTAGTAATGGGATCGAGAATCACCCATTCGCCCGCGAACGATAGATTCGACCCGCATCACTCGTCCCCGAGAGAAGGAGGCTTATGACTAGGAAGCTTATGGCGGCGCTCATGCTCTGCGTGGCGCTCGCATTCGGCGTCGTCGCGATCGGCTGCGGCGACGATGACGACGATGGCGGTGACGGGACCACCGCCGCGAGTGGCGACCTCGGACTGGCCAAAGAGGGCACCCTCTCGGTCGGCACCGACACGCCGTACGAGCCGTTCGAGATCGGCCAGCCGCCGGACATCTCCGGCTACGACATCGAGGTCATGAACGGGATCGCCGAGGAGATGGGCCTCGAGGTCGAGTACACGGCCACCGGCTTCGGGACGATCTTCCGAGACACCGCCAGTGGCCAGTTCGACACGGCGGCCGCCGCCTCGGACATCACCGACAAGCGCGAGCGCGTGGTCGACTTCACCGATCCCTACTACCTGAGCTCCACGGCGTTGATGGTCCCGGCCGGCTCCGACATCGCGTCGGTCGCCGACCTCGCGGGCAAGATCGTGGGCGTCCAGGACGGCACGACCCAGCAGGACTACGCCGAAGAGGAGACCGACGCGAGCGACGTGCGTGGCTTCCCCGAGGGCCCGAACGCGATCGCGGCGCTCAAGACCGGGCAGGTCGATGCGGTCCTGATCGACCAGGCCACCGCGGTGGTCGGGCTCGAAGAGGTTCCCGACGCCGAGATCGTCGAGGAGATCCCGACGGACGTGGTCTTCGGGTTCGCGGTCGCACCGGACAACGATGCGCTGCGCGAGGGCATGAACGAAGCGCTCGCGACGCTCAAGGAGAACGGCACGATCGAGGAGCTCTACGCCAAGTACTTCGAGGGCGCGAAGCCGCCTGAAGAGGTGCTCAACGGAACCAACGATCTGCTCACCAACGACTAGCGGCCGGGCCGACGGCGCGGCCGCCGCAGCATCGCGAAGGGGCGCCGGTTCGGCGCCCCTTCGCGTTGTCAGCCCTTAGGCTGCCGAGAATCCGGCGAGGAGAGTGACATGGAATTCATCCGCGAGTACTACTTCGACCTCTCGGTCATGGGCGACAGCCTCGGGATCGTCTGGGACGGGTTCGTCTTCACGCTCAAGCTCTCGGTGGTCAGCGGCATCGTCTCGTTGCTGTGGGGGCTCGTGCTCGCGGTCCTGCGCCAGCTGCCCGGGCGGGCGTTGGCTCCCGTGCGATGGCTGACGATCGTCTACATCGATGCTCTCCGCGGCGTGCCGGCGCTGCTCGTCCTCTTCCTCGTGTCGGGGTTCCTGGCGGCGGCGCAGCAGGACGGGGCGATCCCGGAGGCGATCGGCCTCCCGACCTGGTTCGGGGAGCCGACGTGGTTCTGGTACGGCGTGATCGGGCTCTCCCTGACCTACGGCGCCTACATGGCCGAGGTCTATCGCGCCGGTATCGAGGCGGTCCCCACGGGCCAGATGGAGGCCGCTCGCTCGCTGGGGATGAGCCATGGCCAGGCGATGCGCCAGGTGGTCGTTCCCCAGGCCGTCAACAAGGTGATCCCGCCGCTTCTCAACGACTTCATCGCCCTGATGAAGGACACGTCGCTGGTCTTCGCGATCGGAGGCATGGAGGTGGTCGACGCGGGATTCGACGTCCAGTCCGATCTCTTCAACGGATCCGCGCTGACCCTCGGTGCGATCTTCTATCTCCTGGTCACGATCCCGCTCGCTCGCCTGGTCGACTGGCTGATCGCCCGTCAACAGAAGCGGACGTCGCGCAGTGGCGGCGGCGGCGCGGAACCCGCCCCGGCGGGCGCCGCGGGCTCCGGTCACGTCGGGGGGCCGGTCTGATGGCGGAGGCGATGCTGAAGCTCGAGGGGGTGCACAAGCGCTTCGGCAAGCTCGAGGTGCTGCGGGGCATCGACCTCGACGTTCAGAAGGGCGAGGTCGTCTGCGTCCTCGGGCCGAGCGGCTCCGGAAAGTCGACGCTGCTTCGCTGCATCAACCTGCTGGAGCCGCCCGAGGAGGGCGAGATCTTCATCGAGGGACGCGACATCTGCAAGGGGCCGGGCACGGGCGACGGCGAGTCAAGCTGGGAGCTCGACTTCGTCCGCCAGCGCGTCGGGATCGTCTTCCAGCAGTTCAACCTCTTCCCGCACAAGACCGCGCTCGAAAACGTCTCGATGGCGCCGCGAACCGTGCTCAACCGGAGCGAGGACGAGGCGACGACGAAGGCCACCGCCCTGCTCAACCGGGTCGGGCTCGCCGACAAGGTGGACGAGTATCCCGAGCGGTTGTCAGGTGGACAGCAGCAACGGGTCGCGATCGCGCGTGCGCTGGCGATGGATCCGGAGGTGATGCTGTTCGACGAGGTGACGAGCGCCCTCGACCCGGAGCTCATCAAGGAGGTCCTCGACGTGATGCGCGAGCTCGCCGACGAGGGGATGACGATGGTCGTCGTCACTCACGAGCTGGGCTTCGCCCGCGACGTCGCCGACCGGGTCGTCTTCATGGACGAGGGGCGGATCGTCGAGCAGGGGACGCCGAAACAGGTGATCGAGAAGCCGAAGCAGGAGCGCACGAAGCGCTTCCTCGGGCTCGTCCTAGAGCACTGAGGCGTACCCGGTCTCGCGGACCGGCCGCCGGGTCATGCCGCGGACGCGGCGGCCCCGCGGAAGCAGCCGGCGCCGGCCGTTCAGCTGCTTGACCCTGAGCTCGAGCATCGCGAGCGCATCGACGCTCGGGACGAACGGGTTCGCCACCGAGCGGCCGCTGTCGAGCGAGATCGCGGCGACCAGGCGGCCGTCGACGGCCGCGCCGAGCAGCCGGCCCTCCGGGGCCAGGGCGGTGTCGAGCTCCGCCAGCCGGATGACGCTCTCGGCGTCCTCGCGGCCCAGCTCGCTGATCTCGATTCGGTCCTCGTACTCGCCCATGACGGCCCCTTTCGTTGTGGTCCTTGATTCAACGAACCCATCCTCGCTTGTGTGAGGTATCAGCGCAACATGGAGTTCTACTGTTGCTGATAAGATTGCCTAATGATCGACGTCAAGCGCCTCCGGGTCCTGCGCGAGGTCGTCGCCCGGGGCTCGTTCTCGGCCGCGGCCGACGCGCTCCACCTCTCCCAGTCCGCCGTCAGCCAGCAGATCGCGGCGCTCGAGCGCGAGGTCGGCCAGCCCCTGCTCGAGCGGACCAGCGACGGCCCGAAGCTGACCGCCGGCGGCGAGGTCCTCGCCTCGCACGGCGACGCGGTGATCACGAGGCTCGAGGAGGCGGAGCGCGAGCTCGCCGAGATCGCCGGCCTCGAAGGCGGACGGCTGCGGCTGATGAGCTTCCCTTCGGCGAGCGCGACCCTGGTGACCCAGGCGATGGCCCAGTTCAAGAGCAAGTTTGCGAACATCGAGCTCCACTTCTCCGAGGGCGAGCCCGAGGACTCGATCCCCTCGCTCAGAGGCGGTGACACCGACATCGCCGTCGTCTTCGACTACCCGACCGCACCGGCTGATTTCGGGCGCGGCACCGAATCCGAGCTGATCCTCGAGGAGCCGATGCGCGTCGCGCTTCCCCCCGGGCATCCGCTCGCGGCTTCGAAGACGGTCGAGATGTCGGCGCTCGCCGACGAGGACTGGCTCTGCGGCCGGGTCACGAGCTCGTGCCGCGAGGGGCTGCTCGCGATCGGGCGCGCGGCGGGATACGAACCGCGGATCTCTTTCGAGAGCGACGATTACCAGGTCCTCCAGGGCCTCGTCGCCGCCGGGCTCGGGGTGACCCTGCTCCCGACGCTGGCCGGCGACTACCCGGGGGTCGAGCTCCGCGAGATCGTCCCGAAAGCTCCGGTTCGCCGGATCTGGGCGGTCACCCGCGAGGCGGCCTCGCGCTCGCCCGCGACCGAGGAGATGGTGTCTATCCTGCGCACGGTTGGCGAGCGCTACCGCGGCGGCAAGAAGCTGCGAGCGGTCAAAGCAGCCTGATCCGCCGATGAATTTGGCCGCTGGAAGCGGTCTGTACAAGAGACAACGACCATGGAAGGTGAATTGATGCCCGCCGAGATCAACGAGCGCAACCGCTGGATCGCCCTTTACGTCCTCTGCACGGGGATGCTGATGATCGTTCTCGACATCACCGTCGTGAACGTCGCCCTGCCCGTCATCCAGGACGATCTCGGCTTCAGCCAGAACGACCTCTCGTGGGTCGTCAACGCCTACCTGATCACCTTCGGCGGGTTGCTGCTGCTCGCCGGGCGGCTCGGCGACCTGATCGGGCGCCGGCGGATGTTCCTCTCCGGGTTGCTCCTCTTCACCCTCGCCTCGGTGCTCTGCGGCGTCGCCCAGAGCCAGGGCATGCTGGTCGGCGCCCGCTTCCTGCAGGGGATCGGCGGCGCGATGACCTCGGCCGTGATCCTGGGGATGCTCGTGACGATGTTCCCCGAGCCCCGCGAGCAGGCGAAGGCGATGGGGTTGTTCGGGTTCGTCGCCTCGGGCGGCGGCACCGTCGGCCTGCTCGTCGGCGGCGTGGTCACCGAGGCCATCGACTGGCACTGGATCTTCCTGATCAACGTCCCGATCGCGATCGCGACCGCGTTCTTCGCCCGCCGGTACGTCGATGACGACGAGGGCCTCGGGCTCAAGCAGGGCGCCGACGTGCCCGGCGCGGTCCTGATCACCGCGTCGCTGATGATCGGCACCTACACGATCGTCAAGCCGGCGGCCGAGCAGGGCTGGGGCGCGGCCGAAACGCTGCTGCTCGCCGGGGTCTCGCTGGCGCTGCTGGCCGTGTTCATCACCCGCGAGGCGACCGCGAAGACGCCGCTGATTCCGCTGCGCATCTTCAAGGGCCGCAACCTGACCGGCGCCAACATCGTCCAGATCCTCGCGGTCCCGGGGATGTTCGGGATGTTCTTCCTCGGCTCGCTCTACATGGAGCGCGTGCTCGGCTACGACCCGCTCGAGATCGGGCTCGCGTTCCTGCCCGGGACCCTGATCATGGGCATTCTCTCCGCACGCTTCACCGAGCCGCTCTCGATGCGCTTCGGCGCCAAGCGGCTCGTGCTTACCGGGCTGGCCGGGATCACCCTCGCGACGGTGCTCTTCACCCGCACAAGCGTCAACGGGGACTATGTCTCCGAGCTGCTGCCCGCGATGGTCGTATTCGGCATCGGCGCCGGGCTCGCGTTCCCCTCGCTGATGACGGTCGCGATGTCAGGCGTGAAGATGGAAGAGGCCGGCCTTGCCTCTGGGCTCGTCAACACCGCGGCCCAGGTCGGCGGCGCGCTCGGGCTCGCCCTGCTGGCGACGCTCTCGAACTCGCGCACCGAGGACCTGCTCGCCGACGGCACCGCCGAGGCGCAGGCGCTCACCGACGGCTACCACTTCGCTTTCTGGGTCGGCGTCGGGCTCGTCGCAACCGCGATCGTCGTCGCGGCGCTGGTGATCGACAAGAAGGCGATCAAGCGCGCCGAGGAGCAGATGCACGGCGGCGTCGAGGAGATGCCCGGCGAGCCGGCCCTCGAAGAGGCCGCCTAGCGGCTACGCCCCGACGATGGTGGGCGGGCTAGACCCCGCCCGCCATCGCGGGCAGGATGACGACGGTGTCGGAGTCGCCGACCGGGGTGTCGAGCCCGTCGAGGACGCGGACGTCCTCGTCGTTGAGGTAGACGTTGACGTAGCGGTTGAGCTCGCCGTTCGAGAACAGCTGCTCCTCGGTCGCCGGGTGCTTGCCCGCAAGGTCGCGCAGCGCCTCGCCGACGTTCGAGCCCGAGACCGAGACCTCGGCGTCGCCGCCGGTGTGCTGGCGCAGGATCGGTGGGACCTTGATCGTCGGCATGAGGCGCGAAACCCTACAGAAGGGCTAACCGGCGCAGAACAGCTCGTAGTCGGGGAACTGGCCCATCTCCGACTCGGCGATCTCGGGGGCGTCCGGGCCGCAGATCGGGCACTCGGGGTCGCGGTGGACCTTGAGCTCGGTGAACCGGGTGCCGAGCGAGTCGTAGAGCAGCAGCCGCCCGATCAGCGGCTCGCCGATCCCGGCCGCGAGCTTGATCACCTCGTTGGCCTGGAGCAGGCCCATGACGCCGGCCATCACCCCGAGCACGCCGGCGGCGCCGCAGCTCGGCGCGAGCTCGGCCGGCGGCGGGGTCGGGTAGAGGCAGCGGTAGCAGGGGCCCTCGAAGGGGACGAAGGTCGAGATCTGGCCGTCGAAAGCGAGGATCGAGGCTGAGACGACCGGCTTCCGCAGCCGCACCGAGGCGTCGTTGAGCAGGTAACGGGTCGGGAAGTTGTCGGCGCCGTCGACGACGATGTCGTAGGGCTCGATCAGCTCGAGGATGTTGGTCGCATCGAGCCGGACCCGGTGCTCGATCACGTCGACGTCGGGGTTCAGGGCCTCGATCGACTTGCGCGCCGACTCGGTCTTCGGCTGGCCGACGCGGGCGGTGTTGTGGATCACCTGGCGCTGGAGGTTCGACTCGTCGACGATGTCGTCGTCGACGATCCCGATCGTCCCGATCCCCGCCGCGGCGAGGTAGAGCGCGGTCGGCGAGCCGAGCCCGCCGGCGCCGAGCAGCAGGACCTTCGCGTTCAAAAGCTTGAGCTGGCCCTCGGTCCCGAGCTCGGGGAGCAGGGTGTGGCGCGAGTAGCGCATCCGCTGCTCGGCCGACATGCCCTCGGGGGCGATGACCGGCAGGCCCTCGGCCTCCCAGGCCTTGATCCCGCCGGCGACCGACGCGACGTCCTCGTAGCCGAGCTCGCGCAGCTGGTCGGCGGCGCGGGCGGAGCGGTTGCCCGAGGCGCAGTAGATCAGGACGCGCTGGGAGTGGTCCGGGACGAGCTCCTCGACCCGGGCCGTGACCTCGTTCGGGCGCAGGAGCTCGGAGCCGTCGATATGGGCCTCGTTGTGCTCGATCGGCTCGCGCGTGTCGAGCAGAGCGACGCCGCCGTCGGCCAGCTCGCGCTGAGCCTCGGCCGGATCGACCTCGTCGATCCGCTGCTTGACCTCCTCGATGCTCTCGGTCTTTGTCGCCATTCCCGGGTGCGCCCTCCTAATTCCGTAAACCTGATCAGCTTTACTACAAAAAGTATAGCGAGCCGATCAAGGCTCCAGGCGGGCTCGGGTGGCGCTACCCGCTTAGGCGATGACGGGGCGCATCTGGCGCAGGCGGCGGACCCGCTCCTCGATCGGAGGATGGGTCGAGAAAAGCTTCGCGATCCCGCCGCCGCGGAACGGCTTGACGATGTAGAGCGGCTCGGTCGCCTGGTTGACCTCCATCGGGACGGCCTCGGCGCCCTGCTCGAGGCGCAGCAGCGCGCTCGCGAGTGACTCCGGATTGCCGGTGATCTCGGCGCCGCCGGCGTCGGCGGCGTACTCGCGCTGGCGCGAGACCGCGAGCTGGATCAGCGAGGCGGCGATCGGCGCGAGCAGGACCATCGCCAGCGAGGCGACGAGGCTGAGCGGCGAGTTGCTGTCGCTGCCGAACCACATGAACATGTACGCGATGTAGGTGATCGCGCCGCCGATCGAGGCGGCGACGGTCTGGATCAGGATGTCGCGGTTCTGGATGTGGGTCAGCTCGTGTGCGGCGACGCCGCGGAGCTCGTCCTCGCTGAGCAGCTCGAGGATCCCCTGGGTGAACGCGACCGACGAGTTCTTGGGGTTGCGGCCGGTCGCGAAGGCGTTCGGCTGCTGCTGGGGGATCACGTGGACGCGCGGCATCGGCAGCCCGGCGCGCGTCGTCTGCTCCCGGACGATCTGGAACAGCTTCGGCTGCTCGGACTCGGTGACCTCCTTGGCGCCGGCCATCCGCAGCGCGATCTTGTCGCTGAACCAGTAGGTGATGAAGTTGAAGAACAGCGCCCCGAGCAGGAACAGGAAGGCCATCTCCGGCCCGCCGAGCGCGAATCCGAGCACGACCAGCAGGCCGGTGAGCAGGCCGAGCAGAGCCGTCGTCCTGATCATCGCGCTGATGCTGGTCCGTCGAGTCGTCGTCAATTCAATCTCCTTGGAAGTTGTCCGAGGATCATAGCCAGCGGCCTAAGCCGGCCATACACGTCAGCAACGACCGATTCGGCCGGGGTCTGGGATAACCGACCAATCAGCTAGGATTTCTCGCGATGCTGTTTTCAACCAAGGCCGAGTACGGGGTCCGCTTGATGGTCGAGCTGGGCCGCCACGGCGGCGAGACGCCGGTGTCGCTGAGCGCCGTCGCCAATGCCGAGAACCTGCCGCTGTCCTATCTCGAGCACCTGGTCGCCAAGCTTCGCAAGGCCGGGCTGGTCGAGAGCCAGCGCGGCGCCCACGGCGGCTACCGGCTGGCACGGCCGGCGGCGAAGATCGAGATGCTCGAGGTCGTCCAGGCGCTCGAGGGCGCGATCGCGCCGATGGAGTGCTTCCACGACGACCCCGAGGGCAAGGTCTTGTGTTCGCACGAGTCCGACGGCGACCACGCCTGCGCGACGAAGCTGCTCTGGACCAAGGTCCAGGGCGGCGTCACCAAGGCGCTCGCCGGAACGACGCTCGCGGAGCTGGTCGAGTTCGCCGCTACCGCGGAGCCCGAGGAGCCGGCAGTCGTCGGCGCCGCCCGGGCGTAAGAGAAAACCTTCCAGGAAACGGAGACCGATGGCTGACCTCGAGATCAAGAACCTGTACGTGCGCGCCGAGGACAAGGAGATCCTCAAGGGCCTCGACCTCGAGGTCGAGAAGGGGCGCATCCACGCCCTGATGGGGCCCAACGGCTCCGGCAAGTCGACGCTCGCGAACGCGATCATGGGCCACCCCGGGCTCGAGGTGACCGAGGGGTCGATCGTCTTCAAGGGCGAGGACATCACCGAAGCCGCGCCCGAGGAGCGCGCCCGGATGGGCCTCTTCATGGCCTTCCAGTACCCGGTCGCGATCCCCGGCGTCACGGTCACCAAGCACCTGCGGATGGCGATCAACGCCCAGCGCGAGGCGCGCGGCGAGGACCCGATCAAGCTCAAGGACTTCCGCCAGCAGGCCGAGGCGGCGATGGAGCTGACCAACATCCCCAAGGACTTCTCGTCGCGCTACCTCAACGACGGCTTCTCGGGCGGCGAGAAGAAGCGCATGGAGATCCTCCAGCTGGCGCTGCTGCGGCCCGAGATCGCGGTCCTCGACGAGACCGACTCGGGGCTCGACATCGACGCGCTGCGGGTCGTCGCCGACGGGGTCAACAAGTACGCCGGGCCCGAGATGGGCGTCCTGATCATCACCCACTACCAGCGCATCCTGCACATGGTCGTGCCCGACGTCGTCCACGTGATCTTCGAGGGCCGGATCGTCAAGCAGGGCGGCCCCGAGCTCGTCACCCAGCTCGAGGAGAAGGGCTACGGCTGGATCCAGGACGAGGTCGCCGCCAAGGCGTGAGGATCTGATGGAGCCCACGGCCGCAGCCAAGCCGCTCGCGATCGAGAAGGTCCGCGCCGCCTTCCCGGCGCTCGAGCGGGAGGTCAACGGGCTGCCGGTCGCGTACCTCGACAGCGGCGCCAGCGCGCAGCAGTCGCTGGCCTCGATCCAGGCGGTCGACAACTACCAGCGCCGCTACCACTCGAACGTCCACCGCGGCTCGCACACGCTCTCGGCCGAGGCGACCGCCGCCTACGAGGGCGCCCGCGCGACCGTCGCCGACCACATCGGCGCCGGCGACCGCCGCGAGGTCGTCTTCGTCCGCAACGCGACCGAGGCGATCAACCTCGTCGCCCGAAGCTGGGGCGCCGCGAACGTCGGCGAGGGCGACCGGATCCTGCTTACCGAGATGGAGCACCACTCGAATGTGGTGCCGTGGTACCAGCTGGCCGAATCCGTCGGCGCCGAGCTCGACTGGGTCCCGGTCGACGAGAACGGAGAGCTCGAGCTCGGCGAGCTCGAGCGGCTGCTCGAGCCCCGGCCGAAGCTGGTCGCGGTCGCCCACGTCTCGAACGTTCTCGGGACCACCAACCCGCTGGCCGAGATCTCGCGCCTCGCCCACGACGCCGGCGCTTTGGTGCTCGCCGACGGCGCCCAGGCGGCGCCCAAGTACCGGCTCGACATGGCCGAGCTCGGGGTCGACTTCTACGCCCTGACCGGCCACAAGATGTACGGGCCGACCGGGATCGGGGCGCTCTGGGGCCGGCTCGAGCTGCTCGACGCGATGCCGCCCTTCCTCGGCGGCGGATCGATGATCAAGAAGGTGACCAAGGAGAAGATCACCTACGCCGACCCGCCGACCCGCTTCGAGGCCGGCACGCCGGCGATCGCGCAGGCGATCGGGCTCGCGGCCGCGGTCCGCTGGCTCGACGGGGTCGGCATCGACTCGGTGACCGCCCACGAGCGCGAGGTCGCCGACTACGCGCTCGAGCGCCTCGAAACCGTCGAGGGCCTGACGGTCTTCGGCCCCCCGCGCGGGCCGGAGCGCGTCGGCCCGGTTTCGTTCGAGCTCGACGGGGTCCACGCCCACGACGTCTCCGAGATCCTCGATCGCCACGCCGTCGCGGTCCGCGCCGGCCACCACTGCGCCCAGCCGCTGATGGAGAGGCTGGGAGTGCCCGCGACCGCCCGCGCGAGCTTCGGCGTCTACACGACGCGCGAGGAGATCGACCGGCTGGTCGAGGGGCTCGAGGACGCGAAGCGCGTCTTCAAGGTCTAGCCATGGACGAGCTCTACCGAGACCAGATCCTCGAGCACTACAAGCGGCCGCGGAACTTCGGCCCGCTCGAGGACTTCGACCTCGAGTTCGAGGACACCAACCCGTTCTGCGGCGACGAGCAGCACGTGTTCATCAAGCTCGACGAGGACGACAAGGTCGCGGACATCTCCTTCGAGGGAAAGGGCTGCGCGATCTCGACCGCGGCGACCTCGCTGCTCACCGACGAACTCGAGGGGATGACCCGCGAGGAGCTGATCAGGCTCGACAAGGACTTCGTCCTCGAGCTGCTCGGGATCGACATCTCGGCGACGAGGATGAAATGCGCTCTGCTCGGCCTCAAGGTCGTCAAGGGCGCCTCGCTCGGCGAGCCCGTCGACTGGGAGGACGAGGGCGAGCAGGGCGAGCCAACCGAGGCGGCGCAGCTCTAAGCCGGGTAGTCTTGCCGCCGGGATGACCTGGGCGGCTTCACCGAGGACGGGAAGGACGATCGCGCTGTTGGCGGCGGCGATCGCGGTGCTCGCCTGCGCGCTCGCGCCTCGGGCCGAGGCCCAGGCGCCGCACAAGGAGATCCTCTTCGTCGGCAACAACTGGGAGGGCACCGCCGACGTGATCGAGGTCACGAGCCCCGGCACCGCCGCGGCCCCCGGCACCGGATCGGCCGCCGCGACCGCGGGCGCGAAGGCGGCGAAGAAGTGCCGCAAGCGGGCGAAGAAGAAGGGCAAGCCGGGCAAGCGCGCCAAGCGCAAGTGCCGCGCCAAGCGCAAGAAGGCAACGAAGCGGGCCTCCGCGGCCGAGGTGGCGAGAGCGGCGCGTGCCGACGAGCCGGTCCAGGTCGAGCGGCTCGGGCGCCTCAACATCATTCCCGACATCAACGAGCGCAGCGTGGAGATCCTCTCCAACCCGGTCCGGCTCGCCTACTTCCTGCTCACGAACATCCTGATCGGCGAGGGCCACAACCAGTACGTCGACGACATGTACAGCTCCAACGACGGCGAGCTGCTGATCGTCTCGCGGCCGAGTCTCGCCGACGTGGTCGCGATCCGGCTCGCCACCGGCGAAGTCGAGTGGCGCTTCCCGGTCGCCGGCCAGCGCTCCGACCACATGGCGATCTCCCCCGACGGCCGCCACGTCGCGGTCTCGGCCTCGACCGGCAACGTCGTCCACATCCTCAACGTCCAGACCGGCGAGGAGTTCGGGCGCTTCCCGTCCGGCGACTCGCCCCACGAGAACACCTACTCGGCCGACGGCAAGCGGATCTACCACGCCAGCATCGGAACGGTCTACACGCCGCTCGACCTGCCGCTGCTCGACACGACCAAGGGCGCTCGCTACTTCCAGGTCGTCGACGCGCAGACGCTCGAGATCCTCAAGCGGATCGACATGGGCCAGAAGCTCGAGGAGGCCGGCTACCCGGACATGAGCTCCGCGGTGCGCCCGATGGCGATCACCTCCGACGAGCGCTTCGCCTACCTCCAGGTCTCGTTCTTCCACGGCATCGTCGAGTACGACCTCGTCAACGACCAGGTGCGACGGGTAATCAACCTGCCCGACCTCACCAACGGGCTGCCGCGCGAGCTCTACCTGCTCGACTCCGCCCACCACGGGATCGCGATCAACGGCTCCGACGACACGCTCTGCGTCGCGGGCACGATGTCCGACTACGCCGCGATCGTCTCGCGCGCCGACCCGTCCGACTTCACGCTGCTCGAGGAGGGCGAGAAGTCCTATTGGGCGACGACCAGCGACGACGGCCGCTACTGCTACGTCTCCTGGAGCGGCACCGACTCGATCTCGGTGATCTCATACGCCTCCCGACGCGAGGTCGGCGAGATCGAGGTCGGCGACCACCCGCAGCGGATCAGGACCGGGCACCTCTCGGTCGCCGCGCGCGAGGCCTTGACGGGGTCCTAGGCCCGGCTACCAGCCGCCGCCGCCCCCGCCTCCCCCACCGCCGCCTCCGCCGCCCGAGAACCCTCCGCCGCCGCCGCTCGACGACGACTCGGGGGCGACCTGGGATGAGAACCCGGAGCTGAACTTGCTGCCGTCAAACGAGTCGTGATGGGCGCCCGCGAAGTAGTAGGAGCTCCAGGTTCCCTCGGCCGCCGCCTGCTTGACCGGCTCGGGGATCCGCCCCGACTCGATCATCCGGTCGGCGGTCCCGAACGCGACGCCGAAGATCAGGATCCGCTTCCAGAGCTCGAGCGTCGCGGGGGGGTCGTCCTTGAGCCGGGGGAAGTCCTTGGTCCATTTCTCGAAGGCCTGCCAGCGCGCGCTGCGCTCGCGGGGCTCGGGAGCGAGCCGCTTGAGCCTGTTGCCGGTCCCGAAGAGCCAGATCGCGGCGGCGGCGATCGGCAGGAACGCGGGCGGGAACCAGGCGTCCTCGACCGAGCGGTGCGCCAGCACGATCACGCCGAGCAGGACCAGGGTCCCGAGCGTGATCAACCCCCACCGGCCGTTCAGGTCGCGATCCCATTCCAGCTTGCCCGCTTCGACGCCGTTGAGCGAGCTCGTCATGCCCTCCCACTTGCCGCGCCAGGTCGAATCGTGCTCGGGGATCCGGTCGCGCATCTCGCTCAGTGCAACCGTGTCGGCGCCGATCAGCTCGTCGAAGAAGTCGAGGACCTCCTGCTCGTGTGGCTCGAGCTTCGCCTCTGGGCGCTTGGCGGCCTTGGTGATCGACATGTCCAGGTCTTCCTTGTCGGTGCTCGTCGCCTTGGTGTCGTAGTAACCGCGCTCGATCAGGTCGAGGAGCGTCGCGAGCACGGTGTCGTCCGTGTCGTCGCCCTCGTGGGCGAGGGCGTAGGCGAGCGCCGGGCCGGCGTCGTCGGGTGGCTCGGGCAGATGCTCGGGGACGGAGATCGGGTGCTCACGCGCCATCCGGCGCAGCACGATCAGCGCCGCGAACATCAGAACGAGGAGCGCGAAGCCCAGCGGGTAGGCGTGGTCGGCCAGGAAGCGCTTGGTCTTGTTCCAGATCGAGTTGTAGTCGTCGTCGTTCTCCTGCTCCTCGTCGAGGATCCCCGGCAAGCCCTCGCCCTCCTTGACCCGGGCGCCGGAAACGCTCTCGACGCCGGAGCGCGGGACCGTGACCCGCAGTTCGACCCACTGGTGCTCGGGGACGTCGGACGCCTCCAATCGCGCAACGCCCTCGTCGCGCGACGTCTCGCCCTCCACTTCACGGGGATGGCCCCAGACGCGATACAGGTTGTTCGACTCCTGGAGCGCCGGATTCTCGAGGTCCGCGCGCAGCTCCGGCAGCTCGTAGTCCCACTGGTCCCCCCAGACCTTCCAGTTGACGTCGATGACATCGTCGTAGGCGATCGCGGCGTCGGTCACCCGATAGGAGACGGTGAACTCCCTCGTCACGTCGGTCGCCCCGACGTGCCAGACGATTCGGATCCCGCCGCCCGGTGCTTGCGTCGCGCCGAACTTACCCGGCTCATCGACGCAACCCTCCACGGTGCAACCCTCGGGCCGGAACGAGCGGCCGTCCTCGCTGACGCTGATATCGGACATCTCCCAGCCCTCGCCGAGCGGGATGTCCCGATAGGTCGCCTGCCAGGAGCCCTCGTATTCGACCGTCAGGTCTTCATCGACGATCAGGCTGGAATCCGGGGCGAGCCGGAGGTGGACGTTCGCGTCGGTGACCTTGAGCGTTCTCGCCTGGGCCGCCGCCGGCACAGCGAGCAGCGCCACCGCGGCGATCGCCCCGGCCAACCGCAGTCGGGTCACTTCGCGGGGGCGGCGCCGGGGTCCGGCCCGGTGAAGCTCACGTCGGGCGCGACCTCGACCCCGTCGGGCGCCTCGAAGAACGGCCGCGCATCGAAGTTGAACGCGTTCGCGACCAGGACCGGGGGAAACACCTGGATCAGGGTGTTGTAGGTCTCGACCGTGTCGTTGTAGACGCGGCGCGTGATCTGGATCTGGTTCTCGGTCTCGGAGAGCTCGGTCTGCAGCTGCATGAAGTTCTCGCTCGCCTTGAGCTCCGGGTAGTCCTCGGCGACGACCATGAGCCGCCCGAGCGCCGTGGCGAGGATCCCCTCCGCGGCGGCCTGGGGCGCCGGGCCCGAGGCCTGCTGCGCCGCGCCGCGCGCCTTGGTCACCTCCTCGAAGGTCTTGTTCTCGTGCCTGGCGTAGCCCTTGACCGCCTCGACCAGGTTCGGGATCAGGTCGTGCCGCCGCTTAAGCGCGACGTCGATCTGGGAGAAGCTGTTGTCGACGATCTGGCGCTTCGCGACCATCCGGTTGTAGGTCAGCCAGACGAAGAGGCCGACCAGGACCAGCAGCGCGACGAGAATCAGGACGATGATCATGGCCGGCGCAAGCTACCGCTTCGTGAGCTGGGGTTCAGATGCCCATCGCGACCGGCGAGGTCGCCGGGTCGCAGAAGATGTCGAACTTGCCGCCGAACAGGGCCTTTGCCTGAATCGACGTCGCGTCGCGAACCTGGGTCAGCTTCCACCTGCCGCTCTCGTTCGTCTTCACGGTGCCGAGCTTGCGCGGGGTGGGCGCGATCTCCTTGACGACCACCTTGCGGTTCTTGGTGCAGGCCGGCGGGCCGGTCACCTTGCCGGTCGCCAAAGGCACGTTCCCGTTGATGAACAGCTTCGCGCTCACCTGGCTCGATTTGTGGATCGCGTTCTGGCCCTGAGCCGGGATCGCGATCGCGCCCGTCGCCCCCAGCGCCGCGAGCCCTGCAACCACTGCCCTGCTCCCCTTCATCTTCAACCCCCGATTGATTTGTTTGCGGATGCGCCAGACTACCGCCCCGATGCCGGAGACAATCGACGTCTGCCCAGAGAGCGAGCTGCCCGACGGCGAGATGAAGCTCGTCACCGCCGAGGACGGCCGGAAGATCGGGGTCTTCAACTGCGGCGGTGCCCTGCACGCGATCGAGGACCGCTGCTCGCACGACGACGGGCCGCTCGCCGAGGGCAAGTTCGACCCCTCGAGCTGCACGGTCGAGTGCCCCCGGCACGGCTCGCTGTTCGACGTCACGACCGGCAAGCCGCGCTCGCTGCCGGCCTACAAGCCGGTCGAGACCTTCCCGGTCACGGTCGAGGACGACGTCGTCAGGATCGAGGTTCCGTGACCGGATTAGGTCCCAGGCCCGAGTCTCGCTAAAATCCTAGTTCGCCGCTAGGAATAAGGCCCCGGCCACCCCCACGGCTAGAGTCGGGTCCAACCCAAACTTCCAGAAAGGCACCTTGGCCACACCAGAGACGATCGCAAAGCAGCGCACCGCCGAAGAGGAGAACCTCGCCGGGATCAACTCCGACTACACGGAGAAGTTCGGCTTCCGCGACTCCGAGGAGGGCTATGCGTACAAGGCCCCCAAGGGTCTCTCGCGCGACGTCGTCGCCTCGATCTCCGAGTACAAGCAGGAGCCGACCTGGATGCGCGACTTCAGGCTCAAGGCCTACGAGCACTTCGAGAGCCGGCCGACCCCGAATTGGGGCGGCGACCTCGGCCAGATCGACTGGAACGACATCCACTACTTCGTCCGCGCCTCGGAGAAGAACAGCCGCGACTGGTCCGAGGTCCCCGAGGACATCAAGAACACCTTCGACCGGCTCGGGATCCCCGAGGCCGAGCGCAAGTTCCTCTCCGGTGTCGGCGCCCAGTACGAGTCCGAGGTCGTCTACCACCAGGTCAACGAGAAGCTCGAGGAGCAGGGCGTGATCTTCACCGACATGGACACGGCGCTGCGCGAGCACGAGGATCTCGTGCGCGAGTACTGGGCGACGATCATCCCGCCGAACGACAACAAGCTCGCCGCCCTCAACTCCGCCGTCTGGTCCGGGGGCTCGTTCGTCTACGTCCCCAAGGGCGTCAAGGTCGACATGCCGCTCCAGGCCTACTTCCGGATCAACACCGAGAACATGGGCCAGTTCGAGCGCACGCTGATCATCGCCGAGGAGGGCTCCGACGTGCACTACATCGAGGGCTGCACGGCGCCGACCTACTCGAGCGACTCGCTGCACTCCGCGGTCGTCGAGATCGCCGCCAAGGAGAGCTCGCGGGTCCGCTACACGACGGTCCAGAACTGGTCCCAGAACGTCTTCAACCTGGTCACCAAGCGCGCCGTCGCCTACGAGGACGCGACGATGGAGTGGGTCGACTGCAACCTCGGCTCGAAGCTGACGATGAAGTACCCGTCGATCTACCTGCTCGGCGAGCGCGCCCACGGCGAGATCCTCTCGATCGCCTTCGCCGGCAACGGCCAGCACCAGGACGCGGGCGGCAAGATCATCCACGGCGCCCCGAAGACGACCTCGTCGATCTTCTCGAAGTCGATCTCCAAGGACGGCGGGCGCGGCACCTACCGCGGGCTGCTCGAGATCGCCGAGGGCGCGACCGAGGCGCGCTCGAAGGTCGTCTGCGACGCGCTGCTCCTCGACGAGAACTCGCGCTCCGACACCTACCCGACGATCCGCATCGACGAGGACGACGCCAACGTCGGCCACGAGGCCACGGTCTCGAAGATCGGCGACGAGCAGCTCTTCTACCTCCAGAGCCGCGGGCTCGACGAGGAGGAGGCTTCGAAGATGATCGTCAACGGCTTCATCGAGCCGATCACCAAGGAGCTGCCGATGGAGTACGCGGTCGAGATGAACCGCCTGATCGAGCTCCAGATGGAAGGCAGCATCGGCTAGTGCCGAGTGCTGCTGCTCCTCCGCTTCCAGACCAAAAAGCAAAGGGCTGGGAGTTCACCGACCTCAGCGGTCTCGACCCCGACGCCTACGCGCAGTCGGCGGGCGAGATCTCGGGGCTCGAGCCGCGCTCCGAGGAGGGCGCGCCGCTCGTCCTGCCGCTGGCCGAGGCGGCCGAGCGCTTCCCGGACCTGGTCGAGCCGCGGCTCGGCACGCTCGTGCCCGCCGACGACCCGTTCGTGGCCCGCAACGCGGCCGCCTGGGAGCAGGGACTGTTCGTCCACGTGCCGAAGGGCGCCAAGCTCGAGGCGCCGCTCGAGCTCAGCGCGCTTCAGACCGAAGCCGGCTCGGCGCTCAACTGGCGCGTTCTGATCGTGCTCGAGGAGGGCGCCGAGGCCGAGGTCTGGGAAACGTACGAGTCAGGCGATGAGGGGCTCGAGGCGCTCTTCAACGGCGTGGTCGAGCTCTTCGTCGGCCCGGGGGCCAACCTGCGCTACATGTGCCGCCAGGAGCTCTCTGAGAGCAGCTGGGTGTTCGCGACCCAGCGCGCCGAGGTCGAGCGCGACGCGACGCTCGACTGGGTCGCGCTCGGGTTCGGATCGGCGCGCGGCAAGGTCCGGATGGAGACCCGGCTCGCGGGCAAGGGCGCGAGCGCCAAGGTGACCGGGGCCTACGCCGGCGGCGGCTCGCAGCACCTCGACTTCGACACGACCCAGGAGCACGCCGCGCCCTCGACGACCTCGGACCTCGCCTTCCGCGGCGTGCTCGAGGACGACGCGACCGCGGTCTGGCGCGGGATGATCATGGTCGAGCCCGGCGCCCAGCAGACCGACGCCTTCCAGGAGAGCCGCAACCTGATCCTCTCCAAGAACGCCCACGCCGACGCGATCCCGGGGCTCGAGATCGAGGCCAACGACGTCCGCTGCACCCATGCCGCGGCGATCGCCCAGGTCGACCCCGAGCAGCTCTTCTACCTCCGCGGCCGCGGGCTCGCCGAGTCCGAGGCCAAGCGGGTGATCATCGAGGGCTTCCTCGAGGCCCTGGTCGAGCGGCTCCACGACGGCCCGATCCGCGAGTCGGTCTCCGCCTCGCTCGAGCGGCGGCTGGGCAAGATCCTCGCCCGCGCCTCCGCCTAGCGACCGCTCCCGTTTCGCCTCGCGCGGCGCTGGGCGATGAAGGACTGGATCGTCGCCCCGAGCACGATCAGCGCCGGCACCGCGTAGAGCAGGTAGCCCCACCAGTGGCCGACGTGGGCGAGCGGAATGCTCATCGGCGCCAGTATGCCTGACGCCTGAGCGGCGGCCGCAGGGGCGGCTCAGGCATGCGTTTGTGCCGATTCACACGATCCCTGCGTAAGGCGACCGCCCGATCACGTTAAATCCCCGTTCACGGCAACCCGACGAGGAGGATTGAGATGGCGATCGAGTTCTACAACGTGAAGAAGCGCGAGAAGGTCCAGATCCCGGAGTCCGATGTCAAGAAGGTCAAGTACGAGAAGCCGGGCAAGGACGGCAAGGTCAACACCCGGTACGCGTTCAGGGCCGTCGACGACGGAACCAACCTGACGAAGTTCGCGAGCCAGTCCGACTGGGAAGCGCTCGACGCTCCGGAGGAGTAGGGCCGCCGGGAGGGCACACCATCCCCTCCCGGCTTTCTCCCTCCCGTAGCGCCGCCGCCGCGTTGATCGCGGCAGCGGCGGTCGCGCTCGCCGCCTGCGGGGGCGAGAGCTTCGACGCCGAGGAGTTCGTCGAACAGGCGAACGCCGAGGGCGCGGGGCTCGAGCTCGGTGCGCCGCTGCCGACCAACCAGCCGGGCAAAGACCTCTACGAGGTCGAGCTCGGTGAGGCGCCGGGCGTTGCGCCCGCCGGCGCCGATGCCCACGACGCCGGCTCGCTCGCCGTCTACGACGACGAGTCGGGCGCCGATAAGGGGATCGACGAGTGCGAGGCCTCCGCCGACCTGCTCTGTTACCGGGCCGGCAACGTCGTGATCTTTCTCGAGGGCAACCCGGCGGCTGCGGGACCGATCCGGCTCGGGGCGGCGCTCGAGAAGATGGCCGAGTAGTAGTGCTGGCCCGCTAGGCGTTCGCCTGCGAGAGCAGGAAGAGGCCGAAGCAGGTGAAGACGACCATCACCGAGAGCATCCAGTACTGCGAGCGGGCCGCGGTACGGGCGTCGCCGAAGAGCGCGATCGCGCGGTCGTGGGCGAGGGTCAGCGCGGCGACGTGGCCGATCACCAGCGTCGCGACCTGGACGTACCAGACCGCGGTCGCGCCGATCGCCCCGTAGTCGATCCCGTTGTCGGCGGTCCCGAAGATGTCGGAGCCGTTGCCGAGCGGGTCCGAGAGCAGGAACGTGAACTGCGCCTGCTCCTGGAAGACGACGAGGCTGAAGTAGTGGGCGACGAGGTAGGCGAGCGCGATCGGGATCAGCGTGTGGCCGAACGCGCGGCGCAGCTCCCCGGTCGAGCGCGAGGGGTCGACACCGCGCATCCCGTAGACGCCGAGCGCGAACACGGCCGCGACTCCGAACACGACCGCGATCAGGAACCCGGTGTCGGCGATCCGGAACGCCGCGGTCAGGTCGAACCCGATGTCGCGCAGGGCGTCGATGCAGGACCGGATCGCCGAGTCGAACGCCCCCTCCGCCCCGCCGTCGAAGCTCGTCGCGCCGATCGCGGTCACGACGAGGCCGACCGAGCCCGGCACCTTCGCCCACTCGGTCGCGCCCGAGAGCGGCCGGCGGACGCCGAGCCGGCCGTCGCGGACCTCGAGCGGCGCCAGCCGCGAGAACATGTTCATGTAGACGGAGAAGGTCTCGCCACGGTCGATCCATCGCTCGACGCCGAACAGGGCCATCGCGATGAATGTGATCGCCGAGTAGACGAGGACCGCGACCGCCGTGGTCTCGGGATTGAGCCCGACCGTCAGCCCGCTGGCGCCGTAGATCAGCTCGAGCCAGACGAATCCGAGCAGCCCGGCGGCCGCGGGCCAGCGCCCGAGCCACTCGGGGTAGGCGAACGGCGTGGGCGCCGTCTGCCCGGCGATCGCGCGGAACCCGCGCGAGGCGACGCGCGCGATCGCGTACCAGGGGTTGAAGGCGCGGAAGACGTCGCCGAAGAGCGCGCTCAGGAAAGCCATCCCGAGCCAGAAGGTGACGAAGACGAAGGTCAGCGAGAAGTTCCGGTCCGGCGCGTCGGTGCCGTGGAGACCGGACCAGATCACGAGGCCCCAGAGGAAGACGCCGGCGGCGCCGGCAAGGACCAGCGTCGCCGGGCCCGCGAGCAGCGCCGAGAGCCGCTCGGAGACCGGGCGCCAGCTGTCCCCCTCGAGGCGCGGCTCGCGCCAGGCGAACGACAGCGCCATGAACGAGACGATCAGGACCAGCGACGCCCCCCAGGCGAAGAGCCAGGCCGGGATCGGCAGGTCCTGGCGCCCGACCAGCGCGTGGGCGAGCAGGAACATCAGCCGGGGCTGACGGTCAGCTCACCGATCTGTGCCTCGTGGGGCTCCCCCGATGCGAAGTGGACCTCGATCTCGTAGACGCCGTCGAGGTCGGCCGCGAACGAGACCGTCGTCTCGCCGCCGGCCGCGACCGGCTTCTCGATCTCGTAGCCGTGGACGTGTACGTCGCCGGCTTGGTCGGAGGCGACGGTGAAGCGGACCCGCTCGCCCTTGGTCGCCATCAGCTTGGCGACGCCGCCGACCGGGGCGCCGCCGGAGACCTCGATCACCTCGACCGCCGGCTGCTCCTCGACGGTGCCGGTCGTCTGCGCGGCGGTACTTGTCGTCTCGGAGTCGCTCGAATCGCTCGAACCGTCGTCCTGGAGGACGACGAAGAGGACGACCGCGACGGCGACGAGCACGACTGCGAGGGCTGCTCTGGCGGCGTTCGACTGCATGGCGGCGAGATTCTAGGGAGTACCGGTCTCCGGCTGCGGCGCTGCGGGCGCGGTCTGGGTCGGCGTGGCGTCGTCGATCGACGGCGCGTCGACGGTGTCCTCGCTGAACACGAAGACGAACAGCGCGACGAGGATCAGACCGAGCGCGAGCCCGACGGCGATCCCGATCGCGCGGTCGACGCCCGGCACGCGCCGGGGATCAGACGCCGTCGAGCAGGCGCCAGTTGGCCTCGAAGGCCGCCTCGGCCGCGGCGACGACGCGATCCTCGCCGTGCTCGCCGATCGCGGCGGAGATCAGCCGGCGCGACTCCTCGGCGTGGGCGATGTCGTCGGTCTCGTGGACGCGGAAGTACTCGGTCGCCGGACCCTCGTTGATCCCGTAGAAGCGCGCCAGCCCCTCGCGCTTGATCTTCGCGATCTCGGGCTGGCCGCTCTCGATCGCGTAGAGCGTCGCGAGCGCCTCGAGGTAGCCGTCGGGGCCGGTCCAGCTGCGCACGCAATCGGCGGTCTCGACCGTCGGCTCGGCGCCGATCTTGCCGCCGGTCGCCTCGACGAAGTCGTCCCAGAGGCCGACGTGGGCCTCCTCATCCGCCGCGTGGCGACGGAGCTCCTCGCGGGCGCCGTCCGGCGCGGTCTCGGCGGCCTCGGCGCAGAGCCGGGCGATCGCCTCGGTCGCGTGGCGGTACTGGCCCGCGTAGCGCGCGAGCTCCTCGCGGCTCAGCTCGCCCTCCGACCAGCGCACGTAGAAGGGGTGCTCGAGAACGTTGTGCTTCGCGCGGCTTTCCTCGATTCGGTCCCAGACTGACTTGCTCACCGAGTCTCCTCTCTAGAAGTTGGATCGGGACAATACCGGGCCGGTGAGACCGCCCCGAGCAGATATCGCAGCGCCGCCCTTTCCCCCAGACGCGAACTGGGTCGGATCGGGGGAGCTGGAGATGGAACGGCTGACCGCGACCGGGCCGGTCCTCGTCCACTTCTTCGACTTCTCGCAGCTGAACGCGGTCCGCACCCTCCCCTATCTGCGGGCCTGGCACGAGCGCTACGCCGACTCGGGCCTGACCGTGCTCGGCGTCCATACCCCGCGCCATCCGTTCGGCGAGGACCCGGCGGCGGTGGCCGAAGCGGTCGAGCGGCTCGCGATCCCGTATCCGGTGCTCAGCGACGAGAAGCGCGCGGCATGGGCGGCCTACGGATGCGTCGGCTGGCCCTCGCTCTTCCTCTGGTCGCGCGGCGGGGCGCTGCGCTGGTTCCAGTTCGGCGAGGGCGATTACCGGGGGACCGAGGAGGCGATCCAGGAGCAGCTCTCCGATCTCGTGCCGCTCGAGCCGCTGGCGCCGCTGCGGCCGACCGACGCGCCCGGGGCGCGGCTCCTGGCGCCCGCGGACGAGCTGCTTCCCGGCGGCTCGGAGCGCGAGCCCTGGCGCGCGAGCTCCGCGGCGCCGGCGCTCGAGATCGACTTCGCCGGCGCCGGCGCGTCGGCGGCCCTCGACGGCGAAGGCAAGCTGGAACTGCGACTCGACGGCGAGCCGCTCGCGGCGATCGAGGTCGACGGCCCCGGCCTCTACGAGCTGGTCACCGAGGGGCCGCACCGCGAGGGCTTGCTCGAGATCCGACCGGATCCCTCGGTCGCCGTCTACGCGGTCGGCTTCGCGCCCGCGCTCGCCGGGGAGACTGTGATCTAATCCGACCTCCGCAGCAGGAATTCGGGTACCCTAACCGCCGTTTTTCTTAGGGCCACCTAATTCCGACTAGAACGGAGATCGAATGCGAAGCAAGAAGTTCGGGCGATTGATGGCCGCCGGCGCCGCGCTCGCGAGCGCGGCGGTGCTCGCGAGCGGCTGTGGGAGCGATGACGATGACGGCGGAGAGGAGACCACCGCCTCCGAGAGCGGCCAGCTCGGCGCGATCAAGGACTATCTGACCGACCACTCGGCGACCCTCAGCGAGCAGGCGACCGAGCTGCGCGAGCTCGGCGACGAGTACTACGAGCTCGCCGAAGCCGCCAACTTCGACTACGCGAAGCTGGTGGCCGACAACGGCGAGGAAGTCCAGCGCATCCTCGACGACTCGAAGGCGGTCTTCGCCGAGGCGAACCCGAGCTACGAGGAGATGGAGGGCATCGTCGCCGGAGTCCCGCGGCTGGCCCAGTACGACGTCGACATCGACGCCGGAGCGGACGCCTCCGATCCCGAGAACGCGGTCTCCTTCAGCCTCGAGCTCCCCGACGGCGAGACCCTGAAGCAGCCCGGCAACCTGTTCTTCGTCACCGAGACAACGCTCTTCGGCACCAACCCCGACTTCCTCGCCAAGGGCGTCAAGGGCGACGTCGACGGCGACGGCAAGGTCGCGTTCGGCGAGGGGCTGCCGGACGCCAACATCTACTCGGCGGCGACCAAGGAGTTCGAGGAGCAGGCCAGGAACCTCGACGCCGACGCCCAGGAGTTCGAGCCCACCCCGTCGGATGCGTTCACCGCGATCACGGTGATGACGCCGACGATGAGCGAGTACTTCGAGGCCTGGAAGAACTCGCGCTTCATCGCCGGCGAGAACGCGAGCGAGCTCGGGTTCGTCGCCGCCTCGCGCCTCTCCGACATCGCCGACATCCTCGAGGGTCTCGTTCTGACCTACGAGCAGATCGAGCCCCAGATCGAGGCCGAGAACCCGCAGCAGGCGGCGCAGACCAAGATGGAGCTCGACGAGCTGCTCGCCTACGTCGAGGACCTCCGCGACCAGGAAGCCGACGGCAAGAAGTTCACCGCCGAGGAGGCCGACACGCTCGGCGCCGACGCCCAGCGCCGCGCCGAGGCGATCGCCGGCCAGGTCACCCAGGCGGCCCAGCAGCTGAACATCGAGCTGCAGGAGGCCTGAGCCACGATCTCCGGCCGTAGACAGCGAAGGGCGCGAGTAGCTGGAGCGGCCGCCACGGTGATCGTCGCCGTGGCGGCCGCCTGCGCCTTTCCGCGGGCCGCGCTCGCCGAGGCGCCCTGGCAGGGCGCCGAGAAGATCAAGTCGGGCCTCTTCGAGGCCCAGACCGACATCCTGCTCGAGGGCGGCGCCAGCGCCGGGGACGACGTCGCCGGCGCGAGGAGCGCGCTCGCGGGCCCGCTGCGGCGTGAGCTCACCGCCTCCTCCCCGGCGTCTTTGAAAGCCCTCGAGAGCTCGCTGGCGGCGGCGGAGCGCGCGGCGGGCGCGGGTGACGAGGTCGGGCTCGCGGCGGCGCGGGGCCGGGCGCTCGCGGCGCTGCGCGCCGGCGCCCTCGACGTCGCGGTCGTGGAGACCGAGGCGGGCCGGGTCGAGCGCGCCCGCGGCTGGCTCCTGATCCGCGACTTCCGCCAGGCGACCCGCTTCACCCGCCCCGGCGTCGACGGGACCACCTCCCTCGACCGCCTCGCCGCGGGCGAGCTGTCGCCCGAGGACGCCATCACCGGGGTCCGCAAGGACCTGCTCGACGCCTATCAGGCGCGCCTCGTGACCTTTCTCGACGACGCCTCGCAGGCCGCCGAGCGGGGCTTCGAGCCCGCTTTTGCCGAGAACGCCGCGCTCGCGGCCGGCTACTGGCGGATCATCGCGCCCGAGTACGCGAGCCAGCGCGACGAGGGCGCCCGCGAGGACACCGACGCGGTGTTCTCACGCCTCGAGACCGCTGCGCTGCGCGGCGACGAGAAGCGGTTCGCCGCCGCCCGCGAACAGGCCCTGGCGGCGCTCAACGGGTTCACGGCCGCCCCGTTCACCCCCGAGGAGCAGTCGCGCCGCGCCCACCAGCTGACCCGCTTCCTCGACCTCGTCCCGATCGAGTACGACCACGGCACCGACGACGGCCGGGTCACGATCGCGTTCGAGATCCAGGAGTCGATCGCCTTCACCGAGGGAGCAAGGGCCGCCTTCAACGATCTCCAGTCGGCGCTCCAGGAACGCGACCCGGAAGGGGTCCAGACCGTGCTCGCGTCGCTCGACACCCTCGACCGGATCAACTCCGACGCCAACGAGGGCCGCGAGGTGGCGCCGCTCGAAGACGTCGAGGGCGCCCACGACGAGGCCAGCGACGCGCTCGACGAGATGATGCCCGACGAGTGGAAGGACTCGAACACCGAGGCCGACTTCGACCTGGTCGAGATCAGTCTCGACCAGATGGAGGCGGCGATCAACGCCGGCGAGCGCGAGCAGGCCGAGCAGGCGCGGCTGAGCGCCTACGCGTTCTTCGAGTTCGGGCCAGAGCGGCTGCTCAACAGCCTCGACCCCCAGCTCGTCGCCGAGGTCGAGGGGCTGGTCTGGTACGGCGCCCGTGGCAAGGAGGGCCTGGCCGAGCTGATCGCCTCGGACGGTTCCGGGCGCGACATCCACGAGACGCGGCTGACGCTCGACGAGGCACTCGAGGAGTCCAAGCAGACGACCGGCGACGGCGCCGAGGGCTTCACCGTCGTGACCAACGCGGCGCTGATCGTCTTCCGCGAAGGCCTCGAGGCCGTGCTGATCCTGGCCGCGATCACCGCCAGCATGCTCGGCACCCGCCGCCCGCTGCGAAAGCCGGTCCTGCGCGGAGCTCTGCTCGCGCTGCCGGCGAGCGCGCTGCTCTTCGTGCTCTCGGTGCTCGTCCTCGACTCGCTCTCGCAGTACGGCGAGAAGCTCGAGGCGATCGTCGGGCTGGTCGCGATCGCGGTCCTCTTACTCGTGCTCAACTGGTTTTTCCACCGCGTCTATTGGACCGAGTGGATCGCCGGGCACCGTAAGCGCAGCCAGGCGATCGCCGCCGCCGGTGCAGGCGGCGCGACGATGCTCGGCCTCTATCTGCTCGGCTTCACGTCGGTCTTCCGCGAGGGCTTCGAGACCGTGCTCTTCCTCCAGGCGCTCCAGCTCGAGGCCGGGACCGGGATCGTGCTCGCCGGGGTCTCGCTCGGCCTGGCGGCGACCGCGGTCGTCGGCGCCGCGACCTTCGCGCTCGAACGCAAGCTCCCCTACAAGCGGTTGCTGATCGTCACCGGGGCGATGATCTCGCTGGTGCTCGTGGTCATGGTCGGCAACACGATGCGCACGCTCCAGGGCGTCGGCTGGGTCTCGATCACGCCGATCGACGTCGACCTGCCGCTCTGGATGGGGACCTGGCTCGGGGTCTTCCCGACCTGGGAGACGATCGGTGCCCAGGTCGGCGCGCTCGGCTTCGTGATCGGGAGCTACTACCTGGCGGAGTGGGTCCGCAAGCGCCACGTCAGGCGGGCGGCGCGCGAGGAGCGAAGCAACGGCAACGGAGCGGCGCCCGCGGTCGACTGGAACGCGAGCGAGCCGATCGAGGGTGAGGTCAGCGAGCCGTCGAAAGTTCGACGCGGATCTTCTTCGGCAGCATGAAGCGGACGTCCTCGTCGACCGTCCGCAGCTCCGAGACATCGGTCGCGCCGCGCTCGGCGAAGTAGGCGACCAGCCGCTCGACGAGCTCCTCGGGGGCGCTCGCGCCGGAGGTGATGCCGACCGTATCGACGCCCTCGAGCCATGACTCGTCGACCTCGAGGTGGTTGTCGATCAGGTGCGAGGCGGCGCCGTGCTCGCGCGCGACCTCGACCAGGCGGTTCGAGTTCGAGGAGTTGGTCGATCCGATCACCAGCACCAACTCGCAGTGGCGGGCGAGCTGCTTGACCGAGTCCTGGCGGTTGGTCGTCGCGTAACAGATGTCGTCGGTGCGGGGCCCGGTGATCGCCGGGAACTTCTGCTTCAAGCGGTCGATGATCTCGGTCGTCTCGTCGACCGACAGCGTCGTCTGCGTGATGTAGGCGACCCGCTCGGGGTCCGGGAGCTCGAGCGCGTCGACGTCGGCCACGGTCTGGACGAGAACGATGCTCTCCGGCGCCTCGCCGGTCGTCCCCTCGACCTCCTCGTGGCCCTCGTGGCCGACCAGGACGATCGTGTAGCCCTGCTCGGCGAACTTGCGCGCCTCGACGTGGACCTTTGTGACCAGCGGGCAGGTCGCGTCGATCGTCCGCAGCTGGCGGGCGGCGGCGTTCTCGTGGACGCTCGGGGCAACGCCGTGGGCGGAGAAGACGACCATCTCGCCCTCGGGCACCTCGGTCTCCTCCTCGACGAAGATCGCGCCGCGCTTGGTCAGCTGCTCGACCACGTGCTTGTTGTGGACGATCTCCTTGCGGACGTAGATCGGCGCGCCGTGGAGGTCGAGCGCGTGCTCGACCGTCTGCACGGCTCGGTCGACGCCCGCGCAATAGCCGCGCGGCGCCGCCAGCAGGACCCTCGAAGGGGCCCCCGTCTTGTCCGTCGAAGAGGTGGTCACGCCAACCACAGGGTAACCGTCGAGCGGTGTGCGGTTACCGAGTTTGTCGCTATTGCGGCGCGTCGATAGGATCACGCCGATGCGAGAGGAGACGCGCTGATGGCGCTTACGCACATGGACCGCCTGACCGCGGTCGATGCGTCGTTCCTGACCAACGAGAGCGACGCCAGCCACATGCACGTCGGCGCGGTGATGATCTTCGAGGGCCCGCCGCCCGCCTACGACGACTTCATCGCCCACGTCCGAGCCGCCTGCACCTGGTGCCGCGCTACCGCCAGAAGCTCGCCTTCCCGCCGGTCCAGAGCGGGCGCCCGTTCTGGATCGACGACTCGACCTTCAACCTCGAGTACCACGTGCGCCACTCGGCGCTGCCGTCGCCGGGCTCAGAGGAGCAGCTGCGCAACATCGCCGGGCGGCTGTTCGCCCAGCAGCTCGACCGCTCGAAGCCGCTCTGGGAGATCTGGCTCGTCCAGGGGCTCGAGAAGAACCGATTCGCGACGATCATCAAGACCCACCACAGCGTCATCGACGGGGTCGCCGGGGTCGACATCTCGACCGTGCTCTTCGACCTCAAGCCGATCCCCGAGCCGATCGAGCCCGACCACGAGTGGGTTCCCCAGCCGCCGCCCTCGAGCGCCGAGATGCTCGCGCGCACCGCGCAGGACGTCTCCGGCGCGCCCTGGAAGCTGACCAAGCGGCTCTCCTCGGCGGCGACGCGCCCGGTCTCGAGCGCGAGGCAGGTCGCCGAGTCCGCCGAGGGGATCGGCGAGATCCTCTGGGGGATGGCCGACCCGGCCCCCGAGGTGCCGCTCAACGTCGAGATCGGCTCGCACCGCCGCTACGCCTGGGTCCGCTGCCGGCTCGACGACTTCAAGCGGATCAAGGGCGCGCTCGGCGGGACCGTCAACGACGTCGTCCTCGCCGCGGTCTCGGGGGCGCTGCGGCGCTGGCTCGAGCACCGCGGCCTTCGCCCCGAGGGTCTCGAGCTGCGGGCGCTGGTCCCGGTCTCGATCCGCGCCGACGACGAGCACCACCAGGGCGGCAACCGGATCGCCGCGATGCGCGGCCCGCTGCCGGTCTACGTCGAGGACCCGGTCAAGCGGCTCGAGGTCGTCAAGGAGGAGATGGGCGAGCTCAAGGAGTCGAAGCAGGCGCTCGGCGCCGAGGTGATCTCGCGGATCAACGACTTCGCGCCGCCGACGCTGCTCGCGCAGGCCTCGCGGATCAACTTCTCGACCCGGCTCTTCAACCTGATCGTCACCAACGTCCCGGGGCCCGCAGCTGCCGCTGTACGTGCTCGGACGCGAGCTCGAGGACGTCTTCCCGGTCGCCTTCCTGCCCGAGAACCACGCGCTCGCGATCGCGATCATGAGCTACAACGGCGGCATCAACTTCGGGCTGCTCGCCGACTACGACACGATGGAGGACGTCGAGGTGATCGAGGAGGGGATCTCCGAGTCGATCGCCGAGCTGATCGCCGCCGCCAAGGACGCCGAGGCGTCCGGCAGCACCGTCACCGCGGGCTGACCCGGGTGACCGAGTCGGGCGAATCCGGCGCCGCTTCGCGATTGCCGGCCGCGTCCACGGCGGTCGAGTAGAAGCGGTAGCGGACCCCGCGCCGCCCCTTGAACGTCAGGCGATCCTCCGTCGTCTCCTGAAGCAGCTTGTAGGGGCGACCCGGCTTGGCGACGAAGACGCTGACCGGGCCGAGCTGACCGGGCGCCGGGTCGCTGGCCTCGATCCGGATCCTGAAGCGGCGCTTCGCCGACCGCTTCCTGCTCCTGGTGCGGGACGAGGGAGCCGCCCCGTCGGCGACGGTCGCGATCTGGCCCGCGGCGGTGAGCGCCGCCCCGGCGTCGATCACCCCCCAGCCGAGATCCGAGCTCCAGGCGCCCTTGCCGCTCGCGCTGCGCCTGATCGCGAGCCCGACCTCGCTCGGCGTGATCGCCGGGTGCTTCGAGCGGATCAGCGCCGCCAATCCGGCGACCTGCGGGCGCGGCCATGCTGGTCCCGAACAGGTAGCCGAACCTGGTGTCGCCACCGAACGACGTCCGCGGCGCGCAGGGCGGCGTCAGGCAGATCGGCGGCTCGCGCGTGGTCGTGTTCGGGGGCCAGGTCGAGAAGATCCCGGGGTAGGGCGGGACCGGGATCGAGTCGCCGTAGGCGGCGACCGACACCCCGGTTCCGTAGCCCGCGCCGGCGTTGGCGCCGTTGTACTGGGCCATCGTCACGACCAGGCCCTTGCCCGCGTAGAGGTCCGGCGCCGAGCCGGTCGGCTGGATGTATCTCGCCGGATAGCTCTGGTCGGTGGTCGAGGCGTTCTCGGCCGCGGCGACGATCACGACCCCGTGGGCGAACGCGTAGTCGATCGCGTCGCGGAGGTCCGGGTTGGCGCCGGCGCCGCCGAGGCTGAGGTTGATCACGTCGACGCCCTTGTCCGCGGCGTCGTAGATCGCGGCGATGATCGTCGTGTCGTTCGGGAAGCCGTTGCCGATCACGTCGAGCTTCTCGGCGACGATCGAGCAGTCGAAGCCCGCCGAGGCGATCCCGTAGCCGTTGTCGGAGTCTCCGCAGGCGAGGCCGGCGACGTGGGTGCCGTGGCCGTTCTCGTCGCTGGTCGCGCCGGTCGGGGCGCTCGGGTCGTGGTCGACGCCGTCGACGATCCGCGGCGCGAGGTCCGGGTGGGTACCGGAAACGCCCGTGTCGATGATCGCGACGCTCGCCCCTCGCCCCGTGCTCAGGTTCCACGCCTGCTCGAAGCCCGACCTGCGGAGGTTCCACTGGTGGGCGTCGCCCGCGGGGGCCTGCGGGTCGCCGAGGGGTAGGCGGGGTCGTTGGGCGCGTAGCGGAGCTCGCGCAGGTACTCGGTCGAGACGCGCTCGACCCGCGGGTCGGCGAGCAGCTCGCGGCGCAGCTCCGCGACCGACTGTCCCGGGTCCGGCCGCGACCGTGAGCAGCGCCGGGCCTCGCGGGACCGTCGTCGGCGACGCGGAATCCCCGGATCGCGCCGCGACCGACGCGCCGCGCCGTGCCGAATCCCGGTCGAGGCTCGCGATCAGGCGGCCGCTCGGGCGCGGCCCGGCGACGTCGCTTTCCGGCCTCGCCGCGCTCGCCGACCCGCCCGCAGACGCGAACAGCGCGAGCGCCGCAATGGTCGTGCGTCGTGATCCTGAGCTTCATCTGCCTGGCCCCGGAGAACACTCTAGGGTCCCGCGCACCGTTGTCCGTGCCGTCGGTCCAGATCGGCCTCCTGTTCGCGCTCGCCACGGCGCTCGCCTCGATCGTCGGCTTCCTCTACAAGCACCGCGGCGCGGTCGAGTCGCCGCCGGTCGACTGGCGGCGGCCGGTGTGGAGCTCGCTGATGCTCTTCCGCTCGCGCTGGTACGCGCTCGGGATCGTGATCGCGATGGGCTCGGCTGGGGGCTGCACGTCGCGGCGCTGGCGCTGGCGCCGATCTCGCTGGTCCAGGCGACGATCGCCGGCGGGCTGGTGATGCTGACCGTGGTCGCCGACCGGTTCTTCGCCCACCGCGTGACGCGGCGCGAGTGGATCGGGGTCGCGCTCGCCGCCGCCGGGCTCGCGTTCCTCGCCGCGACCCTCGAGGAGGGCGCCGACGGCGCCCACTCCGACTACGAGGCGGCGACGCTCGCCGTCTTCGTCGCCGCGATCGCGGCGCTCGGGATCGCGGTCGGCGGTCTTCGGGTCGAGCATGCGCCGCGCCGGGGTCCTGCTCGGTGCCTCAGCGGGACTGCTCTGGGGGGCCTCCGACACCTCGATCAAGGCGCTCAGCGACCAGCTCGGCGACGACCGGATCGCGGTCCTGCTCCACCCGCTGGCGCTCGTGATCCTGCTCGCATCGCTGCTCGGGATGCTGGTCTCGGCCCGCAGCCTGCAGCTCGGCGAGGCGGTGCCGGTGATCGCGGTCACGAGCGTCGCCGCGAACGTCTCGACGATCGCCGCCGGGCCGATCGTCTTCGCCGAGCCGCTGCCGGACGACACGCTCGGCGTCGTCGCGCGGGTGCTCGCCTTCACGCTCGTGATCGGCGCCGCGGCGATCGTCCCGCCGCCGCTCGAGGTCGAGGGCGAACTGCCGTAAAGCCGCACCCGGAGGAATAGCCTTCGGGGCATGAGGGAGATGCTCCGCGGAGCGCCGCTCGCCCTGTGCACGGCCCTGGTCGCGATCGCCTGCGCCCCCGGCGGCGCACGCGCGGCCGAGCCGGTGACGCTCGAATCGGGTGCGATCGAGGCCCGGGTCGATCCGGATCCGTTCCGGATCGAGTTTCGCGACCGCTCGAGCGGCAGGGTGCTGCGGACGCTCGCCGGCGGGCCCCTGCCGACGCTCGGCGACCTGCACGCCCGCTACGGCGCCCCCGGCTACTCGTTCGACCTCCGGATCCCGATCCTCAACAACGCGTACCTCGGCTACTACATCGGCCTCAACGTCGAGACGCTGTGGTTCCACGGCACGCGGGTTCTGGGCTCGACCCACGAGGGCTCTGACCTGGTACTCGACGTCGCGACCAACGACCCGCTCGGGCACCGGCTCAGTGTCCGCCTGACCCCGACGAGCGAGGGCGCGATCACGGTCGACTCGCGGATCGCCCCCGGCTCGGGGCCGCTGGCCGGGCTCGCGAGCGTCTCCGGCGCCGCGTTCGAGGCCGAGGCCGGCGAGCGCTTCCTCGGCTTCGGCGAGCGCTCGAACGCGGCCGACCAGACCGGCAACCAGGTCTTCAGCTGGGCCGAGGAGGGGCCGTTCTCATCCGGGGTCGGCGAGGCGCTGCTGCGGCCGCTGCTCCCGAACTTCACCTTCCCCACCGGACCGACCGCGACCAACTTCCCGATCCCCTGGGCGGTCTCGACCCGCGGCTTCGGGGTCCTGATCGACCAGACCCAGCGCTCGACCTTCCGCCTCGTCAGCGAGCGCGCCGACGCCTGGCAGGCGGAGGCCGAGGCGGGGCACTTCCGGTTCACGGTCTTCGCCGGCCCGACCCCGGCCGACGTCGTTCGCCGCTACTCGGGCTACGCGGGGCGCCAGCCCGACCCGGCGCGCTGGATCTTCGGCCCCTGGTTCCAGCCGACCGGCGAGAGCCGGCCGTTCGAGCTCGCCGAGCGCTTCCGCGCCGATGACGTCCCGGTCACGGTCGCCCAGACCTACACGCACTACCTGCCCTGCGGCGCCCAGGTCGGGCGCCGCGATGCCGAGCGCGAGCGGACCGCCGGGTACCACGCGCGCGGCTACAAGGTGACGACCTACTTCAACCCCCACATCTGCGCCTCCTACGCCCCGCTCTACGGCCAGGCGGCCGCCGACGGGCATCTGGTCCGCAACGGCCTCGGGCTCCCCTACCTGGTCACGAACCCGTTCACCGCCGACGGCCTCGTCTCCGAGATCGACTTCACCAACCCCGGCGGGCGTGCTCTCTACGCGCGGCAGCTCGACGAGGCGATCGACGACGGCTTCGACGGCTGGATGGAGGACTTCGGCGAGTACACCCCGACCGACTCGGTCTTCGCCAACGGCAAGGTCGGCTTCGAGATGCACAACCGCTACCCGGTCGAGTACCACTGCGCCTCCTACGACCACACCCGCGCGCGGATGGGGCGCGACGCCGCGGTCTTCGTGCGCTCGGGCTTCCACGGCGTCCAGCCCTGCGCTCGGATCGTCTGGGGCGGCGACCCGACCGAGGACTGGAGCTGCGCCGACGGGCTCTGCGCGGCGCTGCACCAGATGCTCTCGACCGGGCTCTCGGGCGTCGCGTACTGGGGCTCGGACATCGGGGGCTTCCACGCGCTCGTCAACCCGCGTACCTCGGACGAGCTCAACACGCGCTGGCTCCAGCTCGGCGCGGTCAGCGGCGTGATGCGCACCCAGGCCAACGGCTACAGCCTGCTCAACAACAGGCCCTCGCGCTCGCAGGTCTGGAGCCCCGCCGTGCTGCCGGTCTGGCGTGAGTACGCGAAGCTCCGGACCCAGCTCCTGCCCTACATCGAGGCGGCCTCGGAGGCCTACCAGCGCTCCGGGATGCCGCTCTCGCGCCACCTCGCGCTCGCCTACCCGAGTGACCCAGCGGCGGTCGCGCGCTCCGACGAGCTCATGTTCGGCCCCGACCTGCTCGCGGCGCCGGTCGTCACCCCGGGTGACCGCGAGCGCTCGCTCTACCTCCCGGGCGGCGAGTGGATCGACCTCTGGCAGGCGCTGCGCTTCGACGTCCCGAGCGGCCGCTTCCTGAACGCGAGGGTTCCGGAGCTGATCACGGGGGGGCGCGAGATCACGGTCCCGGCGCCGCTCGACCGCCTGCCGCTGCTCGCGCGCGCCGGCGCGATCCTGCCGATGCTGCCCGCCGACGTCGACACGCTCGCCCCGGAGGGCTCGGGCGACTCACTCGTCAACCTCGGCGAGCGCGACGGAACCCGCGAGCTACTCATCTTCCCGCGCGGCGTCTCGAAGGCCGACCTCGCCGGCGGCGAGGCGATCGACTCGGCCGAGCTGCCGGCCGAGACCGTGACCTCGACGTCGACGACAACGACCAAGGGCAAGAAGACCAAGGCAAAGAAGAAGGCTGGGCGCGGCAAGCGCAAGGCCAAACGCCGCAAGCGCAAGCGACGCACCGTGACGACCACGACGGCGACCCAGCTCCCCGCCGCTGGCAGCTGCGGATCTCGGGCTCGCCCGGGCGCCTCTACAACATCAAGGCGACGATGGGGACGCTCGGGCAGCCGTTCGCGCCGTGCACGGTGAAGCTCGACGGCGTCACGCTCGACCCCGCGGGCTGGAGCTACGACGCGAGCAACTCGGTGCTGAGCGCCTCGTTCAAGGCCCGCGGCGAGGCGACGCTCACGGCCTGGAGCGAGTGCGACCCGGCGCAGCCGGCTGTGAACAAGAAGACGAAGAAGAAGAAGAAGAAGAAGAAGAAGAGAACGAAACGGCGCTGATTAGTTCTTCCTCTTCTTCTTGCAACGGCGCTCCTTGGAAGCGGCGGCGCGCTTCTTCTTCTTGCACTTCTTCTTCACCGCGCCGGGCGTGGTCGTGTCGTTGTGCCCGGTGGGGTGGATCCGGTCCCGGGTCCAGGGCCGGGTCCGGGTCCGGGTCGCGTACCGGTGACGGTCATGTTCACCGTGGCGACGTTCGTATCGCCGAGCGCGTTGGTCGCCTTGTAGGTGAATGAGTCGGCGCCGCTGAAGGTCGCGTTCGAGGTGTAGGTGACGGTCCAGAGCTGCGAGTCGAGGCCCGTGCGAAAGCGGGGACGCAGAGCACCGCGATCACCGCGCCCAACCCCAAGATCGTCGTTCGGACCGGCATGTCCTGCAACGCTACCTCAGCGGCGCTTCTTCTTCTTGCATTTCTTCTTCCCGGGCTTCGCTGCGACGGACGCCGGCTTGCGCTTCTTTTTCCTCTTGCATCTCTTGGCCACCGCAACCGCGGGGGGCGTGGGAGCGACGCCGACCGGGGTCCCGCTCCCCGCGGCCGGGGCGGGGATCTCGATCGCGCCGATGTCGCAGCCGGTCGCCGGTCGGGGAACCCCGCGCTGATCGGTCGTCACCGGGTCGCCGCTCGAGTCGGTGCACGGTGCGGCGTCGATCGCCGCGCTTCCCGGCCCGAGCAGGTTGTGCGAGGTGAAGTTCCCGTAGAAGGAGTTCAGGGTCAGGTTCGGGTCGCCCGGGCTGAAGCTCGCCGGACAGCCGGTGCCGGACGGGAACGCGAGGTTGCCCCCGGCGTCAATCGGGTCGATCCCCTCGCAGAGCGGTTCGGCCGCGGCCGTATTGCGAGTGATCAGCGTGTTCCGCAGCTCCGCGGTCCCGCTGGTCACCGCGAGGTTGGTGCCGAAGGCCGGCGGGCTGGGCACAATGTCCGCGATCGTGACGTTGGTCAGGTAGTTGTCGGAATCCGACACCAGGAGCCCGCCGCCCATGCCGTCGGTGGTCGCACCATCTCCGGCCCCGGAGAGGGCGAGCGTGGAGTTCTTCAACAACATCGAGTCCCCGGTGCTGTGGATCGCGCCGCCGCCGCCTCCTTCGCTGGTCGTCCCGGAGCCGCCGTTGCCCGCGCCGCTGAACCTGAAGCCCGAGCGTTCGATCAGAGCGGTGCCGCCGCCGGCGATTTGGATCGCCCCGCCGCTGCCTCCCTCCCCGCCGACGTTGTTGAAGCCGACTCCGCCCGTACCGGCGCCGCCCGAGAGCTCCGAGCCCCTGACGATGAGCACGCCGGTCGAGAAGATCGCGCCGCCGCCGCCCCCGACCCCGCCAGGCGATCCCGCGCCGCCGTCCCCTGCGCCGCCGACGATCGCGCTGTCGGTGACCTGGAGCGTGCCCGTGTTGGCGATCGCGCCACCCGAGCCGCCCTCGCCGCCGGCCGCGCCCGTTCCGTCGCCTCCGTTTCCGGCTTCGTTGAGCGCGGTGCGCACGCGTGTCAGTGAGAGCAGCCCGTCGTTGAGGATCGCGCCGCCGTCGGCGCCGGGACCTCCCGCTCCCCCGTTGTTGTCGGCGCCATCGGGGGCCGCCCCGTTCTTCAGCCCGACGTCGACGAAGTTGACGATGATCGAGTCGTTGACGGAGCCGATGTTGAAGAGGCGGTGCACGGCGAAGCCCCCGCGCTCGATCTCGGTCGCGTTCATCCCGAGGCCGCGAACGGTCAGCGACTTGTCGATCATGATCTCGCTCTCGACCTGAGGATCGATGCTCGCGCTCTGGAAGGTGACGGTGCCGCCGGGGGGCGTATCGATGATCTCCTGGCGCAGACTGCCCTGGCCGGTGTCGTCGGAGTTGACGACGAGCTGTGCCTGGGCCGCGGGCGCCGACAACGCCACCACCCCCATCGATGCGACCAACGCCGCGAGCACCCTGCCGTTCAGCTTCTTCATCCCCTGCCTCCCTTTGTAGTCCAGTTCGGTGCAGACCCTAGCGTCTCGAGGTCAGTCGAGGAGCCCATCCGGTGCGGGATCTCGCCCTAGAACCCGAGCGCGAACTTAGCGTCCTCGGACATCATCTCCGGGGACCACGGTGGGTCGAAGATCATCTTCGGGTGCACCTTGTTGACGCCCTCGAGCTCGCCGACGAACTCGCGCATCTGCTCTGAGACCTGGGGGCCGATCGGGCAGGCCGGGGTCGTGAGCGTGAAGGTGACGAAGACCTCTTCGCCCTCGATGTCGACGTCGTATACGAGGCCGAGCGAGACGAAGTCGAGCCCGAGCTCGGGGTCGATCACCTCTTCGAGCGCCTCGTAGACCTCTTCTTCGCTGGTTGTGGCTTCGGTTGCCATGCACAAAGGGTAGAGAACCGCGGCGATGAGCCTGGGTGACGGGCCCGGATGTCTACGCTTCCTCGCGTGCCGCTCCTGATCCTCCTGCTCTTCATCGTCGTCCCGATCGCGGAGCTCTACGTGATCATCCGCGTCGGCGGCGCGATCGGCGTCCTGCCGACGCTCGCGATCCTCGTCGCCGACAGCCTGATCGGCGCGGCGCTGCTGCGCTCGCAAGGACGCGCGGCCTGGGGGCGGTTCCGCGACGCGCTCGAGCACAACCGCGTCCCCCACAAGGAGGTCTTCGACGGCGCGATGGTGATCCTCGGCGGGGCGCTGCTGCTGACTCCCGGGTTCATCACCGACATCTTCGGGATCTTCCTGCTCCTGCCGCCGACGCGGGCGCTGGTCTGGCGTTTCGCGAAGCGGATGGTCGTCGCTAGGGTCGCCTTCGGCCCCCGGGTCGCGCACTGGGGCTACACGACGGCACGCGATCGCCGCCGCCCACCCGGCCCGGGCCAGGCCGGGCCGCGGCCGACCGGCCCGCAACCGGGAGACATCGAGGGCAGCGGGCACGAGATCCCGGACGACCCTCCCGAGCTACCGGGCGAGCGGCAGTGACCGACGGACACTGGCTCGAGTTCGCGGACCGGGCGAGCGGACTGCGCGGCTGGCTCATGCCCGGCGTCGCGCTGCTGTTCGAGGGCGAGCGGGAGCTGTTCGCGGGGCCGGGCGACGTCTCGGTGGCCGTCGAGGGCGGCGGCGGGCGCGCCGAGCTGCGTTCTGAGTCCCTCAGCGCGACGGTCGAGGTCAGGTCGGCGGCTGAGCCCGGGCCGGTGAGCGCCGGGCCCGCGTCGGTCGAGCTCGAGCTCGACGGCAAGCGCCGGTCGATTCGCGGCGCCGGCGGTTTCGGCGCCGCCGACCTCGACGGCGAGCTGGTCAGGACGCTGCTGGCGCTGCGCGAGGACGGGTCCTCGCTGGCGCTGCGATCGACCCGGCCGCAGGGCGCCCGCGACCACGCCGCCGAGCACGCCGAGGCCTGGCTGCTCGAGGGCGACGGCGCCGAGCCGCGGGTGATCGAGGAGCCTCTGCTCTCGACCGAGTACGACAGCGGCGGCGTCCACTCGAGGGCCGGGCTCGAGCTCTGGATGGGCGGCGACGACGAGCTTCCGCTGCGCGGCGCGGGGACGCGGGTCGCCGGCGCCGAGCTCGCGATCGACGGCTGGCGGATCGACGCGGCGCTCTTCGACTGGAGCGTCGAGGGAATCGAGGGCGCCGGCAGCTACCTGATCTGGCGCCGCGCCGATGGCTGACCCGAACGCGTCGCGGCCGCCGATCGCGGCCGTGATCTCCGACTTCGGCGGCGTGCTCACGAGCCCGCTGCTGCACTCGTTCGCCGCGGTCCAGGACGAGACCGGGATCTCGTTCGAGGCGCTCGGCAAGGCGATGCAGGCGATCGCCGAGCGCGACGGCGAGCACCCGCTCTACGAGCTCGAGAAGGGCGAGATCAGCGAGGTCGACTTCCACGAGAAGATCCGCGACGAGTTCGAGCGCTCGCTCGGGCACCGTCCGGAGCTATACCGCTTCAGCGAGCACTACTTCGAGGCGCTGGAGCCGAACCAGCCGATGATCGAGCTGATGCGCGAGGCGAAGGAGCGCGGGCTGCGGATGGCGCTGTTGACCAACAACGTCCGCGAGTGGGAGCCGAAGTGGCGCTCGATGCTGCCCGTCGACGAGATCTTCGAGCTCGTCGTCGACTCCGCCTTCGTCGGCGTCCGCAAGCCCGACCCGGAGATCTACGAGTTGACGCTCGAGCGGCTCGGCGACGGGATCGCCGCCGAGCAGTGCCTGTTCGTCGACGACGTCGAGGTCAACTGCGAGGCCGCCCGCGCACTGGGCATGACCGCGGTCCACTACCGCGAGCCCGAGCAGGCGATCGCCGAGATCCGCGCGGCGCTCGACGGCCGCCGCTAGACCGTCGCTGGGTTGCGGATTACTGCTTGTCTGGGTCTCAAACCACCGCAGTTCGCGGTCTACGGCCGAGACTGTGAACGGAGGCGGCGGCTAGTTGTCGGAGCCGATGCGGTCCCAGATGTAGAGCTCCATCGCCTCGCGCGCGAGCTCCATCAGCCGCGGTGCCGGCAGCCACTCGATCACCGTGTCGAGCGCCCGCTCCTCGGTCAGGCCGGCCTCGAAGGCCTCCTCGCCGCGGAACCCGGCGGCGAGCTTGAGCGCCTCGCGGCGATGCTCGCCGAGCGAGTCGAAGGCGCCCATCAGGAAGTCGGCGTTCGGCACCGGCACGCCGACCTCCATCGAGCCGTGCCAGGCCGCGAGCATCGAGATGTCGTGCTCGTCGAGCTCCGTGATCGCCTTCGCGTAGTGGGTCTCGAGCTCGTCCTCGGGGATCTCGTCGACCCACGCGCGGATGACCTCGCCGAGCAGCTGCCGGCGGGCCTCGCGGCCGACCGAGTCGGCGATCGCGCGGATCGCGTCAGCGGGGTCTATGAAGCAGAGCGCCATGGCGCCAAAGGTAGAGTCGGCTCCCGACGGAAAAACGCCCCCCGCCAGGCGTGCGATTCCGTCCCCGAAGAGAGGCAGGATCGAAGGCGATGGCGTTGAAGCTCATAGTTGGCCCTCCGAACTCCGGCCGCGCCGGCGGCGTCCGCGGCTGGCTCGCCGAGCGGGCCCGCGACGGCCGCGGGCCGCTGCTCGTCGTGCCGACTGCCACCGACGTCCAGCGCTTCCGCCGCGAGCTCGCCGGACTCGACCGATCCGACCGCGAGCCGGTCGCGGTAGGAGCCGAGGTCGTCGGCTTCGGGCCGCTGTTCGCGATCGTCGCCCGGGCCCTGGACGGCGGCGGCGAGCAGCGAATCGCCCCCGAGCAGCGCGCGGCGCTGGTCCGGCGCGCGGTCGCCCGGGTCGCGCTGCGCGGGCCGCTCGCCGAGTCGGCCGCCCGCCCCGGCTTCCCGATCGAGCTCGACCGGCTGATCTCCGACCTCCAGGCGGCGGGCGCCGACCCCGCGGCGATTCCCGACGCCGCCCGCAAGCGCCCGGCGCTCGCGGGGCTCGCCGATCTCTACCGCGGCTACCTCGCCGCCGTCGCCCAGCTCGAGGGTCGCACCGACGGGCACGGCGTCGCGCGCGCGGCGACCGACTCGCTGCGCGCGCGGCCCGAGGGCTGGGAGGCGCGCCCGGTCGCCTTCTACGGCTTCGACGACATGACCGGCGAGCAGCTGCGGCTGGTCGAGGCGCTCGCCGACGCGGCGGAGGTCCTGGTCACGGTGACGTTCGAGGACCGCGAGGCGCTGGCCGAGCGCGCGCGGCTGCGGGCCGAGCTGCTCGAGGGCTCGAGCGACGTCGACGAGCAGCGCCTCGACCGCAACCCCGCCTACACCGAGAGCGCCCTGCTGCGGCATCTCGAGCGGCAGCTTTTCGCCGCCCGGCCGCAACCGGCGGAGCTCGACCCGGCGGCCGACGGCGGGCTCGTCGTCCTCGAGGCCGCGGGGCTGCGGGTCCAGGCCGAACAGATCGCGATCGAGGTCGCGAGGCTGCTTGTCGAGGAGGGCCAGCGCCCCGACGAGGTCACGATCGCGGTCCGCTCGCCGGGCGTCGTCGGGCCGCTGCTCGCGGCGGCGCTCGCCGAGCAGGGCGTGCCCGCCGCGCTCCAGGCCGAGCTCCCGGTCACCGGGACCGCGACCGGCCGCGGGGTCGCCGCCCTGACCCGGGCCGCGCTCCCCGGCGGCGGCGCCTCGGACGTGCTCGCATTCCTGCGGGCGCCCGGGGTCGTCGGCGCGGCGAGCGTCGACGGCTTCGAGCTCGCGCTGCGCCGCGCAGGCGTCCGCGAGGCCGGCGATGCGGTCGACCTCTGGGAGCAGCGCCAGCGCGACAAGGATGGTGGGCGGCCGCTGCGCGAGCTGGCCCAGCTCCGCGACGCCAGGGACCCCGCCGAGGCCCTGTCGGCGCTGCGGCGGATCGCGCGCGGGCTCGCCGAGCGGCCCCAGGAGCGGGTCGACGGCGCTCGCGACGAGACGGAGGCGGTCGAGCTGCGGGCCGCGGCGGCGATCGGCGCGGCACTCGACGCGCTCGCCGAGCTCGGGCTGCTGAGCGATCCCTCTGCCGCGCTCGCCGAGGCCCTGAGCGCGATCGAGGCGCTCGAGCTTCCCGCGCTCCAGGGCGCCGGCGAGGGCCGGGTCCTGATCACGAGCCCGGCCGCGATCCGCGCCCGCCCGGTCGCGAACCTGTTCGTCGCCTCGATCCAGGAGGGCGAGTTCCCCGCGCCCGACCGCGCCGATCCGCTGGTCCTCGACCGCGACCGCGGCTTGCTCGGGCTGCCGGGCCGCGCGAGCCACGAGGCCGAGGAGCGCTTCCTCTTCTACAGCTGCGTGTCGCGGCCGACGCGCCGCCTCTATCTCTGCTGGCGATCGGCGGAGGAGGACGGCAGCGCCGCCGGGCGCTCGAGCTTCCTCGAGCAGGTCGGCAGGGCGATCGACCCGGCCGACGCGCTCGGCGCGCTCGCGCCGCTCACCCGGCGCCGCGAGCTCGACCGGATCGCGCCCGCGCCCGAGGAGGCCGGGAGCCCGCGCCAGCTCGCCCGCGCGCTCGCCTCGAGCTTCGGCCCCGCGGCGCCCTCGGCGGTGTCCGCGACCTCGGTTCCGCCCGAGACCGCGGCCGGGGTGACGGCGGACCTCGAGCGCGCGCTGGCGGCGAACGCGAAACCGGGACCGCTCACCGACCCGGGCGTGCTCGCCGAGCTCGGCGAGCGTCGGCTGTTCGGGACATCGACCCTCGAGGAGTGGATGGGCTGCTCCTATCGCTGGTTCGTCGGTCACGAGCTCTCGCCGCGTCCGCTCGGCCCGGCGCCAGAGCCGCTCGCGCAGGGTGGCCTCCTGCACCGGGTCCTCCAGCTCCTCTACGGGGAGCGCCCGGGCGGGACCGAAGCCCCCTCCCCCGCCTCGCTCGCGAGCTGGGTCCAGCGGGGCGCGGAGCTGACCGAGGAGCTCGCCGGGGAGGCGGGGCTCGGCGGCTCGCGGCCCGAGCAGATCGCCTCGCGCTCGCGGATCGAGGGCCTGATCGCCCGCTTCCTCCGCCACGAGGCGGAACTGGCGGCCGAGCGGCGGCTGCGGCCCGCGGTCTTCGAGGGCGGCTTCGGCGAGCGCGAGAGCGACGAGCGGCCGCCGCTCGAGCTCGGCGACTTCGCCCTCCACGGCTCGATCGACCGGATCGACCTGACCCCGGACGGCGAGGCGGGCGCGATCTTCGACTACAAGACCTCGCGCGAGGTCTCGATCGGCAAACACCTCTCGACCCGCGAGGCGATCGCCGAGCACGGCAAGCTCCAGCCCGGGCTCTACGCGCTCGCCGTGCGCGAGCTCTGGGGCGTCGAGCCGCTCGCTGCGCTCTACTACCCGCTCGCCGCGACCGAGAAGCCCGGCCCGCGCGGGATCGCCCGCGCCGACCAGGTCGATGGCGAGCTCGCCGGGCTCGAGATCTCAGGCTCCAAGGACGACCGCCTCGACCCCGACGCGTTCGCGGGGGCGCTCGACGCCGCACGCGAGACGGCGATCTCGATCGTCACCGAGATGCGCGCCGGGAAGATCGACCGGGTCCCGCTCGGCGGCGACTGCGGCTACTGCGAGTACTCGTCGGTCTGCAGGATCGAGCGCGCGGCGAGGATCGACCCGGAGGAGCCCGACCGCGACGAGGAGGGCGCCGAGTGAGTGCCCGCGAGCCGACGCCCGAGCAGCGGGGCGCGATCGACGCCCGTGATCGCGACGTCCTGCTCGCGGCCGGGGCCGGGACCGGGAAGACGCGCGTGCTCGCCGACCGCTACTGCGCCGCGATCGGCGACCTGATCGAAGGCGGCGAGGACGACCCCGCCGCCGCGATCCTCGCCTTCACGTTCACCGAGCGCGCCGCGAGCGAGCTCCGCGAGCGGATCCGCTCGACGCTCGCCCACCGCGCTCGCGAAACGCTCGAGACCGGCGACGAGCCCGCCGCCGACCGCCTCGAGCGGGTACTGGTCACCCTCGAGGGCGCCCCGATCTCGACGATCCACGGCTTCTGCCGCCGGCTGCTCGCCGGCTATCCGACCCGGCTCGGCCTCGACCCGCGCTTCCGGGTCATCGACGACGCCGAGGCCCAGCGGCTCGCGAACCGCGGCTTCGACGCGGCGCTGTCCGAGTTCCTCGGCAAGGGCGACGCCGCTCGCGGGCGGTTGCTGGCCAGCTTCCAGATCCGCAGCCTGCGCGAGGCGGTGCCGGCGATCCACTCCGAGCTCCGAAGCCAGGGCCGCGATCCCGAGCTGCCGGAGGCACCGGAGCCCGACCCGGGAGCGGCGCTGGCGGCGATGCGCCTCGCCGCCGTCGCGGCCGCAAACGAATGCGCCCCCGCCGGCGGCCGCTACGCCGAGGATTACAAGGAGCGGATCGACGCGGCGGCGACGATCGCCGAGGACCCGCTGCCGGCGTCGGGCGAGGTCGCCGCGCTCTGGTTCAAGAGCACCGCCGAGGCGTTCTGCGGTCCGCTCGCGACCGCGTACCTCGAGGCCGTCGAGGGAGCGGCCAAGGCGCTCGCCGAGCACGAGTCGCGCGCCGACTACGAGAGCCTGCGGGCGCTGCTCGTCGCCTACTCGGAGGAGTACGCGCGACTCAAGGACGAGCGCTCGGCGCTCGACTTCGAGGACCTGCAGCTGGAGGCGGTGCGGCTGCTCGAGACCGATGGGGAGGTCCGCGAGCGCGAGCGCGAGCGCTTCCGCCACGTGATGGTCGACGAGTTCCAGGACACGAACCAGGTCCAGCTGCGGCTGATCGAGCTGCTCCGCGGCGAGGGCGCGAGCCTGTTCGCGGTCGGCGACGAGCTCCAGTCGATCTACGGCTTCCGGCACGCAGACGTCGAGGTCTTCCGCCGGACCCGGAAGACGTTCGCGGCGGCGCCCGACGAGGAGGCCGAGGAGATGCGGCTGGGCGGCAGCTTCCGCTCGGCCCCCGGCGTCGTCGCGGCGATCAACGAGCTCGGCTCGCAACTGATGAAGGGCGCCTACGAGCCGCTGACGGTCGGGTTCGAGCCTGAGCCGGACGAGCTCGATCGCGCGCTCGAGGGCGAGCCCGACGCCGAGCTGCTCGTCGTCCCGGCCGCGGCGCAGAAGGACGAGTGGTCGCAGCGCGCCGTCGAGCTAGGGCTGAACTACGAGGGCGACAACGCGCCGGCGCCGCACCGGGTCGCCGAGGCCCGGATGCTGGCGACGCGGCTCCGCGATCTCCACGACCGCGGCGTGCCGCAGCGGGCGATGGTCGTCCTGCTGCGGGCGCTGACCCCGGTGGCGGCGATCGAGGGCGAGCTGCGCCTCGCGGGCCTCGACCCCTACGTGGTCGGCGGCCGCGGCTACTGGCAGCAGCAGCAGGTCGAGGATGTGCGGCGGATCCTCTCCGCGATCGCCAACCCGCTCGACGACCTCGGGCTGCTCGGCGCGCTCGCCTCCCCGGCCTGCGGCTGCTCGCCGGACGCGCTCTGGCTGCTCCGCAAGGCCGCGGGCCGCGGCCGCCTCTGGCCCGCGCTCGAGCGCGGGTTCTCGCCCGCGAGCGGCGGCGATCGGGCTGACGAGAGACAGCGAGGCGACCGAAGCCCTGGCCAGGATCCCGGCCGCCGACGCGGAGCTCCTGCGGGGCTTCTGCGACCGCTTCGCGGACCTGCGGCGGCTGGCGCCGCTGATCGCGATCGAGAAGCTGCTCGAGGAGGCGGTCACGGTGCTCGGATACGACCTCGCGGTACTCGCGCGCCCCGACGGCGAGCGGCGGATGGCGAACGTCCGCAAGCTGATGCGGATGGCCCGCTCCTTCGAGGAGGCCGAGGGCCGCGACCTGCGCGGCTTCCTCGATCACCTCGACGACCGCGCGGCGGCCGCCGAGGGCGAGGCCGCGGTCGCCGCCGAGGGGCGCGAGGTCGTCCGGATCATGACCGTCCACGCCGCCAAGGGGCTCGAGTTCCCGGTCGTCGCCTTCGCCGACCTCGGCCGCCGGCTGCTCGACGGCGCCTTCCCGCCGGTGCTGCGGGTCGGGCGCTCCGAGCCGGGCGGCCTCGTCCTCGACGAGATCGAGGCCGAGGAGGAGGAAGCGGCCGCGGCGGCGCAGCGCGTCGGGGTCCGGATGGCGCGCCTCGGCGCCAAGCGGCGGCCGATCTACGACTACCAGCGGCTCCAGGACGAGGCCGACGAGGAGGGCGAGCGCGAGGGGCTGCGGCTCGCCCACGTCGCCGTCACCCGCGCCGCCCGCCACCTGATCCTCAGCGGCAGGGTGGTCCCCTCGGCGCTCAAGAAGGGCGACGTCAAGCACGGCACGCCGGTGCTCGAACGGCTGCTCGGCGCGTGGGGGATCGAGCTCCCCGCCGCCGACGACGAGGAGCCCGATACCGAGGGCGGGATCGACGAGAGCGAGATCGAGATTGCGGCGCCCGAGCCGCGGCCGGGGCTCGAAGCCGAGCCCTTTGAGCCGGCGAGGCTCGCGATCCGGATCGCGCGCCCCGGCCCGGCGTGGGCAGCGGCCGTGCGCCGCGAGGTCCCGGTCCCGCCGGGCCCGGCCGAGCGCGCGATCGAGACCCCGCTGCTGGGAGCGATCGAGAGCGAGCCTCCCGCGGCCGCCCCTGCGCACCTCTCCTACACCGCGATCTCCGAGTACGAGCGCTGCGGGCTGCGCTTCTACCTCGAGCGCGTCCTCGGTCTCCCCCGCGACGACCTCTTCCCGGGCTCGGGCGCCTCGGAGGGCGCGGTCCAGCTCGGCAACGCGGTCCACGAGCTGCTCGAGCGCAGCGGCGGCGCCGGCTGGGCGGCGCCCGACCCCGAGCGGGTCGTCGAGGCGCTGCGCCGCAACGGCTGCGGTGCGGGCCCGCCCCAGGTCGAGGAGATCGGAGCGCTGCTCGGCGCCTGGCTCGAGGGGCCGACGCTCGCCGCGCTGCGGGGCGAGGAAGCGGCGGTCCGGCCCGAGCTCCCGTTCGGGCTCGCCGTCGGCGGCACGGTCGTCCGCGGCGCGATCGACCTGATCGCCGAGCGCTCCGGAAAGCCGCCGCTGGTCGTCGACTACAAGACCAACCGGCTCGACGCGACGACCCCGGAGCAGATCGTCGCCTCCGAGTACGAGCCCCAGCGCGACATCTACGCGCTCGCCGCCGCCGCTGGCACCGGCGCCGAGACGGTCGAGACCGCCTACGCGTTCCTGCGCTCCGACGAGCCGCCCGTCACCAAGGCCTACGACGGGGCCGAGCTCGAGCGGGCGCGCGAGCGGATCGAGTCTCTCGTCGCCCGGGTCCGCGGCGGCGAGTTCCACGCGACCGAGCCCGGCGAGCGCGTCTGCACCGCCTGCCCCGGGCGGCTGCGGCTCTGCCCGCGCTGGAAGCGCGACGACGACGGCGAGCTCGTGCCGGCGCCGGGAGACGATGCCCGCACGGCCTGAGCCGCAGGGGGTCGGCGTCTTCGGCTACGGCTCGCTGGTCTCGGCGAGCAGCCTCGCGAAGACGATCGGCCGCCCGGTCGAGCTCGCGCCCGCCGAGCTCGCCGGCTGGCGGCGGCGCTGGTCGCTCTGCCGCGACAACCTGCGGTCGGAGAAGACCTTCGCGCTGCCCGGCGGCGACCTCCCCCCCTTCATCCTCGGCCTCAACCTCGAGCCCGGCGAGGACCCCGCCGGCCCGGTCAACGGCGCGGTCTTCGAGCTCAGCCCCGGCGAGCTCGAGCGGCTCGACCTGCGCGAGCTCCGCTACGACCGCGTCGACGTCAGCGACTCGATCACGCCCGCGGACGGCGCCTCGACACCCGCGAGCGTCGCCACCTACACCGCCAAACCCGAGCACTTCGCCGCCGAGCCGCCCCCCGGGGCGATCATCCTGCCGAGGTACGCCGGCGTCGTCGAGCACGCCTTCGAGCTCCTCGGCCCCGGTGAGCTCGATCGCTTCACCGCCACCACCGGCCCCCACCCGGTCGAGATCGTCGAGGCCGAGCTGGTCAAAGACCGGATCCCGCCCGGCAACCCGCGCGGCTGGTAGCTAACCGCCCCAGCAGTAGAGGAAGTAGATCGCCTCGGCGTCGCGGCGGATGACCCTCACGTAGCGGGAGACGGCGTCGACGTAGAGGCGCGAGGGGTTGTAGGCGTGCAGGGCGCTGGCATAGCTGCGGGGCGCGCCGCCCGAGCGCAAAAGCCGGGCGGCGGCGTGGATCGCGTCGCGGGGGTCATGGATGTCGCCGCCGCGGCCGTGGATCCTCCAGGTGGAGGGGATGAACTGCATCGGGCCCTTGGCGCCCGCGACGCTGTCGGACTTGATCCGCCCGAAGACCGTCTCGACGAGGTTGATCCCCGCCAGGTAGCGCCACTCGAGTCCATGGCGGGCGCCGGCGCCGCGATAGTGGCCGAGGAGCGAGGCGAGCGGCTCGGGCTCCCCGGTCGGCAGCGCCCGGTGCGGGGCGCCGGCGAGCTTGCGCAGGCTGCGCGAGGCGGCCGTGAACTGGCGCAGCTCGAACGCCTGCAGCGGCGGGAGCAGCGCGATCGTCGCCGCCGCCGCCCCCGGCTGCGAGGCGAGCCGGCGAGCGGTCAGCTGCAGGTAGCGCGCGCTGGTCAGGAGCTCGGGTGGCGGCGGGGCGGTCGGTGGATCGCCGGTCGCGCGCCAGCCGGCGATCGCGGTCCGCATCGCGGCGTTGTTGGCGATCAGTGCATCGGCGAGCGCCTGAGCCCCTGTGGTCTGCGCCGGTCGCGCCTCGCGCTGCGCCGCGGCCGGTGCAACCGCCGCGAGCACGGCGCAGACCGCCAGCGCGACGGCGAGTGTCGGGTGGCGGCGAATCCGCTCAGCGCCGCTTCGAGGGCGGCGGGATCTCGTTCGCGACCGGCGCCAGCGAGGCCGAGGCCGGAGCGCCGGGACTCCCGCCGAGCGCCGAGCGCCCGGCGCTCGCCGCGTTGGCCCACTCGACGTAGACCGGGACGACGGTCAGCAGCGCCTGCCAGGTCGGGCCGTCGATCGAGCCGGTCGCGGGCAGCCCGCGGGTGGTCTGGAAGGCGGCGACGTTGCCGGCGGTCCGCGGCCCGTAGACGCCGCCGACCGGGGCGTCGAGCCCGAGCCCCGCGCCCGCGAGGTGCTGCTGGGCCCAGATCACGAGGTCGCCCTTCGAGCCCGTGGTCAGGGTCGGGTAGACGACCGGCAGCCGGGCGCCGGGGCGGACGCCGCGGCGGACGGCCTTCCACTCCCTGCCCGCGGTCTCCTGCCAGCTCCACCAGCTCACCCCGCCGCCGCCGTTGGTCAGCGCGAGGCGCCGGAACTTGACGATCTGCTTCGGCTTCGGGTTCTGGTAGGTCTGCCCGAGCGGCAGGATCGGGCGGTTGTAGGGCCGGTTGTAGGTCAGCGTCGTGTTGAAGACCTCCTTGACCGAGGTCCCGATCGCCTTCCAGTACATCTGCGGCGCGTTGTACTGCGCCATACCGGGGCCGAGGAAGACCGAGTAGGGGAAAGCCGGGTGGTAGTGGACGTAGGGGAAGGCGGCGAGCGCGAGCGGGTAGTCGGGGCCGATCTGGGCCCGCAGCGCGCGCATGTAGGTGTCCGCGGAGGCGTACTTGCCCTCGTAGTGGCCCTCGGCGTCGATCAGCAGGCAGTCGGCGCCCTTGGCGACCGCCTGGGCGCCGAGGTTGGCCTCGGCGACGGGGACGTCGCCGTAGACGAACTGCCACGCGCAGACGCGCAGCCCCCTCGAATGCAGGGCCTGGACCAGGCCGGGGCTGAACTGGGACCAGGGCTTGCCGGCGTCGGAGCTCTTGATGTACACGGTGCTGATCCGGTTGCGGCGCGCGGTGGCCGCGATCCGGTTCAGGTTGCCGCCCTGCGAGCGGCTCACGTACCAGATCCACATCCCGTTGCCGGAGAGCGGGTTGTCCGCCGCGACCGCGGTCGGCCCCTGGGCGCTCGCGCTCCCAGGGGAGGCCGGGCCCGCCCCGATGGCGAGGAACAGGGCCGTGCAGGCCGCGAGCAGGGAAACGGTGCGGAAGTGCATCCACATAGGCAACAGAGTCAAGGGGTCAAGGTTTCGCCGCGCGGGCCCAGATGCCCGCCTGCACTCTCCCCTGCAAGCGTGTTTGCGCGCTCAGCCGGCCGCGTGCCAGCGCCGGGCCCAGCTGCGGAGCTCGGTGATCGCGGGCTCGAGCGCCTCGCCCTTGCGGGTCAGCGCGTAGCTCACGTGGACCGGCGTACCGTCCTCGACCGAGCGCGAGACCAGGCCCTCGCTCTCGAGCTCCTTGAGCCGCTGCGAGAGCAGCCGGTCGGAGAGGCCGGGGACCGCCGCGGCGAGCTCCGCGAAACGCATCGGCCCCGGGGTCAGCGCGGCGACGATCGCCCCCGACCAGCGCCTGCCGATCAGCTCGATCGCGGCGTGAAAGCTGGGGCAGACGCGCTCCTCGGCGCCGACCGCTTGCACGCCTCGTGCCTGGCTCGAATTCACATGACAAGCTTACTGGAGGTAAGTGACCGGCTTTTGGGGATCGGTGCCCGTGCCCCGAAACGTGCGCGATCCGGGCGCTCCGCAGGCAATAATCCGGGCGTGAACGAGACCGCGACCACGGAAGCGCAGAAGCCGGCGGGGCGGCCGCGGAGCAAGCGCGAGATCGAGCGGGCCCGGCGGCGGCGCAACAGGCTGCTGCCGCTGATCGTCCTCGCCCTGGCGTCGTTCGTCGCCGGGATCGTGATCGCGGCAGGATCGCCCGACAAGGAGGCCGCCGAGCGCTTCGTCAAGGCCTGGGCGAAGCAGGACTTCGCGGGGATGCACACCGAGCTCACGAGCGAGTCGGCGGCCGAGCACCCGCTCGAGAACCTCCAGAGCGCCTACCTGGCGGCCCAGTCGACCGCGACCGCGACCGCGATCGACCCCGGCGACATCAGCGGCCCGGCGAGCGCCGGCGGCGTCGACGTCGTGACCGCCGACGTCGCCGTGCGGACCAAGCTCTTCGGCGTCGTCGACGGAGAGATCCAGTTCCCGGTCTCCGACGGGAAGATCACCTGGTCCCCCCACCTCACCTTCCCCGGCCTCGCCGCTGACGAGCGCGTCGGGCGCCACCTCGAGGTCGGCGAGCGGGCGCCGATCCTGGCCCGCGACGGAACGCCGCTCGCCGAGGGACAGGGCGCCGAGCGCAGCTCGCCGCTCGGCACCGACGCGCTCGACGTCACCGGCGAGATCGGCAACCCCGATCCCGAGCTCGAGGCCGAGCTCCGCGCCGACGGCTACCCCTCCGACATCTCGGTCGGGATCAGCGGCCTCGAGCTCGCCTTCAACCCCCAGCTCACCGGCCAGCCCGGGGGCGAGTTGCTCGCGGTCAAGGGAGAGGGCGGCGACGTCGCCGCCGCCTCCGCCGGGCGAACGCTGGCGACCGCCGAGGCGACCGCGGGCGAGCCGGTCAAGACGACGATCGACCCCGAGATCCAGGAGGCGGCCGTCGCCGCGGTCACGGGGCGGATCGGCGGCTCCGCGGTGCTCGACGCGCGCAGCGGCGCCGTGCGCGGGCTGGCCGGGGCGGCCTACTCCCAGCCGGCCCCTCCCGGGTCGACGTTCAAGATCATCACCACGGTCGCGGCGCTCGAGCTCGACGCGGTCAAGCTCAGCGATGAGTTCGACCACGTCAGCAGCACCAACGTCGGCGGGCGCGAGCTCGAGAACTCGAACGGCGAGATCTGCGGCGGCAACTTCGTCGAGTCGTTCGCGCACTCGTGCAACACGGTCTTCGCGCCGCTCGGGATCGAGGTCGGGGCGAAGAAGCTGGTCGATACCGCCGAGCTCTTCGGGTTCAACCAGCAGCCGGAGCTCTTCAACGACCAGGCGACCGAGGCGATCGATCCGCCGCAGTCAGAGATCCCGACCGAGATCCCCACCGACCTCGACGTCGGGGTCAGCGCGATCGGCCAGGGAAGGGTGCTCGCGACGCCGCTCGAGCTCGCCTCGATGGCGCAGACGATCGCCGCCGACGGGGTGCGCTCGCCGACGCCGATCGTCTCCGATCCAGAGCTCGGCCCGGACGCGAAGCCGGTCAAGGTGACGACGCCCGAGGTCGCGGGGACGGTCCGCAACCTGATGGTCGAGGTCGTCAACTCGGGCACCGGCACGCTCGCCGACATGGGGCGGATCCAGGTCGCCGGCAAGACCGGGACCGCCGAGCTCGGGCCGAAGCCCGACTCCGAGCAGCCCGAGGAGGTCAAGAACCCGGAGCCGGGCGAGGAGCCGCCGAAACCCGAGCAGATCCTCGACGCCTGGTTCGCGGCCTTCGCGCCGGCCGAGAAGCCGAAGCTCGCCGTCGCGGTCTTCTTCGCCGACTCCGACGGCGACGGCGGCCAGGTCGCGGCGCCCGCGGCGCGCGGGATCTTCGAAGCCGCTCTGGGTGGCTGAGAGCCGCTAGCTCCGGCTTCGCGCCTGCACGGGGTAGCCGAAGGCGACCCCGACGATCACGAGCGCGCCGCCGGCGGCGGCGATCAGGCCGCCGAGCGTCTCGAAGACGAGCGCGATCACGAGCCCCGCGATCGCCAGCATCGCTCCGATCGAGAGCAGCCGCCACCAGGGGACGGGGCCGGACGGGGCGTCCGGGGCCGGAGCGGTGAACACCGTCCCGAGCACGATCGCCGCCAGCGCGGCGAGCTTGGCGATCGTTCCCGGAAACGCGAGCAGCACGACCACGGCGCCCGCGGCCGCGAGCAGCAGCGCACCCTGTCTAGAGGTCAAGCTCCACGAGCGCGTCGCCCTCCTCGGTCTTGATGCTCATCTCCAGGGGGCGGCTCTCGGACACGGCTTCGGCCATCAGGAAGAGGATCATCGAGCCCTGGATCGGGCCGTAGGCAGCGGTCGAGTCCGGATCCGGAACCTGGCTGTCGCCCTCGATCACCTCGCCGTAGGGGAACTCGTATAAGCCCTCGCTCTCGATCGGCTCGTAGTGGGCACCGGTGGTGTCGCTGACCTCGAACGCGTCCTCGTCGGGGAGCGTGAACTCCTCGCTGCTCAGGTTGTCGATCAGCAGGAAGGCGGCGAAGTAGCTCTGCCCGATCGGCGGCGGCGGCTGGCCCTCGAGGTACTCGGCGTCCTCGGTGTCCTTGGGGTTCAGGTTGCGGAAGTAGAGGACGTTGTAGCGCAGCTCTCCGAGCTCGAAGATCTCGCCTTCGACCAACTCATCGTGCGAGCTCTTGCCGCCGCACCCGGTCGAGGCGACCAGCCCCACCGCAAGCGCGACCGCGAGCGCGTATCTCAGCGACCTGCTCATCGACGGCGTGAGTCTATCCGCGCGCTCAACCGGCAAGCGTCGCGACGCGATCGCCACCCGCGACCTCGACCCGGCGCACGGGTTCGTCGCCCTCGATCACGCCCGCCAGCCTGCGCAACGCGGTGCGCCAGCGGCGCCGGTACCAGCGCCCCGCGCCGAGCAGCTCGCGGATCCGGTCGATCGGAAGCGAGGGCTCGGTCCAGAAGGTGACGCGCACGTTGGTCACCCCGGCGCCCTCGGTCAGCTCCCAGGCGGTGAAGACCGGCACCCGACTGTTGCGCCCGCACCGGCCGCGCTCGGTGATCAGGTGCGGTTGCTCGGCCTCGGAGATCACGGTCTCGACCCACGTCTCGGGCCCGGGCGGGTCGATCCGGTAGCGCGCCGCGGCCCCCTCCCCGCTGGCCTCGACGCGGGCGATCCGGTAGTCGTGCATGAAGTGGTCGCAGAAAGAAGGCCGCGCCGAGAGGTCGGCGATCAGCTCGAAGACGCGCTCGCGCGACGCGTCGATCGCTGTCTCTGCGGAGACCGGTCCCACGCCGCGAGTCTATCTGCCGCCCGCTCGCGGCCCGAACCGCAGCCCACCTCGCAAAACCTCCAGTTTGCGGGGTAATCCCGGTCACCCGCTTGCTTTTGCCGGGGGGCGGCGTAGCATCGGCAGACGGAGGAAACGGATAATCGAGGCACAAGCCCCAGCGACGAGTCCCCAGCTTCCGGACGGATCCCGCTTTCGGGGGCACTCGATCTTCGAGGATGCGACCGCCGAGTCGATCCCGCTCAGCCGCCGCCGCGCGAACGGTGATCCGGACTGGCTCGAAGAGGCTCGGGCCGAGATCGGCGAGCGCGGCCAGTACCTGATCTTCTCCGACCGCGGCCGGCGCCAAACGGTCAGGATCGAGGACGGCTGGGTGCGGATCGGGCGCAGCGACATCGCCGACATCCGCCTCGACGACGCCTCGGTCTCACGCCGCCACGCGCTGATCGTCAACAGCGACCAGCGCGGGCTGCGGGTGCTCGACGACCGGAGCATGAACGGCGTCTACCTGAACGGCGAGCGGGTCGAATGGGGCGCGCTCGAGGACGGCGACGAGCTCGGGGTCGGCCGCTACCGGCTGTTCGTCGTCGACGCCTCGACCGTCATCGCCGGCGCCTGAGCCCATATCGGCGCTCGAGGACATTCTCAGCGGCGCGCTCGGCAAGGCGCTCGGCGCCGACGACGGCGGCGATAAGGAGAAGCTGATCAAGCTGCTGCTCCCGATCGTGATCTCGATGGTCTCGAGCGGCGGGCTCTCGAAGATCCTCGACGCGATGAAGAAGCAGGGGCTGGGCGAAGAGGCCGAGTCCTGGGTCGGCGACGGCGAGAGCAAGCCGATCACCGGCGAGCAGGCGGCGAAGGTCGTCGGTGAGGACGAGGTCAAGGAGATCGCCGAGAAGATCGGCCTGCCCACCGATCAGACCGCGAACCTGATCGCCGAGGCGCTCCCCGAGGTCGTCGACAAGGCATCGCCGGAGGGCAAGGAGCCCGCGGCCGACGCCGTCGACAGCGAATTGAAGAAGCTCGCCGGGTAGCGACCCGGCGCTCGGCATCTTCTATCCTCCGCGACTCGAAATGACCCGAATCGCCCTGATATCGGTTCTCGCCGCCGCCCTGGCGCTGCCGGTCGCCGCCTCGGCGCAGACGACCCCGGTCCCCACCCCACAGACGATCGAGATCTACAGGGGCCAGGTCGAGCCGATCTGCAACGAGACCAACAAGGCGAGAAAGAAAGCCGGTAAGCGCTACAAGCAGGACCTCAAGGCGGGGAAGTTCAAGCAGGTCGGGCGCCGCTTCGTCGCCGCGGCGCGGGTCTTCCGCCGCGGTAACGCCAAGATCGCCGCGATCGCGCGCCCGCCCGACAGCGCGGCGAAGATCTCGAGGTGGATCAAGAGCCGCAAGGGAGACGCCTCGCTCCTCGGCCGCTTCGGCGCCGTGCTCGAGAATCTGACCCCGGCGTCCGTGCAAAAGGCGCTCAAGCTGCAGGAGATGGTCGCGAGCCACGTGCTCAAGACCAAGAGGACCAGCCGCGGTCTCGGGTTCCGGCACTGCAGGCTCTGAGCAGGGCCTCGCTACTCGGTCGAGATGTTCGGGTCCGCCTGGACCTTCTCGGGGACGATCATCAGAAAGTTCGAGCCGGCGTCGGCGGCCAGCGCGGTCATCCGCTCGGCCTCCTGATCCTGATTGGTCGCCCGAAGCTCGGCGGAATAGTGGCCGAGCAGGTCCTCGATGTCGAGCGCGCCCTCGGCGTCGAGCTCGTCGAGGTGGACCTTGGCGCCCTCCCCGAGCCTTGACTCGATCGTCGGGCGGTCGATCTTCAGCTCGTCGCTGACCCGCACGTAGACGCGGCCGCCGGTCATCCCGGCGCAGGCCCAGGGCCCGATGTCGCCGAGCACGACCGCGCGGCCCGAGGTCATGTACTCGAACGCGAAACCCTTGGCGTTGGCGCGGTCGACGATGCAGCCGCGCGCGTCGTCGAGCGGCTCGGCGGGCTCGCCGCCGAGCACGACGTCGGCGCCCGAGAGCCGGATGCAGAAGCGCGAGTCGGCCGAGCCCTGCACGAACAGACGACCGCGTTGCGCTCCATAGGCGAACGACTTGCCGACCGAGCCGTTGACGCGCTTGCCGTCGGCGCCGACGCCCTTGAGCACCGAGACCACGCCGCCGAGCATCGTCTTCCCGACCCCGTCCTGGGCGCCGCCCTCGACCCGGATCGAGACGCCGTAGGCGTTGAAGGCTCCGAACCCCTGGCCGGCGACGCTGCCGCCGTTGAAGCTCAGGTCGGCGAGCACGTCGAGGCTCGACTCGGGGCCGTCGCCGTAGATCCGCGATCGCGAGAGCTCGCCCGAGAGCTCGGTCCCGAGCACCCGGTCGTTGGCGTCGGTCGGGCGCCCGAACTCGCTCCGGACGATCTTGCCTCCGCAGACGTCGGCGGCGAGCGAGGCGATCTCGGCCGAGGCCTGCTTGGGCTCCATCCGGATCGGCCGCGCCTGGACGAGGCCGGCCTCGGCGCGCGCCTCGACCAGCTCGTCGGCGACCGGGAGGTCGATCGGCTCGAGGTCGAGGAACTCCTCGAGCGGGGTGATCATCGAGGCGAGGTCGAGCTGCTCGGCGTAGCCGGTCTGCTCGAGCAGGTCGTAGCGCCCGACGAGGTCCTGGGCGCGCTCGTAGCCGAGCGACGCGACGACCTCCTTGATCTCCTCGCCCATCGCCGAGAAGAAGCGGGCGCAGTTCTCGGAGGCCGAGGCGACCGCCTGCGGGGTGAACTTCTTCAGGCCGTGCTCCTGGGCCTGCTCGACGGTCTCGATCTGGGTCGCGATCCCGACGTGGCAGGTGTCGAGCTGGCAGCCGCGGCAGATCGTGCAGCCGAGCGAGACCATCGCCAGGGTGCCGAACGCGACCCGGTTGGCGCCCATGCAGTGCAGCTTCACGACGTCGTGGGCGTGGCGATAGCCGCCATCGGCCCAGATCTCGACCCGGTTGCGGATCCCGGCTTCCATAAGCGCCCGGTGCACGGCGCGGGTTCCGATGTCAGACGGCAGCCCGACGTGGCGCAGCGCGTGCTGGCGCGCGGCGCCGGTCCCGCCCTCGAAGCCGGACAGGGTGATGATGTCCGCGCCGGCCTTGGCGATCCCGAGCCCGATCGTGCCGATGTTCGGGACGACGGGGACCTTGACCGAGACGCGGACGTCGGGGTTGACCGTCTTGAGCTCGTCGATCAGCTCCGCGAGGTCCTCGATCGAGTAGAGGTCGTGGTTGTTTGAGGGCGAGATCAGGTCGGTGCCGGGGGCGGCGTTGCGCGCCTCGGCGACCTTCTCGGAGACTTTCTTTCCCGGCAGGTGGCCGCCCTCGCCGGGCTTCGCGCCCTGGCCGATCTTGATCTCGGCGACGTAGGAGGAGTTGATCATCTCGGCCGAGACCCCGAAGCGGCCCGAGGCGACCTGCTGGCCGCGCCACTTGCGGTAGTGGCCGTACATGTCCTGGATCTCGCCGCCCTCGCCGTTGATGCAGAGGATGTTGATCGCCTTCGCGGCCTCGGCGTAAGAGCGGAACGCGGGCTCGGACTGCGATCCGAAGCTCATCGAGCTGATCACGACGGGGTAGTCGTGATGGCCGACGCCGGCGTCGACCTGAGAGGGGTCAGTTATGGGGGCGCGGTCGGCCTCCTTCTTGAGGCCCATGATGTGGCGCATCGAGATCGGGTTCTGGCTCTCGAGATCGCGGACCTTCTCCGAGTACTCGGCGTAGTCGGCGGTGCCGTTCGATGCCGCGACGGCGGCCTTGTAGACCTTGGGGTAGAAGCGGAAGGTCTTGGCCGGCTTCGCCTTCTCGTCGCCGGAGATGATCCGCTGGCGCTCGCCGGTGTCGGCGTCGAGATCGGCGAACCCCGTGCCGCCCTTTTCCGACGCGGCCCAGGCCTCGGTCTGGAAGATCTCCGCGAGCTCGGGCTTGATCCCGATCGAGGAGAACTGGCGCGCGTAGCCGCGCACCTCGTGGATCCCGATCGTCGAGATCACCTTCTCGATCCCCTTGCTGAGCGCGCTACAGAGGTTGGCGATGTCCTGCGGGTAGTCGTCGACGCAGATCACCTCGAACATCACGTAGGGGGTGACTCCGTTGGCCCCCATCCCGAGCGCGAGGACGACGTCGTGGACGTTGCGGATCGCCGCCGAGCGGAGGACGATCGAGCAGCGCCGGCGCAGGTTCTCCTCGCCGGGCTCGACCCGCATCTGCTTCAGAGCCTGGTCGACCGCCGAGGTCGCGAGGTGGGGATCGAGGTAGCGGCGCTCGCCTTCATAGACGGAGCGGTCGGTGAGCACGAGCAGCTCGGCGCCGTCGCGGACCGCGACGACCGCCTCCTGCTTGATCCGCTCGATCGCGCCCTGGGTCGTCTCGGCGTCGAGCAGCGAGATCTGGACCGCGGCGGCGCGATCGTCGCTGAACTGCCCCCAGAGGTCCTCGAGCAGGCAGGTCTGGTGCTCGTTGGCGATCTTGCGGTACTCGTCGTCGGTGATCGGCGCGACGTCGTCATGGCCGCCGAGGATGACCGGGAACGAGGTCTCGACGGTGCCGGTGTCGATCGACGGGTCGCCGAGCGGCGGGCGGCGGCCGAACACCGCGCGGGTCGAGAAGTGCTCCATCTCGCGCTCGCGGTCGATCGCCGGGTTGGTGACGACGGCGACGGTCTCCTTGAAGTAGTCGGCGAGGTTCTGGCGCTCGGGCGAGAGCGCGGCCAGCGGGCCGTCGTAGCCGAGCGAGCCGATCGGCTCGGCGCCGTTCGACGCCATCTGCTGGACGAGCTTTACGTCGTCGCGCTGCCAGCCGAAGCCGGCGAGGATCCCCTCGGCGACCTTGACCGGCTCCGAGGGGCCCGCCTCGGCGTGGCCGGGTACCTCGGGGCCCTCGAGCGGCCCGCCGGTCTTCAGCGCGCGGTCGTACGGAGCGACCTCGGTGGCGCCGGTGCGCTCGAGCCAGCGGTCGCGGACGATGCGCAGCATCTTGTCGTGGGAGTGGAGCTTCGCCGAGCGCTTGGCGCGGTCGATCGTGACGAGCGCCTTCTCGCCGGGGGCGAGCGGCTTCGGCTCCGAAGCCATGTCGTGGACGCTGACGACCCCGGGCTCGGAGCTGAAGACCCAGTCGGCGGTCGTCTCGACCTGCCACAGCGGCCGCAGCCCGAGTGCGTCGGCGCTGAACACGCACTCGTCGCCGTGGCGGGCGATCAGGGCGACCGGGCCCTGCGCGAACGGGCCCATGGTCTGCTTCAGGTACATGTAGAAGGAGTGCAGGTCGTCGGGCATCGCGCGAACCTCGTTCGCGATCGGCGGCACGATCATCTCCATCGCCTCCGCGAGGCTGAGGCCGTCGCGGCGGACGAGCGTCTCGATCGTGCGGTTCAAGTCCTGGGAGTCGGAGTTGCCCTCGGCGATCGGGATCCCGAGCATCCGCGCCTCCTGGCGCAGCTGGGCGATCGTGTTGATCTCGCCGTTGTGGCCGAGAACGCCGAACGGCTGCACGCGCGTGAACGAGGGCCAGGTGTTGGTCGAGTAGCGGTTGTGGCCGAAGCAGCCGACGGTCTCGAAGCGCTCGTCGGAGAGGTCGGGGTAGTAGAGCCCGAGCACCTTCGGAGCGCCCATGACCTTGTAGACGCAGGTCGAGGGCGAGAACGAGGCGACGTGGACGCCGAGCTGCGCCTCGAGCTCGACCTTGAGCCCGAAGAGGCTCGAGTCGGCGCTGGCCCCGTCCGAGGCGAGGCCCGCGACCTGCCAGAAGTGGGGCTCGTCCTCGCGCGCGGTCGGGCCGAGCGCCGCCGAGTCGGTGGCGCCGAGCCGCTCGGCGAGGATCCGGAAGCCCGCTCGGCCGAGGATCTCGCGCGCGTCGTGGCGGATCCGCTCGATGTCGCCGGAGCGCTCGATGAAGACGTGGGCGACCGCGAAGGCATCGTCGAGCGCGAGCGAGGGGTTATGGCCGCCTGAGCGGACCTCCTCGGCCCAGATCTTCCGCGGAAGGTCGACCAGGACGCCGCAGCCGTCGCCCTCGCCGTCGACGTTGCCGGCGCGGTGGAGCATCTTCTGCAGCGAGACGAGCGCGAGCTCGACCGGCTCGTGGCTCGGGGTGCCGTCCTTGCGGACGGACGCGTAGATCGCGCACGCGTCCTTGTCCTCGACGCTCGGGGGAGCGACGCGGGGACGGTACGCCTTCTCGGGCGAGTAACGGTGAGGGACGGACGAGCTCTTCAAACGGGCCTCCCGGGTTCCACACCTTCTTCGAGCGGGTGCGCGACGGGCAAGGGACGGCGGAAGTATATCCCGGTTGACAACTGCGAACCATTCGCAATAGAGTCGGCCTCACTACGGAGGAGATCGCTTGACCGTTTCGCATGGAGCCCCGCCGCTCGACGCCCCCGACATCGAGTCGGCGGTCGCGGCGTTGAGGGAGCGCGGGATGCGCGTCTCCGCCGCGCGGCGCGTCGTGCTCGAGGCGCTCTACGCCGAGGACGAGCCGCTGAGCGCCGAGCAGATCTCCGCCGGGCTCGGCGGACGGCTCCCCGAATCCGACATCGCCTCGGTCTATCGGAACCTCGAGACGCTGGAGAAGCTCGGCCTGGTTCGCCATTTCCACCTCGGCCACGGTCCGGGGCTGTACGCCCGGACCGGGGCGGCGACCCGTGAGTACCTCGTCTGCGAGGCCTGCGGCAACCACCTCGCGGTCGAGCCCGGGGCGCTCGACGAGGTGCGCGAGACGGTCCGGCGGGGCTTCGGCTACGAGGCGCGGTTCAGCCACTTCCCGATCGCGGGGCTCTGCCCCGACTGCTCGGACGCCGGGGGGAGCTCGTGAGCTTCGAGTTCCTCTTCGCGCCGGTCGAACACGTCGACGAGTGGCTGACCGGCCTCTTCGAGGGCGCGCCGCTGCTGGTCGCGCTCGGGATCGCGTTCCTGCTCGGCCTCCGCCACGCCTCCGACCCCGACCACCTCGTCGCGGTCACCTCGCTGGTCGCGACCGAGGACGGCGACACGCGCGCCGCGGCGCGCCTCGGCGCCTGGTGGGGCGCCGGCCACGCGGCGACGCTCGTCATCCTCGGGGTGCCGCTGATCCTCTTCAAGTCCGAGCTCCCCGCGTGGCTCGAGAGCGGGGCCGAGAAGGCGGTCGGGGTCGTGATCCTGCTGCTCGCCGCTCGCGTGCTCTGGAAGTGGGGCCACGGTGACTACCGGGTCGGCAGGCACGACCACGCGGATCCCGGCGACGGGCGCCACCGCCACCTGCGCAAAGGCGAGGATCACGGACACCGGCATGTCCGAACCCCCCAGCAGGCGTTCGGGATCGGCTTGCTGCACGGCCTCGCCGGAACCGGCGCCGTCGTCGTTCTCCTGATCGCCGCGCTCCCGAGCCAGCTCGAGGCCGCCGCGGCGATGGCGGTCTTCGCGCCGATGTCGGTGTTCTCGATGGCGCTCTGCACCACGGCCTTCGCCTGGGTCCTGACCCGGCCGGTGATCGAGCCGGTCTACCGCAGCGTCCTGATCCCGGCGCTCGGCGCCTTCGGCCTCGTCTTCGGGCTCTGGTACGTGGGTCTGACCTAGCGTCGCGGAGTACCCTTTTCGGGACGCAATCTGACGAAAGGACTCCGATGCCGGACGAGCACGATCACGACCACGAAGCGCCGCACGTCCACGAGCACAGCCACGGGGACGAGAGCCACACCCACGCCCACAGCGACGCCGAGCACGAGCACACCGAGCACGAGCACGAGCACACGCACGAGGATGGAACGACCCACTCGCACCCCCACCCCCACGAGAAGGGGCTGGAGGAGGACCACGCTCACGATCACTGAGCCGCCGGGGGCCTGATCGGTGCCCGTCAAGGTCGTCTTCCGCTGCGATTTCTGCGGGGAGCAGCCGGGCGCCGATACCCAGAAGGCGCTCGAGGCGCTGCTGCAGGAGCTGCTGTTCGGGATCTACCTCGACTGCGAGCCCGAGAACTGGCTCGTCTGGACCGGCAACGGGATCTACGGGCGCGCGATGTACGCCTGCGGAAAGCACCGCGGCGAGCTCAAGGCCCACCTGCGCGAGCACTACGGGACGCTCGGCTGGCACCCCTGGGCGATGGGCCCGCACCCGGTGCGCTTCTACCGGCGCGGGCGGGTCAAGGCGCGCGAGCGGCTCAGGCCGGGTGGGTCTTCGAGCTGGGCCCCGACGGTCTGACCTTCGACGCGTCGGAGGGAGCGTCGCTCAGCCCCTCCCCGAATGCCTGCTCGGAGGCGCGCAGCCTTTGGGCCTCGACCCGCTCGCGCTGCGAGCGCCCGCGCGCCGCGAGCTCGGCGATGTCCACCCCGGCGAGCTCGGTGCCGTCCATGCATTCGAGCAGCGCCTCCCACAACGACGTCTTGCCCGCGATCCCGAGCGAAAGCGCCTCGAGCTCGATGTAGCGGCTGAGCGGCGAGTAGCCGATCAGCTTGCCGTTGGGCTTGAAACGCGCCGCTTTCTCGCCGACCCAAGCGATCGCCTGGCGAGGGAGCTTCCTGCGCACGCCGAGGCGCTCCATCAGCGTCTGCAACAGCTCGCGGTCGGTCTCGATCTCCTCGGCGACCTCGGAGAGCACCCTTCCGGTCTCGTCGCCCTCGTTCTCCTTCGCGATCCGGCGCGCGAGCGAGAGCCCGAAGCTCGAGCCCGCGAGGTGGTCGTTGAGGTAGATCCCGAGATATTTGGCGCTGTCGGACATCGGTGCCTCCTTAGCTGGCCGTCGCGGCGGCGACCGCCGCCTGGCCGTATGAGATTCCGCCGTCGTTGGGCGGCAGGCGCTGGGGCATGAGTACCCGTAGGCCCTCACCGGTAACCGCGCGAGCCGTGAGCTCGAGCAGCAGCCGGTTCTGGAACACCCCGCCCGAGAGCACGACGAGATCGAGGCCGCGGCGCTCGGCCTCGCGCGCGCAGGCGGCGGCCGTCGCCGCCGCGAGCCCGTTGTGGAAGCGGGCGGAGATCACGCCGACGGGCACCCCGCCCGCCGCGTCGGCGGCGACGGCGCGCACGAGCTCGCGCGCGTCGAGCAGCAGCGCGTCGCCGGTCTCGAGCAGCGGCAGCTCGTAGGCCGAGCGCTCGCCGGGGTCGGCGGCCGCCTCGAGCTCGCTCGCCGCCTGGCCCTCGTAGTTGACCCGGGCGCCGATCCCGCAGAGCGCCGCGACCGCGTCGAAGAGCCTGCCCGCGCTCGTGGTGATCGGCGAGTTGAGCCCGGTCGCGACGAGCTCCGAGACCTGGCGCCACTGCTCGCCGCTGACGTCCGCCTGCAGCGCCTCGGGCAGCGGCGGCACGGCCTCATCGGTGGCGACCGCGAGCCAGGAGCAGGCCATGCGCCAGGGCTCGCGGACGGCGGCGTCGCCGCCCGGAAGCGGCGCCGGCCAGAGCATCCCGGCGCGCTCGTAGCCCGCGAGCCCGCCGGCGAGCAGCTCGCCGCCCCAGACCGTGCCGTCGGGGCCGTAGCCGGTGCCGTCGTAGATCGCACCGATCGCCGGCCCGGCCTCGCCGTGCTCGGCGAGGCAGGCGGCGAGGTGGGCGTGGTGGTGCTGGACGCCGACGTGGGGCACGCCCTCGCGCTCGAGGGCGTAACGGGTCGAGAGGTACTGCGGATGGAGGTCGTGGGCGACGATCTCGGGCTCGACCGCGAACAAGCGCTCGAAGTGCGCGATCCCCTCGCTGAACGAGACCAGGGTCTCGTAGTTCTTGAGGTCGCCGATGTGGTGGCCGACCCAGGCGCGCGCGCCTTTGGCGAGGCAGAACACGCTCTTGAGCTCGGCCCCGCATCCGAGGATCCCGGCGGGCGATTCGATCGGCAGCGCGAGGCTCTCGGGCACGTAGCCGCGCGCGCGGCGCAGGAGGATGCTGCGCTGCTCGTGGCCGGCCGGGGAGACCGAGCGCGCGACCGAGTCGTCGGTCCGGATGTGAATCGGGCGGTCGTGGAGCAGGAAGAGGTCGGCGACCTTCGCGAGGCGCTCGAGCGCGTCCCAGTCCTCGTAGGCGATCGGCTCGTCGGAGACGTTGGCCGACGTCATCACCAGCGGGGCGCCGAGGTCGGCGAGCAGCAGGTGGTGGAGGGGCGTGTAGGGGAGCATCACGCCGAGCTCGCGCGAGCGCGGCGCCACCGAACCCGCGACGTCGGCGCCGTCGCGCCGGGGCGCGATCACGATCGGGCGCTCGCGCGAAGCGAGCAGCCGCTCGGCCTCGGCGTCGAGATCGACCAGCTCGCGCGCCGCGTCCATGGTCGGGGCCATGAGCGCGAACGGCTTGTCCTCGCGGTGCTTGCGCGACCGCAGCGCCGCGACCGCGTCATCGTCGGACGCGAGGCAGGCGAGGTGGAAGCCGCCGAGCCCCTTGACCGCGGCGATCCGCCCCTCGCGCAGGGCCGCGCCGGTCGCGAGCAGCGCCGCGTCTCCGCTCGCCTCCTCCCCATCGGGATCGTGGAGCCGGAGCTCCGGCCCGCAGGCCGGGCACGCGTTGGGCTGGGCGTGGAAGCGGCGGTCGAGCGGGTCCTCGTACTCGGCCCGGCAGGCCTCGCACATCTCGAAGCCCGCCATCGTCGTCAGCGGGCGGTCGTAGGGGACGCCGCGCACGATCGTGAACCGCGGGCCGCAGTTGGTGCAGTTCGTGAACGGATAGCGGTGGCGGCGGTCGCCCGGGTCGAAGACCTCCCCCAGGCAGTCGACGCAGGTCGCGGTGTCGGGCGAGACCAGCGCCTCGGGCTCGCCGCCGGGGTCGGACTCGGCGATCGCGAAGCCGCGCTCGCCGTCCGGGTCGGCGTCCTCGGTTCTGATCGACTCGACCGCGGCCAGCGGCGGCGCCTCGCCGGCGAGCCGTTCGAGGAATCTCTCGAGGGCCTCGGGGGAGCCCTCGACCTCGAGCAGGACGCCGCGCGAGTCGTTGCGGACCCAGCCTCCGAGCTCGAGCTCGGTCGCGAGCTTGTAGACGAAGGGCCGGAATCCGACGCCCTGGACCACGCCCTCGACCCGCGCCCGCAGCCGGCGCGGCGCGGCGGCGCCGCTCACGCCGCGGGGGCCAGCTCGACCAGCTCGCGCAGCGCGTGGTAGGCGCTCGCCTGCGCCTCCTGGATCCGGGGGATGTTCTGCGAGCGGGTGACCACGACGTGGTCGGCGAGCCCCTCCTCGGCGACCCGCCCGCCGTCGTAGCCGACCATCGCGATCGTCGCCAGGCCCCGGCGGCGCGCCTCAGCGAGCGCGGCGATGATGTTCGACGAGTTGCCGCTGGTCGAGAGCGCCAGCGCCGCGTCGCCCTCGCGACCGTAGGCGATGATCTGGCGCGCGAATATCGCCTCGACGCCGATGTCGTTCGCGATCGCGGTGATGATCCCCGGGTCCTCGGTCAGGTCGAGAGCCCGCCGGTGGGGCCAGCGAGGGTCACCGCGGAAGTCGGCGACGACGTCCATCGCGTCGGTAGCCGAGCCGCCGTTGCCGAAGGCGAGCAGCTTGCCGCCGCGCTCGAACGAGGCGCGCAGCGCCGCGGCCGCCGCGAGCAGCGTCGGGGCGCCCTCGGAGAGCGTCTGCTCGCGCAGCTCGCCGACCTCGGCCGACTTCATCAGGACCGAGCCGCGGACGTCCTCGACGATCGCCTCGAGGTCGCTCTCGCCCTCGGAGAGGAACGGGTAGAGGAAGGCCGAGTGGCCGGTGTCGTGGGTCGCGCGCGCCTCGCGGCCCTCGAGCAGGCCGCGGTGGTCGAAGAAGACGTGGACCAGCTCCCAGAGGACGTGGTAGAGCGTCTCGGCGAGCTCCTGGGCGACGAACGGGTCCTCGCTCGGCGGCTCGAACTCCCACTCGGCGTCGGCCTCGGAGAAGGCGATCGTCAGGCAGCCGCGCTCGCGCGCGAGCGCGAGCGCCTGGACGGCCTCGGCGCCGCCGGCCTCCTCGGTCCCGTAGGCGATCGCGATGTCGTCGGGCTCGCAGACGAGGTCGACCTGGGTCCGGAGGTTCCCCCCCTCGCGCCCGAGCCCGATCGCCGGCAGCGCCTGCTTGCCGACGATCACCGGGTGGACGAACTCGACCGCGACGTGGCGGACGTCGGAGCGCGCGACGGGCGAGCGCCCGAACGCCACCAGCCGTCCCCCCGCGCGAAGCGCTCGGCGAGGCGGTGGCAGCAGCGCGCGATCCGCTCCGCCTCGGCCTCGAAGAACTCGCGGTTGGCGGAGCTGCGAGCGGCGAGCAGCTGCTCGAGCCGCCGTTCCGCAACCGACGCGGTCGCGGGAGAGCTCTGCTCCCGCGCGGCGCTCACGCCGCGGCGCCCTCGGGCTCGGGCTCCCTCGCGGCGACCCCCGCGAGCCACTCCCCGAACGCGTCGGTGCCCTCGCCGGTCTTGGCGCTTGCCTCGATCACCCGCATCCCGGGGTTGACCGACTCGAGGTTGTTGCGCAGGGCCTCGAGGTCGTAGTCGAGGTGCGGCAGCAGGTCGATCTTGTTGACGACGACGAGCTCGCAGGCGCGGAACATCAGCGGGTACTTGAGCGGTTTGTCTTCGCCCTCGGTCACCGAGCAGATCATCGCCCGCGCGTCCTCGCCGACCTTGAACTCGGCCGGGCAGACGAGATTGCCGACGTTCTCGATCACGAGCAGGTCGAGGTCTCCGAGCTCGAAGTCGGGGAGAGCGGTGCGGACCATGTTGGCGTCGAGGTGGCACTCCCCGCCGAAGCCGGCGTCGGTGTTGAGCTGGACGACGGGGACGTGGACGTTCGCGAGCCGGTCGGCGTCGAGCGAGCCCTGGACGTCGCCCTCGAGCACGCCGGCCCGGGTATCGAGGCCGGGCAGCACGGTCTCGAGCAGCGTCGTCTTGCCGGCCCCCGGCGCCGACATCAGGTTGACCACGCGCACGCTCGCGTGGTCGAAGTCGTGGCGGTTCGCGTCGGCGATCGTCGTGTTGGCATCGAGCGCGTCCTCCGCGACCTTAACTTTGGTGCGATGCATGAATCGCCTCCTCCATGTCGGCTTCTTTCATGTCAGATGTTTCCTCGACCTCGATCGACTCGACCTCGAACTCGGTCCCGGCCAGGATGTCGACCTGGGTCGACGAGCATGACGGACAGCGGAAGTCCGGTATCTCGAGCTCCCACTCCCTCGAGCAGTCCTTGCAGCGCAACCGCGCCATCACGATCTCCTGCTCGAACTCGGCGCCCTCGCAGATCGTGTCCTTGGAGCAGATCGCGAAGTAGAACTCGAGCGAGGAGGGCACGACCTGGCGCATCGTCCCGATCCGCATCTGGACCGAGCTGACCGGCCGGCCGGCGGCGTGGCGGACGACCGTCTCGACGACACCGGTGGCGAGCGAGAGCTCGTGCATGCCTAGGCCTGCTCGTACGCTTCGTCGGACTGCAGCTCGGTGAGCTGCTCGAGCACGACCTTGGCCGCCTTGTCGACCGCGCCGAGGACGGGCTCGGAGAGCTCCATCACCATCTCCTCGACGTTTGCCGGCTCGCAGCCGACGACCACGACCTTGCCGGGCCAGCCCTGGACGGTCTTGACGAAGCGCAGGACCGTGTTCGGGTCCATGCCATGGGGGCTGATCATCTCGCCCTCGCCGATCGGCTGCACCTCCTCGGGGTCCGGCGTGATCACGTAGACGTCGCCGGGCTCGCCGCCCTGTTCGCTGACGTCGACGAGGACCATCGCGTGGTAGCCGCGCATCACCTCGTAGGCGAGGTCGAGGCCGCCGCTGCCGAAGTCCTGGACCCGGACGCCGTCCGGCACGCCGAGCTCGAGCAGCCGCTTGACGACGTGGCCGCCGAAGCCGTCGTCGCCGAGGAAAGCGTTGCCGACCCCGGCGACGAGGATCTGCTTCTGCATCTCGCTGATGTCGACTTCCTGCTCCTGGACGTCGGGGATGCTCGGCATCTGGGGCTCGTGCACGTGGTTCTCGCGATGGTTTCCTGATTCCTGGCTCATCGGACCAGCTCGACCTCGTCGGCGAAGAAGAAGAGGTAGCGGCCGGTGTCGCGGAGCAGGTCCTGGCCCGGGTCGTCGTCGACGGTCACCCCGAGGTAGACGCGCTCGTCGTAGCCGCGGTAGATCCGCTCGACGGTCGCCGTGCGCCCATGCAGGATCTTGTCGTAGACGTCGCCCTCGGTCCCCGGTCGCAGGACGATCGTGTCGCCGCGCCGTACCTGGGCCCCATTGAGGTTGGTCTCCGCCTCGCCCGGGATCTCGTCGAGGCCCGGCGGCGGCTTCGGCGGGCCGCCGTTGGTCTGCCCCTCCTCGTCCTGGGGCTCCGAGAACGTGAGCCGGCCGTGCAGCGTCTCCATCTGTTCCGGCGTCGTTGCGTCGGCGCGCGCGATCATCTCCTTGACCGCGGGGTCCTGGCCGCCGATCTGCTCGCGCTCCTCGTCGCTGAGGACCTGGACGTGAAGCAGGAGCGCCTCCTCGATCTCCGTGTTGTCGAAGAGATTTCCGAGGCTCTCGGGCGCGAGCTCGGGGTGCTCGGGAAGGACGATCGCGGCGCCGAGCACCGCCTGGTCGTCGTCCCCGACCAGGACCGGGAAGGTGTTGAGCGGCTCGCAGCCCTCTGCCGCGGCGCCGGCCTCTCCGTCGCGCTCGAGCGGCGATACGAACTTCCCTTCGCTGACCTCGAGCAGCGGGTGGGTGGAGAGCAGGCTCCAATGCAGCGCCTCGCCGCGCGTCGCCTCGGCCTCGGCCTCGGCGCCGCCCGGGATCGCGCCGTCGTTGTGGATACAGAGCTTGACCCGCGCGAGGTCGGCGGAGAGCAGCTCGGCGCGCATCGCGACCCGACCCCGGAGCACGCCGGGCGCGTTCTCGTCCTCGAACTCGAACTCCAGCCGCGCCGTTTCGCGAGCCAGGTCGGCGAGCTTGAGCGGCCCGATCTCGAGCCGCCGCTCGATCCCCTTGTGGCCCTCGCCCGCGGCCTGCAGGAAGCGCACGGACCCCGAGAGCTCCGCCTCGGGTCCGGCCTCGAGCGCGGCCTCGAGCCGCGCCTTCGAGTAGGCCGCCGGCTGCGCCTCGGCGTAGCCGGGCGGGTAGACGATCCCGAACGGGGTCGGGGTCGCGTTCTTGACCCCTGGCGTGTACGGGTAGAGCGCGTAGCCCTCGTAGAGGAGGGAGTCGACGAGGGCCGTCACAGAACTAGCGGCCATCGGGCTCCTTGATCGTTTGCTCCGCCAGCAGCTCCGTGATCGCGGCGTCGAAGGTCGGCGAGCCGGTCCGGGTCTTGAGCCGCTGGAGCGCCTCGAGCGTGTCGCGGTGGACGGGCACCCAGCCCCGGTAGGGGTAGTAGGAGTCGATCATCTCGCGCCAGGCCTCGATCGGCATCTTGAAGTCGCAGATCGTGTCCCAGGCGATCTGGATCACCTGCAGCTTTCCGTCGTCCCCGGCGTAGTAGACGCTGCCGTTGAAATGGAAGGCGAGCGGGATCTCGCCGTCGGTGACCGAGTGGAAGTACTTCGTCGCCGCGAGCTCGACGTCGTAGCTGCACGCGATCGGGATCTCGACGGTCGTCGAGCCCTTGAACGAGGGCAGGAGCACGGTCTCGATCGACCAGACCATCCGCTGCGCGGTGGTCGACCAGCGGTGCGGCTCGCCGAAGAGCTCGACCAGCTTCGCCTTGTCCTGCTCCTGGTAGGCGCGCTTCGAGGGCTCGAGGTGGACCCCGACCGTGAGCCCGGCCATGAACACCTCGCGCTCGGCGGGGTCCTCCACCTCCATCGTGAAGGCGATCGTCGGCGCCGCGGCGTGCTCGACCGTCCTGACGCCCGTGATCGCGAATCTCAGCGCCGGCTGCCCCGGCGGCGGCGCGGTCTCGGCCGGCCCCTGGCCGATGTCGGAGTCGACCCCCGGCGGCCGCCGGTGGCGGCCGTTGCCGTGGATGTTGCCGAGCGGGGCGCCGCCCGTCATCGCACCGACCCCGCCTGCTCGCGCAGATCTTTGAAGAACATCGGCACCGCCTTCTCGATCGCGTCGCCGCCCGAGATCCCCTCCCAGGTCGACTTGATCGCCCCGACGAGCCCGTAGCACTGGTCGATCGGCACGATCGCGTACTCGGCGGGCTCGGAGATCCGGTTGACGACCAGTGCCTCGGCGTCGGGCTCGAGCGACTCGAGGACCGGGTTGAGGTCGACGAGGTCCTGCCACGCGGTCAGGTCGAGCTCGGACTCGGTCGCGCCGGCGGGGCTCGGGTACATCGCGACCACCGCGTCGACCGAAGTGCTGAACATGAAGAACGCGAGCCCGATCGGGACCTGGAGCCTGGCCCAGATCTCGTCCGGAAGCGCGAACCCGTCGAGCCAGACGACGCGGTGGCCGGTCGGGCGCAGGTCGGGGTCGGCCGAGCGCTGGGTCCAGCAGGTCGCGCAGGCGCAGAGGATCCGCCGGTCGCCGAGGTGGAGCATGTGCTCGTGCTTGGGGGGCAGGGTGATGCCGCAGAGATCGCAGATCTCCTCGCCCCCACCCCCGCCCCCGCCGGCTGGGGTGCCGTTGCCGCCGTTGCCGCCGTTGCCTGGGCTCGCCGGACGCCGCAGCCCACGCAAGCCAGAGACGACGTTCGCTCGGCGCCGCGCCGCGACCTTGTCGTCGATCAGTCTGCCGCCGCCTTCGCTCATGCCGCGACCCTCATCTGGCGAGGGCCACTCGCACTTCCTCGCCCCGGGCCTCGAGCAGGGGCACCGGGCCGAGCTGGATCCGCTCGTCGTCCATCGAGCGCCCCGCCCGGGGAAGGAAGTAGCTGCGATCGCAGGAGGGGCAGTCGAGAACGCCGTCGCTCAGCGTGCCGACCGACAGCGCGCCCTCGCACCCGGGGCAGGAGTCCATGTAGGCGAGCAGCGATCCCTCGACCCGGGCGACGATCAGCTTCGTCCCCTCGACCTCGACCGCGGTCAGCTCCCCCTCGCGGAGCCCGTCGACGGCGCCGTTGAGCCCGTGCCACGCCGGTCCGGCCATCAGGCCGCTCGCGTCGGTCTGCGCCCCGCCGCCGTTGGCGCCAGGCGCGGCCGGAGTCCCCTCCGGCATCTCGGCCATCGGCAGCGCCTGGCCCGAGACCGTGACCGGGTTGAGCAGGTCCTGCTCGAGGCCCTCGACGTGGATCGCGACCAGGTCGGGCGCGTGCTCGTCGAGCGCCGTCTTGATCGCGAGCTCGAGGGTCGAGGCCGAGGCCGGGCAGCCGTCGCAGCTGCCCTCGAGCTTCAGCCGCGCCTCGCCGCCCTCGAGCGAGACGAGCTCGACGTTGCCGCCGTGCGACTCCATGTAGGGCCGCACGCTGTCGAGCGCCTCGGCGACCCGGTCGGAGACCGGCACCGGGTAGAGGTCGTGGATCAGCATCAGGCTGGCGACGACGCCGTCGTCGGCGAGCTGCCTCCGCGTCTCCTCCTCCCCGTGCTCTTCGAGGATCGAGGTGATCCGGGTCAGGCCCTCGCCGTAGAGGTCCATGACCGCGGCGAGCAGCTGCTCGACCGTGCGCTGGGCGCGCCGGTCATCGAGCTTGTCGACCTCGGCGGTCAGCTCCTCGACCCGCTGCATCAGGGCCTCGGGGCTGACCGCTCCGGCCGCCTCGCCTCCTCCTCCCAGCTGTCCGTTCCCCGAGCTCAGGACATCCCCGTCGGCGTGTGCTGGACCTTGCGGACCATGCCCTGGCCGTTGTACATGTGGACGCCGCACGGCAGGCACGGATCGAAGCTCCGCACCGCCCGCATGATGTCGATGCCCTTGAAATTCTCGGGCCCGTTCTCCTCGAAGATCGGCGTGTTCTGCACCGCATCCTCGTAGGGGCCCGGGGTTCCGTAGGTATCGCGCGGGTTGCTGTTCCACGGCGTCGGCGGGTAGGGCTGGTAGTTCGCGACCTTGCCGTCGCGGATCACCATGTGGTGCGAGAGCACGCCCCGGGCGGCCTCGCAGAATCCCACCGAGACGGCCTCCTTGGGGACCTTGAAGTCGTTCCACGACTTCGTGCGGCCCTCGCGGACCTCGGTCAGTGCCCGCTCGAGGCAGTGGAGGCCGATCAGCGCCGAGTAGGCCTGGTGGTAGGTCCGGGCGCGATCGCGCTCGATCGCGTTCGACTTCTCCGGGATCTTCCACTCGAGCTCCATCTCGGGCTTCGAGGCGGTCCTCGGCAGCGTCATCTGGATGCTCGACCCGGTCGCCTTCGCGTAGCCGAAGTCGACGAGGCCGGCCTTCGCCGTGACCCACTGGCGCGCGAACGGGCCGCCGCCGGTGTCGCTGGCGACGTAGGTGTCGTTGCGCGCGTCGTACATCCGCGGCGAGGCGACCCAGCTGTACTTGTCCTGGAAGTCGCGCTTCTGCGGCTTCGGCAGCGTGACCTTGTTCCAGGGGTGGCGCTTGTCGACCGGGTTGCCGAGCGGGTCCTCGGTGACGAAGGTCTCCTCGTCGGTCCAGTCGTCGAAGTACGACGACCCGAGCAGGATCCGCATCATCAGGTTGATCTCGACCAGATCGGTCGTGATCAGCTCGCCCTTGAAGACGACGCCGGGGGTGACGTATCGCTTGTTCCCCCACTCGTTCATGTTCTTGTAGTCGTAGTCGACGTAGTCGGGGTCGTCGAAGTAGCCCCAGCAGACGAGGTCCGTGTCGCGGTAGCCGACCATGTCGTACCCCGGCAACTCCTGGAGGAAGAAGTCGTAGAGGTCGTCGTGCATCGGCACCGAGCGCTTGACGTAGTCGATGTAGCGCATCAGCCGCACGTAGTAGTCGGTGCAGGTCTGGTGCGTGATGTCGACCGTGACCCCGCCCGGCATGATCGTCGAGGGGTGGGTGTGGCGACCGCCGAACAGGCAGTACATCTCTCGCGTGTAGCGCGCCACCTGCAGCGTCTCGAGGTAGAAGTCGCCGGTGAACGGGTTCAGCGCCCGCATGATGTCGGCGATCGTCTTGTAGCCGTGGATGTCGGATCCCGGCGCCGGAGTCGACTCCGCCTTCTGGAGCAGCGACGGGTTCGTCTCCTTGACCATCTGCTCGCAGAAGTCGACGTTCGCCATGCAGTCGTTGAAGATCGCGTGGTCGAACATGTAATCCGCGGCCTCGGCGAGGTTGTAGCCGAGGTCCCCGAGCGCGGGGGGCTTGACGCCGTAGGCCATGTTCTGGTTCAGGCACGACGTCGTGCAGTGGTTGTCGCCGCAGATGCCGCAGATCCGGCTGGTGATGAAGTGCGTATCGCGGGGGTCGATCCCTTTCATGAAGATGTCGAAGCCGCGGAAGACCATCGAGGTCGACCAGCACTTCTCCACCTTTTTCGACTCGAAGTCGATCTCCGTATGAATCCCGAGGCTGCCGACGATCCGCGTGATCGGGTCCCAGGACATCTCCTTGACGGCGACCTTCTTCTTCGTGGTCGGGGTTTCCGTTGTTGCCATTTGTCTCTTCTCCTCCTGTTGAGCTCTAAGTGCTGACGGGTTGCCGTTCGCCTACGACCCGGGCGGCGCGTAGCCGGCCGAGCGCGACTTGTAGCCGGAGCTGATTTCGTTGCCGGGCTTGCGCCAATCCGGCTCTTTGTCGTACTTGTTCTTGATGTTGCGGCGGCGGCCCCAGCGCACCAGCGGGCCCCAGGTAAAGCGCTCCATGTTCGACGCGAGACTGCCCATGAAGTCCTCTTCCATGAACGGCATGTACTTGTCGGGGAAGCCGGGCATCGTGCAGGCCATGCAGATCCCGCCGACGTTCGGGCAGCCGCCGCGGCCGCTCTGCCAGCCGCGCACCGGCACGTTGCACTTGACCACCGGGCCCTTGCATCCGAGCTTGACCAGGCAGCGATGGTCGGAGCCGTATTCGGTCGCGAAGTCGCCTTGCTCGGCGAACCCGGCCCGGTTGCAGCCCTCGCGGACCGTGCGGCCGAACAGCCACTTGGGCCGCAGCGCGTCGTCGAGCTCGGGCACCGGCGCGCGCCCTGCGAGGTGCAGCGCCAGGTAGAGCAGTGCCTCGGTCATGTTGTCGGGCTGCGCCGGGCAGCCGGGGATGTTGACGATCGGCAGGCCGGCGGAAGACTTGTAGTCCCAGCCGAGGTAGTCGGCGAGCCCCATGGCGCCCGTGGGGTTGTTCTTCATCGCCGGGATCCCGCCGTAGGTGGCGCAGGTGCCCACGGCGACCACCGCCGCGGCCTTTGGCGCCAGCCGGTCGACCCACTCGTTGGTCGTGATCGGCTGTCCGGTCGACGGGTCGTTGCCCATCCCGGTCCAGTAGCCCTCGCCGCTCAGCTCCTCGTTCGGGATCGAGCCCTCGACGACGAGCACGAACGGGTCGAGCTTGCCGGCCTCGGCGTCGTACCAGGCCTGCATGAACTCGTCCCCGACCTCGTAGGCGAGCACCGGGTTGTGGACGATCACCTTCGGCATCCCGGGGATCGCCTGGGTGATGATGTCCTCGAGGGATGGGTCCACCGCGGAGGTCATGGCGACGGAGTCGCCGTCGCAGCTCAGTCCGGTCGTCATCCAGATGACGTGGGCCTCAACCGCTTCGGTCTTTGCTTGATCCGGTACGAACTCCGTGGCAGGTGCCATTTCTCCTCCTGGTTGTTTAGGGGTGGTCCCTCAACAGATCCTCGGCAGGGGGTCGCCGACCAGCTGGTCGAGGACCCTTCTGCCTCCAAACGCCGTCTCCACCAGGACCATGCCCGGCGGCTCCGTCTTCACTTCGCCGATCTCCGCGGCCCGTTCGCAGCCGGGCACGGATCTCAGCGCTTGCAAAGCCTTCTCTGCCTGATCGGGGGCGACGAACGCGACCATCACGCCCTCGTTGGCGACGTACATCGGGTCGATGCCGAGCATCTCGGCGGCGCCGGCGACGACCGGGTCGAGCGGGATCTCGGACTCGCTGATCCCGATCGAGACGCCCGAGGCGCGGGCGAGCTCGTTGAGCACCGAGGCGACGCCGCCCCGGGTCGCGTCGCGCATGCAGTGCAGCGACTCGCCCGCCGCATCGAGCAGCGCGTCGACCGCCGGCCAGAGCGAGCGCGTGTCGGACACGATCTCGGCATCGAGCGAGAACTCGTCGCGGGCGAGCATGATCGCCGAGCCGTGGTCGCCGACCGTGCCCGAGACGATCACCTTGTCGCCCGGGGCGAGGCCCTTGGGCGAAAGCTTCGCGCGCTGGTCGATCTCGCCGATCCCCGCGGTGCAGATGTACATCTTGTCGGCGTGGCCGCGCTCGACGACCTTGGTGTCGCCGGTGACGATCTCGACCCCGGCGGCCTCGGCGGCTGCGGCGATCGCCTCGACCTCGGCCCGGAGCTCGTCGGAGGGCAGCCCCTCCTCGAGGATCAGCGAGAGGCTGATCGCCTTCGGCCGCGCCCCGGCCATCGCGAGGTCGTTGGAGGTTCCGTTGACCGCGAGCTCGCCGATCGAGCCGCCGGGGAAGCGGATCGGCCTGACGACGTAGCTGTCGGTGCTCATCGCGATCCCGAGCCCGTCGAACTGCACGACCCCGGAGTCGCCCATGTCCTCGAGCGTCTCGCCCTCGCCCGCGAGCGCCGGCACCAGCAGGCCCTCGATCAGGGTCTGGGTCGCCTTGCCGCCCGCACCGTGGGCCATGGTCACGGTCTCGTCCTTGAACCTGGGCCGCTTCGAGCGCGCGGTCTCGATGATCTTGAGCACCTTCTCCTCGCGCTCGCTGACGGCGCCGGTGCTCATCTAGACCAGCTCCTTCTCGCGCGCGAAGCGGCCGTAGTTGTAATAGGCGGCGCAGGCGCCCTCCGGGGAGACCATGCAGGTCCCGATCGCGTGCTCGGGGGTGCAGGCGGTGCCGAAGACCTTGCACTCGAACGGCTTGATCACGCCCTTGAGGACCTCGCCGCACTGGCAGGCCTTGGGGTCGGCGACGCGGACGCCGGGGACCGAGAAGCGCTCCTCGGCGTCGAGCTCGGCGTAGGCCTCCGAGAGCTTGAGCGCCGACTGCGAGATGAAGCCGAGCCCGCGCCACTCGAAGTGCGGCCGCAGCTCGAAGACCTCGGCCATCACCTTGAGCGCGGCGACGTTGCCCTCGTAGGGGACGACGCGGCTGTACTGGTTCTCGACCTCCGCCCTGCCCTCGGCGAGCTGGTCGAGGATCATCCTGATCGACTGCAGGATGTCGAGCGGCTCGAAGCCGGCGACGACGACCGGCTTGCCGTAGTCGGCGGGGATGAACTCGAGCGGCCGGGCGCCGACGACCGTCGAGACGTGGCCGGGGCCGATGAAGCCGTCGAGGCGCAGGTCGGGCGAGTCGAGCAGCGCCCGCAGCGGCGGCACGATCGTCACGTGGCTGCACATGCAGGAGAAGTTCGTGATCCCCTCGGCCTTGGCGCGCTTCAACGTCAGCGCCGTCGAGGGGGCGGTGGTCTCGAATCCGATCGCGAAGAAGACGACCTCGCGCTCCGGGTTCTCCTTCGCGATCCGCAGCGCGTCGAGCGGCGAGTAGACCATGCGGATGTCGGCGCCCTCGGCCTTGACGTCGGTGAAGGTCTTCTCCGATCCGGGGACCCGCATCATGTCGCCGAAGCAGGTGAAGATCACGTCGTTCTCCTGGGCCAGCGCGATCCCGTCGTCGACGCGCCCCATCGGGATCACGCAGACGGGGCACCCCGGGCCGTGGACGAGCTCGACGTTCTCGGGCAGCAGGTCGTCGAGTCCGTACTTGTAGATCGAGTGCGTGTGCCCCCCGCAGACCTCCATGATCTTGTAGTGGTGGCCGGGCTCGACGCGGTCGAGGATCTGCGCGGCGAGCGCGCGCCCGAGCTCGGCGTCGCGGAACTCGTCGACGAACTTCATGCTCACGCCGCCACCCCGCTCTCGACGCGGGCGATCGCGGTGCCGGCATGAACCAGCAGCGCGTCGCCGACCTCGACCGGGTGCACGAGCGCGATCTCGACCGACTCGTGCGCGTCGGGGTCGGAGACCAGCGCGCAGAGCGCCAGGTCGCGCTCGCGGTCGATCTTCAGGATCGTCATCGGAAGGGCCTCGTCTCCGCAGGTGATGCACCCGTCGAGGTGCTCGCAGCTGGCGGCGAGGTCCTCGGTCATCAGCCCGGGATCCGCTCTCCGCAGCCGGGCCGAAGCCGCCGCGATGCGTAGGGACAGTGGCGGCTGATCACTCGATCACGCTCGCCTTCAGCTCCTCGAGCTCCTGCTCGTAGTCCTCGCCCATGCCCTCGAGCATGCGCCGGGTCGCGATCGCCTCTTCCTCGTCGACCTTCGAGATCGCGAAGCCGACGTGGATCAGGACCCAGTCGCCGCTGCCGATCGGCTCGCCTCCCTCGTCGAGAAGCCCGATGTTGACGTTCCTCTGAACGCCGGCAACGTCGACCTTGGCGAGGCGCTTGCCCTCGTCGACGATCTCAACTACTTGGCCTGGAATCGCCAGGCACATCGCGGAACCTCTCCTAGTACTCCTTGGCCAACGCTTTCACTGGTGTCGTGCCAGCGACCAAGTCGTCTTGATTGGCGAGGTATATCACCGAGATACGGCGCTCGCAAATACGACGAAAACGGTCGGCTTTACATTAGGTATCCCTAACCCATCTTTCTACTTAGGCAGCTTCAGTAGTACTTCAGTACCACTTTCTTGGAGCGCTTGATTCGCGTTCGGTTCGCCGTCGTGGACAATGATGCGCGTGAGCGAGAGGTCGGAGCGAGCACTGGGCGAGAAGGTCTTCGACGGCGAGAGCTATCGCCCATTCGGCGAGTACACGGCCGCCGACGCGACCGGTCGCGCCGACGAGCTCAAGGAGATGACGGGCTTCGGCCCGACGATGCGCGTCCGACTCGTAGCCCAGGGCTGGCGCGAGCTGGCCCGGTCACTCGAGCAGAGCGGCGCCGCGACCGTCGCGGCGCTTCCCGCCGAGCAGATCGAGGAGTACGCCGAGAAGTGCTGGGTGATCCAGCCGGAGAAGGGCCTGATGTCGGACCCGCCGCCAGACCCTCCGCCGGCCTAGGTAACCCGAGCCCTGGAGAACCTCACTCCTCCTTGTTGTCGCGCTCCGCGGGCTCGCCCTCGGGCGGGTTCGGTTCACCGCCGTGCCGTGCAGCCGATTCACCCTCCTGCGGATTGCCGCGGGTCACATCAGACTCGGCGCCACCCGCGGCATCGGTCTGCGTCCCGAGGCCGCGATCGCCCTCGCCGGTGCCCTCGCCGGGCTCCGGGTTGTCGCCTCGCTTTCCACCTTCTTCACCGCTTTTGTCGTCGGTCATCTTTCCTCCTCTTGTTGGCTTCATACCGGGGTACCCGTGGTTGGTCTCGCGACACGCCGCGGTTTCCTCGCCCATGCGTGGGGTATCCGTAGCTGGGAACCCGCAATCGAGGAGGATGCGATGCCGGACGAGAAGGGCAATACGACGGCCGACGAAGCAGACGAGGACGTAACCCCCGAGACCTCGCAGCACGCCTACAAGGAGGGCCGTGAGGAGGATGTCGAGGGATCGATCCCGAGCGGGGACAAGGACCCCGAGGACGCCACCAACACGGGCGGCGCAACCTCAGGCGGCCCTCCGCGCGAGGCGGGCCAGACCCCCGAGGAGGACCCCTCCGAGGTCGAGCACGACGCCGAAGAGAACTAGGAGTTCCCTTCGAGCATCTGCCCTTGAGGGCACCCGTGCTCGTTTTGACTTTGCGCGGCCTCCCCCCTATCCATGTTGGGAGGGACTTGTGAGCCGGACGCTCCAGCTGTGCTTGACCGCCGCCGTGATCGCGGGGCTGGCCGCAGCGCCCGTCGCCGACGGCCAGACCACGGCACCGACGAGGGCTGAGTACGTTGCCCAGGCCGATCCGATCTGCAACGCGTCGACGCGTGCCCAGGGGAAGAACTTCAACCAGGCATTCAAGGGCGTCCAGCCGGGGGACTTCAAAGCGACTGAAGACCCCGAGGAGATCATCGCCGAGCTCAACAAGCTCTTCCGGCCGCTGGGCAGGGCAATGGTCAGCGGATCTCGCGGCCTCCGTGCCACGGTCGATCAACTCGCGGCGATACCCCGACCGCTCGCTGACGCCTCCAAGCTGGAGTCGTGGATCGCCAACCTCGTTGTCGACGTCAAGCTCAGCAAGAGAGCCGGACAGGCGCTGAAGCGCGGTCGATTGAAGGTCGGATTCAAGCGGTTCGACGCCCTGCTCAGCCACATCGAGGAAACGAACGCGATCGTCGCCGGATTCGGGTTCCGCTTCTGCGGCGACCCAGCTGACCAGCATGTCGCGCCCTTCTGACGTCAGGCCCAGTCCGGCGCCTCATAGCCCGAGTCGCCGGGGACGCCGATCAGCAGTGCCCGGAGCGGCGCCTCGGAGTCGTTGCGGATCGTACGACGGGTCTCGGGCGAGTAGCGGACGAAGGTTCCCGCGGGGGCCGGGTGCTCGTCGACGCCGGCGACGATCGTGCCCTCGCCGTCGAGGATGATGAAGATCTCCTCCTGGCCGCTCTCAGATTCGTCGTGGCCGGGAAGCTCGCCGCCGGGGTCGATGTCCACGACGTTGAAGCCGAAGTTCTCGGCGCCGAGCGTCTTGCGGGCGAGGCTCCAGTTGCAGCCCCCGGAACCCTCCATCGTCTCGAAGTCGTCGACGTGCTTGACGCTGTATCCCTCGGCCATGTCTCCTCCTCTGTGAATAGGATCGCCGCGTGAGCGACGCGGACTCTGCTCAGGCACTGGAAAAGGCTATCGCCCGTTACAACGAGGCCTGGAACGCCCACGACCTCGACGCGATCGCGGCGATGCACGCGCCCGACATGGTCTTCGAGAACCACACCGCGGGCGAGTCGGCGAGCGGCGAGGAGGCCCGCGCGCACATCGGCTCGATCTTCGAATCCTGGCCCGACATCCGCTTCGAGACGCGGCGGCTCTACGTCCGCGACGGGGTCGTCACCCAGGAGTGGACCGCGACCGCGACCCACTCGAACGAGATCAAGCGCGGCGACATCGTGGCGGCGCCGACCGGCAAGACGATCGAATGGCGGGGCATCGACGTGATCCCGTTCGAGGACGGGCTGGTGAAGCGCAAGGACGTGTACTCGGACTCGGTCTCGATCCTGCGCCAGGTCGGTCTGCTCGACTGATGTGACGCCGCTCACCGGGCGACCAAGGTCACACCCGCTGTGACATCTCACGCTGTAGGGTCGTACTAACTATCAGCAACTAGGAGGTTTGGGGATGGGGTTTGGTCGCCGGGGACTTTTCGGAACGCTCGTCGTCGCGGGGGCGGTTGCGGGGCTGATCGCCGCTCCTTCCGCTGCCGCGGAGACGTGGCTGGTCAACGAGAACGCCGTCAACGACGGGAACTGTGACGCGACCTGCTCCCTGGGCGACGCAGTCGATGACGCCGGGAGCGAGGACACGATCATCATCACGCCCGGGACCACCCCGTTTCTCGGCGACCCGATCGAGCTCAGTCTGGACCTGACGATCGAGGGACAGGGCGCCACCGAGAGCAGGATCCGCACGAACGACATCACCCGGGTCTTCGAGGTCGGACCGGAGGCGGTCATCACCTTGAAGCAGCTCTCGATCGAGCAGGGCAAGGCGCCGGATGGAGATCCAGGCGTGAGCGGCGACGGCGGCGAAGCGGCCGGCGCGATCCTGGCGGGCCTCGGCTCGGTTCTGACGCTCGACCGCGTCCTGATGAAGGACAACCACGCGGGCGACGGCGGCGCCGCCTCGAACGGCAACGGTGGCAACGGCGGTGACGCGGGAGCGATCTTCTCCACCGGAGACGTAGTGATCACCGACTCGACGCTGAGCAAGAACTTCGCGGGCGACGGGGGCGACGCGGCCGGCGCGGTGGGAGCCGGCGGAAACGGTGGAGACGGCGGCGCGGTCGTGATCGGCAGTCCCGGGACCCTGAAGCTCACTCGCTCGACGATCTCCGACAACACCTCGGGCCGCGGGGGCCAGAGCCTCACCGGCGTCAACGGCGGCGACGCCGGAGACGGAGGCGGGATCTACAGCTCCGGGGCCACGTTCACTTCCGTCAACTCGACGATCGCCGACAACGCGACCGGCCTCCAGGCTGTTCTCGGCGGTGCCGCCGGGAAGGGCGGGGGCATCTACGAGGACTCGAGCTCGAGCGCGACGCTGGTCAGCACGACCGTGGCCGGGAACATCGCGATCGGCTCCTTCGCCCCCTCTTCCTCGGGAGGAGGCATCCACCGGGGTGGCCTGGGTGCTGTCACCGTGCGCAACTCGCTGATCGCCCACAACTGGGCGTTCGTCGGCCGCAACTGCGGCGGCACGGTGATCGCCGACGGGGGAAACAACATCCAGTTTCCCGACCTCCCGGTCCTCTCCGGCTGCCCGGCCGGGTTCGAGGTCGCGGACCCGCGGCTCGGCCTGCTCTCGAGCAACGGCGGCCCGACCCAGACGATGGCGCTGGGCGCGGGAAGCGCCGCCATCGATCAGGTTCCGACGTCCGGATGCACGGACGCCGCGCTGATCTTCCAGACCTCCGACCAGCGCGGGCCGGGCTTCGCGCGGCCGTCCGGGCCCGCATGCGACATCGGCTCGTTCGAGTCTCAGGCCGTTCCGGTATCCGAGCCGCCCGCGGCTCAGCCGCCGAGCGCGGTCTCCCCCGCCGTCACGGTCAAGAAGTGCAAGAAGGGCCGCAAGCTGCGCAAGGGCAAGTGCGTGAAGGTGAGACGGAAGAAGTAGCGCTCAGCCGGTGAAGTTGGGCTGCTTGCGCGGGCGGCACCTGAGGAAGCCGCCCTCGAACGTCGCCGCGAGCTTGCCGCTCGCCTGGGTGAAGGTCACGTCCGCGGTCAGCTTGTGACGGCCCTTGGAGAGCTTGAAGGCCTTGACCCGGGTCTTGAACGGGGCGCTCGTGTCGGTCGCGTGGCGCTTGCCGTCGACGCGGAAGATGACGCTCTGAATGTCCTGCCCGGTGACGGTCGCGGTCGCGATGCGCTTGCAGCCCTCGGAGACGTTGAGCTGGGCGTTCTGGTTGCCCTGCCGGGTGGTCGGCGCCGCCAAGACGGTCGTCGATCCGGAGCCGCTGTTCCGCACCGTCAGCCCGGTGACCGGGCTGAAGGCGTCGACGGCGGCGACCTGGTTGGTCTGCGTCCCGGGCAGCGCCAGCGCACCGTCGAACTGCGGCAGCTTGAGCGCGGTCGCCGTGAAGTCGATCGTGCAGTTCTGACCCGGGAGCAGCCCGACCGGCGCCGGGGGCGTGAAGCGGAAGCGGCCGGGCGCCGCCTCGCTGATCGTCCATGCGCCCGGGGGGCAGCCGCCGGCGCCGCTGGTTGCGGTCGAGCTGAGCTGGAAGACCCCGGCCTCCGCGGTCGGGCAGTTGTTGGCGACGATCACCGAATCCGCGCAGGAAGGAAAGAGGTCGACGTTCGAGGCCCCGACCGTGACCCCGGCCCCGGCCTCGGCCCCGGTCGAGTTGTTGAAGAGCGTGATCGAGGCGTTGAACTGGGTGCCGATCGTGACGCTCGGATAGGGGAAGGTCGGGACGGGGGTGACCACCGCGCCGGCGGATGCCGAGGCGGGGATCGAGAGCGAGAGGACGGCCGTCGTGGCCACAACCATCGCGCTCATCCATGAGCGGTGGTGCCGTTGCACGGAGAGGATCTTTTCCAACCGGACGCGAAATCCTGCAAGACGGCGGTCACGTTTCAAGTCTCCGCCCTCCACCGCCGAAACTGGCGCTAGGTTTCTCGCCATCGAATCTCGAGGGAACGAGATCGCGAGGCAATGGATGCCGCTGTCGCTGGCGCTGGCCGCGTGCCTGCTCATGGCCGCGGGCGAGGCGAGCGCCGCCAAGAAGAAGAGCCGGCCGAAGAAGCCGGGCCCGCTCGTCAGCCGCTCGGTGACCGTGCCGCTGCCGCCGCACCAGCTCGGCACCGCGGTCGCCACCTGCCCGCCGAAGACGACGGCCGTCGGCGGCGGATTCGCCGGGAGTCCCGGCGGGATCGAGCCGACCGTGGTCACCGAGTCGCGCCTCGCGAGCGCGACGACCTGGACCGTGAGCGGGCTGCGCGCCCACCCGCTGACGACCGTGGCCGGCGAGCTGACCGCGACCGTCCGCTGCCGCCGCCGGGCGCCGCGGATCACCGCCGCGGCGGCCTCGATCTCCCTCCCCGCCGCCCTCTCGCCGGGCGACCATCCAAGCACCGCGGCCAACGCCCGCTGCCCGGGCCGCCAGCGCGCGATCTCGGGCGGATTCGCCTCCGAGGCCGACCCGAAGCTGTCGCTGGCGGCGCTGCCGCAGCAGTCGCAGAGGGTCGAGAACGGGCGCGCGTGGACCTTCGGCGCCTCGCACAACAACCCGAGCGCGCGGCTGCTGACCGCATACGCGTACTGCGCCCGGGGGCTGCTGCGCTCCAAGGCCGGCGCCGTCTCGCTGAGCGGCGACCTGACCACGGAGCCGGCGGAGACGCGCCCGTGCGGGCGCCGCCTGGCCCCGGTCTCCGGCGGCTTCGCCGCCTCGGCGCCGACGCTGGGCGGGGGCGGGGACGTCGTCTACGTGCTCGCCTCGCAGCCCCGGGCGAGGGCCTGGCGCGCGCTCGCGATGCACGCCGGCTCGAAGACGACCGGCTCGCTGAAGTCGTTCCTCTACTGCGGCTAGACGGTCAGCGGATCTCGATCGCGGTGCCGATCCCGGCCATCCGCCGCAACCGGTTGATGTGCGCGTCGCGCATCCGCACGCAGCCGTGGGAGATCCGCCCCGGGATCAGGTTCGGCTCGTTGGTCCCGTGGATCCCGATCACGCCGCCGCCGGGCCAGTCGCTGAGCCCGGGCGAGTAGGCGCTGGTCCCGAACGCGAATGACCCGTAGACCCCGCCGCCGCGCTTGAGCTTGATTCCCTCGCGGATGTAGAACCTCCCGGCGGGAGTCGGCCATTTCGACTTGCCGATCCCGACCGGTGCGCTCCAGATCTTCTTCTGGCCCCGGTAGAGGACCGCCTTCAGTTTCGACCGCCTGATCACGAGCGTCTCGCGGATCGGGTGCAGGCGGCCGAGCGCCGACGCCGGCACCCACCCGACGCGCCCATTCGGGCGCCCGATCACGTCGATCCTCAGCCAGGGCTCCTCGGCGGCATTCGGGCTCTGATGGCGGCCGGTGACGCGGTAAATCTCCGGCGCCCGGAGCTCGGTCATGTAGTGGAGCCGCGAGACCGTCGCCGCGGAGTCCGAAGGAGCGCCGCGAACGGCGGCCGCCTGCTGCGGATAGGCCCACGCCTCGATCTCCTCGGTCTCCCCCGCGCCTCCGGCGCTGGTCGGGAAGGCGGCCGCGAGGATCGCGATCGGTACGGCCAAGAGCATCCGGCTCCGGGTCACAGTTCCGCACCGTAGAGGCCCGTCTTGACGGATCCCGAACGCCGGTCCCCGATATTGGGTGCGTTCGAGGTCGGGCACCGGTAGGGTTGCTCGACTGAAAAGGGCCGACAGGGGAGGTTGCCGGTGAGGGGTGCGAGAGCAAGGCTGATCGGGATCGTCGTCGTCGCGACGGCGCTGGTCGCGGCCCCGGCCGCCGTGGCCGAGATCCAACACGTCACTTCGTCCGGCGACACGATCCTCGGCGACGGCACGCTGCGGACCGTGATGCTCGAGGCCAACGCCGATGACACGATCGTGATCGACCCGGGCGTGAACCCGACCCTGACCCTCGGCGAGGTCCTCGTCGAGAAAGACCTGACGATCGTCGGTCAGGGCGTCGGGATCACGACGATCTCCGGCGAGGACAACGGCCGGATCTTCAACGTCTTCCCCGGCTTCGACGCCGAGATCCAGGACATGACCTTGACCGACGGCAAGGCGGAGAACGGCCAGGCCACCGCCTTGCCCAGCGACGGGAACCCGGGAACCGCAGCGGAGCGCGGCGGAGCGATCATCAACGCCGGCGACCTGACGCTGAGGCGGGTCGCGGTCACCTCGAGCGTCGCCGGCCACGGAGCGGTGGACGTCGACGGCGGTACGGCGGGAGCGAGCGGCGGCGGCATTCTCAGCACCGGGCCGCTGGCGGTCATCGACTCAACGATCTCGGGCAACTCGGCGGGCAACGGCGGCGGGGCGCCGCCGGGCGGCGGATACGACGGCGGCTTCGGGGGCGGGATCGCGATCGGCGGAGCGGGCAACCTGCTGCTCCTGCGCTCCACGGTCTCGGACAATCACGGCGGCGCCGGAGGCCTCGCCGGCACCGCATCCGGCGGTGATGGCGGCGGGGGCGGTGGGATACAGGCATCCGGGAACATGGCCACGATCCTCAACTCGACGATCGCGGGCAACGACGCGGGGTCCGCATCGGTCATCACGGTCCAACCCGCTGACGGCGGGAACGGCGGCGGGATCCACAGCTCGGGGTCGGACAACGAGATCATCAGCACGACGATCGCCGGCAACACCGCCGGCGCCGGCGCGGGCCCCGGCGGCGTCGACGGCGAGGGCGGCGGCATCTTCCGCGCGGACGAGACGACTACCCTCAGCAACTCGCTGCTGGCCGAGAACACCTCCGAGGGCGCGGGCTCCTTCAACTGCGGGCCCGGCCTCACCGACGAGGACGGCAACCTCCAGTTCCCCGATGACCCGGTTTGCCCCGCGGGCTTCGCGACGGGCAACCCGCTGCTCGGGCCGCTGGCCGCCAACGGCGGACCGACCCTGACCATGGCCCCGGCTCCCGGCGGCGCCGCGGTCGACAAGATCGCGTTCGCCGACTGCAGGGGGCCGCTCAACGAGCAGCTGATCACCGATCAGCGCAGCTTCGTGCGCCCGGTGCCGGCCGGCGGCCTCTGCGACATCGGCGCGCTCGAGTACGCGCCGCCTCCCCCCGCCCCGCCGGTCGCCGCCACCGCGACGCCGCCGCCGCCGGCGACGAAGAAGTGCGCAAAGAAGAAAAAAGGCAAGAAGAAAAAGAAGTGCAAAAAGAAGAAGAAAAAGAAGAAGTGAGCTAGAGCTCGGGGACGTCGGCCCCGAGCGCCGCGAACGGGACACGGCGGATCTCGGCCCAGTCCCCCGCCTTCTTCTTCAGCGCCTCGAAGACCTGGCCGGTCTCCTGCCAGTTGACCCAGATCAGGACCGTCGGTCCGGCGCCGGAGATCGTCGCGCCGATCGCGCCCAGGTCCTCCGCCCCCTCGAGGAGCTCGATCGAGCGCGGATAGAGCTCGGCGCGGCGCGGCTGGTGGATCCGGTCGGCGAGCCCGAGCTTGACCAGATCGAGGTCGCCGCGCTCGAGGCCGAGCACGAGCAGCGATGCGGCGCCGATGTTGGCGACCGCGTCGGCGATCGGGATCTCGCCGGGGATCGCATCGCGCGCCTTCTCGGTCGGGACCTCCTCGGAGGGGATCACGACGATCCCCTCGATCCCGCCGGGGGCCTCGAAGCGCGCCGCGACGGGCGCCTCGTCGACGCGCACGCAGGCGACGAACCCTCCGTAGATCGCGGCCGCGACGTTGTCGGGGTGGCCCTCGATCTCGGCCGCCTTCGCGAGCAGCTCGTCGCGCTCGAGCGCGAGCTCGTAGAGGTGGTCGGCGGCGTAGAGGCCGGCGACGATCGCCGCCGCGCTCGAGCCGAGCCCGCGCGCAAGCGGGATCTCGCTCGAGATCCGGAACGCGATCCCGTCCGCGGGCTTCAGCGACTCGAAGGCTTTGACGCAGAGGTTCGAGCGGTCGAGCGGAACGTCGAGCCCGTCCGCCTCGACCGAGAACTCGCCCGTCTCCTCGACCTCGAGCTCGAGGTGGAGCGAGAGCGCGGCGGCGAGCACGTCGTAGCCGGGGCCGAGGTTGGCCGACGAGGCCGGGACGCGAACGAGCCGGCGGCGTTCCACGGCCTAGGTCACTTCCATTTGATGCTGCAACCGACGGGCTCGGACTCGGCCATCTCGACGTTGCGGCCCCCGAGCAGGTCGTCGATCGCGGCGCGAAGCCAGGCGGCCTCCTGCGAGGGGTCTTCATAGTCGGCGTCGGGGGCGCCCTTGTAGCGCAGCTTCAAGTCCTCGTCGAAGACGAACAGGTGCGGGGTCTTCTCCGCCGCGTAGGCCTTGGCGACCTCCTGGCTCTCGTCGTGGAGATAGGGATGGGGCCAGTTGCCCTCGGTCTTGAACCGCTCCACCATCGCCGGAAGAGAATCATCGGGGTACTTCTTCGCGTCGTTGGAGTTGATCGCGAGGAATCGGACCCCCTGCCCGCCGTAGTCGTTGGCGACCTCGATCAGCCGGTCGTGCCAGGCGATCGCGTAGGGGCAGTGGTTGCAGGTCCAGTAGACGACGGTCACGCGGTCGCCGGTCGGTTCCCCGACCTCGTGCTTGCCGCCCTCGGTATCCGGGAGCTCGAATGGCGGGGCCGGGTCGCCGAGGTTCAGTGCCATCTACTTCACCGTTTCCTTTTCGATTGCCTTGCGGAGGGCGTCTCGGACATCGTCCTGGTCGGGGAGCGGCGACCGCCGTCCATCGCGGTGGCGGTATATCCGGCAGCTGAGACCCGCCGGCTCGCCGGCCACGGGAGGCTGTACGTCCTCACCGTCGACGCGTATCGTCGGAGAGCCTATGAACGAATGGCGTTCGGCGTCGTCTTCGTCGCTGATCTCGGTGATCTCGACCCGGTCCGGATCGATCCCCAGCTCCTCCATCGTCACCCGCAGGCGTCGCAGCGCCCGCTCCCAGGAGGGGCATTCGGCCCACCAATAGAACTCGACCCGCGGAGCGGCAGCGCCGCTCACTCGCCGAGGATCTTCGCCTTCTGTGCCTCGAACTCGGCGTCGCTGAGCGCCCCGGACTCCTTCAGCTGCGCCAGCTTCTCGAGCCTGGCGACCGAGTCGCCGCCGGCGGCGATGTTCGACCAACCCTGCGCGGCGCCGGCGAGACCGCCGGTCGCGGGGGCGGCCGGCGGCGTCGCCTGGGATTGGCCCGCGGGGCGGATCTGCCCCTCGGCCGCGGGCTGCGGGGCCCGCTCCCAGTCGATCGCGATCTTCGCCGGGTCGCTCTTGTCGACCTTCACCGGCAGCCGCACGCCCTGGCCGAGCTGGGCGCTCGCCGGGACCATGTACTGCTGGTTGATGCGGTAGGGGTCGCGCCCGGAGACGTGGATCTCGAGGTCGAGGTTGAGGTTGAACCACGAGGCCCCGCGCTCGGGGGTTCCCATCCCGACGATCACGCCCTCGCCCGGCGCGCCCTCGGCGAGGATCCGGCCCCGGTCGCCGGACTTGTCGGTCAGGTCCTTGAGCTGCTCGTTGGCATCGCCGACCATGTCGCCCATCTGTTTCATCATCCCGCCCATGCCGGTGCCGTATCCGGCCTCCTGCTGCTGCTGCTTCTGCATCTCACGGCCGGTCTTGGTGAGCTCGGCCATGTCCTTCATCGACTTGAAAAGCCCCATCGTTCTCCTCGCTTGCTCGCTGACCCGGTCGGACCCATTATCGCGAATCGACCGCCCTAGTCGAACACCACCTTCTCGACCGCCGCCGTGGTCGCCTCGCAGCCGATCACCGACGGCGCTTTGCTGAGCGCGGTGTCGGGGTCCTTGAGGCCGTGGCCGGTGAGCACGCAGACGACCGTCGCCGGCTTCTCATCCCCCTCGACGACCGGCAGCCCGTGCGCGAGCACCCCGGCGACCGAGGCCGCCGAGGCCGGCTCGCAGAAGACGCCCTCGCTGTCGGCGAGCCAGTAGTAGGCGTCGAGGATCTGCTCGTCGCTGACCGCGGCGACGCGGCCGCGTGAGCCGGTGAAGGCGCTCATCGCCTCTTCCCAGCGCGCCGGGTTGCCGATCCGGATCGCCGAGGCGACGGTCTCCGGCTCGGCGACCCGCTCCCCGAGAACCAGCGGCGCCGCGCCCTCGGCCTGGAAGCCGTAGAGGATCGGCGAGACGTCGCGCTCGCCGAAGCCCTTCCACCACGAGGTCACGTTGCCGGCGTTGCCCACCGGTATCGAAAGAGCATCGGGGGCGGCGCCGAGCTCGTCGATGACCTCGAACGCGGCGGTCTTCTGGCCTTCGATCCGCCACGGGTTGACCGAGTTGACGAGCTCGACGGGGTGGTTCTGGGCGAGCTCGCGGACGATCGTCAGCGCCTGGTCGAAGTTGCCCTCGATCGCGATCACCTTGGCGCCGTGCATCAGCGCCTGGGCGAGCTTGCCGATCGCGATCTTGCCCTCGGGGACGATCACCGCGCCGCGCATCCCGGCCCGCGCCGCGTATGCGGCGCAGCTCGCGGCCGTGTTGCCGGTCGAGGCGCAGATGATCGCCTCGCGCCCGGCACCGGCGGCGCGCGAGACGGCGACCGTCATCCCGCGGTCCTTGAAGCTCCCGGTCGGGTTGGCGCCCTCGAACTTGAGGTAGGTCTCGGCGCCGATCTTCTCCGAGAGCCGCGGCGAGTGGATCAGCGGCGTCGAGCCCTCGTTGAGCGTGATCACCGGGTCGCCCGGCTCGAGCGGCAACGAGTCGCGGTATCTCTCGATCAGCGGCTGGGGCACGGCGGCGCTCCCATCAGACGAACTCCTCCTCGATCACCCGGATCGAGCGTGGCGGCGCGCGCAGGAACTTGAGCTTCGCGATCTTCTTCAGCGCCGCCCGGAAGTTGCGCTCGCTGACCCGGTGCATGACCATCACCAGCCGGGCGTCCTCGCCGAGGCCCTCCTGGTTCACGCTCCGCACCGAGATCCCGTTCTCGCCGAGGATCTCGGCGATCTTCGCCAGGACCCCGGGCTCGTCGGCGACCTCGAGGTGGAGGTAGAACGCCGACTCGAGGTCCTTGGCGATCTTCAGCTTCGCGTTCTCCTCGAAGAGCGGCGAGCCGCCCGCGATCACCGAGACGACGTCGCCGAGCACCGCGGCGGCGGTCTGCGGGCCGCCGGCGCCGGGCCCCGACATCGTGATCTCGGTGATCGTCGGCGCCTCGACCATCACCGCGTTGAACGGGCCCTCGATCGGCGCCAGCGGGTGCCCGGGGAACAGGAAGCATGGAAAGACGCGGACGCTGAGCTCGTCGCCGAGCCGCTCGGCGACCCCGAGCAGCTTCAGCGAGAGCCCGAGCTCCTTGGCGTATGTGAGGTCCTCGGGGGTGATCGCCTCGATCCCCTCGTAGGGAACCTGGTCGAGGGTCACCGGGGCCCCGAACGCGAGCCGGGCGAGGATCACCATCTTCGCCGCGGCGTCGGCGCCGTTCACGTCCTCGGTCGGGTCGGCCTCGGCGTAGCCCCGCTTCTGGGCGTCGGCGAGCGCGTCGTCGTAGGAGGCGCCGGTCTTCGCCATCTCGGTGAGGATGAAGTTGGTCGTCCCGTTGACGATCCCGAAGACCTTCTCGATCGGGACCGCGCCGAGGCTCTCCTGGACAACGCGGATCACCGGGATCGCCCCGGCGACCGCGGCCTCGAAGCGAAGCTGCGCGCCGCCCTCGCGCGCGGCGGCGACGAGCTCGGGGCCGTGCTGGGCGACGAGCTGCTTGTTGGCGGTGATCACGTGCCGGCCCTCCCGCAGAGCGCGGGTGACGTATTCGCGCGCCGGGTCGACGCCGCCGATCAGCTCGACGATCACGTCGCTGGCGGTCAGGATCTCCTCGAAGTCGCCCTTCTTGCTGCTCAGGACGCCCGTCACCTGCGGCGGGCGGCCGGCGACCTCCTCGACCATCTCGGCGCGCTCTTCGAGCAGCTCCTTGAAGGCACCGCCCACGGTGCCCTTGCCGAGGATCCCGACGTAGACCGGCTTCTCGGACATCGCTACGCGTCCCTCGAGAGCAGGTCGTCCCAGGACTCGCGGCGGACGACCACCCTCGAGCCGCCGTCGCGGCAGAAGATCACCGGCGGGCGCGGGACGCCGTTGTAGTTGTTGGCCATCGAGTGGCCGTAGGCGCCGGTCGCCGCGGTGACGAGGACGTCGCCGGGCGCCGGTGCGGCGAGCGCCGCGTCGCGGATCAGGACGTCGCCGGACTCGCAGTGCATTCCGGCGATCGTCGCGGTCGTATCCGCGGCGGCGCCGGCGCGGTTCGCGATCAGCGCCTCGTAGCGCGCGCCGTAGAGCATCGGGCGCAGGTTGTCGGACATGCCGCCGTCGACGGCGACGTAGGTGCGGACCCCGGGGATCTCCTTCACGGTCCCGACCTCGTAGGCGGTGAGGCCGGCGTTGCCGACCAGCGATCGCCCTGGCTCGATCAGGATCCGCGGCATCGGATCGAAGAGCTTGCTCACGCCCTCGACCTTGACGCCGACGTAGTCCTCGAGCGACGGCGGCTCGTCCTCGCTCGTATAGGCGATCCCGAGCCCGCCGCCGATGTTCAGCAGCTCGGGCTGGAGCTCGACCGCGCGGCAGAAGTCGGCGATCACCTCGATCGCCTTGACGTAGGGCTCGAGCTCGAAGATCTGCGAGCCGATGTGGGCGTGGAGCCCGACGAGCTCGAGGTTGCGCGCCGCGCGGACCTCGGCGACCGCACGCTCGGCGAGCCCGTCCTCGAGTCCGAAGCCGAACTTCGAGTCGAGCTGGCCGGTCTGGACGTAGGAGTGGGTCGAGGGCTTGATCCCGGGCGTCAACCGGATCAGGACCCGCTGCGGGCGATCGAGCAGCGCGTCGAGGCGCGCGATCTCGTCGAAGGAATCCAAGATGATGTGGCCGACTCCGGCCTCGATCGCGTAGCGGAGCTCGGCCTCGGTCTTGTTGTTGCCATGCATGTGGATCCGCGCCGGGTCGAAGCCTCCGGCGAGCGCGATCCGCAGCTCGCCGCCGGAGGCGACGTCGACCGAGAGCCCCTCTTCGCGGAACAGCGCGCACGACGCGGTGCTCGGGAACGCCTTACTCGCGAACAGGACCTCGAAGTCGGCGCCGCGCTGCTCGAACGCGGCCAGGTAGCGGCGGGCGCGCTCGCGCATGTCGTCCTCGGCGTAGATGTAAGCCGGGGTCCCGTGCTCGCGCGCGAGCTCGACCACGTCGCAGCCCGCGATCTCGAGGTGCCCGAGCTCGTTGACGCGGCTGCCGATCGGGTAGACCGGCGAGCCCGCAATCGGATCGGCCTCGGCGACTCCGGCGTTGCTGTCGTCGGGTGGGTTCACGAGCAGCCATTCTGACGCAGCGTCGCCCGTCCCCCGCACGCCCCCGCCCGTGGCCCCCGGCTACTCGGGCTGCTCGGGCTGCTCGGGCTCCCCGGGCTCCCCGGCCTCGTCGACGGTCTGCGAGCCGGAATCGCCGGGCGGGGCGGCGTTCGGCTCCTCGACGACCTCCGGTTCCGGAACATCCACGGCGCCGAGATCGACCGCGGGAACTTCCTCGGTTGCGATGCCGCCGTCGTCCTCGGGCGCCGGCACGTCGACGGCGGCGGCGGCGATGCCGTTGCCGATGCCGTTGCCCTTGATGCCGTTGGCGCTCGAGACCCCGCCCCCGTCGCCGTCACCGCTTCCGCCGGGGTCCGGGTCGGAGTCCTGGTCGCCCCCCGCCGGCGGCGCGGCCTCGACGGGCAGTGCGGGGATGCTCGGCTGAGTTGAGGGGGTTGGAGCGGTCGGGCCCGGATCGCCTCCGCGCCGCTCCGACCCGCGCTCGGGATCGCGGCCGCCCGGATCCCCGAGGGCGGCCGGGGCCGGAACCAGCCCGACGGCGGCGAGCTCGCCGCTCGCATCCACCGGAGACGCACCGCGATCGGCGCTCGGCTCCCCGCGCTGGAGAACCTGGACCGCGATCCCGTGCGGCGACGGGGTCGGCCAGTTCTCGAAGCCGACCAGCGGCCGCAGGGCGCCGGCGACCCCGAGGACCGCCGCGGTCAGCGCAACGGCAGTCCCGATTCCGGCGAGGTTCACCCGCCTGGTGATCTGGCGCGTCTGGGTGGCTCGGTCCATGGTCGTTGGGCGCCTCGGGTTCAGGATCGGCGCGTTGCGGCGCCGAGCTTGAGTCCGCGCTCGCATCTCATACGTCCGGCCAATTCGGGCCGCCTGGGAGACTTCAGCCGGATGGCTGCCGAGAACCCGGTTCCGCACACCCATCGCGAGCCGGCCGACGTCGGCGTCGAGCGGGGACTCGCCTACGCGCTCTGGATGCCCGAGGACGGCGAGCCGCCTGCCGGCGGCCGCCCCGGGGTGGTGATCCTCCACGGTGCGGGCTCACGCAAGGAGAACCACGCCGACTTCGCGCGGCTCGCGACCGCGAACGGCTGGGCCGCGCTCGCGTTCGACGCCCGGGGCCACGGCGACTCGGAGGGCGGGATGTCGCCGGGGGCGGTCGACGACGGCGGTCGGATGGCGCGCCTGCTCGGCACCCAGCCGGGGGTCGACCCCGAGCGGGTGATCCTCCGCGGCTCGAGCATGGGCGGGTTCCTGGCACTGCACGCCGCTGCCGTCTCGACCGCCGTCGCCGGCGTGATCGCGATCTGCCCGGCCTCCGAGGACGGCCTTCGCCGGGGGCTGAAGCGCGGCGACTACGAGATGCGGGTCGAGGACCCCGACGCGATGCGCGCCTGGCTCGCCGAGCACGACCTGCGCCAGGCGGTCGAGCAGATCGGGGCGCGGCCGCTCGCCTTCCTGCACGCCGAGGGCGACGAGCGAATCCCCTACACGTGGTCGAGCGAGCTGCACGAGCACGCGATCGGGCCGCGAAAGCTGATCGTCGCTCCGGGCGGGCACCACCGCTCGGTCCAGCACGACCCCGAGCTGCAGTCGGTCGCCCTGAGCTGGATCGAGCGCGAGCTCAGCCCGCGCTAGGGGTACTGGCCGGGATTGCCGAGGGCGCCGTTGATCGTGCCCTCGACGATGTTGCCCGTCTGGTCGAGCGTCTGGCCGACGACCCAGGCGACCGTGCCGACGAGTCCCGGGACCGGGGTCGCGCTTACGACCTCGTTCAGGGTCCCGGCGAGCTGGTTGGTGGTCTGGCCGACCGCGTTGAGGAGCGGCGCCGTGGGCTGGAGCGCGGTGTTGACGCTGTCCGCGACCTGGTCGAGGACGCCGGGGGGAGTCGGCTGTCCCGGGGTGACGGGCGCGACCTGCTGGCCCGGGGACGTGCCGCCGGGGGTGGTCGTCCCGCCGCCGCCATCGCCGCCGGTGACCGGGGCTCCGCCGCCCCCGCCGCCGGGGGCCACGACCGAGTCGGGGTCACCGGGAGTCGCGAAGCTGACCGGGGTGCCGCTGGCCGCGACCGCCGCCGGGGCCGTCGAGAGCGCCTCGGACGCCGCGCGGCTCGGGGCCGCGGCGACTTCCTGGGCCTGGACCGCGCGCGGGTCGCCCCCGACGCCGCCCGAGGGCCAGCCGTTGAAGGCGACGAGCGCGACGCCGAGCAGCGCCGCGACGCCCGCGGCGGCGATCAGCGCCCCGCTGGCGCCGAGCCCGGCGATGAAGGTGCGTTCGCTGGTCGCAGACATAGCGGTCATCGTGATTGATCATCGGCACCCCCGCCAAGAACCTTTAGCCGAATGGACTACATGAACGCCGGCTCCTCCGCTATGCGTCCGGGGCCGGCTCAGCTAGAGGTAGCCCATCGGGTCGGTCGCCGACCCGTTGATCCGGACCTCGAAGTGGAGGTGGTCGCCGAAGCAGTGACCGGTGCAGCCGACGTAGCCGAGGATCTCTCCCTGGGCGATCGAGCCGCTGGTCTTGGCGAAGCTCGACTGGTGCGCGTAACAGGTGGAGAGCCCGCCGCCGTGATCGATGCAGGTGTAGTTCCCGTAACCGCCGGTCGGCCCCGCGAGCTCGATGCTCCCGGCCTTGGCCGCGCGGATCGGGGTCCCGGAGGGCACGCCGATGTCGACGCCCTCGTGCATCCGGCCCCAGCGGTAGCCGAAGCCCGAGGTCACCGGTCCGTTGACGGGCCAGATGAATCCCGCCGATCCGCCCTGGATCGGCCCCGCGGGCAACGGGCTCGATGAGCCCGAGAGCTGCTCCTGGACCTGCTTCGAGACCTCCGAGAGGTCGCCCTCGAGGTGCTTCCTGTCCTCGCGGGTCGAGGCCAGCGCCTTCTGCTGCTTGGAGCGCGCCGAGGCCAGCTCCGAGTTCCGCGACTGGAGCTGCGATCGCGTCTTCTCGAGCTCGGCCTCCTTCGCGGCGACCTCGTCGCGGGCGATCGTGATCTGCTCGACCGCGGTCTCGGTCTGGTCGCGGAGGTCGCGGACCCGCACGATCACGCCTGACTCCATGTTCTCGATCCGCTGCAGGTACTCGTCGCGCTCGAGCAGGTCGCCGAAGCCGTCGGACTCGAGGATCACGGTCAGCGCGTCGGGCTCGTTCGACTTGTAGATGTCGACGAGCCGCTGCGAGAGGATCTCGAGCGAGCGCCGGAGCCGCGCGCGCAGCTCCGCGAGCCGGTTCTCGGCCGCGGTGAGCTCGTTCTGGATCCGCGTCAGCTCGGCCTCGACCACGGCCTCGCGGTTGCGCAGCTCGGCGATATCGCCGCGCAGCGAGTCGATGCGGTCGTTGTAGGCGCTGATCGTCGTCGTCAGCACGCCTTCGCGGTGCTCGGCGTCGTCGAGCTTGCCCTGGATCTCGTTGAAGCGCTCGAGCGCCGACTGCGCAGGGGCGCGCTCGGGACCGAGCAGCACGACCAGCGCGCCGAGGCCCGCGAGGGCGAGCGCGAGCGCGCGCAGGGGCCTATGTCCGATCGCTGTCTGCATCGTCCCGCCTAACTATTCGCCGCCGCCCGGCCGGGCCTGCAAGCGACGTTTCAGGTTAGGGAATCCAGCCGACCGTCTAGGCGGGCGCGGGGGTGCGCTCGGCCGGCTCGGCGGGCTTCGCGGCGCCGTTCGGGGAGGCGACCTCGGCTGCCCACTGCAGGCGCTCGCGGTATTCGGACGCCTGCATCCGCGAGATCACCAGGCGCTGGACCTGGGCCGTGCCCTCGAACAGCTGGTAGATCTTCGAGTCGCGGAACCACTTCTCGAGCGGGCACTCCTTCGACCACGCGTAGGGGCCGACGAGGTCCATCAACGTGGTCGTCGCCCACATCGTGACGTCGCCGCCCTTGAGCTTCGACATCGAGCCCTGGCCGCCGGTCATCGGGCGGCCGTTGCGGCCCATCCACGAAGCGCGCTGGACGAGCAGCCGCGAGGCCTCGATCTCGGTCGCGACGTCGGCGAGCACCTGCTGGATCCGCTGCTGCTCGAGCATCGGCGTGCCGTCGGACTCGCTCTTGCCGTCGAGGTACTCGAGCGTCCACTCGTAGGCGGCCTGCGCGATCCCGATCGCCGAGGCGCCGACGATCGGCCGCGTGAGCTCGAAGGTCGCGAGCGCGTTCGAGGCGCCGGAGCGCTTGCCCGATCGCGCGCGCTCGAGCTTCTTCTCGAGCTTGTCCATCCCGCCGAGCAGGTTCTCGAGCGGGATCCGGCAGTCCTCGAGGATCACCTCGGAGGTGTCGGAGGCGCGAATCCCGATCTTGGTCTCCTTCTTTCCGGCGCGCAGGCCGGGGGTCCCCTTCGCGACCACGAACGACGCCTGGCCGCGGTGGCCGAGCTCGGGAGCGACGTTGGCGACGACGACGGTGACGTCGGCGATCCCGCCGTTGGTGATGAAGACCTTGTTCCCGTTCAGGACCCACTCGTCGCCGTCACGGACCGCGGTCGAGCGGAGGCTCTTGACGTCGGAGCCGGCCTGCGGCTCGGTGACCGCGTAGGCGCCCATCATGATCTCCTCGTCGGTGCCGAAGCACTGCGGCACCCACTGGGCGATCTGCTCAGGCGTACCCGAGGCGGCGATACCGGCGGCGGCGAGCGAGGAGCCCGAGATCGCCAGCGCGATCCCGGCACAGCCCCAGTGGAGCTCCTCGGCGTAGATCGTCGAGTACATCCCGTCGGGATCGGAGCCCATGCGCTGGATCTGGTCGAGCCCGTGGAGGCCCCACTTGCGCGCCTCCTTGACGACCTCCCAGGGGGTCGACTCCTCGGCGTCGTGCTTGGGCGCCGCGGGCCTGATCACCTCGCGGGCGAACTTGCGGCAATAGTCCTTGAACTCCTGCTGCTCCTCGTTGAACGAGAAATCCATCTGCGTGGCGCCTCCGTGGGTTGCGAAGCTGGTTTCGAGTAACCGATTGACTGGTCAGTCAGCCAGTTTACCCGACACCCGCGACGGCGGTGGCAGCCAGGCGTGAGCCAGGCACGGGCCGCGCGGCGCGTCGAGTAGGTTTCGACGGTGCATCGCGCCCCCTTGATCGCCCTTGCCCTGGCCCTCTCCGCCCCGCTCGCGCTCGCGGCCTGCGGCGATGACCAGGCGCCGGTGACCGTCTCCGAGAACGAGGAGGAGTCGGGAGGCGGGCCGCGCGAGGCGCCGAGCGCCGAGCCGCTGCCCGTGACCCGCAACACCTCGCGGATCGACGCCGCCGATCCGGTCGAGACCGCGGCCGAGGTCGCGCTCGCGACCCATCCGCGCTCGGAGGGCGCGAAACCGGTCGAAGCCGTGGCGATCGCCCCCGCCGGCGAGTGGCAGGCGGGGATCGCCGCCGCGGTGCTCGCCGCCGAGCCGCTCAAGACGCCGATCCTTCTGAGCCAGAGCGGGTCTGTGCCCGACGCGACCGAGGAGGCGATCGCGGCGCTCGCGCCCGAGGGCGGCTCGGGCCCCGCCGACGCAGGCGCCTACGCGATCGGCGACGTCGCGGTTCCCGACGACCTCGACGCCACCGAGGTCGGCGGCGAGGGCGCGGCGGAGATCGCGGCCGCGATCGACGAGCTGCGCGGGCGGCTGACCGGCGCCGAGCCCGAGAACGTCGTCGTCGTCGGCGACGCGGCGCCCGAGTACGCGATGCCCGCAGCAGCCTGGGCGGCGCGGTCGGGCGACCCGGTCCTGTTCGCCGGCGCCGACTCGGCTCCCGAGGCGACGCTGGCGGCGCTCGAGCGCCACCAGAACGCCGCGGTCTACGTCCTCGGCCCTCCCTCGGCGGTCTCCGACAAAGCGCTGCGCGAGATCCAGCGCGCGGCGCCGAACGCGAAGCGGGTCGGCGTCGAGGACCCGGTCGCCAACGCGGTCGAGTTCGCGCGCTTCGCCGACGGGGGCTTCGGCTGGAACATCAACGACCCGGGGCACGGACTCGTGGTCGCGAACGTCGACCGCCCCGCCGACGCCGGCGCCGCCGCGGCGCTCTCCGGCAGCGGCAGCTACGGGCCGCTCGTGCTGACCGACAGCGCGACCGAGCTCCCGGGCGTACTCAACGATTTCCTGCTCGACATCAAGCCCGGCTACGAGGAGGACCCGACGCGGGCGCTCTACAACCACGTCTGGGTGATCGGCGACGCGAACGCGGTCTCGGGCGAGGTCCAGGCCAAGCTCGACGACGCCGCCGAGCTGAGCAAGATCGGCGGCAGCGACGGCGCCGGGCTGTCGCCGCTTCCGACCGGCCCGAAGCCGCCCGAGGACGAGCCGCTGCCGACGACGCCCGGAGATGCGCCCGGGACGCAGACGAACCCTTGAGCGAGGCCGAGCGCCCAGACCGCCTGCTGCGCGAACCGACGGTCGAGGACATCCGCGCGCTCGCCGGTCCCGCCACCCCCCACTTCGCGCTCCAGATCCGCAACCGGATCCGGGGCCTGATCAAGCCGCTGGGACCCGCGGACCCGGCGCGGGTGCTCGGCGAGCGCGAGATCGTGCGGCTCGAGCAGCTCGCCCGCCACAGCGGCGAGCCGCGCGGCCCGGGCCCCGACCCGTTCAAGGAGGAGAGCAAATGAAGCAGGTCGCCGAAGGCGTGGAGAGGCTCAAGGACATGGTCCCGCGGCCGCTCGTCAACGTCTACCTCGCCGGCGACGTGCTGATCGACGCCGCCGCCAAGGGCGACCGCAAGCGGATCGAGAAGGAGCTCGAGGGGCGCGAGATCTCGATGCTCGCGCTGACCCACGTGCATCCCGACCACCAGGGCTGCGCGAAGGCGATCTGCGAGCAGCGCGGCGTGCCGCTCGCCGTCCACGTCGACGACGTCGACGGCATGGAGGGCCGGCGGCCGGTCCAGGAGGCCCACCGCGGCAACCCGATCAACCGCTTCATCCACCGCTTCATGGAGGGCCCGCCGCACAAGGTCGACCTCGCGTTCGAGGAGGGCGACGAGATCGCCGGCTTCAAGGTCGTCCACGCGCCCGGGCACGCCCGCGGCGAGGTGATCTTCTGGCGCGACGCCGACCGCGTCGCGATCTGCGGCGACGTGGTCCGCAACATGACCTACGGCACGACCCGCTCCGGGGTCCGCGAGCCGCCGGCGATCTTCACGATGGACATCCCCGAGAACCGGCGTTCGATCCGCAAGCTCGCCGACCTCGAGCCGGCGATCACCCTTCCGGGCCACGGTCCGGAGATCCGCGGCCCGGAGGGCATCGTCAAGCTCGCCGAGAAGCTCGGCGTCTAGCGGGTCAGTTCTCCGACCCGCACGCGGTCAAGCCGTAGTCCTTGAGCTTCGTGTTGATCTCGGCGAACGGATCGCTGCCCTGCCCCTGGATCAGGGTCGGGTCTTCGTTGATGTCCTGTAGCGCGAGCTCGGCTTCGTCGTAGATCCCGGTCAGCGTGTCCTCGTCGCCCTCGGGGGCGGGGAGGGCGCGGAGATCGTCGATCTGGCCCTGGATGTTGGGTACCAGGGTGTCGGTCGCGAAGCTCGAGATCTCCGCCTCGGTCGGCTCGGAGCCCTGGAAGAGCTCTTCCGCGGCCGCGTCGGTCTCAGCGTTGCCGGCCTCGCAGATCGCGTTGCCCTGGGCGACGTACTCGGTCTTCGAGAGCGCGTCGCCCCCGTCGCCGGCGTCGTCGTCATCGCCACCGCAGCCCGCGGCGATCAGCCCCGTCGCCATGACAGCGACCAGCAGCACCCCGTATCGCTTCTTCAACATCATCTCTCCCGTCGTTGGCTTCCCGAAGGGCTGGAAGCTAGCTCAGCCGGGCTCGTTGTGGAGCGAGCGCCAGAGGTAGAGACAGGCGAGGGTCCGGTGCGGGCGCCAGGGCTCGGCGAGCTTGGTCAGCTCCTCGGGCCCGGGGAGGTCGTCGAGCCCGTAGGCGAGCTCGGCGCCGCGGCGGATCCCGAGGTCGCCGACCGGGAGCACGTCGGGGCGGGCGAGGTGGAAGATCAGGAACATCTCCGCGGTCCAGGTGCCGATGCCCTTGACCGCGATCAGCTCCGCGACCACGTCCTCGTCGGGGAGCTCGGCGAGGCGGTCCGTGTCGAGCTCGCCGGCCTCGATCTTCTCGGCGAGGTCGCGGACGTAGGAGACCTTCGACCAGGAGAAGCCGGCGTCGCGGAGCTTCTGGGGCTCGATCTTGAGCAGCGACTTCGGGGTCGGCGTCTTGCCGCCGAACAGCTCCAGCACCCGGCCCCAGATCGTCGCCGCCGCGGCGACCGAGAGCTGCTGGCCGACGATCGCGCGCAGCAGCGCCTCGTACGCGTCTTCGCGGCTGCCGCGGCGGTCCTCGTCGGGGTGGATCGGGCCGCCGGCCTCGATCAGCCCCCGCATCACCCGATCGGCGGCCCCAAGCTCACGATCTGCCTTGCTGAGCTTGGCCTTAGGCGCCCGCGGGCTGGCCACAGCCCTCCAAGCCGAGCTCCTTGGCGGCCGCGTCGATCTCGGCGAAAGGCGACTGGTCGGCCGCCGCGTCCTGGGCGAACTGGGCCGGGTCCGCCTCGATGTCGTCGGCGATCGAGTTCGCCTGATCGACGAACTCGTCGAGATTCGACTGCAGGTCCTCGGGAGGAGAGAGCTCGCCGATCGAATCGGCGGTGTTGCGGATAACCGGCGCGAGCTTCTTCAGCGTGTCCTCGAGCACGGTCGCCGCGTTGCCGGGGTCGTCCTGGAGCGACTCCGTGGCGTCGGTGGTGATCTTCTCGATCTCGTTGTCGGACGCCTCGCAGACCTCCTGTGCCTGGGTCTGGAACTCCTCCTCGGTCAGCGCCGGGGCGTCGCCGCCGCCACCGCCGCTATCGCCGCCGTCGTCGTCGTCTCCCCCACCGCAGGCGACGAGCAGCCCGGCGGCGAACACGCAGCAAGTCAGGACGATCAGCTTCGACTTCATGAAAGAGGGCCTCCCTGGAGGGTGGTTGTTGGCGGTGGGGTTAGGGCTCGCACTCTACCCAGGTCTCAGAGCCCGCAGACGCGCATCCCGTAGTCCCGCGCCAACCCGGTCGAGGGCGCGAACAAGCGTCGCGAGGCGGTGCGGTCGCCGATCGTCGCCGGCCGCGCCTCGAGCCCGTCGACGCCGCGCTCGGCCGCGTCGTAGATCCCGGCCACGGTCGCCGCATCGCCGGCGGGCGTGCGCAGCGAGCGGAGCTCGGCGAGCTGCTCGCGCAGGCTCGGGATCGCGACCTCGGTCGCGAAGCCCTCGATCTCGGCTTCCGCGGGGCGGCTCCCGGCGCGGAAGACGACCCGCGAGCCGACGACCCTGACGTCCTCGGCCCCGAGCCCGAAGCGGCTCTCGGCCTCGGCCTCGATCCGGTCCTCGAACCGCGAGCAGACGCGATCGGCGCTCGACCGCGTAGCCGGTCGTGGCTCGGGGCGAGGGCGTCCTCGGAGACCGAGGTCGCCTCGTCGCCCCGGCACCCGGCGACCGCCGCCCCGATCAGGGCGGCCGTCGCCAGCGCGGAGGCCCGCACGAGGGAGGCCCGGATCAGACCCGCTGGATCAGCGTTCCGGTGCCGAGGCCGCCGCCGCAGCACATCGTCACGAGGCCGGTCTCCTTGTCGGAGCGCTCGAGCTCGTGGAGGAGCGTGGTCAGGAGGCGGGCGCCGGTCGAGCCGAGCGGGTGGCCGATCGCGATCGCGCCGCCGTTGACGTTGACGCGGTCCATGTCGGGCTCGAGCTCGCGCTGCCAGGCGGCGACGACCGAGGCGAACGCCTCGTTGATCTCGATCAGGTCGATGTCGCCGATCTTCATCTTGTTGCGCTCGAGGATCTGCTGGGTCGCGGGGATCGGGCCGGTGAGCATGATCACCGGGTCGACGCCGACCGTCGTCTGGTCGACGATCTTCGCCCGCGCCTTCAGCCCCAGGTCCTTGGCCTTGTCGGCGGTCATCAGCAGCACCGCGGCGGCGCCGTCGGAGACCTGCGAGGAGTTGCCGGCGGTGACCTTGCCGTCCTCCTTGAAGGCCGGCTTCAGCGACGCGAGCTTCTCGGCGCTCTCGTCGGTCGGCGGCCGGATGCCCTGGTCGGTGACGTACGTGTCGCCGTTGTTCTTCCAGGGGATCATCTCGCGCTCGAAGCGGCCCTCGTCGGTGGCGCGGGCGGCCTTGGCGTGCGAGTTGAGCGCCAGCTCGTCGAGCTCGGAGCGCGGGATCTCCCACTTGTCGGCGATCATCTCGGCCGAGATCCCCTGGGGGACGAGGTTGTACTTCTCGAGCAGCTCGGGCGAGAAGGCGAAGCCGTGCTCCTCCATCACCGAGGCGCTGTCGGCGAACGAGATGTGGCCCATGTGCTCGACGCCGCCGCCGATCATCACGTCGTGGACGCCGGAGGCGATCATCGCCGCCGAGAAGTTGACCGCCTGCTGGCCGGAGCCGCACTGGCGGTCGACGGTCGTCGCCGGGGTCTCGATCGGCAGCCCGGCCTCGAGCCAGGCGTTGCGGGCGATGTTGATCCCCTGCTCGCCGAACTGCTGGACGCAGCCGCCGACGACGTCCTCGACCTCGGCGGGATCGATCCCGGCGCGCTCGATGACCTCGCTGTAGGACTTCGCGAGCAGGTTCGAGGGATGGGTGTCCTTGTAGTAGCCCTTCTCCTCGTGACCGCGGCCGACCGGCGTCCGCGCGGCCTCGACGATTACTACCTCGCGGCCCTGAAAGCTTCCGTTCTTCGACACGTCAGACGACCTCCTCGGTCCTGGATCACTTCGGGATCAGTTCAGTTGCTTGATGAAACGATAACCCATCGACTGGCCCGTCAGCCAGTCGCGGCCGCGGCAGCCTACTTATCCCCGCGTCGCCTCGCCGGCCTCGACGCCCTCGGGCGCCCAGCCCGGGCCGCGGAAGACGATGCCGAGCTTGTTGCGGAGCCCGCGGACGCGCTTGAGGTCGTGCCACATCGCGATGTACTCGTGGAAGGCGACGGTGACCGGCTTGAAGGTCTTGAGGTTGGTCGTCAGCCCGTACTTGACCCGCTCGCCCTCGGGCTCGAAGGTGCCGAAGAGGCGGTCCCAGATGATCAGGATGCCGGCGTAGTTGCGGTCGAGGTAGACCTCGTTGGCGCCGTGGTGGACGCGGTGGTGCGAGGGCGTGTTGAGGACGTACTCGAGCGGCGCCGGGAGCCGGCGGACCTTCTCGGTGTGGATCCAGAACTGGTAGATCAGCGACCAGCTCTGGGCGAGCAGGACCATGTACGGCTCGAAGCCGACCGCCGGCATCCAGAGCCAGAACGGGAAGTAGGTCATCGGGACCCAGGTCTGGCGCAGCGCGGTCGAGAGGTTGTAGTGCTGGGAGGAGTGGTGGACGACGTGGCTGGCCCAGAAGACGCGGCTCTCGTGCGAGATCCGGTGGAACCAGTAGTAGGAGAAGTCGTCGGCAAAGAACAGGGCCACCCAGACCCACCAGTCGCCGGGGTCGAGGCGCAGCGGGGTCAGCTCGTAGACGCCGACGTAGGCGAAGAGCACGGCGAACTTCCAGACCGCGTTGACGAGCAGGTTGCCGCCGCCCATCGCGAGGCTCGTTCGGGTGTCCTTGGACTCGAATCCGACGAGCTCGTCGGCCTCCTCCCGCGCGTGCCTGAACGAGAGCCATTCGAGGAACAGCAGCAGGACGAAGAACGGGATCGCGTAGTAGAGGACGGCCGGCACGGGTAACCGGAGAGTACGGAGGGTGATAAAAGAACGCCCCCGTGCTGCTCGCAGACACCGAAAAGCTCTCCGTCCACCTCCGCTCGCAGACCCTGCACGGGCGCCGGCTGAGCTACCGGATCGCCGGCGAGGAGCCCGAGATCCTCTTGATCCACGGGATCACGAACGAGTCGGCGACCTGGGAGCCGGTGATCGAGCGGCTCGCGGCGCGCGGCGAGGGCGCGATCGCCCCCGACCTCCCCGGGCACGGGGACTCCGACCGCCACCGCGGCGACCACTCGCTCGGCGCCCACGCGTGCGTGGTCCGCGACCTGCTCGCCGCGACCTACACCGACCGCGAGCGCGTGACCGTGGTCGGCCACTCGCTCGGCGGCGGGATCGCGATGCAGTTCGCCTACCAGTTCCCCGAGCTCGTCGACCGCCTCGTGCTCGTCGACACCGGCGGCCTCGGCCGCGAGGTAAGCCCGATGCTGCGCGCGGCGACCCTGCCGCTCGCCGAGCCGGTCGTCCGCGTGATCGGCTCGCAGCGGCTCGCCGCGTTCGGCGGCCGGGTCGGCAAGCTGCTCGAGCGGCTCCACATCCCGCCGGGCGCCGAGCTGCGCGAGGTCGCCCGCGGGGCCTCCTCGCTGGGCGACGACCAGCACCGTGTGGCGTTCCTGCGGGCGGTCCGCAACGTGATCAGCCCCTTCGGCCAGAAGATCAACGCCACCGACCGCCTCTACCTGATGGAGGAGCTGCCGACGATGTTCGTCTGGGGCGATCGCGACTCGATCATCCCGATCGACCACGGCCGTGCCGCCCACGCGGCGGTCGAGGACAGCCGGTTCGAGGTCTTCGAGGGCCGCGGCCACTTCCCTCACCTCGACGAGCCGGAGCGCTTCGCCGACCTGCTGCTCGACTTCATGGCGAGCACCAAACCCGCCGAGCCCGACCGCGACAAGCTGCGCGCCCGGCTGCTCGCGGGACCCGGCTGATACCAATTCGAACGTGAACGACCCGAACGGCTACGCGCGCCCGGCGATCGCGGGCAGCGGCGAGATCGCCTGCGGGCTCGCCGCGGCGGCGAGCTCGCTCGGAAAGTCGTTGCTGCTCGCGCGATCGGACGCCTCGGCGTGGCGGGCCGAGGAGCGCGCGCACTCGCTCTGCGCCAAGGTCGAGGGCGGCGACTCGAAGCGGCTCAAGGTGACGACGGTGCCCGAGGACCTCGCCGACTGCGACCTGATCGTCGAGGCGATCGTCGAGGACCACGACGCGAAGGTCGAACTGCTCGCGACCGTCGGCGGCGCCGGCGACGCCGACCTCGCGACGACGACCTCCTCGCTGTCGATCGCCGAGCTCGGAGAGAGCTCCGGGCATCCGAAACGGACCTTCGGCCTCCACCCCTTCAACCCGGTCGTCAAGATGGAGCTGGTCGAGCTCTGCGTCCCGAGCGCGGTCCGCGACGGGGTCGCCGACCGGGCCAAGGGCTGGTGCCACGCGCTCGGCAAGACCGTGGTCGCGGTCCCCGACAGCCCCGGCTTCGTCGTCAACCGGCTGCTGTTCCCGTTCCTCTTCGACGCCGTGCGGCTGCTCGGGGAGACGAAGATGGAGCCCGAGGACGTCGACCGCTGCATGACGCTCGGCGCCGCGCACCCGATGGGCCCGCTGGCTCTGCTCGACATGATCGGCCTCGACGTCGCCGAGGCGATCGGCGACTCGCTTTACGAGAGCAGCGGCGACGAGCGCGACAAGCCGCCCCCCTCGCTGCGCAAGCTCGCCAAGGCGGGCAAGATCGGCCGCAAGGCCGAGGCCGGCTTCTACGCCTACGGCGACTAGCCGCTCAGGGGCGCGGCTTCGAGCGCTCGACGACGAGCTCGGCGACGGTCTCGCCGACCGCGTCGAGCGACTCGGCCGAGAGCTTGTCGGGGGTGTCCTCGAGCGTGTCGGCGTGGGGGTAGCTGAAGTCGATCAGGTCGATCGCCGGCACGTGCTGCTGGAGGAACGGCAGGTGGTCGTCGATGACCGATCCCGCCGACTCGTTCGGGAACACGGCCTCGGCGCCTACCCGCCCGGCGGCGGCCCGCAGCGCCGCCCACAGCCCGCGGTCCGATAGACCTTCGCGCGGGATCCGAAGGTTCTGGTTGGCGATGTAGTCGAGCAGGATCATCTCGCCGATCTCGCCCTTGTGGCGGCGGGCGTAGGCCTTCGAGCCGCGCAGGGCGCAGGTCTGGAACGCCTCCGGCGGACACCCCGGCGGCTCCTCCTCGCCGTCGAAGAGCGCGAAGCGGATCGCGCGATGGCGCTTCGGCAGCGAGCGCTTCAGCGTCCGCGCCAGCTCGACCACGGCGGCGGTCCCGGCGGCTCCGTCGTTTGCGCCGACGAAGCCGACCGGCAGCGCCTCGGTGTCGTAGTGGGCGGCGATCAGGATCGGCGGCCCCGAGCCGGGGAGCGAGCCGACGACGTTGCGGAGCCCGCCGGGGACGGGCTCGAAGCGCCCCTTCGGCAGTTGGCGCTTGAGCTGCGCGGCGAGCGTCCGCGACTCCGGAGAGCCGGCCTCGCGCTGGCCGAGCGCGACCTGCGATTCGATCAGCGCGAATGCGCGCTGAGCATCGAAGCGGTCGCCGCCGGCCTTCTGCTTGGCGTCGCCGTCCTCACCGCCGCAGGCCGCGAGGATCAGGATCGAGAAACAGGAAGCGAGCGCGGCGCCGCGGGCGAGCCTCGGACGGCGGCCGTGGGTGCGCCGGCTCAGGCGCCGCTCTTGGGAGCTGCGCGGCCCTTGCGCTGCGCCGCGGTCTTGCGGCGCTTGATCGGCGGCGCGGCCGGCTCGTCGCGGCGGCCCGAGAGGTCCCAGATCACGTCGGCCTCGGAGATCCCCTGGGCGCGGGCCGAGTCGGTGATCTCCGACCACGGCAGCTCCGCCTCCGGCAGGTCGTCCCAGCGCGCCAGGTCGAGTGCCTCGAGCGCGCCCTCGAGCGCCGGCCCCCTGTGCTCCTCGGAGCGAAGGACCGCCCTCACCACCTCCAACTGCTTGTCGCTGAGCCGCACGACCCACATACGCTGCCTCCTGGGGAGCGATTTCGGAGAAGGTATGGGGGTCTGCGGACGGATCGGGGCGCATAGGTCAGGTGCAGGGGAAAAGCGAGGTCACCGCTCGCGGGCGTGGATCCGCACCGCCTCGATCCTGTTCTCGCGCACCGACTCGACCCGGATCTCGTAGCCGTCGGCGCTGATCATGTCGCCGCGCTTCGGCAGCCGCCCGAGCTCGTCGAAGACGTAGCCGCCGATCGAGTTGAAGGCGTCGGTGTCGACCGGGAGCTCGATCCCCTTGTCGGCGAGGTCGCCGAGCGAGACGTGGCCGCGGACGTACCAGTCGCCGTTCGGAAGCTTGCGCAGCGAGCCGGCGAGCGGGTCGGTCTCGTCCTCGATCTCGCCGACGACCTCCTCGAGGATGTCCTCGACGGTGACGATCCCGACCGTGCGCCCGTACTCGTCGACGACGACCCCCATCGAGGTCCGCTGGCGCTGTAGATCGGTCAGCAGGTCGTCGAGCGGCTTTGTCTCGGGCGCGATCAGCGCGTCGCGGACCGCGGTCTCGATCCCCGCATCGGCGCCCTCGCTGAGGAAGAGCCGCGCGAGGCGCAGGTTGTGGGCGACGCCGCGGACCCGGTCCTGGTTCCCGTTCTCGATCACGAGCAGCCGCGTGTGCCCCGAGGAGACGCAGAGCCGCAGCGCGTCCTCGACGGTCGAGGAGACGTCGACGGTCACCACCGCCGGGATCGGGGTCATCACCTCGCGCGCCTCCTGCTCGTGGAGGTGGAAGACCCCCTTCAGCATCCCCGCCTCGCCGGGATCGAGGTCGCCGCCGACGGCCGAGCGCGAGATGATCATCTTCAGGTCGTCGGAGGTGTGCTTCTCCTCGAGGTCCGCGGGGCGGATCCCGAACAGCCGCAGGATCGCGTTCGAGACCCAGGTCAGCGCGAGCGTGAACGGGGCCGTGATCACGCGGAAGAAGTGCAGCGGCGCGGCGGTGAACTGCGCCGTCCCCTCAGCGCGGGTGATCGCGAGCATCTTCGGCACCTGCTCGCCGACCGAGATGTGGAGCGAGGTGACGATCGTGAACGCGATCCCGACCGAGAGCGCGATCGCGACCCCGTGCGAGAGCCCGCCGAACGCGGGCTCGATCAGGTCCGCGATCGCCGGCTCGCCGAGGAAGCCGATCCCGATCGAGGCCATCGTGATCCCGACCTGCGCGGTCGAGAGGTACTCGTCGAGGTCCTCGATCTGGGAGAGCACGCGCTGGGCCTGGCGGTCGCCGCTCCCGGCGAGCTCCTCGATCTTGCCGCGCCGCGCGCGGACCAGCGCGAACTCGGCCGCGACGAAGAGCCCGTTGAGGGCGATCAGCACAACCAGGAGGACGAGCAGGACAGCGGTCATCGCGGCCTAGCGGTTCGCGCTGCGCGGGCGGGCGCGTTCAGTGCCCGGGTACTCGAGGGGTCGTCGTCGTCGGTCAATTGGCGACGCAGGCAGGCTACCAGCCGGTTAAGCCGTTCTTGCGGCCTTGCGGTGCGCGCGGCGCCTGCGCCTGCGGCGACGGCGGCGCCTGCGCCTGCGCTTGCGGCGGCCCGGGTCGTCGACACCGCCCGCCGGCGCAGGGGCCGGGGCTCCCGGCGCCGGCCCGGGCGCCGGGGCGCCCGGGGGATCGTTCGACGGCGCGACCACGCGGTCGCCGACGATCTCGGCCGGGGTCCGGTGGGCGAACCCGGCGGGCGGGGCCGGGAGGCCGAAGTCGGGCGCCCGGGCGACGAGCTCGGCCGCGGCGCGCTCGCAAACCGCCGAGATCGTCAGCGACGGGTTGACCCCGAGGCTGGTCGGGATCGCCGAGGAGTCCATGCAGAAGAGGCCCTCGTATCCGAAGACCTCGCAGCGGTGGTCGACGACCCCGAGATCGGGCGACTCGGCCATCCGGCAGCCGCCGAGCGGGTGCGAGGCGTAGGAGCCCTCGGTCTCCGAGAGCTTGAGGAAGCGGCCGAGCCCGGCGCGGTCGAGGATCCCGCGCACGGCCTCGTCGGCCGACTCGCGGACCCGGTGCGACTGCTCGGAGAGCACGTAGTCGAAGAGCCCGATCCCGACCGGCCCGGGACTCGGGCGGACGTGGCCGCCGCCGAGCGGCGGCACCGCGTAGAAGTTCCCGTCGTGGGTGTCCTCGACCATCGCCAGGATCTCGATGTGACGGCCCCAGGTCGAGATCGAGCGCTTCTTCTCGCGGCCCCAGAACGACGGCTCGGCCGCTGAGGCGCCGCGCCCGTCGTCGTAGAGCAAGTTGGTGAGCTGCGAGAGGTAGATCTCCTGGAGCGTGAACCGGGTGCCGTCGTGCTCGTGGCCTGAACGGCCCGCGTAGTGGTCGTAATTCATGGTGGTGATCGGCTTGCCCTTGAAGAACTCGGAGTAGCCGGGCAGCCCGAGCAGGTCGCGGACCTTCGACTCGTCGTCGTACTCGATCGCCGCGACGTGGTCGCCGTTGACGCCGAGGTGGCGCCCGAGCTGCGGGGAGATCGACGGCAGGGCGCCGGCCTGGCGGGTGCGCATCAGGATCGGCGCCGTGCCCATCGCGCCGGCGGCGAGGATCAGCACCTTGCACTCGATGTCGTCGATCGGCCCCGCCTGGGCCTTCGAGACCGGATCGATCCGCTGCGCCTTGACCAGGTAGCGGAACGGGCGGAGGCTCGACTGGCGGATCTCGTTGACCTGGATCAGCGGCCGGACCTCGACCCCGGCCTGCTCGGCCGAGGCGAGGTAGTTGGTGATCAGCGAGTTCTTGGCGCCGAACACGCACCCGGTGTGGCACCACTTGGCGTCGACGCAGCGCTCCTGGTTGATCGCGAGCGGCACGCGGTCGCAGCTGTTGCCGGCCCGGTCCAGGGTCGCGGCCCAGAGCCCGCCCGACTTCGAGACCTGGTCCCAGCCGGGCTGGTTGACGCGCAGCCCGGCCTCGGCGCGGGCGTAATAGGGGTCGAGCGAGGAGCGCGAGACCCCCGCCGGCCACATCCGCCGCTCGGGCCCGTCGTCGGGGCGGCGGTCGCGGCGCTCGAAGATCTCGCTCGGGGCGCGCAGCGACGCCGCCAGGTAGAGGTTCGAGCCGCCGCCGACGAGGTCGGCGACCACGACCTGCGCACCTTCTCCGGTGACGACGCCCTGGACCCCGACCGACTGGATCAGCGCGTAGGAGTCGGAGAGGTGGTCGACGTCCATCGACTGGCGGAAGTCGGTGTGGCCCTTGCGGACCCCGCGCTCGAGCACGAGCACGCTCGCATCCTCGCCCGCCGCCGCGTAGAGCTCGGCGAGCCGCCAGGCGGCGATCGAGCCTCCGAAGCCCGAGCCGACGATGCAGACGTCGACGCGCTCGGTCATCAGGGGAGATAGCCCTTGGCGGTGCGCTCGTTCGCGAGCTTTCGCCCGTAGGAGAAGTCGCGGTAGCCCCGCGGGGCGGTGCCCGGGTGGCCCATGACCGCGTAGCCCGACGCGGTCGCGTCGGTCGGCTCGCGCTGGGTCCCCGCGGCGCAAAAGGCCGTGAAGGCGATCGCCGCCGCCGACTCCCAGACGATCCGGGTCGGGTTCGCGAACGAGAGCCCCGCCAGGCAGGCGCGCTCGCGCGCCTCGTAGCCGAGCGAGATGAAGAGCCCGCCCTGGAGCAGCGCGAAGACCTCGAGCTCGGCGAGGAACGGGACCGAGAGCAGCTCGAAGCCGAGCTTCGGGTTGTGGGCGAGCAGCAGCGCGTCGGCCTCGACCGCGCCGGGCTCCCCGTCGACGCCGGCGATCGCCTGCGGGTGGATCTCGTTGCCGAGATCGGTGAGCGTCGCCGGGCGCCCGGGGATCATCGTGTCGAAGAACGCCTGCAGCGTGCCGTCGGTGAGGAAGACGTCGGCCTCAGCCTGGTCCGGGGCCAGCATCCGCGCCGCGACCGGCATCGCGCTGAAGACCATCGCCCCGGCGCCGAGCGCGCCGGCGCGCTTCAGGAACTGGCGTCGCGAGAGCTCCGCCCCCAGCTCGCTGCGGACGAGGCGCCGTTCGATCGCGTTGATCCGCTCCTCCAAGGTTCCCCTCGCCAACCTACCAATCGCTAACCTCGCCGGTCGAAGTATGAGACTGAGAACGGGAACGGGGCTGGCGCTCGTCGCGCTCACGATGCTGGCGCTGCCGGGGGCGGCCGCAGCGCAGGACAGTCCCTATCCCGAAGGGCCGCTCGCTCCCTGGGACGGCGCAAACCCGTTCCAGTGCGAGAACCAGGACGTCGGCACCGGCATCGCGTTCCCCGACCCGGGCGACGACCCGTTCTGCGTCGAGTTCGACAAGACCCAGCAGAACCTCACCGACCTCGGGCTGCTCGCCTTCCTCGCCAACGAGCCCGCCCGCCTCGCCCAGGCGGTCGGCAAGTGCTTCTACTTCCAGCACGACCACTGGACCGGCTCGATCGTCCAGGGCGAGGCGCCCGAGCTCTGGCACTGGGACGGCAGCTACGTGATCGACCGCGGCACGGGCGCGATCGGCGCCAATCTGCAGAACCTCCGCATCCTCGGCGCGCCCGCGAGCCCCTCGGCCTACTTCCCGATCCCGCCCGAGTACGCCGGGTTCTTCGACCAGGACGGGATCGGCGGCATCCTCGTCTTCGGCCAGATCCCGATCGACCCGATCTGCGCCGCCAAGGTCGACACGCCCGAGGAACGCGACGCGGTCTACCGCCCCGACGCCGTCCTCCCGGGCCCCGGTCTCGACCCCGGCGCCTCGCTGCCGCCGGGTACACCGGCGCTCGCCGGGCCCGCCGCCGGCTTGGCCCCGAGCGCGAAGCGCAAATGCCGGCGCGCGAAGAACGTGCGCGGCAAGCGGTCGAAGCGCCGCTGCCGCCGCGGGAAGACGCGCTAACCGAGCTTGCTGCCCAACTTCTTCGTCATCGGCGCCGGCCAGTCCGGGACCACGAGTCTGCACCGCTACCTCTACCTCCACCCCGAGGTCCACGTCCCTGTGCTCAAGGAGCCGAACTTCTTCTGCCGCGAGGAGGACGGCCCTTGGCCGTTCGGCCGGATCGGCAACCGCTCCGAGTACGAGAGACTGCTCGCGGCCTCGGAGCCGTTGCGCGGCGACTGCTCGCCGAGCTACTCCCAGCACCCGCTGCGCCCGGGCGTCCCCGAGCGGATCGCGGCCCTGATCCCGGACGCCCGCCACGTCTATCTCGTCCGCGACCCGATCGAGCGCATCGCCGCCCACTACGTCCACGACGTCTCGTCGGTCGGCGAAGAGCGGCCGCTGGACGAGGCGCTCGGTGACCTCGACGACCCTATGAACCCATACGTCGTCGGCAGCTCATACGCGACCCAGCTCGAGGCGTATCGCGAGCACTTCCCTGCCGAGGCGGTCCTGGTGATCGACTCGGGCGACCTCCGCGACTGCCGCCGCGACGCCCTGCGCGAGATCTTCGCCTTCCTCGGCGTCGACCCCGATTTCGACTCGCCCGGCTTCGAGGAGGAGCTCAACGTCGGCTCCTACAAGCGCGCCCATTCGCCGCGCTACGCGCGGCTGCGCGACTCGGCGCTCGGTGACGCCTGGCGCCGGCTGCCGCCCAGCGTCCGCAGGCCGCTCTCCGGCGCCGCCCGCCGCGCGACCGCGCCGCCGGTCGAGCGCCCGCGGATCGGCGGCGAGCTGCGCGAGCGATTGGCCGAGCGGCTCAAGCCGGAGGCCGAGCGGCTGCGCGAGACGACGGGGCAGAGGTTCGAGTCCTGGAGCGTCTGAACGCTCGCATCACCCGCTCGCAGGCAGCTCCCGCTCCCTGTAGAGGATGACGCTGAACGCGCCGAGGAAGAAGATCGCGAGCGTGAACGGATACTGGAACGCCGCCGTCCACATCACCGGCGTCAGCAACGTCAGCGCCAGCAACAGCGCGAGCCACGCGACCCATGGCCGCAACAGGCGATCGCTCCGCAGCGCGACCAGGGCGACCGGGGCGATTGCCGCCGCGACCGCGATGCCCGCCGCCGGGGCCCCGAACGCCCACGAGACGTCGAAATAGATCTGGGCGGTATCAGCGCTGAGCTGGCCGTCGTCGGCGCTCATCGCTCCGGCCATGTTGATCGTCTCGGCCGCCAAGCCGACCCCGACGATCAGGATCGTTCCGGCGAAGGCCATGAGCGGCAGACCGCTTCGATCCGACCCTTCGGCGGCCGCGAGGCGCTCGCGCAGGACCGCTCCGAACCAGACCAGGAACAGCAGCGAGATGATGCTGATCGTCCCCCCGATCATGATCTCGGTCGAGGTCTGCTCGTAGAAGGAGACGAGCTCCTCGCTCCCCGCGTCCTGTGCCGGCTGCTCGAAACCCCAGAGCCCGCTTCCCGCAGCGAACAGGACCGCCGTGACCAGACCTGAGAGCGGAGCTAAGGAGGAGAGCCGGTCCACGGTTCTAGGCCAGCGCGTCGATCTTCCCCGCGAGCTCGAAGTCGGCCGCGGTCAGCCCGCCCTCGGCGTGGTTGGTGATCTTGACCGTCACCTTGTCCCAGGAGATCGAAAGATCTGGGTGATGATTCATGTCTTCGGCGGGCTCGACCACGGAGTCGACGAACTTGACCGAGCCGACGAAGTCACCGCGCTCGAAGGTCTTGGTGATCGCGTCGCCGTCGCGGCTCCAGCCGCCGAGCTTGCCGAGCCTCTCCTCGATCTCGTCCTGCTCAAGAAGTGCCATTCTCTCTCCTTCGTGCGGATCGCCAGCCTCGTTCCATCTTCAACCGAGATGCTATTCGCCCTCGGGCTGGGCGAGAGCGTCGTCGCGGTCACCCACGAGTGCGACTACCCGCCCGAGGCCGCGCGCCTCCCCCACCTGACCCGCTCCGTGATAACCGAGGGGCTTTCGGCGGCCGAGATCGACGCCGCCGTGCGCGAGGTCCGAGGCGCCGGGAACGAGCTCTACGAGCTCGACGAGACGCGGCTCGCCGAGCTCGAGCCGGACCTGATCGTGACCCAGGCGCTGTGCGCGGTCTGCGCGGTCTCCTACGACGACGTCCGCGCGGTCGCCGAACGGATCGTTAGCCGCCCCGAGGTGATCTCGCTCGACCCCGAGCGGTTGGGAGAGGTCTTCGACGACGTGACGACGCTCGGCGCGGCGGCGAGGGTCCGTGGACGCGCCCGCGAGCTGCGCGCCGAGCTCGAGCGGCGGATCGCGCGCCTCAGCGAGAGCCTCGCCGGCGTCGAGCGCCCGCGGACGCTGGCGCTCGAGTGGCTCGACCCGCCGTTCATCGGAGGCCACTGGGTGCCGGAGATGATCGAGCTCGCCGGCGGCGCCGACCCGCTCGGCGAGCCGGGGGCGAAGTCGCGGACCGCGACCTGGGAGGAGCTCGAAACCGCCGCCCCCGACGTCGTCGTCGCGATGCCGTGCGGCTGGGATGCGCCCCGCGCCCTCGAGGAGCTCGCGGCGCACCGCGAGCGGATCGACGCGCTCGCCGCGACGCGCGTGTTCGCGGTCGACGCCGCGGCGTCGTTCTCGCGCCCGGGCCCGCGCCTCGTCGACGGGACCGAGCTGCTCGCCCACCTCCTGCACCCCGATAGGGTCGAGGCCCCGGTCGGCGTCGACTTCATCGCCGCCGAGAGCCAACCGGCCGCCGCCGAGACGAGCTAGGAGGAGCGATGGGCCTTCAGTGGGCCGAGAACACGATCGAGATCGCCGCGAGCCCCGACGAGGTCTTCGACGCGATCACCGACTACGAGACCTTCCCCGAATGGCAGAGCGCCGTGCTCGGCACCGAGGTGACCGAGCGCGAGCGCAAGTCGAAGCTCGGCGAGGTGGTCAAGTTCGAGGTCGACGGCAAGATCCGCACGATCCGCTATTCGCTGCGCTACCGCTACAAGCGCCCGAACGAGATCACCTGGGACTTTCTCGAGGGCGAGGGGATCAACGTGATGGACGGCGGCTATACGTTGAAGGAGTCCGGGACGGGCACCTCGGCGACCTACAAGGTCGGCGTCGACGTCAGCGGCGTCCCCGGCCCGATCCTCAAGCGAACCCAGCGCTCGACGGTCAAGAAGGCGAACGAGGACCTGAAGCGCGAGGCGGAACGCCGCGCCGGGGCCGCGGCGCCGACGGCGGAGCACGAGGTCGCCGACGGCGGCGATGACGACGAGTCGATCACCGACGCCGTCGTCGGCGTCGCCGAGTCGGTCGGCAAGCTCGCATCCGTGAGCGCCTCGCGGGCGCTCGGCGTCGTCAACGGGATCGGGCGCAGGCTGCGCGGCTAGCGGCTAGTAGTTGCCGGCGGCGATCATCGCGCCGACGACGGCGCCGATCGCGAGCAGCGCCAGCCCGCCGACCTCGAACGCGATCCCGAAGCTTCCCGACGCGCGGCGCTCGCGGCCGACGAGCAGCAGCGCCGCGAGCCCGCCCCCGATCAGGCCGCCGAGGTGGCCGCCGATCGAAATGTTGGGGATCGCGAACGTCAGCGCGAGGTTGAGGACGATGAAGAGCCCGAACTGGGAGGCGATCTCCTCGCGCCCGCGCCCGCGGGCGACCACCATGACCGCCGCCATCAGCCCGAAGATCGCGCCGGAGGCGCCGACGGTCAGCGAAGTCGGGTCGAGCAGCAGGGCGCCGAACGAGCCCGAGAGCAGCGAGATGAAGTAGATCGCGAGGAAGCGCGGCGTCCCGATCCCCGGCTCGAGCAGCGTCCCGGCGACGTAGAGGATGTACATGTTGAAGAGGATGTGGAGCGGCCCCGAATGCAGGAAGCCGCCGGTGACGATCCGGTACCACTCGCCGCCGTCGGAGATCGCAGGGCCGAAGATGCCGCCGTCGTTGAGGAGCGGGTTCGCCGTCGCGCTGCCGCCGCTGCCGAGCGCGGCGATGAACGCGATCACGTTGAGCGCGATCAGGACGTAGGTCGCGTACGGGGTGTCGGACTGCGTGAAGGCAGCGGCGCTCTGCCGGACCTTGGTCTTCTCGCCCGCGCACTCGGGGCAGCGCATCCCGACCGAGGTCGGGGTCATGCAGTCGGGGCAGATCGGTCTGCCGCAGTTCGAGCAGGAGACTCCGGTCTCGCGCCCCGGATGGCGGTAACAGGTCTCGGCCACGCGCAGAAGCCTAGACTGACGCACCACGATGGAAGGCTCGAGCCCCGCCCACCTCTACTCGCTGCTGATCGGCAGTGTGCTCGTGATCGCCGGAGTGATCGGGTTCTTCTACGCCGCCGGCTTCGACACCGGCGATCAGATCTGCGTCGACCAGGGCTGCGAGGAGGCCCTCGGGCTGCTCGCGGTCAACGGCTGGCACAACCTGATCCACATCGCGACCGGGGCACTCGGGCTGCTCGCGGTCAGCTACGGCGCCGGCGCCGAGCGCGCCTACGCGTTCGGCCTCGGGATCGTCTACGTCGTCGTCTTCGGGCTCGGGGTCGCGGGCGTCGGCAGCGGCGACATCTCCACCGACAGCATCCTCAAGATCATCCCGGTCAACACCGAGGACAACGTCCTCCACCTCGCGCTCGGCGTGCTCGGGATCGGCGCCGGCCTGGCGACGCCCCGGGGCAGCGGCCGCGCGGCTACGGCCTGACGCTCAGTCGAGCCGCGAGCGCAGGTTCTTGATCGCGCCCTGAACCCCCGACGGGCGACGCGATCCGCGGCGGTGGCGCATGCCGACGACCAGCAGGGCGCCGCCGGCGAGCGTGCCCGATGCGATCGCCGCGGCCGGGCGGACCCAGTTGCGGGGGTCGCGCAGCGAGTTGAGCTCGGACTCCTCGAGCTCCTCGGCCCAGGCGGAGAGCTCCTCGGCGGCGGCCGCGGTGACCGCGCTCAACGTTTCCTCCATCCGGCCCCCGAGGCTCTCGGGAGGATCGATCGGGCGCAGGGCCGAGCGCAGCAGCGCTTCGACTTCCTTGCCGTAGGGCTCAGGCTCCATCTCTACTTCTCCTCACGTCGGCCCGTCGTCATTCCGACCCATGTCCTCTTCCAGTTGCTTGATCGCTCTGTGAATCAACACCTTGGTCGCGCCGTCGGTGCGCCCGAGCGCCCGCGCGATCTCGCGGTTGTCCATCCCGAGCGCGAAGCGCATGATCAGCGCCTCCTTGCGGTCCCCGGGAAGCTCGCCGAGCTTGTCGATGACCTCCTTCAGCTCCTCTCGGCCCTCGACGATCCGCTCGGTCCCGTGCGGGGCCGACGGCGGCTCGACCGAGTCGAGCGCCGCCTCGGGCCGCCGCGCACGGTCGCGGTGGTAGTTGGAGGCGAGGTTGTGCGCGATCCGGATCAGCCACGGGCGAAGCGGCCGGCCGTCGGACTCGCGGCGGGCGCGCTCGAAGTGCCTGTAGGCCTGTAGGAACGCCTGCTCTGTCAGGTCCTCGGCGTCGTGGTGGTTGCCGACCCGGTAGTACGAGTACGAGTAGACGTCGCGCAGGTGGTCGCGGTAGAGCTGCTCGAAGGCGCGGTCGAGCTCGACCTTCGCGGCACCTGTCGCGACCGGCTTGTCCTTGGGACGGCTCGCCACGGCTCCAGAGTAGTGCCGGTCCCCGCATTACGCGGCTCTCCTCGCCCGCTCTGCACGACGCAGCCTCGCCATCCATTCCGACGCGTCGATCTCGCCGTTGATCAGCGCCGCGAGGCCCTCGAGCCCGGGGGCGTCGACGCCGGCGCGGACGACGGCCTCGGCGATCAGCGGAACCGAGTCGAGGCCCTCAGATGCCTGGCCGATGATCGCCGGGATCTGGGCCGCCGGCGTGCCCTTGCCGAGCAGGTCGCCGGCCTGGCGGTTGCGGCTCTGGGGGGCCATCACGGTCGCGGTCAGGTCGCCGACGCCCGCCAGGCCCGAGAAGGTGTCGTTCTTGGCGCCGAGCGTCGCGGCCCAGTCCATGCACTCGCGCCAGATCTCGGCGGCCGCGATCCCGGCGGCGTTGAGGCCCGCGGGCTCGGCGGTCGCGGCTCCGAGCGCGGCGGCGTTCTTGGCCGCGCCCGCGACCTCGACCCCGACGACGTCCTCGGAGCGCTCGCAGACGAGCCCCGCCTCGTCGAAGACCTCGCCGAGCTGGCTGCGGAGGTCGGCGTCGGTGCTGCCGAGCACGAGCGCCGCGGTCCCCGAACACGCCTCCTTGGCGTGCGCCGGGCCGCCGAGGCAGGCGATCGCCCGCGAGGGGATCCGCTCGGCGACGTAGGCGTTCGGCAGCGCTCCCATCGGCGCGACGAGCCCCTTGGCGAGCAGCAGCACCGCCGAGCGCTGGCCGACCCGGTCGCCGATCGCGCCGACCGCCGCCGGGAGCGCCTTCGAGGGGACCGCGAGGCAGATCAGGTCGCAGCCCGCGAGCTCGATTTCGTGGGCGCGCTTGACGGTCAGCGAGTCGGGCAGCCGCACGCCGTCGAGGTACTTCTCGTTCATCCGCGTCTCGGCCATCAGCTCGGCCTGCTCGGCGCTGCGCGTCCCGAGCTGGACCTCGAGCCCGCCGCGCGCCAGCAGCACCGCGACCGCGGTGCCCCAGCTCCCGGCGCCGATCACCGCCGCCTTGCGCAGCGGCGGCAGCCCGCCGAGGTATTCCCACTGGAGCTCGATCGCCGGCCAGACCCGCGCGCCGACCGAGCTCGCGAGCTGCGGCGAAGGGCTCTCGGTCTGGGGGAATGTCAGGGCGCGCCCGGCGCGGACCTTGACCTTGCGGGGCCGGATCCGCGCGCCGCGGCGGCAGTGCTCCGTCCCGTGGACCGCGACCGGCAGCACCGCGGCGCCGGTCTCGAGCGCCAGGCGCCCGAAGCCGCGCCGCGGGCGGGCGAGCGCGCCCGAGCGGATCCGCGTTCCCTCGGGGAAGATGCAGACCGCGCCGCCGCGCTTGAGGACCTCGCGCGAGGTGACCATCACCTCGTCATCGGACTTGCCGCGCCGCACCGGGTAGGCGCCGAGCCGATTCAGCAGCCAGCCCTGCCAGCGCGGGCCGAAGAGCTCTGCCTTGGCGACGAAGTTCATCGGCCGGCGCCAGGGGAGGGTCACCGCGATCACGAACGGGTCGAGGAAGCTGCGGTGGTTGGCGGCGACGATCATCGGCCCCTGGATCCGCGCGTGCTCGCGGCCGTTGCGCGAGAGCCGGAAATAGATCAGGAAGGCTGGTTGGAGGATCGCGCGCACGAGCAGGTAGAACGCCCAGTTGACCCCCTTCTCACGCGTGAAGCGGTGGTATCCGAGTAGACGTTCCTCCTCCATGTAGGCAAGGGCTACACAGGCGCGCCGAACGCGTTACATCGCGCACGAACTGCCCCGGGCGGCGCTCAGAAGGCGGCTTCGACGATCGCGCGCAGCGCGTCGCGGTCGGGGGCGTTCGGGGTCTGGGCCTGGGCGTCGCCGCGCGCCTCGACCGCGTCGAGGACCTCGTCGATCCGGTCGCGGTCGGCGCCGATGTCCGACAGCGTCCGCGGCCCTCCGCCGAGCTCGGAGATCCGCGCGCCGATCGCGCCGGCCGAGGTCCCGAGCGCTCCGGCCAGAGCGGTGATCTGGCGCGGGGCGCGGTGGGCCATCGCGCTCATCGTGTGCGGGAGCAGCGTCGCGTTGACCTCGGCGTGCGGGAGGCCGAGGACGCGGACGAGGGTCTGGGCGAGCGCATGGTGGAGGGCGAGCCCGCTCGAGGAGATCGCGTGGGCGCCGAGGATCGCCCCGAGGGCGAGGTCGTCGCGCTCGCGCTCGCCGCGGCGCATGTCGAGCGAGTTCGAGATCAGCTCTGCGGCCCGCAGCCCCGCCATCTCGCTGACCGGGTTGGCGAGCGGCGTGTAGAGCGACTCGGAGGCGTGCGCGAGCGCGTTCATCGCGGTCGCCCGCAGCTGCTGCTCCGGAGCGCTGGTCATCGCGACCGGGTCGGCGATCACGAGCGCCGGGCGGACGAGCCCCTTCGCATAGGCCTCGCGGCCGGCCGGCAGCCGGTGGATCGAGGTGATCGGCGAGCCGGCGAGCGTGGTCGGGATCGCCGCCACCCTCCCCCCGCGCACCGCGGCGGTCGCCTTGCCGACGTCGACCACCCGCCCGCCGCCGAACGCGACGACGTCCTCGGAGTCGATCGCGCCGATGATCGCCGCCGAGGCATCGGGGACCCCGCCGGCGGGGACCTCGTGGACCTTGGTCGCGCCGGCCGCGAGCTCCTCCGGCGCGTCGGCGAGTGCCCGGGGCGTCGTCAGCAGGTCGTAGGGCGCGTAACCGTTCTCGGCGAGCAGCTCCGGGGCGCGCTCGAGGCGCCCCTGCCCGAAGAGGACCTTGCGCTCGGCGTCAATCCAGGTGAAGTCGGCCATCGCGGCCATTCTCGCAACGAGCTGAGGGATCTGACGGCCGAGGAGTCGCCGTACCCGGGCGGCGCTCCGCGTCAGCATAGGATTGCGGCCGTGCCCTTCACCCACAGAAACCTCAAGCAGGACGTCGACGACGTCGGGTCCAACTTCGACGGCGCGCCGGACCTGGAGTTTCACCTGGCGACCAAGCCGCTCGAGCTCGAGCGGTCCGGCCTCAGCCACCAGCGGATCCCGCCCGGTTATCGCTTTCCCTACGGCCACACGCACGAGACTCAGGAGGAGGTCTACGTGGTCGTGGGCGGGGGCGGGCGGATGAAGCTCGACGACGAGATCGTCGAGCTCAAGCAGTGGGACGCGGTTCGCGTCCCGCCCGGTACCTGGCGAGGCTATGAGGCCGGGCCCGAGGGCCTCGAGATCCTCGTCATCGGCGCGCCCAATCTCGGCGAATCTCCGCGCGACGACGTCGAGGGCGAGCGCGACTGGTGGGTTGACTAAGAAGTATGCGGAGTGGGCTCGTAAATGAGCTCTTGGATGTGGCTGTCGAGCGTCCGCTGCTCGATCAGCTCGAGGTCGAAGTCGGCCGCGCCCTGGAAGATCGGGTCGAGCCCGGTCTGACCGGTGACCACCGGGAAGAGCGTCACCTGGACGCGGTCGACCAGACCGGCGCCCATCAGCGCTCGGTTCATCGACAGACTGCCGTGCGAGCGCAACGGGACCTCGGACTCCTCCTTGAGCCGAGCGACCACGTCGACGGCGTCGCCGCTCGCGAGGTTCGCGTCCGGCCAGTCGAGGGGCCCTTCGAGGCTGCTCGACACCACCGTCGCCGGCAGGTTCCTCATCGCGGTGACCCACGGGTCACGCACCTCGGACTCCTCGGTGCTCTCGGCCAGCATCCGCGCGAACGCCCGATACGTGGTCGCCCCGAGGACCAACCGCTGTTCCTCGCTGTAGAGGGCAAGGCGATGGTCGAGGAGCTCGGGGCCTTGCTTGCCCCAGTAGCCGGTCCAGTCCCCGCCGGCGGATCCGAAGCCGTCGAGGCTGGAAAAGACGTCGAACGTGTAGGTGGAAGTCATGTGCTCTCCTCGATTTGTTGATCGCGTGTGTGAGTAGGGACCGCGAACCACGGCGAAACTCATCGCTCCCCGGATGATCGCTAGCGGAGATCCCAGGTTCTGCGTATGGCGACGCCGCCGGCGATGAAGAGGGCGTTCAGCGGGATGCTGATCAGCAGCACGAGGTAGATCGTCCCGGCGACTCCGGCTTCTTCGTCCGGGTTGATCAGCGCGACCGGCAGCCAGCTGAAGGCGAGCAACATCGCCCACCACTCGCCGATCAGGATGCCGAAGATCAGGCCGCCGACGGTCAGATACGCGATGACGAGGACGCCGTTTCCCGCCTCGGCGAGGGCCGGGATCAGCAGCGCGAGCGTCAGTGCGACGAACGCGAGGGCGAGGAAGAGATGTTTTCGTTTCGCGGGCACGCAGAGCCCGGGGCGGGACTCGAACCCGCAACCCCGGCATTACAAATGCCGTGCTCTACCAATTGAGCTACCCGGGCGGTCGATCGGGTGCCCAATGTATCCGCAGCGGTGGATCAGTCGAAGTCGACGAAGTCGAGCTCGCCCCAGACGTAGTCCTCGATGCACATCGTGTACGGGTCGCGGGCGGTGTCGTCGGTGTATTCCTCGGTGAAGGCGGCGGGGCCGAGCAGGGCCAGCTCCTCGTCGCAGGTCACGGACGCGTCGCTGAGGGTCTGGGCGACCAGGGCGCGGGTCCGGCGCATGCACTTGCGCATCGGCCTCTTGCCGTACTCCTTGCGGAAGGCCTTGGCGCCGACCTCGGCGCGCTCGTTCTGGCAGCTCTCCGAGGTCATCTGCTCGGCGCTCGGCATCGCCGCCGCGGCCGGCGAGGCTGAGAAGACGCCGGTGCCGACGACCGCGAGGGCGGCCGCGAGGGCGATTCGAGTCGGTGTGAAGTTCACGCTCATACCTCCCTTTCGGGCGCCGGATCCGGGCCCGTTAACCGGGCGCGAGAACTGGACGCACGACCGACGGCGCCCGCCGCCGTAAACTTGGATCCGATGGGCCTTCCCGAAAAGATCGGCAGCACAGCCGCCCGCGGCCGCTGGGTCGCGCGCGGCGCCTGGTTGCTGGCGCTGGCCGAGATCGCGGTCCAGGTCAAGGATCATCTCGACGCCCGCGTTACCCCCGACGACCGCCGCCGTCTGCTCGAGATCGTCAAGACCTCGAAGGGCCGGCCGTCGAACCTCAACCGTCGCGAGCGCTACGAGCTCAAGCGGATCCTCGACAAGATCGAGCCCGCCGAGCTCGCCAAAGGCGTCGCATCCTCGGCCGCTGGGCTGCGCAGCCGCATCCCCAAGCCCTGACCGCTGCGCGCCCCGCCCTTAGTCGCTGACCGGTGCGGAGGTCATCCGCGGACGCAGGCGGCTGCGGCGGGCAGAGTCGGTGGCTGGAGCTCCGCGCTCCTGGCGACGCAGGAAGAGCTCGATCCCGATCAGGACCCCGGCGAGGGTGAGCAGCGCCCAGCCGACGCCCTGGGCGAGCTGCGAGGCGATCGGGCCGGGACACGAGTCGGTGATCGCCCAGCCGACGCCGAATGTCGCCGCGCCGACGATGTGGCGGCGTTCGGGGCGCTGGCGCACCCAGCCAACCGGCTCCTTCGAGACGAGCGAGCGGAAGCCGCGGCGGCGGAGCAGGTGGACGCCGACCAGTCCGACCGCGATCGCGCTGAACATCATCTCGTAGAGGTAGGGGTCGTCGAGGAGCAGCATCGCGCGGATCTGGTCGGGATCGGAGAACCGGCCCCAGGTGATCAGGAACCCGAACGCCGCCCCGAAGAGCAGCGAGACGATCCACGACGCCCGTGAGTTCTTCCCAGCGGGCGCTGCCTCCGTCTCAGGTGCGGGGTTGTTCACGTGAGAGCCTCGATCAGGAAGCTGCAGGCGATCGCTGTCCCCATGAAGGTCGCGGTCGCGGCGAAGCTCGCCGGCGAGGCGGTCGAACAGCCGCCGAGCCCGTTGCCCGACGTGCATCCCCCCGCCGTCTTTGCGCCGAAGCCGATCAGGACGCCGCCGAAGAGCAGCATTCCGGCGACCGCGATGTCGCTGTCGAATGTCCGCGTCAGCCAGCCGAAGCCGCTGCCGACGTTGGTCTCGCCGGCGATCAACCGCCAGACCAGGGCGCCGCCGAGGACGCCGATCAGGAACGCGGCGCGCCAGTCGAGGGTCGGGGTGCGCCCGGTGGCGCGCTCGACGAAGTTGGAGAAGCCGCCCATGACGCCGATCCGGTTGTTGACCGTCGCGTACAGCCCGACGACGACCAGCCCGATCATCGGGCCGAGCAGGTACCACTCGGGGCGCTCGAGCAAGGTGACGGTCACTTCGACCCACCGTTCGACGGGGTCACGTGGATCACGTCCTCGGCCCCGTAGCGCTGCAGGAGGCTTGCGGCGATACCGGCGCGGCGGCCGCCCGTGCAGACGACGGCGATCGGCTTATCGGGGTCGAGCGGTGACGGGACATCCTCAATTTCACGATACGGAACCGCGGCCGTGGCCTCGATCGGATCACCCTCGCGCTCGTCGGGGTCGCGCACGTCGAGCACCTGGAGGCCGTTGGACTCCGCCCGTTCCGCGAGCTGCGAGCGCTCGAGGCGCTCGATCGCCGCGGTCGGCCTCCCCGGCGCCAACCAGGCGCGCATCCCGCCGGCGAGGATCCCCTCGATCCGCCGGATCCCGACCGCTTCGGCGTAGGCGACCGCTTGAAGCGCCCGCTCGTCGGTGCCGCCGACGAAGACGATCGGGGTCTCGGCGCCGACCGTCCAGCCGACCGCGGTCCCGATCCCGGTGTGATCGCCGGGCACCGAGACGGCGCCTGGGATGTGGCCCGCGTCGAACTGCTCGGCGCTCCGCACGTCGACGACGACCGCCCCGACGTCGAGCAGCGCCAGCGCCTGATCGGGGGACAGCCGCGCGATCTCCAGCGCTGTCTCGATGAGCGGGCCGCGGTTGATCTCGACGATGTTCTCGAGGTTGGCGGGCTGGGGGCCGAGGCTGGCGAGCAGCTCGTCGACGAACTCTTCCTCGCTCAAGCCCAGAAACGGATTGCTCGCGCGCTCGAAGCCGAGCGTCGAGGAGGTCTTCATGTCGAGGCCGGCGCCGCCGCAGGTCGAGCCGCCGACGTGACCGGGCCAGAGCTCGGTCTCGGGCGGGAACGCGTCGAGGATCGCGTGCAGCGACGCGTGGAGCAGCCGCGCGCCCTCGCGCTTCTCGACCGCGAGGTCCGGCCGGGCGACGTCACCGACCAGCAGCGAGTCGCCGCTCAGGATCGCCCACGGCTGCTCGGAGCGGGCGCGGTCGTAGACGGCGAAGGCGGTGTGCTCTGGCCGGTGCCCTGGGCTGTGGACGGCGCGGATCACGACCTCGCCGAAGCGGACCTCGTCGCCGTCGGCGAGCGGCTCGTGCGGGTAGGCCGCGCCGCTCTCGGGATTGAGGTGGATCGCCGCCCCGGAGATCGCCGCGAGCCGGCCACGCCCCGAGACGTGGTCGGCGTGGGTGTGGGTCTCGAGCAGGTCCGTGATCTCGACCTCGAGCAGGTCCGCGAGCTCGAGGTAGATGTCGACATCGAAGCGCGGGTCGACGACCGCGGCGCGACCGGTCGCCGCATCGCCGATCAGATATGACGCGCAGCCGAGGTCTTCCTGGATCACCTGGCGAAAGATCATCGTTCGAGTCGAAGATACGCCCCACCGTCTCTCTGCATCGCTCTCCCCGAACGCGAAGCGGCCGGCGTCCCCGCCGGCCGCTCGCCTGGGTGGCTGTGCCCCGAAAGTCGCCCTGGGCTAGAGCTTCACCGCGCGCGAGGCGAGGTGGATGCCGACCTTGCGCTTGACGCGCTGGAGCGCGTTGTCGACCGTCTTCGTGTCGCACTCGACCTTCTCGCCGATCACCTCGTAGGAGTAGCCGTCGAGGTAGAGGGCGAGGACGCGGCTCTCGAGCTCGGAGAGCACGCTGGTCAGGCAGCCGACGAGGCTGTCGAGCTCCTCGGTCGAGATCACCTGGTTGACCGGATCGGAGGCCGAGGGGCCGGGGAGGATCTCCTCCAGCGTCGTCTCCGATTCGCCCGCCGCCGCCGGGGTCTGGCTGAACGAGACGTACTGGTTCAGCGGCGTGTGCTTGTTGCGGGTCGCGGTCTTGACCGCGGTGATGATCTGGCGCGTGATGCAGAGCTCGGCGAAGCCGCGGAAGCTCGCCTCGCGCTCGGTCTTGTAGTCGCGCACGGCCTTGAACAGGCCGAGCAGCCCTTCCTGGATCAGGTCGTCGGCGTCGCCGCCGAGCAGGAAATAGGAAGAGGCCTTGACCCGGACGAAGCGCCGGTAGCGGCGCACGATCTGGTCGTAGGCGTCTGAGCGGCCCTGCTTTGCGAGCGCGACGAGGTACTCGTCGTCGGGGCCGGCTTGGGTGTTGCGAGAGGCGCCTGCGGAAGCGGACGCCGGTACGACTCTCTGCTCCTGGGTCGGTACAGCCACAGCAACCTCCTAGTTAAAGGTCCGGTTGGCGTCACGTACCTCCCCTGGTAGGCGCCCTGATGTTCTGGTTGAGCCTCGGCCCGATTCGTTGATGAAGCCTCAAGCTGAGGTTCAACCTTATGGTCAAAGCAGTGTACGCACGACCGGGCCGATGTCAAGAGCCAACCGGGGGCCGTTGCAAGATCGCTTGCAGGATCCCTGCCTGGGAGGGGCAGAAAGGCGTCTTCCGTCCGTGGACACTGGTACTCGTGGGCGCGTCGGAATCCGTTCGACCGGTCCCCGGCCGCTATTTCCCGCCGCGCGGCGCGCGCTGGCGAACGGCCTCGAACAGCAGCACCGCGGCGGCGACCGAGACGTTGAGCGAGGCGACCTCGCCGGCGACCGGGATCGAGACCAGCGCGTCGCAGCTCTCGCGGACCCTGGGGCGGATCCCGCTCCCCTCGCCGCCGAGGACGAGCACGCAGCGCCCGGTCAGCTCGACCTCGGTGTGGGCGGTCCCGGCGCCCGCCTCCGCGCCGTAGACCCAGGCGCCCGAGTCCTTGGCCGCGGCGATCCAGTCGGCGAGGTTGCCGACCCGCGCGATCTCGAGGTGCTCGACCGCGCCGGCCGAGGCCTTGGCGACCGCCGGGGTGACCGCGGCGGCGCGGCGGCGCGGGATCACGACCCCGCTCGCGCCGGCGACCTCCGCCGCGCGGCACGCGGCGCCGAGGTTGTGGGGGTCCTGGACCTGGTCGAGCGCGAGGACGAGCGCGTCCTCGTCGGTGAGCAGGCTCGCCGGATCGGCGTACGGGTAGGGATCGACCTCGGCGACGATCCCCTGATGGTCGGGCGAGCCGGCGCGCCGCTCGAGCTCGGCGGCCTGGGTCCCCGGCGCCTCCCAGACGCGGTGGACCTCGCGCCGCCCGCGCTTGGCCTCGGCGACGGCGCGCTTTCCATATACGACCTCCATCGAGTCAGCCGCGGCGGACGAGCCGCGCGCCGTCGGCCCCGTCGCGAACCTCCCAGCCGAGGCCCGCGAGCCGGTCGCGGATCTCGTCGGCGCGCTCGAAGTCCTTGCCCGCCCGCGCCTCTTCGCGTTCTGCGAGCAGGCGCTCGGCCTCCTCGTCGGGGCCGTCCTCGCCCGCCAGCAGGGTCTCGAGCCCGAGCAGCGGCAGCAGCTCCTCGAGCGCGCCGCGGGCGCCGGGCAGATCGCGGCGGTTGCCCTCGGCGATCAGCTCGAACAGCGCCGCGAAGGCGCGCGGGGTGTTGAAGTCGTCGGCGAGCGCCTCGATGAACTCCTCGCGGCGCTCGGTCACGAACGCGTCGGCCTCTCCCCCATCCGCGTCGCGGGCGAAGTTGCGGATTCGCTCGACCCGCGCCCCCGCCTCCTCGAGCGCCTCGGCGCTGAACGCGAGCGGGCCCCGGTAGTGGCCCGAGATCAGGAAACAGACGAGGGTCTCCGCCCCGAAGCGGTCGAGGGCCTCGGAGAGCTGGAAGATGTTGCCGAGCGACTTCGACATCTTCTCGGAGTCGAGCTCGACCATCCCGTTGTGCATCCAGATCTTCGCCAGCGGCACCCCTCGCGCGGCCTCGGTCTGTGCAACCTCGTTCTCGTGGTGGGGGAAGAGCAGGTCGATGCCGCCGCCGTGGATCTCGAAGTCGGCGCCGAGCTCCTTCTCGGCCATCGCCGAGCACTCGATGTGCCAGCCCGGGCGCCCCTCGCCCCAGGGCGAGGGCCAGGCGCTGTCCTCGTCGCCCTTTCGCGCCTTCCAGAGCGCGAAGTCGAGCGGGTCCTGCTTCAGCGACTCGCTGCCGGCCTCCTCGCCCTGGTCCATCTCGTCGGGGTCGCGGTTCGAGAGCTTGCCGTACTCGCCAAAGCTGCGGACGCGGAAGTAGACGTCGCCGCCCGACTCATAGGCGTGCTCGGTGGCGATCAGCGCCTCGATCAGGGCGACGATCTCGGCGATCGTCTCCGAGGCGAGCGGCTCGGAGTCGGGCCGGCCGAGCCCGAGCCGCTCGGTGTCCTCCATATAGGCGGCGGTCATCTCGGCCGCGAACTCCTCCGACGGCCGCCCCGCCTCGCGGGCGGCGGCGTAGATCTTGTCGTTGATGTCTGTGACGTTTATTACAAGCCTCGGATCGAGCCCGAGGTGGCTTAAAAACCGCCGCAGCAGGGAAAAGACGACGAATGGACGGGCATTTCCGATGTGAATCCGCCCATAGGTCGTCGGACCGCAGGCGTAGATCCCGACCCGGCCCCCCTCGGGGGGTTCCAGAGGCCGCAACTCGCCGCTAAGGCTGTCGCTGATGCGTACCGAAATACTCGTAATGAGCGGGATGCTATGCGGCGGGGCAGCCGCCCACCGATATACGCTGGAGGCGCGGTGAGGCGTCCTTCACTAAAGGAGCATCGACTGCGCAGGGTTGAAGAGGCGTTCGCCTCCCTGCCCGAGCGATTCCGCGGCGCGGGCGAGCCCGCCGCGGCCAGCTACCGGGTCGAGCTCGACGACCTCGACCGCGCCTGGCACGTCGAGCTCAGCGGCGATCGCTGCGAGGTCGCGGCGGCCAACGGGCACAAGGCCGACACCGTGATCCACACCGACGCGCCGACCTGGCTCGCGCTCCGCGACGGAAGGATCACGGGGCTCGACGCGTTCGCCGAGCGGCGGTTGCGCGCCGAGGGCAACCTCGACCTCGCGCTCGCCTTCGAGGGCATGTTCTCGCTGCCCGGCGACCGCCCGCCCCGCGTCCACGTCCACGAGGTCGACGCCGGCGGCGCGCGGATCTCGACCCTCTCGGCGGGCAGCGGCGAGCGGACGGTCCTGCTCCTGCACGGGCTCGGCGGCACCAAGAGCTCGTTCTTCCGCACCGTCTCGGCGCTCTCGGAGAAGCACACCGTGCACGCGCTCGACTTCCCCGGCTTCGGGGCGTCCTCGAAGCCGGTCGGGGTGCGCTACGACGCCGACTACTTCGCCGGGATCGTGCTCTCGTTCATGGACGAGCTCGGGATCGACTCCGCCGACCTGGTCGGCAACTCGATGGGCGGCCGCGTCTCGATCGAGGTCGGGCTCGCGGCGCCCGAGCGGATATCGAGCCTCTCGCTGCTCGCGCCGGCGCTCGCCTGGCGCCGGCACAGGCCTCTGCTCCGCCTCGTGCGCCTCCTGCGTCCCGAGCTCGCGGGGTTGCCGCACCCGATCCTGCGCCCGATCGTCCGCGAGCAGCTCAAGGCGCTGTTCGCCGACGCCGAGAAAATCGACCCGGCGCTGATCGACATCGGGACCCGCGACTTCCTGCGCGGCTACAAGACCGCCAACGCCCGGATCGCGTTCGCCGCAGCGGCGCGCAACATCTACCTCGATCCTCCGTTCGGCGACGACGGGCTCTGGACCCGGATCTGCGGGCTCCGCCCGCCGGCGCTGTTCGTCTGGGGCGACTCCGACCGTCTCGTGCCGGCGGCGTTCGAGCGCCACGTCGCCGAGTGCCTGCCCGACGCCCGCCAGGTGGTGCTCGACGAGTGTGGGCACGTGCCGATGATCGAGAAGCCCGAGCGCACCCACGCCCTGATCGCGGATCAGATCGACTCCGTCCGCGATCTGGGATCATCGAAGCGAAGATGGAGGATGAAAGCCGCGTCGTAGCCGCCGCCAGCGGCGACGGCGAGCAGACTCAGAGCCGCAACGGGGACGATCCCGCGTCGAGCAACGGCGCCGGGATCCTCGGCCGCGTGGCGAACCCGCTGCTCGAGGCCGCCGGTCCGGCGATCGGGCGGGTGGCCGGGCCAGTGTTCGAGCGGATCGCGAAGCGCTTCATTGGCGACCTCGACGATCGCGACCCCGACTACCTGCGCGAGAAGCTGCCGCTCACCTGGCTGCTGGCGAGCATCTGGTTTCGCGGCGAGGTGCGCCACCTCGAGCGGATCCCCGAGGACCGCGCCGTGCTCCTGGTCGGAAACCACTCGGGCGGCAACCTGACCCCGGACACCTTCGTCTTCAGCCTCGCTTTCAGCGCCTACTTCGGGGTCGAGCGGCGCTTCCACCAGCTCGCCCACAACCTCGTCCTCGCTTCGCCGTACGGCCAGGTCCTGCGCAAGTTCGGCACCGTCGCCGCCTCCCACGAGAACGCCGAGCGCGCGCTCGAGTCCGGCGCCGCGCTGCTCGTCTATCCGGGAGGCGACTGGGAGGTCCACCGGCCGAGCTGGGAAGGCAACAAGGTTGACTTCGCGGGCCGCCGCGGGTTCGTCAAGCTGGCTCTCAAGCAGGACGTTCCGATCGTCCCCGTCGTCGCGATCGGCGGCCAGGAGACGGCGATCTTCCTCAGCCGCGGCGAATGGCTTTCGAAGTTTCTGCGCCTCGACAAGCTCTTCCGGCTCAAAGTCCTGCCGATCTCGCTGGCGCCGCCGTGGGGCCTCAACATCGGCGACTTCTTCGGCCACGTTCCGCTGCCGGCCAAGATCACCGTCGACGTGCTCGAGCCGATCGAGCTCCGCGAGCGCTACGGCGAGAACCCCGACATCGACGAGATCTACCACGAGGTGACACGGCAGATGCAGGAGGCCCTGGATGCTCTCGCCGCCGAGCGGACGCTGCCGCTGATCGGATGAGGCTCGCCGAGTCGATTCACATACGCGCCTCGCAGCAGGAGGTCTGGGACTACATCACCGACTTCACGAACTACGGCGAGTTCGTCGCCGGGCTGACGCGCTGGGAGCTCGAGGGCGAGAAGCAGGCTGGGCTCGGGGCCCGATACCGGCTCCTCGTCCGCGCCGGCTCGGCCGATGTCGGCGGATTGATCGAGGTCGTCGAGTGGGATCCCCCCTGCGACCTCGCCTTCAGCTCGGTTACCGGTGTCGACCAGCGCGGGCGCTGGCGGCTTCGCAACGCCGGCGAGGGCGTCACCAAGGTGGAGTTTCGCTGGGCCTACGGGATCGCGGGCGGCGGGATCGCGGCGCTCATCGCCGAGCGGATCTCATCCCGATCGCTGCGCCGCGACCTGAAGCTCACCCTCATCCAGCTCAAGGCCGGGGTCGAGAAGCAGGCCGCGCTCAGTACGTCCTGAGCCTGCGGCCGCCGACGAACCGCTCGCCGCCGCGCGGTACGGCGGGCTCGGCCTCGCCCTCGCCCTCGACCTCGCGCAGGACCCCCGAGAGGGCCTCGCGCCGGGCGCGCTCGGTCTGCTCGCGGACATCGGTCTCGGCCTGGCGCCGGGCGCGGTCGACGCGCTCGTCGACCTCCCGCTGGAACTGAACGGTCTCCTTGCTGAGCCTCGACTCGGCCTCGGCGCGTGCGCGGGCCTCGGCCTCGGCGGCGACGCGGTCGGCGAGCTTCCGCACCCGGTCCTCGGCCGTGCGCCGCCCGCTCTCCTCCGCCTCGCGGATCTTCTGGCCGTAGTGGCGCTTGAGCCGCTCGATCTCGGCCGCCGCTTCCGAGGCTGCGGCCTCGGCGCGCTCCTCGGAGGCGAGCGCGCGCTGCTCTGAGTCGTTGAGCTGCTCCTGGAGCTCGCCGGTGCGCTCCTCGGCGGCGGTCGCGCGCTGGCGCGCCTCGATCGCGGCGGCGCGGGCGCGCTGGCGGAGCTGCTCCTTGATCCGCTCGACCGCGAGCTCGGCCTTCGCCCTCGACTCGCCCTCGGCCTCGGCGGCGCGGGACTCGGCCTCGTCGACGCGTTGCTCGAGCGCGGCGCGCTGCTGCTCGGCGCGCTCGGCGCGTGCACCGGCGGCCTCGGCCTCCTCGCGGGCGCGCTCGACCCAGCGCTCGGCCTCGATCCGCGTCTGCTCGGTCTGCTCGGCGAGCGCCGCCTCGGCTTCGGCGGCGCGGGCCCCCGCGTCGGCGGCCGCCTGCTCGGCTTCGATCACTCGCTCGTCGCTGCCTGCCCCTCCCGACTCGACCTCGGCTTCGGCCTCGGCGGCGCGCTTGCGCGCCTCGGCGACGATCTCCTTGGCGCGGTCGAGCGTCCGCTTCTGGGCCGCGCGGGCGTCGGAGATCGCGCGTTCGGCCTCGCGCCGGGCGCTCGCGGCGGCGCCGCGCTCGCGGGCGGCGGCCTCGCGGGCGTCGCTCTCGCGCGCGCGCAGCTGCTCGGCGAGCTTCAGCGCCTTTTCGCGGACGGCGTGGTTCGCTTCCCTCGCCCGCTCGATCTCGGCGCGGATTTGATCGGCGTCGAAAGGAAGCCCGGCTCCGGAGGAACCGGTGGACTCAGTCGGCATGTCGGCTGCTCGCTCCGTGTCGCCCATAGGCTTCCAGATGGCACCGACGCCACGGGTGTGGCGCCGCGCTATTCCTCGACCAACTCGCGCTTCAGCACCTTACCCGTCGAGTTGCGGGGAAGCTCATCGATGAACTCGATCTCGCGCGGGACCTTGTAATTAGCGAGATTCGATTTGACATAACCACGCAGCTCTTTCTCATCGGCCTTGGCGCCGTCGCGCAGGACCACGAACGCCTTCAGCCGCTGGCCGAACTCCTCGTCGTCGACGCCGACCGCGGCCGCCTCGTCGACGGCCTCGTGATCGGAGAGCAGATCCTCGACCTCGCGCGGGAAGACGTTCTCGCCCCCGGAGACGATCATCTCGTCGTCGCGGCCGTCGATGAACAACCGCCCCGCCTCGTCGAAGTGGCCGACGTCGCCGCTCGAGAGCAGCCCGTCGACCTCGTCCTTGCCCCCGCCCCCCGTGTAGCCCTCGAACTTCATCTCGTTGCCGACGAAGATCCGACCCGTCTCGCCCTCGGCGACGGTCTCGCCGTCCTCGTCATAGAGCTTGACCACGGTGCCGCGCGGGACCCGGCCGGCGGTCCCCGGCGCGGCTCGCATGTCCTCGGGGGTCGCGATCGTCGCCCAGGCGACCTCGGTCGAGCCGTAGAGGTTGTAGAGGTTGTCGCCGAACTCGTCCATCCACTTCGTCGCCAGCTCGCCGGGCAGCGCCGAGCCGCTGGCGCCGGTGATCTCGAGGCTCGAGACGTCGTAGCGGCCGCGGATCTCCTCGGGCAGCGCGAGGATCCGCTGCATCATCACCGGGACCACGACCAGCGTCCGCGCCTGGTGTTGGGCGGTCGCGCTGAGCACGTCCTCGGGGTCGAAGCGCCGGCGAAGGATCATCGTCGCGGCGAGCGGCAGCCCGAGGACGAAGTTGCTGAAGCCCCAGGAGTGGAAGAGCGGCGCCGCGACCATCGTCGTCTCGCGCGAGCGGCGGGGGATCTTCGAGAGCAGCGCCGCCAGCGGGCCGATCCCGTCGGGGGAATCGCGCTGGGCGCCCTTCGGCGTCCCGGTGGTGCCCGAGGTGAGGATCACGTAGCGGCCGTTCTCCGACGGCGGATCGTGCTCGTCGCGGTCGCCGGCGGTGATCAGGTCCTCGAGCGTCGGGTCGCCCTCAGCGCCCTCCTCCTCTTTCCAGCCGATGTAGCGCTTGAGCTCGTCGCCGACGCCCTCGAGCAGCTCCGCGAACTCCTCGTCGTAGACGATCGCCGCCGGGCCTTCGCGCTCGACGACCTCCTGGAGCTGTTTCGCCGCGAAGGCGGTGTTGAGGTAGAGCGCGTTGGCGCCGAGCTTCGAGCACGCCATCGTCGCCTCGACGAAGCCGCGGTGGTTGCGGCACATGATCGCGACGCCGTCTCCGGGCCCGACGCCCTCGGCGGCGAGCGAGCTCGCGAGCGCGTTCGAGCGCTCGTGGGTCTCCGCGAAGGTCAGTGTGCCGAGCTCGTCGATGATCGCGATCTCGTCGGGGTAGGTGATAGCTGTCGCGATCGACCCGAGCGCCGGCGAGGTGCCCCATCGGACCCAGGTCCGCGCGAGCCGCATCGCCCGGTCGGGCCGCATCGGGCGGACGATCCCGGCCTGGACCAGCGTGTGGACGTCGAGCATCCGGTTCGTGACCGGCTCGGCCACGCGCCGCGCGCCGTCCGGCAGACGTTCCCTGAGTTGATCGAGAGGCGAAGCCACGCGCGTCGAAGCTTAGTTACACCTCGATCAGCGCCACCGCGACGCAGGCGATCCCCTCGCCGCGCCCGATCGCTCCCATGCCCTCGTTGGTCGTCGCCTTGACGTTGACCGGCGCCGAGAGCGCCTCGCTCAGATGGCGCTCGAGCTCGGGGCGGTGGGGGCTCAGCTTCGGCTCTTCACAGATCAGGGTCGCGTCGACGTTGACCGGCGCGCCCGGGAGCTTGCCGAGCACGATCCGCAGCATGTCGATCGAGCTCGCGTCGCGCCACTGCTCCTCGTCGGGCGGGAACAGCTCGCCGATGTCGCCGAGCCCCGCCGCGCCGAGCAGCGCGTCGATCACCGCATGCGTGAGCACGTCGGCGTCGGAGTGGCCGGCGAGCCCCTTCTCGTGCTCGATCTCGACCCCGCCGAGGATCAGGCTCTCGCCCGCCTCGAGGCGGTGGGAGTCGTAGCCGATGCCGATGCGCGGAGCCACACATCAAGCCTAGTGCTCACAAGGTTGCCGCCAGGATCGCGGCGGAGCCGCGTATCCCCGCAGGGCGCAGCCCGAGGAGATGCGCGTTTATGAAAGGAGTTCGAACCGCCGCTCGCGGCCTTCGAATACGCAAATCTCCTCGATCCCCCAGCCGCGCATCAGCTCGATCGCCTGCGGATACGCGAATCCGACTTGCTCCGGCAGGTGGGCGTCGGAGGAGAGCGCGAAAGCCGCCCCCGCCTCGACGCACATCTCGGCGAAGGCGGGCGCGGGGTAGATCTCGCCGACCGGCTTGCGGATCCCCGCCGTCGAGACCTCGACCGCGATCCCCGACTCGGCGATCGCCTCGACCGCCGGCTCGTAGAAGCGCCGCAGGTCGCCCTCGGGCGAAGGCTTGCCGGCGCCCCAGACCTTGACCAGGTCGGGGTGGGCGAGGATGTCGAAGAGGCCCGAGCGCGCGGCGGCGGCGAGCGTCTCGAAGTAGCGCCGCCAGACCTCGTCGGGGTCGGTCGAGCCGTCCCAGACGTCCCACTCGGCGTGGTCGACGGCGTCGTCGCCGATGAAGTGGACCGAGCCGACGACGTAGTCCCAGTCGCGCGCCTCGAGGAAGGCGGCGGTCTGCTCGGCGCGGCCCGCGATCCAGTCCGCCTCGAGCCCGAGCCGCAGCGGCGTCGTGCGGACGAACTCGCAGTAGGCGTCGACGTCGTCGCGGGCCTGGTCCCGCCACCACTCGTGGTCCCAGATCTCGAGCGCCTGGGTGAAGCGGTGGATGTGCTCGGAGACGCCGAGCTCGGCGATCCCGGCGTCCGCGGCCGCGGCGAGATAGCGGTCGACGTTCTCCGCGGTGAAAAAGGCGGCCGCCTCGGTGCCGGGCTCGTCGGGGCGCAGGTGGAGGTGATAATCGGTCAGCACCGCGACTACGCTAACCGGCGATGATCCACCTACGACTCGTCGTCCCGAGCCACACGGCCGAGGCGGTCATGAACCTGCTCCGCGCGACGCCGTCGGTGATCAACCTGATCTTCCTCGAGCGGGCGGCCCTGAAGCCCGAGGGCGACGTGATCCTCTGCGACGTCGCCCGCGAGGACGCGAGCGTGGTGATCGGCGACCTGCGCGAGCTCGAGGTCCACAGGGAAGGCTCGATCGCGATCGAGGAGGTCGACTCCGAGATCTCCGACTCCGCGATCGTGGCGGAGAAGGCGGCCGCGGGCGCGCCAGGCGACGCGGTGGTCTGGGAGCAGGTCGAGACCCGGACCTCGGAGAGCACCGAGCTCTCGGGCAACTTCGTCGCCTTCCTGATGCTCTCGGCGGTCCTGGCCGCGGTCGCGATCATCCTTGACTCGCCGGTGCTGCTCGTCGGCGCGATGGTGCTGGGGCCGGAGTTCGGCCCGATCGCCGGCATCTGCGTCGCCGTGGTCCAGCGCCGGCTCGACGTCGCCAAGCGCTCGCTGCTCGCACTCGCGGTCGGCTTCCCGCTCGCTATCGCGGGTGTCTACCTGTTCACGCTCACCCTCCGCGAGTTCGGCCTGATCCCCGACGGCTTCACGTCGGAGGAGCACCCGCTGACCCAGTTCATCTCCAACCCCGACACGTTCTCTCTGATCGTCGCCGTGCTCGCCGGGATCGCCGGAACACTGTCGCTCACGTCGACCAAGTCGGGGGCGCTGATCGGGGTGCTGATCTCGGTCACGACGATCCCGGCGGCGTCGAACCTGGGTGTGGCCGCGGCGCTTCAGGACTGGGCCGAGGCCCGGGGCGCCGCCGCGCAGCTCGGCGTCAACCTCGCGGGGATCCTGGTCGCCGGGATGGCGACGCTCTTCATCCAGCGGGCGCTCTACCAGCGCCGGCTCGGGAAGCATCTCCTCCACAACGCCCGCGAAGCCGCCGGCCTCCCGAAGGGCAAGAGCCGCGAGGAGCATCTCGCCGACGCGAAGGCAAAGGCGAAGGCCGGCGACCGCGGCTAGCAGTGCAGCGGCGGGAACGGTAGCCGCCGCAGCGCGATGTCGGCGACGAACGGCAGCGAGCCCGACGCGCAGGCGTTGGCGACCGCCTCGTCGGTCGAAGCCTGGTCGCCGGCCGTGTAATCGGTCGCCAGGGTCAGCAGCCCGGCGGCCGAGATCCGCGCCGCCTCGGCGCGGGCCGCGGCGGCGTCGGCGGCCGAGACGCGCTGGTAGCGGCGCTTGTCGAAGTTGTAGGTGAAGAGCGGGTCCTCGCGGTTCCAGCCGTCGTAGAAGGGCAAGAGCGGGCCGATCACCGGGCCGCCGTTCTGGGAGAAGAGGTAGCGGCCGGGGGCTGAGTCGACGAGCGCCGAGAGCGCGACGACGAGTTTGCGCAGCCCCTTGCGCTGGCCCCGGTGGGTCTCGACCATGTCGGTGTTGTCGAGGAAGAGGCCGTCGAAGCCCTTGGCGAGGATCTCCGGGGCGATCCGGCGCGCGATCTGGTTGCGGAAGCCCTGGGCGTTGAGGCGGGCGTAGGGCTCGTCGAACTCCTCGAACTCGTCCGGCAGCCGGTAGCGCTTGAGCCGCTTGTACCAGGGCCGGTACTTCTCGATCGTGCCGACGCTGAGGTAGGCGAGCACGATCTTCTTGCCGCCGGCGCGCAGCGCCGCGACCTGCTCGGTGGTCGCCTCCTGGCCGTCGACGATCAGCATGTCGTAGTCGGCGTAGCGGCCGAGGTCGCCGTCGAGGCCGCCGGAGCCGATCGCGAAGCCCCAGTCCTTGACCGCGGCGAGGCGCGGATCGGTGGGCACTGCCGCGGCGGCCGCGGGGAGCGCCAGAACCGCGGCGAGCGTCACCGCCGAGATCACGATCGTCTTTGCGCGCCGTCCGTACATACCCGCGCTGATGGTAGATCGCTCGCGGTCAGCGCGTGGAGCGGAACGCGTTCGAGTCACCGAAGTCCGACGGCTCACCCGCCGCCTGCGCCAGACCACTGAGGTTCAGTCCGGCGCAGGCGGGGACCGCGGCGAGCGCCACGACACGCGCGCCGGGTCGGCTTGGGTTTACGAGCGAGCTATGCACTGTGGATGCATTAGGCGGCCCTAATTAGGCGGGCCTAATGTATTCCTACCACACCGCTCGGAATGGAGGGGTCTACGTCATCGCGGCGTGCCTCACCGCGAGCGCAGAAGCAGCTCGGCGACACGCAGCCCGTCGGGCGCAGTGACCTTGAGGTTCTCGCCCGTCGCCTCGTGGACGAGCACGCGCATCCCGGCTCCTTCGAGCAGCATCGCCTCGTCGGTCGCACCGGTCTCACCGGCCCGCTCGAGCGCCTCGCGCAGGGCGGCCGTGCGGAACGCCTGCGGCGTCTGGGCCGCCCAGAGGGCCGAACGGTCGACGGTGCGCGCGATCGCGCCACCCTCCTCCACCTCCTTGATCGTGTCTGCGACCGGGACGGCGGCGATCACGCCCGCCGCATCTGAATCGGCGAGCTCGCCGAGGACCGCGTCGAAGAGCTCCGGCGACGCCAGCGGGCGCGCCGCGTCGTGGATCGCGACGAGCTCGGTCTCGACCCGCTCGAGCGCGGCGGCGACCGACCCCGAGCGCGTCTCGGCGCCGGTGACGACGACGTCCGCCCCGAGCGCGCCGACCCGCTCCTCCTCGCCCGGCGGCGCAGCGACGACGATCGCCCCGATCGAGGCGGCCGCGCGGCAGGCTTCGATCGACCATTCGACCATCGGCCGCCCGGCGAGCGTGACCAAGGCCTTCGGGCCGCCGGCTCCGAGCCTCTGCCCGGAGCCGGCGGCCGCGATCACGGCCGTTGCTGCGAGTGCCTCAGGCAGTCGCCTTGACTTCGCCGAAGCGCTCCTCAAGCAACGTGTCCAGGTATTCCTCCGCGCCGTCCTCGTCCTTGTCGAGGACGTACATGAACTCCGAGGCGAGGATCTTCTTCGCCCGGGTGTACATCTGCTTCTCCCCCGTTGAGAGCCCCTTCTGCATCTCGCGGATCGCCAGGTTGCGGACGACCTCGGCGAGTTCGTAGATGTCGCCGGTCTTGATCTTCTCGCGGTTGTGCTTGAAGCGGCGATTCCAGTTCTTCGGCATCTCGGAGACCTCGTCGGTGAGGACGCCGATCACCTTCTTCACCTGTTCCTCGTCGATCACCCTCCGCAGCCCGGCGCTTCCCGCGTTCTCGCAGGGCACCATGACCGTCATGTTGTTGTGGAGGATCTGGATCGTCAGGTAGTCGCGCTTCTCTCCCAGCAGCGACTTCGATTCCTTCTTCAGCACCACACCGGCGCCGTGATGCGGGTAGACGACGTTGTCGCCGACCTCGTAGTTGATCATCGGAACTTCGATCTCGAGATCGGCGTCGAGCGCCGCGTCTACATCAGCTGCCTCAGCTACTTCGGGAATCGTGAACTCCTTTCGTAGTGACGGCGGCCCTGATGGCCGCCGCCGGTGTCAGCTCTGCAAGTACCTGTCGACAAGGTCGACCTCCTGAAGTCTGCGCAGTCCCTCGCGGATGTCCTTGGCGCGCGTCGCGCCGACGCCCTCGACCGCCTCGAGGTCGGTGTCCGAGGCCGCGAGCACCTCCTCGAGCCCGCCGAACTCGCGGATGATCCGCTGCACGACCAGCTTCGGCAGCCGCGGGATCCGCCCCAGCACCCTGTAGCCGCGCGGGGCGACCGGGTAGTCGAGGGTGTTCATCTTGCGGTCGTAGCCGAGCAGCTCGGCGAGCCGCCCGAAGTCGAGCAGGTCCTGGTGGGGCAGCGTCGCGATCGTCTGCAGGGTCGAGTCGAGCCCCTGCTCGGTGTCCTCGACCGCGTAGTCGCGGATCAGCGCAGCCTTGTCGGCGGCGACTCCGACCATCGTCTCCTCGAGCTGCATCTCGATCAGCCGCCCCTCCGTGCCGAGCTCGACGATGTAGCGCTCGACCTCGACCGCCATCCGGGTCACGAGCTCGGCGCGCTGGAGCACCGCAAGCACGTCGTAGAGCACGCCGCCGCCCTCGAACTCGAGCGCGGTCAGCCGCGAGGAGACCTGGTCGAGGCGGGCGCGGTACTTGTCGAGCGTCGCCAGGCCCTGGTTCGCCTTCGCGAGCACGGCCGGGATGTCCTGGAGGATGTACTTCATCCCGCCGAGGTAGAGCGAGACGACGTCGCGGCGCTGGGAGATCGCGACGACGAGCGCCGGGGTCTGCTTCGAGACTCGCTCGGCGGTGCGGTGGCGGGTCCCGGTCTCGGTCGAGAGGATCGTCGGGTCGGGCATCAGCTGGACGTTCGCCCAGGCGATCTTGGTCGCCTCGTTGTTGAGCACGATCGCGCCGTCCATTTTCGCCACCTGGTAGAGCAGCGCCGGCGAGTAATCGACGTCGAGCGAGATCCCGCCCGAGAACAGGAACGAGATCTCCTCGGGCTCGCCGATCACGATCAAGCCGCCCGAGCGCGAGTGGACGATGTTGTCGATCCCCTCGCGGAGGGCGGTGCCGGGCGCGACGATGTCGAGCGCCTGTAGGAGCCGGGGGTCCTGCCTGGCTTCCAGCACTTGAAGGTCATCCCCGGGGACAGCAGCCACGGGGCGTGATGTAAGCAGAAAGATTGGACGCGCGACTTGCGGGGAAATCCGTGTGGATAGCTCGGATTGGTGCTTGTCAAGAAGGGTCCGTGCGGTGTGGGTGGGCGTCGGGGGCGGCGTCGTCTGCCCCACAAAATCCGCCGCCGCAGCTACTGAAACCGGCCGCAGCTACTTTCCGTGCGCGACTTGGCGCCGGCGGATTTACAGGGGCAGTCGCCGCCGCCCCCGACGCCCCCCATCCCGCCCTGCTTTCGCAAGAGCATCATCCGAAGCTGCGGCTCGAGCAATTCCTCGCGCGCTGGCTGAGCGGATGGCAGCTCGTTGCGTAGTGGTCGGGGCCGGGGGTGGTGCTGGGTGGCCATGTCCGCCCTGCATGCGGTCCGCGCCCTAGCCCACGAATTGTGTTGGCCACACAGCGCCATCACCGGCCCCGGCCCCCACCTCCCTATCTTGGGGTTGGTGTCCAACGGCAGAGAGCAACGAGAGCCGACCACCGCGGACGAGGAGATCATCCGCGCGGACTCGCCGTGGGTCGCGTCGCACGCGTCGGAAGCGCGGCGGCTGGAGCGGATCGAGGGCGAGTTGGCGATGGGGTTCGAGAAGCTCGCGGAGGTCGGGCGCGGGATCTGCGTCTTCGGCTCGGCTCGCACGAGCCCCGGCGGCCCGGAGTACGAACTCGCGCGCGAGGCCGGGCGGGCGATCGGGGAGGCCGGGTTCGCGGTGATCACCGGGGGCGGGCCGGGGACGATGGAGGCCGCCAACCGCGGCGCGCAGGAGGCCGGCGCGCTGTCGGTCGGGCTCAACATCGAGCTGCCCGCCGAGCAGGCACTCAACCCCTACGTCGACCTCGGGATCGTCTTTCATTACTTCTTCGTCCGCAAGCTGATGTTCGTCCGCTACTCGGAGGCGTTCGTCGTCTTTCCCGGCGGCTTCGGGACCCTCGACGAGCTGTTCGAGATCCTGACCCTGATCCAGACCCGCAAGGCGACCGATCACCCGGTGATCGTCCAGGGCCGCGCCCAGTGGAGCGGGCTGATCGACTGGATCCGCTCCGAGCTCCTCGAGAAGGGCCGGATCGAGGCCGAGGACTTCGCCGAGCTCGAGATCGCCGACACGGTCGAGGAGATCATGGCGCTGCTGCGCGCGGGCTTGCCGGACGGTCCGGCTACGGCGCCGTAGCGCGCGGGTAGCGCCCGCGGATCTCGTCGACGAAGCCGGCCATCCGGTCCGCCAACGCCGCGTCGCGGATCTCGAGCACGTTCTCGGCGTTCATCTCGCCCGAGCGCGAGAGGTTGAAGGAGCCGAGGAAGAGCGTGTCGTCGGCGATCGTCAGCTTGCAGTGCATGAAGTCGTGGACGCTGTCCTCGCTCCAGGGCGTCGAGGGCTTGGCGCTGAATTCGAGCTCGGTCAGCGCGGTCGCGAGCAGCGGGATCTTCCAGGCGCTGCGCGGGTTGGCGCCCCACTGGTCGAACACGGTCGCGACCTGCGGGCCGTCGACGACGCCCGCGATGTCGAGCCCGTCGCCGTCGGCGAGCTCGGCGAGCGTGCTCAGGACCGGGCCCGAGGTGATCACCGGCGAGGCGATCCGGACCCGCTCGCGCGCCGAGCCGATCGCGGTCGCGATCCGTTGTGAGAGCTCGCGCCCGTGGCCCGGCGTGAACCACGCTCTGACGCTCGCCCCGCCGACGTCGGTCGGCTGGGTCTCAGCCCGGCCCGAGCGCTCGACGTCGCGGCCCTCCCAGAGCTCGGTGAAGTTGGCTCCGTAGTCGCGCGCGAGCGGCTCGGAGGTGACGGTCGCGAGCACGTTCTCCTGCCGGGTCCACGAGTCCGCGGTCCAGTTCGCCGACCCGGTCCAGATCGCCTTCGCGTCGCGGACGGCGTACTTGTGGTGCATCAGGTCGGGGACCCCCGAGATCGCCCGGGTCTCGATCGGGAGCTGCTCGAGGATGTCGGGCCGCGTCGAGGGCGGCGGGTGGAGCGCCGCCGGGCGCCCGATGTCGACGTTGTAGACCAATCGCACCGCGACCCCGCGTTCCGCCGCGGCTCGCAGCTGATCGGCGACGATCGCCCCGGTCGGATCGGGCAGCCGGACGTCGTAGAGCGCGAGGTCGAGCGAGCGCTCGGCGGGCTCGATGAACGCGGCGACCCTGCGCGCGACGTCCTCGGCCTTCTGGCCGCCGTCGGTGAGCGTGAACAGGTCGAGATCGGGCATCTCGGTCAGATCATGCAGCTCGGCGGCGTCAGGCGGCTTCGCGCACGGCGGTGCCGGCGGTCTGCGAGCGCGCGGCGGCGATCGCGGCGCCGAGCGACTCGCAGGCGCGCAGGCCCTCGGGCGGCTCCTCGTCGCGCGGCCCGAGCACCGAGGCGAAGCCGAACTTGCGCGCCTCGCCGACCCGGCGGTCGGGATGGCCGACGTAGCGAAGCTCGCCGGTCAGCCCGATCTCGCCGAAGCACGCGAGCGGGCGCTGGCCGTCGCCGAACGCGGCGCCGGTGTGCGCCGAGGCGATCGCGAGCGCGACCGCCAGGTCGGCGCCCGGCTCGTCGACCCGCACCCCGCCGACCACATTCACAAAGACATCCGCGGCGCTGAGCGAGATCCCGCCGTGGCGCGCGAGGACCGCGAGCACGAGCGCGAGCCGGTTGCGATCGACCCCGGTCGCGGTGCGGCGCGGGGGCAGGATCTCGGTCGGCGCGACGAGCGCCTGGACCTCGACCATCACCGGCCGCGTGCCCTCCATCGAGCAGAGGACGACCGAGCCCGGGGCGGGCTTCGCCTCGCCGACGAACCGCGCCGACGGGTCGACGACCTCGATCAAACCGCCCGACCGCATCTCGAACACGCCGACCTCGCTCGTGGCGCCGAAGCGGTTCTTGAGCGCCCGCAGCGTCCGGTAGGTGCGCTCGCGCTCGCCCTCGAAATGGAGCACGCAGTCGACGAGGTGCTCGAGCGCCCGCGGACCGGCGAGCGCGCCGTCCTTGGTCACGTGCCCGACGAGCAGGGTCGCGATGTCGAGGCGCTTGGCGACCTCCATCAGCGCGCCGGAGACCTCGCGCACCTGGCCGACCGAACCCGGCGCGCCGTCGCTGCCGGCGCCGTGCAGGCTCTGGACCGAGTCGATCACGCAGACCGCGGGCCGCACCTCCTCGAGCGTCGCCACGACCTCCTCCAGCGAGGCGGTCGTCAGCACCGGGACCTCGAGCGCGCTCTCGCCGAGCCGCTCGGCGCGCAGCTTGACCTGCGCCGCCGACTCCTCGCCCGAGACGTAGAGAACCTCGCACCCCTTCGCGGCGAGGTTGGCGAGCGCCATCCCGGTCATCGTGCTCTTGCCGATCCCCGGCGAGCCGCCGATCAGGACCAGCGATCCGGGCATCAGCCCGCCGCCGAGCACGCGATCGAGCTCCCCGACCCCGGTCTCGAGCCGCGCCGAGCTCGAGCCCTCGACCTCGCGCAGCGCGACCGGCTTCCCGGCCCGTCCGCCGCGGGCGCGGCCCGCCTGGCCCGAGGAAGCCTTCGCGGGAGCCGCGACCTGCTCGAGCGTGTTCCACTCGCCGCAGCCCGGGCAGCGCCCCGACCAGGCGAGCGCCTGGTGCCCGCACCCGCTGCACTTGAACGACTGTCGCTGCTTCGCCACCGACCGATCGTAGGCAGCGCCCCCGACGCTTCCAGCACCCGACTGCGACGGTTTGCATACCGAACGACTACGGTTCGCCCGCGGTGAGGAGACGAGCGCTCAGAGCGGCGATCGCGGCGGCATGCTTCGGGCTGCTGGCGCTGCCCGTCGGCGCGCGCGCCTTCTCGCTCGACGCTGAGCTCAAGAACTTCGCCAAGGTCACCGAGCGCGAGCTCCACATCACTCTCACCCCCGAGTTCCTGACCCTGCTCGTCGCCCAGAGCGCGACCGCCCCGCTCGAGCTGCTCGAGCAGCTCGCGACCGACCCCGAGCGGCTGCCCGCCAACCTCTGCGGGCTGCGCGGACTCGAGTGCGCCGGCGACGTCCGCTTCTACGACTGGGCCGAGCAGGGCCACGGACTGCGAACGCCGGTCCTCTACACCGCCCGCAGCGGGGCGACGATCTCGGGCAACGTCTGGGCGACCGAGGCCGGGCCCGCCAAGCGCCCCGGGATCGTGATCACGACCGGATCGGTGCAGGCTCCCGAGGAGCTCTACTGGGCCCAGGCCGCGGTGCTCGCAAAGCACGGCTACGTCGTCCTCACCTACGACGTCCAGGGCCAGGGCAAGTCCGACACCCTCGGCGAGGGCGCCGACGCCTTCGAGGGCGTCCCGGCCCAGCAGGGGCGCCCGTTCTACGACGGGACCGAGGACGGGCTCGACTTCCTGCTCTCGACCCCCTCCTCCCCCTACGCCCCGCGCGACAGCTGCACGACCGGGACCAGCCACGCTCCGAAGCAGGCGCGCCGCGTCGCCTCGGGCCACAACGCCGCCTTCAACCCGTTCAGCGACCTGGTCGACCCGAGCCGGATCGGGATCGCCGGCCATTCGCTCGGCGCCGCGGCGGTCTCATACGTCGGCCAGAGCGACCCGCGCGTCGACGCGATCGCCGCCTGGGACAACCTCGGCGCGGGCGCCGGCACGGCCGGTCCCGGCAGCAACAGCTGCGCCGATGCGCCCCAGACCCGAATCGAGGTTCCGCTGACCAAGCCCGCGATCGGGATCGGCAACGACTACGGATTCTTCGCGACCCCGTTCCTCGCCGACCCCGACCCGCAGGACAAGAACGAAGCCTTCCTCTCCTACCGCGACGCCGGGATCGACGCCGCCGAGATCGTCGTCCGCGGCGGCTGCCACCAGGAGTCGGCTCTGATCCCCGGAATCCTCACCGGGCCGTTCCCGCTCGGCTGCGGGACGCTGCGCGGCATCGATCTGGTCGCCTGGTACACGACCGCGTGGTTCGACAAGTACGTCAAGGGCGAGCCCGGCGCCGACGCGAAGCTGCTCTCCGACCGCTGGCGCAACGACCCCCTCGGCGCCTCCGTCGACCTCTCCGGCGACGCCAACCTGCTCTCGTTCTACTTCCGCTCGCGCTACGACGTCGGCCGCGCCGGCGGCGGCCGCGCCGTCTGCGACGACATGCGCGAGGGCTGCGCCGGCATGGGGCCCGACGGGTTGCCGCCCGACTACTCGGTGATCACCGACAGCTTCACCGCCGACGGCGCGACCCCGGGCCCCCTCGCCCCCGGCGCGACCGCGACGCTGCCGCCGCCGTCCGGCGGCCCCGCGCGCAAGAAGGCGGCGAAGGCCCTGCGCCGCTGCAAGCGAAAGCGCGGCAAGGCGAAGCGGCGCTGCGTCAAGCGCGCGACCAGGCGCGTCCGGCACCAGCTCGCCGCTTAGTAGTTCCTAGATCGGCGAGCCGGAGAAGAAGGCGAACCAGATGATCAGCCCGAGGAAGGCGAGGATCGCGGTTGAGACCAGCAGCCGCTCGACCGGATCGGCCCTGCGCTCGCCGGGATTGCGCACCGAGTCGCGCATGCTGCGGTTCCAGGCCGCGCGCTTCGAATCGCCCGCGCTGGCGTCGGCGGCGAATCGCGCCCGCACCCACGAGGCGATCAGCAGCACGAGCCCGTAGCTGGCGACGATCCCGAAGAAGATGAACGCCGCCACCCCGCCGGACACGGCGCCGGTCTTGCCGTAGATCTGCGAGGCCATCCAGAGCCAGCCGAGCGGGATCCCGATGAGCAGCACGAGTCCGCCCGCCACGGTCAGCACCGCGGCGGTGGTGTCCCAGAACGCCTTTATCACGGGTCGAATCGCTTCCATGCCGGCAAATCCTACGTTACCGTAGGTGCGCTGGAGCGCCGTACGTCACCCGGATGGCCGAACGAACGCCCTGTGTAGTGTTCCGCCGCATGCCAGCTACCAGCAGCAACTCAAGTCAGGATGCACCGGGGCCTCGACCGCTCACGCGCCGCGAACGCCAGATCGCTTCGCTCGCGGCGAAGGGCGTTCCCAACGGCAAGATCGCCAAACGGCTCGGGCTGTCGGTGCGGACGGTGGAGTCCCACCTGTACCGCGTCTACGGCAAGCTCGGGGTGAGCACGCGCGACAAGCTTCCGCCGCTGCTCGGCGCGCTCGTCGTCGTCGGCGGCATCTGAGCCGCTGATGGCAGAGGCGCTCGAGGAGGTCCGCTGGGATCTCGCCCCGCTGCTCGACGGCGAGCGCGGGAGCGAGAGCCCGGAGGCCGACGACGCGGCGGTCGAATCGCTGCTCGAGCGCGCCGCCGGGCTCGCGACCGAGTTCGCCGGGCGCCACCGCGAGCGGGTCGCCGAGCTCGACGCCGGCGAGCTGCGCGCGGCGATGGAAGAGCTGGCCGAGATCGGCGACCTGATCGGTCGCGCCGGGAGCTTCGCCCACCTGCGCTTCGCCGCCGACACGGCGGAGCCGCGCAACGGCGCCCTGCTGGCGCTCGTGACCGAGCGCGCGACCGCGATCCAGACCGAGCTGCTGTTCTTCGAGCTCGAGTGGATCGCGCTCGACGACGAGCCCGCCGAGGAGCTGCTCGGCGCCGGGGACATGGACTTCTGCCGCCACTACCTGCGCCAACTGCGGCTCCAGAAGCCGCACGTGCTCTCGGCCCCCGAGGAGCGGATCGCGACCGAGCTCGGCGTCACCGGCCGCGGCGCCTGGAGCCGGCTCTTCGACGAGCTCAGCTCGGCGATCCGTGTCGACGTCCCCGGAGAGGACGAGCCGGCCTCGCTCGACGTCGCGCTCGCCGGCCTCTTCGACCCCGAGCGCGAGAAGCGCCGCGCGACCGCCGAGGCGGTGACCGCCGCGCTCGAGCCCGGGCTCCGGACCCGCGCCTACGTCTTCAACACGCTGCTCCAGGACAAGGCGATCAAGGACCGCCTGCGCTCCTACGACCACTGGCTCGCCTCGCGCAACCTCTCGAACGAGGCCTCCGACGAGTCGGTCGCGGCCCTCGTCGAGGCGGTCAAGGGCCGCTACGAGCTGCCGCGGCGCTGGTACCGGACCAAGGCCAAGCTGCTCGGGATCGATCAGCTCGCCGACTACGACCGGATGGCCGCGGTCGCCGGCGACGACGAGACCCTGGAGTGGGACGCGGGCCGCGAGCTCGTGCTCTCCTCTTTCGCCGGCTTCTCCGGCCGCGCCGGCGAGGTCGCCGAACGCTTCTTCGCCGAGCGCTGGATCGACGCACCGCCCGACCCGAACAAGCGCGGCGGCGCCTTCAGCGCCTCGACCGTCCCCTCGGTCCACCCCTACGTGATGCTCAACTACACGGGCCGGCGCCGCGACGTGCTGACCCTCGCCCACGAGCTCGGCCACGGCCTGCACCAGACGCTCGCCCGCGAGCAGGGGATCTTCCACCAGGACACGCCGCTGACCGTCGCCGAGACCGCCTCGGTCTTCGCCGAGGAGGTCGTCTTCGGGCGGTTGCTCTCGGAGGCCGAGGAGCCGGCGTCGCGCTTGGCGCTGCTCGCCGAGGCGATCGAGGGCCAGATCGCGACCGTCTTCCGCCAGATCGCGATGAACCAGTTCGAGGACCGCGTCCACGCCGCCCGCCGCGGCGAGGGCGAGCTCGCGGTCGAGCGCATCGGCGAGCTCTGGGCCGAGACCCAGACCGAGATGCTCGGCGACTCGGTCGAGATCACCCCCGGCTACCGCTCGTGGTGGTCCTACGTCCCCCACTTCATCGGCTCGCCCGGATACGTCTACGCCTACGCCTACGGCCAGCTGCTCGCGCTCTCGGTCTACCGCCTCTACGAGGAGCGCGGCGAGGAGATCGTCCCCTCCTATCTGGAGATGCTCTCGGCCGGCGGCTCGCGCTCTCCCGAGGAGCTCGGCAAGATCGTCGGCGTCGACCTCGCCGACCCCGGCTTCTGGGACTCGGGCCTCGACCTCGTCGAGCAGCAGCTCGACCAAGCGGTCGATGCGGCCGAGGCCGTCATCGCGTCGAAGCCCTGAGCCGGCGCTGAGCTACTTCGAGGGCGCGTCGGCCTCCGGCTCGGAGCCGGAGTCATCGTCGCCCTTGTCGGCGCCGACGCCGACCTTCTCGGGCGGCTTCTTCTTCTTCGGGGCGGCCTTCTTGCGCGGCTTGACGATTTTCAGCTTCAGGGGCCTGTCGTCCTCGTCGCCCTTTTCGTCGCGCTCGACCATCACGGTCGAGCCGGGGACGATGTCGCCGGTCCTCAGCACCTCGTCGGCGAGCGGGTCCTCGATGTAGCGCTGGATCGCGCGCCGCAGCGGACGAGCGCCCATGGACGGGTCCCAGCCCTTCTCGACCAGGAGGTCCTTCGACTCCTTGCTGAGCTCGAGCTGGAGCTCGTGCTCGGCGACCTGGGCGCGGACGCGGCTGACCATCAGGTCGACGATGTGGAGGATCTCCTCCTTGGCCAGCTTGTGGAAGACGATCACCTCGTCGATCCGGTTCAGGAACTCGGGCCGGAAGACCTTCTTGAGGTCGCCCATGATCCGCGACTTCATGTCCTCGTAGGTGACGCCGCCCTCGTCGTCGCCGATCGAGAAACCGAGCGACGTGTTGCGGGCGATGTCGGCGGCGCCGATGTTCGAGGTCATGATCACGATCGTGTTGCGGAAGTCGACCGTCCGCCCCTGGGCGTCGGTGAGCCTTCCGTCCTCGAGGATCTGGAGCAGGATGTTGAAGACGTCTGGGTGTGCCTTCTCGATCTCGTCGAGGAGCAGCACCGAGTACGGCTTGCGCCGCACGGCCTCGGTCAGCTGGCCGCCCTCGTCGTAGCCGATATAGCCGGGGGGCGAGCCGACGAGGCGGGAGACCGCGTGCTTCTCCATGTACTCGGACATGTCGATGCGGATCATCGCCTCCTCGTCGCCGAACAGGAATTCGGCGAGCGTGCGCGCGAGCTCGGTCTTGCCGACCCCCGAGGGGCCGAGGAAGATGAACGAGCCGGCCGGGCGCTTGGGGTCCTTGATCCCGGCGCGCGAGCGGCGGATCGCCTTCGAGACCGCGGTGATCGCGACCTCCTGGCCGATGACGCGCTTGTGGAGCTCGTCCTCCATCCGGATCAGCTTCTTGGTCTCGGCCTCGGTCAGCTTGAAGACCGGGATCCCGGTCCACATCGAGACGATGTCGGCGACCTCTTCCTCGCCGATCTCCGGGCGCTCGCCGCCTTCGCCGGCGGTCCACTCGTGCTCGAGCTCCTTCTTCTTGTTCGTCAGCTGGCGCTCCTGATCGCGCAGGTTCGCCGCCTCCTCGAACTTCTGGGCCTCGATCGCGGCCTCCTTGTCGCGCCGCGTCGTCTCGATCTCCTCCTCGAGGTCGCGGTAGACCGGGGGCTGGGTCATCGACTTGATCCGCATCCGCGACGCGGCCTCGTCGATCAGGTCGATCGCCTTGTCGGGCAGGAAGCGGTCGGAGATGTAGCGGTCGGCGAGGTCGGCCGCGTTCTGCAGCGCCTCGTCGGTGATCGTCACGTGGTGGTGCTGCTCGTAGCGCTCGCGCAGCCCCTCGAGGATCTTCACGGTCTCCTCGGTCGAGGGCTGGTCGACCTTGATCTGCTGGAAGCGCCGCTCGAGGGCTGAGTCGCGCTCGAGGTACTTGCGGTACTCGTCGAGGGTCGTCGCGCCGATCGTCTGCAGCTCGCCGCGCGCCAGGGCCGGCTTGAGGATCGAGGCCGCGTCGATCGCGCCCTCGGCCGCGCCGGCGCCGACGAGGTTGTGGAGCTCGTCGATGAACAGGATGATGTCGCCGCGCTGGGTGATCTCCTTCATCACCTTCTTGAGCCGCTCCTCGAACTCGCCGCGGTACTTCGAGCCGGCGACGAGCGCCGCCAGGTCGAGCGTGTAGATCTGCTTGTTCTTGAGCAGCTCGGGAACCTCGCCGTTGGTGATCCGGGCCGCGAGGCCCTCGACCACCGCGGTCTTGCCGACCCCGGGCTCGCCGAGCAGGACCGGGTTGTTCTTGGTCCGACGCGAGAGGATCTGCATGATCCGCTCGATCTCGATCTCGCGGCCGATCACCGGGTCGAGCTTGCCGTCGGCGGCGAGCTTGGTCAGGTTGCGCCCGAACTGGTCGAGCAGCTTCGAAGACTTCTTGCCCTCGCCGGTCGCGCCGGCGCCCCCGCCCTGACGGCGGCTGCCGGGCCCGGAGAGCATCCGGATTACCTCGTTGCGGATCTTCTCCGAGTCGGCGTCGAAGTCGAGCAGGATGCGAGCGGCGACGCCCTCGTTCTCGCGGACGAGGCCGAGCAGGATGTGCTCCGTTCCGATGTAGTTGTGGCCGAGCGAGAGCGCCTCGCGCAGCGCGAGCTCGAGCACCTTCTTGGCGCGCGGCGTGAACGGGATCTGGCCCGAGGTGACTTCCTCGCCGGAGCCGACGATCCGGACCACCTGCGAGCGGACGCGCTCGACGGTGATGTCGAGGGATTCGAGGACTCGCGCGGCGAGCCCCTCTTCCTCGCGCAGCAGGCCGAGCAGGATGTGCTCGGTGCCGATGTAGTTGTGCTTCAGCGTGCGGGCCTCTTCCTGTGCCAGAACCACTACCTGGCGGGCCCTCTCAGTAAATCTTTCGAACATCTGCGCTCTCTCTCAGTCTTTCGGTGCTCCTGGCTGGTGTCTATCAATCGGGTCGGCGGCCCAAAAACCTAAAACCGGGACGCCTGACCGCCGGTGGCCTCTCTCTGTATCGGCGTCGGTACTGCCGATCTGGATCTGACCTCCGGTTCTGTCGGGGACGGCGAAAGGAAAGTATAGCCAGGCACCTACTCCGGCCCGACGGGTCTACTTCCGCATCGAGCGGCTTTATAGGCTGCGTGGGTGAAGGCAATCGGGGACTTCTTCGACCGGGTGAATATCCCGCTGCTGGTCGTCGGCGCGCTGCTCGCCGCGACCTACGTCGGCTGGGTCTCCTACGCGACCGCGGAATGGGGCGTCGACCGCGGCGTCGGGGTGCTCGTCGCCTGGCCGGCGCTGCTGCTGGGGGCGGCGCTCGTCCTCGCGCCGTTCGTCGCGGTCGGGTGGCTGGTCACGCGGCTGGTTCGCGAGCGCGGGGAGGGCGAGACCGAGGTCAAGGGCGCCGACAAGGACGAGGACGAAGCTGTCGAGGACTCGAAGCAGACTGAAAAGGACGAGGCCGAGGAGAAGGAGACGGCCGAAGCGGAGGCCGACGAGGACGAAGACGCGGACGACGAGAAAGACGACGAAGAAGACGACGAGGACGATGAGGAAGCGGAAGAGGAAGAGGACGAGGGCGAGGACGAGGAAAAAGACGAAGAGGACGAAGACGCCTCGGACGACGAGGAGACCACGGCCGACGCGGCCACGGTCGAGAAGCCGCCGCTCCCCGACTCGGTCAGTGAGGAGAGCCCGTCGCTATTCGAACGCGCCGCGGCCGCGGTGGTGGTCCGCTTCCGCCGGATCACGAACAGGAACGACGAGAGCTAGTTCCGCATCGCCGGGAACAGCAGGACCTCGCGCAGGTTCGGGGCGTTGGCGAGAATCATGATCAGGCGGTCGATCCCGAGCCCGACCCCTCCGGTCGGCGGCATCCCCTGCTCGAGCGACTCGACGTAGACCTCGTCGTAGGGCTGGGTCTCCTCGTCCCCGCGCGCCAGCTCCTCCGCCTGCTGCTCGAAGCGCCGCCTCTGCTCGTCCGGGTCGTTGAGCTCGCTGAACGCGTTCGCGATCTCGATCCCGCCGACGAACGCCTCCCAGCGCTCGACCAGCCCCGGCTCGGTGCGGTGGGCCTTGGCGAACGGCGAGAGCTCGACCGGGTAGTCGAGGATGAAAGTCGGCTGGATCAGGCCCGGCTCGACCCGCTTCGAGACCAGGTCGTCGACGAGCTTGCCCCAGCCGACGTCGTCGGGGAGCTCGACGTCGATCGCCGCGGCGAGCGCCTCGCGGGTCCTGTGCTCGGCGATGTCGACCCCGGCCGCCTCGCGGATCGCGTCGCGCATCGTGATCCGCTTCCAGGGCGGCGCGAGGTCGACCTTCTCGCCGTCGCGCTCGACCACGGTCGTCCCCAGCACCTCCTGGGCGACCGATGAGACGAGCTGCTCGAGCCGGACCGCGGCGTCGCTGTAGTCGGCGTAGGCCTCGTACCACTCGAGCATCGTGAACTCGGGGTTGTGCTTGTGCGAGATGCCCTCGTTGCGGAAGTCCTTGCCGAGCTCGTAGACGCGGTCGAGGCCGCCGACGACGAGCCGCTTGAGGTAGAGCTCGGTCGCGATCCGCAGATAGAGGTCGCGGTCGAGCGCGTTGTGGTGGGTGGTGAAAGGGCGCGCCAGCGCGCCTCCGTAGAGCGGCTGGAGGACCGGGGTCTCGACCTCGGTGAACCCGCGCTCGTCGAGCCAGCGACGAACCGCGGAGACGGCCTGGGCCCGCATCCGGAACAGCTCGCGCGCCTCCGGGTTCGCGATCAGGTCGAGCTCGCGCTTGCGGTAGCGGGTCTCGGTGTCCTCGAGGCCGTGAAACTTCTCCGGCGGCGGGCGCAGGCTCTTGGCGAGCAGCGTCCAGCCCGTCGCCTTGAGGCTGAGCTCGCCGCGCTTGGTCGCGAACGCGGTGCCCTCGACCCCGACGATGTCGCCGATGTCGAGCCCGACGAGGTTCTCGAACCCGTCGCCGAGGACGTCGGCGCGCGCGTGGACCTGGATCTGGCCGGTGCCGTCGCGGAGGTCGAGGAACGCGGCCTTCCCGTGGCCGCGGCGCGCGGTCAGCCGGCCGGCGACCCGGTAGCTGTCGTCGGTCTCGTCCTCGGCCTCGAGGCCCTCGTGGGCCGAGCGCACCGCGGCGATCTCGATCCGGTCCTCGAAGGCGTGGGGGAACGGCTCGATGCCCTGCTCGCGCAAGCGCTCGAGCTTCGCCCGCCGCTCGAGGAGGAGGTCAGAAGCCTGCCCGGCTTCTTCGGTGCTGTCGCGCTCGTCCGCCATACGCGGGAACCCTAAGCCGTGCCGCGGCTGGCCGCGCGCCACTTCATCTTCAGGGGCCAGAAATCTTCTTCATGGTCGAGTTGACCCCCTCATCACTTTTGTGGATACCGTGAACGGCACGCGGCGCCCAGCCGCGCGCTGCATTCACTGCGAATGAAGGGGAAGAATGGGAACCGAGACTGGAAAGCGATACCTGGTGGCATCGACGGTGGTCCTTGCACTCAGCATCACCGCGCTGCTCTGCACGTGGCTGATGGTCACGCAGCCGTATGCCGGCGCCAAGGGCGGCAACGCGTTGAAGAAGAAGGTCAACCAGCTGCAGACCACCGTCAACGACCTCGGGTCGCGATTGCGCACGGCCGAGAGCTCGGTGACGGTGCTCAACGCGTACCGGACATGCGACCGCAACCATCGCACGATCAGGCAGTTCGAAGGCTATTTCAACGATCTCAACGGCAACACCACGCCCGACGCCAACGAAACGACGACGGCGCTCGATTTCGACAACGGCGGCGGCGGCACGGTGATCGGCTATCTGAGCATCAACAACTGCTGATCAGCCGCGGGCGTTGCCCGCATTCGACTGAGGCGCGACCCGGGCTTCGGCCCGGGTCGACTCTCAGGCCGCGACTTCGATCTTGGTGATCTTGAGCTTGCGCTTCGGCCCGCGGGGCACGGCGACGTCGACGATCTCGCCCTTCTTGTGCCCGATCAGGGCCTGGCCGATCGGCGACTCGTGCGAGAGCTTGTGGTCGGCGGGGTCCGCCTCCGAGGCGCCGACGAGCTGGAACTTCTGCGACTTGCCCGACTTCTGGTCCTTGACGTGGACGACGGCGCCGACGCCGACGGCGTCGGTGTCGACGTGCTTCTCGTCGATCACGGTCGAGCGCCGCAGCTTGTCCTGGAGGTTGATGATCCGCTGCTCGAGCATCGCCTGCTCGTTCTTGGCGTCGTCGTACTCGGAGTTCTCGGCGATGTCGCCGAACTCGCGCGCCTCCTTGATCCGTTGGGCGACCTCGCGGCGCTTGGTCGTCGAGAGATCCTCGATCTCGTCCTTGAGCTTCTGAAGTCCTTCGGCGGTGATCAGTGATTCGCGCACTTCGGCGCCCCTCTTCCTCTTCTATGACGGCAAAAAATCCGCCCGTGGACGCCTGAAAACCTGGACGTCCGCCCGAGCGGAGCGCGGCATTATAGCGAGGGGCTTGGCGGGGTCAAACGGGGCTTGGGCGCGCCTGATTCGCGGCTGTGACCTGACTATTGAGTAGGCTGTGGGTGGATGAGGGGGAGACTTCACAGGGGGGCATCTTGGATCGCGGTTGTCACGGGGTTGGCGCTCGCGGCGCCGGCTTCGGCGATCGCCGTCGAGGTGCCCGTGACCCATTCACTGGATGGTTCCGGATTCGGGACCCTGCGCGGCTCGATCATGGCTGCTCCGGGCGACGGCCACACCGTGATCATCGACGAAGGGGTCTTCCCGTCCTTGACCATGGGGGAAATCGATGTCGACAAGGACCTGACGATCCGCGGCCAGGGCGTCAACGCGACCGCGGTCACCGCGAGCGACATGAGCCGGATCTTCAACATCACGGGCGCAGGCACCGACGTCACGATCGAGGACATGACGCTGACCTCCGGCCGCGCTCCGAGCGAGAACTTCGGAAACCCGGGCGGGAACGGGGGAGCGGTCAACAACCTCGGCGGCCACCTGACCCTGCGCCGGGTCGCGATCCGCGAGAGCAACGCAGGCGACGGCGGCGCAAACGGTGGCGGAGACGGCGGCGCGGGCGGAGGCGGGGGCGGCGTCTTCAGCTCGACCGGGGACGTCGACGTGATCGACTCGACGATCGCCGGGAACAGCACTGGGAACGGCGGCACCGGGATCATCAACCCCGGACGCGACGGCCGCGGCGGCGGGATCGAGGTCGGCGGCGACTCCGACTTGAGCGTCACCGGATCGCTGATCTCGGGCAATCTCGCCGGGGATCGCGGCGGCGGGATCCACAGCTCGGGGGACGGCTTCACCGCCGCCAACTCGACTGTCTACGGGAACAACAGTGCCAGCGGCGGCGGGATCTACGAGGATTCGTCGGGGACGGCGACGCTCACCAACGTAACGATCGCCGGCAACACCATGGATGGGATCGCGCGCGAGAACAACCTCCACCTCGTGATCCTGGAAAACACCCTTTTGGTCCAAAACGCACTCGCGCTCGGACTCTTCACGAGCAACTGCGGGCCGAGCGGAGGACCCGGGTTCACCCAGGGCGGAAATTCGGTCCGCTTCCCGGCCGAAAGCAACATCGACTCCACGCCCTGCCCGGCCTCGATCCCCCTCGTCGATGTCGGCATCGGCTGGCCTCCCTCGCCCAATCTCGCGAACAACGGAGGCCCGACGAAGACCCTGGCGCTCCCCGCCGGCGCCGCGGTCGACGCGATCCCGGCCGCGCAGTGCAAGACGGGGGTCGACCAGCGCGGGCTGCCGCGGCCCTCGGGCTCGGGCTGCGACATCGGCGCCTACGAGGTTCAGCAGCCACAGTCTTCCGGAGCTCCCGGCTCCGCCCCTCCGGCCTCGACCCCCGTCGGCAGCAGCTCGAAGAAGAAGTGCAAGAAGAAGAAAAAGCGCAGCGCGCTCGCCTCGAAGAAGAAGTGCAGGAAGAAGAAGCGCTAGCCGCGCTCAGGCGCGGCTGAACGCCGCTCGCAGCGCCTCGGAGACCGCAGCGGGCTCCTCGATCTGGGGGTAATGGCCGAGATCGGGCCACTCGATGACCGGCGCCCCCGGGCGCAGCCCTCGGACCGCGGCGAGGACCTCCGTCGTCGCCACCGGGTCGAGCATTCCCCAGGCGAGCGAGAGCGGCCCGGACCAGTCGCGGATCGCGCCGTGCCAGCGGTCCGCCCGCTGCATGCGCTCGTCCATGTAGGCGATCGTCTTGTGGCCGAGGCGCTGGCCGTCCTCGTGGCGGATCAGCGACCACTGGTCGGCGGCCTCCTCGTCGCTGAGCGGGTGATCGGGCGAGAAGATCGAGGAGAACTGGGCGCGGAAGAAGCGCTCGCTCGAGAGCCGCGCCGCGAGCGGGCCGAGCCGGCCGCGGAGCAGCTTCTGCGCGACGGTCGGGCTCGCGGCGTCCTGGACCATCGAGCCGTTGAGCAGCAGCACGCCGCTGAGCTCGGGGCCGAGCGCGCCGTCGGTGTCGCGGGCCATCAGCTCGTTGGCGACCGAGGTCCCCATGTCGTGGGCGAGGACGAAGACCGGCCGCCCGCCGCCGTAGCGCTCGACGAGGTGCTCGGCGAGGTCGGACTGCCAGAGCAGCGAGTAGTCGTGGTCGCGGGGCTTTTCGGAGAGCCCGAAGCCGAGGAAGTCGAACGAGAGCGCGTCGAGCGACGGCGCCGCGTCGAGCAGCGGGCGCCAGTCGTAGGAGCTCGAGGGGAAGCCGTGCAGAAGCAGGACCAGCGGCCCCTCCCCCTCGCGGCGGTTGACGTAGATCGAGCGGCCGCGGAACTCGACCTGCTCGCCCGCCCGGCGCCAGTCCTCGACCCGCGGCGTCAGCGTCACGCCGCGACGGCGACCCGCTCGAGCGAGGCGAGCAGCTCGCGGGCCTCGGCGAGCGAATCGCTGGTCTGGAAGTCGAGCGTCTCCCGCCTGCTCGCACCGATGTGCTCGAGGTACCAGGGGTAGAACTTGCGCAGGTAGCGCGCCGCCCGCCGCTCGCCGAGGTGCTCCTCGGCGCGGTCGATGATCCAGGCGAGCTCGGCGAGGATCTCCTCGCGGCTCGGCTCGCCGGAGCGGACGCCGGTCAGCTGCTCGAAGATCCACGGGTTACCGAGCGCGCCGCGCGCGACCATCACCGCGGCAGCTCCCGACTCGCGATAGGCGCGCCGGGCGGCCTCGGCGCTGTCGAGCCCGCCGGAGACGATCACCGGCGCCTCGATCCGCTCGACCAGCTCGCGCGTCAGCTCGTAGTCGGCCTTCCCCTTGTGCTGGACCGTCGCCGGGCGGGGGTGGAAGCCGATCGCGGCGACCCCGGCCTCCTCGACCAGGCGGATCGCGAGCTCGAAGCCGGAACGGTCGCCGGGGACGCGGCCCGAGCGCAGCTTGACCGTCACCGGGACGCCGCCGCCCTCGACCGCCCCGCGGGCGATCGCGAGCGCGAGCTCATGGTCGGCGAGCAGCGCCGCGCCGGCCCCGGTCCTGCAGACCTTGCGCACCGGGCAGCCCATGTTGATGTCGATCAGGTCGGCGCCGGCCTCGGCGGCGATCGCGGCCGCCGATCCCATCACCTCGGGGTCCTGGCCGAAGAGCTGGATCGAGACCGGGTGCTCCTCGGGATGGATCTGGAGCAGCTCGCGCAGCGTGCGCTCGTTCCGGTAGTGGAGCCCGTAGCTCGAGACCATCTCCGAGACCGCGAGCCCGGCGCCGTGGCGGCGCGCCTGGAGGCGCACGAACCAGTTGCCGATCCCGGCCAGCGGCGCGAGCAGGACGCGGTTCGCGATCGGCACGCCGCCGATCTCGAACGGCTCGGTCAGGTCCGGCTGCCCAGCCGCCCCCGGACGCGGAGCAGATGAGGCGGCGTTAGATGCTGTTTTTCTCATGGATCAAGCGTAGGCCGGTCAGGGTCAGGAGGTCGTCGACGCGGTCGATCGTCTCGCAGTGGGGCGCCATCGTCGTCGCCAGGCCGCCGGTCGCGATCACCTCGGGCCCCTCGTCGAGCTCGTCGGCGAGCCGGCGGTTGATCCCGTCGACGAGCCCCGCGAAGCCGAAGGTGAAGCCGGATTGGATCGCGGTCTCGGTGTTGCGGCCGATCGCCGACCCGGGATCCTCGATGTCGATCCGGGGCAGCTTCGCCGTCCGCGAGGTCAGCGCGTCCATCGAGACCTCGAGACCGGGGCCGATGACCCCGCCCAGGTACTCCCCCTGCGCCGATACGACGTCGAAGTTGGTCGAGGTGCCGAAGTCGACCGCGACGCACGCCCCGCCGACCAGCTCGTAGGCGGCGACCGCGTTGACGAGCCGGTCGGCGCCGAGCTCGTGCGGGTTGTCGACCCGGATCGGCATCCCGGTCTTGAGCTCGGGCCCGACCGTCAGGCAGGGGCGGCCGATGTAGTCGTTCGTCATCCGCTCGTACTCGGGGCCGAGCGGGGGCACGACCGAGGAGACGATTGAGGCGTCGATCTGCGCGAAGCGCATCTCGTTCAGCCCCAGAAGGCTGCCGATCCGGACCGCGACCTGGTCGCCGGTCGCCCCGGGGTCGGTGCCGAAGCGCCAATGGTGGATCAGCTCGTCGCCCTCGAAGCAGCCGAGGTGGGTCTGGGTGTTGCCGACGTCGATCGCGAGCAGCATCGCGGCGATTATGAAGCCGAATATGATCGTCGCGTGGCGACCAAGCTCTACGTGATCCCCGCTTCCCACCCCGCGATGGCGGCGCGGCTGATGCTCGAGGCGAAGGGGATCCCCTACGACCGCGTCGACCTGATGCCGGTGATCTCGAAGGGCGCCCTGCGCGCGATGCGGTTTCCCGGGGTCACCGTGCCGGCGCTGAAGCTCGACGGCAAGAAGATTCAGGGCACCAACGCGATCGCCCGCGCGCTCGACGACTACAAGCCCGACCCGCCGATCATCCCAACCGATCCCGTGCTCAAGGACAAGGTGCGCGAGATCGAGCCCTGGGCCGACGACGACCTCCAGATGATCGCCCGGCGCACGATCTGGAACGCGCTCAAGCGCGACCGCTCGCCGCTGCGCAGCTACTCCGAGGGCGCGCGGCTCGGGATCCCGGTCGGGCTCGCGGTCAAGACCGCCGCGCCGATCGTCGCCGCCTCGGCGCGCTTCAACAACGCCGACGATGAGACCGTGCGCGAGGGTCTCGCGAAGCTCCCCGATGCGCTCGAGAAGATCGACTCCTGGATCGCGGCGGGCACGATCGGGGGCAAGCAGCCGAACCTCGGCGACTACCAGATCGCCCCCAGCCTGCGGCTGATGATGACGATGGACGACCTGCGCCCGTTCATCGAGAACCGCCCGGCGGGCAAGCTCGCGATCGACATCGTCCCCGACTTTCCCGGCAACACCCCGCCGATCCTGCCGCCCGAGTGGCTCGAGCCGCTGCGGGCGGCGCAGAAGTCCTAGCTAGAGCGACCCGACCCGGCGCACGCTCTGCTCGTCGTCGGGCAGCGCGGCGAGGCCCTCGGCGAGCTTCGTGCCGTCCGGCAGCGACAGCTCGGGATCGAGCTCGAGCAGCGGCGCGAGGACGAAGCGCCGGTTCGCGAGATCACGGTGCGGGAGCGTCAGCGCCGGCTCGCTGAGCTCGACGTCGCCGAGCAGCAGCAGGTCGATGTCGAGCGGGCGCGGCCCGTGGCGCGGCCCCGCGAGCAGGCGCCCCTGCTCGATCTCGATCGCCTTGCATACATCCAACAGAGCCAGTGGCTCGAGGTCGGTGCGCACCCGCAGGCAGGCGTTGAGGAAGTCGGGCTGGTCGAGGTACTCGCCGACCGGCTCGGTCTCGTAGGTCGAGGACGCTGCCTCGACCTCGACGCCGTGGCGCGGGAGCTCGGTGACCGCGGCCCGCAGGTGCGCCGGGCGGTCACCGACGTTGGAGCCGAGCCCGAGGTAGCCGAGCACCCCTTTCAGGCAGTACCACCGCCGTCCTCGTCCTCGTCCTCGGGGCGCGAGAGCGTCAGCTCGACCGCGACCTCGTCGAGCGCCACCGGCAGCGGCGGCTCGGGCTTGGCGGCGCGGATCTGGACCTCCTCGCAGCCGAAGCGCTCGATCACGCGCTCGGCGATCACCCGCGAGAGCCGCTCGAGGGTCCGGTAGCTGCGCTCGGTCGCCGCGAGCGCGACGATGTCGCAGACCTCGGCGTAGTCGACCGTGTCCTCGAGCCGGTCGGTGAGCACCGCGTCGCAGTCGGGGACGTCGAAGGAGAGATCGATCTCGAGCCGCTGGCCGATCTCCTGCTCGGCGTCTGTGACGCCGTGGTGGGTGTAGATCGAGAGGCCGCGGATGTCGACCTCGACCGACGACTCGGGGCCGTTGCCGTGCGATTCCACGGCGCGACCGTAGCCGAAAGCCCTGCTCCGGGCATCTGTGAGAGGGTCCGCGCCGTGGCTGAGAGCGTCGTGATCCCGAGGCGGTTCCGCGGGCCTCCCGACAGCGCCAACGGCGGCTACGCGTGCGGTTCGCTGGCCAAGTTCGTCGACGGGGCGGCGGTCGAGGTCACCCTGCGGGCGCCGCCGCCGCTCGACGTCCCGCTCGAGGTCGAGCACGGCGACGCCGGGGTCGACATGCGCGACGGCGAGACCGTCGTCGCCGCGGCGCGCGCGGTCGAGCCGCTCGAGATCGAGCTCCCCGACCCGATCGACCTCGAGACCGCGAGCGAGACGCGCCGCGACGCCCCTACCGAGGACCACCCATTCCCCGGCTGCTTCGTCTGCGGGCCCGACCGCGGCCCCGGCGACGGCCTCTGCGTCGTCTGCGGCCCGGTCCCGGGCCGCGAGAGCGAGCTCGTCGGCTCCGTGCTCGAGAGCGAAGACTGGGCGACCGACGGCGGCCTCGTGGCTCCGGAGATCGTCTGGGGCGCGCTCGACTGCCCGAGCGGGATCGCCGGCACGGTTGTCCCGACCCGCGGCCTCTACGTGCTCGGGAGGCTGACCACCCAGCTGCTGAAGCCGATCGAGGCGGGCCCCGAGTACCCGGTGGTCGGCTGGCCGATCGGCGAAGAGGGGCGCAAGTTCGAGAGCGCCTCGGCGATCCTCGACCCCGGCGGCGAGCCGCTGGCGCTCGCGCGGGCGACCTGGATCAGGATCAAAGAAGCGGAGTGAACCTCCGGCACGAGTTCGCGGAGCTCGACGGGTTGCGGATGCACTACGCCGAGGCAGGCGAGGGCGAGCCGGTCCTCTTCCTGCACGGCTTCCCGCAGTTCTGGTTCCTCTGGCGCCACCAGCTCGCCGACCTCGGGCGCGACCACCACTGCGTCGCCCCCGACATGCGCGGCTTCAACCTCACCGACAAGCCCGCCGAGGTCGAGAGCTACCGGATGCGGAACATGCTCGGCGACATCCGCGGACTCGTCGAGCACCTCGGCTGGGAGCGGTTCACGCTCGTCGGCCACGACTGGGGCGGGATCGTCTCCTGGGCCTTCGCGCTCAAGCACCCGGAGCTGCTCGAGCGCTTCGTCGTCCTCGACTCCCCTCCCCCGTTCACCTGGAACCGCGACCTGCGCGAGAGCGCCGCCCAGCGCGAGGCGGTCCAGTACATGCTGCCGCTCTCGGAGCCGAGCCCGGAGCCGGAGGAGATGCTCGCCGCCGACGACTTCGACTTCCTGTTCTCGATGCTCGAGCGGATCGGCGGCGGCAACTCGGTCCTTTCGGAGGAGGAGCGCGCCGCCTACCGCGAGGCCTGGTCGCAGCCCGGGGCGCTGACCGGCGGCGTCAACTACTACCGCGCGGCGCAGATGGGCGCCCACGTCGCCGCCGGCGGGGTGCCGGAGGAGTACGAAGCCAAGATTCGCGAACAGCGCCTCGACGTCCCGACGCTCGTGATCTGGGGCGAGGCCGACCCGGCGCTGCTCGTCCACCTGACGGAGGGGCTGGAGGAGTGGGTGCCGAATATCCGGGTCGAGAAGCTCCCCGGGGTCGGGCACTGGGTTCCCTACGAGGCCCCCGAGGACGTGAACCGCCTGATCCGCGAGTTCATCGACTGAGCAGCCATTTTGGGTGAGAGCGGAGAATTTCCGGGTACTTCCCGGATATGACCCCCCGCGCCCGAGGTCGCGTCCCGGTCCCCGCCTCCCCGGCGCCCGACACGATCGGAGACAGCAAGCTCCAGCCCGTCCTCTCGCGCAAGCTGCTGCTCGTCTTCATCGTCGGCGACATCCTCGGCGGCGGGATCTACGCGCTCGTCGGCGAGGTCGGCGGTCGCGTCGGCGGCGCGATCTGGACCGCGTTCGCCGCCGCCCTGATCCTCGCCGCGTTCACCGCCGCGAGCTACGCCGAGCTGATCACCAAGTACCCGCACGCGGGCGGCGCCGGGCTGTTCGTCAACAGGGCCTTCAAGCAGCCCCTGGTCAGCTTCGTCGTCGCCTTCGCGGTCATGGCCTCGGGGATCACCTCGGCCGCGACCCTGGCGCGGGCCTTCGGCGGCGACTACCTCGGCGCGTTCATCGACGTCGAGGTCGTGGTCGCGGCGGTCGCGCTGCTGCTCGTGATCGCGGTGATCAACTTCGTCGGGATCAAGGAGTCGGCGCGGCTCAACCTCGGCTTCACCGCGATCGAGGTCGGCGGGTTGCTGCTGATCACGATCATCGGGCTCGGGGTCCTGTTCGACGGCGGCGGCGACACCGGGCGCGCGTTCGAATTCGACACCGAGGGCAACGAGACCGTGATCGCCGCGATCCTCGCCGGCACCGCGCTCTCCTTCTACGCGCTGATCGGCTTCGAGGACTCGGCCAACATCGCCGAGGAGGTCCGCGACCCGCGCCGCTGCCTACCCGTTCGCGCTCTTCGCCGGGCTGCTGATCGCGGGCGTGATCTACATGCTGGTCACGATCGTCGCCTCGATGGTCGTCCCGACCGATGACCTCGCCGGATCCGACGGCCCGCTGCTCGAGGTCAACGAGGGGCCGCTCGCCGTCAACGACAAGGTCTTCTCGGCGATCGGGCTGGTCGCGCTCTCGAACGGCGCGCTGATCAACCTGATCATGGCCTCGCGGCTGCTCTACGGGATGTCGCGCGAACGGGTGATGCCGCGGCCGCTGGACTACGTCCACCCGGGTCGCAAGACGCCCGTCGTCGCGATCGCGTTCGTGACCGCGCTTGCGATCGCGCTCGCCGCGACCGGCGATCTCAGCGACCTCGCCGACACGACCGTCGTCCTGCTGCTGATGGTCTTCATCGTCGTCAACATCAGCGTCCTGGTCCTGCGCCGCGACCCGGTCGACCACGACCACTTCCGGGTCCCGACCGCGGTGCCGATCCTCGGCGCGATCGCCTGCGCGGTCGTGATGACCCAGCCGACCGGCGAGATCTACGGTCGCGCCGGCCTCCTGATCCTGCTCGGGCTGATCCTCTATGTGCCGAGCTGGCTGCTGACGCGGCGCGAGGACGCCGGCGCCGGCGGCCGGACCTAGGGTCGCTCGCCGATCGACCCCGCACGCTCGGGGTCGAGGATCGCCGCGGCGACGACGAGGCCCTCGCGGACCTCCTCGACGTCGTGGACGCGCACCCAGTCGGCTCCGTTGGCGGCCGCGAGCGCGCAGGAGGCGATCGTCCCGCCGAGCCGGCGCTCGACCGGCGCGCCGGTGATCTTGCCGATGAAGCTCTTGCGGGAGGTGCCGACGAGCAGCGGGCGGCCGAGGCTTCGCAGCTCTCCCAGACGCCTGAGCAATTGAATGTTGTGGTCGGCGGTCTTGCCGAACCCGATCCCCGGGTCGACCCAGATCCTGCGCTCGTCGATCCCCGCCGCGACCGCGTGCTCGATCCGCTCGGCGAGGAACGCCTTGACGTCGTCGACGACGTCGTCGTAGGTCGGGTCCTCCTGCATCGTCCGCGGGTTCCCCTGCATGTGCATCAGGACGACCTCGACCCCGCGCTCGGCGCAGAGCCCGGCGAGCTCGGGATCCCCGCGGAGCGCGGTGACGTCGTTGACGATCGTCGCCCCCGCCTCGATCGCGGCGTCGGCGACCGCGGCCTTGGCGGTGTCGATCGAGACCGGCACTCCGACCCCGACCAGGCCGTCGAGCACCGGCAGCACGCGCGCGAGCTCCTCCTCGGCGCCGACCTCGGCCGCGCCCGGCCGCGTCGACTCGCCGCCGATGTCGAGCGCGTCGGCGCCCTGCTCGACGAGCGCGGCGGCGTGCTCGACCGCCCGCGCGGGGTCGAGGTACTCGCCGCCGTCGGAGAACGAGTCAGGGGTCACGTTGACGACCCCCATGATCTGCGTGTCGGGCACGCTCACGCCGCGAGGACCTCGCGCGCGGCGCGCTCGCCCGAGGAGATCGCGCCGTCCATGTAGCCGTTCCAGACCGTCGCGGTCTCGGCCCCGGCCCAGTGCAGCGGCCCTACCGGCGCCCGCAGCGCCGGACCCGCGGCGAGCCAGGCGCCCGGCGGCATGAAGCCGCCGTAGCAGCCGCGCGACCACTCGTCGTTCGGCCACGGCTTGTCGACGTAGCGCTCCGGGCTCGCGGCGCGGTCGCCGAAGAGGCGCTCGAGGCAGCCGAGCACCGAGCGGCGGCGCTCCTCGTCGGGCATCGCGGCGCCCTTGCGCGCGGCCGCGCCCTCGAGGAACGCGAGCAGCACGCCCGGCGAGCCGTCGGGGGGCGAGTTGTCGTAGGTGACCGAGACCGGCCCGTCGGCGCTCGTCGCCTGGCCCGAGAGCCCGTCGTCGCGCCAGAACGGGCGCTCGTAGATCGCCATGCACTTGACGACGCTGCCCTGCGCCATCCGCTGGCTGAGGGCGTCGCGCCGGGCCGGAAGCGGCGGGTCGTGGGCGATCCGCGCGGTCAGCGTCGGCGGGATCGCGACGATCGCGTGCCGCGCCCGCAGCTCGCCGGCGCCGGACTCGATCCTGACCCCGTCCCCCGAGCGCTCGATCCTCGAGACCGGCGCCGAGAGCGCGATCGCGTCGCCGAGCTGCTCGGCGATCCGCAGCGAGATCAGCTGCGTCCCGCCGACGACGCGCGAGTCCTGGGCGCCGCCCTCGGTGTCGAAGAGGACCTCGAGCGAGCCGGCCGAGCGAACGTAGAAGAGGAAGTGGAGCAGCGAGAGGTCCTCGGGCTCGACCGCCCAGACCGCCCATGTCCCGAGCTTCATCAGGTCGCGGGCGCCCGGGGTGCGGATGTGGCGGCGCATCCAGGTCGCGAACGTCTGCGCGTCCCACTCGGCCGCCTTCGGCGCGCTCCAAGGCGACTCGGGGTCGATCTTTCCCGCCATCCGGTTGAGCCGCGCCATCACCGCGCCGGTCTCGGCGAGCGCCAGCGGGCTCATCTTCGGGATCGTCCCCTTGTAGGTCCGGATCCGCCCGTTGCGCTCGAACAGGTTCTTGCCCTCCTCGTAGGTCTTGAAGGTCTCGAGCCCGAGCTCGTCGATCAGCGCCAGCGCCCGGTGCTGGGTCGGCCCGACCCACTGGCCGCCGACCTCGACGATCTTGCCCTCGGCGCCGGGGATCGCGATCTCCTCGTTCAGCGTCCGCCCCCCGACCCGGTCGCGGGCCTCGAGCACGACCACGTCGGCGCCGCCGGCGGCGAGCGAGCGCGCGGCGCTCAATCCGGCGAGCCCGGCTCCGACGACCGCGACATCGGCCTCCCGCTGCATCGAGGAAGTATCTAGCTAGCTCTGGTCGCCGCGCATCTCGGCGGCGCCGCCGCCGGCGAGGCCGGGCTTCGGCTGCACGCGCGGGCGGGCGCCCGAGCGGGCCGACTTCTTGTCTTCCGCGGGCTCAGCCTCGTCGGGAGTCGGCTCCTCCTCGTCGGGAGGGAAGACCTCGTCCTCGGACTTGCCCTCGAGCAACTCGACGAACTGCTCGGCGTCGATCGTCTCGCGCTCGAGCAGGATCTTCGAGATCCGCTCGAGCTGCTTCTGGTAGTCGGTGAGGATGTCCTTCGCGGTCTGGTGGGCGTCCTCGACGACGCGGCGGATCTCGTCGTCGATCTCGCGCGCGATCTCGTCCGAGTAGTCGGCCTCGGTGCCGAAGTCGCGGCCGAGGAACGGCTGCGAGCGGTCGTGGCCGAAGACCCGCGGGCCGAGGCGCTCGGACATCCCGTAGCGCATCACCATCTGCTTGGCGGTCTCGGTCACCTTCTCGAGGTCGTTGGAGGCGCCGGTCGTGATCTCGCTGAAGACGATCTCCTCCGCGGCGCGGCCGCCGAGCGTCATCGCCATCGTGTCGGTGAGCTCGGCGCGCGTGGTCAGGAACTTGTCCTCGGTCGGCAGCGAGATCGTGTAGCCGAGCGCCTGCCCGCGGCTGATGATCGAGACCTTGTGGACGGGGTCGGTGTTCTCGAGCACGTGGCCGACGATCGCGTGGCCCATCTCGTGGTACGCGGTCACCAGCCGCTCCTTCTCCGACATCACGCGGCTCTTCTTCTCGGGGCCGGCGATCACGCGCATGATCCCCTCCTCGAGCTCCTTCATCGTGATCTCGCGCTTGTCGGATCGCGCGGTCAGCAGCGCGGCCTCGTTGATCAGGTTGGCGAGGTCGGCGCCGGTGAAGCCGGGGGTCTGGCCGGCGAGCGTGTCGAGCTCGATCGCCTTGGCGAGCGGCTTGCCGCGGGTGTGGACCTCGAGGATCTTCTTGCGGCCCTTGCGGTCGGGGCGGTCGACGACGACCTGGCGGTCGAAGCGGCCGGGCCTCAGCAGCGCCGGGTCGAGGATGTCGGGCCGGTTGGTGGCCGCGATCAAGATGATGTTGTCCTTCATCTCGAAGCCGTCCATCTCGACGAGGAGCTGGTTCAGGGTCTGCTCGCGCTCGTCGTGGCCGCCGCCCATCCCGGCGCCGCGGTGGCGCCCGACGGCGTCGATCTCGTCCATGAAGATGATGCAGGGGGAGTTCTGCTTCGCCTGCTCGAAGAGGTCGCGGACGCGGCTGGCGCCGACGCCGACGAACATCTCGACGAAGTCCGAGCCGGAGATCGAGAAGAACGGAACGCCCGCTTCACCGGCGACCGCTCGCGCGAGCAGCGTCTTGCCGGTTCCCGGCGGGCCGTAGAGCAGCACGCCCTTCGGGATCCGCGCGCCGAGCGCCTGGAACTTCTTCGGGTTCTCGAGGAACTCCTTGATCTCGTGCAGCTCCTGGACCGCCTCATCGGCGCCGGCGACGTCGCGGAAGGTGATCTTCGGCGCGTCGACCGACATCCGCTTGGCCCGCGACTTGCCGAAGCTCATCACGCGCGAGCCGCCGCCCTGCATCTGGTTCATCAGGAAGATCCAGAAGCCGAAGAAGAGAAGGAAGGGCAGGATGTAGACCAGCGCGCCGAGCAGCCCGCCGCCGGTGTCGCCCTTGACCTCGGTCTTGACCTCGTTGCGCTGAAGAGAGTTGACCAGCTGCGCCTCGTAGTTGTTGGGATAGCCGGTCTCGTAGTCGTCGCCGTTGGTCTCCTTGACGTCGATCGTGTTGTCCTTCGTGTTCATCGTCACCTGCTCGATCTGCTTCGACTCGATCTGAGCCAGGAACTGGTTGAACGAAGGCTTGTCCGTCTTCTCGTCAGGGCTGATCAGCCGCTGGGCGAAGAAGGCAAGGACGATCACGATCAGGATCGGGAACGCCGCGCTGCGGAAGAAGCGTCTCATCGGAAAATCGAGGGTACCAGGGGGGAACCGCCGCTCAGGGCGCTTCCCCGGCAAGCGCGGCTACGTACGAAAGGTTGCGAAACCGCTGCTCGTGGTCGAGCCCGTAGCCGATCGCGTAGCGGTTGGGGATCTCGAAGCCGACGTAGCGAATCGGCAGGTCGACACGCCGGCGCTCGGGCTTGGTCAGCAGGGCGCAGACCTCGAGCGATCTTGGGTTTCGCGCCTTGAGGTTGCGCATCAGGTAATGGAGGGTGAGGCCCGAATCGATGATGTCCTCGACCACGAGCACGTCGCGGCCCTCGATCGACGGCGTCGAGGTCCTTGAGGATCCGCACGACGCCCGAGGAGTCGGTGCTCGAGCCGTAGCTCGAGACGGCCATGAAGTCGAGCTCCGAGGGCACGGTCAGCTTGCGCATCAGGTCGGCGAGGAACGGCACGGCGCCCTTGAGCACCCCGACCATCAGCAGGTCGCGGCCCTCGTAGTCGCGGCTGATCTCGGCCCCGAGCTCCTCGATCCGGCGCCCGAGATCCTCCTCGGCGACCAGGGTCTCACCGATCAGCTCCTCGTCCGGTCCCATCGGGGTGATTCTAGGTCTCGGCGCGGGCCGTCAACAGGGCGGCGGGGCCGTGGAGCTCGTCGAGCTTGAACTCATCCGAGATCGCGACCCCCGCGACCCAGGCGATCCGCTCGCCGGCGACCACGACCGGCAGCTCGCGGCGCAGCGAGCGCGGGACCTTGGCGTCGGTGAACAGGTCCTGGAGCGTCTTCGTGCCGCCGAGCCCGAGCGGGCGCATCCGGTCGCCCTCCTGCCAGGAGCGGACCCGCAGATCGGCGCCGAGCTTCCCGGGGTCGAGCGCCGCGGCCTCGGCGCCGGCGGGGTGCGGCGGGCCGTCGATCAGCTCGGCCCGGAGGCGCCAGTGGCCGAAGCTGCAGCGCCCGGGGACAGCGAGCGCGACCTCGCGCGGCGGCTCCGCCCGCGCGGCCGAGAAGCGGACGTGGCCGTGCTCGAGGTTCGCCTCGAGCCCGCCGCCGAGCTCGACCGTCCCCCCCTCCGGCGCGCGGGCGAGGCGCAGGATCTCGGCGGCGCGCTCGCGCCCGAGCGCGACCGGGCGCGCGGCGGCGCGCTCGGCCAGCCGCCGCAGCGCCAGCCGCCGCAGCGCCGGGTGCAGCTCCTCGAGCCCGGCGGCCGGCACCGCGGCCACCCCCGGGGCGGCGCCGGCGGCGGCCAGCGCCTGCTCGGCGAGCTCCTCGAGCGCTTCGGATTCCTCGGCGAGCTCATCGCGGGTGGCGGCGATCGTCCGCTGGGCCTCAGGGGAGATCTGCTCGAGCACCGGCAGGACCTCGTTGCGGATCCGGTTGCGGGCATACAGCGGCTCGGCGTTGGTCGGGTCGTCGCGGAACGGGAGCCCGGCGCCCTCGGCGAGCTCGCGGACCCGGGCGCGCGGCAGCCCGATCAGCGGGCGGACGACGCGGCCGCGCCGCGGCGCGAGCCCGAGCAGCGCCCGGCTGCCCGGCGAGCTCGCGAGCCGGTAGAGGGTGGTCTCGACGACGTCGGTGAGCGTGTGCCCGGTCACGACCCAGCTCAGCCCGTGGCGCGCGCGCTCCGACTCGGCCGCGACGTAGCGCGCCTCTCGCGCCGCCGCCTGGACGTTGCCGGGCTCGAGCGAGACCCGCCGCGCCTCGAGCTCGATCCCGAGCCGCTCGCAGAGCGCGGCGCAGGTCGCGCTCGTCCTCGTCGGAGTCCTCGCGCAGCCCGTAGTTGAGATGGAGCGCCCGCACGCGCTCGGGCCCGAGCGCGGCGCTGACCCCGGCGGCGGTCGCGGCGGAGTCGGCGCCGCCCGAGACGAGCACGAGCGCCGAGTCCGGGGGGGCCAAGAGGCCGCTTTCGAGCACCGCCTGGGCGAGCGGATCGGGCACGGCCACAGGTTAAGTCCAACGGGCGTCCACTCCCGGGCCTCGTACGCCGGTCCACCGCGCCCGTCGCCTGAGAACCGCGCGCGGTCAGAGGCCGAAGTAGGAGCAGGCAATGCGATGCGATCCCGAAGCTCCAGATTCCTCACCCTCTCCGCGATCCTCTGCGCGCTCGCCCTGGCTTCCGCGCCCGCCGCGGCGGCCGACTGCCCCGGCGCCGACACGCCGCCGCTCCTCAACCTCTTCAACCTCAACGGCTTCGGCGACGTCACGACCTGCCTGCTCAACGCCGAGCGGGCAAAGCACGGGCTCGCCCCGCTGACACAGAACGACCGGCTCGCCTCGGCCGCGGCGGGTCACTCCTCGGAGATGCGCTGGAAGAGCTTCTTCTCCCACACCTCCCCCGACGGGAGCACGGTCGAGGACCGGATCACCGCGACCGGCTACCTCGACTCGGCGATCGACTTCAACCTCGGCGAGAATCTCGCCTGGGGCAACGGCATCCTCGGGACCCCGCGTGCCCTGCACATCGCCTGGATGAACAGTCCGGGCCACCGGGCGAACATCCTCAACCCGGTCTTCCGCGAAGTCGGCGTCGGCGCCGAATGGGGCAGCCCGCTCGACCCCTTTCTGCCGGTCTCGGTGATCGTCACCCACGACTTCGGGGTCGTCACCAACGGGATCGTCGACCCGCCGGCGAACGTGAACCACAAGAAGGCGAAGGCGAAGAAGAAGGCTAAGAAGAGGAAGAAGAAGCGGAGGAAGGCGAGGAAGAGGCCGGGTAGGTGATGTAGAGCGAGACCGGATCCTCGAACCCCTTGAGGGTCACCTCGCCGATCGGCTCGAAGCTGAGCCAGTCGGAGTCCGAGATCGCGTCGACGATCGGCTTCGTGACCAGCACCTCTCCTCCGAGCGCCCGGCTGACGACGCGGTGGGAGAGGTTGACGTCGGTCCCGAAGTAGTCCCCGTCGCGATAGACCGCGCTGCCGAAGTGGAGGCCGACTCGCGGCTGGGGGCGCTCCTGGAACAGGCGCAGGAAGCCGACCGCCCACTCGGTCAGCGATGCCGGCTCCGGCGAGACCACCATCACCTCGTCGCCGATCGTCTTGACGATCGTCGCTTCGGACGGCAGCGTCGCCTCGACCGTGTCGACGAAGCGCTCGATCAGGTCGAGCGCCTCCTCGTCGCCCTCCTCCTCGGTGAAGCGGGTGAAGCCGGCGAGGTCGACGAAGCAGAACGCCATCGTCACCCGCGGCAGCGCGCTGCGCCCGCCCTCGAGGTCGGTCTCCATGTGGCCGACGACGTCCTGCTCGATGTAGAAGCGCAGGTAGCGGTTGTGCATGTAGTCCATCAGCGGCGCCGCGATCGGCAGCAGGTCGGCCGCCAGCCCCTCGATCTCCTCGGCCATCTCCAGCGGCGGGACCCCGCCGCGGATCAGCGGCTCGTGGACATAGAGATGAAAGAGGCGGACCTCGGCGTCGGCGACGCGGCGGATCGACTGCGCGTAGATCCGGACGAGCTGGAGGAAGGCGACGAGCGGGAAGCCCGACTGCAAGACCTCGGAGATGTGCTCGAGGGCGAGCATGTCGTCCTCGTTCAGCGTTCCGTCGTGGCCGAGCGGCGTGCCGAGCAGCGTCATCACGCGGTCGATCAGCTCGACCTCGAGCCCGGTGCGCTCGGCAGCCTCCTCCTTGCTGAAGCTCGGCCCCGGGACCTGGAACAGGTCCTCGGCGAATCCGAAGGCGAGCTTGCCCTCGCGCGCCGCGTCCTTGACCGAGTCGAGCGAGTAGCCGCGCTCGCGCATCCGCGAGACGACGCGGGCCTGGGCGGCGGCGGCGCGGGTCCACTTGCCGTCCTTGATCGGGACCACCTTCTCGTCGGCCCAGCGCTTCAGGGTCGAGGCCGAGACCCCGGAGATCTTCGCGGCCTCGCCGATCGGGATGTGCTCGTCTGCCACCGCCCCCTTCCTATCAGTCGTGGCCCGCGTGAACGGGGAGGCAGACGATCAGTTCAGGAGCAGCCGCGGGTGATCGCGCTCGATCAGCTCGCGGTAATGCTCGAACAGCGGCTTCGCCGCCGGGAAGAAGCGCAGCGCCGCGGCGGCGTCGCCGCAGGTCGCGCGCATCCTCCCGCGGACCATCGCGATCGCCGGGTTCTCGCGCCCCTGGAGAAAGCGGTTCGCGACCTCGGAGTCCATCGTCAGATGGAGGCCGGGCTCGGCGCGCGAGCGGCGCGAGAAGGTCCATTCGAGAGAGTGGTCGGTGCTGCTCGAGGCGCTGATGTCGACCTGGAGCTTGAGGTCCGGGAACTCGAGCCGCAGCGGCGCGGCGGCGGCCCGGAGCCGCGGCCCGGCGTCGGGATCGGCGTCGACGTCCTTCAGCAACTGGTCGAGCAGCTTGCGCATCTCGCGCGCCGAGCCGAACCCGGGAGCCTTGGTTGCGGTTGCGGCAGTAGCCATCAGCCGGTTGAGTGTATGCCCGGGCGCAAGGCCTTCGAACCGGGGTTGACGGTCGAGATCGCCACTCGAGCCTAACCCTGAACCTAAGGCTTAAGCTTTTTCTGGATCTCGCCGATCGCGTCGGCGACCCGGGCGCCGATCGCCGCCGATGCCTCGCGCGCTTCGCCGCCGCGGCGCTCGATGAAGTCGCGCGCCTCCGCCCCCCGCCGCTCGACCGCGCCCTTGGCCTCGGCCCCGCGCCGCTCGAGCTCGTTGCGGGCGTCCTGGCCGCGGCTCACGACCTGGTTCAGCAACGATTCGGCGCGCTCCTTGGTCTCGGCGGCCGAGCCCGCGGTCGCCTCGAAGGTCTGCTCGACCGCCGCGCGCAGCGCGTCGGGCGCCGCCCGCGGGTCTGTAATGCGCCTGCGCTCCGGCATCGGCCGAAGCCTACCCTTACGGCCCGCGTGAACCCGATCCATCTCCGCCCCTCGAACCCGGTCGCCTCAGACGCGCTGCTGCCCGGCGATCCCGGGCGCGCTCTCGCCCTCGCCCAGCTGCTGCTGACCAAGCCCCTGATGAGCAACCACGCCCGCGGGCTCTGGGGCTATTCGGGCGAGACCGAGGCGGGCGATCCGCTGACGATTCAGGCGACCGGGATGGGCGGCCCGAGCGCCGCGATCGTGCTCGCCGAGCTCGCCGAGCTGGGGGTGAAGCGGGCGATCCGGGTCGGCACCTGCGGGGCCCTCGACCCGGGGCTCGCGCTCGGCGACCTGATCGCGGTCTCGGCCGCGCTCGCCGACGACGGGACCAGCGCCCGGCTCGGCGCCGACGGGCTCGCCGAGCCCGATCCGCGCCTGACGACGGCGCTCCAGGCCGACGGCGTGCCGGCGGTCAAGATCGCGACCACCGACCTCTTCCACGAGGTCGATCCCGACCGCCCCGACGCCTGGAAACGGGCGGGAGCCGCCGCGGTCGAGATGGAGGCTGCGGCCCTGTTCACGCTCGGGCGCCGGCTCGGGGTCGACGTCGCCTGCCTGCTCGTGGTCAGCGACGTGACCGAGGGCTCGCAACGCAGGCGGATCGACGACGAGGCCCTCACCGACGCCGCCGAGCGCATGGGACGCGCCGCGGCGGCGGCGCTCGCCGCTACTCGCTGAGCCCGAGCCGCTCCTGCCCGGCGGGCGCCTTGACGCCGTCGCTCGCCGCGAGCTTTCGCAGCTCGGCGAGCTCGCGCGAGAGGCGGTCGAGCTGGTCTTCGAGCGCCTCGAGGCGGTCGGACATCGAGCGCACCCTGCGCGAGAGGCGGTCGTGCTCGTCGCCGCTCGCGACGTTGAGCGTCTTCTTCGCAGTCCCGGTGGCGCTGTTGGCGAGATCGCGGGCCCCGAACGCGGCGTGCAGGGCCTGCTTGAGGACGGGGTTGTCGAGCAGCGCCTGGACCGCGTCGGTCACCGCCTCCTCTCCGCGGGCGGAAATCCGCCCCAGCGGGCCCGAATCTTCGTCCAGCGGGTCCTCGCCGATCTCGTCGCTGTAAGGGTCAGAATTCATGCCTGCCAGGCAAGTTAGCGCGCCGATCGGGGCCGCGGGGCGGTCCGCAAGAGCTGGCAGGACCCCTGCATAGACTGTGCGTGACGGTTCCCCGTTGCAAACGGGGGGGCGACCAAGTAGTTTTCTCCTGCCTGTACAGGCGTGGGGAGAGGTCGAAAAACCGCGCGTGCATACGGATCACTTGGGACCAGAGACAAGCCGCTAAATGAAGAGAACTCTCACACTCGCCATCGCCTTGGGAATGACCCTGGCTGTGGTGGCGGCGGGCACCGCAACCTCGCTGACGATCGACCTCGGCGGCGGACTCACGGTCCAGGTCCCGACCGGCGGCGTGCTGCCCGCGTGTCTCGACCTCGAGGACAACGACGGCGACGGCCTCGTCGACGGCAGCGACCCCGGCTGCGGGGGCAACCCGCTCGGGACCAGCGAGTACAACGCTCCCCCGGCCGGCGGCGGCACCGACCCCGGCACCGGTGGCGGCGGCGCCACCCCCGGCGCCACCCCCGAGCCCCAGGGCGGCGCAACGACCGGCCAGACCGGCTCCAGCCCGACCACCAAGCCCCGCAAGCCCGGCTCCAAGGCGCTCCCCGGCGGCGGCACCGGCGGCGTCGGCACCAAGGGCGGAAAGAAGCAGCGCCAGAAGATCGAAGAGCCCTCCGATCGAAACCCCGACGGCACCCCGACCGACTCCAACCCGACGCTCTCGATCGGAAGCTACGGCCCCGCCCCGCTCGGGGTCCCCAACTTCATCATCGACCAGTTCGAGATCCCGCCCTTCCTCTTGCCGATCTACCAGGCCTGCGGGACCGAGTACGGGATCCCCTGGCAGGTGCTCGCGGCGATCAACCGGATCGAGACCGCCTTCGGGACCAACCTCAACGTCTCCTCGGCCGGAGCCGTGGGCTGGATGCAGTTCCTGCCCTCGACCTGGGAGGCATACGGGGTCGACGCCAACGACGACAAGCGCAAGGACCCCTACAACCCCGTCGACGCGATCTGCGCCGCTGCCCGTTATCTGAAGGCAGCCGGCGGGACCGAGGACCTGCGCCAGGGGATCTTCGCCTACAACCACGCCGACTGGTACGTCGATGAGGTCCTGCTCTACGCCAAGCAGTACGGAAAGCTTCCCCCAGACCTGGTCGGATCGCTCACCGGCCTCACCGAGGGCGCCCACTTCCCGGTCGCCGCCAAGGCCCGCTACGCCGATGACATCTCTGAGCGCGAGGCGCTAAAGCGCTCGACCACGAACAAGCTCGAGGCCGGAAACGCCGCCGACGTCGTCTCCGACAGCCCGACGCGGCGAGGCATCAACATCTACTCGAGGGTTAACGCTCCGGTCGTCGCGGTCAACGACGGCGTGATCAAGAAGATCGGCGAGAACGCAGAACTCGGCAAGTTCGTCGTCCTCGAGGACGCATACGGCAACCGCTACACCTACGCCGAGCTCGGCTCGATCGCCGAGGCCCACGCGGTCCCGAAGGAGAAGGCGCTGACCGCCAAGGACTTCGAGCTCGTCCGTCCCGAGGGCGACCCCCAGCCCGACGAACCGGCGAGCGCCGGCTCCAACGACGACGCGGCTCCCGCCCCTGCTCCCGCCCCCGAGACCGAAGCTGAGCCCGCCCCGGCCCCGAAGGCCGAGGCCGACGCCGGCCCGGTCAACACCGAGGAGCTCCGCGAGCGCCTCTTCGCCAACCCCGAGCGCCCCGATAACGCCGAGGGCGCCGAGGCGGCGGGGATCTCCGGCCAGCTCGACTCGCTGCTCGGCGAGCGCGTCCCCGGCTACGAGACCTTCAAGAACACCTTCGGCGGCGCCTTCGAGTTCGACCAGAAGACGATGGAGCTGAAGCCGCTCAAGGAAGGCTCCAAGGTCACCGGCGGAACCGAGCTCGGCACGATCGGGGCATCATCCTCGGCGGCCAACGCGGCCGCGGGCAGCGCCCTCGCCCCCCACGTCCACTTCGCGATCCGCCCCGCCGGCCGCGGGGCTCCGAAGATCGACCCGAAGCCGATCCTCGACGGCTGGAAGCTGCTCGAGTCGACCGCCATTTACCGCGCCGCGGGCAAGGACCCCTTCGGCGGCTCGGAGGCGACGATCGGCCAGGTCCTGCTGATGAACAAGTCCTCGCTCCAGCAGCGCGTGCTCGCCGACCCGCGGATCGAGATCTACTCCTGCGGTCGAAGCGACATCGAGACCGGCCAGATCGACCGCCGCTCGCTCGCGATGCTCGAATACCTCGCAGAGCGCGGCTACCGCCTGACGATCACCTCGCTCAAGTGCGGCCACAGCTTCCTCACCGCATCAGGAAACGTCTCCGCCCATTCGAGCGGCAACGCCGTCGACATCGCCCAGGTGAACGGGATCCCGATCCTCGGTAACCAGGGCCCCGGATCGGTGACCGAGGCCGTGATCAAGGACCTGCTGAAGCTCCAGGGGACGATGCGCCCCGCCCAGGTCATCTCCTTGATGGACATGGGATCGCCGACCTTCGTGCTCTCCGACCACGACGATCACATTCACGTCGGCTACACGCCGCTCTTCGGTAACGGCGAGATCGGCGCCCAGCTCGCAAGGGTGCTGAAGCCCGAGCAGTGGGAGCGGCTGATCGGCCGCCTCGGTGAGATCGAGAACCCCGACGTCCCGGTCAAGCCCTCGAAGTTCTCGCTCCCGGCGAACGGTGAGATCCCGACGCCCGCCGAGCAGGAGCGGGCGAGCGACTCGCACGTCGGCGAGTAGCTGGGCCCTGCCGCTCCTCCCCTTCGTTCAGTTCGACTACGCGGGCCGGCTCGGCCTCCACGACGGCCGCTATCTGGTCCGCGGCGACGAGTCCGGCGAGGGCGACCTCGAGCGGGTGCTGGTCGTCACGACGCTGGGAGCGCCGTTCCCAGGCCGCCGCGGCGGCCGCAAGCGCAAGGCGAAAGCCGTCGAATCGCCCGCCGAGCCCGAACACGTTCCGGTGACGCGGCTGACCGTCGCCCGCAGCGAGCCGTTCGACGACGCCTCCGGCGCCTCCGCCTGGCTCGAGCGCATCGCCGGCGACCAGCGCGAGCGAGCGGCCGCTGCGGTCGACGCGGTCGCGGTCGTCAACCGAGCGCTCGGGGCGCTCCGCGAAGCCGCCGAGGACCCGCTCGTCCACGACGTCGGCGCGACGACCGCCCTCGCGGTGCGGATCGGCTTCGGGTCCGGCGAGCAGATCGCCGACGGCGCCTGGACCGAAGCCCGCCAGCTCCCGCCGCCCCCCACCCCCCGCCGCGAACAGCTCGACCCGCACCAGCGGGTCGCCGCCGAGCTCGCGGGCCGCGAGCCGGAAGAGCCTTCCGAGTAATTGGCCGCGGCGCCTCCACCGACTTCCAGGTAACGGGCTAGGCCTTACCTCGACAGCCCCTGAGCCGCGTTCCGCAGCGACCGAGGTTGCACCCCACAGTAGGCCTACTACTTCTTCCTCTTCGGCTTCTTGCAGCTCTTCTTCTTGGCCGCGGCGGCACCCTTCTTCGCCTTCCTCTTGCACTTCTTCTTCGCCGTGGAGGTAGGCGCGGGGGCCGGCGTCGGCGTCGATGTGGTCGTCGTCGTGACCGGCGGAAGCGGCGTCACGTCGGGATTGACATCGAGGGACCAGCCCCCGGCTATCTGGCCGCCATCCCCGGCGCTGACGTCCCTGACGAACAGGTTCCAGGTGCCGATCGCGGATGAACCGTTGAAGGTGTTCTCGAAGGTGGCTATGCCGCCATCTCCCGGGCCGGGGTTGGCATATGCCAGAAGCGGGCCGGGTGCAGGGAAGGAGTCCTGCGCGTCGCAGTGTGAAGTGGGCTTGTACGTGCCCGTCGTCAAGTGGTCGTTGGTGGGAAGCAGACCACCGGAGTCGTCCAACGTCACGAACGCGCCTGACGCGATTGCGTCCTCGTCCGCGACGCAGCTCATCAGCTTCAGGGCCAGACCGGTCGGCGCAACCAGGACGATGGACACGGCACCCGGAGCGGCGTGCGTGAAGTTGTCGAGTCCCACGTTGATGTCGGTGATCGGGCCCGCGGTCCCGCTGACGGTGATGCTCGATGGGTACGGGTTGGCATTCCCCTGGGTCGGAATGATGATCGGCGTGTCGTTGTTGTAGGTGGTCGCACCGGCGACCGGAGCCGCGATCAGCGCGAAGGTTGAAACAGCCGATGCGAGTCCCGCTGCCATCGTCATCCGTCGCATCCCCTGCTCCTCCGAGTCGAGTTCTGGGCTCCGGGCGCCATTCTATGTCGACGTCCCGCGCATATCAAGAGTTCCACAGGAGCGCTGCCGCGATGACTAGTCCGTCAGGCCGGCGGATTCGAGAGCTTCTCGAACTTCGTTGGGTCCGCCGGCGAGTAGTTCCATCCGGATCACTTTTCCATTGTCAATCGTGCAAGACATGAGGCCCTGAGTCTCGACGCTGTAATCGCTGCCCGGCATCCGTCGAGATAGATGCAAAAGGAAGATGATCTCTTCGCCGCGGTCGAAGATCTGTTCGATCTCCATGTGGGCATCGGAGGCGAACTCCCACTGGGCTCGGACCACAGCTGCAAGTCCGTCGTGACCATGCCGCGTACCGGGCTCGACCGCCGTCGGAGCATTGACGTACTGGATCCCAGCGTCGGCGAGGACGAACATGGCTTCGAGGTCGCGACGGTTCCAGGCGTCGACCATCCGCTGCACGATCTCTACGTTGTCCTTCGACATCGCCCGCGCAGTATCTCGTGCCGAACCGGCCGAGGTAGTCGGTTCGCTTCGCTGCTCCCACTTTTCTTCGACCTTCCTGCTGCCCGTGCCGCGGCGGGGCTACCCCGATAGCCATGCGCGGCACGGGGCTCGACGACCGGTAACTTGCTCCGCATCGAGCAGGCCTGACCCGAGACAGAGGAGGAGCATGGCGAAAGGGAATTCGGCCCCCGCGGACAGCCACGACCTGATCGAGGTCCGCGGCGCCAGGGAGAACAACCTCACCGGGATCTCGCTCGAGATCCCGAAGCGCCGACTGACGGTGTTCACCGGCGTCTCCGGCTCGGGCAAGACCTCGCTGGTGTTCGGGACGATCGCGGCGGAGTCACAGCGGCTGATCAACGAGACCTACAGCGCCTTCGTCCAGGGCTTCATGCCGACGCTGGCGCGGCCCGAGGTCGACGTGCTCGAGGGGCTGACGACCGCGATCCTCGTCGACCAGGAGCGGATGGGCGCCAACCCGCGCTCCACGGTCGGCACCGTGACCGACGCCAACGCGATGCTGCGGATCCTCTTCAGCCGGCTCGGCAAGCCGCACGTCGGCTCCCCGGGCGCGTTCGCCTTCAACGTCCCTTCGGTCAAGGCGAGCGGGGCGATCACGGTCGAGCGCGGCGACAAGACCGTGACCAAGAAGGCGAGCTTCAACCGCACCGGCGGCATGTGCCCGCGGTGCGAGGGCCGAGGCTCGGTGACCGACTTCGACCTCTCGAAGCTCTACGACGAGAGCAAGTCGCTGAACGAGAGCGCGATCACCGTTCCCGGCTACACGATGAAGGGCTGGTACGGCCGCATCTACCGCGGCTGCGGGTACTTTGATCCCGACAAGCCGATCCGCAAGTACAACAAGCGGGAGCTCCACGATCTGCTCTACCGCGAGCCGACCAAGATCAAGGTCGAGGGGATCAACCTCACCTACACGGGGCTGGTCCCGCAGATCCAGAAGTCGTTCCTCTCCAAGGACCGGGAGGCGATGCAGCCTCACATCCGCAGGTTCGTCGATAGCGCGGTCACCTTCACGACCTGCCCCGAGTGCGACGGCACCCGGCTCAGCGAGGCGGCCCGGTCCTCGAAGATCAAGCGGGTCAGCATCGCCGACGCGTGCGCGATGGAGATCGGCGAGCTCGCCGGGTGGGTCGGCGGCCTCAAGGAGCGCTCGGTCGCGCCGCTGCTCGCCGCGCTCCAGGAGACCCTCGACTCGTTCGTAGAGATCGGGCTCGGCTACCTCTCGCTCGACCGGGCGTCGGGCACGCTCTCGGGCGGCGAGGCGCAGCGGGTGAAGATGATCCGCCACCTCGGCTCCTCGCTCACCGACGTGACCTACGTCTTCGACGAGCCGACCGCCGGCCTCCACCCCCACGACATCCAGCGGATGAACGACCTGCTGCTGCGGCTGCGGGACAAGGGCAACACCGTTCTCGTCGTCGAGCACAAACCCGAGGTGATCGAGATCGCCGACCACGTAGTCGATCTCGGCCCTGGCGCGGGAACCCGCGGCGGCGAGGTCTGCTTCGAGGGCACGGTCGCGGGGCTGCGGCGCTCGGGCACGGTGACCGGAGACCACCTCGGGCACCGCGCCGGCCTGCGCGAGGCGCCCCGCGAGCCGACCGGCGAGCTCGAGATCGAGCACGCCACAACCCACAACCTCAAGGACGTGAGCGTCGAGATCCCGCTCGGCGTGCTCACAGCCGTCACCGGCGTCGCCGGGTCCGGCAAGAGCTCGCTGATCCAGGGGTCGGTCGCCGGACGCGAGGGGGTGTCGGTCGTCGACCAGACGCCGATCCGCGGCTCGCGGCGGAGCAACCCGGCGACCTACACCGGGCTGCTCGAGCCGATCCGCAAGGAGTTCGCGAAGGAGAACGGGGTCAAGCCGGCCCTGTTCAGCGCCAACTCCGAGGGCGCCTGCCCCGGATGCAAGGGCATCGGGCTCGTCTACACGGAGCTCGGGGTGATGGACGAGGTCGCCACGGTCTGCGAGGAGTGCGAGGGCAAGCGCTTCACGCCCGAGGTCCTCGAGTACAAGCTGCGCGGCAAGGACATCAGCGAGGTCCTCGCGATGCCGGTCAGCGAGGCCGGCAAGCTGTTCAAGGAGGGGAAGGCGGCAGAGATCCTCGAGCGGCTCGCCGCCGTCGGCCTCGAGTACGTGGCCCTCGGCCAGCCCCTCAACACGCTGTCGGGGGGCGAGCGCCAGCGGCTCAAGCTCGCGATCCAGATGGCCGAGAAGGCGAGCGTCTACGTCCTCGACGAGCCGACGAGCGGCCTCCACCTCGCCGACATCGACCGTCTCCTCGCGCTGCTCGACCGGCTCGTCGACGACGGCGAGACCGTGATCGTGATCGAGCACCACCTCGCCGTGGTCGCGCACGCCGACTGGCTGATCGACCTCGGCCCCGGCGCCGGGCACGAGGGCGGCGAGATCGTGTTCGAGGGAACGCCCGCGGAGCTCGTCGCGACGGGCGACTCGCTGACCGCCGAGCACCTGCGTAAGTACGTCGGCGGCAAGCGGCGCGCCGGCGCGCAAGGGCGGCAAGTCGAAGCGCGCGGCCGTCGCCTAGGCGCCGGCGTCGAGCGCGGCCAGGACCGCGTCGAGGTCGGCGACGACGTCGCCGTCCATGCGCACCGCCGCGTCGCCGTCATAGGGCGTCGGGCCCTGGGTGACGATCGCGACCCGCCCGCCGGCGTCGAGGGTCACCGAGGGCAGACCGGCGACCGGGTAGACCTCGAGCGAGGAGCCGACGCAGAGCATCAGCTCGGCGCGGTTGGCGAGCGCCTCGGCCTCGGCCATCGCGGCGGCCGGGAGCAGCTCGCCGAAGAGGACGACGTCGGGCTTCACCGGGCCGTCGCAGCCGGCGCAGATCGCGACGCCGCTCTCGTCGAAGAGCGCCTCGACCCGCTCCAGGGCGAAGCTCTCGCCGCAGTCCATGCAACTCGAAGTCTCGATCGTCCCGTGGACCTCGATCAGGCGCTCGGTCCCGGCCTTGCGGTGGAGGCGGTCGATGTTCTGGGTGACGACGGCCTCGAGCAACCCGCGGCGCTCGAGTTCGGCGAGCGCGCGGTGGGCGTCGTTGGCCTCGACCCCGCCGAGCGACTCGAAGCGGGGGCGATAGAAGCTCCAGAACCGTTGCGGGTTCGAGCGGAAGGAGTCGATGTGGGCGACCTCCATCGGGTCGACGTTCTCCCAGATCCCCTTTCCGGGCGTCCGGAAGTCCGGTATCCCCGAGGGGACCGAGATCCCGGCCCCGGTCAGCGCGACCGTGCACGACGACCCGCGGATCAAGTCTGCGAGCCGCTCCGCGTTTGCGGTTGTTACTTGCCCTTCCACTCGGGCTTGCGCTTCTGGAGGAAGGCGGAGATCCCCTCGCGGCCGTCCTCGGAGAGGAAGACCTCGGCGAAGCCGCCCTTCTCGGCCTCGATCCCGTCGCTGAGCTCGCCCTTGTTCGAGACCCGCTTCACGGCCTCGACCGCGAGCGGCGCCTGGCCGGCGAGCCTGCGGGCCCAGGAGATCGCGACGTCGAGCAGCTGCTCGTCGGGGACTAGCTCGTCGGCGAGCCCGATCTCGCGCGCCTCGCGCGCCAGCACCGCGTCGCCGGTCAGGTTCATCTCGAGCGCCTTCGACTGGCCGACGAGGCGCGGCAGCCGCTGGGTGCCGCCGAAGCCGGGGATGATCCCGAGGTTGATCTCGGGCTGGCCGAAGACGGCCGACTCGGCCGCGACGCGGAAGTCGCAGGCCATCGAGAGCTCGCAGCCGCCGCCGTAGGCGATCGCGTTGACGGCGGCGACGGTCGAGACGCTCGACTCGCCGAGCTCGCGGAGCAGGGCGTGGCCGTCGTTGATCAGCTCGGCGCCCTTCTCGGGGGTGTCCATCTTCGTGAACGCCTTGATGTCGGCGCCGGCCGAGAAGACGACCGGCATCGAGGAGTAGACGACCATCGCCTTGAGCTCCTCGTCCTCCTTCACCTCTTTCCAGACCTTGCCGAGATCGGCGATCACGTCGGGGGAGATCGCGTTCATCGGTGGGTTGGCGAGCCAGGCGATCGCGACGTCGCCGCGCTTCTCGAGCTTGACCGTGCCCTCGCCCTCGGCCTGGGGATAGGCGTAGAAGCCGTGGCCCGACTTCATCCCCAGCCGCCCCTGGGCGACGAGGCGCTTGAGGATCCGCGGCGGCGTGAAGCGCTCGCCGTGGCTCTCGGCGTACTTCTCGAGCTTCTCGAGCGTCGTGTCGAGGCCTTCCATGTCGGCCTTCCAGAACGGCGGGAAGAGGCCGCGGCGCGGGTCGAGCCCGGCGCCGGCCATCATCCCGAGGTCGATCTCGCGCACGGTCGAGACGCCCTCCTCGAGCAGCAGGCACGCCTCGACCAGCGACTTGAGCACGAACAGGTCGGCGAGCTCGGCCGGGTCGGCGTCCCCGTCGCCCTCGAGCTGCGGCTCGCCGTCCTTGTAGAAGCCCTCCCCTCCCGACTTGGCGCCGAGCTTTCCGTCCTTGACCAGCTTCTGCATCCCCTTGTGGACGTAGAAGCGGTCGTCGCCGTAGCTCTCCTGGAGGTACTCGGCGACGTGGAGGATCGTGTCGAGCCCGAGCATGTCGCCGAGGATGAACGGCCCCATCGGCGCGACGTTCGACTCCGCGACTCCCTCGTCGATCTTCTTGATCGAGAGTCCCTTCTCCTCCTGCTGGCGCCAGATCTCGCCGACGGCCGAGTTGAGGATCCGGTTGACGACGAATCCGGGGACCTCGCCGCAGGTGATCCCCTGCTTCTTGATCGCCTGGGCGAAGTTGAACGCGGCGGTGACGGTGTCGCGCGAGGTGTCCTCGCCGCTGATGATCTCGACCAGCGGCATCACCGACGCCGGGAAGAAGAAGTGGAAGCCGACGACCTTGTCGGGGCGCAGCGTCTCGCGGCCCATCTCGGTGATCGAGAGCGAGGAGGTGTTGGAGGCGAGGATCGCGTGCCCCGGGGTCGCCTCGTCGAGCTCGCGGTAGACCGACTTCTTGATCTCCATCTTCTCCGGAACCGCCTCGATCACGATGTCGACGTCGCCGAAGCCCTCGTAGTCGGTCGCTCCGGTGATCAGGCCCATCGTGTGCTCGAGCTGCTTGTCGGCCTGATCCTGGGTCAGCTTCTCCTTCGAGACCAGCTTGTCGAGCTGCGACTTCGTCACCTGCTCCGACTTCTCGAGCGCCTGGTCGACGAACTTCTGGTCGATGTCCTTGACGACAACGGGGATGTCGGCCGCGGCGATGACCTGCGCGATCTCGCCGCCCATCGTGCCGCCGCCGAGGACGGCGGCCTTGAAGATGAACATTTAGTTTCGGTCCTTTGGTCGGGGACGGGGCAGGCTAACGGGCCGCCCCCGGACGCGCAGCCGAGGAGGCGGCCCTCATGATCTGGCCTCCAAATCGTGCTTGAGGCGCGTAAGTGAGCGCTCGAGCGAAGCGGCGACCTGGCGGCGGACGAAGAAGAAGTCGGTCAGCGGCCCGAGGATGCCCGGGTGGCGGACCCTGTAGGTCATCTTCTGGCTGAGCTCGACCGTCTCGCCGCGGATCTCGAACCGGGTCTCGAGCTCGCCCTCGCTCTCGGGGTCCTCGAACGCGATCCGGTGCAGCTTGCGCGGCTCGTGGTCGAGGACGAGCTCCTTGACGAGGCCGCGCCCGGCGCGGTTCGAACGCCACTCGAGCGAGCCGCCGCGCTTCGGGTAGCCCTTCTCGGCCGAGACCGACTCGAAGCCCTCGACCCAGATCCGCCATCCCTCGGGGTCGAAGTACTTGTCCCAGGCCTCGGCCAGGCTCGAGCCGATCCGCACTGTTGCCGAGGCCTCGCTCACGGCGTCAGTCGTAGAGCTCGCGCTTGAGCAGCGTCATCGAGCGGATCACCGAGTCGAGGAACGGCTCGACCTCGGCTCGGATCCGCTTGTACTCGCGCCGCCCCGCCGGGGTGATCGCGTAGTAGCGGCGCGAACGGCGGTCGGGGTGCTCCCAGCGGCCCTCGATCATCCCCTTGCTCTCGAGCTCGCGCAGCAGCGGGTAGATCGTGTTCGGGTTGACCGAGATCACGCCCTCGGTCATCGCCTCGATCTCCTCGATCAGGCGGTTGCCGTAGGCCTCCTCCTTGGCGACGAGATGCAGCACGAGCAGGGGAAAGACATCGCGGCGGCGGATGTCGCCGCCGAACACGTCGGATGGCCGACCGCCCCTCCTACCCGGGCGTTTGGCGCGGGCCGCGTCGGCTCCCGCTTTCGCGGCCTCCGCTACCGCCTCGGAGACCGGCTTCTTGCCCTCCTCACGGGCCACGCGGCGATGTTACGACTAATAATGCCGCGAAGCTGCGCCCGCTAGACCGGCAGCAGGCTCGCCTTCTTCTTGCACTTCTTGCGCGCCTTCTTCGCCTTCTTCTTCTTGCACTTCTGCAGCGCAGCGGCGCGCTCGCCGGTCATCCGGTGCAGGGCGTTGATGCTGAACCCGCGTCCGCTCAGTGAGACCGGCACGGGCTGGGAGCCGGAGCCGTTGGTGCCGAGGATGAGGGTCGCGGTCCTCGTCCCCCCGAGCTGGAAGATGCTTGTCGGCTTGAAGGTGATGAAGAACTGACAGGACTGGGAAGTCTCAAGGATGTTGGTCAACGCGGCGGGGCAGTTGTTGGTCTGGGAGAAATCACCGGGGTGGGCGCCGGTAAACGTCGGATTGGGGGTGAATGTGTCGTTCGTCGTACACCCGCCCATCATGTCTGGGACCGTGCAGGAGACAACCACGGTCTCGCTCTGGGGGTCGCTCGGCGTGCCCACCAGCGTGTCGGGAAAGGCGATGCTCGTCGGACTGTTTTGCACGTGGGCGGACGTCGCCGCCGGCAGCGCGACGAGAGCGAACGCGGCAGCGGTGACCGCGAAGACGGTGCGGCGAACTCTGTTCAAAGGTCCCCCCTAGGGATCGGTTTCGATTCGCATCCTAGTCACTCGTCCCCGGCTCATGGAGAGCCAACCCTCTGCGCCAGCCCCATCGCCTCGGCGACGAGCTCGTAGGAGCGCAGCCTGTCGGCGGGGTCGTGGACCATCGTCGTCAGCATCAGCTCGTCGGCGCCGCTGCGCTCGACCAGCTCCTCGAGCCCAGCCTTGACCTGCCCCGGATCCCCGATTACTGCCGAACCCGAAACCGACTTGACCGCGGCCTCCTGCTGGTCGCTGTAGACGTGCTCGGCCGCCTGCTCAGGGGTCGGGAAGCGGCCGGGGTTGCCGGCCCGCAACCGCGCGAACGAGAGCCGCGCGGGGCCGGCGAGCCAGCGGGCCCGCTCTTCGTCCTCGGCGCAGATCACCGCGACCGCGACCTTGGCGTAGGGGCGCTCGAGCTCCTCCGAGGGCTTGAAGTTGTCGCGGTAGATCTGGAGCGCCGGAACCGTGTTGCGGGGGCTGAAGTGGTGGGCGAAGGAGAAGCGCCAGCCGAGCTCGGCCGCGAGGCTGGCGCTGTAGTCGCTCGATCCGAGCAGCCAGGTCTGCGGCTTCGGCCCCTTGCCGGGGACGGCCGTGATCCCGCGGTGGGGATCCTCCGCCCCATAGCGGCCCTCGAAGAAGCCGACGAGCTGCTCGAGCTGGCGCGGGAAGTCCTCGACCGAGAGCGGGTCGGCCGAGCGCCGCAGCGCCCCAGCGGTGATCGGGTCGGTCCCGGGCGCGCGACCGATCCCGAGGTCGATCCGCCCCGGGTGCAGCGCCTCGAGCATCCCGAACTGCTCGGCGACGACCAGCGGCGGGTGGTTTGGCAGCATCACGCCGCCGGAGCCGATCCTGATCTCCGAGGTCGCGTCGGCGAGCGCCATCATCAGCACCGGAGGCGAGGAGCTCGCGATCCCGGGGATGTTGTGATGCTCGGCGACCCAGTGGCGGCCGTAGCCGAGCCGCTCGACGTGCTTGGCGAGCTCGACCGAGTTGCGGAGCGCGTCGGCGGGCTCGGAGCCCTCGGAGACGATCGCGAGGTCGAGGACGGAGAGCGGGGTCGCGCCGGGTTCGCTCACGGAGCCTCGAGCGCGAGCGCGAGGTTCTTGAAGCACGTGTTCCAGCCGTCCTCGTGGTCGGCGAGCGCTTCCTCGTCCCAGAGGTTGCGGTGCGTGAAGCGCACGGTCGTCTCTCCGTCGCGCTCGGCGAACTCGATCTCGATCATCTGCTCGGCCTGGTCGGGCACGGGCACGTCGTCCCAGAGCCAGGTGAACGCGAGCCGCGACGGCGGCTCGACCTCGGTATAGCGGCCGCCGCCGCCGTAGCTCTCGTCCTTGTGCGGGTCCCGCATCACGACCCGGATCTCGCCGCCGACCCGCAGATCGACATCTGCCTCGGGCGTCTCCCAGTCGGTGCCGGCGTGCCACCAGCGGCGCATGACCTCCTCGCTCGTGAACGCCTCGAAGACGCGCTCGGCGGGAGCGGCGAAGGTGCGCTCGATCGTCAGCGTCGGCCGGTCGCTCATCCCTTCATTCTGACGCGGAGGCGCATCCGCAGCCACGCGCGGATCACGAACAGGCCGCCGGTGCCGCCCGCAAGCGGCACCAGCTCCTCGACGGGAACTCCGGAGACGTGCGCGATCATCGCCGGTCCGGGTGGTTGTCGTTGTAGTTCCACCATTCACCGGGGCCCGAATCCTGCGGGTAGCCGTCGGGCGAGTCCTGCCACTTCTCCTGGCGCCCGAGCGGGGTGATGTCGAGGTGGCTCCAGGTGGTCCCGATCGTCTCGGAGCCGCGGCCGTGCACGGAGAAGGTCCGGAAGATCCGGTCGCCGTCTCGGAAGAAGACGACGTGGCCGTGCCACTCGTCGACGCCGAAGTCCGCGTCCCAATCGTCGGTGATCGTGTACCAGGGGATCAGCTCCCATCCGTGGAGCCGCTTCAGACCCTCGATGTCGCCCTGTGGAGCGCGCGATGCGAACACGAGCGTCACGTCCCGCGCGTGCAGGTGGGCGGGGTGCGCGACCTGGTCGGCGACCATCGAGCAGCCGACGCAGGCCCGCTCTGGGTAGGAGCCTCCCTCGGCGAGGGTCGTCACGTCCGGCCCGTAGAAGGCCCGGTAGATGATCAGCTGGGGCCGGCCTGCGAACAGGTCGGCGAGGCTCGCGGGGCCGTCGGGTCCCTCGAAGCGGTACTCCTTCTCGACCTCCATCCAGGGCATCCGCCGCCGCTCGGCGGCGAGCGCGTCGCCCGCGCGCATGTGCTGCTTCTCCTTCACGAGCAGCTCCTCGCGGGCGGCTTCCCATTCCTCCGGGGAGACAACGCCACCCGGTGTCAGAACATCCTGTGCCTTCATTTCGGTTCCTCCTTGAGGTAGTCGTCTACGACGTCGAACAGGCGGGTCCATCGCGCCCGCTGCAGATCGATCCATTCCGAGGCCTCGTCGAGCGCGTCCGGGGCGAGCGAGAGCCGGTGGGTTCGTCCATCGACTACCCGCATCACCAGCCCCGACTCCTCGAGGACCTTGAGGTGCTTGGAGATCGCCGGCTTCGTGACCGGGAACTCTCGCGTCGCCTCGGCGACGGTCGCCGCCCCCTCGGTCAGCCGCTCGACGATGCCGCGGCGGATCGGGTGGGCGAGGGCCTTGAACGGATCGTTAACCATATGGTTAACACTAGCAAGGATCAGCTGCGCGCGAACACGGCCCGCACGATCCAGGCCTCGTAGCGCCCCGCTTCCGGGTCGGCGGCCGTGGCCGCCTCGAGGCGCCGGAAGTACTCGTCGCAGAGCGCCTCCGGATCGATCGAGATCGCGCCGGGCTCGAGCAGGTGCTCTTTGAGCGTCGATTCGGCGAAGGCGCGAACGAACTGCGTGTAGACCTCGGCGTAGGCCTCGGGGTCGCCGTCGCGCTCGTAGGCCTCCCAGTAGGGATCGGGCACCAGGTCCTCGCGCACCGAGACGACGTCGAGCTCGCCTTCCAGCTCGCCGGATGCCGGGGCGCTCACCTCCTCGGCGCTGCGGCAGTAAACCGGGAAGACGTAGTCGCCGAGCAGGCCGGCGTCGAGCAGCCCCTCGCGGGCGAGCCCGTCGGCGACCCTCCACATCGCGCCGAGCAAACGTGAGGCTGAGACCAGCTCGGAGCCGTCATCCGCGGCCGTCGTGCCGATGCCCTGGACGATGAAGCGCCCGCCCGGCGCGAGCTCCGCGGCCCGGGCGCGCATGAACGCGAGCCAGTCCTCGGCGGCGAGCTTCTCGAGCGCCGCCCGCGCATCCCCTGTGGCGTCGGAGTGGTATATGCCGCCCTCGATCGTCTGCGAGGGCTGCTCGCGAAACCAGTGCGCGGCGTTCGAGCAGGTGCCGAGGTTGACGGTGCCCGCGGGCACGACCTCGCCGAAGAACGAGCCGCCCGCCGCGCTCGCGTAGACCGGCCCGCCGCCGAGACCGAGGTAGCCGTCCTCGGCGGCGATGTTGTGGAACACCTGGGTGAAGTCGTTGCTGAGCACGTCGTTGTGGATCGCGAGCATCGGCAGCGCCGCGTCGCGCTCGCGGACGGCCTCGAGCGCGGTGCGGGCCGCGTGGACCGAGGTCGCCCCGGTGCCGGCGCCGTAGTCGGCGAACGCGAAATGGCCCCCGGCCGCGGCGAGGTCGAGCCCCGCGACCGCCTCGCGGATCAGCTCGTCGCCGCCCTCGATTATCCGCCGCTGGTACTCGGAGTGAAGGTCGTAATAACCCTCGCCCTTCATCCCGCTTGTCGACGCCGCCTCGATCTCGCGGCGATCGTACGCCGTCACCCCAAGAAAAAGAGCCCCGGCGCTGTGCCGGGGCTCTGGTGATTCCGATTCTTTCGCTGCAGGCTAGACCGTCGCGGCCGCCTGCTCGCTCTGGCTCTTCTCGGACTCCGCGGCCTTCTTGTCGTCGGCGACGGTCTCCTTCGTCGGCTCGGCGACGTCGCGGCCCATCAGCAGCTCCTTGGCGATCACGAGGCGCTGGATCTGCGAGGTGCCCTCGTAGAGCTGCATGATCTTCGCGTCGCGCATCAGCTTCTCGACCGGGTACTCCTTGATGAAGCCGTAGCCGCCGTAGACCTGCACGGCGTCGACGGTGTTCTCCATCGCCGAGTCGGCGGCGAAGCGCTTGGCGTGCGAGGAGGCGAGCGTGTTGCGCTTGCCCTGATCGAGCAGGACCGCGGACTGCCAGACAAGCAGGCGCGAGGCCTCGGTCTTGGTCGCCATGTCGGCGATCATGAACGCAACCGCCTGGTGCATCGCGATCGGGACGCCGAACTGGACCCGCTCCTTGGAGTAGTCGGAGGCGAACTCGAGCGCCGCGCGCGCGATCCCGACCGCCATCGCCGAGACGCCGGGGCGGGTGCGGTCGAGGGTCATCATCGCGAGCTTGAAGCCCTTGTTCTCCTCGCCGAGCAGGTTCGCGGCGGGGACCTCGGTCTCGTTGAAGGTGATCGTCGCGGTGTTCGAGGCCCGCTGGCCCATCTTGTCTTCCTTCTTGTCGACCGTGACCGTGTCGTCCTTGGGGACGACGAAGGCGGAGATCCCGCGGTGGCCGGCGTCCTTGTCGGTCTTGGCGTAGACGGTGAACCAGTCGGCGTACCCGCCGTTGGTGATGAAGCACTTGGAGCCGTTGAGGACGTACTTGTCGCCGTTCTTGGTCGCCGTCGTCTTCATCCCCGAGACGTCGGAGCCTGCGTCGGGCTCGGTGAGGCAGAACGAGGCGAGCTTCGGAGACTCGGTCAGCATCCCGAGGTACTCCTTCTTGATCTCGTCGCTGCCACCCAGAGACACCGGAGCGGAAGCGAGCCCGTTGGCCATCAGCGAGGTGCCGATGCCCGAGCAGCCCCAGCCCATCTCCTCTTCGATCAGGCAGCCGGAGAGATAGTCGAGCGAGGGCCCGCCGTACTCCTCGGAGATGTGGGTGTTCATCAGCCCCACTTCCCAGGCCTTGTCGACGATGTCCTGCGGCCAGGTGCCCTCCTTGTCGTACTCCCAGGCGACCTTGCGAATGTCCTTTTCGGCGAAGTTGTGTGCGAGCTCGCGAAGGTCCTTCTGCTCGTCGGTCAGAGTCAGGTCAACCACTGTTTTGAGGCTCCTTTTCGAGTCGGTCGTGGTCGCGCGCCAAGCCCACGCCATGCGTGGAGGATGCTGCGGCAACCGATTGACTGGTCAGTCAACCAGTCCGAAGAGTACCGGATCGACCCCCCGTTTCGGGCCCGCGGCACCGGCGCGGGTAGGCTGAACATGTGTCCGTTTACCCGCTCCTCGCGGTCGAGAGCGGCACGGTTCTGATCGCCGTGGCGCTGATCGCGATCCCGATCGCGGCGATCGCCTTCGCGCGCGGGGCCGGAAGCGCGCTCGAGCAGGTCGGCAAGGGGCCGTTCGCGATCGAGCAGGAGTTCCCCGCCGCCGGGACGGGCCCGGTGACCCCGGTCTCGAAGGCGGTCCGCGAAGCCGAGATCCGCCAGATGCTCGAGGCGCGCTCGTTTCGCGCCGAGGCGAGGGGAGAGAAGCCGATCGACGTCGAGACCGAGCTCGAGAAGCTGCTCGCCTCCGAGCGGGGCTCCGGCTCGCTGGCCGCCGACCAGGACCTGCGCGCCGAGGTCCGCGATCTGGTCATCGCCCGCAACGAACGCCGACGGCGCGCCGGCAAGAAGCCGCTCGAGATCGAAAAGGAGATCGATCGCCAGCTCGCCGACCTCGAGGACCTCGGCCAATAGCCCGCCGGTAATACGATCCGCGTGTGAGCGACTCCGACGCCCAGGACCGGATCTTCGAGATCGAGCAGCTGCCCGACAGCCCGGGCACCTACTTCAACCCGAAGACCGAGGTCCTGGTGGTAGTCGACGACTCCGCCTCGGTCGACCAGGACGCGTTCAGCGGCAAGCTCGCGCGCGCCGAGTGGGTCAAGGTCGCCGACGAGGTCCCGGTCGACGAGAACCAGCGCGACGAGCTGCTCGAGCACTTCGAGACCGAGTTCCACCCCGGCGCCACCGGGGCGCCGGTCACCGACGAGGATGACGTCGACGAGGCCCCCGACGCCGAGCACGACAAGGGTGACCTCGACGGCGAGGACTTCGACGAGGACGACGAGGACGCCGAGGGCGCGGCGCTCGCGCTCGAGGACGAAGACGAGCTTTGATCGAGGAGGGGCGCGCGGCGCCCGACTTCACGCTCCCCGACCAAGACGGCGAGCCGGTCAAGCTCAGCGAGCTGCGAGGCGCGCCGGTCGTCCTCTACTTCTACCCGCGGGCAGACACCCCGGGCTGCACGTCCCAGGCCTGCGGGGTCCGCGACCACCGCGCCGACTACGAGGGGGCCGGCGCCCGGGTGCTCGGGGCCTCGCCCGACAGCGTCGAGGACATCAAGGTGTTCGCGGACAAGCAGTCCTTGGACTTCACGCTGCTCGCCGACCCCGACCACGCGGTCGCCGAGAAGTACGGCACCTGGGTCGAGAAGAGCATGTACGGCAAGAAGTACATGGGCGTCCAGCGCTCGACCTTCGTCATCGACGCCAAGGGGAAGGTCGCGAAGGTCTTCGCCAAGGTCAAGCCCGCCGAGCACGACGAGAAGGTCCTGGGCGCGCTCGGCGAGCTCAGCGGCGCCTAGCGCCTAGCGCTTGACGAGGTCCTCGGCGCGGATGCCGTAATCGGCGCCCGCGGCGGCGAGCTCGTCGCTGAGCGGCCAGCGGTCGGGGCGCTCCTCCCCCTCGTGCTCGGAGCTCGCGCCCTTGAGCGCCATCGAGCCGGTGTTGTCGCCGATCTCGCGGATCTCGATCACGTCCTCGTCCGAGAGCCGCTGCTCGGCGGGCAGCGCCGCGAGCTCGGCCCGCTTCTCCTCGATCGTCCGCGCCCCCTCGCCGATCTCCTGGATCAGGGTCGGCACCGCGCACTCGACCGCGGGATGGGCGAGGTTCCACTGGCAGGCGAGCTGCATCGGGGTCAGCCCGGCGCGCTCGGCGATCGGGCGCAGGCGGTCGAGCCTCGCGAGCCCGGCCTCGATCCAGCCCGCGGGGCGGTGGTTGCGGTGATCGCCCTTGGCAAGCTCGGTGTTCGGTGTCACGTCGTCCCAGAAAAGGCCGCCGTAGTCGACGACGCGGGTGATCACCGAGATCTCCGACCGCGCCGCGGCGTCGAGGCAGAGCTCGCCGGGCCAGGGCTCGAACGGGTTGAGGATGATCATCGCCCAGTCGATCCGCTCGCCGAAGCGCTCGAAGCAGCGGATCAGGTCGAGGGTGAATCCGTTGGCCGGGCCGGGCGCGATCCCGATCGCGCCCGCGATGCCCGCCTCGCGCAATCCCGCCATCGCGTCCCAGACCGCCTCGCTCTCGTACCCGGTGCGGTCGGGGTTGTGGAGCAGGAGCAGGTCGAAGCGCTCGACGCCGAGCCGCTCGAGGCTGCGCTCGGCGGCCATCCGCAGGTAGGACGCGTACTCGGTCTCGGGGCGCAGCGCCGGGGAGCTGAAGCGCGGGAACCCGCGCGGCCCGTCGCGCTCGCCCTCGTAGAAGTCGTGCCCGACGGCGCCGACGAGCGAGAACTCCTCGCGCGGCAGGCCGGCGATCGCGCGCCCGACGAGCGCGTCGGCCTCGCCCTGGCCGTAGGTGTCGGCGCTGAGCACGGTGTCGATGCCGTCGCCGGGGCGGAGCAGCGCCTCGAGCCGCTGCTCGTCGATCGACTCGCCGAAGCGCAGGAAGCGGCCGCCGCTCCAGGCGCCGATCGCGGTCTTGCCGGGTGGCTTCACCGGCGAAACGGTAGCTGAGATGAGCTAGACCGCGACGATGACGATGAAGGACGCGTAGAGCGCGAACCAGCCGATCACCGGCGCGAGCTCGAACTTGTCGCGCAGCCGCAGCGCCCAGTAGGCGAGCAACCCGCCGGCGAGGCCGAGCGCGACCGAGATCGCCGCGTTGCCGCCGAGCTCCCAGTCGGTGAAGATCAGCCCGATCCCGACCGGGATCACCGACTGGAAGACCATCGCGCCGGTGATGTTGCCGAGCGCGAGCGAGTCCTTGCCCTCCCGGACCCAGAAGAAGCTGTTGACCTTCTCCGGCAGCTCGGTCGCGAGCGGGGCGAGGATCAGCGAGAGCACGATCGCGTCGACCCCGAGGTCCTCGGCGACGTGGAGGAGCTCCTCGACGAACAGGTGCGCGCCGCCGACCATCGCCGCAAGCCCGATCAGCGCCTGGGCGATCGTCAGCCCGAGCGAGGGGTCCCCCCTCTCCGCGCTCCGCGGCTGGATGATCAGCGGGTTGAGGGACTCCTCGGACTGCACCTCGCCGCCGCTGCGCAGGGTCCAGAAGACGTAGGCGATGTAGGCGAAGAAGAACCCGATCCCGGCCGGGACCCGCAGCGTCTCGGGGGCGCCGAAACCGAGCGCGAGGGCGAGCCCGAAGAAGACCATGAAGAAGGCGAGGTCGCGGTCGAGTGTGGGGACGTGGGCCGTGAGCTCGATCCCCTGCGGGCGCCGGTGCCGATAGAGGAACGCGGTGAGGCCGACCAGGCCCATCGCCAGCGTCGCGAGCAGGAACGGCGCGCCGACGATCGCCCCGATCGCGACGTCCTCGCTCTTGGTCGCGCCGACCAGCGCCACGATCGCGATCAGCGTCTCGGGCAGGGCGGTGCCGACCGCCGCGAGCAGGCTGCCGACCGCGCCCTCGCCGAGCGAGAGCTTGTGGCCAAGCCATTCGATCGCGTTCGTGAACAGCAGCGCGCCGGCCAGGATCACGGCGAAGCTGACCGCGAGCAGGAAGAAGGTCACGGCGCCGGTCCCTACGCGAACGCGAAGACGATCGCGAGCACCGCGTAGACGAGCAGCAGCTGAAGGCCCTCGAACCAGTTCGACTCGCCGTCCTGGCTGACCGCGTTGGCGATCAGCACCGCGAGCAGCACGGCGGCGACCTCGAAGCCGTTGAAGATCAGCGGCATCGGGTTGGGCCCGATCACGAACGAGGCGAGGACGAGCACCGGCGCCACGAAGAGCGCGATCTGGGCGCTCGAGCCGACTGCGATGTTGACCGCGAGGTCCATCTTGTTCTTGACCGCGACGAGGACCGCGACCCAGTGCTCGGCGGCGTTGCCGACGATCGCGACGACGATCACGCCGACGAAGAACTGGCTCAGGCCGATCGACTCCGAGGCCTCGCCGATCGAGCCGACGAGGATCTCCGACATCAGCCCGACCGCGAGCCCGGCGACCGCGAGCGCGACCGCCGCCTGCTTCGCGCTCCAGCCCCAGGTGTCCTCCTCGGCCTCGTACGGCGGGTTGAAGAGGTCCTTGTGGGTGCGGAGCGAGAACAGCAGCCCGGCGCCGTAGCCGATCAGCAGCACCGCGACGACCGCCAGCGAGAGGTACTCGACCTTGCTCGAGAAGTCGATCAGGTTGGCGTCGACGGCCGGCAGCCCGTCGCCGTGGACGAGCTCGTAGATCGCCGGCATCACCATCGCGACCGCCGCGAGCAGCAGCATCGTCGACTGCGCCGAGGCCGCCGTGCGGTCGAAGGTCTGGCGCTCGTGCTTGAGCCCGCCGAAGAAGAACGCCGCGCCCATCACCAGCAGGATGTTGCCGATGATCGAGCCGACGATCGAGGCCTTGACTACCTCGTGCAACCCCGCGTTGAGCGCGAACAGCGCGATGATCAGCTCCGGGGCGTTGCCGAAGGTGACGTTGAGGAACCCGCCGATCCCCGGGCCCGAGCGCGCCGCGAGCTCCTCGGTCGCGCGCCCCATCAGCGCCGCGGTCGGGATCACCCCCATCGCCGAGATGAAGAAGATCACCGAGGGCGAGGCGTGGGCGAGCTCGAGCGCGACCGCGATCGGGATCGCCGGGATCAGCAGGTAGGGCCAGCCGTCCGGCCCGAGGAAGAACGAGCGGTTTATCTGCGGCATCCCGCCGCCGGAATCGAGTTTCGCGCGCGCCATCGAGGGCGAGAGCTTAGTCGCAGGGGCGCGACGAGTCCGGGTCTACTCGAGCTCGTCCGAGCACGCCTGGACGGCTTCCGGCCCGGAAGCGGTCTGGAGGCACTCGAGGTAGCCCTGGGTCGCGTCACCGGTCGGCGGCGCCGGGACCTGCGACGTCGCGCCGGGGTCGGCCGCGCCGGACCCCGCGGGTGCGCCGGCGCCGGCGCCGGAGAGCGCGTTCCTGAGGCTCTTGGGGTCGATCCCGTAGCGCTCGAGCAGCGCGCTCAGCGGCTGGGCCTCGCTCGGGGCGGAGACCGTCTGCTCGGAGCCGAGGTCGCTGAAGGTGAGCGCGAAGTCGAGGTTGAGCGCCTCCTCGGAGTCCGGCTGGGCGAACTCGACCGCGAACTCGATCTTCTGCAGCCGGTTGCCGTCCTTGGAGCTCCAGACGTCGACGTCCGAGGTCTGGACCGCCTCGCGGAACTGGTCGAGCCGATCGCCGCTCGGCAGCTCGTCGGTCGAAGTCTGGCGGGCGTTCTCGATCAGCTTGTCGACGTCGGCGGTGCCCCTGATGTGGACCGTGTCCACGCCCTCGATCTCCTCCTCGCCCTCGTTCGAGAGGTCGGTGAGGAAGTCGACGCCCTCCTCCTGTTCCTCCTGCTCGGTCTGCTCCTGGAGCGCGAGGTAGGTCGCGCTGAAGCTGGTGAAGGTCTGCTTGTCGACCTCGTAGTCGGTGTCCTGGACGTTGACGAACGCCGTGTCGCCGGTCGAGGTCAGCCCCCCGGTGAAGCCGAAGTTCTGGCCGCCGCCGTCGATGCTGACGTCGGCCTGGAGGTCGAACTTGGGAAACGCGCCCGGCGTGCTCTGGAACGGGCCCTCGACGTCGGCGGTGAAGGTGCCCTGCTCGCCCGCGTCGAGCGCGGCGCTGATGTCGACGATCCCGCTCGAGTAGTCCTTGCCGGGCTTGAAGGTCTCGTCGATCACCTCCTGGGGGTCCTGATCGTCGCCGCCGCCGCAGGCGACGAGCCCGGCCGCGAAAAGGGCCGCGAAAGCGATCAGAACGATGTAGCGGAGGCGATTCAAGAGGCGGCGGCGCAGGCTAGCGCAAGGTCCCGCGCGCGGCGCCGATCGGGCTGGACGGTGCGCGGGGCCTGCCTTAAGGTCCGGTGGCTATGGCTGATGGGAGGACCTGCCCCGACTGCGGGACCGAGAACCCGCACAGCGCCCGCTTCTGCATGTCGTGCGGCAGCGGGCTGGCCTCGAGCTGCCCGAGCTGCGGCGCCGAGTCCCCGCCGGGGGCCAAGTTCTGCATCGAGTGCGGCACCGCGCTCGCGCCCGGAGCCCCCGCCGCGGGCCCATCCCCCGCCGCGGCGCCGGAGTCGCCGCCCGAGGAGCGGCGCCAGGCGACGGTCCTCTTCGCCGATCTTTCCGGCTACACGGCGGCCGCCTCGACCATGGACCCCGAGCAGGTCAAGGGGCTCGTCGACGCGACACTGCGCCGGCTCGGCGCCGAGATCGAGGGCTTCGGCGGCTCGATCGACAAGTACATCGGCGACAACGTGATGGGTGTCTTCGGCGCCCCGGTCGCCCACGAGGACGACCCCGAGCGCGCGGTCCGCGCCGGGCTCGCGATGCAGGCCGCGATGGAGGATGCCAACCGCGCGAGCACGGCCAAGCACGGGGTTAGCTTCCAGCTCCGGGTCGGGATCAACAGCGGCGAGGTCATGGCCGGCGCGGTCGGCGGCGACCGCTACACGGTCATGGGCGACGTCGTCAACGTCGCCTCGCGGCTCCAGGACGCCGGCCGCCCCGGCTCGGTGACCGTCGGCGAATCGACGATGCGCGCGACGCGCGGCGCGATCGCCTACGAGCGGCTCGAGCCGATGGAGCTCAAAGGCAAGCAGGAGCGCGTGCCCGCCTGGGAGGCGACGGGCGTCGACGCCACCGCCCCGGCGCGGCGCTCGGCGCTGCGCTCGGAGAGCCCGCTGATCGGGCGGAGCGAGGAGAACCAGATGCTGGTCTCGCTGCTGAGCAGGGTCGAGCGCGAGGGCGCGCCGCATCTGGCGACCGTGTTGGGCCAGGCCGGGGTCGGCAAGTCGCGGCTGCTGCGCGAGGTGATCGCGACGCTCGGCGAGACCGACAATGCGCCGGCGATCCGACGCGGCCAATGCCCGCCCTACGGGTCCGGGATCGCCTTCTGGGCGCTGGCGGAGGTCCTGCGCGGCGAGTTCGAGATCCTCGACACCGACCCCCCCGAGACCGCCTGGGACAAGCTTCGATCCGGGGTCGAGTCGCTGATGCGCGAGGCCGGCGACCCCGACTCGGGCGAGCGCAACGCAGCGCTGATCGCGCGGCCGCTCGGCATCGAGCCCCCGGAGCCTCCCGCAGCCGAGGCCGACGACCCGCAGCGGATGCGCGAGGCGCTGTTCTCGGCGATCCGCGCCGTGATCGAGGCGCTGGCGCTGCGGCGACCGCTGGTGCTCGCCTTCGAGGACATCCACTGGGCCGACGAGGGGATGCTCGACCTGATCGAGTACCTCGCGCGCTGGGTCCGCGCACCGCTGCTGCTCGTCTGCATGTCGCGTGACGAGCTGCTCGAGCGCCGGCCCGGCTGGGGCGGAGGGCGGCGCAACGCGACCTCGATCAGCCTCGAGCCGCTGACCGCCGAGGAGACCCAGGAGCTGGTCAAGGCCCTGTTCCCCGTCGGCAACGGCGGCGACGCCGGCAACGGGGGGCCCAACGGCCGCGGCGAGATGATCGGAGAGGTCGCCGAGCGCGCCGGCGGCAACCCGCTGTTCGCCGAAGAGATGGTCAACCGCCTGCTCGAGGAGGGCGGCGAAGCCGGGGCGCTTCCGGGCACCGTCCAGTCGCTGCTCGCGGCGCGGCTCGACTCACTCGAGCGGATCGAGCGCCTGCTGCTCCAGCACGCCGCCGTCGTCGGCCAGCACTTCTGGGTCGGCTCGCTCGCCGAGACCGCGCAGGAGGAGGGCCTCGACCTCGAGCGCGTGCTCGCCTCGCTCCAGGACAAGGACATGCTCGTCCCCAGCCCCGGCAGCCGGCTCGCCGGTGAGCGCGAGTACGCGTTCAAGCACGTGCTGATCCGCGACGTCGCCTACGGGATGCTCCCGAAGTCGGTCCGCTGCCGCAAGCACGAGCAGGTCGGTGTCTTCATCGAGGAGCGCGCCGGCGATCGCGGTGACGCCGTCGTCGGCCTCGTCGCCGAGCACTACGCGCGCGCCGCGGCGCTCGCCGCCGAGACCAGCATCCCCCCCGACGAGCTCGCCCGGATCCGCGCCAGCGCGGTCGAGCGGCTCGAGTCGGCGGGCGACGCGGCCGCGGCGCTCTACTCGAACCCCGAGGCGCTCGACCGCTACAACCAGGCGCTCGAGCTCGTCGCGGATCTCGAGGACCCCGCGATCCGGGCGCGGATCGGCGAGAAGCACGGCGACATCGCGCTGCGGATCGGCCGCGTCGACCCCGCGGTCGAGGTCTGGGAGCAGTGCCTCGAGTACCACCGCGGCGAGGAGGACCTCGCCCGGGTCGGCGACCTGCACCGCAAGATCGGCGCCGGGCTCTGGCACAAGGGCGAGCGCCAGGCCTCGATCGACCATTACCAGAAGGGGATCGACCTGCTGAAGGACGGTCCCCCCTCGCTCGAGCTCGTGCGGCTCTACGAGGAGGCGGCCTCGCTCTACATGCACACCGGCGACAACATGCTCGCGATCTACGCCTCCGAGAAGGCGCTGCGGCTCGCCGAGCAGCTCGACGAGGCGCGCGCGGCGAGCCGCGCCCACGGGATCTTCGGCCGCGTCTTCGGGCGGATCGGCGACGCCGAGAAGGCGCGCGAGAACCTCGAGCGCTCGGTCGAGCTCGCGCGCGGCTCCGACCGCACCGAGGCGGTGCGCGCGCTGCTGACGCTCGGCTACCACCTCGAGGTCTCCGAGGCCGACTACCCCGGGGCCACGCAGGCCTACCGCGAGGCGCTCGAGCTCGCGGTCGAGCTCGGCGACCTGCCCTCGCAGGTCGAGCTTCACGCGGCGCTCGCCCAGCTCGCCGTCAACCGCGCCGACTGGGAGGAGGCGACGCGCGCGACCGAGGCGAGCACCGAGCTCGCCGAGCGCGAGGGGCTGACCGGAAAGCTCTGCTTCCCGTACGTGATCCGCGGCGCGCTGCGCTGGCGCGAAGGCGACTGGGAGGGCGCCGCGGAGATCTGCCGCCGCGCCCACGAGCTCGGCGAGCAGGTCGGGCGCTCCGAGGTCGCCTACTCGGCGCTGTTCTGGCTCGCCGCGGCGCTCCGCGACTCCGGCGACCACGGCGGCGCTGAGACCGAGCTCTCGCGCGCGCTCGACCTCTGCGAGCGCGCCGGCCTGATCCCGCAGTCGCTCGAGGCGACCGCCGCCCGCGCCGTCGCCCTGGCGCTGGCCGAGCGCGGCGACGGAGCCCGCGACGCCGCCGAGGAGGCCGAGCGCCTGACCGAGCGGCTCAGCTTCCCGATCGGCGCCGCCGCGACCGGAGAGGCGGGTGGCGCGAGCGACGAGGACCCCTCCGCCGGGGCCGAGTCGCTGCGCGCCGCGGCCGCCGCCTGGGATGAGCTCGGGAGGCCGCTCGACTCCGCCCGCTGCCTGCTGCTCGGCGCCTGGCGGCTCGCCAAGGCCGGCGACCCCGGCTCGGGCGAGGCGCTCGAGGTCGCGGTCGCCCGCTGCGAGGAGCTCGGGCTGAGCGGGCTCGCCGCCCGCGCCCCGGAGCTTGTCGGCTGACCATGGCTTCCACGGTCAAGGACCAGGCTCTGTTCGAGGCCCCGGTCGAGGAGGTCTGGGAGCTGCTCGCGGACCCCTCGCGATACGCCGAATGGGCTGCGGACGCGATCGAGGTGACCGGTATCCCGACCGCGATCGAGAAGGGCTCCAGCTTCGAGGTCAAGGGCCCCGGGCCGCTGGGCTCGACCGTGACCACGACCTACAAGATCGAGGAGCTCGAAGACATGCGCGAGATCAAGCTCCGCTGCCAGATGAGCGGCTACTACTCGCGCTGGGTTCTGACCGAGGCGCGCGGCGACACCTTCGCCGAGGTCGAGACCGGGGTCGACCCGATCGGCGTCCCCGGCAGGTTCAAGCAGCTGGTCGAGACCAAGCGCTCGATGCGGCGCGCGGCGCAGAGCTCGCTCGACGGCATCCGCCGCCTCCTCGGCCCCGCCTAGAATCGCTCCGTGGCCGACGACCCGCAGACGCTCCATGAGCGCCACTACACCCGCGAGGAGGCGAACGAGCTGCTGCCGCAGATCGACGCCCTGCTGCGCAAGCTGCGCGAGTCGAAGGACCGGCTCACCGACGCCGACGCCCACGAGGCGCTCTCCGAGGCGGCGCCCGGCAACGGCGGCGGCGAGCACGGGACCCAGGTCGGCGAGGGGTTCCTCGAGGTCCGGCGGCTGCTCGAGACGCTGAACGAGGCCGGGATCGTGGTTCGCGACCTCGACCGCGGGCTGATCGACTTCCCGAGCCTGCTCGACGGCCGCGAGGTCTACCTCTGCTGGGAGCTCGGCGAGGAATCGGTCGACTACTGGCACGAGCTCGACGGGGGCTACGGTGGCCGAGAGCCACTCGACTAGAGCGGGCCGGCTCGGAGCCCGGGTCGGCCACGCGATCCGCGGCATGGGGCCGAACGACCGCCTCGCCGCGGTCGGGGCGCTGACCATGGTCGGCAGCCTGCTGCTGCCCTGGTACGGAGCGCCGATCGCCAACGACCTCGTCCAGACCGGCGCCGGCGCGTTCAGCTTCCTGACCGCGGCGATGCTGCTGACGATCGCGGCGACGCTCTTCCTGCTGCTCGAGGTCGGCGGCGGCTACCGCCCGCCGCGGCCGCTCGGGGTTGGAGGACTGCTGATGGCCGCCGGAGTCTGGGCCGGGCTGATCGTCGTCTTCCAGATGGCCGACCGCCCGCGCTTCGACCTCCTCGGGCTGAACCAGGACTACGACCTGCGGTACGGGATCTTCGTCGCCTTCGCCGGCGCGGCGGCGATCGCGATGGCCGGCGCCCAGCGCCGCCGCCACGAGTACGCCGGCCGCCTCGCGCACGACGACGACGAGGACGAAGACGCCGAGCTCGATGACGACTAACGTTGAGAGCGTGAGGACTGCCGCACCATGAAGTGGTCGGACCACACCGTTCGCGTCGCAACCCGGCATCCCCGGACGCGAAGCGGAGGAGATGCCGGTTCATGACGGTCGAAAAGCTGCCGCGCAAGCTCTATGAGGACGAGCTGCTGCGGTTGCAGATCGAGCTCGTGCGGATGTCCGACTGGGTCAAGAAGGAGAAGGCGCGCGTCGTCGTCGTCTTCGAGGGCCGCGACGCCGCCGGCAAGGGCGGCGTGATCAAGCGCATCACCCAGCACGTCAGCCCGCGGATCTGCAAGGTCGCGGCATTGCCGGCGCCGACCGAGCGCGAGCAGAGCGAGTGGTACTTCCAGCGCTACATCGCCCAGCTCCCGGCCGGCGGAGAGATCGTGCTCTTCGACCGCTCCTGGTACAACCGCGCCGGGGTCGAGAAGGTGATGGGCTTCTGCACCCCCGACGAGCACCGCCGCTTCCTGCACCAGTGCCCGATCTTCGAGCGGATGCTGATCGACGACGGGATCATCCTGCTCAAGTACTGGTTCTCGGTCTCGGACGAGGAGCAGGAGAAGCGATTCAAGGCGCGGATCAAGGACCCGCTCAAGCAGTGGAAGCTCTCGCCGATGGACGTCGAGGCGCGCAGCCGCTGGGTCGACTACTCGAAGGCCAAGGACGAGATGTTCGTCCACACCGACATCCCCGAGGCGCGCTGGAACGTGGTCGAGTCCGACGTCAAGCGCAACGCGCGGATCAACTGCATCTCGCACCTGCTCGACTCGATCCCCTACGAGTACCGCAAGGAAGAGAAGGTCAAGCTCCCCGAGCGCCAGGACGACGAGGGCTATGTCCGCCCGCCGGTCGACACCTACGCCTACGTCCCGGACGCCTCGGCCGGGCTGATCTCCAAGGCGTAGACGCGGCTAGCGGTACCCGGGCGGGAACGCGTTCGGCGCCGGGCGCTCGGGCGTGTCGTCGGTCGCGATCACCGCGAGCGGCAGGAGCAGCGTCGCGAGGAAGATCATCGCGATCCCGATCGCGACCGTGAGCCGGCTCTTCGCCATGTGGCCGAAGGTGCCGACGGCGAAGCCGATGATCATCATTGCCAGGTAGGGGCCGATCGAGTTCGGCAGCGGGTCGAATGCGAGCGGGATCTCCACGAGCCCAGTATCTAGGCAAAGCCGGATGCGCGAGCCACACGGGGGCCGCCGTATGATCCAGAGTCCTATGGCGCAACCCAACGAACCCGGTTCGGTCGCCGAGGTCCGCGACGGCCTCCGCGAGGCCGGCTACCTCGCCGGCGAGTCGGCGGCGCTCGTCTCCTTCCTCGCCCAGCGGCTCGGCAAGCCGGTCCTCGTCGAGGGCCCGGCCGGGGTCGGCAAGACCGAGCTCGCGAAGGCGATCTCGCGCCACACGGGCCGGCCGCTGATCCGGCTCCAGTGCTACGAGGGGCTCGACGAGGCGAAGGCGCTCTACGAATGGAACTACCGCAAGCAGCTGCTCCGGATCCAGGCCGAGGCCGGCGAGGACTCGGGCTGGGAGGCGGCGCGCGGCGACATCTTCGGCGAGGAGTTCCTGCTCACGCGGCCGCTGCTCGAGGCGATCTCCTCGGAGACCCCCGTCGTCCTGCTGATCGACGAGATCGACAAGACCGACCAGGAGTTCGAGGCGATGCTGCTCGAGGTCCTCTCCGAGTTCCAGATCTCGATCCCCGAGCTCGGGCCGATCGAGGCCAAGACCCAGCCGCTCGTGCTGCTGACGTCGAACAACTCGCGCGAGCTGACCGAGGCGCTCAAGCGCCGCTGCCTCTACCTCTGGCTCGACTACCCCGACCTCGAGCGCGAGCTCGAGATCGTCCGCCTCCACGCCCCCGAGCTCGACCAGGACCTGGCGCGACGGCTGGTCGAGATCATCCAGATGGTCCGCGACCTCGACCTCAAGAAGCCGCCCTCGATCGCCGAGTCGATCGACTGGGCGCGGGCGCTGCTGCTGATCGGCGCCGACGACATCGACCGGGAGACCTTCACCTCGACGATGAGCATCATCGTCAAGCACCGCACCGACATCGACCTCGTCGCCGAACGGGTCGCGGTCAAGCTCTCCGAGCAGAGCGGCGCCGAGCAGGCGCCCGAGCCCTCGAGCTAGTGGCCGCGACCGCCGCGCGGCTGCTCGCCTTCTTCGAGGAGCTGCGCAGCGAGGGAGTCGCGGTCGGGACATCGGAGGCGCTCGACGCGTTCTCGGCCCTCGAGGAGGTCAGCTGGACCAGCCGCGAGGACTTCCGCGAGGCGCTCGCGGCGACGGTCGCCAAGTCGCAGGAGGACCGGCGGATCTTCGAGCTGCTGTTCGACCGCCACTTCTTCCGCGCCGCGGAGGCCGAGGCGCTCGAGCGCGCACTCGCCGAGACCGAGGGCTTCGACGGCGAGATCGACCTCGAGAGCCTGCGCGAGGCCGTCCGCCAGGCGATCGGCGACGGCGAGGACGGGCAGATGCGCGACCTCGCGCGGCTCGCGATCGCCGCATTCGGCGGCCGCGGCGAGCGCTCGGGCGTCGTCGGCGTCGACGTCCAGCGGATCCGCCGCGCGCTCGGCCTCCAGGCCCAGGGGCGCGGCGCCGAGGGCGACGACGAGGCGGTGACCCTCGACCGCGAGAGCGTCAAGCAGTTCGAGCGCCACCTGCGGCGCGAGCTCGAGCGCGGGATGATCGAGCGCTCGGGCAAGCTCCCCCCTGCTCGCCCGCTCGCCGAGCTCGACCGCGCGCTGCCGACCAGCCCCGCCCAGGACCTCGCCTCGGTCCACCGCGCCGTCGCCCAGCTCAAGAAGCGGATCGCGACCCTCGGCCACGAGCAGCGCGGCCGGCGCCGGAGCCAGACCGTCGACGTGCGGCGCACGATGCGCGCCTCGCTCGAGACCGGCGGCGTGCCGCTGCGGCTCAAGTACCGGCCGAAGCGCCCGCGACGGCCGGAGATCTACGTCCTCTGCGACGTATCGACCTCGGTCTCGAGCGCGAGCGTCTTCTTCCTCTCGGTCCTGCACGCGCTCCACGACAGCTTCCGCAAGCTGCGCAGCTTCGTCTTCATCGAGCGGATCAGCGAGGTGACCTCGATCTTCGAGCACGAGCGCGACTTCCGGCGGATCGCCGAGCGGGTGTCATCAGAGGGCGGTGTCGCCGATGTCAGCGGCTACACCGACTACGGCCGCGTCTGGCTCGAGTTCCTCGAGGAGATCGCCGAGGAGCTGGGGCCGCGCTCGACGGTGATCGTGCTCGGCGACGCGCGCACCAACGGCCGCGAGCCGCACGCCGACGTCTTCCACCGCGTCTCCGAGCGCGCCGGGCGCACCTTCTGGCTCAACCCCGAGCCGAAGCTCTACTGGAACTACGGCGACTCGGTGATGGCCGCCTACGAGCCGTTCTGCGACGGCGCCTTCGAGTGCTGGACCACCAAACACCTCGAGAACTTCGTCAACGTCGTCGCCGGCGGCGGCGATGCTCGCCGAGTAGCAGCTAGCGCTTCTTCTTCTTTCTTCTTCATGCACTTGCGCTGCTTGCGCCCTTCCTGCCCTTCTTCTTCTTGCACTTCTTCACGGCGGGTGGCTCGTGGTCGCCGGCGGCGCGCCGCCGGAGACGGGCGCCGCGGCCGGGGTCTGAACGGTCATCCGCAGCGCCAGCGGGTCCGAGCCCGTGAAGTCGCTTCTGAACGTGTCGCCGCCGGCGATCAGCTTGCCGTCGCCGGTGAACCCGAGCGACTTGAACGACGTGCTGTTGTGGAGCGGAGGACTCGCCTTGAAGACGCCGTTCGCGGCGAAGCTTGGGTCGAGGAGGCCGGTCGGCTGGTAACGAAGCACGTAGCCATCAAAGCCCGTGCGGGCCGCGACCAGGACCTTGCCGTCGTCCTGGAGCAGGATGTCCTCGGCGCTGGTCGGCGACTGGAACCCGGTCAGCGGCAGTTTCTGGCTCACCAACCCGCCCGGCCCGAAATTGCCGTCCTGGACGCCGGCGCTGTCGAATCGCGCCAGGACCAGCGAGCTGTCGGTGAGCGGAGACAGGTCGTCACCGTTCACCCCGGCGACGACGATCTCGCCGTCGGGCTGCAGCGCGACCGAGGTCAGCTCCCGGCGCGTGTCCGCGGGCACCGGGGTCGTGGCCGGGAGCGGAACGGTGACGCTGCCGTCGAAGTCGAAGTCGTTGTCGGCCAATCCCGAGTCGCCGTCGAAGCGAAACACCCTGGCGGCCGTCTCGGCGCCAGCGGTCCCCTGAGCGCCGACACCGACGACGTCGCCGTCCGGCTGCACCGCGATGTCCTCGAGGTACTCATCGGCGGCGCCGAAGTCGGTCGCGGCGAAGCCGTCGCCGCCGAACGTGTTGGTGAGGCTGCCGTCGTCGCCGTCGTACCTGACCAGGACCGGATCGCCGCCGGCGGTAGTCGTCTCCCCGCCGATCAGCAGGTCGCCGTCGGGGAGCAGCAGCAGCTCGCTCGACGAATCCTCGCCGTTGCCGACGTTGTGCTGCGCCTCGCCGGGAACTGCCGCCGGGCTGAAGCTCGCGTCGGGGGTACCGTTCGCATTGAAGCGCGCGATCCAGATGTCGCTGCCGTCGGCGCCGTCGTTGTCGACGTTTCCCGCGATGACGATCTTGCCGTCAGGCTGGACGACGACGGCCTCGGCGCTGTCGTTAAGCGTCGGATCGTCGGCGAAGTCATCAGTCAAGAAGCCGTCGCCCGAGAAGCCCGTATCGGGCGTGCCGTTGGCGTTCAGGACCGCTATCGCGGCGTTCGAATCGGGTGGGGGCTTCTGCCCCACCAGGACGACCTTCCCGGACCCGGGGGCAACTGCGGCATCGTCGACCCGCATGTCGTCGTCGAGCGCGGCGATTCCGACGGTCGAAGAGATCCCGTAGCCGCCGCTGCCGAAGCTGAGGTCGAGCTCGCCGTCGGCGCTCGCGCTCGGGGCGCCGAAGCAGAGCACCGCGGTCGCGGCGACGATCAGGATTCCCCCGACACGTCTGACTTTCAGCATCCCCATCTCCCTCGTTAGCCCGTCCTGCTTGCTGCGAGAATACCCCACTAAGCTTCGTTGACCTGACAACAGGGGGGCTCGCGGGCAAGCGGGCTGAGATAGCGCACTACCCACCCGGCGCTGACCCTTAGAACCTGTGCGGTAATGCGCGCGGAGGGAGCATGGCGACAAAGACCGGGGCTCCAGTGAAGGAGCCCCTCGACGTTTCAGAGAGCAGCGCAAACGGCCGCCGGGCCGAGCTCAGGACGTCCGGGCTCGGCCACAGCTTCGGCGAGCTGCGCGTGCTCGAAGGGCTCGACCTCGAGCTTCCCCCCGGCGGGGTCCTCGGGCTCGTCGGGCCCTCGGGCTGCGGCAAATCGACGCTGCTCGAGATCCTCGCCGGGCTGCGCGAACCGAGCCGCGGGACGGCTGAAGTGGGCGGCTCGGGCGACGCGGCCGACCGCCTCGCGCGCTGCGTCTACATGCCGCAGCGCGACGCGCTGCTGCCCTGGCTGAGCGCGATCGACAACGCGGCGCTCGCGCCGCGGGTCGGCGGCGCCACCCGCGCCGCGGCGCGCGAGCGGGTCGCGCCGCTCTTCGAGCGTTTCGGGCTCGCGGGCTTCGAGACCGCCCGGCCGGCCGAGCTCTCGGGCGGGATGCGCCAGCGGGTCGCCTTCCTTCGCACCCTGGCTTCGGGCAAGCCGGTGCTGCTGCTCGACGAGCCGTTCGCCTCGCTCGACGCGATCACCCGCGCCGAGATGCAGGAGTGGCTCGCCGGCGCGCTCGCCGAGGAGGCGCGGACGGTGGTGCTCGTGACCCACGACGTCGAGGAGGCGCTCTACCTCTCCGACCGCGTCGTCGTCCTCTCCTCGCGCCCCGGGCGAGTGCTCGAGGAGATCCCGTCCCCCGCCCCGCGCGACCCCGACCGCGACGCTGCGGTCAGCACTCCCGAGTTCGTCGAGCGCCGCGCCCGGGCGCTGCGCGCGCTTCGGGAGGCCGACGCATGAAGCGCGCCCTCGCCCCCGCGGCGCTGATCCTCGCCCTGATCGGCTTCTGGCAGCTGGCGTCGGAGTGGGGCTGGCTCGCCAACGCGCTCTCGATCGAGGACTACCTCGTCCCCTCGCCGAGCCAGATCGCCGAGTCGCTCTGGGAGGACCGCTCGCTGCTCGCAGACAACGGCTGGGTGACCCTCAAGGAGGTCGTGCTTGGGCTCGGGCTCGCGATCGCGGTCGGGCTCGCCTTCGCGGTCGCCCTCCACCTCTCCGAGACCCTGCGCCGCGCGATCTACCCGCTGCTCGTCGCCTCGCAAACCGTGCCCGTGATCGCGATCGCGCCGATCCTCGTCGTCTGGTTCGGGTATGGGATTGGTCCCAAGCTTGTTGTGATTGCCCTGGTCTGCTTCTTCCCGATCACCGTCAACGCGCTCGACGGGCTGCGCTCGGTCGATCCCGAGCTGCGCAAGATGATGCGCACCCTCGACGCCTCGCGGCTCCAGATCCTCGCCCGCGTCGAGGCCCCCAGTGCGCTCCCGTTCGTGTTCAGCGGGGCCAAGATCGCCGCCGCGATCGCCGTGATCGCCGCCGTCTTCGGCGAGTGGGTCGGCTCCGACTCGGGGCTCGGGCACCTGATCCTCCAGGCCTCCTCGCAGCTCTTGACCGCGCGGATGTTCGCCGCGGTCGCGGTCCTGAGCGCGATCGCTGTCGGGCTCTTCGCGCTGATCGCCCTGCTCGAGCGGCGCTTCGTCTCCTGGAACTCCGGTGAGGCGCGCCCGTGAGGCGGCTCGCGCTCGCGCTGGCGCTCGCCGCGTGCATATGGGGTCTGAGTGCATGCGGCGAGAAGACCGAGCCGACCTCGGTTGCCGGCGCCGAGCCGTTCGACCTCGCGCTCGACTTCTACGTCAACCCCGACCACGCCGGGATCTACACCGCGATCGAGCGCGGCTACTTCGGAGCCGCCGGGCTCGACGTCACCCCGCGCGTGCCCTCCGACCCCTCGGCGCCGATCAAGGAGGTCGCCGCCGGCCGCGCCGACCTCGCGATCTCCTACGAGCCCGAGGTCCTGATCGCCGACGACCAGAACCTCGACGTGATCGCGGTCGCGGCGCTCGTCGACGAGCCGCTGACGACGCTGATCTCGCTGCCCGCCGCGGGGATCGCCGGCCCCGCCGACCTCCAGGGCAAGACCGTCGCCACCGCCGGCATCCCCTACCAGCGCGACTATCTCGAGGAGATCCTCGCCGGCGCCGGGCTCTCGATCGAGAACGTGAGCGTCGTCGACGTCGGCCTCAACCTGCTCCCGGCGATCGTCGGCGGCAGCGCCGACGCGATCCTCGGCGGCTTTCAGAACATCGAGGGCGTCGACCTGACCGAGCGCGGCCTCGCCCCGAACGTGGTCGGGGTCGAGGCGCTCGGCGTCCCGAGCTACGACGAGCTGGTCCTGGTCGCGAACCGCGAGACTTTGGAAGAGGACGCGGAGGAGATCCGGCTCTTCATCGCCGCGCTCGAGAAGGGTACGCGCGACGCGGTCGCCGACCCCGCGGCGGCGACCAAGGCGATCCTCGACGCCGGCCAGGGGCTCGAGCCGAACCTGACCCGGGCCGAGGTCGACGCGACGCTGCCGCTGCTGGCCGCCGCCCAGGGAGGCAAGAACCCCGAGCCCTTCGGCTACATGGACGCCGAGGAGTGGGAGGCGTTCGCGGGCTTCTTCTCGGCGGCGGGCCAGATCGACGGCGTGCCGACGAGCGAGGACGTGCTCAGCAACGACTACCTGCCGCCACTCCCTGAAGGCTCAGGCGGCTAGGGGATCGGGGGCGAGCCGCAGCGGCGGGCCCTGGGCAACCTGCTTGTGGAGGCCGCCGCGCAGCGCGAAGGTCCCGGCGAGCCCGCGGAAGGGCTCATATGGGGCGAAGAACTCCTCGACCTCCTCGACCGTGGCCCGATACCCGGTCCCGGAGAGATGGCCGACCAGCTTCACGTAGCCGAGGTCGCCGGCCGGCAGCGAGTCGGGCTCGCCGCGGCCCTCGAGCCCGACGCACTGCGTAGTCCAGGGGCCGATCTCGCGGATCTTTCGCAGCCGAAGATCTGACGACGGGTCGTCGAGGTCGGCGCGCCCGGCGGCGACCTCGCGCGCGCAGCGGATCATCGCCAGCGCCCGCGCCTCGGTCAGGTCCATGGAGACGAGCTCGGCGGGCGCCACACTCGCGATCCGCGCCGCGTCGGGGACGTCGAGCAGCCCGGCGACGCCGGGCCCCCAGGCGCGGACGATCCGGCGCTCGATCGCCGACGCGCGCGAGGACTCGATCAGCTGCTTGGTGATCGCCCGCAGCAGCGCCTGCCAGGGCCAGACCGTGCGGAAGGGGCGGATCCAGGGCCGGTGGACGATCGCCGGCCCGATCAGCGCGTCGCGCTTGAAGAGCTCGTAGAACTCGCCCATCTCCTCGTCGAGCGAGAGCGCGAAGCGCATCCGCTCGATCGCGATCTCGAGGTGCTCCGGGCCCCCGGCCGGCTCGCCGGCGAACTCGGCCCGCAGCGCGATCGGCCCCGCCGGCTGGCGCCAGGCGCGGACGACAACGGGCACCGCCTCGACGTGGAGCAGCCGGTGCAGCACCCCCCGCACCACCCGCACCGTCCCCGAGCCCCGCGCCGGCAGCCGCACCGGCCAACGCGGAAGGACTTCGACCTCGAGCGGCTCCATGCGCCCATCCTAGGCGCCGGTGCCGCTGCGTCGTTCTAGAGCGCCTTCTCGTAGATCCGGTACGTCTTGACGACTTCCCCGCCCATGCCCTCCATCGCGCGGTTCATCGGAACGTTGGTCTCGAGGATCCAGCCGGTGTGGCCCCACATGATCCCGTCGGGGTCGGTGGCCTCGATGTGGCGGATGTAGAACGAGGCCGCGATACCGAGGTGCTGGTACTCGGGCTTGACCCCGAGCGCGAAGACGCGGACGCGGTCGATCTTGCGCTTCCCGGTCAGGAAGTGCCACCAGCCGAAGGGCAGCAGCCGGCCCTTCATCTTGCTCAGGACCTGGTTGATATCGGGCAGCGTCAGCGCCGCCCCGAGCACCTCTCCGTCGCGCTCGGCGATGAACGCCCAGCGCTCGTCGAGGACCGGCTTCAGGTTCTTGGCCTGGAACTTCGCCTCGGCGTCGGTGACCGGGACGAAGCCCCAGTTGTCGCCCCAGGCGAGGTTGTAGACCTCCATGAACCGTTTGACCTCGTTCTCGAGGTCGCCCTTCTTCATGTTGCGGATCGTCACCCGGTGCTCGCCCTCGACCTTCTTGGCCGCGGCGTGGATCATCGGCGTGAACGCGTGGCCCTCGGCGAGGTCGCCCATCGCCAGGTGCCACATCCAGAGGTCCCTGACCTTGGTCAGCCCCTGCGCCTCGACCAGCTCGCGGTAGTAGGGCGGGTGCCAGGGCTCGAGGATCATCACCGGCCGGTCGTAGCCGTCGACGAGCAGCCCCGCCTCGTCGTTGAGGGTGAAGTCCATCGGGCCGAGCAGCCGCTCGCGGCCGCGCTCGCGCAGCCAGGCGATCGCCGCGTCGAAGAGCGCCGCCGCGGCTTCGGGGTCGTCCTCGCACTCGAAGAAGCCGAAGAATCCGTCGCTGCCCCCGTGGAAGTGATCCCAGCGCTCGTCGACGTGGACCGTCAGCCGGCCGACGGGCTCGTCGCCTCCGTCGCGATAGGCGAGCAGGTACTCGGCCTCGGCGTGCTCGAAGAACGGGTTCACCTTCTTGTTGAGAAAGGCCTTGCGGTCGAAAATCAGCGGCGGGACCCACTGCGGGTGGTCGCTGTGGAGCCGGAAGGGGAGCTTGATGAACCTGCTCAGCTCCTTCTTGCTCGCGACCCGGCTGACCTCGATTGCCACGCGAGGAACCTACACTCCGAAGCATGGAAGGCACGACGACGCCGCTCGACGTCTTCGCCAAGGTCCACCAGCACGAGCGCGCCGAGCAGCTCCAGGCGGCCAAGGACGGCGACCTCCTCCCCTACTTCCGCCTGCTCGAGTCGGCGGCCGGCCCGGTGGTCGAGATGGAGGGCCGCGAGACGATAATGCTCGGCTCGAACAACTACCTCGGGCTGACCGCCGACGAGCGCGTGCTCTCCGCCGCCCGCGAGGCGCTCGACGCCTACGGCACCGGGGTAACCGGCTCGCGGCTGCTGAACGGGACGATCCCGCTCCACCTCGAGCTCGAGCGCGAGCTCGCCGAGTGGATGCAGACCGAGGACGCGATCGTCTTCAGCACCGGCTACCAGTCGAATCTCGGCGCGCTCAGCGCGATCCTCGAGCCCGGCGACACAGTGATCTGCGATTCGGGCGACCACGCGTCGATCCTCGACGGCTGCAAGCTCTCCGGCGCCCGCCTGCGCCCCTTCCGCCACAACCGCATGGACAAGCTCGAGACGATGCTCGAGCGCGCCGCCGAGGACCAAAGTGGGGTACTTGTGGTGGTCGATGGGGTGTTCTCGATGGAGGGCGACGTCTGCGACCTGCCCGCCGTGGTCGAGCTCTGCAAGCGCCACGGGGCGCGGCTGATGGTCGACGAGGCGCACGGGGTCGGGGTCCTCGGCGAGCGCGGGGCCGGCGCCTGCGAGCTCTTCGGGGTCGAGGACGAGGTCGACCTGCGGATGGGGACCTTCTCCAAGAGCCTCGCCTCCTGCGGCGGGTTCATCGCCGGCTCCGAGGAGGTCGTCGAGTACCTGCGGATCTCCTCGCGCTCGTTCATCTTCAGCGCCTCCGCGGTCCCTGCCGCCGTCGGTGCGGCGCTCGCGGCGTTGCGGATCATCCGCGGGGAGGGGCCGGAGCTGTTCGCGAAGCTGCTCGACAACGCCGCCTACCTGCGGGCGGGGTTCCGCGACCTCGGCCTCAAGGTGATCGAGCCCGGGACGCTCGCCGACGGCAGCGAGGCCACGACCCCGGTCGTCCCGGTGATCGTCGGCGAGGACTGGCAGGCGGTTCTGCTCTGGAAGGCGCTCTTCGACGCCGGCGTTTACACCAACGTCGCGATCCATCCGGCGGTCCCGCCTGGCGGCGCGCTGCTGCGGACGAGCCTGATGGCGACCCACGAGCGCGAGCAGCTCGATCGAGCGCTCGAGATCTTCGGTCGTGTGATCGAGCGGTTCCCGGAACTGCCGTCGGCCTGAACAGAAAAAGGTGCTCATAGCGGGCCGCCCGTTCGCTCGCCGTTGAAAGGGCCGCGCGGTTTGCATATGTTGCACCGACCGCGAGCACCCGGGGCAGGGAGCAGACGGAAACCTCATCCCGTCCGCCCCCCCGGCCCAGAATGAGCCGCCGGGGGTCGTGGCCGGAGATACTGGAAACCGAACCCCTCAACGGGAGGAGTGCCGATGTCCACTGCTTCACCGATGGCCCCTGCAAAGAGTCAGACAGCACCCCAGCACCTTCAAGCCCTTGCTCGAGCCAACCGCGTCCGGCTCGCACGGGCCGCCCTCAAGAGAGCAGTCGGATCGGGAGAACGCAGCGTCGACGAGGTGATCCTCGAATGCCCTTGGGAGTGCGAGAGCATGTCGATCAGCGAGCTTCTGTCCAGCCAGCGCCGCTGGGGCCGAACGCGTTCGCGCAAGTTCCTGGTCGGGCTGGCGCTCGGTGAGAACAAGCGGATTGGAACCCTGACCCCGCGCCAGCGGATGCTGCTCGCCTCGGCGCTGCGCGACAAGAGCGGCGACGGGAGCGAGACCGTCGAGCAGCCGATCGGATTCAGCGGAGCGCCGGTGGCCGCTTAGGCCGCCGGCTTCGAGCGCCGCGCGTGGTCAGGGGCCGCGCGCGGCGTCTTCGCTCCTCCCTCTCGCTCCTCCCTCTTCAGGTCACCGGAACTTGAAGCTCGCGCCGCCCGAGCGGCGGCGGAAGGCCCGGGTCAGCCACCAGGCCGCGAGCCCGAAGGCGATCACGCCCGGGATCAGCGCCGCAAAGACCGTCGTCCCGTCGGGCACGGTGAAGTAGATCGCCGCGACGACTGCGATCGCCGCCAGCCCCGAGATCAGCAGCGTGTGCGAGCGGTAGCCGGCGAGGTGCTCGCGGAACGAGACCTCGAGTCCCGCGAGCGAGCCCAGCGCCAGCCCGGTCCCGATCAGGATCGGGCCGCGCGGCGGCGAGACGAAGAAGCCGGCGAAGAGCGAGACGAGCGCGATCAGGATCACGATCTCCGAAAGCGGGAACGACCCCCACGGCGGCGGCGGGGCCTCGTCGCTCCCGGCGCGGCGCTTCTGCGTCGCGCGCCGTGCGTCGTCGGCGGCGACCGCAGCGGGCTCGGGCGGGGCCGGCGCCGGAGGCCGCTTCTTGCGTCGTCGTTTCTTTGCCATCAGGCGGGGGCCGGAGCCCCTCGGCTAACGGACAACCGGAGGAGAGCTTTACCCGCCACCAGCCGAGCAGCATGCCGAGCACGCCCCATCGGGGCCGCGAGTGCCAGTGGCGGCAGCCGGGCTCGCCGATCGCCTCGTTCGAGACCCGCAGCCACTTGTAGGCGGCCGGGTCGGCGACCATGTCCTCGATCAGCTCGCGGTGCTGCTGCTCGACGTCGGCGCGGTCACCGAGCTCGGTGCGCGCCGCCGCGAGGCGGTCGGCGATCGCGTCGCGGACCTGCTCGAGCTCGGCGACGCCGAGCACACGCGGCCCGCCGGGGGCGGGTACGCCCCACTCGATCCCGATCCGCGGGAACGCGGACCCGAACAGCCGGCCGAGCTCGGCCTCCATGCGCCCGATCTGGCGGCGCAGGTCGGCGCGCGCGCGGCGCTCCTCAGTCTCGGTGAGGGTCGTCTCGAGCGGCGGCAGAGCATCGAACCCGAATCCCTCCTCGAGCTCCAGAACCGCGGTTCTCTCCATTAGCTCAGGCACGTCTCTCCTCGATAAAACGGCGGCTCCTCGGCTTCGCGTCCGGGGCCGCCTGTGATTCTACGCCCTCATCGCGCTCGCGGCCACCCAAAGCGCCTCTTCGAGCGCGATCTCCGGGACGCCCTTGACGCCGATCGCCGTGAGCAGCGTGCGCTCGGTCTTCGGGCTGACGCCGCGCTCGGCGGCGGTCTCGCCGAAAAGGATCTCGATCGGGCGCTGCTCGTCGGCGACGACCAGCGTCTCGCGCGGCAGGGCGGTGCTCTGTCCCTCGAGCCGCTCGCCCGGCGCCGAGGCGCGGATCCCGACCCGGCCGCCGACCCTGTCGGCGTCGAAGGCGCGCAGCGCGACGCCGCTCTCGGCGATCGCGATCGTCAGCGCGTCGTCGAGGCGGTTGCGGCTCTTGAAGGCGCCGTCGTGCATGCGGTCGAAGCCGAGCTGCTCGATCGGGGTCCGGCTCGCGTCCGGGTCGAGCCCGATGTGGCGGAAGAAGACGCGGTAGGCCCAGGGGATCGGCTGCTGGCGCATCTGGATCACCTGGGCGCCGCTGAAGCGGTTGCTGAGCTCGCGCAGCTGCTCCTTGAGCGCCGCGGGGCTGCGACCCGAGCCGCGCTCGACGTTGGTCGAGCGGATCGAGAGGCCAGGGAACTCGTCCTCGAGCGCCGGCGCGACCCAGCCGGGCTCCGGAGCGACCTCCCACTCCTCGGGCAGCGTCTCGGTCATCCGCTCGCGCGCCGCTTCGAGTCCGCGATCAGCGCCTTGACCCGGCCGGCAAGCGCCGGAGCGTCGAGCTCGCCGATGCTCGTGTCCTTGAGGATGCCTCCAGGGTAGACGTAGAGAAAAGTCGGGCAGCCGCCGACGAGATAGAGGTTGGAGAGGGCGCCGTCGGGGTCGAGGCCGACGGGATGGGTCCAGCCGCGCTCCTCGATCAGCTCGCGGACGTCGTCGCGCGGGTCGCGCACGTTCACGGCGAGGAAGTCGACCTGCGAGCCGAAGCGCCGGTAGGCGGTCTCGAACTCGTCCTGCTGCCCCTCGCAGTCGCCGCCGCGCGTGAACCAGAACGAGATCACCGACGGGCGCTCGAACAGGTCGCAGACCCGGATCGCCCCCGGCTCCTCGACCCGGCAGGCCGGCGTGCGCCGGTCTCCCTCGGGGCACGGCCGGGTCGCGCCCTCGCAGTCGTCCTGGGCGACGTTCGCGTCGCCGGTCAGCTCGCTGCGGGCGTCGGGGACGGCGAACTCGGCGAGCGCGGTCCCCTCGTCCTGGGCGCCGATCCCGAGCACCCCGTCGTCGGTCGTCCGCACCGCGTTGACCCCCGCGTAGACGACCAGCGCCGCGAACGCGACGCCGACCGCGATCAGGTACGGCCGCCCGGAGCGTTGGGGCGGCTCAGCCACGAACCGGGGCCATGAGCCGGTCCCACCAGCCGTTCTCGGCCGGCGCGTCGCGCACGCCCTCGGCCCAGACGAGCGCCGCCGGGAGCACGAGCATCACGCCGGCGAGCGCGACCCCGAGGTCGGCGATCGTCACCAGCCCGAAGTCGCGGAGCATTCGGATGTCGCTCGCGGCGAGCGCGGCGAAGCCGGCGATCGCGGTCACCCCGGAGGCGAGCACGGCGGTCCCGGTGCGCTCGTAGGTCCGCCGCAGCGCCTCGCCGACCGACATGCCTGACACCCGCTCTGCTTCATACCGGGCCGAGAGGATGACGCTGAACTCGGTCGCGATCGCGATCACGAGCGCCCCGAGCGTCGCCGACATCGGGTTGAGCGGGATGTCCATCGCGGCGACGACGAGCGCCGACCAGCCGGTCGCGAGCACGATCGGGACCAGCGGGACGACCGCGCGGCGGACCGAGCGGTAGACGGCGAGCAGCACGAGCCCGACCGCGAGTAGCGCGACCAGCGGGAGCCAGTAGCGGCTCGCCGAGAGATCGCGGTTGGCGGCCGCGGCGAGCGCAGGCAGCCCCGCGACCTCGACCGTCGTCCCCGACGGCGGACCGGGCAGCCCCGCGGGGTCGATCTGGCCGCGGATGTCGTCGATCAGGTCCTGCTGTTCGTCGAGCGGCATCACCGGGATCCCGAAGGCGATGTTCGCCGTGTCGCCGATCCCGCCGTCGGGATTCCGGCTGATCACGGCCTGGGAGAAGTAGGGCGGGATCGACTCGACCAGCGCCTGGGCCTGCTCGGCGGTCTGCTCGCCGGCGCTCTCGCCGAAGAGGTCGGGGAGCGAGATCGCGGGGCAGATGTCGGCGTCCTCGCAGCGCCGCGCGCCGCTGAACCCGTGGCGCTCGAGCACGCGGTCCTGGAAGTTCCGCATCCAGCCGATCACCTCGGGGCTCGCGAGATCGTCGGAGGTCACGGTGACGTTGAGCTCCCCCGAGACCCCGGTCTCGTCCTGGAGCTCCTCGACGTCCTGGAGCGCGGGCAGCCCGGGCGAGGCGAGCTCTCGGATGTCCGAGACCACCGAGGTCTGGCTGCCGGCGACCCAGCCGCAGACCGCGAGCGTCGTCGCCGCGACCAGGACCCGGCCCGGGTTGGTGATCGTGACCGCGAGCGCCCTCGTCCCGCCCTCCCGCAGCCGGCGCCCCGATCGCGCCCGCATCAGCTCGAGGCGCTCGCCGCCGCGACGCAGGGGCCCGCCGGCGCGGACCGGGCGGCTACGCGGGCGGGCCGCGATCGCGAGCGCCGCGAGCCCGCCGCTGAGCGCGACCGCGAAGCCGATCGCGATCCCGAGCACGAGCAGGAGGCCGAAGTCGCGGACCATCGGCACCGGCGAGAGCGCCAGCGCGGCGAAGCCGGCCGCCGTCGCGAGCACGGCGACGCCGACCACGGGGCCGCCGCGACCGGCCGCCACGGTCGCCGCCTGCTGCGGAGCGAGGCCCTCGCCCCGGGCCTCGTTCCAGCGCGCCTGGAGCTGGATCGAGTAGTCGACGACGAGCCCGATCAGGACCGGGAGCACCGCGACCGAGGCCATCGTCAGCGATCCGCCGATCAGCGACAGGGCCCCGAAGCTGAGCCCGGCGGTCGCCAGCGCCACCCCGAGCGGCAACAGCCGCAGCGGCGGCGAGAGGACCAGGGCGAGGACGATCGCCATGATCAGGATCGAGGCGGCGAGGAGGATGAATATCTCCGAGCGCAGGCTGTCGGCGAGCCCCTCGACCACGGCGGGCACGCCGCTGACCACGTAGCGCCCGCCGTTAAGCTCGAACTCGGGATCGTCGACCGCGCGCTTGTAGAGCTCGATCGCCCGGTTGCGCTCGGACTCGCTGAGGTCGGGGCGCAGCCGCGAGGAGATCAACGCCGAGCTCGAGTTCGGGAACAGGTAGCTGAAGCGCGCCTTCGGCGTCCCGGCGGGCTGGCTCGAGTCGAAGACGACCTTGCTGACGAAATCGGGGTCGTCGATCTGCGGCACCTTCGTGATCCCGTAGTCGGTCGCGATCTGGAGCAGCCCCTGTTGAAACCGCTGCTGGACGGCCTGCGAGGCCTGATCGGCGGCGGCGTCCTGCTCGCTCTCGGAGAGCCCCTGCTCGGCCGCCCGCTCGCGCGCCTTCTTGGCCTCGGCCTGCGCCTCCTGCTGGGCGGAGCCGATCTGGCCGCTCAGCACCTGCTCGATCTGGGCGACCGACTGGTTGAGGAAGGTCGCGGGGCCGAAGACGACGCGGCTCGGGTTGAGCTCGGCGATCTCGCGGCAGACCGCGGGCAGGTCCGCGAGCCCCTCCTCGGGCAGATTGCCCGAGAGGCAGCCCTCGAGACCGAGCAGATGGCCGAGGTTCTCGGTCAGCACGAGCTCGCGCAGGTCGCCCTCGGCGAGCACGACGACGGCGTCGTCGCCGAACTTCTCCTTGAAGCGCTCGGTCGCCTGGAAGGTCTCGTCGTCTCGGTCGACCAGCGTGTCGGTGCCCGCGTCGGTCGACAGCCGCAGCGCCAGTGCCGCGCCGCCGATCGAGAGCGCCGCGATCAGCGCCAGCACGACCCACGGCCGCCGCACGGCGAACCGCGCGACGCGGGCGAATATCGACCTCTCTCCCGTCATCGCGGGAAAGCTTAGGAGCCGCGCCTCAACACCGCATCAGTCGCGCGATCGGCCGCTCTTGACATCCGGTACCCCCCAGGGGTATAGTGCCGAGCCCGCATGGACGCCCACGCCCACCACGCCCACGACGCCGAGCACGGCGACCACCACCACGAGATGCCGACCGAGGGCGCCGCGCTGACCGCGGTCGCGATCAGCGCCACCCTCCACTGCCTGACCGGCTGCGCGATCGGCGAGGTCGCGGGGATGGTGATCGGCACCGCGCTCGGGCTCTCGAACTTCGCGACGATCGTGCTCGCGATCGCGCTCGCGTTCCTGTTCGGCTACACGCTGACCAGCATCCCGCTGCTCCGCGCGGGGCTCGCGTTCGCCGCCGTGGTCCCGATCGCCTTCGCCTCCGACACGCTCTCGATCGCGACGATGGAGGTCGTCGACAACCTGGTTCTGGTCGTGATCCCGGGCGCGATGCACGCCGGCCTCGACACCGTCTTGTTCTGGGGCAGCCTCTCCTTCGCGCTCGTGATCGCAGGCGTGATCGCCGTGCCCGTCAACCGGGCGCTGCTCGCGCGCGGCAAGGGCCACGCCGCCGTCCACGAAACCGGGATTCACGGAGGGCCGCCGGTCAAGGCGGTCGCCGCGGTGGCCGCCGTCGCCTTCGTGTTCGGCACCACGGTGCTCGTCGCCGAGCTGGTCGGCGAGGACGAGGAGCACGGCGGGGCGACGCTCGCCGAGGGATCGGCCGCGAGCGCCCCGGGCCTGGCGGTCGCCGAATCCGGCCTCGCGCTCGAGCTCGACCGAACGCGAATCGACCGGGGCGCGCGGAGCGAGCTCTCGTTCCGGATCGTCGAGGACGGCGACGCACCGGTCCGCGACTTCGAGGTCGAGCACGCCAAGCGCATGCACCTGATCGTCGTCCGCCGCGACATGACCGGCTTCCAGCATTTGCACCCGACGATGGCCGCGGACGGGACCTGGTCGACCCCGATCGAGCTCGACGAGGCCGGCAGCTACCGCGTGTTCGCCGACTTCGACCGCGCGGGCGAGGATCACACCCTGGGCGCCGACCTCAACGTCGACGGCGGCTTCGAAGCGGCGCCGCTCCCCGCACCCGCGAACACGGCGACGACCGAGGACGGCTACAAGGTCGAGCTCGCCGCGGCGGACTCGGTCGCCGGCGAGTCCTCCGAGCTCACGTTCACCGTCACCCGCGCGGGCGAGCCGGTCGAGGTCGAGCCCTACCTCGACGCCGACGGCCACCTCGTCGCGCTCCGCGAGGGCGACCTGGCGTACCTCCACACCCACCCGACCGAGACCGGAGACGGAGCCGCGCACGATCCCGCGATCCGCTTCGAGACCGAGTTCCCGAGCGAGGGCCGCTACCGCCTCTTCCTCCAGTTCAAGGTCGGCGGCAAGGTCCATACGGCCGAATTCACCCGCGAGGCCGCCGCCGGATCCGCTTCATCCGAGGCCACGCCGACCCCCGCCCACGGCGGGGGTCACTAGTCCATCGCCAGCGGACCCTTGACGTCAGCGTTGAGGAACTGGTTGACGAACTCGTTCGGCGAGTCGAAGAGCTCGTCGGAGGGCCCGGATTCGACGATCCGCCCCTTCCAGAGCACGGCGATGAAGTCGGCGATCCGGCGCGCGGTGCCGAGGTCGTGGCTGATCACCATGTAGCAGCCGCCGTTCTCCTCGTGGACCTCGCGGATCAGCTCGCAGAGCAGCGCCGTGCGAACCGGGTCGAGGCCCGAGTCGGGCTCGTCGAACATGACGATCGCCGGGTCGAGGACCAGGGCGCGGGCGAATCCGGCGCGCTTGCGCATCCCGCCCGAGAGCTCGTTCGGCATCTTCGAGTGCGCCTCGGCCAATCCGACCTCGCCGAGCCGCCGGTTGACGATCTCGCTGATCTCCTCCTCGGACTTGTCGGTGTGCTGGCGCAGCGGGAAGCAGACGTTGTCGAAGACGTTCATCGACCCGAACAGGGCGCCGTCCTGGAACAGGAGGCCGAACTTCTTGCGGACCTCGAAGAGCTCGTCGTCGGACATCTGCGGCACTGATTCACCATGAACGAGAACGTCCCCCGAATCGGGATACAGCAGGCCGACGATGTGCTTGATCAGCACGCTCTTGCCGGTGCCCGAGGGGCCGAGGACCATCGAGATCTGGTTGTCGGGGAGCCCGAGGTTGACGCCGTTGAGGATCCGCGTGCGGCCGAACTGCTTGACGAGGTCGATGATCTCGATCGCGTCCTCGCCGCCGTGGTCGCGCTTGGCGCCCGTGTGCCACTTGTAAGGGTTCGGATCGTCGGACTCGACGCCCGGGATCGCGTAGTCGCGATTGCCGAAGTCCTCGGTGTCGTCCATCCCCTGGGCCTCGAGCGGATCGGCGTCGCGTTTCGGAGTCGCGGCCTTGCGCGAGCTCGACGCGCGCTTGCGCGAGCTGCTCGAGCTCTTCGACGAGCTCTTCTTGCTCGCCGACCGGGTCCGGGTCCGCGAGGTGCTCTTTGTCGAAGTCTTCTTCTTGCGCTCAGCCAATGTTTCTCCTATCTATCCGCTTCGTTATCCGCCGATTGGTGCCCTGGGATTCGCGCCCCAGAAGACCAGCGTGCCCATCATCCCGATGATGTGGACCAAGACGATGTTCAAGACCATGGATTTCGCCGTCGCCGTGCCCACGCCGACCGGCCCCCCCGAGGCCGTGTAGCCGTAGTAGCAGCCGACGAGCACGATGGCCGTGGCCATGGTCATCCCTTTGATGATCGAGTAGATGAGGTCGGGCGGGTTCTGGAACATCCAGAAGATCAGGAAGTAGCCGCCCGAGGAGACGTCGCCGATCTGCTCGACGACCGCGAGCCAACTGGCGAAGAAGCCGACCCCGACCGCGGCCAGGTACATGAACGGCAGCACGAGCCAGGCGGCGAGCAGCCGCGTCGCGGCCAGGTAGGCGACCGGCTCGACGCCCATGACCTCGAGCGCGTCGATCTCGTCGGAGATCCGCATCGCGCCGAGCTCGGCGACGATCCCGGTCCCGATCTTGGCCGCGAGCATGTAGCCGAAGGCGTAGGGGATCACCTCGCGCAGGTCGCACCAGGCGGCGAAGACGCCGGCGTATGCGGGGGCGCCGATCGAGCGCTGGAAGTAGGCGCCCTCGATCCCGCAGGTGAGGCCGAGGATGAAGACCAAACCCCAGATCACGATCGTCGAGCCGAGGATCAGGATCCCGGCCTGGCGCAGCGCCTCGCCGAAGAACTTGAACACGCGCCCGGTGAACACGAGCCCCATGACCCGCGTGCAGAAGGCGAAGATCTCGCCCATCGAGGTCAGCCACCCGCGCGGGACCGCGAGCCATCCGCCTGCCATCTAGCTCCTCCCCGTCATCGGATCGTCTGCAGCTCCGGGTGGGTGGCGAGCAGGGTCTGGGTGAAGACGTAGTTGAACGCGAACACGCCCATGAACGCGATCACGACGGCCTCGTTGACCGCTCTACCGACGCCGGCCGCGCCTCCGGACGCAGTCATCCCTTTGTAGGAGCAGACGATGGCGATGATCGCGCCGAACATCGTCGTCTTCAGCACCGAGCCCCATAGGTCGGTGACCGACGCGTTGGCGAACAAGGTCGCGAAGAAACCTCCCAGCGGCTCGTTGTAGAGCAGCTCGGCGCCGATCCCGCCCATGATCCCGAAGATCAGCGCGTAGATGTCGAGCAGCCCGGTGATCAGCATCAGGGCGAGGAAGCGGGGGACGACGAGGTTCTTGATCGGGTCGACGCCGAGCACCTGGAGCGCGTCGAGCTCCTCGCGGATCTTTCGGGCGCCGAGGTCGGCGGTGATCGCGGTGCCGGCGACGCCGGCGACGACGACCGCGGTCACGAACGGCGCGAACTCGCGGATCGACGCGAGGACGAAGAAGCCGCCGAGCCGGTCGAGAGCTCCGAAGAGCGAGAGGAAGTTCGCGGCCTGCAACCCGGGCGCGCCGAAGCCGAACGCAAGAGTGGAAATGAGCATCGGGAACCAGCAGAGCTGGAGCGCGAAAAGGAACTGGCCGATGAACTCGCCGCCGTAGGGATACGGCGGGCGGATCGCCGAGACGATCGTCTTGGCCGTGAGAATGACCATGTCGCCCACCTGCTCAAAAAGAGACTTGGCAGGAAGAAAAGCTCTATCGGCTACGGCTCGGACCATCTCTCCCGAGCAGAAGGTTATTCGATGCGCAGGCGAACCGCCACCCACAACCTCCAACTGGCTCCGCGGCGACAACCCCCGATGGTAGGCTCCGCCCGCGTTGGGGAGGACCGGCGACACCCCGCTTGACCGTCATGCCTTCCGGCGTGGTTGCCTCGCCACGGCCGCTATCGCCTCGGTCTTCGCGCTCAGCGCCTGCGGCGGCGGCGGCGAGCGCCAGGACGAGAACGAGCCCGAGGGCGAGTTCCCGGTCGCGATCACGACCTCGGACTTCGCCAACAGCCAGCGCCTCGCGCAGACCTCCGACCTCGAGCTCGGGGTCCGCAACGCCGGCGACGAGACGATCCCCAACCTGACGATCACGATCTCGACCGACCCCGGCTCCGACGACGCTTTCTCGGTCCGCAGCGAGCAGAAGGACCTCGCGGTCCCCTCGCGCCCGGTCTGGATCCTCGAGCACGGGTTCCCGAAGCTCGCCGGCGAGACCGCGCCCGCCGGGGCGATCGACCGCCGGACCAAGAACTTCAGCTTCGGCCCGGTCGAGCCCGGGCAGACCAAGGACATCGTCTGGAAGCTGACCCCCGTGGTCGCCGGCGACTACACGGTCACCTACAAGATCTCCGCCGGCCGCTTCGGCAAGGCCGTGGCGGTGACCGAGGACGGCAGCCCGCCCGAGGGCGAGTTCGTGGTCAAGATCACCGACGTCCCGCCGCAGACGCGGGTCGACGAGGCCGGCAACGTGGTCCCGATCAACCCCGACGACCTGATCGGCCAAGCGGGATCGCAGAAGCAACGTGAAGAAGTCGGCGGCGGGGGTAACTAGACACCCGTGCGCCGGGGTCTCGCAGCCGCGCTCGCGGCTTCACTGATCATCGTCCTCGCGGGCTGCGGGGACGACGAGGAAGGCGGCCAGGAGACCGCGACCGGCGAGGCGACGAGCACCGCGGCCTCCGGCGGCGATGGCGTCGGGCTCGAGAAGGTCGGCGACTTCGACACACCTGTCTACGTCGCCCAGCCGCCCGGCGGCGAGGACCTCTACGTCGTCGAGCGCGACGGGCGGGTGAAGATCGTCCGCGACGGCGAGACGCTCTCGAAGCCGTTCCTCGACATCTCCGACCAGACCGCGACCGACGTCGAGCAGGGACTGCTCTCGATCGCCTTCGCCCCCGATTACGAGCAGACGGGCCTGCTCTACGCCTACGTCACCGGAACCGACGGGAAGCAGCGCGTGGTCGAGTTCAAGCGCTCGGCCGATGACCCCGACAGCGTCGAATCGGGCGAGCCGCGCACCGTGCTCGAGATGGACGACTTCGCGCCCAACCACAACGGCGGGCTGATCGTCTTCGGCGAGGACGGGCAGCTTTACGTGGGCACCGGCGACGGGGGCGGGGCGGGCGACCCGCGGCGCAACGCGCAGAACAGGAACAGCCTGCTCGGCAAGCTCCTGCGCCTCGACCCGCGCGCTCGCGGGCAAGAGCCCGAGATCTACGCCTACGGGCTGCGCAATCCGTGGCGCTTCGACTTCGACGAGCAGGGCGGCAACCTCGTGATCGCCGACGTCGGCCAGGACTCCCAGGAGGAGGTCGACATCGTCAGGACGGCCGACGCCCAGGGAGCCAACTTCGGCTGGTCGGCGTTCGAGGGCACCGAGCCGTTCAACGAGGATCAGTCGGCGCCGGGGGCGATCGAGCCCGCGCACACATACGGCCGCGACCAAGGCTGCTCGATCACCGGCGGCTACGTGGTCCGCGACCCGGCGCTGCCGGCGCTCGCCGGGCGCTACGTCTACTCGGACTTCTGCTCGGGCAAGCTGCGCAGCTTCAAGATCGAGGGAACGAGCGCCGCCGACGACAAGCCGCTCGGGCTCGACGTCCCCGCGACGAGCTCGTTCGGGATCGACAACGCCGGGCAGATCTACGCAACTTCGTTCGAGGGACCGGTTTACCGACTCGTACCGAAATGACCGCCCTCCGGACCTCCCTAGCCCTCGCCGCCGCGCTCGTCGCGCTGCTTCGCCGCGGCGCCCGGCGCCTCGGGGAAGGTCAAGCTCGCCAAGGTCGGCAGCTTCAACCAGCCCGTCTACGTCAGCTCGGCCCCCGGCACCCCGGGCCTGCTCGTCGTCGAGCAGCCGGGCCGCGTCGTCGCCGTGGTCAAGGGCAAGAAGCGCAAGGCGCCGTTCCTCGACATCCGCGGGATCGTCCAGGCCGGAGGCGAGCAGGGCCTGCTCTCGATCGCCTTCGCGCCCGACTACGCCTCGAGCGGGCTCTTCTACGCCTACTACACGAACAGGGGCGGCGACAACGTGGTCGCCGAGTTCCGCCGCTCCTCGACCTTCAGAGCCGACCCGGGGAGCAACCGGACCGTGCTCGAGATCCCCCACCCCGGCGAGAGCAACCACAACGGCGGCCAGATCCAGTTCGGCCCCGACGGCTTCCTCTACATCGGCACGGGCGACGGCGGCGGCGCCGGCGACACCGACAACAGCGCCCAGAACGTCGAGAGCCTGCTCGGCAAGATCCTGCGCATCGACCCCCGCCCCTCCGGCTCGGCGGCCTACAGCTCGCCGGCCTCGAACCCGTTCGCGAGCGTCGCCGGCCGCGACGAGATCTACTCGCTCGGGCTGCGCAACCCGTTCCGGTTCTCGATCGAGACGGGCGCGTTTCCGAGCATCGTGATCGGCGACGTCGGCCAGAACCGCTTCGAGGAGGTCGACTTCGAGACGCTCGCCGACGCCAACGGCGCCAACTTCGGCTGGAACGACTTCGAGGCCTTCACATCGTTCGAGGGCGCGACCGGCCCGGCGCCGAGCCGCCACGACCGCCCGATCTTCGCTTACTCGATCGGCGGCAAGCGCTGCGCGCTGATCGGCGGATACGTCGTCAGCGACCCGAATCTCGGCGGCCTCCGCGGCCGCTACGTGTACGGCGACTTCTGCGACGGCGTGATCCGCAGCTTCATCCCGACCCTCGGCGGCGCGCAGAAGGTGCGCAGGGTCGGGGTCAAGGTCGAGGAGCTGAGCTCGTTCGGCGAGACCGCGGACGGAAAGCTGTTCGCGACCTCGCTCGCGGGGCCCGTCTACCGCTTCGTGCGCGGCAAGTCGCGCAAGCGCTGACCTTCGCTTGAGACCCGCTCTGTAGGCTGCGCCGAGTTTTGCTGGCGCCGATGAGGATCAGAGCGGCCGCGCTCGCGGCCACGGGGGCTCTCGCGCTCGCGCTCTCCGCCTGCGGCGACGACGGCGGCGGGGCCGAGACCGAGACCGTCGCCAAGCCGCCGCCGGTCAACGTCGAGCCGCCGGGCAAGCGCGTCGCGAGGCTCGACCGGATCGCGGGGATCGGCGCTCCGACCTACATCAATCAGCCCGACGGCGAGAACAGGCTGCTGTTCGTGACCACCAAGCAGGGCTACGTCTATGTGATCAAGAACGACAAGCTGATCCAGGAGCCGTTCCTCGACCTCAAGGACGAGGTCAACTCGACCAAGTCCGAGCAGGGAATGTTCTCGATCGAGTTCACCCCCGATTACGCGAAGAGCGGGCGCTTCTACGTCTCCTACACGCTCGAGGACAACAGCGTCCAGGTCGACGAGTACAAGCGCTCGGCCGACTCCCCGCTGCTCGCCGACCCCGACTCGCGCCGCCCGATCATCAACGCCGAACACGGCAAGGGCAGGCGCAACCAGCACAACGGCGGCCAGCTCCAGTTCGGCCCCGACGGCTACCTCTGGATCGGCTTCGGCGAGGGCGGGCCGGTGATGAAGCCGTTCGTCTCCAATCGCGCCCAGCAGCGCGCCGTCCTGCTCGGCAAGATCATCCGCATCGACCCGCTCAAGCCGACCGGCGATCTGCCGTACAGCATCCCGCCCGACAACCCCTACGTCGATCAGGCCGGGGTCCGGCCCGAGATCTACTTCTACGGACTGCGCAACCCCTGGCGCTTCTCGTTCGACTCGAAGACCGGCGACATGCTGATCGGCGACCCCGGCGCCGCCGACTTCGAGGAGGTCGACTTCGTGCCCAACGGGACGCTCAAGGGCGCCAACTTCGGCTGGCCGCGCTTCGAGGCCAACAAGCCGTTCCGCAAGGACCACGAGCTGATCGGCCCCGGCGAGCTGACCGAGCCGATCTTCACCTACGGCCACGACAAGGGCTGCTCGATCATCGGCGGCTACGTGATCCGCGACCCGCGCATTCCCTCGCTCGACGGCCGCTATATCTACAGCGACGCCTGCTCGGGCGACCTGCGGACGTTCATCCCGACCCCCGACGGGGCCAAGGACGATCGCTCGCTCGGCCTGCGGCTCTCGCCGACGAAGCTGTTCGGGGTCGTCTCCTTCGGCGAGGGCAGCGACCGGCGGATCTACGCGGCGAGCTTCAGCGGCGGCGTCTACGCGCTCAACCCCGAGCCACAGAGCGCCGCCGCGAAATGACCAAGGGCCGGAGCCGCCGGCGCCTGGAGACGATCGCGGCCGCGGCCCTGGCGGCGGCCGCCGTGGTGATCGGCGTCGGCCGCGACGACGGCCCGAAGCTCGGCGCCAAGGAGCTGAAGCTGGAGAAGATCGGCCAGTTCCGCGAGCCGGTCTATCTCGCCCAGCCCCCGAAGGAGGACGACCTGCTGTTCGTGGTCGGGCGGCGGGGCGCGGTCTGGGTCCTGAAGGACGAGAAGCGCCAGCCGCGGCCGTTCCTCGACATCAAGAAGCGGGTCAAGGCGAAGGGAACCGAGCAGGGGCTGTTCTCGATCGCCTTCTCGCCCGACTACGAGGACGATGGGCTCTTCTACGTCTCTTACACGGGCCACGGCGGCGACATGCGGATCCTCGAGTTCAAGCGCTCGGCGGACCCGCTGCGCGCCGACCGCGCCAGCGCCCGCAACGTCCTGCGGATACGCCAGAACTCCTCCAAGCACCACGGCGGGCAGCTCGTCTTCGGCCCCGACCGCCTGCTCTACGTCGGCTCCGGCGACGGCGGCCCCTCCTACGACCCCCACGAGGTCGGCCAGAGCCGCGCGACCCTGCTCGGCAAGCTGCTGCGGATCAACCCGCGCAAGAAGGGCCGGCGCCCGTACACGATCCCGCGCGACAACCCGTTCAAGCGCCGCCACGGTCGCGACGAGATCTACGCCTACGGACTCCGCAACCCCTGGCGCTTCTCCTTCGACCGCGCGACCGGCGCCCTGGCGATCGGCGACGTCGGCCAGGACCGCTTCGAGGAGATCGACATCGTCGCCGCGGGCGGGGCGAGGGGCGCGAACTTCGGCTGGTCGGCCTACGAGGGCTTCGGGCGCCTCAACGGCGGCGTCCGGCGAAAGACGACGGTCCTCCCGACGCTCGCCTATCCGCACCGCAAGGGGGCCTGCGCGGTGACCGGGGGCTACGTCGTCCGCGACCCCCAGCTCGCGCGGATCAGGGGCCGCGAGCTGGTCGGCAGGTACCTGTTCGCCGACTACTGCACCGGCCGGCTGCGGGCCTTCCGCCCCGGGCTCGGCAAGGGCGAGCCGGGGCGCGACCACGGCCTCGGCCTCCGGGTCCCCTACCTGGTCTCGTTCGGCGAGGACCGCTCGGGCCACCTCTACGCGATCTCGCAGAAGGGCTCCGTCTACCGGATCATCGCGACGCGCAAGCGCTGAGCACAGAATCGCCGCACCCGCGTGACTTCTGGACGAATCTCTGATAGTCATGCCTGTCCCAGGGAGCGCACAGGGAGTGCCCCACCGGAGGAGAGGAGATTCACCCATGGATCAGGAGAGATCGGGGCGCCGTATGCGCGGACTGAGCAAAGTTCGCGTGTTCATCGTCGCCGCGCTGGCGACTTGTGCCTTCGCCGCCGTCTCGGCGGGTTCCGCGCAAGCGGCCCCGTTCAGCATCGCAGCCAACTTCGGCTACGCGAGCATCGGCTGCGCACCGCCCGACTGCACGCTCGACCACGAGCAGATCCTGGCGCCGCCCGACTCGGCGACGATCAGCGGCGACAACACCGGCGGCACGATCACGATCCCGCCCGGCCTGCTGCTCTCGCGGACCTTCGAAGTCGGGCTCCCCGACCCCCCGAATCCGGACATCCCCCTCGACGTGACCCTGAACCTGATCGCGGTGGATCCGATCACCGGCGCATTTGCCCCCGGCACCGGCGGGTTGACCCTGAGCGCGCCGCATGTCAAGGCGACCGCCCAGGCCGACTTCGATGGAAACCCAATCGACTGCACGATTGACCCGATCGCGCTGCTGCTCTCGACCGAGCCGGGCACGGGATACGACACGGGAGTGCGCTTCAACCACCCCGACCTCTCCGGCCCGGGGGCGATCTCCGCCGGCTGGACCGACGTTCCGGTCCCCGCGGCGACGAACATTCTCGACCCGTTCAGCATCGTCGCCTGCCCGATTCTCGACAGCTTCATCGACGGCCCGGGCGGGGTCTGGCTCTCGAAGGACCTCTCGACGATCGGCGCTCCGCCCGCGGTGGCGACGCTCGCGACGACCCCCGTCTCGCCGAACGAGAACAACCTGCCGCTCGTGCGCGGTACAGGCGCCGCAGAGCCCGGCCACGTCCTGGTCTGGGCCAACAACCCCACGTGCATGGGCCCGGCGACCACATTCGGGACCAGCGCGGCTTACAACGGCGCCGGCATCCCGCTCGCGGTCGCCGAGGACACGACGACCCAGATCACCGTCCGAGTGATCGACGGCGCCGAAAGGGTGTCCTCGTGCGGTCCGTCGATCAACTACACCGAACCGGTGGCGCCGCCCGACGCCGACGGCGACGGCGACCCGGATTCGACCGACAACTGTCCCGCGATCGTCAACCCGGGCCAGGAGGACAACGACAACGACGGACTCGGCAATGCGTGCGACTCGACGCCGAACGGCCCGCCGAGCACTGGCGGCGGTGGCGGCACAGCCACCACACCCCCCGTGACCACGCCCGCGCCCGCGCCCGCGGCGAAGAAGTGCAAGAAGCCGCGGAAGCTGAAGAAGGGCAAGTGCGTCAAGAAGAAGAAAAAGAAGTAACGAGCTGAGGAGAGACGGTTAACGACGAACGCCCCGCGAGGGGCGTTCGTCGTTAACGATTGAACCTAGGCGGGCTGACGCCTGACCTAGGCGGGGATCTCTTCCCCGGTGTGCGACTGGAGCACTTCCTCGCCCTCTTCGCCGGTGCGGATGCGAACCGCCTCCTCCACCGGCAGGACGAAGATCTTGCCGTCGCCGACCTCGCCCGTGCGGGCGTGCTTGAGGATCGTCTCGACGACGAGACCCTTCTCCTTGTCTTCGACCACGCACTCGATCTTGAGCTTCGGCCTGACGTTCACCGTCAGGGTCGAGCCGCGGTATGTCTCGACGACGCCCTTCTGCCGTCCGGATCCCTTGACCTCCGTGATCGTCAGGGACGGGATGCCCTTTTCGAGCAACTCGGTCCGGATCGGCTCGAACGCCTCGTGACGGATGAACGCTTCGATCTTCTTCATCAATTCACCCCCTCACGCGTTGCTGGTCGATCGGACGGTGATGCCATCGTGCTGAGCGCCGGCTGGCCAGCTGGGAGATGGCCGCTGGCGGCGCCGGGGTACTCGGGCTGCGGAATGAACTGCTCCGGGTATCCATACATCCCGTGCGAGCTGATGTCGAGCCCTGCGTCCTCTTCGTCTTCGGGGACGCGGAGTCCGAACGTGGCCTTGATTGCCCCGAACGTGGCCAGGGAGATCACGAACACGAGCGCGAATATCGCCGCGACGCCGACCGCCTGGACGGCCAGTTGGCCGACACCCGCGGACAGCGACGCGTCGCCGAACACCCCGTACCAGACGCCCGGAGCGGCACCGTCGAGGATCAGCCGCTCGGAGCCGAACAGGCCGACCGAGAGCGTGCCCCAGATACCGGCGAGCCCGTGCGCGGAGAGCGCGCCGACCGGGTCGTCGAGGTACTTGTCGATCGCGAGCACGCCGTAAACGACGATCACGCCCGCGACGGCGCCGATGATCGGAGCCGCCCAGAACTCGACGAAACCCGACGGAGCCGTGATCCCGACCAGACCGGCGATCGCGCCGTTGCCGGCCATGCCGACGTCGAGCGACTTGGTCTTGGCGTAAATCGTCGCCGAGGCGGCGATCACACCGGCCGAAGCGGCCAGCTGGGTGTTGAGCGCGACCTCCGCGAACAGGTTGTCGCTCGTCCCGAAGGTCGAACCGGCGTTGAAGCCGTACCAACCGACCCAGAGGATGAAGACGCCGAGGCCGACGAGTGGCATCGAATGTCCCGGAATCGCCCGCGGCTTGCCGTCGGGGCCGTACTTGCCCTTTCGGGCGCCGAGCAGGATCAACGCCGCCAGGGCACCGACCGCACCGGTGAGGTGGACCACCGACGAACCGGCGAAGTCCATCACCGGCTTGCCGCCGACGTCGGACAGCAGACCGCCGCCGTAGACGCCGTGAGCGACGAGCGGATAGATGACCGCGCCGAACACGGCCGCGTAGATCACATAGGCGACGAACTTGATCCGCTCGAGCGTCGTCCCCCAGACGATCGCCAGGGAGACCGCCGCGAACAGCATCCCGAACAGCATCAACGCCGCGTCGGTACCGCCGACGATCGTTCCGGCGATGTCCTGCCCGTGATGGAAGAAGAACCCTTCCGTCCCGATGATGTCGTTCCCGGAGAGCGAAGAGATCCCGAATCCGACCGCCCACCAGGCGATCGTCAGGACGCTGAGGTTGACGAGGATCTTGGCCACGCCGGCCCCGACGTTCTTGCCTCGGGAGAACCCGATCTCGAGAAACATGAAGCCCGCCTGCATCAGCAGGACGAGGACGGCGGCGACCATCACCCAGGTGATGTCCAGCTCGCCCTTCAGCGTCTCGATGTCGGCAGCTTGCGCAAACGCAGACCCGGGCAGGACGAGCCCGACCAGCAATGCGAGCGCGGCGCCAATGCCGAACTTGGTTTTCATATCTGTGTTCCCTTTCCATGCCCGCCGCGGGCATACGCCCCGACGGTCGCGGTTATCAGCGATCACCGTATGGACGCCGGGGCGGCCGGTCTTTGGACCGCTGTCGAAAAAGGGCGGTCCGCGATTCTCCGATCGGTCGGGTGCGTAACGGCACAAGCCCTGGCCAGCCAGCCAGGAGTAGTCTGGGCGGCGACAGGCACTAACTCTGAGGAGAGGGGCTACGCGTGGCGCTGCTGAGCAGAAGCAAGGACAAGACCTCCGACGGGGCCGCCGGCAACGGCGCGGCGGCACCGACCGGCGAGACCTTCGAAGTGATCAACCCGGCGACCGGCGACTCGATCGCCACGGTCCCCGTCGACGGCCCCGAGAAGGTCCACGAGGTCGCCCAGCGTCTGCGCTCCAACCAGGCCGAGTGGGAGGCGCTCGGCAACAAGGGCCGCGGCAAGTGGCTCGGCCAGCTCCGCGACTGGATGCTCGACAACCAGGACCGGATGGCCGCGACGATGCAGAAGGAGACCGGCAAAACCTGGTCCGACGCCGGAAGCGAGGGCGCCTACCTCACCGACCTGATCAACTTCTACGGCAAGAAGGCGCCGAAGATGATCGGCGACCAGAAGGTGCGCGCGCACTCGCCGCTGATGGCCTCGAAGAAGCTGCGGATCCAGTACCGGCCCTACGAGCTCGTCGGCGTGATCAGCCCCTGGAACTTCCCCCTGATCCTCTCGCTCGGCGACGGAATCCCGGCCCTCCAGGCCGGCGCCGCGGTGCTGATCAAGCCCTCTGAGGTCACGCCGCTCGGGATCAGCGAGGTGATCGACGCCTGGAAGAACGAGATCGGCGCCCCCGACGTGATCGACGTCGTCCACGGAAAGGGCGAGACCGGGTCCGCGCTCGTCGACGAGGCCGACTTCATCCAGTTCACCGGCTCGGACCGGACCGGCAAGCGCGTCATGGCGCAGGCCGCCGAGACGCTGACCCCGGTCAGCCTCGAGCTCGGAGGCAACGACGCGATGATCGTGCTCGAGGGCTCGAACATCGACCGCGCCGCGGCAGCGGCCGCCTGGGGCGGCTTCGCCAACTCCGGCCAGGTCTGCATGTCGGTCGAGCGCACCTTCGTTGCCGAGCCCGTCTACGACGAGTTCGTGAAGAAGTTCGCCGAGGAGGTCAACGCCCTGAACATGGGAATCGACGGTCCCGAGCACGGCATGGAGCAGGGCGCGATCACCTTCCCGAAGCAGATGCAGGTCTCCGCCGAGCACATCGCCGACGCCAAGGGCAAGGGCGCCCGGGTGCTGACCGGCGGCTCGCAGGTCGACCGCCCCGGCGACTGGTTCGAGCCGACCGTGCTCGCCGACGTCGATACCGACATGGAGCTGATGAAGGAAGAGACCTTCGGCCCCGTGGTCGGGGTGATGAAGGTCAAGGACGCCGAAGAGGCGATCCGCCACGCCAACGACTCCCGCCACGGCCTGACCGGCTACGTGTTCGGGCCCAAGCGCGAGGCCGAGCGGGTCGCGCGCCGGCTCGAGGTCGGCGCCGCGGTCGTCAACGACGTGCTCGTCAACTTCCTCGCCCCGGACGTGCCGATGGGCGGCTGGAAGGACTCGGGCGTCGGCTACCGCCACGGCGAGTACGGGATCAAGAAGTTCGTCCGCCCCGAGACGCTGATGCTGACCCGCTTCGGCGGCAAGCGCGAGCCCTTCTACTTCCCTTACACGGCCAAGCGCCGTGAGGGCCTGGCGAAGGCGGCGCGCTTCTTCAACGCGCGCGACATGAAGCGCCGCCTCGGCCGCTAGCCGGCCTTGCCCGGCTACGAGCACCTGAAATACGAGACGGACGGCCACGTCACCGTCCTCACCTATGACCGCCCCGAGCAGCGCAACGCGGTCAACCGGAAGATGAACGACGAGCTCCACGAGGCGTGGCGGCGCTTCCGCGACGAGGAGGACGCCTTCGTGCTCGTGATCACCGGTACCGGCGACGCGTTCTGCGCCGGCTGGGACCTCCAGGACGCCGCCGACCTCGGCGAGGCGGGCCTCGAGGGCATGGGCGGCGAGGGCCAGGGCTACGACGGCTTCCGCACCCACGCCTACAACTCCCCCGGCGACTGCGGCTACACGCGCCGCGTCGACGTCTTCAAGCCGGTGATCGCGGCGGTCAACGGCTGGGCGGTCGCCGCCGGGCTCGAGAACGCGCTGCTCGCCGACATCCGGATCGCTGCCGAGAACGCGGTCTTCGGCGCGCTCGAGCGGCGCTGGAACATCGTCGCCGGCGACGGGATGACCGTGCGGCTGCCGATGGCGGTCGGCTACGCGCGGGCGATGGAGATGATCATCACCGGCCGCGCCGTCGAGGCCGAAGAGGCGCTGCGGATCGGGCTCGCGAACGAGGTCGTGCCCGAGGGCAAGGCACTCGAGCGAGCGCTCGAGCTCGCCCGCGAGATCGCGGCCCTGCCCCAGGGCGCGATCCGCTCCGACAAGGAGACGATGGTCCGCAACGTCGGGCGGACCTACGAGGAGCAGCTGAGAATCGAGTTCGAGGCGACGCTCTCGATGTTCCTGCGCCGAGACTCGCACGCGATCGGCGCCGGCGCGTTCAAGCGCGGCGAGCAGCCGGAGTGGCCCAACCACGGCCTCTAGGCGCCGAAAAACAAAGGGCGCCCCCGGGGGAGGGGACGCCCTTCGTTCGGGGGGAGGAGAAGCTTTGTCCTAGTAGGCGCCGGCGAGATCGACCGAGAGGCGCTCGGCCTGCTCGCGGTACCACTCGGAGACGATGTTCAGCCACTCGACCTCGGCGCGGGTGCGCACGGTGACGTACTCGGCGTGATCGGCGCCGGCGAGCTCGACCGCCTTGGCGACCGAGACGGGCTCGGTGCCGTCGTCGCCGACCCGGGTCCACTTGAAGTGGCCGCGGGGGGTGTCGTCCTCCTCGAGGGCGAGGCGGGTCCCGTCGTTGAGCAGCAACGCCTTCGGCGCACGGCCTCCGACCTTGACTCCTGCGATGTCATGGTCCATGTGTGTCTCTCCTTGCCCGCCCCTCGTTGGGCGGGCGATCTGTGTCCTTCTTCGAGAGCCGCATGATGCAAGCAGCCGCTAATGAAACGCTAAAACGCTGCTTGCAAAGCGCCCGCCTGGGCGCTACCTACGGTTCGGTAGACTGGTTCTGGTTCCATCCAGAGCGGTCGAGGGACCCGGCCCGCTGACGCCGCAGCAACCAACCGAGATCCCCGGATCGAGGCGGGTGCTACAGCCGGGATTCGATGGAGGTGAAAGGCTTTACCGATGGCACAAGAGCGTGACTTCATAGCGGCAACCCGTGATCGCGTCGTCCTCTTCGACGGCGGCATGGGCGCGACCCTCGAGGAGTTCGAGCTGACCGCCGAGGACTACGGCGGGCTCAAGGGCAAGTGCCACGAGGCGCTGATCCTCAACCGCCCCGACGTGATCGCGGGCGTCCACAACTCGATGCTCGACGCCGGCGCCGAGGTGCTCGAGACCGACACCTTCCAGGGCAGCCGCCTGAAGCTCGACGAGTGGGGGCTCGCCGAGCACACGCTCGAGATCAACACGAAAGCGGCCGAGATCGCCCGCGAGGCCGCGGGCCCCGACCGCTTCGTCGCCGGCTCGATCGGCCCGACCGGCTTCCTGCCCGCCTCGACCGACCCGACGCTCGGCGACATCACCTTCGGCAAGCTGGTCGAGGTCTTCGACGAGCAGGCCGGGGCGCTTATCGAGGGCGGCGCCGACCTGCTGATCATCGAGACCCAGCAGGACATCCTCGAGACCAAGGCGGCGATCTTCGGCGCCCGCGAGGCTTTCAAGCGGACAGGCAAGACGCTGCCGATCATCGCCAGCCTCTTCATCCTCCGCGAGTCGGGGACGATGCTGCTCGGGACCGACGTTCCGTCGCTGATGACGACCCTCACCGCCCTCGACGTCGACGTCCTCGGCCTCAACTGCTCGACCGGGCCCGAGGACATGCGCGACGCGATCCGCTACCTCGGCGAGAACTCGCCGCTGCCGCTGCACTGCATTCCCAACGCCGGGATCCCCCACCAGGGCCCCGACGGCGAGACGATCTTCCCCGAGGAGCCCGAGCCGCTCGCCAACACGCTCGGCGACTTCGTCGAGAAGCACGGGGTCGGGATCGTCGGCGGCTGCTGCGGGACGACCCCGGACCACATCCGCGCGATCGCCGAGCGGATCGAGGGCCGGACCCCCGGCGAGCGCCCATCCCCCGGCCCGGTCCAGGTCTCGAGCATGATCAGCGCGACGCCGCTGGTCCAGGAGCCGGCGCCGACCCTGGTCGGCGAGCGCGTCAACTCGCAGGGCTCCCGTAAGGCAAAGGAACTTCTTCTTGCTGATGATTACGACGGGCTGCTCCAGGTCGCCGAGGACCAGGTCAACGGCGGCGCCCACGTGCTCGACCTCTGCGTCGCGCTGACCGAGCGCCAGGACGAGGATGTGCAGATGAGCGAGGTCGCGAAGCGCGTCTCGCTCTCGCAGCCGGCGCCGCTGCAGATCGACTCGACCGAGCCCGACGTGATCAAGGCCGCGCTCGAGCACACCCCCGGGCGCGCGATCGTCAACTCGATCAACCTCGAGGCCGGCCGCGACAAGGCCGACGTCGTCGTCCCGCTCGCGGTCGAGCACGGCGCGGCGCTGATCGCGCTGACGATCGACGAGGTCGGGATGGCGAAGACCGCCGAGCGCAAGGTCGAGATCGCGGAGCGGATCAAAGAGATCGCCTGCGACGAGCACGGGCTCGACCCCGAGCTCCTGATCTTCGACGCGCTGACCTTCACGCTGACGACCGGCGACGACGAGTGGAAGCCCTCCGCGGTCGAGACGATCGAGGGGATCAGGCGGATCAAGGCCGAGATCCCGGGCGTCAAGACCTCGCTCGGAGTCTCCAACGTCTCGTTCGGGATCTCGCCCAAGGCGCGCGCAACGCTGAACTCGGTCTTCCTCCACCACGCCGTCGAGGCCGGGCTCGACCTCGCGATGGTCAACCCGAACCACGTGACGCCGTATCCGGAGATCTCCGAAGAGGACCGCGATCTGACCAACGACCTCGTGTTCAACAAGCGCGAAGACGCCCTCGAGCGCTTCATCGCCCACTTCGAGAGCCAGGGCGACGACGGCGAGGAGGAGGGCGCCGCCGACCCGACCGCCGACATGGAGCCCGAGGAGGCGCTGCACTGGCACATCCTGCGCCGCAAGAAGGAGGGCGTCGAGGATCAGATCGACAAAGCGGTCGAGAAGATCGGCGCCGTCCCGACCCTCAACACGGTCCTGCTTCCCGCGATGAAGGAGGTCGGCGACAAGTTCGGCGCCGGCGAGCTGATCCTGCCCTTCGTGCTCCAGTCGGCCGAGGTGATGAAGCGCGCCGTCGCCCGGCTCGAGAACTACCTCGAGCGGATCGAGGGCCACTCGAAGGGCAAGGTCGTGATCGCGACCGTGTTCGGCGACGTCCACGACATCGGCAAGTCGCTCGTCAACACGATCCTGACCAACAACGGCTACACGGTCGTCGACCTCGGCAAGCAGGTCCCGGTCGACACGATCATCGACGCCGCGGTCGAGCACGAGGCCGACGCGATCGGCCTCTCGGCACTGCTCGTCTCGACCTCGAAGCAGATGCCCGCCTGCGTCGGCGAGCTCCACGATCGCGGCCACGAGTTCCCGGTCCTGATCGGCGGCGCGGCGATCAATCGCGACTTCGGCCGCCGCATCCTCTACCCCGGCGGCAAGGACTCCGACGACGTCTACGCGCCCGGCGTCTTCTACTGCAAGGACGCCTTCGTCGGCCTCGACACGATGGACGCGCTGGTCGAGGAGCAGACGCGCGCCGCGCTGGTCACGAAGATCCGCGAAGAGGCGCAGGCGCTGCGCGAGAAGCCCGAGAAGGTCGACGACGGGCCGCCGACCGACGACGACTCGACCCGTTCGGCGGCGCGCACCGACGCGCCGCTACCCGAGCCCCCGTTCTGGGGCGTCAAGGAGATCCCGGTCGACCTCGGCGACGTCTACCCCTACCTCGACCGCCACGTGCTGTTCAAGCTCCACTGGGGCGGGCGCGGCAAGAAGGGCGAGGAGTGGCGCAAGATCGTCGAGGGCGACGGCGACGACGAGGGCTTCGCGCCGAAGCTCGAGCGGATGTGGCGCGAGCAGGACTACCTCAACCCGCGCACGAGGCTCGGCTACTTCCCGGTCGCGGCCGACGGCAACGAGCTGATCGTCTTCGACCCCGAGGACCACGAGAAGGAGATCGAGCGGCTCGTCTTCCCGCGCCAGCCCAAGCACGACCGGATCTGCCTCGCCGACTTCTACCGCCCGCTCGACGCCCTGGGAGACGGGGAGCGCGACGTGGTCGCGCTCCAAGGCGTGACGGTTGGCCCCGAGGTCACCGAGCTGATGGCGAAGCTCGAGAAGGACGGCGAGTTCGCCGAGCAGCTCTTCACCCACGGGATCGGCGTTCAGGCCGCCGAGGGCCTCGCTGAGTGGCTGCACGCCGAGGTCCGCAAGGACCTCGCGATCGACCCCGACCAGGGCCGCCGCTACTCGTGGGGCTACCCCGCCTGCCCCGACCAGTCGGAGCACGACAAGGTCTGGAAGCTGTTGCAGCTCGAGGAGATCGGGATGACGCTCTCCGGCGGCCACGCCGTGCTCCCCGAGCAGTCGACCGTCGCGATCATCGCCCACCACCCCCAGGCGGTCTACTTCGGCATGAAGTCGGGCTTCATCCCCAAGGCGAAGGCGCCCGACGAGCTGATCGCCGGCACCGAGCGCGGCGGCGAGCTGCCGCCCGAGGACGACCCCGAGGACGGCGCGGTCGAAGAAGAGCCGGTCGAGCGCGGCGACGAAGTCACCGCGTAGCCCGGGTATCCGCGCCGCGTAATAGCCTCCTGGCCGGGTAGCCAATGCAGCCGATCCACGAGTACAGGCTGAAGCTGGGAGGTCTCGAGACCCGTGCGCTCGAGCTCGACGGCGAGGGCGCCCCGCTTCTGCTCCTGCACGGCTACGCCGACAGCGCCGACACCTGGCGGCTGGTGCTCGACCGGCTGCGAAGGAAGGGGCGCGCCGCGATCGCGCTCGACATGCCCGGCTTCGGGAGCGCGGCGCATCTCGATCGCGACGAGGACGTGCTGCCGCAGCTCGACGGCTTCGTGCGCGAGGCGGTCGAGCGATTCGCCAACGGGCGCGGGGTCGTGATCGCCGGCAACTCGCTCGGGGGGTGTATGGCGTTGCGCACGGCCCAGGACGACTCGCTGCCGATTCGGGGCATCGTCCCGATCGCTCCCGCGGGGCTCGACATGGCGACCTGGATGCGGATCATCGAGGGGGCTCCGCTCGTCCGCGGCCTGCTCGCCTCACCGGTTCCGGTCCCCGAGGTCGCGATACGCCAGACCGTCGCCCGCCTTTACCGCCTCTTCGCCTTCGCCCACGGGCGTAAGGTCGATCCGGGAATCGTGCGCGCGTTCACCGGGCACATCCGCACCCGCCGCGACGCCCGCCGCATCCTCGCCACGGGCCGCCGGGTCGCGGCCGAGCTCTCCGACCCGTTCGAGCTCGCGAAGATCCGCTGCCCCGTGCTGATCGTCTGGGGCGACCGTGACCGGATGGTCTACGCGAAGGGCGCCGAGCGCGTGATCGCCGAGCTGCCCGAGACGCGGCTCGAGCTGCTCGAGGACTGCGGCCACTGCCCGCAGATCGAGGAGCCCGACAAGGTCGCCGAGCTCCTCGGCGAGTTCCTCGAATCGACCCCGGCCCCCGCCGAAGCCGCCGCTTAGCTACCGGCCGAAGTGCTTGCTGAGGCGCCGCTGCGCACCGGGGGTTCGGGATCCAGCTGGACGGGCGCCGAGCCGAGGGCGCGGATCCGCATGTCCTTCCAGGTCACGCCCTCGCGGACGAGGGCCGGGACGCCGAGCATGACCGCGGTCGCGATCTCGACCGCCTGGAGGATGATCCCGTAGGCGAGGGCGTCCGCGGTGCTGATGTCCCAGCCGGTGTGCAGGACGCTGATCACGGCGAGCTGGAAGATCCCGATGTTCGAGGGCGTCGCCGGGACGACCGCGGTGACGTTGACCGCGAAGAGGACCGCCGCGGCGGCGCCGATCGACGCCTCGTGGTCGAGCCCGAGCGCCGCGAGCAGCGCCCAGCAGGCGAGCAGCTGCAGCGCCCAGGCTCCGAGCTGGGCGGCGGCGGCGATGCTGCCGCGCTTCGGCTCGCGGAAGACCTGGAGCCCCTTGCGGATCTGGAGCAGCGCGCCGCGCACCGCCTCCCCGGCCCTCGCGATCCGGCCGCCGCCGTTGCCGCGGAGGACCATCGGCGCGAGCATCACCACGACCAGCAGCGCGAGCGGCGCGAGGCTGACGAGGAAGATCCTCTCGGTGTTGGAGTGGAAGAGGTCGGTGCTCGAGACGATGATCACGCCGAGCATCGCCAAGGCGACGATGTTGAGGACGGTCTGCGAGACGAGAGTCCCGAGCAGGACCGGGAACGTCTCTCGCATGCGCCCGATCCGGCGCGCGAGCACCATCGCCCTCGCCGGCTCGCCGAGGCGGGCGGGCAGCGTCGCCGACATCAGCACTCCGATCATCGTCGCCGAGGTGACGTCGCGGCGGCGGACCGGGCGCCGCGGCAGCGCGGCGCGCGCGATCGAGACCCAGGACGCGGCGCGCAGGAACATCGAGGCGATCATCAGGCCGAGCGCGATCGCTACCCAGGTCGCGTCGGAGCGGACGACGCTCTCGGCGACCTGGTCGACCCCGATCCGCTGCGCGGCGAGCAGCGTCAGGCCGACGCCGAGCAGCCCTGCGACCCCGAGACCGATCTTGCGCGCCGCCTTCGCGCGCCGGGTACCGGCCGCCTCGGGCGCGGGCTCGAGCGAGTCGAGTCGCTTCGCGGGTGTGCGCGGGCCGCCGTCGGCGCGGACGAAGCCGCTGTTGCGCGCGATCCGCTCGCTGGTGCCGATCGGGTCCGGGACCTCCTGGGCGGCCTCGTAGACGCCCTCGACCCGGTCGGCGACCCGCGGCCAGGCGTAGCGCTCGGCCTTGGCGCGGCCGGCCTCGCCCATCGCGACGAGCCGCTCGGGCTCGTAGTGGAGGCGCTGGAGCTCCTCGGCGAGCCGCTGGGGGTCAGCCGGCGGGACGAGGATGCCGTCGACGCCGTCGCTGACCACGTCGCTGTAGCCGGCGATCTCGGAGGCGATCACCGGGGTACCGGCCGCGAAGGCCTCGATCAGGACCATCCCGAAGCTCTCGCCCGAGAGCGAGGGCGCGCAGAGGACGTCGGCCTCTCCGAGCTGGTGCCAGAGCGCCGTGTCGTTGACCTTGCCGAGCGCGTGGACGTGCTTGGAGACCTCGGGGTCGGGGAGCAGCCGCTCGACCTCCTCGGTCGAGGCGCCGATCACGGTCAGGCGCGAGGGCACGTGCTCGACCAGGGCCGAGAACGCCGCGAGCAGGACCGGGAGCCCCTTGCGCTCCTCGGCGCGGCCGAGGAAGGCGATTCGCAGCTCGTCGCTCTGGGTCTTCGGCCCGGTCGGGGCCGAGGGGAGGTCGACGCCGTTGGGGATGATCTCGTACTCGCCGCCGTACCAGCGGCGCCCGGTCCAGGCCGCGGCCTCGGAGACCGCGATCCGCTTCGCGAGCTGGTTGAACTTGCGCCGCGCCCCGAGCAGGGTCGCGACGTGGTTCGGGAACGGCTTCGTCGAGTAGGCGTGGAAGGTGCCGACCACCGGAGCGCCGCGAAATGAGACCGCGTCCCAGCTGACCATCGGCGCCGGGGGCTCGTGGACGTGGATGACGTCGTAGTCGCCCTCGCGGAGCGCGTTCCGCAGCAGCGCGACGCCGCTCGGGTAGGGGACGAGGTTCGAGACCGCGCCGTTGGCGCCGAACCCGATCGTGCGGCCGAGCGGCACGAGGTAGTCCGGCTGCTGGCGCTCGGACGCGGGCCCACGGTGGAGCAGACCGCTGGTGCGGTCGGGGGGATCCCAGGGAGCGAGCACGCGGGCGTGGTGGCCACGGGAGATGAACTCCGTGGCAAGGGCCTCTACGTGCCGGTTGACGCCTCCCTGATAGGTCCAGGAATAGGGCGAAACCAGCGCGATGCGCATCGCCGACAAGGGTAGCGGGTGCTTATGGCGCCGCTTTTTGCGCCCAGGCGAAGCCCGCGCAGGCGGCGCAGAAGCCGGTCCCGATCATCAGCAGCACCGCCCCCGAGTCGTTCGCGAGCGTGCCGATCACGGTCGCGGCGACCGCGCCGCAGAGCCCCGCGAGCGCCGCCCGGTTGCCCTCGAACCAGCCCGCGATCCGGCGCCGGCTGATGAGCGCCAGGAGCAGCGCGGCGAGCGCCGCGAACAGGAACGGCGAGTCGAACGTGCGGCTGAAGCTCTTGGCCGAGAGCCGCAAACGGCGCTCGGCGACGTCGCCGAGGTCCCCCGCCCCGCCGGCTTCGAGCACCGAGGAGGTCAGGTGGGCGCCGCCCCCGAGCGCGAGATCGAGCGCCGCCAGTGCCGCGAGCGCCGCGACCGGCGCGGCGAGGATCAGCAGCAGCGTCCGCCGCCCGCCGGCCGCGCCGGTGACCACGGCCGCCGCGACCGCGGCGCCGATCGCGAGCACGATCGCGGCGCCGACGTCGGCGCCGAAGCGCCCGGCGGCGAAGACGATCGCCCCGATCGCGCCCGCGCCGAGGAATGCGAGCGCGGCGCGGCGGCGGCCGCGATCGTCGAGCTCCCCGGGCCACGCGGCAGCGAGCGCCGCCCCGATCCCGACCGGGACCAGGACCGCGATCGCGGCCTCGAGCTCGTTGCCGATCCCGAAGAAGCGCACCCCGATCGCCGGGTTGGGGCCGATCAGCGAGAGCTTGGTCAGCGGCGAGCCGACGAGCACGTCGATCGCGTAGGCGCCGACCGTCAGCGCGCAGGCGACCGCGAGCGCCGTGTAGCCGCGGAAGGCGCGTAGCGTCCCGGCCGCGAGCAGCGGCGCCCCGAGCGCGACGATCAGCCGCTCCGCGGCGCGGCTCGGATCGAGCGCGGCGGCGATCAGCAGCATCAGCGGCAGGTAGACGCACGCGAGCGCGAGCAGCGGCAGCGCCGTGCGCGCCGCCGCCCCGCGGGTGACGGCGATCGCGACCAGCGCCAGCAGCAGCCATATGAGGAGGTTGGTCATCACGACCGGCTCGCGGCGCGAGGAGACCACCGACATCCGCTCCGAGCGCTCGGCCAGGCCCGCCGCGTCGACGTCGCCCTCGGCGCGGATCGGCGTCCCGGTCATCTCGTCGGGAACGGCGAGCCCGTAGCGCTCGAGGATCGTCGGCCCGATGTCGGTCGAGGTCACGAGCCCGCCGGTTCTGGTGGTGTCGGAGGTCAGCCGGCCCTCGAACCCGCGGCCCGCGATCCCGATCTCGAGGCCCTCGCGGCCCGGGGGCGGCGGGCGCTCGAGCGCGATCAGCATGTCCTCGCCGCCCAACCGCGAGGCGAGCGCCGGGATCTCAACCCGGTTCGCGAGGATCACCGTGACCCCCGGCGCGCAGCGGGCCGCCGCGCAGTCGAAGCTCCCCGACCGATCGACCTCGCCGGAGCGGTTCGCCCCGAGCAGCGCCGGTGTCCGCAGGCTGGGGTCGACGCGGACCGCGACGCCGGCGTCCTCGAGCGTCTGGGCGAGCAGCCCGGGGACGAGGTTGCCGGGCGCGTCCGCCGATCGCTCCTCGATCTCAGCCCAGTCGGGGACCCGGTCGCCCTCGATCAGCAGACCCTTCGGGAGCTCCTCGGGGTAGAGCGAGGTGAAGATCCGGTTGCCCTGCGAGATGTCGAGGTAGGTCTGGGCGGCCGAGACCGTGCTCAGCCCGGCGCTCGCGATCCCCGGGGCGATCCCGGGCAGCGCCGCGAAGTCCTCGGTCTCGGCGCCCGGGGTGATCAGCGCGAGGACGACCGACGGCTGCTCGGCGGGCGCCGGCGGGGCAGCCGGAGCCGTCGCCGGGAGCGCAAGCAGGCCCGCAAGCGCCCCCAAAGCGATCGCTAATCTCGTGCTGATGGCCGATCGCACCTTCGTCAAGTTCACGTTCTTCAAGCTCGATCCCGCCTGGCGGCGCCGAGACCCCGAGGAGCGCGCCCGCGACAAGCGCGAGTTCCTCGCCGCCTGCGAGGACTTCGCCCTCGATCGCTCGCTGCGAGCCTACTCGACGGTCGGCACCCGGGGCGACGTCGACCTGCTGCTCCTGAGCCAGAGCCCGGTTCTCGAGGACATCCACACCTTCCACGTCGTCCTCGGCCAGAGCGGGCTCGCGCGCTGGGCGGACATCCCACACTCCTATCTCGCGATGACCAAGAAGTCGCCCTACTCCGAGGAGCAGCCGCGGCTCGAGATCTGCGTCTCGGAGCGCAAGTACCTGTTCGTCTACCCGTTCTGGAAGAAGCGCGAGTGGTACGCGCTCCCGGCCGAGGAGCGCGGGCGGATCATGAAGAGCCACATCGAGGTCGGGCGCAAATACCCCCAGATCTCGATCAACACCGCCTACTCGTTCGGGCTCGACGACCAGGAGTTCGTGGTCTCGTTCGAGGCCGATGAGCCGGGCGAGTTCCTCGACCTGGTCCAGGAGCTGCGGACGACCGAGTCGAGCTCCTACACGCTCCAGGACACGCCGATCTTCACCTGCGTCGCGACCTCGCTCGGCAAGGCGATCGACGCGCTCGACGGCGAAGCCGTGGCGGCCGCCGCGCCGCGCGCACTCGCGTAACCTTCCGCGTTTCGTGAGCGAGCCCGGAACACCCGAAAGCCCCCTGCGCGTCGCGATCATCGGCGCCGGCCCCTCCGGCTTCTACGCCGCCGAGGACCTGCTCAAGCGCGAGGACCCGACGATCGAGGTCGACCTCTACGACCGCCTCCCCACCCCCTTCGGGCTCGTGCGCGGCGGCGTCGCGCCGGACCACCCGAAGATCAAGTCGGTGATCAAGCGCTACGAGAAGACGGCGAAGATGCCCGGCTTCCGCTTCTTCGGCAACGTGACGATCGGCGAGCACCTGAGCCACGCGGACCTGATGGCGCACTACCACGCGGTGATCTACACGGTCGGCGCCGAGACCGACCGCAAGCTCGGGATCCCCGGTGAGGACCTGCCGGGAAGCCACGCGGCTACCGAGTTCGTCGGCTGGTACAACGCCCACCCCGATTACGCCGACCACGACTTCGACCTCTCGACCGAGCGCGCGGTCGTGATCGGCAACGGAAACGTCGCGATGGACGTCGCGCGGATGCTCGCGCTGCCGCGCGCGGAGCTCGAGGAGACCGACACCGCCGACCACGCGATCGAGCCGATGGCCGAGAGCAAGATCACCGAAATCGTCGTCTTCGGCCGCCGCGGCCCCGCCCAGGCCGCGTTCACGAACCCCGAGCTCCGCGAGCTCGGCGAGCTCACCGACGCCGACTGCATCGTCGACGCCTCGGACCTCGAGCTCGACGAGATCTCGGACTCCTACATCGCCAGCGACGAGGCCGACGCGACGCACAAGAAGAACGTCGAGTTGCTCCGCCACATGGCCGAGGTGCAGCCCGAGGGCAAGCGCAAGAAGGTGATCCTCCGCTTCCTCGCCTCGCCGATCGAGATCAACGGGACCGGCAAGGTCGAGTCGATCACGGTCGGGATCAATCGCCTGGTCGAGGACGGCGGCAGGGTGCGCGCCGAGGACACCGGCGAGCGCGAGGAGCTCGAGTGCGGGCTGGTCTTCCGCTCGGTCGGCTACACCGGCGTCCCGGTCCCCGACGTCCCCTTCGACGAGAAACAGGGCACGATCCGCAACGAGGGCGGCCGCGTCCTCGACGACGACGGCGAGCAGGTCCCCGGCGTCTACACCGCGGGCTGGATCAAGCGCGGGCCGAGCGGCGTGATCGGGACCAACAAGAAGGACGCCAACGAGACCACGGCGCTGCTGGTCGAGGACGCCGGCGCCGGAAAGCTTCCCGAGCCCGAGAGCCCGGACCCCGACGCGATCGAGGCGCTGATCGCCGAGCGCGACCACGAGGCCGTCACCTACGCCGGCTGGGAGGCGATCGACGCCGCCGAGACCTCGGCCGGCGAGCCCCACGGCCGCCCGCGGGTCAAGTTCGTCCGCGTCGAGGAGATGCTCGAAATATCCGGCACCTCCTCCGCTTCGCGTCCGGGGGTGCCGGGTTAAGGGCGCCAACGCCCTGGGAACCCTTGTCCAATGGGAATCGAGCTCTCCGAGGTAAAGGGCCTGATCGAGGCCGCGCTGCCCGGCTCCGAGGCCGAGGTCGTCGACGAACGCGGCGGCGATCACCTCGCGGTCACGGTCACCGCGCCCCAGTTCGCGGGGCTGAGCCGCATCGACCAGCACCGGCTCGTCAAGTCCGCGGTGCGCGAGCAAACCGACAGCGGGGCGATCCACTCGTTGACGGTGCGTACAATCGTTGCCGATGACTGAACCCGAACTCAAAGCCAAGGTCGAAGAGCTGATCGCCGACAACCCGGTGCTGCTGCTGATGAAGGGGCAGCCCGAGCAGCCCGCCTGCGGCAACTCGATGCGCGCCGTGCAGGCGGTCGAGGCCTACGGGGTCGAGTACGCGGCCCTCGACGTCCTCCCCGCGCTCGAGCCGCTGCGCGAGGCGACCGGCGAGATCGCCGACTGGCGCACCTTCCCCCAGCTCTACGTCAACGGCGAGCTGGTCGGCGGCGCCGACATCGTCGTCGAGATGCACGAGTCGGGCGAGCTCGCCGAGCTGCTCGGCGTACCGGCTTCAGATGACGCGCCGGCGCCCGCGGCTCCGCAACCGGATACCCCGGTCACGCAGAGCCCGCCGATGAAGATCGAAGGGACCTAGGCGAAGCGGGCTTCGGCTCGCGCGCGACGCTTGGCCGCCTCGACCTCGCGGTCCTTGGGCGGCGCCGCGGTCACGAGGCCGTCGAGCAGCTTCCTCGTCGCGGCGGCGACCTCCTCGACCGCGAGGTCGAACGCCTCCTGATTGGCCTGCGATGGCTTGCTGGAGCCGCTGATCTTGCGGACGAACTGGAGCGCCGCGTCATCGACCTCTTCCGTGGTCGCGGGCGGCTCGAAATTATGGAGTTGTTTGATGTTTCTGCACATGGCCGAAAGCCTAGCGAGGCGAGATCAGCGGTTCTCGGGCTCGTAGTAGAGGCCGACGACGCCGTTCGAATAGGCGGTCGCGCTGAGCAGCTTCAGCTCGCGGTTCTCGTCGATCCCGTCGAACCAGCTCGCGCCGCCGGACACGACCGGGTGGACCACGAGGTGGTACTGGTCGACGAGGCCGAGGCGGATCACGGCCTGGGCCAGGCGCGCCCCGCCCGAGAGGTGGATGTCATCCCCCGGCTGCGCCCTGAGGTCGTTGACGAAGGCGGCGAGCTCCTCGTCGCCGCCGACCGGAACCAGCTCGGCGTTGTTCCACTCGAGCGGGGCCGCCTCGCCGGCGCCGGTGAAGACGTACTTCTTGTAGGCGTTCATCTTGCGGGCCATGCTCAGGTTGTGCTCTGAGGCGCCCTCCTCGGTCCCGGCGCCGGGCCAGTACTCGAACATCTCGTCGTAGGTCACCCGCCCGACGAGGATCGTGTCGAAGGTACCGTAGAGCCGGTCGAGCTCGGCGAAGAGGTCGTCGGGGACCCCGGTCGCCCAGGCGTCGGGATCGTCCAGCCTGCCGTTGAGGGTGGTCATCATTCCCATCACTACCTTGCGCATGGTCGGTCCTCCTTGGTTGGGGTCCTGGAACAGAACTCACGAATTACTCGAGGTCGCGGCGCTTCAGCAGCGTGCCGCCGAGCGCGAACAGCGCCCCGATCCAGGCGAGCATCCCGAGCACGCCCGGCCACGGCTCGACGAAGTTGCCCTCGAGCCCGAATGCCTCGGCGTCGACGTCGAGGATCGCCGTCGGGAGCGCGCTCATCGGGCCCCACTGGCCGATCTCGGGCAGGACGCTGAGCACCACCGGCTCGAGGACGAAGGCGAGGATCAGCACCGAGACGATCGCGACCGCCTGGTTTCGGATCAGGACCCCGAACCCGACGCCGAACGCGCCGAGCAGCGCCGCGATCCCCGCGTTGCGGGCGACGAGCTCGAGGAACTCGCCGAACCCGGGGAGCGGCAGCCCCCGGAGCTCGAGAATCGCGGTTCCGACGATCGCGACCGCGAGCGAGACCAGCAGCGAGAGCGCGAGGCCCGCGAGCGCGAAGGCGACCGTCTTCGAGGCGAGGAAGCGAATCCGCTCCGGGGCCGCGAGCAGCGAGCTCGTGATCGTCCGGTGGCGCCATTCGCCGCTGATCCCGATGATCGCGAGGATCGGGATGAAGAGAGAGGTCATGTCGGACATGTAGACGTCGCCGAGAACGTCCTCGCGCGTGGGCTCGGAGAGCAAGGCGATCAGGCCCGCGAGCAGGATCGAGGTCCCGACCGCCGCCGCGGCGAGGGCGATGAAGGTCCGCGTCGTCCGCAGCTTGATCAGCTCGGCTCGCAGCAGGTTGCTCATGCCCTCTCCTCCCCGCCGGTGAGCTCGAAGAAGACCTCCTCGAGCGAGCGCGAGACGGCGACGAGCTCGGAGAGCGCGACGCCGCCCGCGGCGGCGGCCTCGCCGATCGCTTCGGGCGCCGTGGCGCGGGCGATAAGCGCATCGGCCGAATCCTCGTCGAACGCGATCCCGCGTTCGCGCAGCGCCGCGGCGAGCTTGTCGGTCTCGGGGGCGCGGACCCTGGTCACCGGTCCCTCGGTCGATCCGAGCACCCGCTCGAGCGGACCGTTGGCGCGCAGCTCGCCCCGGGAGATCACGACGACGTCGTCGACGCTCTGGGCGACCTCGGAGAGCAGGTGGCTGGAGACGATCACCGCGCGCCCCCGCGCCGCCTCGGCGCGGACCAGGTCCCGCATCCAGCGGATCCCGGGCGGGTCGAGCCCGTTCGAGGGCTCGTCGAGGATCAGGACCTCGGGGTCGCCGAGCAGGGCGGCGGCGATCGCGAGCCGCTGGCGCATGCCCATCGAGTAGCCCTTGACGCGCCGGTCCCTGGCCTTTCTCAGGCCGACGGCGTCGAGCACTTCGTCGACCCGATCGGGAGGATGCCCGCCGGCCGCGGCGAGCACGCGGAGGTGGTTGCGCCCGCTGCGTCCGGGGTGGAAGCTCGCGTCTTCGAGCACGGCGCCGACCTGGGCGCTCGGGTGCTCGAGCTCTTCGTAGCTGCGGCCGTCGAAGCTCGCGCGGCCCTTGTCGGCGTGGACGAGGCCGAGCAGCATCCGCAGCGTCGTGCTCTTGCCGGCTCCGTTCGGGCCGAGGAAGCCGGTCACGCGGCCCGCCTCGACCTCGAACGAGAGATCGCGAACCGCGTGCACCGAGCCGAAGCTCTTGCTCAGGCCTTCTATCTGGATCGCTGCCATCGTGGGCCTCACGCTACGGGCGCCGCCGAACCCGCACATCGGGCCCAGGTAGGGACCTGCGTCTCCTACTTCAGGATGAGCGCGGCCGCACGAGGCCGATGTCGTAGGCGAGGACGACCGCCTGGACCCGGTCGCGGAGGCCGAGCTTTCGCAGGATCGCCGAGACGTGCGTCTTGACCGTCGGCTCGCTGATCGTGAGCCGGGCGGCGATCTCGGCGTTCGAGAGCGCGAGCGCGACGAAGCCCAGGACCTCGAGCTCGCGCTCGGTCAGCTCGTCGTCGAGCTCTTCGAGGCGCGGCGGCGCCTCCGGGGCCCCGGGGAGCGTCCCGGCGAGGCGGTCGAGCAGGCGCCTGGTGACGGTCGGCGCGAGCAGCGCGTCGCCCCCGGCGACGACGCGGACCGCGTCAGCGAGCTCCTGCGGGCGGACGTCCTTGAGCAGGAACCCGCTGGCGCCGGCGCGCAGGGCGCTGTAGACGTACTCGTCGAGGTCGTAGGTGGTGAGGATGATGATCTTCGCCGCGCTTCCGGCGTCGACGATCCGCGCGGTCGCCCCGATCCCGTCGAGCTCGGGCATCCGCACGTCCATGAGCACGACGTCGGGCGCCTCGCGCGCGACCAGATCGACCGCGGCGACGCCGTCGGCCGCTTCGCCGACGACCACGATGTCGTCGCGGGCGTCGAGAATCATCCGGAAGCCCTCGCGAACGAGCGCCTGGTCGTCGGCGATCGCGACGCGGATGCTCACGGCGCGGCGCCTCTCGGCAGCGTCGCGTGGACCCGGTATCCCCCGCTCGGCAGCGGACCGGCCTCGAGCGTCCCGCCGAGCAGCGAGGCGCGCTCGCGCATCCCGAGCAGCCCGTGGCCGGAGCGCGGCGCCTGCGGGACCGACGCCCGGCCGTCGTCGAGGACCTCGACCTCGAGCTCGTCGCGCCCGTAGCGCAGTACGACCTCGGCCCGGGTCGCGCGCGCGTGCCGGAGCGTGTTCGTCAACGCCTCCTGGACGATCCGGTAGGCCGAGAGGTCGACTCCGGCTGGCAGCGGCGCCGGCTCTCCCTCACGGCGAACCACGACCTCGAGGCCGCCGGCGCGGACGGGCTCGGCGAGCGCGTCGAGGCTCTCGAGCCCGGGCTGCGGCGCGGCCGGGCCGGGGTCCTCGGCGGGCCGCACCGCACCCAGCAACCGGCGCAACTCGGCCAGGGCCTCGCGGCCCGTGCTCTCGATCGAGCGGATCGCCCCCCGGGCCTGGTCGGGGCGCGACTCGAAGACATCGTCGGCGGCGCCGGCCTGGACGACGATCACCGAGACGCTGTGGGCGATCACGTCGTGGAGCTCGCGCGCGATCCGCGCCTGTTCCTCGCTGACCGCGCGTTGCGCCTCCTCCCCGAGCGCGACCTGCCTGCTCCGCGACGCCTCGCCGAGCGCCCAGGCGACGACGACGAGCGCGAGCGCGAACAGAGCGTCACCGGGCGGCGCGGTCAGGAAGTTGAGCGCCGCGAGGCTGGCCAGGGCGAGGAGCCAGATCAGCGAGGTTCGCGGCGGCCGCATCGCGGCGAGCGGCCCGATCGCGAACAGCCCCGCGACCGGCAGCACGACCTCGGGGATGATCGCCTGGTAGGCGAGCCCGGCGACGAGCGCCACCGCCATCGCGCGCTCGGGGTGGCGGCGGCGCCAGCCGAGCGCCGCGCCCTGGAGGACGCCGAGCGCGATCGCCAATCCGATCGCGAACTCCTCCCCTCCCGACGCCTCCTCGCCCGCCGTGAGAATCAGCACGACGGCTACGAGCCATGGCAGCGCGAGGTCGGCGAAGCGCAGGAGGTGACTGCCGGTCCGCGGGGGCATTGCCACGATCGTTGCCGATCGGCGCCCTCAGCGCATCGGTCCGGAGGATGAGTGCGTCAGGAAGGCGCTAGACGGCGGCGGTCTCGGCGGCGTCTTCCTTCACGGTGAAGGAGGAGCCACAGCCGCAGGCGGCTTCGACGTTCGGGTTGTTGACCGCGAAGCCGGCGCCCTGGAGGCCGTCGAGGTAGTCGACCTCGGAGCCGAATACGAACTGCATCGAGGTCTTGTCGACGACGACGTTGACGCCGTCGCGCTCGAAGACCATGTCGTCTTCCTTGCGCTTGTCGAAGGCGAGCGCGTACTGGAAGCCCGAGCAGCCGCCGCCCTTGACGGCGACGCGGAGGGCCATCTCGGAGGGGTTCTCCTGCTCGGCGAGCAGCTCCTTGATCTTCCCCGCGGCGGTCTCGGTGAGCGTGATCGGCTGCGGTGTCTGCGTCTCAGTCATCGCTACACATAGTAAAGCAGCGCTCCGGCGGCCTCAATCGTCGCCGTATGTGTGGTCGAGGTACTGCTTGATCCGGTGCGAATCGCTGATCACCTCGTCGCCGTCGACGAGCACCGGGACGTTGCGCTGCTTGGTCAGCTCGACGATCTCGGGCCGGTCCTTCTTGCGAATCGACACCCTCTCGGTGCCGTGCTCGAGGTCGAGCTTGCGCAGCTTGCGCTCGACCGCCCCGCAGGGGCAGAGGCGGTTGGTGGGGGTCACGCAGCGGTAGAGGACCCGTCTCGGCTCGCCAGGTGCGTTCACTTGCGGCGGCCGCGGAAGGGGATTCGCGGGCGCGGGAGCCGCTCGGCGATCCCGACCACGGTGCCGCCGGCGCGCAGCGCGGCGTCGGCGGTGCGCTCGCGGGTCCCCGGCTCCTCGTTGTTCTCGAGCTGCCAGCGGACCGCGTCCTCGAGCGTCTGCTCGTGGGGGCGGGGGCGGAAGCCGAGCTCGCGCTTGGCCTTGTCGTTGCGGTATGTGAACCAGAGCGAGGCCGCCTTGACCTCGTCGGTCGTCGCGGGGACCGGGATCCCGGCGCGCTCGAGCGCCGCGACCGCGGTCCCGGTCAGCTGGCCGGGGAGCTTCATCGGCGGCGGCGGGACGCCGGCGATCCGGCCGAGGTCGGCGAATAGCCGCTGGAGGGTGAAGTTGCGCCCGCCGAGGATGTAGCGCTCGCCCTCCTGGCCCCGCTCGTCGGCGAGCAGGTGGCCGGCGGCGACGTCGCGGACGTCGACGACGTTGAGGCCGCCGTCCACGTAGACCGGGATCTGGCGGCGCAGGAAGCGGCCGACGAGCTCGCTCGAGGTCCCCGAGGGGTCGTCGGGGCCGAGCACGAACGAGGGATTGACGATCACGGCCGCGAGCCCGGCGGCAGCGGCGCGGAAGACCTCGAGCTCGGCTTCGTGCTTGGAGTTCATGTATGAGATCCCGAGCCGCCCGGCGGTGAAGACCTGTTCCTCGTCGGCGGTGTCGCCCGGCTTCGCCGGCCCGACCGCGGCGACCGAGGAGGTGTGGACGACGCGCTCGACCCCGGCCCGCAGCGCCTCGCGCATCACGGTCCGGGTGCCGATGACGTTGATCTCGAAGACCCGCGAGCGGGCGGCGCCGCCGCGGTGCGAAGTCGTGCCGGCGACGTGGAAGACGCGGTCGATCCCCGACATCGCCTTGCGGACCGAGCGCTTGTCGAGGATGTCGCCGAGCGCGGTCTCGAACTCGAGCTCGGGGCCGAACTGGGAGGCGCGATCGGGGTCGCGGACGAGCAGGCGGAGCTCGTCGCCGCGCTCGGCGAGCGCGCGAACGAGATGCGAGCCGAGGAAGCCCGTCCCACCGGTGACCAGCGTCTTGGACACGCAGTGATGGTAGGGGGCTGATACAAACGCCGCGCGTGAGTTCCCCCGCCTCCTCCCCGACCGCGATCGTCGCCGACACGACCGGCTATCTGCCGCCCGAGATCGTCAACGAGCTCGGAATCGAGCTCGTCAGCCTCTACGTCCAGCTCGAGGGCGAGCAGCGGCGCGAGTCGGAGATCACCGACTACGACGAGTTCTACGAGCGGCTGCGCGAGAGCGGCGATTCGGTGACGACCTCGCAGCCCTCGGTCGGCGACTTCGTCGCCGCCTACGAGCCGCTGCTCGCCGCGGGGCGGGACGTCGTCTCGGTCCACATCTCGGCCGGGATATCGGGCACCCACGAGGCCGCCGGGCAGGCCCGCGAGCGGCTGATCAGCGAGGGCAAGGGCGGCGAGCGGATCCACACGATCGACAGCCGCTCGGCGGCCGGCGGCACCGGGCTGGCGCTGCTGACCGCGGCGCGCTCGGCCGCGCGCGGCGAGCCCGTCGAGGAGGTCGTGCGGCGGACCGAGGCCGCGGTCGACGGGCTCAAGATCTGGTTCTCGCTCGAGACGCTCGAGTACCTGCGCCGCGGCGGGCGGATCGGCGCCGCCAGGGCGATGATCGGCACGACGCTTCGGATCAAGCCGATCCTGACCTTCACCGAGGAGGTGACCCCGGTCGAGCAGGTTCGGACGCGCTCGCGCGCGGTCGCGAGACTGATCGACTACGCGCGCCAGCGCCACGGCGACGGCGCCGACGCCTGGTGCGTCCAGCACATCCGCGACACCGACTCCGCCGAGCAGATGGTCGAGGCCTGCCGGCCGATCTTCGGCCGCGAGCCGCTGTTCGTCTCCGAGGTCGGGCCCGTGCTCGGCGCCCACGGCGGCCCGGGGATGATCGGGGTCGGCGCGATGCCGGCCGACGTGATCGAGCCCTGATCGGGTCCTAAGCCGTCTTCGGCTTCGGCTTGCGCTTCGGCTTCGGCTTCGGCGTCCGCTTCGATTCGCGCTCGATCCGCTCGAGGCGGAACTGCCACCAGTCGCGGATCAGGCTGACGAAGATCGCCGAGATCGGGATCGCAACCAGGGCGCCGAGGATGCCGAGCAGCGAGGAGCCGATCAGGATCCCGACCAGGATCACCAGCGGGTGGACCTGGACCGCGCGCCCGTAGACGAAGGGCTGGATCAGGTAGTTCTCGATCTGCTGGTAGGCGATGAAGACGATCGCCCAGATGATCAGGTCGCCGGGGAAGTCGAAGAACGCGACCACGATCCCGACGACGAGGCCGCCGATCGTCGCGCCGACGAGCGGCACGAGGTCGAGGAACGCGAACAGGATCGCCAGCGGGAGCGCGAACGGGATGTCGAGCAGCGTCAGCGTCAGGTACGTCGTGCAGCCCGCCAGGAACGCGAGCGTAAAGGCTCCGAACACGTAGCCCGAGATCGCGGTCGAGACGTGGTCGGCGATCGTCCGCAGCCGTTTCGCGCGCTCCTCCGATAACTGCGCGTAGAAGAAGCGGAGCATCTTCGGCCCCTCCATGAGCAGGAAGAAGGCGATGACGAGGATCGCGAGCAGCTGGACGATGCTCGAGAAGACGCCGACGGTGACGTCCTGGAGCGTCCCGGCGGCGTCACCGAGCCGGCTCGGCAGGTTCTCGGCCTGCTCCTCGAGCTTCTGGGTGATCTCGTACTCGTCGTCGTAGTCGCGGAAGGTCTCGTTGTTGCGCAGGTCATCTATGTAGTCGGGCGCGTCCTCGGAGAGGTCCTCCACCCCGTTGACGATCGGCGGGACGAGCAGCAGCCCGATGCCGAAGACCCCGCCGCCGATCCCGAGGTAGACGATCAGGATCGCGAGCGCTCGGGGGACGCGGTGGTTGTCGAGCCAGTTGACCGCGGGCGCGACCGCGAGCGCGAAGAAGGCCCCGATCAGGACCAGCGTGATCACCGATCGCACCTGATAGAGCAGGTAGAGACCCGCGACCACAGCCGCGGTGACGAGCACGATCTTGGCGATCAGCTTCCAGGAGACCGCTGTGTGGTCCACGCGCGCAGGCTAGGCGGCGCGCCGGACGCCGGAGAGGTCTAGAGCCCTGAGTTGCGGCGGCGCAGCGCGAAGGCGCCGATCGCGAGCCCGGCGACGACGGCGGCGCCGACGATCAGCGCGCCGCGGTGCTTGTCGACCTGGCGCTTGACGTCGGTGATCTCGTTGACGCGGCCGCGCAGCGTGTCGACGTTGCGGCCGAGCTGCTCGCGGCGGGCGACGATGTCGGCGCGGATCTGCTCCGGGGTCCGGGTGCCTGGCATCGGCGTGGCGCGGCTGGTGGGGGGTGGCTGCTCGGTGATCGTTCCGGGGTTCATGACGGGGTTGATTCTCGCACTTCGTCGGACCCGTCGAATGTAGCGCGAATCTCCTTCGCCTCCTCCATCGCCATCTCGGGGACCGGCGCGCCGGTCTTGCTGAACGAGCGGTAGGCGTAGTAGCCCGCCCCGGCGGCGATCAGGACGAAGAGCAGCGCCTCGATCGCAAACCCGGCCCAGACCGCGTCCTCGAAGAACAGGTCGTTGAGCAGCCATGCAAAAGCGTGCATGGTCAGGATCAGCGCCGCGAGCAGGAAGACCCCGGCGACGATCCCGACGACCCCGCCGCGCAGCAGCGTGTTGAACTTCCCGGTGACCTCTGCCTTGGCGAGCTCGATCTCCTCGCGGACGAGGATCGAGGCCTGCTCGGAGATCTCGAAGACGAGCTCGCCGACCGACTTCTCGTCCTGGGGCCCCTCCGGCTCGGCGCCGAGCGGCGGCTGCTGGGCGGCGGCCTCGGGCGTCCCGGGCGGCGGCGCCGGGGGCGCGGCGGCCGGGGAGGAGTTCTCGGGCGAGTCACTCACCGGGCGGCTCCTCCTCGAACACGCGGACGTAGATCGCCTCCGAGGCGCGGTGGGCGACGATGCTCGCCAGGGCTCCGGTCGCGGCCAGAAGGCCGGCCCAGATCAGCTTCCTGACCACGTCGTTGTCGACCAGTTCTGAGCGCTCGGTCACTTGGCGGGGGAGTAAACCAGCTTGCCGTTCGAGTGGTGCGTACCCCCGCCGCGCTCGGGGTAATCGGCCCAGCGCTCGAAGAATCCCCGGTAGACGCCGTTGGTCCAGCTCGAGTCGATCGCCTCGAGCACCCCGTGGGAGCCCGCCGGAAGCGTCCAGACGCGAACCAGGTCGTTGCCGGCCGCCGCCTTGGCGAGCTTCTCGGCTTCCTCGACCTTGATGATCTTGTCGTCCTCTGGGTGGAGGACGAGAACCGGGACCTTCGCGCCGGCGATGTGGTTGGCCGCGGCCGCCTTGGCCCAGATCTCGTCGGCAGGGATCCCGTAGTAGGGCGGCGCGATCACCTCGAGCGCGGTCGGGAGCGACTCGACCTCGGCCGGCCAGCGCCCGCCGCGGACGCGCGAGGTGAGCATCGCGTGGAAGCCATAGTTGAGTGCGTAGGCGGGGTGGAGCCGCGGCACCGTCCGGGAGAGCCGCTCGGCGACCACCTTCGGCTCCGCCGGCGGCGAGACCGCGAGGATCCCTCCGTCGAGGGCCTCGTCTGCGCCCTGCGGATGCGAGGCGCCGAGGACCGCCGACGCGCCGAGCGAGATCCCGAGCGCCCCGACGCTGGTCGAGCCGAGGCCCTTCAGGTAGCGCCCGAGCGCGATCACGTCCTCGCCCTCCTTCCAGCCCGCCGTCGAAGGCGCCGAGCTCGTCATCTGGGTGAGCCCGAAGGAACGCAGGTCGATCGCGGCGACGTTGAAACCCCACTCGTAGAAGGCCCGCACCGCGATATGGCGCACGTAATCGAACCGATTCGAGGTGAAGAGGCCGTGGACGACGACCAGCCCGGGGCGCGGCGTCGGATGGAGGGCGATCTCGGCCGATATCCGCTCGCGGTCCGCGCCCTCGAAGACGTGCTTGGAGAACTGCGAGGGATAGGCGTAGCCGAGCCCGGTGAGGTCGCTCTGCTGGGAGAGCACGAAGGTCGAGATGTCGGCTAGGCCCATGCGCAACTCGCGGCCCTTGGACGGCTTCAGGTCCTGGGGGATCTGGCGCAGGTCGTCCATCAGCGCGCCCATCGAGCGCTCGCGCGCGGGCGGCAACGGCAGCTCGGGCGCCGAGCGGTCCCCGCGCCTCGAGAGCACGTCGCGCATCAGGCCGCTCAGCCGCTGCCCGATCAGCCACACGGGCAGCGCGACCAGCCCGAGGACGACGTTCGCGGCCTTCGCGAACCCGTGCAGGACCCTGTCCTGGCGCCGCGTGGTGGCCATCGACTCCCACATGTCGCTCCCCTACCCCGCCGCGCCCGGTCGCGGCTCGAGCCCGGCGCAGATCGCCTCGACGACGAGCCCCTTGGCCTGGTCGAAGTCGTTGTCGCTGCCGGGGACGATCTCGAAGATCCAGCCCGAGAGCAGCTGCTCGATCGCCCCGTAGAAGAGCATCGAGGCGAACTGCGCGTCGACGTCGGAGCGGAAGGCGCCCTCGGCCTGGCCGTCGGCGACGATCTTCTCGACCGCCTCGTAGGCCCGGCGGATCTCGGGCAGGTGGGTTCGCCCGAAGCTGTTCGCCGCCCGCGTGACCTCGACGATGATCACCTTCATCAGCTCGGGGTCGTGGCGGTAGGAGTCGATGATGAAGCCGGCGACCGCGGCGAGCTTCTCGCGCGGAGTGCCGTCGCCCGCGTCGGCCTCGGCGCTGGCCGCGAGCAGCAGCGACCAGCGCTCGCTGAAGAGCTCGTTCAGCATCTCGTCCTTGGAGGTGAAGTAGTGGTAGACGAGCCCGTATGCGACCCCAGCCTCGCCGGCGATGTCGGAGACGCGGCAGTTGTGGAAGCCCTCGCGGGCGAAGACTCGGATCGCCGAATCGAGGATCACGCGTCGCTTGTCGACCGGCGGCGCCTTGGCCATCAGGCGACCCCCGCGCTCATCGCGACCGCGTCGTCGGGCCAGGCGTAGGCGCCCGGTCGCCGGTTGGCGAGCGAGGGCAGCTTCTCGCGGACGCGGTCCTGCTCGCCGAGGTCGAGGTCGGCGACCGCGATCCCCTCCCCGTCGGCGACCTCTGCCAGCACGCGCCCCCACGGGTCGACGACCATCGAATGCCCCCAGGAGTCGTAATGCGGCGGCGCCTCGCCGACCTGGTTCGCTGCGAGTACGAAGAGCTGGTTCTCGATCGCGCGCGCCCGCAGCAGCACCTCCCAGTGGTCGCGGCCGGTCGCCGAGGTGAAGGCCGAGGGGACGGTGATCAGACGCGCGCCGCGCACGGCGAGGATCCGGTAGAGCTCGGGGAAGCGGAGGTCGTAACAGACGGTCAGCCCGACCGGCGCGCCCGCCCCCTCGGCGAGCGCGATCTCATCGCCCGGGCGCTCGTTCTCGGACTCGCGGTAGGCGACCCCTCCGACCTCGACGTCGAACATGTGGATCTTGCGGTAGGTCGCCGCGATCTCGCCCTCGCGGTCGATCAGCAGCGACGTGTTGGCGAGCATCTCATCGCCCTCGACGCGCTCGGCGAAGCTCCCGGCGACGATCTCGATCCCGAGCTCGCGGGACCAACCGCGGGCGGCGCTGACCGCCGGGCCGTCGAGCGGCTCGGCGCCGGCGCGCATCGCCTCGGCGTCGGCGAGCAGCGGCCACTTCTCGGGCAGGACGACGAGCTCTGCGCCCTCGCCCGCGGCAGCGCGAACGAACCGCTCGGCGGCGGCGAGGTTTCGAGGCCTGTCCTCGGTGGAGTTGAGCTGTACGACGGCGACGCGCATACTGGTTGACTGACCAGTCAGTCTCCTCGGGGGCCAGTATATGGACATGGGTGGAGATCAAACCGCAGCCGCTCTTGCCGATCTCGAGCGCCCGCGCGCCGGCTACTACGAGATCGCCGAGGCGCCGCTCTGGGCGCGGCTCAACGCGACCGAGGCGCTCCACCGCGCGCTCCCGGCCCCCGCCGGGGTCGCGCTGGCGGCGCTCGCCGGGCGCGTCGCCTGGCACCGGCCGCTTCCGCGCGAGCAGGCGCTCGCGCGGGCGCGCGTCTTCACCGGGTCCCGATATCCCCGCAGGGCGCAGCCCGAGCAGATGGCGGTGGATGAGGAGGCCGAACTGGAACGCTTCACGCGCCGCCACCTGGTCGAGTACCGGATCCAGGACGAGCTCTTCTGGCGCCCCTGGCTCGTGCCGAAGATGCGGATCGAGGGGATCGAGCGTCTCGAGCCCGGCGCCGGGACGATCGTCGCCGGAGTCCACGTCGGGCCGATGGCGGCGCTCCAGGAGGCCCTCGCGCTGCGGCTCGCGGCCGCCGGGCGTCGCTTCTACATCAGCCGCTGGGACAAGATCGAGAGCACCCGGATCGCGACCGGGGCCCGCGCGCATTACGTCCCGGTCAAGGTCGCGAGGCTCGAGGCCGCCGGGGCGCGCTACGTCGGCCGCGGCGGCAGCTACGCGCTGATCCGCGAGCTGCTCGGGCGCGGAGAGACGTGCTGGCTCGCGATCGACACGATCGCGACGGGTCGCGGCCGCGTCGTCACCCTCGCCGGGCGGAGGGTCCGGCTCGCGACCGGGATCGCGGCGCTCGCGCGCGAGACCGGGGCCCGGATCCTGCCCGCGGTCGCCTACCGCGACCGCTGGCGCCAGGCCGCGTCGATCCTCGAGCCGATCGACCCCGCCGGCTTCGCCTCCGACGAGGAGCTCCACGACCGCCTGACCGCGGCGGCGAACGAGATGATCGAGCCGCGCCGCGAGCAGATCATGCCCGACCTCGCGCTGGCGATGGAATGGGGCGCCTCGAAGGACGAGGAATAGGATCGTGCCGGTGAGAGCTCTGGTCACGGGAGCGACCGGAAAGGTCGGCTACGCGATCGCGCGGGCGCTGCTCGAGCGCGGCGACGAGGTCCGGGCGCTGGTCCGCGACCCGGACCGCGCGGCTGAAGTCCTTGCGCCGGGGATCGAGCCGCTGCGCGGTGACGTGACCGAGCCGGCGACCCTCCCCGCCGCGGTCGAGGGCTGCGAGCTCGTCTTCAACGCGATGGGGATCCCCGAGCAGTGGCGCTCGGACCCCGACGAGTTCGAGCGCGTCAACGCGCACGGCAGCGGCGACCTCGCCTCCGCCGCGCGCGAGGCGGGGGTCCGGAGGCTGGTCCACACCTCGACCAACGACGTCTTCCACGCCGATCAGGGCGAAGCGTTCGACGAGTCGAGGGTCGCCGACTACCCGAAGGGGACGGCCTACGAGCGCTCGAAGCAGCGCGCGGAGGAGCTCGTCCTCGCCGAGCGCGGTGGCGGGCTCGAGGTCGTGATCGTCAACCCGGTCGCCGTCTACGGCCCCGGGCCCTCGCCGACGCTCTCGATCGACGAGGACATGATCGCCCCGATCGCCAAGGGCAGGCTCCCGGCGCTGCCCCCCGGCGGGCTCGGGCTCGTCTACACCGAGGGTGTCGCGCGCGGCAACCTGCTCGCCGCCGAGCGCGGCGGGAACGGCGAGCGCTACATCCTCAGCGACGCGTACGTGACCACGCGCGAGCTCGCCGAGCGCGTGGTCGAGGTCGCCGGGCGCGGGCGGGTCCCGGCGACGATTCCGCTGCCGCTCGCGCGCGCGATGGCAGCCGCCGGCGAGAGAATCTCACGCGTGATCCGCCGCCCGCCGATGCTCTCGAAGGGACAGCTCCACTACCTCCAGTGGCAGGCCCGCGCCGACGCCTCGAAGGCCCGGCGCGAGCTCGGCTGGGAGCGGACGCCGCTCGACGAGGGATTGCGCAATACCCTGTCGGCGATGAACCTGGTCGAGAAGCGAGGCGAGCGATGAGGAGGTCGATCCACGTCACGAGGCGGCTCGACGCCCCGCCCGATGCGGTGTTCGAGGTTCTCGCCGACCACGGTCGCTACGACCGCTTCGCCGGGATCCACCGCTCCGAGGTGATCGTGCAGGGCGACCCCGCACCGAACGGCCTCGGCGCCGTGCGGCGGATCTGGGCCAGGGGGCTGCGCTTCGAGGAGGAGATAACCGCGTACGAGCCGTCGGCCCGCCTCGACTACCTGATCCTCGACGTCCGCGGCCTCCCGTTCAGCCACGAGGGCGGCAGCATCCGGCTCTCGCCCGACGGCGACGGCACCGAGGCGGTCTGGAGCTCCTCGTTCGAGATCCCGATCCCGGTGATCGGGAGCGCGATCGACGCGATCCTCAGCCGCATGCTCGCGCGCGGCTTCGTCGACGTGCTCGACAAGAGCGCCGAGATCGCCGCCGAGCGTTCGCCCGCGGCCGCCTAGAGCCGCCCGAGTCCCGGCACGAAGCGACCGACCCGGCGGGCGTAGTCGGCGTAGGTCTCGCCGTGCGAGCGGATCATGTGCGGCTCCTCGACCGCGCGGACCTGGAGCTCGAGCGAGACGACCACGAGCGCGACCTGGACGAACGAGATCCAGGTCGGGACCATGAGCGCGAACCCGATCCAGGCGGCGATCATCGCCGTGTAGATCGGGTTTCGGCAGACCGCGAAGATCCCGTCGTTGACGAGCTCGGTTCGCGCCTCCGGGTCGACGCCGATCCGCCACGCGTCGCCCATCGCCATCTGGGCGGCGAAGACGCCGATCCCGCCCGCCGCGGCGATCACGACGCCGACCGCGTTGACCGCGTCGCCGTCGATCGACGCGATCGGGTCGAGCGCGTCGGTGAGCACGAGCAGCGGCCCCGCGGCGCCGAACAGCGACGCGAGGACGAACAGCGTCCCGGCGAACCGCTCGAGCGCGTTCGCGTCGCCGCTGAGGCCCGCGAGCCCGGTCTCGCCCGTGCGACGCAGCTGGACCGCGACCCGGACCCCGAGCGTGAGCACGAGCAGGGCGACGAGCATGACGAGCGCGAGGGCGGCCACGGGGAGACTCTATTCGCGCTCGGCCACAAGGATCTCGATCCAGTCCCAGCGCCGCCCACAGAGCTCGGCCGTCGCCTCGCCCGCCGCGACCGAGACGACCGAGTCGCGCGGCTGCGGGCGCAGGACCAGCGGCCCGATCGGGCTCTCGCGCCCGCCGCTCCCCGGGTGGAGGTCCGCGCCGCCGTAGGCGAGCTCGATCTCGTGCTCGCCCGTCTCGAGTTCGACCGTCGCGAGCGCGACGTAGCCGCCGGAGTGGTTGAGCCGGCCGCGGGCCGACCCGCGCTCGACCCCGTCGACGAGCACGCGCATCTCGCCGCGCACCGAGCCGCCGAGCCAGACCTCGTAGGCGCCGGCCGCGGGGACCCGGACGCGGACCGTCGTCGGTTGATCAATCGCCACGGCGATCGGCTCGGCGCTCGGCGCGGCGGCGAGCGCGCCGCCCGCGCCCGCGAGCCCGGCGAGGCGGGCGACCTCGGCGCAGTCGGGGACCGCGCCCGGATCGACCTCGCCGCCGAGCGGCAGGTGCTCGGTGAGGTCGGGGATCGCCGGGTCGCGCTGCCAGGTCTCGTAGTACTCGCCGCGCTCGAGCAGCCGGTACGGCGCCGGCGGGCGGCTCTGGCTCGGGGAGCGGCGCAGGACGAGGGTCCGGTAGACGAGCAGGTCCTCGAGCCGCAGCTCGTCGGTGTCGGCCGAGCGCCCCTTCTCGACCGTCGTCCCGTCGCGGAGCGGGATCGTGCGCCGGCGGAGCTCCGAGACGCCCTCGGGGTCGGCGTCGCGGAGGAAGTGGCGGACCCCGTAGGGCTGGTACTCGGTCATCAGCGTCGGCCCCTCGCCCGCGACCCGCTCGCCGATCCGCTCGAGCTCAGCGAGCTGGTCGTGGGGAGCGAGGTTGACGCCGCGGTAGGCGAGCGCCGTCGACCAGAGCAGGCCGGCCGCGATCGCCGCGAGCGCCAGGTAGCCCTCGACCCGCCGCCCGCTCGCGGCGACCGCCGCGGCGGCGGCGAGCGCCAGCAGCGGGATCGCCGGCGCCGCGGTCGCCATCGCCTTCGAGTCGATCCACGGCGAGCCCGCGACAACCACGATCAGGCAACCGCCGAGCGCCCCGGCGACGTAGAGCAGCAGCGCCCAGGCGCGCGCCCTCCAGGCGAGCACCAGGCCCAGAACCGCGAACCCGGCGACGAGCGCGACCAGGGCGTAGGCGGTCAGCTCGTCGTCGGGCCGGAGCCTGAAGTCCTCGGCCGGCCAGACGCCGAACAGCTGCAGCGGGCTCAGCGGCTCGAAGAGGTTGATCAGCGCATCCTTGGCGTCGAGCGCGTTCTCGACCGGCGGCAGCAGCTTGCCGACCGCGACCAGCGGCAGGCTGAGCAGCGCGACCGCGCCGGCGAACCAGGCCGCGGGGCGCAGCGCCCCGGCGGCCCCCGCGCTCCGGTAGAGGGCGACCGCGACCGGGATCAGCGCCGGGAGCACCCAGACCGCGCCTCCGGGGCTGAGCACGGCGAGCACCGCCGCCGCGGCGAGCGCGGCCGGGAGCAGCCGCCGCGGCTCGAACCGACCCTCGCGCCCAGCGTCGAGCAGGCCGGCCGCGAACGCCGCCAGCCCGACGAGCAGGACGGCGACGGTCAGCTCCTTCAGCCCTCCCCACATCGTGTAGCCGTAGAGCAGCGCCGCGAGCGGCGCCAGCAGCGCGACGACGGCCCGCGGCCGCTGCGCGGCGACGAGCGGGCGGACGAGCTCAGAGAAGCCGAGCGCGAGCAGCGCCGCGAGGTAGGCGAGGTAGGGCTGGAAGACCCAGGCGACGTCCTCGCCGACGAGCTCGCGCCCGACCCCGAGCGGCAGGTTGGCGCCGGTCGGGTAGCCCTTGCCGACGTACTCGTCGAGCGTCGCCTCGTAGCTCGAAGGCGCGAGGCCCGAGAGGTCGAGCCCGTCCTCGATCACGCGGTCGGTGATCGCGAACCAGGTCGCCGTGTCGTCGAGCTTGATGTATCCGGCGAAGCCGTCCTCCCCGGAGAGCACGACCGGCGCCGCGTAGAGGGCGTAGACGCCGAGCGCGGCGGCGAGGGTCCAGGGCTCGAAGATCCGGCCGCGCCACGGGGTCGCGAGCCCGAGGCCGACGATCGCGGCGGCGACGATCGCCGGCGCCGCGAGCGGCGCGGTGACCGACCAGGCCGTGAACGCGCGGGCGACCACGATCATCGCCGCGAGCCCCGCCAGCGGCAGCAGCGCCCCGGGCAGGCGGTCCCGGGTCGCGAGCTCGACCAGCGAGCCGAGCCCCACGGACAGCGCCGCGAGCAGAAGCGGGAATAGGACCCAGCTCAGCAGCTCAATCGACCGGTTGCACGACCCCGGAGCCGACGATCTCGAGCGCGCGCCCCGGCTTGGGGTCGTAGACCTCGACCTGGAAGCCCTGCCCCGGGAACGAGAAGTAGGCGCTCTCGGGGTTGTCGCTCTGGGTCACGATCAACGCGCCGCTGTCGGCCGGGACCGTCTCGGCGCCGGGCATCTTCGAGGCCTCGAGCAGCGCGTCGTAGCCGCCTTCCACGGGATAGGTGTTGACGGTCAGGAACGGGCTCTCGCGGGTCCCGATGTCGGCGCCCGGCGCGACGTAGCGGACCGAGACGTTGCCGGCATCGGTGATCGTCAGCTCGAGCTTCGTGTCGTCTCGCTCCCCGGCCCAGTAGACCGGATGGTCGACGTCGTCGGCCACGTTCCCGAGGTCGTCGGCCGAGACTTCGATCGCGTCGGTCGGGGCGCCGGACGTACCGCCGCCGCCGTCATCGTCATCGCCGCCGCCCAAGAGCAGGACGGCGACGAGGCCGACCGCGAGCGCGACCGCGACGACCGCCGTGATCCGGAAGGGCGAGAGGTCGCCGCCGTCGGGCTTGGACTTAACGGCCGCCTTCTTGGCGGGCGCTGCCGCGCCCTTCTTCGAACGGGGCTTAGCGGCCGACGATGATCGCCGGCTTTGCGCCACCTAGGGTGCGCAGAGGACGTAGACGGAGACGCTGAGCCCGAGGACCAACGGCGTCGCGCGCCAGCCGTTCGGCTGCTCGCCCGCGTTCGCCGGCGAGCCGTTCCGCAGCGGGAGACTGCCCGCCAGCGCCCCGCCGGCGGCGTTGCCTCCACCGCCGGTCGCGTTCGGGAAGGCTGGATTGGCGCAGGTGACGTCGACCGGGCCGAGGGCCGGAGTCGCGCTGTTGGTGACGACGAAGACGTTGTTGGTGCCCGAAGGCCCTGTCGCGCCGGTCGCACCCGTCGCACCCGTCGGGCCGATGGGCCCGGTCGGTCCGATCGGGCCGGTCGCGCCCGTGGGTCCGATCGCGCCGGTCGTCCCGACCGCGCCGGTGGCGCCCGTCGGGCCGGTGACGCCGATCGGGCCCTGAGGCCCGGTCGGGCCGATCGGGCCCGTGGCTCCGGTGGCTCCGGTCGCGCCGGTCAAGCCCGTGGCGCCGGTCGCCCCGGTTGCTCCGGTTCCGCCGTCGGCGCCTGTCGCGCCGGTGGCTCCGGTCGCCCCGGTGGCTCCGGTGGCTCCGGTGGCTCCGGTCGCGCCAACAGCGCCGGCCGCGCCGGGAATGCCCTGCGAGCCCTGGGGTCCCTGGGGTCCGATCGGTCCGGTCGGACCGCCGGCGGGGCCCTGCGGGCCCTGCTGGCCGGAACCGCCGGCGGGGCCGGCGACACCGGCTGCGCCCGCGGGTCCCTGGGGACCGGGAACGGTGGTCACGCACTTCTGAGTCTTCTTCTTGCCCTTCTTGCCCTTGACGCAGACGGTGGTCTGGGCGTCAGCGAGCGAAGGCGCGATCGAGTATGCGAGCAGGAAGGCGAAGCAGAGCCCCGCGACGCCAACAAGCAAGGCACCCCTGTCTGACACTCAGAGACGAGTCGAACTCTCTCCCGCATCCAGCGACGAAAGTATCACACGCCTACGCGTCGGGCGAGCGCTGGCGCTCGAGCTCGACCACGAGCAGCTTCTGGTGCAGGGCCGCGATCAGCTCCTGGAGCGGCTCGACCCCGGCGTCGAGCAGCTCGAGCACGCGGTCGGGCTCCATCTCGCCGGCGAGGCGCTCCATCAGCACCCCGAGCTCCTCGCGGACGAGCTGCTCGAGCGCGCTCTTGTAGCGCAGCGTGTCGTAGACCGTGAACCCGATCCGCTCGTCGTAGCCGCCGGCGCGGAAACGCGAGATCGCGGCGATGATCCGCACGTCGTTGGGCGTGTACCCGTGCTGGTCGGGACTCAGGATGTCGAGCTCGGCGAGCCGGTCGAGCGCCTCCTGGGGAACGCCGTAGCGGTGGCGCACCTCGGGCCCGGTGATTCGCTCGCTCTCCCCCGCGCGCGCCCGCTCGATGATCCGGTCGCCGAGCGCGATCATCTCGCGGGCGCGCTCGGGGTCCTCGCTCAGCAGCTCCCGGATCACCTTCAGCGGCATGAAGCGCTCCTCCTGGAGCTGCTTGATCAGATGGATGCGCTCGACGAAGTCAGCCGGGTAGTAGGCCATGTTGCGCGATGTCTTGACCGGCTCGGGGAGCAGCCCCTCGCGCAGGTAGTGCTTGATCGTCGCCGCGGAGACTCCGGAGGCTTCCGCCAGCTCCCCCATCCTCAGCATCTCGCCGTCTTTTTCGTCGACGGTGGCCATCAGGCCATGAAGCTGCCGGGCACGCCGGCGGAGGGGCCGGCGACCGCGCCCGACTCCTTGAGCTCGGCGATCTGCTCGGCCGAGTAGCCGGCGGCTTCGAGGACCGCGTCGGTGTGCTCGCCGAGCGCCGGGCCCGGGGCGCGGTTGGGGTCGCCGGGGGTGCGCGACATCTTGACCGGGACGCCGAGCAGGCGGACCGGCTTCTCGGCCCCGGGCTGGTCGAGCTCGGCGACCATCTCGCGCTCCTTCGTCAGTTCCGAGTCGAGCGCCTCGTCGACATCGAGGACCGGCTCGAGCATCGCGTCGTGTTCGTCGTTGAACGCCGCCCACTCCGCGCGCGTGCGCTCGAGGAAGATCCGCTCGATCTCGGCATGGGTCTCCGATCCGGGTGCTTCAAATTGATGCTGGACCAGGTCCTCGCGCCCGACGCCCGCGCAGAACGACGCCCAGAACTTCGGCTCGAGCGCGCCGAGGGTTACGTAGCCGTCCTTGCACGCGTAGGGCCGGTAACAGACGAGCGACCCCGCGAGCGGGATCCCGCCGCGCTTCGGGACCGCCCCGTCGGCGAAGTAGCTCGCGGCCACCATCGCCAGCCAGGCCATCGATCCGTCCGTCATCGAGACGTCGACGAGCTGGCCCTCGCCAGAGTTGCGGCGCTCGTGCAGCGCCGCCATGACCCCGAAGGCCGCCATCATCGCGCCGCCGCCGAGGTCGGCGATCTGGCCCGCCGACTGGACCGGCGGCCCGTCCTTCTCGCCGGTCAGCCCGAGGACGCCGTTGAGCCCGAGGTAGTTCATGTCATGGCCGGCGCGGCCCGTGTTCGGCCCGCTCTGGCCGTAGCCGGTGATCGCGCAGTAGACGAGCCCGGGGTTCTCCTCGCGGAGGCGCTCGTAGCCGACCCCGAGCTTGTCGAGGACGCCCGGGCGGAAGGACTCGAGCACGACGTCGTATTCGCGCACCAGCCGCAGCAGGACGTCGCGGCCCGCCTCCTCCTTGAGGTTGATCCGGATCGAGCGCTTGCCCCGGTTGAGCGAGAGGAACAGAGCCGACTTGGCCGAGTCGTCGGCGCCCTCGTGGTACGGCGGCGACCAGCGGATGTAGTCGCCCATGTCCGTGTCCTCGACCTTGAGCACGTCGGCGCCGAAGTCGGCGAGCAAGAGCGAGCAGAACCCGCCCGGCAGCAGCCGGGTCAGGTCGAGGACCTTGACGTCGCTAAGCGGCAGCGCGGTCACGTTTCTTCAATCCGAGGAGCTCGCGGGCCTCGTCGACGGTCGCGGCGCGGCGGCCGATGTCCTCCGCCATCTGCCGCGCCTTGGCGATCAGCTCGCCGTTCGACTTCGCCATCTCGCCGTTCGGCAGATAGAGGTTGTCCTCGAGCCCGGCGCGGACGTTTCCGCCGATGTCGAGCGAGGCGGCGAGCAGCTTCCACTGGTCGCGCGAGACCCCGATCACCTGCCAGTTGTTGGGCCCCTCGGGGCCCTCGGGGATCTGGTCCGACATGAAGGTGACGTTTCGCGGCGTCGGGCGGATGCCGCCGTTGACCCCCATCACGAGCGAGATCTGGAGCGGCGGGGAGAGCAGCCCCATGTCGAGGAACGGGTCGAGGTTGGCGACGTGGCCGGCGTCGAAGCACTCGTGCTCGGGCTGGATCCCGAGCTCGTTCATCTCGGTGATGAACTCGGTGATCGTGTCGAAGCTGTTCTCGAACACGGCCTTGAAGACGAAGTCCTTCCTCCTCCGGGAGTACTTCGCGTAGTTCATCGAGCTCATGTTCAGAGCCGCGACGTCGGGCTTGAGCTCGCGCAGGTAGGCGAGCCGCTTCTCCATCGGGACCCCGATCGCGCCGGTCGAGTAGTTGACGATCACGTCGTCGACCTCGGCGAGGATCGCCTCGGTGATCGCGCGGAAGTCCTCGATCTCGTACGAGGGTGTCCCGTCGGGGGTCCGGGCGTGGATGTGGATCTGGCTCGCGCCCTCGTCGACCGCGCGCCGCGCCTCGGCCGCGTACTCCTCGGGCGTGTAGGGGATCGCCGGGCACTGGTCGCGGTTCGCGATCGCACCCGAGATCGAGTTGCTGATGATCACCGGGTCCTCGAAGCGGCTCATGAGGCCTGCCTTTCATCCGCGCCCGCCGCCGCGAGCGCCTCGTCGTGGTCGAGGTACGACCGCCCCCGCGCGACCAAGCCGTCGCGGAAGCCGAAGACGTAGGCGACCTCCTGGTCGAGCTCGAGGCCGCTTCCCCGACCTCGGGCGTGGACATGGCCGAGGGCGAGGACCTCGTCGCCGAGGTCGCGTATCTCGTCGAGATTCACGTCCCAGGTCTCCCAGGTGCTCCCCCACTGCTCGAAGAACTCGTCCATCCCGTCGCGGCCGCGGAACGTCTTCTCGCCCTCGATCGTCGCGACCGTCGCCGGCGTCCACTCGAGGTCGTCGGTCGCGCGGGCGAAGATGCCCTCGCGGTCGCCCCGGTTCCAGGCCTCGAGCAGCTCCTTCACCGCGGCGACGTTGTCACTCATACCGGCATCACCCCGTGCTTGCGCCACGGCCGCTCGACCTTCTTGTCGGCGGCCATCCGCAGCCCGCGGATGATCGTCGGGCGGGTCTCGCGGGGGTCGATGACGTCGTCGATCAGGTCGTTCTTGGCCGCGATGTAGGGGTCGATCGTCTTCTTGACCTCGGCGACCATCTCGGCGCGCTTCGCGTCCGGGTCGTCGGCGGCCTCGATCACCGAGCGGCCGATGATGTTGACCGCGCCCTCGGGGCCCATGACCGAGATCTCGGCCGTCGGCCAGGCGACGATCAGGTCGGGCTCGTAGGCGCGCCCGTTCATCACGTAGTAGCCGGCGCCGTAGGCCTTGCGGACGACGACGGTGATCTTCGGCACCGTGGCGCGCGAGATCGCGTAGAGCATCTTCGCCCCGTGGCGGATGATCCCGGCGTGCTCGACCTTCGAGCCGACCATGAACCCGGGGACGTCCTGGAGGAAGAGCAGCGGGATCCCGAACGCGTCGCAGAGGTTGACGAAGCGCGCCGCCTTGTCGGCCGAGTCGTTCTCGAGGATGCCGCCGAGCTGCTTGGGCTGGCTGGCGACGATCCCGCACGGCTGTCCTCCGAAGCGCGCGAGGCAGGTGATGATCGTCTTCGCGAACTTGGGCTTGATGTCGAGGATCTCGCCGTCGTCGACGATCTCCTTGATCACCTCGTACATGTCGTAGGGGTGGCGCGCCGACTCGGGGACGATGTCGAGCAACCGCTCGGACATCCGGTCCTCGGGGTCGTCCGACTCGCGGATCGGCGGGCGCTCTTCGCAGTTGGCGGGGAAGTAGGAGAGGTAGCGCTTGATCACGTCGATGCACTCGGCGTCGTCCTTCACCTCGAGGTCGCCGACGCCCGACTTGCGGCAGTGGACCTTGGCGCCGCCGAGGTCCTCCATCGAGATGTCCTCGCCGGTCACGGCCTTGGTCAGGTGCGGCCCGGCGAGCGCCATCGCGCCCTGGCCGACGACCATCGGCACGAAGTCGGCGAGACCGGGGATGTACGCGGTGCCCGCGGCGCACGGCCCGAGCATCCCGGCGACCATCGGGACGACGCCCGACATGTTCACCTCCTCGCGGAAGAGGTGGCCCGAGCCGGCGAACAGCGAGCCCGTCGCCTCCTGGATCCGCGCTCCGGCCGAGTCGAGCAGCCAGATCAACGGCATCCGCTTCTGCAGAGCCATCTCGCGCAGGCGCGCGACCTTGAGCTCGCCGGTCATCCCCATCGAGCCGGCCATGACCGTGAAGTCGTAGGCGGCGATCGCACAGGTGCGGCCGTCGATCTCGCCCCAGCCGGTGATCACGCCGTCGGCGGGCGCCTCGACGCCGTCCATCGCGCGCTGGGCGAAGTGGGGCCCGGCGTGGATCCCGATCTCGACGAAGGAGCCGGGGTCGCAGAGCAGGTCGAGGCGCTCGCGCGCGGTCAGCTTGCCGCGCTCGTGCTGCTTGGCGATCTTCTCCTCGCCGCCGCCGAGCTTCGCCTGCTCGCGCCGCGCGTGGAGGTCGTCGACGAGCGGCTTCATCCCGGTCTCCTCGCCGGCCTCAGCCTTCGCCGGAGCCTCTGGGGCCTCGCCCTTGTGTTCCTTGGTCTCGTCCTTGGCAGCCACTACTTCCCTTTCCATTGCGGTTCGCGCTTCTCGAAGAACGCCTTGACGCCCTCCTGGATGTCCTCGGTCGAGAACGTGAGGCTGAGCTGCGAGCGCAGGAACTCGAGCGCGTCGTCGAACGCCATGTCCTGCTGGCGGTACATCGCGTCGTGTCCGAGGCGCATCAGGACCGGGCTCTTCGAGGCGAGCTTCGCGGCCCACTCGTCGACCGCGGCCTGGAACTCGGCCTCCGGGACGACCTTGTTGGCGAGCCCGTACTCGACCGCCTGCTCGCCCGAGAGCCGCTCGCCGAGCAGCATCATCTCGTTGACCTTCTTGCGCGGCACGTTGCGGTAGATCACCGACATGATCATGTACGGGAAGGCGCCGACGTTGATCTCGGGGGTGCCGAAGGTCGCGCCCTCTTTCGCGATCACGAGGTCGCATGAGAGCGCCAGCCCCATCCCGCCCGCGAGCACGTGGCCGTTGGCGGCGCAGAGCGAGGGCTTGCCGAGCTTCGGCATCAGCCGGAAGAACTCGAGGAAGAGGTCGGAGGCGAAGTGCTTGGCGACCAGCGGGGCGTCGGCCGCGAAGCCGCCGAGGTCGGCGCCGGCGCAGAAGACCTTGTCCCCGGCGCCGGTCAGGACGACGGCCTTGACGGCCTCATCGTCGCGGGCGGACTTCATCGCGTCGACGAGCTCGATCAGCAGCTGGCCGGAGAGCGCGTTGCGCTGCTCGGGGCGGTTGAGCGTCGCGGTCGCGACGCCGTCCTTGACCTCGTAGAGGAGCTGCTCGTACTCGCTCACGGGGCGCACTCTAAGGCATATTCCCGCCTACGGGAAGTGGGAAGTTCTACATCTTACTTTGGTAGGGTCAGACTCATTCCCCACCCAAAAGCCATCCCCGGACGCGAAGCGGAGGAGATGGCGTCCTTAGGAGGAGAGATGGCCAGCACCGCGACGACCGGCACCACGAACGGCACCGACCAGGTGATCAAGCCCGATCACGAGGCGCAGCGCAAGCACATGATCTTCACGCAGGAGCACGAGGACCTGCGCGAGTCGATGCAGTCGTGGGTTCTGAAGGAGGTCTACCCCCACCGCAACGAGTGGGAGGAGACCGGCTGGCCGGACGAGATCCTCAAGCGCGCCGGAGAGCTCGGCTTCCTCGGCCTCTGCCTGCCGGAGGAGTACGGCGGCCAGGGCGGCGACTACTACTACTCGCTGGTCCGCGCCGAGTGCCTCTCATACACGGGCTCGGGCGGGCTCAACATGGGCTTCGCCGTCCACACCGACATGGTGATGCCGCCGATCCACCTGCTCGGCACCGAGGAGCTGAAGCAGCGCTACCTGCCGCCCTCGATTCGCGGCGAGAAGATCGGCGCGCTCGGGATCACCGAGCCCGAGGCCGGCTCCGACGTCGCCGGGATCCGCACGACCGCGATCCGCGACGGCGACGACTACGTCATCAACGGCTCGAAGATCTTCATCACCAACGGGGCGCGCGCCGACTACATCGTCCTCGTCACCAAGACCGACCCGAACGCCAAGCACGACGGGATCACGCTGTTCGTCGTCGACCTCAAGGACGACGACGGCAACCCGGTCCCGGGCTTCAGCGTCTCGCGCAAGCTCGAGAAGATGGGAATGCACTCCTCCGACACCGCCGAGCTCGCCTTCGAGGACGTCCGGGTGCCGGCGGAGAACCTGCTCGGCACCGAGGGCAAGGGCTTCTACCACATCAGCTGGGAGCTCCAGTCGGAGCGGATGGTGGCCTGCGCCGGCGCCGTCGCCGGAGCGCAGCGGATGTTCGACCGCACGCTCGAATACGCGAAGGAGCGCCAGGCGTTCGGCCGCCCGATCGGCTCGTTCCAGGTAATCCGCCACAAGTTCGCCGAGATGGCGACCAAGATCGAGGCCGCGAAGCAGTTCACCTACGCGACCGCGTGGCGCTACGCCAACGGCGAGTACCCCGTCCGCGAGATCTCCGAGTGCAAGCTCTACACCTCGCGGATCGCCTGCGAGGTCGCCGACGAGTGCATCCAGATCCACGGCGGCTACGGCTACATGAAGGAGTACGAGATCGAGCGCGCCTACCGCGACGTTCGCCTCAACCGGATCGGCGCCGGCACCGACGAGATCATGCTCGAGGTCATCGGGCGCTCGTACGGGATCTAGGGTCCCGGCCCGGGCGCTGGCCCTCGACCAGGTAATCGGAGCGCTGCGCTGCCCCCACTGCGGGGCGGCGCTGGCGCGTGAGGAAGGCGTCCTGCGCTGCGCCGGGGGGCACGCCTTCGATATCGCGCGCCAGGGATACGTCGCCCTGCTCGCCGAGGAGACCCCGCACCCCGGCGACAGCGCCGAGATGGTCGCCGCGCGCGAGCGCTTCCTCGCGGCCGGGCATTTCGACCCGATCGCGGCGGCGCTCGCCGAGGCCGCGGCCGAAACCGTTCCACCCGACGGGGTCGTGCTGGAGCTCGGCGCGGGGACCGGCCGCTACCTGGCGGCGGTACTCGATCGGCTCGGCGACCGCGCCGGGATCGCACTGGACGTCTCGCGAGCGGCGTCGCAGCGCGCCGCCCGCGCCCACGCCCGGATCGGCGCGGTGCGCGCCGACGCGTGGTCGGCGTTGCCGGTCGCCGAGGGCGCGGCCGGGATCGCGTTCTCGGTGTTCGCGCCGCGCAACGGCCCCGAGCTCGCCCGTGTCCTCGCGCCCGGCGGGGTGCTGATCGTGGTCACCCCCGCGCCCGACCACCTCGCGGAGCTCGCCGGGCCGCTCGGGCTGATCGGGATCGAGCCCGGCAAGGAGGAGCGGCTCGAGGCAGCCCTGGGCGCGGCCTTCGGACCGGCGGGGCGCACCGAGCTCCGCTTCGATCTCGCCCTCCCCCGCCGCGACGCCGCCGACCTCGCCGCGATGGGTCCGAGCGCGCGCCACCTCGACGACGCCGGCGTGGGGGCGGCGATCGCCGCGCTGCCCGAACCGCTCGCGGTCACCGCCTCGCTGCGGATCGACAGCTTCCGGCTCGGCTGAATCCAGGGCGCTTTCTAGCCGCCGAGCTCGGAGATCCGCTTCTCGAGGAACTTCCGCTGGACCGGGTTCGTGCTCAGCTCGAGCCCGCTGCGATAGGCCTCGACGGCCTCCCCGTCGCGCCCGAGGCGCGCGAGCAGGTCGGCGCGGCTGACGTGGAAGGGCGCGTAGCGCTCGAGGCCGTCGATCGCCTCGACGAGCTCGAGCCCGGCCTCGGGTCCCTCGTCCATCGCCACGGCGATCGCCCGGTTGAGCTCGATCACCGGTGAAGGCTGGATCCTGCGCAGCTGGCCGTAGAGGAGCCCGATCCCGCGCCAGTCCGTGTCCTGCGCGCGATCGGCGCGCGCGTGCTCGGCGCCGATCCTCGCCTGGATCGCGTACGGGCCGACGATCCCGGTCAGCGCCTCGACCAGCCCGAGCCCCTCCTCGATCTCGGCGCGGTTCCAGAGCGAGCGGTCCTGATCTTCGAGCAGGACCATCTCCCCCGCCTCGTCGAGGCGCGCGTCGCGGCGCGAGTGCTGGAGCAGCATCAAGGCGAGCAGCGCCCGGGACTCGGGGTCGCCGGGCAGCGTCTCGTTCAGGACCCGCGCGAGCCGGATCGCCTCGTCGGCTAGCTCGCTGCGGATCAGCGCTTCGGAGCCCGAGGCGAAGTAGCCCTCGTTGAAGATCAGGTAGAGGGTCGCGAGGACCGAGTTCAGCCGCTCGGGGAGCTGCTCGGCCGATGGGACCTCGTAGGGGATCCCGGCGTCGCGGATCTTCGCCTTCGCGCGGACCAACCGCTGGCCCATCGTCGCCTCCGAGGTCAGGAAGGCGCTCGCGATCTCGGCGGTGGTCAGGCCGCCCAGCGTCTTCAGGGTCAGCGCGACCCGGGCCTGCGGCCGCAGCGCCGGATGGCAGCAGGTGAAGATCAGCCGCAGCCGGTCGTCGGGCAGCCCCGGCTCCGGTTCGTCCGGGATCTCCTCGGAGTCGGGAGCGAGGCGCTCGAGGCCCTCGAGGACCTCCTTCTTCGTCCTCAGGGTCTTCTCGCGGCGGAGGCGGTCGATCGCCTTGTTGCGCGCCACGCGGGTGATCCAGGCGCCCGGGTTGTCGGGCGTCCCGTCGGTGGGCCAGCGCTCGAGCGCGACCACGAACGCCTCCTGGACCGCCTCCTCGGCGAGGTCGAAGTCGCCGAGGACGCGGATCAGGCTCGCAACCGCCCGCCCCGACTCGTGCCGGAACAGGCGGTCGACGACCTGATCGTGCGCGTCTATGACTCGTCGAAGACCATCACCGGCCGCACCTCGACCGCTCCCGACCGCAGGGGAATCCTCTTGGCCCAGTCGAGGGCCTCGTCGAGGTCCTTGCAATCGAGGACGTAGAACCCGCCGAGCTGCTCCTTCGACTCCGCGAACGGGCCGTCGGTGACGTCGCGGTCGCCGCCGTTCTCCGGGATCTGGACGGTCGTGGCGGTGGTGCTCGGCTGCAGGCCCTCGCCCGCGACGAACGCGCCCTTGTCGACCGCCTCTTCGCTGTAGGCGGACCAGCGGTCCATCTCGGCCTTCATGTCCTCGGGGCTGGCGTCTTCCATGCCGCCCTCCGGACCGAAGAGCGTGAGCATGTATTTCATCGGTTCCTCCTTGGTCGGCGCGGCGCTTATTGGCCGCATCACCCTAACGACGAACAGGAGACACCCAAATCGACAGTCAGAGGTAACAATCCCGTCATCGCCCACCTCGACCACATCCGCTCCTACTACGAGGCGCTCAACACCGGAGACGCCGATCTCGTCGCCTCGCACTTCACCGAGGACGCCGTCCACTACTACACGCGGCTCGGCCCGCACGAGGGCGCGGAGCGAATCGGACAGAACTCGAAGCTGGGGGTCGAGGCGATCGACGGCCAGTGGTATCTCGAGCACGGGATCGAGCAGGGCGACGAGGCGGTGATCGAGTGGACGATGACCTGGCGCGACCCGCGCTCGGGCGAGAAGCGGCTCGACCGCGGGACCGAGTGGTTCCGGATCCGCGACGGCAAGATCGCCGAGGTCCGCGCCTACCACCACGGCGGCAAGAAGAACCCTCAGGGAGACCTGCTCGGCTTCGACCACGCGGCGCGCGGCCACACGATGCTCGAGGACTGGAAGGCGCCCGCCAAATGACCGTCGTGAAGGATTCGGGCAAGCGCGCGATCCTGCCCCCGTTCGGCGAGGAGCACGAGGAGCTGCGCGAGTCGATCTCGCGCTGGATCAAGGCCGAGATCGCCCCCAACGTCGACGAGTGGGAGGAGGCCCGCGAGTTCCCGCGCGAGCTCTTCACCCGCGCGGGCGAGCTCGGGTTCCTCGGGCTCAAGTACCCGACCGAGCTCGGCGGCCAGGGCGGCGACTACCTCCACGACGCGGTCTGGGCGGAGGAGCTCGCGCTCTCTGGCTCCTCGGGCGGGATCGCCGCAGGCCTCGGGGCCCAGACCGGGATCGCGACCCCGCCGATCTTCAAGTTCGGGACCCCCGAGCAGCACGAGCGCTTCCTCATCCCGGCGATCACGGGCGAGAAGATCTGCGCGCTCGGGATCACCGAGCCGGGCGCCGGCTCCGACGTCGCCTCGATCGCGACCTACGCGAAGAAGGTCGACGGCGGCTACGTCGTCAACGGCTCCAAGACCTTCATCACCAACGGCGTCCGCGCCGACTACCTCGTCTGCGCGGTCAAGACGACCCAGGAAGGCGGCCACGGCGGGATCTCGTTCCTCGTCCTCGAGCGCGAGATGCCCGGCTACGAGGTGTCGCGCAAACTCGAGAAGATGGGCTGGCACTCATCCGACACCGGCGAGCTCAGCTTCACCGACGTCGAGGTGCCGGACGAGAACCTGCTCGGCGAGGAGAACGGCGGGTTCAAGCTGATCATGGCCAACTTCCAGTGGGAGCGGCTGCTGATGGCGCTCGGGGCCGCGGGGGCCACCCGCCGCCTGCTCGAGGTCAGCCTCGCCTACGCCAAGGAGCGCCGGGCGTTCGGGCGCCCGATCGGGAACTTCCAGGTGATCCGCCACAAGATCGCCGAGATGTCGGTCAAGGCCGAGGTCGGGCGGGCGATGACCTACAACGCGCTGCGCCTCTTCCACGAGGGCCAGGACGCGATCAAGGAGGTGACCGAGGCGAAGCTGTTCACCCAGCGCGCCGCGGTCGAGGTCGCCGACGAGGCGGTCCAGATCCACGGCGGCTATGGCTACATGCGCGAATACGGGGTCGAGCGCGCGCTGCGCGACGCGCGCCTCGGCCCGATCGGCGGCGGGACCGACGAGATCATGAAGGAGATCCTCTCGAAGCAGCTCGGGCTGTAGTCAGACGGCCCGGACCGCGATTCCCGGGTAGTCGATCGCGAGCCCGGCGGCGTCGTAGACGATCTCGGCCTCGAAGTCGTCCGCGGGCGAGGCGTAGTGGTAGCGGCGGCGATCGCCGTCGTCGGGCAGGCGCTCGTAGCGCTGCTCGAGCCTCTCGATCCGCAGATCGGGAGCGCGGACGTACGCCGCCGGGGCGTCGGCGCCGTCGCCGACCTCGAGCGCAAGGCGATGGACGGGAAACGCGTTCGTGAAGGAGGAGGCTTCGAGGTCGACGTCCGGGCAACCGTCGAGCTCAGGCGCCGGCCCGCCGTCGACCGTCCAGCCGCCGTTCCCGTCCGCCTCGAGGCTGACCTCGTGCCGACCGGCCGCGCTGTGTCCCTTGACCAGCGCGCTCTGCGTCACCCAGTTCGGATTGAGCTCGATCGCGTACTCGATCGCCCAGACCACGCCCTCCTCGACCCCGGTCGAGTGGCCCTCGACGCGGTATCCGTCGGCCGCGGCGATGAAGACGACCTCGAAGCCGTCCTGCGCGCCGCGGTGTTGCCAGGCGGCGACCGGCGGGGGATCCGAGAAGGGCGTCGTCATTCCTTCATTATCGTGGCGGTGAACCCACCGATCTCGAGGCCCGCCCGGATCGCGATCGCGCTCGCCGCGGGGCTGGCGCTCGCCGACGCCTCGATCGTCACCCTCGGTCTCCCGTCGATCCTGGTCGAGCTCGATTCGAGCGTCGAGGGGGTGGCGCTGGTGCTCGGCGTCTACACGCTTGTCCTCGCGCTGGCGCTGCCGCTCGCCTCGGCGCTCGACCGCCGGGTCGGCACCGCGCGGCTCGCGGTCGCCGGGATCACGCTCTTCGGCGCGGCGTCGCTCGCCTGCGGGCTGGTCAACTCGATGGAGCCGCTGCTCGTCCTGCGAGGGGTCCAGGCGCTCGGCGGCGCCGCGACCCTGGTCGCGGCCTTCGAGCTGCTCGGCGGGGGCAGCGGCGGGCCGGGGCGGCGGCTCTGGGTCGCGGCCTCGGTCTTCGGGACCGCGACCGGCCCGGCGCTCGGCGGGGCGCTGACCGAGGCCTTCGACTGGCGCGCGATCTTCCTCGCCCAGGCGCCGATCGTGCTCCCGGGCCTGATCGCGGCGATCGCGGCCGCGCGCGCAGCGGGCCCGCTGAGCCCCGACGACGTCGGCCCCGGGACCTCCTCCCCGCTCCCCTGGCGCCCGGCGGCGGCGCTGGCGCTGCTCTCGGCGGCGCTGACCGCGGTGATCTTCCTCGTCGTGCTGCTGCTCGTCGCCGGTTGGAGCGTCGACCCGCTCGCCGCGGCGCTCGCGGTAAGCGTCCTGCCGCTGGCGGCGATCGCCGCGTCGCGGATCCCCGGCAGCGGCGAGACCCGCGCCGCCGCGGGCTGCCTGCTGGTCGCGGCGGGGGTCGGCTGCCTGGCGCTGATCCCCGACGCGTCGGCCTGGTGGACGGTTGCGCCTCAGATCCTCGCCGGCGCCGGGATGGGAATGGCGCTGCCGGCGCTCGCCGGCGAGCTGATCCCGGAGCGGACGCGCGCCGACGCGGCGCGGCTGCTCTCGATCCGCCACCTCGGGATCGCGCTCGCGCTCGCGGCGCTGGCGCCGATCGTCTCCGCGAGCCTCGACGACACGGTGACGACGGCGCGCGAGGAGGGCGCCGCCGCGGTCCTCGACGCGCGGATCTCACCGGAGACCAAGATCTCGATGGCGCCGGCGATCTTCGCCGACATCGACACCGACGACCCGCGGGGACAGCTCGAGCGATCGATCGCCGACGCGGGCGAGGACCTCGAGGGTGACGAGGCCGCAGAGCTCGACTCGCTCGCCGAGCGCCTCGACGACGTCGTCACCGGCGCCGTCAGGACCTCGTTCCGGATCGCGTTCATCGTCACCGCGCTGATGGCGCTCGCGGCGGGGCTGCTGCTGCTCGCCGGCGCGCTGTCGCCCGCGCGCGGAGTCTCGGGCGGGTTCGTCGGCGCCGCGCTCGCCGCGTGCGTCGCCGCCCTGATCGCCTATGGGGTCGCGTACGCGGGGTCGGAGCGAGAACGGGTCATGATCGCCGATCCCTGCACCGCCGATCGCGACCTCCCCGACACCGGCGGGATCGGCGGCTTCTTCCAGGACATCTCGCTCGAGGGCCTCGACCGCGCCGCGTGCGAGTTCGGCTCGAGCCGCGAGGAGCTGCTGCTGGCGCTCTTCGACGACGAGCTCCAGGACGAGTTCGAGGAGGAGCACGGCGTCGACCCGCGCTCGCCGCTCTCGATCGGCCCCGCGCTGCTCGGGCTCTAGGGCCGGGCTACTTCTTCTTTTTCTTCTTGACGCACTTGCCGCGCTTCAGCTTGCGGCCCTTCCTGCACTTCTTCGTCGCGGCGGACGTGGGTTGAGCTGCAACCGACGAGGCAGCCGGCGGCGGCGTCGCCGGGACCGGAACAAACACCGTCCCCTCGTAGGCGCCGATGTCCGGGGCGGCTCCGAGCGTCCGCGGCCCGCCGTCGAGATCGGACGGTCCGAGGCCGGGGGCGGGAAGGGCGGCCGCGGTCCCGAGATCGACCGTCCCCGCCGAGGTCGTCCTCTGGCGGAAATCGCCGTTGGCCGCGTTGACGAAGGCCGGCGGCGAAAGCACGTTCGTGGGGCTTCCCGGAGGGGTGACGTTGGCGCCGCTCCCAGGGTCATCGTCGCTCGTGTCGTAGTTCGAGTGGTCAACCAGGATGTTGGCCGTAGCCCCTCCGGAGACATTCGCTTCAATGCCGGTCGCGCCGCTCGCGATCACGTTGGTGGCGAATGCCTGCGCGAACCCCGCCGCGCCGGCGCCGACAGCGAGCCCGTGGCTGCCCGCGCCCTGGCCAACCGCGGTCACGTTCCGCAGGGTCAGGTTGAGGGGGTCGCCGCCGCTGCTTGAGTTGCCCGCAATTCCGGTCCCGCCCGGATTGGCGTTCCAGCAGACGCTGTCGCGAATGACCACGGCGCCGGGCGGAGAGCCCGCCGACGCCAAGCAGGCCGTGGGGACGGCGGCCGTCGTCTTGACGTAGACCCGCTCCGCGGTCCCCGGGGTCAGATTCAGCGGCCCGAAGAAACCCTCCGTCTGATTCAAGGTCACGTCCCTGATCGTTCCTCCGTTGACGATGATCGAGGGTCCCGCGGTCGAGTTGATGACCGGGCGGGGCGCGCCGGCCTCGCCGTGCATCGTGACTCCGCTGTTGAGGGTGAGCGCGGCGCCGACGTTGTAGGTGTCGCCGAGCAGGGTGATGTCGTCGGGCGTCATCGAGATCAAGAGCGCGGTTGCGAGCGGACAGGCGTTGGTCGGGTCACTGTCGGTGCACGGAATATCCCCGGTGCCGGCGGGATGAGCGAAGCGCGAGACGGCGCCCGCGGGAGCGGCGAAAACCAGCCCCACCGCGACAAGCACCCCAAGCGCAGACCAGACTCGCGGAATCCCCTTACCCATGAAGTCAACGGTAGACGAAAACCGTAATGATCCCGCCGCCCCCACCCCAGCTATCAGGAGGAAAGAACTTGGGACTGCTTGACGGAAAGAGCGCCATCGTGACCGGATCCGCGCGCGGCATCGGCCGCGCGACAGCGGAGCTGTTCGCGAGCGAGGGCGCCAAGGTGCTGATCAACGACCTCGACGGCGACGTCGCCGAGGAGGCATCGAAGGAGATCGACGGCGAGACCGCGGCCTTCGCGGGCGACCTGACCAAGGACGGCGTCCCCGACGCGCTGGTCAAGAAGGCGATCGACGAGTTCGGCTCGGTCGAGATCCTCGTCAACAACGCCGGCTACACCTGGGACGGCGTCGTCCACAAGATGACCGACGAGCAGTTCCAGGCGATGCTCGACATCCACACGGTGGTCCCGTTCCGGATGGTGCGCTCGATCGCCCCCCACTGGCGCGAGGCCGCGAAGAAGGAGAAGGAGGCCGGCGAGGAGAACTTCCGCAAGCTCGTCAACATCTCCTCGATCTCGGGCACGATGGGCAACGCCGGCCAGGCGAACTACTCGTCGGCCAAGGCTGGCGTCACCGGCCTGACCAAGACCCTGGCCAAGGAGTGGGGCCAGTTCAAGATCAACGTCAACGCGGTCGCCTTCGGCTTCGTCGAGACGCGCCTCACCCAGGCGAAGGAGAAGGGCGAGAAGATGCAGGCCGCCGGCGACTCGGAGGCCGAGGTCGACCTCGGGATCCCCGAGCAGATGCGCGCGATGGCCTCGATGGTGATCCCGCTCGGCCGCCCGGCCCAGCCCGAGGAGGCCGCCGGACCGGTGCTCTTCCTCTGCTCACCGCTCGGCAACTACGTCCACGGCCAGATCATCAACGTGACCGGAGGCCAGTTCGTGGGGATGACGAGCTGAGGGCGCTCTAGCGACCCTGGGCGGCGGCGGCCCTCGCCAGCTTCGCGGCGAGGTCGCCGTTCCTCGTCACCGAGACCTCATCGAGCTCGAGCCAGCCGGCGAGCAGCCGCAGCTCGTCGGCCAGTTCCGCAGCCACTGTGCCGAGGTCAACCCCGGGCTCGGCGAACGCGCCGAGCACCCGGAGCACACCCGCACTGCGGTCGCTCTTGACGTCGACACGCGCCACCAGGCTGTCGCCGAGGAGGAACGGCAGCACGTAGTAACCGTGGACCCGCTTCGCCGCCGGCGTGTAGATCTCGATCCGGTAGCGGAAACCGAAGAGCCGTTCGGCGCGCGGCCGCGACCAGACCAGCGGGTCGAAGGGCGTCAGCAGCGCGCGGGTCTCGCGCGCGAGCGTCGGGGGCCGCCCCGCCGCGACGTAGGCGGGGGCGCTCCAACCCTCGACCCGGGTCGGGGTGAGTGCGCCGGCCTCGACCAGCTCGGCCACGCGCGCCTTCGACTCCGCCCGCGGCAGGCGGAAATAGTCACCGAGGTCGGGCTCGGTCGCGACGCCGAGGCGTGCTGCCGCGATCAGCAGCAGCCGTCGCTGCGCCTCGTCCTCGGCCGGGGTCGGGGCGTTGAGGACGGCCTCTGGCAACACGCGCTCGGGCAGGTCGTAGCGACGCTCGAATCGGACGCGATGGGCGGCGCAGATTCTGCCGGCGAAGAAGAGGTAGTCGAGCGCGATCTTGCCCTCGCTCCAGTCGAACCACGGGTTTCGCGGCCTGCGCACCGGCGCGGCGACGTCGGCGGCGCGGATCGGGCCGCGCTCGCGCACCGTGCGCAGAACCGACTCGATCAGCTCCGGCTTCTCCGCCACCAGGCGGCGGACCGGTTTGTAGGTGAGCTTGTCCGCCCGCGCCATCCGCCAGCGCAGCAGCGGCTGGAGCTCGACCGGCAGCAGCGAAGCTTCGTGCCCCCAATACTCGAACAGGGCGCGATCGCGCCCGGCCCGCGTTGCGGGTCCGGCGGCGGTGTCAGCGTGCGAGGCGAGCCGGTCGAGGGTGGCGCGCGGGTAGGGGCCGAGCCGGGAGAAGAGCGGCAGGTAATGGGAGCGGCAGAGGGCGTTGACCGAGTCAAGCTGCAGCAGGCCGACGTCGCCGATCGCACGCCGCAGGTGGCGGACGTCGATCCGGCCCGGTGGCCGCGATCGGCCCATGCCCTGCGCGGCGAGCGCCGCGCCCCGCGCCTCCGCCGCGCTCAGCTCGATCTCGGCGCCGGCGCTCACCGGCATCATCATGGCTGAGTCGAGGCGCTGTGGTTACTACAGCCGGCTCAGCGTTTTTTGCACTTGCGGCGCTTGCCGCGCTTCTTCTTCTTGCACTTCTTCGGCTTCGAGGCGTTGGAGGGCCCGAAGGAGGGAACGGCCACCACTGGAGTAGGACCGGGCGGCGCCGCGCAAGGGTCGGATTTTCGCGGCGGTGGCAACGCTCCAAAAGCGGGCACACCGGTGTCGCCGGGCGGGACGGCCGGCTCGATGCCGAACATCTGCGTGCCGATGATCCCCGGCCCGAGCAGCGCCGTCACCCCGAAGCCGGCAGCGGCATACCAGCCTCGCAGCATGTTCTCGTTGTGCCCACAGCTCTCGCGCCATTGGTCGAACAGCGACCACGCCGTCCCGTCCCCCGGGGCGCCGGCGTTGTATGCGATGTTCTCCCCCGCCCCGCCCGGATAGCCCTGGAGCGCGGCGCGGGCGCTCGGATCGAGGCCGTCCGGATTGACGTGGTCGAAGAAGTCGCGGTCGTCCATGTCGACGCTGTGAAGGCGGGCCGCGGTCGCCAGGCGCGGGTCCCACTGCAGCAGGGGGATGCCGTGGTCGGCGCGGTGCTTGTTGACGAGGCAGAACAGCGCCGCCTCGACCGTCGGCTGATTCGTGTCGTCGACGACGAGCTCGTCGTTCTGGCAAGCCTTGTCGGCCGCGGCCCCGGCCGGGAACGCCGCGATCAGCCCCGCGCCGCACACGGCGAGAAGCGCTGCCCGCGCAATCGAGTACTTCGTCCGCACTTTTTCCCCTTCCCAGCCTTCCCAAGCCCGACGCTCGTTGACTGGGCTCAGTATAGGCGGCGAATCAAGCCGCTACTCCTTGCGCCGCTCCTCCGCCAGGGGGCCGCCGGATTCGTCGACGAGGCTGGGCGGCGGCCAGGGGCCGAACCAGTTGTCGCGGGCGCCGTCGATCGTGAAAACGGCGCCGGAGACGAAATCGCCCGCGGGCGAGGCGAGGTAGGCGATCAGCCAGGCCATCTCCTCGGGCTCGCCGACCCGCCCGGCCGGGATCGAGCGCTCGACGTTGTCGGTCATGACCTTGGGGTATTTGGTGCGGAAGGTCTCGGTCCCGAACTGGCCCGGGGCGACCGCGTTGAGCTTGATCCCGAAGCGCGCCCATTCGATCGAGAGCGTCTTCATCATGTTCTCGACCGCCGCCCGCGCGGCGCCCGAGTGGACCATCCCCGGCATCCCGTTGTGGGGCGAGAGCGTGACGCTGACGACCTTGCCCCCCTCCTGGGGAATGAAGGCCTTGCTCGCCGCGGCGTGGGTCATCAGCCAGGTGCCCATCACGTTGAGCTCGATCACGGTCCGGAAGCCCTTCGGGCTGATCGCCTCGGCCGGGCTCAGGAACTGCCCGCCGGCGTTGTTGACCAGCAGGTCGAGCCTGCCGTGGCGCTCGAGCACGCCGTCGAAGAAACCCTCGACGGCCTCGTCCTCGCGGATGTCGAGCGGCTCGGACTCGGACTTCCCGCCCGCCGCGGCGATCAGCTCGTCGGTCTCGGCGAGGGGCTCGGCCCGCCGCCCGCAGCCGACGACGGTGGCGCCGAGCCGCGCGAGCTCGAGCGCGGTCGCCCGCCCGAGGCCGCTGCCGGCGCCCGAGACGACGCAGACCTGGCCGCTGAGCAGGTCGGGGGCAAATATCTTCGAGGGGTCGCTCGCTGGCATCCGCGCAAGGGGAGAATATGTGCGGAATGCGGATCCACGCTGACGCGATCCCGCTCGACGAGCCCCTGCCCGGGGGGCGGGCGGACGCGAGCGTCGTCGTCGAGCCGATGATCGGCGGCAGAGTGACCTGGCCCCGCGAGGCGATGGAGAAGGCGGACGGCGCCCTGTGGCGGCTCAAGGCGCGGGGCATCGGCGGCGAGAAGGTCCCCGTCCCGTGCCCGGCGTTTCTCGTTCGCCACCCGAGCGCCGGCGCGATCCTGATCGACACGGGGCTCAACCAGCGCGTCGCGAGCGATCCCGGCGGGGACTTCGGGATCGTCGGCCGCTTCGTCGTCCCCGAGCTCGAGCGCGGCGAGGACATCGCCTCGCAGCTGCGCGCCAAGGACGTCGACCCGCGCACGATCGCCGCCGTGGTCATGACCCACCTGCACATCGACCACGCCTCGGGGCTGTCGGCGTTCCCGAACGCGACCGTCGTCCTCAGCGCCTCGGAGTGGACGGCGGCGACGACCGGCTCGCGGCTCTGGATGCGCGGCTACCGCCCCCAGCACTACGACCACGCCTTCGACTACCGCACCGTGGACTTCGAGGCGCAGGCCGCCGACGCCCCGATCGACTCCTACGGCCCCTTCGGCCGCAGCTTCGACCTGCTCGGCGACGGCAGCATCCGGCTCGTCTACACGCCCGGGCACAGCGCCGGACACCTCTCGGTCGTGCTCAGGCTGCCGCGCCGCGACTTCGTGATCGCGGGCGACGTGATCTACACCTACCGCCAGCTCGAGGACGGGCCGCCCCAGCCCCTGCCTGACGACAGGCACAACTGGCAGCGCTCACTGAAGGAGCTCCAGCTCTTCCACCGCGAGTACCCCTACGCGGTCATCGTCCCCGGCCACGACACCGAGTTCATGGAGCAGCTCGAGGACCGCTACGAGGAGTGAACCTTGGCCGCCGGCTCGGGTGAGCCAGGCGGCAGTCCTTCGCGCAGCGCCTTGAGCACGCCGCGGCGCCCGTTCTCCTCGAGCGCGACGTAGAGCTTGCGGACCTCGTCGAAGACCCTGTTGGCCGCCTCCTGCTGCTGCTCGCGGCTCGGGTTCTCGACCACCGGGAAGCTGACCGGCTCGCCGTACTGGACCGTGACCTTGGGGAAGCTGAAGCGCTTCCAGCCCCGGACGCCCGCCGAGCCGTGGATCGCGCAGGGGACGACCGGGACGCCCGACTCGAGCGCGAGCTTGCCGACGCCGCGCTTCGGCTCGCCGAGGTCGCCGCTGCGCGAGCGACCGCCCTCGGCGTACATGAGCACGACGCCCTCGCGGTTGAGGATCGTCTCGGCGGTGGTGAACGCCTCGGTGTCGTTGTGGCCCCGGCGGACGGGGAACACCCCGCCCACATTCATGATGTAGGTGATCACGGGGTTCTTGAACAGCTGCGACTTGGCCATGAACTGGACCTTTCGCCGCAGGTAGACCGCGGCGAAGAAGTGGTCCATCTGGCTGAAGTGGTTGGGGGTGACGATCGCCGGGCCGTGGGCCGGGACCTGCTCGACCCCGATCGCGCGGGCGCGGTAGATCAGGATCGTCGGGATCGTGAGGATGAAGCGCACCAGGCCGTAGGTCCATCCGATGCCCTTGCGGGCGCGGGCGTGGAAGCGGTCGAAGTGCTCCGCGGGGCGGGGGTCCTTGTAGACCTGTGGCTTGAGCTTTGCTTCCGGCATAAGTCAACGCCGGCTCTGGGGCCGGCGGCAGGCATTTCTACCCTCGCATACGCAGGGGGTTACGCGCCCGGATCAGCCTCCGAGCGCTCCCAGCCGCGCGATCGCTCGACCGCCTCGCTCCAGCGCCCGAGCAGCTCGGCGCGCTCTGAGGCACCCATCGCCGGCTCGTAGCGCGCCGCCTCGCGCCAGCTCGACTCGACCTGGTCCAGATCCCAGAACCCGGTCGCGATCCCAGCCAGGTAGGCGGCGCCGAGTGCCGTCGTCTCTGAGATCTCAGGGACCACGACCGGCGCCCCGAGGACGTCCGCCTGGAACTGCATCAGCCACGCGTTCGCGGTCGCGCCGCCGTCGGCCTTGAGCTCGGCCAGCGCCTTACCCGACGCCGCCTCCTGGGCGCGGACCGCGTCGACGGTCTGGTACGCGATCGCCTCGAGCGCCGCGCGGGCGAGATGGGCGCGCCCGCTGCCGCGGGTCAGACCGACGATCGTCCCGCGCGCGTAGGGATCCCAGTGCGGCGAGCCGAGTCCGGTCAGGGCGGGGACGAAGTAGACGCCGTCGTTGGACTCGAGCGATGCGGCGAGTCCCTCGGTATCCCCCGCGTCCTCGATGACCCCGAGACCGTCGCGGAGCCACTGGACGGCGGCGCCGGTGACGAATACCGCGGCCTCGAGCGCGTAGGGAACCTCGTCGCCGGTGCCGGCGGCGATCGTGGTCAGGAGACCCTGCGCCGGCTCCGGGGCCTCGGTCCCCGTGTGCAGAAGCACGAAGCTGCCCGTGCCGTAGGTGTTCTTCGCCTCGCCGGCCGAATGGCACGCCTGCCCGAAGAGCGCCGCCTGCTGGTCGCCGGCGATCCCGGCGACCGGAACCTCGCCGCCGAAGACGGACGTCGTGCCGTAGACCTCCGAGGAGGGGCGCGCCTCGGGCAGCCGCGCAGGATCGACGCCGAGCAGCTCGCAGAGCTCGGGATCCCAGCGCCGCTCGCGGATGTCGAAGAGCATCGTCCGCGAGGCGTTGGTGAAGTCGGTGATGTGGCGGCCGGTGAGCTTGAACGCGATCCAGGAGTCGATCGTCCCGAAGACCGCCCCGTCGACCTCGGCGTTGGCGATCAGCCACTCGATCTTGGTCCCCGAGAAGTAGGGGTCGATGACGAGGCCGGTGCGCTCGCGGACCAGGTCCTCGTGGCCCGCCTCGCGGAGCTCGTCGCAGCGGCCCGCGGTGCGGCGGTCCTGCCAGACGAGCGCGTGGTGGAGCGGCTCGCCGCTTTCGGGATCCCAGGCGACGACGGTCTCGCGCTGGTTCGTGATCCCGATCGCGGAGAGCTCGCCGCCCTGGATCCCGGCGTCGGTCAGGGAGCTGATCGCGACCTTGCGCGTCGTCTCCCAGATCTCGCTCGCGTCGTGCTCGACCCAGCCCGGCTGCGGGAAGTGCTGCTCGAACTCGCTGTATGCGCGCCCGGCGATCTTCGCCTCCCGGTCGAAGACGAGGCAGGTCGTGCCCGTCGTGCCCTGATCGATCGCCAAGATCAACGGCCATCTCCTCGGCTTCGCCTGCGGGGATATCCGGGCTTGCGCCGAGATCTGCTCACTCGTCGGAAGTCTCTCAACTGCCGGGCGCGATGGATGAATCCGCCGATGCTGCGGCCGGTCGCCCGGTGGACAAGCTGGAGCTCGATCTCCTTGACGCGGTGGCCGGCGCGGACGGCGTCGACGGTCATCCCGATCTCCATCCCCCAGCCGTCGGCGAACGGCAGCAGGCCGCGAAGCGTTGCGGCCGACATCGCGCGCTGGCCCGAGATCGGCGCCTCGGCCTGAAAGCCGCAGAGCTCCTCGATCTTCTCGCGCGCGTAGCCGACCGCGATCCCGAAGCCGCCGCCCTCGCGGCGCGCGAACGAGGCGACGGCGAGGTCGCAGTCGCCGTTCTCGACCGCCTCGACCAGGCGCGCGAGCTCGGCCGCAGAGGACCCGAGGTCGGCGTCGCAGAGCAGCACCGTCGCCTCCGGGTCGAGGCCCTCGAGCGCCGCCTCGGCGGCGGCGGTGACGTTGCCGCCCTTGCCGTGAGGGCGCCCGCGGCTGACCACCTGCGCGCCGTGGCTCATCGCTGCCTCGGCGGTCCCGTCCTCGGAGGCGTCGTCGCCGACGGTCAGACGGGCGCCGGGAAGCGCTTCGGCGAGCGCGTCGAGCGTGGCGCCGATCGAGTCCGCCTCGTTGCGGGCGGCGACGATCACGGCGCGAGGTCGGTCTTCCGGGGTCACGGCGGGGTATTGTCCCGCCCCGTGCCCGACGTCGAAGCCCACATCACCGGGACGGTCTGGAAGATCGAGGTCAAGGTCGGCGACGACGTCTCCGACGGCGACACGCTGGTCATCCTCGAGTCGATGAAGATGGAGATGCCGGTCGAGGCCGAGGACGACGGCAAGGTCGCCGAGATCAAGTGCGAAGAGGGCCAGTCGGTCTCCGAGGGCGACGTCCTCGTCGTGCTCGAGTAGCTCCGTGACCGAAGAGCTCGGCGGGGGCAAGGTTCAGCTCGACTACCCGGCCGAGGCGGTCGCGCGGCTGACGCTCAACCGCCCGCGGCAGCGCAACGCGCTCGACCACGAGACGCTGAACGCGATCACGGAGGCGATGCCGGCGCTCGACCGCGGGATCGAGATCCGCTGCGTGATTCTGACCGGGGCCGGAAAGGCGTTCTCGGCCGGCTACGACATCGCCGGGATCCCCGACGAGAGCTTCGAGCGCGACGCCGAGTCGCTCGTCGCCCACCCCTTCACCGCGGCGCTCGACGCGGTCGCCGCCCATCCCTGGCCGGTCGTCTGCGCGATCAACGGCCACGCGCTCGGCGGCGGGCTCGAGCTGACGCTCTGCTGCGACCTGCGCGTCTGCGCTTCGGGCGCCAAGCTCGGGATGCCGCCGGCGAAGCTCGGGCTGATCTACGGCCACACCGGCCTGCGCCGCTTCATCGAGACGATCGGCGTCCCGCGGACCAAGCAGCTGTTCCTGGTCGGCGACACGGTCAGCGCCGAGCGCGCCGAGCGCTTCGGCCTCGTCCACGAGGTCGTCGACGGCTCCGAGCTCGAGGCCGAGGCGGTCGAGCTCGCCGCCCAGGTCGCGGCAAACGCCCCGCTGTCGATGAAGGGCAACAAGCTCGCGATCGACACCCTCGCGGCCAATCCCACGCTGACCCCGGAGCAGGAGAAGGAGCTGGTCGAGCTCCGCGAGTCGTGCTTCGCCTCCGAGGACTTCCGCGAGGGGATCGCCGCCTTCGGCGAGAAGCGCAAGCCGCGGTGGAAGGGTAAGTAGCTACTTCTTGGCGGGTACGGCCGGGTGCTCGCCGGTGTCCTCGCTGAGCGCGCTGCCGCCGCCCTTCTCGTCCGAGGGCCACCAGACCTTGTCGCCGATCAGCTCGACGGCAGCCGGGACCATGATCGTGCGGACGATGAACGTGTCGAGCAGGATCCCGAGCGCGACCATGAAGCCGAGATCGAAAGTGAAGGTCACGGGCAGCGTCATCAGGACCGAGAACGTGCCGGCGAGGATGATCCCGGCGCTCGTGATCACCGGGCCGGTCGCCGAGAGCGCGCGCAGCATCCCCTCGCGGGTTCCGTGCTGGCGCGCCTCCTCGCGCACCCGGGCCATGAGGAAGATCGTGTAGTCGATCCCCAGCGAGACCAGGAAGATGAAGGCGAAGGTCGGTATCGAGGCGTCGAGGCCGGCGTCGCCGACGACGTAACGGATGAACAGGATCGAGATCCCGAGCGTGCACAGGAACGAGAGCACGACGCTCGCGATCAGGATCAGCGGGGCGATCAGAGCTCTCAAGCAGGATCGCGAGGATGACCGCGATCAGCAGCAGGACCAGCGGCGCGATCAGCTTGAAGTCGCTCTCGACCGCCTGCTCGAAGTCGTAGTTGATCGCGGTCGAGCCGCCGACGATCGCGGTCACCCCCGGCGCCACGTTCGCGACCGAGTCGCGGATCCCCGGGATCAGGTCGAGCGAGGAGGACTTGAGCGGGTCGGCCTCGAGCGTCAGGTCGATCGAGGCGGTGTCGCCGTCTTCGGACTTGATCCCGGTCGGCGTCGCCTTCGCCACCCCTTCTCCACCCTCGAGCTTGTCGACGGTCGCGTTGACGTTGGCCTCGGTGACCGGCCCGTTCTCGTTCGTGACCAGGACGGTGCCGGGCGCGAGCGTCCCCTTCGGGAAGGCGCTGCCGAGGACGTCGAAGCCCTCGACGCTGTCGACCGACTCCTTGAAGAAGCTCGTGGTCGAGTAATCGACCTTCCAGGCGAGCACGCCGAAGGCGCCGGCGATGAAGACGATCGTCGTGACCAGCAGAGCCGGCAGCGGGCGCTGGAGGACCTTGTCGCCGAACCGCCGCCAGAGCCCGGTGCGGACCTCGGTTTCGTCGGTCGGGTTGTGGGCCACGGTGTTCTGTCGCGGCCAGAAGCCGCGGCGGCCGAAGATCGTCAGCAGGGCGGGGAGCAGGGTGAGGCCCGCGAGCAGCGCGCAGCCGACCGAGATCGCCGCGACCGGCCCCAGGGTCGCGGTGTTCTGGGCGTCGGCGAGCGCCAGGACCAGCATCGCCAGCGCGACCGTCGTGCCCGAGGCGAGGATCGCCGGGCCCGAGCGCTGGACCGCGTGCGCCATCGCCTCGTGCTTGTCCTCGAGCCGCCGCAGCTCCTCGCGGTATCTCGATACGAGTAAGAGGCAATAGTCGGTCCCGACCCCGAATAAGAGGACGATCAGGATCCCGGTGCTGTTCGAGGAGACGGTCGCGCCGCTCTTGGCCATCAGGTAGATGAAGCCGTTCGCGACCGTGTAGGCGAAGAAGACGACGATCAGCGGGGTCAGCGCGACCAGGACCGAGCGGTAGATGGCGCCGAGCAGGATCAGGACGAGGAGCACGGTCGCGGTCAGCAGCTTGGTGTCGAGCTCGCCGAAGACCTCCTCGGCGTCGGCGGCGAAGCCGAGGTCGCCCGAGAGCAGGACCTTCGTGCCCTCCGACTGGTCCGTCTCGATGACGTCGCGGACGTTCTTGCCCCAGTCGCCCTGCTTGTCGAAGTCGGTCGGGACGGTCAGCGTCGTGTAGGCGACCTGGCCGTTCTTGGAGACGAGATCGGACGGCGAGCCGGGCTGGAAGGGGACCTGGGGCGGCTCGGTGAGCGGGATCTCGCTTTCCTCGTCGCCCTCCGCCTTGGCCTTCTTGTCCGCATCCTGGATCGCCTTCGCGTCGGCGACGATCTTCTGCTGGTCGGCGGCGTCGAGTCCGCCCTTGTCCTCGTAGATGATCAGGCCGAGGGTCGTCTCGCCGCCGGGGAACTCGTCGTCGAGCGCCTTCACGACCTTGGTCGACTCGGCGCTCTCGGGCAGGAACGACGTCGTGTCGTCCTTGGTCTCGTCCGCGAGCTTCGAGCCGAGCGGGCTCATGATCACGACGGCGACGATCCAGAGCACGACCACGACCCACTTGGTGCGGCGGCCGGTTACGAACGCAGCGAGTGTCTTCATCGAACTTCCCTGTTCATCAAGGCGCGCAGACTATCCACCACCATTCACGGTTGCAGTCCGGCCCGCATCGTCAGCGCCCGGCGCACCGAGTCGAGGAACTCGGCCCGGTCGAGCCGGCCCGAAGCGAGCGCGTCGACGAGGCCATCGCGGCCCTGGACCGCGGTCGCGCAGCTCGAGTAGAGCAGCAGGTCGACGCCCGCGGAGGCGACGCGGACCGCGACCTCGCGCGGCTCGGCGACCTGGGCACCCTCGGCCTCGAGCGAGTCGGTGATCGTGACCCCGGCGAAGCCGAGCCGCCCGCGCAGCTCCCCGGTCGCGACCGCGCGCGTCTGCGCCGCCGGCCCGGTTGCCCCGAGCTTCGGGTAGGCGGCGGAGCCGACCATCACCAGCTTGCCCCCGGCGCGCGAGAAGGCCGCGTAGGGGCTCTCGTCGATTCGCCGCAGCTTCGCCGCCGGGAGGCTGATCCGCGACGCGCGCAGATCGGTGTTGGCGCGGGTCGAGCCGAGCCCGGGGAAGTGCTTGGCGGTCGCGGCGACGCCGGTCGACTGGAGCCCGGCGGTGAACGCGGCGCCGACGCTCGCGACGCGGGCCGGCCGGGTCGAGAAGCTGCGGTCCTGCTCGTCGATGAAGCCGCCGCGGCGCTTGACGTCGAGGACCGGGGCGAGGTCGACGTTGACGCCGGCGGCGCGCATCACGCGCCCGACCGCGGCGCCCTGGCTGCGCGCGAACGCCGGCCCGCGGCGCCCGATCGTCTCGGCGCTGGCCCGCGGCGCGCCGGGGAGCCGGTAGACCTGGCCGCCCTCCTGGTCGACCGAGATCAGCACCGGCTCCTCGACCGGCTGCCGGCGGGCCGTCGCCTGAAGCTCGGCGGTCATCTTCGCGACCTGGCGCGTCGAACGGATGTTGCGCGCGAAGAGAATCACGCCGGCGAGCTCACCCTCGGCGATCTCCTGGCGCAGCGTCGCCGGGGCGCTCGTGCCCGGGAAACCGCAGACGATCCGCTGGCCGGCGAGCTGGCGCGGGGTCAGCGACTCGAGCGGGTCGGGCGGGCTCTGGCTCGCGGTGCGCCCGCCGGTGGCGAGCAGCGTCGCGGCGATCACGGCGAGCGTCAGGGCGGCGCGGGGGAGCACGGGCCGTTTCTAGCAAGGGGCGAGGCGGGCGACGCGTCCGGGGCGGTTCTTAGCCTGCCTGGCAACCCATGGGGAAGGAGCCCGCATGCCGCCGCTGATCAGCTTCGACGAAGCACTCGCATATGGCGAGCTCACCGAGCGCGAGGACATCACCGCGCTGGTCGAGCGCGCCTGGGAGGTGCGGGTCGACAACTTCGGCGACTCGACCGACATGTGCAGCCTCGTCAACGCGAAGTCGGGCGGCTGCGCCGAGGACTGCGGGTTCTGCGCCCAGTCGCGCTACGCCGAGGCAGACACGCCGATGCACGCGATGATGGAGCCCGAGCAGATCCTCGAGCACGCGAAGGCCGCCGAAGCGGCGGGAGCGCACCGCTTCTGCATGGTCACCCAGGGCCAGGGGCTCTCGAAGCGCGACTTCGCCAAGATCGTGGAGGGCGCGAAGCTCGTCTCCGAGCACACCAACCTCAAGCGCTGCGCATCGATCGGCCACATGTCGGTCGACCGCGCCAAGACGCTCAAGGAGGCCGGGATCCAGCGCGTCCACCACAACGTCGAGACCTCGCGCTCCTACTACCCCGAGGTCACGAGCACGGTCCAGTACGAGGGCCGGGTGCGGACGATCGACGCGGTCAAGGAGGCCGGGCTCGAGACCTGCGTCGGCGGGATCCTCAACCTCGGCGAGAGCCGGCGCCAGCGGGTCGAGATGGCGTTCGAGCTCGCGGAGATGAACCCGACCTCGGTTCCGATCAACCTGCTCAACCCGCGCTCGGGGACCAAGTTCGGCGACCGCCCGATGATGGATCCCTGGGACGTCGTCAAGTGGGTCGCGATCTTCAGGCTGATCCTTCCCGACGCCCTGTTCAGGCTCTGCGGCGGGCGGGTCGAGAACCTCCAGGACCTGCAGCCGCTCGCGGTCAAGGCGGGGATCAACGGGGTGATGATGGGCAACTTCCTGACCACGCTCGGGGTCGAGCCCGAGGACGATCGCGCCTCGTTCGAGGAGCTCGGGCTGAACGTCCAGCGTCAGGAGGACAACGGCGCCAACCCGCGGCCCGACAACCGCTCGGGCTGGCTCGAGGGCGAGACCCCGCAGACGCCGATCGACGAGCTGATCGACAAGCAGGCGGACGCGAACTTCTGGGACCCCTCGACGCAGCTGCGGGTGGTGAAGAAGAAGGGGAAGGTGCCCGCCTACCCGTCCGAGCGCCGCGACGAGGAACCCCAGCCCGCCGGCTGGGGGGACTGATGCTCGATATTCAGGCGCGGCTGGACGAGCTCGAGAGCTCGGGGCTGAGAAGGCGCCTACGTGTGGTGTCGGGTCCCCAGGGCCCGCGCGTGATCCTCGACGGGCGCCCGGTGCTTCTCCTTTGCTCGAACAACTACCTCGGGCTCGCCGACCACCCGCGGGTCCGCGGCGCCGCCGCCGAGGCCGCGATGCGGCTCGGGACCAGCGCCGGCGCCTCGCGGCTGATCTCGGGCAACATGCCGGTCCACGCGCGGCTCGAGGACCGGCTGGCCGAGTTCCACGGGACCGAGTCGGCGCTGCTATTCGGCTCCGGGTACCTGGCGAACACGGGGACGATCGCGGCGCTCGCCGGCGAGGGCGAGGTCGTGTTCTCCGACGAGCTCAACCACGCCTCGATCATCGACGGCTGCCGGCTCGCGCGGGCCGAGACCTTCGTCTACCGCCACGGCGACGTCGAGCACCTCGAGTGGGGGCTGCGCAAGGCGAAGCGGCGCGCGTCGCTGATCGTCAGCGACGGGGTCTTCTCGATGGACGGCGACATCGCCCCGCTCGCCGAGCTCGCCGAGCTCTCCGACCGCCACGGGACGCGGCTGATGGTCGACGAGGCCCACGCGACCGGCGCCGTCGGCCCCGGCGGGCGCGGCTCCGCCGCCGCGGCGGACGTCCTCGAACACGCCGACGTGCTGGTCGGGACGCTCGGCAAGTCGCTCGGCGGCTACGGCGCCTACGTCTGCGGGTCGGCGCGGCTCACCGACTACCTCGTCAACTCCGCCCGCCCGTTCATCTTCTCGACCGGGTTGCCGCCGAGCGTCGTCGCGGCCGGGATGGCGGCGCTCGAGCTGCTCGTCTCGCGGCCGAAGCGGGTCGAGCGGCTGGCGTCGAACTCCGAGGCGCTGCGCTCCGAGCTCCGCGGCCAGGGCCTCGAGCTCGGGCCCTCGGAGGCGCAGATCGTGCCGGTGATGGTCGGCGACGCCGAGCAGGCGATGGCGCTCTGCGAACGGGCGCTCGAGCTCGGCGTCTTCGCCCAGGCGATCCGGCCGCCGACGGTCGCCCCCGGGACCTGCCGCCTGCGGCTGACCGCGATGGCGACCCACCGGGTCGCCGAGCTGCGCAAGGCGGCGCGCGTGATCAGCTCTGCGGCGCGCGACCTCGGGGTCGAATACAGCGCCGAGCCCGCCCCGCTGAAGCTCGCGGCTTGACCCCGGGCGTCTTCGTCACCGGGACGGGGACGGAGGTCGGGAAGACGGTCGTCGCGGCGGCGATCGCGCGGACCTACGCCGCGGCGGGACGGAGCGTCACGGTCTTCAAGCCGGCGCTCAGCGGGCTCGACGAGCCCGGAGAGCCCGACCACGAGCTGCTGCGCCGCGCCGCCGGCTCGAGCCAGAGCGACCACGAGATCGCGCCCTACCGCTACGGCCCCCCGGTCTCCCCCCACCTCGCCGCCGAGCTCGCGGGGGAGCCGATCGACCCGGAACGGCTGCGCGGCGCGGCCGCGGCGGCCGGCGCCGGCGCCGATCGTCTCGTCTGCGAGGGGGTCGGCGGGCTGCTCGTCCCGCTCACCAGCGACTACCTCGTTCGCGACCTCGCCCGCGACCTCGCGCTGCCGCTCGTGATCGCCGCCGGGCCGGGGCTGGGGACGATCAGCCACACGCTGCTGACGCTCGAGGCCGCCCGGGCGGCCGGCCTCGGGGTCGCCGCGGTCGTGCTCACACCGTGGCCCCTTGAGCCCGGCGCAATCGAGTCGAGCAACCGCGAAACGATCGCCGAGCTCGGCGCGGTCGACGTCCGCACCCTCCCACCGCTCGACCTCGAGCGCCCGGGGGACTGGCCGGCGCTGGAGATCGGCTAGCCGACCTCGGCCGCCGCGGCGGGCCCCGAAGGCTCGTGACGCGCGTCGGTGGGGCGCGAGGACGACGCGCCGCGGACCAGAACCACCGCGACCAGCAGGCCGAGGGCCGCGACGCCGGCCGAGAGCAGCATCGCGCTCGAGAGCGCATCGACGAAGACAGCCTTCGCCGCATCCGGGGCGTCCTGGAGCTCCCCGGGGTCGAAGCCGCTGCCGAGCTGCGACTGGAAGATCGCGCCGGTCGCGGCGACGCCTACGGTGCCGCCGATCATTCGCGACATCTGGAGCACGCCCGATGCGGCGCCGGCCTTCTCGACCCGGACCGCGTTCATCGCCGCGGTCGACATCGGCGACATCACGAGCGCGATCCCGGCGCCCATGAGCAGGAAGGGGGCGAGCAGGCCGCTGTAGGTCGTCTCGACGTCGATGGTCGAGAACAGGAACATCGCCACGCTCAGCGTCGCGAGCCCGACGCTCATCGGCCAGGCGGGCCCGATCCGGTCGGCGAGCCGTCCGGCGAGCGGAGCCACCGCCGCGATCACGAGCGTCGTCGGCAGGAACCTGATCCCCGCCTCGAGCGCGCCGTAGCCGAGAACGTCCTGGAGGTAGATCGCCATGAAGAAGAACGCGCCCAGCATCGCGAACGTGACGATGAACGCGACCAGGTTCGAGCCGATGAACTGGCGGGTCTTGAAAAGGCCGAACTCGAGCATCGGCGCCGGCGAGCGGATCTCGATCGCGACGAAGGCCGCGAGCGCGAGCGCGCCGCCCGCGAACAGGGCGACGATCCGGGTCGAGTCCCAGCCCCAGCTGTTGCCCTCGATCAGCGCCAGGACGATCGCGGTCAACCCCGCGGTCAGAGCGATGACGCCCGGGTAGTCGACCCGCCGGTCGACGCTGTCGTCGCGCGACTCGCGGACGGCGAACAGCGTCGCGGCGACCGCGCCGGCGGCGACCGGAAGGTTGATGAAGAAGATCGCGCGCCAGCTCACGTACTCGGTCAGCGCGCCGCCGACGACCGGGCCGATCGAGAGCGCCAGCGCCGAAACCCCGGCCCAGGTGCCGATCGCCTTGCCGCGCTCGTGGGCGGGGAACGCGTGGGTGACGATCGAGAGCGTCGCCGGCATCATCAGCGCCGCGCCGATGCCCTGGATCGCACGCGAGCCGATCAGCATCTCGGCGTTCTGGGCGAGGCCCGCAGTGGCGGACGTGAGCGCGAAGATCACGACCCCGGCGAGGAACATGCGCCGGCGGCCGAAGATGTCTCCGAGCCTGCCGCCGGTCGCGATCAGGACCGCGAAGGTCAGCGTGTAGCCGTTGATGATCCACTCGAGCTCGCCGATCCGCGCGTCGAGGTCGCGCTGGATCGACGGCAGCGCGACGTTGACGACCGTGTTGTCGAGCATGACCATGAACAGCGCGAAGCACATCGCCCCGAGCGTCCACCACTTGCGGTTGTCGTCGGTGATCAGGTGCCGGTAGCGGGTCATCGGCGAATCCTCCGGGCGTGGGCCTTGTAGGCGCCGGCGATCTCCTCGCGCTCGAGCAGGACCTCGACCGCGGACTCGAGCTTGCGGCGCTCGGTGCCGTTGAGGCCGGTGACGAAGCGCTCGAGCCCGGCGATCCGGGTCGCGAAGATGCGGCCGGCGAGCTCGCGCCCCGGCGAGGTCAGCGAGACGCGCCGCACGCGGCGGTCGTCGGAGTCCTCGAGCCTGGTCACGAGGCCCCGCTTGACGAGGCTCTCGACCGCGCGGCTCGCCGAGGCGACCGAGACGTCGAGGCGCTCGGCGATCAGCTTCACCGGCGCCGGCTCCTCCTCGCCGGCCACGGTCAGCATCGCCTTCATCTGAACGAAGGTCAGGCCGCTCTCGTCGAGCGCGCGCATGAACTCGCCGCCGCCGCTGCCGAGGATGTACATCATCACCGCGCCGAAGCGGATCGCGAGGTCGCGGTCCTTGGCCGGGACCTTCGCGGATGCTGTCTCCTGCTTCGCGGTTGCTGACGCTGCTTCCATCGATGCAATGATTGCAGATCCGCAATCTTTGCTCGATCGCAACGTCTACACGTCGACGGGCGTTCCGGCCGGAGCGAGGCCTATTTTTCGAGCCACGAGATGGGGACTAGTTTGGGTCAATTGGATCATCGCCACCTGTGGCACCCGTTCACCCAGCAGCGCCACTGGGCCGAGGAGGACCCGCTGATGATCGAGCGGGCGGAGGGCAGCGAGCTGATCGACGCCGAGGGGAATCGCTACCTCGACGGCGTCTCCTCGCTGTGGTGCACCGTCCACGGCCACCGCCATCCCGGGATCGACGCCGCTGTCCGCGAGCAGCTCGACCGCGTCGCCCATTCGACGATGCTCGGCCTCTCGCACCCCGCGGCCGCCGAGCTCGCTTCGCGGCTGGTCGAGATCGCGCCGCCTGGACTGAACCGCGTCTTTTATTCGGACTCCGGCTCGACCGCGGTCGAGATCGCGCTCAAGATGGCCTTCCAGCACTGGCAGCAGCGCGGCGGCCAGCACGTCCGCCGGACCTCGTTCGTCTGCCTCGACGACGCCTACCACGGCGACACCGTCGGTTCGGTCTCGGTCGGGGGCATCGACCTCTTCCACGCCAAGTTCTCCCCCCTCCTGTTCGACTCTCACCGGGTTGAAGCGGGCGACGTCGAGGCCATGGCCCGGGTCCTCGACCGCCACGAGGAGGAGATCGCGGCCGTGATCGTCGAGCCCCTGGTCCAGGGGGCGGCCGGGATCCTCGTCCATCCCCCGGGCTACCTACGGGCGGTCCGCGAACTCTGCGACCGGCACGGGGTCTTCCTGATCTGCGACGAGGTCGCGACGGGATTCGGCCGCACGGGGACGATGTTCGCCTGCGAGCAGGAGCGCGTCGCGCCCGACTTCCTCTGCCTCGCCAAGGGGCTGACCGGCGGCTACATGCCGCTCGCCGCGACGCTCGCGACCGAGCGGGTCTACGAGGGCTTCCTCGGCGCCCAGGAGGAGTTCCGGACCTTTTTCCACGGCCACACCTACACCGGTAACCCGCTCGCCTGCGCCGCCGCGCTGGCCTCGCTCGACGCGTTCGCCGAGGAGCGCACCCTGGTCCGGCTGCAGCCGAAGCTGCGCCTGCTCGGCGAGCTGCTCGAGCAGGTCTCCGAGATGTCCGAGGTCGCCGAGGTGCGGCGCTGCGGGACGATGGTCGGGATCGACCTCGGAGCGCACGACCCGGCCGAGCGGCTCGGCCACCGGGTGACGCTCGAGGCGCGGGCGCGCGGCGTGATCGTGCGGCCGCTCGGCGACGTGATCGTGCTGATGCCGCCGCTCTCGATCTCCCAGGACGACCTGCGACGGCTCGTGTCGGTGACCGCCGAGGCGATCGCCGCCGCCTCGCGCCCCGCCGTCGAGCCCGAGCTCGGCGCCCTGGCCCAAGCGGCCTAGCCGCAGCCGATAATCCGTTGTGATGAAACGCCGGCGGCGCCGTAGTACGGGCATGGAGCAGACGATTGCGGCGCCTTCGGCGCAAAGCGTGAGCAAGCCCGATGCGGCCCCGGCCGACCTCGCCTTCGAAGAGCTCTACCGCTCGAGCCGCGACGACGTCTACTCCTACGCGGCCGGGCTGCTGCGCGACCGCTCCGCCGCCGAGGAGGTCACCGCCAACGCCTTCGAGAAGGCCTACCGGCGGCGCAAGCAGTTCGACCCCGAGCGCGGCTCCGGCCGCGCCTGGCTGTTCGGGATCGCCCGCAACGCCGCGCTCGACGAGCTGCGGCGGCGCAGGCGCTCGGCGGCGGTCACCGACGAGGCCATGCTCGGCTCGACGCCCGACCACGGCGAGGCGACGGTTCGCCGCCAGACCGTCGTCGCCGGGCTCGAGACGCTGAGCGCCCGCGAGCGCGAGCTCGTCGCGCTCAAGTTCTTCGCCGGGCTCGCGAACGCGGAGATCGCCGCGGTCGTCGGGGTCAGCGAGAGCAACGCCGGAACGATGCTGCACCGGACGATCGAAAAGCTGAGGAGGGCCTGCGATGAAGCTGACTGAGAAGCAGATCGCCGACGAGCTGCGCGCGATGCGCCCGCTCCCTGAGCCGGCGTTCGCCGTCGAGCTCGACCAGAGCGCCGTTGCCCCGCGGCGGCCGAACCCGCTGCGCGAATGGGCGAAGCGGCTTTCGGCGATCCCGCCGCGACGCGCGATCCCGGTCGGCGCCGCGATCGCCACCTTCGCGGTCGTCGGGGCGGTCGGCGTTTCGCAGATCTCGCGCGACGGCGGACTCGACAGCGGAGGCGGGACGCAGCTTGAATCGACCGACTCGGCGGGCGACGCCGGTGGCGCCGCCGGCATCGAAGCCGCACCACCGCAGAGCGAGATCGCCCCCGACGAGTCGGTCGTCCCCTCCCCCCCGATCGCTCGCCCGGACCAGGACCTCGCACCCGGCGCCGCCAAGCGTGAGGTCGAGCGCACGGTCTCGATGACGCTCTCGACCGAGCCCTCCGAGGTTCCAGAGGTCGCCGACGGCGTCGTCGAGGTCACCGACCGCTACAAGGGCTTCGTCGTCTCCTCGAACGTCAACGAGGGGGCGAACGGCGCCCGCGCCACGTTCGATCTGCGGATCCCGACCGCGCGGCTCCAGGACGCCGTCGCCGACCTCTCCGGCCTCGCGCACGTCAAGTCGCGCAACGAGGGCAGCCTCGACATCACGGCGCCGACGGTCAGCGCCCGCGAGCGCACCGCCGACGCCGAGGCCGAGATCGACGGCCTGCTCGAGCAGCTCGCGGCCTCCGGCTCGACGACCGAGAGCGACGCGATCCGCGCCCAGCTCCGCAGCGCCCGCGCCGAGCTCGCCTCGGCCCGGGCCGAGCTTCAGTCGCTGAACCAGCGCGCAGACCTGACCGCGGTCTCGGTGACCGTGGCCGGCGACGGCGACGGTGGCCCCTGGACGCTCGGCGACGCCGCCGACGACGCGCTCGACGTCCTGCGCGCGATCGCCGGCGCGGCGCTGATCGCGCTCGCGGTCCTGATCCCCCTGTCTCTGGTCGGGTTCGCGCTCTGGCTCGCGAACCGCGCGGTCACGAGGCGGCGCCGCGACGCCGCCCTCGACGACTGAATCCCGCCTACTCCTCGTAGGGCTCGAAGTCCGACTTGCGCGCCCCGCAGACGGGGCAGAACCAGTCGTCGGGGATCTCGGTGAAGGCGGTCCCGGGCGGCACGCCGCCGTCGGGGTCGCCCTCGGCGGGGTCGTAGATGAACCCGCAGGAGGTGCAGACCCAGAGCTGCACTGTCCCGGGTTCGGCCGCCATTCGGGCCGGACCCTAGACCATCGATGCCGGGTTGGTGTGCGGGATATAGGCTGATTCGCATGGGAGAGGAGCGACGCGAGCCGAGCGAGCCGAGGCTCGCCGCAACGGTGATCCTGCTGCGCCGCGGCGGTAAGCACGCCGACCGCGGGCTCGAGGTGTGCCTCGCGAGGCGCAACCCCGAGGCGAGCTTCATGCCCGGGGTCTGGGTCTTCCCCGGCGGCGCGGTCGACGAGCCCGACGGCGAGGGCGACGCCGGGATGCGCGCCTGCGCGGCGCGCGAGCTCGCCGAGGAGGTCGGGGTCGAGATCGACCCCGCCGAGCTCGTCCCCTACTCGCGCTGGATCACGCCGGAGATCGGCTCGGTTCGCTTCGACACCTACTTCTATCTCGGCCTCGCTCCCGCCCACGCCCCGCCGAAGGCCGACGGCGACGAGACCGTCGACGCCGGCTGGTTCGAGCCCCGCGACGCGCTCGATCGCCACTACCGCGACGAGCTGCCGCTCGTGTTCCCGACGATCAAGCACCTCGAGTCGCTGCTGCCCTACGCCACCGCCCGCGAGGCGCTCGACGACGCCGCCGGGCGCGAGATCGAGCCCGTCCTACCGCGGGTCGAAGGCAAGGGCGACGACCGCAGGATCGTGCTCCCGGGGGGCTGGGACGACGTCCCGATGCCAGACGAGCTGAAAGGCTGAAATGACCGCGAGCCTGCCGCAGGACGTTCGCGACGCCTTCGACCGCTTCATCACCTGCGAGTACACGACCGTCGACGCGAGCGGCCAGCCGATCACCTGGCCCGTCACCCCCTACTACGAGCAGGGCGGGGCGACGATCGACGTCACCACCGGGCTCGGCTATCCCAAGAAGGCCGACGACGCCGCGCGCCACCCGAGCGTCTCGCTGCTCTTCAGCGACCCGACGGGCTCGGGCCTCGAGCGGGCGACCAGCGTCCTCGTCCAGGGGATCGCCGAGGTCGACGAGCGCGACCTCGACGCCAACCGCGATCGCTACTGGCGCGAGTCGGGAGAGAAGCTGCCGGCGACCAAGAAGATGCACCCGCCGAAACCGGTGCGCGGGATGTTCGGCTGGTACTACACGCGGATCTACGTCCACGTCCGCCCCGAGCGCGTCTTCTCGTGGCCGGGCGGCGAGTTCACCGGGGCGCCCGAGGTCCACGACTCGCACATCGAGGAGGTCCGCTCGGGCCACGTCGAGGAGCCGCCCGAGCCGCACCCGGGGCCGCGCCCGGGCGAACCGCTCTGGGACGAGCGGATCGACCAACTCGGCGAGAGCTACGAGACCGCGGTCGTCAGCTGGCTCGCCCCCGACGGCTTCCCGCTCTCGGCGCGGCTGCCGGTGAGCCCCGACCGCGACGCGCTGCTGATCCGGATCGAAGCCGAGCCCGGCGGGCTGCCGCTCGAGCCGGGGCCCGCGTGCGTCGTCGCCCACCGCCACGCCGAGGACTTCACCTGGCAGCAGAACTTCCAGGTCCGCGGCGACCTGATCCGCGACGGCGAAGGCTGGGCGCTCGCGCCTCGCAAGCTGATCGGCGGGTTCGAGATCCCCGAGGGCGGCCAGCTCGCCGTCGCGCGCGAGAACTTCCGCAAGGCGCTCCGCTTTCGGAGAATCGCGAAGAAGCGGCTCAAATCCCGCGGTTAGCGCGGAGGCGGCCCCGCATCCGGCTTCGCCGGATTACCGGTCGCCTTCGGCTCCCTGAGCGGAGGAGTCGCCGTTTGGAAATGGCTCCTGGCCGGCGTTCCAGGGGCCCGGCAGATACGTCGCGACCCCGTTTTCGTCCATCTCCCGCTGCAGCTTCTCGAAGATCCCGCCGGCCGAGGCGAGCGCCGCCTCGAGCTCGCCGGCGCTGAGCTCGCGCAGCCGCCAGAGGAAGAAGAGCTGGCCCTGGGTGATCCCGAAATCGACCGCGCGGTCGATGCGCGTGGTCCAGTCGAGGAACGCCGGGCTGAAGAGCTCGCGCAGGGCGATCGGGTCGTGGTCGCTCGGGACGGTGGCGATGAAGCGCTTGTTGAAGTCGACGCTCTCGAAGTCGACCCGGCGCCGCGAATGGCGGTCGATGACGTCCTCGCCGCGCTCCAGCGACTCGACGTTGAAGATCGGCACGATGCTCGCGAGGTCGGGCATGTGGGCCTTGACGAGCACCGCGCCGGGGACCACGGCCTTGCGCCCGAAGCCCCCCCGCTCGCGCTCGTCGGCGTCGCAGGAGGCGCCCCAGAACCCCTCGCTGAGCTGACCGGTCAGGCGGTTGGTCCCCCCGGGGCAGAGCGCCGCCGGGGCGCCCCTGGGATTGATCCCGCCGACCGGCTCGTATGTGAGGCCGCGCTTGTTGCCCACGGCCTGGACCGCGGCTACCCAGTCGGCGGCCTCCTGCCTGGCGCCCATCGAGCCCCAGCTAGTCGGCGTTGACGAGGTCGGAGCGCCCGTCGGCCTCGAGCTGGGCCTTGTAGCGCGGGAAGATCGGCTTCGTGAGCGGGACGAGCTTGAGGATCTTGGCGACCGGCCCCTCGGCCTTGATCTGGCCTCTGGCGAGCGCGACGGTGACGTTGACCCGCCCGAGCCAGAAGCGGTGCGCGGTGTCGGCCTCCATCCGCATCGTCACCTCGGGCTCCATCTCGGTCTCCCCGAAGTCGACGTCGCCCGGCTCGCCCTCCTGGAGGCGGACGGTGACCACCGAGTCGGGCTCGCTGTAGACGTACTGGACGATCGTGTTCGCCTTGCTGAACTTGGGCGCCTCCTCCTCGTCCTCGTTCAGCTCCTTGAACAGCTTGCCGATCGTGTCGTAGACCTCCTGGGCGTCCTTGAAGTAGGCCAACTCCGTCTCCTCGCTCGGGGTGCGCGAGGAGGGAACTCTAGTCACTGCCGGGCCGGCTCAGGGGTCGGCGGGAACGTATGGGACCGCGGCGCCGCCGAACGGGCTCGGATCGGCGAGCACGCACGCGGCCTGGGCCTGGACCTGGGGCAGCAGCGGGTTGGGCAGGATCGAGAGTGGGAAGGTGCCGGGCTGGTTGGTGCCCGGGAGCGTCCCCGGACTGACCGGCGGGTTCGAGGGCGGGTTCGCGGTCACCTGCCCCTGGCCGAGGCCGCCGCTGGCGCCGGTGTTGTCGCAGTCGTGGCTCTGGAAGCGCGTTTGCTGTGCGACCGAGGCGGCGTTGAGGAGGCTGTTGGGGCCCACGTACCCGTTACCGCGGTTGGTGTTGAGACGGCTCGGGTAGATCGAGAGCGACTCGGGGCTGATGTAGGCCATCTGGCGGAAGGCGTGGCGGGGCGCCGGCTGACCGGGGATCGGCTGCAGGACCCCGGCCTGGGTCGTCTCGGGGTCGGCGAGGAAATCGGTGATGTTCCCCGAGTAGGCGCCGCTGTAGCGGAGGATCGGGTTGAGGTTGGCGAGGAACGGGTCGAGGCTCTGGAGCACCGGCTCGAGCTCGCGGACGACGCCGCGGGTCTGCGGCAGCCCGACCTGGGCGGCGTCGACGAACGGCCCGAGGTTCGTGAACAGGCTCTTGGCGCTCGGGGTCAGGTTGCGGACGTCGCGCAGCGCCGGGGTCAGGTCGCGCGCGACGGGCTTCAAGTCGCGCGCGAGCGGGCGCGCGTTGACCGAGAAGCTCTGCAGCCGCGAGAGCGTCTTGCGGGCCTCCATGTTGAAGGTCGGGAAGATCGAGATCGACTCCTCGAGCGCCTCGTCGCGCGAGGCCAGCGCGCCGAAGGTCTTGTTGTTGCCCTCGATCAAGCCCGCGAGCTGCTGGTCGCGCTTGGTCAGCGCCCCGAAGACCTCGCCGGTTGCCGAGACCAGTTGGGAGAGCGACTCGTCCTGGCGGTTGAGGGTTTCGAGCAGGTCGGAGGCGTCGGAGGTGAACGGGCCGAGGTTGCCGAGCGAGTCGCTCAGGTCGAGGCCGCGGCCTTCGGCCGCGATCGCCGTGTTCTGCTGCCAGATCCGGAACGCGTTGCGGGTCTCCTCGTCAAGCGCATTGAAGATCTCGTCGATCTGGACCTGCTCTTCGACCTGCGAGTCCTCGAGGTGGCCGCCCTCCTCGATCGGCCGCGCGGCGTCGTCGCCGAGCAGCGAGTCGACCGAGCCCGTCTGGGCGGTCGCGGCGTCAGCCTGGATGCTGTTCTGGCTCCCAGAGGTGAGCTCGACGTAGGTCTCGCCGAGCAGCGTCTTCTGGCGCAGGATCGCCCGCGCGTCTGAGGAGAGCGGGGCGAACTGCGGATCGAGCTCGATCGTCGCCCGGGTCGCGTTCTCGTCCGGCGGCAGCTCGGTCTTCTTGACCTGGCCGACCGAGACCCCGCCGACCCGCACGTCGGCCTCGTTCTGCAGGGTCAGCGCCTCGGTGAAGTCGGCGGTGACCTGGTAGCTCTCGGCCTTGAGCGGCACCGGGCCGCCGAACGTGACCCAGACGAAGAGCAGCAGGCCGAAGCACGAGAACGAGAACCCGGCCGCGATCAGGACCCGGATCAGCTGCCAATGGCGGCTGAATACGCTCTCCTTCTCGGAGTCCGAACCTCGCTTTGCGTCCTCCTCCGCCAACTCAGTCCCAGCCTAAGCCCCTGGTTTTGCCGGCGCGCCGGGCGAACGGCATGTGTGACCCATGTCACACAGAGGGGTTGTCGGCCGTACGTTCGCGGCTAACTGTCGGCCGGGACGTACGGGACCCGCTCGCCGCCGAACTGGCTCGGCGGGGTGATCGTGCAGGCCGCGTGGGCGGGGAGCGAGGGCAGCAGCGGGTTGGGGAGGATCGAGAGCGGGAAGGTCCCCTGCTCCGTCGCCGGGCCGCCCGGCAGCGTGCCGGAGGTCGGCTGCGGGGTCGAGGGCGGGTTGAGTGTGACCTGGCCCTGGCCCAGGCCGCCGGTGGCGCCGGTGTTGTCGCAGTCGTGGTTCGGGAAGAGCTCGTTCTGGACCACCGAGTTCACCGATCCGATCGCATTGGGCGGCAGGTAGCCGTTGCCGCGGTTGCTCGGGAGGCGGAACGGGTAGATCGAGAGCGACTCGGGGCTGATGTAGCCGATCTGGCGCAGGGCGTGGCGCGGCGCCGGCTGACCGGGGATCGGCTGGAGGGTGCCGCCGATCCCGGCCTCCGGGTTGGCGATGAAGTCGGTGACGTTGCCCGAGTAGGCGCCGGTGTAGCGGAGGATCGGGTTGAGGTTGGCGAGGAACGGGTCGAGGCTCTGGAGCACCGGCTCGAGCTCGCGGACGACGCCGCGGGTCTGCGGCAGCCCGACCTGGGCGGCGTCGACGAACGGCCCGAGGTTCGTGAACAGGCTCTTGGCGCTCGGGGTCAGGTTGCGGACGTCGCGCAGCGCCGGCGAGAGGTCGCGGGCGACCGGCTTGAGGTCCTTGGCGAGCGGGCGCGCGTTGACCGAGAAGCTCTGCAGCCGCGAGAGCGTCTTGCGGGCCTCCATGTTGAAGGTCGGGAAGATCGAGATCGACTCCTCGAGCGCCTCGTCGCGCGAGGCGAGCGCGCCGAAGGTCTTGTTGTTGCCCTCGATCAAGCCCGCGAGCTGCTGGTCGCGCTTGGTCAGCGCCCCGAAGACCTCGCCGGTCGAGGAGACGAGCTGCGAGAGCGCATCGTCCTGGCGGTTGAGCGTCTCGAGCAGGTCGGAGGCGTCGGAGGCGAACGGCCCGAGGTTGCCGAAGCCGTCGTTGATGTCGAGCCCCCGGCCCTGGGCGGCGACGGCTGTGTTCTGCTGCCAGACGCGGAACGCGTTGCGGGTCTCGTCGTCGAGAGCGTTGAAGATCTCGTCGATCTGGACCTGCTCGGAGATCTGCGAGTCCTCGAGGTGGCCGCCCTCCTCGATCGGGTCGTCGACGTCATCGCCGACCAGCGAGTCGACGCCGCCGGTCTGCGCGGTCGGCTCCTCGGTGCTCGCCTCGCCGGCGGTGCCCGAGGTGATCTCGACGTAGGTCTCGCCGAGCAGCGTCTTCTGGCGCAGGATCGCCTTCGCGTCGGCGGAGAGCGGCGCGAACTCGGGCTCGAGCTCAATCGTCGCCCGGGTCGCGTTGCCGTCCGGCGGCAGGCTCACCTCCTTGACCTTGCCGACCGAGACCCCGCCGAGGCGGACGTCGGACTCGGTCTGCATCGTGATCGCCTCGGGGAAGTCGGCGGTGAAGCGGTAGCTCTTCGGGGCGAGCGGGATCGGGCCTCCGAAGGTGATCCAGAGGAAGAGCAGCAGGCCGAAGCACGAGAGCGCGAAGCCCATCGCGACCGCGATACGTCCTATGGAGGGGGCCTGCTTCTGCATTAGGGCCCGCAGAGCCCCCCGGGCTCGAGCAGCGGCCCGAGCGCCGTGATCAGCGCGTTGAGCGGGTTGGCTGCGAGGCTCGCCACCGTGCTGCAGCCCGCGGTCAGGTAGATCCGGCGGTAGACGCCGTGCGCGTCCTGGGCCTGGAAGGTGCTGTTGCCGACGTGGCCGAGCCAGCCGAGCCAGTAGAGGTAGCCCTCGTCGCGGCCGGCGGTGCCGGGAGACTCGGCCCCGCCGGGGTTGTATGACGCCATGTTGCCGAGCTTGTTGACCTTGACCGCGAGGTCGGTGAGCCGCGGGGTCGCGCCCGCCAGCTGATCGGCGGCGGGCTTGAGGTCGCGGACGGGGCCGCGAGCGGCGCGCGTGAACGGCCTGATCTGGTCGCGGACCGACGGCAGCGCCGCGGTCGAGAGGTTGCGCAGCGAGGTGTTGACTCCGTCGAGCTTGCGCGCGAACGGCCGCAGCTGGGTCAGGCTCGGCTTGAGGACGTCGGAGAAGCTGCCGAGCTTGGTCAGCGTGTCCTCGGTCTGGCGCAGAGTCCCGGGCAGCAGCGACGTCGCCTCGGTCACGTTGAGGTCCTGCTCGGCGATCGCGCCCAGCGCCTCGTTCGAGGATTCGATCACCGCGGCGATCTCCTGGTCCTCGGTGCCGAGGCGGCCGCTGAGCTCGCCGAGGTTGTGGATCAGGTTGGCGAGGTTCGTTTTGCGGGTCGCGACCTCGCGGTTGAGCGTCGCGAGGTCCTCGTTGATCGGCCCGAGGCTGCCGAGCAGATCGCCGAGGTCCTTGGCGCGGCCGCGCAACCCCTCGCCGCCGCCGACGAGCAGCATCCGCAGGTAGGCCCGCGAGTCGCCGTCGAGCGCCTCGAGGATCTCGTCGAGGTTGACGTCGGGCTGAGTGTTGGCGACCGGGACGGTGTCGCCCTCCTCGTACTCGCCGGCGGCGCGGCTCCCCGGGTCGAGCTCGAGGAAGACGTCCTTCAGTCCTGTCTTCGGGCGCAGCAGGATCGTCGCGTCGCGGTAGACCGGCAGGAACTTGCGGTCGATGTCCATCGTCACGACCGCCGTGCCGTCTTCGAGCTCGGCCTTGGAGATGTCGCCGACCCGGACCCCGGCCACCCGCACGGTCTGCCCCTGCCCGGGCGTGACCGCCTGGGCGGTCTCGAACTCGGCCTTGAGCTCGAACGGCTTCTCCTCGAGGATCGGAATTCGCAGCCGCTGCTCCTGGACGATCACGTAGCCGACCACGAGCGAGACCACGGCGAGCGCGGTGATCGCGATGAAGTCACGGGCGTGGTCTCGAATCGCCTTCTGCATCACTCACCACCCCCCTGGAGGATCCGCTTGTACTCGGGGATCTGGTTCTTGTAGAACTTCTGCAGGCCGCGCAGCGCCTCCTGCGCCTGGGCGTCGCCCTCGGCGCCGCCCTCCTGCTGGGCGGCGAAGAGGGCGCTCTGCAGCGCACCCTGCTTGTCTGCGAACGGCTGCAGGTCTTCGGGCAGCGTCGCGGCGCGGTTGCTGCTTCCGGAGGCCTGGCCGGGGACCGGGACCGGGCCGCCCGAGTTCAGGTTCGGCGGGTCCTGGTTCTCGCACGGCGCGGTCGGGTTGAAGGGGGTCTTGGCCGAGGACTCGATCGGCGGCTCGGCTCCCTCGAGCGGCTGCAGCAGCGTGCCGACCGTGGTGCCGATCCCGGGGACGTTGGGGATCTGGATCGTGTTGGTGCCGCCTCCGGCGCCGACGCGGATGTACTGGCCGTTGGCGTCGCCGGATCGGCTCTCGCCGCCGATCCCGACCAGCCCGTAGCCGGTGGCCTTGTAGACCTTGTCGGCCGGAGCGTCGCTGTCGTGGTTCGGAATCGTCGTGTCGCTCCAGGGGATGACGACGTTGTTGAAGCAGCTCGAGAGCGCCCTCGCCTGCTCGAAGAACGGCACGGTGACCCGCGAGAGGTTGGCGACGCTCGGGACCGCCGGGCGCAGGTCTGAGACGAGGCCTCGGAGCTCGTCGGGGCCGACGAGGCCGCGGAGCTGGGCGATGAACGGGTTGGCGGCGTCGAGCGTCGGGCTCGCGCTGCGTGCGCCGGGCAGAATCTCGCGCGAGAAGGCACGCAGGGCAGGCAGCGAATTGTTGACCTTGACCAGCGCGGGCTCGCCGGCGCCGAGCACGCGCGGGAGCTCGAAGATCGCGGTCTCGAGCGCGTCGCTCTCCTTGCCGAACGCCCCGGTCACGGTCGCGAGGTTGGTGACCAGGTCCTGGAGCTGGGTCTGGTTCTGGTTCAGAGCCTCGACGAAGTCGTCGAGGTTGACGATCAGCCCCGTCAGGTCGCCGGGCTGGGTGCCGAGGAAGGCCTCGTTGACCTCGGCCGTGTAGCGGAACGCCTCGGGCGAGCTCTTGAAGGTCGCGCGCAGCCCCTCGCCGCCGCCGTACTTGTCGAGCGCGTCGCCGAACTCGACCAGGAACGTCTGCAGGCTCGCGCGGACCGGCGCCTGGAGCGAGGTCAGCACCTGGTCGACCTGGACCGAGGACGACGTTTGAGAGATCGGGATCGTGCCGCCGTCCTTGAGCTCCGGCGCCTGCGGCGAGCCGGGCTTGAGGTCGACGAACAGGTTGCCCTCGAGGAAGAGGCGCGGGCGCAGCTGCAGCGAGGCGTCCTGCTTGACCGGCAGCGCGTCGTCCTTGAGCTCCATCTTGATCAGCGCGGCCGGCTGGGCCTCGCCGTCGGTCTCGAGGTGCGTGACCTCCTTGACGACGCCGACGTTGACGCCGGCGACGCGGACAGGGCTCTTGACGCGGATGTTCTGCGCGTTCTCGAAGACGGCGCTGACCTCGTATCCGCTGGGGGAGAACGGCAGCTTCTTGGCGAAGCCCATGTAGAAGCCGAAGATCACGACGAGGACGCCGATCAGCCCGATCCCCCACGGCGGGATCCGTTTCTTTGTCGGTCGCGTGGTCATTGTCCGGTGAACACCCGCGTTCCGTCCTTGAGGTAGAAGAGGTCGGTCTTGCCGAGCGGGGGCGAGCCGATCGCCGAGGGGATGTCGGTGACGCCGAACGCCGGGTTGCTCGGGTCCTGCCCGGGCGAGAGCGCCTCGCCGATCGGGTAGCCGGTCTGGCCGTTCTGGCAGTTCGGCGCCTGCTTGGTCCCGTAGTCGACGTAGGGGTTGCCGTGCAGGATCGCCCGGTGCGGATCGAACTCACCCGGGCTCAACGAGAGCTGCGAGAGCCGTCCGTTGGCCTGGCCGCCGGCGTAGTTGTCGAGCGGGTTGATCGGGAAGTCCTGCGGCGAGGTCAACCCGTCGGCCCCGATCAGCGCGACGCGCTGCGAGAAGCCGACCGAGTCGCGGAGCGTGATGTGCTCGGTCAGATAGGTGAACCAGTATTCCCAGTAGTTGCAGACGGTCTCGACCGGGACGATCTTGGTCGCCGCGTCGTCGGCGCTGGTGAAGGTGTCGCCGAGCCGGGTCAGGCTGACCTTGGTCGCCGGGTTGTCGACCAGGTTCTCGAGCTCGCCGAAGGTGCCCTGGAGCTCGAGGTTGACCGGCGGCGTGCGGCGCAGGACCGGGGCGCCGATCGCGAGCGTGTCGTTGAGGTCGGGCAGCGCGACGCGCAGCTCCTTGACGCCCGGGCGCAGGAGCCGCATCACCTCGGCGAAGTCACGCAGGAACGGGCGCTGCTTGGGAAGCGAGCGGATCCCGACCTCGAGCGTCGGCGCCGCCGAGGAGATCGCGTCCTTCAGGGCCTCGGTGTCGGAGGAGAGCGCGGCGAAGGAGATCGCCATGTTGGTGAACTGCTCGGCGTTGGCCTCGGCGACCGGGCCGACGATCCGCGCCGCGTCACCGAGCTCGCTGATGAAGCGCGCGAGGTTGGTCTGCGGCGAGGCGAGCACCTGCGAGACCGGGCCGAGATTGAGGAACAGCGGGTTCAGGGCCTCGATCGCCTGGTTCAGCGAGGCGCCGCGGCCGGCGAACCCGGTGCCGAACTCCTGGAGGTTGGTCCGCACCGCTTCGCGGGTCGGGGTGTCGAAGGTGTTGCCGATGTCGTCGAACTCGGTCGCCTCCTGGGCCTGGGCGATCGGCAGCGTGCCGCCCTCGGGCAGGCCCTGGCCGGTGCCGCGCTCGAGCTCGACGTACTTGAGACCGAACGAGGAGCGGTAGCGGATCTTGATCGTGCTGTCGCTCGGGATCGGGTCGGCGCTCTTGTCGAGCTTCAGGTTCAGCTTCGCGGCCTGCTGGCCGTTCTCGGTGTTCTCGGTGGTCTCGATCGACTCGACGACGCCGACCCGGTTACCGCCGATCCTGACCTCGTTGTTGGGCCCGAGCCGCGAGGCGTTCGGGAGCTCGGCCGAGATCCTGTAGGTCGGGACGAACGGCAGCCCGTTGTTCGCGTTGTAGGCCAGGAACACGGCGACGATCACGATCAGCGTCGTGATCGCGCCGACCATCGTCGGCGACGCCGCGAGCGACTGGACGCGGCCGCGGCCGGTCATCGTGTGCCGTCGCTTGTGGTCGGGGCGATCATGAGCCGAAGAGGAAGTCGAGTAGCTGGGTCGCGGTCTGCTGGTCGGTGCTGCGGCTGGAGCCGCCGCCGAGCCCGCCGAGCGTCTGGTCGAGGAGGGCGCCGAGATCGCCGCCGACCTGGTCGAGGAGCGCCTGCCCCTCGGGCGTGTCGAGCGCGTCCTGGACGTCGTCGGGCACGGGCTCGCCCTGCTGGATGTCCTCGAGCACCTCGGGGGTCAACGCCTCCTGGAGCTCCTCGCTCGGGGCTGCGGGAGCATCGCCGACCCTACCCTGGGCGCGGCGGGTGCTCGGGCCGTGGGTCGAGATGCTCGGGTCGCAGACCGCGAGGTTGGTCGAGCCCTGGGGGCAGACCGAGTCGTCGTAGCGCTGCAGGTTGCCGGTCAGCCCCGAGGGGTTGGTGTAGGTGTTGACGCCCGGCTGGTTGTCGCCGAGGACCGATACGCAGGGCGGAGCGCTCTGTGGATCGGTGCCGCCGGTGCCGTCGCCGTAGTTGCCCTCGGCGTGGACGTGCCCGCAGGGGCTGGTCACGAGCGGCTCGAAGAGCGTGAAGTGGAGAAGGTGGCCGATCATGTCGAACTGGTTCAGCGCCCCGGTCTGGTAGTAGGCGTAGTTGAGGAGCCCCTCCATGCCGGTGTAGCCGGGGTCGGTGACGTTGGGGCCGGCCTTGCCGCGCAGGAGCTGGACCCGGCGGTCGGCCTCGCCCGGCTGCTCGACCAGGTCGTCGCGCGCCCGCTCGTCCTCCTCGACGGCGTTCATCGGATCGTCGATCGACTCGAAGAACTGCGCCAGCTTGTCGGCGGCCGGGAGCGCGTTGGTGGTCGAGCTGCGAATCAGGTTGATCTCGTCCTGGCCCTTGGTCAGCGCCCGGGTCCCGACCTCGGCCGCGCCGCCGAGGCTGGTCAGCCCGGTGTTTGTCGCGTCGTTGAACGGGATCACGAGGTCGGCGAGGCGGTTGAGGTTGCCGGCCGAGCGGCGCAGCTCGGAGAGCACCGGGCGGCCGTTGTCGGCGAGCTTGCCGAGCTGGAACATCGTCGGCTTGAGCTCGGCGAGGAAGCCGGGCAGCAGCTCGAAGTCCTTGCTCAGGTCGTCGCGGCGCTCGGCCGAGGCCTCGGCGGTGTCGTTGGCCTCCTCGACGAAGCGGACGACGTCCTCGCGGTTGTCGTTGAGGCGCGCGATGATCGTGTCCGAGTTCGCGTTCAGGTCGCGAATCACCGTGTTCTGGTTGGCGAGGATCGAGGTGACCTGCTTGAGGTCGCGGAGCGCCGGGGCGCCGCGCAGGATCGCGGCGTTGAGGTTCTCGGCGTTGCCGGTCAGCGCGGTCCCGAACTCGTTGATGACCAGCGCCAGCCCGCGCTTGAACGGCTCGCGGAGGGTGTTCTGGACCAGGTCGTTGGGGACGGTGATCGTCGTCTGCTCGACCGGCAGCGGGCCCTCGAGCGGGTCCGGGCTCTGGCCCGGCTGGCAGTCGACGAAGTACTCGGCGATCAGCGACTGCGGCTCCGACGAGCACTCGGCGTCGGACTTGAACTCGCCGAACTCGCCCTCGACCTCGATCGTGATCAGCGCCTTCTTGGCCTCGTTGATGTCGAGCTCCTTGACCGTCCCCGCCTTGACCCCGGCGATCCGGACCTCGGAGCCGTTGACGAGCCCGAACGCGTTGTCGAACTCGATGTCGTAGGTGTTCTTGTCGCCGGCGCCCGCGCTCGCGACGAGAAGCGAGACGCCCGCCAGGCAGAGAACCACGAGTGTGAACGCGATCCGCCTCATGGTCCGGTCGGGGTCTGGGTCGGATCGCAGTCGATCGCGCCGTTGTAGGTGAGCCGCTCGGCGGACACGCCGCGCTCGTTCGAGCCCGGGCAGCGCCTGAGGTTGTCGACGTCAAGCAGGTTGAGGACCTGGGCGGGAGTCAGCACGCCGCCCGCATCGAGGTCGGGGATCCCCGGGATGCTGGCCGTGAAGGCGTTGAAGGTCGTGCCGATCCGGCCGATGCCTCCGTTGGCGTCGTAGACCCCCGAGTGGCCGAAGCCGTCGAACCAGCCGCTGACGCCCTCGAGCGTGAGGTAGGGGCGCAGGAAGGAGAGCTGCGGCAGCGAGTCGGTGAGAGCCCTCGCCGAGGCCGGCAGCGCGCCCTCCCGGGTGGAGCCGTTGCGGTCGACCGGACCGACGCCGATCTGGCCGAGCGGGAGCTGGGTCTCCATCAGCTCGGTGAGGTCGTTGTCGGCTCCGGGCTGGCGGACGATGTGGTCGAGGTCGGTGATCGCCGGGACCGCGTCGCGGGCGAACCCGCGCAGGTTCTTGGTGAAGGGCTGCAGCTTCTTGGCGACCGGCTTCGAGGCATCGACGAGCGGGTCGACGTCGTCGAGCGCCGAGCGCAGGTTGAAGGCGGTGGTGTTGAACTGGCGCATGAAGTCGGGCAGCCGCCCGATCGCCTCGGCGAGGCTCTCGTTCTCGCGCCCGATCGCGCCGAGCGTCTTCTCGCCGCCGTCGACGAGCTTGTCGATGTCCGGGGAGCGCTCGGCGAGCGCCGAGGTCAGCGAGGCGCTGTCGACGATCAGGCTCTCGAACGCGTTCTCGTCGCGGTTCAGCTCGCCGAAGACGCGGCGCGAGGTGGAGAGGAAGGGGTTGAAGTACTTGAAGCCCTCGTTGGCCTGCGGGCCGACGCCGTCGTAGGAGCGGGCGAAGCCCTTGACGACGCGCTTGAGGCCGCCGATCGTGCGCTCGTCGAGGCTGTTGAAGACCTCGTCGAGGTCGACCTCCGAGACCGTGTCGACCTGCTCGATCGTGCCGCCGGACTTGATCTCGGGCCCCGTCTGGTCGCCCTCCGGCATCCCGAGCTCGATGTAGCGGTTCGCGATCCCCGACAGCGACTGCGAGCGGATCGTCGCCGTCGTCCCCTGCTTGAGCGGCGCGTAGGTCTCGTCGACCTCGAACTCGATCTCGGCCTGCCCGTCGTCGGCGAGACCGATCTTGGTCACCTCTCCGGCCTTGACCCCGGCGACATCGACGAGGTTGCCGCTCACGAGCTGGCCGGCGTTCTCGAACTTCGCGGTCACCTTGTAGGGCTCGCTGCCGCCGAGCAGCAGCATCAGAACGACGACTAGCGCTCCGATGAGCGCCAATATCGCTGCGATCCTTCCGACGGCAGATGAAGTGGACAAGTGCTGGTTCTCTCTCCTACCCCGGTGTTATCTGTTCTCGGAGCCTCCGAGCCGGACCCAATCCTATGCGTGGAGCGGACGCTTGGGATTCTCCCATCCGGTCGCGACGCCTGTCAAAGGACAACCGGCGGCTCAGAACCCCGGTCTCAGGCGTGAAATCGGGGCAAATCGCCGTCGACGCGTTGAGTTGGGGTTAAGGGTCGGCGGGCGAGGGCGGCGGGGGCGCACGTTCGAGGCTCAGCCGCCCCCGAAGCCGGCGGCTCGGCCGTAGAGCTTGTAGAGCTTGAAGGCGCGCGCGAAGTCGTTCTCGCAGTAGTTGTCGAGCAGGTCGTAGGCCTTCTCGTCGTCGAGGGTCACCCCGACCCCGCCGCCGCTTCCGGCGACCTCCTGGCCGCTGAAGTTGCGGATCTCCCTGATCGTCCCGAGCCGCTCGTCGACCGAGGCGTCCTTCCAGTCGCTGCAGTCGGCGAGATTGATCGGCGCCCCGAGATCGACGCCGGCGCCGCCCTCGGGCGGGTGGCTTTCATCCGAGTCGCCGCAACCCGCGACGAGCAGCGCGGCGACGAGCGCCGTCGCGACGGCGGGTACCGCCCTCCGACCCCGCGCCATCGGCCTAGGGCTCAGCGGGCGTCTCGAACCAGGTGCACGGGAGCGGCACGCCGAGGTCGAACGAGGCGAGACAGCTCAAGAGCTCGACCTCCTGGAAGGCGCCGACCACTCCGAGGCTCGTCGCGCAGTCCTCGGGCAGGAAGAGCGGGATCGAGACCCCCGGTGTCAGGAACTGCGGCGGCGATGAGGTGAGGCTGTTTCGGGTCCCGTCCGAGCCGACGTTGCCGTACCAGCAGTTGTTCGAGTTGAGCGGGAACGAGTCCCACCAGAGGTCGACCCCGTTGCGGTCCGGGGCGCCGCTTCGGTCCTGGCCCATGATGTTGTTGTGGAAGCGGTTGCGGTGCGAGGTGCTGAGCGAGAGCTCGTTGCAGCCGTGCTGCTGATTGCCGCCGGCGATCGGGTTCTCGCCGCAGACGAACGCGTCGGGGACCGCGAACAGCATCGTCCCGCGGCGCCAGTTGTCCCAGACCCGGTTGTGGCGGAAGATGTTGTTGTTGCCGCCCGCGATCCACATCGCGGTCCCGACCGGCACCGGGATCGTCGGGTCGATGTCAGAGCATTCGCCCGGGACGTAGTCGGCCGTGTCGCAGTGCGGCAGGTAGGGGTTGAAGTTGTTCGAGTAGAACTCGTTCTCCTCGATCAGGTCCGAGTCCTGGGGGAATCCGGGGTGGCCGGCGGCGGTGAAGACGTCGGTCGTGAAACCGAGCGCGTTGTCGTAGAAGTCGTTGTGGTGCAGCCAGACGCCGTTCGCGGCGGTTCCCGAGAAGCCGGCGGTCGAGTGGTGCATGTCGCAGCGCCGGATCTCGGTGTTGTAGCGCTGGGTCGACTCGATCGTCTGCTCTCCGGTGTCGGGCGCCGAGCCCGGGTAGAGGGCCGCGTCGCCGGCGCCGGCGGAGTCGCAGTCGCTCATCAGCCCGTGGTCGGAGGTGAAGGTCAGGACCCCGTACTCCTCGGTCGCGTAGGTCTTGAAATCGTCGAGCCGGTAGCCGTCGACCTCGTGGACGTAGATGCCGTGCTCGCGGACGTGGCGGACGGTCATGTTGCGGAGCACGAAGCCGTCGACGCGGTCGGCCTTGATCGCGACGTCCTTGGCCGGCTCGGCCGGGCCGCCGTTGCCCGACTCGACCCGCCCGGCGTCGATGATCACGTCGTCGGCGCTGATCCCGGAGCCCTCGATCTGGAAGTTGCAGCGGATGCAGGCGCCGAGGTCGGGGATCCCGTGGCGGTCGCTGCGCGGCGTCGGCGGCAGCAGGTCGTGCCGCGTCTGGCGGCCGATGACCGCGATCAGGTTCTGATCGTTGGGGCAGTTGGCGATGTAGGTGTAGGTGTTGGCGCCGGTCTGGAATCCGCCCTCGCCGCTGCCCGGCCGGTCGTTGACCTCCTCGTACTGGTCGCAGGCCGGATCGTCGGTCGGCGCCGCGCGCGCCGTCGGTTCGGTGTAGACGCCGGGCATGACGACGACCCGGTCGTTGTTGCCCGAGGCCGTGACCGCCGGCTGGATCTCGTTGAACTGGCAGCGCTTGAGCAGCTCCTTGTTGAGCTCGAGCAGCGCCGTCGCCTCGGCGCTCGAGACGGGGACCCTCGGCTCGCTGGGCCGGATCTCGTAGCCCGAGGCCTCGGCGGCGTTGAGGCCCTGGCGCAGGCGCTGGATCGAGGGGTTGGCGTCGATCGCGGCCTCGTAGGAGCTCTGGTCCTGGCTCGCCTGCTGGAGGGCGACGCTCGTCTTCTTCTTCAGCTTCTTGATCTGCTTGCGGAGCTTGCGGACCTTGCGCTTGTTGCCCTTCTTCTTCGCCTTCTTCAGCTTCTTCTTCATCGCCTTCAGCCTGCTCTTCGCCTTGGCGGCCTGGTTGGCGGCGGTGCTGCCGGGGGGCTGCGGGACGCTGCCCTGGCAGACGACGCGCGTCGTTCCGGCGGCGCCGCCGCTGAGCGCCGTGCCGAGCGGGCGGGCGTCGGGGACGCTGCCGCCGGCGGGCGGCGAGACCGAGGAGTCGGCGGCCGGGTCGGGCCAGTAGGAGGCGCGCTCGATGTGGGCGGCGGCCGGCGCGGCCAGCGCGAGGACGAGAGCGATCGCGAACGCGAACGCGACCCCGCGCGATGCGCGATGCCCGGCCTGTTGCGCTTGCGGCTCTCTTCCCATTCCCGGGCGGCAGTCTAGCCGGAGTTCTGCGACCGGGTGTCGGTTACCTCGAACTCCGGCGCCGGCACGCCCCAGAGCGGGCCGCCCGGCGCGTCGGGGCGGAGCTCGGTCGCGGGGATCACGCCGGGGTAGAGCGCCGCGGTCCAGACCCCGGTCAGCTGCTCGACGAGCTCCTCGGCGCTGCGCTCGCCGCGGCCGAGATAGACGCCGCAGCAGCGCTCGGTCATCCAGACCAGCGCCTCGGCGGCGGCGACGGGGTCGAGCCGCTCGCCGACCGTCCCGCGCCGCTGCTCCGCGGCGATATGCGCCGAGGTCGCCTCGATGAAGCGGCCGAGGATCGCCTGCCACTCGCGGCGCAGCCGCTCGTCGTGCGCGGCGGCCTCGTTCGCGAGCCGCAGGACCGCGGCGTGCTCGGCGTAGGCCGCGACGAACCCGGAGACCGCCTCGCGGACCTGGGCCGCGGGACCCGGCCCCTCGCCCCACCAGCGCCCGGCGAGCTCCTCGAACCCGCCGGCGACCTCGGCCAGCGCCGCGGCCAGGAGCTCGGAGCGGTCGCGGAAGTGGAGGTAGAAGGCGCTGCGCGAGATCCCGGCCTCGCGGGCGATCTTCTCGACCGTGAGCTCTGCGAACGACTCGCTCTCGGCGAGCGCCAGCGCCGCGCGCAGCACGGCGGCGCGGGCGTCCTCGCGGCTGCGGCGGGGGCGGGTGGGCGGGGCGGCGGGGTCGATGGGCCGAATCCTCGACGGGGCGTCGGACGGACCGTCTGACTATCCGTCTGACGCTGTGTCTGACACGACGTCAGACGGACTCGGAGCCGGGCACGGGCGGACCGGGCTAATCTCTGGGGCGGATGGGCGCAGAGCACGACTTCGACTGGGTCGTCATCGGCTCGGGCTTCGGGGGCAGCGTCTCGGCGCTGCGGCTGGCCGAGAAGGGGTACTCGGTCTGCGTGCTCGAATGCGGGCGGCGCTTCGCCGACGAGGACTTCGCCGAGCGCACGTCGCAGGCGCGGCGCTACTTCTGGGCCCCGAGGCTGGGGATGCGCGGGATCCTCCGGATGACCGTCTTCAAGGACATCTTCATCGTCTCGGGATCGGGGGTCGGCGGAGGGAGCCTCGGCTTCGCGAACACGCTCTACCGCGCCCGGCCCGAGTTCTTCGCCGACCCCCAGTGGGGAGAGATGGCCGACTGGCAATCCCAGCTCCAGCCCCACTACGACACCGCCGAGCGGATGCTCGGGGTGACGACCTACGACCGGGTCGGCGCCGCCGACGAGCTGCTGCGCGAGCTCGGCGAGGAGCTCGGGGTCGAGGAGACCTTCAAGCCGACCCGCGTCGGGGTGACGCTCGAGGGCAAGCCGGGCGAGAACGTCGGGGATCCATATTTCGGCGGCGAGGGCCCGGACCGCAAGGTTTGCATCCGCTGCGGCAGCTGCATGGTCGGGTGTCGCCACGGCGCCAAGAACACCCTGGTCAAGAACTACCTCTGGTTCGCGGAGAAGCTCGGTGTCGACGTGCGGCCCGAGCGCACGGTCACCGAGATCCGCCCGCTCGCGGGGGCCGAGGACGGCTCGGCCGGCTACGAGATCACTTCAGAGCGCCCGGGCGCCTGGCTCCGCAAGCGGCGCGAGAAGATGACCGTGGGCGGCGTCGTCGTCGCCGCCGGGGCCCTGGGCACCAACCAGCTGCTCGCCGACTGCGCCCGCTCGGGCGCGCTGGGCCGGCTCTCCGGCCGCCTCGGCCACGTGGTCCGCACCAACACCGAGTCGATCCAGGCCGTCACCTCGCCCGACGACAGCCTCGACTTCACCGACTCGATCGCGATCACCTCGAGCATCTACCCCGACCCCGACACCCACATCGAGGTCGTCACCTACGGCGAGGGCGCGGACACGATGAGCGGGCTCTACACCCTGATGACCGGTGACGGGTCACGCGTCACCCGCCCCTTCCTCTGGGTCGGGCAGGTGCTGCGCCACCCGATCAAGTTCGGGCGCACGCTCTGGCCCCGCAAGTGGTCGCGGCGGACCGTGATCCTGCTCGTGATGCAGACGCTCGACACGGCGATGCGACTCGTGCCGAAGCGCAGGCTGCTCGGGCGGGGGGTGCGGCTGCAGACCGAGCAGGACCCCGAGCGTCCGAACCCGACCTTCATCCCCGTCGCCGAGAAGGCCGCGCGCTGGTGGGAGCAGCGGACCGGCGGCACCGCGCAGTCGGGGACCACCGAGGCGATCTTCAACATCCCGACCACCGCCCACATCCTCGGCGGCGCGGTGATCGGCCCCGACCCCGAGCACGGGGTCGTCGACGGGCTCCACCGCGCCTACGGCTACGAGAACCTGCTCGTCGCCGACGGGTCCTCGATCCCCGCCAATCCCGGCGTCAACCCGAGCCTGACGATCACGGCGCTCGCCGAGCACGCGATGGCGGCGGTGTCACCGAAAGGCGCCGCTCCGCTCCCGCTTCCCGACGCCGCGCGCCCGGCTCCCGCCGAGCGCCAACCCGCCTAGCTCTACCTCTTTCCCTTCGCCGCGCTGACGCGGCGGTTCTTGGTCGTCCTGGTCGCGTTGCCGGCGACGTCGGTGATCGTCGTCCGCGCGGTCAGCGTCAGCGACCCGCGGCGCAACCGCGCCGCGAGGCGCTTCGCCCCGGCCTCGCTCGGGGTCACCGCGATCGTGCCGCCGGCGCCCGTCGGCAGCGCCAGCGCCTGGGTGCCGATCAGCTTGCGGCCGACGAAGACCTTGGCCTCGGCGTCGACCGGCTCACTCGGGCTGACCCGGACCCTGATCGGCGACCCGGCCGCGAGCCGCTTGGCGCTCGCGCGGGGGATGCTGACCCCGGCGCTCGGTGGGGCGGCGTCGGCGGGCAACGGCGTGCCGCCGGGGACGATCTCCATCGTCGCGCTCATCCCGGAGTGGACGGTGCACCCGAACGAATACCTGCCGGGGGAAGGAAGGACGCGTTGCGGACCAGCCGCGAGCCGCCGGCCGGGGTCGTCGGTGAGGAGAACGGCCCCGCGACCCCGTGGAGCAGGAACGGGTCGTCGTTCTCGAAGGTGACGATGTCGCCGGCGGCCATCGTGTAGAGCGGCTTCGAGAACTCCTGCAGGAACACGGCCCGGACCGGCGACGCGAGCCCCGCGGAGGCGCCCGCGGGGAGCGCCGCGCCGAGCGCGAGCGCTGTGAGCGCCGCGATCAGGTACGCGATCGGGCGTGAGATCGGGTGTGTGGGGCCTGCCTTCATCTAGAGGGGTCAAACACGCTGCGCCCGCCAGGGTAGCGGCGCGGCGGGGGGACCCGGCGCGCTAGCGGCGCTTGCGCAGGCAGCGCTTGCGCGCCTTGCCCTTCTTCTTCCCGCAGGTCTTCTTCGCGACGGCCCCGTCGGGAGTCTGCGAGGCGCCGGGCGCCGGCGGCGGCGTCGGCGGCCCGCGCACCGGGCGCGGGAGCGGGGTGCCGGCCACCTTCAGGCTCGAGACCATGAACGGATGGATCGTGCAGATGAACGGGTAGTCGCCCGCCGGCAGGTACTGGGTGCCGTTGATGTCGGTCTGGCCCGCGCTGATCGTGGCGCTGTCGAAGAGGTTCTCGCCGTTCGGCTGCGTCTGGGTCGAGACGGCGTTGTGGGGGGCGAACAGGCTCGCGTAGGTGAGCTTCGCCACCGTGCCCGCCTCGTGGTCGTAGCTCGGGGCGGTGAAGGTGAAGAGGATCGTCGTCCCGACGTTTGCGGGCGCCGCCGAGGCGCTCGCAGCGGTGACGCCGAACAGCGCGGCGGCGGCGAGCGAGATCGCCGCGGCCCGCCTCACGCTACTTCAGCTTCCTCGCGACCGTCACCGGATCCCCGAACGCGGGCGTTCCGGTCACCGAGATCCTGGCCTGGTTCTTCTTCGCGAGCGACTTGCGCCCGCCCCTGGTCAGCTTGAGGTTCGTGGTCCCGGGGGCACCGGTGGCCGTCGCGAGCGTCTTCGCTCCGAGCTTCGCCGTCAGCTCGACGGTCGCGGCGGTGCTCTCGACCCCGACCTTGAGCTTGCCGCTCGATGCGACCTTGTCGAGCCCCTTGCTGAGGATCGTGATCGTCGCCGTCGGCTTGACGAGCGGCGCGCCGCCGGAGACGACCAGGGTCGAGTTCATGCCGGCGTGGAGCGTGCAGGTGAACGGATAGCTGCCCGCGGGCAGGAACTCGGTCCCGTTCACGGGACCCGATCCCCCGGCGGGGATGTCGGCGCTCTTGAACAGGGCGCCGGGAACACCGGTCGTCGAGGTGGCGTTGTGCGTCCCCCCGCTGCTGGTCATCGTCGCGACCGCGCCACCGGCCAGCTCGTAGGAGGCGGCGGAGAACGTGTTGGTCGCCTGGCCGACGATCGGCTGGGGCACCGCGATCGCGACCGACGCCGTCGCCGCGAGCATCGCGGCGGTCGTGATCGCGACCGCGAGTGCCCGCCGCATCAGCCGCTCGCTCCCTTGAGGTGCTCGGCCACCTTGGACCAGTTGACGACGTTCCAGAACGCGTCGAGGTAGTCGGGGCGCTTGTTCTGGTACTTGAGGTAGTAGGCGTGCTCCCAGACGTCGGCGCCGAGCAGCGGCGTCTGTCCGTCGGAGATCGGCGAGTCCTGGTTCGCGGTCGAGGTGACCGCGACGCCGGAGCCGTCGTGGACGAGCCAGGCCCAGCCGGAGCCGAACTGGCCGACGCCCGCGGCCTTGAACTCCTCCTTGAAGTCGTCGAGGGAGCCGAACTTCTCGTCGATCGCCGAGGCGAGGTCGCCGTCCGGCTCGCCGCCCCCGTCCGGGCTCATGATCTCCCAGAAGAACGAGTGGTTGGCGTGCCCGCCCGCGTTGTTGCGGACCGGGGTCTCCTTGTCACCGAGCGAGCCGAGGTTCTGCAGAACCTCCTCGACCGGCTTGTCCGCCCACTCGGTTCCCTCGAGCGCGGCGTTCGCCTTGTCGACGTAAGCCTGGTGGTGCTTGTCGTGGTGGATCTTCATCGTCTGCTCGTCGATGTGGGGCTCGAGCGCGTCGTACGCGTAGGGCAGATCGGGGACTTCGTAGGCCATCTGGTCTCCTTCTACGGGTGGAAGTCTGGTCCTTTGCCGGGCACTCCTGCCCGGCCGGCCAACCATATCGAGCGCCATACTTCGGCCGTGTCCTCCGAAGCGCCTCCGCGGCCGGGACTGGCCGGGGTCGCGATCACGGCCGCGGGCATCGTGCTCGCCGCCGCGGTCGTCCTCGCCGTCCCCGCGCTGCGCGACTCGGTCTCGGCCGCGATCAGCGGCGACACCGCCGAGGTCCGGACCCTGATCGACGACCTCGGGTTCGCCGGGGTGCTGGTCGTGATCGCGCTGGCGCTGATCCACGCCGTCGTCTTCTACCCCGCCGAGATCCTCGACGCCGCCGTCGGCTTCGCATACGGGTTCGGGCCGGGGCTGGCGCTGGTCATGGCCTGCTGGCTGCTCTCCGCGCTCGTCGCCTACGAGATCGGCCGCCACGCCGGGCGCCCGCTGCTCTACCGGATCGCCGGCGAGGAGCGCTTCGAGAGGCTCGAGCGAATGATCGAGCGCGGCGGCGTCAGCCTGCTGCTCGCCGTGCGGCTGATCCCGATCTTCCCGTTCAGCATCACCTGCTACGTCTGCGGCGCGGCGCGGGTGCCGCTGCCGCGCTACATCTGGACGACCGCGGTCGGCTACCTGCCGGTGACCGCGATCTTCGTCTACCTCGGGACCCAGCTCGAGAGCCTCTCGCCCACCGACCCGCTGCTGCTCGCCGCCGGCGCGGTGCTGATCGTCCTCTTCGCGCTCACGCGCTGGGCGGCGCCGAAGCTGCGCCACCGCGAGGACGAGCCCGGCGAGCCAAGCGCCCAGGAGGCGCGGGCCGGTTCTCGATAGCCCGGCGCTCTATCCTTTTGCGCCTCGGGGCGTGGCGCAGCCTGGTAGCGCGCACCGTTCGGGTCGGTGAGGTCCTCGGTTCAAATCCGAGCGCCCCGATTGAGCAGGTAATCGACCCTCGTAGGAAGGTTCAGCCGGCGATCGCGAACGGGTCGCCGTAGACGGACCAGCTCAGCGGCAGGTGCAGGTCGAGGTTGCCCTCGGCGAGGAACTTCCGCTGCGCGTTGTCGATCCGGGTGACGTCCTCGTGGGCCGCCTCCTTCTTCATCTCGACGACCCGCTCGTCGAGGAAGGCGCTGAGGTAGGCGACCTCGGTGCCGCCGGCGGCCGGGGTCGCGGCCTTGGCGAGCGCCCGGGCGCGAATCCGCTTCATCCCGGTGAAGCCGTGGACGACGGAGGCGTCGTAGTAGGCGAACTGCCCGAGCGCGTTGAGCCCGTCCGCCTTCGCGAGCTCGACCGCAGGGTTGAAGTAGAGGCTGTCTCGCAGGCTCTCCTGGGCCGCCTGGAAGACGGGGTCTCGCGCCGCCTTGCGCCACGCCTTGACGAACCGCTTTCCGAGCCCCTTGTGGGAGTCGGAGCCGTTGACCCGCTTCAGCGCCGGGAGGAACCTGGCGAGCGGGTTGCGCCGCTTGGTCCGCGTGAAGGCCTTGACGAGCTGGAGCATGTCGGCCGTGCCCGAGGTGAAGCCGATGATCCCGCCGGTGTACCCGCGCCCGTCCTTGATGTCCTCGATGTACTTGAACTGGGCCCGCCAATCGAGCGAGGAGTTCTCGGCGCTCGATACGAGCTGCATCGCGATCTCCTTCTTATCCGGCGCGGCGAGGTCGGAGGTGACCGCCGCCGAGGCCGCTGGAGCGGCGACGAGGGCGAGCGCGGCCGAGATCAGGACCGCCCGCGAGAGCTTGGCGTAGGTGGGCATCCGGCCAGGCTACTTACTTTTGGGCCTGAACCGCCGCTTCGATCTCCTCGACCGTCGGCCGATCCTCGAGCTCCTGCTGGCCGCCGGGGCCCTGGACGACGACCGCGGGATCGGCGGTAAGCCGCAGGTCGAGCGCGAGCTCGGCGTCGGACTCGAGGATCGCGTCGGTCTCCTCGGCGTCGAAGTCCTCGCGCCACTGGTTGTCGTCGAGCTCGAGCACGGCGGCCGCGATCCGCTCGAGGAAGTCCTTGTCGAGGCCGACCCGCTCGGCCTCGTCCTGGTTGATGAAGAAGAGCTGCACGTACTGCCAGAGCCGGTCCTGCTCGCCGGCGGCGACGGCGCCGAAGTCGGACAGGACCCGCTCCCGCTTGCCCATCGGGAAGTGTCGGTAGGTGAGCTTCGCCTCGCCGGTCCGCACGAGATCCTCGATCAGCCGCGGCACGACCTCGAGCTGGTAGTCGTCGCAGTCGGCGCACTGGAGGTCGTTGAAGAGGTCGATCGTCACCGGGGCTTCCTCGTCGCCGAGCGTCGCCCCGTGCTGCTCGATCCCGCCGAACTGGCGCTGGACGGTCCCGGCGCCGGTGACCTCGACCGGGCGGTCGTCGGGCTCGTCGAGCGAGAGGCTGACGATCAGGGAACCGAGCGCCACCGCCGCGACCGCCGCGACGGCGAGCCCGACCAGCCGTGGCCTCCTCATCGAGCAGCCGCTAGCCGGGATAGGCCGCTGTTGATGAGGACCCGGTGGCCTCTCAACCCGCTACAGCCTTGTAGTAGCGGACCGCGAGCCCGGTGAGCAGGGTCCGGAACGCCTCCTCGACCGAGGCCTCGCTCTGCTCCGACCAGCGCTCGAGGCCGGCCTCCTCGATCGCCTCGGCGCGGGCGACGACCTCGTCCACGAGCTCGGGGTGCTGGTCGCAGAAGAACGCCCCCATCGAGTAGAGGTCGGTCTCCTGGAGCGACTCGATGAACGAGCCGTCGTCTGCGGGCGTCGCGGTCACAACACAATCCTATTTAGGCTGGGTCGCTTGGCCGACCGCGACCAGGTGATTTCGTTCTGCGACGAGCTGCTCGAGATCGGGCGCTTCGCCGATTACGGGCCCAACGGGCTCCAGGTCCCGGGCCGCGAGGCGGTCTCCAAGATCGCCACCGGGGTGACCGCGAACCGCGAGTTCCTCGGCGCCGCGGTCGACTCTGGCGCCGATCTGGCGATCGTCCACCACGGCCTGTTCTTCGGCGACGGCCCGCGGGCGCTGAGCGAGCGGCTCGCGCGGCGGCTGCGGCTCGTGCTCGAGGCGGAGGTCTCGCTCGCCGCCTACCACCTGCCGCTCGACGCCCATCCCGAGATCGGCAACAACGCGCTGCTCTGCGCCGGGCTCGGGCTCGCGCCCGAAGCGAGCTTCGGCGAGGTCAAAGGAAATCCGATCGGGATCGTCTCCGGATCCGCCGAGGGGATCGAGCCGGGCGAACTCGTCCGCAGGGTCGCCGAGCTGACCGGGCGCGAGCCGCTCGTCTTCGACGCCGGGCCGCCGACGATCCGCAGGGTCGGGATCGTCAGCGGCGGCGGCACGAGCGCCCTCGAGGAGGCCGCGGCCCTCGACCTCGACGCGTTCATCACCGGCGAGCCCGCCGAGCACGCGATGGGAGACGCGCGCGAGAGCGGCATCCACTTCATCGCCGCCGGCCACTACGCCACCGAGACCTTCGGGATCCGGCGGCTCGGCGAGCTGCTCGAGGAGCGATTCGGACTCGAACACGAGTTCATCGACGTCCCGAACCCGATCTGAGAGCGATCGCGACCCTGCAATTTGCGTTCCAGGCGGCCCCGGACGCGCAGCAGAGGAGCCGCCGTTTGGCCGCATTTTGCGGCCAAGTAAGTTGACACGTCAGGACCAGGCGATATACATCCGGTGTCAACCGCAGTAAGGAGGAGGTTCGCTTGGCAGTCCACTTGACGCCCACCGAGCTCGCCGACGAGTTGCAGATGAAGCGGCGAGACGTGATCTCCAAGTGCATGGAAATGCACGTGCCGATCTTCCAGGGGCGGATCGACAAGACACTGTTCATCTCATCGATGCGCCGGATTCAGGCCGAGGTCAAGCAGCAGGTCACCGCCTAACCGGCACGTAACGCCGTTGACATAGACTCTCCACGTCGTCCCACGGAAGGCGAGGAGAGCATGGAATCAGCAACCGCAGAACGCCCAGCGACCGAGTCCGCGACCGGCTCGAAGACGCTCGCGGACCTCTTCCCGTTGGCCGTGCGCAAGCACGGCGACAAGAAGGCGATCGTCTTCAAGGACGAGACCGGCACCTGGACCACGCAGACCTACGCTGAAGTAGGGGAGATCGTCGAGGGTCTCTCGAAGGGGCTGATCGAGCTCGGGATCGAGAAGGGCGACAAGGTCTCGATCCTCGGCAACACGCGGCCCGAATGGACCTACTTCGACTTCGCCGCGCTCAGCGCCGGCGCCACCGTGGTCCCGATTTACCAGACCAACTCGCCGGAGGAATGCCAGTACGTGCTCGAGAACTCCGACGCCAAGGCGGTGATCGTCGAGGACGACGAGCAGCTGGCGAAGATCGACAAGATCCGCGACCAGCTGCCGCTGCTCGAAACCGTGATCCGGATGACCGGCGAGGGCGGCGAGGCGATCTCGATGGCCGAGGTCACCGAGAAGGGCGCCTCGCTCTCGGACGCCGACTGGGAGCAGCGCTGGAGCTCGGTCGAGCCCAAGGACGTCACGACCCTGATCTACACCTCGGGGACGACCGGGCCGCCGAAGGGCTGCGTGATCACCCACGGCAACTACCGCTCGATGCTCAACATGATCCACGAGGTCAACGTGCTCGGCGACGACGAGCTCACCTACCTCTACCTTCCCCTCGCCCACTCCTTCGCGCTGCTGATCCAGCTCGGCACCTTCGACCTCGGCGCAACGCTCGCCTACTGGGAGCGCGACCCGCTGAAGATCGTCCCCAACCTCGCCGAGGTCAAGCCGACCTACTTCCCGTCCGTGCCGCGGATGTTCGAGAAGATCTACACCGCCGCGACCTCGGCGGCCGAGAAGGAGGGCGGGGTCAAGAAGAAGATCTTCGACTGGGCCGTGGGGGTCGGCAAGAAGGTCCGCGAGCGCGAGCGCGCCGGCAAGCGGATCGGCCCGCTGCTCAAGGCCCAGCACGACCTCGCCGACCGCCTCGTGCTCTCGAAGATCCGCGAGCTCTTCGGCGGCAAGCTCAAGCTCGCCGTATCCGGGGCGGCGCCGATCAACCCCGACATCCTGCGCTTCTTCGACGCCGCCGGGGTCCTGATCCTCGAGGGCTGGGGCATGACCGAGACCTCGACCGCGGCGACGATCGCGACCCCCGACGACTTCAAGTTCGGGACGATCGGCAAGCCGTTCGGCGGCTGCGAGATCAAGATCGCCGAGGACGGCGAGATCCTCGCCAAGGGCCCGAACATCTTCCAGGGCTACTACAAGAACGAGGAGGCGACCGGCGAGACGCTCGTCGACGGCTGGCTGCACACGGGCGACATCGGCGAGATCGACCCCGACGGCTTCCTCAAGATCACCGGCCGCAAGAAGGACATCATCATCACCGCGGGCGGCAAGAACATCACCCCGGCCAACCTCGAAGCCGAGATCAAGCAGAGCCAGTGGGTCTCGCAGTGCGTCGTGATCGGCGACCGCCGCCCCTACCTGGTGGCGCTGATCACCCTCGACCCCGAGGAGATCGCGAAGCTCGCCGAGGAGAAGGGCTGGCCCAGCGACCCGGCCGAGATCGCGAAGCAGGACGAGATGCGGGCGATGATCCAGGCCCACCTCGACCAGGTCAACGAGAAGTTCGCCCGCGTCGAGCAGGTCAAGAAGTTCGAGATCCTGCCCGCCGACCTCTCACAGGAAGGCGGCGAGCTGACCCCGACCCTGAAGGTCAAGCGCAACGTCGTCGCCGACAAGTACGAGGGCGAAGTCGAGAATCTGTACGCGGGTTAGCCGGCGTGGCTGACCGACCGATCGCGCTGGTCACCGGCGCCAGCAGCGGGATCGGCGCCGCCACGGTCCGCTCGCTCGCCGAGGCAGGCTTCGAGGTCGCCGCGGCGGCGCGGCGGATCGAGCGCTGCGAGGAGCTCGCGAAGGAGGTCGGCGGCCGGGCCCTGAAGCTCGACGTCACCGACGACGACTCGGTCGCTGAGCTCGCCGAGGCCCTTCCCGAGGTCGAGGTCGTCGTCCACAGCGCCGGCGGCGCGCACGGGCTCGAGCCGGTCGCCGAAGCCGACGCCGAGAAGTGGCGGCTGATGTACGAGACCAACGTGCTCGGGGTGATGCGGGTGACCAAGGCGGTGCTCCCGGCGCTCGAGCGAAGCGGCGACGGGCGGATCGTGATCATCGGCTCGGGCGCCGGGGTCGAGGTCTACCGCGGCGGCGCCGGCTACAACATCGCCAAGCACGGGGCCAACGCGCTCGGGCGCGTGCTCCAGCTCGAGCTGCTCGGCAAGCCGATCCGCGTCAGCGAGGTCGCCCCGGGGCTGGTCGAGACCGAGTTCTCGGTCGTCCGCTTCGAGGGCGACGAGGACAAGGCCGCCGCCGTCTACGAGGGGATGACGCCGCTCGAGGCCGAGGACGTCGCCGACCTCGTCTCCTACATCGTCACGCGCCCGAAGCACGTGAAGCTCGGCTACGTCTCGATCCAGCCCACCGACCAGGCGACGCCGACCGACATCCACCGCGAGGGCGAAGCCGGCGCCTAGCGCTTGCCCGCGGCCTCGCGCTCGCTCGACTGGCGCAGCAGGGCGCCCGTCGTCTGCTCGAGCACCCGCCGCCAGGCCGAGGCCTCCTCGGGCTCTTCGTCCTCGACCGTGTCGATCACCTGCTGGACGCGGCGGGCCGAGATCTCGATCCCGTGCCGCGCCGCGATCTCCTTGTAGTGCTTGTAGTCGCGGGCGAGCTTCACCGTCACCGACTCGAAGCCGTGCTTGGCGATCTTCAGCCGCGAGGAGTAGTCGAGGATCGAGGTCCCGAACATCAGCTCGTCGTCGGGCTCGGGCTCGATCAGGATGATGTCGACGTCGGGGAAGCGGTGCTTCCAGGACTCGACCGCGAGCTGGAGGCGCGCGTGGGCCATCAGCCGGAACGCCTGGTAGCCGATCGCCGGCAGCCCCATGTCGGCGACCCGGCGCACCCGCGAGCCGAAGATCGTCGGGATGTTCTTCGAGAAGTCGTTGACGTAGGGGACGAGCGGGTTGACGACGATGATGAACTTCGCCCCCGCGGCGACCGCGACGTCGACGTTCGTCGTCGAGGCGATCCCGCCGTCCATCAGCTGGCGGCCCTTGAGGTCGACCGGTTCGTAGACGATCGGCAGCGCGGTCGAGGCCTGGACCGCCTTCGAGATCGGAACGTCCATCCACTCCTTGTCGCGGCCGAAGACGATCCGCTCGCAGGTGTCGACGTCGGTCGCGGTGATCAGCAGCTCGGGGTCGAGCTCGCGGAAGTCATTGGTGCGGTCGGGGTCGGAGAGCACCTCGCTTACGTAGCCGTCGAGGCCCTTGTTGTTGTAGATCCCCGGCGGCAGCCCCTCGGCGATCCCGGTCGCGACGTCCATCATCGAGGTCTCGCCGAGGTTGCCGGCCATCTCGCGGACGACGCCGACCAGCCGCAGCGGCAGCAGCGCCGCGCGACCGGCGAACGCCCGGTAGTTGACCCGCAGCAGGTTGCGGAGCTTGGGGTCGGGGATCGGCGAGGGCAGCGCCTTGTTGAGGACGCGCATCATCTCCTCGGGCGTGACCCCGTTCGAGACCATGCTGGCGACGAACGAGCCCGCCGAGGTGCCGACGTAGACGTCGAAGTCGTTGATCGAGCGATTCACGGCGAGCAGGTCGAAGGCGCGCAGCGCCCCGATCTCGTAGACGCCGCCGGTGAAGCCGCCGCCGCCGAGCACGAGCGCGGTCTTCGATCCCCGCCTCAGCTTGCGCCGCATCCGCGAGGCGCGGGGCCGCTTCTGTCCATCAGCAGCCTCAGTCGACCCCTGCCCGTTGCGATTCACCACCTTGCCCATGCGGCCTGCTTATAGCAGGCTGGTGGGCCAGCCAGTGGAGGCGGCCGGGCGCACCGCTACCCTGCGCCGCCGCCGTTGTTACCAACACACGTGAGGAGAGCCGCAACCGCCTGCATCGCCTCGCTCGCCCTGCTGGCGGGCGCCCCCGGGCCCGCTTCCGCGGCGCCTCCGGACGTCCCGGCCGCGACCCCGATCGCGACCAGCGCCAAGGCGAAGGCCCGTACCGCGGTCGCCGGGGGGAAGTTCCGAGGCGCCTTGGCGAGGCTGATGCGCGGCGCCGGCCGCAAGAGCGGCGCCTGGGTCGGGACCTCGAGCGGCGCGACGGTATTCGCCCGCCGCGCCGGCAAGCGCCGGATCCTGGCCTCGAACACGAAGCTGTTCACGACCGCGACCGCCGTCTCGAGATTCGGCCCCGGCACCTCGCTCCAGACCACGGCGTGGCAGATCGGCACGCTCACCGGCGGGGTCCTGACCGGCAGCCTTTTGCTGCGCGGCGACGGCGACCCGAGCCTCGAGGCCCGCGACATCGAGACCCTGGCCGCGAAGGTCGCGGCGAGCGGAATCGTCCAGGTCACCGGTCCGCTGATCTACGACGAGAGCGCCTGGGACGCGAGCCGCTCGGTCCCGAGGACGGGCGTGACCGGGAGCATCGGCGGCTCGCTCTCGGGGCTGATGTTCGCCGGCGGCGACAAGGCGGCCGGCGAGCGCTTCTCCGCCGCGCTTCGCGAGCGGGGGATCCTGATGCCCAAGGACGTCAAGGCCGGCTCGCTCGAGCTCCAGCCCCCCGAGCGCGTCCAGCTCGCGGCCGTCGGCTCGGCCCCGATCGCGGACCTGATCCGCGACATCAACGTGCCCTCGAACAACTTCCTCGCCGAGGCGATGCTGAAGGCGGTCGGCGACCACTTCGGCGGCAACGGCTCGACCGCGGCCGGCGTCGCCGCGATGCGCGCCTGGGCCGCCCCGCGCGGGGCGCCGTTTCGGGCCGAGAACGGCTCCGGGCTGACGACCGTCAACCGCGCCTCCCCGCGCGCCGTCGGCAAGCTCCTGGTCTCGATGCTCGGCGAGCCCGCCGACGTCTCGGCCGCGTTCAGCGACTCGCTCGCGGTCGCCGGCCAGAGCGGCACCCTCGCGCGCCGGATGCGCGGCACCGCGGCCGCCGGGCGCTGTCGCGGCAAGACCGGGACCCTGAGCGGGGTCAGCGCGCTGTCCGGCTACTGCTCGCGCGGCGGCCGCACGACCGTCTTCTCGATCCTTATGAACCGCGCCAGCGTCTCCCACGCGCAGCTGATCCAGGACCGGATCGCGGCGCTCGTCGCGCGGTTCTCGGGCTAGCCGCTCGGCCGCGACCTGACGAAGAACGTCGCGTCGTCGCCGTCGACCTCGGTGATCCGCACCGACGCCGTATAGGGGCCCTCAGGGCCCGTGAAGCTGCATTCGAACGTGTCCCCCTGCTTCGCCTCGACGTCCGACGGGCAGCTCATGTCGGTCGGCTCGAAACCGGTCTGCTCCGAGATCAGCCCCGCGACCGTCTCCTCGGCGCTGTCCGCGTCGACGGTCTTCTCGCCGCAGGCGGTGAAGGCGAAGGCCAGCAGGACGATCGGGATCACGGCCAGGCGCACGGCCGCAGTATTCCTGAACGAGCTTGCTCGGGCTGACCCCGGCTGCGCCAGACTGAAGCCGATGACCGGGCTCGAGTGGACCCTTGTCGCTGCGGGCGCAGCCGTGGCCCTCTACGTCGCGTTCGTCGCGGCGCTGCTGATCGCGGGGCGGCGCAGCGACGCGCGGGCGCTGGCCGGTTTCATCCCCGACTGCGTCGTCCTCATGCGGCGGCTGCTCTCCGACCCGAGCGTCTCCGGCTGGCGCAAGGCGGCGATCGTTGCATTGATCGGCTACCTCGCGATGCCGATCGACGTCGTCCCGGACTTCATCCCGGTGGCGGGCCAGCTCGACGACGCGCTCGCGGTGGCTCTCGTCCTCCGGCTTACCTTGCGCGGCGGCGGCCCGGAGCTGCTGCGCGAGCACTGGCCCGGCCCCGAGCCCTCGCTGCGGATCGTCAGCCGGTTGGCTTACGGAGCCGGCTGAGGAGCAGAAACACGGCGATCGGGATCATCAGCTCGAGACCCATCAAGACGACATAGAGCGCGTCCGGGCGGCCCTCGGCGATCCAGCCGATCCCCCGCGCCACCCCGCCGGCAAACAGGAAGGCCGCCAACGCCCGAACCGCTAACTGCTCGCCCTCGATCCGCGGCGCCACCCAGAGTGACGCGACTCCGTAAGCCGCCCAGAAAGCCGCGAAGAACCTGAATTCGCTCTCGACGCTGGGATTGGCCGGTGCCCCGTCGAACTGCCCGTCGGGACCGGTGAGCACCGCGAAGATCCCGGCCGCGATCCCGACGACCCCGAGAACCGCGAACAGCGCCTGGAGCAGTGCCTTTGCGCGCCGGGCGCCCATTGGGGGCGACTAGTTGAGGTCCTTCGAATCGGTCAACGCGCCGACCCTGTTCGCGGTCCAGGAGACGACGCCGCTGTCGCAGGTCCCCCACGCGTAGCCGCCCTCCTTGAATGGGCGCTGCTCGACCTCGCGGACGATGCCGCTGGCGCTCCGTTTACCGAGGATCTGGCCGCTGACGGTCAAGGTGTCGGTGCCGTTTTGAGTGTCCGTGCCGGAGAAGCTGCCGTTCTTCTTCGGCTTGACGGCGATCTCGTGCTTCGACTCGCCGTCGCTCGACTCGAAGCCCGAACAAGGCCCCCAGAGGCCGAACTGGGTCAGCTTGACGCTCTTCAGGCTCTTGCCCCGGTATTTGAGCTCGATCTGAATCGTCGGGGTGTACGTGGGAAAGCAACACAGGTGGGTCAACGGCGTAAGTCCGGGGTCCTTGGGGTGATTGATCGGACCCTCGAGGCTGACCTTGACCTTCTTCCCGTCTTTGGCCGCCGCAACGGAAGGCACGGTCGCAAGCGCCGCGACGAGCAGGGCGATAATCATCAGGGACCGGCTGCTGGGCTTGGTCATCCTCCACCTCCAAGCTTTCGACTGAGGCGGAGGCTACGGGTTCAGGGCGCCGGGTTGTACGTGAGCAGAACGACGCCGGAGTCGAACCGCTTCATGTCGTCGAGCTCGAGCCGGACCGTTCCCCGGTCGCCGAGGACGTGGACGTTGCCCTCACCCCAGACGAGCGGGTTCAGGTAGACCTCGAACTCGTCGATCAGGCCCTTCTCGGCGAGGGCGTAGGCAAACTCGCCGCTTCCGTGCATGAACAGGTCGCCGTCGACCTCGTCCTTGAGCTTCGGGATCGAGTCCTCGAGCTCGCCCTCGAGCAGGGTCGCGTTCCACTCGAGGTCGCCGGAGAGCGTCTTCGAGCCGACGTACTTCGGCATCGGGTTGACCATGTCCGCCCACTTGCCCGACTCGTCGGGCCAGTACCCCGCCAGCCCCTCGTAGGTGACGCGGCCGAGGACCAGCCCGGCCGATTTCGCCTGGCGCTCGAACGAGTACTCGGCGTGGTCTCCGCCCTCCTGCACCCACTCGCCGACGGGATCGATGACGCCGTCGACGGTGGCCTGCGTTGAAGCGATCAGCTTGCCCATCTCGGTCTCCTTCGCTCGCGGGCGCTCCCTCTGAGCGCCCTCTAACCATGAGACGGACGGGGAACCGCGGATTCATCGGAAACCGGCGAGTCGGGCGCCCCGGCCGAGCGGCCGGGGCGGTTCAGCAGCTCTTCGCCTTCGGGTCCTTGCGGTCCTTGACGAACGACTCCCTCCGGTTCTTGCCCTTGCCGCAGTTGAGCCGCTTGTCGCGCTGGTTGTCCTTGGCGAGCAGCCGGTCGAGGCCGCCCTTGCCGAGGAAGATGTCCTTGCCGGAGTTGCCGGTCAGCTTGTCGTTGCCCGAGCCGCCGACGAGGTTGTCGTTCTCCGAGCCCCCGAAGAGCTTGTCGTTGCCGGTACCGCCGAGCAGCCGATCGACGCCGGCGCTGCCGTTGACCTTGTCGTTGGCGCCGCCGCCGTTGACGGTGTCGTTGCCGGCGTTGCCGGTCAGGTCGTTGACCGAGAACGAGCCGGTGATCTGGTCGGAGCCCGAGCCGGTCTTGACGTTCTCGAAGTCGCTGTGGGCGTTGTCCCCGAACCCGTCGAGACCGCCGCCGTCGTTGGGGCCGTCGTCGAGGGTCACGTTGACCGACTCGGTCCGGGTCGAGTAGAGGACGACGTCGGTGCCGGTGTTGCCGATCATGTCGTCAGGGCCGTCGCCGCCATCGATCGTATCGCCGTCGAGCTCGCCGTCGATCCTGTCGGCGCCCGCACCGCCCCTGAGATCGTCGTCCTGGGTCCCGCCGAGGAACCTCTCGTCGCCGGGGCCGCCCTGGATCGTGTCGTTCTGGTTCGCGCCGTCGAGCGTCAGCTGGTTGGCCGCGAGCTGCAGCGGGCTGCCGGCCGGAGCCTGGCCGCCGACGGCGCTGATCGTGTCGTCGCCGCCGCGCCCGTTGATCGTCGCGGTCTCGACCCCCGCGCCGAGGACGTCGTCGTTGTCGAGCGCCCCGGGCTCGGAGCCGTTGTTGAGGTTGGCGCCGATGTCCCCGGCGCCGTTCTCGCCGAGCAGGAAGTTGTCCGCGTTGTCGGTGCCGTCGATCTGCAGCGTGTCGGTGCCGTCGCCGGCGTTGACCGCGACCTCGATCTCGGCGCCGGCCGCCTCGGGCGGGGTGTTGAAGCCCGGGGCGAGCAGACCGCCCTGGAGGGTGAGGAAGACGCTCGAGTTATGGGCTGCGGCGTCGTTGACGATGATCCGCTCCGTGTTGCCGACGTCGGGCGTGTCGGGCGCGCAGGCCGCGGCGCCGGCGAGCGTGGCGCCGTTCGCGTCGATGAAGACGATGTTGTTGGCCGAGCGCTGGACCGTCAGCTTCGCCGACTCGGCGTCGGTGTTGAGCGTGACGATCGCATCGCGCGCGACCGCGGTGTTGAACACGCAGGTCGGCTGGGCCGCGCTCGCGGCGGCGGGGGCGAGCGCCGTGGCGGCGGTCGCGATCGCTGCTGTGATCAGTGCTCGTCTCATCTCTACGCCTAACCCTCCTGGCTCGCCAAAGTCGCGCCCTGCGGCGCCGATTGCGACCGATATACCTGGTTCGCGGGGGGTGAAAACCCCCGATTGCCGATCAGGGCAGGATCTTGCGTAGCCCGGCCTCGTCGATGACGTCGACCTCAGCCGCCTCAGCCTTGCCCAGCTTCGACCCCGGGTTGTCCCCGGCTACCAAGTAGTCGGTTTTCTTCGAGACCGAGTTGGTCACCTTGCCGCCGGCGCGCTTGATCTGCTTCGTCGCCTCGCCGCGGGTCAGGTTCGGCAGCGTGCCGGTCAGCACGAAGGTCTTGCCCTCGAGCGGGCCGCCCTCGATCCGGCGCTCGGAGGGGTCGAGCTCCATCTTCAGGCCGGCTTTCCGCAGCCTCTCGATCAGCCGCGTCGTCGTCTCCTCGCCGAGCTCCTCGGCGATCTGCTCGGCGAGGATCGGCCCGATCCCCTCCGCCTGCTCGATCTGCTCGGGCTGGGCCGCCCGCAGCGCCTCCATCGTGCCGAAGCGCTCGGCGAGCGACTGGGCGTTGACGAAGCCGACCCCGGGAATGCCGAGCGCGAAGAGGACGCGCGAGAACGGCATCCGCTTCGACGCCTCGATCTCCTCGATCAGCTTCTCGGCCGAGATCTGCCCGAAGCCCTCGAGCTCGGAGATCTTCTCGGCGGTCAGCTCGTAGATGTCGGCGGCGTCGGAGATCACCCCCTCCTGCAGGAAGCGGTGGGCGTTCTTCTCCCCCAGCCCCTCGATCTCGAGCGCGCCGCGAAAGTGCTTGACGTGTTGGAACTGCTGGCCGGGACAACCGGTGCGGTTCGGGCAGCTCGTGAACACGGCGCCTTCGGGCTTGATCGTGGGGGTGCCGCAGAGCGGGCACTTCTTCGGCGGCTTCGGCTTGCGCGCCCCCTTCTTGCGCTTCTGGGTCACCGGCGAGACTACGGCCGGGATCACGTCGCCGGCCCGCATGACGACGACCTCGTCGCCGACGCGGACGTCCTTGCGCTCGAGATCCTCCTCGTTGTGCAGCGTCGCGGTCGTGACCGTGACCCCGCCGACGTGGACAGGCTCGAGCATCGCGAACGGGAACAGCGCCCCGGTCCGGCCGACGTTCCAGACCACCTGCTTGAGCTTCGTCGTCGCGGTCGTCGGGGCGAACTTGTAGGCGACCGCCCAGCGCGGCTCGCGGCCGATCACCCCGAGCTCGCGCTGCAGCGAGCGGTCGTCGACCTTGATCACGACGCCGTCGATCTCGTAGTCGAGCTCGTCGCGGCGGTTCTCCCACCAGTGGCAGCGCTCGGCGACCGTGTCGAACTCGTCGTGGACCTTGACGTCGGGATTGACCTTGAAGCCGTGCTCGCGCAGCCAAGCCATAGCTTCGCTATGGCTTGACAACAACTTATTTGGTACGGACCCTTCGGCGGATACCTTGCCCGTGCCGTCGTCAGACACTGCACCCACGCCGTAACACCAGATCGAGAGCGGCCGCGAGGCGGTGAGCGCCGGGTCGAGCTGGCGGATCGAGCCGGCGGCCGAGTTGCGAGGGTTGGCGAACGTCGCCTCGCCCGCGGCGGCGCGCTGCTCGTTGAGCTTCGCGAAGTCGGCGATCGGCAGGTAGATCTCGCCGCGCACCTCGACCAAAGGCGGGGCATCGTCGATCCGCAGCGGGATCGCCTTGATCGTCCGCAGGTTGTGGGTCACGTCCTCGCCGACCCTGCCGTCCCCGCGTGTCGCGCCGCGGGCGAGAACTCCGTCCTCGTATACGAGCGAGATCGCGAGCCCGTCGATCTTCGGCTCGCTCACGAAGCGGACCTCGGCAGCCTCGATGTCGAGCCCCTCGAGGCGGTTGTGGAGACGCTTCTCCCAGGCGCGCAGCTCCTCGTCGTTGCGGGCGTTTGCGAGCGAGAGCATCGGCTCGAGGTGCTCGATCTGGGCGAACTTGTCGAGCGGCTTGGCGCCGACCCGCTGGGTGGGCGAATCCGGCGTCCGCAGATCAGGGTTCTCGTCCTCGATCGCGCGCAGCTCGTTGAGCAGCTCGTCGTACTCGGGGTCGGAGAGCTCGGGGTCGTCGAGCACGTAGTAGCGGTGGTTGGCGCGCTCGAGCTCGCGCCGCAGCTCCGCCGAGCGGGCCTTCGGAGCCTTCTTCTTGGCGCCGGCCTTCGGGCTCACCGCTTGGCGCCGCGCGCGTCCGTTTCGGCCGCCGGGACCTCGATCCCGGCGAGCGCCGTCTCGAGCATCCCCTCGAGCTTCCACTCGCGCAGCCGGTCGAGCCCGCCGTGATCGGTGAGGTCGAAGTGGATCGGGGTGACCGCGATCCGGCCCTGTGCGACGGCCGAGAGGTCGGTCCCGCCGGCGTCCTCGAACGAGGGCTCGAAACCGTAGATCTGATACCTGCGCCGCCCGCCCTCGTCCTCGTCGACGAGCTTCATCTCGTCGTTGTAGAGACGCTTGCCGAGGCTCGTGACCTCGATCCCGGTCGGCTCGCCCGCGGGGCAGTTGACGTTTATCAGGGTCTCGGGCGGCATCGGGTTCTCCGCCAGCCGCTCGACGAGCTGGGCGGCGAAGCTCGCCGCGACCGCGAAGTCGTAGCTGCGCCCGAGCCGAAAGTCCATCTCCCCGGCCGCCGACTGCTGCGAGAACGCGACCGCGGGGATCCCGAGCACGATCCCCTCGAGCGCCGCCGCGACGGTCCCCGAATAGGTGATGTCGTCGCCGAGGTTGGAGCCGTGGTTGATCCCGGCGACGATCAGGTCGGGGCGATCGCCGATCAACCCGAGCTCGGCGAAGCGGACGCAGTCGACCGGCGTGCCGTCGGTCGCGAAGCCGGTCGTGCCGTCGTCGAATGTGATCTCCTCGACCCAGAGCGGCGAGCGCGTGGTGATGCTGCGCGCGGTGGCGCTGCGATTCGAGTCCGGCGCGATCACGCTCAACTCGACGTCCTCGACCCCGGCCAGGGCCTTTCGCAGCGCGTTGATCCCCTTGGCGCCGATTCCGTCGTCGTTGGTGACCAGGACCTTCATCGATCGCCCATGCTAGTAGCGGACCTCGGCGAGGTAGAGGCCCTGGGGCCGCGCGGTGTCGCCGGCGCGCTCGCGCGGGGCGCCCTCGAGCAGCGCGGCGAAGTCCTCGGGCGTGCGCCGCCCGCCCGCGACCTCGAGCATCGTCCCGACCAAGGCCCTGACCATCCCGCGCAGGAACGCGTCGGCCTCGATCCAGAACTCGAGCATCCCGTCGGCGCCCCGGGCCCACTCGGCCCTCGAGATCGGGCGCCGGAAGTGGATGTGCTTGGTCTGGGTCGGCGTGAAGGCGGTGAAGTCGTGCTCGCCGAGCAGGATCGCCGCGCAGGCGTCGAGCGCCTCGCGATCGAGCGGGTAAGGCCACCAGGTCGCGAGCCCGCGCTCGAACGGGCTCGGGAGCGGCGAGGCGTGGAGCCGGTAGAGGTAGGTTCGCGAGCGCGCGTCGCGGCGGGCGTCGAAGCCGGGCGCCGGCGCGACGCCGCGGACGACGAGGTCGTTGCCGGTCAACCCGTTGAGCGCCCGCCGCAGGTCGAGACCGCTCGGGTCCGTGCACTCGAAGCTCGCGACCTGGCCCAGGGCGTGGACGCCGGCGTCGGTCCTCCCTGCGACGCTCAGCGAAACCGGCGCGCGCAGCACGGTCTCGAGCGCCCCTCCGAGCTCGGCCTCGACGCTGCGCTGACCGGGTTGGATCGCCCAGCCCGCGAACTCCCCGCCGTGGTAGGCGAGGTCGATCCTCATCGTCGTCATGGGGTGCGCGTGGTCACTGAGATTGCCCGCGTCGGCGGCTAGATGAGGGATGCCACGGCCGCGTGCGACTGGGGGCGCGCGTGGCCGAGCAGATCGAGGACGCAGGGCGCAGCCCTTGCTGGTTGCAAAGGCAAGCCCGAGGACGAAGAGATGCGAAGCGCCACGCGCGTCATCCAGTTGCGCGGGGTCGTGGAATCACTCATCTAGGGTACGGTCACCTGGAGCTAAGAGGAGGAAAGGCGAGAAATGGCGAATATGGATGTGACTGACCGCGAGGGCTACGAGCGCTCGACGCTCAGCGACAGCGGCGCGCAGATCCGGCGCGGCTCCGAGCGCGGAGCGGCGATCTACAGCGTGATCGCGGTTCTGGTCGGTGCGGCGCTCTGCTACGCCGCGGTCGAGGCGATCAAGGGCTGGGCCCAGTGGCTGGTGCTCGCCGTGCTCGTCGTCTTCACGGTCGCGCTCGCGTTTGCGATCGGGCCGAACCGCAAGGGCTCGGGCGAAGCCCTGAACCCCGACAACATCTAGGGGATCCCTAGACCAGTTCGAGGAAGACCATCTCGGCCGAGTCCGAGCGGCGCGGGCCGAGCTTGACGATCCGCGTGTAGCCGCCGTTTCGCTCCGCGTAGCGCGGCGCGACCTCGACGAACAGCTTGTGGACCGTGAACTTGTCCTGGCCGAGCGCCGAGAGGGCCTGGCGGCGGGCGTGGAGGTCGCCGCGCTTGCCGAGCGTGATCAGCCGCTCGACCTCGGGCTTGACCGCCTTCGCCTTGGCCTGCGTGGTTCGGATCCGCTCGTGCTCGATCAGCTCCTTCGAGAGGTTGGCGAACATCGACTTCCGGTGAGCCGCGTCCCGGCTCAGCTTGTTGCGCTGCTTGCCGTGGCGCACCGTCGGCCGCCTACTCGGGCCTCAGCGAGAGGCCGCGGGCCTTGAGGGTCTCGACGACCTCCTCGATCGACTTGCGACCGAAGTTGGGGATCGCGTTGAGCTCGGACTCCGACTTGCGGACGAGCTCGCCGACGTTCTGGATCCCGGCGCGCTTGAGGCAGTTGTAGGAGCGGACGCCGAGCTCGAGCTCCTCGATCAGGATCTCGTCCATCCCGTCGGCGCCCGGAACCGCGGCTGCCTCGGCGCCGCCGTTGGTCGCGAGCGCGCCGGCGCCGTCGCGCGCGGTCAGCTCCTCGACCCGGTCGGCGTCGGTGAAGATCGCCAGGCTCTTGATCAGGATCTCCGCCGCCTCGCGCAGAGCCGAGCCGGGCTCCATCGAGCCGTCGGTCTCGACCTCGAGCGAGAGCTTGTCGAAGTCGGTCCGCTGACCGACGCGGGCGGGATCGACCGAGTACGACGCGCGGCGGATCGGCGAGAAGATCGCGTCGATCGGCACGACGCCGATCGGCTGGTCCTCGGCCTTGTTGTCGTCGGCGGGCGAGTAGCCGCGGCCGCGGCCGATCGTCAGGTACATCTCGAGCTTGGTCTTCTTCTCGAGCGTGGCGATCGGCGCGTCGGGGTTGAGGATCTCGACGCCCGCGGGCAGGTCGATGTCCTTGGCCTTGATCTCGCCGGGGCCGGTCGCGACCAGCGGGGTCTCGACCTCGTCGGCGTCGGTGTGCATCCGCACGACGACATCCTTGAGGTTGAGGACGAGGTCGGTGACGTCCTCCTTGAGGCCCGGGATGGTCGAGAACTCGTGCGCGACCCCTTCGATCCGGACGCTGGTGATCGCGGCGCCGCCGAGCGAGGACAGCAGCACGCGGCGCAGGCTGTTGCCGAACGTGTAGCCGAAGCCCTTGTCGAGGGGCTCGATCGTGAATGTGCCCTCGGTGTCGTCGACATCCTGGGCCGAAATCTTCGGGACCTGAAACTCTGGCAGGGTGGTCATTACTTCCTTTGCGTTGCTGGTTTTCGGGACTGCTACTTCGAGTAGAGCTCGACGATGAGCTGCTCCTCGACCGGGGCGGAGATCTCACTCCGCTCCGGGAGACGCAGAACCTTGGCCGTGAGCGAGTCGTGGTCGGCTTGCAGCCAGGCCGGAACCCCGGCCGTGAGCTCGGTCGCGGCGCGAACCGCGTCCGTGGCTGCCGTGCCGCTCTTGATCGCGATCACGTCGTCGGGCGTCACTTGGTAAGAGGGGATGTCGACGCGGCGGCCGTTCACGGTCCAGTGGCCGTGGCGGATGAACTGCCGCGCCTGACGCCGTGAGGCGGCGAATCCGAGCCGCACGAGGACGTTGTCGAAGCGTCGCTCGAGCAGCCGCAGCAGGTTCTCGCCGGTGACGCCCTCCTGGCGGCTCGCCTTGTCGTAGTAGCTCCGGAACTGCTTCTCGAGCACCTGGTAGTAGCGGCGCGCCTTCTGCTTCTCGCGCAGCTGGTTGCGGTACTCGGAGGCGCGCATCCGGCCGCGGCCGTGCTCGCCCGGGGCGTAGGAGCGGCGCTCGACGCCGCACTTGTCGGTGAAGCAGCGCTGGCCCTTGAGGAACAGCTTCTGGCCCTCGCGGCGGCACTGCTTGCACTGGGGTGAGGTGTCGCGGGCCACTAGACGCGCCTCCGCTTCCGCGGCCGGCAGCCATTGTGGGCCTGCGGGGTGATGTCCTTGACGGTGGTGACGTCGAGCCCGGCGGCCTGGAGCGAGCGGATCGCGGTCTCGCGGCCGGAGCCGGCGCCCTTGGCGAGCACCTCGACCTTCTGCATCCCGTGCTCCATGCCCTTGCGCGCGGCGGCGTCGGCGGTCACCTGGGCGGCGAACGGGGTCGACTTGCGCGAACCCTTGAAGCCCGCCGAGCCGGCCGACTCCCAGGCGATCACGTTGCCCTCCATGTCGGTGAGCGTGACGATCGTGTTGTTGAACGACGTCTTCACGTGCGCCTGCCCGTAGGTGACGTTCTTCTTTGTCTTGCGCTTGCGCGGCTTGGCTGCTGGTTTTGCGTCTGCCATCTAAGTCTCTTTCTACTTGGTGGGCTTGGGCTTGCCGGCGATGCTCAGCCGGCGCGGGCCCTTGCGGCTGCGGGCGTTCGTCTTGGTGCGCTGGCCGCGGGTCGGGAGGCCGCGCCGGTGGCGCATCCCGCGGTATGAGCCGATCTCCTGCAACCGCTTGACGTTCTGCGAGCGTTCGCGGCGCAGGTCGCCCTCGACCTCGCGCGACTCGACCGCCTCGCGGAGCTTGACGATCTCGTCCTCGGTCAGGTCCTTGACCGCGGTGTCGGGATCGATCCCGGCCGACTTCAGAAGCTCGTTCGCGGTCGAGCGCCCGATCCCGAAGACGTACGTCAGGCCGACCTCGATCCGCTTGTTGGTGGGGATGTTGACTCCGGCGATGCGGGCCATCAGATGACAGCCTTCGTGGCCGGGTACGACCGGGGGCGACCGTGGCCGAGCAGATCAAGGACGCAGGGCGCAGCCTTTGCTGGTTGCAAAGGCAAGCCCGAGGACGAAGAGATGCGAAGCGCCACGGGCGTCATCCGGGCGTGCGCGGTCGCGGAGGCGGTCATCTCAGCCCTGCCTCTGCTTGTGGCGAGGGTTCGGGCAGATCACGAGCACGGATCCGCCTCGGCGGACCACCTTGCACTTCTCACAAATCGGTTTTACGGACGCTCGGACCTTCATCGCCTTCCTCGGCGTAGCTCGTATCGGACTGGAGTGTGCCCGCCGGGCCCCAGGAGTTGGGCCCACAGGCAAGAACGTCGGCCACGCCAGGCGTGAACCGACCCGGAAATACTAGCAATACCGCGTGCCTGGCTCCGCCTAGCGCCGTGCTAGCGCTTCTTGCGGCATTTGCCCTTGCGCAGCTTCTGCCCCTTCTTGCACTTGAGCTGGACGCTGACCGGGTTCGACGTGCTCGCCCAGGCAACGTCCGTCACCACGCCCGGACAGAGCCCTCCGGGCGTCAGAGGGGGCGGACTACAGAAGGTCTCGGTGCCGCTGGCGGTCAGGGTGTGGGTTTGCGTCGTGCCGCCGCGCCCGTCGACGACGAACGGGTAGGTGCAGGTGAAGGTGCGGACGGCGAAGTTGAAATCGGGCGTCGTCGGCGCGGTGATGCAGGTGCTGCCGGCCTTGCCGTCGATCGGGCCGTCGAGGGAGTCGATCATGTGGTTGATGCTGCCGTGGTCGGCGCCGGAACTGGCGGTGATCGTGAGCGTGAAGTTGACCGTCGTGCCGTTCTTGACCAGCGACTGGTCGGCGCTCAGGGCCACGGTCGGGGCGGCGCCGGCCGAGGCGGGAGCGACGGCTGCGAGTGCCGCGACCGCGGCGAGCGCAAGAACAGCCAGGGTCGATCCTCGACGGGCGGTCAGCGCTTCTTGACGCACTTGCCCTTGCGCAGCTTCTGGTTCTTCTTGCAGATCCGCACGTCGACGGCGTTCGAGGGGGTCGCGAATCCGAGGCTCGTCGGAGGCGGAACCGGCGGGCACGGGCCTCCCGGGGTGAGCGGCGGGGCGCCGCAGGTGTCCTCGACCCCGATCGCGGTCAGTGTGTGGCTCTGGAGCGAGCCCGGCCGGCCCGCGACCTTGCCCGAGTAGACGCAGGTGAAGGAGCGCACCGTGGGGGTGAAGTCGGGGCCGGAGGAGGTGATGCAGGTGGGTTGGCCATCGACGGTGCCGAAGATCGAATCGGAGATGTTGTTGATGCCGCCGTCGTGGGCGGTCGCTGTCGCGCTGATCACCGCGGTGAAGTTGACGGTCGAGCCGTTCTTCACCGCCGCCTTGTCAGCGCTCAGGGTCACGGTCACGGCGCCGGCCGCTGCCGGAATCGCAGCCGCGAGCAGGGTCCCCAGGACCGCTGCCAGAACTCCCTTGCGAATCGCACCCCTCATACGCCCGTAACGCTACCAGCTACGACGGTGAGGGAGGGCGATCAGGTCTCGTGCCAGGGCGTGAGGATCCGCGGACCCTCGGCCGTGATCGCGATCGTGAACTCGAAATGCGCCGCGAGCGAGTCGTCCTTGGAGTACACGGCCCAGCCGTCGTCCCCCATCCGCACGTGCTCGGTGCCGGCGTTGACCATCGGCTCGATCGCGAACACCATCCCCTCCTCGAGCTCGGGGCCCTTGCCCGGCTCGCCGTAGTTGGGGATCTGCGGGTCCTCGTGCATCGAGCGCCCGACCCCGTGGCCGACGAGCGTGCGGATGATCGAGAAGCCGTCCTCCTCGACCCGGCGCTGGACCGCGGAGGAGACGTCGCCGAGCCGGTTCCCGGCCCGCATCTGCTCGGTCGCGGCGAGCAGCGACCCCTTGGTCGTCTCGAGCAGCCGGGCGGCGTCGGCGCTCGGCGCGCCGACGGGGACGGTGAGCGCCGCGTCGGCGACCCAGCCGCCGTACGTGACCCCGACGTCGATCGAGAGGATGTCGCCGCGCTGGAGCTCGTAGGGGCCCGGGATCCCATGGACGACCATGTGGTTGGGCGAGGCGCAGATCGAGCCGGGGAAGCCACGGTAGCCCTTGAACGAGGGCTCGGCGCCCTGCGAGCGGATGAAGCGCTCGGCGGCCTCGTCGAGCTCCTTGGTCGTGACGCCCGGGCGGACCTTGGCCTCGAGCAGTTTCAGGCAGCGCGCCTGGATCGCCCCCGCAGCCGCCATCTCCTCGACCTGAGCCGGCGTCTTGCGGATGATCCCGCCCTGGTACATCACCTAGACCTCGTCCTCCTTGCGCAGCGTCGCGATCACACCGTGGATGCTCTCCTCGACCTCCGAGGGAGGCTCGCTGCCGTCGACGCGCTGGAGGATCCCCTTCGCGTCGTAGTGGTCGACCAGCGGCGCGGTCTTCTCGTTGTACTGGACGAGCCGGTTGCGGATCACCTCGGGCTTGTCGTCGTCGCGGATGACGAGCTCGCCGCCGCAGACGTCGCAGACACCCTCCTTCTCGGGCGGGTTCGAGTCGACGTGGAAGACGTGGCCGTTCTTGGAGCATGTGCGCCGCCCGCCGAGCCGCTTGACGACCTCCTCCTCGGGGACGTCGATCAGGATCACGCCGGTCAGGTCCCGACCGAGCTTCTTCATCTCGGCGTCGAGCGCCTCGGCCTGGCCGATCGTGCGCGGGAAACCGTCGAGGATGAAGCCGTCTGACGCCTCGTCGGTCTCGACGCGATCGGCGATCAGGCCGATGATCACCTCGTCGGGGACCAGGTCGCCGGCGTCCATGTAGCTCTTCGCCTTCTCGCCGAGCTCGCTGCCCTCCTTGACCGCGGCGCGGAGAATGTCGCCGGTCGCGTAGTAGGGGAGGCGGAAGTCCTCCTGGAGGCGCTCGCCCTGTGTCCCCTTGCCGCTTCCGGGGGGGCCGAGGAGGATCAGATTGAGCTCAGGCACCCGGGGTGCCTACTTCAGGAAGCCCTCGTAGTTGCGCATCATCAGCTGCGCTTCGAGCTGTTTGACGGTGTCCAGAGCCACTCCGACCACGATCAGGATCGAGGTGCCGCCGAAGAAGAAGTTGGCCGACGTCTGGTTGATCAGGATCGTCGGCAGCGCGGCGACGGCGCCCAGGTAGAGCGCCCCCGGGAAGGTCAGCCGCGAGAGGATCCGGTCGAGGTATTCGGCGGTCGGGCGGCCCGGTCTGACGCCGGGGATGAACCCGCCGTGCTGCTTGAGGTTGTCCGCCTGATCGACCGGGTTGAAGGTGACCGCGGTATAGAAGTACGTGAAGACGATGATGAAGAAGACCTCGCCCGCCACGTAGGCCCAGCTGTTGGGGCCGAAGAAGGCCGCGAAGTCGAGCGCCGCGGGGGTGTTGAGGAGCTGGCCGATCGTCGGCGGGAAGGCCATGATCGAGGCCGCGAAGATCACCGGGATCACCCCGGCCATGTTGACCCGCAGCGGCAGGTAGGTCGAGCCGCCGGCCGTCATCTTGCGGCCGACCACGCGTTTCGCGTACTGCACGGGTATTCGCCGTTGGCCCTCCTGGACGAAGACGATCGCGACGATCACCGCGAGCGCGACGAACGGCATCAGGACGACGAAAACCTGGTCGGGGTTGGTCCACCATTTCTGGATCCCGGGCACCAGACCGGCGGTGATCGAGGCGAAGATCATCAGCGAGATCCCGTTGCCGATCCCGCGCTGGGTTATCAGCTCGCCCATCCACATCAAAAGCGTGCAGCCCGCGGTCAGGCAGATCACGATCAGGAAGGTCTTGGCGAAGGTGAGCTCGCCGACGACGCTGGTCCCGGCCTGGTTCTGGAAGGAGCGGAAGAGGAAGACGTAGCCGATCGACTGGCCGAAGGCGAGGAAGACGGTCAGGTAGCGCGTGTACTGGGTGATCTTCTGCTGGCCGACCTCGCCCTCCTTCTGGAGCTTCTCGAGCGAGGGCACGACCACCGTCAGCAGCTGGAGGATGATCGAGGCGGTGATGTAGGGCATGATCCCGAGCGCGAAGAGGCTCAATCGCGAGAGGCTGCCGCCGGAGAAGAGGTTGAGGAAGCCGAGAATGTTGGAGCCCGAGAAGTTGTCCTCGATGTCCTTGACCGTGTCGATGTCGACGCCGGGCGAGGGGATGTAGGCGCCGAGGCGGTAGATCGCGAGGATCGCCGCGGTGAACAGCAGCTTGCGCCGGATGTCCGGCACCGAGAAGGAGTTGGCGATCGTTCGGATCAAGACGCGGGCTCCTCGGCCTTAGATGCGGGTGCCGCCTCGGCGGGGGGTGACTTCACCTCAAGAGTCTCGCAACTGCCGCCGGCCGCCTCGATCTTCTGCTTCGCGGCGGCGCTGAATCCGTGCGCCTTGACCGTGAGCTTCTTCGAGACCTCGCCCGTGCCGAGGATCTTGACCGGGTGCTTGCGCTTCGCCAGCCCGGCGTCGCGCAGGGACTCGGGGGTCACCTCGGCGTCGGCCTTGAAGCGCTCGTCGAGATCGCCGACGTTGACCGGCTGGGTCCGGGTGCGGAACTTCTCGAACGGCATCGACATCTTGCGGTGCGGCCCGCGCAGCTTGCGCATCCGCATGTGGATCGGGTTCTGGCCGCCCTCGTAGCCGACCTTGCTCTTGCTCCCGGAGCGCGCCCCGGCGCCCTTGTGGCCGCGGCCCGAGGTCTTGCCGAAGCCCGACCCCTCGCCGCGCCCGACGCGCTTGCGCGGCTTGCGCGACCCGGGCTTGGGCTTGATCGAGTGCAGGCCGATGTCGGCGGCGTCGCGGTTGCGCGCCCCCTTCTTCCCGCCGCCCTTGTCCTGGGGGCTCATTTGCCGACCTCGATCAGGTGGTCGACGACGCGCAGCATGCCCTGGAGCTGGGGGCTGTCCTTGTGCTCGGCGGTGGCGCCGATCCGGCCCAGCTTCAGGCTGCGCAGGGTGTCGCGCTGGGTCACGGTCGCGCCGTTGGACGAGCGGACCTGCTTCAGGCTCAGATCAGCCACCGCTCGGCTCCTCGCTGGGCGGAGCCGGCTCCTCGGCGGGCTTCTCCTCGGCCGCCGCCTCGGGCGCGGTCGCCTCGGGCGCCGGTGCTTCGGGGGCGGGCGCCTCAGCCGGCTCGGCCGCGGGCGGCTCGGCCGGGGTCGGCGCAGCCGCGGGCGGCTCGGTTGAAGCCGGCTCGGGTGAAGTCTGTTCCGGGGCCGCCTCGGCGTCAGCGGTGCCGGCGTCCTGGGGCTTCGCCTCCTCGGCGCCCGGCTCCGGGGCTCCGACGGGGACCGGCTTCGGGGTCACGTCTTCGATCACCTCGGCCTTGCCGTTGCCCTCGTCGGGGCCGATCCCGAGCACCTCGCGGACCGACAGCCCGCGCAGCTCGGCGACGTCCTCGGGGCGGCGCAGCGAGTGCAGGCCCTGCATCGTCGCCTTGACGAGGTTGATCGGGTTCTGGGTTCCGATGCTCTTGGTCAGCACGTCGCGGATCCCGCCGAGCTCGAGCACCGCGCGCACGCCGCCGCCGGCGATCACGCCGGTACCGGGGCTCGCCGGGCGCAGGACGACGTGCCCGGCTCCGAAGCGCCCGATCACGCGGTGGGTGATCGTCTGGCCGTACTTCGGGATCCGGATCAGGTCCTTGCGGGCGTTCTCGACCGCCTTCTGGATCGCGAGCGGGACCTCACGGGCCTTGCCGTAGCCGATCCCGACCACGGAGTCCTCGTCGCCGACCGCGACCAGGGCGGTGAACGAGAACCGGCGGCCGCCCTTGACGACCTTGGCGACGCGGTTGATCTCGATCACCCGCTCCTGGAGGTCGAGGCCCTTGGCGTTTACTGGTTCGACAGTCATCGAACCGGGCAAGGTAGCGGAGTCGAGTGGGCGGCCATCAGAACTTCAACCCGCCCTCGCGCGCGCCCTCGGCAAGCGCCTTGACGCGGCCGTGGTAGCGGTAGCCGCCGCGGTCGAAGATGCAGGCGGAGATCCCGGCCTCGGACGCGCGCTTGGCGAGCGTCTCGCCGGCCTTCTTGGCCTGCTCGGTGCGGTCGAGCTCGCGGAGCTCGGGCTCGGTCCAGGTCACGGCGGCGAGCGTCTTCCCGGCGTCGTCGTCGATCAGCTGCGCGAAGACGCCGCGGTTCGACCTGAACACCGAAAGGCGGGGTCGGTCGGCCGAGCCGCGGACCTTGGCCCGCACGCGGCGGCGGCGGCGAAGCCGCTTCTGGGGCTTGGTCGCCACGGTCATGCGCGCTTACCGACCTTCCTCGAGACCTGCTCGCCGGCGTAGCGCACGCCCTTGCCCTTGTAGGGCTCGGGTGGGCGAAGCTTGCGGATCCGGGCGGCGACCTCGCCGACGAGCTGCTTGTCGATCCCCCGCACGACGACCTCGGTCGGCTGCGGGACCTCGAAATCGATTCCGTCGGGGGCCTCGACCGCGACCGGGTGCGAGAACCCGAGCGCGAGCTCGAGGTTCTTGCCCTTGAGCTGGGCGCGGTAGCCGACGCCCTGGATCTCGAGCCGCTTCTCGAAGCCCTCGGTCACCCCGGCGACCATGTTCGCGATCAGGCTCCGCGTCAAGCCGTGCAGGGCGCGGTGCTCGCCGCGGTCGGTCGGGCGCTCGACGGTCACCGTCGCGTCGGACTGGCTCACCTTCATGTCCGCGGAGACGACCTGGGTCAGCTCGCCCTTCGGGCCCTTGACCACGACCTCGCCCGGGCTCGCCTCGAGGTTGACCCCGTCGGGCAGCTCGATCGGCATTTTTCCAATCCGAGACATCTAGATCACCAGACGTAGGCGACGACCTCGCCGCCGACGCCCTTGCGCTTGGCGTCGTGGCCGGTCATCACCCCTGAGGAGGTCGAGACGATCGCGGTGCCCATGCCGCCCTGGACGCGCGGGATCTCGGTCCGGTCGACGTAGCGACGGCGGCCGGGCCTCGAGACGCGCTGGATCCCATGGATCACCGGGTCGCGGCCCTCCGTGTACTTGAGCCTCAGCTTGATCACCTCGCCGACGCGGCCGGGCTCGACCGCGAAGTCGTTGATGTAGCCCTGCTCGACGAGGATCCGCGAGAGCTCGCGCTTCAATCCCGAAGCGGGGATCAGGACGTCGTCGTGCCCCTGCGCGAGAGCGTTGCGCAGGCGGGTCAGGTAGTCGGATACGGGGTCGGTCAGCATCTGTCTTCCTCTACCAGCTCGACTTGGTCATACCCGGCACGTAGCCGTTGTGGGCAGCCTCGCGGAGGCAGATCCGGCAGAGGCCGAACTTGCGGTAGTAGGCGCGCGAGCGCCCGCACCGCCGGCAGCGGTTGTAGTCGCGGACCTTGTACTTGGACTTGCGCTGCTGGCGAACCTTCTGTGAAGTCTTGGCCATACGGTTTCCTTACTCCTTGTCTGAGGCGCCCTCGGCGCCCTCGTCCTTCGGTTTCTCGGCGCCGTCTCCGCCGCCCTCTGACGCCTCGGCTTCGCCCTCGGCGCCCTCGGCGCCCTCTTCGCCCTCCTCGTCCTCGCGGACCGGCTTCTCGTAGGCCTCGGGGTTCTCCTCCTTGAGCTGTTCGAGCGCCGCGGCCTCGGCCTCGGCGCGCTCGCGCGCCTCCTCGTGGCGGCGCTCCTCTTCCTCGGCGGCCTCCTTGTCCTCTTCGCCCGGGCGGCCGCCCTCGGCGAACGGCATCCCGAGCGCCGTGAGCAGCGCGAACGCCTCCACGTCGGTCGGGGCGGTGGTCGTGATCGTGACGTCGAGCCCTCGGACCTGGTCGATCGAGTCGTAGTCGATCTCGGGGAAGATCAGCTGCTCGCGGATCCCGATCGAGTAGTTGCCGCGGCCGTCGAACGATCGCGGGTTGAGGCCGCGGAAGTCGCGGATCCGCGGGATCGCGATCGAGGTCAGGCGGTCGAGGAACTCCCACATCCGCGCGCGGCGGAGCGTGACCGCGACGCCGATCGGGTTGCCTTCGCGAACCTTGAACGACGCGACCGACTTCTTGGCGCGCCGGACGTTGGGCCGCTGGCCGGCGATCGTCGCCATCTGCTCGATCGCCGCCTCGAGGATCTGGGACGAGGTCTGGGCCTCGCCGACCCCCATGTTGAGGGTGATCTTCTGCAAGGTCGGTGCGCGCATCGGGCTCGAGTAGCCGAAGCGCTCGATCAGCTGCGGGCGGATCTCGTTCTCGTAGGTCTCGCGCAGCCGCGGCGGCGGGGCCGCCTGCTGTGCCTGTTGGGTCGCCGCTTCCATCAGTCGATCGCCTGGCCGCTCTTGGCGGCGATCCGCTTGCGCTTGCCGTCGGCGCCGCGCTCGACCTTGACCCGGGTCGGCTCGTTGGTCTGGGGGTCGACCAGCATCACGTTCGAAACGTCGATCGGCCCCTCCTTCTCGACGATCCCGCCGACCTCGCCGCCCTTCTGGGCGTCCTTGACCGAGCGCGGGCGCTGGTGGCGCTTGACGATGTTGAGCCCCTCGATGAAGACCTTGCGGCGCTTGGGGTCGGTGCGGATCACACGGCCCTTCTTGCCGCGGTCCTTGCCGCCGGTGACGACGACGTTGTCGTCCTTGCGGATCCTCATCGAAGACATCAGAGGACCTCCGGGGCGAGCGAGACGATGCGCATGAAGTTGCGGTCGCGGAGCTCGCGGGCGACGGGGCCGAAGATCCGGGTGCCGCGCGGGGCGCCCGCAGGATCGATCAGCACGGCGGCGTTCTCGTCGAAGGCGATGTAGGTGCCGTCCTTGCGGCCGAGCTGCTTGACGGTGCGGACGACGACCGCCTCGACGACCTCGCCCTTGCGAACGCCGCCCTGCGGGTTCGCCTGCTTGACGGTGGCCGTGATCACGTCGCCGATCCGCGCGTAGCGGCGGTGCGAGCCGCCCTTGACGCGCACGCAGAGGATCTCGCGAGCGCCCGAGTTGTCGGCGACCTTGAGTCTCGATTCCTGCTGGATCACTTGGCCTTCTCCAGGATCTCGGTCAGCCGCCAGCGCTTCAGCTTCGAGAGCGGGCGGGTCTCGACGACCTGCACGAGGTCGCCCTCGGAGGCCTCGTTGCGCTCGTCGTGGGCGTGGAGGGTGCCCGACTGGCGGACGATCTTCTCGTAGGTGGGGTGGCGGCGGGCGACGTCGATCCGGACGGTGATCGTCTTGTCGGCCTTGTTCGAGACCACGGTCCCCTGGCGGATCTTGCGGTCGACGGCCTCGCGTTCGGCGGGCGGGGTCGGCGTCCCCTTCTCGGTGCTCTTCGAGCGGCTGCGCTTGCGGTAGCGGCTGCGCTCGCCGATCGCCGCCTTGCGGCGCGCGACCCGCTCGGCGTCGCGCTCGGCGGGGTCGCGCTGCGGGCCGGCCTCGTGCGGCAGCTTCGAGCGCTCGAGCCGCGCCTTCGCCTTCCAATTCATGTCCTCGTCACCATCCACCGCCACCTCCTCGGCTGCGCCTGCGGGGGTATCGGGTGGCGTTGCATCCGCCGTGGGCTCCTTGTCAGCAGCCTCATCCTCGGCAGGGGCGTCTTCGGCCTCGGGGGCCTCATCCACCGCCATCTCCTCGGCTTCGCCTGCGGGGGTATCGGGTGGCGACGCATCCGCCGTGGGCTCCTTGGAAGCAGCCTCCTCGGCGGGAGCGGCCTCGGGGGCCTTCTCGGCCTGGTCCTTCTCTTCTGTGTTGTCGTTCTTCTCTTCGTCTGCCATATCGATCAGTGTGCGAGCTCCTTGCGCAGGTCGATCCCGCGCTCCTTTGCGACGGTCAAGAGTCGGGCGACGTCGCGCTTCACTTCGCTGAGGCGGGCCGAGTTCTCGAGCTCGCCGGTCGCGTGCTGGAAGCGCAGGCTGAACTGTTCCTCGCGCGAGTCCTTGAGCGCCTGGATCAGCTCCTCGTCCTTCAAGTTGTGTGCCTCCGAGCCCTTCACGACGCGGCCTCCTCGACGACGCCCTCGCGGCGGACGATCTTCGTCCGCACGGGCAGCTTGTGGCCCGCGAGCCGCATCGCGTCCTTGGCCAGGTCCTCGTCGACGCCGGCGATCTCGAACATCACGCGGCCGGGCTTGACGACCGCGACCCAGCCCTCGGGGTTGCCCTTGCCCGAGCCCATCCGGGTCTCGGCGGGCTTCTGGGTCACCGGCTTGTCGGGGAAGATGTTGATCCAGACCTTGCCGCCGCGCTTGATCTTGCGCGTCATCGCGACTCGGGCGGCCTCGATCTGGCGGTTGGTGACCCAGCCGCGGTCGAGCGACTTGAGCCCGTACTCGCCGAACGCGACCGTGGTCCCGCCCTTCGCGTAGCCGCGCATGCGGCCGCGCTGCTGCTTGCGATAGCGGACCCGCTTCGGCATCAGCATCAGCGCCCACCTCCCCTGCCGCGAGCCGGGGGACGGCCGTTGCCCTCGTCCTCGTCGGTCTGTGTGCGGAAGCCCTCGGGCATGACCTCGCCCTTGTTGATCCAGCACTTGACGCCGATCCGCCCGGTCGTCGTCTTCGCCTCGATGAAGCCGTAGTCGATGTCGGCGCGCAGCGTGTGCAGCGGGACGCGGCCGTCCGAGTAGCCCTCGGTGCGCGCCATCTCGGCGCCGCCGAGGCGCCCGGAGACCTGGACCTTGACGCCCTTGGCGCCCGACCTCATCGCGGACGTGAGCGCGCGCTTCATCGCGCGCCGGAACGCGACCCGGTTCTGGAGCTGCTCGGCGATCGACTGCGCGACGAGCTTCGCGTCGAGCTCGGGGCGCTTGATCTCCTTGATGTTGACCTTGACGGCCTTGTTCGTGAGCTTGTGGAGGTCGCGGCGCAGCGCGTCGACCTCGCTGCCGGACTTGCCGATCACGATCCCGGGGCGCGCGGTCGAGATGTCGATCTCGACCTCGCCCGGGCCCTTGACGATCGTGATGTCGGAGAGGCCCGCGTGCGAAAGCTTGTTCTCGATGTGGGTGCGGATCGCCAGGTCCTCGTTCAGGTAGTCCGAGAACTCCTTCTCGTTGTACCAGTTCGATTTCCAGTCCTGGATGTAGCCGACCCTGAAGCCGATCGGGTGGATCTTCTGGCCCATTACAGCTCCTCGTCGGGGGTCAAGGTCAAAGAGATGTGGCTCGTGCGCTTGTCGATCTTGGTCGCGCGGCCGAGCGCCCGGGGCCGGAAGCGGCGCAGGGTCGGGCCGTCGTCGACGTAGATCTCCGAGATCTTGAGGTCCTCGGCGACGAGGTCGTGGTTGTTCTCGGCGTTCGCGGCGGCCGAGTCGAGGAGCTTGGCGACGTCGCTCGCGGCGCCGCGGGGCGAGAAGCGCAGCAGCGAGCGCGCGTCGTCGATCTGCAGCCCGCGGATCTGGTCGGCGAGGTGGCGGACCTTGCGCGGCGCGATCCGCACGTAGCGGGCGCTGGCCTTGACGGTCGGCGCCTCGAGATCGGGTTTCGCCGCGGCGGCCTTGGTCTTTGCGGCCGGTTTAGCGGCGCCCTTTGCGGGCGACTTGCGCGCCGGGGCCTTCTTCGGCTTCGCTTCCGTCTTCGGCTTGGCCTCGGTCTTCGGCTTGGCCTCCGTTTTCGGCTTGGCCTCGGTCTTCGGCTTCGCGGCGGCCTTCTTCGGCGCCGGCTTCTTTGCCTCGTCCTTCTTGTCCGTCTCCGCCTTCGTGGTCTTCTTGTCCTTGGGCTCGGCCATTAGCGGTCCTCCTCCGACTTCGAGGAGACGCCGGAGTGGGCGCGGAACGTCCTGGTCGGGGCGAACTCGCCGAGCCGGTGGCCGACCATCGACTCGGAGATGTAGACCGGCACGTGCTTGCGGCCGTCGTGGACGGCGATCGTGTGGCCGACCATCTCCGGGAAGATCGTCGACTTGCGCGACCAGGTCTTGAGCATCGCCTTCTGGCCCGACTCGTTCATCGCGTTTACCCGCTTCATCAGCCGCTCCTCGGCCCACGGGCCCTTCTTGGTCGAGCGTCCCATCAGCCGCTCCGCTTCCCGCGCCTGCGACCGCGGACGATCAGCTCGTCGGAGCGCTTGCCCTTCTTTCGCGTCCGGTAGCCGAGCGTCGGCTTGCCCCAGGGCGTCTTCGGGTGTCCGCCGGGAGTCTTGTGTGCCTCGCCGCCGCCGTGCGGGTGGTCGACGGGGTTCATCGCCACGCCGCGGCTCTGGGGGCGGCGGTTCTTGTGCCGGCTGCGGCCCGCCTTGCCGAGCTTGATGTTCTGGTGCTCGGAGTTCGAGAGCGTCCCGATCGTCGCCCGGCACTCGGCGCGGACCATGCGCACCTCGCCCGAGGGCAGGCGCAGGCTGACCATCGCGCCCTCCTTGGCGACGACCTGGATCCCGGCGCCGGCGGCGCGGCCCAGCCGCGCCCCCTGCTCGGGCACGAGCTCGACGTTGTGGACGACGGTTCCGGTCGGGATCGCCGAAAGAGCGAGCGCGTTGCCGGGCCGGATGTCGGCCCCGGGGCCGGAGCTGACCTCGGCGCCGACCGCGAGGCCCTGGGGCGCGAGGATGTAGCGCTTCTCGCCGTCGGCGTAGTTGAGCAGCGCGATGTAGGTCGTCCGGTTGGGGTCGTACTCGATCGAGGCGACCTTGCCCGGGACCCCGTCCTTGCGGCGCTTGAAGTCGATCTTGCGGTAGCGGCGCTTGGCGCCGCCGCCGCGATGGCGGCTGGTGACGCGGCCCTTGGAGTTGCGCCCGCCGGAGTTGTTGGCGCCCTTGGTCAGCCGCTTGTCCGGCTTGTCGGTCGTCAGCTCCTCGCGGATCTGGTACGTGCCGAAGCGGCGCCCCGGGCTGGTCGGCTTGATCTTGCGGGTGGCCATTAGATGACCTCCTTCATGGCCGCGTGCGCCTGGGGGCGCGCATGGCCGAGCAGGCCGAGGACACAGGGCGCAGCCTTTGCTGGTTGCAAAGGCAAGCCCGAGGACGAAGGCATGCGACGCGCCATGCGCGTCATCCAGGCGTGCGTGGTCGTGGAGGAGGTCATCTAGCCCTCCACCGCCGCGCCCTCGAAGAGCTCGATCCGCTCGCCGGGGGCGAGCTGGACGATCGCCTTCTTCCAGGAGCGGTTGGTGCCCGAATGCAGCCCGCGGCGCTTGGGCTTCGCGCGCACGTGCGAGGTTCGCACCGAAACGACGTGGACGCCGAAGATCTCCTCGACGGCCTGGGCAACCTGGGTCTTGTGGGCCCGGTCGTGGATCCGGAACGTGTACTTGCCGTCCGACATCAGCGCGTAGCTCTTCTCCGAGACGACGGGGCGGACGATCACCTGGCGGACGTCTGTCACTTGGCCCTCTCTTCCAGGGTCTTGAGCGCCTCTTCGGAGATCACCAGCGAGGCGGCGCCGATCACGTCGGCGACCCCGGCGGCCGAGGCCTCGAGCACCTTGACGCGCTCGATGTTGCGGAAGCTCTTCTCGGCGTCGTCCTGCTCGGCGCCGAGCACGACGAGGGTGGGGCGCTTGGCCTTCCAGCCGTCGAGCGCCTTGGCGGCCTGCTTGGTCGAGGGCCCCTCGAAGCTCGAGACGTCGAGGATCGCGACCGAGTCGCGGGCGGCGTGGACCGAGAGCGCCGCGCGCAGCGCCCGGCGCCGGGCCTTGCGGTTGACCTTCATCGTGTAGTGGCGGGGCTTGGGGCCGAACGCGGCGCCACCGCCGTAGCGGTGCGGGACGCTGAGCGCTCCGGCGCGGGCGCGGCCGGTGCCCTTCTGGCGCCATGCCTTCGCGGTCGTCATCGAGACCTCGCCGCGGGTCAGCGTCGACGCGGTTCCGCGCCGGCGCGAATTGAGATCGGCGCGCGCGGCTTCGTGGACGAGCGACTCGTGGAACGGCTCGTCAAAGAGATCCGCGGGCAGGCTCGCCTTGCCCTGCTTTCCGAGCATCGGCGCGTCAGCCATTCGAGCGCACCTCCAAAGTCCCGTTGCGGGAGCCGGGGACGGCGCCCTTGACCAACAGCAGGTTGCGCTCGGCGTCGACCTCGACGACCTCGAGCCCGCGCTGGGTGACCCGCTGGCCGCCCATCCGGCCGGGCATCTTCTGGCCCGGGAAGACCCGGGCGGGGTCGGCGCTGGCGCCGATCGAGCCCGGCGCGCGGACGTTGTGCGAGCCGTGCGAGACCGGGCCGCGGCTGAAGTTGTGGCGCTTGATCGTCCCCTGGAACCCCTTGCCGATCGAGACCCCGGAGACCTTGACCCGGTCGCCCGGCGAAAAGGCGGCGACGGTGACGTCATCCCCAACCTTGGCTTCGCCGGAATCGGCCTGTTTCTCCTCGCCGTCGGCATCCTCGCCGTCGCCGCCGCCAGAGCTGAAGTCCTCGCCGCGAAACTCGACCAGCGTCCGTGAAGGGGGCGCGCCGGCCTTCTTCAGGTGGCCGAGCTCGGCCTTCGAGAGCTTGCGCTCGGCGACCTCGTCGAAGGCGAGCTGGACGGCGTCGTAGCCGTCGCGGTCGGCCTTGCGGATCGCGGTCACGGTGCAGGGGCCGGCCTCGATCACGGTCACCGGCACCGAATCGCCGTCCTCGGTGAAGACCTGGGTCATGCCGAGCTTCTTGCCGATGATCGCGGGCACGCGTCTAAAGCCTGATCTCGATGTCGACTCCGGCCGGCAGCGCGTCGAGGCGCTGCAGCGAGTCGACGGTCTTCGGGCTCGGCTGGTGGATGTCGATCAGCCGCTTGTGGGTGCGGATCTCGAAGTGCTCGCGCGAGTCCTTGTCCTTAAACGGCGAGCGGATCACGCAGTAGACGTGCTTGTCGGTCGGCAGCGGGATCGGGCCCGAGACCGTGGCGCCGGTGCGCTCGGCGGTGCCGACGATCTCCTGGGCAGCCCGGTCTATGGCGTCGTGGTCGTACGCCTTGAGCCGGATCCGGATCTTTCCTGTTGTAAGTGAAGCCAACTTCTTCTTGTCTTTCCTCTTGGTCCTTTAGCGCGCAATAGGGGCGCCGCCCCTTTTAACGCTTTGGGGGCGCCGCCCCGGTCGTATGTGATTGCAGTTGTCGCGCGATTCCTTTTTCGGAACCGCGTCCTACATAAAAGGGGGCGGATGTGGGTCCGCCCCCCGGTGCTACTCGACTACCTCGGTCACCACGCCCGAGCCGACGGTGCGTCCGCCTTCGCGGATCGCGAACCGAAGGCCCTGGTCCATGGCGATCGGGACGATCAATTCAACATCCATCTCAACGTTCTCTCCCGGTGCCACGAACTCGCGGTCCGCCGGCAGGTTGGCGACCCCGGTGACGTCGGTGGTCCGGAAATAGAACTGAGGCCGGTAGCCCGAGACAAACGGGGTGTGGCGTCCACCCTCTTCCTTCTTCAGGCAGTAGACCTCGGCCTTGAACTTCGTGTGAGGCGTGATCGAGCCCGGCTTGCAGAGAACCTGCCCGCGCTCGATCTCCTCGCGCTTCGTGCCTCGCAGGAGGACACCGGCGTTGTCGCCGGCCTGTCCTTCGTCGAGGGTCTTGTGGAACATCTCGATACCGGTGACGACGGTCTTCTGGGTGTCGTGGACACCGACGATCTCGACCTCATCACTCGTCTTGACGACGCCCTGCTCGATCCGGCCCGTGGCGACGGTGCCGCGGCCCTGGATCGTCATCACGTCCTCGACCGGCATCAGGTACGGCTTGTCGAGGTCGCGCTCGGGCTGCGGGATGTAGTTGTCGAGCGCCTCGGCCAGCTCGATGATCGCGCCCTTGGCATCCTCGTCGCCCTCGAGCGCCTTCAGCGCCGAGCCCTTGATGATCGGAACGTCGTCGCCCGGGTAGTCGTACTCGTTGAGCAGGTCCTTGACCTCCTCCTCGACCAGCTCGAGCAGCTCGTCGTCGTCGACCATGTCGACCTTGTTCAGGAAGACCACGATGTTGGGCACATTGACCTGGTGGGCGAGCAGGATGTGCTCGCGCGTCTGGGGCATCGGGCCGTCGGGCGCCGAGACGACCAGGATCGCGCCGTCCATCTGCGCGGCGCCGGTGATCATGTTCTTGACGTAGTCGGCGTGGCCCGGGCAGTCGACGTGGGCGTAGTGCCGGTTATCGGTCTCGTACTCGACGTGCGAGGTCGCGATCGTGATCCCGCGCTCCTTCTCCTCGGGCGCGTTGTCGATCTCCTCGAAGCTCTTTTCGGTCGCGCCCCCCTTCTCGGCGAGCGTTTTGGTGATCGCGGCCGTCAGGGTCGTCTTGCCATGGTCGACGTGACCGATGGTGCCGACGTTCACATGCGGCTTACTGCGGTCGAACTTCTCTGCCATCTCGCTCTGTTGCTCCTTTGGGGGGTTGGTTTGTCGTCTTCTAAGTCTGCAAGTCTTTCGCTGCGCGCACGGCGTCGATGACGCCTGCGGGCGAACCCGCGAAATATAGCTAGAAGGAGGCCTCTGGGCGCGGGCGCTCGGTGCCTTCTAACTCGCTGCGCCCACGGGCTCGGACGCGGTGCTCTCTGTGATCTCCTCGGCGATGCTCGCCGGAACCTCTTCGTAGCGCTCGAACTGCATCGTGTAGCTCGCGCGGCCCTGGGTCGAGGATCGCAGATCGGTGGCGTAGCCGAACATCTCGCCGAGCGGCACGAACGCCTGGACCGCGAGCGCGTTGCCGCGCTGCTCCTGGCCCTGGACCTTGCCGCGGCGCCGCGAGAGGTCGCCGATCACCTCGCCGAGGAAGTCCTCCGGCGTCACGACCTCGACGCTCATCACCGGCTCGAGCAGCACGGGCTTCGCCCGGCGGGCGGCTTCCTGGACCGCCAGCGAGCCGGCGATCTTGAACGCCATCTCCGAGGAGTCGACGTCGTGGGCGGACCCGTCGACGAGCTCGACCCGGACGTCGACCATCGGGTAGCCGGCCTTGACCCCGCTCCGGAGCGCCTCCTCGACGCCCTGCTCGACGGCGGGGATGAACTCGGTCGGGATCTTGCCGCCCTTGATCTCGTTGACGAAGTCGAAGCTCTCGCCCGGCACGGGCTCGATGTTGATCACGACGTGCGCGAACTGGCCCTTGCCGCCGGTCTGGCGGACGTGGCGGTAGACGACCTTCTCGACCCGCTCGCGGATCGTCTCGCGGTACGCGACCTGGGGCTTTCCGACGTTCGCCTCGACCGAGAACTCGCGCAGCATCCGGTCGACGAGCACCTCGAGGTGGAGCTCGCCCATGCCGTGGATCAGCGTCTGCCCGGTCTCCTCGTCGGACTCGACCATGAAGGTGGGGTCCTCCTCGGAGAGCCGCTGGAGCGCGGTCCCGAGCTTCTCCTGGTCGGCCTTCGTCTTCGGCTCGATCGCGACCGCGATCACCGGGTCCGGGAACTCGATCTGCTCGAGGACGATCGGGGCGTCGGGGGCGCAGAGCGTGTCGCCCGTGGAAGTCTGCTTGAGGCCGACGCCGGCGAGGATGTCGCCCGCGTAGCACTCCTCGATCTCCTCGCGGTGGTTGGCGTGCATCATCAGCAGCCTTCCGACCCGCTCGGTCTTTCCGGTCGAGGAGTTGAGCACCCGGCCGCCAGCCTGGAGCTTGCCGGAGTAGACGCGGAGATAGGTCAGCTTGCCGACGTAGGGGTCGGCGGCGACCTTGAATGCGAGCGCCGCGAAGGGGGCGTTGTCGTCCGCGGGGCGCGGCTCCTCGCCCTCCTCGACGCCCTTGGTCGCGGGCACGACGCCGGTCAGCGGCGGGACCTCGAGCGGCGAGGGCAGCAACTCGACGATCGCGTCGAGCAGCGGCTGGACGCCCTTGTTCTTGAACGAGGACCCCAGCAGCACCGGGGTCACCTTGATGTCGAGCGTCGCGCGGTGCAGCGACTTGGCGATCCGCTCGTGGGGGATCTCCTGCTCGTCGAGGTAGAGCTCCATCAGCTCGTCGTCGTAGTCGGCGCAGGCCTCGATCAGCGCGGTGCGGTGGGTGTGGGCGAGATCGACGAGGTCCTCGGGGACGTCGGCGTACTCGAACTCGGTCCCGAGCTCGTCCTTCCAGACCAGAGCCTTGTTCTCGATCAGGTCGACGACGCCGGTGAAGCCGTCCTCCTGGCCGATCGGGATCTGGATCGGCAGCGGGTTGGCGCCGAGCCGGTCGCGCATCGTCTCGACCGCCGCGAAGAAGTCGGCGCCGGTGCGGTCCATCTTGTTGATGTAGGCGATTCGCGGGACGTGGTACTTGTCGGCCTGGCGCCAGACCGTCTCCGACTGGGGCTCTACGCCGGCGACCGCGTCGAAGACGGCGATCGCGCCGTCGAGCACCCGCAGCGAGCGCTCGACCTCGACCGTGAAGTCGACGTGACCCGGCGTGTCGATGATGTTGATGCGGTGGTCCTTCCACTCGCACGCCGTCGCGGCGGAGGTGATCGTGATCCCGCGCTCCTGCTCCTGCTCCATCCAGTCCATGACCGCGGCGCCCTCGTGGACTTCGCCCATCTTGTGGGTACGCCCCGTGTAATAGAGGATGCGCTCCGTGGTCGTCGTCTTTCCGGCATCGATGTGCGCCATGATGCCGATGTTGCGTGTCTTCTCTAGTGGGAAAGCTGCGGGGCATTGACCGATCTCTTTTGGTTGCCGATTACGAATTAGCTGGTTCGAACTTGCCGACGTCAAACTAGGAGGAGTTGATCCCGGTCGCGCGCACAAAAAAGGCCCTTGACGGGCCAGAGCGCTACTCGCGTCTGCGACCCGGAAAAGCGCCTATGTCGTGTGGCGATCCATGTCGTCGGTATGCGCCCACACCGGTACTCGCGGCCCAAGCCGAGCGCCGCTCGATGGTAGCAGAGGCATGAGCGCGCTCAGGCGGGTGCGAGCCCGGCTCAGGATCGCTTTTCGGAGGCGGCGCCGGCCGTTCGGGACCGGCGGCGTCCGCGGCGGCCGGTTCGTCCGCGACGGCCGGGTCGAGCTCGGCGAGCGGACCGGCTTCGCGCTGCGCCAGGGCGGGTTCGCCGCGCGGCGCGCCGGGGCCGGCATCGGGCGCGCCGCGGAGCGGGCCGCGCCGGTCGCCAAGGTCGCGATCTCGCTCCCGCTCGTGATCGCCGCCGAGGCGATCGCGTTCCTCTCCCGCGCCGGCGCCTGGCTCGTGCGCTGGGCGAAGGCGCTCGCCGCCGAGCTGCGGACCGAGCGCGTGCTCGCCGCGCTCGCCGTGTTCGCGTGCGTCGCGCTCGCCGGCTCGCAGTTCGTCCACTACAGCGCGCTCGAGGTCGGCGCCCAGAACTACGGCGGCCAGATCGGGCGCGTCGCCCCGACCCCGATCGCGGATCCCGAGGACGCCGGCTCGGCCCACGCCTACGCGCTGATCCCGGTCGCCGTGATCGCCCTCGCGCTCGTCGCCCTGACGCTGCGCGGGCGCTGGCGGTTCGGGCGCCTGGTCGCCCTCTGCGGCGCGATCGGGATCGCCGTGACGCTTTTGATCGACATCCCGAGCGGGCTCGACGGCGGCCGCGCCGGGATCGCCTACGCCGACTCGGACGCCCGGCTCACCGAGGGCTTCTACGCCCAGCTCGCCGCCTCGGCGGCGCTGCTGCTGATCTGCGGCGCCCTGCTCGGCGGCGCGGTCCGGCGGGTCCGGCCCGCGACACGACCCGATCGGCGCGGACGGCGCGCCCGGCGCCGCGAGCGACCCGCTCGCCGCGGACGGATCGCCCCCGCGGCGGCGCTCCCGGGTGGATCGCGATGGGGCCGCGCGTGAGGCTGCCGAGCTTCCGCACCGAGGCGCTGCTCGCCGTCGCCTGCGTGGCGGCGGCGATCATTCTGATCGCCTCCGATCTGATGACGACCTTCGAGCTCACCCCGCCAGGCGGCGAAGCGCTCCAGGCCTCCGACGGGCTCGACCGCCACAACGGGAGCATCCTCGTCCTCGGCGCGTTCGCGATCGTCGCCGTGATCGTCGCCGTGACCAGCGGCTCGCGCCCGGCGGCCTACGCGGTCGCCGCCTGCGGCGTGATCGCGCTGCTGATCTTCCTGATCGGCGACCTCCCCGACGCGAACAAGATCGGCACCCTCGACGACCCCAACCAGTCGTTCATCGACGCCAAGGCCGAGCCCCAGGGCGGCTTCTGGCTCGAGCTGATCGGATCGCTGCTGCTCGCGGTCTGCGGCGCCGCGCTGGCGACGCTCCCGGATTACAAGCTGAGGCTGTTCGGCGGCGACGAGCCGCCGCGCAAGATCATCGACTGGTCGAAGGAGACCTAGGCCGCTCTACCAGCGGTAGTGCGCGAAGGCCTTGTTGGCCTGGGCCATGCGGTAGATGTCGTCCTTGCGCTTCCAGGCGTTGCCCTGCTGCTTGGCGGCGTCGAGGATCTCGTTGGCGAGCCGCTCGGCCATCGACTTCTCGTTGCGGGCGCGCGCGTACTCGACCAGCCAGCGTACGGCCAGCGTGCGGGCGCGGCGCGCGGGAACCTCGACCGGGACCTGGTAGGTGGCGCCACCGACCCGGCGCGACTTGACCTCGAGCACCGGGGTCAACTCCTTGACCGCTGCCTCGAGGCCGGCGACCGGATCCTCGCTGCTGCGCTCGCCGACGAGCGCCAAGGCGTCGTAGGTGATCTGTTCGGCGCGCGATTTCTTGCCGGCCGTCATCACCTTGTTGATCACCTGCTGCACGAGCCGGCTCTTGTGGACCGAGTCCTGCTGGAGCGGTCGGATCGAAGCTGCTGAGCGGCGCGGCATCTAGGTGGCCTTGACGCCGTACAGCGAGCGCGACTTGCGGCGCTCGGAGACGCCGGAGGCGTCGAGCGCGCCGCGGACGACCTTGTAGCGGACGCCCGGAAGATCCTTGACGCGGCCGCCGCGGACGAGGACGACCGAGTGCTCCTGGAGGTTGTGGCCCTCGCCGGGGATGTAGCTCGTGACCTCCATGCCGTTCGTGAGCCGCACGCGGGCGACCTTGCGCAGCGCCGAGTTCGGCTTCTTCGGGGTCGCCGTGTAGACGCGGGTGCAGACGCCGCGGCGCTGTGGCGCCGCGATGCGGCGCTTGCGTCCCTGGCCGGACTTGAGTCCCGGGGTCGCGACCTTCTTCTTCGGGCGCTTGCGTCCCTTGCGGATCAGTTGGTTGGTATTCGGCACGGCGCGGGATAGTACAGGTCGTTATCTAGGCTAGGGCGATGCCAAGACTCCCGAAGCGGAGCTCGCCGGACAAGCCCTTGCTCGCGATCGACATCGACGGGGTCCTCAGCCTCTTCGGCTTCCCCGAGGACGAGCGGCCCCCCGGGCAGTTCCACCTCGTCGACGGTCTCCCCCACTACCTCTCCCACGAAGCCGCCGAGCGCCTCAACCGGGCGTTGGAGGTCTACGAGGGGGTCTGGGCGAGCGGTTGGGAGGACCGCGCAAACGACCATCTGCCGCGGATTCTCGGCTTGCCCGAGATGCCGCACCTGACCTTCGACGGCCGCAAGACCTTCGGCGAGGCCCACTGGAAGCTGGACGCGATCGCGGAGTACGGCGGCGATCGGCCCCTGGCCTGGATCGACGACTCGTTCGACGACTCCTGCTACGAGTGGGCAGAGCGCCGCGAGGGACCGACGCTTCTGGTGCCGACCGAGTCCGACCGCGGGCTCGAGGAGGGGCACGTCGAGGCGCTTCTGGGCTGGGCGCGCGACGACTACACTCCCGCCTAATGGAGGGGTGGCTGCCGATCTTCTTCCTCGCCGTGATCCTCAAGATCCCGGTCTTCGCGGCGATGTACATCATCTGGTACGCGGTCCGGGCCGAGCCCGAGACCGAGGAGGAGCCCGGCGCCGGCGAGCACGGCTTCCGGCGCTGGCGCCGCGACCCCAAGCAACCCCGCGGGCCGCGCCGCGGGGGGCCGCACTCGGGCGCCGAGCGCGCCGCGGCGGACTGCCCGCCCGGCGGGAGGCGGCGCGTCGTCGCCCCGCGGCCCGCCTCGGCGCTCGCCGGTCGCGCCCAGCGCGAGCGCACCTAGCTCGCGGTCCGGTAACGGCGCACGCCGCGTATAGGCTTTCGAGTGGCGCATCGCTCGTCGGGAAGCGGTAATACATGTGGCCAGAGTCACGCGGGCGGGGCTAAAGTTCCCTCCCGGTAGGAATTCGATTCGCGTGTCTAACTAAATCAGGGAAAAGGAGACTTATGTATTCACGAAAGCTGCGGATGACGATCGCGGCAATGGCCGTTGGAATGCTCGGCCTGTTCGCCGCCACATCCGCCTCTGCGGACGTGACCAACCTTTATCACCCCGATCCGGAGGCGCGTAACTTCGCCACCTCACCGGGCGGATGGACCGGCTCGAGCGAGGCCGAGGGCCTCTGCGTGCCGGTGCTTCTCTGTCCGGTCGTCAGCAACGACTTCGAGTCGAGCGGCGGCGCCGGTGGAGCCGGCGACGGGTACCTGCGGACCGAGGCGGCGAGCATCGCCAGCGTCGGCGGCACGGTGCGCGGGATCTGGCAGAGCCCGGCTTTCATCTACAACGGAGTCGGTGGCGCGCAGCCTGACGAGGTCACGTTCTCGATGGCCCGGCGCTCCGACGTCGATCAGCTGCTCGCCGTGCTCGGCGACGCCTCTTACAAGGTCGAGCTCGTCGGCATCGGCGGGGCCCTGACCGTGATCGACACGACTCAGATGAACGACACGCCCACGTTCTCGACGACGCCCACGGTCGACGTCGACCCGAACCAGCTGACGGTCGGCAGTCCGTATCTGATCAGGATCACCTCCGAGTTCGAGGTCCCGGTCAGCGTCTTCCCGAACACGTCAGCCGACTACGACAACGTCGTCCTCGCGGCGACCGACGTCGTGGCACCCGGCGACGGCGACGGCGACGGCGTCCCCGATGGACAGGACAACTGCCCGTCGGTCTCCAACCCCGGTCAGGTCGACACCGACGGTGACGGCATCGGCGACGCCTGCGAGGCGCCCGGCGATGACGACGGCGACGGGACCCCCGACGCCACCGACAACTGCCCGACGACCCCGAACCCGGGTCAGGCCGACGCTGACCTCGACGGAATCGGAGACGCCTGCGAGGTGCCCGGCGATGACGACGGCGACGGCGTCCCCGACGGTCCGGACAACTGCAACGAGGTCGCCAACCCCGACCAGACGGACACCGACGGCGACGGCATCGGCGACGCCTGCGAGGTGCCCGGCGATGACGACGGCGACGGGACCCCCGACGGCACGGACAACTGCCCGACGACCCCGAACCCGGGTCAGGCCGACGCTGACGGCGACGGAATCGGTGACGCCTGTGAGGTCCCCGGTGACGACGACGGCGACGGCGTTCCGGACGGTCCGGACAACTGCGACCAGGTCGCAAACCCGGGCCAGGCCGACGCTGACGGCGACGGGATCGGCGATGCCTGCGACGGCGTCGTCAACCCGCCCGACAGTGACGGCGACGGTGTTCCGAACGCGACCGACAACTGCCCGGCGGTTCCGAACGCCGGCCAGGCGGACACCGATGGAGACGGGATCGGCAACGCCTGCGATCCGGTCGACAACAACGCCGCCAACGACATCGACGGCGACGGGATTCCGAACGCGAACGACAACTGTCCGGCGGTTCCGAACGCCGGCCAGGCGGACACGGATCTCGACGGTATCGGCGACGTCTGCGACCCGATCACCGGGCCGAACAACAACCCGAACCCGAATCCGAATCCGACGAACACGGTCGCGGCGAGCAACGCCGCATCGCTGGTCACCCGCGACACCGCGGTGATCATCGGCAACCGCGTTCTGGTCCAGGCATCGTGCCCGCGCAAGGCGAAGAAGCCCTGCAAGGTGCGGCTCGTCGGACTGCTCAACGGCGCGGTCGCGACGGCCACCGGGAAGAAGAAGCTCAAGCCCGGCAACCAGCGCGTGCTGACGCTGACGATCAGGCCTGAGCTCCAGCTCCAGGTCCAGGCGCTGACGTCGATGCAGTTCCGCCAGACCACCCGGATCGGCAAGAAGGCGAAGACGAAGATCCGGACGCTGAAGATCCTGCGCGCCGTCTAGGCCGCGGATCACATTGACCCAGGACGACGGCCCGCCACCCGGCGGGCCGTCGTCGTTTCGGGGCTAGTCCCGGCCCGAGGAGCCCGCGAGCAGAACCCGCGCGCAGGCCTCGGGGTCGTCGTGGAAGGGGACGTGCCCACAGCCGGGCAGCGAGACGTGGCGGGCGCCGGGCAGCATCGCCCGGGCGCGACGGGACTGGGTCGCGAACGGGAGCAACACGTCGCGGCGGCCCCATGCGACGGTCAGCCGCGTGCCGTCGAGCTCGGCGGGATCGCGAAACCGGTAGCGGCGCAGGCTCTTCCTCACCGCGTCGAAGCCGGGCGCCTCGACCCCGGCGTCGACGATCGCCAAGACCTCCTCGGCGGGCAGCGCGAACGGCCGCCCGCTCGATACGAGCGCCAGTCCCGGGCGCGAGGCGTGCGCGCGGGCTCGATCCGAGAAACGGTCGCGGCCGGACTCTCCGAGCTTTCGCGACATCCCGAGCACGCCGCTCATCCAGCCGCCCCCCGCCCCGCCCCAGAACCCCGCCGGCGAGAAGGCCGTCGCGCTCGAGACCGCGCCGCGCCGCGCCAGCTCGAGCGCAACGCCGCCTCCGAGCGAGTTGCCCGCGACGTGGGGCCGCTCGAGACCGAGCTCCCCGAAGAACGCCGTCATGCGTTCCGCGAGGCCCTCGACGCTCGGCCCGCTGTCGTCGGGCGGCGAGGCCCCGAAGCCGGGGAAGTCGACGGCGATCGTCTCTCGCTCGCCCGACACGGCCTCGATCACGGGCGCATAGGCCTCCTTGCGGCTGCCGAGCCCGTGCATGAGCACGAGAGGAGCGCCGGAGCCGCGGCGCTCGTGGGCGAGGGTCAACGGGTCTAGCCGGCCTGGGCGGCGCCACGGCGCCGGCGCTCGCGGCGGATCGTGCGCTGATACGGGTGGAAGTCGACCTCGACCGTGTGGCGCTTCGACGACACGTAGCGCTTCTCCATCTTGCGCTGCTCGCGATCGATCGCTTTGCGCATCTTCTCGGGGCCGGGAAGCCCGGCCTCGCCCTCGAGCAGGTCGGCGACCCATTCGGCCTGGAGCTCGGCGAGCGGCATGATCGGGCCGAGGGGCTGAATGAAGCCGATGAAATAGAGGCCGGCGAGCTCGGGCGGGACTACCCGCTGATAGAGGTCGAGCTTGTTGTCCGGGGACGAGAAGACCTCGGGCGACAGGAACGGGAAGCTCATCTTGTACCCGGTGCAGTAGATGACGAGGTCGATCGCCTCGCTCGAGCCGTCCTCGAAGTGGACGGTGCCCGCGTCGAGTCGGGCGATGTTCGGCTTCACGGCGATGTCGCCGTGGCCGATCCGCGGCAGCAGCTCCGAGGAGACGGTCGGGTGTGCCCCGAGCAGCTTGTGGTCGGGCTCGGGGAGCCCGTAGTCGGTCGGCTTGCCCTGCGCCTGGCGCAGCGAGATGCCCATCAGCGTCCGCTGGAGGCCGATCGGCAGCAGCGAGAACCATGAGCCGACGGTCTCGTCGGTCGGCTTGCCGCCGAGGTACTTGGGGATCACGTGGGCGCCGCGGCGCATCGCGAGGAACGTCTTCTCGGCGATCCGCGACGACTCGACCGCGATGTCGCAGGAGGAGTTGCCGATCCCGAGCACGAGGACCCGCTTGCCCTCGAGGATCTCGGGCTCCCTGTAGTGGTGGACGTGGATCTGCTCGCCGCTGAACGACTCGGCGCCGGGGAACGCCGGCTCGGGCCAGCGCGGGTCCCAGTGGTGCCCGTTGGCGACCATGACCGCGCCGTAGCGTCGCGTCTCCCGCTCGCCGCCCGGTCCCTCGATCCTCACGTCCCACTCGCCCTCGGCGCCGTCGGCGGCGGGCTCGACCGAGAGCACCTCTGTGTTGAAGCTGATCGTCTCGCGGAGCCCGAAGTGGTCGGCGTAGTCGTCGAAGTACTTCGCCATCAACGTGTGATCCGGATAGTCCGGATAGTCCTCTGGCATGGCGTAGGTCGCGTAGGACATCACCCGGCGCGAGGTGTTGATGTGCAGCGAGCGGTAGGCCGAGGAGACGCCGTTGTCGTTGCCGTAGCGCCAGTTGCCCCCGATCACAGAGCCCTTCTCGAAGCAGTCGTAGGGGATCCCGCGCGCGCCTAGGACCTGGCAGCAGGTGATCCCCGAGGAGCCGGCCCCGATCACGCAGACTCTCTGCCCCTCGCGCAACGCTGTCTCGGTCACAGGCGCGAAAGGTACCGTGCCGCTAGCTGCTGCTCTCGCCGCCGGAGCCGCTCTTCTCGGCGTCTCCGCCGCCGCCCGACGCGCCCGATGCGGGCGCCCCGCCGGGAGTCTCGATCTCGGTCGCGAGCTCCTCGAGCTCCTCGGCGAACGACGGGCCGAAGCCCTCGAGCTTCGCGCTGTCGTCGCCGTCGCCACCGAGCGCCAGCTCGGCCGCGATCTCGTCCTCGTCGAGCAGCTCCTCGGCGGGGGCCTGGGCGGGCTCGACCGGCTCGATGTGGAGTTGGCGATAGCGCTTGAGCCCGGTCGCGGCCGGGATCAGCTTGCCGATGATCACGTTCTCCTTGAGGCCGACGAGCCTGTCGCGCTTGCCTTCGAGGGCGGCGTCGGTCAGCACCTTCGTCGTCTCCTGGAACGAGGCCGCCGAGAGGAAGGACTCCGTCGCCAGCGAGGCCTTGGTGATCCCGAGGATCGTCTCCGAGCCCTTGGCGGGAGTGCCGCTCTTCTTCTTCTTGGCCTCCTCGTTGATCTTCTTCAGCGTGACGCGATCCTCGAGCTGGCCGGGCAGAAGCTCGGTCGAGCCCTTGGCGTCGATCCGCACCTTCTTCAGCATCTGGCGCACGATCAGCTCGATGTGCTTGTCGTTGATGTCGACGCCCTGCTTGCGGTAGACGTCCTGCACCTCGCGGACCAGGTAGGTCTCGGTCGCGGTGCGGCCCCGGATCGCGAGCAGCTCGGCCGGGAAGAGCGAGCCCTCGTTGAGCTGGTGGCCGGCCTCGATCTTGTCGCCGGTCGAGACCAGGAGCTCGGTCCCGATCGGGAATGAGTAGGAATGCTCCTCGCCCTTGTCGTCGAGGACCGTCAGCTTGACGGCCTTTTCGGCGTCTTCGACCTTGACCTTGCCGTCGACCTCGGAGAGCTGCGCGAGGCCCTTCGGCTTGCGCGCCTCGAAGAGCTCGACGACGCGGGGCAGGCCCTGGGTGATGTCCTGGCCGGCGATCCCGCCGGTGTGGAAGGTGCGCATCGTCAGCTGGGTGCCGGGCTCGCCGATCGACTGCGCGGCGATGATCCCGACCGCGTCGCCGATCTCGACCGTGAAGCCGGTCGCCATCGCGCGGCCGTAGCACTGCTGGCAGATCCCGGAGTCGGCCTCGCACTTGAGCGCCGAGCGCACCGGAACCATCGCCTCCTCGTCGTCGCCGAAAGCCTCGGCGAGCTCCTCGATCTCGGGCCAGTCGAGCTCCTGGTTGCGCTTCGCGAGCTCGCGGCCGCGCTTGGTCGTGAACTTCTTCGCGACCAGGCGGCCGACGAGGTTGGCGTTGAGTCCGCCGTCCTCGGCGCGCAGCGGCATCTCGATGTGGTCCTTGGTCTTGCAGTCCTCGATCCGGACGATCACGTCCTGGGCGACGTCGACGAGGCGGCGGGTCAGGTAGCCCGAGTCCGCCGTCCGCAGCGCGGTGTCGGCGAGTCCCTTGCGGGCGCCGTGGGTCGAGATGAAGTACTCGAGCACCGAGAGGCCCTCGATGAAGTTCGCCTTGATCGGGCGCTCGATCTCCTCGCCCTTCGGGTTGGCCATGATGCCTCGCATCCCGGCGAGCTGGCGGATCTGCTTGAACGATCCGCGGGCCCCGGAGTTGGCCATCATGAAGATCGGGTTGAGCTCGTCGAGCCCGTCCTCCATCGCCTGGGCGACCTCCTCGGTCGCGTCCTTCCACTTGCCGGTCACTGCCTCCTTGCGCTCCTCGTCGCCGAGGTAGCCCTCGTCGTACTGCTGCTGGATGCCGGCGACCTCGCCCTCGTAGCGGTCGAGGATCTCTTCCTTGTTCTTGGGCGACTGGACGTCGTTCTTGGAGATCGTCACGCCCGCCTGGCTCGCGTAGTGGAAGCCGAGCTCCTTGAAGGCGTCGAGGACCAGCGCGACCGCGGGTGCGCCGACCTGCTCGACGAGGTCGGAGACGATCCTGTTGGCGTCCTTCTTCTTCAGCGAGATGTTCACGAACTCATAGGTGTTCGGGTCCCACTCGTCCTCGAGCGCGTCGGCGAGCGCGCGCTCGATCCGCTCGTTGAAGATGATCCGCCCGACCGTGGTCAGGAAGTGCTCGTGAGCCTCCGAGCCGGGCCGGCGGTATTCGGCGTAGTCGTGGAGCTGGACGATGCCGTTCTCGTAGGCGAGCTCGGCCTCCTGGGCGGTGCGGAACGGGTGCGGCTTCTTGTCGAGCTCGGAAACGTCGATCTTGGTGACGTCTTCGCGCGAGTAGGTCAGGTAGTAGAGCCCGAGGACCATGTCCTGGGTCGGGGTCGCCAGCGGCGCGCCGTGGGCGGGCGAGAGGATGTTGTTCGAGGACAGCATCAGGATCCGCGCCTCGGCCTGGGCCTCGGCCGACAGCGGCAGGTGGACCGCCATCTGGTCGCCGTCGAAGTCGGCGTTGAACGCGTGGCAGACGAGCGGGTGGACCTGGATCGCCTTGCCCTCGACCAGCACCGGCTCGAAGGCCTGGATCCCGAGCCTGTGCAGGGTCGGCGCGCGGTTGAGCAGCACCGGGTGCTCGTGGATGACCTCCTCGAGCACGTCCCAGACCTCGGGAATCATCGAGTCGACCATCTTCTTGGCCGCCTTGATGTTCTGGACCTGCTTGCGCTCGACCAGCCGCGCCATGATGAACGGCTTGAAGAGCTCGAGCGCCATCAGCTTCGGCAGCCCGCACTGGTGGATCTTGAGGCTCGGGCCAGAGACGATCACCGAGCGCCCCGAGTAGTCGACGCGCTTGCCGAGCAGGTTCTGGCGGAAGCGCCCCTGCTTGCCCTTGAGCATGTCGGAGAGCGACTTGAGCGCCCGGTTGCCGGGCCCGGTGACGGGCCGGCCGCGGCGGCCGTTGTCGAACAGCGCGTCGACGGACTCCTGGAGCATCCGCTTCTCGTTGTTGACGATGATCTCGGGCGCGCCGAGGTCGAGCAGGCGCTTGAGGCGGTTGTTGCGGTTGATCACCCGCCGGTAGAGGTCGTTGAGGTCCGAGGTCGCGAAGCGACCGCCGTCGAGCTGGACCATCGGGCGCAGCTCCGGCGGGATCACCGGGACGACGTCGAGGATCATCCACTCGGGCTTGTTGTCGGACTTGAGGAACGCGTCGACGACCTTGAGCCGCTTGACCGCGCGGGCCTGCTTCTGGCCCTTCGACGTATCGATCTGCTCCTCGAGCAGCTCGGCCTCGCCCTCGAGATCGACCTGCTCGAGCAGGTCGCGGACGGACTCGGCGCCCATGCCGCCGCGGAAGTACTCGCCCCATCCGAACGGCGAGCCGAAGCGGTCCTTGAGCTCGCGGAACGTGGTCTCGTCGTTGATCACGTCCTTGGGCTTCATCTCGCTGAAGATCTTCCAGACCTCGCGCATGCGCTCGGCCGCCTCCTCGAGGTAGGCCTCGGTGTCGGAGATCTCGGTCTCGAAGGTCTTGCGCAGCTCCTTGATCAGCTTGTCGCGGTCCTCGTCCTTGACCTTGCCCGGCTTCGGCGCGGAGTCCGCCCAGAGCTGGTCCTCGTCGTCGAACTTGGTCGTCGTGCCGTCCTCGAGGTACTTGACCCTGCGCTCGAGCGCCTCGTTGAGCTGCTGGGTGCGCTGCTCGCGCTCGGCGTCATAGGCGGCGACGACCTTCTCGACTTCCTTCTCGAGCTTCGCCGAGTCCTTCTTGCGCGCGTCCTCGTCGACCCAGGTGATCATCGAGGCGGCGAAGTAGAGGACCTTCTCGAGCTCCTTCGGAGCCATGTCGATCAGGTAGCCGATACGGCTCGGGACGCCCTTGAAGAACCAGATGTGGGAGACCGGCGCGGCGAGGTCGACGTGGCCCATCCGCTCGCGGCGGACCTTGGAACGCGTCACCTCGACGCCGCAGCGCTCGCAGACGATGCCCTTGTAGCGGACCCGCTTGTACTTGCCGCAGTAGCACTCCCAGTCCTTGGTCGGGCCGAAGATGCGCTCGCAGAAGAGCCCGTCCTTCTCGGGCTTGAGAGTCCGGTAGTTGATCGTCTCCGGCTTCGTCACCTCTCCGGAGCTCCAGCCCCGGATCTTCTTCGAGGAGGCGAGGCCGATCTCGATCGCGTCGAAGTTATTGATGTCGATCATCTAGTTAGTCACCCTTCTTGGCAGCGCTCTTGGCGGCGGTCTTCTTTGGCTCGTCCTTCTTGTCTTCCTTCTTGCTCTCTTCGCCTTCCTTCTTGTCCCCGTCTTCGCCGTCGGCGCGCACGCCCGAGAGCTCGATACCGAGCTTCTCGGCGGCCTCGAGCAGGTCGTCCTCCTCGTCGCGCATGTCGACGTCGGAGCCCTCCTCGGAGACGACGTTGGCGTCCAGCGACAGCGCCTGGATCTCCTTCAGCAGGACCTTGAACGACTCGGGGATCGAGGGCTCGGGGATGTTCTCGCCCTTGACGATCGCCTCGTAGGCCTTGACGCGCCCGACGGTGTCGTCGGACTTCACGGTCAGCATCTCCTGCAGCGTGTAGGCGGCGCCGTAGGCCTCCAGCGCCCAGACCTCCATCTCGCCGAAGCGCTGGCCGCCGAACTGCGCCTTGCCGCCCAGCGGCTGCTGGGTGACCAGGGAGTAGGGGCCGGTCGAGCGTGCGTGGATCTTGTCGTCGACCAGGTGCAGCAGCTTGAGGATGTACATGTAGCCGATCGTGATCTTGCCCTCGTAGGGCTCGCCGGTGCGGCCGTTGTAGAGCTGCGCCTTGCCCTCGCTGCGGTTGCCCGGCCGGGCGCTCATGTCGACGCCGAGGTCGATGCCGCGATCGGAGTTCTCGTCCTGCCAGCGGACGAGCGCCTCGTCGACGTCCTCGATCGAGGCGCCGTCGAAGACGGTGGTCGCGACGTTGACGCGGCCGCCGTTGTTCTGCGAGTACTTGTAGGCCTCGGAGCCGTCGTCGTACCAGCCGTTGGCGGCGACCCACCCGAGGTGGGTCTCGAGGATCTGGCCGATGTTCATTCGGCTCGGCACGCCGAGCGGGTTGAGGATCACGTCGACCGGCGTCCCGTCCTCGAGGAACGGCATGTCGGCCTCGGGGACGATCTTCGAGATCACGCCCTTGTTGCCGTGGCGGCCGGCGAGCTTGTCGCCCTCGGCGATCTTGCGCTTGGTCGCGACGTAGACGCGAACGAGGTCGTTGACGCCCGGGGACAGGTCGTCGCCGTCGTCGCGGCTGAAGGTCAGGACGTCGATCACGACGCCACCCTCGCCGTGGGGCACCTTGAGCGAGGTGTCGCGGACCTCGCGTGCCTTCTCCTTGAAGATCGCGCGGATCAGCTTCTCCTCCGCGGTCAGCTCGGTCTCGCCCTTGGGCGTCACCTTGCCGACCAGCAGGTCGCCGGAGACGACTTCGGCGCCGATCCGGACGATCCCGCGCTCGTCGAGGTTGCGCAGGCTCTCCTCGGAGCGGTTCGGGATGTCGCGGGTGATCTCCTCGTCGCCGAGCTTCGTCGTCCGGGCGTCGATCTCGTACTCCTCGATGTGGATCGAGGTCAGCTCGTCGTCCTTGACCAGCCGCTCGGAGATGATGATCGCGTCCTCGAAGTTGTAGCCCTCCCAGGACATGAAGGCGACGAGGCAGTTCTTGCCGAGCGCGATCTCGCCGCCAGAGGTCGAGGAGCCGTCGGCGAGCACGTCGCCCTCCTTGACCCGGTCGCCGACCGTGACGATCGGGCGCTGGTGGATGATCGTGCCCTGGTTCGAGCGCATGAACTTGTGAAGCGGGTACTCGGTGCGGTTGACGACGATCCGCTCGGCGTCGACCGAGGTGACCTCGCCGTCGGCTGAGGCGAGGGTGACGTCGCCGGTGTCGACCGCGACGCGGCGCTCCATGCCGGTTCCGATCAGCGGCGGCTCGGGCTTCAGCAGCGGAACCGCCTGGGCCTGCATGTTGGAGCCCATCAGCGCGCGGTTGGCGTCGTCGTGCTCGAGGAACGGGATCAGCGCCGTCGTCACCGACCAGATCTGGGTCGGCGAGACGTCCATCATCGTGACGTCCTTGGGCGCCACGGCGATCGCCTCGTCGTCGCGGCGACGGCAGATCACCATCGGGCCCTTGAGCTTCTTGGTGTTCGGATCGACCTCGGCGTTGGCCTGGGCGATCGTGTGGTCCTCCTCCTGGGTGGCGTCGAGGCGGACGACCTCCTTGGTGACGACGCCGTCCTTGACCACCCGGTAGGGCGTGGTGACGAAGCCGTGCTCGGAGATCTCCGCGTAGGAGGAGAGCGAGCCGATCAGGCCGATGTTCGGGCCCTCAGGGGTCTCGATCGGGCACATGCGCCCGTAGTGGGTGGTGTGCACGTCGCGGACCTCGATCGGGGCCCGCTCGCGCGTCAGCCCTCCGGCGCCGAGCGCCGAGAGCCGGCGGCGGTGCCTGAGGCCGGAGAGCGAGTTGGTCTGGTCCATGAACTGCGAGAGCTGCGAGGAGCCGAAGAACTCCTTCAGCGCCGCGACCACCGGGCGGATGTTGATGATCGTCTGCGGGGTGATCGCGTCGGCGTCCTCGGTCGTCAGGCGCTCGCGGACCACGCGCTCCATCCGGTAGAGGCCGATCCGGAAGGCCTCCTGGATCAGCTCGCCGACGGTGCGCAGCCGGCGGTTGCCGAAGTGCTCGTACTCGTCGATGTGGTCGTGGACGGGCTCGCGCGGGTAGGTCTGCGCCTCGGCGGCGTAGTCCTTGATCGGGTTCTCCTCGTCGATCTCCTCGGGCAGGCCGAGCAGCTTGGGAAGCAGGACCAGCTCCTTGATCAGGGCGATGATGTCGTCGTGGGTCAGGACCCTGGTCTCGAGGTCGACGTCGAGGTCGAGGCGAGCGTTGAGCTTGTAGCGGCCGACCCGGGTGAGGTCGTAGCGCTTGGGGTCGAAGAACAGCTGCTCGAGCAGCGCCTTGGCGGCGTCCACCGAGGGCGGCTCGCCGGGGCGCTGCTTCTTGAACAGCTCGATCAGCGCGCCCTCCTCCTCCTTGGTCGGGTCGGTATCGGCGGCGATCGTGTTCCTGATGTAGACCGAGTTGTCGAACATCTCGAGCAGCGTCTTGTCGTCGACGTAGCCCATCGCGCGCAGCAGGACGGTGACCGGCAGCTTGCGCTTGCGGTCGATGCGGACGAAGACGCGGCCCTTCTTGTCGATCTCGAGCTCGAGCCACGAGCCTCGTGCCGGCATCAGGTTGGCGATGAAGACCTGCTTCTCGCGGTCCTTGGGCTCCATGACGTAGGCGCCCGGGGAGCGGACGAGCTGAGTGACGACGACGCGCTCGGTGCCGTTGATGATGAAGGTCCCGCGATCGGTCATCCACGGGAAGTCGCCCATGAAGACGGTCTGCTCGCGGATCTCTCCGGTCTCGCGGTTCTGGAAAGCGACCTTGATGTTGAGCGGCCGCGAGTAGGTCATGTCCTTCTCGCGGCACTCCTCGACCGTATGCGCGGGATCGTCGAAGCTCAGATCGCCGAAGACGATCGCGAGGTTCCCCGTGTAGTCCTCGGTCGGGGAGATGTCATCGATCGTGGCCCGGAGAAGTCCTTTCTTCGGGTCTGTCAGCTCCGCGAACGAGCGGCGCTGAATATCGATCAGATGTGGGACTTCAAGCGTGTTCTCTAGGCGTGAAAAGCTCCTGCGGGGGACGGGCGCAGCATGCTGGCGTGGCAAGTGGGCGACTCCTCAGATAGTCGAAGAACTCTGGATCCCGCGCGAAAAGAGATTGGGGCAAGGCGATGCACCGGGCGCGCGACCGCACAGGTTAACACAACGGTCTCGGGGTCCGCAAGCCCTGGCGCCTCGGCGACGCCACGCGGCTGGAAACCTTAGCGGAAAATCGGCCGTAGCGGGCGGATTCCGGCGGTCCAGCGGACGTCTTTTCGGGCCCCGAGAGGCCGGCGACGCCGAGCTACTTGAGCTCGGCGGAGCCGCCGGCCTCCTCGATCTCCTTCAGCAGGGTCTCCCCCTCTTCGCGCTCGATGCCCTCCTTGACGGGCTTGGGAGCCTCGTCGACGAGTGCCTTGGCCTCCTTGAGGCCGAGACCGGTCGCGGCGCGAACCGCCTTGATGACCTGGATCTTCTTCTCGCCGGCCGCGGTGAGAACGACGTCGACCGTGGTCGACTCCTCCTCGTCACCGCCACCGCCGTCGCCGCCCGCCGCCGGAGCAGCTGCTGCGACCGCCGTTGCGGAGACGCCGAACTCCTCCTCGAGCGCCTTGATCCGCTCGGAGAGCTCGAGCACCGAGATGCCCTTGAGCTCCTCGATCCAATCCTGGGTGCTGGTTGCCATATCTATTCCTCCTTTCCTTCATTTTCCGCCACGTCCTCGGCTTCGCCTGCGGGCGTATCGGGTGTCTGTTCGGGTTCTGAAGTCTGTTCGCCGGCTTCCTGCTCCGGCTTCTGCTCCTCGGGTGCCTGCTCCTGCGCGGGCTCGCCGGTCGGCTCGTCCTCGGAGGGCTGCTCCTCGGCGTCTTTGCCGGCCGATTCTTCCTCCGGCTTCTCTTCGGCCGTCGGCTCCTCGGCCTGCTCAGCGGGAGCTTCCTCGGCCGGCGCCTCCGGCTCGGCGGCCGGGGCCTCGCCGGTGACCAGGCCCTGGTCGGCGATCTGCTTGAGCTGCTGCGCGAATCCCGAGATCATCGAGCCGAGGCCGCGGACGAGGCCGGTGATCGGGCTCGCGACCATGCCCGCGATCTGGGCGTTCATCTGGTCGCGGCCGGGGAGCTTGGCGATCGCCTTGAACTGGTCGGGCTCGAGCACCTCGCCCTCCATCAGGCCGCCCTTGTAGGTGAGCACCTCGTATTCGGATCCGAGCTTGGTGATCGTCTTGGCGGCGAGCGCGACGTCGCCCTTGACCAGCGCCAGTGCGGTCGGGCCCTCGAGCCATTCCTTGAGCGACTCGGTGCCGGCGTCGTCGGCGGCCCGCAGCGTGAGCCGGTTCTTGACCACGCGGAAACGCGCGTCGGCCTCGCGGAGCTGGGCGCGGAGCTCGGCGGCCTGCGGGACGCTGATCCCCCGGTAGTCGACGGCGAAGATCGCCTCGGACTCGGAGAGCTCCTTCGAGAGCTCCGCGACTACGGCTTCTTTCTGGTCTCTTTTCACGGTGTCGGACTACCTTGGTGACCGCGCGGGCGGGCGCGGACATGGCCGTCCGGCACCACCTGCACCGGACTTGCGGGCCTTGCGCTGCGTGCGGCCCCGCCGGTGGTCTTTGGCAGAGCGCGAAAGCTTACTGCTTGAGCTTGTTCTTGCCCGCGCCGCCCTTGAGCAGGTCCGATTCGCCGCCGCCGCGCAAGAGGTCGCGGCCGCCGCTGCCGACCAGGATGTCGGCCGCCTTGCCGCCGGAGAGCTTGTCGTTCCCGGGGCCGCCGAAGATCCGGTCCTTGCCCGAGCCTCCGGTCAGCCGGTCGTTTCCGTTGCCGCCGCAGATCCGATCCTGTCCGCCGAGGCCGGCGATCCGGTCGTTGCCCGCGAAGGCGACGATCACGTCGGGGCCCTTGGTTCCTCGCAGCACGTCATCGCCGAGCGTGCCGACGATGTTGGCGCGCTGCTTCGAGCACTCCTGGAAGGGCTGGTAGTCGGGGTTCGTGTCGTCGGCGGAGCTGACGACCGTGATCGGGAACTGGTTCGCGCCGTTGACGCTCATCGTGTAGATGTCGAGGTTGAGATTCGAGCGGGCGCTCGAGAAGGCGATCTCATCTCCCGTGCGCGAGAACGCCGGGTCGGAGTCGTTGACGGTCGTGGCGGCGGTCAGATTTGCGAGGAAGGCGCCGGCCGAGGTCGCGAGCAGGATGTCCTCGTCGCCTCCCTGGACTCCGGTGTAGGCGATCTGCGTCCCGTCGGGCGAGTAGTCGGGCTCGGATTGGCTGTCGGGCCCGGCGATCAGGCTCGAGAGCCCCGAGCCGTCCACGCCCATCGTGAAGATGTCCTCGTCGCCGGCAGGGCTCGTGCGGCTGAAGGCGATCGTCTTGCCGTCGGGGGAGAAGGTCGGGTCGGAATCCGCCAGCAGGTAGCCCGCGGTCAGATTGACGAGGTCGGTGCCGTCGGTGTCGACGGCGAATACGTCGCGCGTCGGCCCCTGGCCGCGGGTGAACGCGATCCGCTTGCCGTCGGGCGAGAACGCCGGCTCGCCGTCGTTGCCGCCGGAGGGGGTGATCGCGACCGGGTCCGAGCCGTCGGCGTTGATCAGCACGATGTCGGTGTCGCCCCCGAGCTTGCTCGTCAACGCGATCCGCCTGCCCTCGGGCGAGTAGACCGGCTCGGTGTTCAGGGCGCCGAAGCTCGAGGAGATGTTGGTCGGGTTCTCGCCGAAGATGCTGACCACGAACACGTCCGCCTCGCCCGCCGCGTAGGCGAGCTGTCCCTGCTTGCCGGGAGGGAAGGCCGCCTGGCTCTGCGCGGCGAAGAGCAGCGAGCCCGTGACCAGCGCGATCGCCGCCGCGCTGATGCGGGCCACGTCAGCCGGCTGGGACCGGCTCGGCGTCCTCGGCGGGGGCTGCCCCGCCGAGAATCTCCGCGGCGCGCGTGCGCCCCGGGTCCACCCTTATCCCTGGCCCCATCGTGGTCGTGAGCGTGAGCGAGAGCAGGTAGCGCCCCTTCGCCGCCGCGGGCTTCGCCCGGATCAGCTCCTCGATCACGGCGGCGTAGTTCTCGAGCAGCGCTCGCTCGTCGAAGCTGGTGCGCCCGATCGTCAGGTGGATGATCGCCTGCTTGTCGGTCCGGTACTCGACTTTGCCCGCCTTGGCCTCGCCGACGGCCTTGGCGATGTCGTCGGTGACGGTGCCGACCTTCGGGTTCGGCATCTTGCCCTGCGGGCCGAGCACCCGGCCGAGCTTGCCGACCTCGGGCATCAGCGCCGGGGTCGAGATCGCGACGTCGAAGTCGGTCCAGCCCTCCTCGACCTTCGCGGCGAGGTCGCCGGCGCCGACGAAGTCCGCGCCGGCCTCCTCGGCCGCGCGCGCCTGCTCGCCCTCGGCGAAGACGGCGACCGAAACGTTCTTGCCGAGCCCGGCGGGAAGCGCGAGCGTGCCGCGCAGCTGCTCCTCGGCGTGGCGGACGTTGACGCCGAGCCGAGCGTGGAGCTCGACCGACTCGTCGAAGTTCGCGGTCGCGCTGTGCTTGACCAGCGAGACGGCCTCGGCGGGCATGTAGGGCCGGCCGGGCTCGATCTTCTCGCGCAGCTCGCGGTAGCGCTTGCTCCTCGCCATCAGTCCAGCCCCTCGACCTCGACGCCCATCGAGCGGGCGGTGCCGGCGATGATCTTGTCGGCGGCGTCGAGGTCGTTGGCGTTCAGGTCGGGCATCTTGCGCTCCGCGATCTGGCGCACCTGGGCGGCGTTGATCTTGCCGACCTTCTCGACGTGGGGCTCGCCGGAGCCCTTATCGATCCCTGCGGCCTCCTTGATCAGCACGGCGGCCGGCGGGGTCTTGGTGATGAAGGTGAACGAGCGGTCCTCGAAGACCGTGATCTCGACCGGGATGATCGTCCCGGTGTCGGCCTGCGTCTCGGCGTTGAACGCCTTGCAGAACTCCATGATGTTGACCCCGTGCTGGCCCAGCGCGGGACCGACCGGGGGCGCCGGGTTGGCCGCCCCGGCGGGGATCTGAAGCTTGATCTTTGTCAGCTCTTTCTTCGCCATCGTGCCGAGGGTAGCTAGATCTTCTTGACCTGGTCGTAGTTGACCTCGACCGGCGTCTCGCGGCCGAAGATCGAGACCAGGACCTTGAGCTTCGCCGCGTCCTCGTTGATCTCGGCGATCTCGCCGGAGAAGTCGGCGAGCGGGCCGGAGATCACCTTCACCGACTCGCCGATCGAGAACTGGGCCTGGGTGCGGGGGCGCTCGGCGGACTCGCGGTGCAGGAGCCGGTCGACCTCGGGCTTCGAGAGCGCGACGGGCTTGTTTCGCGAGCCGACGAATCCGGTGACGCCGGGCGTGTTCTTGACCAGCCCCCAGGAGTCGTCGGTCATCTCCATGTTGACGAGCACGTAGCCGGGCATCGTGCGCTTCTCCTTGGTCTCCTTCTGCCCGTCCTTCATCTCCGAGACCTGCTCGGTCGGGACGACGACCTGGCGCACGTTGCGCTCCTGGCTCATCGAGTGCACGCGGTGCTCGAGGTTCTGTTTGACCTTGTTCTCGTGCCCGGAGTAGGTGTTGATGACGTACCAGCGAAACATTCAGAGTTCTCCCGTTCGGTCTCTTAGAGGACTTGCTTGACGAGCCAGTTGAATGCGGCGTCGAGGGCGCCGAGGTAGGCGGCCATCACGGCGACGAAGATCAGGGTGACGGCCGAGGCCTGGACGAGCGTGTCGCGATCGGGCCACTGGACCTTCTTGAGCTCGGCCCAGCAGGAGATCAGGAAGCCGATCACGGCGCCGCGGCGGCGCTCCTCGACCGGGGCGTCCTTGCGCATCTTGGCCTGCGACTCGAGCTGCTTGCGCTCGCGCTCCTTCTCGGCCTTGCGCTCGGCGCGCTGCTCGCGGCGCGACTTCTTCTGCGGCTCGGCCGGCGTCGGGGTGTCGGCGCGCGAGGGCGCCGGCGCCGCGGGTACCTCGGCCGGGGAGTCGGGCGGCGCGGACTGGGTCTCCATCGAAGCCTCGAACTCGGCGACGTCGCCGGAGACCGGGACCTGGGTGTCGTGCTGGGCGTGGGACTCCTGTCGGAGCGCGACTCCTGCTCCGCCCCCTCGGCGGGCTGGGAACGCTGTTGCCCGGCCTGGCCCTGGCGCTGCTGCTCGGCTTCGCGGGCGCGTTTCTCTGCCTTGCGCTGGGCGCGTGTCTTCGCCACTACCGCGTCTCTTTATGCGGGGTGTGGCGGCCGCACCAGCGGCAGTACTTGCGCAGCTCGACCCGGTCGGGCGAGTTGCGGCGCGACTTATTCGTCTGGTAGTTGCGGCGCTTGCACTCTTCACATGCAAGCGTCACGGCGATTCGTACGTCTGAGGCCATTTCTCCTCTGCTATCTCACTCGACTGCGGGATCCGACAACGGACCCAACAAGAAAAAACCCCCGGCCAGGCGGCCCGAGGTAGGCGAAGGATAGCGCGCCGCGCGCGCCATCCCCGTCTCCTCTTCTCTCAGCGCGCTACTTCTTCTTCTTCTTGCGAACGCACTTCTTCTTTTTCTTGCCCTTGACCTTCTTGAGCTTGAAGCCCTTGCGGCACTTCTGCGCGGTTCCGGTTCCGGATCCGGTTCCGGGCGGGTTGGTGACCGGCGGGGTCGTTCCGGGCGTCTGGCCGGCGGGCGAGGTGATCAGCCAGCTGTAGGTGTCGGAGCTCTCGCGGTCGAGCTCGTCGGTGCCGCGGACGATGAACACGTGCGGCCCGACGCTCAGCCCCGTGTATGCGTGGGCGGTGTTCGAGTCGCAGGCCGCGAACGCCGCGCCGTCGAGCTGGCATTCGACCGTCGCCAGCGCGTCGTCGACCGTGAACGCGAAGCTGGCGCTGGTCTCGGTCGTCGAGGCCGGCGGCTGGGCCGTGATCGTGACCACCGGGGCCGTCGTGTCGACGTTCCACTCGTGCTCGTCGGTGCCCACGTTTCCCGCCTCGTCGATCGCGAAGACCGTGAACTCGTGCGGGCCCTCGGAGAGCGCCGTGGCGACCGTGAACGGGTCGGTACACGGAACCGCGGGGTCGAGATCGACCTTGCACTCGAAGTGGTCGACGTCGCCGGCCGGCGAGCTGAACGTGAACTCGGGCGTCTGGTCGTCGTCCGGATCGCCCGGCGCCGAGTTGATCGTCACCGGCGGCGCGTCGAGATCGACCGTCCAGGTGTGAGTGTCGCTGGAATCGTTGCCGAGCGCGTCCTCTCCGCTGACGGTGAAGGTGTGATCGGCGTCGCCGAGACCGGTGAAGTCCTGCGGCGATGTGCAGGGGTTGATCGGCGTCTCGCCGTCGAGCTGGCAGGTGACCGTGGCCGGGATGGCGTCGCCGATCGTGAACTCGAAGTGCGCGTTGGTCGAGTTGGTCGGGTCATCCGGCGCGGCGGTGATCTCGATGTCGGCACCGGTCGTGTCGAGCGCCCAGGTGAAGGCGTCGGCGGGGCCGGTGTTGCCGGCGGCATCGGTCGCCTGGACCTCGAAGGTGTGCGAGCCGTCCCCGGTCACCGGGAAGGTGTCGCCCGGATCGCAGGCCGCGAACGGGTCGGTGTCGAGTCGGCACTCAAACGTCGCGTTCGGGTCCTCGTCCGAGCTGAAGGTGAACTCGGGCGCGGTGTCGCTGGAGGGGTCGGTCGGGGTCGGGGGGTCGATCGTCGCGACCGGGGCGGTCTGGTCGACGTCCCATTCGTGGGTGTCCGACCCGGTGTTGGCGGCGTCATCCGTCGCCCGGACCGTGAACGTGTGCGGGCCCTCACCGACGACCGTGCGGTCCTCCGGGGAGTCGCAGGACGCGAACGCCTCGCCGTCGAGCGAGCACTCGACATCCGCGCTCGGGTCGTCGACGGTGAACTCGAAGTGGGCGTCGAGCGAGTTGGTCGGGTCGTCGGGGCCGTCCGTGATCACGACCTCCGGGGTCGCGGCCTCGACGATCCAGGTGAAGGAGTCTTCGCCGAAGTTGCCGGCCTCGTCGTAGACCCTGACCGTGAACGTGTGCTCGCCATCGGCGAGCTCCGGCGTCACCTCGTGCGGCGAGGAACAGAGCTCGAAGTCGCCGGCATCGATCTGGCACTCGAAGCGGTCGACGTCGCCGTCGGGTGAGGAGAACTCGAACTCGGGCGTCGTGTCAGCCGACGGGTCGGTCGGCTGGTCGTCGATCGTCACCGTGGGCGCACCGGTCTCGACCGTCCAGGTGAATGAGGCGGGAGTCGGATCGACGTTGCCGAGCGCGTCGGTCGCCTGAACCTCGAAGGTGCGCGAACCGTCGGTCACCGGGAAGCTGTCTCCCGACACGCAGGCCGCGAACGGGTCCGCGTCGAGCCGGCACTCGAAGGTCGAGTTCGCCTTGTCGGAGCTGAAGAAGAACTCCGGATCGGTGTCGTTCGACGGATCGGTCGGGGTCGGCGGGTCGATCGTCGTCTCCGGCGCGGCGGTGTCGATCGTCCATTCGTGCGAGAGGCTCGACTCGTTGCCGAGTGCGTCAAACGCGGTCACCGTGAACGTGTGGTCGCCGTCGGCGACGTCGGTGAAGTCCTGCGGCGAGGCGCAGGGGTCGATCGGCGTCTCCGCGTCGAGCTGGCAGGTGACGGCGACGGCGTCGCCGACCGTGAACTCGAAGTGGGGATCGTTGGAGTTCGTCGGATCGTCGGGAGCATCCGTGAACTCGATCTCGGAGCCGGTCGTGTCGACCGTCCAGGTGTGGGAGTCGGCACCCACGTTGCCGGCCGTGTCGTTGCCGGTGACGACGAAGGTGTGCGAACCGTCGCCGAGGTCCGTGTAGTCCTGCGAGCTGAACGAGTCGCAGGCGACGAACGCGCCGAGGTCGAGCGAGCACTCGACGCTCTCGAGGTTCAGGTCGCTCGCCGTGAACTCGAAGTGAGCGTCATCCGAGGCGGTGGGATCGTCTGGGGCGTCGGTGATGTCGACCACGGGGAAGGTGGTGTCGAGCTCCCAGGTGAACGAGTCGGCAGCGCCGACGTTGCCGGGCCCGTCGATCGCCCGGACCTCGAAGGTGTGGTCGCCTTCCCCGGTGACCGGGAACGTGTCGCCCGAGACGCAGTTAAGGAATGGGTCGGTGTCGAGGCTGCACTCGAAAGTCGCGCTCGGGTCGTTGGAGCTGAAGAAGAACTCGGGATCCGTGTCGTTCGAGGGATCGGTCGGCGTCGGGGGATCGATCGTCGCGATCGGGGCGGTCAGGTCGACGTTCCAGCTGTGCGAAGCGAGGGGGCCGGTGTTACCGGCCACGTCGACCGCCCTGACGTCGAAGGTGTGCGGGCCCTCGCCGAGCGCCGGCGTGACCTCGAACGGCGAGCTGCAGGTGTCGAAGAGGCCGCCGTCGAGGCTGCACTCGAAGCGGTCGACGTCGAGATCGACGGAGCTGAACTGGAACTCGGGCGTCGTGTCGTTGGAGGGATCGTCGGGCGCAACGTCGATCGTCGCCGACGGCGCCGCGGTGTCGATGTCCCACGTGTGGGAGTCCTGGCCGGCGTTTCCGGCCGGGTCGGTCGCCCGGACGACGAACGTGTGCGGCCCGTCGCCGAGGCCGGAGAGGTCGTGCGAGGTCGAGGAGTCGCAGGGGTCGAAGCTGCCGCCGTCGATCTGACACTCGATGGTGGCGGTGTTGTCGTCGACCGTGAACTCGAAGTGGGGGTTGGTGTTGTTGCTGACCGCCGGCGGGCTGACGGTGATGTCGACGACCGGATCGATGAGGTCGACGGTCCAGGTGTAGGAGTCGGCCGGGCCGGTGTTGCCGACCTCGTCGGTCGCCCGGACCTCGAACGTGTGCGAGCCATCGGTGACCGGGAAGGCGTCGCCCGACACGCAGGCCGCGAAGGGGTCGGTGTCGAGTCGGCATTCGAAGGTCGAGTCGGGGTCCTCGTTCGAGGAGAAGGTGAATACGGGTGCCGGATCGTTGGAGGGGTCGGACGGGAAGGTGTCGATGCTCGCGATCGGCTCGATCGTGTCGATCGTGAACGTCCGGCTCGCGGGCGTCGGGTCCTCGTTGCCGGCGACGTCGATCGCCTTGACGGTGAACGTATGGCTGCCGTCGGCGAGCGCGCCGGTGTTGAAAGTGCCGCTGTTGCAGGGCGCGAACGGGCCGTCGAGGCTGCACTGGAGGGTCGAGTTGGCCTCGGTCGAGTGGAAAGTGAAGGCCGCGCTGTCGTCCGGGATAGTCGAGCCGTCCGCGGGACCGGTGTCGATCACAGTGTCCGGCGGGGTGTTGTCGGTCTGCCAGCTCGGGTTGATGTCGGTCGCGGTGTTGTTCGTGAGCGCGGTGGTCGCGCCGCCCCCTGACGGGATCCGGTGGATCTCCTGGTCCGCGCCCGCGCCGAGGTTGGTGTTGAAAGCGATCGCGGCGCCGTTCGGCGACCAGGAGGGGTTCTGGTCGGTCGCCGTGTTGGTGGTGAGCTGCGTCTGCGACCCGCCGGCGGCGGTCATCGAGAAGATCTCGGCGTCACCGTCGCGGTTGCTGTCGAAGGCGATCTGGGTGTTGTCGGGGGACCAGCTCGGGCGGCCGTCGTTGGCGGCGTTGTTGCTGAGGTTGTTCTGACCGGAGCCGTTCGAATTCATCACGAAGACTTCGTTGTTGGTGTTGAAGCGCTGGAAGGCGATCTTGGTCCCGTCCGGCGACCAATCGGGGTTGAAGTCCGAGTCGTTGAGGCCGGTGTTGGTGAGGTTGGTGAGTGAGCCGCCGGCGGCGGTCATGCTCCAGATCTCGTTGTCGCCGTCGCGTGAGCTGCGGAACGCGATCGAGGCCCCGCTCGGAGACCAGGCGGGGTCGCGGTCGTCACCGGTCGCGCCGGCGCCGGTCGTCGTCAGCTGGGTCAAGCCTGTGCCGTCGATGTTCATCGTGAAGATCTCGTTGTTGCTGGCGGCGACGGTCCGCGTGAACGCGACCTTGGTCCCGTCCGGCGAGACGGCGGGATCGAAATCGGGGACCGCGTTGTTGGTCAGCCGGACGGGATTGGTGCCCGTCGGAGTGATCTTGTAGATCTCCTCGTTGCCGTCGCGATTGCTGCTGAAGACGATCAACCCGTTCCCACCCGGGACGGTTGCGCTGCCGGCGGAGGCGAAGATCGCGACACCGAGGGTCGCGAGGCCGCCCGCGAGGACGGCGAAACGACGACGAGGCGAGCGCGCGGCGCCCTGCACCAGCGGTCCTCCCTGGTCGGTGGCGCTCTTGCTGGTCATCGTTTCCTGCCCTTGCGTTTGCACTTTTTCTTCTTCTTCCCTTTCTTCTTCTTCGCCTTGCACTTCTTTGCAGGCGTGGTGGTGGGTGGCGTCAGTTGTGCGCCCTGCTGTTGTGCCGGGGGCGGCAAAACGCCGATCCCGACGCTGTCGGAAGCCGTGTTGTTGGCGAGGTCGCCGTCGGAGCTGGTCGAGGCCGTGGCCGTGTTCTCGACGGTCTGGCCCGCCGCGCCCGCCGCGGCGCTGACGTTGAGGACGATGTCAGCCGCCTGCTCGCCCGCGTGCAGGTGGTCGTCGCTCGTGCAGGTGACGGTGCCGCCGGCGTGCGAGCACGCCCAGCCCGTGCCCGAGGCGCTGACGAAGCTGAGCCCGGAGGGCAGCGCGTCGGTGACCGTCACCGGGTCGATGCCGTCGGCGTTGCCGACGTTCTCGACCGAGATCAGGAAGGCGCCCGCGCCGCCCGGGGCGAAGCTCGCCGGCGCGTGCGACATCGCGACCGCGAGATCGATCATCTCGACGTCGGTGGTCGCCGAGTCCGTGTCGTTCGCGGCGTTGCCGTCGCCGGGCGCCGAGATCTCGACCCCGGTGGTGACGCTCGGGACCGCGGTGCTCGCGACCACGACCTCGATGCCGACGTCGCTGCGCGTCTCGGCCTCGAGGCCGTCCGCGTGGGTGCAGGTCACAACGGCGCCTGCCGCGGAGCAGGACCAGCCGTTGCCTTCGTAGTCGGTGAACGTGAGCCCGGCCGGGAGCGTGACCTCGGCGCTGATCGGGCCGCTGAGGTCATCGGCGCCGTCGTTGCGGACCGCGACGGTGTAGGTCGCGTTGGTGCCGACCCTGAACTTGTCGTCAGGGGGATCGGGGACCCGCGGGCGGATCGAGACCGCGGCGTCGAGCGACGGGCTGATGTTCGCCGAGTCGGTGTCGGAGTCGTTCGAGCCGTCGGCGTCGTCGCGGGTCGAGACCGAGGCGGTGTTGTCGATCGTCGCCGGAGCGTCGTTGTCGACGACCACGTCGAGGGTGATCGGCGCCGCCGCTCCGCCGGCCGCGATCGGGCCCGCGTGGTCGCAGCTCACGGTCCCGGAGGAGATCGAGCAGCTCCAGCCGGCTCCCGTGGCGCCCGCGTAGGTGAGTTCGGTCGGGAGCGCGTCGCTGACGTGCGCCGGGCCGTCGCTGTCGAGATCGCCGACGTTGGAGACGTCGATCGTGTAGCTGCCCTCGCCGCCGCGCTCGGGCTGTTCGGTGTGGCTCTTGTCGATCGCGAGGTCGATCCGGCCGACGTCGGCGGTGTCGTCGTCGCTGTTGTCGGCGGTGTTCGGGTCCTCGGGGATCTCGACGCTCGCCTCGTTGGTGATCTCGGAGGCCGCGTCGGATGCGACGTCGGCGAGCAGCTCGAGCGTCTGGGCGCCGTCGCCGGCCGCGATCGCACCGGCGTGCTCGCAGGTGACCACCTGGCCGAGCGCCGAGCAGGACCATTCGCTGCCGTTGGCGCCGGCGAACGTCAACCCGTCGGGGAGCTCGTCGGTGACGACGGCGGGAGCGCCGGTGTCCGCGTCGCCGACGTTGGAGACGTCGATCTCATAGCTCGCCTCGCCGCCGACGTGGAAGCTGCCCGAGCTCGTCTTCGAGAGCGCGAGGTCGTTGGCGTGGACGACGGTCGGATCGGAGGCGGTGTCGTTGGCGTCGTTGCCGTCCTCCTGGTTCGAGACCGTCGCGACGTTGGTCACGCCAGGGTAGGCGTCGGCCCCGACCAGGACCTGGAGAGTTATCGGGGGCGCCGAGTCGCCGTCGGCGATCGCCGCCGCGCGGTCGCACGTGACCTCCTCGCCGTCCAGGGAGCAGGTCCAGCCCGAGCCGGTCGCGTTCACGTAGTCGAGCCCGTCGGGGAGCGTGTCGGTGACGGTCGTCGTGCCGACGGTCGGCCCGGAGCCGATGTTGTTGACCCGCAGGATGTAGGCGCGGGTGTTGCCGGCGCGGAAGTCGCTGCTGTGGGTCTTGACCAGCTCGAGGTCGGTCGAGGTCAGCGCGGTCGGATCGGAGTCGGAGTCGTTGGCCCCGTTGACGTCGTCGGCGCCGCTGACGGTGGCGCTGTTGGTGATCTCCTCCTCCTCGGTGAGCCCGACGTCGACGGTCAGCGTGATCACGGGCGCGGTCTGGCCCGCGGCGACCGCTCCTCCGCGTGTGCAGGTGACGTCCTGGCCGGCCGCGCCGCAGCTCCAGCCGGTACCGGTGGCGCTGACGAAGGTCAGCTCGGGCGGCAGCGTGTCGGTGACGGTGGTCGTGCCGACCGTCGCGGCGTCGCCCTCGTTCGTGACCGCGAGCGTGTAGACGCCCTCCTGGCCGATGCCGAAGCCGCCGGCGTGGCTCTTGTCGATCGTGAGGTCGGTCGCCGTGACCGTCGTCGGGTCGTCGTCGGAGTCGTTGGCGGGGTTCAGGTCCTCGTCGTCACCGGTTCCGGCGCTATCCACGTTCGCGGTGTTGGTGACCGAGGGAAGCGCCGAGGCGTCGACGTCGACCGAGATCGAGATCGGGGCCGCGTCCTCGTTCGGGTCGAGGGTCTCGTCGCTCGTGCAGGTCACGTCCTGGCCGAGGACGTTGCAGATCCAGTCGGTCCCCGAGGCGTTGGTCGGGGTGAGCCCGGCGGGAAGCGTGTCGGTGACGGTGGTCGTGCCGGCGCTCGCGCGAGCGCCGTCGTTGGTTACCGCGAGCGTGTAGGCGCCCGGGGAGCCGACGCGGAAGTCTCCGGCGTGGCTCTTGTCGATCGCGAGGTCGGGGGTCGCCGTGACCGAGGTCGGGTCGCTCGAGCTGTCGTTGGCCGCGTTCGGGTCGAGCGCGGTCGAGACCGAGGCCGTGTTGATCACCGATGGGACGGCGGCGACGCCAACCGATACCGGGATCTCGATCGTCGCGCTTTCGGCGGGAGCGATCCCCGCCGCGTGGGTGCAATCGACGTCCTGGCCGGCGGTGGTGCAGTCCCAGCCGCCCGGCTCGGTCGCGTCGGAGGGCGTGAGCCCCGCGGGCAGCGTGTCGTGGATCGTCGCCGCGCCGGTCGTCGCGGCCGTGCCGGCGTTCGAGACCTCGAGCGAGTAGGTCCCGGTGCCGCCGACCAGGAACGCGCCGGTGTGGCTCTTCGAGATCGCGAGGTCGGCCGCGTCGACGGTCGTCGGGTCGGATGAGGAGTTGTTCGGAGCCGCGCTGTCGCCGGCGGTGGCGACCGTCGCGGTGTTGGTCACCGAGGGCCACGCGGCCGCGCCGACGTTCGTGTTCACGGTGATGCTCGGGACCCCGGCTCCGCCGAGGATCCCCAGCGGGCGGGTGCAGGTGACGGTCTGCGAGACCGCGCCGCAGCTCCACCCCGTGCCGGTGGCGCTGACGAAGCTGAGCCCGGTCGGCAGCGTGTCGGTGACGGTCGTCGTCCCGGTCGTCGCACCGGTGCCGACGTTGGAAACCGCGAGGTTGTAGCTGCCCGGGGATCCGACCGCGAAGTTGCCCGTGTGGCTCTTGGTGATCGCCAGATCGGGCGGCAACGGGGCGCCGACGGTCACCGTGCGTGTGGTCTTGTCGGAGTCCAGGTCGTTGTCGAACACCGTCATCCCGACGGTGTGGGTGCCGGGGGTCGCGAAGATGTGGTTGACCGACGCGGTGTTGGTGACCTCGTCGATCGTGCCGTTGTTGTCGTAGTCCCAGCGGTAGCCGCAGTTCGCCGTCGTCGGCAGCGCCGGGACGCAGGTCTTGACTCCGGCGGGCACGAACGAGCCCGAGCCGTTGAGCGCCACGTTAAGAGGGGCCGGGCCGTTGTTCGGCGTGGCCGTGAACGACGCGTTGACGCCCTTGGTCAGGATCGGGCTGAAATCGGCCCTGAGGATCGCGTGGTTGCTACCCGAGCCAGACGGAATCCCGACCGCGTCGTTGACCTGATTTCCAATGATCGTGCTGCATTCGCTCGTCCCCGGTACCGAGAAGGTGTGATTGGCGAGCGTCACCTCGCCGTTCGCAGTGCTGTACGGGACGCCGTTGGCGACGCCCGTCGTCGCCTGGTTGATGTCGATCGGTGAGCCGGCGGAGCCGATCCGGCAGCCGCCGTTGAACGGCACGCCATCGATCTTGATCCAGACACGCAGGCGAACCGAAGCCGCGCCGGTCAGAGGGTCGATCGTCCCCTTGACGTTCGAGGCATTGCTCGGGTCCCCGACCACGTTGATGTGGATCGTGATGTCGATCCCGCTGACCGTTATCGGGATGTCGGGGAAGTCGAACTGGCTTACGGGGATCAGCAGGTTGCCCTGCCCGTCGACCGTGCCACTGAACGTGATGTCCTCGTCGGGGTCGGAGTCATCGAAGTCGAAGCTTTGGGAGCCGACCTCGAGGTGGCCGTCCTTGACCACGGCGCTGAACGCCCCCGGGTTGCCGACCTTGCGCGCCGCGGCGTCGCCCGCCGGGATCAGCAGCGCCGCCAGCATCCCCGCCAATAGAAGCTTCTTCACTTGCCGCCCCGCTTGCGCTTGCATTTGCCCTTGCGCTTGCCCTTGCACTTCTTCGGGCCCGAGCCGCCGGATCCGCGCGGAGCCGCCTGCGCGGAGAGCGACTCGGGGAACTCGAGCCCCGAGTCGATCGTCCAGGTCGCCGACGCGGGCGTCGGATCGAAGTTGCCGGCGAGGTCGAGCGCGCGGACCTCGAAGGTGTGGGTGCCGTCGAGCAGGCCGCCGTAGCTAGCCGGCGAGGCGCAGGCCGCGAAATCGCCCTCGTCGACGGAGTCGAGCCTGCACTCGAACGTCGCGAGCTCGTTCGAGGAGAACTCGAAGTCGGCGTTCGGGCTGGGCGACGGGTTGGGCGGGGTCGAATCGATTCCGGTCTCCGGGACGGTCAAGTCGATCAGCCAGGTGTGCGAGGCGGGCGTCGCGTCGACGTTGCCGCCGATGTCGATCGACCTGACCTCGAAGGTGTGCTCGCCTTCGCCGAGCCCCGAGTACCCGTGCGGCGAGGCGCATGGCAGGAAATCGACCTCGTCGGCCGAGTCGAGCCGGCACTCGAACGTGCCGAGCTCGTTCGAGGAGAACTCGAAATCGGGATTGACGTTCGAGGAGGGATTCGAGGGAGTCGAGTCGATGCTGGTCTCTCCGGAGAGCCCGTCGATCGTCCACTCGAACGAGGCGGGGGTCTCGTCCGCGTTGCCCGCCAGGTCCAGTGCCCTGACGTCGAGGGTGTGCTCGCCCGGGGCGAGATCCTCGAACTCGGAATGCTCGGCGCAGGGATCGAAGTCGCCGGGCGCCGTGGAGTCGAGGCGGCACTCGTATCCGCCGAGCTCGTTCGAGGCGAAGTCGAACTCGGCGTCGGGGTTCGAGGTCGGGTTGGCCGGCGTCGACTCGATCGCGGTCTGGGGATCGGTCGCGTCGCTGCGCCAGGTGATGCTGTCGACCCCGCTCGCGTTCCCGGCCGCGTCGGTCGCCTTGACCTCGAAGGTGTGGACGTCGTCGGCGAGCACCGGGGTCACGTAGGGCGAGCTGCAGGGGTCGAAGCCATCGCCGTCGAGCTGGCACTGGAAGCTCACCGGCGAGGTGACCGGCGTCTCGGTGTTCGAGAAGTCGATCTCCGGCGTCGTGTCGTTGGAGGGGTCGGGCGGCCCGGCGTCGACGCCGGCGCTCGGGGCGACGGTGTCGACGGTGAACGAGGTCGTGTCGGGCGAGGCGTCCTCGACGCCGCCCGCGGCGGCCTTGACCTGAACGGTGTGCGCGCCGTCGGCGAGCCCCGGGAAGGTCTGCGGCGAGTTGCAGCTCGTGAACGATCCGCCGTCGAGCTTGCACTGGAAGTTCGTCGCGACCGCGGTCGCGTTGCTGTTGAAGGCGACGTCCGGGCTCGCGTCGTTGGTGAACGCCGGCGGCTCGTCGGTGATCGTGGTGCCGGGGCGGACGTTCAACGAGACGGTGTCATCGTCGGTGCGGCCGAAGCCGTCGTTGGCGGTGACGCTGAAGGAGTCGGTTCCGGCGAATCCGGCCGCCGGGGTGTAGGTCCGGGCGGCGCCGCTGCCGCCGACCGTGCCGTTCGCCGCGGCGCCGGTGGTCCAGGAGAGCGAGTCGCCGTCGGGGTCGGAGCCTGTGAGCGTCATCGGAGCGTTGGTCGCGCCGGTGTCGGTGGTCACCGTCTGGCCGTTCGCCGTCGGCGCCGCGTCGACCCGGTACTGGAGCGTCACCGCGCCGCCCGTCCTGCGAATCGGGTCCGCCGCGTCGCCGGCGCCGTTGTCGGTGACCTTTGCGCGGACGCTGTAGAGACCCGCGGCCTGGGGGCTGCTGTCGACGTTCTGGGTCGTCGTGTTCGCGGGGAGGGTCGAGCCGTAGCCGGCGATGTCACTCGCCTCGAAGCCGCTGGCGCCGTCGCCGGTGTTGTTGTTCACGTCCCACTCGACGATCTGGGCGCCGCCGCCGTCACCGGCGTCGGGGTCGACGAGGCCCTGGGCCCTGACCGTCCAGTCCTGGCCGAACTGCGGGCGTACGACGCCGCTCTGCGTGGTGGTCGCGCTGTCGAGGCTGAGGCTCGGGGCGCCGGCGCTGTTGACGTCTGCGGTTCCGATCGGGACCCAGTAGTTGGGATTCTGGTCCTGGTTGCAGGTGTTGCCGGTGAGAAGCTCGGCCTCGACCACGAACGCGCCGCGGTCGGGGAAGGTGACGGTCAGCGACTTCGACGCGTTATCGCCGTTGCTCGGACAGGAATCGGTCTCCGCCGACAGGGCGCCGGTGCGGATGTTTCGGGTCCGCCAGCGGATCCCGTCGAAATCGGAGTTGCCGGTTGTGTCGCTGTCGTCGCCGGTGTAGGTGAAGGTCTTCTGCTCGCCCGGCTCCAGGGAGGTCGAGTTGACGAAGTTGTTGGTGCCCCAGGTGTAGATGTAGGCGAAGTCCTCGGGGCCCGTGCAGCTTCCGGCGGCGAGGAACTTGATCTGCGACGAGCTGGTGCCGCTCGTCTGGTTGCCGGAGTCGCGCGCCGCGATCCGGGCGACGCGGTTGTCGGTGCGCCGCGTGCCGCCGAATCCCGGGAACCCGTCGCAGCTCATCCCGGTGTTGCCGGTCGGGAGCTGGTAGGTGACGTTGGAGCGCGAGCGCGGGTAGCCGCCGAAGATGTTGGGACGCGTGGCGCCGGCGCCGCGGACGGTCGAGACGTCGTTGGTGCCGTCCCAGTCGTCGTCGGTGAGCAGCGAGGCCAGCGTGTTCCCGGTGTCATGGCTGAACCAGCCGGAGATCCGGAGCTGGTTCGCGTTGCCGCCCGTGCCCGTCTGGCCGGCGGTCGCGCACGAGATCAGCCAGGACGTCTGGCCGCTGCAGCCGGTGTTTGTATTGAGGATCGTCGGGTTGGCGGCCGAGGCCGCGGCGGGAATCGCCAGCGCGGCGACCGCGGCGAGCGCGGCGATCAGGCCCGCGCGCCTCACTTCTTCTTCCTCTTCAGCTTGATGTTCCCGCTGACGCTGACCGGCGTGCCGCCGCTCGGGGTCACGGTGACCGTGACCTTGAGCTTGCCGCGCTTGAGCCGCGACGGGACGTTGATCGTCAGGTCGGCGCTCGCGCCACCGGCGATCGGGCCGGGGTCGACGATCGAGACGTTCGACTTCTTCTTCTTGACCTTGAGCTGGCCGGTTCCGACGACGCTGCACGTGGCGCCCGCGGGACAGCTCACGGTGCCGATCTTCGCCGTCGTGCTCGTCAGCTTGACCTTGCGCAGGAGGTTGACCAGCGCGGCGCCGACCGAGGTTCCCGGGATCGCCTGGACTCCGCCCTGCGCCGGCGGCGGCGGGGTCACCGGCACCGCGGTGACGGCCCAGGTGTATTCGGCGGGGGTCGGGTCGTCGACCAGGTCGGTGTCGATCGCCTTGACGCGGAAGGTGTGCGAGCCGACGGCGAGGCCGCTGTAGCTCTGCTCCGAGCTCGAGTCGCAGGCGACGAAGCCGCCGCTGTCGAGCTTGCAGACGAAGCTCGAGCCCGGCTCGTTGGAGCTGAAGCTGAAGTCGGCGTCGGTCGAGGTCGTGCTCGCGGGCGGCTTGATGCCGATGAACGTGTCCGGCGCGTCGCTGCCGGTGATCGTCCAGTCATGGACCAGCCAGTCGCTGGCGTTGCCGACGTCGTCGGTCGCCCTGACCTCGAAGCTGTGATCGCCCTCGTCGAGCCCGGTGTAGGTCCGCGGGGATCCGCAGTTGCCCTGGATCGCGCCGCCGTCGAGCCTGCACTCGAAGGTCGCGTCGGGGTCGGTGCTCGAGAACTCGAACGACGCGGTGGTCGAGCTGTCCGGCGTGTGGGTCGCGTCGTCGATCGTCACGTCGGGCGGCGTCCGATCGACCTCCCAGTCGTGCTGGACCGGTGCCCCGGCGTTGCCTACTGAGTCGACCCCGACGATGATCAGGGTGTGGACGCCTTCGGGGACGCCGCCGTATGACTTCGGGGAGTCGCAGGGCTCGGGAGCGCCGCCGTCGAGCGCGCAGGTGAAGTCCGCGGCCTCGTCGGCGGAGAACTCGAAGCTCGCCTCGTCGGAGCCGGTCGGATCGGCCGGAGCCGAGTCGATCGTGACCACGGGCCCGGTCGCGTCGACGACCCAGGTCCTGGTGGCGGCGGTGCCGTCCGGATTCCCGAACTCGTCGACCGCGCGGACGCGGAACGTGTGGCTGCCGTCATCGAGGCCGCCGAAGTCCTGCGGTGAGCCGCAGGGGGCGAACCCGCCGTCGTCGAGATCGCACTCGAAGGTCGCGGCGGGGTCGTCGGAGGAGAACTCGAAGTGGGCGTCGGTCGAGGCGGTGGTCCCGCTCGGCCCGGCGTCGATCGTCGTCCCGGGGGCGCCGGTGTCGGTCGACCACTCGTGCGTGTCCGGCGTCGGGTCCTCGTTCCCGGCGAGGTCGATCGCGCGAACCTCGAGCACGTGGTCGCCGTCGCTGAGATCGGCGTAGAGCTGCGGCGAGGAGCATTCCTCCCAGGCGCCGGGGTCGTTCGAGTCGAGGCGGCACTCGAACGTGACGTCGGGCGACTCATCGGAATCGAACTCGAAGGTCGCGACGGTGGAGGTGCTCTGCGCGGGCGGACCATCGGTGATCGTCGTATCGGGAGTCGAGAGGTCGATCCTCCACTCATGTGAAGCCGCGGTTCCGACGTTCTCGGCGAAGTCGGTTGCGCGGACGTCGAAGGTGTGGGTGCCCTCGGTCAGGCCCGGGTAGTCGGCCGGCGACGTGCAGCTCGTGAACGGCCCGCCGTCGAGCGAGCACTCGAAGGTCACGTCGGGGTCCTCGTCCGAGGAGAACTCGAAATGCGCGACGGTCGAGTTCGTCGGATCGTCGGGGGCGTCGGTGATCGTCGTAACCGGGGCTGTCGTGTCGACGGTCCAGGTGTAGGAGGCGATCGGGCCGGTGTTGTCTGCGAGGTCGGTCGCGCGGACCTCGAGCGTGTGCTCTCCCTCGACGAGCTCGGGGGTCTCGTACGGCGAGCTGCAGGTCGCGAAGTCGCCCTCCTGATCGGAGTCGAGGCGGCACTCGAAGGTGACGTCGGGGCTCTCGTTGGAGCTGAAGGTGAACTCCGGCGTCGTGTCGTTCGAGGGATCGTCCGGGAAGGTGTCGATCGTCGTCAGCGGGTCGCCGCTGTCGATCGTCCACGTGCGGGCGTCGTCGCCGACGTTGCCCGCCGGGTCGGTGGCGCGGACCGTGAAGGTGTGCGGTCCGTCGTCGAGGCCGGTGTAGTCCTGGGAGCTGGTCGAGTCGCAGTCGACGAACCCGGCGCCGTCGAGATCGCATTCGACGTCGGCCGAGGGATCGTCGACCGTGAACTCGAAGTGGGCGTCCTCGGAGCTCGACGGGTCGGTCGGGGAGACGGTGATCTGGACGACGGGCGCTGTGATGTCGACGGTCCAGGTATGGCTGTCGATCGGGCCCGTGTTGCCGGCCGGATCGATTGCGCGGACGTCGAATGTGTGGTCCCCCTCGATCAGCACGGGAGTCTCGAACGGCGAGCCGCAGGGCGCGAAGTCGACCTCGTCGACGGAGTCGAGGCGGCACTCGAAGGTCGAGCCCGGGTCCTCGTCGGAGGAGAAGGTGAATTCCGGCGTCGTGTCGTTGGAGGGGTCAGGCGGGAATGTGTCGATCGTCGCCGTCGGCGGGTCGGTATCGATCTCCCAGCTGTAGGAGGCGGGGGTCGGATCGGTGTTGCCGGCGGCGACCGCGCGGACCTGGAAGTTGTGGATGTCGTCGCTGAGCCCCGTGTAGCTGGTCGGCGAGGTGCACGGGGTGAAGCCGGCGCTGTCGAGCGAGCATTGGAAGGTGACCGGCGCGCTCGTCACCGGTGAGCTGAAGCTGAAGCTCGGATCGGCGGAGTCGCTCGGGTCGGGCGGCGATGCGTCGATCTGGGTCTGGGGATCGACGCGGATCGTCACGGTCGCGGTCGCGGTGCGCCCGAAGCCGTCGTTGACCTGGAACTGGAAGCTGTCGATTCCGGCGAAGGTGGCGTTGGCGGCGTAGTTCCGGTTCGGGCCGCTACCGGTCAGCGATCCGTTGTCGGGCGCATCGGTGATCGAGTAAGTCAGCGGGTCGCTGTCCGGGTCGGATCCGGTGAGCGTGATCGGGATCGAGTTGCCCGACTCGACGTTGAGCGACTGTCCATTCGCGACCGGCGCCGAGTCGACGAGGTAGGTCGTGGTCACTGTCCCCGAGGTGCGGCGGATGCCGTCGGCGGCGTCCATGGCGCCGTTGTCGGTGACCCTGCTGCGAACGGTGTGCAGCCCAGGGGACTCCCCCGTCGTGTTGTGAACCTTGGTCTGGCCGGATGCCAGCGTCGCGCCCGCGCCGGCGATCGTCGTGTCCTCGTAGCCGGCGACGCCGTTGCCCGCGTTGCCGTCGAGATCCCATTCGAGGATCTGTGCGCCGCCGCCGTCACCGCTGTCGGGGTCGACGAGGCCGGTCGCGGTCACCGTGGTGTTGCCGTTGAACTGGGGTCGCGTTGCGCCGAGGGTGAGGCTGGGCGCGCCGGTGCTGTTGACGTCGGCGGTTCCGATCGGGAACCAGAAGCCTGGGTTCTGGTTCGTGTCGCAGTTGTCGCCGTCGAGAAGCTCGGCCTCGACCACCCAGGCGCCTCGGTCGGGGAACGAGACCGCCACCGCCTTCCTGGCGTTGTCGCCGTTCTCAGGGCAGGATTCCGTCGCCCCTGTAACTGCCCCCGTCCTCAGGTTGCGGCGCCGCCAGCTGATCCCCTCGAAGTTGGAGTCACCGCTGATGTCCGGGTCATCGCCGGTGTAGCAGAAGGTCAGGCTCGTGCCGGGGGTGATCGAGTTGCCGAAGTTGCTGCCTGTGGGCGTAGCGCAGCCGCCGCTCGAGAGGCCGGGCCAGTCATAGATGAAAGCGAAGTCCTCGGGGCCGGTGCACTGGTTGGCGGCGGTGAACTTGACGATCGAGTTGCTGGTGCCGCTGGTCTGGGTCGCGGAGTCGCGCGCGCGCAGCCCTAGGACGCGGTCGGATGTGCGCCGGGTACCGGAGAGAAAGCCGCAGCTCAGACCGGTGTTGTTGTTGTCGTGGGTGAGCGTCATGTTGACCCGTGAGCGTGGATAGCCACCGTCGATGGTGGGTCTCGAGCCGCTGACGCCCGTGGTCACGGTGGGGTTGGTCCACTGATCGGTGAGCATCGAGGCGATCGAGTTGGGGGCGTCGTGATTGACGAGCGCCGAGATGCGCAACCGGCGGCCGCTCGAGTGGTCGCCGTCGTGGCCGGTGGTCGCGCAGGAGACGAGCCAGGCTGTCTGGCCAGCGCATCCGGTCCCGGTGTTGACAATCGAGGGGTTGGCCGCGGAGGCAGTGGCGGGAAGCGCGTAAAGGCACCCGACCGCGAGCAGGCCGATCAGAGCCCGGCGACCCGGCCGTGATACGCGCGTAAGTCCCGACCCCGCGCAGCGATGCGTTGCGTCTCCCGTGCGGACTGGCTTCTCTCTCCCGGGTCGGCGACGGGGGTGTCCCCGACCAGACGGGGTTGGTATCACGAAAGCGCGCCGCTTGTCAAACGAACGGCCAATCCCGGCCGCCCCGCTAAAGCTTTGCGGGGCGGCTCAGAGTCCGAGCGTCTTGGCGATGATCCCGCGCTGGATCTCCGAGGTGCCGCCGTAGATCGTCGCGACCAGCGTCGTGCGGACGAGGCGCTCCATGTCGTACTCGGAGGAGTAGCCGTAGCCGCCCATCATCTGCATCCCCGCGAGCGCCGCGCGCTGCGCGGTCTCGGTGACGAACAGCTTCACCATCGATGCCTCCTTGGGGAGCATCCGGTCGGGGTCCTCGTCGGTGAGGCTCGCAACCCACCAGGTCATCAGCCGCGCCGCCTCGAGCTCGGTTGCGAGGTCGGCGAAGCGGTGCTGGAGCGCCTGGAAGGAGCCGATCGGCTTGCCGAACTGCTTGCGCTCCTTGGCGTAGGCGAGCGCGTCGTCGAAGGCGCGCTGGCCGACCCCGAGCATCGTCGCGGCGAGGATCAACCGCTCGACGTTGAGGCCGGCCATGAGCTGGGTCCAACCCTTGTCGACCTCGCCGAGCACCGCGTCCTCTCCGACCTCGCAGTCGCTGAAGAAGAGCGTGTTGGTCTCGCGGCCGCCCATCGTGTCGATCGGGGTCACCTCCATCCCCTCGGCGCCGCTCGGGACCCAGAGCATCGTCAGTCCCTCGTGCTTGTTCTCGCCCTTGGTCGTCCTGCAGACGACGAGGACGTGGTCGGAGATGTGGGCGTTGGAGATGAAGACCTTCTGGCCGTTGATCACGTAGCCGCCGTTGCTCTTCTCGGCCTTGGTCGTCAGCGAGCCGACGTCGGAGCCGGCCTCGGGCTCGGTCATCGCGATCGCCTCGACGCTGCCGCTCGCGATCCCGCCGAGGATCTCCCGCTTCTGCTCCTCGGTGCCGAAGCGCTTGGTCGCCCCGGCGACGATCAGCGTCGTCGCGTAGCCGCCGATCGGCGCCATCCCGCGCGAGGTCTCCTCCATGAAAAGGCAGGCGTCGAGCATCGACCCGTCGGCCCCGCCGTACTGATCCGGGATCGTCAGCCCGAGCCAGCCGAGCTCGGCCATCTGCTTGTAGATCTCCTGGTTGTGGAGCTCGGTGTGACCGGCGGTCAGCTTCTCGCGCTGCTCCGGGGTCCCAGCCTCGCGCTTGCAGAAGTCGCGGATCGCGGCGACGAAGTCGTTCTGCTCGTCGGTCAGCTTCACGTCCATGGCGGCGGCAGCCTACTGGCTCGGCTCGGGCGCCTCGAGGCCGCCGTCGGCCGCGTCGGAGCCCTGATCGATGCCGCTGCCGGCCGCGTCGGAGCCCTGGTCGATCAGGTCTCCCGCGTCGCCACCCGCGTCGTCGATCTCGGTCTCGACCGCGTCGATCACCTCGCGCAGGTTCTCGGCCCCCTCGTCGAGCGCCGCGGCGACGATCACCAGGGCGACGATCGCGAGCGTGGCGAGGATCGCGCCGATGATCCCCGTGATCCGGCCGGCGTGCGCGAGGCCGCGCCCCTGGTCGGCCTTGCCGGCATCGACCTTGCGCATCCCGATCGAGCCGCAGACGATCGCCCCGATCGCCATCGGCAGCGCGACGTAGAAGGCGCCGCCGGAGCTGAAGAGGACGAGGACGATCGAGAGCGGGCCGAGGATGATCGCCGCGAGCGCGGCGATGTTCTGCCTCGAGGGATCGTTGAGGCGGCCGACCTCGGCCGGCGCGGGCTGGCGCGGCGCCGGCCGGGGCTGGCGGCGCCGCGCGGGCGCCGGCGGCTCGGGAGCCGGATCGCGGCGGGCCGCGGACCCGGGCTGGATCTCGGTCGCCGCCGCGCCCGCGACCGCCCCGCCGATCACGTTGGTCGCCGCGCCGCCGTCGTGGAGTTCGAAGACGGTGGCGCCGATCTGGATCTGATCGCCGGACGCGAGCTCGGCCGGGCCGGAGATCTGCTCGCCGTTGACCCAGGTGCCGTTCGAGGAGCCGAGGTCCTCGACCGTGACCGCGGCTCCCGAGTGCCGGAAGGCGGCGTGGCGGCGCGACATCTCAGGGTCGGCGATGACGAGGTCGACGCCGTCCTCGCGTCCGACGGTGAGCTCGCGATCGAGCGGATGCTCGCCGGAGCCCGCTCCACCCTTGACTACGAGAAGGGCTTCGGTCAAGAGCCCGGAGTGGGACTTGAACCCACGACCCCTTCCTTACCATGGAAGTGCTCTACCACTGAGCTATCCGGGCGAGGCGGACAGGGTAGCTAAGCGGGCTCCGGCGGCGGGCGGCCCGCTACCCCGCGAGCGGCCGCACCTCGACCGCGCCGCCCATCTTCGCCGCCGGGATCCGCGCGGCGAGCTCGATCGCCGCGTCGCGGTCGTCGGCCTCGAAGAACAGGTAGCCGCCGAGCGCCTCCTTGGTCTCGGCGAACGGGCCGTCTGTCCGCATCAGCTTGCCGTCCTTCACGCGCACGGTCGTCGCGGACTCCGGGTCCTGCATCCGGACCCCGGGCGTGACCCCCGGGGTCTCGTTGATCTCCCGGTAGCCCTCGTAGACCGCCTTCTGCTGCTCCGGCGAGAGCTTCGCCCAGTCTTCCTGCCCATCGGGCGTCGCCATGTCGCCGTGGTGGATCAAGAGCATGAACTTCATCGCTTCCTCCTTGTCGGGGTTGTCGCCTGTTCGACGAACGGACGGCGATGAATTCGACGTTTGGGCGACGGTATGGGGGAGACAGGATTCGAACCTGTGAAGGCAGAGCCAATGCGTTTACAGCGCATCCCGTTTGACCGCTTCGGTACTCCCCCGGAGCGACCGCGCATTCTAGATACCGCGACCGCGACCGCGGACGGCTAGGGCACGACGGCGAACAGCCCCGGGACGACGCTGCCGAGCACGACGATCGCCACGACGGTGACGAGGAAATTGGTCAGCGTTACTTGGGGTCGCAGCTCGGTCATCTCTTTGGCAATCGGCGGGCCGGCGGCAACTCTTTAGCGATGGGCCGCTCGGTGGACTCCGTACCCTGTGTCCCCGATGAGCGAGATTTCAACATCCGCCTCCACCGTCCTCCCCGACGCCCAGGCGAGCCCGCCCGACACCCGGGTCAGCCTCTCGCGCGTCGGCGTGACCGGAGTCGAGAAGGTGATCCGGGTCAACGTCGAGGGGGCCGAGCAGCTCTACTACGCCGAGCTCGAGGGGGTCGTCGACCTCAACCCCGGCCAGGCCGGCGTCCACATGTCGCGCTTCGAGGAGGTCGTCAACGAGGCGATCGACGAGGTCGTGCTCGGCGAGGCGCTGCGGGCCGAGAACCTCGCCGCCCACATCGCCGAGCTCGTCCGCGAGCGCCAGGGCGGGCTCCGGGCCGAGGTCCGGATCGCCGCCCGCTACCCCGAGACCGTTCCGGCGCCGGTATCGGGCATCCGGACCCAGGAGATCTACACGCTGTTCGGGACCGCGGTCGCCTCCGAGCGCGGCACGCGAACCCTGACCGGGGTCGAAGCCCAGGGGATGACCGCCTGCCCCTGCGCCCAGGGGCTGGTCGAGGAGAACGCCCGCGCGCGGCTCAGCGAGCGCGGCTTCGACCAGCAGCAGATCGACGAGGTAGTCGAGGTGGTGCCGATCGCCACGCACAACCAGCGCGGGATCGGGCGCCTATATATAGGGAGGCCCGAGGGCACCGAGACCGAGATCGAGGCGCGCAAGCTGCTCGAGATCGTCGAGAGCTCGATGTCGAGCGAGATCTACGAGCTGATGAAGCGCTCCGACGAGCTCGCGGTGGTCGAGAAGGCGCACCGCCAGCCGCGCTTCGTCGAGGACTGCGTCCGGGAGATGATCCGCCAGGTCGCCGAGGAGTTCGACGGCCTCGGCGAGGGCGCCTTCGTGATGGCGCGCCAGGAGAACCTCGAGACGATCCACCGCCACAACGTGATCGCCGAGCGCTACGGGTTGCTCGACGAGATCCTCGCCGAGCTCGGCTCCGATACGCATTCGCGCCACCACACGACGATGCGCGAGTGGCTCGAAGCCCCCGCGGCCTGACCCGCTAGGGCGACTCGGCCGCCGCCGGCTGCTCGTCGAGCATCCGTCTCAACCCGAAGAAGTAGTCGACTCCCGAGATCGCGGTGACGGCGACCGCGACGTAGACGAGGATGTCGACCCCGAGCGACGCCGGGTGCGACGCGATCAGCGCGAAGATCGCAGCGATCTGGAGCACGGTCTTGAGCTTGCCGAGCCAGCTCGCCTGGATCACGATCCCGCGCTCCGCCGCGACCCCGCGCAGCCCGGTGACCGCGAACTCGCGCGCGATGATCACCATCGCGACCCAGGCCTCGACCCGGTCGAGCGAGACCAGCGAGACGAGCGCCGCGGTGACCAGCAGCTTGTCCGCGATCGGGTCCATCAGCTTGCCGAAGGTCGTGATCGCGCCGCGCGAGCGCGCGATCCAGCCGTCGAGCCCGTCGGTGAGCGCGGCGAGCGCGAAGACGACCGCTGCCAGCGTGTCCCCGTTCGCGGTCTCGTCGAGCAGCGCGACGACCACCACCGGCACCGCGAGGATGCGGAGCATCGTCAGCGCGTTGGGGAGGTTGAGGGGGAACAAGCGTGCTTAGGTTACGGCGGCGGTCGGGGACTAGATGCCAGCGAGCTCCCGGGCGCGGGTAAGCACCGAGTCGAGCATCTCCTCGGTCAGCTTGCCGGTGAACGTGTTCTGCTGGCTCGGGTGGAAGCTGCCGAGCACGACGTAGGGGCCGACCTCCGCCTCGGCCCCGTGGCCGAAGCGGGGCTTCGGCTTCGGGACCTCGTGTCCGAGCGCGCGGCAGCCACGCAGCGAGGCGTCCCAGCCGAATGAGCCCAGCGCCAGCAGCACCCTCGCCTCGCCGAGCAGCTCGAGCTCGCGCTCGAGGTAGGGCTGGCAGTTGTCGCGCTCGTCGATCGTCGGCTTGTTGGCCGGCGGCGCGCACTTGACCGCCGCGGTGACCCACGTCTGCTCGAGCCGGAGACCGTCGTCGCGGCTGATCGACTCGGGCTGGTTCGCGATCCCGGCGCGGTGGAGCGCCGCGAACAGCCAGTCGCCCGAGCGGTCGCCGGTGAAGACGCGCCCGGTGCGGTTGCCGCCGTGGGCGGCCGGCGCGAGCCCGACGAGCACGATCCTCGCGCCGGGGTCGCCGTAGCCGGGTATCGGTCGCGCCCAGTAATCCTCGCCGCGGTAGCGCTTCGGCGGGTCGGCGGCGGTGGCCTCGCGCCACTCGACCAGCCGCGGACAGCGGCGGCATTCCTCGACCTCGGTGGCGAGGCTCTCGAGCGAATCGGCGTTCACGGCGACGAAGCTAGCCGGTCGCGCGCACCGCGAGCCTGATCCCGTAGGAGATCACGCGGCGGGCGGCGATCACCGCTGCGACGAGACCGAGCATCTCGAAGCTCTGGGCGCTCGCCAGCCGCAGCAGTCCGGCGGCGAGTAGGAACTCGAGCCCGAGCGAGATGAACTCGGCGTAGGAGGAGCCGATGTGGCGGCCGCGGGTCAGCGAGACCAGTGCGCCCACGACCAGCAGGACGCCGGCGATCGCGAACGGGACCGCGGCGGCGCCGTGGGTCAGCTCGGCCGGGAGATGTGGATCGGTCACTTCTTGTCGGAGCGCGGCTCAGGCATGTCGGTCGGCGAGGCGAGCATGCCCTGCTTCTCGAGCGCCGCGGCGCGCTCGATCTCCTGGGCGAGGAAGTAGTTCAGCGCTGTCCGGATCGCCGCGATCGCGCCGAGCTGGCCGATGTCCTCCCAGGTCGGCGAGACCGCGCTCGAGAGGATGTCCGAAGCGAGCTGGAACTCGATCCCGAGCGCCAGGAAGCGGCCGAGCAGCAGCCGCACGTGCTCGTAGGCGACCGGACGGATCCGCAGCTCCGAGAGTACGAAGACGGCCGCGGTGACGAGCACGCCGACGGCGATGATCGAGGCCCCGATCGCCTCGACGACCGGGATGAACTCCTCGACCGCATCGCGGACTGTCTCCTCCAGCGAGATGGGCAGACAATAGGATCGGCCTCCGATGGATCCCCGCCCCGCCTCCGCCTCGAGCGCGACCCTGGTCAGGTGGATGTCGATCCTCGACGCCAACAGCGCCGGGTTCGTCCACGGCGGCGTGGTGATGAAGATGTGCGACGAGGCGGCCGGGCTCGCGGCGCTGCGCCATTGCGGGACCCGGATCGTGACCGCCGGCATGGACCGGATGGCGTTCACGAAGCCGGTCAACGTCGCCGACCTTCTGACCTGCGCCGCCTCGGTGAACGCCGTTTGGCGGACCTCGATGGAGGTCGGGGTCCGGGTCGAGGCCGAGAACCCGGTCACGCGCGAGGTGCGCCACACGTCGACCGCCTACCTGACGATGGTTGCGGTCGACCAGACCGGACAGCCGATCCCGGTCCCGCCACTCGAGGTCGAGGGCGAGACCGGCGAGCGGCGGCAGCGCGAGGCCGAGCTGAGGCGGCGAAACCGGCTCGCCGAGCGCGACGAGATCCTCTCCGAGCGCGAGGATCCCGGCAACTCCGGGGGCTGACCCCCTCCCTATCCTTCCCGGCTCGTGCTGGTCGCCACCTACGCCTCCGCGGCGCTGATCTGTGTCGCATCGCTGCTCGTCGGCCGGGCGATCCTCGTCGCGCTCGGACGCCGCGACGGCGCGTTCCTCGAGCCCGCGGTCGGGCTCGCGGCTCTGCTGATCGCCGGATCGCTCGCTCCCCGGGTGCCGGGGAAGGCGACGACGGTCCTTGTCGTCCTCGTCGTCATGGTCGTCGCCTCGATCGCGTTCCTGCGCGGACGGGCTATGCCGACCCGCGAGTCGCTGCGGGTCGCGCTCCCGGTCGCGCTGCTGACCCTGCTCGTCGCTTCGATCCCGTTCATCGCCAGCGGCAACCTCAGCGTGATCGGGATCGGCGTCAACAACGACCTCGCGGGGCACCTGCACTACACGGCCTGGCTCGAGGACCCGATCGGGGTCACGCCGACCGAGATCCGCAACGGCTACCCGATGGGCCCGCACGGCCTCGTCGCCGCGACCGCCAAGGGGATCGGCGCCGAGCCGCTCTCTCCGATGCTCGGCCTGCTGCTCGCGGTCCCGGTCCTGACCGCGGTCTCGGCGCTCGCGATGCTCCGCGGGCTCTCGCCGCTGCCTCGGGCGATCGCGGCCTCGATCACCGCGGTCCCCTACCTCGCGGCGTCGACGCTCGCGATCGGCGGCTTCAAGGAAACGATCATGGCGCTGCTGCTGATCGGCTTCGCGCTCGCGCTGCGCGAGCTCTCGCTCGGCGAGGGCGAGCGCCGCGGGCTGCTGCTCGCGCTCGTCGTGCTCGCCGCCGGGATGCTCGGCGTCTACAGCTATCCCGGCGTGCTCTACGCAGGGCTGATCGCGGCGCTCTGGGGCGGCGCCGAGCTGATCGCGGCGTTCAGGCGCGGCGAGGGCGACCAGGTGACCGGCGCGATCCGCAGCGCCGGCCCGCTGCTGGTCGTGCCGGCGGTGCTGATCACGATCATCGCGGTGATTCAGCTGCCGCAGGCGATCGACTTCGTCCAGTCGGGCGCCGTCGGCTACGTCCAGGACGTCAACAGCCGGCTCAAGGAGGCGGTCTCGCCCTTCGAGGCGATGGGGGCCTGGCCCGCCGGCGACTTCCTCGAGGGCACCGCGGGCCTCGACGCCTACCTCGTCTTCGGCGTGCTCGGCGCGCTGGCGCTGCTGGTCGGCATCGCGTTCGCGATCCGCAAGAACGAAAAGGCGCTCCTTGCCGGCCTGGTCGGCGCGATTTTGATCTACGTCGGGACCTTGATCGACGGCGGCTTCTACGTACAGGCGAAAGCATTGGCGATTGCCTCTCCGCTGGGAATGCTGATCGCCCTCCGCGGCCTGCTCGCCGCGAGCGACCCCCGAGCAAGTAATGCGCGCCAATCGGCGCCACCGAGGACCCCAATCACAATCGCCCGAACCCTCGTCGCAGTGGCCTTCATCGGCGTCGCCGGCTACTCGACGTTCCTGGCGTTGAGGGACGCCCGCGTCGCGCCGCCGGAGTTCGCCTCCGAGCAGCTCGGCGAGTTCCGCGACGAGGTCCGCGGCAAGCGCGTGCTTGCGCTGACCAGCGACCGCTACACCGACTACTGGCTGCGCGGCGCCGAGCTCGAGGGGCCGGCCAGGTTCTCCGAGGAGCAGGTCCTGGCGCGCAACGGCAAGCTCGAGCGGTTGCCGGTCGACTTCGACTCGGTGGCGCCGAACGCGCTCGACCGCTTCGACTACGCGGTGACGACGAGCGCCGCCTACAAGAGCGCCCCGCCCTCGAGCTACCGGCTCGTCGACGAGACCGAGTCGTTCCAGCTCTGGAAGCGCAAGGGCAAGAGCGCGCTGGTCGGGGTGCTCCCCGAGGAGGAGCGCCCGGGCAGCCGCTTCAACTGCAAGGTCACCAAGCTCCTCGACCTGGTCGACGTGGCGATCGGAAAGGGCTACGACACCGCCCGCGTGCAGCCGAAATCGGTCATCGGCAAGCGGCTTCGCTGGGATCCCGCGTCGAAGCTCTCCGACGGCGACGAGATCACCCAGACGATCGAGTTGCCGAAGGGCCGCTGGGAGCTTTCGCTCCAGTACTACAGCCCGGTGCTCGGACTCGACGTGACGGCCGGGCCGCTCGAGACCTCGCTGCCGCCGACGGCCGACGGCGGCGTGCGCTTTCGCACCGCCCAGGGCCCGTTCTGGCCGCTCGGCGAAGTCGACCATCCCGGCGGCCTGCTCGACGTCACGCTCAGCGCCCACGGGCTGTCGGGCCTGCAGGAGCTGCTCGGCGTCGATCAGGTAGCCGACATCGGTAACGTCACCGCCGCCCAGCCCGACGCCGCGCGTGAGATTCCGCTCACCGAGGCCTGCGGCGAATACGTAGACCACTACACGGTGGGACCCGGATGAAAGACCTGCGCAAGCTCGCCATCGTTCCCGCCCTCAACGAGGCCGACTCGATCGCCACGGTGATCGGCGAGCTCAAGGCGAAGGCCCCGGGCTTCGACGTCCTCGTGATCGACGACGGCTCCAACGACGGCACGGGCAGGGTCGCCGAGGAAGCCGGCGCGCGCGTCATCCGCCATCCGTTCCGGGTCGGGATCGGCGGCGCCGTGCAGAGCGGCTTCCGCGTCGCGATGCGCGAGGGCTACGACGTCGCGGTCCAGGTCGACGGCGACGGCCAGCACGACCCCGCCTACCTCCAGGCGATGCTCGAGCGGTTGCACACCGAGGGCGACGCGGACATGGTCTGCGGCACGCGCTTCGTCGGCGAGGCCGGCTACGACGTCCCGCTCGCGCGGCGGGCCGGGATGCGCGTCTTCCGATTCCTGCTCTCGCGGATCGTCGGCCAGCGGGTAACCGACCCGACCTCCGGCTTCCGGATGGCGAACCGGCGCGGGATCGAGCTCTTCGCCCGCGACTACCCCCACGACTACCCTGAGGTCGAGGCGATCCTGATGCTCCACGCCAACAAGCTGCAGCTCCACGAGGTCCCGGTCGAGATGCGCCAGCGCGAGACCGGCCGCTCCTCGATCACCCCGCTGAGCAGCGGCTACTACATGGCCCGCGTGCTGCTCGCGATCTTCATCGGGCTCTTCCGCCGCCGCCCGGTCCCGGCGCCCGGCGAGCGGCTGCTTCCCGGCCTGCCCTCGGGGATCTGAGTTGAGCACCAAGCTCCAGGTCGTCGCGATCATCGCCAGCAGCGGCGTGCTGCTGCTCGTGCTCGAGCTTGTCCGCCAGCGGCGGCTCGGCGAGCGCTACGCGCTGCTCTGGCTCGCCGCCGGCGTGGTCATGCTGCTGCTCTCGGCCTGGGCGAACCTGCTCGACGAGGTCGCCGACCTGCTCGGGATCGCGACACCGACCAACGCGCTGTTCGGGATCGCCTTCGGCTTCGTGCTCCTGCTGCTGCTCCACTTCTCGATGACGATCTCGCGCCTGGCCGAGGAGAACAAGATGCTCGCCCAGGAGGCCGCGCGGCTCGATCAGGAACTGCGCTCGCGCTCCGGGGCCCCGACCGGCTCCGGCAACGCGGGGGCCGACCCGCCGCGCGAGCCGGCGCCGAGCAGCGCCAGCACCGCCGACCAGTAGGTCCGCAGCCCCCAGCGCAGCGGGCGGATCCGCGCCGCCCGGCCGAGGTACTCCGAGTCGAGCTCGGCGCTCAGCGCCGCGGCGAACTCTCCGGCGCGGAACCGTGCGCTGGGCGCGGATTGCACGCCGCTCGCCCAGCAGCCGCGGCAGCAAGCGGATCAGGTCAAGGTTGGCGCGCAGCTTCGCGGGAAACCAGCCGCCCGCGATCGAGACAGCGACGAGCGCCAGCTCGGTCAGCAGCAGCGCCGGGAAGATCAGCGCCAGCAGCGCGGCCGGATAGGTGCGGATCAGCATCGCCCAGCGGTTGCGCTCGAGGTGGCGCCACTTCGCCGACCCGGGCTTCGAGAACTCGTAGCGGTGCTCGACCGCGGCCGCGGGCTCGATCCCGAGCTCGCCGCCGGCGAGTCGCAGCCGCAGCGAGAGGTCGGTGTCCTCGAGGTAGGTGAAGAACTGCTCCGCGAAGCCCCCGAGCCGGTCCCACTCCGCGCGCGGGACCGCGAGGCATGCGCCCGAGAGCGAGGGAACCGGGCGCGGCGTTCGCGGCGCCTCGGAGGCCGGGAGGCCGTCGCCGCCCGCCCAGGTGAAGCCCGCGAAGTGGACGACGTTGCCGGCGCTGTTGACGCGCGCGCCGCCGTCGCGGGTGATCAGCCCCATCCACGCCGCCCAGCGGCGCTCGGCGAGCGGGGCGACGATCGCGTCGCGGAACCCGGGCCGGACCTCGGTGTCGGGGTTGAGCAGCAGCAGGACGTCGCCGCCCGCGGCCGCGGCGCCGCGGTTGCAGCCGGCCGCGAACCCTTCGTTGGCCTCGTTCCCGATCAGCTTCGCCGCCGGCGCGAGCTCGGCGACCGCGTCCGCGGTGCCGTCGGACGAGGCGTTGTCGACGACGATCAGCTCGTCCGCGGGGGTCAGCTGCTCGAGCAGCGGCGGCAGCGAGCGCGCGACGTCGTCGCGGCTCTCGTAGGTCACGATCACGACCGAAAGGGAAGGGGTCGGCGCCACGCGGCTAGGCTAGAGCCATGGCCGGGCTCGAGCCGCTCAGCGACAAGTTCGTGGCAACGCGCGTCGCAATGCACGAGCTCGCCGAGAAACGCCTCGCGCCGGCCCGGAAGCCGGACTCCGAGATCTCGCTGCGACAGACGCCGGGAGGCTTCGGCACGCCGTGGTTCTGGGACGACGGCGCGTTCACCCAGCTCCGGGTCGAGAGCACGGAGCTCGTGACCGAGCGCGACGGCGAGCGCAGCCGCGAGCCGCTCGAGCTCGACCCCGTGGCCGCGGTCCAGCTCGGCGACTGGTTCGCGTTCGGCAGCCTCGTCCTCCAGCGCGTCCACCACGAGTGCGGCGAGGAGCTCGACCCCTCGGCGATCGTGCTCTGGCCCGAGCACTTCGACGTCGCCTTCGAGGCGGGCTCGGAATCAGAGAAGCGGCGCGCCACCTACGGCGCCTCGCCCGGCGACGACGAGCACCCCGAGCCCTACGTCTACATCGGCCCCTGGGAGGACGTCAGCGGCGAGCTCTGGAACTCGAGTGCATTCAACGGCGCCGAGCTCGGCTACGCGGAGCTGCTCGCCGCGCCGAACCCGGGCGTCGCCGCGCTCGCCTTCCTCCGCGAGCGGTTCCGCGAGCTGACCGCGCCCTAAACTTTCCGATCTCGCCCAGGTAGCTCAGTTGGTAGAGCACATCTCTCGTAAAGATGAGGTCGCCGGTTCGAGCCCGGCCCTGGGCTTCACACGCAGCCTAGGCGGCGATGTCCTCGCGGGCGGGGCCTGCGACGACTTCCCACCAGCGCGGGGCCGTGCGCGCGATCCGGTCGGGGTCGGCGCCGCGGCGGATCGCCATCCCGAAGCTGTGGGCGATGCCGGCGCTGGCGCGGCGCATGACGCTCGCGCCGGGGTCGCCGAGGCGGAAGCGCTCGAACTGGGCCAGGGCGTAGTCCCAGGCCTCGACCTCCTCCTGCCAGCGCGGCTTCGAGCGGCCGTGGTGGAGGGCCTTGTGGCCGACCTCGTGGGCGAGCACCGAGAAGCTGACCCGGCCGCGCGGCTCGGGGCCCTCGATCTCGGGGGTGTGGTGGTAGGCGCAGCCGGTGGTCGAGCTGCGCCACTTGCGGACCGTCAGCCCGTGCTCGTCGAGCAGCGAAGCGGTCGCCGAGCGCCACGGCTCGCGGCCCGGGATCCGGTGTTGGCGGAACCTCACTCGGCGAACTTGTAGCCGACGCGCCGGACCGTGACCACAAGCTCCGGCTTCTGCGCGTCGCGCTCGACCTTCTGGCGCAGGTTCGAGATGTGCACGTCGCAGGCGCGCACGTCGCCGCGGAACTCCGTCTGCCAGAGCTCCTCCATGATCTGCTTGCGGCTGAAGACCTCGCCCGGGCTCTCGGCGAGCAGCCGCAGGACCTGGAACTCCGAGCGGGTCAGGTTGACCGGCTCGCCGCGGACCGTGACCAGGTGGCGGGCGAGATCGATCGTCACGTCGCCGGCCTCGATCGTCGCGCCCTCGGCGGGCGCCGCGCGGTCGAGGTCGCGGCGGCGGAGCTGGGCGCGCACCCGGCCGAGCAGCTCGCGGACCGAGAACGGCTTGGTCACGTAGTCGTCGGCGCCGACCTCGAGCCCGACGACCTTGTCGACCTCGGCGTCCTTCGCGGTCAGGAGGATGATCGGCACCGGGCTGCGGCTGCGCATGTCGCGGCAGAGGTCGAGGCCGCTGCGCCCGGGCATCATGATGTCGAGGATCAGGAGGTCGTATTCGCCGTCGCCCGTGAGCTTGCCCTCGGCGTCGTCGCCGTCGACCGCGAGCGTGACCTGGAAGCCCTCCTGGCCGAGCGCGTAGCCGACCGACTCGCGGACCGAGGGCTCGTCGTCGGCGACCAGTATGCGTCCGGGATTTGGGTTCATGAGGGATTCATGCGACTGGGGTGGGGCTCGGCTTCGGCTCGCGGAGGCGGATCCAGAAGGTGCTGCCCTGCTCGGGTCGCGACTCGACCCCGATCTCGCCGCCCATCACGTTGACCATCCTCCTCGCGATCGAGAGCCCGAGGCCGAAGCCCTCGGTCTCGAGCGAGACCGTGCGGCGGTAAAAACGGTCGAAGACACGATCCTGCTCCTCGGCGGGAATTCCTGTCCCGGTGTCCTCGACTTCGATCATCACTTGACGGTCTCCCTTCCGACGAGCGCGAAGGGTAACGCTGCCCGGCGGCGGCGTGTTTTTGTAGGCGTTGGTCAGCAGGCCGATCAGCACCTGCCGGACCAGGACCGGGTCGGCCTGGGCGACCAGGTCGGGGTCGCAGTCGATCGTCAGGGTGATGCCCTCGGGCGGGGAGACGGCCTCGGCGGCCTCGTCGAAGACGAGCTTCACGTCGACGACCTCGGTCTCGGTCTCGACCCCGGCCTCGACCCGCGCCAGGGTCAGCAGCGACTGGGTCAGCCGCGTCATCCGCTCGGCGTCGTCGGCGAGCCGGCCGAGGAAGTGGTCGCGTGCCTCGGCGTCGTCCTTGGCCCCGCCCTGGAGAACCTCGATCGAGCCCGAGATCCCGGCCAGCGGGTTGCGGAGCTCGTGGGCGGCGTTGGAGACGAACTCGCGCTCGGCGAGCTCGCGGCGCATCTCCTCGGTCCGGTCGCGGGCGACGAGCAGGACCGCGCGCTCGGCGGGGACCCGCCGTCCCTGGACCGCGAAGACCCGCCCGGAGACCCGCAGCCACGCGTTCTCGGCCGAGCCGTGGTCGGCGGCCTGCTTGAGCGCCAGCCGCAGCTCCGGCAGCGGCGCGCCCCCGGAGATCAGCGGTGCCGCGGCCGGGTTCGAGAAGCGGACCTCGCCGTCGGCGCCGACGACGATCACCGCCTCGGTCAGCCCGTCGAGGATCGCCGAGAGCCGGTCGCGCTCGGTCGCGAGCATGTTGAAGCTCTCGCGGAGCGCTTCGCGCATCGAGTCGAGCGCCCGCGCGAGGTCGCCGATCTCATCGCGGCCGCCGGTCGGCAGCGGCTCGTCGAAGCGCCCCTGTGCCATCCGCCCGGCGCTCTCGGCGAGCCCCTTGACCCGGGTCGCGATCAGGCTCGCGACAGCGAAGCCGATCAGGATGCCGGCGCCGATCGCGAACGCGAGCGCTGCGAGCGAGTCGCCGCGCAGGTCGTCGATCGAGCGCCGCAGGGCCGCGGGCGGCGTCGTCCGCGTGATCACCGCGCCCTTGATCCCGTCCGCGCTCAGCACCGGCGCGCCGACGATCGTCACGTCGTCGACGAGGTCGGCCTCGAAGCGGCTGCCGCGCATCGCGCGCGAGATCGCGATCGAGCGCCGCGGCAGCTCCGAGAACCGGTGGCCGCCGGGGCTCACGTCGGGGGTCAGCAGCTTGCCCTCGCGGCCGACGACCCATGCGTCGAGGTTCTCGGCCGCGGCGCCCTCGATCGTCTCCTCGATCCCGACCGGAAAGTTCTCGTTGACGCTGTCGGCGAGCCGCACCGTGCGCCCGACCGCGAGCTCGGCCGAGCTCTCCGAGAGCGTGCGCCCGGATGAGTCGCGGACGAGCAGGTAGACGGCGGCCGCCGTGATCAATCCGACCGCGGCGAAGCAGACCCCGAGCCAGAGCCGCATCCCGATCCGTGGACGCCTCGCCATGAGGATTTCTTAACACACCCGGTCGCCCGGGGCTCATTCAGCGCTTCAGCGTGGGCGCAGCGTGTCGGCGAGGCGGAACCAGAGCGCCTCGAGCGCGAGCTGCTCGGAGACGTTGATGATCAGCCGCCGGCGGGTGTCGAGCACGAGCTCGACCGCCTCGCGCGCCGCCGGCGGATCGACCCCCGCGGCGTCGGAGGCAAGCTGCTCGAGCCGGTCGCGGTTGAAGGCGAGCTCGGGGGCGCCGTCGGCGACCGCGGCGAGGTCCCGGTACCAGGCGCAGCAGAGCGCGAGCCCGGTGTCGAGGCTCTCGGTGCGCCCGCGGCGCTCGACCCGCTTGATCTGGTCGGTCGCGTCGCGGGGCAGCTTGCCCGAGCGCCGCCCCTCGCCGACGAGCTCCTTGAGCTCGGCCTCGGCCGCGGCGCCGGCCCGCGCTCCGGCCGCCTCGGCGGTGTCGAGAAGCGCCCGCCAGGGCGAGGGCTCGGCGTCGGCCCCGGCGACCGGCGCCCGCGCCGCGCGCTCGGCCGCTTCGCGCAGCTCGCGCCCGGGCTCGGTGACGAGCAGCCGCGCGAGCTCGAGATCGCCGCCCGCGAGACGCGCCGCGGCCGCGAGCTCCTCGCCGGCCGCCTCGGTCCCGCCGCCCGCGAGTGCCGCCTCGATCGCCTCCGGCGGCAGCGGCGCGAAGTCGACCTCCTGGCAGCGCGACGCGATCGTCGCGAGCAGCAGCTCGGGCTCGGAGCAGAGCAGGATCAGGTGGGCGAACGGGGCGGGCTCCTCGAGCGTCTTCAAGAGCGCGTTCTGGCTCTCCTCGCGCATCGCCTCGGCCGCCTCGATCACGAACACGCGGTGTTCGCCCTCGAACGGGCGCAGGCTCGCGGCGCCGATCACCGACTCGCGGATCTCGTCGACGAGGTGCTGGGCGCCGGGCGGGCGCAGCCAGACGAGGTCGGGGTGCGGCGAGGGATCGGCGCCGGCGCGGCGGCGCGCCGAGTCGGGGTCGGGCGACTCGGAGGCGAGGATCTCGCCGGCGAACGCGCGCGCGGCGGCGCGCTTGCCCGAGCCCCGCGGGCCGTTGAACAGGTACGCGTGGGTCGGTCCCGAGGCGAGCGCGGCGCCGAGCGCGGCGCGGGCGCGCGGCTGCTCGGCGGTCGCCTCGGCGAGCGCCTCCGGGAGATCCCGCGCGCCGGCGGTCTCGGTCTCAGGCACGCGCGCGAACCTCCTCGACCGCGGCCATGACCCGCTCGTGGACCTCGTTCACCGTGCCCCGGCCGTCGATCACGCGGACGCGCTCGGGCTCGGCCTCGGCGATCGCGCGGTAGCCGGCCGCGACGCGCTGCTGGAAGGAGAGCCCCTCGCTCTCGAAGCGGTCCTTGCCCTTGGCGCGCTTGAACGCGTCCTCGGGCTCGACCCAGATCAGCAGCGTCAGGTTCGGCCAGAGGTCGCCGGTCGCCGCCTCGCAGAGCACGCGCACGGTCGCCATGCTGCGCTCGCGGCCGGCCCCCTGGTAGGCGACCGAGGAGTCGCTGAAGCGGTCGCAGACCACGTCGCGGCCCCGCTCGAGCGCCGGCTCGATCACCTCCTCGACGAGCTGCGCGCGTGCGGCGCAGAAGAGCATCAGCTCCGCCATCCAGCTCAGCGGGCGCTCGGGGTCGGTGAGCAGCTCGCGGATCGCCTCCGAGGACGGGGTCCCGCCCGGCTCGCGGACGAGGACCGCCTCGTCGCCGAGCTCCTTTGCGAGCAGCTTGGCCTGCGTCGTCTTGCCCGAGCCGTCGATTCCCTCGAGCGAGATCAGCATCCGGCGGCCGCCACTAGCGCTTCGCGGGCGCTTTCTTCTTCTTCTTCGCCGGCGCCTTCTTCTTGGCGCCGTTCTTCGCCTTGCCGGCCTTGGCGGTCACCTTCTCCGCCTCCTCTGCCGCCGCGCCGTTGCTCGCCCCGGCGGCCTCGAGCGCCTCCTTCTCGGCCTTGGCCTTCTCCTTGGCCTCCTTGGCGGCCTCGCGCTCCGCCCGCTTGCGCTTCATCTCCTCCATCGAGGGGCAGGCGTCGTTGAAGCAGAGCTTCCACGGCCGGCCGGGCTTGAACTTCTGGGAGACCGAGACCCGCGGCGTGCGGCCGCAGATCGAGCAGGTGTCCTCGAGCTTGTGGACGTCGTAGAAGCGCGGCTGGGGCATCGGGAAGGTCTGGTCGCAGGAGCTCGGGTCGCCCTCTTCGGCCTCGGAGTTCCAGCCCGAGCAGCCGACGAACGACTTGCCCGACTTGCGGGCGCGGATCACGCGCAGCATGTGCGGCGAGCCGTCCTCCTGCTTGCGCCCCGCCTCCTTGCAGACGATGCACGGCCCGAGGATCCGGTCCTCGTCCATCCCGCTCCAGACGAGCTTCGCGAACTTCCGCCACGGCGCGGCCTCGTCGTCGTCGTCGACGTCGCCGCCCATCTCGTCGTAGGCGGAGCGCAGCATGTCGCGGCTGTCGCCGACGACCTCGTCCTTGGTCATCTCGCCCTTCGCGATCCGGTCCATCTCCGCCTCCATCTCGGCGGTCATCTCGGCGCCGGCGATCGGCGGGACGTAGGTCTTGAAGCCCTCGTACATCTTGACCCCGGTCTCGCTCGGCTCGGGCGGATTGCCGTGGACGTAGCCGCGGTAGTAGAGCTTCTGGATGATGTCGGCGCGCGTCGCCTTGGTCCCGAGGCCGCGCTCCTCCATCAGCTCGATCAGCTTGCCCTGCGAGATCCGCGAGGGCGGCTGGGTCTCCTTCGAGATCAGCTCCGGGTCGCCCTCGATCTCGAGCGTCTGGCCCTCCTCGAGCTTCGGGATCTCGTCGTCGGCGGAGCGCGCGTAGGTGTAGATCCCGGCGTACCCGGGGTCGAGGACGACGGAGCCGCGGACGAAGTAGCTCTCCGTGCCCGCCTCGATGTCGGCGCGGGTCGACTCGCTGATCATCGGCGGCGAGAAGGTCGCGAGGAAGCGGCGCGCGATCAGCTCGTAGACCTTGCGGTGGGCGTCGCTGCGCGCCTCGAGCCGCTTCGGGTTGACGGCCTGGGTCGGGTAGATCGGCGGGTGGTCGGTGGTCTCCTTCTTGCCCTTGGTCGGCTCGAGCGGCTTGTCGAGCAGCCCCTTCGCGGCCGAGAAGTCCTCGATCTCGACCAGCGAGGTGACGAGCTCCTTGAGCGGCAGCGAGGCCGGGTAAACGGTGTTGTCGGTCCGCGGGTAGGAGACATAGCCGTCCATGTAGAGGTCCTCGGCGAGCCGCATCGCGCGCGCCGGCGTGATCCCGAGCCGGCTCGACGCGTCGGTGGTGAAGGCGGTGGTGTTGAGCGGCGTCGGCGGCTTCCGCGTCTGCTTGCGGGCCTTGATCCCGGTCACCGTGCCGGGGCTCTTCGTGCCCTCGATCGCCGCCTTCGCCTCGGCCTCCTTCCAGAACTTGTCGGTCGCGTGATGGGCCTCGAACGAGCCGTCGGGATGGGCGAAGGTGGCGACGATCTCCCAGAACGGTTCCGGCACGTGGGCGCGGCGCTCGAGCTCGCGCTCGACGATCAGGCCAAGGGTCGGGCTCTGGACGCGGCCGACCGAGAGGAAGTTGGAGCCGAAGCGGCGCGTCGCGCGCGAGACCGCGCGGGTCAGTGTCGCGCCCCAGATCAGGTCGATGTCCTGGCGCGCGGCGCCGGCGTTGGCGAGCGGCATCGAGAGCTCGTCGAGGTTGTCGAAGGCGCGGGAGATCTCCTCCTTGGTCAGCGCCGAGTAGCGGGCGCGCTTGATCGCGGTCCCGTCGGTGTGGACGCCCTCGGAGGTCCCGAGCTCGGGGTTCGACTCGACGATCTCCTGCAGCGCCTCGAGCCCGATCAGCTCTCCCTCGCGGTCGAAGTCGGTCGCGATGATCAGGTCGTCGGCGTCCTTGGCGACCTTCTTCAGCGCCTTGACGACGTTCTTGTCGGTCGGCTCCTTGATCAGCGGCGCGTCGATCAGCGATCGGGGATCGGTCTTCTGCCAGTTGTTGAACTCCTCGGGGAACGCGGGGTTGAGGACGTGGCCTTTGAGCCCGATCGTCATCTGATCGCCGCCCTCGTCCTTCCAGACGTAGTAGGGCGTGCGGAAGCTCGCGTCCTCCTTGGCGCTGCCGCCGGAGAGGATCTCGGCGATCTTCTTGGCGCTGTTGTTCTTCTCTGTGACTATCAGTCGCATTTGGCCGGCGAGGGTAGCAAGGCCCTCAGAGCACCCCTTTGGGTACCCATGCTCGCGGGTAGAGTCCGCCGCCGTGAAAGCCGTGGTCACAGGAGGGGCGGGATTCATCGGATCCCACCTCGTTGACGCGTTGGCCGAGCGTGGCCACGAGGTGCTCGTTCTCGACGATTTGTCCACCGGGAGGCGCGAAAACCTCGAATCGGCGCTCGCCGCGGGCGATCTCGTGCGGCTTCAGGAAATCAACGTCTCCGACGCCGAGGCGACCGCGGAGGCCGTCGCCACCCACGAGCCCGAGGCGATCTTCCACCTCGCGGCGCAGATCGACGTCCGCGTCTCGGTCGCCGACCCGGGGTTCGACGCGCGCCTCAACGTGGTCGGGACCGTGAACATGCTCGAGGCGGCCCGCCGCGCCGGCGTCCCCCGCTTCGTCTTCAGCTCGACCGGCGGTGCGATCTACGGCGAGGGCGAGGGGCGAAAGCTCCCGTTCGTCGAGGACGAGCCCTGCGAGCCGGACTCCCCGTACGGCCAGGGCAAGTTCGCCGCCGAGGGCTACCTCGACCTCTACCGCCGCATGCACGCGGTCGGCGCGACCGCGCTGCGGCTCGGGAACGTCTACGGCCCGCGCCAGGACCCGCGCGGCGAGGCGGGCGTGATCGCGATCTTCGCCGGGCTCGCCCACGGGGGCGGGCGGCCGACCGTGTTCGGCGACGGCCGCCAGACCCGGGACTACATATATGTAGGGGACGTGGTCACGGCCCTGCTCGCGGCGAGCGGCGCCCAGGCGCCGGGGCCGTTCAACGTCGGCACCGGGGTCGAGACCGACGTGCTCCGCCTCGCCCGGCTTATCGGCGATCTCGCCGGGCGCGATGACTTCGAGCCCGAGCAGGCCCCGCCGCGAACCGGCGAGGTCCAGCGCACCGCGCTCGACCCGACCCGCGCCGAGCGCGAGCTCGGCTGGCGCCCGGTCGTCGAGCTCGAGCAGGGGCTCGAGCAGACCGTCGCCGCGCTCGATCCGGGATAAGACCCCGCCAAGGCGCCCCCGGACGCGTAGCGGAGGAGGCGCCGTTTATGGAGGCGTGCCGAACGCGGTCGGCGAGAGCTGCGCGGGAACCTCGGAGACAAACAGCAGTCCGGCGGACTTCTCGGGATCGGTCGCGAAGCTCAGCGGCTCGGCCTCGATCCGCTTCTGGACCGCGATGCTCGCGAGCCGGTAGTCGCCGAGCGCGTTCTCGGCCTCGACCAGGCGGTCCCAGACGCGGTAATTGTCCGGCTGGACGCGCGCCGCCTCGAACAGCAGCTCCTGGGCCTTGCCGATCTGAACGAGGCGGACCTGGAGGTCGGCGGCGACGAACAGCGCCTGCTCGTCGAGCGGGTTCAGCCGCCGCGCGAGCTCGGCCTTCTGCGCGGCGTCCTTGATCGCCTCGGGGTCGGTGCCCGCGGCCTCGGCTTCCGCCTGGGCTTCGAGCCGCTTGTCCTCGGCCGCCGCCGGCAGCGCCGCCGAGACCGCGATCGCCGCGGCGAGCAGCGCCGAGGCGGCCGCGACCGGCACCGCGAGCCCGGGCTTTGCCTTTCGGCGCGTGCCCCCGCGCTTCGGCGGCGGATCGAACCAGGCGCGAGTGCCGCCGAACGGCGTCGCCGCGATCGCCGCCGCGGCCAGCGCCGGCAACGTGACCGCGGGGATCTCCCAGTCCCAGTCGTAGAGGCAGTGGACCGCCCACGCGGCGGCGATCGCGCAGAGGACGAGCCGCGCCTCGCGCTCGCGGCCGCTCGAGCGGAGCGTCGTCCGGACCGCGGCGGCGCCGAGCAGCCCGAGACCGCCGAGCGCGATCAGCGCCCCGATCAGCCCGCCCTCGGCGAGAAACTGGAGCGGCACGTCGTGGGCCGAGCGGACCTGGGTCACCGACTCGCGGTAGCGGTCGTGGATCAGCGGGAACGAGCCCGCGCCCCAGCCCGCGACGGGGCGATCGAAGAACGCGCCCTCGGCCTCGTTCCACCAGCTCCAGCGATTCGAGCCGCTCGAGGAGAGCAGCCGGCCGGGGTCGTTTGCGGTCACCGTCGCCGACTCGCGGAACTCGTTCCACTCCTTCGAGGGCCCGGAGATCGCCAGCGCGACGAGTCCGGCGAGCACGAGCGCGATCGCCGTGCCGGCAAGCGCGCGCCAGGTCTTGCGGCTGCGCTCGGCGCTCCACCCGACCCGTCCCTCGGCCGAGATCAGCACGCTGCCGAGCCCGGCGACGGCGGCCAGCGAGACCAGCAGGACGACGAAGACGATCGCGCCCTCGAGCTCGCGGTCGGAGGCGATCACGTTGTCGCGGGTCAGCGGATCGAGCGAGAAGGCGAGCGCGACGGTCGGGATCGCCCCGAGGACCCCGGCGCCGGCGGTGGCGAGCCGGCGCAGGCGCTCGGGCCCCGGGGCGGCCGCGACGAGGACCGCGACCGCGACCACGAGGGCGACCACCGCGCCGCGAGAGAGCGTCAGCGCCGTAGCCACCAGCAGCAGCGTCAGGACGCAGAGCGCCCCGATCCGCAGCCGCCGCGACCGCGATCGGTCCGAGGCCGCCCAGATGCAGCCCGGGGTCGCGATCACGAACAGCAGCCCGAGCGCGTTCCAGTAGCCGAGCGGCTCGCGCAGGCGGGCGAAGATCTCCGTCTGGTCGAAGTCCACCGGCCCGATCGAGACCGTCGGTAAGAGCTTGCCGGCGAGCGCGTAGAGCGCGACCGCGACCACGAGCGCGGTCAGCGACGCGATCGCCAGCTCCGGAGCCCGGCGGACGGCGGGCGCGGCGACGAGCACGACGGCGACGAGCGCCGCGTAGGAGGCGGCGCGGTTGGCGGCGAGCCAGCCCTGGTCGGGGGCGATCGACCAGCCGACGCTGAGCGCGCTATAGAAAGCGAACAGCGCCAGCAGCCCGACCCCCGCCCAAGCGAGCGGCGAGCGCGCGGCCCCGAGCGTGCCCGAGGCGAGCCCGAGCCCGGCGAGCAGCAGCGCCGCGGCGATCCCGTATTCGGTCCGGCTCTGCTCGGGGATCGTCGTCGCGCCGCCGGCGAACGCGGCGTAGGCGATGCACGCGAGAACCGCGGCGAGCACCCAGCCCGCGTAGCCCGGCGCGCGCAGCGCCGGCCCGACCCGCTCGAGCGATGGCAGGATCCGGTCCTGGAAGAAGTCCGGACGCGGGTCGGACGCGGTGGCGCTCTGCGAGGAACCCTCCATGACAGGGGCGCACGATAGTCACCCTGGCTAAGCTGCGACCGATGCGCAACTGGAAATGGCTGCTCGCCGTCGCGGGACTGGCGACCATGCTGGCGCTGCCGGCCTCAGCCTCGGCGGCATCGCTGCAGACGATCTACAGGGACTTCGCCAAGGACGGGAAGATCGGCACCTGCACCTATACCGCCGCCGACCTCCAGAACGCGCTCGACTCGGTGCCGACCGACATCGCCCAGTACGACCCGCGCTTCGTCGACCAGCTCAACCGGGCGCTCGAGGCGCGCTCCTCGGGCCAGTGCGGCGGCGGCGGCGACCCGGGAACCGCGGTGACCCCCGGCGGCGGCTCGGTCGGTGGATCGACCAGCCTCCCGCCGGCCGGGATCGCCCCCGGCGGGCTCGGCGACGTCGCCCCCGACGGCGCGCCGAAGCCGGCCGGCGTGCCGGTCAACGTCGAGCCGATCGAGGCCCAGACCCTCGACGCGAACCTCGATCCCGACCGCGGCTTCCCGCTCGCGCTGGCTTTGCTCGGCGGCGTCGTCGCGCTCGTCCTGCTCGGAGTCGGCGGGCTGGCGCTCGCGCAGCGGCGCGGCTGGGACCCGGCGAGCGGATTCGACCGATTTGCAGGCAAGCTGCGCGGATTGGGCTCCGGCCTGCGCGCCAAGCTGGCCCGCTAGGCCGACCGCCGCGGTCGCGTAGGCTTTTTCTGATGCCAGCCCAGGCCTTCGAAGGAAAGCCGTGCGTCTGCCAGTTCCGCAAGGGGACCTGCGACCAGACCTGCGTGCGCGAGATGCTCGCGACCCCGGTCTACGTCGCCTGCCTGATGCTCAAGCGCCGTCGTTGCCTGGTCGTCGGCGGCGGCGAGATCGGGCTCGAGAAGGTCGAGGGTCTGCTCGCCTGCGGCGGCGACGTCGTCCTCGTCGCCCCGGAAGCGGTCCCCGAGCTCGCCGAGTACGCCCGCGAGGGCTCGATCGAGTGGGAACAGCGCCGCTACGAACACTCAGACCTCGAGGGCGCGTTCCTCGCGATCGCCGCCACCTCGGACACCGACGTCAACATCTCCGTCTACGAGGAGGCCGAGCGCCGCGCGATGCTCGTCAACGTCGTCGACGTGCCGCCGCTCTGCAACTTCATCCTCCCCGCGATCGTCCGCACCGGCCCGCTCGCGATCGCGATCTCGACCCAGGGCGCCTCGCCGGCGCTCGCCAAGCGGATCAAGAGCGAGATCGCCGACAGCTTCGGCGAGCCCTACGCGCGGCTCGCGGTGATGCTCAACGACGTCCGCGGCTGGGCCAAGGGCACGCTCCCGACATACCAGGACCGCAAAGAGTTCTTCGAGGGGATCGTCAACGGCGAGCCCGACCCAATCGAGCTGCTGCGTGAAGGCCGCGAGGACGAGGTCTTGGCGCTGATCGACGCCGCCCAGCAGCGCCACGGCGGCGCGGTCCCGGCGAGCTAGCTTGATCGGATGGCTGGGGTGTTGGAATCGCCGTGGCGCTGGCTTCAGCGATCTCGGCTCCGAGCGCGGGAGCGTTGACCTACACCGCCAGGGCCGGCAAGTCCGGCAAGACGAGCGGCAAGGGCGCCTTCGCGGCCGGGACCGGCAAGATCGGAAGGGCGAAGCGGAGCCTGCGAAGCGTCGAAGTCACGGTCGACCAGGCCGGGGTCAAGACCACGGACCGGGTAGTGCTCTACACCGCCAAGCAGGGCAAGACCGGAAGCGCGAAGTAGCGCTCGCCTAGCCCTCGGGCAGCGCGTAGATCGCGATCGCGGCGAAGTGGGCCGCGGCGGCGGCGATCACCAGCAGGTGGAAGATCTCGTGGTAGCCGAAGGTCGCCGGGCGCGGGTCGGGCCGCTGACGCGCGTAGACGACGGCGCCGATCGTGTAGAGGATGCCGCCGAACGCGATCAGGATCGCGGCGCCGGCGTCGGTGTTGGCGACGATCGCCGGGAACGCGATCGCTCCGATCCAGCCGACCGCGAGGTAAACGCCCGCTGTCGCCCACTTCGGCGCCTCAATCCAGATCAGCTCGACCACGATCCCGGCCAGGGCTCCGGCCCAGACCGCGATCAGCAGCGCGTCGGCGAACGGCCCGTCGAGGACCAGGACCAGGAACGGGGTCACGGTGCCGGCGATCAGGACGAAGATCATCGAGTGGTCGAGCCGCCGCATCCAGCGGCGGACGTTCGGGCTCTTCCAGTCGATCCGGTGGTAGAGGGCGCTCGTCCCGAGCAGCGCCGACAGCGAGCCCGCGTAGATCGCGACCGACGCCGTCGCCTCGGCGCCGTCGGCGGCGATCACCAGCGCCGCGCCGCAGCCGAGCGAGAGGAAGAACGCCCACTCGTGGGTGACGCCGCGCAGCCGCGGCTTGACCTTCGCGATCGCCTCGGCGGCGCCCTCGCGCGCGGCGGCCGCCATCTCGGCGGTGTTCTCGCGCGCGGTCGTCATCTTTTCCGCCGCGCCATCGCGGGCGGCGGTCATCCGTTCGGCGGCGCGTTCCCGCGCATCTCGTGCTCGCTCGGCCATCGCAGCCCAGGTTACTCCGGGTGGACCCGGGAGTTGTCTATTTGCGCGCGCGCCCTTAATCTCTCCGCCGTGGAGGTCGCGGGCTGGAGCGGGAGGCGCGCCGCCGCGGTGCTGGCAATCGCCGCGGCCGGGCTGACCTCGGCTTGCGCCGCTTCGAGCGCCGAGGCTCTCGCGCCGGCGCCCGCCCCGCAGGCCCACCAGGGCAGCCAGCCCCACGTGTCCGGCGAGCTCCTGGTCAGGTTCGACAGGGGGACGCCGCTCGCGACTGTCGAGGAGATCCTGCGCGGGATCGGGGTCCGAGCCGAGGTCGAGCGCTGGTTCGAGGTCGTTCCCCGGCTCGCGCTGCTCGAGCTGCCCCCGGGGCTGCCGGTCGCCGAAGCGGTCGAGCTGCTCGAAGCGCTGCCGATCGTCTCCTACGCGGAGCCCAACTTCCTCAGCCGGACGAGCGGAACCGCAGACGACACCTACTTCCCCCAGCAGTGGGCGCTCGCGAACGCCGGCACGCCGGGGGCCGACGTCGCGGCGGCGCGGGCGTGGGACGGGGTCACCGGGTCGCCGGCGATCAAGCTCGCGATCATCGACACAGGGCTCGCCGGATCGCATCCGGACATCGCGCCCAACTACGTGAACGGGATCGATCTGACGAAAGATCCGCCGGTCCCGAGCCACACCGACGCAGCCGGCCACGGGACGATGGTCGCCGGTGTCGCGGGGGCGATGGGCAACAACGGGATCGGGATCGCCGGCGTCGCCTGGCGGATCGGGCTCGTCGGCCTCAAGGTCGACGAAGGCAGCGGCTACCTGCCGGTCGACAAGACGCTGCTCGCCCTCCAGTACGTCGACTGGGCCGGGATCCCGGTCGCCAACATCGCGTTCCAGCACCACGGGTTCAGCGAGGCCGAATATCAGGCGATCAACGCGCTCGCCGGGAAGACGACGGTCGTCGTCAGCGCCGGCAACAACGGGATCGACGTCGATCAGTACCCGATCTACCCCTGCTCGTACGCCGGCGAGACGAGCCGACCGGCGCCGTTGAACCTGATCTGCGTCAGCTCGACCGACAGGTACGACCAGCGCGTCGGCGACGTCAACTTCGGGTCGCGCACGATCGGGATCTCGGCCCCGGGGCTCCACGTCTTCACCACCTGGACCCCGCCCGAGTACTACACCGTCGCCAGCGGGACTTCGGTCGCGGCGCCGTTCGTCAGCGCCGCGGCGGCGCTCGTGCTCCAGCGCTTCCCCGGGACGACTCCCTACGGGATCGTCAAGCACCTGAAGGAGACCGGCGATCCGCTCCCGACCCTGAACGGCTACACGCAGAGCGGGCGCCGGCTCAACGTCTGGCGCGCGGTCGGCTCGCCGCCGCCGCCGGAGCCGCCCGCCGGTAGCGCCCCGCAGCGATCACGCTGCTCGAAACTCCGTGGCGCGAAGCGCAAGCGATGCGTCTGCAAGACGCGTAAACGCCGCAAAGCGTCGCGCTGCTCGCGCCGCGGACCGGGCAAGAAGGTCAAAGCTCGAAGCTGAGACCGGCGCACGCTCCGTCTACCGAGTATTGTGCTCACGGTGGAGGTCGCCGGCTTGATCTGGAGCAGGAGGCGAGCCGCCGGGGTGCTGGGTATCGCCGCGGCCGGGCTGGCCTTGGCCTGCGCTCCCGCTGGCGCGGCTGAGCTCCGCGAGCAACCGGCTCCCAGGGCCGACACGGAGAGCCGGCCCCACGTCCCGGGCGAGCTCCTGGTCCGGTTCGACAAGGGCACCCCGCTCCCCGCCGTCGAGGAGATCCTGCGCGGGGTCGGTATCGGCGGCCGGGTCGAGCGCTGGTACGACATCGTCCCCCGCCTCGCGCTGCTCGACCTGCCCCCCGGGCTCCCGGTCCGCCCCGCGATCGATTTGCTCGAGGCGCTGAACATCGTCTCCTACGCGGAGCCGAACTGGGTCAGCCACGTCGACGCGTCGGCGAACGACTACTACTTCTCGCAGCAGTGGGGGCTCCGGAACACGGGGGCCCCGACCTTCGGCAACAGCGGATTGAGCGCCGGCAAGCCGGGCGCCGACGTGATGGCGACCCGGGGCTGGGACGGGGTCAACAGCGCGCCGGGGATCTACCTGGCGATCATCGACACCGGGCTCGCCGGCTCGCATCCCGACATCGCCCCCAACTACCGCGGCGGCATCGACATCACCAAGAACCCGCCGGTCACAAGCCACACCGATGCGCACGGCCACGGGACGATGGTCGCCGGCGTCGCGGGCGCGGTCGGCAACAACGGGATCGGGGTCGCCGGGGTCGCCTGGAAGATCGGGCTGATCGGGCTCAAGGTCGACGAGGGCAGCGGCTATCTGCCGCTCGACAAGACGCTGCTCGCCTACCAGTACCTGAGCTGGTCCGGGGTCCAGGTCGCGAACATCGCCTTCGGCCACCACGGGTTCAGCGAGGCCGAGTACCAGGCGATCAACGCGCTCGCGAACAAGACGACGATCGTCGTCAGCGCCGGCAACAACCGCGTCAACGTCGATCCCTGGCCCCTCTTCGGGTCGCCCGTGTTCCCCTGCTCGTACGCGGGCGGGATCGTCAGGCTGCCGCCGCCGAACCTGATCTGCGTCAACTCGACCGACAAGTACGACCAGCGCGTCCCGAGCCACAACTGGGGCCCGCTGACAGTCGGGCTCTCCGCGCCGGGGCTCGAGGTCGTCACGACCTGGAACCCGCCCTACAACTACGTGCTCGCGAGCGGGACGTCGGTCGCGGCGCCGTTCGTCAGCGGCGCGGCGGCGCTCGTCCTCCAGCGCTTCCCGGGGACGACGCCGCCCGGGATCGTCGCCCATCTCAAGGAGACCGGCGATCCGCTTCCGAGCCTCAACGGATACACGCAGACCGGCAAGCGGCTCAACCTCTGGCGCGCGCTCGGCTCTCCGCCGGCCCCGCCCGAGCCGAGGACGGCGTCCGCACCCGCCGCCGTTCCAACCGCGGCGAAGCGATCCGCCGGCGGCTGCACGAACGCCCGCGCGGGGGCGCGCAGCAAGTGCTCCTGCAAGAAGAAGAAGCAGCGCCGGGCCTCGCGCTGCTCGAGCCGCGTCGCATCGCGCAAGGTCGGATCACGCGCCAAGCGCTCCCGCTAGGGCCCGGGTTCGCCCAATCTCCGGGCTTAAGTCTCGGGCGGCACGCTATATGTAGTGGGGGCCCATTTGGTCTCACACACCACCCCTAGTACCATGGGCGGCAGTGAACTGTCCCTCGTGCAGCTCCCCCACCCGCACCCTCGAGACCCGCGCGGCCGAGGACGGCGCCGTCGTGCGCCGGCGGCGCGAGTGCCGCGAGTGCGGGCGGCGGTTCACGAGCTTCGAGCGCCGCGAGCTCGAGCCGGGCTGGGTCGTGAAGCGCGACGGCGAGCGCCAGCCCTTCGACCGGACCAAGCTCCGCGCCGGGCTGATCCGCGCGACCCACAAGCGCCCGGTCTCCGACCACGACGTCGAGGAGCTCGTCAACCGGATCGAGGAGGAGTGCGAGCGCTCCGGCGGCGAGCTGCCGGCCGAGCGCGTCGCCGCGCTCTCGCTCGAGGGCCTCGGCGCCCTCGACGCCGGCGCCTATCTGCAGTTTGCGGGAGTCGAGCTCGAGGATCCGATCGCGATCCGCAAGGCCCTCGACCGGCTCGAGTCCGGAAAGCCAATTAACCCCGCAAATCGCGGACAAACCGCGACGAAAGTCCGTCCGGCTCGAAGCGCAAGATCCGGTGTTACCCCCAAACGCCGAAAAAGAGGAGACGGATAGATGGCAAAGGCCGCAGCGAAGACCCCGAGGACGACCAGCAAGGGCCTTGTCATAGAGCGCCGCTTCTCAACCGAAGGCGTCCATCCCTTCGACGAATTCGAGTGGGAGACCCGCGACGCGCTGATCGGCGACCCCGCCGCGCCGGCTTTCGAGCAGCGCGGGATCGAGTTCCCGACGACCTGGTCCCAGAACGCGACCAACATCGTCGCCCAGAAGTACTTCCGCGGCCGTATCGGATCTCCCGAGCGCGAGAGCTCGGTCAAGCAGATGGTCGGCCGCGTCGCCGGCACGATCGCCCAGTGGGGCCGCGACGGGGGCTACTTCGCGAGCGAGGCCGACGGCGACGCCTTCGAGGCCGAGCTGACCTCGATCCTCGTCAACCAGAAGGCGGCCTTCAACTCGCCGGTCTGGTTCAACGTCGGCTTCGAGGAGCACCCGCAGTGCTCGGCCTGCTTCATCCTGAGCGTCGAGGACACGATGGAGTCGATCCTCGAGTGGAACACCAAGGAGGGGACGATCTTCCGCGGCGGCTCGGGGTCGGGGATCAACCTCTCCAACATCCGCGGCTCGAACGAGCACCTCGGCAAGGGCGGCACCGCCTCGGGCCCGGTCAGCTTCATGCGCGGCGCCGACGCCTGGGCGGGGACGATCAAGTCCGGCGGCAAGACGCGGCGCGCGGCGAAGATGGTCGTCCTCGACGTCGACCATCCGGACATCGAGCACTTCATCCGCTGCAAGGCCGACGAGGAGGAGAAGGCGGGCGCGCTCCGCGACGCCGGCTTCGACATGTCGATCGACGGCGAGGGCTTCACCTCGATCCAGTACCAGAACGCCAACAACTCGGTCCGGGTCACCGACTCGTTCATGGAGATGGTCGAGACCGACGGCCAGTGGAAGCTCGTCAACAGGGTCGGCGGCGATACGGCCAAGGAGCTGCCCGCCACGGACCTCATGCACCAGATCTCCGAGGCGGCCTGGAAGTGCGCGGATCCCGGCGTCCAGTACGACACGACGATCAACAACTGGCACACCTGCCCGGAGTCGGGGCGGATCAACGCCTCCAACCCATGCTCCGAGTACATGCACGTCGACGACTCGGCCTGCAACCTCGCATCGCTCAACCTGATGCGGTTCCGGAACGAGGACGGGACCTTCGACGTCGCCGACTTCGAGCACGCGGTCGACATCGTCCTGCTCGCCCAGGAGATCGTCGTCAGCCCCTCGAGCTACCCGACCGAGGAGATCGGCGACAACGCGCGCGCCTTCCGCCAGCTCGGCCTCGGCTACGCCAACCTCGGCGCGCTGCTGATGTCGGACGGCGTCCCCTACGACTCCGACGAGGGCCGCGCGGTCGCCGCCGCGATCACCGCGCTGATGACCGGCCGCGGCTACCGCCGCTCGGCCGAGATCGCCGCCGCGATCGGCCCCTACGACGAGTACGGGAAGAACCGCGAGCCCCACAACAAGGTGATGCGGATGCACCGCGACGCCTCGTACGAGATCCCCGACGGCTTCGTCGAGGAGCCGCTGCTCGCCGCCGCGCGGCAGAGCTGGGAGGACGCGGTCGAGCTCGGTGAGCGCCACGGCTACCGCAACGCCCAGGCGACGGTCCTCGCCCCGACCGGGACGATCTCGTTCCTGATGGATTGCGACACGACCGGGATCGAGCCCGACTTCTCGCTGGTCAAGTTCAAGGAGCTGGTCGGCGGCGGGCAGATGACGATCGTCAACCAGTCGGTGCCGCTGGCGCTGCGGACGCTCGGCTACAACGAGCCCGAGATCGAGCAGATCGAGGCGCACATCGCCTCCGAGTCGACGATCATCGGCGCCCCGGCGCTCAAGGACGAGCACCTGCCGGTCTTCGACGTCGCGGTCGGCGAGCGCGCGATCAGCCACACCGGCCACATCGACATGATGGCCGCCACCCAGCCGTTCATCTCGGGCGCGATCTCGAAGACGGTCAACCTGCCCGAGACGGCGACGGTCGAGGACATCGCCGACGCCTACACCCGCGGCTGGAAGGGCGGCCTCAAGGCGCTCGCGATCTACCGCGACGGCTCGAAGACGGCGCAGGCGCTGCGCACCGACGCCCAGGACTCAAAGGGCGAGAGCGAGGAGGAGGACGCGCCGAAGCCGCTGCGCCGCAAGATGCCGCGCGAGCGCGAGTCGATCACCCACAAGTTCAACATCGCCGGCCACGAGGGCTACATCACCGCCGGCAAGTACGAGGACGGCACGCTCGGCGAGATGTTCCTCACCGACATCGGCAAGGAGGGCTCGACGATGCGCGGGCTGATGAACGCCTTCGCGACCGCGATCTCGGTCGGCCTCCAGTACGGCGTGCCGCTCGAGACCTTCGTGCGCAAGTTCAGCTACATGCGCTTCGAGCCGGAAGGGATCACCCGCAACCCCGAGATCCCGTTCGCCAAGTCGCTGCCCGACTACATGATGCGCTGGCTCGCGAGCCGCTTCATCGACGACGAGGCGACGCTCGAGGACCTCGGCATCCTGACCGCCGAGATCCGCGCCAAGCGCGAGGCCCAGCAGGCCCTGCCGATCACCCAGGAGGGCCCCAAGCCCACCAACGGCGGCAACGGCAAGAGCTCAAACGGCCACACCGAGGGCAACGGCAACGGCGGCGCGGCGATCCCCTCGGGCGAGTCCCAGGCTCCGACCAAGGCCTTCACCGAGACCCCGCCGGTGATCCCGGCGAAGATGGAAGGCCTCGAGCTCGGCCCGGCCTGCGATCAGTGCGGCGGGATGATGCAGCGGACCGGCTCTTGCTACACGTGCTCGAGCTGCGGCAACAACACCGGCTGCGGCTGAGGCGGACCTGACAGAGCGAGACCGCCTGCGGGAAGGCGCGGAGGCAAGTCTCCGGCATCCGCTCTCGCTGATGCTCCTGGCGCTGACCTTCACCGCCGGGATGGTCGACGCGGCGAGCTTCCTCGGGCTCGGCCAGGTCTTCACCGCAACCCTCAACGGCAACGTGCTGCTGCTCGGCTTCGGGATCGCCGGGGGGTTCGGGCTACCGATCCTGGCGCCGCTCGTATCGCTGGCGGCGTTCCTCGCCGGCGCCGGCGCCGGCGGCGCGCTGCTACAGCGAGGTGGGGACCACACCCGTCGCGTGACGATCGAGCTCGCGGTCGAGTTCGCCGCGTTCGCGCTTGCCGGTGGCCTCGCGATCGCCTTCTCGCTCGACGGCGGCGGGGTCACCGACGCCATCGTGATCGCGGTGCTCGCGTTCGCGATGGGGATGCGCACGGTTCTCGTCCTGCGGATCGCGGTCACCGACATGGTCACGACACTCGTCGCGATCCCGCTGACCGTTCTCGCCGCCGATCTGCTCGGTACCGGTCATCCGAGCGCCAATCCGCTGCGCAAGGTCGCGGTCGTCGTCGCGCTGCTGGCCGGGGCGATCGCCGGCGCCGTGCTGCTCAAGTCGAGCCTCGGTTTGGTGCTGCTGGTCTGCGCGGGGCTGACCGCGGCGACCGCGCCCACCTACCTGCCCTGGGCGAGCCGCAACGTGAGGTCGAGCTAGGAGCTCGAGGCGCCCTCGACCGCGCGTGCGAGCTCGTCCTTGCTCATCTTCGAGCGGCCCTTGATGTCGAGCTTCTGCGCCTGCTCGTAGAGCTGGTCGCGGGTCATCTCAGCGCCGTCGGTCTGCGGGGGGACCTTGTCGGCGAGGGCCTGGGCGCGCTCCTCGGGCGATCGCGTCTGGGGCTCGGCGAGATCGAGGCGGTCCTTGAGCAGCTCGCGCAGCAGCGCGGCGATGCCGACCAGCACTCCGACGCGGGCAAAGAATCTCAGCAGGCTCACAGCAGTTGATTATCCACCCCGCCGCAGGGCGAAACGTCGACGAGGCTAGAGCTCGGCGGAAACGCCGTTGCTCGAAGGCTGCTCCGGGCCGATCGCGGTCGGAATCCAGCGGCCGGCGGAGCCGAGCGAGGGCCCGCCCGCGACGATGTCGAAGCATCCGGAGCAGAGCTGGAGGCCGGCGGAGTTGCGGTAAGCGCTCTCGTCCAGCGGCCCCAGGCACTGGATACAGCGGCTCTCTTCCATGCGGCGCTCCGACACTTGCGGATGTCCTACCCGGAAGGCCGTAGACAAAACGCGTACGGCTGGAAGCGGCGTAGGAGGATCCAGTTGGGCGATGATGGGAGCGTGCGAAGAGCCTTCCTGATCGCGCTCGCCGTGGCCGCGCTCGCGGCGCCGGCCTCGTCCTCGGCCCAAACTCTCTCGCTGGCCGAGTTCCCGCAGGCCGGCGAGACCTTCGCCGCCCCCTTCCACGTCACCAGCCCGCCCGGGGACACGCGCCGCGTCTTCGTCGTCGAGGCCGGCGGAACGATCCGGCTGGTCAAGGACGGCGTCACCGAGCCGGCGCCGTTCCTCGACCTGAGCGCCGAGGTTTTCGATTTCGCTGAAGGCGGCAACTGCGAGTGCGGCGTGTTCTCGATCGCCTTCGCACCCGACTACGCGACCAGCGGGCGCTTTTACGCCTTCTACACCGCCGACGACATGGACCTTCTCGACCCGGGACACCTGATCCGGATCACTGAGTTCCGGCGCTCGGGCGCCGACCCCGACCTGGCGGACCCGGCGACGCGCCGCCTCGTGCTCGAGATCGACCATCCGAGCGCCAGCAACCACAACGGCGGCCAGCTCCAGTTCGGCCCCGACGGCCTGCTGTACATCGCGACCGGTGACGGAGGTGGCGGGCAGTCGGCGAACGCCCAGAACACAGGGTCGCTGCTCGGCAAGCTGCTGCGGATCAACCCCGCCGGCGCCGGCGCCGGCGACTACTCCGTCCCCGCGGACAACCCGTTCGTCGGTGTGGCGGGCGCCGACGAGATCTACTCGACCGGGCTCCGCAACCCCTACCGCTTCTCCTTCGACCGCCTGACCGGCGACCTCGTGATCGGCGACGTCGGCGAGGGCCAGTGGGAGGAGATCGACTTCCTGCCCCGCGGGCTCGGCAATGGCGCCAACTTCGGTTGGAACTGCTTCGAGGCCGACGCGCCGATCGTCGTCGCGCCCCCCTGCCCGCCGGCCGCTCACGTCCCGCCCGTGCACAAGTACCCGAACCCCGCCGGCGGCGGGGCGGCGATCATCGGCGGCTTCGTCGTCCGCGACACCGCGCTCCCGACCCTGCTCGGCCGCTACCTCTACACCGACCAGTACATCGACGAGGTCCGCAGCATCTCGCTCGCCCCCGGCGGATCGAGCGGCGACACCGCGCTGGCGCTCGACCCGCTCTTCTCCCCGGTCTCATTCGGCGAGGACGCCTGCGCGCACGTCTACGTCACCACGTTCACCAACGTCTACCGGCTCGAGCCCGAGAACGGCCCGTTCCCGTGCGCGCCGCAGCGGGCTCCCTCCCTGACCGCTCCGCCGCCGGTCGCCGGCACCATGCCGCCCGCGACCACCACCCGGCGCAAGAAGTGCAAGCGCAAGCGCGGCAAGGCGAAGAAGCGCTGCAAGCGCAGGAACCGCCGCCGCTGAGGCAGCACCGCTAGGCGGCGTCGCGCTTGCGCCAGTAACGGTCGAGCCCGTACCACTGCTGCTCGGGCGGCACCGCCTGGATCAGCGAGCGTGCGACGTCGGGATCGGCCGAGCGCTCAGCTTCGTCGCGAATGCGCTGCGCGAACTGCTCCGCGTCGAGCTCGCGGGCGAGATTCGCCTGCTCGTGGAGCCGCGCCTTGACGATCTCCATGTGCTCCTCGGGGTCGTCGATCTCGCCGAAGTGCGTGATCCCGAGACTCTCCGGCCGCCAGGCGAGGATCCGGTCGATCGACTGCTCCCAGAGCTCGATGTCGATATCCGGCGGCGGGGTCGGCGGCACGACGTCGTTCGACGGCTCGATCCGGCAGGCCGCCATATCGCCGACGAAGGCGCGCCCGCTCTCGGGGTGGAAGTAGCTCACGTGGTGGGAGGCGTGGCCCGGCGTGTACGCGACCTCGAATCCGAGCTCGAACTCACCGCCCTTGAGCGCCGTGATGTTCTCCTCCGGCACCGGCAAGACCTCGCCCCAGAGCCGCTCCATGTCGTCCTTGTAGAGGCGGCCGGCGCTGGCGAGGAGCCGCGCCGGGTCGATCAGATGCGGGGCGCCGCGCTCGTGGACGTAGACCGGGAGGTCGGGCCAGCGCTTGACGAGCGTGCCGGTGGCGCCGGCGTGGTCGAGGTGGATGTGGGTGAGGAGGAGCGCCTTCGGCTGCGCGCCGCCGAGGGCGTCGATGACCGTCTGAACCGAGCTCGACGGACCAGGGTCGATGAGCACTCCGTCGATGTCCCAGCAACCGATCACCTTCTCGGTGCCGAGGTGGCGGACGTCGACTAGCTTCAATTCAAATATCAGTCTCGGGCCAGCGCGGACGAACGAGCCATGCCGTCATGCGCCTGAGTTTCGCGCGCCGACGCTCTCGTTGGGGTCTTTCTGATTCCCATCGTCGAGCCCATTCGGTATTTGCACGTTGCAATTCACGAAGCTGCTTATGCATCTCCCGAGCATGCTCACGAAGATCGGATGGCCAGCGAAACAGGGGGTCAGCCGCTGGCAAGTGGAAGAGAGTCAACTGCTTGTCGTCCACCGGTTCCATCGAATCGAATCAGCGTACCGGTGGCAGATGCGCTCGTCAGGTCGGGAACGAGACATCCGCTCTGCATGGAAAGCAGTAGCGCGTGCGAGGGTGTCGCCTTGCGTTCGCCGACTGATCAGCAAGAATCGAGGTGTGCCAAAGGCGAAAGCGAAGACCTCAGCTGGTAAGACACCCGCGGCCCGTGAGCAGATGCCCACTTCGAAGAGAACGGGCAGCAAGACTGGATCGAAAAGGCAGCCGCCGCTCCCACCCGGAAGAAGGGCCGCGCCCAAAAGAAGAAGGGGGCGGAGCAGAGCGGCGCAACAGATGCAGTTGATCCCGTAACCGGCGAGGCCAGTTCGGCCCGGTGGTGCGGGGATGTACCTCCATTGGGAGGGACGCAAGGGTTATCGAACGCACATGCCTGCGCCAAGAGTGCTGGAGCCGGTTAAGAAGCTGTCCACAACCGAACCGGGTGGCAACCGCGTTATCGAAGGGGACAACCTTCAGGTGATGGTGTCGTTGCGTTCCCAGTACCAAAGCTCGGTCGATGTGGCTTACCTGGACCCGCCATACAACACAGGGAAGAACGACTTCGCATACTCAGATGCCCGCTTTCACGACCCGAATGCCGAAGCCGACGACCTGGTCTACGTCAACAACGAGGACGGCGGCCGACACACAAAATGGCTGAACTTCATGGGCCCGAGGCTTTGGCTTACCTGGCAGCTCTTAGCCGACCACGGCGTCTGTTTCGTCTCAATCAACGACGTGGAGCTATTCAGGCTCGGCATGCTGATGGACGAGATCTTTGGCGAGCAGAACCGCCTCGGGGTCATCGTCTGGAAGCAGGCTGCAGACAACAACCCGACCCGAATCGCGGTTGGGCACGAGTACCTCCTCTGTTACGCCAAGCGACAGGAGCAGGTTCCTCGCGCTTGGCATGGTGACAGCCCTGCGCAGAGATGGATGCTGTCCAAGCACGAGGAGCTTAAGAAGCAGCACAAGAAACTCGCTGACCTCCAGAAGGCATTTAAGGGCAGCGGTGCAAGCCCAGGTGGCCGCGTCCAAGGAGGCAGACAATCGCGAGTCCTCAGATGTTCTGGACCTGGGCGACCTGAGTCGCTACTCGCTGGTTGATACACGCGGCCCTTATGCGGCGAATCGCACGACCGAAAACCCTCAGCCCAACGGCTATGTCTATGACGTCAAGAACCCGACCACCCGGAGAGTCCACAAGCGGCCAGGGCGGGGTTATCGCTACCCCGAGGAGACGATGCGTCGGCTACAAGAGGAAGACCGAATCATCTATCCGGACGACCCGGCCCGGCTCGTGCAATTGAAGAAGTATCTGGCAGAGCTGAAACCACCCCTGAGAGGCGTCGTCGAAATTGGTTCGCGTGGCGGCGCCGCAGACCTAAAGCGACTTCTCGCTGTCGAAGCGGCGCGATTCCCGAATCCAAAGCCAACGAGCTTGCTGGAGTTGCTGATCGGTTTTGCTTCTGATTCAGACGCCCTCGTCCTCGACCCCTTTGCCGGCTCGGGGACTACCGGTCATGCCGTCATGCGGTTGAACGCGAGGATGGTGGTAATCGTCGCTTCATTGTGATTGAGGAAGGTACGAAGGACGATCGCTACTGCCGGACCCTGATCGCTCCCAGGCTAAAAGCGGCGATCAAGCAAGAACAACTCCCGGGCGGCTTCCAGTTCGAAACCATGGGTAAGCGGCTCGACGTGTGACGCAATCCTACGGCTTGAGCGTGAGGCGATCGCAAATTTGATCATCCAAACGGACACTACTGGCGGAAGTGGTCGCGGGATCTCTGTTGTCACGGGTAAGTACGTCATCGGGCACAACTCAAAACAAGAGGCGATCTGTCTTTGCTGGAACGGGCGGGCAGAGAGCTCCATTACCCGCGATGTACTTGTTGCAATGTTTGATGAAGCGAAATCGTTTGACCTACGACCGGCCACTTCGCGTCTACGGGGCGACGTGCGATGTTGGCGAGACAGACTCGTTCCGTTTCTGCCAGATCCCTGATGAGATTCTCGCTGCCCTACATATCGGCGACGAAGACGAAACCCTCACCGGTGAGCCCGCGGCTGGTGAGCGATTTGAAGCTGCCGCAATAGCCGCTCCCAATGGCAGCGGATAGCTTCCGGCTCTTCCGATTCAGGAGGACGCATCGCAAGAGCTGCGGGACGCCGCTTTGGGGTGGGTGGCCGTACTCGGCTGAGAACGGTCCGCCCAAGTATGGGACGGTCCCGATCCCGTTCCTCGGACAGCTCAAGGCTGTCACCGGTTCGGGTAAGACGCCGGTTCTCGCGCAAACCGTCGGTGGTCTGGGCGACGGGGTCGTCCTCTGGACGACGCGATCGAGCGCCGTGGTGGAGCAGACGTTTGCCAACCTCAATGGAAGTACCACCCCCTGCTCCCGAGTGGGGTCAAGGTCCTGCGGGACATCCCAAGTCAGGCGGTGTGGCGCGAGCTCATCGATGACGACACGGGCCTAACGATCTGGGTTCTCACCGTCGCGTCGTGGAACGAGGCGGATGCGGACAGCAATGGCGATGCACGACTTCGGCTTCGGCGTGAACAGCCAGATTGGGCGGGCGAGGGGTCGCCATGGGAGCAATTGCGCGGCAACCTCAAGCGGCCCCTCTGGATCGTGTCGGATGAGAGTCACAACCAGAGCGCCGTGCAGCTCGCTGATCAGCTTGCGGGCCTGCGTCCCAAAGGTTTTTTCATGGCCTCCGCTACACCGCTCGTAAACGACCTGTTTAAGAAATGGTCCGATGCGCTCAGCGAGGAAGGCGCTACGCGGGCCATGCTGGAAGCGGCGCAGGTCCCCATCTTGACTCGCGACGTGGTGGACGCGAACCTCCTCAAGACCACCATCGAGCTGATCGACTACCGGTCTGGTGCTGAGGAGAGTCTGGATGGGACGCTCGCCGCACTGGAATCCGTTCAGCGAGCGGCGATCGATGAAGAGGCGAGCGTGACGCCGCGCGCCATATACGTAGTGGAACGCAGTAACCCACCCAAGGGATCAAAAGACGAGTCGCGCCCGGTCACGATCTGGCACTACCTTCGCAAGCGCGGGGTCCCTGCCGACGAAATAGCAATCTTCACCGACACGAAGACACTGCCCGACGAGGCGGAGCGAGTCTCCAGCCTCAGCGCGCTCGAGCCACGCTACCGCCACATCATTTTCAATCAGTCGCTGCAGGAGGGATGGGATGATCCCGAGGCGTATGTCGCTTACTTCGATGGCGTGACCAAGTCATTCGTTCGGATTCGCCAGATCGTCGGACGCGTCCTTCGCCAGCCGAGCGCCCGCCGCTACGAGGCGGAGGAGCTAAACACCGCGATGCTCATTCTCCAGACGCCGACGTCCGCATACGAGACCGTGGTGGAGGAGCTTCGGGCCGAGCTCCGCTCGACCGCCGGATGACGACCCCGCTTTCGCTGCTGTTCGCCTCAAGACTCGAACGGACCCGCTCGACCCAGTGCCGGTCAAGGCGGCCGCTAAGAAGTTGTCGCTGCCGCGGCGGGCCCTGCGCGCCCCCGACATGACCAAGATCGAGAAGCTCCTCAGCACGACCGGTGGGCTGAACCGTGGCCCGATGAGACATTGGAGGCACCCGGCACCGGCCGGAAGGCAACCGTTTCGGTGGAGGAGGGGAGCGAGCGGTACGAGTACGTCGATGTGCTGCGTAGCGCGCGCACTGAGAACGGCATTTTCCTTCGGCGTCGTATCGAGCAGCGGAACCGCGCCTGCCTGAATGCGATCCATCCGGATGCATTCCACGGCGATGCGTTCGAGCAAATGAGCTGCCACGGATCGCAGGCCCAAGCGGACCTCACAGACCTCGGCGCGTCAATCGTGGAGCAGTTTGAGGATCGGGTCGACTATCAGGAGGACCCTGACCCCGAAAAAGCGACTTGGAGGATTGACGAATACCGGCCGCGCGGGAAGGCAATGTACGACTTTGTGAAGGCGGCGCATGAGAAGTATTCGAAGAAGGACCTAAACAACGACGAGCGTGAGTTCGCTCAAGCAATCGACCGGGTCCCGGGTCTGCTCTGGTCTCGCAACCCGACTACTGCTGCGCAGGGCTACGGCATCCCTCTCCCCCAAAAAGGTCGGGGACTCCTCGAACGTTCTACCCCGACTTCCGACCTGCTTAAGGGGGGCGAGTGCTGGGCCGTCGACACGACCGGGCGGCACCTCCTCGACACGAAGGTTCGTGGGAAGCTGATTGACCTTGGCCGTCCCATGATGGCGTTGGTCGTGCGCGGCGAGGTGGACCTGGGGGAGCGGCGCAAGGAAGGGCAAGGACGGATGGAGCCTTGTCCTGGGTCGCACCAACCTCAAGCCGCTGGTCGAGCATACGGACGACCTCCCGCCGCTGATCAAGCTCCTTTTCGAGAGCGGCTAGCCGTCGGCGTCTGCTTGAGCCTTCCGCTCCTCTAGCTCCTGCGTCGCGCGTGCAAGGCTTTTCGGATCCCAATAGAGGTAGCCCAGGAGAGCGTCCACGAACGCGAGGATGAGCGTCATGTCGCCTCTTCGACGTCGACCACGTCGTCGTGCCCTCCGATGTTCCTGTAGTCGCGGACCAGATGGGCTTGATCCACCAGGGGTTTTGGGACTTCCCCCTGGGTCACAAGCGCGTCAAGGCGGTCGTACAGATTCCGCATCTCGTCGGTCCTCGGAAATCCCTGGTCAGCGCAGACGGCCTCTAGCGTGCGACCCGCATGGACGGCGAACGTGTCGGGGTCGAAGCGAAGCTCCATCATCCTGGCGTAGCGGCGCTTCACCCGGTCGGGCAAGTCCTCAATGTCCCGTGTGGTCGGAAAAAGGACCACAGGATTGACATCGGCGGGGTCATCAAGGCCGTCCATGAAGACGTAGCGCGACAGAGTCAACCCGCCGCAGCTCGAGCACTCCTGCACCCAGGCGGTGTCCTGCCGCTCGAGCTCCAGACGAACGGGGCGGTGATTGATCTCCCGCGCCGTGGGGACATAACCGCGCGTTCTCCACTTCCGAGCGTCCCTTCCCGCCCACAATGTCCGGCGGCCAGCCATGGACCTGACGGTAGCGTGGGGCGGCGTCGGCTCGTGAAATGCCCGCGGCGACGCCCTTGCGAACGCTTCGTCTACGCATTCAGACAGGCGTCGTACCTAATCGCCGAGAGGTGCCAATTCATTCGGCGTCCTCGACGGTGATCCGTATCTGGCCGAGCAACGTTTGGATTGTCGTGTACTGCGCGCCGGCGGCATAGCCGCCGGCGCTCCGCTCGAGGTCTGCCATTTCGAACAGGCCGGGGTCTCCTGTGGCGGCCTGGGCGTCAGTCAGGATCCGGTTGAACTCCTGCGCTACCGGCCACGGGATCACGTCCATAGGATTGGCGTCAGCCGCTGACGATTCGAGTTGATGGATGCGGCGGAGGAGCGCGCGGTGAGAGTGTCGGACCTTCTGCAATACGCGCGCCGGATCGTCCTCTGATGGCGCGGTTGGCCGGCGCCGAAACACCACGGTGATCGCGATGACGCAGCCGATCTGAACCGCGCCGAACGCCACGATGGCCCACAGCGGGAGCGTCACGCCGTTGCTGCCGTAGACGGCTGCGGCGCCTATCGCGCCGAGTCCGAATACGACAAACGCGTAGAAGATCGCGTTGTCGAGGAAGGCGACAGCACGCCCGCGCAGAAAGCCCTTTTTGTCGCCGCTGGTCATACCGTCCTGAGCTACCGCTGCGCTACGTCGCCGTCTCGGGTGTCACTACCGCTTCTTCTTCTCCTTGTACTTCTTGCGCTTACCGGCGGGCGTCGTCGAGGGCGCTGGAGGCGCCGGCGGCGGCGTGACGTACGCGTTGAACACCCACTCGTCGGTCGAGCCCTCCTGGGAGAAGACGTCAGGGGCCGGACCCGAGGTGAAGAAGTCCCCGGGGCATGGGTCACCTGGAACGGTGAGCACGCCGAGCGAATCCGATCCGGGCCTCGTGATCGCGACTGCGTACTGTCTGAACCGTCAGCCTCTCGCCTCGGCCTAAGCTACTTCTTTCGCTTCCGCTTCTTCTTGCATTTCGCCTTCCGCTTCTTGCTGCTGGCCGCGGGCCGCCCTCGCCGTTTCTTCCGCTTCTTGCACCGCCGCGCGGGGCTCCCACTCGCCTGTGTCACGACCGGGGCGACGGCGGGGGCGGGGGCGGGCGGGGCGAGCGGGCAGGGCACCTCGCTGCACCCCCGTTCGTAGGAGCCGGCGTCGCAGCCGCCGAAGGCCGGGCGCGCCGCGCCACGCTGGTCGACACCTAGCGGTGTGGATTCAAGATCCAGGCAGGCCGCGGGCGGGACGACGTTGAGCGCCGGGCTCATCGGGCCGAGGGCGTGAGTCGCGGTCGGGCCGCCGTTGTTCGCCAGACCTTCGGGCACCGCCAGCGTGTTGGGGAGATCGGTGTCGACATTGGGCCCGACGCAGCTCTCACCAGCGTCGACGTTGTAGGCGTCGGCGACAGCCGCCGTCTGGCATCCCTCCCCCGCCTGATTGATCAGCGAGCCACGCAGGGTCAGGGGGCCGGCGTTGGCGATCCCGTCGAGCGTCCCGTCGGTGGTATTGAGGGCGATCGTCGTGTGCACGAGCTTCGTCGTAGCCGTCGCCGGGAATTGGGTGGCGATCGCGCCGCCAACGTCGACGGCCGGGCCGGTCGTGCTGTTCCCCGAGATCGTCGAGTTGAGCGCCTCGAGCGAGGTGGCGAAGTCCTGCCAGATCCCGCCGCCCCCCGGCCTCGGCAAAGGGGGCAGCGCATTCAGCGTATGGGTGAACACGTTGTTGCCGCTGATCGTGCTGCCGGTGATCCGAAGCGGCGCGGGGCCGCTGAGATCAATTCCCGCGCCGTGTGCCACGTCGCCGTCTTCCGGGGAGGTGACGTCATTGTCCTTGATCGTCGAGTCCTGGATCGTGGATGTACCGGTGGCGGTGCTGATCACGATCCCGCCCCCCCGGATCTCGGTCGGGTTCGCGTTCGCTACCTGGGTGGCCGTGTTGTCCTCGACCAGGGTGCGGACGATGCTCGTCCCGATCTCCGAAAAGAGACCCCCGCCGGCCACGCTCGCCATGTTCCCCCTCAGCGACATGCCCGGCGGTCCTCCGATCGAGGAGTCCGAGATGCTCAGCGAGCCTCCCGAGTCCTTGTAGATCCCGCCGCCGCGGGCGGCGACGTTCCTGATCACGACGCTTGACTTCAGCGACAGCAAGCTGCCCGTGGCGGCGAAGATGCCGCCGCCGTCGTTGCCGGTGAGGCCATCCTCGATCACGACCGTGTCGATCGTCACCGGTGTGGTCGCGAGGACGTGGATCACCCGGTCGATGTCGGCCCCGTCGATCACGTCGAGCGGGCCGGCAATCGGGTCCAGGTCGCCCCTGATCGTCAGTCCGGCGTCGGCGCCCGGCGGCTGCCTGATGTCGAGGTCGCCGCCGGCGTTCAAGTTCTCATCCGGAGTGCCCGCGAGGGTGTAGGAGCTGTCGGGGGCGTCGAGGGTGATCAGGTCGGCGGTGGCGCTCTGACCGTCGACGCAGCCGTCGGCAGGGTTGGCGCTGTTCGCCTGGGCGCTGGTGACCGCTTCGCGAAGCGAGCAGTTCGCGTCATTGGCGACCGTGTCGGCCACGATGTTCACCGGAATCGTCGCCGCGGATGCCGCCGGTACGAGCCAGAGCCCCAGCGCCGCCAAGATCACGATCCCTGATCCGACCCTCACCCGTCATTCCCTCCTACGAAGACAATGCGCCGCCAGCGTAGCGCAGGCAAGGGCGACGGCGCCGACCTATAACTCGGGCCGTAGATACTTCCCCCATGCGCAACTCCGAAATAGCCCACGCCCTCCGCGAGCTCGGCGTCCTCTACGAGCTCGACGGCGCCGACCGCTTCCGCACCCTCGCCTACAAGGAGGCGGCGCGGACGGTCCGCGACAGCCCGGTCTCGATCGAGCAGCTCTCCGAGGAGGGGCGGCTGACCGAGCTGCCGGGAATCGGCAAGACGATGGCGACCAAGATCGGGGCGCTGCTCGAGACCGGCGAGATCCCCGCGGCGGTCAAGCTCAAGGAGAAGTTCCCCCCTCGCTGGTCGAGGTCACGCGGGTGCCGGGGCTGGGCTCGAAGACCGCGCGCCGGCTCTTCGACGAGCTCGGGATCGTCGACCTCGAGGGGCTGAAGGGAGCCGCCGAGGACGAGCAGCTCCGCGAGCTCAAGGGGCTCGGGGCGAAGGCGGAGGAGCGGATCCTCTCGGCGCTCGAGGGGATGCCGGCCGGCGGCGAGGAGGAGCGGCGGCGGTTGAACGACGTGCTCGAGGTCGCGAGCGAGATCCGCGACGACCTGCTCGCGACCGGCGCCGCCGGGCGGGTCGAGATCGCGGGCTCGGCGCGGCGCTGGGCCGAGACCTGCAAGGACATCGACCTCGTCGCGACCGCGAGCGAGCCGAAGAAGCTGATGAGCGAGTTCGCAAAGCACGCGCTCTTCGCCGAGAACAAGAAGGGCGGTGACGCCGGCGCCCAGGGACTGACACACAACGGGATCAAGGTCGACCTGCGGGTCGTGCCGGATGAGAACTTCGGCAACCTGCTCCAGCATTTCACCGGCTCGGCCGCGCACAACGTCGAGCTCCGCGAGCGGGCGCTGGGGATGGGGCTCTCGGTCTCCGAGAACGGGATCGTCAAGCTCGGCAAGGACCGCAAGCCGACCAAGAAGGTCCACCGCTTCACCGACGAGGAGGACGTCTACAAGCTGCTGGAGCTGCCGCTGATCCCGCCCGAGCTCCGCGAGGGCCGCGGCGAGATCGAGGCCGCCGACTCGGGCGAGCTGCCCGACCTGGTGAGCGTCGAGGACATCGTGGGCGACCTGCACTCGCACACGACGCTGTCGGACGGGCGGAACACGCTGGCCCAGATGGCGAAGGCCGCGCAGGGGCGCGGCTACAAGTACCTCGCGATCACCGACCACTCGGCGAGCCACGGGTTCGGCAACCACGTCACCGCGGCGCAGCTCAAGAAGCGGATCGGCGAGATCCGCAAGTGGAACAAGGGCAGGAAAGGGTTCCGCCTGCTCGCCGGGAGCGAGGTCAACATCGGGACCAAGGGCGAGCTCGACTACGACGACGAGCTGCTCGCCGAGCTCGACTGGGTCATGGCCTCGGTCCACACCTCGTTCCAGATCTCGGCCAAGGCGATGACCGAGCGCGTGATCGCGGCGATCGAGCACCCGCACGTCGACTGCATCGGCCACCTGACCGGGCGCCAGCTCCTCGCCCGCGAGCCCTACGCGATCGACGTCGAGAAGGTCGCCGAGGCCGCGGCGGCCAACGGGACGATGATCGAGATCAATGGCAACCCACGACGCCGCGACCTCAACGAGCACCACGCCAAGCTCGCGGCCGAGGCCGGGGTGATGATCTGCGTCAACACCGACGCCCACGGCACCGACACCCTCTCCAACATCGAGTACGGGATCGCAACCGCGCGCCGCGCCTGGCTGACCGCCGATCAGGTCGCCAACACGCGCGGCTGGCGCGAGTTCTCGAAGCTGCGCAAGCGCTCCCGCTAGACCGGGAGCTTCTTCGCCTTCTTCTTGCACGCCTTGCGCTTCTTGCCCTTCTTCTTCTTGCACTTCTTGAGCGCCGCGGCACGCTTGCCGGTTGGGGTGGGCGTGGTGGCCGTACCGCCGGGTGGCGGGGTGGTCGCGGGAGTGCAGGAGGCGCCGGGGACCGAGAGCAGCTGCAGCGGACATGCCGCCTGGTACTCGAACGCGCCGACATCCGAGTGATCGCCCCCGGCGAGCGGCGCGAGGCCGGCGAAGTCGACCGGGCGCGTCTGGCCGCGCTGGTCGGACGTGTCGCCGGTTGCGAGGCCGGTGTCGATCGCCGGGCTGCCTACGAGAAGCGCGTGCGTCTGCGTCGTGCCGCCGGGGTTGGAGGCGAGCGGCCCGATCCCGGCGTCCGCGACGCCGATCCGGTCGGTCGTGGGGTTGTTGAAGAACGTGCACGTCGACCCGTTGGCCTCGAGGTTGAAGCCCTCGGAGACGTTGAGACCGCCGTCGCGGCAGTTGGGCCCGCTCCTCGGGTCGGCGACCAGGGTGCTGCGCAGTGTGACCTCCTGTGCGAAGAGGTTGGCGCCGTAGCCCATGGTCGGTTCGACGCCGTTGTCGGCGATCGTCGAGGTGCGGATCGTGCCGGGATCCGTGCCGCTCGCGAGCACGCCTCCGCCGCCAGTGCTCTCGTTGGCGATGGGGCTTGACATCAGCTGATTGCCGCTGACCGTGCTCCGCTCCATGGTCAGCTTTCCGCCGACCATGGGGTGTTGGTAGATGCCCCCACCGCGGGAGTTGGCGACGGGACCCGCGGTGGCGGCGATGGCGTTGGCCGTGTTGCCGGCGACCGTGGTGTTGGAGATCTTGAGCTCGCCGCCGGCGAGGAACGCGATCCCACCGCCGAGCGCGAAGGAGGTGTTCGAGGTCGTGCCGTTGATTGAGTCCGCCAGGGCCGTGTTGCTCTCGACTGTGCTGTCGGTGATCGTCAGCGGCCCCGCGGAGTAGATGCCGCCGCCGGATGCGTCGGCGAAGTTGTTGACGGCCGCCGCAATGTTGTTCGAGGTCGCCTTGTTGCCGGAGACGACGACGTCGTCGAGGATCAGCGAGGCCGGATAGCCGTTTTGGATGCCGCCGCCCGTTGCATCGCCGGGCTCGGCATCGGTCGCGTTGCCCCCCGAGATCTTGACGTCGCGGATCGTGATGCTCTCGGTGTTGTCACCGTTGGCGACGTAGAAGACGCGGTTCGTCGGCGTGCCGCGGATCTCGGTCGAGCCGGTGCCGGCGCCGTCGATCGTCAAGCTGCCGGACGTGACCCATGCCATAGGGGTGAAGGCGCCGGTGCCGGCGTCGGTGGTGAAGACGGGCCCGACGGCCGCCGGGATCACGACCGTGTCATCGCCGTAGGGCAGGTCGGTCGCGACGCAGTCGTCGATGTCTCCATTGGTGTTCGCGGACGAGATCGCGGAGCGCAGCTCGCAGCCCGATACCCCGTCGGTCGTGGTCGTGACGGTAATCGTCGCCGCCGAGGCGGCACCTGGAGCCGCGAGCGCAGCCATGGTCACTGCGAACGCAGCCAGTCTCCGTGATCCCATCAAGTCCCTCCCAATCGGTGGTTGCCGTTGGCGCTGACGATAGCGAGGGACGCTCAGGCAGGAGCGGTCGGAGGGGGCGGCGGGTGCCCCGGAGGATCGCGGTCGCGGCGCAGCCCGGGGGTGCGGACGAGGCGCAGCGGCTCGAAGGCCGAGCCGGGCTCGGCGTAGAAGCGGACACCGTCGCGGTCCTCGATCGCCGCGACGGCGGCCTCGCGGCGGCGCCAGGCAAGGGCGATGAAGATCGCGAACCCGGTGCCGATCGCCGCGACGCCGGGGAGGACGAACCCGAGGCCGCCGGCGACGAGCGCGAACGCGCCGATCGGCCAGAGGCGCGAGATCGCGACCCGGGTCGGGTTGTCCGAGGGGAGCGTGGTGCTCATCTGCGCCCCGGCGAGCAGCGGCCGCACAGCGTCGGCGGCGCGGTAGGGGCGACCGACGATGATGCCCGCGACCGCCGCCACCGTCCACCAGACCGCGGCGACGATCAGGGTCGTCGTGTCGTCGGCGCTGTTCGATGCCGCGAGGGTCACGGTCGCCAGCAGCGTGGCCGAGCCGGCCGCGAGCAGGACCGTGATCCTCAGCATGTCGACGAACAGCATCCGCTCAGCGGGCCAGCTGCTCGAGGATCTCGGTGAAGCCCTCCGGTCCCGGCACGACCAGATCGGCACCCGCGGCGACCTCGGGCGGGGCCTCCTCGGCGGCGATCGCGACCCTGACCGCGGCTTCGAGCTCTCCGCCATTGCGGAGCTCGCCGAGCGCCCGGAAGGCGTCGAGGTCGGTGCGGTCGTCGCCGGCGTAGAGGGCGGCGTCGAGCTCGCGGCTGCGGAGCAGCGAGGCGACCGCGCGGCCCTTGTCGATCGAGACGTCGGGCCGGATCTCGAGCACCATGCGGCCCTTGTGGGCGACGAGGTTCTGCCACTCGACCTCGCTCGCGAGCTCGTTGACGAACGCCTCGGCCTCGCCCTCGTTCTCGGATCCGCGCCAGTGCAGGGCGACGATCGCGCCCTTGTCCTCGACCCGGATCCCGAGCCGCTCGAGGTCGGCCTCGTCGACGTGGGAGATGAACTCGGCCGCGTCGCCCTCGTGCCCGTCGAGGACGGGGTCCGGCCGCGGCTCGCTCTCTCCCGGCAAGAGCAGCTCGAAGCCGTGGTTGCCCGAGTAGGCGAGCTCGTCGAGGCCGACCATCTCGCGCGCGTCGAGCGCCCGGCGGCCGGAGATCGCGCCGACCAGCGCGTAGCGCCCGGCGAGCTCGCGCAGCAGCTCGCGGGTCCGCTCGGGGACCGCGGCGAGCTCGGGCCGGGGGGCGATCGGGGCGATCGTCCCGTCGACGTCGGTGAGGATCGCGGCGCTCTGCGGGCGCTCGCGGAGCGGAGCGAGCAGCTCGCTCGTCTCGGTCTCGTCGCCTGCGGGGACGGCCTCCATGGCTTAGATGAGGGATGCCACGGCCGCGTGCGCCTGGGGGCGCGCGTGGCCGAGCAGCTCGAGGACGCAGGGCGCAGCCTTTGCAGGAAGCAAAGGCAAGCCCGAGGACGAAGAGATGCGAAGCGCCACGGGCGTCATCCAGGCGTGCGGGGGCGTGGGATCACTCATCTAGTATCGCCGCCGGTGCCAACGGAGAACGCGTGCCGCGCGATCGCCTGCTGAAGCTGGCCCTGATCGGGACCGCGGCGGGCGCCTTCAGCGGCCTGTTCGGGGTCGGCGGCGGGACCGTGATCGTGCCGCTGCTCGTTCTCTGGCTCGGCTTCGGCGAGCGCGAGGCGACCGGGACGAGCATGGCCGCGATCGTCCTGATCGCCGGCTTCGCGGTCGCGCTCCAGGCGCTCTACGGCAACGTCGACGCGGGCAAGGCGGCGCTGGTCGGGGTCCCGGCGATCGTCGGCGCCGTCGCGGGGGTGGCGCTCCAGCAGCGGCTCTCCGAGCGCGCGATCTCGCTCACCTTCGCGGCGCTGCTGCTCGTGATCGCGGCCCAGATGGTGATCGCCTGATGGAAGAGATCCTCGCAGCGCTGCTCGGCTTCTTCGGCGGCATGGTCGGCGGCCTGCTCGGGGTCGGCGGCGGGATCCTCTTCGTCCCCGCGCTGACGATCTTCCAGGACATGGGCCAGGTCGACGCCGAGGCGACGTCGCTGCTCGCGATCATCCCGGTCGCGATGGTCGCCGCCTATCGCCAGAACCTCCACGGCAACGTGCGGATCCGCGAGGGGCTCGTGCTCGGCGCGCTCTCCCCGGTCGGCGTCGGGATCGGCGTCGTCGTCGCCAACGAGGTGCCCCAGCGCGCGCTCGAGCTCGCCTTCGCGGCGCTGCTGGTCTTCATCGCCGTGCGGCTGATTCGGCAGCCCGGCGATGCCTGACGAGCTTCGAATCAACGACGAGCTCTCGATCCCGCTGGCGGAGATCGAGATGCGCGCCAGCCGCTCCTCGGGCCCGGGCGGCCAGCACGCGAACGTCACCGCCTCGCGCATGGAGGCCGTCTTCGACGTCGAGAACTCCCCCACGCTCAGCGACGAGCAGCGGTTCCGGCTCCTCAACCGGCTCGGACCGCGCGTCGACGCGGTCGCCCAGGACGCCCGCGGCCAGGCGCGCAACCGGGCGCTGGCGCTCGAGCGCCTGGCGCAGAAGATCGCCGCCGGCCTGGCGGTGCAGCGCAAGCGGCGCACGACGCGGCCGGGCAAGGCCGCGAAGCAGCGCCGCCTCGACCAGAAGCGCCGCGCCGGGGAGCGGAAGAAGCTGCGGCGCAAGCCCGGACCGGAGGACTGAGAGCAGCCGGCGGGCTAGAGCCCGTGCTCGAGCGCGCCCTTGACGCTCGCGTCGAGCGCGTTGAGCCGGTAGAGCGCCAGCGCCTCGGGAGATCCGAAATCCTTGCCTGGCGGGCCGTGGTGGGAGATGACGCAGTGCAGGAGCGCGGCGCGGCGCTCGGGCGGGAGCCCGGCGGCCGCCGCCCCGACGATCTCGGCGCCGATCGTCAGGTGCCCGAGCAGCCTGCCCTCCTCGCTGAGCCCGAACTCGGCTCCGTAGGTGAACTCGCGGACCTTGCCGATGTCATGGAGCAGCGCGGCGGCTCCGAGCAGGTCCGAGTCGAGCCGCGGGTGCAGGACACAGGTTTCGCCGACGAGGGTCGCGACCGCGACCGTGTGCTCGAGCAACCCGCCGAGGTAGGCGTGGTGGCCCACGCGCGTGCAGGGCGCGCGGCGGAACTCCTCGGCGACCTCGCCACCGAACAGCAGCTTCTCGACCACGCCCCGCAACGGCGCGTCGTGGACCTCGCGGGTCAGGTGCTCGAGGAAACCCTCGAGCTCCTCGCGGTCGCGGTAGGCGGCGGGCAGGAACTCGCCCGGCGCGGCTTCGCCGGGCTCGAGCTTGCGCAGGTCCTCGATCTCAACGGTGAGCGAGTCGCGGAAGCGCTCGACCTTTCCCTTGACCTCGATCGCGTCGCCGCGCTCGAAGCGCCCCGCGAGCCGGTCGGCCTCGCGGAAGGCGCGGGCGGGGATCGTCCCCGTCCGGTCGCGGAGCTCGAGCGCCAGGTACGCCGAGCCGTTCTTGGCGGTCCGGCGATCCTTGCGCGCGCAGGCGTAGGCGCCCTCGAAGCGCTGGCCTTCGCGCAGCTCGGCGATCGCGGGCCCGCCTCGGGGCCCGCTCTGCGAGTCGACTGCCTCTAGGGCTCGCGCGGCTTCCACCCATCGATCTTCCACCTCAGGCCGGACGGTGGCAGCCGCTACGCTCGACCCATGGAACCGATCGTCTGGGAGCAAGAAGCGCCGAAGCTCCGCTCGCCGGTCCTCGTCTGCGCATTTCGCGGCTGGAACGACGCAGCGGGCTCCGCGACCACGGCCCTGAGCTCGGTCGCCGAGTCGCTCGACGCCGAGGTCTTCGCCCACGTCGACCCCGAGGAGTTCTTCGACTTCCAGGTCGCGCGTCCGACCGTGCACCTGGTCGAGGGCCAGACGCGCGAGGTCGAGTGGCCCGGCAACAACCTGCTCGCGGCCGAGGCGCCGGGCGCCGAGCGCGACCTGATTCTGCTCGCGGGGACCGAGCCCAACCTCCGCTGGCGCACCTTCTCCGACTCGATCGCCGAGCTCGCGGACGATCTCGGCTGCGAGATGATCGTCTCGCTCGGGGCGCTGATCGCCGACGTCACCCACACGATGCCGGTTCCGATCACCGGGATCGCATCCGACGAGCACCTGGTCAGTGAGCTCGGCCTCACGCGCTCCAACTACGAGGGCCCGACCGGGATCGTCGGGGTAGTCCACGACGCCTGCCGCAAGCGCGGGATGAACTCGGCCAGCCTCTGGGCCGCGGTCCCCCACTACGTCGCGGCGGTCCCCAACCCCAAGGCCGCGCTGGCGCTGGTCCGGCGGCTCGAGAGCGTCGTCGGCGTCGCGGTCGAGGCTTCCGACCTCGAGGACGAGGTCGACTCGTTCGAGAGCCAGATCGACATCGCGGTCGAGGCCAACCCCGAGATCGCCGAGCTCGTCGAGCGACTCGAGGCCCAGCAGACCGAGGCGATGGACGAGGAGGCCGAGGACGTCCCCTCGGGCGAATCGCTGGCCCGCGACTTCGAGCGCTACCTGCGCCAGCAGGGCCCCGAAAAGGGCGGCCCGGCGCGCGGGCCCGGCGTCTAAGCGCCGAGCAGACCCTCGACCAGGCGCCGGAAGTGGGGGCGGAACGCCTCCGCTTCCGCCTTCGGATCCTCGGCCGTGATCACGTCCTCCCCGAGGCCGTCGAGCGCAGCGACCAGCAGCCGCGCGTCGATCGCCGGCTGCTTGCTGCCCAACCTCTTGAGCCCCGCCGCCACGGCGTTTTGCTCGGCGGCGCACCACTCGCGCGCCGGGGCCCGCAGCTCGGGGCGCCGCGCGGCCTCGAGCCAGAGCTCGTACTCGCCGACGTAGAAAGCGCGATCGGCGGCCATCTCGACGAGGAAGTCGGTGATCGCGTCGGCGAGCTGGCGCGGCTTGTCGAGCCCCTCGATCTCGGCCGCGAGCTCGGCGGCGCGGCGCTTTCCCTGCTCGCCGACGAAGAGCAGCGCGCGCTCGAGCAGCTCCTCCTTCGACTTGAAGTAGTAGGTCGTCGCCGCGACCGGGACCCCCGCCTCCTCCGCGACGCGGCGGTGGGTGATCGCCTCGCGCCCCTCGCGCCCCATCAGCCGCAGGGTCGCCTCGACGATCGCCCCCTCGCGCCGCTCGCGGCGGTCGTCGACCACGCGCTAGTGGGCGCCGGCGACGTTTAGCCCGATGACGCCGGCGATCACGAGCCCGATGCTGCCGAGCTTCATCGCCGTCGCCGGCTCGCCGAGCGCCGCGATCCCGATCAACGGCGATCGCCGCCGTGCCGACCCCGGCCCAGATCGCGTAGACGAGGCTGAGCTCGATGTCCTTGAGCGCCAGGGCGAGGAGCCAGAACGAGACCACGTAGCCGACCACGACTATCACCGTGGGCAGCAGGCGGGTGAACCCGTCGCTCTCGCGCAGGGCGACCGTCGCGGCGACCTCGGTCGCGATCGCGCCGGCCAGATAGATCCATGCGGTCATAGTGGTACAAATGTACCACTTCTTGCTCGACCGCTAGACGGCGGCTAGCGCTTCCCCTTCTTTTTCTTCTTCTTGCATTTCTTCTTCTTGCCGCGCTTCTTTTTCTTCTTCTTGCACTTCTTCTTCGTCGCCGGCGGCGCCGGGCTTACGGGCGGGAAGTTCTGGGCGGGGAGCGGCTTCTGGAGCTCGAAGGCGCCGACGTCGCAGCGCCCGTTGAAGCCGCCGCGCGGGAGCGCGCGCTGGTCGGCCTCCGGGCAGAGCGGGACGATCGGTCCCTGCGGCGGTGCGATCCCGTTGTCGATCGCGGGGCTGCCCGGCAGCAGCGCGATCGTGTCGGTCGGGCCGCCGTTGTCGCCGAGGGCTCCGATGAGCGGATTCACATTCTTCTGGTCCGCGTTCACGAATCCGATGCACGTGGTCGGATCGACCGCCCCGATGAGGTTGTTGCCGTAGGAGGTGATCGGGTAGGTCGTTGCGAGGCAGTCGGGGCTGACCGGCGGGGCGTGCCCGACGGTATTGCGAGCGACGATCGAGCTGCCGATCGCCAACGCGTTCGGGAAGCCGCCGGTCGGGGCGTTGTTGAAGAACCCGCCGCCGTCACCGCCGCCGCTGTCGTCGGAATCGGCCTTGTTGTCGGTGATCGTGCTCGACGCGATCGTGAGCTTCGTCTGCGGGCCGGAGATGTTGATCCCTCCGCCGAACTCCTTGGCGGAGTTGCCGGTGATCGTCGAGTTGACGACAAGCGTCTCGGTCGGCGACAGCGCACCCGACTGAATCCCGATCCCGCCCCCGAAGTCAGAGGTGTTGTTGGTGATCGTGCTGTCGCGGACCGTCAGCTCTCCGCCGAACTGAAGGATCCCCCCGTTTCCGACGTTGCCGCGGATCAAGACCCGCTCGATCTCCGTCGCGCCCGGGCCGCCCACGGCGAATCCCTGGATTCCATCGGCGGCTGTCAGATCCGTGATCCGGACGGATCTGGCCGGCAGAGGGGACGCTCAGCAAGATCGCAATGTCGCCGGTCGAGCGCCTGACGATCAGGTTCCTGGTCCCCGGGCCCGTGATCGTCGTCGGAGTGGTGATGTTCGGAAGCTGGCTCACGAGGTTGATGATTCCGGTCGCGCTGATCGGGATCTGGTCGACCTCGGCGCTGCCGTTGCCATTCGCGGCCGTGATCGCGGCGCGCAGCGAGTCGGCGCCGGCGTCGTCGGTGTTGAGCACCGGGAACTCCGCGGCGCTCGCTCCCGACGCGCAGACCAGGCTCAATGCCGTAGCGGCCGACGCGACTACGCCTCTGACTCGGCTCCCTTCCTTGGGCACTGCCCTGAGCTTACGCCTCTGAAGTGGGGTAGATCAAGTGCTAGACCGGCAGCTTCTTAGCCCTCTTCTTGCACTTCTTGCGCGCCTTCCCCTTCTTGCGCTTGCACTTCCTCAGCGCCGCCGCGCGCCGGCCGGTCGGGCCGGCGGCCGCGGGGGTGTTGGGCGGCTGCGTCAGCTGCGGCGGCGGGGACGGCAGCGTGCCCTCGAAGGCGCCGATATCGCAGCCACCCTCGGCGCCGCCGCGCGCGAAGCCGCGCTGATCGGTCGGCGGGCAGGCCGGCGGGGCGGGGCCGAACGGCGCCGGGCTGCCGGCGTCGTGGGCGGGGCTTCCGGGCAGCAGGCCGACCGTCGCGGTCGGCCCGCCGTTGAAGGCCAGCGGCCCGACGAGGCCCGGGGCGATGATCGCGCCGGCGGAGTTGCAGTCGCCGGGCGCCGTGATCAGCGACGTCAGGATGAACAGCGAGGCCGCGTTGTCGACGTCGCAGTCCTCGGGCGTCGGCGGGTCGGGGGCGCCGTGGCCGATGTCGTTGCCGGTGACGAGCGTGTTGTAGAGCTCGAAGTTGCCCTCGTCGCGCTGAAGGATGCCGCCGCCGTCCGGCGGTCCGGGGCTGCCGTCTACGTGGCTGATGTTGCCGACGATCGAAACGGCGTTGAGGGTCACGGTCGCGGGCCCACCCGTGTCGTAGTTGTCGATTCCACCGCCACCGCCCTCGGCGCGGTTGTCGGCGATGGTCGAGTTGGTGACGATCAGAGCGCCCTTGTTGGAGATCCCGCCGCCGTCGCCGGCGACGTTGTCAGTGATCGTGCTGTTCTCGATCTCAAGCGGCGCGGCGGACGTCTGGATTCCGCCACCCGCGCCGCCCGAGTTGCCGCTGATCGTCGAGTTCTCGATCGACGCGCTGCCGCCGGCCAGCAGGATTCCGCCACCGGGACCGGCGCCGATCACCGAGTTTCCGCGGATCGCACTGTTGCGAATCGTCAGCGCCGCACCCTGCGACGAGATCCCGGCACCCGACGACGAACTCGTCTGGTGATCCCGGACGACGACGCCGTCCAGGGTCAGATTCGTGCTCGCGAAAATCCCGCCGGGGCCGACAGGCGATCCGCCGTTCGAGATCGTAAGACCCGAGATCTCGACCGACGAGCCGGCGTTGATGACGTTGAGGATCGGGAACGCCCCGGCGAATCCTTGCCCCCTGATCTCGAGGCTGCCCGCCCCAGGCCCCTGGATCTGGAGCAGGTGGTTGGCCTCCGGGACAGGCAGCTCCCCGCCCGACGCGCTCAGGAGCTGGATCGTGCCCGTGACGCTGAACGTGATCTCGTCGTCGCCGGCGTTGCCCGCGGAGACGGTCATCGCCTCGCGCAGGGTGCAGTCGCCGCCCATTCCGACCGGGTCGCAAGCTCCCGCAGCGTGGTCAGCGGTCGTGTTGACCGTGAAGTTCGCGGCGCCGGCCGGCGCCGCGAGCGCCGTCATCGCTGCGGCGGACGCCGCCAATCCCACCATCCATTTGAGCCTCATGCGCGACCCCTTCCCTGTTCGTTCACCTGGGCCGACCGAGCCTAACAACCGCGGCGTGCGCCGCGGAAGTGGGTCGGGTCAGACCGGAAGCCTGTTCGCTTTCTTCCTGCACTTCTTGCGCGCCTTCCGCGACGACCGGGTCGTACCCTTCTTTCGCTTGCACTTCTTGAGCGCCGCGGCACGCTGGCCGGTGGGGCCCGCGACCACAGGCGTGCTGGAAGGCGGTGGCGGCGGTGGCGGCGGTTGGGCGACGGTGATCGTGATCCCGGAAGAGCTCTGGAAGGTCCCGTCGTCGGCGCCGAACTCGACCGATCCGAAGACCCCGATCTGGGACACGCTCGGCGTCCAGGAGAAGACGCCGGTGCTCGGATCAAGCGTCGCTCCGGGCGGCCCGTTGAGCATGAAGAAGGTGAGCGGGTCGGGGTCCGGGTCGCTCGCCGCGAGCGTGAACGTCAGCGTCGTCGTCGCGGGAACCGTCTTGTGGCCCGGGAACTGGAAAAGCGGGGCCTGGGCCTCGACCGCGCCCTTGTCGCAGGGCTGGACGATGGCGACGCGTGAGAAGCCGCGCTGGTCCGTCGCTTCGCAGGCCGGTGGGCCGGAGCCCGGGATCGCGGGGTTGCCGGTGTTGAGCGCCGGGCTGCCGTCGAGCAGCGGGACGGTCGGCGTCGGGCCGCCGTGGTCACCGAAGGTCCCGAGCCCGGGCGCGGCGTTGACCGCATCGCCCATGCCCGGGAAGCCGAGACAACCGGCGTCGGCGTTGCTCCGGAGGTTGTATCCGAGCGAGGTGAAGGTGCCCGAGCACTGGAGATCGGGCATCGATGCGCTCGTGCCCACCGTGTTTCCGGCGAGGATCGTGTTGCCGACCGAGAACGAGACTGCGCCGTTCTGGTTGATCCCGCCGCCGTCGCCAGTCAAGCCGCTGTCGTCCGAGTCGGACTTGTTGGCGGTGATCGTGCTCGACTCGACCACAATGCTGCCGGTGCCGCTGGCGTGGATCCCGCCCCCGAATTCGGCAGCGCGATTTCCGGTGATCGTGGTGTTGCGTACCGTCGTCGTCGCCGCAGACCCGCTCGTGAGGCCTCCGCCGAACCCCGACGGCGGCGCTGCCTCGTTGTCGTCGAGCGTGCTGTTGGAGAGCTCGAGGCGCCCGCTGTTGTGAATCGCTCCGCCGGATGCGCTCGTGTTGCCGGTCAGGCGGACTCGGTCGACGATCGTAAGTCCCAGGGCGGCGCCGATCCCGATCCCCCCGCCGGCGAACCCCGACGCCTGGGCATCGGCGATCGTCATCTCCTCGATCTTGACGGTATGGCTCGCATTCGTGGTGAAGACTCCGAACAGGTAGTACCCCGCGCCGGAAGCCCTGACCGTGAGGTCGTCGGCTCCGGGGCCCGTGATCGTCATCGGCGTCGAGATCAGCGGCAGGCTCGAAGCGAGGTCGATGTTCCCCGTGACGTTGATCGGGATGTCATCCACCTCAACCCCGTTCGCCTGCGCATCGGCGATCGCCTGGCGCAGCGACCCCGCGCCGGTGTCGGCGTTCGTCGTCACCGGGAAGGTCGCCGCTCCGGCGGGAGCGGCAAGCGCGAGGCAGGCTCCTGCCGCCGCCACTGCGCCGATCCCCCGGACTACCCCTACTCGCTGCATTGGCGAGAGTTTACGCCTCTGACGCCGGGCAGATCAAGCGATAGTCGCACCAGGCGCAGATCTCGGGCGAGGGCCGGGGTTCGAAGTCCTGGCCGAGGATTCCCTCGCCGACCGAGAGCACGGTGCGCTCGACCCGCTCGAGGTCGTCGGGGGCGCTGCGGACCGCGACCTTCTCGTCGGCGAGCACGTACCAGTAGGCGCCGGCCTCGGCGTCGAGCTGCCAGGCCTCGCGCGCGGCGAGGCGGTAGATCGCGAGCTGGAGATCGTCGGCGAGCGCCTCGGCGGACTTCGGGTCGCCGGTCTTGTAGTCGATCAGCTCGTAGCGCCCGCCCTCGAGCTCGTCGATCCGGTCGACCCGGCCGCGGAGGTGGTGGGGGCCGACCTTGAAGTCGAAGCCGCGCTCGAGCCACATCGGCCGCGCCGGGCTCTTCATGTGGCGCTCGTGGTAGCGGTGGAGGGCGGCGATCGCGCGCTCGCGGAACTGGAGCTCGTCGTGGGTGTCGCCGAAGCCGAAGCGCCGCCAGGCGCCGGCGAACAGCGACATCAGCCGCTCGAGGCTCATCTGCTCGTCCTCGCCGTCGGGCTCCCGGTCGTGGAAGCGCTCGAGCACCTGGTGGATGACGATCCCGAAGCGCTGGTTGATCGTCGGCTCCTGGGGGATCGCGAAGACGCGCGCGAACTTGTACTTGAGCGGGCAGGTCCGGTAGAGCTCGATGTCGGTCGCCGAGAGCGCGAGCCCGTCGCCGCGCTTGGGCAGGAACGCCTCGAGCGAGGGCTCCTCGCGCGCCGCGACCGCCTCGCGGTGGCGGCGGCGCTCGCGCTCGCCCTCGAGCAGGTACCCGTCGAGCCCTGACGCCGCGAGCGCCTCGCGCTGCTCGGGCGAGACCGCCTGGCCGAGGAGCTCGTTGATCGCCGCGACCGCCTCGGCCGCCGGCTCCTCTTCGGGCCGCTGGAGCAGCGCCGAGAGCTTCAGCATCTCGAGGTAGCGGACGACGGCGCCCTGGACGTCGATCACCGTGTCGAGGCGCAGCTCGCCGAGCGAGCCGCCCGCCTTCCAAGCGGTCTCGAGCGCCTCGTCGCGGATCATCCGGTAGGTCGCGTGGAGCTCCTCCGCCGGGCCGAAGAGCTCCTCGTCGTGGAGCTCGTACTCGGCGCCGAGCACGGTCCGCGCCTCCTCGAGCGGCTGGGCGGCGCGCTTCTCGCGCCCCGAGACCTGCTCGGGCCAAGAGAGGACGAGCTCGCCCGCGGCGCGGGTCATCCCCGTATAGAGGAGGCGGCGCCCGATCGGCGGCTTCGGCAGCGCGCCGGCGTGGAGGCCGAGCAGGTAGACGCGGTCGAACTCGAGCCCCTTGAGCGAGCCGGCCTCGAGCACGCGCACGGTGCCCGCCGAGGGGTTCTCGGGCTCGTCCTCGGGCGGGACGCCGGCCTCCGAGACCGCGGCGAGGTAGCGGACGAAGTCGCGGTTCGAGCCCTGGGGCTCGCGCCGCGTCCAGGCGGCGGCGAGATCGCCGAGCCGCGAGAGCGCGACCAGCCGCTCGGCCGCTTCGGGGTGGGCGGCGAAGAGGCGCTGGCGGCGGAAGCCGATCCGCTCGATCATCCGCCGCACGAAGACGTCGGCGCGCATCTCCCCCATCGCCTTCGCGGCGGCGCGGTAGAGGCGCAGGAAGGGCCCGATCCGGTCGCGCGCCTCGGGCGGTACCTGGGGGCTCTCCATCGCCGCCTCGAGCGCCGAGACCATGTCGAGCTTTCTGCGCCGCGCGATCGTCGTCACCCGCGCCAGGTCGACCGAGCGCAGCTCGACCGGGGGCCGGGTCAGGGCGCGGACCGCCGCCGCGGTGTCGGCCGGGTCGGCGACGATCCGCAGCCAGGCGATCACGTCGCGGACCTCGGGGCGGAGGAAGAATGCCGCCGCGCCGCCGAGCCGGTAGGGGACGTTGCGCTCCTCGAGCGCCGCGGCCACGGCGCGCCCGTCGGCGGCCGAGGAGGGGACCGCGACGCAGATCCGCTCCGCCTCGAGCTTGCCGTCGGAGAGCAGCGCCTCTATCTCTCGCGCCGCGGCCTGGGCCTGGGCGCGCTCGTTGCGGCAGCGCCAGAAGCGGACGGTCCCCTCGGCGGCGTCGGCCTCGCGCGGCGGCTCGTCGCGCCCGGCGATCGGCGCGATCACGGCGTGGGCGGCGTCGGCGATCGCGCCGCCTGCGCGGCGCGGGCCCTCGAGCTCGACCCGCTCGGCGCCGGGCGCGACGGAGTCGAACCAGCGCAGCGGGTCCGACGCCGCGGCGCCGGCGCGGGCCTGATCGGGATCGCAGGATGCGAGCGAGGACTCGGCGCCTCCGATCAACTCCGCGAGCAGGTCGCGCTCGGCGTTGCCGGCGTCCTCGAGCTCGTCGATCATGAGCTGCGGGAAGCGCTCGGCGATCGCGGCGCGGACCGCGGGGCGCTCGCGGATGACGCGGGTCAGCTCGCCGACCAGGTCGCCGGCATCGAGGGCGCCTGACTCGTGGATCAGCTCATCGTGGCGCGCATAGAGCTGGGCGAACTCGCGCTCACGGCGCGCGGCGTCGAGCTCCGCCTCGTCGCTCGCCGCCTGCTCGCGCTCGCGCGCCAGCTCGGCGAGCTCGGTCGCGGTGATCCCCTCCGACTTGACCGCGTCGATCCGGCCGATCAGGCGCGCGAGCAGGCCGGCGGGGTTGCCGCGGATCTCGTGGCGGCGCAGCGGCAGCTCGTCGAGGCGCTCGAGCAGCATCGCCAGCCGGTCGGCCGAGGCGATCGACTCGAAGAACGGGTCGATCCCGGCGTCCTCGGCGTGCTCGCGGAGCAGCTGCTCGGCCGCCTCGCGGTGGGTGTGGACGCGGAGCTCCTCGAACGACCCCTCGATCAGCTGCTCGGCGCGCGAGCGGATCCGCTCGGCCGCCGCGTGGGAGGAGGTGATCACGAGCGCTCGCTCGCCGGACTCGGTCAGCGCCGCGAGCCGCCGGGCGAGAGCCTCGGTGCGGCCCGAGCCAGCGAGCCCGAGCAGCAGCAGCGGCCCGGTCTCATGCGCGACGGCGCGGCGCTGGGCTTCGCTGAGGCCTTCTGTGAGGCGGTTCGGAGCGTCCTCTCCCATCCGTTCTCAGGCTAGAGGATGGGTCCGAGGTCGCCTAGCATTGCCCGGGTGGGAATGGACGGCGGCGAGCAGGCCGCATGGCTCGAGCTCTGCCGGCGCGTCGTCGCGGCGCAGAAGCGCGTCTTCGCCGAGCACGTCGGGATCACCGCCCGCACCGTGTACGACGGCGTCGGCGAGGGCGGCGACAACACGCTCGTGATCGACCGCCTCTGCGAGGACGCGGTCTTCGAGCAGCTCGAGTCCCACCATGAGGCAGGAGCCGAGTTCACCGCGATCTCCGAGGAGCGGGGCGAGGTCGCGTTCGGCTCATCGCCGACGCGGGTCGTGATCGACCCGATCGACGGCTCGCTCAACGCCCGGCGGACGATCCCCACCTATGCCCTCAGCATCGCGGTCGCCGAGGGCGACTCGATGGCCGACGTCGTCTGGGGGTTTGTCCACGACTTCGGGCCGGGGGAGGAGTACGTCGCGGCGCGCGGCGAGGGCGCGAAGCTCGGCGGTCGGCCGATGGAGGTGGTCCCCGGCCCTGGGCTCGAGCTCGTCGGCATCGAGGCCTCGAAGCCCGAGCGCGTGATCGCGGCGGCCGAGCGGCTCCGCGACAAGGCCTACCGCCTGCGCGCCCCGGGGGCGATCGCAGTGACCTTGAGCTGGGTCGGCACGGGGCGCCTCGACGGAATGCTCACCACGCGCCCATGCCGATCGGTCGACGCCGCCGCTGCGCAGTTGATCGCGGCCGAGGCCGGGGCGACGGTCAGCTTCGGCGACCTCGCGCCGGAGGATGCGAAGCTCGACCTCGACGCGCGCTACCACGTGCTCGGCGCCAGGGACGCGGGCGACCTCGAGATCCTGCTCGACGCCCAGGCCCCCTTCGCCTGAGCCCCTCCCTACATAGGCCTACTTGCGCTTCCGCTTCTTCTTCACGCACTTGAGCTTGCCCTTGCGCTTGACGAGCTTGCGGCCCTTCTTGCATTTCTTCTTCGTCTGTAGAAGAACGGCGGGGGGAGTGGGGCACACGGTCTGGATCGCGCCGTTGGTCGGGCAGGCGTCCTGGGTCTCGTCGCCGAATCCGTCGCCGTCGGCGTCGAGCTCGACGTCGGCATTGAGGGTCAGCTCGGCGCCGAAGAAAGCGTCCCGGGGCTCAGTCGCTCCGTTGGCCAGCTCAGGTTCGTAGACCGCGACCTTGTCCCCGGGCACGGTGACCACGACCGAGCCGTGGCCGGCAGGGGCGTCGAGCCCGATCGAGTCGCCAGCCGAAATCGAGAGCCGGGTCGGGAACTCGTAGGTCCCCGCGTCCGCCGGCAGGGGCACCGTTTCGCCACTTCTGATTCCGGTCCACATCGGATCCAGGCCCAGGGAAGCGGCCTTGAGCACCCTCAGCTTCCCCGGCCCGGCGACGTTGAGCGTCTGCCTCAGTCGCCAGCGTACGATCACGCCGCTGATCGGAGAGTCCCGCACGGCACCCGCCGGCAGCGTGTCGTTGACCAGTGTGCACGCACCGCCACACACGTTCCCGAAGGCGGCGTCTGTCAACTCCGGGTGGAGATTGCTGCCAATCGTCATCGCGCCGCTCGCGGGTGAGGCGACGACGAGACAGAAAAGCAACGCGCCGAGCGCGTGGCGGACCCCCTTCACTCCTCCAAGCTAACAGCCACCCATAAAGGCGACGACCGGGTCCGGCTTGTAACCGCCGCCGGGGGTCGGAGTACACAAACACACGTTCGGTGCTATGTTTCCGAACGAGCTTAAAGGTAAGGACATTCCAAGCAAGCAACCCACCGAAGGGGCTGAGTAAGTAGATGTCGATTTTCAACCAGAGCAAGAACACCGAGAACGGGACCGTCGAGGCGGCCCAGAACGACAGCGTCGACAAGGTCACCCACGTGGCTCTTGGCGCGCCGGCCGCGATCGCCGATTTCGTCAACGAGGCGATCGAGCGCTGGAAGAACTCCTCTCAGCGCGACAAGGACCTCAAGGTCCTTCGCGAGCAGCTGGAGCGCGGCATCGATGTCGCCGAGAAGCGTGGCGTCGAGATCCGCCAGCAGCTTCCCACGCAGGTCGAGAAGGGCCTCAAGGTCGCCGAGAAGCGCGGCGGCGAGGTCTCCAAGCAGGTCGTCGAGCAGGCCAAGACCGCTCGCGAGCGCTTCGAGCCGACGGTTCGCAAGACCGTCACCGAGGCCCGCAAGCGCGGCAGCGACCTCACCGGTTCGACCCAGGAGCAGCTGAAGAAGACCCAGGAGCGGGTCCGGACGCTGGTCTAGTCGCTTAGCCCGGGCCGCCGACGAGAGGCGGCGAGGCCCGGAGGGATCTGTTCGCCTCATACCTCGCGAACAGAAAGCAGCAACCTCTCCTCCCTCGAGAAGCCGGCCATTTGGCCGGCTTCTCGCTTTTCACCGAGCGCGAACGGCCGAGTGCCCGGTTCTGGGACAATGACCGCCCACGACATGCCGACCAAAGACCAGATAACCGAAGCGCTCCGCGCCGTCATCGACCCGGAGCTCCGCCGCTCGATCGTCGAGCTCGGGATGGTGCGCTCGATCGAGATCGGCGAGCAGGGCAAGGTCGACGTCGTCGTCTCGCTGACGACCGCCGGCTGCCCGATCCGCAACCACTTTCAGCAGGCCGTCGCCTCCCAGGTCTCGGCGCTCGACGGCGTGACCGCGGTCGGCGTCGGCTTCGACGTCCTCTCGGACTCCGAGAAGTCGGACCTCCAGAAGAAGCTCGGCCGCGGCAAGCTCCCGGAGGGGACGCTCGCCCAGGTCAAGAACGTGATCTGCGTCGCCTCCGGCAAGGGCGGGGTCGGCAAGTCGACGATGACCGCCAACCTCGCCGCCGCGCTCGTCGCCGAGGGCCAGACCGCCGGCGCGCTCGACTGCGACGTCTACGGCTACTCGATCCCGCGCATGCTGGGGATCAACCAGAAGCCCGAGGTCTCGGCCGAGCGCAAGATCATCCCGCCCCGCTCTCCCGCCGGCCCGGTGACGATGTCGATCGGCTTCTTCGTCGAGGACAACGCCGCCGTCGTCTGGCGCGGCCCGATGCTCCACAAGGCGATCCAGCAGTTCCTCGAGGACGTCGACTGGGGCGAGCTCGACTACCTGCTGCTCGACCTCCCACCGGGAACCGGCGACGTCTCGATGACCCTCGCCCAGCTCTTGCCCCAGGCCAAGTTCCTGCTCGTCACCACGCCCCAGCCCGCCGCCCAGTCAGTCGCCCAGCGCGCGGCCCAGATGGCGGCCAAGGTCGACCTCGAGATGCTCGGCGTGATCGAGAACATGTCGGCGTTCACCGGCCCCGACGGCGAGCGGGTCTCGATCTTCGGCGAGGGCGGCGGCCAGCTGCTCGCCGACGAGCTCGACATCCCGCTGCTCGGCAAGGTTCCGCTCTCCGGCGAGCTCCGAGAGGCCGCCGACGAGGGCCGCCCGCTCGTCACCGCCGAGCCCGACCACCCCGCCTCGCAGGCGATCCGCGACGCCGCGCGGGGGATCATCGCCTCCTCCCCCGTCGAGCTCCCGGTCATGCAGTCCGAGGCTCCGGCCGCGGCGCCCGACAGCGCTGCCGTCAGCGGCACGCCGCTGCCGATGGCTCAGTAGCGCAGCGGTCCTCTACTTCTTCTGCTTCGCGTCCTTGGGCAGCGGCGGGACGTCGATGTCGTACTCGTAGTGCATGTTCTCGCAGGTGCGGCCGGCGTCGTCGCCGGATTGATCGCGGCAGTCGTCGAGGGTCACAACGACGGTCGCGGGAGCGCTCTCGTTGCCCGTCGAGCTGGTCGCGGTCGCGGTGCAGGTCGTCGTCTCGTCGTTGTCTAGCGAGGAGAAGCGCTCGCAGTCGGCGTCCTCGAAGTCGTCCCAGTAGGCGTTCGGGTCTCCGGATTCGTCGTTGATGAACTCCTGGGCGTCGTCCACCTGGCCGTCAACGTCGTCGGAGCATCCGGCGGCGACGAGCGCCAGCGCGCCCACCGCGACCAGCGTGGCCACGAACCTCGTCCTCCCCATCAGTTGCCCGTGAGCAGGATGAAGACCACGAGGGCCGCGGCGATCAGCCCCAAGACGAGCAGGCTCGTGGACCTCTTCATCCACTCCACGGTTCTGGGCGCTACGCGGACTTCTTGTAGTAGCCGGCGTTGACCTCGATGTACTTCGACCACTCCTCGGGGAGCTGGTCCTCGGCGAAGCAGGCGTCGACCGGGCAGGCCTCGACGCAGGCGTCGCAGTCGATGCACTCGTCGGGGTCGATGAAAAGCTGCTCGACGTTGTCGTAGTCGGGCTCGTCGGGCGTCGGGTGGATGCAGTCGACGGGGCAGACCTCGACGCAGGAGTTGTCCTTCTCCCCGATACACGGCTCTGCGATCACGTAAGTCACTTCGTTCGTCCTTCCAAGTCTTGTCTTGATTCCCCCGCTGCGGCGGGGCCGAGCGGGCGAGCCGACATTCTAGGCGTTGGCGCAGCGGGGAACCCTGCGACGCCCATGTCGATTAGCAGATAGCCGGGCACTACAGTGGGGCGATGATCCTGCTCACCGGAGCGACGGGCCTGGTCGGCGGGGAGCTGCTGCCGATGCTGCTCGACTCGGGCCAGACGGTGCGCGCGCTCGTCCGCGACCCGCGTCGGCTCGGTACCCAGCGCGTGAACGTGCAGATCGCGCTCGGCGATCTCGCCGACCCGTTCTCGCTGCGCCACGCGCTGCGCGGCGTCGACACGGTGGTCCACCTCGCGGCGACGATCCGCGACCAGCCGCGGGGCACGATCGAGGAGCTGAACGGGCTCGCGACCTACCGGCTGCTGCGCGCCGCCGAGCGGACCGGGGCCGAGCGCTTCGTCTTCTTCTCGGCGATCGGCGCGACCGAGTTCCAGCGCACCCGCTTCTTCCGCTCCAAGGCCCTCGCCGAGCGCGCCGTCCGCGACTCGAAGCTCGAGACGACCGTGTTCGCGCCCTCGATCGTCTACGCGCCCGGCGACCCGTGGGTGCGACTGGTCGAGAACCTCTCGGCGCTCCCGGCGCTGCCGGTCTCGGGCTCCGGCGATGCGCGCTACCAGCCGATCACCGCTCGCGACGTCGCACGCTGCGTCGCCTCGGCGCTGAACGGCGGCGGCGGCGCGGCGGACGAGCGCTACGAGCTCGCCGGCCCCGACACCCTGAGCTACGACGAGATCGCGCACCTGATCGGGCGCGCCGCCGGCCACGATCGCCCGCTGTTCCACGTCCCGACCCCGATCGTCCGCGGCGGGCTGCGGGCGCTGGAGCTTTTCAGCGACCGCCCGTTCGCGACCTGGGAGGAGGCCGAGCTGATGGAGGTGCCGATGACGACGCCGCGCGGCACCGCCGATCCGGAGCGCCTCGGGGTCGAGCCGGCGGCGATGTCCGAAGTCCTGAAGCCTCACTGAGGGCCGGAGAAAAAGAAAGGCCCGGGCGGGGGCCCGGGCCAATCTTTAGGGGGGTGCGTCTCTCCTGAGAGAGACGCTGGGGGGTTGCCTGCAGAGGGGGGTCTGCAGGGACATACATCTATAGCAGGTCGAGTTCGCCGCCCCCATACCTCAGAAACCGGCGGCTCATCATTTTTCGTAGGCCGTCCATCAAGGGTTGTGGGGAGCAGACGATCCGGTCCTGTTGACCGTCTCGACGAGTGGACGATCGATTCCGCGACGCGGCTCGGGGCAAAAAGAGAGGCCCGGCGAACGCCGGGCCTCTCGAAAAAAACACTCGCCTGTTGGGGCGATTACATCATCCCGCCCATGTCGGGCATGCCACCGCCGGGCATCCCGCCGCCGGCGCCGTCCTTGTCGACCGGCTCGGCGACGATCGCCTCGGTGGTGAGGATGTTCTTGCCGATCGACGCCGCGTTCTGGAGCGCCGAGCGGGTGACCATCGTCGGGTCGATGACGCCGGCCTCGACCAGATCGCCGTACTCGCCGTTCGAGGCGTTGAGGCCCTCGCCCGGCTTGAGCTCGCGGATCTTGTTGACCACGACCGAGCCCTCGTGACCGGAGTTCTCGGCGATCTGGCGGATCGGCTCCTCGAGCGCCCGCTTGATGATCGCCGCGCCGGTGCGCTCGTCGTCGTCCTTGTACTTCTCGAGGTCGATCGCGCCGTCGGCGTTCAGCAATGCGACGCCTCCGCCGGGGACGATGCCCTCTTCGAGCGCCGCGCGGGTCGCCTGGAGGGCGTCCTCAACGCGGTGCTTCTTCTCCTTCATCTCGGTCTCGGTCGCGGCTCCGACCTTGACCACCGCGACGCCGCCGGCGAGCTTCGCCAGCCGCTCCTGGAGCTTCTCGCGGTCGAAGTCGGAGTCGGTGGACTCGACCTCGTTCTTGATCTGCTTGACGCGGCCCTTGATCTCGTCGGCCTTGCCGCCGCCGTCGATGATCGTCGTCGTGTCCTTGGAGACGACGACACGGCGGGCGGATCCGAGCTGCTCGAGCGTGGTGTTCTCGAGCTTGAGGCCCATCTCCTCGGTGATCACCTCGCCGCCGGTCAGGATCCCGATGTCCTCGAGCATCCGCTTGCGGCGGTCACCGAAGCCGGGCGCCTTGACCGCGACGCCGGTGAAGGTGCCGCGGAGCTTGTTGACGACCAGGGTCGCGAGCGCCTCGCCCTCGACGTCCTCGGCGATGATCACGAGCGGCTTGCCGCCCTGCATCACGGCCTCGAGCACCGGCAGCATGTCGCGCACCGAACCGATCTTCTGGTTCGCGATCAGGATGTACGGCTCCTCGAGCACGGCCTCCATGCGGTCCTGGTCGGTGACCATGTAGGGCGAGATGTAGCCCTTGTCGAACTGCATGCCCTCGGTGAACTCGAGCTCCATCCCGAAGGTCTGGCCTTCCTCGACGTTGACCACGCCGTCCTTGCCGACCTTGTCGATCGCGTCGGCGATGATGTTCCCGATCTCCTCGTCGGCGGCGGAGATCGTCGCGACGCGGGCGATCTGCTCCTTGCCCGAGATCTCCTTCGACTGCTTGCTGCGCAGGTGATCGACGACCTGGTCCACGGCCTGTTCGATCCCGCGACGCAACCCGAGCGGGTTGGCGCCGGCGGCGACGTTCTTGAGGCCCTGGCGGACGATGATCTGCGCCAGCAGGGTCGCGGTGGTGGTTCCATCGCCGGCGACGTCGTTGGTCGCGGTGGCGACCTCGCGGACCAGCTGCGCGCCCTGGTTGGCGAACACGTCCTCGATGTCGATCTCGCGGGCGATCGTCACGCCGTCGTTGGTGATCGTGGGGGCGCCGAACTTCTTGTCGAGGACGACGTAGCGGCCCTTCGGACCGAGCGTGACCTTGACGGCATCGGCTACCGCGTCAACGCCTTCCTGCAGCGCGGCGCGGGCCTCCTCCTCGTACTTGAGCTCCTTGGGCATCTTGCTTCCTTTCTTTCTCTAAGTGGGGTCTACTCGACCTTGGCCAGCACGTCGGACTCCCGGAGGACGAGCAGCTCGTCGCCCTCGACGGTGATCTCCGTGCCTCCGTACTTGCTGTACAGGACTTCGTCGCCGGCCTTGACGTCGAGCGGGCGGCGCTTGCCGTCCTCGATCGGGCCGTCGCCGACCGCCACGACCTTGCCGCGCTGCGGCTTCTCCTTGGCGGTGTCTGGGAGGACGATCCCGCTTGCGGTGGTCTCGTCCTCTTCGGTCGCCTCGACGATCAGTCGATCGCCCAGCGGCTTCAAATTCATTCGCTTACCTCCATCGTTGGAACGGAAAAGTTTCGTACTCGGTTTTGGCACTCTCGGCATGAGAGTGCCAAACGGAGTTCAATACTAGGGGACCGGATCAGTCGGCGGCCAGAAGCTCGGCGTCGAGCAGCTTCGCGAGGCCCTCGCCGCCGTTTCGCATCACGAAATCGTGATTGACCGCGAACAGCGGCCGCGCGATCGGGGTCAGCAGGTTCATCCAGGCGCGGGTCGTGTGGACGTTCCACTCGTAGAGCACCGCGGTCGTCCCCTCGTCCTCGAAGAAGCGCCAGCGCCCGGTGCCGGCGAGCTCGCCGTCGGCCGCGCCCTCGAGCAGGTGCGGCTCCTCGACCCGGGTCGTCCGCATTTCGAACTCGAGCTTGTAGGGGAGCTTGCTCTTCCAGACGTAGCGGCCGAGCTGGCCGATTCCCGCCTCGTCACCCTCCTCGAGCCTCTCGGCCTCGAGGACTCCCTTCCACCACTGCGGCCAGCGCTCGGAGTCGTAGATCGCGTCCCAGACCCGTTGCCGCGGCGCCGCGATCAGCCAGGTGGTCAGGAAGCGGTACTCGGCCAACCGCGGTCAGATGGTTGATGCCATGGCCGCGTGCGCCTGGGGGCGCGCGTGGCCGAGCAGATCGAGGACGCAGGGCGCAGCCTTTGCTGGTTGCAAAGGCAAGCCCGAGGACGAAGAGATGCGAAGCGCCACGCGCGTCACCAGGTGTGCGGGGTCATCGGTTCACCCATCTAGTTCTGCGAGGGGGTCTCGCCGTTGCCGTAGTGGCTGCCGGGGCGCTCGACGATCTGCGAGAAGCGGATCACGGTGACGGTGTCATCGGTCTCGACCGGGCGCCCGTAGATCTGCTCGAGGAAGTGCGCGGTCTCCTCGAGGCGGCGGAACTCGGGGTTGTCGTGCTCGATGTCGCGCGGCGAGAGCTCGGAGAACTTCTTCACCTCGACCTCCTCGATCAGCGCCGAGAAGATCTTCTCCTTGGGTGCGTGGCGGAATCCGATCGTCACCCAGACGACCATGCCCTTGACGTATTTGTGCTTCTTGTCGCCGAGCCGGATCGTCGCCGTCTTGCGCCCGCGGCGCAGCTGGTCGACGAAGAGCGCCGAGTAGAAGTTGAGGACCATGATGCCGCCGGCCATGGCGCCGAGCCTAAACGGTGCGGTATTCTGGCGCTTGCAAGGGAAAATCATCTCCGGGAGGGAACTAACTTGAAACACCGCAGGCTGGTCCTGATCTCTGTCATCGCCCTACTCGCGGGCGCGCTGTACCTCGCGCCGAGCGCGAGCGCGGTTTCGTGCGGAGGCAAGAAGGCGACCAAGAAGGGCAAGGGCGGGAGCCAGAAGATCAAGGGCACGCCCGGCAACGACGTGATCAACTCGGGACCCGGCAAGGACAAGGTCCTCGGGATGGGCGGCGACGACATCATCTGCGGTGAGAAGGGCAAGGACAAGCTCTTCGGCGGGGCCGGCAACGACACGATCCTCGGCGGCGGCGGCGGCGACACGACCGACGGCGGCGAGGGCGACGACACCATCCAGGGTGAAAAGGGCTCGGACAAGATGTTCGGCCAAGCCGGCAACGACAACATGATCGGCCTCACCGGCGGCGACACCATGAACGGCGGCGACGGCAACGACGTCATGGACGGCGGCGACGGCGCCGAAACGATGGACGGCGGGCCCGGCGACGACAGGCTGCTCGGCAGCCGCGGCGGCGAGACGCTGCACGGCGGCGAGGGCTCCGACTTCGTCGACGGCGACCGCGACAACGACAAGGTCTTCGGCGACGGCGGCGGCAAGGACATGGTCGACGGCGGGCTCGGCGACGACACCGTCGACGGTGGCGACGGCGACGCCGACAACGCAAACGGAGGCCTCGGGATCGACGACGTGACCGGCGGCCCCGGAAACGGCGATGTCGTGCGCGGCGACATCGGCACCGACACCGTCAACGGCGGTCCCGGGACCCAGGACATCGCCTCGTTCGTCGCCGCGAGCCCCAATGGCACCGGCTCGCCGCGAGGCGGCGTGATCGTCAACCTCGCAACCAACCGCGCCTCCGGCGACGGATCCGATGTCCTGAGCGGCATCGAGGACGTGATCGGCTCGGCGTTCGGCGACGAGATCACCGGTGACGGGGCCGTGAACCGGCTCGACGGCGGCGGGGGCGGCGACCTACTCGACGGCGGCGGGGGCGGCGACCAGCTTTTCGGTGGCGACGGCGACGACACCTGCCTCAACGGGACCGACGTCGGCGCCTCGTGTCCGCCGGCAACGCAGTCCTGCGCCGCGGGGACGACTTGCGTGGCGCTCGATGTGCACATCGACAACTCCGCCTCGCTGACGGTTCTCGGCGGCAATGAGAACAACAACATCGCGGTGTCGTTTGGCGGCGCCGCCTACATCGTCACCGACACCAGCGCCGGCGTCGACGGCAACGTCGGCTGCGACGGGAACGGCACCTGCACGTCGAGCGCGCCGCTTTCGGCGATGCTGGTGAGCAGCGGAGGCGGCAACGACGTGATCAACGCCGGGGCGGTTCCCTTCGGCGCCAGCCTCAACGGCGGCGACGGAGACGACATCATCCAGGGCGGCCCCGCGGACGACCTGATCGACGCCGGCCTGACCGGCATCGACACCCTCAACGGCGGCGAGGGGAACGACGGCATCCACGCCAGGCTCGGCAGGGACGTCGTCAACGGCCAAGGCGGCAACGACCTGGTCGAGACCAGCCAGCCCTGCGAAGGATCCGTCCTCAACGGCGGCGCGGGCGAGGACAACGCGTCCTTTGCCCCCGGCGGCGCCAGCTTCAACATCACCGCGACGCTCGGCGGGACCGGCTTCGACGCGGGCAAGGGAAGCTGCACCCCGACCCTGCTCGACCCCTCGAACGAGAGCCTCGAGGGCGGCGCCGGGAACGACAAGCTCACCGGCGACAACGCCAACAACCGGCTGTTCGGGCAGGGAGGCGACGACGAGCTCCGCGGTGGCGACGGAAACGACACGCTCAACGGCACCGACGGCAAGGACAGCCTGTTCGGCGAAGGCGGCAAGGACGACCTGCGCGGCGACGACGGCGAGCGCGACGCCAAGTTCGATTGCGGGCCGCCGAAGGGCCCGGAGATCGCGACGATCGACAAGAACGACCCCAACCCGATCAACTGCAAGAAGACCAAGAAGAAGGGCAAGAAGAAAAAGAAGAAGTAACAACCGCGCGCCGGGGACTGGATAGCCTCGGCGCGTGCCCGTTCCTCTTCGCACGACCGCCCCACTCGCGACGGCCACGTCTTCGACGGCGGCGGCGACGAGGACAACGCGTCGTTCGCCGATTCGCGCGGCTACGACGTGATCGCGCGGCCGGGCGGCACGGCGACCGACCGCGCCCGAGCCGGAAGCTGCCAGCCGACGACCCTGCTCTCCTCGAACGAGAGCCTCGAGGGCTCGCCAGGCGACGACTTCCTGGTCGGCGACGTCCTGCGCGCCCGCGACGGCGCCGCGGACCGCAAGCTCAACTGCGGAAAGGGCCGCCGCAGGCAGTCCGTCGTCCGCGACGCGGTCGACCCCGCGCCCGCCAAGTGCCGCGGCCCGCGGCGCGAATCTAAGAAGCGCCGAAGCCCTCGGCGCCGATGAGCGGCACGAAGCGGCAGGGGCCGAGCACCCGCGAGCGGGTCTCCTCCGCCCCCCGTTCGTAGACGGTCAGCAGGTCGGCGCCCTCGGCGGCGATCGGGATCACGAGCCGCCCTCCGACCGCGAGTTGGGAGAGCAGGCTCGCCGGCGGCCGCGGCGCGGTCGCGTGGACGGCGATCGCGTCGAACGGGGCGCGCTCGGCGAGCCCGAGCGTGCCGTCGCCGACCACGATCTCGACCCCCTTTACTCCGATCTCCTCCAGCGTCTCGGTCGCCAGCCTGGCCAGCGGCTCGACCCGCTCGACGCTGACGACGCGGCCGGCGAGGATCGCGAGCACCGCGGCCGTGTAGCCCGACCCGGTGCCGATCTCGAGCACGGTCTCGTCGCCCTCGAGCGCCAGCGCCTGGCAGATCGCCGCGACGATCCAGGGCTGCGAGATCGTCTGGCCCTCGCCGATCGCAAGCGCCCGGTCCGAGTAGGCGCGGCGGCGGTCGCGCTCGAGCACGAAGCGCTCGCGCGGCACCTCCCCCATCGCCTCCAGAACCCGCTCATCCTCGATCCCGCGCCCTGCGAGCTGGTCGGCGACCATCGCGGCGCGGCGCGCCTCGAAGTCGCGGCGGCGCCTCAGAAGATGTAGGAGTCGAGCCGGGTGGGCTCGAGCACGGTGACCTTTCCGCGCCCGCAGCGCACTACGCCGGCGCGCTCCAGGTTGGCGAGAAAGCGGCTGACGCTCTCGCGCGATGTCCCCGCGAGCTGGGCGAGGTCCGCCTGGGTCATCCGGATCGTGACGTCGCGCGCCCCATCGCCCGGCATCTCCTCGGTCAGCAGGCTGGTCAGCACCCCGGCGACCCGGCCGGGCACGGTCCGGAACGACTGGGTCGAGATCCGCTCGTTGGCCTCGCGAAGCCGCCGGGTCAGCGCCTCGACCAGCTTCACCGCCAGCTGGGGGTGGTCGCGGAGCAGAGCCTTGACGTCGGTCGCCGGCAGGGCGAGGAGCTGCGAGTCCTCGAGCGCCTCGACGCTCGCCGACCGCGTCTCGCCGTCGAACATCGCGAGCTCGCCGAAGATGTCGCCGCTCTGGAGGTTGGCGAGCGTTATCGCGCGGCCGTCGGAGTGCTCGCGGGTGACGCGGAAGACTCCGTCGCGGACGACGTAGCAGGCGTCGCCGGGGTCGCCTTCGTGGAAGACGCGGGTCTCCTTCGGGAACGAGCGCGGGATCGCCACCTGGGCGATTCGTTCGAGCTCAGTGCTCGACAGCTCCGCGAACAGCGGAACTTTCCCGAGCAGCTCCCGAGTGGCCTCTCCGTTGGACACCACGGGCATTATCGCTGACAGCTCGGGCACCAGTACGTGGCGCGCGCGTCATCGCCCTGGGCGCGCGAGCGGATCGGGGTCCGGCAGCGCGGGCACGGCTGTCTGGCGCGCTTGTACACGCGCTTGGGCTGGCGGCCGGATTCGACCGCGGCGGCCATCAGGTCGCGGGTCACGGAGACCACTTCGGCGAGCTCGGCGTCGTCGAGATCGCCGATCGCGCGCCAGGGATCGACGCCGGCCGCGAAGCAGCCCTCGGACTTGTAGATGTTCCCGATCCCCGCCAGCGCCGACTGGTCGAGGAGCGCGTCGCCGAGCTCGCGGGCGGGCCGCTGGGCGCGCAGCGACGCGACCCCGCGCTCGGCCGTGAACCCGGCGCCGAGGATGTCGGGCCCGAGCCGCGCGAGCCGCGGGTGGCGGTGGAGCGCCGAGCGCTTGAGCAGCTCGAGCTCCGAGCCGCCGAACATCACGGCCTCTGCGCGCTCGGATGCGAGCGCGAGCCAGGCCGAGCGCCGCGGCTTTCGCCAGCGCTCGCCGCGGCTGTAGAGGTGCCAGGCGCCGCTCATCTTCAGGTGGCTGCGGACGGCGAGTCCGCCGTCGAAGCCGAGCAGCAGGTGCTTGCCGCGGGCCTCCACCGACTCGAGCGTCTCGCCCTCGAGCCGCGACGCGGTGCGGTGCAGCGGGCTGCGCGGATTCGGCGCCTCGGCGGCGACGATCGGGTCGCCCTCGAGTGCGGCGCCGATCCGCCGCGCGAGCCCGTGGATCGTGTCGCCTTCGGCCACCTCGACGCTCCTAGGCGGTCGCGACCAGGCGCCGCGGCTGGCGGCGGAAGCCGGCGGCGACGATCAGCGACTCGAGCTCGGATCCGATCACCGGCTCGCCGTCGATCCGCTCGATCCCGAGCTTCGCGATCCGGCCGCTGCGCGCCGCGACGCTGAGCTCCGACAGCGCCCCCGAGAGCTCCTCGCCCTCGAGCTCGGTCAGCCGCAGGACGCCGCGGCCGCCGCGCTCGACGTAGAGCTGTGGCTCGCCGTCGCGGAGCAGGACGTAGGCGCCTGGGGCCCGGGCCGGGCGCCGCCGGTCCTCGAGCTTCGGCCACGGCAGCGTCGCGCCGTAGGGATTGGCGGGGTCGGTCGCGGCGAGCAGCAGGTACTCGCCCTCCCCGTGTGGCAGCGCCCGCAGCCGCTCGACCGCGCCCGGGAGCGCGAACTGCGCCCCCCCGAGCCCCTCGACGAAGTAGCCGCGCCGCGTCGTCCCGAGCAGCTCGAGGTTGGTCAGCTCGCCGTAGAGGGTGGAGAACCCGCCCGGGACGCCCTCGGCGAGCACGGTCTCGCGGGTGACGATCCCGTGACGCTCGAGCATCAGCTCGGCCTGGGCGCGGAGCCGCGGCCCTGCGGCGGGGGCGTTGTCGAACAGCGGCGCGGTCAGCGACCAGCGCCCGAGCACCGTCCCCGCGGCCGCGGGGCGGCGGCGGGCGAAGCGGCGCCCGCTGCGCTCGCGCTGCTGGGCGGCGCGCAGCCGCGGCGCCCGCAGCGGCGCGAAGGCGTCGTTGGTCGCCTCGCCGGACCAGGCGAGGTCCCAGAGCGCCTCGTGGAGCTCTTCGGCCGAGAGCGCGTCCTCGTTGCCGTCGCGAAGCTCGAGCAGGTCGAGCCAGAAGCAAGGTCCCTGCCCGAGCCGCTCGCGGATCGCGTCGACAACCTCCCCTTCCGGTCGATCGAGTTTGGCGTTGGCGGGCGGCGGCCCCGCGATCCGCACGTCCTCGCGAAAGTAGAGCGCGACGCGGCCGTCGTTTCGGCCCAGCGCGCCGGCGCCGATCCAGACCAGCTCGCCGCTCGTGCAGAGCTCGTCGAGCCAGGCCGGGCTGTAGCCGCCGAGCCGGCGCGGGAGGACGTCGTTCTCCCAGACCTTGGGCGTCAGCGCGACGCCCTGGAGCGGAACGAGCGCCTCCCGCAGCCGGTCGGGGCCGCCGCCGCCGGAGCGGTGGGCGTCGATGTTGTGCCAGGAGGCGACGAAGCGCGCGAGCTCGTTGCGGTCGGCGGGCTCGACGTCGCGGCGCAGCCGCGCGAGGCTGGCGCGGCGGATCCGCCGCAGGACGTCGGCGTCGCACCACTCGCGCTCGGTCCCGCCGGGGAGCAGCTCGCCGCGGACGAGGTCGCCGGAGCGCTCGAGTTCGCGCAGCGCCGGGGTCGGGTCGACGCCGTAGCGCGCCTTGGCCTGAGCGGTCGGGAACGGGATGTGGATCCGGGCGTAACGGCGGATCAGCTCGCGGAGCGAGTCGTCGACCTCGGCGATGAAGGAGTCGGGGAGGCCCGCCGGGGGTGGGACTCCCAATGCGTCCCGGTACATGCCCGCGTCCTCGGCGGCGATCCAGCGCTCCTCGCCCGCGATCCGGACCTTGGCCGCGCGGCGCTCCTTCTCGAGCTTGTCGAGCATCGTCGCCGCCGAGTAGCCCTCGGCGACGCGCAGCTCGCACTCCTCGAGCGTCAGGTCGCCGAGTCGGCGGAGAACCTGCTGGAGCGCGTCGCGGTCCTTGGCCGCGGCCTCCTCGACCAGGATCTGCAGCGAGGCCTCGACCTCCTCGAGCGCGTCGGGGTCGATCAGCTCGCGGAGCTCCTCCTGGCCGAGCAGCTCACGCAGCAGCTCGCGGTCGAGCGACAGCGCCGCCGCGCGGCGCTCGGCGTTCGGCGTGTCGCCCTCGTACATGTAGGTCGCGACGTAGTCGAAGAGCAGCGATGACGCAAACGGGGAAGCCGTGGGGGTCTCGACCTCGACCAGCGAGATGCTGCGCGAGTGGAGCCCGCGCAGCAGCTCCTCGAGCGCCGGCAGGTCGAGGACGTCGCGCATGCACTCGCGGTATGTCTCGAGAATCACCGGGAAGCGGGGGAAGTCGCGCGCGACCTCGAGCAGGCTCTGCGACTTGAGCCGCTGCTGCCAGAGCGGCGTCCGCTTGCCGGGCCAGGCGCGCGGGATCAGCAGCGAGCGGGCGGCGTTCTCGCGGAAGCGGGCGCCGAACAGCGCCGAGCCGGAGAGCTCGCGGACGACGAGCTCCTCGATCTCGTCGGGCTCGATCAGGACCAGGTCGGCGGGCGGCGGCTCGTCGGCGTCCGGGAGGTGGATGACGATCCCGTCGTCGGACCAGATCGCGTCGGCCTCGAGGTCCTGGTCGTCGCGGATCTTGGCCGAGAGCGCCAGCCCCCAGGCGGCGTGGACTCGCCCGCCCCAGGGCGAGAGCACGCAGAGCCGCCAGTCGCCGATCTCGTCGCGGAAGCGCTCGATCACGATGTTCTGGTCGGAGGGCACGACCCGGGTCGCCTCCTGCTGCTCGCGCAGGTACGAGGTCAGGTTCTGGGCCGCCTTGCGGTCGAGGTGGTAGTCCTTCGCGAGCTGCTCGGGCTCGGCCGTGACCGCCTCGCGGCAGAAGGCGCCGATCGCCTTGCCGAGGTCGGAGGGGCGGCCGATCCCGTCGCCGCGCCAGAAGGGAACCGCACCCGGCGCTCCTGGCGCCGGGGTCACAATCACTCGGTCTCGCGTGATCTCCTCGATCCGCCAGGTCGAGGCGCCGAGCAGGAAGGTCTGGCCCGCCCGCGCCTCGTAGACCATCTCTTCGTCGAGCTCGCCGACGCGGCGGCCATCCGGGAGGTGGACGCCGTAGAGGCCGCGATCGGGGATCGTGCCCGCGTTTGCGATCGCGAGCTGGCGGGCGCCGGGGCGGCCGCGGATCTTTCCGGCGGTCCGGTCCCAGACGATCCGCGGGCGGAGCTCTGCGAAGCGATCCGACGGATAGCGCCCGTCGAGCATGTCGAGCACGTTCTCGAGCTGCTCGCGCGAGAGCTCGCGGAAGCTGTCGGTTCCGGTGACCAGCGTCTCGACCTCGTCGACGTCCCACTCGTCGAGCGCCGCCATCGCGACCAGGTGCTGGGCGAGGACGTCGAGCGGGTTCTGGGGGATGACCGTCTCCTCGATCTCGCCCTCGCGCATCCGCCGCGCGACGACCGCGCACTCGAGCAGGTCGGCGCGGAACTTCGGGAACACGCGCCCCTTCGAGACCTCGCCGAGCCCGTGGCCGGCGCGGCCGATCCGCTGCAGCCCGCGGGTGACCGACTTCGGCGACTCGATCTGGACCACGAGGTCGACGGCGCCCATGTCGATCCCGAGCTCGAGCGAGGAGGTCGCGACGATGCACGGGATCTGGCCCGACTTGAGCAGCTCCTCGACCGTTGCCCGTTCTTCGTGACTGAGGCTTCCATGGTGAGCGCGGGCAACGTCATTAACCGGCACCTCCTCCGCTTCGCGTCCGGGGGTGCCGGGTGACAGGTCGTGTCCACCATGCTCAGTGGCTGGTAGCTCCTGCTCCTGCTCCTCGTTAGCGAGCTCGTTGAGTCGTTTCGCGAGCCGCTCGGCGCCGCGGCGGTTGTTGACGAAGACGATCGTCGAGGTGTGCTCGCGGACGAGGCGCAGGAGCTCGGGGTAGACCGAGGGCCAGATCGAGCGCGCGTTGACCTTCGGGTCGAGCGAGGCCTCGAGCGGCCCGGGGTCGATCCGGTCCGGAGATTCGGGGGGAGCCTTGCCCGAGTCGCCGCCGTCCTGGCGCTTCTCGGTGTTCGCGTCGAGCTCGGTCATGTCCTCGACCGGGACGCAGATCTCGAGGTCGAGCTCCTTGAGCACCCCGGCGTCGACGATCTCGCAGTCGCGGCGCGGGCCGACAAGGAACCCGGCCACGACCTCGAGCGGACGCTGGGTGGCCGAGAGGCCGATTCTTTGTACCGGCCCGTCATTGAGCTTCTCGAGCCGCTCCAGGGTGACCATCAGGTGCGCGCCGCGCTTTGACTGGGCGACCGAGTGGATCTCGTCGACGATCACCGCCTCGACCCCGGCGAGGATCTCTCGCGCCTGCGAGCTCATCATCAGGTAGAGCGACTCGGGGGTGGTGATCAGGATGTCGGGCGGCTCGCGGAGCATCTTGCGGCGCTCGTTCTGGGGCGTGTCGCCGGTCCGCAGCCCGACCGAGATCGGCGCCTTGATCCCCGCGAGCGGCGCTCGCAGGTTGCGCTCGATGTCGTAGGAGAGCGCCTTCAGCGGCGAGACGTAGACGATCTTCACCCCCTGGCCGAGCTCTTCGGGCCTTCGCGCGAGCGTGTCGATCCCCCAGAGGAACGACGCGAGCGTCTTGCCCGAGCCCGTCGGGGCGCAGATCAGCGTGTGGGCGCCGGAGGTGATCTTCGGCCAGCCCTGCGCCTGGGCGGGCGTCGGGGCCTCGAACGATGCCTCGAACCAGCGCCTTACGGGGGCGCTGAACGGCTCGAGTGCCCGTTTCTGGGTCGCTTTTTCGTCAGTGGCCAACCGATCGACTTTAGCGGGTGACCCCGGCCGGCTTCCAGCGTTGCGAGATAGACTCGCCGCGTGAGAATCGGGCGTTCAGCGCGGGGTTGCCTCGCTCTCTCGGCAATCGCCTGCTCGGTGATCGCGGCGCTTTGCGCGCCGACGGCGGCGGCTACGACGACGCCGGAGTTCATCGCCGCCGCCGACCAGATCTGCGCCGCGGAGCTCCCCAAGGACGCCCGCATCTTCAGCAAGGCCGTGCGCAGCCTCCGCGGCGGCGACGAGCGAACCGCCGGCCGACTCTTCATCCGCAGCCAGCGGATCGAGCTCGTGATGGTGAACCGGATCGCAGCGCTGCCACAGCCGACCGACTCGCTCTACGATCCGCGAATCGACCAATGGATCGCACTGCAGGGGGGCTCGGCGCGAACGCGGATCCGCTTCGCGAGGGGGCTGATCTCCGGCAAGCCGCTCGCGGTCCTCGATCGAATCGACAACGAAGCGGCGCGCAAGGGGAACCAGGCGGCCAAGGTCGGCTCGCAGATCGGATTCCAGCAATGCGCCTGAGGATCGCGCTCATAGCCTTCGCGGCACTTGCAACCTTCCCCGCCGCCGCGGCAGCCAAGACCGAGGTCGCGGCGCTCGGCACCGTGACCGCCGAGCTGACCTACGAGGAGCGGGCCAGCGGTTTCCCCGAGTTCTTCAATCTCCAGGAGCGGATCCTGCGCGGCGGCGTCGTCGCCTTCTCGGCCCCCTCCCCGCCGAGCTCTTCGTGCCCCGACGGCTGCCCGGCGCTGCCGGCGTTCGCGGGCCGCGCCAACGCGGTCAAGGTCGTCCAGCTCGACGCCACGCCCGAGCCCGAGGTGATCTACGACTACTTCACCGGCGGCGCCCACTGCTGCTTCTACTCGCACATCCTCCGCTACCAGGCGGGCGCGTACACGGGCATGCTCCACGACTGGCTCGACCCCGGCTACACGCTCCAGGAGCTGAATGGCGACACCATCCCCGAGTTCGTGAGCGCCGACGGGCGCTTCGGCTACGTCTTCGGATCCTTTGCCGGCTCGCGCTTCCCGCCCCAGATCTGGCGCTACGAGAACGGCCTCCTGGCCGACGTCACGCGCCAGTTTCCGGACCGGATCAAGGCCGCGGCCCGGAAGCTGCGCCGGACCTACAAGCGCAACCCCGACCGGCTCGGGGTCGAGCAGGTCCTGCTCGGCTACACCGCGGACGAATGCCTGCTCGGGAGCTGCGGCCCCGGCTTCAAGCTGATCAAGCAGGCGGCCAAGGGCGACTTCGTCAAGGCGCGCTTCCTCTCACAGGTCAAGCGCTTCCTGGGCAAGGTCGGCTACCTCTAACGCCTAGAACGGCAGCTCGGCGGCGATCTCGGCGAGCTTCGGGGCGCTTTTGTCGCGCTCGGAGAGCAGCGGGTCTGAGATCGGCCACTCGATCCCGACCTCGGGGTCGTCCCAGGCGAAGCCCGCCTCGGTCTCGGGGTCGTAGTAGCTCGAGAGCTTGTAGGCGACGTCGGCTTCGTCGCTGAGCACGCAGAACCCGTGGCCGAAGCCGACCGGGACCAGGAGCTGGCGGTGGGTCTCGTCGTCGAGCTCGTAGCCCTCCCACTGGCCGCGGGTCGAAGAGTCTGCACGCAGGTCGACGGCGACGTCCCAGATCCGGCCCCGCAGGCAGCGCACGAGCTTCGCCTGGCCGGGCGTGGTCTGGAAGTGGATCCCTCGCAGCGTCCCCTTGGCCGAGCGCGAGTGGTTCTCCTGGACGAAGTCGAGATCGACGCCCGCACCGGCCCAGGTGTCGCGGCGGAAGGTCTCGGCGAGGAAGCCGCGCTCGTCGCCGTGGGGCTCGACCTCGAGCAGGACGACCCCATCGAGCTTCGTCTCGAGCCGCTTCACGTCAGCTTCTTCCCGTATTGGCGCTCGTAGTACTCGCGGTACTCGCCGGAGCGGATCGGCTGCCACCAGTCCTCGTTCTCGCGGTACCAGTCGACGGTCCGAGCGATCCCCTCCTCGAACGTGACCAGCGGCTCCCATCCGAGGGTCGCGAGCTTTCCGGAGGAGAGCGAGTAGCGCTCGTCGTGGCCGGGGCGGTCGCGGACGTGCTCGATCAGCGACTCGTCGCGGCCGGTGAGCTCGAGGATCTTCTTGACGACCTCGATGTTCGGGAGCTCGTCGGGACCCCCGGCGTTGTAGGCCTGGCCGGGCTCGCCGCGCTCGAGCACGGCGGCGATCGCGGCGCAGCTGTCCTCGACGTAGAGCCAGTTGCGGATCTGCATCCCGTCGCCGTAGACGGGCAGCGGGTCGCCGGCGAGCGCGTTGAGGACGCAGAGCGGGATCAGCTTCTCGGGGTGCTGGCGCGGCCCGTAGTTGTTCGAGGCGCGGAAGATCACCGCCTCGGAGCCGTAGGTGCGGGCGAAGGCGCCGACGATCAGGTCGCCGCCGGCCTTCGAGGCCGCGTAGGGCGAGGAGGGCGCGAGCGGCGAGTCCTCGGTCGCCGAGCCCTCGGCGAAGTCGCCGTAGACCTCGTCGGTCGAGACCTGGAGGTAGCGGACGCCGGCTTCCCTGGCCGCGTTCAGGAGCACGAAGGTGCCGAAGACGTCGGTGGTGATGAACTCGCCCGGGCTCTCGATCGAGCGGTCAACGTGGGACTCGGCGGCGAAGTTGACCACGGCGTCGGCGCCCTCGACCGCGGCCGCGACCGCGTCGCGGTCGGCGATGTCGGCCTCGACCAACTCCCACGAGCCGTCGGGGAGCCCGTCGAGGTTCTCGCGCCGCCCCGCGTAGGTCAGCTTGTCGAGCACGCGCACGGTCTCGCCCGGGTGCTCGCCGACCCAGCGGCGGACGAAGTTCGAGCCGATGAAGCCGGCGCCGCCGGTGACCAAGATCAAGCTGACACCTCCGCTCGGCGCTCGAGGTATTCGTCGAGTCCCTCCTGCCAGGCGGGCAGCGCGATCGCGTCGTCACGCTCGCTCGCGAGCACGGAGTTCGCGGGGCGCGGCGCCGGGCGGGGGAACTCGTCGCTCGTCACCGGCTCGACCTCGCAGTCGATCGCGGCGCGGCGAAAGATCTCCTCGGTGAACTCGAACCAGGAACAGCTCCCGGACCCGGCCATGTGGCGGATCCCGAAACCGTCCCCCTCCGCCGCCCGCAGCAGCCCGGCCGCGAGGTGGCCGGTGTAGGTCGGGCAGCCGACCTGGTCGCTGACGACCTGGATCCGTTCGCGCTCGGCGCCGAGCCCGAGCATCGTCTTGACGAAGTTCTTGCGCGTCGGGCCGAAGACCCAGGCGGTGCGGACGACGTGGTGGCGCGGGTTGGCCTCGAGCGTCGCGCGCTCGCCGGCGAGCTTCGAGCGGCCGTAGGCGGAGAGCGGGCCGGTCGGGTCGCTCTCGACGTAGGCGCCGTCCTTGCCGCCGTCGAAGACGTAGTCGCTCGACGGGTAGACGACGCTGGCTTCGACCGCCGCCGTGGCCCGGGCGAGGTTGCCGGCGCCCTCGCCGTTGACGCGCGTCGCCTCCTCCTCCGCCCCCTCGGCCCCGTCGACGTCGGTCCAGGCGGCGCAGTTGATGACCGAATCGGGCCTCTCGGCGCCGACGACCTCGGAGACCCGGCCGGCGTCGGTGATGTCGAGGTCGTCGCGTCCGAGCGCCGTGACCTCATGGCCCGCCTCTCGCGCGGCGATGACGACGTCGTCGCCGAGCATCCCGTTGGCCCCCGTGACGAGAATCTTCATTGGCGCATCGTCACGGGATCGAGATGTCGGCGTGGTCTCCGACCAGGAAGCGGAGTGTCTTCGGCATCCCGTCGCTGCGCGCGAGGCGAACGTCGCGGCCGAGCAGGCTCGCCTCCATGCGCGCGCTGAGGTCGATGATCGAGGAGCCCGCGAGGACGATCGAGTGCTCGATCTCCGAGCCGCGGATCTCGACGTCGCGATCTATCGCGGTGTAGGGCCCGACGTAGGAGTCGACGATGTGGGCGTTGGCGCCGATCACCGCCGGGCCGCGGACGCGGCTGCGTTCGAGCTTCGCGCCGGCCTCGATCACGACCCGGCCCTCGACCTCGGATTCAACCAGCTCGCCGTCCGATCGCGGCTCGATGTCCTCGAGCACGAGCCGGTTCGCCTCGAGCATGTCCTCGAGCCGGCCGGTGTCCTTCCACCAGCCCTTGACGACGTGCGGCTCGACCCGCTTGCCGCCGTCGATCAGCGCCTGGATCGCATCGGTGATCTCGAGCTCGTCGCGCCACGAGGGCTCGATCGAGCGCGCGGCGTCGAAGATCGAGGGCTCGAACATGTAGACCCCGACCAGCGCCAGGTCGCTCGGCGGGTCCTTGGGCTTCTCGACCAGGCGAACGACGCGCTCGCCGTCGAGCTCGGCGACGCCATAGGACTCGGGGTCCTTGACCGCGGTCAGCAGGATCAGCGCGTCGGGCTCGTTGGCGCGGAAGGCGTCGACGAGCTCGGTGATCCCGTCGCGGAGCAGGTTGTCGCCGAGGTACATGACGAAGGCGTTCTCGCCGATGAACTCCTCGGCGGTGAGCACGGCGTGGGCGAGCCCCCTGGGCGCGTCCTGCTCGATGTAGGTGATCCGAGCGCCGAAGTCGGAGCCGTCGCCGGCCGCTTCGCGGATCTCGCCCCCGGTCTCCGGGGCGATGATGATCCCGATCTCGGTGATACCGGCCTCGACCAGGGCCTCGATCCCGTAGAAGAGCACGGGCTTGTTCGCGACCGGCACGAGCTGCTTCGCCGACGTGTGCGTGATCGGGCGCAGGCGCGTGCCCGCGCCCCCGGAAAGGATCAGTCCCTTGAGGTCTTCCATTGAGCGGGCAAGGCTACCCGTGTCCCGGCGATTGGCGTACCCTTTGGAGTCAAGCGGGCAACTAAGGAGGGCAGTGGGGTGAAACGGATTCTCGGACTGGCGGTCTTAGCGGCGGGCCTCGCGCTCTGCACGCCGGCTGGCGCGGTGACGATCCCGGTTACGACGGTTGCTGACGAGCTCGACGGCGGCTTCGGAGACACCGGGTGCTCGCTGCGCGAGGCGGTGCAGGCCGCAAACCAGAACGCACCGTTTGAGAATGACGCGGGCGCAGACTGCCCTGGCGACGCCGGCGGCCTTGACACGATCCTGCTTCAGGGCGGGCTCACCTACCCGGTCATCCGTGATGGGACTTTCGGCGACCTGGACGGCATCGACGACGACAACACCGACGGCGACCTCGACATCGCCGGTGGCGGCGGCATCACGATCCGCGCCGTCGGCTCGGGCCTGGCGACGATTGACGCCGGAAACCAGGTTTGTCCATGCCCGATGGAGCGTGTCATCGAGTTCCTTCCCAACTCCGGTGCGAACAGGCTCGAACGCCTGCGGATCACCGGCGGCTTCCCTCAGGCAAGCACGGCCGCCGATCAGGGCGACGGGGGTGGCGGAATCCTGAACCAGGCCAACCTGACGGTCGTCGATAGCGAGATCGTGGACAACATCGCCGCGTCGACCGCCGCAGCGACCGCTCTCGGTGGAGGAATCTTCAATCGCGGTGCGTCTGCCCGGCTCACGATGACCGGCAGCACGGTTGCCGAGAACACGGTCACCTCCACCGACGATGCCGGCGCCGATCAGCGCAAGGGCACCGGCGGCGGCATCGCCAGCTACACACCCGGCGGCACACAGGCGACCGCGCCGCTCGGCGTGAGCCTCACCAACGTGACGATCTCCGACAACGAAGCCGACTTCGACGCCGGGAATCCCGGCCAGGTAGGAGGGATCTTCACCTCCGACGCAGGTGTTCAGACACCGACTACGCTGAGCAGCGTCACGATCACCGACAACCTCGGGACGGCGGCGGGCGGGATGCAGGTGTTCATGGGCACGGCGAGCGGCGTGATCGTTGCCGGCAACACCGACCTCCAGAACGTTGCGCCGGACTGCGCCGGCTTGCCGGATTCGCTTGGGGGCAACATCCTCGGAACGACCGCCGGAATCGCCGACTGTAGCTCGTTCGAGTTCGACGGCCCAAACGACCTGGTGCCGGTGAGCGACGGCAGTCCCGTGGACGTGAGCCTGGGCGACCTGCTCCCGAACGAGGGGCCGACCCGCGCACACCGGCCCAACGAGGGCAGTCCCGCGATCAATCGCGGCGGTCCTTGCCCGACGCTCGACCAGCGGGGGCTCTTCCGCCCCTCGGTGCCGCCGTGCGACTCGGGCTCGATCGAGGTTGGCGCATCGCCACCACCGCCACCCCCCACACCGCTGGCGCCAACGACACCGGCTGCCTCCGGCCCGACCGGCCAGCGCGCCGCCGCACTGAAGAAGTGCAAGAAGAAGAAGAAGAAGTCGAAGAAGGCGCGCAAGAAGTGCAAGAAGAAGGCGTTGAAGCTCCCGCTGTGAAGCGGCTGATCGCGGCAACCGCTGTCCTATTCGGGATCGCCTGCGCTCCCGCGAGCGCGGCGACGATCACCGTCACCATCACCAACGACGACTACGAGGTCGGCAGCGGCTGTTCGCTGCGCGAGGCGGTGGAGGCCGCGAACGGGATCGTCCTGACCAACCTCGGTTGCGCCCCCGGCGATGCGGGCCTCGACACGATCCTGCTCACCCCGGGGCTGACCTACGAGCTCGATCGCCACAACGCGCCCGAGGACGCCAACCTCTACGGAGACCTCGACATCAAGGACCCGGTCACGATCAAGACCAACGGCGCTCTGGCGACGATCGACGGCGGAAAGACCGACCCCGACATACCGGCCGTCAACAACGACAGGGTGATCCAGACCCATGACGACTCAGATGCGGTGACGCTCGAGCGGCTCCGGATCACCAACGGGCGCGAGCACGCGGGCGGCCTTGCCAGTGGCGGGGGCGGGATCCGCAGCGACGACCTCGACGACCCCCTGACCGTGATCGACAGCGAGATCGTCGGCAACGAGGTGTCGGACAGCGACGGCTCACCGCAGTTCACATGGGGAGGCGGGATCTTCGCCTATGCCGGCTCGGTGAGCCTGATCCGCAGCACGGTCGCGAACAACACGCTCAAGGACAACGGCGAGGAGAGCTCGAACGGCGGCGGGATCGCGCTCAACGACCCGGCCGACCTGACCGCAATCAACAGCACGATCTCGGGCAACAAGGCGGAGGAGAACGTCGGGGTCAACACCGAGGCGCACGGCGGCGGCATCTTCGCCTACAACGGCGACGTGACGCTGACCAACGTCACGGTCACCAACAACACCGCCGAGTCGACCCAGGGCACAGGCACGGGGGGTGTCGGCGGCGGCATCTACGACCTCAGCGAGCTCGCGCCGATCACCCTCGACAACTCGATCGTCGCCGGCAACACCACCACGGGAGCGCACGCCGACTGCAACAACCTCGTCCTTGCCCCCGGCGATTTCAACCTCGTCGGCGCCTGCACGGTCACCGGCGCGGGCAACCTCACCGGCGCTTCCGCCGGTCTCGGGCTGCTCGGCGCCAACGGCGGGCCGACAAGGACCCACGCCCTTCTGTCGGGCAGCCTCGCGATCAACCACGGCGGCAGCTGCCCGGCGACCGACCAGCGCGGAATCGCGCGGCCGCAGGGCGGCGCCTGTGACACCGGAGCCTTCGAGGTCGAGGTCGCGGCAGCCGCGCCACCGAGCGCGGGGGCGCCCCCGGCTGCTGCGACCGGCCAGCGCGCCGCCGCGCTCAAGAAGTGCAAGAAGAAAAAGGGCAGGAAGCGCAAGAAGTGCCGCAAGAAGGCGCTGAAGCTGCCGGTATGAACTAGCGGCGGCGCTTGCGCCGGCAGCGTTTCGGCCTCTGGCGCTTCTTCGGCTTCTTGCAGCGTTTGCGCTTCCCGATCTGGCCGGGGAGCGTCGGGACACCGGACGCAGCGGGGATTCCCTGATCGACAGCGGCCAGCGAACGCAGGTGATCGCGGATCCCGATCCCGAATCCGGTGGGTGCGCCGGAGTAGTAGGCCCCTATCCCTTCGAGCAGCGCGTTGTGACAGCCGCCGTAATCCTCGGTGGTGTTCCAGGTCCATGCGAGGTAGGAGGCTCCGATCGAGTCCGCGAAGCGCATCCATTCGTCGCTGAAATCGTGGTTGCAGTCGGTGTCGCCGAACCCGCCGGTGACCACGGGGGCAACAGTGCCGATCGAGCTGATGTCGGCCCGGCACTGCCCGATGCAGGGTCCGTAGTCGAAGGTGCTGACGTTCGCGCCGACCGGGCCGTGGGGGTCGCTCGGGCGCCGCGCGAGCCACTCGCTGAAGTCGCCCGCGTATCCGATCCCGCTGACCAGGATCGGCTGCTGCGCTCCCGTATTCCGCACCGCGTCGACGAGCGACTGCTGACTCGCGGTCTGGTAGTTGCCGAAGACGTCATCCGTCTCCATGCAGCCGTTTTGCCAACACTCCCAGGTGATGTGGTGCGGCTCGTCGTAGAGGTGGAACGCGACCGCACCGTTGTCGTTGAAGGTCGTCGCGACCGAGGCCCAGAACGCCGGAGCATGGTCGGCATCGGCCATCGGGAGCTCGGCGCTGTCGCCGCCAGGGTCCTCGACGGTGTTGAGACCGGCGCCGGGCGCGGCGACGCTCAGACGCAGGACCGCGTAGATCCCGACAGCATTCAGCCGTTCGACGAAGGCGACGATCGCGTTCCGATAGGCGGCGCCCCCGTAGGCGGTGCCGACGCCGTTGATCCCGAGCCAGCACTGCTCGTTGAGCGGGATCGCGACCGCGTTGGCTCCCCAGCCGCGGATCGCCCTGACCGCCGCGTCGTCGACGGGGCCCTGGAAGATCCCCCAGCCTTGGGCGCATGCGTACTCGCTGCCGGAACGGTTGACGCCGAGCAGGCGCACGACCTGGCTCCCGGCGACGAGGTGGTTTCCGCTGACCCGAAGCGGGGGCGGCGCGCCGCCGCTGCGGTCGGGGGCGGTGGCCGCCGCGAGCACGGTCGCGGCAAGCGCGACTCCGAAAAGCTTGGATATCCCCCTCACGCCGCGGATCTTCACCGGTCGCCGGCGCCGCGACTGTGAGTCAGCTCACCCGCGGCTCAGTACGTCCCGCCGAGCTTCGAGTGGTCCCAGCTCGCGATCCGCTCGGGATGGAAGCGGACCGCAACCCGCTTCTTCGCCTGCTGCTCGAGCAGCGCCGCGGCGTCGCCCTCGACCGACTCGAGGCCATCGGCGTAGCGGACGGTGAGCTGCTTGGCGACGTCGAAGACGGTCTCGTGGTCGCGGACGATCTCGGCCTCGGCCTCGATCGTGACCCCCTTCAGCTCGACGTACTCGTGGCCGGTCTCGACCATCAGCGTCGCGCGCGGGTCGCGTTCGAGGTTCTTGACCTTCTGCGACTTGGCGTAGGTGTAGATCCAGATCTCGCGCTCGCGGAGGACGTACCAGAGCGGCATCAGGTGCGGCCAGCCGCGGGGGCCGAACGAGCCGACCACGACGACGCGCTCGTTCTCGAGCAGCTCGACCTGCTCGTCGTGGGTGAGCGTTATCTCGTTGCGGCGCGACAACTAACGGGGGGTGAGGCGCAGCACTTTCCAGGGCCCCTCGCCGGCCATCGGCTGGGTGCGCCCGGCTAGCCACGGCCCCTGGGTGTCGTCGTAGTGATCCGAGCCCGGGTGCCCGGACTGGCCGGTGAACGCCTGCCAGCGCGAGCGCTCGGGGCGCACCGGGTCGGCGACCATGCGCCAGCTCGGCGCCCACGCGGCCTGCTCGGGGTTAGCGGGGTCGCTCGCGACCTGGCAGACGGTCTCCTCGCCGCCGCCGACCTCGAGGCTGCGGTTGAAGATCCGCGCGAAGAGCGGGTTGGCGCCGCCGAGCGTGTGCGGGAACTCGAGCCGGTGGACCTTGCCCCAGCGCCAGCCGGCCTCCTCGGTGCCGAAGCTCGACTCGAGGTCGTCGAGCGCCCCGCGCAGCGCGTCGACGACGAGGTCGTCCCAGGGGCGGCCGATCAGCTTCTCGTCGCCCTCCTCCCAGAGCGCGAGCAGGTGCGAGAACCAGCGCCAGGTCGAGGAGTTGTGGTCGAGGAAGCCGTTGTCGGCGCGATCCATCCAGCGCTCGGAGAGGTCGCGGTCGCGGATCGCGGCGCGGGCGAACTCGCGCGCGAAGCGGATCACGAACGCGTGGTAGACGCTCGCGGCGACCGAGTCGGGGGTCATCTGGCCGTCCCAGCTCTTGAGGATCTCGATCGCGCGGGTCTCGCGCTGGCCCTTGGGCTTGAGGCGGGCGAGGCGGTGGACGACCTCGACCCCGGGGATCGAGTGCTTGTCGAGCTGCATGCGCTCGAAGTCGTCGAGGTCGTGCTGCTCGGCCGAGTTCAGGAGGTCCTCGATCCGCTTCGCGCGGTAGCCGTCCATGTACTCGGAGGTGATGTGGTGCTTGAAGCCGTTGGCCTCGATCTTGTTGTTGGCCGTCACCACATAGCCGCTCTCGGGGTCGACGAGGTCCGGCTGCTCGGAGTAGGGAACCGTCCCGTCCCACTCGTACTCGCCGGTCCAGCCCGGCTTCGGCAGGTCGGGGCAGTCGCCGCGGCGGATCGGGAGCCGTCCGACGAGCTTGTAGCCGATCCCCCCGTGGCGGTCGGCCCAGACGAGGTTCGAGACCGGGGCGTGGGAGTCGGCGAGCAGGTCGACGAGCTCGGCGCCGCTGGTCGGCTCGAGAACGCCGATGTTCGCCTCGGTCACGAACGGGAAGTCGAAAGCGGTCCAGCGCAGCGCGAGCGGCTCGGACTCGTCCGCGTTCAGCGCCTCGTTGACGATCGGGCCGTGGTGGGTGCTGCGGACGACGTGGGTGACCGGCTGCTCGCTGCCCTTGACCGCGATCGGCTCCTCCACCGTCTCGACTTCGCGCCACTCGCCCTCGAACTCGTACTTATCGTCCTCGATCCGCTCGATGAACAGGTCCTGGACGTCGGCCATCGCGTTGGTGAAGGTCCAGCAGACGTCGTTGTTCTGGCCCATGAGCACACCGGGGACGCCGGGCAGCGACGCGCCGCGGCAGAATCGGTCGCCGAGCTCGAGCCCGACCTGGTACCAGATGCCCGGCATGCTCGGGGAGAGATGCGGATCGCCGGCGATCAGCGGGCCGCCGGTCGCCGAGCGCTCGGCGGAGACGGCCCAGTTGTTCGAGCCGCTCGCCGCGGCGGCGAGCCCGATCTGGTCGCGGACCCGGGCGATCTGCTCGGCGAGCGCGCGCCCGTTGCCCTCGAAGCCCTGCCCGGGGCGGGTGACCACGGGGTTGCCGATCGGATAGGTGGGGTTGAGCCGCGCCGCGGTCTCCTCGCCGAGCTCGCGCGCCATGTCGGCGCGCAGCAGCTCGCTCTCCCAGTTGGTCGAGAGGCCGAAGGCGAGCAGCTTGCCGCAGGCGAGCATGTCGACGGGCTTCCAGGGCTCGAAGTCGATCCGCAGGATCTGGAACTCGGCCGGGAGCGCGTTGCCGGCCTCGGCGGCGGCGTTGACCCCGTCGCAGAAGGCCTCGAGCGCCGAGCGCAGCTCCGGGCTCAGCTCGGCCTCCTCGCGCTCCGCCGTCCTCCGGCATCCGAGCGTCCGCATGAAGCGGTCCAGCGTCAGGCCCTCCTCCCCGGCGATCTCGGAGATCCTCCCGGCGGTGACGCGACGGTAGAGCTCGCACTGCCAGAGCCGGTCCTGGCCGTGGCAGAAGCCCTGGCCGTAGAGGAGGTCGAGCTCGCTCGACGCCTTCACGTGCGGGACGGCCCAGCGGTCGCGGTGGATCTCGATCGGGCGCTCGAGGCCCTCGACCGTCAGCTCGCCCTCGGTGCGCGGCAGCGGCCGGCGGAAAAGGCGGTACCAGGCGCCGGCGGCACTGGTCCCGGCGATACCCGCGAGTCCCGCCGCAACCGCCGCCCCGATCCGGGCAATGCTCTCAGCGCTCGAGCGCCGCCTGGCCATTGCCAGAGCCTAGGGGAGCGGGCCGGGTGCCGCGCTCAGTCGGTCAGGTCGGCGGGCAGCCGGCCCTCGAGCTCGAGCTTCTCGAGGTGGGCCTGCATCGCGATCGCCGCCGCGCCGCGGAGCTCGGCCGGGACGTCGTCCCAGGCGGCGTCGAGGAGCTTCGCGCGCGAGCGCTCGCCGCCCTCGAGCGCCTTGATCAGCTTCGCGTCCCGCCCGCGGCGATGCTCGATGTACTCCTCGATCTTCGCCGCCGGGTCGTCGATCTGTGGGCCGTGCCCTGGGTAGAGGACCTCGAGCTCGAGATCGAGCAGCTTCCAGAGCGACGCCATGTAGTCGGTCAGCGAGCCCCCGTGCTCGGCGCTGGGGACGATGCTCGAGCCGTAGCCGGCGATCAGGTCGCCTGAGAAGCAAGCCTTGCCGGCGACGAAGCAAATGTGATCCGGCGCGTGCCCGGGCGTCGCGACCGCGGTCAGCGGGCCTTCGGACTCGCCGTCGGCGAGCGTCGTCGCCTCGACGCCGAGCAGCTCGACCCCCGCGGCGTGGTCGCCGTGCCCGTGTGTGAGCAGGACCGAGCCGATCCCGCCGCGCTCCGCGGCCGCGGCCTTGACCGCCTCGGCGTGGCCGGCGTCGGCGGGGCCGGGGTCGATCACGATCACGCCGCCGTCGACCGGGCCGGCGAGATAGGTGTTGGTCCCCTCGAGCGTCATCGGCCCCGGGTTCGGGGCGACGATCCGGGTGACGTCGAGCGCTTCCGGCGCTATCGCGCGGCTCCGGCGAGCGCCCCGGCGTCGGCGACCAGCGCCTCGCGGATCGCCGCCCGGGCGTCCTCGGGCTCGAGCACGACGAGCTCGCCGGCGCCGCCGAGCACCTCGCGCAGCAGCCACTCGTGGCCGGCGTAGGGAAGCTCGATCACGACCGAGCCGTCGTTGAGCTCCTCGACCACGGTCCGCTCCTCGGCGAGCCAGCGCGCGCGCTCGACCGAGACCCAGACCCGCGCGACGCTCGCCGCGGGGACCTCGCCGTCGACGAGCCAGCCCTCGACCTGCGCGAGCTCCTCGACCTCGGGACGCGGCTCGAAGCTCTGGTCGGTCACCTCGACGTCCTTGATCCGGTCGAGGCGGAAGTGGCGGACGTCCTCGCGGCGGTGGTCCCAGGCGGCGACGTACCAGCCCTCGGGACCGTTCTGGAGCCGGTACGGCTCGATCTCGCGCTTGGTGAACTCGTCCTCGTTTTCCTTGTAGTAGTGGATCGAGAGCACGCGGCGGCGGGCGATCGCGTCGTTGACGTCGCGCGCGGCCTTCGAGTCGTCGCCGCCGGCCGCGGCGATCTCGAGCCCCTCGTGCGAGGGATCGTGGCCGAGCGCGTCGACGATCTTCTTGCGCGAGCTCTGGAGCCCGGCCTCGGGCAGGTGGTCGCCGAGCAGGTCGATCGCCGCGACCAGCGCCTTGGCCTCGAGCGGCAGCAGCCGCGCCGGGCGGGCGAAGTTGTCGCCGTAGGGCTCGTGGTCGACCTCGATCTCGTCGCCGTCGATCTGGGCGAAGAGAACGTAGGTGCCGCCGCCGAAGTTGACGACGTTGAGCAGGTCGATGTCGTCGCGGAGCTCGGAGTCGCTGAGGTTGAGCTGGTCGGTGACCGCCTTTACGTCGAGGCGCTCGTCCTTCTTCGCGGCCTCGATCAGCATCCCGGCGAGGGTGACCAGGCGGGCGAAGCGCTCGGGGCGGATCGCCGACTCGCTGCGGCCGTTGGAGCGGCTGCCGGCGGGTGTCGTGCGGCGCGCGGCTCGGCTCGGCTTCGCGATCTCGTAGTCGCCCTCGTGGCGCTCGCGCAGCAGCTCGAGGCGCTCGTTCGCCTCCTCGGCGAGCTCGGGCGGCTCGAGCACGGTCGCGTGCTGGCGCCAGCGCAGGACCCAGGCGACGAGCTGGCGGCTCGACGCGTAGGAGGTCTCGAAGACCTTGCCCTTGCCGGGGGCGTCGTCGGCGGAGGTCGCGTCGCGGAGCGTGCCGTAGGCGCCGAAGTCGCGCTCGACCAGCCAGGCGATCCGGTCGCCGAGGAAGATCTTCGCCGTCCCCTGCTCGTCGCCGAGCTGCCAGTCGGCCTTGCTCGCGTAGTCCGCGCGCACGAAGCCCTCCTCGGGGGCCTGGAAATCGTGCTCGGCCTTTGAGGCGTAGGAGACCTTGCCCTGGATCCGCGAGAGCCGGAAGACGCGGACCGCGTCGCGCTCGTGCGAGTGGCCGATCAGATAGAAGTTGCCCGAGCGGTAGACGAGGTGGTACGGGTTGACCTTGCGCTTCTCGGTGTCGTCGCGCTCGATCGTGTAATAGGTGAACTCGACCGTCTTGCGGCGCGAGATCGCGGTCTCGATCTTCGACAGCCGCTGCGAGAGGTCGGCGCTTCCGGCCTCGCCGGCCATGCCGATCGAGACCGGGCCGCTGTCGGGCGTCGTCAGCGAGCTCGGCCGCCCCCAGGAGACCTGCTGGAGCGCGAGGCGCAGCGGCTCGGCGTAGGCGAACTTACCCTGGAGCAGGTGGAGCGCGGTCCCGAGCGCCGCGAGCTCGCCGTCGGAGAACTCGATCGCCGGCAGGTAGTAGTTCTCGGGTGGCAGCGAGTAGAGCTCGGCCTCCTGGCTCGAGAAGCTCTCGCCCGGCTTCTCGATCTGGAGCGAGATCCCGAGGCTCTCGAGCTCCGCGCGGTCGGCGTAGAAGCGGCGCGCGAAGGCGTCGTCGTTCATCGAGCTGTAACCCTCGACCTCCTGCTTGATCTCGAGCGCCTGAACCGGCCTGCCCTGCGCCATCAGGAACGAGATCAAGGACAGCTGTCGAATCAGCTTTTCGGTGTCCTTGGCCACGGGAGGCAGGATAGTCAGCGCCTCGTCGCGGCTCGACCCGCTCCCGCGTGGAAGTGTGGAATTTGCGAGACCCGACTATTGCTGAGAGATCACCAGCAGCGCGAACGGAAAGAAGAACCAGAAGAGGAGGACCGCCGTCGCCCAGACCCAGCGGCGGCGGTAGGCGAGCCATAGTCCGCCCAGGGTGATGAGCAGAAGGACGACGGCGTAGATGTCGTCCTCGGTCGCGTAGTCGCAGTTCGTCTCGTCGAAGACGCACTTGTCCCGCAGCGTCTCGACGAGGATCGAGATCGAGAGGCCGAGCCAGATCAGCCCGATGACGACGGCCAGCGTCAGCCCCGCCCACCCGAGTATCCGACGCCCCGTTTCGATGGCCGCCAACCTATAGATTGCGGGTCGCGTGGACTTCCTGGGGAATATTTCGCTGAAGCTGGTGGGCGTGCTCTGCACGCTCGCGATCATGGCCGGGGGCTACTTCTTCTTCCTCAAGCCGGTCCTCGACACGACGAGCGACTCGATCGACGCGTTCTCGGACCCGATCAACCAGGCGCTCGAACAGAGCGAGCAGGCCCAGGACGCCGCGAACGACCTCGAGGACCAGGCCGACGACGGCGACAAGGGCGCCCAGGTCAACCTCAACAAGCTCCAGAACTGCGTTCAGAACGCCGGCCAGAACGTCGGCCGGCTCAACGCCTGCGCGAACAAGTTCGGGCCCTGAACAAAACGCCGGCTGCTCCGCTTCGCGTCCGCGGCCGGCTTTGGCCTATTCGGCGGCCTCTTCCCTGATCCGCTTCGCGACCGCGGAGGCGGCCTCGGAGAGCTCGTCGAGCTCGCCCGCCTTGCCGCGGTGGCGGTTGACGTTCACGCAGAGGACGCCGTTCTGAACCTCGAACGCAAAGCCCTCGGGCGACTGCGAGGCGAGGAAGTCGACGAAGGTCGGCGAGAAGAGCTGGCGCAGCCAGTTGGCGTCGCAGCTCGGGTCGGCGAAGATCTCGCAGCGCTTGTCGAGCTGCTCGGACTCGAGCTCGATCCGGGTCGTGTTGCGGAACGCGTCCTCGGCGCCGTCGAGGAAGCGGAACCCCGAGCGCCGCTGGACGAAGAGCGCCGGCAGCCTCGACTCGAGGCCGGGGAGCGGGGCGAGGACGACGGTGAAGTGGTGGAGCTCGTCTGTCTCGCCGGTCGCGCTCGTCTCCTCGTAGGTGTAGAGCGCGATCGTCCCGTCGAGCCCGCCGGGGAGCGTGCCGCTGAAGCTGTGGTCGGCGCGGCGCTTGTCGCCGCGGCGCAGGAGCTCGGTCGTCGGCGGGATCCCGCCCTGCTGGGACCAGGTCAGCCCGCGCTCGGCGGCGTAGGCGGCGTAGAACTCGTGCTTGGCGCGCTGCATCCCGACCACGACGACGATCAGCAGCCAGAGCAGCGCTACGGCGCCCGCGGCTCCGATCGCCACGGTCGTGTCCGCCGCGATGCTCGCTCCGACCGCCGCCCCGCCGGCGAACACGAGCAGCAGCACGAGCGCGACAGGGCTCGCGATCGCGCGACCGATGTGCTTCCCCGACTCGACCTCCACGACGGGGAGCCTACGCGGCGCGGGAGCCGAAGAACGCCGAGCCCGAGATCCCGCGGTCGAATCGCGACCACTGCTCGCCCTCGGGCAGCTCGCGCTCGAGGCGGTCGAAGCTGCCGAGCTTGCCGCCGAGGTTGTCGAGCGCGTGGACGAGCGCGGCCTCGCGGGTGGCGGGGACGACCGGCGAGCCGTGCTCGAGCGAGCCGTGGTGGGAGAGGATGATGTGGAGGACCTGCTGGGCGAGCATCGGCTCGAAGCCCTCGATCGACTCGATCTCGCGGCGGACCTTGTAGTAGCCGAGCGGGATCTCGCCCTGGAGGCGGCCGTAGTCGGTGAGGTCGATCGCCAGCGGGTCGTCGTTGTAGGCCTCGGTCTTGCCGATGTCGTGGAGCAGGGCGCCGGTCACCGCGACGTCGCGGTCGATGCCCGGGAAGTAGGAGGACGCGGCGCTGACCGACTGGGCGACCGAGAGCGTGTGGTCGAGGAGCCCGCCGCGATAGGCCTGGTGGTACATCTTCGCCGCCGGGGCCTCGCGGAAGCGCGCCCAGGCCTCGGTCTCGGGTCCGAAGAAGCGGGCGAGGAGCTCGCGGAGCTCGGGGCGCTGGACCGTCTCGAGCAAGCCGCGCAGGTCCTCCTCGAGGCGCTCGATCGGGGTTTCCGGGGCCGCGCCGAGCTGCTCGGCGTCGTAGCTGCCCGCCTCGGCGGTGGCGATCGAGTCGATCTTGATCTGCGGCCCGTACTGGGGGCTGACCGAATAGCGCCCGGCGATCCGCACGACGGCGCCCGGGGTCGCGACCTCGAAGCAGCGCGGCGCGTCCTCCCAGCAGATCGCGGCGACGACGCCGGTGCTGTCGCCGAGCTTGAGCCGCAGGTAGTCGTCGCCGTTCCGCTTCTTGGCGAGGTCGCGGTCGCGGACCGCGAAGACCATGTCGAGCGCCTCCCCGTCGGCGAGATCGCGGATCGAGGTCCGGTGCCCGTTGCCGTTCGCGGCGGCCTCGGTTGCCCCGCCGGCGTTCAATGTCGTCTGCTCAATCATCGTTTCTCAAAGTAGAGGCGCGGGCGGACAGGAACGAATCCCCCCGCACGGTTAGCCTCACGTGAATGAGGTCGCCACGAGGGGTGCGAACTTGACGCCGGCGTCGATCGAGGGCGCGGTCCTGGTGACCGGCGGGACCGGGGCGCTCGGCAAGGCCGTGCTCGCCGAGCTGATCGCCGCGGGCGCGAGCGTGGTCTCGACCTGGCGCGTCCCCGAGGAGCGCGACGAAGTCGCCGAGACGTTCGGCGACGACGTCGGGTTGGTCGAGGCCAACCTGCTGAGCGAGGCGGGCGCCGCCGAGGCGGTCGAGGCGGCATCGGCCGGCGGCAGGCTCGCCGGGGTCGTCAACCTGGTCGGCGGCTTCGCCGCCGGAGGGCGCCTCCACGAGGAGCCGGTCGAGACGCTCGAGAAGATGATCGCGCTCAACCTGATGACCGCGGTCCACGTCTCGCGCGCGGCGCTGCCGAAGCTGATCGAGGGCGGCGGCGGGGCGATCGTCTGCGTCGGCACCAAGACCGCGCTCGAGCCGTTCAGCGGCGGCGCCGCCTACTCGGTCTCGAAGTCAGCGGTCTTGGCGCTGGTCAAGTCGCTCGACGTCGAGTACCGCGGTGACGGCGTGCGCGCCAACGCGGTGATCCCGAACATCATCGACACCCCGGCCAACCGCGCCTCGATGCCCGACGCCGACCCGGAGAAGATGGTCCCCCCGGAACAGGTCGGGCGCGTGATCGCGTTCCTGTGCTCGTCGGACTCGGAGCCCGTCTCCGGAGCCTGGGTTCCGGTGTACGGCAAGTCCTAGAGCCGATGGCGGCCAAACGCGCCGAGCAGGACGAGGTTCGGGTCTCGACCCTCGAGCTCTTCTTCGACCTCGTCTTCGTCTTCACGGTCACCCAGCTGACCCACGTCCTCGTGAAGCACCCCGACGGCGAGGGCCTCGCCCAGGCCCTGCTGATGCTGACCGCGATCTGGTGGATGTACGGGGCCTTCGCCTGGCTCACCAACGCCGTCCCGCCCAACCGCACCCGGCTGCGGATCCCGATGCTCGCCGGGATGGCGGCCTTCTTCGCGATCGCGCTCGCGATCCCGACCGCGTTCGCGGACGACGGGGTCGTCTTCGCCTGCGCCTATCTCGCGGTGGTCGTGATCCACGCCGGGCTCTATTCGCAATCCGGCGATTGGTCGCTGGCGTCGGTCCTGAGCTTCGCGCGGCTCAACTTCCTCGCCGGCCTCCTGATCCTCGCCGGGACGTTGATCGGCGGCGGCTGGGAGTACGTCTTCTGGGCCGCGACGATCCCGATCTTCTTCCTCGTCCCGCTGACGATCGGCGAGGACCCGGGCTGGATCCGGCCGGCGCATTTCGTCGAGCGCCACGGGCTGGTCGTGATCGTCGCGCTCGGCGAGTCGGTGGTCGCGATCGGGATCGGCGCCTCGGAGCTCGAGCTGAGCGTCAAGCTCGTGACGGTCGCGATCCTCGGCCTGGCCCTGAGCGCCGTCCTCTGGTGGACCTACTTCGGGGGTGACGAGGAGGAGGCGGTGCGGGCGCTGGAGACGACCAAGCCGACGCGAAAGCACTTCCTCGCGGTCAACGCCGCCTTCTACTGGGCCCACCTCGTGCTGCTCCTGGCGATCGTCGCGATCGCGGCAGCGCTCGAGCACGCGATCAGCCACCCCTACGACCCGCTCGATTTCGCCTTTGCGCTGATGCTCGGCGGCGGCGCGGCGCTCTTCTACCTCGGCGACTCGGCCTTCCGCGCCTGCCTCGCGCTGCCGTTCAGGCCCTGGCGGCTGGTCGCGGCGGGGGTGGCGCTCGCGACGATCCCGATCGGTACCGAGTCGACGGCGCTCGCCCAGCTCGCGGTGCTCGTGGCACTGCTGGTCGCCTGCGCGGCGGCCGAGGGCGAGGGCGAGCCGGAGGCGGCAACGCACCCCTAGCTCGTCCCGACTCAACACGATTGAGCGCGCCGTCCGCGGGGTATAGGCCAGATCAAACGGGCTCAAGGAGGAGACACTGCCAGCCGGCAAGATGGTCGGCATCGATCGTCACCGTGGCCCTCGCCACTGCGACGTCGCTGCTGCTCGCGGCATGCGGCGGCGGCGGCGACTCGAGCAGGACGCTGAACTGGTTCGTCGCGATCCAGCCCGGGGGCTCGTTCCAGGAGATCGCGAAGCGGTGCACCGAGCAGTCCGGCGGCCGCTACGAGATCAAGCTCGAGCTGCTGCCCACCGACGCCGATCCCCAACGCGAGCAGCTCGTCCGCCGGCTCGGCGCCGAGGACTCCACGGTCGACCTGATCGGGATGGACATCCCATGGACGGCGGAGTTCGCGAACGCCGGCTGGGTGCGCCCGTGGACGGGGGCCCAGGCCAAGCAGGTGAGCCGCGACGCGTTTGACAGCGCGGTCGAGGCCGCCTCGTTCGAAGGCGAGCTCTACGGGGCGCCGTTCAACTCCAACACCCAACTGCTGTTCTACCGCAAGGACCTCGTCCCGGAGCCGCCGGCGACCTGGGACCAGATGATCGACCAGGCCGAGCAGCTCGGCACCACGATCCAGGTGCAGGCGCAGCGCTTCGAGGGCTACGTCGTCCTCTTCAACAGCCTCCTCACCTCGGCCGGCGGCGAGATCCTCTCCGGGCCCGATGAGGTGGACCTGCCCCAGGGCCCGACCGAGGACGCGCTCCGGGTGATCGGCAGGCTCGCCGGCTCCGGTGCGGCTCCCCCCGACATCTCCACCTCCGACGAGGACTCCGCCAGGCTCGGCTACGAGTCGGGCGCCTCGGCCTTCATGGTCAATTACACCTTCGCCTACGGCTCGGCGGGCGAGAACGCGCCCGAGATCCAGAGGAACACCGGGATCGCTCAGTATCCCGAGGTCGTCCCGGGGCAGCCGAGCCACCCTCCGATCGGCGGTTTCAACATCGGCGTCAGCGAGTTCTCTGAGAACCCCGAGCTCGCCTTCGAGGCCGCCACCTGCATCACCTCGCCCGAGGGCCAGCTGCTTGCGACCGAGCTCGACGGCCTGCCTCCCTCCAACCAGACCCTCTACACCGATCCGGTCGTGACCGCTGCCTATCCGGGCTTCGCCAACATCGTCAAACAGTCGCTCGATGACGCCGGCACCCGGCCGCTCACCCCGGCCTACACCGACCTCTCGCTCGCGATCCAGCGCACCCTGCACCCACCGGGGAAGATCGACGCCGACGACGTCGGCTCGATCTACGACGAGCTACGCGCCAACGCCGAGGACGCGGTGAAGCGCGAGGGGCTGCAATGACCAGCCGGAGCCGCGAAGAGCGCCGCCTCGGCTGGCTGCTCTGTGCCCCGGCGGTGATCGCGATGCTGCTGGTCACCGCCTACCCCATCGGCTACTCGATCGTCCTCTCGTTCCAGGATCTCGACCTCCGCTTCCCCGAGGAGGGCGGCTTCGTCGGGCTCGACAACTACGCGTCGGTTCTCACCTCGGATCTGTGGTGGACGGACCTCTTCAACACCATGTTCATCACCGTGATCACAGTCGCGATCGAGCTCGTCCTCGGGATGGCGATCGCTCTGGTCATGTACCGGGCGATCTTCGGCCGCGGGGCGATCCGCGCCTCGGTGCTTATTCCATACGGGATCGTCACCGTGGTCGCCGCCTTCTCCTGGCAGTTCGCCTTCGACCCGGGCACCGGATTCGTCAACAACCTGCCGCTGATCGACGACGACAAGGCGTGGTTCGGGGAGCGGTTCAGCTCGTTCGCGGTGATCATCATGGCCGAGGTCTGGAAGACGACCCCGTTCATGGCGCTGCTGCTGTTGGCCGGGCTGACGACGATCGACGACGGGCTGTACGAGGCGGCCAAGGTCGACGGCGCAAGCGCCGTTCAGCGCTTCGTCAAGATCACCCTGCCGCTGATGAAGCCGGCGATCGTGGTGGCCCTGCTCTTCCGCACCCTCGACAGCTTCCGGGTGTTCGACACGATCTTCATCATGACCCGGGGCGCGCAGGACACCGAGTCGGTCTCGATCCTCGGCTTCAACCAGCTGATCTCGCGCCTCAACCTCGGGCTCGGCTCCGCGGTCTCTGTGCTGATCTTCATCTGCGTGCTGGCGATCGCGTTCTTCTTCGTTCGCGTCCTCGGCGCCCGGACCCAGGATGGGAGGGTGGGCTGATGCGGCGAGGCACCAAGGAATACGCGCTCTGGGGCATCGGTGAATTGCTGATCCTCTGCTTCGCCCTGATTCCGGTGCTGTGGATCGTCTCGCTGTCGCTGAAGGACCCCGCGACGGTCGCCGACCAGAGCTTCATTCCCAAGGACTGGTCGTTCGAGAACTACGACGCGCTCTTCACCGGAGGGATCGATGACAGCCCCTTCATCAAGCCGCTGATCAACTCGATCGGGATCGCCTTGATCGCGACCCTGATCTCGATCGTGCTCGCCTCGTTCGCGGCCTACGCGATCGCCCGCCTCGAGTTCCCGGGCAAGTCCCTGATCCTCGCCGGTGCCCTCGCGATCGCGATCTTCCCGCAGATCTCGACGGTCGGGCCGCTGTTCGACATGTGGAGGGCGATCGGCCTCTATGACACCTGGCCGGGCCTGATCATCCCCTACCTCACGTTCTCGCTGCCGCTCGCGATCTACGTCCTCGTCGCCTTCTTCCGCGAGATCCCCTGGGATCTCGACCAGGCGGCCCAGGTCGACGGGGCGACGCAATTCCAGGCATTCCGCAAGGTGATCGTGCCGCTCGCCGCCCCCGGCGTCTTCACCGCCGCGATCCTCGTCTTCATCTTCGCCTGGAACGACTTCCTGTTCGCGATCTCGCTCACCTCATCCGACGCATCGCGAACCGTCCCGGCGGCGCTCGCCTTCTTCACCGGGGAGTCCCAGTTCACCGAGCCGAGCGGCGCGATCGCCGCCGCCGCGGTGATCGTGACGATCCCGATCATCGTCTTTGTCCTGTGGTTCCAACGACGGATCGTCTCCGGCCTCACCGCCGGGGCGGTCAAGGGTTAGGAGAGGAAATGTCCGAGATCGTCCTCAACGAGGTCACGAAGCGCTTCGACGACGGAACCGAGGCGGTCAAGAAGATGAGCCTCGAGGTCGCCGACGGCGAGTTCATGATCCTGGTCGGTCCGTCGGGCTGCGGGAAGTCGACCGCGCTGAGAATGATCGCCGGGCTCGAGGACGTCAGCGAGGGCGAGCTGCGAATCGGCGACAAGGTGGTCAACGATCTCGCCCCGAAGGACCGCGACATCGCGATGGTCTTCCAGAACTACGCGCTCTACCCCCACATGAGCGTGCGCGAGAACATGGCCTTCCCCCTCAAGCTGGCCGACGCCCCGGAGGAAGAGGTCGAGGAGAAGGTGCGCTCGGCGGCCGAGATCCTCGACCTGGACGAGCTCCTGGACCGCCGGCCGGCGAACCTCTCCGGCGGCCAGCGCCAGAGGGTGGCGATGGGACGCGCGATCGTCCGCGACCCGAAGGCGTTCCTGATGGACGAGCCGCTCTCGAACCTCGACGCGAAGCTGCGGGTGCAGATGCGGACCGAGGTCGCGCGGATCCAGACGCGGCTCGGGACGACGACGGTCTACGTCACCCACGATCAGACCGAGGCGATGACGCTCGGCGACCGGGTCGCGGTGATGCGCGCCGGCCTGCTCCAGCAGGTCGGGCCCCCTACAGAGCTCTACGACAAGCCGGCGAACCTGTTCGTCGCCGGCTTCATCGGCTCCCCGGCGATGAACTTCGTCCCCGGCAAGCTCACCGGATCGAAGGTGGATACGCCCTTCGGGAAGCTCGACGTCCCCGACGAGGCGCGCGGGGGCGCCGGCGGCGGCAAGCGAGCGCGGAACGTGATCGTCGGGCTGCGCCCGGAGCACCTCGAGGACGCCTCGCGGGTCGGGCGCGCGATCCGCAGGCACGGTGTCGATTTCACCGCCCAGGTCGACCTGATCGAGCAGATGGGAGCCGAGAACTACGCCTACTTCCACCTCGAGGGCGCCCGGGTCGAGTCCGAGCAGTTGAGCGAGATCGCCGCCGACGCCGGGCTCAGCGAGATCCCGAGCGCGTCGGGCGGCGAGACCTCGCTCGTCGCGCGGCTCGATCCCGCGAGCGCGATCTCGAAGGGCAGCGAGGCGAAGCTGTGGCTGGACGCCCGCCGGATCCACCTGTTCGACCCGAAGAGCGGCGAGAGCCTCGGAGGCCCTGCGAAGAAGGGCGGACGAACCCCGGCCAAGCGGCGCAAGAAGACCCCCAAGAAGGCCGCCGCGAAGCGGTCCGGCTAGCCGCAGGCCCTGGTGTCGAGGCCGGCCCAGGCGTTCGAGTCTCCGGAGCCGAGCGGGCCCGACGGGTAGCGCGCGAAGACGTCGATCGCGATCGAGTCCCGCGCCGCGCGCGGTAGGCGGAAGCGCCAGGTCTGGTCGCCGGGCGATCCGCTCACGAGCCGCAGCTTGCGCTTCACCTCGCCGTCCCCGTCGACCAGACGCGCGATCAGCGAGCTAGCCGGCGCGCCGGCATCGACGGTCGCCTTCGCCCCCCGCTTCACGGGAAGGGCGCATCGCAGGGGCAGCGGATAGGCGGAGTCGGCGCAGCCGGTGACGCCCGAGGCGGAGGAGTCGACCTGGCTCCAGCAGGAGCTGCCCTGCGTGGGCACGACGCTCTTGCCGCCGACCGAGACCTTCATCTCGGGCGGCGCGGCGGATGCCGGCGCAGCCGCGAGCGCCATGCAGGCCGCGGCCGCCCCGATCGCCGCAAGTTGAGTCGTTCGCTTGGAGAACATTCCCCCACCATCCCCTCGTTTTCATTGCCTTACTTCAGACACTACGGCCGAAGAGCGCATCCGTCACGAACGACGGTCGCCTGGGTCGCTAGTCGAGCAGGTGGTCGAAGCTGCGGCCGAGGACCTCGGCGCGCGACCCGGCGCCGGTGATCCCCTCGAGCCCGAAGCCGAAGTAGAGCGTGTCGTCTGTCGCGACCGCCGCGCCCTCCTGGAAGCCGACCGACTCGCGCCGGGTCCAGTCGTTCGGGTTCGCCGCGCTGCCCTCGGGCGCCCCCGGGACGGTCCACCCGTCCTGTGGGTTGTCGTCCTCCTCGAACGAGGTGGTGCCATCGCCTCCGGTGACCTCGATCGCGTCGACGAACGCGCCGACGCCCTGACTGCCCCAGTCGCTCGCGTAGGAGATCGAGATCTCGACCTGCTTGCCGGCGTACGCCGAGAGGTCGATGCTCCAGTTCTCCCAGCCCTGCGAGCGTCCCGAGGCCGCGTTCCAGGCCCCGCCGGTCGAGGGATTCGATCCGGAGCAGTCAGCCCCCTGGTAGCGCTCCAGCCAGGGGTGCAGATCGTGCCAGCCCTCGGCGCACGAATCGCCGGTGTCGCTCGAGGTGTGGCCGTTGGCGTCGGGCAGTGTCGTCCAGTCGTCGGAGCCGACCGTCCGCGCCTCGACGAAGACGTGGTCCCAGGCCGCCTCGGTGCTGTACGAGGTCCGGAAGCTGAGGTTGGCGTTGGCGCCGCCGCCGCTGAGGTCGATCGTCCGGCTCAGGCGCTTGAAGCTGACGTCGGCCCGATCGGAGTACATGTAGTGCGATCCGTCCGGCGGCTCGAACGCGCCCTGGGCGCCGCTCCAGAGCGCCGGCGCGGTGCTCTCGAACTGCGGGTAGCGGTCCGGCTTCAGGAGGCTGCTCGTGGTCACGAACGATGCCGTGTGGATCTGGTTGTCGGCGCTCTCGCCGCCGTTGAACGCCCAGCTGGTCCCGGTGAACGGGTCGGAGACGCCGTCGACCGGGAGCGGCTGCCCGTCGCGGACCGGTGCCGGCGTCGGAGTTGTAGAGGTAGGCGCCCAGGTAGTACTGGATGAAGTCGTTCTTGTCCGCGATCAGCTTGCAGCGGGCGAGCACGAGCTCGCCGCCGACGACGCACTGCTCGTTCGCGACCGGGTCGTAGTACTGGGCGCCGGCGACGCCGTTCTCGAGCGCGCCCGCCCACTGCCCGGTGTAGAGCAGCTTTCCGCCCTCGTTCAGGTACTGGCGCATCTCCAGCGTCATGTCGTTCGCGAGCCGCGACGCGTTCCCGGGGCCCGCGCCGGGCTCGCGGGTGACGAGGTCGTTGCCCGTGTACCAGAGGACGGCGTCGTAGTGGGAGAGGACGCCGAGGCTGTCCGGCGCCTCGCGTCCCGAGGCGTCGACGTCGTAGACGTCGTGTGAAATCCCGTTCGCGTCGAGCGCGGCGGTGTAGTGGGAGAGGAAGTTGGGCGCGCCGGGCGCGGTGCTCTCGTAGGCCGGGTCGGTCGAAGCGCCGGTCCGGTCCTCGGCGGCGACGATCAGGACGCGGGCGTTCGCGTCCTCGACCACCGGGAACGACTGATGGTCGCTGCCGACCTTCCCGGATCGCTTCTCCCGCCCGTCGAACCAGTACTCGACCTGGTCGCCGACCGCGAGCCCGGGGATCGAGCCGCGGAGGTAGTGGTACTCGACGTTGTAGGCGTTGTTGCCGCCGAACCGCTCGCCGTCGGGCGACTCGCTCACGCCCGCCTTCCTGATCGGGCCGCCGTTGATCCGGTAGCGGAGCTGGACCTTGCGCAGCGCCCGCTTCGCGAGGACCTCGACCGGCTGCCCCGACCCGCCCGCGTAGGAGACGTCGACCGCCAGCTCCGAGAGCGGGTTGTGCGTCTTCTCGGGATCGAACTCGGCGGTGTCGAGGTAGAAAGCTTCGGTGTCGAGGCCCATGTGAGAGGCGGGGTCGTCGGGGTCCTTCGCCGACCTCGCGATGTTGAACGCGAAGTTGAGGTTCTTCTCGAACTGCTCCTGGACGAGCTGCTCGTTGTCGGGGAACACGAACCCGCATCCCTCGCACCCCTCCTCGAGCTCGGGGGTCCAGCCGAGCGAGCCTTGGCGCGCGTGCGCCCAGTCGTTGAACTCGCCGTTCGTCGTGTAGAGGTCGGCCCCGACACCCGGGTCGAATCCGGGCACGGCGGGATCCTCGTCGGTGCCTGTGAGGGCGACGAAGACCGGGTCGTCGGCTGAGGGCGTCTGCAGCTGCCAGCCCTGCGAGTAGAGGAGCAGCGGGCCGTATGAGTGGTAGCTGACGTTGAAGCGGAACTTGGCCCTGTCGAAGAGGCCCATGTCGGCGCGGTTCTCGGGCTCCGATCCCGGCGCCGGGCCGTGGTAGGTGTCGCTCGAGGTCTGCTCCGAGGAGCCCTCGTCGTCGTAGCTCCACTTCTCCGGGTAGTTGCGGTTGATGTCGACGCCGTCGCCGACCTCGGTCGTGCCGTTGCCGTTGTTGTCGCGCAGGTTCTTGCGCCAGAGCCGCTCGTGCTCGAACGTGTATTGGTAGCCGTCCGGGTTGACGACGGGCAGGAACCAGAGCTCGGTCCGGCTCAGGATCTTTCGGACGCGCTGCGTGTCGGCGTTCTCGAGGTACCAGAGCAGCAGCCGCCGCGTGACCTCGGTGCTGATCCACTCACGCGCGTGCGTGGTCCCCTGATAGAGGACTGCCGGCCTGCGGTTGCGCTTCACCCGGCCGACGTTTCCGGTCACCCGGACCGCGAGGATCCGGCGCCCTTGGTGGGTGCGCCCGATCGTGCGGAGCTGGGCGATGTCGGGGTGCTTGCGCGCGATCCGCCGGAGCTGCGCGGCGATCCCGCCCTTGCCGTCGTAGTCGCGCCAGACGTTGAACCCCTGGTCGGCCTGGGCCGCGGCGCGCTGGTCCTGGGTCCGGCCCTGGGCGTCGCGCACGACCTCGAGATCGATCCCCTCCTCCTCGATCCGGCGCTGCTCGGCCGGCGTCAGCACAAGCGCCACCGTGACCCCGCCGGCGCTCTCGGCGACCGGGGTGATGTCGAAGCCCTCGTTCCCGAGCTCCGCCGCCTTCGCGGGCCCGACCGTCGCCTCGAACAACTCGAGATCGCCCGCGCTCCTCGACGCTCCCTCCGCAGTCGCGGCAGCGCCGAACAGAGCCGACGCGGTTAGGGCTGCAACAGCGACTCGCCTGAAAACCAAATCTCTCCTCCTTGAGAGCATCGAACTCTCCGCCTGAGAGTCCCGCTTTAACCCCACCCCTACCCGGACAGCAAACCGCCAAACCCCTCAGACGCGTCGGTGCCCGAACCCCTACTTCTTCTTCTTCTTCTTCTTTCTCACGCACTTCCCCTTGCGAAGCTTGCGGCCCTTCTTGCACTTCTTCACCGGCGCGACCACCGCGGGGGTGACGGCCGGGGCGGGATTGCTCGGCAGCGTGACGAAGACCGAGAAGATGAGGTCACCGCCTATGTCTGTGAACTCGGACGGCTGCGGTATCGGCGCAAAGAAGGCTGTCCCCAGGCAGGGGTCGCTGGTTCGATGCTGCATCTCATACGAGTCTGAGCCGGGGCGGCTGAGGACGAGCGCGTACTGGCCGCCGGCGCTGACTGTCGCCGGCGCAGAAAAGGCCGTTGTGATGGTGGTCAGCCCGCCCGGCACGCTTGCATCCGGGACCAACGCCGAGCTGAGCGGCCCGCCGGCGGGCTTGCCGGCGGAAGTGGAGAGGATCTGGACGAGCCAGTCACCGGCCGTACCGATCTTGTTGACCGCGATCGAGGCGCGGGTCAGGGTGCCGGTGTGCTGGGCGACGAAGGTCTGTGCGGCGCGGACCTCCCCATCGCCGGCGAGATTGAGCACCTCGGAAGGGCCGGGACAGCTGGCGTCGGGAACCTCCTGCCCGGATGCCGGAGTGGCGCTGACCGCTGTGAATGCGAGCAGGCCGATGAGTGCCGTCCCCAAGACCCCTGCGCGAAAGCACTGCGCATCCGAAACGATGCCGGGCCGCCAGGGACCCTTCACCCATACCTCCGAGAATCCGCAAGCCGTTTGGTCATGCGATGGCGAGGACCGGAATCGAACCGGTGACACCACGATTTTCAGTCGTGTGCTCTACCAACTGAGCTACCTCGCCGGATAGCGCGGTAAGGCTAGCGTTCGCCGGGGGTAGGGAAGAGGCTTCGAATGTCAGCGGTGCGCTCCTCGAGCAACCGGTCCGCGCGGCGCAAGAAGAAGAACAAGGACGCGATCGCGACCACGCCGCCGAACACCGCGGCGGGAGCCAGGGAAGCGTCGGCGAAGGCGCCGAGGGCGAGGGCGGCCGCGCTGCCGCCGACGACGCTGTTGATCACCGCGATCACGGTCGCAAAGCTGAAGTACTGGGCCCGGCCTTCGACGGGGACGCCGGCGTTGCCGAACACCCCCTCCCCGTCGTCGTGCCCCGAGAGCAGGAACAGCTCGGCCTGGTCGCCCGCGCGCTGCTTGTAATAGCCCCGGATCCGGTTGATCGCCGCCCCGTAACGGTAGTCCTCGGCGCCGCATTCGACGAGCCGGATGAACGTGAACCAGCCGAGCAGGTAGAGCGTCGGCAGCACCGTGAGCGCGAAGACGTTGAAGACGTCGCCGATCTCGGAGATCTGGCCGATGAAGCCGAGGGCGACGAGCGTGCTCGAGACGGAGAAGATGTAGATCGAGGCACGGGCAGAGCTCTCGCTGATCGTCTGGGTCCTGGCCCCCTGGAGGGTGAAGTGCTCCGTGGTCAGCGCCGTCAGCAGCTCCTGGCGGTCCGGTGGCTCGGGCTCTTGCATCCTGCGCCCAGATGTGCCCCGTAGAGGGCCGCGAATAACATTTCCGCGATGTATCCGGCGAGGCAGTTCCTGCGCCCGGCGTCGGCGCTGGTCGCCGCGTTCGCGGCGGCGGCGTCGCTATCCGGCGCGCTGCGGAGCGCCCCAGAACCGATCTCGGTCGCGATCCCGTCTCCGTTCGCCGATCCGGTCAATGTGGAGAGCGCCGTGGCGCTCGGGGGCGAGGCCCCGCGCTGGGCGGAGCGGCTCTACTCGCGCTCGCTGCTTGTGCTGCGCTCGCTCACCGACCCGGCGAGCGGCGCGCAGATCGCCGGCGACCGCGAGGGCTGGTACCACGTCTGGCCGCGCGACGCTGCGGCGGGGGCGCTCGCGCTCGCGGCGGCGGGCGACCGCGACGGGGCGCAGCGGATCGTCGGCTTCCTCAACGGGCTCGAGCTCGAATCCGCGGCGCGCTTCGACACCGATGGCGACCCGGTTCCCGGCAGGCCCGCCGCCGGCGACGCGCCGGGCTGGGTGGGTTCCGCGGCGGAGGCGGTCGGCGAACCGGCCCCCGCGGCTGGAGGGTGGACCGACCGCCAGGACTACGGCGAGAACCTAGAGGGCGACCTGCTCGGGAACGCGATCGCCGGCGGGGCTTCGGCGCGCGAGATCGTTGGGCGCTTCGCGACCGACCGCGGCCTTGCCCGCGAGCCGGGCGGAGACGCGCTCGACTCGGCCGCAGCCTGGGCGGTGGTCCCGTTCGAGCGACCCGGGCTCGAGGCGGCGGCGCGGCGGACTCTGCTCAGCCTTCTTGCCACGTCGAGCCGCTTCGGGATCGCCCCGACCGAGGACTGGACCGCAGGCGAAGCGTGGACGGCGCCGACCGCGTGGTCGGCGTGGGCGCTATCGCGGCTCGGCGAGCGCGCGGCCGCCGACCGGCTGCTCGCGGCGCTGCGCCGGGCTTCAACCGCCGAGGGGACCCTCCCCGAGCGGGTGTCGACCGATGACGGGCGGCCGCTCTCGACCACGCCGCTCGCCTGGTCGCACGCGTTCGCGGCGCTGGCGCTGCTCGAGCGCTACCCGCCCGGCTAGACCCGCGTCAGGACTTGCCTCCGACCGCCGAGGCGAGCTGGCGCTTGGTCATCTTCGAACGGCCCTCGATGCCGAGCTTCTTGGCGTCGTTGTAGAGCTGGTCGCGGGTGCGGCCCGCGGCGCCGGAGTGCGAGCGCCGGCCGCCGCGCTCGCTCGCCTTCATGTCGCGGTTCGAGCTCGCCGAAGCGGTCCGGGTCTGTCCCGCCTTGGCCTTGTCCTTGTTGACGGCGCGCGCGGCGATCTCCTCGGCGCGGTCCTCGGACCGCCCGGCCTGCTTCTCGCTCTTCTTGATGTGCTCGTACATCCGGGCCCACTTGGTGCCCTTCTTGATTCCACGGGGTGGCATCGGATGCTCCTTTCGGTCGCCTGCCCCCGGGAATTACCCGGGGCGGCAACCCTGAAAACGGGGCTAGCCGAGCGTCTCCACCGCCACCGTTACCGCCTCCTCGGCGCTCGCCGCGGCGACGATCCCGAGCTCCTGCCCGGCCCGGATCAGCTCCCAGCTATCGAGCGCGATCACGGGTCGGCCGAGGTTGCGGGCGAAGGCGATCTCCGAGAGCGTTCCCCAGGCGCCGCCGACGGCGACGACGGCATCGCCAGACGCGACCACCGCCAGGTTTCGCGCGTAGCCGACACCGGTCGCGACGACGTGGGTGACGTGCGGGTTCGCCTGGTCCGGGTCGTCCCAGGGCAGGATCCCGATCACCTCGCCGCCGGCCTCGGCGGCGCCCTTCGAGGCCGCCTCCATCACGCCGCCCATCCCGCCGCAGACGACGGTCAGCCCCGCGCGAGCCAGCCCGGACCCGACCGCCTCGGCGTCGGCGAGCACCTTGCCGTCGGCCTTCGAGGCGCCGATCACCGAGACCTGGCGGCGCTGGGTCACGCCGCCTCCTCCGCCTTCGCGCCCTCGGCGAGCATCCTCCCCATCAGCTCGATCGCCGCGCCCTTGTGGAGGTGGTCGTTGAGGTTTCCGCACTTGGGGCTCTGGACGCACGAGGGGCAGCCCTCGGCGCAGGGGCACTCGCCGACCAGGCGCGCGGCGTCGGCGACCAGCTCCTTGAAGCAGTCGAAGCCCCGCTTGGTTATGCCGACCCCGCCCGGGTGCCCGTCGTAGATGAAGATCGTCGGCACCCCGGTCTGGGGGTGGATGTTGGTCGAGAGGCCGCCGATGTCCCAGCGGTCGCACATCGCGATCAGCGGCAGGACCGCGATCTGGGTGTGCTCGGAGGCGTGCAGGGCGCCGAGCAGCAGCTCGGGAGGCAGCGAGCCGACGAGCGCCTTCGGCAGCGTGTACCAGAGGCCCTGGGTGATGTAGCTCTGCTCGGGGAGCTCGAGCGCGACCGTGTCGATCACGACGTGGTCGGTCAGCCGCTTGCGCTGGAAGGCGATCACCTGCTCGGAGACCGCGACCCGCCCGTAGCTGAGCTCGACCCCGAGCGCCTCGCGGGTCCCGCCGATGTCCTCGATCCAGACGTCGGTCTCCTTCTTGGTCTGGGTGTAGAAGTCGAGGTCGCGCTCGCTGACCAGCGCCCGGCGGGTGTCGATGTCGAGCTCGGAGACCTCGTAGGTCCGGCCCAGGTGCAGGTACACAGCTCCGGGATGAACCGTTGAGAACGCGCGCTCGGCCTCGACCTGGCCGAGCATCTCGCCCGAGGCCGAGTTGACGACCGCGATCGAGTCGAACGACGCCGAGCGCAGCGAGATCCTCCCGGCCGGGAAGGTGCTGCCGCGCGGGACCATCCGCCCGCCGCGCGCGACCCGCAGCTCGCCGGCGGCGACGAGCGCCTTGCCGACCGCGATCGCGCCCTCGCCGAGGATCTCCTCGTCCTCGGGGCCGAGCGGCGCCTCGTGGGCGGCGGCGATCAGGTGCTGCGCGTGGATCTGCTCGTTCTGGTGATCGAGGATCGCCGCCTCGACCGGGCGCTCGAGAAACTCGTCGGGGTGGCGGCAGAAGAACTGGTCGAGCGCGTCCTCGCCGGCGACGTAGAGCGCCAGCCCGCGCTCGCGGCGCCCGGCGCGGCCCCACATCTGGCGCAGGCTCGCGACCGTGCCCGGAAAGCCGGCGACGATCGCCGCGTCGAGCTCGCCGACGTCGATCCCGAGCTCGAGCGCGTTGGTCGCCGCGACCGCGAGCAGCCGCCCCGACGAGAGGTCGGCCTCGATCTCGCGCCGCTGCTGCGGCGTGTAGCCGGCGCGGTAGGGGGCGATCAGCTTCGCGAGCTCGGGGTGCCCCTGCTCGGAGAGCCGGTCGGAGGCGAACCGATTGATCAGCTCGATCCCCTTGCGCGAGCGCATGAAGCAGATCGTTCGCACGCCGGCGAGCACGAGGTCGGCGAGCAGGTCGGCGGCCTCGGAGAGCACCGAGCGGCGGACCCCGAGCTGGCGCTCGATCAGCGGCGGGTTCCACATCGCGACCTCGCGCCCGGCGCGCGGCGCGCCGTCGGAGTCGAGCAGCGCAAAGGGTTGCCCGGTTAGCCGCTCGGCGAGCTCGCCGGGGTTGGCGATCGTCGCCGAGGCCATCACAAAGCGAGGTTCGGACCCGTACAACCGAGCAACGCGCCGCAAGCGCCGGAGTACGTTTGCTACGTGGGATCCGAAGACTCCGCGGTAGGTGTGGGCCTCGTCGACGACGACCCACTCGAGGTTGGAGATGAAGTCGCCCCAGCTCTTGTGGTTGGGGAGCACCCCGACGTGGAGCATGTCGGGGTTGGAGAGGATCAGGTTCGAGCGCCGGCGGATCGCGGGGCGCTCCTCGCGCGGGGTGTCGCCGTCGTAGATCGCCTCGCGCAGGTTCGGCGGCCGGAGCTCGCCCAGCGCACGCGCCTGGTCCTGGGCCAGCGCCTTGGTCGGGTAGAGGTAGAAGGCGCGCGCCTTGGGGTCGGCGGCGATCGAGTTGAGGACCGGGAGGTTGAAGGCGAGCGACTTGCCGCTCGCGGTCCCGCTGGTCAGGATCAGGTTGCCCTCGCGGGCGCTCTCGAAGGCGGCCGCCTGGTGGGAGTAGAGGCGCTCGATCCCGCGCGCGGCGAGCGCCGCGGCGAGCTTCGGGTCGAGGTCGGCGGGCAGCGGCGCGTATTCGGCCTCGTGGCTGGGATCGGCGCTCTCGGCGACGAGCCGGCCGTCCTTGCGGCCGGGCCCGATCGCCGTCTCCCAGCGCAACGGGGTCGCGGTGCGCTCAGGCAACGACGGCTCCCGCGAGCCGCATCGCCTCGAGCGCGCTCCGGTCGTGGAGGCGGAGGACGTCGGCGCCGTTTCGGACCGCGAGCGCGGTCGCCGCGGCGGTCGCCCACTCGCGCCCGGTGGCCGGCTGCCGCCCCTCCCACGACCCGGCGAGCACCGCGCCGAGCAGGTCCTTGCGCGAGAGCGAGACGTAGAGCGGGCGCCCGAGCTCGCGCAGCTCGCCGAGCCGGCGCAGGACCTCGAGCCCGTCGGCGACGCCGAGGTCGAAGTCGAGGCCGGGGTCAAGGACGATCTGCTCGGCGGCGACGCCGGCGGCAGTCGCCGCTTCGAGGCGCTCGGAGAACCAGCGAATCAGGTGCTCGACCGGATCGTCATACGTCGGGATTTCGCGCTCCTCGCGCGGTGGGCCCTCGATCTGCATGAGGACGAGGCCGGCGCCGGTCTCCGCCGCGAGCTCGAACATGCCGGGGTCGGCGCCGCCGCCGATGTCGTTGATCGCGACCGCGCCCGCTTCGAGCGCCGCGGCGGCGACCTCGGCCGAGAACGTGTCGGCGGAGATCGGCAGCTCGGTCACTTTCGCCAGGCCCTCGATCGCGGGCACGAGCCGCGCCGCCTCCTCGGCGGCTGGGACCGGCGGGCCGCTGCGCGCCGCGACCGCGCCGACGTCGAGCATCTCGAATCCGGCCTCGGCGAGCGAGAGCCCGTCGGCGACCGCCTGATCGGGGGTGACGCTGCGGGCGCCCTCGAACATCGAGTCCGAGGTGACGTTGACGATCCCCGCCGCGACCGGGGGGCCGAACTCGATCTCGCGATCGGCGAGGCGCCAGGACATAGGTGAAAGGTGATCGCCGCTCATCGCGGCTACCGTAGCGAGCCGCAATGGCGCTCAAGTCCGTTTACACAGACCTCGACGGAACCCTGTTCGGAAAGTACGGGTCGCTGTTCCGCGACTCCGAGGGCGGCTTCTCGATGCTCCAGGCCCGCGCGATCGAGGCCTGCTTCCGGGCCGAGGTCGAGATCGTCGTGATGTCGGGGCGCCGCGAGGCCCAGGTGCTCGAGGACGCGCGGCTGATCGGCCAGAACGCCTACATCTACGAGGTCGGCTGCGGGGTGATGATCGATACCGAGCGCACGCAGCTGATCGGCGACCTCGAGCCCGAGGAGGGTAAGACGGTCGCCGAGACGATCCACGACCAGGGCGTCCCGCAGCTGCTCTTCGACGCCTTCCCCGGCCGGCTCGAGTACCACACGCCCTGGCACAAGCAGCGCGAGCTCTCGCACCTCTTCCGCGGCAAGATCGACGCCGCCGAGGCGAACGAGATCCTCGTCCGCGAGGGCCACGAGGCGCTGCGGTTGATCGACAACGGCGCGATCTTCCGCCCGATGGATGGGATCGACGGCCCCGCCCACGCCTACCACCTGATCCCGACCGCGGCGAGCAAGGCGAACGCCGTCGCCTTCCACCAGCGCGCCCGCGGCTACGAGCCCGACCAGTGCATCGCGGTCGGCGACTCGATCGAGGACCTCGGCGTCGCCGAGGTCGTCGGCCGCTTCTTCGTCCCCGCCAACGGCCCCGAGCGCGACGCCGGGGTCGGCGAGGCGCTGACGCAGTACCCGAACGTCACCGTGACCGAGGGGCGGATGGGCGAGGGCTTCTACGAGGCGGTCGTCTCGAGTCTCGTCGAGGGCTAGCTGTCGTGAGCCCCCGAAACGCATCAGGTCTGCGCGAGGGACACGTCGAGGCGAACGGGATCGACTTCGGGTTCTTTGAGGCCGGCAGCGGGCCGCTGGCGCTGTGCCTGCACGGATTCCCTGACTCGGCGCACACGTGGCGACACCTGCTCCCGGAGCTGGCGCGGGCGGGCTTTCGCGCGGTCGCGCCGTTCATGCGCGGGTATGCGCCGACGGCGGTCGCCCCTGACGGCCGCTACTCGGTCAGCGCTCTCGTGGCGGACGCCGTCGCCCTGCACGAGGCGCTCGACGGCGACGAGCGCGCCGTCCTGATCGGAAGCGACTGGGGCGCCGAGGCCGCTTATGGCGCGGCCGCGATCGCGCCCGAGCGCTGGCGGCGGCTGGTGACGATCGCGGTGCCGCCCGCTGCGCTCGACGAGCAGTTGTTCAGCGACTACGAGCAGCTGAAGCGCTTCTTCTACATCTTCCTCATGAAGACGCCGCGGGCCGAGTCCATGATCGCCGCCGACGACATGGCCTTCCTCGACCGGCTCTGGGAGGACTGGTCACCCGGCTACGACGCCGCGGAGGAGTTGCGGCACGTCAAGCGGTGCCTGCGTGAGCCGGAGAACCTCTCGGCCGCGATCGGCTACTACCGGGCAGAGGAGCCCGGGTTGATGCGGGTGGCCCCGCAGCCGACCCTCTATCTCCACGGGAGCCGCGACGGTTGCATCGATCCCTCGCTGGTTGGCGATGCCGATCGTCACCTCGCCGCCGGCTCGCGAATGGAGATCATCGAAGGCGCGGGCCACTTCCTCCAGCTCGAGCAGCCCGACGCCGTGAACGAGCGCATCCTCGTCTGGGTCAGCTCCTAGACCTCGAGCCGCGTCTCCTCGAGGTCGAGCTCGCGCTCGATCCGGCGCATCACCTCGGCCGAGATCTCGCCCTCGTTGCGCAGGCGGACCAGCTCCTGGCGCTGGGCGTCGAAGACCGCGTGCATCATCTTCTGGTACTTGAGCGACTGGGCCTCGATGCCGTCGTCGTCCTCGAGCGCGCCGGCGCGGGCCGCGAAGCGGCGCTTGCGGAAGCGGTACATGCGCCGCGCCCGCTCGACCGAGTCGTTGAGGGTCCAGTCCTCGAGCTCGAGCTCATCGAGGCGCAGCAGCGCCGCTTTGGCCGCCGCGAGCCGCGCCTTGAGCTCCTCACCCTCCTCCTCGCCGCCGTCGTCGCCGACCCCGAGTCGGCGGATCAGCCAGGGCAGGGTCAACCCCTGGCCGACGACGGTGACGACGATGACCGCGAAGGTGATGAATAGGATCAGGTCGCGATCGGGGAACGGCGCTCCGGAATCGGTCGTAAGCGGGACCGCAAGCGCCGCCGCGAGCGAGACGCTGCCCCGCATCCCCGACCAGGCCGCGATCGTGCGCTCCTGCGGCCCGACCCGTCGCTCGACCTGCGAGGGACGCCGGTCGAGGACGCGGACGACGTAGGGCAGGGTGAACATCCAGGCGAATCTGACCCCGATCACCGTCGCCGCGACCAGCGCCGCGTAGCCGAACGGCTCGAGCAGCGGGCGGTTCTCGAGCGCCTCGACCACGACCGGCAGCTGCAACCCGATCAGCACGAACAGGGTCGCGTTGAGCAGGAAGATCAGCGTCTCCCACATCGCGAAGACCTGCAGCCGGGTCTGCGGCGAGATCAGCTCCGGTGCCTTGAAGCCGAGATAGATTCCGGCGGTCACGGCCGCGAGCACACCCGAGCAGTGGAGCTCGTGGGCCGGGAGGTAGGCGGCGTAACCGGTGAAGAGCGAGATCGTGATCTCGGTCGTCGGCTCCTCGACCCGCCGCCGTATCTCGCCGATCACGTAGCCGACGGCGAGCCCGATCGCGATCCCGCCGATCACGCCGCCGACGAACTCGGCGCTCGCGTCGAAGAACGAGAACGTGCCTCCGACGGCCGCCGCGACCGCGACCCGGTAGGCGACCAGTGCGACCGCGTCGTTGAGCAGGCTCTCGCCCTCGATCACGTTGAGCATCCGCCGCGGGACGCTCATCCGCCGCATGATCTCCGCCCCGGCGACGGGGTCGGTCGGCGAGACGATCGCTCCCAGCACGAAGGCGACCGCCCACGGCATCCCGATCACCTCGTGGGCGAGCACGGCGACGACGCCGGTCGTCAGCAGCACCAACCCGATCGCGAGCATCGAGAGCGGCCGCGCGTTGGCGCGCATCGCCCTCAGGTCGGAGAAGAAGGCGCCCGAGTAGAGCAGCGGCGGCAGGAAGAGGACGAGGACGAGATCCGGGTCGAGCTCGACCGTCGGGATCCCGGGCACGAGCGCGAGCAGGATCCCGCCGACCACGAGCAGGATCGGATAGGGAAGCTGGAGCCAGTTGGCGACCGCGTTCAGCCCCGCGACGGCGACGAACAGCGCGATCAGGACGATCTCGATGCTTTCCACGCGGGGATTCTCGCGAAGCGCGGCGGGCGGGGTCTCCCCGCTCTTCGCTAGGAGCCGTTGCTGGAGAACCCCGTCTTGCTCCGCACGAGCTCGCGCTCCTCGATCACGCGGTCGACGAGCCCGTATTCGGCCGCTTCGGCGGCGGTGAAGAAGCGGTCGCGCTCCATGTCCCCGTGGACCTGCTTCTTCGACTTGCCGGTGTGCTTCGCGTAGAGCTCGTCGAGCCTGCCGCGGATCGCGAGCGTCTCGCGGGCGTGGATCTCGATGTCGGAGGCGACGCCCTCGAAGCCGCCGCTCGGCTGGTGGATCAGGATCCGCGAGTTCGGCAGCGCCATCCGCTTGCCCTCGGCGCCGGCGGTCAGCAGCAGCGCGCCCATCGACATCCCGACGCCGTAACAAATAGTCCGCACGTCGGGCTTCACGAACTGCATCGCGTCGTAGATCGCCATTCCCGCGTAGACCTGGCCACCGGGCGAGTTGATGTAGAGCGAGATGTCCTTGTCGGGGTCCTCGGACTCGAGGTGGATGATCTGGGCGACGATCAGGTTCGCGATCTGGTCGTCGATCGCCTGGCCGAGGAAGATCACCCGCTCGCCGAGCAAGCGCGAGTAGATGTCGAAGGAGCGCTCGCCGCGCGCGGACTGCTCGACCACCATCGGGACCATCGGCATCTGGAATCCTTTCTCTCTGATACGCAACCAATTAGTTGCGCTTTGGCTCATGCTAGCATCCGCAACCATGAAGTTGCGCAATGAGACCGAGAAGCGGGTCGAGCGCGAGACCGTCCTCCCCGCCGGACCGGACGAGGTCTGGGAGGCGCTCACCGACGAGGACCGGCTCGAGGAGTGGCTCGGCGAGGAGGTCGAGCTCGATCCGTTCGAGGGCGGCGACGTCCGCGTCCGCGACGGCGAGCGCGAGCGCTCCGGGAACGGTCGAGACCGTGATCGAGCGCGAGCGGCTCGGGTTCAACTGGGCCGACCCCGGGGAGGCGCCGAGCACGGTCGAGTTCGCGATCGAGGCTGTTCCGGGCGGGACGAGGATCGTCGTCACCGAGACCGCGAGCGGACCGAGCGCCCTGTCCGGCGACTGGACCCGGCGGCTCGCGGCCCTGCGCCGCGGCCTCGCGCTCGTCCTGGCCTAGTGGCCGCCGTCGACGCGGTCTTCGCGGCGCTCGCGGACCCGACCCGGCGCCACCTGATCGAGGGGCTTTCGCGCGGCGGCACCGCGACCGCGAGCGGGCTCGCGGCCGAGCTCCCGATCTCGCGCCAGGCCGTCGCCAAGCACCTCGCGGCGCTGCGCTCGGCGAAGCTCGTCAGCTCGAGGCGCGCCGGGCGCGAGACGCTCTATGAGCTCCGCCCCGAGCCGCTGAGCGAGGCGACGAAGTGGATCGACGCCGTCGGCGCCGAGTGGGACGAGCGGCTCGGCTCGCTGCGGCGCTCGCTCGAGCGCCGCTCTCAGTAGTTCCGCGGCGCGGCGCTCGCTCCGCGCGCGACGCGCAGCATCCGGTCGACGACGCCGGGTGCGAGGCCGTTCAGGCCCATCAGCTTCACCACGCGCGGGACGTGGACCTCGCGGCGGTCCTGCTCGATCGCCTCGACCGTCGCCTCGGCGACCTCTTCGGCGTCGATCGCGCCCTCGCTGTCGCGCCAGTCGGGGAGCTGGGTCGCCTGGTCGTGGATCGCGGTCTTGACCTCGCCGGGGAAGACGGTGCTCAGCGAGACACCGGAGCCCGAAAGCTCGTGGCGGACCGCCTCGGCGAAGTTCTTGTTCGCGGCCTTGGTCGCGCCGTAGACCGCCCCCGAGGGCAGCGCGCGCAGCGCGGCGGCGGAGCTGACGACGACGATGTGGCCGCTGCCGGAGTCGAGCATCGGCTCGAGCGACGCGCGGACGGTGTTCATCGTCCCGAGCACGTTGACGAGGACCATGCGCTCGACGTCGGCTGGGTCCTGGTCGGCGAACGGCGCGTAGCGTGCGAGGCCGGCGTTGGCGACCGCGATCTCGAGCCCTCCGGCATCGGCGGTGAACTCGGCGACCGTCTTCTCGATCGAAGCGGCGTCGGCGATGTCGGCCGGGTGCACCGAGGCGCGCTCGCCGAGCTCGGCGGCGAGCTCGCGGAGCTCGTCCTCGCCGCGCGCGATCAGCCCCACCCGGGTCCCGCGCGCGGCGAGGATCCGCGCCACCGCGCGCCCGATCCCCTTCGAGGCGCCGGTGACGATCGCCCTGGTCGAGGAGTCGATCTGCACGCCCGCAGCGTATCCGCCCCGGTAATCTCGATCCCGTGAGCGAGGACCACGCGACAGTCGCCGAGGAGGAGTACCTGCAGACGATGTTCTGGCTCGAGGAGGCCGGGCTGCCGATCACCGGCGCCAACATCGCGCGCGCGATGCAGCTCTCCCCCCCGACCGTCCACGAGATGGTCAAGCGGCTCGACGGCGACGGCTACGTCTCGCGCGCCGACGACAAGACGCTCAGCTTCACCGCCCAGGGCCGCCAGCAGGCCGAGGAGATCGTCTTCCGCCACAGGCTGATCGAGCGCTTCCTCACCGACGTCCTCGGGATCCCCTGGGACGAGGTCCACGAGGAGGCCGAGCGGCTCGAGCACGCGATGTCGCCGGTGCTCCAGGAGCGGATGGAGGCCGCGATCGGCGACGCGACGACCTGCCCCCACGGCCACCCGCTGAGCCAGACCGAGCGCGAGACCGGCGCCCTGCTCGCCGACGTCGAGCCCGGCGCGAAGCTCACGGTTCTGCGGTTTGAGAACGAGGCCGAGGAGCTGCTCCACTACCTGAAGAAGGCCGGGGTCGAGCCGTTGCTCGAGGGCACGCTCGAGAGCTCCGGCGACGATGAGGTCGTCTTCTCCTCCGCCGACGGCACCCACAAGGTCTCGCGCAGCGTCGCCGAGACCGTCTCGGTCGCCGCCGACCCGGCGCCCGAGCCCCGCGCGCCGCTCCCAGAGCAGCTCGAGCTCTCGAGCGATCGCTACGGGCGCTAGCTCGATGGCCGACATCGTCGAGGACGTCCGCTCTCATGATCCGGCGTCCTACATCCAGGCGATCGGGCTCCAGCCGGAGGACTGCTACGGCTTTCTGCCCGCCGAGCACGAGGACATCACCCCCTACTTCTTCCTCTACCGCGACCGCCCCGAGTACGAAAAGGCGCGCGCCGAGCTGCCCGCCGCCCAGGCCGGGCAGAGCTTCGGGCCGATCCGGATCGAACCCGAGCAGCAGGTCGAGATGGACATGGACCGCGACCTCCCCGGCGGCGCCGACGGCAAGCTCGGCGGGATCGTCGCCGACGCGATCAAGATGGCCGAGTCATACGGCGGCGGCATCCAGCCCACCGCGGCGCCGGCCGTCGCGCCCGACCCAGAGAAGCTGGTCCGGCTGGCGAAGCTCCGCGCCTCGGGGGCGATCAACGACGCCGAGTACGCGAAGCTGATCGCCGACGCCGGCGGGGCGCCGCAGCCCGCGGCCCAGGAGCCCCCACCCCCGCCGCCGCCCGCCGGCGACGGGGCGATCGTCACCCACCGCATCTACCCCGGGCTGCGGATGCGTTCGAGCACGCGCCAGCTCAACCACTTCCTGCCCCGCTATCGCGAGGCGCTCGGGCTGCGCTCGGAGGACGTCTACGGCGTGATGCCGCGGACGACGCGGATCAGCCACGGCGCCGGCGAGGCGGCATCCGACAGCAAGGAGTGGGACGACTTCTGGATCATCTACCGCGACCGTGCCGAGTACGCGCAGCCCCGCGCCGCGTGGGCGGCGGAGATGAACAAGGACGGCAAGTGGCCCGATGCCGTGATCTCAGCCGGCGTCGGCGACGCACCCGGCATCCCCTTCGACGGCGCCAAGCTCGAGATCGAGAAGGACCGCTGGCCGCGCCACAAGATGATCATCCGCCAGGGCGGCGCCGACCTCGGCGAGAGCCTGCGCGAGAAGATCGCCAAATGGGGCTACGAGCCCGAGGACTCGCTCGGCTTCTGCCCCAACTTCCCCAACGGCAGCATCTACTTCGCCTGGCGCAAGCGCTGAGGCGCGAGCGCCGCGGCGAGCTCGGACCACCGCTCGACGTCCCAGTAGCGCCGCGCCGCACCCGAGGGCGAGGGGAGCACGAAGACCCGGGCGCCGCCCAGCCTCGTCGCCTGCCGCCCATACTCGACCGCATCGCCGAGCGCCGCCTGGGCGGAGTTCTTTCCCGTGAAGGCGACCCACCCGGGCGCGTTGCGCTCCAGCGCCGCGATCAGTCGCGGCACGTCGAAGCCGTCCTGGCCGACCTCCTCGTCCGATCCCGAGCGCGACTTGCAGAGGTCGGTGAGCCCGATCCCGTAGTCGGCCGCCGAGGGGTACTCCTCGGGGTCCAGGACGCGGGGCGTCAGCCCGATCTCGTGCAGCGTCTTCCAGAACGCGTTGCCAGGGCCCGCGTAGTAGGCGCGGCGCCGGGCTGAGACAGCGCCGAGCGCGGTGCCGCAGAAGACGACCCGCAGACCGGGGCGCAGGACGTCAGGGACGAGCACCCGGCGGAGCTAAGCGGGAGCCCCGGTCCGCACGCGCTCGAGCGCGCGGGCGATCCGGCCGACGCCCTCGCCGATCTGATCCGGGGTGACCGGGGCGAAGGAGAGCCGCAGCGACGAGGAGCCGCCCTCGAGCATGAAGTCGGGCCCGGCGATGAAGGTCGCGCCCTCGTCGGCCGAGGCCTTGAGCAGCTCGACCGAGTCGACGTCCTCGCCGAGGGTGAGCCAGAGGAAGTAGCCGCCGCCGGGGACGACGAAGTCGGCCTCGGGGATCTGCTCGCGGAGCGCGGCGACCAGCGCGTCGCGGCGCTCGCTGAGCGCGCCGCGGACGAACTCGACGTTCTTGTCCAGCCCGCCGGAGGTGCAGAGCTCCCAGACGATCGACTCGGCGAGCATGTTGGGCGAGATGTAGGTCTCGTTCGCGCGCTTGGCGAGCGCGGCGATCGGCTTCTCGGGGCCGGCTAGATAGCCGATCCGGACCCCGGGGCTGACCGTCTTCGAGAACGAGGAGGCATGGATCACGTGGCCCTCGGTGTCGAGCGAGAGCATCGTCTCGGGCGGCGGCGACTCGAAGTGGAGCAGTCGGTACGGGTCGTCCTCGAAGATCGCGAAGCGGTGCTCGTTGGCGAGCTCGACGATCCGCCTGCGCTTGGCCTCCGAGAGCGTGCAACCGGCCGGGTTGTGGAAGTTCGGGATCACGTGCACGAGCTTCAGCGGCCCGTCCTCGGCAGCGGCCGCCAGCGCCTCCGTGTCGAGGCCGTCGGCCTCGAGCGGGATCGGGACGAGGTCGACGCCGAGCCGGCCGAGCAAAAGCAGCGTCCGGTCGTAGGAGGGCTGCTCGACCGCGACCCGGTCGCCGGGCTGGAGCAGCTGCTCGAAGAGCATCGCGCCGCCCTCGAGCGAGCCGTTGGTCGCCATCACCTGGGTCGGCTCGAGGCCGTGGAGCTCGGCGATCCACTCGCAGAGGCCGGGGTGCCCGGGGCCGAGTCCGTAGGCGAGGGCGCGCTTCCAGTCGCTCTCGAGAGCGCGCGCCGCGGCCTCCTTGACCGCCTCGGCGGGCAGGATGTCGGCGCTCGGGGCGCCGCGGGCGAAGCTGATCGTGTCGGGGGCCATCGGGGTCAGTATAGAAATGGGGGGAGTAGTAGATTCCTGGCCAAGCAGCCAACAAAGCTTTTGATCGGAGAGGACCCATGGCAAGACGCTCACTTCAAGGCACGACGGTCGCGATCACCGGCGGCGCGCGCGGGATCGGCAAGGCGACGGCGAAGGCGCTGATCGACAAGGGCGCCCGGATCGCGATCGGCGACCTCGACACCGAGCTCGCCGAGAAGACCGCGGCGGAGCTGGGCGGCAACGCGATCGCGCTCGGGCTCGACGTCACGGAGCGCGAGTCGTTCGCGGCCTACCTCGACGAGGCCGAGCGCCAGCTCGGCGACATCGACGTGGTCATCAACAACGCCGGGATCATGCCGATCGGCCTGTTCACCGCGGAGGACGACGACTCGACCCGCCGCCAGGTCGACATCAACATCCACGGCGTGATCACGGGCTCGAAGCTCGCGCTCGAGCGCATGGGGCCCCGCAACCGCGGCCACATCGTCAACATCGCCTCCGGCGCCGGCAAGAACGGCTTCCCGGGGATCGCGACCTACTGCGCGACCAAGCACGCCGTGGTCGGGCTCAGCGAGGCGCTGCGCGGCGAGCTCGTCAACACCGAGATCGAGGTCTCCTGCGTGATGCCGGCGATCGTCAACACCGAGCTCACCGACGGCGTCAAGCCGGTCCGCGGCGTTAAGAGCGTCGAGCCCGAGGACGTCGCCAAGGAGATCGTCGACGCGCTCGAGAAGCCGCGCTTCGACGTCTTCGTGCCCCGCGAGGCGAAGGCGATCGGCTGGGTCGTCGGCCTGCTGCCCCGTCGCGCCCGCGAGGCGGTCGCCAAGGCGATGCGGCTCGACAAGCTGATGATCGACATCGACGAGACCGCGCGTGCCGGCTACGAGGACCGCGCCGCCCACAGCGAGCCGAGCGAAGAGCCGGAGGGCGTCGCTACGCGCGACTAGTACCCTGGCGGCTTCGTGACCACCGCCGCCTCAGCACTGGTCAAGATCGCGGTCGAGGAGTACGCCGCCGGCGACTACGCCGGGGCGATCGCGCTCGCCGACCCGCTGCTGCGCTGGGACGACCGCGCGCTGAGCGCCGACGGTGAGCTGACCTGGGGCACCGACGACGTGCTCGAGGCGGTGCGGCGCTGGGCCGAGACCTGGGACGAGTACAGCGCTGAGATCCTCGAGCTCGAGCAGATCGGCGACCGCTACGTCGCCGCCTACCGCGAGCGCGGGATCGAGGCCGGCACCGAGGTCGAGCGCGACCAGCTCCGGGCCGCCGTGATCACGGTAGAGAACGGCAGGATCGTCGGCTGGGCTCGCTACCTGAGCCCGGAGGAGGCGATGCGCGTCGCCCGCGCCGCGGGTGAGGTCGAGCGCTTCAGCTAGATGTCGGAGGAGAACATGGAGCTGGTGCTCCGAGTGTTCGAGCGGGTCGTAGCGACCCTTGAGATTCCCCCGGAACTCGTCACGTCCGACTTCGCGTTCGATGTTTCGGAGGTCTCGCCGGAAGAGGGCGGCGTCGTCCATGGAGTCGAAGCCGCGCAAAAAGCGGTGGGGCCGTACTGGGACACCTTCGACCGTATGCACACCGAAATCGAAGAAGTGATCCATTCGGATGGCGACCGCATGGTGGCCGTCGTTCGCGATACGGGCCGCATAAAGGGCAGCGACGCCGAAATCACGAATCGATATTTCCACGTCTTCACCTTCCGCGAGGGCAAGCTCGCCGGCCAGTCAGTCCACAGCGACGTCAGTCGCGCCCTCGAAGCCGCCGGGCTGTCTGAGTAGCTGCGCGATACTGATCAGCGATGTCTCAGAAGACCCCGAAGGTTGAGCATGGCGTGCGAAGCCCGGTCACGGTTCGAAGCGAAACCAGGCGGCGAACCCTGGATGAACGGATCCTCGTTCACTCTTCGGGGCTTGCCCGCCTGCTCGCTTCCGCTGTGTCGCGTCTGCCTCCGCCCTCTCGACTCCGCCGGGTACTCATTCCACGCTTCATTCGCCAGGCGTGTGAAGCCGCGAATCGGAGAGATTTTGAAGCTCTCTTCATCAGCTTGGACCCAGCGATCGAGTACCGCGCTTCCTCCGGCTTTGAAGCCCTCGGCCTTCTCGGAGTTCATCGCGGCCACGAGGCCTATCGCCGGGTTTGGGAGCAAGGGATCGAGTCGATGGATCTCAGGCTCGAACTCGAGGAAGTCACCGACTTCGGCGATCGGCTACTCGCGACAGGTCACTTGAGGGGACACGGCATCGCAAGCGGAGTACCAGTGGATCAAGAGATCTTTCAGGTCTTGACATTGCGGCATGGGCTGGTGATACGGCAGGAGGACTTCACCGATCGCGGCAGCGCCCTCGAAGCCGCAGGGCTGTCGGAGTAGGGCGACGGGGGCTACGCCTTGGCGGCCGCGAGCGTCTCGACCGCGAGCCGGGCGGCCTCGGTCGGGCTCTTGCCGACCTTGACGCCCTTGGCCTCGAGCGCTTCCTTCTTCGCCTCGGCGGTGCCCGAGGAGCCGGAGATGATCGCGCCGGCGTGGCCCATCTGCTTGCCGGGCGGGGCGGTGAAGCCGGCGATGTAAGCGACGACCGGCTTGGTGACATGCTCGGCGATGTACTCGGCGGCGCGCTCCTCGGCGTCGCCGCCGATCTCGCCGACCATGACGATCATCTCGGTCTCGTCGTCGTTCTCGTAGAGCTCGAGGACGTCGATGAAGTCGGAGCCTACGATCGGGTCGCCGCCGATCCCGACGATCGAGGAGTTGCCCTCGCCCGCCTGCTTGAGCTCGTTTCCGATCTGGTAGGTCAGGGTCCCGGACTTGGAGACGACGCCGATCCGCCCGGTGTCGAAGAACTGTGCCGGGATGATCCCGACGTTCGCCTTGCCGGGGCTGAGGACGCCGGGGCAGTTGGGGCCGATCAGCCGCACGCCCTTCTCCCTCGCCTTCCAATAGGTCGGCAGCATGTCGTGGACGGGGATGCCCTCGGTGATCGCGATCACCGTGTGGACGCCGGAGTCGATCGCCTCGTTGATCGCGGCGCCGGCGAAGCGGGCGGGGACGAAGATCATCGAGGTGTTGGCGCCCTGCTTCTCGACCGCCTCGGCGATCGTGTCGAAGATCGGAACCCCCTCGACCTCCTGGCCGCCCTTCTTCGGGGTCACGCCGGCGACGAGGTCGGTGCCGTAGTCGCGGTTCCGCATCCCGTGGAACGTCCCCTCGCGGCCGGTGAGGCCCGAGATCACGAGCTTCGTCTCCTTGTCGACGATGATCGACATCAGTTCGCGAGCTCGACGATCTTCTCGGCGGCGCCGAGCATCGTCTTCTCCTGGTGGAGGTTCTCGAGCCCGGCGTCGGCGAGGATCTGGAGCCCCTCCTCGGAGTTCGTTCCGTCGAGCCGCACGACCAGCGGCAGCGTCAGGCCGATCTGCTTCGAGGCCTCGACGATCCCCTTGGCGACCTCGTCGCCGCGGGTGATCCCGCCGAAGATGTTGAACAGGACTCCGGTGACCTTCTCGTCGGAGGTGATCACGGTCAGCGCGTCGATGATCGCCTCGGCCTTCGAGCCGCCGCCGGCGTCGAGGAAGTTCGCGGGGTCGCCTCCGGCTTGGGCGACGACGTCGAGCGTCGACATGCAGAGCCCGGCGCCGTTGCCGAGGATGCCGATGTTGCCGTCGAGCTTGACGTAGGTGAGGCCCTTCTCCTTGGCCATCTGCTCCTGGGGGTCCTCGGCCTGCGTCTCCTCGGCGAGCTCGGCGAGCTCCTCGTGGCGGAACATCGAGCTGGCGTCGATCGTCACCTTGGCGTCGAGCGCGACGACGTCGCGATCGCCGGTGACGATCAGCGGGTTGACCTCGATCAGCGTCGCGTCGGAGGCGATGAACGCTTCGTAGAGCCTGACCAGAAGCTCGGCGGCCTTGTCCTGGGCGTCGTCGGCGAGCTTCGCCTTCGCCGCGAGCGACCTGGCCTGCTCGAGCGTGAAGCCTGCGGCCGGATCGACGTGCTCGCGGACGAGCGCCTCTGGATCCTCGTCGGCGATCGCCTCGACGTCCATCCCGCCCATCCGGGAGAGCATCGCCATCACCTTCTTCGCCGATCGGTCGAGGATGAACGACGCGTAGTACTCCTCGGCGATGTCGGAGGCGCCCTCGATCCAGAGCTCGTGGACAGTGAACGGGCCCTCGCCGTGTGGGCCGGTGATGTCCATGCCGAGGATCGCCTCGGAGTGCTCGCGGGCCTCCGCCTGGTCCTTGGCGAGCTTGATCCCGCCGGCCTTGCCGCGGCCGCCGATCAGGACCTGGGCCTTGATCGCGCACGGGTAGCCGATCTCGTTCGCCGCGGCGACGGCTTCGTCGACGGTCTTGGCCGGCTTACCCTCCGGCACGGGGACGCCGTTTCGGGCGAAGAGCTGCTTTCCCTGATATTCGAGGAGATCCAAGAGCCGCGGCAGCGTATTACAAGCGGCGACCCGGGGCAATGCGTGACAAGTGTTACGAACGCGGCCAAATGAGACAATGCCGCCCTCGCATGGCACTCCCGGGACTGAAAACAATCAAGTGGGTCACGACCGACTGCTACGGCTGCCTGATCGATTGGGAGAAGGGCATCTCCGAGGCGTTCCAGAAAGAGGCCGCCCGCGACGAGCTGACGATCAACACCAACGAGATCCTGCAGAGCTTCTTTGAGACCCAAGCGCAGATCATGGCCGGCTCCTACGAGCTCTACGCAGAGGTCCTGCGCCGCGCGACGGTCAAGGTCGCGGGCGAGCTCGGCTGGGAGATCGAGCCCTCAAGGGCCCAGTTCCTGCCCGACTCGGTCGCCCGCTGGCCCGCCTTCCGCGAGGCGAACGCGGCGATGGACCGGCTCAAGAGCCGCTACGACATCGGGATCGTCACCAACAACGACGACAAGCTGCTCGGGATCTCGCGCCAGCACCTGCGCACCGAGCTCGACCTCGTCGTCACCGCCCAGCAGGTCCGCTCCTACAAGCCCGACGAGACCCACTTCAAGGAGGCCGCGCGGCGGATCGGCGGCAAGAAGGGCTGGGTCCACATCGGCTCCAACTACGAGTGCGACATCGCCCCCTGCCTGAAGAAGAACGTGCCCGTGATCTGGGTCAACCGCCACGGCGAGAAGCTCGAGGGCCGCAAGGCCCCCGACGCGACGGTCAAGAACCTCCGCGACGCCGCGGCGAAGCTCGGCGCCAAGTAGCTCCGGCTACTTCTTCTTTTTCTTCTTCTTGACGCACTTGCCGCGCTTGAGCTTGCGGCCCTTCTTGCACTTCTTCTTCGCGGCCGGCGTCGTCGGCGTCGCGATCGGCGTAGTCGGTGTCAGCGGAGGACCGGGGGTCAGCGGAGGACCGGGGCGGCCGAGCGGGAACTCAAAGGCGCCCGAATCGCAGGCGCCGCCGGCCGGGAACGGGCGGGAGAAGCCGCGCTGGTCGGCGTTGAGCGGGGCGCCGATCGCGTCGAGGCACGACGCCGCCGGGACGTGGTCGAGGGCCGGGGCGCCCGAGATCGCCTGGGTCCTGGTCGGCCCGCCGTTTGCGGCGAGCGCGCCGAGGCCGATCGCGGCTTGATTCTCGACGTCACCGCCCGCGATGTTTGTGAAGTCGCAGGTGGCGCCCGCGTCGATGTTGAAGCCGAGCGACTCGTTCGGTTGGACAGAGGAGTCGCAGGCCGACGCGCCGTTGTCGACGATCAGCGCACGCGCGCCCAGGAAGCCGGCGCCATTGTCCTCATTCGAGATCGCGTTCCCGTTCGCGGCGACGTTGCCGCTGAATGTCGAGAAGGCGAGGATCGCCTGACCGCCGTTGTTGTGAAGCGCGCCGCCGTAGCCCCCGGTCGCCACGTTGTCGGCGAAGGTCGAGTTCGTCGCGTGCAACGTCCCGCTGCTCGAGTTGAAGATCGCGCCGCCGATGCTGTTTGCGGGATCGGTGCCGGTGATGTCGTTGCCGACGAAGGTCGAGCCGCTCACGGTCAGCTGAGGCCCCCCGTTGTAGATCGCCGCCCCGAAGCCTGTCGGCAGATTGGGTGTGACGTCGCTGGTAGTGACGCGGTTGTCGTCGAAAGTTGAGTTCTCAACTGTCGTCGTAACGCCGTTGAGGTACATCCCGCCACCCGTCAGCATTGATGCGTCGGCGTCGCTCGGCGTAGTGAGCTCATTCTTCTCGAAGGTGCTGCCGCTGACGTCGAGAGTGGCGGCGACGCCGTCGAAGACGACCCCGGCGCCGCGGTCCTCGGCCCGATTGTCGCTGACGAGCGTGCGCGTGATGTCGATGTCGGTGCCTCCGCCCGCCGTGATCGCGCCGCCGAACTCGGGCGGGCCGGTGATCGCCGACTTTCCGTTGCCGCTGATCACGGAATCGGTGATAGTCGCGTCGCCACCGATGTCCATGCCGGCCCCGCTGTGGGGGCTGTTGTTGCCGTCGACGAGGACATGGTCGAGCGTGAGGTCGGTGCCGCTCGCAGTCAGAATGCCGCCCCCCTGGGCGGCCGGGCCCTGGGCCTTCCCCAATGTGATCTCGAGGTTGCGCAGCGTCAGCGGCCCCGAGACCAGGTGGAGGTCCCGGTCCAGCTCGATCTGGAGGATCTGCGAGGCGGTGAGCCCGGTCATCCCAGCGCCCTCGATCGTCAGCCCGGGTGTGCCGACGGTCTGATTGATGTCGAGGTCCCCGCTGGCGTTGTCGTCAGGGTTCCCCGCCGGGGGGACCAGGAGCGCGTAGCCGTTGCCCGGAAGCAGGGTGATCTTGTCGTTGGCGCCGAACGGCAGGTTGGTGACGATGCACTCGGGGGTCGCGCTCGCGTCGTCGATGTTCGTCGCCGTGATCGCCTCACGCAGGGTGCAGCCCGGCCCGGGGCCGTCGCCGTTGACGTTGGTCGCGATCGTCGCGGCGCTCGCGCCGGGCGCGGCTGCGGTCAGTGCGAGGCCGGCGAAACCCAGGAGCCGGAGCGCGCGTTTGGTCCCGATTGAAAACCCCTTCTGTCCGTGCATCCCGCCTCCCCTTGGTTGGGTTCGGCGCGAGTCTATCGCTGCGCTACCCAATTTTGACCAAGGTGGAGGTCGCTCAGAAGCAGATGCCCTGGGTCTCCAGGGAGACCGGCCCCGGGATGCCGCTGTTCATCGTCGTCGCCGACCAGGCCGAGCCGTCGATCTGGCTCTTGATCACGTACGGGGTCGGGCCGAGGGCGACGGATGGAGAACCGCTGAAGCCGCCCGCCGACAGTTGCCTGCGCGAGCAGCTTGCCGCGGAGGCCGAGACCGTGCCGCCGCCCGGCGTCGCGCCGCCCGAGTTCGACCCGGTGGCCAGCTCGGGCGCCTTGACCCCCTTGGCGCAGTAGGCGTAGCCGGTCAGGGTTTCGGTTAGGTCGCTGTTGTTGGTCGCCGTGTAGGTCCAGGTTCCTCCGCGGTTGATGGCGGTCGTGACCTTGGCGAAGTCGAATCCGGTCGGGCCCTGCGTCGATGAGAACCCGCCGCTGAGCAGGGTGGTCTTCCTCGGACAGGAGGCGGTGGCGGTCGCCGCCGCGAAGTCGCCGGGCGACGTGGTCACCGCGCCGGCGACTTCGGATGGTGGCTTCTTCAGCTTCCGGCAATAGACGTACGTGGTGAGCGTTCCGCCGGGATACCCGACCGCGTTGCTGGCCCAACTGTTGTTGGACACCCGAAACGACGCGTAGACGATCACGAAGTTCTCCGGGGCGCTCGTGCTGGTCAGGAAGCCGCCGCCCACGGCGACTCGCTTGCCGGGGCAGGTCGCGGTGGCCGTGACCGGGTTCAGGATCGGAGCCGGGTTGGTCACGGTGGCCGTCCCGACGCCGGTCACGACCGGGCCGAGCTTCGTCTTCCCGCCCTTCTTCTTGGCGACCGCAGGCGGGGCCGCCGATGCCAGGACCAGGCAGGCGGCGACAACGCACCGACTGAGAACCTTCTTCAAATCGACCGACGCTGTCATCCGTGACCTCGGGTCGGGACTTGGGTGGACCGAGACTATTCGATCTTGGCGAGCAGGTCGCCCGCGTTGACCGCGGCGCCCTCGGAGATCGGGAGCTCGGTGATCTTGCCCGCCTTGTGGGCGGTGATCTCGTTCTCCATCTTCATCGCCTCGATCACGCAGATCATGTCGCCTTCGGCGACCTCCTGGCCCTTCTTGACCGGGACCTTGAAGACGTTGCCCTGGAGCGGCGAGGGGAGCTCGTCGCCCGAGGACGCCGCGGAGCCTCCGGACTTGCGCTCGCGCCGCGGCGGCGCCTTGAGACCCGCTCCCTGCCCGCCGCCGCCGCCAGCACCGGCCTCGCCGATCACCTTGACGTCGAAGAGCTTGCCGCCGACCTCGACCTTGTAGTCGCGCTCGGCGGTCTCGGGCTTTTCTTCATCCGAGGGCTTCGGCGCCTCTTCGGGCGCCGTCGTCTTCAGCCACTTCTTGTCCTCGGTCAGATCGCGGCAGGTCTCGCCGTTCGCCCACTGGTCGGTCGAGAGGATCGCTTTGTGGAACGGGATCAGCGTCGTCAGGCCGCCGATCTCGTACTCATTGAGCGCGCGCAGCATCCGGGCGGTCGCCTTCTCGCGATCGACGTCCCAGGTGATCAGCTTCGCGACCATCGGGTCGTAGAGCGGGGTGACCTCCCCTCCCGGACCGACGCCTGAGTCGACGCGCACACCAGGGCCAGCGGGCTCCTTGTAGCCGGTGATCGAGCCGGGAGCGGGGGCGAAGTTCTTGTGCGCGGCCTCGGCGTTGATCCGGCACTCGATCGCGTGGCCGTTGAGCTCGACTTCGTCCTGAGAGATCGAGAGCTCCTCGCCTGCGGCGATCCGCACCTGCTCGCGGACGATGTCGACGCCGGTGACCATCTCGGTCACGCAGTGCTCGACCTGGACCCGGGTGTTCATTTCTAGGAAGAAGTAGTCGTCGCCGACCTGCATGCCCTCGATCGTTCCCGCGCCCTGGTAGTCGACCGCCGCGGCGGCGTCGACGGCGATCTTGCCGATCCGCTCGCGCATCTCCTCGTCGACCTGGGGGCCTGGGGCCTCCTCGATCAGCTTCTGGTGGCGGCGCTGGATCGAGCAGTCGCGCTCGCCGAGGTGGATCACGTTTCCCTTCGAGTCGGCGAGGACCTGGACCTCGACGTGGCGCGGGTCCTCGAGGTAGCGCTCGAGGTAGACGGTCGGGTCGGAGAAGAACTTCTCGCCCTCGCGCGCGGCTCCCTCGAAGGCATCCTCGAGATCGTCCGCGCTCATCGCGACACGGAAGCCCTTGCCGCCTCCGCCCCCCGCCGCCTTGCAGGCGATCGGGTAGCCGATCTTCTCGGCGCGCTTCGCGGCGGCCTTGGCGTCGGGCACCGCCTCGGTGTCGCCGGGGACGATCGGGACGCCCGCCTTCTCCATGATCTCGCGCGCCTTGGTCTTCGAGCCCATCGCCTCGATCGCGCTCGCCGGCGGGCCGATCCAGGTGACCTTCGCCTTCTTGCACGCCTTCGCGAACTCGGCGTTCTCGGCGAGGAAGCCGTAGCCGGGGTGGACGCCCTCGGCGCCCGAGTCCGCGCAGACCTCGAGGATCTTCTCGATGTTGAGATAGCTCTCGGCGGGCACGGCCGGGCCGAGCAGGAACGCCTCGTCGGCGGCCTTGACGTGGAGCGCCTCGCGGTCGGCCTCGGAGTAGACGGCGACCGACTCGATCCCCATCTCCCTGAGCGTGCGCATGACGCGAATCGCTATTTCGCCGCGGTTCGCGACCAGGACCTTCTTGAACATGAGCGCGGAAGTATTACCTGTCAGCGCCCGGCCAGGACCGGCGGCAACCCCTCGCGGGCGCGCGCTCGCGCGATCTGGCGCTGGAGCCCGATCTGGAGCGCGAACAGGCCGGCGACGAGGAGCGCGGAGACCCCGACCGCGTAGGGGACGATCTCCTTGTTCGCCTTGGTCAGGATCGTCGCCCCGGCGGCGATCAGGACGATCCCGAGCGCCGTACGCAGCGCCCCCTGAGACCATTTGACCGACATCCGGCTGCCGAGGACCACCCCGGGCACCGAGCCGAGCAGGATGTTGCCCGCGAGGACGAAGTCGACGTTGCCGCCGATCCAGTGCGCGATCCCGGCCGCCCAGAGCAGGATCGCGGCGTGGAAGACGTCGGTGCCGACGACGCGCTGCGGGGTCAGCCGGAAGACGGCGATCAGCATGATCGCGATCAGGGTCCCCGAGCCCGCCGAGCTGATCCCGATCACGAAGCCCGTCGTCGTGCCGATCGCCACCGCGGCGATCTTATGGCGGCGCTTGATCTCGAAGTCCTCGCGCTCTTCGATCTTGTCGGCGAGGAAGAAGCCGCGGACCAGGGTCGCGACGCCGACGACGAGCAGCGATGCCGCGAGGATCGCGAAGATCGTCTTGTCGAGGTCGTCTCCGTAGCGGGCCTGGAGGTGCTCGATCACCCAGACGCCGCCGATCGCCGAGGGGACGCTGCCACAGGCCATCCAGAAGACGAGCCCGAGGTTGACCGTCTTCAGCTTCAGGTGCTGCCAGCCGCCGACGGTCTTCGTGATCGCGGCATAAAAGATGTCGGTGCCGATCGCGGTCACCGGCTTGACCCCGAAGACGAGGATCAGGAGCGGCGTCATCAGCGAGCCTCCGCCCATGCCTGTAAGGCCGACGAGGAAGCCGACTCCGAAGCCGAAGACGATGATCGCGGGATCCATGGGGTGTTGGGAAGAGCGCCGCGCCGGGGGGACGAGCCCGCGCCGCTCAGTTGTGGCCTTTGTCGACCGAAGTGGTCAACTCGGGCAGGCCGGGCATCTTAGAGTTTTCTGATCAGGTTTGTGGCGAATACCGGGTCAGCGGGTGACCCAGGCGTCCGAGTCGTCGAGCAGCTCGGTGACCTCGTCGGGCAGGTTGCCGTCGCGGAGGTCTGCGAGCGTCACCGACTCGAGCACGCGCCGGAGGCTCGCGCGGACCGCGATCCAGACGTCGCTGAGCCGTTCGGCGTGCCCGGGGTACTTGGTCGACTCGGGCGCCATGTCCTGGATGTTCGCGAGCGGGCCCTCGACCGCGCGGATCACGTTCGCGAGCGTGACCTCGTCGGCGGGCCGGGCGAGCCAGTAGCCGCCCTTGGCGCCACGGCGGGCGCGCACGATCCGGGCGTGCTTGAGCTCGAGCAGGATGTGCTCGAGGAACTGGAGCGGGATGTCCTGCGACTCGGCGAGCCGCTCGCCCTTGACCGGCTCGTCGCCGGCGGCGGCGAGCTCGACCGCGGCGCGGACGGCGTAGTCGGCTTTCGCTGAAATCCTCATCCCGCATCTCCTCCGCTTCGCGTCCGGGGATGCTGGGTGGCAGCGCCAACGCCCTGGGAACCCTGGTCGTGTTGAATGCCCCGACCGTGATCGACCTTCAATCCCATTCCACCGTCTCCGACGGCGAGCTGCCGCCCGGCGAGGTGGTCGCGGCGGCGGCCGAGGCGGGCATCACGACGCTGGCGCTGACCGACCACGACGCGATCGACGGGCTCGCCGAGGCGGACCGGGTCGCGCGCGAGGTCGGGATCGCGCTGGTGCCCGCGGCGGAGATGTCTTGCGTGCACGAGGCGATCGACGACCTGCACATGCTCGGCTACTGGATCGAGCCCGCGGCGATCGCGCCGGCCTGCGAGCGGGCCCAGGGCGAGCGGCGCGAGCGGGCGGCGGAGATCGTCGAAAAGCTTCGCGCGGCGGGGTTCGACCTGACGCTCGAAGACGCGATCGCCGAGGCCGGCGACGCCGACTCGATCGGGCGCCCGCACATCGCCAAGGCCGCGGGGGCGACCAAGGACACGATGAACGCCTTCTTCGAGGAGTGGCTGGTCCCCAACGGCGGCAAGGCGTTCGTCTCGCGGCGCTGGCCGAGCGCCACCGAGGCGGTCGACCTGATCCACGAGGCCGGCGGCGCGGCCGTGCTCGCGCATCCGTTCTGGGACATCGAGGCGCCGAGCGAGGTCGCCGACCTGATCGACGACCTCGACCTCGACGGGGTCGAGGTCTTCTACCCCGCCCACGACCGCGAGCAGACCGAGTTCCTGTTCAAGCTCTGCAACGACCTCGGTCTCGCTCCGACCGGCTCCTCCGACTTTCATGGGCCCTCGCACAAGCTCTTCTCGCGCTTCGGGTCCTACCGGACCTATGAGCTCGGCGAGCCCGAGCTGCCGCCGACGCCGGCGGCCTGAGTGGCCGGGATCAACTCGCGCTCCTCGAGGTAGGCGATCACCTTCTGGGCCGACTCCTCGGGGCTCTCGCTCTCGGTGTCGAGGGTGATCTCCGCGTTGAGCGGGGCCTCGTAGGGATCGGAGACCCCGGTGAACTCCTTGATCTCGCCGGCGAACGCCTTCGCGTAGAGGCCCTTGACGTCGCGCTCGGCGCAGGCCTCGACCGAGGCGCTGACGAAGGTCTCGATGAAGCGGTCGCCCATGTTCTCGCGGGCCTCGTCGCGGAGCTCGCGGTAAGGCGAGATCGCGGCGGTGATCACCGGTACGCCGTTGCGCGAGAGCAGGTCGGCGACGAAGGCGATGCGGCGGATATTGGTGTCGCGATCCTCCTTCGAGAAGCCGAGCCCCTTCGAGAGGTTCTCGCGAACAACGTCGCCGTCGAGGATCTCGAGCTTCGAGCCCCGCTTGTGAAGCTCGTCGGAGACGAGCTCGGAGATGGTGGTCTTGCCGGCTCCTGAGAGGCCGGTGAACCAGAGGGTGAAGCCCTTTTCGTCAGCCATTGAGGGTAAATCGCTCCTTGTTGTGTCTTTTGACCATTACAGTCCAGAAGTGGGACCGGACAGGGTAGGGGATGCGGGGCGGCCGCGGGGATCGGCTAGACCGGCGGCTTTCGCAACTCGCACGACATGCTCGCGGTCCGCCCCGTGAGCGCCCGCTGGACGAGATCGAGCGCCGTATAGCCCGAGAGCAGGGCGAAGCTGCGCGGCCCGGGCTCGAAGATCGCCACGGGCGGGAAGAGCCGGTCGGGCCAGGCGCGGGAGGGGTAGCGATCGCGGAGCCGCGAGTGGGCGCTCCAGACGCGGAAGATCGGGTTCGGCTGGTAGTCGATCCGCTCGAGTTCGAGCCCCACCCGGGCGGCGAGGTCGCGGGCCGAGCGCTCGTCGTAGAGCGTCCAGTGGCGCGGGAAATGGTTGCCGCCCCAGTGACCGCGCAGCCGGCGCACCTCGCGCGAGTCGCGGTTCGGGGTCGCGACGACGAACAGCCCGCCTGGCGCCAGCAGCTCGGCGGCGCGCTCGGCGAACGCCTTCGGATCGGGGACGTGCTCGATCACGTGCAAGGCGCAGATCAGGTCGAAGCTCCCGGGCTCGAGCTCGCGGTCGAGCTCGAAGCGGCCCGTGACGACGCGGTGGCCGCGGCGGCGGGCGATCTCGGCCGCACCCTCGTCCATCTCGATTCCGTGGGTCTCGAGCTGCCCGCCGGCCGAGGAGCCCTGGTACCAGTCGAGCAGCCGCCCGTCGGCACAGCCGACGTCGAGGACGCGGATCGTCCCCTGCTCCTTGCCGAGGCGCCCGATCTGGCGTTTGACGCGCCGCTGATAGAGCCAGCGCTTCGCCCGGTCGGTGAGCTTCGGCGAGCCGCTCTCGCCCCCGGAGACGAGGTTGTAGGCGTAGTAATCGGGGGGGTAGATGCGGCCGAGCTCGCTTGTGTCCGGGCGCGGATCGAGCCGCGCCAGCCCGCACTCGCCACAGACGACGAAGCCGAACTCCTCGTCGGTCGTGTCCGCGTATTCGTGCTCGCGGCCCGACCACAGCGGCTCGCCGCCGCTCGCGCCGCAGTGCGGGCAGGGGACCTCGACCTTCTCGACCGGCGCGGTCAGTCTGAGCGCAGCGCGCGCAGGTAGCGCATCAGCGCGTTGCCGTAAGAGGAGCGCTCGAGGACCGGCGGGGTGTCGGGACGCGCGGCGAGCCGCTTCTGGAGCCTCGGCAGCCGCGGCGCCGGGACCGAGGGGATCAGGTGATGCTCGGCGTGGTAGTTCATGTTGAACGGCGAGACCAGGCCGCGCTCGAGCGGGTTGCTCGCGATCGTGATCAGGCGGTTCGAGTGGCCGCGGGTCTCATCGTCGGTGATCGCGTGCTCGACGAAGCTGCGCAGCAGGTGGAGGAAGACGGTCAGCGTCGCAAGCGGCGCGAGCCAGAGCGCCGGGTAGACCCACCAGTCGAAGGCCAGCGTCAGGCCCGCGAACAGCGCCGCCTGGACGACGATCAGCGAGGCGAGGTCCTGGAGCCGCGCCGAGCGGCTCGGGGCGAAGGTCTTGGTCGGCGGCCCCATCAACACCATCCCCGCATAGCCGCCGATCAGCCCGCTGATGAAGTGCTTGGCGAGTCCGCCCGCGGTGCGCTTGTCGGGCCCGGCGTGGAGCTCGTGGTCGGGGTCGTCGTCGGTCGCGAGCAGGCGGTGATGGGCGAGATGGCGCGCCCTCGCCGCCTCATAGGGCGAACCGACCGGCGCCGCAGCGAGCCAGCGTCCGACGAGCTCGTTGAGCGTCCCGTTTGGGAGCAGCTTTCCGTGCCCTGCCTCGTGCTCGACGTTGAGCAGCGCCTGGTGGCGCGAGGCGACGAGCAGGAAGGCGAGAACGAACGTCAGCGGGTTCTGGAACTCCCAGAACAGCGCGATCACACCCAGCGCGAGGCCCCAGGTCAACCCCAGGTAGCCGAGGTTGTAGGCGACGAGCCCCGGCGTGAGGCCGATGATGTCGCGAGCCTCGCCCACCAGACCGCGGACCTGGCCGTTGGCGACGCTCGGCGTCGCAGCGGCGGTCTTCTCCTCGAGCAGGGTGGTCACGCTTCAAAGTGTAGGCGCGGAAAGGGCTCGCGAGGTCGAGTAGCCGGAGGGGCCGCAGCCTACTTGCGGCGCTTCTTCTTCTTGCGGACGCACTTGCCTCTGCGGAGCTTGCGTCCCTTCTTGCACCGCTTCGGTGCGACAACCGGCGTCTGCGCGATCGGAGCGGGTATGGCGACCGCCGGGGGCGGCTCGGTCATCTTGAAGTTGTCGAAGCGGTAGGTCTCCCCCGTCCCGGCTCGGGTGTCGACCCGGACGTCGACCGCCGTCGCGACGGAGAGCAGCTGCTGGAGCTGGGCCGCGGTCGCGGCGGTGTCGCAGTTCGGGGCGCAGTAGGACCAGTTCCCGGCGGTGAGCGGGACGGAGTAGGTGTGGAAGCCGACCGAGGGCTGCAGCGGGGGCACGGCGAGGATGAACACGTTGGTGACGGGGTCGATGATGTGGATCTCGGGCGGTTCCTCGCCGACCATGTCCGAGGCGAGGTCGAAGGTGACCCTCCCGCCGAAGTTCGAAGCCAGCGAGCCGAGCGCGAGGACCGGCGAGTAATAGACGAGCTTCTCGCACGGGGCGTTCGGACAGCCCGTCTCGGCGCCGGTGTCGAGGGTCTGGAGCGCCCCGCCGGGATTGCCTCCGAGGGCCGAATGACCCGCCGGGGTGTCGGCGTTGTCGTCCTGCGACTCGTACCACTCCTGAGCGTCGGCGTCGAAGGTGTAGGAGAGGTTCGCCGCCCCGGCGGGCGCGGCGTAGGCAGCGAAAGCCGCTGCTGCCGCGACGAGCACAGCGACGAGCGTTCCCCTCTTGCTTCCCCGGTTCCCCATTTCGCGGCCGCAGACTACTAAATAGAGAGGATCAGCGGGCGCTGGAGTCGGCCTGGTAGGCCTCGATCAGGATCTGCGCGACCTCGGGGCGGCTGAACTCCGGCGGGGGAACCTCGCCGTTTCCGAGCATCTCGCGGACCTTGGTTCCGCTGAGGAAGACGTGGGCGTCCTGGTCGTGGGGACAGGTCTTGCCCGACGCCATGCCCTCGCACTTGTTGCACCAGAAGGAATGGTCGAAGAACAGCGGCTGGATCCCGAGCTTGTCCCAGTCGAGGTCGTCGAAGATCCGCTGCGCGTCGTAGGTGCCGTAGTAGTCGCCGACGCCGGCGTGGTCGCGGCCGACGATGAAGTGGGTGGCGCCGTAGTTGCGGCGCGCGATCGCGTGCAGGACGGCCTCGCGCGGGCCCGCGTAGTGCATCTTCGAGGGGTAGACGTTGAGGATCACGCGGTCGTTCGGGTAGTAGTCATCCATCAGCACCTCGTAGCAGCGCATCCGCGTCTCCGCGGGGATGTCGCCCTCCTTGGTCTTTCCGATCAGCGGATGGATCATCAGACCGTCGGTGATCTCGAGCGCCGCCTTGGTGACGTACTCGTGGGCGCGGTGGATCGGGTTGCGGGTCTGGAAGGCGACGATCCGCTTCCAGCCGCGCTCCTCGAACGCCTTCTTCGATTCCTCGGGGCTGAGTTGGCGCTTGCTGAAGGCTTCCTCGTGCTGCGGCAGCGCGTCGACCTCGATCGGGCCGGCGACGCAGCGCGCGCCCTCCTCGTGGATCGCGGCGACGCCCGGATGCTCCTTGTCGCCGGTCAGGTAGACCTGCTCGGCCTCCTGGTTCAGGTCGCGCTCGAAGATCTCCTCGACCTTGAGCCGGCCGAGCGCCTCGCCCTCGTCGCTCGTGAGCTCGATCGTGTCGCCCTCGGAGCAGTCGAGGTCGGTCGCGAGCGTGATCGGGATCGGCCAGTACTCGCCCGAGGACAGCGTCATGTTCTCGCAGACGCTCTTCCAATCATCAGACCCCTGTGGACCCGTCAATGGCGCGAAGGCGCCGTTGCCGATCATCTCGAAGTCGGCGGTCTGGCGCTCGCTGAGCTGCAGCTTCAGGGCTTGGTCGGCGGGTGACATGAAGGCGGGGACTGTAGGGAAGTCGGACTAGCGGTGCAAGACAGCTAGTGCAACCCGCATTCCGTTTTCGCCGAGCCGGCCCAACGACCGTCGCGCTCGTCGCCGCCGGGCTGCACGGGCTTGGTGCAGTGGGTGCAGCCGATCGACGGATAGTTCTGATCGTGGAGCGGGTTGTAGGGGACGTCGTTCTCGGCGAGGTAGCTCCAGACGTCCTGCTCGGACCAGTCGGCGATCGGATTCAGCTTCCAGAGGCCGAAGCGCTTGTCCCAGCCGAACTTCGGCGCCTTCGCGCGCCCCTGCGACTCGCCGCGGCGGATGCCCGCGACCCAGCAGTCGACGGTCCCGAGCGCCTCGCGCATCGGCTCGACCTTGCGGATCCCGCAGCAGGCGTCGGGGTTCGTGTTCCAGAGCTCGTCGCCGTGGAGGCGGGCCTGTTCGTCGAGCGAGATGTTGTGGTACCGCTCGAACTCGATCCCGTATCGCTCCGCGAACCGGTCGCGGGTCGCGTAGGTCTCCTCGAAGAGGACGTCGGTGTCGAGGTAGAAGAAGCGGGTCTCGGGGTTGATCTTCACCGCCATGTCGATCAGGACCGAGTTGGTCTTCTGGAACGAGCAGGCGATGTAGAGCTTCGGGTGGAAGGTGTCGAGCGCCCAGCGCAGCGCCTCCTCCGCGGAGGCGCTCTCGAGGTCGCCGGCGACGGCCTCGGGATCGAAGGGAGCTTCCGGGGCCTCGAGGACCGCGGCTGTGGGCGGGGCGTTCATACGGCGCACTCCCCCTCCCCGCGTTCCACCGCGTAGGGATCGGAGCGGTTCCAGTCGATGAACATGTTCATCGTGTCGAGCGAGAAGTCGACCGGCATCGCGAGGTCCTTGACCTTCTCCTCGAAGCGGTCGTAGCCGACCCGCTCGGCGAAGGCGTTGAACTCCTCGCCGTCGTTGCGCTCCTCCTGGTAGAGGCGGACCCAGCGCTCGACCGCGTCGGGGACGCGCTTCGCGGGCAGCCGCGCCTTGAGACGCTGGCCGTAGACGACCTCGCCGCCCTCGTAGTTGCCGCCGATGTGGGCGATGTAGGCGGGGATCGTCTTCTCGCCGACCTTGATCGAGGCGCCGTAGAAGCCGACGTTGGCGATGTGGTGCTGGCTGCAGCCGTTCGGGCAGCCGCTCATCTTGATGTGGATCTTCTTGGTCAGCGGGTCCTCGATGCCCATCTGCTCGAGTCGCTCCTGGACGGCCTGGTTGAGGCCCATCGAGGCGGTGATCCCGAGCTTGCAGCTGTCGGTGCCCGGGCAGCTGACGACGTCGGTGATCTCGTTGGCGCCCGCGCGGGCGAGGTCAAGCTCGACGAGCCGCTGCCAGACGTCGTAGACCGACTCGTCGCGGACCCAGCGCAGGACGAAGTTCTGGTGCACGGTCGTGCGCGCGTAGCCGCCGGTGTGGTCGCGCATCAGCTGCGCGAGCCCGCGGAGCTGGTCGGGGCTGAGGTCGCCGCGGATCGGGTTGACCTCGACGGTCGAGAAGCCCTGCTGGCGCTGGGGGTTGACGTTCGAGGCCACGAAGCGCTCGAACTCGCGCTCGTCGCCGTTCGGGCTCGAGTGGCCCTCGGGGATCGCCGGCGCGTTCTGCTCCTCGTCGTGGTCGAAGCGCAGGTGGTCGATCGAGAAGTCGCGCTCGATCGACCCAGTCGCCCTCGAGCTCCTCGTCGACCATGCTCGCGGAACTCCTCGATCCCGATCTTGTCGACGAGGACCTTGATCCGGGCCCGGGCGCGGTTGACGCGCAGCCAGTCCTGGCGGTCGAAGATCCGCAGCGCGGCCTCGGTCCACTTCAGGTACTCGCCGTCGTCAGCGGTCACGAACTCGTTCAGCGTCGGCGCGATCGCGCGGCATGATCGAGGTGCCGCCGCCGACCCGCAGCTCGAAGCCCTTGACGCCGTCCCTTACGCGCGGGATGAAGCCGACGTCGTGGATGCCGGTGATCGCGCGGTCCTCGTCGGTCGCGGTGAAGGCGGTCTTGATCTTGCGCGGCATCAGCTGCGTCGTCGGGTGGCGGACGAAGTAGCGGACGTAGGCCGCGGCGTAGGGGGTCGGGTCGAAGAGCTCGCCCTCGGTGACGCCGGCGAACGGATCGCCGGTGACGTTGCGGACCGTGTTGCCGCAGCCCTCGCGCGAGGAGAGGCCCGCGTCGCTCATCTCGCGGATCGCGGCGGCGGCGTCGGGGAGCGGGATGTGGTGGATCTGGATGTTCTGGCGCGTCGTGATGTGGCCCTTGTTGAGCGGCGCGTACTTCTGGATCACGCTCGCGAAGGCGTCCATCTGCTCCGGGGTGACGCCGCCGAACGGGAGCTTGACGCGGATCATCTGGACGTCGGGCTGGCGCTGGCCGTAGACGCCCTGCTTGAGGCGGAAGCCGATGAACTGGTCCTCGGGGAACTCGCCGTCGAGGAACTTGCGGGCCTCGGTGTCGAAGTCGTCGAACTCGCGCTCGAGGATCGGGATCACGTGGCCCGGGACGTTGTCGTAGGTCTCCGGGTTGTCGAGCGTGCCGAGGCGGCCCTTGCCCTCCTGCTTCTTGCCGACCTCCTCGGTCGAGGGGAGGCTCTTGGGCTCGGGCTTGCCCGCCCCGTTCGAGGTCTTGGGGTCTGGCTTCCGGGTGCGGATACCGGTTCCACCCGCGGAATACTAACAAACCTGACCGGGATTACGGTATTTAGGCGGGGTTACCCATCTGGTTGGTCAGGAAAGGGCACGTGGCGGCCCTCCTGGCTGTTGATCTCGGCGGCCTCGCCGGACTCGGCGACGTGGCCGTCCTCGGGCTCGAGCGCGAGGCCCGCCTCGGTCCAGGCGACGATCCCGCCCTCGATCGAGTGCGCCTCGATCTCGGCCGAGCTCAGCGCCTCGGCGGCGAGGCCCGAGCGGTTGCCGCTGCGGCAGTAGACGACGAGCGGCTTGCCGCCGGCGAGCTCGTCGGCTGCCGCCTGGAGCGCGTTGAGCTCGATGTGGCGGGCGCCGGGGATGTGCCCCGCGTCCCACTCGTGCTGGCGCCGCACGTCGACCAGCTCGACCTCCCCCGCGCGGATCATCTCCTCGACCCGCGCGGGCGTCAGGTGAATCTCTTTCGTTTCCTCGGCCACTCTCTACCTAGTCGACGTCGGTGCCCTCGATCAGGAACGCGACGCGGACGTGGGCGCGCCACTCGTCGAGGTTGTCGCCGCGCAGGCCGGTCGAGACGATGTCCACGGCCCTCACGTTGCGCAGCGATGACTGGGCCTGCTGCAGCGCCTGCTGGCAGGCGTCGTCGGAGGATTTCTTCGAGCTTCCGACAAGCTCGATGATCTTGACTACCGCCACGGGTTGCTCCTCTCGCTCGTTGTGGGAACGGTTCTATTCGAAGAGCGACCCCGGCGCAACTACGGTCCCCCGCGCAGCCGCGCGATCAGCGTCGCGAGCAGCCGCTTGGCGCCGCGCCGCGCCGGCGGCACCGTGCGCCGCGCCTCGGCCTTGCCGCGACGCAGCGGAGCCGTCACGCGCCAGCTCAGCGACTCGCGCATCTCCTCGAGCACGCGGCGGTCGGCCTCGAGCCCCGGCAGCACGGCCAGCTTCTGCTCGGCGTCGACGAGCCGGCCGCGGACCTCCTCGAGCTCGCGGATCCGCTGCTCCTGGTGCTCGATCATCTCGCGGAGCTGCCTCGCCTCGGCGAGGTCGCCGAGCTCGAGCGGGGGGCCGACGGCGACGAGATCCCCGAGCGCCGGCAGCTCCGCGTCGGAGGCGATCGCGACGGTGAAGACCTCGTCGCCGGGCTCGAGGCTGCCGCTCTTCGCGGTCACGGCCTCGATCGGCTCGCCGTCGCCGGATGCCTGCGTCTCGTCGTCGAAGATCGCCGAGCTCGCCCAGGTGTGCTGGCGGGCGAGCCGCACGTTGGCGAATCGCCGCCCGAGCGAGTCGTGGAGCTCCTCGGGCACGTACTCGCGGACGTGGTGCGGGTTGCCGGGCGGGAAGACGCGGCGGTTCGGCGAGGAGACGGCGAGCAGCCCGCCCCCGGCGAGCACCCGCGCGAGCTCGTCGAGCCCGGCCTCCGGCTCGTCGAGGTGCTCGAGGACCTCGAAGCAGACGACGAGGTCGAAGCTGTCGGCCTCGAAGGGCAGGTCGAGGACGTCGGCGGCCTCGAGCCGAACCGCTTCGGGCATACCTTCGCGAACGGCGTCGAGCACGTCGCGGTCGCGGTCGACGCCGACGACCTCGGAGGCGCCGGCGGCGGCGAGGATCGCGGTGCCGTAGGCGGTCCCGCAGCCGGCGTCGAGGACGCGGGCTCCGGGCGCCGCGGCGGCGGCCCAGCGGTAGCGGCCGAGGTGCTCGGCCTCGATCAGCGTTCCGGCGTGCTCGCCGCGATCGAGGCGCTCGGGGTGGCCCTCGCGCTCGCCGGCGAGATCGCTGTGGGCTGTCCCCTCGGCGGTTGCCTTCGGCCCTGCGTTCACGCTCTAACCTTACGCCCGGATGGCGGAGCTGCGCGAACTCGTTTTCGTCTCGGCTCGGGGTCAGAACTCATACTTCGCCGAGCTCGCCGCGATGCTGCGCCACGAGCTCGACGCGCTCGGCGTCGCGACCCGCGAGAGCGTCGACGAGCTCCCTAGCCTCGAACCGGGAACGGCCTCGGTGATGGTCGCGCCGCACGAGTTCGCGGCGCTGGCCCCCGCCGGGCTGCGGGTCGGCTCGGCGCAGATGCGCTCGACGATCGCGATCTGCACCGAGCAGCCGGGGACGGGGTGGCACGACCGCGGGGCGCGGCTCGCCTCGCTGGCCGCGGCGGTCTTCGACATCAACCGCAGCGGGGTCCACGCCCTGCGCGAATCCGGGATCAGCAAGGCCGAGCACCTCCAGCTCGGCTACTGCGAGCTGATCGAGCGCGACCTCGGCGGCGAACGCGACGTCGACGTCTGCTTCCTCGGCGGGGCGACCGAGCGGCGGCGGCGGCTGCTCGCGCGCTACTCGGGCGAGCTCTGGCGCCACCGCTGCCATCTCGGGTTCTCCGACAACCTGCGCCCGAGCGGGAGCGGGACTCCCGGCTTCCTCGCCGGCGGGGACAAGCTCGACCTCCTCGGCCGCTCGCGGGTCCTGCTCAACATCCACCGTGGCGACGATCCCTACTTCGAGTGGGCCCGGATCCTCGAGGCGATCCACTGCGGCGCCGCGGTGGTCAGCGAGCGCTCGCTCAACTACTCCCCGCTCGAGCCCGGTCGCCATTTTCTCGCCGGCGACATCGAGACCCTGCACCTGGTGGTCGCGGACCTGCTCGCCGACGAGGATCAGCGGCTGGCGCTCGCCGCGGAGGCGATCGAGTTCATCCGCGAGTCGATCCCGCTGCGGGCCTCGGCCGAGCGGCTCGCCGAGAGCGGCGAGGACCTGCTGCGCCGCCGGGCGCCGCGGATCCCGCGCCGCGGGATCCAGACCGGCCCCGGCCCCCGCGAACCGCGGCTTCGCGAGCTGCTCGGGTCGCTGCGCCGTCCCGACGAGGAGGTCCCGCTCCTGCGCCGCGAGCTCAAGCGGGCGCGGCTCGAGGCGCTCGAGCAGCGGCGGCGCTCGGAGGCGCTCGCGGCGCGGGTCGATCGCGGCGTCGATCCGCCGTCGATCGTGACCGTCGGCGCCACGCCTGCCTACGAGGCGGCCGAGCCGCGTGTATCGGTGATCGTGCCGCTCTACAACCAGCGCGCCTTCGTCGCCGAGGCGCTCGACTCGGTCGCGGCGGCGCGCGGCCCGGCGCTCGAGCTGATCGTGATCGACGACGCCTCGAGCGACGGCTCGGGCGACGTCGCCGCCGAGTGGCTCGACGCGCACCCGCGGCTGCCGGCGATCCTGATGCGCCACCCCGTCAACCGCGGGCTGCCGGCGACCCGCAACGACGGCGTCGCGGCGGCGCGCGGCGATTACGTGCTGCCGCTCGACTCCGACAACGAGCTCCTGCCGAATGCCGTCGAGCTCCTCGCCGCGGCGCTCGATCGCGACCCCGAAGCCGCGTTCGCCTACGGAGTGCTCGTGACCTTCTCCGAGGCGGGGCCCCAGGGCCTCGAGAGCTACTGGGACTGGGAGCCGGAGCGCCTGATCGCCGACAACTACCTCGACGCGCTCGCGCTCGTGCGCCGCAGCGCGCTCGAGGAGCTCGGCGGCTACACGACCGACCTGCGGCTCTACGGCTGGGAGGACTACGACCTCTGGTGCCGGGTCGCCGACCGCGGGATGCGCGGGATCAAGGTCCCGGAGTTCGTCGCCCGCTACCGGCTCTCCGACGTGTCGATGATCTCGCTGACCAACCTCTCAGATCAGGAGGCGCGCGAGGCGCTCGCCGAGCGCTCGCCGCGGCTCTTCGGGCGCGAGCGCGAGCTCGCGGCCGGGGTCAGCTGAGCCAGCCGCCGAGGCCGGTTCGGGCCTCGATCCCCTCGCGGAGCGCGGCGCGCTGCCAGCCGCCGAGCTCGGGGCCCGCGGTCGAGGGGGGCGGAGCGGTCTCGACCAGGAAGCGCTCGAGCGCCGCCGCGATCGCCGCGGCCTCCTCCTCGGTCGCGCTCGCCGGGACGACGGAAATCGATGGACGCGGCGGGCGCCGCTTGCCGTTCTCGGTCACGGGCTCAGGCTAGCTCAGAGCTCCTTAGGGGAGCGAATGTACGATGGCGCCCGTGCCGAGCGAGACCGACGCCCCGGCCCCCGCCAAGGGGGGCCAGCCCGAGAAGACCGCGGAGCTCAATGCCGAGTTCTTCGCCACCGACCAGCACGGCGACGCCGTCGCCGAGCTCGACACCTACCGCATGATCCGCGAGGCGGTGACCGAGGAGGTCGACGGGATCGGGCACATGCTCGACGTCGGCAACGGCGGCGTCTTCGAATACGAGACCGACCGCGTCGGCTCGATCGTCGCCGTCGACCTCTTCCTCGACAAGCTTCCGCCGGAACGGTTCCCGGAAAACGTCACCGCGCGGAAGGGCGACGCGCTGGCGCTGACCGAGCCCGAGGGCTCGTTCGACGCGGTGCTCGAAGCGTTCGTCTTCCACCACATCACCGGGGCCAAGCCCGCTGATCTGATCGACAACGTGCGAACCGCGATCTCGGAGGCGACCAGAATGCTGAAGCCCGGCGGCAGGCTGATCGTCGGCGAGTCCTGCGTGCCGCGCTGGTTCTACGGCGTCGAGCGGGTCATGTTCCGGCCGCTGGTCTGGCTCGCGAAGACACCGCTGCTCGGCGGCCACCCGGCGACGATGCAGCTCCACCCGCGCAAGCTCGCCGAGCTCGTCGGCGAGCAGCTCGAGCTCGAGAAGGCCGAGCGGATCCCCCACGGGCGCTGGATAACCCAGTTCGGGGTCAAGTGGCCGACCGCGCTGACTCCGGCGCGGCCGTGGATGGTCGTCGGAAGGAAGCCGTCGTGAAGGGCACCCGCGCAAGGCTCCCGCTCGCCGCGCTGCTCGCGTGCGCCGCGCTGGTCGCGGGATGCGGCAGCGACGACGGCGGCGCCGATCCCCAGGAGCGCGTCAGCAGCGCGTTCTCACCCGACGGGCTGGGAAAGCTCGAGAGCGGGGTGATCTCGCTCACCGGTGGACTGAGCGCGGACGACGAGGGAGCGAACGCGACCGACGGATCGGTGACGCTCGAAGGGCCGTTCGGGCCCGAGGGCGCCGATCTCACCGTCTCGCTCGAGGGCGAGGGCCCGGCGGGCGAGGGCGTCGACTTCGAAGGCAGCATCGTGGCGACCACCGACAACTTCTACGTCGGCTGGGGCGACCGGGTCTACGAGCTCGGAACCGACCGGTTCAAGCGGTTCGAGCAGTCCGCGCCCGACACGCCGACGCCCGAATCGAGCGCGGACTACCAAGAGCTGTGCAAGCAGCAGCTCGAGGCGTCCGGCCTCGATGGATCCGCGTGCGCCGACCTCGACCCCGACAGCTGGGTCCCCGAGTTCAGCGACGAGGGCGGAGAAGAGATCGACGGCACCGAGACGGACCACTACGGCGCCGACCTCGACATCGAGGCGTTCATCGGGGACGTGATCGAATTCGGCTTCAAGGCGGCGCCGCCCGAGCAGCTCGAGGGGCTGCCGGATCCCGAATCGATCTCGACGATCGTCTCCAACTTCGTCGAGAAGGCGCGCGTCGACGTCTACGTCGGTGACGACGACATCCCGAGGCGGGTCGACCTCGACCTCGGGTTCTCGATCCTCGAGAGCGCGACGGCGGACGTCGATCTATCGGCGACGGTGACCGACGTGAATCAGGAGCAGACGATCGAGGCGCCCGCCGACGCGGTCCCGATCGAGCGGCTGCGAAGCGAGATACCCGGCGAGCTCCGCCCAGTCCTCGACTGCTTCCTCGACGCCGAGGACGTGGCGGCGCTCAGCGCCTGCGGAGCGGCGGTGCCGGCCCCCACGCCGGCGGCTCAGATCTCGAGCTCGTAGCTAGCCGCGCTTCTTCTTCTTACGCTTCTTCTTCACGCATTTGCCCTTGCGGAGCTTGCGCTTCTTCCTGCACTTCTTGGTCGTGACCGCGGGTGGCGTCGCGGCCGGCGGCGATGTGACGGGCGCCGCCGGGGGTCCTTCGATTGCCGCCTTCCAGAGCTCCCTGCCGGTCAAACCGTCCTCGGCGCCGAACAGCACGGCGCCGTCGGCGGCGACGAGACCGTACGGATTCGAGCTCACCCCGACGGTCGGGTTGATGTCGGCGAGCTGAGTCGCGTTGGTGAACGGCGGCGCGATCCTCCAGAGCTCCTCGCCGTCGACGCTGTCTTCGGCGGCGAAGAAGGCGGCGCCGCCGAGCTCGGTGATCTCGGTGGGAGTGGAGCTCCCGCCGAGCGGTTCGATGTCGGAGGCCTGGGTCGCCGAGGTGAACGGCGGGGCGCTCTTCCAGAGCTCGGTGCCGGTGAGACCGTCATTCGCCCTGAACAGAAGCGTTCCATTGACGTTGGTCAGCCCCCCGACGTTCGAGCCGACTAGGGGGCCCGGGTGGATGTCCTCGACCTGCACCGCCGAGGACCCGTCGCTGCGCCAGAGCTCGAACCCGTCGATGCCGTCGTTGGCGCCGAACAGCAGCGTTCCGCCCACGTTCGTGAGGCCGCTGGGTAACGAGCCCACGCCGGCGAACGTGTTGATGTCGTCCACCTGGGTGGCGGCTGAATACGGCGGAACGGTCTTCCAGACCTCGAAGCCGTCGAAGCCGTCGTCGGCGCTGAAGAAGACGGTGCCGTTGACGTCGGTGAACTCGCCGGGGTTCGATCCCATGCCGGCGAGGGGGTTCACGTTCCCGACCGGCGTCACCGTGTTGCCGTCGGTCTTGAACGGCTCGTAGCCGTCCCCGTCCGGGTCGGCGGTGAAGAACACGTAGCCGTTCGCCGCGGCCAGCAGACCCGGATCGCCGTCGGTGGCACCGGTTGCGATGTCGTCGATCTGGGTCGCCGAGGTGTAGGGCGACTCGCTCTTGAACAACTCCTGGCCCTCGATCCCGTCGTCCGCCGCGAAGACGAGGGTCCCGTTCAGGTTCGTCAGGAAGATGGGATTGGAGCCAACGGCGCCGTCCCTGATGTCGGCGACCTGGGTCGCGGAGGTGTAGGGCGGAACGGATTTCCACAGCTCCTTGCCGTCGTCTCCGTCGTCGGCGCTGAAGAAGAACGTGCTTCCGATCGAAGAGAAGTTCTGCGGATCCGAACCGATTCCGGCATCGGTGTTGACGTCGGCGACCCGTTGCGCGGAGGTGTACGGGGGCTCGCTCTTCCAGGGCTCCTCGCCGCCCTCGGCCGGCACGTACGCGGCGAAGAACACGGTCCCGTCGAGGTTGTAGATCCCGAGCGGATCGGAGCTGTCGGCTCCCAGCCGGACGTCGGCGACCTGGGAGACCGTGATGTCCCCCGGCGCGGCCACAGCAACGGCGGCACACGCCGAGAGCCCGAGCGCCCCGATCGCAAGCGCGGCGCACCGTCCCCGTCTGCGAGCCCCTGTCGATCCCTTCATCCACCCCTCCTCTTCGACGATGTAGGACCCGACCCTATAGCTCAGAGCTCGCGCTCGTAGACGTACATCACCGGCCCGTCCGGCCCGCCCTCGCGGTTGATGAAGCCGGCACTCTCGTAGAGCTTGCGGGCGGCGACGTCGTCCTCGCTCGTGCCGAGCTCGATCTGCCCGGCGCCTTCGGCTCGCGCGAGCTCGATCGCGGCCTCGAGCAGCGCCCTGCCGAGACCCTTGCCGCGAAGATCCGGCGCGACGTAGAGCTCCTCGAGGTAGGCATCGGGCCCGGCGGCGAGCTTCGAGCGCCGGAGGCGGAGCTCGGCGAACCCGTCGGGGCCCTCGCCGCCGAGCAGGATCGCGGTCGCGCCGGCGTCGATCATCTCGGCGACGTTGGCGGCGATCGCGGCGGCGCCCGGGGTCAGATCCTCGAACTCGGTCTGGAAGTCGTGGCTGAGACGCCCGATCTCGGCGGCGTCGGCGGCGCTTGCGCGGCGGACCCTGGGATCCAACGCGCTAGAGCGGGATGTTTCCGTGCTTGCGCTTCGGCTGCTCGACGCGCTTGCTCTCGAGCGCGCGCAGGGCGCGGATCAGCTTCGGGCGGGTCGTCCGGGGCTCGATCACGTCGTCGATGTAGCCGCGCTCGGCCGCCGAGTAGGGGTTCGCGAAGTGGGCCTTGTAGTCGTGGATCAGCTTGTCGCGGCGCTCCTCGGGGGTCGGCGACCCGGCGATATCGCGGCGGTAGATGATGTTGACGGCGCCCTCCGGGCCCATGACCGCGACCTCGGCCGTCGGCCAGGCGAAGTTGAAGTCGGCGCCGTGGTGCTTGGAGTTCATGACGTCGTAGGCGCCGCCGTAGGCCTTGCGGGTGATCACGGTCATCTTCGGCACCGTCGCCTCGACGAAGGCGTAGAGGAGCTTGGCGCCGTGGCGGATGATCCCGCCCCACTCCTGCGATGTGCCGGGCAGGAAGCCGGGGACGTCGGTGAAGCAGACCAGCGGCACGTTGAAGGCGTCGCAGGTGCGGACGAAGCGCGCGGCCTTCTCGGAGGCCTCGATGTCGAGGACGCCGGCGAGGTGGGCGGGCTGGTTGCCGACGATCCCGACCGGGCGCCCGTCGAGCCGCGAGTAGCCGCAGACGATGTTCTTCGCGAAGTGCTCGTGGACCTCGAAAAACTCGCCGTCGTCGACGATCCGCGAGATCACCTCGCGCATGTCGTAGGGCTTCTGGGGATCGTCGGGGACGAGCGTGTCGAGCTCGGGGTCCTCGCGCTCGGGGTCGTCGAGCGCTTCGACCTTGGGCGGCAGCTCGAGGTTGTTCGAGGGCAGAAAGCCGGTCAGGTAGCGGACGTCCTCGAGGCAGCTCTCCTCGTCCTCGGCCGCGAAGTGCGCGACCCCGGACTTGGTGTTGTGGCTCATCGCGCCGCCGAGCTCCTCGAACTCGACCTCCTCCCCGGTCACGGTCTTGATCACCTCGGGGCCGGTGATGAACATGTGCGAGGTCTCCTTGACCATGAAGATGAAGTCGGTCATCGCCGGCGAGTAGACCGCGCCGCCGGCGCAGGGGCCCATGATCACGCTGATCTGCGGGATCACGCCCGAGCAGTTGACGTTGCGGACGAAGACGTCGCCGTATGCCCCGAGCGAGACGACGCCCTCCTGGATCCGCGCTCCGCCGGAGTCGTTGATCCCGATCACCGGCGCGCCGACCTCGGCCGCGAGGTCCATGACCTTGCACATCTTCTCCGCCATCACCTCGCCGAGCGAGCCGCCGAAGACGGTGAAGTCCTGGCTGAAGACGAAGACCGTGCGGCCGTCGATCGTCCCGTAGCCGGTGACGACCGCGTCGCCGTAGGGGCGCTTCTTGTCCATCTCGAACTCGTGGGTGCGGTGGCGGACGAAGGTGTCGAGCTCCTCGAACGACCCGGGGTCGAGCAGCTTCTCGATCCGCTCGCGCGCGGTCAGCTTGCCCTTCGCGTGCTGCTTCTCGACCGCCTCTTCGGAGGCCGAGTGGATCGCGGCGTCGCGGAGCTCGCGCAGATAGTTGAGCTTCTCTTCGTGGGTCTCGGGGAACTTCTCGCGCACGGGGCCGGAAAGTGTAGGCGGGCGGCGGAGGCGACCCCGGGCGGGGCGTTGCCGCCTCACCGGCAGGTCGGCTCTAGCCTTAGCGCGTGGCCGAGGGCAACCCCCAGATCACGGTCTGCGTGCCGACCTACAACGAGGTCCGGGCGCTGCCCGAGCTCCACCGGCGGCTCTCGTCGGTGCTCGACCCGATCGACCCGGGCTGGGAGCTGGTGATCGCCGACGACGGCTCCGACGACGGGACCCGCGAGCTGATCCGCCAGATGACGGCCGAGTTCCCGCGCGTGCGCGGGGTGCTGCTCTCGCGGAACTTCGGCCACACGCCCGCCTACCTCGCGGCGCTCGCCCACGGCGCCGGCGAGTGGACCGTGCTCATGGACGCCGATCTCCAGGACCGCCCCGAGGAGATCCCGCGACTGCTCGAGCGCGCGCGCGAGGGCTTCGACGTCGTCTACGCGATCAAGGAGAAGCGGCCCGAGGGGCGGCTGATGCGGCTCGCGTTCTGGAGCTACTACCGGCTCGCGGGACGGGTCTCCGACGTCCCCCAGCCCGCCGACGCGGGCCCGTTCTGCGTCATGAGCCGGCGCGTCGTCGGCGAGGTCATGCGGCTCTCCGAGCGCAGCGTCTTCCTGCCCGGGGTCCGCGCGTTCGTCGGCTTCAAGCAGTCGGGGATCGAGGTCGAGCGCGACGAGCGCCAGGGCGGGCGCTCGCGGATCCCGCTGCGGCGGCGGGTCGCCGGCGCGCTCGACGGGATCCTCGCGTTCTCGAAGGCGCCGCTTCGGATCGCGAGCTGGGTCGGGATCGTGGTCGCGTTCCTGGCCGCGATCTCGGAGTTCTTCTTCATCTACTTCCGCCTCTTCACCGACGTCCCGGTCGAGGGGCTGACGACGGTGATCACGCTGCTGCTCTTCCTCGGCGGCGTCCAGCTGCTGACGCTGGGGATCATCGGCGAGTACCTCGGCCGCGTCTACGACGAGGTCAAGGGCCGCCCGCGCTACGTCGTCGACGAGTGGCTCAACCTTCCGCGGCTGGACGACCCCGCCCGCGACGTGGCGGAGGTCGAGCCCCGCGCGCAAGGGGCGCGGGTCGAGAGTGGATCCTGAGCTGATCCGCCGCCAGTCCGAGGCCGAGGCCACGGGCTGGTGGTACCGCGGGCGCGGCGAGATCGTGCGCTCGCTGCTGCCGCTCCCCGACCGCCCGCGGCGCGTCGCCGACATCGGCTGCGGGTGGGGAGGGTTGACCGAGACGCTCGCCCCGTGGGGGGACGTGGTCGGGATCGAGCCCTCGGAGGCCGCGCGCGCGGAAGCCGAGCGGCGCGGGGTCGAGGTCCTCGAGGGCGACGCGGACGCCCTGCCGCTCGAGGACGCTTCGATCGACCTCGCGGTCTCGACCGACGTGCTCGAGCACCTCGACGACGACGTCGCCGCGGTCCGCGAGATCGCGCGGGTCCTGGTCCCCGGCGGTGCGGCGCTCGTTACCGTGCCCGCCTATCCCCGCCTCTTCTCAGGCCACGACCGAGCCCTCGATCACCGGCGCCGCTACACCCGCGAGACGCTGCTCGAGGCGATCCGCGGCGGCGGGCTCGAGCCGCTGCGGGTGACCAACTTCAACTCGATCCTGCTCCCGGCCGCCGCGGCGGCGCGGCTGGGCTCCCGAAACGGCGAGCCGAGCGCCGATTCCGGCGTCGCGCCGAAGCCCCTCAACGGGCTGCTGCTCGCGACGCTGCGCTTCGAGCGCGCGCTGCTGCGGCGCACGAACCTCCCGGCCGGGCTCTCGATCGCGGTGCTGGCGACCCGCGCATGAAAGGCGGGCGCGAGGGAGCCCCGACGTGGCCGAAGCGGCTGCCCGAGCTGAGCGACGAGCAGGAGCGGATCCGCGAGGACTTCTACCAACTCTGGCTCGAGACGCTGCCGCGCAAGTACAAGCTGCTCGAGCGCTTCGACCACCGCTACCCCGCGAAGCGCGCGCGGCCCGGCGAGCGGACGCTCGACATCGGCGCCGGGCTCGGGACCCAGCTCGAGTGGGAGGACCTCGAAACCCAGGACTACGTCGCCACCGACCTGCGCGAGGATCACCTCGCCGAGCTCCGCGTGCGCTTCCCCGGGGTCGAGGCGGTCAAAGCCGACGTCCAGTCGGAGCTTCCGTTCGAGGACGACTCGTTCGACCGCGTCAACGCGATCCACGTGCTCGAGCACCTGCCGAACCTGCCGCCGGCGCTCGACGAGATCCGGCGGGTGCTGAAGCGCGACGGGCGGCTGGTCGTCGTCATCCCCTGCGAGCAGGGCCGGATGCACCTGCTCGCGCGCCGGGTAAGCGCTCGGCCGCTGTTCGAGAAGCGCTACGGGACGAGCTACGACTGGTTCATCGCCACCGAGCACTGCAACGTGCCCTGGGAGATTGAGCATGAGCTTGCGCAGCGCTTCGACGTCGGGCAGCGGCGCTGGTTCCCGTTCGGCGTCCCCTCGGTCAACCTCAACCTCGCGATCGGGATGACCTGCACGATCCCGGGCGACGGGAGCGCCGCGTGACCCTGCCTCGCTGGGCGCCCCCGCAGCTGCTGCTCGCCGTCGCGATGGCCGGCGCGGCCGCGCTCACCTTCGCCGGCACCGCGGGCCACAACTTCTACGCCGACGAGGTCCAGATCCTCTCGAGCTACGACAGCTGGGATCCGTCCGTCCTCTTGAAGGCCGCCGGCGGCCACTTGATCCTGACCTCGCTCTTCCTCTACAAGGGGATCTTCGAGCTCTTCGGCGCCGACTCCTACCTGCCGAACCGGATCGTCCACGTCGGCCTGGCGCTCGTCTGCGCGGCGCTGTTCTACGCCCTCGTCCGCAGGCGGATCGGCGACCTCGCGGCACTCGCGCCCACGGTCGTGCTGCTGTTTCTCGGCTCGGGAGCCGAGCTGACCGCGACCCCGTTCGGAGTCCTCGGCTACGTCGGGATCGGCTTCGGGCTGGCGATGTTCCTCGCGCTCGAGCGCGAGGACCGGCTCGGCGACATCCTCGCCTGTGCGTTCCTCGCCGCCGGGCTCGCCTCGTATTCGATCAGCGTCGCGTTCGCGGTCGCCGCGGCGGTGCTGATCTGGGACCGCGGCCCCGAGCGCCGCCGCCGATCGGTCTGGATCGTCGCCGCGCCGTTCGCGCTCTACCTGCTCTGGCGCGTCACCGAGCTCGACCCGACCGAAACCAACATCTCGTTCTCGAACGCGCTCGACATCGTGCCCGCGATGATCACCTCGCTCGCCGCCGCGTGCGCCTCGCTCGCGGGGCTGTTCCGCGTCCCGAGCCCGGCCGGGCCCGTGATCACGACCTCGTGGGGCTATCCGCTCGCCGCGCTTCTCGTCGGCGCGGTGATCTACCGGCTGCATCTCAGGCCCCCGGTCAACGTCCGGTTCTGGGCCTGGCTCGCAGCGCTGGCGAGCTTCTGGGGTCTCGTCGCGCTCAACCTCGGGCCGCTGCGCGAGCCCGAGGCGACGCGCTACGTCTACATCGGGGCGCTGCTGCTCCTGCTGCTGATCGTCGAGATGGCCGCCGGGCTCAGGCTTCCGCGCTGGGCGCCGGCGGCGGTCGCAGGCGCCGTCGCGGTCTCGGTGCTCGCCAACGCGATCGCGCTCCACCAGGCAGGCGATACCTACCGGATCGCCGGCGAGAGCCTCAGCGCCCAGCTCGCCGCCGCCGAGCTCGCGGGCGATCGCGCCGACCCCGAGATCCCGGTGCTGCCGCTTCCCGACCTCCCGGTGGTCCAGGACCTGATGATCCCGATCGCCGACTACCGCGATGCGTCGGACGAGTTCGGCTCGCCGGCGTTCTCGGAGAACGAGCTCGAGCGCAGCCCGGAGGCGGCGCGGGCCGTCGCCGACTCGCAGTTCGTGCGGGTGCTCGGTATCCACACCGAGCCGCTGCCCGCGCCGCCCCCGCCGTGCCGGACGTTGCCCCTGACACCGATGGCGGGCGGGGTCGCGATCGAGCTGCCGCCCGGGGGCGCGACGCTCGAGGCGGACCCGGGAGCGCCTGTATCGATCGCGCTGCGCCGCTTCTCCGAAGGGGCGGGCACGCCGCTGACACCGATCGCCGGCGGAGCCGCCGCGCGGGTCGCGATCCCGACCGACGATTCGGCGCAGCCGTGGACGCTCATGCTCAGCGCCGCCCAGCCGGTCAGAGTCTGCGCGGCGTGAGGATGAAGCCCCAGATGTGGGCGGTGCGCAGCGGCACCTCGAAGCCCCAGGTCTCCTCGATCTCGAACCGCGGCGCGAGCAGCTCGTAGAGCTCGTCCTTCGAGCGGCTCGGCTCGCCCTCGTCTAGGCGCGTGATCATCGGCTTCAAGGGGCCGATCATCAGCGTGTCGGCGCAGACGACGCGCGCCGGCACCGCCTCCTCGGCGATCCGGTTCGCCAGCCCTGAGACCTGTTCGTCGGGGAGGTGGTGGAAGAGCGCCGAGCAGACGACGGCGTCGAAGCCGCGCCAGGGAGCGAGGGGCTCGCGGGTGACGTCGGCCTCGGCGAACTCGCGCCCCCCGCCGCCGTAGCGGCGCCGCGCGGCGGCGACCGACTGCGGGTTGAAGTCGAGCCCGACGTAACGCTCGGGCTGGATCGCGCGCAGCAGCGGGCTGTCGCCCGCCCCGAGGTCGAGGACCGAGGAGTGCGGGCCCTTTCGCAGGTCGCCCGCGATCTCGTTGAACATCCGCCGCACGTAGCCGCCGGTCAGCGAGAGCTGGGCGAATTTGACCAGCGGCCGCACCTTTCTTCCCCGCTCGAGCAGATCGGCCACGCCCCTATTATCGCGGCCTATGCCAGAGGAGACCGTCGACCGGCGGCCGACGCAGCTGCTCGCTCTGGCGATGGCGGGCTGCGCGGTCCTGCTGATCTGGGAGATGCGCGAGCACAGCCTGCTCTTCGACGAGTGGAGCTTCTTCGCCGACTACCGCGGCCACGGGCCCGAGGTGCTGCTCAACCCGTTCGGCGAGAACCTCCAGCTGCTGCCGATCCTGCTCTACAAGGCCGTCTTCGAGCTGGCCGGCGCCGAACCGGTTTTCCTGAGGTTGCTGCTCGTCGCGCTCAACCTGACCTGCGCCGGGCTCGTGTACGTGCTCGTCGCGCGCCGCGTCGGCGGCTGGATCGCGCTCGCGGCGGCGGTGATGCTGATGCTGCTCGGCGCCGCCGGCGACGTCGTCGCGACGACGCTCGGGCTCGCGATCCTGCTCTCCGCCGCCTGCGGGCTCGGCGCGCTGGTCGCGCTCGAGGCCGCTGCGCGCGGCAGCCGCCGCGCCGACGCGGTCGCGGCGGTGCTGCTCGGCGCGTCGCTGGCCTCGAACAGCCTCGGGCTCGCGTTCGCGGCCGGCGCAGCGGTCGACGTCCTGCTCGTCCGGCGCGAGGACTGGCGGCGGCGGGTCTGGGTGATCGCGGTGCCGCTCGCGCTCTACGCGATCTGGCGGATCTGGGCGCTCGACCTCGAGCCCGTGGGCCCGTTCGCCGCCCACCCGGCCGAGATCACGCTCAGCAACATCGGCACCCTGCCGGGCTCGATCGCCGAGTCGGCCTCGGCGGCGGCGGTGACGATCACCGGCCTCTTCCGCGGGCCCGGCACCCAGGGGCCCGGCTTCTACACCCGCTTCGGTCCGCCGCTCGTCGTCGCGTTCGCGGTCCTGGCGGCGATCCGGCTCCACAAGGGGCCGCCGCTCGACCGCCGGGTGCTCGTCTTCGCCGCGATGCCGCTCGTCTACTGGGTCCTGATCGGGCTCGTGGTCTCCGATCGGGTCCCGAACGTGTCCCGCTATCAGTACGCGAGCGCGATATTCCTGATCCTGCTCTTCGCCCAGCTCGGTGCCGGGCTGCGGATCTCGCGCGGGGCGACGATCGGCGTCTGCGCGGCGATCGCGGTCGCGACGCTGCCGAACCTGATCAACCTCCACGACGGCGCCAAGTTCCTGCGCTACAACGCGCAGCTAAACCGCGCCGAGCTGACCGCGATCGAGATCGCCCGGGACACTGTTCCCTACGACCTGCTGGTCGAGCCCTACGGCGTGTTCAGCGGGCCCGACGTCGGCGACGCCGTCGCGACCAGGCGCGAGCCGACTACCGACATCGTGATCAGCGCCGGGCGCTACCTGAGCGCGCGCGACGACTACGGATCGCTCGCCTACGGCGAGGACGAGCTACTCGCGAGCCCGTCCGACGCGCGGCGGGCAGCCGATCTCGAGCTCGCGGCGGCGCTCGGGTTGAGGCTCGCCCCGGCTCCGGGGACGTTCGGCCCCACCGCCTGCTTCGCGCGCGACGGCGAGTTCGAGGCCCCGGCCCGCGGCGCGCGGATCGAAGCACCGGCGGGCTCGCCGGTCGCAGTCTCGCTGCGGCGCTTCAGCGACGAACCGGCGGTCGAGCTCGGCGAGATCCCGGCCGGCGAATCGATGGCGGTCGCGCTTCCGGCCGACCGATCGACACGGCCGTGGCTGGTCAGCGTCTCGAATCGGCCCCTCGTCTGCCCGCTCAGCCAGGGGTCGGCGCCGTGAACAGCCCGACCACGAACAACTTCCTCGCCCGGCTGCCGGCTCTCTCCCGCCGGCTCACCCCGCCGGTCGCGCTTGCCGCGGCGATGGTTCTCGCCGCCGCATTCCTGCTCTACGAGACCCGCGGCCAGTCGCTGTTCGCCGATGAGTGGGCGTTCTTCGCGATCTACCGCGAGTGGGACCTCGACGCGCTGCTGAACCCCAACTCGGGAAACCTCGTGCTCGGACCGGCGCTGGTCTACAAGGCGCTGTTCGGGATCTTCGGCGGCGGCGAGTACGTAGCGCACCGCGTCCTCTGGGTCGCGCTCGACCTGCTCAACGCCGGGCTCGTGTTCGTGCTGATGCGGCGCCGGGTCGGCGGCTGGGTCGCGCTGCCCGCCGCCGCGCTCCTGCTCGTCCTCGGCGGCGCCCAGGAGGTGCTGGGCGGGCCGCTCGGGATCGGGATCCTGTTCACGATCGCGTGCGGGCTCGGGGCGCTGCTCCTTCTCGAACGCCGTGACCGCCCCGGCGACGTCGCGGCCTGCGCGCTGCTCGTCGTCGCCGTCGCCTCCTACACCGCCGGGGTCGCGTTCCTGATCGCCGCCGCGGTAGAGGTCCTGCTCGTGCGCCCCGGCCGGCTCGACTGGCGCCGGGCGCTGCGCGGAGCATGGGTGATCGCGGTCCCGGTCGCGCTCTACGGCGCCTGGCGGATCTGGGCGCTGCAGTTCGACGACACCAGCGTCACCCTCGACAACGTCCTCTCGCTGCCGAGCTCGCTCGCGGCGTCGGCCGCGACCGTCGCCGCGGTGATCACCGGCACCTTCCGCGTCCCGGGCTCGTCGGGGATCGCCGCCGGCGAGACGTTCACGACCGAGATCGGATGGGTCCTGGCGCTCGCCGCGGCCGGGCTCGTCGCGCTACGGGTCAGGGCCCGCGAGCGCTGGCCGATCGACCCCCGGGTCTGGGTCTTCGCCGCGGCGCTGATCTCCTACTGGCTGCTGATCGGCGCCAACCTCGGCCCGACCCGCTCTCCCGAGGCGAGCCGCTACCAGTATCCGGCGGCGGTCCTGCTCTTCCTGCTGGCGGCTGAGCTCGGAGCCGGGGTCAAGCCGAACTGGAAAGCGGGGCTGGCGATCGCGGCGGTCTTCTTCGCGGGGCTGCTCGGCAACCTCTCGAACCTCCACGAGGCGTCGAAGTTCCTGCGCGTCAATTCGGAGGAGAACGTGGCCGAGCTCGCGGCGCTCGAGCTGGTGCGCGAGAACGCCCAGGGACATCTCGCCGTCGAGCCGCTCGCCCCGCAGGCGGTGCCGACCGACGACATGGTGATCCCGATCGACTCCTACTTCGCCGCCGCCGAGGGGTACGGCTCACCCGCGGACTCGCTCGATCAGATGAAGGCGAGCTCGAACCAGGCGCGCGAGCACGCCGACGCGATGCTCGTCCACGCCCTGGCGCTGCTCCCGGTCGCCGAGCCGCTGTCGGCATCGGCGCCCGCGACCCGCGTCGCCGGACCGCTGGCCCCCGAAGCTGCGAGCGGCGCCGGGGTGACCCCCGCGGGCCGCTGCCTCAGGGTCAGCCCCCAGCTCGCCGACGCGAAGGCCTCGTTCCTGATTCCCCCGGGCGGGTTCGCGATCGAGCCCGCACCAGGCGGTCCACCGGTGACCGTCTCGCTGCGCCGATTCGGCGACGCTTTCGTCGCCACCACCCCCGCCGCCCCACCCGGCGTCCGCAGCGTGGTTGCGATCCCGCCCGACGCGGATCCCACCCCTTGGCACGCGGAGATCACGTCGAGCTACCCGTACGAGGTCTGCTCGGCCTAGGTCATCGATCGCGTCGGCCGCGCGATCACCAGCATCCGGTCGCGGAAGTCCGGGGTCCAGAGCTTCTCGGCGAGGCCGACGGCCTCGGCGCCGCGGGTCAGCCCGCGCGCCAGGCCCTCGCTGTAGCCGCCGCCGCGGCCGAGGTAGTAGCGGACCGAGAACGTCTTCGGCGCGGTCGTGATCTCCTCGACCGCGAATCCGTTCCGCTCGAGCAGCGTCGCGATCGAGCGGCGGGTGAAGTAGTGGACGTGGGTCGGGATCACCGACCACCAGCGCCGACCGAGCCGCCGCGCGAGCCGGCTGCCGGCGTCGGGGAGCGTCATCGCCAGCACCCCATCCGGCATCAGCAGCTCGCGGATCCTCTCCAGGGCCGCGGCCGGGTCGGGAAGGTGCTCGATCACGTCGCCGAGGAAGACCGCCGCGGCGCCGCCCGCGGTCCCGTCGGGGAGCTCGGCCTCGAGCAGCCCCGCGGTCAGGACCTCGAGCCCGAGCCGGTTGCGGGCGTACGCGGAGGCGAACTCGCTCGGCTCGACCCCGACCGTCCGCCAGCCTCGCGAACCGGCCTCGTCGAGCAGGAAGCCGACCCAGCAGCCGAGGTCGACGAGCGTCCCCGGGGCGGCGTGGGCCTCGATCCGGTCGAGCACCGCTTCGGCCGTCGCGCGCTGGCCGCGCTCCTCGACCACGTAGTCCTCCGATCGCGCCTCGCCGTAGGCCTCGGCGAGGTCGGCCTCGGAGGGCATCGTCGAGAGCTGCATGTGGCCGCAGTCCGGGCAGCGGACGATGTCGGCGAGCGCCGATCCGTAGCGGTCGGTGGTCGGGATCAGGCCCGCCTCGCCGGCCTCTCCGGCGACGTTCATGTGGGGCACGAGGCCCGTCGCGCCGCAGGCGGCGCATCTCAACTCATCGTTCATCGCGTCCGTATGATCGCGCCATGGCTTCGGCGCCGAGTCAGGGCGGGCCCGATCTGGCGCTGCTGAGCGTCGTCGCCCCCGTCTTCAACGAGGAAGAGTCGGTGGATGAGTTCATCCGCCGGGTCTCGACCGCGCTCGCGGGGACCCCCTACGAGCTGATCCTGGTCGACGACGGGTCGAAGGACCGGACCCCCGAGATCCTCGCCGGGCTCGCCGCGAACGACCCGCGGCTGCGGGTCGTGACCCTGTCGCGCAACTTCGGCCACCAGGCGGCGCTGACCGCCGGACTCGACCACGCGCGCGGCGACGCGACGGTGATGATCGACTCCGACCTCCAGGACCCGCCCGAGGTGATCCCGCGGATGGTCGAGGCCTGGCGCGGCGGCGCCGAGGTCGTCTTCGCGGTCCGCGAGGAGCGCCCCGGCGAGACCCGCTTCAAGCTGACCACCGCGCGCTGGTTCTACCGCCTCTTCAACCGCCTGACTCGGATCGACCTGCCGCCGCAGGCCGGCGACTTCCGGCTCCTCGACCGCAGCGCTCTCGACGCGCTGCTCGAGATGCGCGAGCGGAGCCGCTTCCTGCGCGGGATGACGGCCTGGGTCGGCTTCAAGCAGGAGCAGGTCGGCTACGAGCGCGACGCGCGCTTCGCCGGCGAGACCAAGTACTCGACCAGCCGCATGGTCCGGCTCTCGGTCGACGCCTTCTCATCGTTCTCGAGCCTGCCGCTGCAGGCGGCGACGCTGTTCGGCTTCATGTTCTCGTTCGTCGCCTTCCTCGGGATCCCGATCGCGATCGCGTTCCGGCTCTCGGGCTCGTTCGTGCCCGGGATCACGACGCTGCTGCTCGTCGTCCTGCTGCTCGGCGGGATCCAGCTGATCACGGTCGGGATCATCGGCGAGTACCTGGGCCGGGTCTACGACGAGGTCAAGCGCCGGCCGCTCTACGTCGTGCGCAGCCGCACCAACGCCGAGCCGCCGCCCGTCGAGGGCGAGCGGACCTAGCCGACTCGTGAGGGTCGCGGTCATCGGCGCCGGCGTCGCCGGGCTCGTCGCGGGCCGCCGGTTGGCGCTCGCCGGGCACTCGGTCGACGTCTACGAGCGCTGGCCGGGACTCGGCGGCCAGGCCGCGACGATCGAGCTCGACGGCGCCCGGATCGAGCACTACTACCACCACCTGTTCACGAGCGACCGCGACATCGCGGCGCTCTACGAGGAGCTCGGGATCGAGGACGCGATCGAGTGGCTGCCCTCGAGCGTCGCCGCGTTCGCCGACGGCCGGCTCTGGCCGCTGACCAGCGCGCTCGACCTGCTGCGCTTCCGCCCGCTGCCGCTGCGCTCGCGGCTGCGGACCGGGATCGCGACGCTGCGGATGAAGCGCGCCAAGGGCGGCCACGCCGACTTCGAGCACGTCACCGCCCACGACTGGATCATCGAGAAGATGGGCCCCGACGCCTGGCGCGTGGTCTGGGGGCCGCTGCTCAAGGGCAAGTTCGGCTCCCGCGCCGAGGACATCTCGATGTCGTGGCTCTACAGCAAGCTGACCGTGCGCGGCGCCGACGACGCCGGGGGCGAGGTGCTCGGCTATCCGCGCGGGAGCTGGGAGCCGCTGTTCGAGCGCTTGCGCGAGCAGATCGAGGCCCACGGCGGCCGGGTGCTGATCGACCGCCCGGCGGCGGGGATCTCGCGCTCCCACGACGGGCGGCTCCGGGTCGCGGCGGGCGGCCCGGACTCGTTTCGCAGCGGCCGCGATCCGCGGGCGTTCCAGCGCGCCGGCGCCGAGGAGTACGACGCGGTCCTCGCCACGGTCTCGAACCCGATCTTCGAGTCGCTGCTCGACGAGGGGGTCGCGGGCGAGGTCGGGGAGGGGTACCTCTCGCGGACGCGCTCGATCGATTACCACGAGGCGCTCTGCCTGCTGCTCGAGCTCGACCGCCCGTTCTCGCCCCACTACTGGACCAACGTCTCCGACACCGAGCTGCCGTTCATCGGCCTGATCGAGCAGACCAACCTCGTCCCGCCGGAGCGCTACGGCGGCCGCCACTACCTCTACGTCGCCAACTACCTCGAGCCCGGCGACGAGCTGCTCTCGCTCCCGTTCGACGAGCTGCTCGAGCGCTACGAGCCCGGCTTGCGGAAGATGAACCCCGGCTACTCGCGCGACTGGGTCCGCGGGCGCTGGGTCTTCCGCGAGCCCGACGCGCAGCCGATCGTCGACCTCGGCTACGCGGAGCGGATCCCGCCGCTGCAGACCGGCGCGCCGGGGCTCGTGCTCGCCAACACGACGCAGATCTACCCAGAGGACCGTGGGACGAACTACGGCGTCAGGCTGGGGGAACGGGCGGCTTCGGAGATCGAGCGCAGCCGCTAGCCGCCTCGCCGATCTCGAACACCGCGATCTCGGGGTTCTCGAACGCCGGCGCCCCAAAAGCTCCCGGGCGCGGGTGGACGGTCCCGTTGACGATGTCGTCGACGAGGTAGTCGACGCCGCGCGCCGCGAGCTCGTCGATCGCCGCGCAATCCCCCGCGAACGCGGCGTCGCCGAGCGCGAGCCGGTCCTCGTAGGGATTCGAGTCTCCCCTCCTGGACCGCCTGGACGTCCTCCTGCGCGGCGGCGGTGTAGAACCAGCCCTCGAGGTAGACGCGCCGGCCCGAGAACGCCGAGTAGTAGGCGTAGGAGGGGAAGACGTTGGTCAGGTCGTTCCAGTGGTTGTTGACCGCGAGCACGTCGTCCTCGTCGGTGTTGTCGGCGATCCAGCGCAGCCCCTCGTACTTGTCCGGGGTCACGCCCTTGGCCGGCAACTCGGCGGCGGTCAGGTTCGGGTCGTTGTCCTGGCGCAGCTGGGGCTCGTAATCGATCGGCAGCCCGACCGCAGCCGCGGCGACCAGCGCCCCGGTGACGAGCAGCGCCGCGGGCCCGTTGGGAGCCCCGAGCAGGCGCGCGGCGGCGAACAGCGCCGCGAGCAGCGCCGCCAGCCCGCCGTACCAGAGCATGTAGCTGTGGACGACGGCCTTGACGTCGCCCTCGAAGAGGTCGAACGCGGTCGGCGCCGCCATCAAGAGCCCGAAAGCGACGAGCCAGGCGAGCGCCAGCGGCGCGAACCGCGGCAGCCGCTCGCGGATCGGGGGCCCGTAGCGCGCGCCGGCGAGCCAGAGCCCGTATCCGGCGAGGATGCAGCCCGCCGGGTAGGCGTGGAAGAGGAAGTACATCCCGGTCGGCGCGCCGGGCTGGACGAGGAGCTCGGTCAGGATCAGGCCGGCGCCGAAGACGGCGAGCAGCCAGCCGAGCGCCGGGCTGAGGGCGCCGCGCTGGAGCCAGAGCAGCCAGGCGATCCCCGCCGCCACCGCGCCGAGCAGGGCGAGGAAGCCGAACAGCGCCCCGCCGGCCTCGACCACGGTCCCGCTCAGCGGCAGCCAGTCGAGCACCCCGTTCATGTGCTGCTCGAGCGTCCGCACCGCCGGCATCTCGATCCCGATCGAGGCGAACGGGTGCAGCTCGAGGCTTCCCGACTCTCCGGTGTACTGGATCAGGTAGAGGCCGAGGGCGACCGCGGCGACGACGCCGGCCGCGATCGCCGCCGTCCGGTCGATCCCCCGCGAGCGGACGAGGTGCCAGGCGAGGACGATCGCGAGCCCGCCGAGGACCACGGGCAGCGCCGAGACCTTTGCGTCCGAGGCCCCGACCGCGAACAGCGCGACGAGGATCCAGAGCGGAAGCGCGGCCCGCCCGCGGAGTAGGCCGGGATCGAGCAGCTCGCCGATCAGCAGGAACAACGGCACGAGGAAGACCGCGGCGAGCAACACGCTCGGGCTGAGGACGAGGCTGTCGAACAGGGTGCCGAGGAACGGCAGCACCGCCAGCGGAGACTCGGTGTGGTCGAGGTCGATCTCGCCGACGAAGACCGCGAGCGCGGCCGCGATCAGCCCCGCCCACGCGCTGCGGGTCAGCGTCCGGCCCGCGACCGCGACCAGGGTCACGAAGAGCATGAACAGCGGCATCACGTAGAGGCGAAAGAAGACGACCGGGACGTCGATCCCGGTGATCTTGCTCGCGGCGCCGATGTGGGCGTGGACGAACCAGTGGTAGGGCTTGTCCTCGCCGGCGGCGGCGGGCTCGGTGATCGGCCAGTGGTTGCGCGCCTCCTCGGCCAGCGACACGTGGTAGACGAAGTCGGGGAAGTAGATCGCCGCCCGGCCCGGGAACGGGGTGCTGGCGAAGAACGCGGCGGCGACGTAGACCGCCGCGAGCGTGCAGATCGCCGCCAGCCCCCAGGCCCAGGCGCGCGACGTCTCGGGCTCGGGCGGCGCCGGCTCGTCGGTCTCGGCCCGCCGGTGGATGACGAGCAGCGCGGCGCCGCCGACGAGCAGCGGAAAGAACCAGACCAGCTCGCGCAGCCCGATCGCCCCGAGGGCGATGAAGGCGAGGATCTCGACCACGTGCCCGAGCGCCCATCCGATCGCGAACTGACGCAGGACGGACCCCCCGCGGGGGACGATCGCGCGGTAGACGAGCCAGCCGGGAACGATCAGGTAGGCGAGCTGGTAACCGCTGAAGATGAGCGCGTCGCCGAGGCTGACGTCGTAGATGAGCCAGAGCCCGAGCACCGCGGCGGCGGGTACCAGGGCCGGGATCGCGGGCTTCCAGCTGCGCAAGGTCGGCGCAGTCTAAGAGCCCGTCGCGGCCCGGCGCTGTGAGAATCACGGGCATGGAGTTCCGCCTCGAATCCGAGCTCCCCTCCCCGCTCGTCGCCGGCAAGGGCAACGTCGCGCTCGTCCACGGCTGGTGCTTCGTGCCCGGGCGCGAGATCCAGTCGCTCGAGCTCGGGCTCGGCGAGACGTTCCGGCCCGCGCTCGCGCACTCGATGCCGCGCCCAGACCTCGCCGCGAACGGACACGGGCCCGACTCCGCGCGAAGCGGCTTTTGGGGGCTGGTCGAGACCGGCAGGCTGCGGGCGCCCGAGCGCCGCGCGCTGACGCTCCGCGCCCGGCTCGAGGGCGGCGAGACCGCGCTCGGGATGGCGGGCGAGATCGAGGTCGTCCCGTCGACGCCGAGCGAGTGGGGCCGCGAGACCAAGCCGGCGCACGCCTTCCGCCACCAGCCCGTGGTCGCGGTCTGCATGCCGACCTACCTCCCGCGCCGCGACCTCTTCGAGGCCCAGATCGCCTCGCTCCGCGCCCAGTCCCACTTCGGCTGGTACTGCGTCGTCTGCGACGACGACTCGGGCCCGGCGACGCTGGCGATGATCGAGGAGCTGGTCGGCGACGACGAGCGCTTCTCGATCCGCAGCCACGACCGCCGGCTCGGCTTCTACCGCAACGTCGAGCGGGGGCTCTCCTACGTCTCGCCGGAGGCCGAGCTCGTGGCGCTCGCCGACCAGGACGACCGCTGGCACCCGCACAAGCTCGCCGAGCTGATCGGGGCCCTGAGCCCGGGCCGTGAGGTCGCCTACGGCGACATGCGGGTCGTCGACGGCGACGGCGCGGAGATCGCGCCCAGCTACTGGGCCGCGGTCGGGCGCCGGAACGAGCACCGCGACATCGCGACGCTGATGGTCTCGAACACGCTGACCGGCGCCAACTCGATCTTCCGCCGCACGCTGCTCGGATCGCTGCTCCCGTTCCCCGAGGCGCCGGGGCCGGTCTTCCACGACCACTGGCTGGCGCTGGTCGGCCTAGCGAGCGGCGAGATCGCGTACCTCGAGCACGCGCTCCAGGACCATGTCCGCCACGGCGGCAACGCGACCGACTCGATCGAGCTCGGCTGGCGCACGGACCCGCGCGCGGTCTACGCCAACGACCTGCTGATGCGCGAGATCTTCGCCCGCATCCTCGAGCTCCGCTGCGCCGAGTCGCTGAGCCCGGGCAAGCGCAGGGCGCTGCGCCGCTTCACCGGCGCCGAAGAGGGACGGCGCGGACGCGCCGGGATCGCGGCGCTCGGGCTGAGCCGCAGGCGGCGAGCATCGACCCTGGGGCTCGAGCACCGGCTGCTCGACGCGCTGCGCTGGAAGCGAGGCGCCGCGGGGTCAGCCGAGGGCGGCCCGCTGCCGCTGCTCGACCGCCACGGCCGTCCGCCGACCGATACCTAGTTGTTGCCTATTCGATCCGGTTCGCCTGGCGGCTGAACGGGCGCTTGGTCGGCGAGGAGAGCCCTTCGAGCATCTCCTCGGCCCAGTCCTCGAAGTTGTCCGGGGCGTCGCCTCGCGCGCTCAGCGAGACCTTGGTGCCCCAGCCGCTCTCCTCGAGCGCGACCTCGATCTCAGCCGCCTCGTCTTCGAGCGCGGCGGTCCATCCGATCAGGGTCTCCTCTTCGACGTACGTGATCTCGACGTCCGCCACACCGCCGAGCAGCAATGCGGACCACTCCCGGAGCAGGTCCGGGCGTTCGAGCATCTCCCACAGCTCGGGCTTCGACTTCACGAGTGTGCTCTGAGCCGATCTCACGCTGCCGGGTTTCGCCTCCGGGGGCGACCGTCCTGCCCCTGGGCGCGCCCGCTCAGCCCTGAACGGGGGCTTGCATGCGCCGCTCGCTCCGCTCACTGGCAGAATTGCCGCGTGGCCGTGACCAGCGAAACCGAGCTCGCGCGCGATTTCGAGCGCCTGCTCTACGAGAACGCCGAGCGCACCTGGCGCTCGCTGCGCTGGCTCGGCGTCCCGGTGCGCAAGCTCCCCTCCGACCTCTGGATGCTGCAGGAGATCGTGCTCGAGACCCGGCCCCAGCTCGTGATCGAGACCGGCACCGACAGCGGCGGCAGCGCGCTCTTCTTCGCCAGCCTCTTCGACCTGATCGGCGAGGGCGAGGTGATCTCGGTCGATGTCGATCACCAGAAGGCCCACGACCGCACCCGCGAGCACCCGCGGGTCACGCTGCTCGACGGCAGCTCGACCGAGCCCAAGGTCCTCGACCGCCTCCGCGACGCCGCCGAGGGCGTGCGCGTGATGGTCAACCTCGACTCCGACCACCGCGCCGCCCACGTCGCCGAGGAGCTGCTGCTGCTCTCCCCGCTCGTCACCCCCGGTTGCTACCTGATCGTCGAGGACACGATCGTCGACCGCGAGGGGATCGAGGAGGGCTTCGGCAGCGGCCCGGGCGAGGCGCTGCGCGAGTGGCTCGAGACCGAGCCGCCGTTCGAAGTCGATCCCGACCGCGAGCGGCTCTACGCGACCCTCAATCCGGGCGGATATCTGCGGCGACAGGGCGACGGAGACAAGGTGCCCACTTCGTTGGCGCTACCACCCGGCACGCCCGCAGGCAAAGCCGAGGACGTGCCGGTGGATGCCGAGGAGATGCCGGTTAGTGGCGAAGCCGTCCACGACCAGCTCCTCTCGCAGCGACGCGCAATCGAACGCACGGACTTCGAGCTGCGCTCACTCCGTCACGCGACCGAGACGACGCGCGAGCTCGCCGGGCTCCGCGGCGCGCGGATCGCCGAGCTCGAGGCGAAGCTCGAGCGCGCGGGCGACGGCGGCGCCGGGATCGCCGACCGCGACGCCCAGATCGTCGAGCTCGAGCGCCGGCTGGCCGAGGTCAACCTGCGGCTCGAGCGGATCAGCTCCAGCCTCCCGCTGCGGATCTGGGGACGGCTCAAGCGGCTGCCGCCGTTCAACCTGATCGCCAAGCGCCGCGCGGCGCGCTACTGGCGCGAGCTCGAAGCGCGCCGCGGTTAGGCGATGTTCGCCTTCGGCCTCGTCGTCTCCTCGGAGGAGCAGCTGAGCCGCTGGGCGCTGCCGGGGGTCGTGCTCTGCGCCGGCCCCGACCCGAAGCTGATCGTCCGCCGCGAGGCCGACTGCATCTTCAGCGCCTACAACTCGATCCTCGACGAGGCGCGAGAGCTCCCCGACCTCGAGGGCGTCCTGCTCCTGCACCAGGACCTCGAGATCGTCGACCCGCGCGCGCTCGACACGCTGCGGACCGCGTTCGCCGACCCGGAGGTCGCGATCGTCGGCGTCGTCGGCGGGATCGGCGTGCGCGCCATGGGCTGGTGGTTCAGCGACCGCGGGGTCGGCGCCTACGGCTGGGACTGGCTCGGAGACCCCGACCTCGAGCAGTTCCACGACCCGAGCGACTTCTGGCACTCGCACGTCGAGCGCTCCGCGGACGTCGACGCCGTCGACGGGATGCTGCTCTGCTTCTCGCCGACCGCGGTCCGCGAGCTGCGCTTCGACGAGCGGCTCGTCCCCGGCTTCCACGGCTACGACACCGACATCTGCTTCGAGGCGCGCAAACGCGGCTTCCGGGTCCGGACCGAGCGCATCGACGTCGTCCACCACAACCCCTCCGACCTCCCCGACCGCGAGCAGTTCGTGCGCGCGCACGTCGCCTTCGCCGGCAAGTGGGGGCTCTAGCGCGATACTGGGCGGGTGATGTCGGAGGAGAACGTGGCAACGGTCCGCCGCTGGTTCGCGCGCCTGGGCGAAGGAGACCCCGCGCCCGAGCTGTGCGACCCCGGGATCGAAATCCGAAACTGGGATGAGTCGCCGGTGCCGGGTCCCTACCACGGACACGATGGCCTGCACAAGTGGTTCCGCGGTGTCAACGATCCCGACATGGGACTCGAGATCAAGATGTTCGAGCTCGAGGAGGTCGTCGAGATCGATGACGAGCGCCTCCTGACGACCCAGCGCGCGACGGGGCGCGGTCGATCCAGTGGCTTCGAGGTCGACCGGCGCTGGGGTTCGATCGTCGGCGTGCGCGACGGGAAGATCGTGTCCGCGTTCGGTTATCCGACTCCCGAAGACGCCCGCAAAGCCGCCGGGCTGTCGGAGTAGCGAGCTCCGGGAAGCACATGACCGATTCCGCTTACGTCTATCTACCGGGGGAGGCTGAGCTGCGGTGGATGGGCGAGACCTCGACGTACTTCCTCGCCACCGGGGAGCAAACGCAGGGAAGGTTCTGTCTCGTCGATGAACGGGCCGGTCGCGGCGAGAGCGTGCCGCTGCACAGGCACCCCGACGACATGGAGTCCTTCTACGTCCTGGAGGGTGAGATGACGCTGTTTGTCGGCGATCGGCGCGGCGTGCTCGCCCCTGCCGGTTCGTTCGCGCACATCCCCGGGGGAACCGTTCACGGTTTCCGCGTCGAGTCGGAGACGGCGCGCTACCTCATCCTCACGACACCCCGCCACGGGGAGTTCTACCGGGCGATCACCGTTGCGTCTCGAGAGGGAGGCCAACCGCCCGCTGAATCGGTCGAGGGGGCTGTGATCAAACAGGCAAGCCAGGATTACGGCGTCGAGTTCGTCGGGCCACTTCCAGACTGATCGCTGACGTAGACGTTGGACTCGTCCTCGACCATCGTCTGATCGACGTGGTCGTTCGGGTGGATGCTGACGATCTTCAGGGGGCCATCGCCCTTGTTGGCGAATCCGTGCGGGGTCTGCGGCGGGACGATGACGACGTTGCCTGCGCCGGCTTCGACCTCGGCCCCGCCGACCGTGAAGGTCCCGACTCCCTCGCGAACGATGAATATCTCCTCGTAGGGGTGGACGTGGAGCGGCACCCTGCGTCCCGGCGGATGGTCGGTGACGAAGAACGACGTCTGCACGCCGTGGTCCCTTCCCTCGAACCGCGCGGCGGTTTCGCTCAGCGAAAGCTCTGAGAGCGGGATGACCTTGGGCTGGGCGGTCGACATTGCCCGACCCGGGCCTAGCCCGTTACCTGGAAATCGGTGTCGGCCCCGCGGCAGATGTGCCGGTGTTTGCGGTTCTTGAGCAGGCGGCGGGGAGGCATCCTGGCGGAGTAGGCGCCGGCGACGATGTCGGGGCCCGAGCTCAGCTGCCAGTTGCCAATGCCGTCGGTCTTCGTGGTTCCGAGCAGGATGTCGTTCGAGTCGAAGACGCTGACGGGGCGATTGACCAGGCACTCCGGCGCGGTGTGCAGCTCGCCGTGGAAGAAGTTCTTGTTCTTGGTTGCGCCGCTGAGGCTGGTTAAGAAGCTCCGCTTGTGGGCATCGGGGGCGGCCGGCGCCGCTGCCAGGACTGAGGCGGCCAATGTGGCCACGATCGCGCTCCGAAGGCTGTTTCGACCCCCGCCCATCGCTCCATTCAAGCGCAAGGAGCGAACTCCCGCTTCCATGCAGGCCTCGACCGCTCGCGCCTCACCGGGCTCCCGCTTCGACCCGCTCCTCGTCGCCGAGGTCGATCTGCTCGTCCGGGCCGCTGCCCTCGACCTGGGTGTCGGCCGCGGGCTTCTGGCGCTGCGAGAAGAGCAGGAACGGGAGCGAGATCGCGGAGATCACGCCGCTGAATACGTAGGTCGTCGCGTAGCCCCAGGCGTCGGCCGCGCGGCCGAGGCCGGGCTGGGTCGCGACGCCGCCTGCCGAGGCCATCAGCGAGTCGAAGGAGAGGATCGTCGCGCGCTGCTCGGAGGGGATCATCCCGTTGAGATAGGCCTGGTGGATCGGGCGCGCCGCCGCGAAGAGCAGGCCCCAGACCACGATCATCCCGACGACGACCCAGAAGCTGTCGAGGATCCCCATCACCAGGAGGCTCACCGAGCTGATGCCGGTGGCGGCGATCAGGGCAGAGGTTCGGCGGTGGAAGAAGCGGCGGATTCGCGGGGCGGTGATCCCGCCGATGATCTGCGAGCCGGCGACGATCGCCGCCGTCAGCCCCGCGATCCCGTAGGCCTCGGGGTCGCCCCAGAGCTCGAGCAGGTAGGGCTGGAGGGCGTAGAACGCGTAGATCCCGATCCCGCCGGCGAAGACCGAGGAGACCATCAGCCATTTGACCGCCGGTATCCGCCAGCCGTACTCGATCGAGGCGCCGGCGATCGAGCGCATCTCGGAGCGGATGCCTGCGCCGCGCTTGGGCTCGAAGCCGATGTCGTGCATCCACATGTACGCGAGGACGAACGTGATCGCGAGCACGACCCCGCGCATCACGAACGGCACCCCGAGGCTCGTGAGCTGGGCGATGTAGCCGCCGGCAACCGACCCGGTCAGCATCGCGACCCCCATCACGATCTGGCCGCGCCCGAAGACGGTCTCGAGGTCGCCGGTGTAGTCGACCGAGTCGAGCGCGTCGACGAGCCAGGCCTCGACCGCGCCGGAGAAGAACGTGAACCCGAGCCCGAGCCCGAGCGAGACCAGCGCCCAGGCCCAGAACGGCCCCTCGATCTGCCAGAGCAGGACGTAGAGCAGGGTCGTGACGATCAGCGTCACGGTGCCGAGCAGGTATGAGAATCGGCGCCCGACCGTGTCGGCGGTGATCCCGGTCGGTACCTCGAAGATCAGCATCCCGGCGGTGAAGAAGGCGTTGGCGGCGAAGGCCTCGAGGTTGTTGAGCCCCGCGTCGAGCAGGAAGATCGTGTTGATCCCCCAGATGAACGAAGCCGCGAGCGTGTTGCCGAAGAGCAGCGTCAGATAGACGCGTTGGATCGAGCGCGGTGTCGGCAAGGCTCAGCTCCTGCTCTGGTACAGGTGCGTCGTCAGCGGCAGGAAGACCGCTGTCAGGCCGACGGCGACCGCGAGCACGATCGCGATGTCGCTGCCCTCGGCGCCGCCCTGCATCAGCCCGCGCGAGGCGGTGGCGAGAACCGAGATCGGGTTGGCGTTGACGAACGCCTCCAGTCCCGCGGGCAGCGTCTCCGGCTTGATGAAGACGTTGCTGAGGAAGGTGAGCGGGAAGATGCCCATGAAGCCGGCGTTCATCACCGCGTTGGGGGAGCGCAGCAGCAGGCCAAGCGTCGTGAACACCCAGGAGAGGCCGAAGGCGAAGACGACCGTCAGCCCGATCGCCGCGAGCACGCCGGGGACGCCGGCGTCGGGCCGGAAGCCGAGGATCAGGCCGACGATCACGATCACGGTCCCGGCGATGACGTAGCGGACGCCGTCGCCGAGCAGCGCGCCGAGCAGCGGCGCCGGGCGCCAGATCGGCAGCGAGCGAAAACGGTCGACGACTCCCTTGGTCAGGTCGGTGTTGACGGCGACCCCGGAGTAGACGGTGGTGAAGAGGACCGACATAACGAGGACGCCGGGCAGGATGTAGTCGAGGTACTCGCCGGTCGAGCCTGCGATCGCGCCGCCGAAGATGTAGGTGAACATGAGCACGAACATCACCGGCGTGATCGTCACGTCGAGGAGCTGCTCGGGGACGTGCTTGACCTTGAGCATCCCGCGCCAGCCGAAGGTGAGGGCGGCCGAGGCGGCGCCCGCGCGAGCCGGGCGCGGGGTCGAGGAGATCGCCTTGCGGACCGCTTCCTGCTCGGGGCCCGGGGCCTGCGGGGCCTGGGTCGAGGGTGCCGTGCTCATGCCGCCTCCTCCTTGACCGCGATCGATTCCTCGGGCGTCTGCTCTTCGGCCGGGTGGCCGGTGAGGGCCAGGAACACCTCGTCGAGGCTCGGCTGGCCCATCGAGAAGTCGGCGATCCTGACCCCCGAGCGGGCGAGCGTCGCCATCGCCTCGGCCGCGCGCTCGGTGTCGGGGCAGGCGCAGCTGAGCGCCGCCGGGTCCGCGTCGAGCTGGACGCCGCCGAGCTCGGAGATCAGCACCTGCTCGGCCTTCGGCCGCTGCTCGGGATCGAGCAGGCGGACGTGAAGGGCGCCGGAGCCGACCGACGCCTTGAGCTGGCTCGGCGTTCCCTCGGCGATCACCTTGCCGTGGTCGATCACCGCGATCCCGTCGGCGAGCCGGTCGGCTTCGTCGAGGTACTGGGTGCAGAGCAGGATCGTCGTCCCCTCGTCGACGAGGGTGCGGACGATGTCCCAGACCTGGTTCCGCGAGCGGGGATCGAGGCCGGTCGTCGGCTCGTCGAGGAACATCAGCTCCGGGGTGACGACGATGCTCGCTGCGAGGTCGAGCCGGCGGCGCATCCCGCCGGAGTAGTTCTTGACCAGGCGTCCGGAGGCCTCGGCGAGGCCGAACGCCTCGAGCAGCTCGGTCGCGCGGTCCTTGGCCCCGGCCCGCTTCAGCCCCAGCAGGCGGGCGATCAGGATCAGGTTCTCGCGCCCGGTCAGGTCCTCGTCGACCGACGCGAGCTGGCCCGTGAGGCTGACGCCGCTTCGCACCTTGTCCGCCTCGCTGACGATGTCGTGGCCGAGCACGCGCGCCGTGCCCTCGTCGGGCCGCAGCAGGGTGGCGAGCATCCGGATCGTCGTCGTCTTGCCGGCGCCGTTGGGCCCGAGCACGCCGTAGACGGAGCCCTTGGGCACCGCGAGGTCGACGCCGTCGACCGCGCGCACGTCCTTGAAGTGTTTGACGAGGCCAGAGGCCTCGATCGCAAGTGGAGCTTCCATGCTCATCTCAAGGATATAGACGGCTAGGAGCGGACAAACTCATCGGCCAGGAGGTCGAGAAGGACGCCGTCCTTCCAGTTGCCCTCGCGGTCGCGCATGTAGTTGCGCATCACGCCCACCTCCTGGAAGCCGACCTTGCGGTAGCAGGCGACCGCGACCTCGTTCTCGAGCTCGGGGTCGATCACGAGCCGGTGGAATCCCTGGTCGTCGATCAGGTGGGCGCAGAGGACCCGGACCAGCTCGGTGCCGAGCCCCTTGCCGTGGACCGCCGGATCGAGGAACAGGTCGAGGCCTGCGTGGCGGAACTGATCGTCGTCCTCGGCGTACCACTCGGTGTAGCCGACGACCTCGTCGTCGAGGAGCACGGTGTGCTGGACGGTGTCCTCCTCCTCGTCGGCGGGCCAGTCCTCGGAGAGGTCGCCCCACCAGCGCAGCACCTCGGGCGTCAGGTGGATCTCGCGCAGCCGCTCGCGGTGCTCGGGGGCGACCGGCACGAGCCGCAGCCGCTCGCCGCTCAGCTCGACGGCCTCGGGCGTCGGCTCAGCGGCCATCGAGCAGCTTTCGCCCCCGCCGCCCGGCCGCCGCGAGCCGGCGGCGGAGCTCGTCGCGCTCCTCGATCGCGGCGTCGCGGGTCCGCGTCAGATGGGCGTGTTCGATGATCGTCGCGTCGCGCTCGGCCTCGGCGTGGCGGGCCCGCGACTCCCAGGTGTCGGCGGCGTCCTGCCAGTGGCGGATCGCGACGCCGCCGGCGAGCACGACCATGCTCGGCAGCTCGGGCAGCTCGCCGTCGGCGGCGATCGCGAGCCCGTAGAGCTCCTCGCCCGGCCGCTGGCCGGCGAGCTTTCGCACCTGCGCGTCGAGGTTCTCGCCGGGGTCGTCGAGCGCCTGGCCGTCCTCGCCGCTCACCAGCGAGGCCATGTGGACCTGCTGGCGGTAGACGCCGACGTTCGCGAAGCGGCCCGCGAGCTCCTCGCGCAGCTCCTCGGTCGTCATCTCGTGGACGTGGAACGGGTTGTCCTCGCGGTAGACGCCGCGGTTCGGGCTCGAGATCGCGAGCGCGCCCTCGGGCGAGGTCACGCGGCGGAGCTCGTCGAGCGCGACCTGGTGCTCGACGACGTGCTCGATCGCCTCGAAGCAGACGACGAGGTCGAAGCTGTCGTCGGCGAACGGCAGCGACATCAGGTTGGCGACGTCGAAGCGCGCGACGTCGCCGTAGCGGTCCTGGGCGAAGGCGACGGTCGGGCCGTCGGCGTCGACTCCGGCGACGCTGTGGGCGCCGGCGCGGGCGAGGATCGCCGAGCCGTAACCCGCCCCGCAGCCGGCGTCGAGGACGACCTTGCCGGGGGCGAGGGTCGCCGCGAGCTCGTAGCGCGCGAGGTGCTCGGCCTCGACGATGTGGTCGGGGTGGGCGCCGGGGACCAGCCGCTCGCCGGTCAGCGGGAGAGTAGGCGCCGCCTCCTCCGCTTCGCGTCCGGGGGCGGCTTGGTCGGCTTTCGGGCTGGGCTCGCTCATGTCCAGGCCAGGAACAGCCCGCGGTCGCCCTCGCCGTACTGGGGGTGGGCCATCGGCGGCGGGTCGACCTGCTCGCAGAGGCGGAAGCCGCTCACGGCGCACATCTCCTCGACCGCGGCGACGTTCGGGATCAGGCTCAGGATTCCGGTCGCCGAGGCGACCGGGTTGTCCTCGGAGTCCTCCTCGGCGTAGGCGGCGAAGCTCGCCGGCTGGAGCGCGGTGTGCGCGGCGCCGCGGCCCCAGGCCAGCGGCTCGGCCTGGCGCGTGAGCTGGGTCTCGATCACGCAGAGGCGCTTCGCGAGCCGGCGCGCCATCCGGATCGCCCCCGTCGGGTCCTCGACGTGGTAGATCAGCCCGAGCAGCAGGACGACGTCGAATCTGCCGACCTCGTCGGGGTCGAGTGCGTAGACGTCGCCGGTCTCGAAGGAGATCTCCTCGGCGGGGATCCCGAGCTGCTCGGCGACGAGCCGGGCGCGGATCACGTTGACCTCGCGGATGTCGATCCCGAGCACGCTCTTGGCGCCGAGCTCGAGCATCCGGTGCGAGAACCAGCCCTCGTTGCAGGCGAGGTCGACGACGGTCCCGTCGGGGGAGGTCGAGAGCAGCGCCTCCTTGACCGCCGGCTCCATCATCGCCAGCCGGGTCTCGTGGATCGCGGGCAGGTGCGGGCCGTGGATCGGGGCCTCGACCCCGGGCGCGAGCTGCCACGGGTACATCCACGCGGGCGGGCTCGCGAGCTGCCGGCTGAGCTCGTCGGATACGGGGCGCTTGGTGCTCTCGACGCGGGTCGCGAGCCGCGACTGGAGCCGGTTGATCAGAAGAACGCCCCGCCCTGGTACTCGCCGAAGACGTCTCGCATCGCGCCGCAGACCTCGCCGATCGATGCGCCTTCGCGGAGCGCCTCCTTGATCGGATAGAGCAGGTTGCCGTCGCCCTCGGCGACCTCGCGGAGCTCGTCGAGCTTCTTCTCGACCGCCTCCTGGTCGCGGTTGCCCTTCCACTTCTCGAGCCGCTCGAGCTGGCGCTTCTCGGACTCGGGGTCGACCTTGAGGATGTCGACGTCGTCGATCTGGTCGGTGACGTATTTGTTGACGCCGACGACGATGTCCTGGCCGGTCCGGTAGCGCTCGTGGTAGGAGAGCGCCGACTCCTCGATCTCGCGCTGGATGAAGTCGAGCGAGTTGACCGAGCCGCCGAGGTCCTCGACCTTCTTCATCAGCTCCCACGAGCGCTCCTCGATCTCGTCGGTGAGGTTCTCGACGAAGTAGGAGCCGGCGAACGGGTCGACGGTCTCGGCGACGCCCGACTCGTGGGCGAGGACCTGCTGGGTCCGCAGGGCGATGCGCGCGGACCTTTCTGTCGGCAGCGCGAGCGCCTCGTCGAAGCCGTTCGTGTGCAGGCTCTGGGTCCCGCCGGCGACCGCGGCGAAGCCCTGGAGCGCGACGCGGATGATGTTGACCTCGGGCTGCTGGGCCTGGAGCGTGACGCCACCCGTCTGGGTGTGGAAGCGGATCCGCTGCGCGGCGTCGTCGCTCGCGCCGAAGCGCTCTTTCATGATCTTGGCCCACATCCGGCGCGCGGCGCGGAACTTGGCGATCTCCTGGAAGACGTTGTTGTGGCAGTTGAAGAAGAACGCGAGCCGCTTGCCGAAGCGGTCGATCTCGAGCCCCGCGGCGAGCCCGGCCTCGACGTAGGCGATCGCGTTGGCGAGCGTGAACGCGACCTCCTGGACCGCCGAGCAGCCCTTCTCGCGCATGTGGTACCCGGAGATCGAGATCGTGTTCCACTTCGGGACGTTCTCGTCGCAGTAGGCGAAGATGTCTGTCGTCAGCCGCATCGTCGGCTCGGGCGGGTAGATGTAGTTGCCGCGCGAGACGTACTCCTTGAGGACGTCGTTCTGGACCGTCCCCCGGAGCTCGCTCGAGGGCACTCCCTGCTCCTCGCCGACCAGTTCGTAGAGCAGCAGCAGGATCGCCGCCGGGGCGTTGATCGTCATCGAGGTCGAGACGTCGGCGAGCGAGATCGCCTCGAAGCAGATCCGCATGTCCTCGATCGTGTCGATCGGGACCCCCGTCCTCCCGACCTCGCCGGCGCAGAGCGGGTCGTCGGAGTCCTTGCCGAGCTGGGTCGGCAGGTCGAAGGCCATCGAGAGCCCGGTCGAGCCGTGCTCGGTCAGGTAGCGGTAGCGCTCGTTCGTGTCCTCGGGGCTCGCGAATCCGGCGTACTGGCGCATCGTCCAGGTTCGGTCGCGGTACATCCGCTCGTGGATCCCGCGCGTGAAGGGGTACTCGCCCGGCTCGCCGAGGCGCTCGGGAAGCCCGGGGGCGACGTCGCCCTCGTCGTAGACCGACTCGATCTCGATCCCGGAATCGGTGAAGACGCGCTCGTCGTCGGGCCCGACGAGCGGCGCGATGTAGCGGGCGTCGTCCTCGTCGATCGCCGACGGGGAGCCGTTTTCGCCGGACTTCGGCTTCGGGCGCGTGGCCATCTAGGTCAGAGGATAGATGGGCTCAGGTGCTTCGCATGCTGCGCAGCTTGCCGCGCACCCGCCACCAGGCGCGCTTCGCGGGGCCGTGGCCGGCGGGCACGGGCACGGGCTGCGCGGGCGCGGGCGGCGCCTGGGCGGGCTCCTCGGCGCCGCCGCCGTTGTGGCCGCGCATCTCGAGCATCGTCGCGCCGGGCCGCTCGGGGCGGTGGATCACCTCGCCGCGGTAGACGTGCGGGACCATCTCGCCGCTCGCGAGGTTGCGGACGTCGCGGAGCTGGACCTCGCCCTTGACGAGGTCGGTCCCCTGCGGCGAGTAGAAGAGCGAGTCCTCGAAGTAGTAGTGGGTCACCTGGCTCAGCCGCGTGCGCTCCGGGTCGAGGACCGCGCTGCCGCCGTGGTGGAGGTTCGCCGCCCAGATCATCGCCTGGCCCTTCCTCATGTGGAGCTCCTCGGGCTCGAGCCCGTTGACCGCCATCAGCCGCCGCAGCGCCTCGACGTAGCGGACGTAGCTCTCCTGCGAGGCGGGCAGCCCGAGGTCGGGCATCTCGTAGACCGGGAGCCGGTGGCTGCCCGGGAAGTAGAAGAGCGGGCCGTTGTCGTGATCGACGTCCTCGAGCGCGACCCAGGCGCCGCACATGAATCGCTGCGGGATGCAGTGGAAGTGGATCGCGTCGTTGTGGATGTCCTGCTGTGTCCCGACCTCGAAGTTGAGGGTCTGGAACGGGATCGGCTCGCGCCGGTAGAGCGTCCGCAGCAGGTCGAGCACCTTCGGCGAGAGCGCGATCTCGCGGACCGCCGGCATCTCGGAGTCCTGGATCCGGGTGTCGTAGCTGTCGCGGCTCTTGCCGAACTGCCCCCGCAACCCCTCGACCGCCGCGTCCATCGTCGCCTCGGGAATCTCGGGGTCGATGACCGCGTATCCGCGCTCCGAAAACTCGGTCGCGAGCCGGCGCTGCTCGTCGTCGAGATCGGACGCCTCGAGCAGCTCGTCGAAGAACGGGGACTCGGTCCAGGGAACCGCCATCGTCGCCGCGTCCCAGGTCTCCGGCGCCGGGGTCGGCAGAGAGGTCGCTCGGGTCGCCATCGCCCTGAGGATAGAACGGCCCCGCGCGACGCGTTACTTGAACTTCAGGAACGGCTTCTCGACCAGGTAGTAGCTCGCGGCGGCGACCGGAACCGTGATCGCGATCGTCGTCACCGTCAACAGGCTCAGCGAGGTATCTGGGATCCAGTCGAAGTAGATCTTCTGCGCCACGGTCACGTGGTAGAGGAAGACGCCGTAGGAGACGAGCCCGAGCCACGCGATCAGCGGCTGGGCGAGCAGGCGGCGGACGAGCCCCCGACTCTGGTCTCCGAACACCGCCGGCAGCACCAGCAGCGCGGCAGCGAGCCCGTAGCCGACGCGCTCGAGCAGCAGCTCGGTGCCGGTGCGGATCTCGAGCGGGTCGGTCGGGACGACGACGTAGGCGACGAGCAGGAAGACCGCGATCCCCGCCCCCCAGGCGAGCTCGGGGCGCTCGGTGAGGCGCGGGCCGCGCAACTCGCCGTAGGCGGCCGAGAGCACCGCGAGCGCCATCCCGAACGCGAACCAGATGAAGGTGCCGGTGAGGTTGAAGCCGAGCCAGAAGAGGTCGGGGTCGTCGAACGAGCGGTCGTAGGCGAACAGCGAGGCGGCGGCGAGCGCCGCGAGCAGCGTCAGGTGGATCGCGACCGAGCCCCCGCGCGAGCGCCGGGCGGTCAGCGCCTTCGCGCCGACCGCGTAGAACGGGAGCGCGAGGTAGAAGGACGCCTCGATCGCGAGGCTCCAGGTCTGGGGGATGCCGCAGAAGAGGAACACGTCGCCGCAGTCGGCGGCATCCGTGAAGGGCAAGGTCTGGATCAGCAGGAAGTACTCCCACCAGTTGTCCTTGAGCAGGTCGAGCCCAATCAACCCGGGCCAGATCGCGAGCACGGTCAGCGCGACCCAGTAGCCGGGCAGGATCCGCAGCGCGCGGCGGCGCGCGTAGTCGCGGATCCGCGGCGCCGCGGCGCCGCCGAAGCGCTCGGCGATGAACGGGCGGAAGAGCAGGAAGCCCGAGATCACGAAGAAGAGGACGACGCCGATGTTCAGGTGCGCGAGCACCGGGCCGTAGGTCTCGTTGAAGAACGCCTGGGTCAGGTAGCCCATGTGATGGAGGAGGACGGCGAAGACCGCGATCGCGCGCAGCGAGTCGAAGAGCGGGAACCGCGGATGCCCCGGCGGCGGGGATACCGACTCTGGTGCTCCCTCGATGCTCAAAGCTGTTCGGCGAGCCGCGGCGCGACGCGGCGGTGCAGGGTGACGCTGGCGACGATCGCCGCGAGCACGATCATCGCCGGGATCGCGAGCCTCCCGGCGCCGCCGATCGCCCCGACCGCCGAGGGGATGCTCGGATCGATCAGCGTGTGCCCCATCTGGGTCATGATCACGGCGAGCGGGTTGAGCATCATCGCCTCGCGCAGGTCCTCGGGCGCCTGCTTGATCGTGTAGATCACCGGCGTGCCCCAGAACAGGACCTGGAGGAAAACCTCCGAGATCGGCGCCATGTCGCGGAACGGGACGTAGAGGTTCGCGAACAGCGATGCGAACGCGGTGCTGATCACGAGCAGCGCCCCGAGCAGGAGCGGGAACTGGAGCCAGTCGAGCCGCACCTCGACCCCGCTCAGCGCGATGAAGAAGAGCACCGCGACCATGTTGAGGCAGAGGTTGAAGAACGAGCGCAGCGCGACCGAGAGCGGGATCGCGAGCAGCGGCATCGGCACCTTGCGGATCAGCGACTCGTGCTGGACCAGCGAGGCGACCGACTGCGAGACCGTCTCCTGGAAGTAGTTGAAGAGCACGAGCGCGGCGATCAGGTAGGCCTCGTAGTGCGGGATCTCGTCGCCGATCTCGAGGATCTCGGTGAACGCGAAGTAGATGACCCCGAACAGCATCAGCGGCTTGGCGAGCGTCCAGAAGTAGCCGAGGACGTTGCCGTAGTAGCGGAGCTTGAAATCGGTGATCGCGAGGCTGATCGTCAGCCGCCAGAAGCGCCGCAGCTCGTCCCGGTCGATCGCCATCAGGTCCGGCTCACCGATATCTCGTGCGGGAGGTCGGCCGCGGCGCCGGTCCAGGTCTCGCCGCGGACGGTGAAGCTTGCGAACCCGTAGCGGATGTCGGCCGAGCGGGCGGCATCGCGGTGGGCGACCCCGGGGGTGATCGTGTAGGTGCCGAGCCCGAGGCTGTTGTCGAGCTCGATCCGCAGCGTCGCGCGCTCGCCGGCGGCGAAGTCGGGGGTCGAGACGTCGGCCCAGAGCGTGTTCGAGGCGAAGGCGATGTCGCCGGCCTCGCGGTGGAGCTGGATCCCGAGCACCGGGCCGGCCATCGGCTCGTTGAACTCGACCAGCGCGCAGAGCGCGATCGGCTCGCCCTGGCGCAGGGTCGCGTGGCGCTCGCCAGAAGCGTCCTCGACCCAGGCGTCGACGATCGTCGCGGCGCCGTCGCCGAAGCGGGTCGAGTCGCTCTCCTCGATCCCCTTCGCGAGCACCTCCTCGGATTCGAGCGCCGCGGCCTCGCGGTAGCGCTCGCCGACCTCCTCGGGATCGCCGTCGGCGACCACGGTCCCCTTCTCGAGCATGATCGCGCGGTCGCAGAACCGCTTGACGTGCTCCATCGAGTGGGTGACGAGGACGATCGTCCTCCCCTCGCGCTTCATCCTCCGGAACGCCTCGTAGCACTTCTCCTGGAACGCGCCGTCGCCGACGGCGAGCACCTCGTCGAGCAGCAGGACCTCGGCGTCGACCTGGATCGCGGTCGAGAACGCGAGCCGGACCAGCATCCCGGAGGAGTAGTTCTTGAGCTTGAGCTCGGTGAAGTCCTCGAGCCCGGCGAACTCGACGATCGAGTCGAAGCGGGCCATCGTCTCGGCGCGCGAGAGCCCGAGCATCGTGCCGTTGATCAGCACGTTGTCGCGCGCGACCATCTCCTGGTTGAAGCCGACCCCGAGCTCGATGAACGGCGAGACGCGGCCGCGGACGTCGACGACGCCGGAGTCGGGCCGGTAGATCCCGGCGAGCAGCTTGAGCAGCGTCGACTTGCCGCTCCCGTTGCGGCCGACGATCCCGAAGAACTCGCCCTGCTTGACGTCGAAGGAGATCCCGCGGGCGGCGGGGACCTCGAACTTCGGGATCCGCTCGAACGGGTGCAGGACGCGCTCCTTGAGCGTCGCTCGGCGGTGCTTGGGGATCAGGAACGTCTTCTCGAGCTCGCGGACCGAGATCGCCTTCGGGGCGCGGGTGAGCTGGTCGCGCCTGGCGACGCGCAGGCTCTCCGACGCGCCGACGTTCGCGCCCCGATTCTCCCGCTCTTGCGCCCGGGCTTCCATCGCCGGGCGAGGGTAGCGGCTGGGTGACGGCACCGGCGATGCTTTGACGCCAGCCTAGAATCGCCCCGGACTTGCCCGCGAGCCCCTCGATCCCAACCCGCACGGTGCTCGGCACCGAGATCGCCGTGGTCGACTACGAACGGGCGCTCGACCGGATCGACGCGATGGTCGAGGGCGACGAGCGCGGCTTCGTCTGCACCGTCTCCGCCCACGGGCTGGTCGAGGCCCAGAGCGACCCCGAGCTCTCGATCGCGCTCGCGACCGCCGAGATGTGCGTCCCCGACGGGATGCCGGTCGTCTGGGCGCTGCGCGCGCTCGGCGAGGAGATCGACGACCGCGTCTACGGGCCGACGCTGATGGAGCGCTGCTGCGAGCGGCTCGGGCGCCGCGGGCGCCGGGTCTGGCTCTACGGCGGGCACGACGAAGAGGCCCACGCCGCGCTGCGCACCGAGCTCGAGCGCCGCTACCCCGGGCTGATCGTCGCCGGCGGCTGGGTGCCGCCGTTCCGCGACCTCAGCGACATCGAGCTCGGCGAGGTCGCCGAGCGGATCGACGCCGACGAGCCCGACGTCGTCTGGGTCGGGATCTCGACCCCGCGCCAGGAGAAGCTCGTGGCCCGGATCCGGCCCCGCCTCTACGCCCCGGTCCTGGTCAGCGTCGGCGCCGCCTTCGACTTCATCGCCGGCCGCGTCCCTCAGGCGCCGGACTGGATGCAGAAGCGGGGGCTCGAATGGCTCTACCGCACCGGTCGCGAGCCGCGCCGGCTCGGGCCGCGCTACGCGAGCGTCAATCCGCGGTTTGCTCTCGGCTTCGCCCGGCAGTGGGGGCGCGAGCGGAGATCCCGAGCGAGTTGAGGGCGCCGGCGAGGGTGCCGTCGGCGCGCTCGCCGGAAAAGGGACGCAGCAGTTCGGCGGCACGTGCGGTGTACGTCGCTCGTTGCTCGTCGCTCGTCGCCAAGGCCGTCTCGATCGCTCGCGCGAGCTGGTCGGGATCGGGTTCGACGACGAGGGCCGGGTCGAGCTCGCGGGCGAGCGGCTCGGCTTCGTAGGCGCCGGCGGCCGGCGTCGTCACCAGCAGCGCGCCGGCCGCGAGCGCCTCGAGCTGGGCGATCCCGTGGCCCTCGAGCCGCGAGGCGGAAACGAAGACGCTCGCCGAGGAGAGCAGGCGCGAATGCTCCGCGCGCGGCAGGAGCCCCGCCCACTCGAGGCTCGGAGGTTGCTCGATGCCCTCGCGGCCCAGGAACTCGCGGCCCGCCTCCGGGTCGACCCCGGTCACGACCAGCACAGCCTCCCCGCCGTCGGCCGTCGCCCATGCCCGGGCGATCCGGTCGATCCCCTTCGCATCCGGCTGCCCCCCGTAGGCGAGGACAAGCGGCTTCTTCTCCTCCCGAGCGGGCGCTTCGATCGGGATCGGGACCTCGGCGACCTGGGAAGCGAGCGGCGCGACGCTCTCGCGCGATCGCGGGCCCATCGCCAGCGCCAGGTCCGCGCGCCGCAGCGCCCGGCGCTCGAGCCGGCGGTGGGGCGCGTGGAGCGGGCCGGGGTACTGCTCGCCCGCGGGGCAGTCGATCCGGATCGCGACTGGGACCCCGAGCTTTTTCAGACGCGAGAAGGGGAGCAGCATCGCCGCGGTCGGGTTGACCGCGACCAGCGCGTCCGGCGCCGCGCCGCGGAGCGCGCGGCCGAGCGCCCGCCGCGCGCGCCAGGCGACGATCAGCGACCCGAGCGGCCAGAAGCGGAGCAGCCGGCGACCGGGCTCGAGCGGGACGCGGACGACCTCGGCCCTGAAGCCGCAGCGCTCGAGCGAAGCCGCGAGCGCCTCCTCGTTGGCGCGCCAGCCGCCGGTGCCCGCCGGAGAGAGCAGCAGCACCGTCATCCCGGCCACCCCCTCCTCCGCAGCCGGCGGCGTGCGAGCGGCATCCCGGCGATCCCGAGCTCGCGCCACATCCGCGCCCAGCGCTCGCCGGCGAGCGGGCGGTCGCGGGCCGCGCCGGCGACCGCGAGCCCGGCGGCGGCCTTGAACGCCCTCGGAACCCCACCGGCCGGCGAGCGGTGGCCCGAGGCCGCGGCCGAGACCCCGCGCCAGCGCTCGCGGCGCGCGAGCGATCCGAGCGTCAGCCGCTCGGGGCCGATCAGGTGCTCGACCCTGACGTCGCCCGCGTAGAGGATCCGGTGGCCGGCATTCTCGAGCCGGCGCTGGGCGTCGGACTCGTCGCCGAACAGCGGCACCCCGGGCCAGGGGCCGCGGGCGACGTCGAACCCGCCGACTCGTCGAAGCGGCCCGGCGCGGAAGCTGACGTTGGCGCCCCAGACGTCCTCGCCCCGCGAAGGATGGAGCTCGGCAACTCCCTCGCCGCGATCGAGGAGCGAGAACGAGGTCCAGATCCCCTCGCTCACCCACTCGGGCGGCTCGGCGCCCCACCGCGGCTCGATCGCGCCGCCGATGCAGGCGACGTCGGCCGGGGCCTCGGCCCAGCGGGCGGCGAGCCGCTCGAGCCAGTCTGTGTGCGGGATCGCGTCGTCGTCGAGGAACGCGAGCACGTCCTCGTCGGTCACGTCGGCGAGCGCCGCGTTGCGCGCCGTCGAGAGCCCGGGGCCGGCGCGCAGCGACCGCGCGCCGAGCCGGGCGGCAAGCACCTCGAGCCCCGCGTGGGGGCCCTCGTCGAGGCCGCTGGTGACGAGCAGGGCCTCGGCATTCCCGAGCGCGGCCGCCTGCGCCGCGGCCGCGGCCAGGGGCTCGCGCACCTGCTCGGGTTCGCGGTTGGTGCAGATCGTGGCCAGCAGGCGGGGGGCGCCCATCGCGGCGAAGGTTCGCAGGCGGCAAACTTGGCGGCTCGGTGACCTCCGACTCGACACTCGAGGCCGCGCTGCCGCCCGAATCCGGCTACCGGCGGCGGCGCGACCGCGCGCTCGGACGGATCGCCGAGCTCGGGCTGACGGCGCGCCAGCTCGCCGCCGGCGTCGGCCGCGAGATCGACCGTGCCGCCGACGAGATGCCGGCGCGCCGGGTCTCGGCGCTCGCGATCTACTCCGAGGCCGGAGCGGCGGGCATGGCCGCCGAGGTCGAGCGGCTGTGCTCGACCCGCCACGAGCTCAACCTCGCGCTCGGCGCGATCGGCGAGCCCGATCCCTCGCTGACCGCCGAGACAAAGCTCTCGGGGTTGAGCGCGGGCAAGTTCGCGAACCTCAACCGGCTCGCCGAGACCGCCTCGCCGCTCGCCGCGGACTGGGTCCTGGTCCTCGACGACGACGCCGTGCTCCCGCGGCGCTTCCTCGACCGGCTGATCTGCGTCGCCGAGAGCCTGCGGCTCGACCTCGCCCAGCCGGCGCTGACCCGCGACAGCCACGGCGCCTGGGACGTGAACCGGCGGCGGCCGGCGATGGCGCGCCAGACGCAGTTCGTCGAGATCGGCCCCGCGGTGCTGTTCTCGCGCCGCGCCTGGCGCGAGCTGACCCCTTTCCCGGAGGCGGGCATGGGCTGGGGCCTCTGCCTGACCTGGGCCGCGGCGGCGAAGCGCCATGGCTGGCGGCTCGGGGTCGTCGACGCGGTCCCGGTCCGCCACGCGCGCGAGATCGCCGGCGGCTACGACGTCGGCGGCGCGAAGGCGGCGGCGGCCGAGCTGCTCGAGGCGAACGAGCACATCAGCCGCGAGGAGGCGGAGCGCGTGCTCGCGAGCCACGCGGGCCTCCCGTGAACGGCGAGCTTCCGAAGGCCTCGGTGATCGTCCCGACCCGCGACCGGCCGCGGCGGCTGGCGCGATGCGTGGCGGCGATCGCGGCCCTCGACTACCCGCACGAGCGGATCGAGCTGGTGATCGGCAACGACGGCCCCGACGCGCTCGACCCGCACTCCTCGGTGCTCGCGCACATCGACTCGAAGGTCGTCAGCGTCGGCGGGCGTGGGCCGGCGGCGGCCCGCAACGCCGCCGCGGCGGCGGCCTCCGGCGAGCTGCTCGCGTTCACCGACGACGACTGCGAGCCCGAGCCGGGTTGGCTCGCGGCGCTCGCCGCGCGGATCGGCGGCGGCAGCCGCCGCGTCGCCGGCGGCCGGACCGTGAACGCGCTCGAGGACAACCCGTTCTCGACCGCGAGCCAGGCGATCACCGACGCGGTCTACGAGCACTACAACCCCGATCCCGACCGCGCCGGCTTCTTCGCCTCGAACAACCTCGCGCTGCCGGCGGCGGCATTCTCCGAGCTCGGCGGCTTCGACGAGCGCTTCGCTCTCGCGGCCGGCGAGGACCGCGACTTCTGCGAGCGCTGGGTCGAGCGCGGCGGCGAGCTGCTGTTCGAGCCGCGCGCGGTGGTCCGCCACTCGCACGAGATGACCGCGGTCGGATTCGTGCGCCAGCACTACGGCTACGGGCGCGGGACCTACCGCCAGCGGCGGCTGCGCGCCGATCGCGGCGGGGGCTTCGAGCTCGCGCCCTCGGCCACCTCCGGGATCCTCTCGGCGGCGGCGCGGCGCGCGGTGGCGGAGCGCAAGCCGGCGCGGCTGGCTCTGCTCGGCGCCTGGCAGCTCGCGAACGCGGCGGGCTTCGCGCGCGAGGCGATCAGCGAGCGGCGCGGCTGAGCCCGGCGATGAAGCGAACCACGACCGGGACGACGACCTCTCGCGACACGCCCGGGCGGTCGATCCACCAGAGCGCGACGTTGGCCATCCCCATCGAGAGGAACTCGGCGGTGGGCTCGACCTGATCGGGCGGGACGGCGAACGTCTTCGGCTGGGCCGCGATCAGGTCCGCGAGCACCGAGCGCGCCTCCTCGTGGACGACGGCGCGGAAGTCGCGGACCTCCTCGTCGCCGCCCGAGTCGCGGAACAGCATCTTCCAGGCGTAGGAGTGCGACTCGACGTAGACGAACCAGTCGTCGAGGATCTGCGGCAGCGCGGCGCCGAAGTCCGGCGTATCCGGGTCGACGAAGGTCGGCAGGTCGTCGCGGTGGCGCGCGAGCAGCGCCAGGTAGAGCGCCTTCTTCGAGGCGAAGTGGCGGTAGAGGATCGGCTTCGTGACCTCGGCGGCGGCGGCGATCTGATCGAGCGTCGTGCCGGCGTAGCCGCGCTCGCCGAACAACCGCCCGGCGGCCTCGAGGACGAGCTCGCGGCGCTCGCCGGCCGGCAGCCGCCTGCGTTTCTCTGTGACCTGACTCATGTTACTGACCGGTAACTTATCTGATACGGTGGTCGCCATGACAAGCCAACCGCTTCACGACCCCAACCAGGGCTACACGCTGCGACTCGATCGCGACGGCGACGACCTGATCGTCGACTGCACGGTCGAGCCCGGCGGCGGCGTGCCCACCCATGCCCACCCCAACCAGGAGGAGCACTTCGAGATCCTCGAGGGGAGCTTCCGCTTCCGCTCCGGGAGCGAGCGAGTCGAGCTCGGCCCCGGCGACGAGATCACCGTCCCCAAGGGAGCCAAGCACTGGTTCCGCAACATCGGCGAGACCACCGGCCGCCACCGCGCCCGGCTGACCCCGGCGCTCAACGGCGAGGGCTTCTTCGAGGACACGACCGCGATGGCGCGCGACGGGCTGATCACCAAGAGCCGCAGGCCGACGAGCTTCCGCGGCGCGGTGACCGCGGCCGAGGTCCTCGACCGCTACCGCGACGACGTCAAGCTCTCCTGGCCGCCGCGGTTCCTGCTCGCGCCGCTGCTGTTGTTCAAGGGTGGCGGGTTCCGGAGCAAGTCCGCGAGCTGATCGGCCTGGCGGCCGAGCTCGTGGCGCTCGGCGACCCGCCGCCGGCCGGCGGCGCCGAGCGCCGCGCGCAGCTTCGGGTCCCCGGTGAGACGCTCGAGCGCGGCGCGCAGCCCGGCTGAGTCGCCGGGCTCGACCAGGAGCCCGCTCTCGCCGTCGACGACGAGCTCCGGGATCGCGTCGATCCGGGTGCTGACGACCGGGAGCCCGCAGGCCATCGCCTCCATCAGCACCGCCGGCAGCCCCTCGGCGAGGCTCGGCAGGCAGAACAGATCCGACCCCCGGTAGAGCTCCCGGGCCTCGTCCTGGCTGACGACGCCGGTGAACGTGACCCGCTCGCCGAACCCGAGCTCGGCGGCGAGCGCCTCGAGCCGTTCGCGCTCGGGCCCGTCGCCGGCGATCACGAGGTCGAGCTCGAGCCCCGCGGCCGCCTCGAGCAGGTGGCGCTGGCCCTTGCGCTCGACCAGCCGGCCCAGACACAGGACCCTCGGCCGCTCCCGCCGCCCCCCTCGAGCGGCGAGAAGCGCTCGAGGTCGACCCCGAGCCGCGCGACCTCGACCCGCGAGCCGGGCGCGACCTCCAGCGCCCGCCGCCGTGCGTCGTCGCTGACCGCGACGGCGAGGCTCGCGCGGCCCAGCTTCTCTGCCAGCCGGTTGGTCTCGGCCTCGGCGAACTCGTCGGGCCCGTGGACGGTGATGCTGAAGCTCCAACCGGGCTCGAACCGGGTCGCGAGCAGCGCCGAGTCGCTGCCGGTATCGGCGAAGTGGGTGTGGATGCGATTGACGCCCAGCTCGCGGACCCGGCGCCGGACGAGAACCGACTCGGCGAAGTAGAAGAGCTGCCAGAGCCGGCCCCGCAGCCCGCGGCCGAGCCGGAGCGCGTAGCCCAGGGTGCCGAGGTAGCGCAGCGGGTGGCGCGCCAGAGCGGCGAGGTTGGCGCCGAGGATCCTCAGCGGGCCGGCGCCGCCGAGCACGGTCGGCGTCTCGCGCGCCGCCGCGCGATCGGCGTCGCCGCGCACGTCGTCCTCGAGCGGCGGGCGGATCGAGATCGTCTCGACTTCGATCCCGCGCTCGCGCAGGGCCGAGATCTCGCGCTCGATGAACGCGTGCGAGGCCGCCGGGTAGCGCCCGATCACATAAGCAAGTCGCGTGCTCACGTCGCGAAGATCATCGCGGCTACGCTGCGCCGATGAGCGAGGGCGGCGATAGGCGGCTGCACCGGATCGGCGCCGTCGCGGCCCGCGCCGGGGGCGGCGAGGTGAAGAACCCGAAGCTGCGGCTCGCCGTCCGCACCGGCCTCGGCGTGCTGATCCTCGGCTGCCTCATCCTCTACGTCGCCTCGCAGTGGAGCGAGCTCCAGGAGAAGGACGTCCGCATCGACCTCGTCTGGCTCGCGCCGGCGATCGCGGTCGTGATCCTCGTCCACATCCAGGCGGCCTACGGCTGGGATCTGCTGCTGCGCGCCCTCGGCCACAACCTGAAGCCGGTCCGAGCGCAGATGGTCTGGGGCCAGTCGGTGATCGCGCGCTACGTCCCCGGGACGGTGCTGATGCTGGTCGGCCGCGTGCTGCTCGCCGAGCGCGAGGGGGTCCCGCGGCGGACGACCTTCGCGAGCATGATCTACGAGCAGGGGATCCAGGTCGCGGCCGCGACGCTGCTCGGGTCCTACGCCCTGCTCGGCACCAACGAGCTCGCCGGCTGGGAGCGCGGGATCGCGCTCGCGATCCCGCCGCTGATGCTGGTCTTCGTCCACCCGCGGGTCTTCGGCCCGCTCGCGGGCAAGGCGCTGAGCGCCCTCGGCCGCGACCCCCTCCCGCGGCTGCTGCCATTCCGGGTCGTGCTGATGCTGCTCGTCTATTACATCTTCGCCTGGGCGGCCTACGGCGTCGGCGCGTACGTCGCCGGCCAGGTCGTCTTCGACCTCGAGCTCGCCGACCTGCCGGCGGTGATCGCCGCCCAGTCGCTGGGTTACACGGCGTCGGTCGTGACCGTGATCTTCCCCGGCGGGCTCGGCGTCCGCGACACCGCCTTCGCGCTCGTGCTGAAGCCGGCGGTCGGCGGCAGCTTCGCGCTCGCCGCGGCGATCGCGATCGCGGTCCGCCTGGTCTCGATCATCGGCGAGGTGATCTACGTCCTCGGAGCGACGTTCTGGGCGCGCCGCCACCCGCCCGGCCCGGCAAGTACGACCGAGGATCAGGGCTTGCGCGCCGCGACGTAGTACTGGGCGCCGAGCGGCAGCCAGCCGAGCCGGCGCTCGATCGCGCGCAGCCGCTCGCCTTCGCGCGGGAAGAAGACGATGTAGGGGGACTCGACGACCTCGAGCCCGGCGCCGCTCAGCAGGCGCTTGGTCTCGCGCCGCGAGGCGAGCACCGCGTCGGCGTCGAACGGGCACGAGTTGACCGCCTTTCTGGTCAGCGGGTTGAGCGGGTTGTGCTCGAAGATCGCGACCACGCCGCCGGGACGAACGACCCGGGTCATCTCGGCGGCGAACTCCTCGCGCTCGGACGGCGGCACGTGGTGGAGGACGCAGATCGTGAACGCCAGGTCGAAGCTCTCCTCGGCGAACGGCACCGGCTCGCCGGCGTCGTAGGTCCGGTAGTTGACCCACGGGTGCTCCTCGGCTGCGCGGGCGACCGACTCGGCGGCGATGTCGGCACCGTGGAGGCCGCCGAAGCGGCCCTTGAGGAAGCGCGCCGTCTCGCCGACGCCGCAGCCGACGTCGATCGCGTTCAGCGTCCCGGGCTCGCCGAGGTGGCGCCCGGCGATCTCGGTGACGAGGTCGGCCTTGAGCCCGATGAACAGGTCGGCGTTGGCGCCCGAGAAGGCGATCGAGCGCTCGAGGTCCTCGCGGTAGGTCCCCGCGTACTCGTTGAAGTCGGTCGCCTCGGGGGCATCGCGCTCCCCCATCTAGCGCCAGCGCTCGAGCAGATCCTCGTCGCCGACCTCGCGCAGCTTGCGCGCGGGGACGCCGCCCATCACCGCGCGCCGCGCGACGTCGCCGATCACGACGGCGCCGGCGGCGACGAACGCCTCCTCGCCGACCTCGACCCCGGGGCAGATCACCGCGCCGCCGCCGATCCGGCACGCGCGGCGCAGCGTGGCGCCGGCGAGCGGGGTCTCGTCGCCGTGGCGGCCCATCGTGTTGTCGTTGGTCGTCGTCACCCCGGGACCGACGAAGACGTCGTCCTCGATCACCGAGGTCGCGGTCACGTAGCAGTTGCTCTGCACCTTGACCCGCTCGCCGATCCGCACGTCGTTGTCGACCACCGTTCCGGCCCCGACGACCGAGTTCGCACCGACCGAGGTCCGCTCGCGGACCAGCGCCCGGTCGCCGACGATCACTCCGGCCCCGAGCTCGGCGCCGGCGAAGACGATCGCGCCCGCGAGCACCGAAACGCCCTCGCCGAGCCGCGCCTCGCCGCCGGGCTTGCCGGCGAAGCTCGAGCTCTTCGCGAGAACCGGAGGCTTGCCGATCACGGCGCCGTCCTGGAGCGTGCAGCCGGGCTCGATCTGCGTCCCGCCGTGGATCACGACGTTGGCGCCGATCGTCGTCGCGTCGGGAATCTCGACCCCCTCCCCGAGCAGCAGATTCGGGCCGAGGTCGGAGGGCTTGAGCTCATCCGACATGGTCAGGAACCGTAGTGGTCGAGCAGGGCCGCGGCCGCTCGCGGGCCCGCGGCGCCGTCCCAGAGCGGGATCTCGGGTGGCTCGCCGGGCGCCGGGCTTCGCAGCTCCTCGGCGATCGCCTCGCGCAGCGCCCCGGGGTCGAGGGGGACGAGACGGTTGGTGCCGAGCTCGATCGTCACCGGGCGCTCGGTCGTCCGCCGGTAGGTGATGCACGGCGTCCCGAGCACCGAGGTCTCCTCCTGGACGCCGCCCGAATCGGTGATCACGAGCCGCGCCTCGGCCTCGAGCGCGATGAAGTCGGCGAAGTCGAGCGGCTCGAGCAGCCGCATTCCCTGCGTGGCGCCGAGGCCGGCGGCCTCGAGCCGCGCCGCGGTGCGCGGGTGGGCGGGAAAGACGACCGGGACCTCGGCCGCGAGCCCGGAGAGGACCTCCATCACCGGGGCGAGCTGCTCGGGGTCGTCGACGAGCGCCGGTCGGTGGAGGGTGATCAGCGCGAAGCCGCGCGACTCGACCCCCTGCGCGGCGAGCACCGCTCCGCGGTCGACGCCGTCGAGGATCCGCAGGAGGCTGTCGATCATCGTGTTTCCAACAAGCTCGACGCTCTCGCCGGAGATCCCCTCGGCGGCGAGGTTGTCGACCGCGTCCTGGCTCGTGCAGAGCAGGAGGTCGGAGACGCGGTCGGTGACGATCCGGTTGATCTCCTCGGGCATCGACCAGTCGCGCGAGCGGAGGCCGGATTCGACGTGGGCGACCGGGACGTCGAGCTTTGCCGCCGCGAGCGCCGCGGCGACGGTCGAATTGACGTCGCCGGCGACGACCGTGACCCCGGCGGGGTGTTGCTCGAGCTCGCGCTCGACTCCGATCATCACCGCCCCGGCCTGCTCGGCGTGGGTGCCCGAGCCGACGCCGAGGTTGACGTCCGGCGCTCGAATTCCGAGCCGCTCGATCAACCCGTCGGAGAGCGCGCGATCGTAGTGCTGGCCGGTGTGCAGCAGCCTGATCTCGACCCCGTCGCGAGCCTCGAGCGCATCGAGGATCGGCGCCGCCTTGACGAAGTTCGGCCGCGCCCCGACCACGGCCAAGAGGGAGAGGGTCATCGCCGAGAGGCTAGACGAGGGGCTCAGCTCTGCCGCGCGCGAATCCAGCCGCCCAGCGCGCCGAACGCGACCCCGAGGACGGTGGTGACGACGACGAGCAGGATCGCCGGCTCGGGGAGATGGGCCTTCGCCTCGGCGCCGTGGACCTCATGCGCGATCAGGATCGAGCCGCCGAAGATCGAGCCCGCGAGCAGTCCGCGCTTCGCCCCGGCCGCCGGGCCGAGGTGGTCGATCCCGGCGCCGATCCCGCCGAGGACGCCGATCAGCGAGAGCACGAGGTAGGTGGCCTCGGAGACGCCGAGGAAGTAGCCGGTGATCGCGCCGAAGACGGCCGGAACGACGACCGCGAGCGCGAACTGGACCGGGCGCGGGTGCTCCGACAGGAGTGGAGGGAACTTCATCTAGGCCCAGCGCCGCTCAGTAGGCCCCGCGGCGGCCGAGCACCGCCGGGATCGTCCGCATCAGGATCGCCATGTCGAAGAAGACCGACCAGCGCTCGATGTAGATGAAGTCGAGCCGGACGAGGTCGTCGAAGCCGAGGTCGGAGCGCCCCGAAACCTGCCAGAGGCCGGTCATCCCCGGCATCACGAGGTAGCGGCGGCGGTGCCACTCCTCGAGCAGCTCGAAGTCGCGGAGGGTCAGGGGGCGCGGGCCGACGAGGCTCATCTCGCCCTTGAGGACGTTGATCAGCTGCGGCAGCTCGTCGAGCGAGAAGCGGCGCAGGAAGCGCCCGAGCGGCGTCACCCGCGGGTCGTCGCGGAGCTTGAACAGCGGGCCCGACTGGTCGTTGACCGCCTCGAGCTGGTCCTGCTCGCCCTCGGCCTCGGCGTACATCGTCCGGAACTTGAGGCAGGCGAAGGTCTGCTCGCCGATCCCGTGGCGGATGCTGCGGTGGAGGATCGGGCCGGGGCTGGTCAAGCGGATCGCGATCGCGAGCCCGAGCAGCAGCGGCGAGAGGAAGACCAGGCTGAGCGCCGAGACGATGACGTCGAAGCTGCGCTTGGCGACGTAGTCGAGGCCCTCGAAGACGGGCGGGCGGAGCTCGAACAGGGGCACGCCCTCGCCGGGGACGAACTCGGCCCGCTGGACGAGGACCTCCATCGTCGAGGGCGCGATCCGCACCGTGACGCCCTTCTGGTGGCAGAAGTCGATCAGCTCGACCGCGCGGTCCTCGGGGAAGTCGGGGTCGGCGATGATCACCTCGTCGACGCCGTGGGCGGCGATCTGGGCGGGCAGCTCGTCGAGTGTGCCGAGGCTCTCGAGCCCGTCTGCCTCGCGCGGCTCGGGGGAGACGAAGCCGATCAGCCGGTACGCGGTCCGGGGGCTCGACGCCAGCGCCCGCGCGACCTGCTCGACGACCTTGCCGGTCCCGACCAGCACCGCGCGGCGCTGGTAGCCGAACTCGTCGAGGACCTTGTAGGTGGCCTTCTCGTAGGCGAAGCGCAGCCCGCTGACGTAGACGGCGGCGAAGGCGAGCGAGCCGTAGAAGAGGTAGTAGCTCGAGTAATCCTCGGCCGAGACGAGCGCGAACAGCAGGCAGATCACCGTCGCCTGGAAGAGCGCGACGAGGATCTCGGTGAACCCGGCGCGCGACTCGCGGCGCGCGTAGAGGCCGCGCCCGGCGAAGAGCAGCACCGTGACCGTGCAGGCGAGCGGCGCGAAGTCCGCGGTAGTGGTCACGACCTGCGAGAAGACGAAGCCGCCCTGGACGAGCTCCTTGAGCGCGAGCGCGGAGAAGATCGCGAGGCAGATCGCGGCGAGGTCGATCGTCACCAGGGTGAGCAGCCGCGCCGCCTTGCGGTAGCTGTCGCGGTTGAGCAGCGCGCCGAGCAGATACGGGCGCTGGGCGCGGATGTCGCGCCGGCCCGAGTCGCCGAGGCGCGGGCGCGCCGGGCGGCGGCTCTCCTCCGGTGGCGGGGGCGCCTCTTTCGCCTCGTTGGCTGTGCGTTGAGCGTTTGCCACGCGGCCGTCCAACGTATCGCGTCTCCGCCTACCCCGCTTCACGCGCGGGCGGCGGCGCGAGCGCGCTCGCAGGCCCGATCGCGATCAGCGATTTGGTGATCCCGGCGAAGCGCTCGCGGACGATCACCGCGTCGGGGAACAGGGCGCGGAGCTCCGCGGCGTCGAGCAGGCGGATGTCGGAAAACGGGTCCTTCGAGACCCCGAGTCCCCAGAGCCGGCGGCGCGCCGCGAGCGGCAGGAACTGGAATCCGGGCAGCAGGACGTGGGGCTCGATCGGGAACCAGCGGTTCGGCGTCTGGACGAAGTAGCGGCCGGAGACGCGGCGGAGCTCGGCCGCGAAACGCGGCCGGTCGGTGGGATCGAGGTGCTCGACGACCGAGTTCGAGTAGCCGATCGCGAAGCTCGCGTCCTCGAACGGGAGCGCCCGGGCGTCGGCCTGGACGAAGCTGCGCGGGCCCTCCGCGTAGCCGGGACGGTTGGCCGCGTCGACGCCGGTGATCGGCGCCTCGGGCTCGACCGCCGCGAGCCCGGTCCCCGCGGGACCGCAGCCGACGTCGATCACGCTCTCGCCCGGCCGCGGGGTGACGAACCGCCGATAGAGCACGTGGCGGTGCTCGCGCGCGCGGGCCGCGAGCGGGTCGGCGATCCGGGTCAGCAGCCCGCGGCGGGCGCCTGAATAGACGGTCGGCTGGCTCACTCCGCCGAGTCTGCCAGGGCCATACGCTCCCGGCTCGGGAAATCGAGGACGAGGAGAGCTGGATGGCGAAGGACCGTGGGGTCGCAGTGGTGACGGGAGCCTCGACCGGGATCGGGCGCGTGACCGCGCGCTATCTCGCCGACAAGGGCTTCGAGGTCTTCGCCGGCGTCCGTAAGAAGGCCGACGCCGATTCGATCCGCGCCGAGGCCAAGGAGGCGGGGGTCAGCCTCAAGCCGCTGACGATCGACGTCACCAAGCCGCGCTCGATCTCGAACGCGAAGGCGACCGTGCAGCGAGCCGCCGGCGCCCGCGGGGTCGCGGGGCTGGTCAACAACGCCGGGGTCGGAGTCGGCGGGCCGATCGAGTTCCTGCCGCTCGACGCGCTTCGCGAACAGCTCGAGGTCAACCTCGTCGGCCAGGTCGGCGTGATCCAGGCGTTCCTGCCGCTGATCCGCAAGGGCCAGGGCCGGATCGTCAACATCACCTCGATCGGCGGCCGGATGGCGCACCCGTTCATGTCGCCCTACCACGCGTCGAAGTTCGGCCTCGAGGCGATGACCGAGTCGCTGCGGATGGAGCTCCAGCCGTGGGGCATCTGGGTCGCCGCGATCGAGCCCGGCAACATCGACACCCGGATCTGGGAGAAGGCCGACGCGGAGGTCAAGGCCCGGCGCGCCGCGCTCCCGAAACAGGGCGAGAAGCTCTACGCCCCCGGGCTCGACGCGATGGACACCGTGATCGCCGACAGCGACGGCATCGGCAGCCCGCCGAAGCGGGTCGCGAAGAAGGTGATGCACGCGCTGACCGCGAGACGCCCGCGGGCCCAGTACGTCGTCGGCGCCGACGCCAAGGGCGCGCTCGGCGCCAAGCGCGTGCTCGGCCAGCGCGGGTTCGACCGGATGCGGACCCGGATCATGAAGCTGCCGAAGCGCGGCAGCGCCGCCGGCTTCTAACCGGCGGCGCTGGGCACAATCGACCGCTGCTGGGGATCAGCCGGTCGAGCTTTCGCCGTCCTCGCTCGTGCCCGGGGGCGGCGGCGGGGCTGAGAATCGCTCGTGGAACCCGGGGGGACCACCGGGTCCGCCCGGGCGACCGGGGCCAGGCCCGACCATCGCGCAGCCGACGCCGGCGCCCTCGGGGAGCTTGTCCTCGCAGGCCTCGTGCGCCTTCTCGAACGCCTCGCGATCGGATTCGCTCGGCGGGCCACCCTCTGCGGGCGGCTCGGCGCCGTTCTCCTCGAGGCAGCTGCGGAACTCCTCCATCTGCTGCTGGTTCTCTTCGAACTTCTGGCGCAGCTCCTCCGGGAGCTCGGCCTTGCAGGCCTCGAACGCCGCGTCCATCTTCTCTCGCATCTGATCGGGCTCGGGCAGCTCGCCCTCGGCGGGCGGCTCGACCTTGCCGCGGATGCACTCGTGGAACTTCTCCATCGCCTCGCGGTCGGCTTCGCTCAGGTCCTCGCCGCCGAGGCTCAGCATCACGTCACCCCGCGGTGGCGGCGCCGGAGCGTTCGCCGCGCCGTTGCCGCCGTCCTTGGTCGCCGCGTATCCGATCCCGAGTCCCGCCGAGATGACGAGGACGCCGACGCCGGGTGCGCTGACGAAGACCCAGCGCGCGATCCGTTTGATTCCGTTGCTCATGGTTCTCCTTTTGCCTGTCGCTTCCCGGACGCGCCGGGCTTGGCGACCATCAAGCCAGCGCGGGCTGAGAGGAGCCTGAGACCGGGCTAGGAATCGGCTAAAGGGATTCGTCTGAAGGGGAATCAGCTAAAGGAGGAATCGCGATCTCGACCGCGCCGCCGCCGCCGCGGGCGTTCGAGGCCTTCGCGGTCCCCTCGTGCTGTTCGGCGATCCGCTGGACGATCGCCAGGCCGAGGCCGGAGCCCGGGGTCCCGCGCGCCTCGTCGGCGCGGTAGAAGCGCTCGAAGGCGCGCTTGAGGTCGCCCCGCCCGAACCCCGGCCCGTGGTCGCGGACCCGGACCGCGCCCTTCGCGACCCGCACCTCGACCTCGGCGCCCTCCGGGCTCCACTTGATCGCGTTGTCGAGCAGGTTGCCGATCGCGCGGTCGAGGCGCGCGGGGTCGCCGCTGACCAGGCTCGGCTTCAGGTCCTCGGTGAACGTCAGCCCCCGGGCGCGGCGCCGAGCGCGCTCGACGGCCGCCGCCGCGAGCTCGTCGAGGCGCACGTCCTCGCGGACCGCGGTGCCCTCGGAGGGCTCGCGCGCGAGCTCGACGACGTCGCCGACCAGCGCGCTCAGCTCCTCCATCTCGGCGCGGAGGTCGGCGAGGATCTGCTTGCGCTCAGGTGCCTTGAGCCCCTTCGAGTCGGTCAGCGTGTCGAGATTGGTGCGCAGCGTCGCGAGCGGGGTGCGCAGCTCGTGCGAGGCGTCGGCGACGAGCTGGCGCTGCGCCCCGACCGAGCGCTCGAGCGCCTCCATCATCGCGTTGAAGCTCGCCGCCATCCGCCCGAGCTCGTCGTCGCCGTGGACCTCGATCCGCCGGCTCAGGTCCTGGGTCTCGGCGACCTCCTGCGCGGCGTCCGGCGACCGCGGCCGCGGGGGCGAGCGAGGTGCGGGCGACGAGCAGCCCGAGGCCGGATGCGATCGCGACGCCGCCGATCGTCACCGCGATCAGGATCAGGACCAGGTCGTCGAGGGTCTCGTTGACCTCGTCGAGCGGCCGCGCGATCTGGAGGGCCGTGCCCTCGCCGGCGTCGGTGGTCAGGACCCGGAGCTCGGAGCCGCCGGCCTCGACGTTGGAGAAGAACGCCTCGCGCTCGCCGGCCGCCACCCTCGTCGCCTCCTCGCTGACCGGGAGGCTGCCTTCGCTGGTGCGCTCGATCGCGCCGCTCGCGTCGATGATCTGGCCGCGGGGGACGAAGTCGCCGCGCGGCGGGGCCGGGAGCTCGAAGGTCTCCGGACCCCGCTCACCCGGAGGAGGCGGCGGCAGCGGTCCGCCGACGCCGGGCCGGACGCCCGGAGGTGGCGGACCGCCGGGGCCGAGGACCGGCTCCGGCCGGCCTCTCGAGACCAGCGTCGCCGCACCCGCGCGCTCCTCGAGCGTGTCGTCGACCTGGTCGATGAGCTGGTCGCGGACCAGGAAGTAGACGATCACCGAGGCGAGCGCGACCGCGATCGCGACGGCGATCGCCGAGAGCAGCGTCAGTCGCCTTCTGAGCGTCATTTCTCCCGCAGCGAGTAGCCGATCCCGCGCACCGTGTGGATCAGCCGCGGCTCGCCCTCCGCCTCGGTCTTGCGCCGCAGGTAGCCGACGTAGACCTCGAGCGAGTTCGAGCTCGGGCCGAAGTCGTAGCCCCAGACCGACTCGAAGATCTGCGAGCGGGTCATGACCTGCCTCGGGTGGCGCAGCAGCAGCTCGAGCAGCGAGAACTCGGTCTTGGTCAGCTCGACCTCGCGCTCGCCGCGGCGGACCTCGCGGGTCGCCGGGTCGAGGGTCAGGTTCGAATATCCGAGCGGGCCGCCGTTCGAGGGCTCGCCGCGGCGCAGCATTGCCCGCAGCCGCGCCAGCAGCTCCTCGAGCGCGAACGGCTTGACCAGGTAGTCGTCGGCGCCGGCGTCGAGGCCGTCGACGCGGTCGGAGACGGCGTCGCGCGCGGTCAGCATCAGGACCGGGGTCGAGTCGCCGCCGGCACGTATGCGCCGGCAGGTCTCGATCCCGTCGAGCTTCGGCATCAGCACGTCGAGGACGATCGCGTCCGGGCTGCGCTCGGCGAGCGCGGCGAGCGCCTCTTCGCCGTCGCCGGCGACCGCGACCTCGTAGCCCTCGAGCTTCAGCGCCCGCTCGAGCGCGCGCCGGAACTGCGGCTCGTCGTCGACAAGTAGCACCCTCACCCGCCCATCCTCGCGTCTCCTGCTTAAAGAAGGCTGAGAGCCGTAGCCTGCGAGATCGGTATGGACGCGAGCCCCGGTGACCGGAAGCGACTGCGGGACGAGCTCGAGCGGCGCCTCGACATCGCCGGGATCGCCGCAAACGGCGTCGGAGCGTTGATCGTCCTCTGCTTCTTCCTCTTCCTCGTCCCCGGAGAGCTATCCGATGAGGAGTGGGACCGGGCGCTGACGCGGAACCTGATCGCTTTCGCGGTCTATATGCCGATCTCGCTGGTCCTGGGGCGGTGGTGGGCGGGGCGCCGCCCGTTCGAGCCGGTCCGCGAATGGCTTTCAACCGACCGGGCCGCGACCGATCTCGTGCGGCGCCAGGTCCTGCGCTACCCCGGGATCTGGGCGCTGCGCTCGAGCGTCTTCTGGGCCGGCGGCGCGCTGCTCTTCGCCCTGCTCAACGTCGACCTCGGGCCCGAGTACGTGCTTGCCCTGCTCGGCACCGGGCTGCTCGGCGGGGTCACCTCGTGCACGCTCCAGTACCTGATGGTCGAGCGCATGGTCCGCCCGGTGACCGTGCTCGCGCTGGCCGACTCGAACCCGGAGCGGCTGGAGACGCCGGGCGTCGCGACACGGCTGTTCATGGCCTGGGCGCTGGCGACAGGGGTGGCACTGATTGGCGTCGGAACCTTTGCCGTCGTCGACCTCGCGGGCGCCAATCTCAACGACGGTCAGACGATGGGCGCGATCCTCTTCCTCGCGATCGTCGGCGGGATTGCGGGGGCGTCGGCGATATTGCTGTCGGCACGCTCGCTCTCCGACTCGCTCGCCGGCGTGCGCTCGGCGCAGGAGCGGATCGAGAACCGCGACTTCGAGGCCCGGGTCGCGGTCGACGACGGCAGCGAGGTCGGGCTGCTGCAGGCCGGGTTCAACCGAATGGCCGAGGGCCTCGCCGAGCGCGAGAGGATCCGCGAGGCGTTCGGCGCCTACGTCGATCCCGACGTCGCCGAGCACATCCTCACCGAGGGCACCGACCTCGCCGGCGAGGCGGTCGAAGCGACGATCCTGTTCGTCGATGTCCGCGGCTTCACCGCCTGGTCTGAGCGCGAGCGGGCGACCACGGTGATCGCCACCCTAAACCGCCTTTTCGAGGGCGTCGTGCCGATCATCCACGAGCACGGCGGCCACGTCGACAAGTTCGTCGGCGACGGCTTGATGGCGGTGTTCGGGGCGCCGCGCCGATTCGCCGATCACGCCGACCGCGGGCTCGCCGCGGCGCTCGAGATCGCCGAGCTCGTCGGCAGGGAGTTCGAAGGCGACCTGCGCGTCGGCCTCGGCCTCAACTCGGGAACCGTGATCGCGGGCAACGTCGGTGGCGCGGGAAGGCTCGACTTCAGCGTCATGGGGGATCCGGTCAACGTCGCGGCGCGGGTCGAGGCGGCGACGCGCGAGACCGGTGACGACATCCTGCTCACCGACGCGACCCGCGAGCGGCTGACCAACTCGCATCCGCCCCTCGCTCCGCGGCCCTCCGTGCCACTGAGGGGGAAGCGCGAGCCCGTGGAGTTGTTTGCCCCGGAGCGCTAGCTCGAGGCGCCGACGAGGCGCTCGACGCCGGCCTCTTCGATCGTCCGCCGCAGGCCCTCGGCGAGGTCGACCTGAGGCTCCCAGCCGAGCAGCTGCTTGGCGCGGGTGATGTCGGGTTGGCGGACCTGCGGGTCGTCGACCGGCAGCGCCTCGAAGACGATCTCCGAGCGCGAGTCGGTCGCCTTGATCACGGCCTCGGCGAGCTCGAGCAGGGTCATCTCGATCGGGTTGCCGATGTTGACCGGCTCGTGGACGTCGGACTCGGCGAGCAGCACGAGGCCGCGAATCTGGTCGTCGACGTAACAGAAGCTGCGCGTCTGGCTGCCGTCGCCGAACACCGTCAGCGGCTTGTCCTGGAGCGCCTGGCGCAGGAAGGTCGGGATCGCGCGGCCGTCGTGGGGGCGCATCCTCGCCCCGTAGCTGTTGAAGGTCCTCGAGATGCACGTGTCGACGCCCTGCTGGCGGTGGTAGGCCATCGTCAGCGCCTCGGCGTAGCGCTTCGCCTCGTCGTAGACCCCGCGCGGGCCGATCGGGTTGACGTGGCCCCAGTAGTCCTCGGCCTGCGGGTGGACCTGCGGGTCGCCATAGACCTCGGAGGTCGACGCGACGAGGATCCTGGCGCGCTTGAACTTTGCGACGCCGAGCATGTGGTGGGTGCCGTAGGAGCCGACCTTGAGCGTGTGCAGCGGCAGCCGCAGGTAGTCGATCGGGCTCGCGGGCGAGGCGAGGTGGTAGACGAAATCGACGCCGCCGTCGATCTGCACCTCTTCGGTGATGTCCTGGTTGACGAACTCGAAGCCCTCGTCGCGGATGTGCTCGATGTTCTGCAGCGACCCCGTGTCGAGGTTGTCGATGCAGATCACGCGGTGCCCCTGCCCAAGCAGGTGCTCGCAGAGATGGGAGCCGAGGAAGCCGGCCCCGCCGGTGACGACACAGGTGCTCATCGACGGGCGATGCTAGCCGAGGCGAAGTTGCCGGAGCGCAACTTCGGGCCCTGGAGTACGTTTGCCGGTGTGCCGATGGCTACCGGGATGAAGCTTCGCTGCACGCTGCTGATGCTGGCCGTGACGGCCGCATTGGCTTGCGCCGCGCCCGCCGCGGCCGAGGTCCGCTGGAGCATCGAGGGCGGCGGCTACGGCCACGGGGTCGGGCTGAGCCAGTACGGCGCCAAGGGGATGGCCGAGGCCGGCTCGACCTACGACCAGATCCTCGCCCACTACTACCGCGGCACCTGGCTCGGCAAGGTCAAGTCGTCATCGGTGCGGGTGCTCGTCGACTCGGGGCCAAGCGCTTCGTTCACTGGCGCGGACACCGGCTGCGGAAAGGCGCTTGACGAGGCGAAGACCTACACGGTGACGAGCGGCGACGGAGGGCTCGAGCTCCGCGGCCCGGACGGCGGCAAGCCGGCCAGGTGCGGCGACTCGGTCAGCGCCGAGGGCGGCGAAAGCGTGACGCTGGCCGGCGCGGGCGAGTACCGCGGCGCGATCCAGCTGCGGCCGGCCGCGGACGGGGTCGAGGCGATCAACTGGCTCGCGATCGAGGACTACCTCAAGGGCGTCGTCCCGGTCGAAGTCCCCTCGGACTGGCCGGCGGAGGCGCTGCGCGCGCAGGCCGTTGCCGCGCGCTCCTACGCGCTGACCAGCATCACCCCCGAGCGGCCCTTCGACGTCTACGAGGACACCCGCAGCCAGGTCTACGGCGGGGTCGGCGCCGAGGAGCCCGAGACGACGGCGGCGGTCGAGGGGACCACGGGCAAGGTCGTCGCCCACGAAGGCGAGATCGCGCGCACCTTCTTCTTCTCGACCTCCGGCGGCCACACCGAGGACGTCGAGAACGTCTTCGGCGGCGAGGCGGTCCCCTACCTGCGCGGGGTTCCCGACCCCTACGACAAGGGCTCGCCGTACCACCGCTGGCACGAGCAGCTCTCACCGCGCGAGCTCGAGTCCGCGCTCTCGGGCCTGGTCGACGGCAAGCTGCGCGTGATCCGGGTCGAAACCGGCGCCTCGCCGCGCGTGCTCGAGGCGACGATCGTCGGAACCGGGGGCCAGACGACGGTCGACGGCGCGACGCTCCAGGACCGCCTCGACCTGCGCGACACCTGGGTCAGATTCAAGAAGGTCGGCGGCGAGGCGGCCCGCTTCGGCTCGCCCTGGCGCGCCGGCTAGCCGTCGGGGTACGGCTGGACCGGGAGCCCGTGGTCGGCGTCGCGGGTCCCGAACTCGTACGCCGCGGCGCCGGAGACCGAGAGCCGCTCGACCGCGGCGCCGTCGCGCTCGACCTCCAGCTCGAGGTCCGAGATCGAGCAGTTGAGCGTGTTGTGCTCGGGGCCGACCGGGTCGGCGTAGACCCAGACGACGAAGTTCTTGACCTCGGAGGAGACGCGGCCGCGGACCTTGATCCCCTTGCCCCGGAGCCCGAAGCGGGCGCTTGTCGGCTCCTCGGTGACCTTGGTGCTCGGGATGTGGCCGAAGCCGCCGAGCCGGTGGTCGGTGCCGTCGAGGTGGAGGTTCGCGTTTCCTACCCACGGGGTCGTCAGCCCCGCGACCTTGATCCGCCCGACCGCCATGTCGAAGTAGTCCTCCTCGTTGCGGCCGTCGAAGCCCGAGCCCTGGATCCAGACCCAGCGCTCGGCGTGCTCGGCGCCCCAGTTGTGGCCGATCATCCCGCGCCAGCCGTCGAGCTCGATCGTCTCTCCGCCGATCGTGACCGTGCCGTCGAAGACCGCGTTCGGATACGGGCTGAGGAACTTGGTCTTCGGGAGCTTGGCGTCGTAGAGCGACTCGCGCGGCAGGTGCAGGAACGCGGGGTGCGAGTCGGCGAAGGTCAGGTCCCAGGTCGCGCGCAGCGCCTGGGTCTCGACCTCGCCCTTGGCGCGCCCGTCGCCGAGCTCGGCCGAGTCGACCCCGATGTAGCCGCCGGGCGGGGCCGAGAGCCGGTCGGCGGGAAACTGCCTCTTGGTCGCCCGCGGGCCGTCGGCCTCGGCGTCGAAGAACGTGAACCAGAGCGCGCAGCTCGCCTCTTCGCCCGGGCGCTTGTGGACCGTGTGACGGATCCAGATCCCCTGGCCGCCGCCGGGGCGGTTGGCCTTGATGTAGAAGCTCTCGTAGTGGCCCTCGGCGGCGCCGGTCTCCGGAAAGCGCGCCTGGGTGCGCGGCGGCATCGCCGACACCCTATTTCCCGCGGCGAATCAATGCTTGATGTTGATCATGTCGCCGTCGGCGACGACGTAGTCGCGGCCCTCGGTGCGGATCAGCCCGCGCTCGGTCGCAACGACGTAGCCGCCGGCCCCGACGAGCGCGTCCCAGGGGATCACCTCGGCGCGGACGAAGCCCTGCTGGATGTCGGTGTGGACCTTGCCGGCGGCGTCATAGGCGGTCGCGCCGCGCGGCAGGCTGCGCGCGGTCGCCTCGACCCCGCGGTCGGCGGTGAAGAACGTGATCAGGTCGAGGAGCTCGAACGCCGCGTGGACGAGCCGCTCGAGCCCGGACTCCTCGAGCCCGAGCTCGTCGCGCATCTCCGCGCCCTCGGCGGGATCGAGCTCGGCGAGCTCGGCCTCGATCCTGGCGCTGAGCGCGATCGATCGCGCGCCGATCTCCTCGGCGTGGGCGGCGAGCGCCTCTGGCACCTCGAGCGCCCCCTCTTCGACGTTGGCGACGTAGAGGACCGGCTTCGAGGTCAGCGCGCTGAGCTTGCGCGGGGCGTCGGCGGCCGCGGCCGGCGCCGGAACCGTCCGCGCCGGCCTGCCGGCGGCGAGCGCGTCGCGCACCGCCTCGAGCCAGTCGCGCTCGGCGGTCGCCTCCTTGTCCCCGGAGCGCGCCTCCTTGGTCACCTTCGCCAACCGCCGCTCGACCTGCTCGAGGTCGGCGAGCAGCAGCTCGGCCTCGACGGTCTCGGTGTCGGCGAGCGGATCGACGCGACCGTCCGGGTGCGGAACGCCCTCGGTCGAGTGGGCGCGGACGACGTGGCAGATCGCCTCGGTCTCTCGGATGTTGGCGAGGAACCGGTTGCCGAGGCCCTCGCCCTCGGAGGCGCCCTTGACGAGCCCGGCGATGTCGTTGAACTCGATCGTCTCGGGCATCAGGTGGGAGGAGTCGAGGGTCGCGGCGATCTTCTCGAGCCGCTCGTCGCGGACCGCGGCGATCGCGACGTTCGGCTCGACGGTCGTGAACGGGTAGTCGCCGGTCTGGGCGCCGCCGGCGGTCAGCGCGTTGAAGAGCGTCGACTTGCCCGCGTTCGGCAAGCCGACGATTCCGATCCTCATCGCGCACTCTCCTGAAGGGACAGACGTGAGTTGATGAGGACCCGGTAGGGCCTCATAAGTCGAGCGGGACGAGGAGCCCGAGTCCCACACCGAGCGCCGCCCCGGCGAGCACGTCAGAGGGGTAGTGCATGCCGAGGTATGGGCGCCCGGCGGCGATCAGCGCCGCCAGGACAAAGAGCAAGGCTGCTTCCGGCGCAATCCTCGTCATCGCCGTCGCGCAGGCGAACGACGAGGTCGCGTGGGCGGAGGGGAAGCTGAGCGAGCTCGGCGCGCCGCCGAGCGGCGGCAGGCCCTCGAGGACCGGCCGCTCGCGGCGGACGACCAACTTGACCGCGAAGTTGAGCCCGATCGCGAATGGTCCGAGCAGCCCGGCGACCAGCCACTCGCCGCGATTCTCGTCGGCGAGCAGCGCCGCCACCAGCCCGATCGCGAGCCAGACCGCGCCGTACTCGCCGAGCTTGCCCAGCCCCCTGGCGATCGCCTCGGGCAACGGCTGGTGAAAGCGGGTCCGCATCGCGAGCAGCAGGCGGTTGTCGAGCCGGGCGAGCACGGCGGCGGAGGATAGGGGCGGACTGGAAGAATGCGCGCGGTGAGCGACGGGGACCGGCTCCGGGAATACGAACGCGGCTTTCGCCGCGCCGGGCTGCCGATGTTCAGCGAGGACTTCTCCGCCTCGCGCAGCGTCTTCAACCGCGCGGCGCCGCTGCTCGGCCTCGTCTTCCTCGGCGAGATGCTCGGCGCCGGCAACCTCGACTGGCCCTGGTGGCAGAACCTGCTCGCGGTCGCCGGCGGGCTCGCGATCCTGCTGCTCGCCTTCGCGTTGATCAACCTCGCCAAGGGGCGCCCGTTCTCGACCGTCCCCGAGGAGATCGGGCTCATGGAGCTGGGAGCGTTCGTGATCGTGCCGGCGCTGCTGCCGCTGATCTTCGGCGGCCAGGCGGGCAGCGCGCTCGCGACCGCGGCCGGCAACCTCCTGCTGCTGGTCTTGATCTACGGGGTCTTCGTCTACGGGCTGGTTTCGATCCTGCGCTGGGTGCTGGCGCGGATCGTCAGCCAGCTGCGGACCGCGCTCGGGCTGATCGCCAAGGCGGTGCCGCTGCTGGCGATCTTCGCCCTGCTCTCGTTCCCGACCCAGGAGCTCTGGGAGATCTTCTCGCGCCCCACCGACGCGATCTACGTCGTCATCATCGGGCTCTTCGCCTTCCTCGGCACCGCGTTCCTGGTCGTGCGACTGCCGCGCGAGGCGAAGCGGCTCGAGAGCGAGGTCGGCGGCTCGGGCCCGCCGCTGCGCCGCCGCCAGCTCGTCAACGTCGGGCTCGTGATGTTCGTGAGCCAGGCGGTCCAGGTCCTGCTCGTCAGCCTCACGATCGGCGCCTTCTTCGTCGTCTTCGGTCTGCTCGCGGTCGACGGCGCGACCCAGGCCGAGTGGGTCGGCGGGCCGGTCGACGAGATCCTCGCCTTCGACCTCTTCGGGGAGCGGCTCGAGCTGACCGAGGCGCTGCTGCGGGTCGCGGGCGGGCTGGCCGCTTTCTCGGGCTTCTACTTCTCGATCGCGATGTTCACCGACTCGACCTACCGCGAGGAGTTCCTCGAGGAGCTGACGAGCGAGATGCGCAAGAGCTTCAAGGAGCGAGCCGAGTATCTGAAATTGCGAGGCGTCGCGGCGTCTGATTGACTTGCCGAGTCCTGAGCAAGCTCGACATGGGGGTGGGTTGATGAAGAAGCTGAGCGGGGTCCTTCTGATTGCGGCCTTGACGATCGCGGCGGCCGTGCCCGCCTCGTCGATGGCCGCCTTTCCGACCGACGAGTTCGCGAACGAGGTCGACGAGGTCGAGCCCCTGTACATCATGCGGGTGGGGCAGGCGCTCGACAGCGCCGGCGCGATCTCAGAGGTTCCGGTCGCTACCGTCGACACGGGTATCGACCTCCAGCACCCCGAGCTCGCGCCGCGGCTGGCGCCGGCGGCAGCCGGCTCCGACTTCATCGGCAACGACTGCAACGGGCCGCCGCCCGCCCTGGCGCCGGACAACAACCCCGACGACCCGGTTGCCTGCTCGGGCCACGGCTCCCTGGTCGCGGGAACGCTGGGCGCGGCCTGGAACAACGGCCTCGGCGGGGCCGGGGTGGCGCCGAACGCGCGCTTCCTGCCGATCCGCAGCTGTTTCGACAACGACAACTGCTTCGGCGACATCCAGCCCGCGGCGATGAACTTCGCCGCCAACCTCGGTGCCCGCGTAGTGACCGCGAGCTGGAACCCGATCGACTACACCGGCGACCCTGGCGGCGCCGCGGCGATGCAGGGGGCGATCGCCTCCCATCCGAACACCCTGTTCATCGCCAACTCGTCCGGGAACGGGGACGAGGTCGACGCCGATGCCCAGGCCTCCTCGCGCTGGTTCTGCGGCGTCCCGCTTCCGAACGTGCTCTGCGTGACGGTCGCCGCCAACGACGACAGCGTCTGCGGAGGCGCTTTCGGCGACAGCCTCGTCGACGTCGCGGTGCCGGTCCAGAACATGTACTGGACCGACAACGACACCGACGGGACGTTCTACAACGGCACCGACGCGAACTGCTTCCAGAGCGTCTCCCCGACGATCTCCGGCGGGGTCGCGACGATCCTCTTCGGCGCCTTCCCGCAGGCGACCGGCGCCCAGGTCCGCAACGCGATCATCGCCGGCGCGCGCCCGTCGGCGGAATGGAGCGGAAAGAACGTCTCTGGCGGGGTGATCGACGCGCTCGGCGCCTACAACGCGCTCAAGGCCCAGTTCCCCGGCGCGGCTGCGCCGCCTCCCGCCGCCCCGGCCGGGCCGACCGGGCTGCGCGCCAAGGCGAAGAAGAAGTGCAAGAAGCGCAAGGGCAAGGCGAGGCGCAAGTGCCTGAAGAAGGCGAAGAAGCTGCCGCTCTAAGCTGCGCGCGGTGGCGGCCGCAACCGAACCGAAGCTCGTCCCCGGGTACCGCCACGTCCCCGGCAACCACTGCGGCTCGACCGCGCTCCGCAACCTGCTCGCCTTCCACGGGGCCGAGGTCTCAGAGGAGATGGCGTTCGGGCTCGGCGCCGGAGCGTGCTTCTTCTACGTCGTCATCGACGGCCAGTCGCCGTCGCGGTTCACCAACGGGCGCGCGGCGCGGCTCGAGGAGAGCTTCGTCGAGCTGACCGGGGCGCCGCTGCGGCTGCGGACCGACGAGGACCCCGACGGCGCCTGGCGGATGGCCGCCGAGACCGTCGACGACGGCCGCCCGGCGATCCTGATCACCGACCTCTACCACCTCGACCACTACGGCAAGTCGGCCCACTTCCCCGGCCACGCCGTCGTGCTCGCGGGCTACGACGATGAGCTCTCCTACCTCTCCGACACCGGCTTCGAGGAGCTCCAGGAGACGCGGCTCGAGAACCTCGCCAAGGCGCGCTCGGAGGGCAACCCGATCTTCCCGCTCGCCGGGCACATGTTCGACCTCCCGCCCGGCGCCGAGCTCAGCCGCGACGATCTCGTCGCCGCGGCGCCGCGGGCGATCGAGCGCGCGGCGAAGGAGATGCTCGAGCCGGCGCTCGGCGACTTCCAGGGGATCCCGGCGCTGCGGCGGCTCGCCGCCGAGATCGGCGACTGGCCCGAGGCGGCCGAGGACTGGCAGTGGTGCGCCCGTTTCCTCTACCAGGTGATCGAGCGCCGCGGGACCGGCGGCGGCAACTTCCGCCGCATGTACGCGCGCTTTCTCGAGGAGGTCGGCGACGACTCGGCGCCGCTGGCGGCCGAGGCCGCCGATCGCTGGACCGGGCTGGCCACGGCGGCGCACGCGGCGAGCGAGCTCGACGAGCCAGAGTCCGCGGGCTGGAAGCTGATCAGCACCGAGACCGAGGCGGTGCTGGGGGTCGAAGAACGGCTCTGGGAGTCGCTCGCCGGCTAGTTGCTGAAGCCGACCCGGTGCTCGGGGTTGGCGATCCGGATGAAGACGACCTTGCCGAGGTCGAGCGCGGTCTCGCCGTCCTCGGTCTCGAGGACGTGCCAGCCGTCGCCCTTCTCCGCCGCCTCGCGGAGGTCGGCGATCTGCTTCTCCTCGATCCGCGCGGCGATCACCTGGCCGCCGTCGAAGCCGATCTCGACCCGCTCCGCCCTCGTGACCTTCTCCTTCTTCTCAGCCATGGGCCGGCTCGACGATCTCGGTCAGCACGCCGCCGGTCGAGCGCGGGTGCAGGAAGGCGACGCGGCTGTCCCGGATCCCGGTCCGCGGCTTCTCGTCGATCAGCTCGAGCCCCGCATCCTTGAGCTTCGCCAGCGTCGCGTCGATGTCCTCGACCGCGTAGGCGACGTGGTGCATCCCGGTCCCCTTCTTTGCAACGAACTTTCCCACCGGCGTATCTTCGCTCAGCGGGCGCAGGAGCTCGATGTGGCCCTCGCCGACGTCGAGCAGCACCGCCTCGACCCCCTGCGACTCAACCGTCTCGCGGTGCGCGAGCGGCATCCCGAGCGAGTCCCGGTAGAGGGCGATCGCGGCGTCGAGGTCCTCGACGGCGACTCCGACGTGATCGATCCGGCCGAGGGGAACGTTGTTCGGGCTCGCGGTCACGGCGGCGGAGTCTATTCGCGCGCCTCGGCCCGCAGGATCTCGGCCATCGCCGCTTCCCCGACCTCGAGCTGGCGCTCGGTCGGCTCCTTGGTCGCGACGAGGCGCTGGATCTCGTGCCCGGGGCGGCGGTAGGCCTTGGCGAGCGAGGTCTCGGAGTTGCGCTCGCTCCAGGCGAAGAGCTCGGCCGCGAGCCCGACGCTCGCGAGGCCGACCGCACCGCGCGCGGCGGCGCCCGGCTTCTCGATCAGCCGGTCGATCAGCAGCTGCCCGGCCGCCGAGAAGACGAGCAGCGGGGCGATCAGGTTCGAGCCGCAGCGGTCGTGCTCCTTGGTCGCGTCGCGGGGGTCGAGCGAGCCGCGCTCGTAGGCGCCGATCGCCTTGTGTTCGACCCCGTGGTAGGAGGCGAGGTCGCGGTCCGACAGCGCGACCAGCGACGGCAACAGCCCGAGCACGCCGGTGAAGGCCTCGCGGCGGGCGGTCGGGGCCAGCCGGTCGCGCAGCAGCCGATTGAGCGCCCCGGTTCCGAGCATCGCGGCGATCACCCGCGGGGCCTCGAACGGCAGCCGCGCCTCGGAGAGCTTGGCGCGCACGATCGGGATCACGGCGAAGGCCTCGGCGAGCCGCAGCGGCCCGCGCAGCAGCGGCACCTTGTTCGAGAGCGCCGGCGCGAGGACCGGCTTCGGGCCCGAGGCGACGTGGACCTCGCCGTCGGCGCCGCGGGCGGCGGCGGCCCAGTGGGTCGGGCCGTGGATCAAGAGCCCGTTGCGGAGCGCCATCCCGCCGAGCCGCAGCGGCTCCTCGGGAATCGCCGGCCCTCCGTTCGAGCTGCCTCCGTTCGAGCCGCCGCTCATCGCGAACTCTCCTGCCGGGACAGGCCTATGTAGATGAGGACCCGGTGGGGTCTCAACCGAGCACCCTCTGGGGCAGCTCGTGGAAGAAGCCGGCCATCAGCGCCACGTCGGCGGCCGCGATTCGCTCGTCGGCGCCGTGGATCAGCGGCTCGGCCTCGGCGAAGCTCATCGCGTTCTGGGGGCAGAAGCCGTAGACGACCGATCCGAACGCCTTGCGGAACCAGTGGCTGTCGCTGAACCCCGGCATCACCCCGGGCAGCACGTCGGCGCCGGGGTCCACCCCCTCGACCCAGCCCTCGATCGCCTCGGCGAGCGGCCCGCCGTAGTCGGAGCGGTTGCCGACCACCTCCTCGATGAAATCGACTTCGTATTCGCCAGCTCCGAGGACAGATTCGATTCTGTCCCGCACTTCAGCGGCCTCCATCTCCGGCGGCACGCGGCAGTCGACGAGCAGCTCGGCCGAGGACGGGATCACGTTCTCCTTGCCCGAACCCTCGGCCATCGTCGGCGCCAGCGTGACGCCGAGCATCGGCTCGGCGAGCAGGTCGGCGAGCTCGCGGTTGCCGGCGCGGATCCGCTCGAGCGCCGCGTCGAGGTCGGGCTGCTCGGAGCCGAGCAGGCGGTCGAGGAAGAGGTCGGTGTCGGGAGTGCCCTCGCGCGCGGGCTGCTCGCGCAGCGCCTCGAGCAGCGGCGCGAGCTTGAACAGCGCGTTGTCGCCGACGTTGGGAAGCGAGCCGTGGCCGGCGGTCCCGCGGGTCCGGAGCCGGAAGCGGAAGACCCCCTTCTCGCCGACGGCGAGCGTATAGAGGCGGCGGCCCTCGAACTCGACCATCAGCCCGGCGCCCTCGTTGACGACCATGTCGGCGCGGACCTTGTCGGGATGCTCTGCGCAGAGGTACTGGGCGCCCTTGTGGGCGCCGGTCTCCTCGTCGGCGGTGCAGACGAAGAGCAGCTCGCCACTCGCGGGCCGCCAGCCCGAGCGGCCGAGCTCGGCGCAGGCCGCGGCTTCGGAGGCCACTTGGTCTTTCATGTCAAGCGCGCCGCGGCCCCAGACATAGCCGTCGCGGAGTTCGCCCGACCACGGATCGACGCTCCACTCGCTCGGGTCCGCGGGGACGGTGTCGACATGGCAGATCAGCGCAAGGGTCGGGCCCTCGGCCTGACCGCGCAGCCGCGCGACGAGGTTCGGGCGCTCGGGCTCGGCGGCGAGGATCTCGCACTCCCAGCCGGCCTCTGCGAGCAGCGCGCGAAGGTGCTCCTGCGCCTCGCCCTCGTTGCCGGGCGGGTTGACGGTGTTGATCCGCAGCAGCCGCTGGAGCAGGCCGACCGCCTCGTCGCCGAGGCCCGGGGGCGCGGTCGCTGTCGCCGGTTCGGGCATGCCGACAACTTACCCTGGAGCGTGCCTCCGCCCGCGGCGCTAGCCGAATGCCGCCTGGGCGAGCATCGCCAACCCGCTGATCACGAGCGCGACGACCATCGCCCGCATGCGATCAGCTCGAGCGGTTCCAAGGTGCGGGGAACCTAGAGCGGCGGCGGCCTTCGTTTGTTACCGCGCCGGGGCGCTAATACTTGCCCCATGAGCTTGAGCGCGGCAGAACTGATCCGGGCGATGCTGGGCACGCGTGTGGACGGCGAGTGGGACCCGAATGCGATGTCCGGCCTCCTGCACCAGGACGTCGAGTTGCTTGCCGACCCCTCGTTCCCGGTGCCGTCCAAGAGCAGCGGCCTCGCCGGCGCCTTCGAGACGGTCGCGACCTGGGAGCAGCCGTGGGATGAGATCGAGTACGAGATCGGCGGGGTGACCGAACTCGGCGAGGAGCTCGCGATCGTCTCGATCCGCTACACCGCCCGGATGCGCGACCTCGACGTCGACCAGACCTACTGGTGGGTCGCCGAGCGGCGCGACGGCCTTCTCGCCCGTATCCATATGGGACCCGACGAGGAGACCGCCCGCTCGGTCGCAGGGGACTGGAGCGCCTGATGGAGAGCCTCTTCGACGCCGACCCAGCTGGCCCGCCGGGCTCAGCGGCTCCGAACGCCCCGCTCGCGACCCGGATGCGCCCCCGCGGCCTCGAGCAGCTCGCCGGCCAAGAGCACCTGCTCGAGCCGGGCTCGGCGCTGCGGGTCGCGATCGAGTCGGGCGAGCCGCACTCGGCGGTCTTCTACGGGCCGCCGGGGACCGGCAAGACGACGCTGGCGCGGATCGTCGCCGGGACCAGTGACGCTGCCTTCGAGGAGCTCTCGGCCGTCAACGCCGGCCGGGCCGAGGTTCGCGAGGTGATCGCCCGCGCTCGCGAGCGGCTCGCCGGCGGACGGAGGACGATCTTCTTCCTCGACGAGATCCACCGCTTCAACAAGGCCCAGCAGGACGCGCTGCTGCCCGCGGTCGAGGAGGGACTCGTGACGCTGATCGGCGCGACCACCGAGAACCCCTACTTCGAGGTCAACTCGGCGCTGCTCTCGCGGAGCCAGATCTACGAGTTCCGCCCGCTCGAGCCCGAACAGGTCGAGGGGCTCCTGCGCCGCGCGCTCGCGGACTCCGAGCGCGGGATCGCCGACCCGCCGCCGGTCGCCGACGACGCGCTCGAGCTGCTCGCGACCCGCAGCGGCGGCGACGCGCGCGTCGCGCTCTCGGCGCTCGAGCGCGCGATCGAGCGGACGCGCTCGGGCGGCTCAAGCGAAGTGGACCTTGCCGCAGCGGAAGACGCGCTCCAGCGCAAGGCGATCCTCTACGACAAGGGCGGCGACCGCCATTACGACTACATCTCGGCCTGGATCAAGGCCACCCGCGGCTCCGACCCCGACGCCTCGCTCTACTACCTCGCGGCGATGCTCGAGGGCGGCGAGGACCCGCGGTTCATCGCCCGGCGGATGGTGATCCTCGCCTCCGAGGACGTCGGCAACGCCGACCCCCAGGCGCTGCTGATCGCGACCGCCGCGGCGGCGGCCGTCGACCGGGTCGGGCTGCCGGAGTGCGCACTCAACCTCGCCCAGGCCGCGACCTACCTCGCGACGGCGCCGAAGTCGAACGCCTCGACGGCCGGGATCTCGCGCGCGACGCGACACGTCCGCGAGCACGGTGCCCAGCCTCCCCCTCCGCACCTCCAGGACTCCCACTACCCCGGCGCCAAGGAGCTCGGCCGCGGGACCGGATACCGCAACCCCCACGACCAGGGCGGCGAGCCGACCGGCCAGCCGCTGGCGCCCGAGGGGCTCGAGAACGAGCGCTTCTACGAGCCTCCCGAATTCCCCTGAAACGTGAGCAAATCTTCACGAAAAAAAGTCGCAACTCCCTGACCCGCCCAGGGTTCTAGCCCCCGGTTGACGCTCCGGACGACCTAGGTGTCCCGAGCTTCATGCGTGAGACAGCTGGGGAAGGAATTGGACCGGGAGCTTGAGGGAGCTCCCGGTCCTTTCCATTTGGCGCCCGGTGATTTTGGCCACCCTGCGACTCCCGTCCCGCTGCGATGTATCGTCCGGTGCCGATGGGCCACAAGACAGGGACGTCGGTGCTGGTGGTTGCGGCCTCGCTGCTTGCGGCTTCGCACGCCGCCGCGGCCTGTCCCACCGATCCGGGGTGGAGCGCGCCCGTGACGGAGACGACCACCGGTCTCGGCCCCTCCCCCGTCGCGATTCCCGACGACGCGACAAGGGTTTGCACGATCGCGGCGGGCGCGAAGGGCGGCACCGGGGGCCAAGCGGGCGGAGTCGGGGGCAGCGTGCAAGGGACGCTCGCCCTGAACCCGGGCGCGGGGAAGACCCTCTCCTGGTTCGTCGGTGGGATCGGGGTCGACTCGGGGGGCATCACCCGGGGTGCGGGCGGGGGCGGTGCCAGCGGTATCTGGCTCACGGACGGTGCGGTCGAGACCCTGCTGCTCGTCGCCGGCGGCGGCGGCGGCGGCGGCTCCCAGTTCGTCGGCGGCGCCGGAGGGACGGCTGCGGGGGCAGGACCCGGCGGCGGCACGATGGGTGGCGCCGGGGGCGCCAACAACGGCAATGGAGGTGACGGCGGCGACGGCTCGGGTGGCGCGGGCGCGGCGGGCGGCGCCGGCGGCGTCGGGTCGGGCGGCGGACCCGGGGGCACACTTGGATTCGGGGGCGGCGGGGGCGGCGGGGGCGCGACAGGAAGCGGTGGCGGTGGCGGTGGCGGCACCGGAGCGATCGGGACGACCGGCGTCACCGGTCCCAGCGGCACCGGCGGTGCCGGTGGCGGCGGCATCGGGGCCGGGGGTGCCGGCGGTCCCGCCGGCGGGGGCGGCATTGCCGGCGGAGCAGTCGGTAATGGCGGCGTCGGTGGAGGCGGTGGAGGCGGCGCCGGGCAGGCTCAGGGCGCAGCGGGCGGCGGAGGCGGCGGCTACACCACGCCCGCGGGTCTCGCGATCTTCGGCGGTGGTGGCGGCGGCGCCGGTAGCGGTACGCCCGGCGGAGGCGGCGCGGGCGGCGGCTACGGGGGCGGCGGCGGTGCGGGGGTTGACAGCCTCGCCGGCGGCGGTGGCGGCGGAGGCGGTGGCTCCGGGTTTCGGGACGCCGCGATGACCGATCCCGTCGACGCGGCCAACCCCAGCCCGGCCGGTCTCGGCTCGATCACCTACAGCTATTACGTCCAGCCCCCGCCGACCCCGCCCCCGGGCCCGATCACGACCACGACCACGACCCCGCCGGTGGCTCCCAAGCCCAACACGCGGCTGAAGAAGAAGAGTAAGAAGAAGGGGAAGAAGAAGAAACGCGGCGGCAAAGTCCAGAAGTCGACCCTCGTCTTCAGCGACGACGTCGCCGGAGTCACCTTCTATTGCTCGCTCGACGCATCGCCGCCCGCGCCCTGCACCTCGCCGAAGGTCTACAAGAGGCTGAAGAAGGGCAGGCACACCTTCAGCGTCTACTCGCAGGATGCGGTCGGGCAGCAGTCGCTGCCCCAGACGACGAAGTTCCGCGTCCGCGGCTAGTCCTCAAGCGACCTGGGCGTAGAATCGGCCGCGTCCGCAACAGCGACCGAAGGTAGGTATGGAAGCGAGCACCTCGCGCAGCAAGTCCGCCGCCAAGTCCCGCAACGGCGCCTCCGCCAACGGCAGATCGAAGACCAAGGCGAAGGCGAAGACCAAGGCCAAAGCCAAGCCGAAAGCCAAGAAGGTGGACCAGCTCGAGTCCTTCAGCCCCTCTACCGGCAAGCTCGTCGGCGCGGTCGAGACGATCACCCCGGGCAAGGTCCAAGGGATCGTCGACGAGGTCGCCGAGGTCCAGCCGTTCTGGGCCCAGCTCTCGCTCTCCGACCGGGCGCGCTACTTCCGCCGCGCCGCCGACGTGCTCCTCGATGAGATCGACGAGCTCGCCGAGCTGCTCTCGATCGAGCAGGGCAAGCCCCGGGTCGAGAGCTACACGATGGAGCTGCTGCCGACCGTTGACGCGCTGCGCTGGATCGCCGACGCCGGCCCCGAGATCCTCGCCGACGAGAAGGTCCCCTTCCCGCAGGCTTTCCTGAAGACCAAGAAGGCGAAGTTCGTCTACGAGCCGATCGGCGTCGTCGGCGTGATCGCGCCCTGGAACTACCCCTGGTCGATCCCGTTCGGCGAGGTCGCGATCGCGCTGATGGCCGGCAACGGCGTCGTCCTCAAGCCCGCGAGCCTGACGCCGCTGATCGGCGAGAGGATCCGCGAGGTCTTCGAGAAGGCGGGCTTCCCCGAGGGCCTCGTCCGCACCGTCCACGGCGGCGGCCGGATCGGCGACGCGCTGACCAAGTCGAGCGCCGGGAAGATCTTCTTCACCGGCTCGGTGGAGGTCGGCTACAAGGTCGGGGTCGCCTGCGCGAAGCAGATGAAGGGCAGCGTCCTCGAGCTCGGGGGCAAGGACCCGCAGATCGTCTGCGCCGACGCCGACCTCGCGAACGCGGTCTCGGGCGCGGTCTGGGGCGGGTTCGCGAACGCCGGCCAGACCTGCTCGGGGATCGAGCGCGTCTACGTCGTCGAGGAGGTCGCCGAACGCTTCGTCGAGGGCGTCGTCCGCGAGACCGAGCGGCTGAGCGTCGGCGACCCGCGCGACTGGGACACCGAGATCGGCCCGATGGTCTCCGCCGATCAGGCCGACCTGGTCATGGAGCTCGTCAACGACGCCGTCAAGTCGGGAGCCAAGAAGCTCACCGGCGGCGAGGTCAAGCCCAAGGACCTTGGTACCGGCCTCAAGGGCCGCTTCATCGCGCCGATCGTGCTCACCGGCGTAACCCACGAGATGCGGATCATGAACGAGGAGATCTTCGGCCCCGTGCTCCCGATCGTCGAGGTCGCCGACGAGGCGGAGGCGATCGAGCTCGCCAACGACTCCGAGTTCGGTCTCGGCGCCTCGGTCTGGACCAAGGACCGCGACAAGGGCGAGCGGATCGCGCGCCAGATCGAGTCGGGGATGGTCTGGACCAACGACCACTCGTTCTCGCACGGCGCCTGCCAGTGCTCGTGGGGCGGGGTCAAGGACTCCGGCCTCGGGCGCTCGCACTCGAAGTTCGGCTTCTACGAGTGCGCGAACATCAAGCTCGTCGCCTGGGAGCCCGGCTACACCCGCGACTTCTGGTGGCAGCCCTACGACGAGACCCTCGGGCAGGCGATCCGCGCCTCGGCGAACCTGCTCTACGGCCGCAACGGCAAGCGCGGCAAGGCGCTGCGCGAGGGCCTCGGCCCGCTGCTCACGGTCGGGCGGCGGACGATGCAGAAGGGCAAGTAGGAGCCGAGTCACGGGCCAGGGGGAAAAGATCCGGGGTCTCTCGTCCGAGAACGGCGCTTCCGCCTCCGAGGTCACGGGCGAGCGCGACTGGGCGCAGATCCCTCCCGGCCTCGGCCCGTTCCCGCCGATCGCCGACTACGCGTTCCTCTCCGACTGCAACACGACCGCGCTCGTCGCCCCGAGCGGGAGCGTCGAGTGGTTGTGCCTCCCGCGACTCGACTCGCCGAGCATCTTCGGGGCGATCCTCGATCGAAACGCCGGCCGCTTCAGGCTCGGGCCCGACGAGGTCACCGTCCCCGCCGCGCGCCGCTACCTCCCGGGGACGATGGTGCTCGAGACGAGCTGGGTGGTCGACGGCGGCGGCTGGCTGATCGTCCGCGACGCGCTGCTGATCGGACCCTGGCACCACGATCGCCGCCGTTCGAGCCGCCACCGGCGGACGCCGACCGACTACGAGGCGGAGCACATCCTGCTGCGGACGGTGCGCTGCGTCAACGGCGAGGCGCAGCTCGTCCTCGACTGCCACCCGGCGTTCGACTACGGCCGCCGGCCGGTGAGCTGGGACTACGCCGGCGACGGCTACCAGGAGGTCGTCGCCGACACCGAGGGTCTCGACCACGATCTGCGGATCACGACCGACCTCCAGCTCGGGATCGAGGGCTCGCGGGTCACCGCCCGCCACCTGATGAAGGAGGGCGAGGTCGCGTTCTGCGCGCTCTCCTGGGACGACCACAACACGCCGCGCGACCACCAGGACGCCTACGAGCGCCAGGTCTGGACCGCGCATCACTGGCAGCACTGGCTCGACCGCGGCGAGTTCCCGGACCACCCCTGGCGGACGCACCTCCAGCGCTCGGCGCTGACGCTCAAGGGCCTGACCCACGGCCCGACCGGCGCGCTCGCCGCCGCGGCGACGACGTCGCTGCCCGAGACCCCGGGCGGGGAGCGAAACTGGGACTACCGCTACTCGTGGATCCGCGATTCGAGCTTCGCGCTCTGGGCGTTCCACACGCTCGGCTTCGAGTGGGAGGCGAACGACTTCTTCCACTTCGTCACCGACGCCGCCGGCAGCGGCGACGACCTCCAGATCATGTACGGGATCGGCGGCGAGACGTCGCTCGAGGAGAGCGTCCTCGACCACCTCCAGGGATACGAGGGCGCGCGCCCGGTTCGTATCGGCAACGGCGCTTTCGACCAGCGCCAGCACGACGTCTGGGGGGCGGTGCTCGAGACCGTCTTCATGCACACCCGCTCGCGCGACAACCTCGACGAGCGCGTCTGGCCGATGCTCGTCAAGCAGGTCGAGGCCGCGATCGAGCACTGGCGCGAGCCCGACCGCGGGATCTGGGAGGTCCGCGGCGAGCCCAAGCACTTCACCGGCTCGAAGCTCTTCTGCTGGATCGCCTGCGACCGCGGCGCGCGGCTCGCGGCGATGCGCGAGGACTCGGCGAACGAGGAGCGCTGGCGCGCGGCGGCCGACGAGATCCACGCCGACATCTGCGCAAACGGCGTCGACGGGCGCGGGGTCTTCGTCCAGCACTACGAGACCGAGGCCCTCGACGCGGCGCTGCTGCTGCTGCCGATGGTCGGCTTCCTGCCGCCAACCGACCAGCGTGTCCGCGACACGGTGCTCGCGATCGCCGACGAGCTGACCGAGAACGGCCTCGTGCTCCGCTACCGGACCGAGGAGACCGACGACGGCCTCGCCGGCGAGGAGGGCAGCTTCGTGATCTGCTCGTTCTGGCTCGTCTCGGCGCTGGTCGAGATCGGCGAGCCCCGCCGCGCGCGCGAGCTCTGCGAGCGGCTGCTCGGCGAGGCGAGCCCGCTCGGTCTCTACGCCGAGGAGATCGACCCCGCGAGCACCCGCCACCTCGGCAACTTCCCCCAGGCGTTCACCCACCTCGCGCTGATCGGCGCGGTCGTCCGGGTGATCGAGGCCGACCGCGAGCTGAGCGCCGAGCTCGACCTCGTGCCGCCGGCCAAGAAGCGCAGGTAGCTACTCAGCGATAGCCGGTCGGATCCGGTGGCAACCCAGGGTCCTGGACCTCGACCATGTAGCGCCAGCAGTCGGGCTGCGAGCCGTCGACGTCGGTGAAGCCGTACTCGCGCGCGAGTCCCCCGGATGAGAACGATCCACGGTTGCGGCGCGCGAGCTGTGGGTCGGCGGCGAGCGCGGCGACCGCGCGGCCGACGAAGCGCGGGCTCTCGGAGATCGCGGCGAAGTGCGGGCTGCCGCGCTTCGCCTCGCGCCAGTTCTCTTCGGTTACCCCGTAGATCTCGAGCATCATCTCCGAGCGCAGCCAGCCCGGGGTCAGCGCGACCGCGGTGCAGCCGTGCGGCTCGAGCTCCTTCCCCTGTGCGAAGGCGAGCCGGATCACCGAGACCTTGGCGAGGTCGTAGAACGCCGAGAGCCGATAATTCTCGGCGTTGTACTCGGCGGTGCCGTCGGTCATCTCGACCACGAGCCCGCCGGGCTCGCGGATCAGCAGCGGGAGCGCGAAGTGGCTCGTGATCAGGTGGGTGTCGATCGCGAGCCGCAGCAGCCGCTGCCCGTTCTCGAGATCCTGCTCCCAGAGCGGCGTGTCCCATTCGGCGAGCTTCTCGCCGCCCCAGATGTCGTTGACGAGGACGTCGAGCTTCCCGCGCTCGTCGTCGATGCGCTTTACGAGCGCCTCGACCTGGTCGGGCTCGAGGTGATCGGCCTCGACCGCGATCCCCTCCCCGCCGGCGCCGTCGACGAGCTCGGCGGTCTCCTCGATCGTCTCCGGGCGGTCGTACTCGGAGCGCTGCTCGCGCGTCGTGCGACCGCTGCAATAGACCGTCGCGCCGGCCTCGCCGAGCGAGACCGCGATCCCGCGCCCCGCCCCACGGGTCGCGCCGGCGACGAGCGCGACCTTTCCGCTCAGCGGGCCCGGCACGGCGGCGCGCTAGCCGCCCGTCCCGGCGAGCGCGGCCGGTGGCGGCGTTCCGGTCGCCAGCGGGCGCGGGATGCGGACGTGGAGGTGGTCGTCGTGGTGGCCGATCTTGGTGACGATGCCCTTCGGGCCGACCAGCCGCGTGCCGAGGCCGACGAAGACGTACTCGGCGCCCGCGGCGACGAAGCGGTCGACGAGATCCTGGGCGAGCGCGCGGTTGATCTGCGAGGGGTGGGTCGGGGTGCTCTCGTAGAGATCGGAGCGCGGATAGAGGATGTCGACGTCGAGGCCGTTCTGGTGCGAGGCGTGGCCGAGGCCGCCGAATCGGGCCCCGAACTTCCCGCCGCGGGGACGCGAGATGTCGGCGATCCCGATCCGCGGCGCGCCGGGGTTGGCGGCCCGGAAGTCGCAGAGCACCTCGAGCACGATCCGGATCGTCCCGTCGGCGCCCCAGCGCCGCCAGCCGCGGTTGGGAGTGACTCCGTAGGGGAAGTCCCAGGTGAAGAAGTCGTCGCCCTCGGAGGGAAGCTGGACCCCGCCCCGCAGCTTGCCGCGGCGAAACGGCCTCCCGAGCGGCTTCGAGTCGAGCCAGCCGATCGCCGGCGTCTCGCAGGGGACGGCGGCGTTGTCGACGAACGTGGGCTCGGCGAAGCCGGCCGCCTCGGCATGGGGCCGCGGAACCAGGGCCGAGGCGAGCAGGAACGTCAGCGCCAGGACCGCCGACGCAGCGAGCGCGCCGGTGAAGGCGTAAATGGCTCTCGTGTGTTGGCGCTCGCGCATCGTTCGTCCCATCAACCCCTCCGCGGGTCAAAGTAGCGAATCGCCCCCGGTAGATTCGGCGATAGTCGTGCAGCCCAGCCCAAGCGCTTCCGTGGCGCCCCAGCCGGCGATCGAGCTCCGCGGCCTGCGCCGCGAGTTCGGCGAGCGCGTCGCGCTGCGCGAGGTGACGCTCGCCGTGGCGCCGGGCGAGACGCTCGCGGTCCAGGGCCCGAACGGCTCCGGCAAGACGACGCTTCTGCGCGTGCTCGCGGGGCTGCTGAGGCCGAGCGCCGGCGAGGTCCGGGTTCTCGGATGCGAGCTCCCGCGAGAAGGCTGGCGGCTGCGCGGCCATGTCGGCTGGCTCGGCCACGACGCGCTGCTCTACCGCGACCTCAGCGCGCGCGAGAACCTGCGCTTTGCCGCCGCTCTCCACGGGCTCGATCCCGATCCGGCCGAGCAGCGGATCGGCTCGCTGCTCGACGCGGTCGGCCTCGCCCGCCGCGGGGACGATCGCGTCCGCGACTACTCGCGCGGGATGGTCCAGCGCGCCGCGGTCTGCCGCGCGATCCTGCACGAGCCCGGGCTGCTGCTCCTCGACGAGCCGCTCTCACACCTCGACGCCGAGGCCCGCGAGCTGGTCGAGCCGCTGATCGGCGGCTCACCGGAGCGGACCAGGGTCCTCGTCACCCACGAGGCCGACGGCGCCGCATCGGCAGACGCGCTGCTGCGGCTCGGCGCCGACGGTCGCCCCGTAGAGCAGGTGCCGGCGTGATCAAGCCGAGAGCCACTTCTTCGCGTTCCGCGTTCGCGGCGATCCTCGCCAAGGACCTCCGGGTCGAGCTGCGGACGCTGCGCTCGGTGCCGGCGATGGCGCTGTTCGCGGTCACGACCTTCGTCATCTTCCGCTTCGCGCTCGACCGCACCGAGCTCGAGGGCGACCTCGCGGCCGGCGTCCTCGTCGCGACGCTGCTCTTCGCGGCGATCCTGGCGATCAACCGGTTGTTCGTCTCCGAGCGCGACGAGGGCGGCTTCGAGCTCGTGCGGCTGGCGCCGGTCGACCGGACGGCGCTGTTCGCAGCGAAGGCCGCGGCGCTCGTCATCTACCTGCTCGCGCTCGAGCTCGTCGCGGTGCCGGCGTTCGCGATCTTCTTCCTCGACTCGGCCGCCGGGCTGCTCCCGCTTTTCGGCGTCCTGCTGCTCGTCAACGTCGGGCTCGCTGTGACCGGGGCGCTGATCTCCTCGATCGCGACCAACTCGAGCGCCCGCGACCTGCTCGGGCCGCTGATCCTGCTGCCGCTGCTCGTGCCGCTCGTGATCGCCGCCGCCGGCGCCGCCGAGCCGCTGCTCGCGCGCGGCGGGCCCGAGACGGATGATCTCGCCCAGTGGCTGGCGATGCTCGGCCTCTACGATCTGACGTTCGCTTTGATCGGTTACGCCGTCTACGACTTCCTGCTCGACGACTGATGTTGAACCTGAGAAACATCGCGATCGCGACCGTGGCGCTGCTCGCCACCGGCTTCGCCCTGGCCTTCTTCTGGGCCCCGGAGGACGCCGATCAGGGCTTCATCCAGAAGATCTTCTACCTCCACGTGCCGCTCGCGATCGTCGCCCTGGTCGGATTCGTCGTCGCCGCGATCCACGCGATCCGCCACCTGCGGACCGGCGACCCGGTCCACGACGCGCGCTCCTACGTCTCGATCCACATGTCGGTGATCTTCGGGGTCGGGGTGCTGCTGACCGGCGCGATCTGGGCCAAGGGAGCCTGGGGGATCTGGTGGGAGTGGCGCGAGCCGACCCTGGTCAGCTTCTTGATCGTCTTTCTGCTCTACGCGACCTACTACCCGCTGCGCTACGCGATCGAGGACCGAGACCAGCAGGCGCGATACGCCTCGGTGTTCGCGATCACCGCCGGCGCCTTCGTGCCGCTCAACTTCGCCGCGGTGCGGATGGCCGAGAGCTTCATCCACCCGCGGACCTTCTCGTCCTCGGGCGGGCTGCCCGGCGACATGTGGGTCGCGTTCCTCGTCTGCTTCGCCGGGATCGCGCTGCTCTGGACGACGCTGGTCGCGTTCGAGCTCGGCTCGAAGCGCTCCTCGGGGGACCTGCGGAAGATCCGCCGCGCGCTCGAGGGCGAGGACGCGCGCCTCGGCCCGTCGCCGACGATCGCGCCGGAGGTGAGCGGCTGATGCCGGTCCTGCTCGCGATCTCCGACGGCGAGCGCTACGTCGCCGGCGCCTACCTCGTCTTCCTCGTCCTGCTGCTCGTCTACCTGGCGATCATGGCCGCGAAGCTGCAGCGGATCCAGCGCGAGCTCGCCGAGCTCGCCGAGCTGACCGAGAAGGACAAGCGATGAGCGGCCTGCTGACGCTCGGGATCTCGCACAAGACCGCGCCGCTCGAGCTCCGCGAGCGGCTGGCGCTGACCGAGGGCCGCGCCGCCGGCGTCCTCCACGGGCTGATCGGCTTCGAGTCGATCAGCGAGGCCGCGGCGCTCTCGACCTGCAACCGGACCGAGCTCTACCTCGTCGCCGAGAACCCGGTCGAGGCCGAGACCCAGGCCCTCGGGCTGCTCGCGCGCGAGGCCGAGATCCGGCTGACCGAGCTGCTCGGCCCGCTCTATGCGCTCCACGGGACCGATTCCGCCCGCCACCTCTACGGCGTCGCCGCCGGGCTCGACTCGATGATCGTCGGCGAGGCCGAGATCCAGGGCCAGGTCAAGCGCGCCTACGAGCTGGCGCTGGTCGAGGGCGCGACCGGTCCGGTGCTCAACCGCCTCTTCCGCGGCGCGCTCGGGGCCGGCAAGCGCGCCCGCCACGAGACCGGAATCTCCGAGAAGGGCGTCTCGATCTCCTCGGTCGCGGTCGAGCTCGCCCGGCACAGCCTCGGCGACCTCGCCGAGAGGCGGGTGCTGCTCGTCGGCGCCGGCGAGACCGCGGAGCTGACCGCGCGGGCGCTCGCCGCGCGCGGGGTCGAGACCGTGTTCATCGCCAACCGCCGCTACAACCGCGCGATCTCCCTCGCGCAGCGCTTCGGCGGCCGGGCGGTGCGGATCGACGAGCTCCCGAGCCAGATGCAGAGCGCCGACATCGTCGTCTCCTCGACCAATTCCCCCCACCACCTGATCGAGCGCTCCGAGCTCGAGCTCGTGATGGAGGGCCGCGAGGGCAAGCCGCTGCTGCTGATCGACCTCGCGGTACCGCGCGACATCGACCCGGACGTCCGCGAGATCCGCGGAGTCAGCCTCTACGACGTCGACGACGTCCAGGCCCAGGTCGAGCGCAACGCCTCGGGCCGCGAGAGCGAAGCCAGAGGCGCGCGCGCGATCATCGAGGCCGAGCTGACCCGCTTCGAGCGCTGGCTCGCCGCCCAGGAGGTCGTGCCGACGGTCGCGGCGCTGCGCGAGCGCGCCGAGTCGATCGTCGAGCAGGTGCTGGCCGAGAACGAGCCCCGCTTCGAGAACCTCTCCGACACCGACCGCGAGCGGCTCGGGGCGATGGCGCGCGCGATCGCGAGCCGCCTGCTCCACGAGCCGACCCTGCGGGTCAAGGACGCCGCCGAGCGCGACGACGCCTACGTCTACGTGACCGCGCTGCGCGAGCTCTTCGGCCTCGACGCCGGCACCGAGCCGAGCAAGGGCACCGACGCCGAGATCACCTCGCTCGACCAGGCCCGGCGCGACCGCGACAACGGCTAGTGCCGCGGAAATGAGCGCCGAGCCGCTCCGCCTCGGGACCCGCGGCAGCACCCTGGCGATGGCCCAGGCGGCGGCGGTCGCGGACGCGATCGGCGGGGTCGAGATCGTGCCGGTCAAGACCGACGACTCGGCGGTCGGCGACAAGGCGCGCTTCGTGCGCGCGATCGAGACCGCCCTCCTCGACGAGCGGATCGACATCGCCGTCCACTCGGCCAAGGACCTTCCGGGCGAGCTCCCCGAGGGGCTGGCGATCGCGGGCGTGCCCCGCCGCGAGGACCCCGCCGACGCCTGGGTCGGCCACGCCGCGAGCCTCGACGAGGTCAGCGAGGGGGCGCGAATCGGGACCTCGAGCCTGCGGCGGCGCTCGCAGCTGCTCGCGCTGCGCCCGGATCTCGAGCCCGCCGAGCTGCGCGGCAACGTCGACACGCGCCTCGCAAAGCTCGAGAGCGGTGTTGTTGATGGACTCTTGCTCGCGGTCGCCGGCCTGCACCGGCTCGGGCGCGCGGCCGAGATCGCGTTCCGCTTCGAGACCGCGGAGCTGACGCCCTCGCCCGGGCAAGGGACGCTCGCCTTGGAGACACGGGACGGCGACCAGCGCGCTCGCGAGGCCGCGTCGGCGCTCACCGATCCCGGCGCGCTCGCCGAGCTGACCGCCGAGCGCGCCGCGGTGACCGAGCTCGGCGCGAGCTGCGACACCCCGGTCGGGGTCCTGGCGCGGGTCGAGGGCCAGAGCTTGAAGCTGACCGGCTACGCAGGGCTCCCGGACGGGAGCGAGTGGGTCCGCGACGAGATCACCCGCGAGCTCTCCGACCCGGCCGCGGCCGGGGTCGAGCTCGCAAAGCGGATGGCGGCCGCGGGCGCGACCGAGATTCTCGAAAAGGCTGAGGCGCTCGCGTGAGCGCGCGGGCGGGAGTCGTTTACCTCGTCGGCGCCGGCCCCGGCGACCCCGGGCTGCTGACGGCGCGGGCGCTCGAGCTGATCTCGTCCGCCGACGTGATCCTCCACGACCGGCTGATCCCCGAAGCCGCGCTCGACGGCGCCCGCGAAGACGCCGAGCTCGTCTACGTCGGCAAGCAGCCGGGGAAGCCCTCGATCCCCCAGGACGAGATCGGCGCGAAGCTGATCGAGCACGCGCGGGCCGGGCGCAGCGTCGTGCGCCTGAAGGGCGGCGACCCGTTCGTCTTCGGTCGCGGCGGCGAGGAGGCCGAGGCGCTGGTCGAGGCGGAGGTCCCGTTCGAGGTCGTGCCCGGCGTCACCGCCGGCGTCGCGGCGCCCGCATACGCCGGGATCCCGGTCACCCACCGCGACGAGGCCTCGGCGGTCGCTTTCGTCACCGGGCACGAGGACCCCGAGAAGGAAGCCTCGGCGCTCGACTGGGAGGCGCTCGCGCGCTTCCCCGGCACCCTCGTCCTATATATGGGGATCAAGCGGCTCGGCGAGATCGCGGCGGCGCTGATCGCCGAGGGCCGCGAGCCCGGCGAGCCGGCGGCGGTGATCGAGCGCGGGACGATGCCCGGCCAGCGGACCGTCACCGCGCCGCTCGCCGAGATCGCCGGCGCGGTCGCCGAAGCGGGGATCGAGCCGCCCGCGGTCACAGTGGTCGGCCCGGTCGCCCGCCGCCGCGACGCGCTCGACTGGCTCGAGCGCCGTCCGCTCTTCGGCAAGAAGGTCGTCGTCACCCGGGCCCGCGCCCAGGCGAGCGAGCTGTCGGCGCGGCTGCGTGAGCTCGGCGCCGAGGTCGTCGAGCTGCCGGCGATAAGAATCGTCTCGAAGCGCGACTCGCCCCCGGTTCAGGACGCCGTCGCGCAGATCCACGCCTACGACCTGATCTGCCTGACGAGCCGGAACGCGGTCGAGATCCTCTGCGGGGCGATGGTCGACGCCGGCCGCGACGCCCGCGCGCTCGCCAAGGCGACCGTCGCCGCCAGCGGCCCGGGGACCGCCGGGGCGCTGGGGCAGCTCGGCCTGATCGCCGACGTCGTCCCCGAGCGCTTCGTCGGCGAGGCGCTGCTCGAGGCGCTCGAGGGGATCGACGTCGAGGGCCGGCGGGTGCTCGTCGCCCGCGCCGCCGAGGCGCGCGACGTCCTCCCCGACGGCCTCCGCGCCCGCGGCGCCGAGGTCGATGTCGTCGCCCTCTATGAGACCGTCGCCGAGAAGCCCGAGCCCGAGGCGCTCGAGGCGATCCGCGACGCCGACTACGTGACCTTCACATCCTCCTCGACCGTGACCAACTTCCTCGACGCGGTCGGCGGGATCCCCGAGGGCTTCCGGGTGGTCACGATCGGCCCGGTGACCAGCGAGACCGCGGTCAAGGCCGGACTCAAGGTCGACGCCGAGGCCGACCCGCACGACATCGACGGCCTCGTCGCGGCGCTGCTCGCCGACGCTACGGCCCCTTCTTGAACCTCGCCTTCTTGACCTTCCAGCGCCGCGTCGCCGGGTCGCTGGTCAGGCCCGACGCGGCGATCGCGACGACGCTGAAGAGGTGCTTTCCGGGCTTGACCTTGTGGAAGGCGCGCGGCGAGGCGCAGGTGAAGGGCTGGCGCTGGTCGAGCTGGCAGCGGAACGTCGCCTGAGCGTCGTCGGAGACGAACTGGAACCGCGCCTTGGTGTGCTTGGTCCGCTTGTGGGGCGCGGCGAGGATCTCGACGCTCGGCGCACCCTTGAGCGAGACGTCATCGACGTTCATCGTCGTCACCGGCAGCGGGTCGTTCGGGTTCGGCGACAGCGGCGACGCGATCGGGTTCGAGTAGTTGAAGGCGAGGGTGTGGGCGCCGGGCGGGAACCTCGTGGTGCTGATCGTGACCGGGCGGTATCCAAGGCTGTAGGCGAGCGCGGACTGGGTCGTGCTGAAGACCGAGACGCCGTCGATCGTCACGTTCAGGGTCTCGTCGCCGCCGCCGAGCGCCTGACCGATCCAGAGCTGGAAGCTGATCGTCTCGCCGCCGCGCGGGAGGGTGACCGGCTGCGAGACCACCTGCGTCTGCTCGAGGTAGCTGCCGCCGAACCAGGCCCAGCCGACGCCGCTGTGCGGGCCCGCGGTGCCGTCGCCGTCCGAGCAGCGGGCGACCGTGCAAACGGCCCGGGGGTTCGGCCCGCTGCCCGACATCGTCCATGGGGAGCTCGGCGCTGTGGCGGCGAGCTCGAACCCGCCGTCGTCGATGTCGGCGTGCGCGGGTCCCGCGGCCAGCAGCAGCGCCGCGACCGCGCCGGCAAAGGCCACGACGCGGGTCATCAGGTGATCTTGCCCCGCTCGCCGTAGGTGTCGCACTGGATCTGGTGGTATCCGAACTGCTGCTCGAAGAAGGTCGGGCGGTCGAGGCCGAGCTCTCCGCCCTTGGCGAGCGGATCGAACATCGCCTCGAGGATCCCGTCGGACGGGTACAGCGCCCGGGCCTCGTATCCCTCGCTGAGCTTGACCGAGGCGTAGTCGAAGAGGTCCTTCTTGGTGATGTTGACGAGCAGGTGCGGCGACTTCTTCACCTTGCCCGAGACCCAGGTGTCGACGCCCAGGTACTGGGTGTTTGACTTGGCGTTCGGGAATGCGTCGACGGCCGGGTCGTTGGGCGGGAAGGCCTGGAAGCACTTGTACTTGTTCGCGGCGGAGATTCCCGCGCTCTTGCCGTCGGGCGGCAGGCGCAGTGCGTAGACGTTGTAGGCGAGCGGCATCAGGGCGCTATAGGCCTCGATCTTCGCCGTCGCGGTCAGGGCGGTCGTCGCCGCTCGCTTGCCGTCGGTCCCGAACGCCCAGGCGCTGGTCGCCTTGGGCCCGGCGCCCCGCAACCTGCCCCAGTCACTGACCATGATGTCTCCGACCTGGTCGAGGGCGTCCTGCTGGATCGCGTAGGAGTCGATCAGCTTCTGGCCGAGCTCGCTCCCCTTGGCCTCGATCTCGGCGCTGATCGGCACCCCGTTCCTGGTCTGGAAGGCGGCGGCGATAGTCGAGATCCCGGTCAGCTCTCCCATCGCGCCCCCGACGAGGGGCCCGAAGACCGGGACCGCGCCCGCGGCGCCCGTCGCCCAGGTCAGGATGCCGGTGGCGATGTCCTGCATGTCGATCGTGGTGCCGGCCTGCGGCGGCGGGTCGATGCTCTTGGAGATGTCGTCGGTGATCTTCTTGAGATCGACGAGCCCGGCGGTCGATTCGTTCGTGTAGACGAGCTGGTAGTCGTCGATCATCGCCCGCAGGTCCGAGACGTAGCCGAACTCGGTGTCGAGCTGTCCTTTGACCGCCTTGAACTCGTCTTCCGAGAAGCCGGGGCCGGTCGTCGTCGGGTAGGCGATGTTCGCGAGGCTGGTCTTGTAGTTCGCCCACTCGACCGCAGAGGAGTTGAGCACGTAGTTGGCGCGCAGGTAGTTGGGGTCCTTGAGCGCGGCCTTGCGGTTGAGCTCATTCGTCATGTACGAGAGCGCCGCCCGCTGGCCCGGGGTGCTCGACGTGTCGGCGGGCGAGTACTTCCACGGCTGGTGCTTGTCTCCGTAGACGACCTCGTAGACCGAGAGGTCGAACTCGTCGCTCGGGCTCGCGTTGCCGGCGAAGTACTGCGACTGGCGGTTGTGGGAGAGGATGCCGGTCAGCCGCGCCGTGATCCCGGGCGTGTGCTGGGGCACGGCCTCTTCGCCGAATCCGCTGTCTCCGAGGTTGAGCTTCTTGTCGTCGGTGCTGTTGACCGGCAGCCGGGTGCCGCCGACCAACGTGTAGCCGCTGCTCCCGTCGAGCAGGTTGAGGACGTTCTTGGTCCCCCCGACATCGCGCAGCGCCGAGGCGAAGTCTCCCGTCCACGCGCTCGTGCGGCCGGAGGGCTTGCCGATGCTCTGCAGCATGACCAGCGCCGGGACCTCGGGGTCGAGGACCCTGTCGTTGAGCGCCTTGGTCAGCGCGGTCAGCGAGTCGTCGCCCTTGGTGTCCTGGTCCTTGCCCTTGTTGGTGACGAAGGTCTTGTTGAGGATCGGCGAGAGCGTCCCCTGGTCGAGGACGAGAAGCTGGAAGCCGGCCTCGCTCGCGGCGAGCGCCGGCTGGCCACCGGCGGTCGACGGGTAGGTCGCGTCGCCGACCTTGATCGTGTTCGTCCCCGCGGGCGCCTTCGGGACGTCGGTGTCGAAGTGCGAGTAGTGGGGCGAGGCGAAGCTGAAGAACCCCTCGCGGTTGACCTGCATGAACCCCTCGAGCGCTCCGCGGCTCGGCTGCGGGGCGTCGCTGTTCTCGAACCCCTGGGCCTGCATCGCGGTTCCTTCGGGCGCGTCGCCGTCGTCGCTGCGCGACCCGATCAGCGACCAGTCGCCGTAGCGGAACCCGCGAGCGCCGTTCTTCTGCTTGGCGAAGAACGGCCGCCAGGTGCCGCCGAGCATCCGATAGACGTCGCTGAGCGCATCCCTCTCCTCGCTGGTGTCGGGGCTCGGCTGGTTGCGGGACCCGCCGGTGATGACGACGATCTCGTTCGCCTGGGTCCCCTTGATCGCGTCGGTGAGCGGCGAGGTCTTCTTGTCCATTCGCCCGAACGCGTACTGGCGCTTGCAGCTCAGCTTCGTGCGGTCGAGGACCAGGATCTGGATCCAGACCGACTGCTGGCCCCCGGCGATCGGGCACTGCTTGGCGCTCGGGGAGTCGGCGGGGAAGAGCTCGTCGCCGATCGTGATCCCCTGCGGCTTGCCGGTCGGCTGGATCGTGCGAATCGGGAACCCGATCGGCGGCGGGTAGGCGGGCGAGAGGTTCTGCGCCGGCGTCTGCCCGGCCGGGGTCAGGCTCTGCGACGCCGTCCCGAAGTTGGTCGGGCTCGGCGGAGCCGGCAACGGCGCCTGCTGCCCCCCCTGCTGCCGCCGTTTGTTGCAGCGCTTCTTCTTCTTCCCGTGAAGCTTCTTGCACTGCTTCTTGGAAGCCGCGCTCGCCGGCTCGCCGATCGCGAACACGAGCGCGATCGACGCGAATGCCACTGCCACGAACTCGAAACTCAGAACGGTTCTCGCCCTGACCAAGGGACCTCCCTTTCCCGACGACCGCTTGTCTCTTCCGCTTCGAACTATAGGTCAGCCCTGAAGTGCGTGAGGCAGAAAAAGAAGTGATTTGATCCGGCTGTGAACGCGCGGCCGATCAGCTTCCTCAGCGACTACGGGTACGAGGACGAGTTCGCGGGCGTCTGCCGCGGAGTGATCGCGCGGATCGCGCCCGACGCCCCGCTGATCGACATCACCCACGGGATCGGGCGCCAGGACGTCCGCGGCGGGGCGATCGCGCTGGTCCGCTCGCTGCCGTTCTGCCCGCCGGGGGTCCACCTCGCCGTGGTCGATCCGGGAGTCGGCGGCGAGCGGCGGGCCGTCGCGATTCGCACCGCCGACGACCGCTTTCTGGTCGGTCCCGACAACGGCGTGCTCGCGCTCGCGAGCGCGGCGTTCGGCGGCGCGGCGGAAGCGGTCGACATCGGCCTCTCGCCCGCCCGCCTCGAGCCGGTCTCGGCGACCTTCCACGGTCGCGACCTGTTCGCCCCGGTCGCGGCGAGGCTCGCGCTCGGCGATCCGCTCTCGACGCTCGGGGAGACGATCGACGTCGCGACCCTGACCGAGATCGAGCTGCCGCAGCCCGAGATCGGCCCCGAGCGGATCGAAGCCTCGGTTCTCGGCGTCGACCGGTTCGGCAACCTGGCGCTCAACGTCTCCCACGAGCAGATCGCCGGCGGCCCGCTGCAGCTCGGGAGGAGGATCACAGTCGAGACCGGGTCCGGCACCGTCGATGCCAGCTTCGCCCGGACCTTCGAGGAGGTGCCCGAGGGCGAACTGCTGGTCTACGAGGACTCGTTCCGGGTGATCGCGCTGGCGGTCAACCGAGGCAGCGCCGCGCGGGTTCTGGGGCTCGAGCTCGACGACCGCGTCGTGCTGCGTCAGCCCAGTTGACCTTCGGCGCCCCCCACCTCCACCTCCGCGACACCGATTCGACCAACGCCCGCGCTCGCGCCCTCGCCGAATCCGGGGCGCCGAGCGGGACCGTCGTCACCGCGGCCGAGCAGAGCGCCGGCCGTGGTCGCCAGGGCCGGAGCTGGTTCGCGCCGCCCGGAAGCGCGCTCCTCTACTCCGCCGTGCTGCGACCGCTGGGCGCCGGCGAGCGCCCGCTGCTGCCGCTCGCCGTCCCGCTCGCGGTCGCCGAGGCGGTCGAATCGCTGGCCCCGCTGCGCTGCGAGCTCAAGTGGCCGAACGACGTCTGGGTCGAGGGCCGCAAGATCGCCGGGGTGCTGATCGAAGGACAACTCGGCACGCCCCCGCCCGCCCCCGGACGCGAAGCGGAGGAGGCGGGCGTTGGTGCAGGCGGCTGGGCGGTGATCGGCGTCGGCCTCAACGTCGCGGTCGGGGAGTTCCCGCCGGAGCTCGCGGACGCGGCGACCTCGGTCGGCCACGGCGTCTCGGTCGCCGCCGCGCTCGAAGCGCTCAACGAGCGGCTCGGCGACTGGGTCGATGCGGAAGAGGAGCGGGTGCTGGAGGAGTTCGAGAAGCGCGACGCGCTCGCGGGGCGGCGCGTCAGCTGGGACGGTGGATCAGGAGTCGTGGCCGGAATCGACCGGCTCGGACACCTTCTCGTCGACGTCGGCGCCGGAGTCCCCGTTGCCCTCGGCGCCGGCGAGGTCCACCTTGCCCTTGGCTGAGGGCTTCTCGGCGGACGCCTTCTCCGATGCCTTGCCCTTCGCCCCGGATCCCTTCGATCCCGAGGACTTCTTGCGCCGCTTGCGGCGCTTGCCGGCCTTGGGGAAGTTGCGGAGCAGCTCGCGGGCGACGGCCGAGGGCTTGCGGGCGGCGCGCATCTTGGCGCCGCGCAGCACCTCCTCGCCCTCGGGGGTGTGAGAGACCGAGGCGGCGAGCAGCGCGACCGAGAGCCGGCGGTCCTGGTTTCGCGCCGCGTGGACGATCCGGCGCGCGTTGCGGCCGTGGGCGCGGCCCGAGGAGTTGACGAGCAGGCCGAGCAGCCGCTTGGTCTCGGGCCAGCGCTGGACCGCGTACTGCTCGTGGAGCTCGCGTGTGTACTCGGCGAGCCTCCAGACCCAGGCCTGGGCCTGGTCGCGGCGGCCGATCCGGCGCTCGGCGAGCGCCTCGAGCAGGATCTTGGTCCCGGCGCGCTTGTCCTCGCGCGACCACGAACCGACGGTCTCGATCGCGTCGTCGAACGCCTCGGCGTCCTTGAGGCTCGCGATCTCGGTCAGCGCCTTGAGCCGCAGCTGGTGGTTGCGGTTGCGCTGCAGGCAGGTGAGCAGGAAGCGGCGGCGCAGGTCCCGGTTCGCGTCGTGCTGGAGCATCGCCTTCGCGCGCCGCCAGCCGGCCTGGTTGACGCGCGCGCCCGCGAGCGCCGCCCAGACGTGCTGCTCGGCGTGATCGAGGTTCTCGACCGCGATCCGCCAAATCTCGCGCTCGAGCGTCTGCATGCGGCGGTCGGAGTCGTCGGAGACGGGGACGATCCGCTTCTCGACCCGGACCTTGCGCCCGCGCCCGCGGCGGACCGGGCCGACGACGATCGCGCCGCCGCGGTAGACGTCGCGGTTGAGCAGGCTGTGGAGGGTGACGATCGTCTCGTCGTGGGTCGTCGCCGGGTGGACGAAGTCGATAACGAGGCCGGCCTCCTTGCCCTCGTTGCGGCGCGTGACGCGCCCGACTCGCTGCTGGTAGACGCGCCGGGAGGCGGTCGGCGCGAGGTGCATGCAGATCGTCGCCCGGGGCGAGTTCCAGCCCTCGGCGAGCAGCATCGCGTTGCACAACACGTCGACTTCCCCTCTTTCGAAGCCGGCCAAGGTTTCAGCGAGCTCGCGCTTCGGCGTCTCGCCGGATACCGCGCGGGCGTTGATGCCGGCGTCGCGGAACGCCTTGGCGACGTTGTTGGCGTGCTTGACCCCGGCCGTGTAGACGACGCCGGGCACGCGCCGGAAGCGCGACTTGTAGAGGTCGGCGATCGCGACGTTGAACGGCGCCTGGTCGAGCAGCGCCGCGAGCTCCTCCTGATCGAAGTCCTGGTCGACCTCACCCTTGCGCAGCGGCACGTTGGCGATCGTCCGCACCCCGGCGCCGGGCGGGATCCGGAGGCAGCGCAGCGGCGAGATCACGCCGCGGCGCGCGGCCTGAGCGAGGTCGAAACGGGAAGTCTGGGTCGGGAAGAGGTCGGCGACGTGGCGCGCGATCAGCGCCCCGGTCGCGGTCATGCCGATGTAGACCGGGCCCTGCCAGGCGCGGATGCAGCCGCTCGTCTTCTCGCCGAGCGCCGTGTGGGCCTCGTCGCAGATCACGATCGAGTAAGCGTCGGAGATCTTCGAGGAGTTGCGGACGAACCACTGGTAGGTCTCGACCGTGACCGGGCCGTAGGGGTGGTCGTCGTCTCCGAGCAGCGGCGGCGAGAGCCGGTCCTTGTAGCCGCGGTCGGAGATCTCGCCGATGAACTGGTCGACGAGGTTGCGGCGGTGGGTGAGGATCAGGATGCCGCCGGTCCGCGAAGCGTCGACGAAGCCGACCGCGGCGACGGTCTTGCCGGCGCCGGTCGCGTGCTCGAACCAGAAGCGGCGGCTGGCGCCCGGGTCCTCGGGGGCCTCGTCGACGACGTCGGAGTCCTCGTCGGCCTCGTCCCAGTCCTTGGGCTCCTCGTCGGGGGCGAGCAGCTCGTCGTCCTCCTCGTCGAGCACCACCTCGCCGTTCTCGGAGCTCCCGTTCTCGCCGTTCGTCTCGGCCTTCTCGGCCTTCTCGCCGCCGTTACCGGCGCGCTTGCCGTTCGCGCGCTCGCCGTTGCCGAGGCCCTCCTCGAGCTCGGTGATCAGCGCCGCCAGGGTGCCCGACAGGGCGTCGACCTGGTGGGGGTTGAGCTCGGCGCCGTCATTCAGCTTCGGCGGCTCGTCGGAGAGCAGCCGCTCGAGCCCGAGGACGAGCGAGAAGTCGCGGCGCCACTCGAACGACGGCGCCTCGAGCCCCTGGTCGAGCTCGGCCAGCGCCGCGTCGAGCGCCATCCGCCGGGCGCCGCCGGGGACGAGCGCCTCGGGGCCCTCGCCGTCGAGCAGGATCGGCTCGCGCACGAACTCGCTCGCGCGTTCGATATCGGCGCCGGTTGGCGCGCTTGCCGCCTTTGCGGCCGCTTCGGTCGTCTTAGCCAATCTGAGGCTTCCTGATCCGCCGCCCGCGTCGCAGCGCATTACGCAGCGTGGAGCGCACTAATCTGGTGCGGGTCCCCGGAGCGGTTCGCTACTGCCTACCGCCGGGCTCCCCTTTGGCCCAGGATCAGATGGACCGCTTCGCATCTTAGAGCACTCCAACCCCGACAATGCGACGCCCCCGTAAACACATCGCTCTCGCGCTGCTCGCGCTCATCGTCGCGCTCGCTCTCGGGGCTTGCGGCGACGAGGACGCCGGCAACCCGGACTCCGAGCTCTCGGTCTCGGAGGCGACGGCGCCGCTCGACGGCCCGCCACAGCTCGCCGCGATCCGCGAGCAGGCCAACGAGGTGATCGAGGGCGACGAGCCCGCCGACTTCGAGCGCCGGCTCGAGGAGCTCCGCGGCACGCCGGTCGTCGTCAACAAATGGGCCTCGTGGTGCGGCCCCTGCCGGCTCGAGTTCCCGTACTTCCAGACCCAGGCGATCGAGCGCGGAGGCGAGGTCGCCTTCCTCGGCGTGCTCTCCGACGACTCGCGCGACGCCGGCGAGACCTTCCTCGAGCAGCTCCCGCTCCCCTACCCCTCCTACCTCGACCAGGACAAGAAGATCGCCGACGCGATCAAGGCCCCGAGCGCGTTCCCGGCGACCGCGTTCTACGACCGCTCCGGCGAGCTCGTCTACACCCGGCAGGGCGTCTACGCCGACGAAGCGGCCCTCGCCGCCGACATCGGGCGCTACGCGAATTAGGCGCGGCTACTTCTTCTTCTTGCGCTTCTTGGGGCGGGCGCAGCCCTTTTTCTTCTTCTTCTTCGCCGCGAGGACCGAGCGCTTGCCCTTCTTGCGCCTCTTGGGGCCGATCGCGCCACAGGGCGGCCTGATGAACGGCTTCGGGTTCAAGGTCGCCGCGCCGCACCCAGCCGTCTGCGAGGCGGCGCTGGTCGGGCACGGGTCCTGGGTCTCGTCGCCGAAGCCGTCGCCGTCGGCGTCGGGCTCGACGTCGGCGTTGATGAGCAACTGGTGTGCGTACTGCTGGTCAGGGCCCTCGGTTGCGCCGTTGGCGAGGCCGTCGTACCAGTAGTTGACCCGCGTGAACGGGTCCACCGCCGAGAAGCGCTCCTCGCTCAGAATGACCCCGTGGGTCGAGGGGAAGTCGATGCCGATCCCCTGGCCGGCCGAGATCGGAAGGCGGGCCGCGAAGACGTACAGACCCGCGGCAGCCGGAACCAGGTCAGGGGGCGCGGTCCGAACCCCGGTCCACTCGACAGCCGGGGGCACATCGGCGGGCCTCAAGACTCGCAGCGAGAAGTTGTCGGCGCTCGCGTTGGCACCCTGGTTCAGCCGCCAGCGCACGATCACACCGTTGATCGGCGATGTCGGCGGGTGGCCGAGCTGAGGATCGGTGTTGTAGGCCCCGGTGCAGATGCCCATGCACGTCTTCGACTCGAACGTCGTCGCGCTCAGGTCGCTGCCGACCGTCACAGCGCCGTGCGCAGCCGGCGCGATCGCCAGCGCGGCAAAAGCGGCAGCCAATGTGACCCACGTCCCCCGCATCGCCTGAAACACTACCCACCGTGGAGATCGTCTACGTCCTCGCCGGAATCGCGGTCGCGCTGCTGCTCGTCGAGCTGCTGGTGCCGACCGGGGGCGCGCTGGCGTTCCTCGGCGCGATCGGGTTCGTCGTCGCGGGCGTGCTCGCGCTCGAGTCGGGCGAGGACCACTCGGAGGCGGTCGGCGCCGGGTTGATCACCGCCGGGCTGATCTCGGCGGTCAGCTTCTACCTGATCGGCCGCAAGGTCCTCGACGCCCACCGCGAGCCGCCGCTGGGCGGCGCGGATGAGCTGATCGGCGAGGAGGTCGAGGTCCGCTCGTCGCTGCGGCCGGTCGGGCAGGTCTGGAGCGGCGGAGCTTTGTGGAAGGCGCGCGCCGAGGGCGACGCGCAGATCGACGCAGGCAATAGAGTCCGCGTCAAGTCCGTCGACGGGCTGACCCTGGTGGTCGAGCCGGTCAAGAACACGGAAACCAGCGAGCAAGGAGGCAGTTGATGGGCATCGCGATCGGCGTGGTCGTCGTACTCGGGTTTTTCCTGCTGCTCTTCCTCGGCTCGGCGGTCCGCGTCCTGCGCGAGTACGAGCGCGGCGTCATCTTCCGCCTCGGCCGCCTGATCGCGCTCAAGGGGCCCGGCCTGATCCTGCTGATCCCGGTGATCGACCGGATGGTCCGCGTCGACCTGCGGACCGTGACCCTCAACATCCCTCCGCAGGAGGTGATCACCCGCGACAACGTGCCCTCGCGCGTCAACGCGGTCGCCTACTTCAAGGTCATCGATCCGAACAAGGCGATCGTCGAGGTCGAGAACTTCCTGCTCGCGACCTCGCAGATCGCGCAGACCGCGCTGCGCTCGGTGCTCGGCAAGGCCGAGCTCGACCAGCTGCTCTCCGAGCGCGAGCGGCTCAACACCGACCTCCAGGTGATCATCGACGAGCAGACCGAGCCCTGGGGGGTGAAGGTCTCGACGGTCGAGATCAAGGACGTCGAGATCCCCGAGCAGATGCAGCGCGCGATGGCGAGGCAGGCCGAGGCAGAGCGCGAGCGGCGCGCGAAGATCATCGCCGCCGAGGGCGAGTTCCAGGCCGCCGAGAAGCTCGGCCAGGCCGCCGAGATCATCAGCCAGAACCCGGCGACGATCCAGCTCCGCTACCTCCAGACGCTGCTCGAGATGGGGACGCAGAACGCGACCACGATCGTCTTCCCGCTGCCGATCGACCTGCTCAATTCGCTGACCAAGAAGTGAGCCGCTGACGATCCGCATCGCACGCGACGCCGCCGAGGTCGAGGCGGCGCTGGAGCTGCGGGTGAAGCGTGTTCTGCGGCGAGCAGGGAGTCTCGCGCGAGGCCGAGCTCGACGGGCTCGACGCCGAGGCGGTCCACATCGTCGCGCTCGAGGACGAGCGGGTGGTCGGGACCTGCCGGCTGCGATTCGCGCAGGAGATCTGCAAGCTCGAGCGGATGGCGATCGAGAGCGAGCTGCGCGGGACGGGAGTCGGGCTGCTGCTGCTCGATGGGGCCGAGGCCGAGGCGAGGCGCCGCGGCTCGGCGACGGTCGTCCTCCACGGCCAGGTCGTCGCGCGCGGCTTCTACGAGCGCGGCGGCTACCGCGCGACGAGCGAGGACGCCTTCGTCGAGGAGGGGATCGAGCACGTGCGGATGGAGCGGGCACTGTGAGCAGCCCCGAGATCCGGACCGACCAGCTCACCGGGCTGCCGACGATCCTCGCCCCGGCGAGGGCTGACCGTCCATTCGAATTCAAGGGCCAACGCCAACCCCAAGCCGCCCCCGGACGCGAAGCGGAGGAGGCGGCGTCTAATGACTGTCCTTTCTGCGAGGGGAACGAGGACAAGACCCCGCCCGAGCTCTGGGCCGACCGCCCCGGGGACGGCGGCCCCGACGCGCCGGGCTGGCGCGTGCGCTCGGTCCCCAACCTCTACCCGGCGCTCGCCGAGCCCGAGGGCGGCGGCGAGCAGGGCGCCGAAGGCGCGGCCCCGGACCCCGACCCGCTGCGCTCCTCGGCCCGCGCCGGCGAGCCCGACCTCTTCGCCGCATCGCCTGCGAGCGGGACCCACGAGGTGATCGTCCACAGCCCCCGCCACGTGACCTCGCTCGCACGAGCTCGACGACGCGCGAGCTCGGCGCCGCGGTCGAGGGCTGGCGCGAGCGGATGCGCGCCCACGCCGAGGCCGCCTACATCCAGCTGATCGTCAACGAGGGCCCGGAAGCGGGGGCCTCGCTCGAGCACTCCCACGCCCAGCTCTACGCGCTCGGCCTGGTGCCGATCCTCGTCGCCCGCGAACGCGAGCGGACGAGCGCCTACAGCCAGCGCACCGCCGGCGGGCTGCTGCTCTCCGACATCGCCGCCGACGAGGTGCGCCGCAAGGAGCGGCTGGTCGCGATCGACGACGAGGCGATGCTGATCTGCCCCTGGGCATCGCGCTCGCCGTTCGAGCTGCGGATCGTCCCGCGCGCCGCGGCGGAGAGCTTCGAGCACGACGGCGCGACCGGGACGGCGATGATCGCGACCGCGCTGCGGGCGCTCGTCGGAGCGCTTCGGCGCGATGCCGCAGTACAACCTCTGGGTCCGCACCGCCCCGCGCGGCGCCGAGCCCTTCCACTGGCACATCGACATCTCCCCCCGGATCGCGATCAAGGCCGGCTTCGAGCTCTCGACCGGCGTCGACATCAACGTCTACCCGCCCGAGCGCGCGGCCGGCGAGCTGCGCGAGGCGCTCGGCTGAGAGACTGCGTTCTCCTTGCCGCCCGTTCGCGACCCGATCCCGCGCTTCATCTCCGATGACTCCCAGGAGGGGCTGCCCTACGGGCGCTGGGCCGACGTGCTGCGCGGCGAGCTCGCAAAGGCGGTCGACCCGCTGGCCGGAGAAGCGGGCGCCGGGCTGCCGGAGGAGATCACCTGGTACCCGGAGCGCGGGTGGGGCGGACGCGTCTACGTCCCGGCCACCGCGACGACCACCGGCGAGAAGCCGGTCGAGTGGTTCGGCTACGTCTCCTTCGTGCGCGCCGAGGGCGAGGGCGAGCCGGCCGACTTCAAGTCGGCCGCCGACTTCACCGACGTGCTCGCCGCCGACAACCCGGACTGGCGCATCGACCTCAACGAAGAGGTCGTCGGCAAATGGCGCGGCGAGTCCGACCGCCACGCCGACGTGACCCTGGTCTGGGGCCGGCCGCTGGTCCGCGGCGCCTTCGCCGCGACCGCGGAGCTCGGCGGCGGCGTCGTCGACCAGGCGCGGGTGGTCGAGGAACGCTTCAGCCTGCTCGCCGTCGACGCGGTCAAGGGCTTCGGCGACGACTTCTACCTCGAGCTCCGGGTCTGGAACAAGCGCGGCCAGGAGCTCGCCGTCGAGAGCCTCTACGACGAGCCCGAGCCGCCGCCCCCGCCGCAGACGCCTGAACCGCCCGCGAAGTCCTGACCGAGCCCCGCGAACGGACGTCGCCGCTCGCGATCGCGGCGGCGATCGTCGCCGGGCTCTGCACGATCGGCGGCTTCGGGTTGACGATGGTCGGCTGCATCGGGGGAATCGGCGACGCGCGCTCCGAGCACGGTGAGGTCAGGATCCCCGGCCAATCGATCGTCGCCCTCCCCGAAGGCGAGGTGCTGGTCTCCTTCCAGCGCGACGACGCCGGCCGCAACGTGGACGTCCCGGACAACCTGCGCTTCGAGATCCTGCCCGTCGGCGGTGGTCCCGCGGTCGCTCTCGATGAGGACGGCGGCGCCTCGATCAGCCGCGGCGGCACCGGAAGCCGTCCGGTCGCCAAGGCCGACGTTCCAGATGCCGGCGACTACGCGGTCTCGGTCGAGGCCCGGACCGACGCTCCCGACGCCACCCTGCTCCTCGGCGAGGGCCAGAACGTGTTCACCAACCCGACCGCGCGCTTCGGCCTGATCCTGCTCGCGATCGCCGCGGCGCTGATCTTCTTCGCGGTCGGGTTCGGGACCCGGATCGACCGCCGCCGCAAGCGCGAGAGCGCGATCCCTCCCGACTACGATCCGCCAAGTAGCCCCGGTAGCTCAGCTGGATAGAGCGTCCCCCTCCTAAGGGGAAGGCCGCAGGTTCGAATCCTGCCCGGGGCGTAGACGTGGGTGTCGAAATCCCTGCAAATAGCTCCATCCGCGCGCGGCCCTATAACCGGGTCACCCAACAAGGAGTGATCCGATGGCAGCGCGCAAGCAGGTCCATACGGTCTCGACCGACAAGGGCTGGAGGAACAAGGCCGGCAACAACCGTCCGATCAGCAACCACCGCACCAAGGAACTCGCCGCGAAGGCGGGCCGCAAGGTCGCGATCGAGCGCAAGGCCGAGCACGTGATCCATAAGAGCGACGGCAGCGTCGCCACGAGGCGGTTCTACGGGGCATAAGCCGCAAGCTCGCCATCCTCGCCTCGCTGGCCGCGGCGGTGCTCGCCGGTTGCGGCGATGACGGCGGCGGCAACACCTCGACCCCGCGCGCCGCCGAGACCGCCGATCCGCCGGCGAAGCTGCCCGCGGGCTGGCTGACCGAGGTCAACCGGCCCGCCGGGTTCACGGTCGGCGTCCCGCCGCTCTGGAGCGCGAACCTCGATGGCGGGACGACCGTGCTCACGTCGCCGGACAAGCTGATCGCGATCTCGATCTCCGCCGATCGCACCGGCGAGGCGCTCGAGGCGCCGCTCGACGGGTTCGCGACGGCGACGGCGGAGGGCCTGGGCGGGTTCGAAGGGCTGAAGGTCGGATCGCCGCGCTCCTTCAAGGGCGCCGCCTACCCCGGGGTCGAGGTGACGGGCCGCGGTCGCCAATCCGAGAGCAAGGTGCCCCAGCGGATCCAGCTCGTGATCCTGCGCCGCGAGGGCATCGCCTCCTATCCGGTGCTCGCGGCGATCAACACCCGCAAGGGCTCGCCGTTCGACGAGCAGGTCGACCGCATCGTCCGCTCGCTGCGCGGCCGGCCCGTGGAAGTCGGCTAGAGCAGCTCTTCGACGGTCGCCAGGGCGCGGTACGGCGCTCCGCCGGCCGCCTCGATCGCATCGCCGCCGCCCGCGAGCCGGTCGACCACGGTGACCGTCCCCGCGACCTCGAAGCCCTCGGAGAGGATGCGTTCGATCGCGCGCACGGTCGAGCCCCCGGTCGTGACGACGTCCTCGACCACGAGGCAGCGCGTTCCGGGCTCGAGCACCGGGCCCTCGATCCAGCGCTGGAGCCCGTGGTCCTTCTTCTCCTTGCGGACGAAGAAGGCGACGAGGTCGTCACCGCCGGGGACGGCGATCGCGGCGCTCGCGAGCGGGTCGGCGCCCATCGTCAGTCCGCCGACCGCCTTCGCGTCGAGCTCGTTGGCGGCGGCGGCGATCAGCTCGCCGGCGGCGCGGAACGCCGGCGGGCGCAACAGCGCGCGCTTCGCGTCGACGTAGTAGTCGGCCTTCTGGCCGCTCGAGAGCGTCACCTCGCCGCGGACGACGGCGTGCTCGCGGAGCTCGGCGACGAGGATCTCGGCCGCGCTCACCCGAGCCCCTCCGCAAAACCCTGGCGCCAGCTCGCGTACTTCGGCGTCCAGCCGAGCTCGCGCTTCGCCTTCTCGTTCGAGGCGCCGCGCAGCTTGGTCATCATCGACGCCGCGTAGCCGCCGACGACGAGGCGCGCGAGCCAGGCCGGGGCCCGGCGCGGGGGCTTGGCGCCCAGCGCCTCGGCGTAGACCGGGAGCCAATCGCGGACCGGCGCCGGCTCGTCGTCACAGACGTTGTAGACGCCCGCGGCGCCGGCGCTGATCGAAGCGATCGTCGCCGTGACGACGTCGTCGACGTGGCAGAACGAGAACCTGCCGCCGCCGTCGCCGACGATCGGGAAGCGGCGCCTTCGGACCTCCTTCGCCTGGTTGCCGTCAGAGGCGAACGAAGTTCCGGGCCCGTACCAGAAGCCGAACCGCAGCACGAGACCCTCGACCTCCGGGTCATCGGTCACCGCGCGCTCCATCTCGGTGTGGACGGCGATCGTGCGCTCGATGTAGTCGGGCGCGTCGCGGTAGAGCGGCGCGTCCTCGGTCTTGATCCAGTCGCCCTCGGGCTCGTAGAGGAAGCAGACGTTCTGGACGATCAGCCGCCGCGCGCCGGCCGCCTTCGCCGCCGCGAGCACGTTGGCGGTGCCCTCGCCGCGCACGCGGTTGTTGTCCTCGTAGGCCCGTTTCATGTTGCGCGGGTTCAGGTTCGAGGGCAGCTTCGTCAGGTGCGAGATCACGACGTCGGGCTCGGCGCCCTCGGCGGCGGCGACCAGGGCCTCGCGGTCGAAGACGTCGGCGCGGACCGGTTCGCCGCCCGCGGTCCGCACCTTCTCCTCGCCCTCCGGCGAGCGGGTGATCCCGGTCACCTCGTGCCCGGCGTCGCGCAGGGCCGCGATCAGCGGGGCGCCGACGACCCCGGTGGCACCCGCGAGCAGGGCCCGCACTAGTCCCCGGGCGGGTAGTCGCGGCGGCGGGCCGCCGGGGCGGGGATCTGGGGCTCGACCGGCCCGCCGCCCTCGGCGCGGGCCGACTCGCGCGCCATGTAGGCGAGCGCCGCGGCGCCGATCGCGAGCAGGATCGTGTCGGTCGCCCCGCGCGAGTCGCTCTCGTTGCTCTCGCCGATGTCGAAGAGGTGGTTGGCGGCGTGGAACGCGTACCAGAGCGCCGCGAGCACGAGCACCGGCTCGCGCCAGGCGGGGCGGCGGACCGCGACCAGAAGCGCGATCCCCGCGGCGAGGTAGAAGGCGCCGACGTCGCCGAGGTAGTGGTCGTTGCGGATCCCGTAGGAGCCGATGTTGTCGAAGAACCAGCCGGGCGCGAAGAGCTGCAGGATGCCCGTGAGCAGGTTCACGGCGGCGAAAAAGTAGAGGCCTGTCCGCAGCGCGCCTTCGCTCATCGCGCTGAGACTATCGGGCTATTGCTCAGCCCTAGTGGTAGACGTAGATCGTGTCGCCGATGTTGATCCAGTTGTAGATGAAGACCGAATCGGCGATCGGGTTCCGCAGGCAGCCGTGGCTGGCGGGGTAGTTCGGGACCGGGTTATAGCCGTGGGTCGCATAGCCGCCGATGAAGTAGGCGGAGTAGTACATGCGCTTGGCGTTGTAGCCCGGGGTCTTCATGTAGAAGCTGAACTTGCCGGTCACGGTCGGCGTCGCGCCGGTGCCGGAGGAGATGTGGAAGGTGTGCTTCGGCTTCCCGTCCTCGGCCAGCACCATCACCTGGCGCGAGAGGTCGGTCTCGACGTGCTTGCCCTCGTCGGGGTGCTGGAGCGGGAACGCACCGCGGCCCTGGAGCAGCGCGCGGTAGATCGCGCGGCTGTAGCGGGTCTGGCGCTTCATCTTGTTGACCTTGCGGAAGGCGAGGACCGCGAGCTCGGTGCTGGCGCCGTAGCGCTTCTTCCCGCGCACGAAGTAGCCCTGCTCGCGGAGCAGCGAGTGGAAGAGCGCGACCTGGGGGCCCTTGCTGCCCTTGTGGAGCTTCGGCACCTGGACGTTGAAGGAGGCGCCCTGGCTGCCGCCGGCCGATGTCGCGACGACCTTGAAGGTGCAGCAGTTCTTGACGAAGATCGGGAGCGAGAACTTGCCGGCGCTGTTGCTGTTGAGGTTGAACGTCTCCGGCTTCTCGGCCCCGCGGGTCAGCTCCACCGCGACCGGGATCCCGGGCTCGGTCGTGCCCTGCATCGTCACCTTCTGATTCGGCAGCGCCTTGCCGCCCTTGATGCCCTCGAACTGGACGGCCATCGTCGCGCTCGCCGAGGAGGCGCCGACCAGCATCGCCGCCGCGACAGCGGCGCAGATGACTCCCCTTGTTCCGATCCCGGTGCGCATCGAGGTCGGGCATTGTTGCCTAAACCGCCGCGAAATGCCAGTCGAGTCGCGTCCCCCCGTACCCTGTCCCAATTCATGAGTCCAGGGACCGGACAAGAGAGCGTCGGAAACGTGGTCGAGATGCGCGGCGTGGTCAAGCGCTTCGGTCCGGTGACCGCCGTCGACGGCCTCGACCTCGACGTGCCGAGCAACATCTGCCTCGGGTTGCTGGGCCCGAACGGAGCCGGCAAGTCGACGACGATGCGGATGCTCACCGGCCAGGTGATCGCCGACGAGGGCGAGCTGCGGGCGCTCGGCTACGAGCTCCCCGGCGAGTCGAAGGCGGCGCGCGCCGAGATGGGCGTCGTGCCGCAGCTCGACAACCTCGACGTCGACGTCACGGTCGAGGAGAACCTCGCGGTCTTCGCGCGCCTCTACCGGGTGCCCGACGTCGGCGAGGCGGTCGAACGCGCGCTCGACCTCGCGCGGCTCCAGGAGCGACGCAAGGATGCCGTCGACGAGCTCTCGGGCGGGATGCGCCGCAGGCTGCTGCTCGCCCGGGGCCTCGTTCACCGCCCCGGACTGCTGCTGCTCGACGAGCCGACGGTCGGCCTCGACCCCCAGATCCGGACCGAGCTCTGGACGCTGATCGGGACCCTGAAGGCGCAGGGGACGACGATCCTGATGTCGACCCACTACATCGAGGAGGCCGAGCGGCTCGCCGACGAGGTCGCGGTGATGGCCAAGGGCAGGATCGTCTCGCGCGGCAAGCCCTCGGATCTGATCCTCGAGCACGCCGGCCGCGAGACCGCCGAGGTCTACGCGCCGCCCGAGCGGCTCGCCGAGTGCCGCGCCGCCGCCGAAGCCGAGGGGCTCTCGGTCCGCCCCGCGGGACCGGCGATCGCGATCGTCGGCTCCGAGAAGGCCGCCAACGGGGTCGTCCCCGACGACGCCGTGCGCCGCGCGGCGACGCTCGAGGACGTCTTCGTCCTGCTCACCGGCGAGGAAGCCGAGTGATGGAGGCTGCTCGCCCGACCCACCGGATCCGCCGCCTCGACCCGGCGGCGATCACGGCGGTGATGAGCCGCGAGGTCGCGAACTTCAGCACCTACTGGAAGGGGACGACGTTCTCGAGCGTGCTCGAGCCGATCGTCTACCTGCTCGCGTTCGGGGTCGGGCTCGGATCGACGGTGCTCAAGGGGCAGATCGAGGGGCTCGACTACGAGGAGTTCGTCGGCACCGGGATGGTCGCGACCGCGGTGATCTTCTCGAGTGCGCTGCCGGCGATGTTCGGGACCTTCGTCAAGCACCGCTTCCAGAACACCTACGACGCGATCCTCGCGACGCCGACCGACGTCGAGGAGATCGTCACCGCGGAGATGCTCTGGATCGGGATCAGGGCCGGCTTCTACGGCTGCTTCCCGCTCCTGGTAACGATCATCTTCTTCGGGCTCGCCCCCGAGGCGGGGATGCTGCTCGTGCCGCTGTTCTGCTTCATCACCGCGCTCGGCTTCGCCGGCTTCGGGGTCGCGATGGCGGCCACCGTGGCCAAGATCGACCAGTTCAGCTACGTGACGACGCTCTTCATCACGCCGCTGTTCCTGATCGCCGGAACCTTCTTCCCGATCAACCAGCTCCCCCACGGGCTCCAGATCGCCGCCAACTTCAACCCGCTCTACCAGCTCGTCGAGCTCGTCCGGCACGCGAGCTTCGGCTTCGAGTCCTCCGACCCGATCCGGCTCGCCGGGTTGATCGCCTTCGCGATCGTCACCTGGAGGATCGCGGTCCACCAGATGGAGAAGCGGCTGATCGACTAGGCGGAGACCGCGAGCGCGAGAGCGTTGTTGAACGCGTGGAGGATGATCGGCGGCCAGAGCGAGCCCGTTCTGTCGTAGAGGAAGGCGAGCGCGACGCCGAGCAGCGCCAGCGGCACCACCGTCGTCGGCCCCGACGGCGCGTGGATCGCCCCGAAGACGACCCCGGAGATGATCGCCGCGGGCCAGAGCGAGAGCTTCGACCGCAGCCCGCCGAAGACGAAGCCGCGGAAGAACGACTCCTCGGCGAGCGGCGCCGCGACCACGATCAGCAGAACCGCGAGCGTCGCCGCGAGCGGGCCCTCGTCGAGGCCGAGATCGCCGCCGATGTCGTCCTGGCTCGGCTCGACCACGAACGAGGCGTAGATCGCGACCGCGATGTAATAGGCGATCAGGACCCCGAAGCCGAGCGCGACGTGCGAGGGCTTGAAGCGCCGCCACCCGAGCCGCGCGAGCGCCTCGCGGACCCCGACCGGGCCCGGTTGCCGGGCGAAGTAGAGCGCCGTCCCGGTCAGCGCGATCGCGAGCAGCGCCTGGGCGGCGAGGATGCCCGCGGTCGAGTCGAGGTCGGGATCGAAGGGAATGATCAGCAGCGGCGCGAACAGCGCCGCCAGCGCCAGCCCGGCGACCAGGCCCCAGACGGTCCGCCGCGGGCCCCAGGTGACCCATGGGAAGCCGCCGCCGGCGTCCTCCGGCTCCGGCTCGCTCGGCGCGGGAGCCGCCACGGCGGCGGCGGGAGTCGCGGCGGCGGCGGCCGCGACCGGCGCGTAGACGGGCCGGGCGCGCAGGACCACGGTCCCGGCGAGCTTGTCGCCGAGCCGCTGGCGGCGGGCGCTGTTGGCGATCATCATCGGGCCGATCAGGAAGAAGTCGACGATCCGCAGGACGTTGCGGATCGAGGCCGGGCCGAAGGTCATCTCGCCGCCGTCGAGCGGGACGACCCGCATCCCCATCGCCTTCTTGCCGACGGTCTGCCCCCAGCGCCATTCGCAGAAGGCGAAGTAGTTGAACCAGGCCGAGGCGAGGACCAGGAAGACCGCGATCGGGATCTCCGGGTTGTCCTCCCAGGTCGACTCCGGAAACAGGCCGAGCAGGTAGAAGCTCGCGACGAACCAGAGCGCGTTGTCGATCAGCGCCGCGACCGAGCGGTTGAACAGCGATTCGTAGGCGGGCTCTTTGTCGGGGCCGTTCACGACGGGAGATGGTCCACGATCTCGGCCAGCGACGAGATCTCGCCGCCGCCGGCGCGGTCGATGTGCAGCGCCCTGATCCCAGCCGCCCTCGCGCCCTCGACGTCCTCCTCGACCGTGTCGCCGACGTGCAGCGCCTGCTCCGGGCCGCAGCCGGCGAGCTCGAGCGCGGTCGCGAAGATCGCAGGGTCGGGCTTGCGCGAGCCGGCCTCGGCGGAGGAGATCGAGCCGTCGATCAGCTCGGCGATCCCGCAGAGCTCGAGCACGCGCCCCAGCGAGCAGTCCCAGTTCGAGACCACGATCAGCTTCAGCCCGCGCTCGCGCAGCTCCGCGAGCGCGCCGGCGGCGTCGGGGTAGGCGCGCATCCGGACCGCGGCGACAAGATCATCGACGCTGATCTCGGCCCCGAGCTCGCGCGAGAGCAGCTCGGCGCAGCGGCGTCGGAGGTCGGCGAGCGAGGCTTCGTCGCGGCCCTCGTGGGCGTGCTCCTTGTAGTAGTCCATCTCGGCGCGGACGGCGCGCACGAGCCGCTCTTCGGAGACCTCTTCGCCCGCCGCCTCGCGCAGGTGCAGCCACGGCGGCTCGAGCTCGACCAGCGTCCCGAGCGCGTCGAGAAAGACCGCCTGCGTGATGAATGCCGGATCGCGCTCGCCAGCCATGAAACTGGCAGCCTAAGCGCGATGGACGAACCGACCTTCTGGCAGGAGCACGGCAACCAGGTCTCGGCCGCGATCACGATGCTGCTCGCGATCGGGATCGCGATGCTCGTCGACCGGCTGATCTTCGGCCGCGCCGAGGCCGCCGCCGAGCGCGTCGACACCCAGGTCTTCTCGCGCGCCGCGCGCACGAGGCTGCGGCTCTTCCGGCGACTGCTGTTCGTCGTAATCCTGCTCTTCGGCGCCGCGCTGGCGCTGAGCCAGTTCGCCGAGATCAAGCGGCTGGCGACCGGCGTCCTCGCCTCGACCGCGGTCCTCGGGCTGGTGATCGGGTTCGCGGCGCGGACCGTAATAGCCAATGCGGTCGCCGGAGTGATGATGGCGATCACCCAACCGATCCGGATCGGCGACATGGTCCAGGTCGAGGACAAGGAGGGCCGCGTGGTCGACATCTCGCTCAACTACACGACGATCGACAACGGCGACGGCAACCTGACAATGGTCCCGAACGAAAAGCTGACCACGAACATCCTCGTCAACCGCTCCGCGGGCGGCGCGCGGGCGCCCGTCGTCGCCTCGATCTACGTCCCGCCGGCGACCGACATCGGCCTCGCGCGTGAGGCGATCGAGGCCAGCGGCGCGAGCGCGGTCAGGCTCGGCGAGCTGACCGCCGACGCGGCCCGGCTCGACCTGCGCGGGGACAAGGAACCGGGCAGCGACCGCCAACTCCAAGAGGCCGAGCTGCGCGAAGGAGCGCAGGCGGCCCTGCGGCAGGCTGGCCTTCTCGCCCCGCTACCCTCTGCGCAATGAGTCAGAGTGCGCGGAGACGGCACCGTCGCGGGGGCAGGAAGCGCAATCCCTTCCTGCTCGCGCTGGTGATCCTCGGCTCGATCGGGGCGATGCTGGCGATGACCGGCGGTCTCTACGTGCTCGGGGTCGCGGCGCAGACGCCGCCGATCGACGAGCTGCAGCCGGTCGACGAGGGCGCGAACTCGATCATCTACGCCGCCGACGGCAGCCGGCTCGGATTCATCCAGTCCGACCAGGCGCGGACCCCGATCGGCCTCGACAAGATGCCCGAGCAGCTCCGCGAGGCGACCGTCGCGATCGAGGACGAGCGCTTCTATGACCACAGCGGGGTCGACCTCGAGGGCGTCGTCCGAGCGGCGGTCAACAACTTCGAGGCCGGCGAGACCAAGCAGGGCGGCTCGACGATCACCCAGCAGCTGGCGCGCAATCTCTACATCGAGGACCCCAAGCGCGACCTCGAGCGCAAGATCAAGGAAGCCGCGCTCGCCGACGAGCTCGAGGACGCCCACGACAAGGACTGGATCCTCGAGCAGTACCTCAACACCGCCTCCTACGGGACGGTCCAGGGCCGGACCGCGGTCGGGGTCGAGGCAGCATCCCAGACCTACTTCTCGAAGCCCGCCAAGGACCTCGATCTCGCGGAGTCGGCGCTGCTCGCCGGCCTGCCGCAGTCGCCCTCGCAGTACAACCCGTTCCTGAACGAGAGCGGCGCGATCGAGCGTCGCAACGAGGTCCTCGACAAGATGGCCGAGCTCGAGTACATCAGCGAGCAGGAAGCCGACGACGCCAAGGGCGAGGGCCTCGACCTCGACCCGGGGACCAAGTACACGACGATTCGCGAGCCCTTCTTCTTCGACTACGTCGAGCAGCAGCTGATCGACGATTACGGCTACAACACCGTGCGCCGCGGCGGGCTCAAGGTCCAGACCACGATCGATCCCAAGCTCCAGGAAGCCGGGCGGGCGGCGATCGACGGCAACCTCGGCCTGCCCGAGGACCCCTCCTCGGCGGTGGTCGCGATCGATCCCCGCAACGGCTACGTCAAGGCGATGGCCTCGAGCGGCAACTACGCCCACGAGCAGTACAACCTCGCCGCCCAAGGCCGCCGCCAGGCGGGGTCGGCGTTCAAGACCTTCGCCCTGGTGACCGCGGTCCGCCGCGGGATCGACCCCGACAGCACCTTCTACACCTCGAAGAAGCTCGACCTCGACCTGCCCGAGTACGGCCACTGGGAGGTCTCGACCTACAGCGACAGCTACAGCGGCACGATGTCGCTCCACGACGCGACGCTCCAGTCCGACAACACCGTCTACGCGCAGCTCTCGCTCGACCTCGGACCGGACTCGGTCGCCGACACCGCCCACGACATGGGCATCACCTCCGAGCTCGACGGGATCCCCTCCGAGACGCTCGGCGGGCTGCGGGTCGGCGTCTCGCCGCTCGAGATGGCGAACGCGTACGCGACGCTCGCCTCGGGCGGGATCCGCAACAAGCCGATCGCGATCAAGTCGGTCAAGTTCCCGAACGGCGACGAGGACGACCTCGGGGAGCCCGAGCGCAAGCGGGTCTTCTCCGACGGCGTCGCCGACACCGTGCGCCAGATCCTGATCGACAACGTCGTCGGCGGCACGGGCACCGGCGCCAACGTCAGCGTATGCAGCGAGGACGGCGGCAAGACCGGCACAACCGACAACTTCAACGACGCCTGGTTCGCCGGCTGGGCCGGCCCGAACCTCGCCGCCGCTTCCTGGGTCGGTTACCCCGAGGCGCTGCGCTCGATGAGCTCGGTGCACGGGACCTCGGTCGCCGGCGGCACCTTCCCGGCCTCGATCTGGGGCGACTTCATGAACTCCGTGATCTCCTCCTGCGAGCCGTTCCCCGAGGTCAAGGAGCCGGTCGAGTTCGTCCCCTTCCACGGTGAGTTCTCGAGCGACAGCGGCAGCTCCTGCAGCTCGACCAGCGGCACCTTCGACGAGCTCTCGGGCTCGGGCACCAGCTGCGGCGACGTCGCCCCCGAGCCGGTCGAGGAGGAAGAGGACAAGGACGAGGATGAAGGCGGCGGCGGAAGTGACGACGGCGGAGGAGGAGGCGGAAGCGGTGGCGGCAACTACGCACCCGGCAAGCAGCCATCCAAGCCCACGCCCGCGCCGGTACCCCCGCCCGCGCCGCTCCCCGAGCCGCCCCCCGGCCCGCCGAGCGGCGGCGTCACGCCTTAGCCCCTCGCGGGGAGACGGTCCGGCGTCGCATCGATCACGGCGCCGTGGCGCGCTCGCCCTCGCTGCGCTCGCGGCGGTCTCGGTGCCGCTCGCGGCGCCCGGAACCGAGCTCGTCCCCGCGGCGAGCGACGGCGGCCCCGACTGGCTGCTCGGCGTCTACGGCGGCGGGCTCGGGGTCTCGGGGCCGGTCTACTACGCCTGCCTCTGGGGCGCGCTGATCGCCTCGGCGCTCGTCGCCCGCGAGGCGGCGGCGCTCGGGCCGAAGCCGGTCTGGATCGCGATCGCGATCGGCGTCACCGCGTTCGCGCTCGCGCCGCCGCTGCTTTCCCAGGACGCATTCAGCTACATCTCCTACGCGCGAATGTCGGAGATCCACAACATCAACCCATATGAGACCGCCCCGATCGCCCTCCCGGGCGACGCCGCCTTCCCGCAGGTCGGCTGGAGCCTCGCGGCGAGCGCCTACGGCCCGGCGTTCTCGATCGCGACCCGGCCGCTCGGCTGGCTCGGGGTCCCGGCGGCGTTCTGGGCGCTGAAGGCGGTCGCGGCGGCCTGCGTGGTCGGGCTCGCGGCGCTGACCGCGGCGATCGCGCGGCGGCGGGGGGTCGAGCCGCTCGGTGCCGCCGCGCTCGTCGGCCTGAACCCCGTGGTTCTCGTGCATGTGGTCGGCGGTGCGCACAACGACGCCGCGATGATGCTGCTCGTGATGGCCGGGGTCCTGGCGCTGCTCGCCGGGCGCGAGCTCGCGGGCGGCGCGTCGCTGGCGCTCGCGGCCGCGGTCAAGGTCAGCGGGGCCGTCTCGGCGCCGTTCGCGCTGATCGGGGCGCGCCGCCGGCTGCCGCTGCTCGCGGGGGCGGGGCTGGTCCTGGCGGCGGTGGTCGCTGCGACGCTGCCGCTCTACGGGTCGGGCGCGCTCGACAGCCTCTCGCTGCTCGGCGACAACCAGGACCTGAGCACGCGGCTCAGCCTGCCGCGGATCCTCTCCAACCTGCCGCCGGTCTCGCTCGAGGTGGCGCGGGCGGCGACCGGGGTCGCCTACGCGGGGCTGCTGATCTGGCTCGCGATCTGGACCTCGCGCGGCGGCGACTGGGTCCGCGCCGCGGGCTGGGCGACGCTCGGGCTGCTGCTCGCGACGAGCTGGGTCCTGCCCTGGTACCTGCTCTGGGTCCTGCCCCTCGCGGCCGTCTCCCGCGACCGCCTGCTCGTCGGCGCGACGCTCGTCGTCTGCGCCGAGCAGCTCGCGTACGGGGTCCCCTGGTGAGGAGATGGCTCGGGATCGGGGCGCTGCTCGCGCTGATCGCGGTCGCGGTGCCACTGGTCGCGCCGGGGCGTGAGGTCGTCCAGGGCGCGGGGCGCGGCGGCGACCCGGGGTGGATCCTCGGGATCTTCGGCGAGGGGCTGAGCGTCGACCGCGGGCTCTACTTCGACCTCGAGCGGGTCGCGCTCGTCCTCTACGCGCTGATCGTCGTCTGCGCCTCGGCGATCCCGCGCCGTCTGCTCTGGGGGGCGGTCGGCGTGCTCGTCGCGGGATTCACTCTGGCGCCGCCGCTGCTCTCGCTCGACGTCTTCGGCTACATCTCCTACGCGCGGCTCGAGACGATCTACGGGCTCTCGCCGTATGAGTACGTGCCCGCCGACGTGCCCGGCGACGAGGCGCTCGCCTTCATCGATCGCTGGCGCGAGGTCGTCAGCGCCTACGGGCCGCTGTTCACGCTCGGCTCGCTGCCGCTCGGCGAGCTCGACTACGGCGCCGCGGTCTGGACCGCGAAAGCGGCGATCGGCGCCTCGGTGCTGGCGCTCGCGGCGCTGGTCGCGCGGCTCGCGACCTGGCGCGGGATCGACCCGCGGCCGGCGGTCGCGCTCGTCGCGCTCAATCCCCTGGTTCTCGTCCATGTCGTCGGCGGGGCGCACAACGACGCCGTGATGGCGCTCGCGGCGACGGCAGGTGTCGCGGCGCTGCTCGCCGGTCGGCACGCGACCGCGGGGGCGACGATGTTCGCCGCGGTCGCGGTCAAGGCCTCGGCGGCGTTCATCGGCCCGTTCGCGCTGATCGGCAGCGAGCGCAGGCTGCGCTTCATTCTCGGCGGCGCGCTCGCGGCGCTCGCGGTCACCGCCGCGACGGTCGTCGTCTTCGGCTCGAGCCCGCTCGACTCGCTCGAGATCGCCGGCGACAACCAGCGCCGCACGAGCCGCTACAGCGCCCCGGTGACAATCGCGCGCGAGCTCGGGATCGCCGGCGGACCGGTGCGGACGACGATGCTCGTCCTCTACGGGCTGCTCGTCGCCTGGCTGCTGGTCTGGACCTGGCGCGGCGGCGACTGGGTCCGCGCCTCGGGCTGGGCCGGCCTCGGGCTCCTGGTCGCGACCAGCTACCTGACCCCCTGGTACGTCATCTGGGTCCTGCCGCTGGCCGCGATCTCGCGCGACCGCGCGCTCGCGGCGGGGACCGTCGCCTTCACGACGTTCCAGCTCTGGCACCAGGTACCTCTGTGAGCCGACGGGATCGAGGGGTCGCCTTCCTCGTCGTCGTCGCGATCCATCTCGCCGCCTTCGCACCGGCGATCGGCGACTACTCGTCGGTTATCGACCGCGGGTTCTGGCACCAGGGCGAGGAGATCGTCGCGGGCGAGCGGCCCTACTCCGAAGTCGAGTTCGAGTACCCGCCGCTGGCGCTGCCGCTCGTCGCGGGGCCCGCCGCGATCAGCGACTCGCTCGAGGGCTACCGCGAGGCGTTCGAGGCCGAGATGCTCGCCTTCGACCTCATCGTCGTCGCGCTGCTGGCGCTGGTGCTGCCCGCAGCGCCGCGCCGGGTCTGGGAGTCGCTCGCGATCTACACCGCCGGCGTGATCGCCGTCTCGGGGGTCGTGCTCCCGGACTCGAAGATCGAGGACGCGCCGCTCGTCCTCGCGCGCTTCGACCTGCTGCCGGTGGCGCTGATCCTCGCGGCGCTGATCGCGCGCGCGGCGAGCCGCTCGGCGCTCTGGGGGGCGCTGCTCGGCGCGGCGACCGCGGTCAAGGCGTTCCCGGCGGCGCTCTTCGCCCCCCTGTTCCGCGACGAGCCCGACCCGCGCCGCGCCGCGATCGCCGCGGCGATCCCGCTCGCCGTAGCGGCGGCGCTGGTCCTGGCGCTCGGCGACGAGTTCGCCTCCGCGGTGACGTACCACACCGACCGCGACCTCCAGATCGAGACCGTCGGCGCGGCGCCGATCCTCGTCTCCCACCTGCTGTTCGGCTCCGGGGCGGATGTCGGCATCGGGGCCGGCGGCTACAACCTCGTCGGCTCCACGGCCGACCTGGCGCGCGCGATCTCGCTCGGGCTGCTCATCGCCGGCGCGCTCGGGCTGATCTACGAGTGCTGGCGGCGGCGGACCCCGCGCTTCGTCGCCGCGACCGCGATCCTCGCCGTGATCGTCGTCCCGGCGCCGGTGCTCTCGCCGCAGTTCCTGCTCTGGGTGCTGCCGATCTCGGCCGCGGCCTTCGGGCTCGGGCGCGAGAACGCGGTCCTGCTCGCCGCATTCGTGCTCACCGAGATCATGCTCAGCAACTACGACGGCGTCGTCGATCTCTCCGGCGACTTCGTCTGGACGCTGGCGGCGCGCAACGCGCTGCTCGTCGCCTATCTGGCGCTCGTCGTCGTGGCGGTCTTTTCCCGCTCGCCGCGGTTGGCCGCGCGTACGCTGCGGGCGTGAGCGCTCCAGACAACGGCGAGTTCGAGCTGATCGAGCGCCTGATCGAGGGGCTGCCGGCGAGCGGCCCGCGCGTTCGGCTCGGGCCCGGAGACGACGCCGCGGTGACCGAGCCCGGCGGCGCGACGGCGACGACCGTCGACGGCTTCGTCGAGGACGTCCATTTCACGCTGCCCGAGTTCCCGCCCGAGGCGGTCGGGCGCAAGGCGCTCGCGGCGACGCTCTCCGACCTCGCGGCGATGGGCGCCGAGGCCGGCGAGGCCTACGCGATCGTCGGACTGCCGGACTACCTCGACCCGGGGTTCGCCGAGCGCATGCACGCCGGAATGGCCGAGGTCGCCGCGCGCCACGGCGTCGAGCTGCTTGGCGGCGACGTCAGCCGCGCGCCGCTGCTGGTGCTCGGGATGACCGCGGTCGGCCACGAGCCGGCCGAGACCCGCTTCGTCCCGCGCTCGGGCGCCACCGCCGGGCAGCGCGTCGTCGTCACCGGCGAGCTCGGCGGCGCGGCCGCCGGGTTGATGCTGCTCTCCGGCGAGGGCGACGTCCCCGAGGCCGCTGCGCTGCGCGACCGCCAGCTCGACCCCGCTCCGCGGCTAGCGGAGGGCCTCGCGCTCGCGGCGGCGGGCGCCGGGGCGATGATCGACATCAGCGACGGGCTCGGCGCCGATTCCGGCCACATCGCGCGCGCGAGCGGCGTCCGAATCGAGATCGAGCTCGGGCGGCTGCCGGTCCAGCCCGGGGTCGAGGAGCTCGCGGGCTCGCCGGAGGCCGCCCTCGAGCTCGCCGCGAGCGGCGGCGAGGACTTCGAGCTCCTCGCCTGCCTGCCCGCCGAGCACCTCGAGGCGGCATCGAAGGCGGTGCTCGAAGCCGGCGGGCGGCTGACCGAGATCGGCGAGGTCACCGACGGCGAGGGCGTCTCGCTGCGGATGCCCGACGGCTCCGAGCTCAAGCCTCGGGGCTACGACCACCTGGATCAGTAACCGGGACCTCTGGCGGCCCGGCGCCGATCCGCGAGCGCGCGAGCGCCAGCGCCGCCAGCCCGGCGCCGATCACCACACAGCCGAGCAGCGCGAGCAGGAAGCCGATCTGCCCGTCGCCGAGCAGCAGGAAGAGCTGCCAGAGGACGTCACTGCCGACCCCGAGCCGCGATCCGAGCGCGACCAGGAACGCGATCGCCGGCACGAGCGCGACGACGGTGATCAACGCCGCGAGCAGCGAGCCGACCGCTGTCTCCTCGGCGCAGAGCAGCAGCCAGGCGTGCAGCGCCGGGACCAGGACCAGCGCCAGATACGGGTCGGTCAGCCAGAGCCCGAGCCCGGCGAGCGCGATCACCGCGACCGAGACCGAGGCGGCGGCCGCGCGGGCCCGGTACGGCGGCCTGCGCCAGGGCTGGACGACGACCATCGCCGCGATCAGCACCGCCGCGACCAGCGCCAGCGCCACCTTTCCCGCGGTGTCGAACCCGTAGGCGCCGGGGTCGTAGGGGAACTCGGGCGTCGGGATCAGCCCCGCAAGGCAGAAGACGTAGGTCGCGACGAGCGCGCCGAGGAACGGCAGCGAGCGGCTCAGGACCCAGCGCAGGGAGACGAACAGGTCCTCGGGGCGGCGGGCGCGGGCGCCGGCCTCGACCGCGACCAGCAGCAGCGGCAGGATCAGCGCGAGCGCGACCACCGACAGCGCCCAGCCAGGCAGCAGGTTCCCGGCGAGGCCGATGTAGGCGTTCGGGCCGTGCTCGAGCTCGTCCTCCGCCTCGTCGAGCGCGAGCATCGTCGCGAGCGCCGCGCGGCCGAACTCGCCCAGCGTCGTCGAGGAGATGTCGTCGGGCTCGTCGACCTCGGGGTTCGGCGGGCGCTCGCCAGAGGAGCTGATCCGGACCGCGTCGATCCCCTCCTCGATCAGCGGCGCCTGCTCGCCGAGCCCGGACGGGAACGCGAGCCGCGAGAGCTCGGAGATCGTCGACTCGTCGGCCGGCACGCGGTTGGTCTCGTTGGCGATCGCGGTCGCGGCGGTCTCGCGGAGCTCGATCGAGGTCGACTGCGGACCGCTCGACCAGGGCACGAGCAGCGGCTGGCGCGGGGTGATCGCCGCCGGCTGGCTGAGGACGACGACGCCCTCGACGCGATCGATGTCGCTGTAGCCGCTGACGAAGCGCCGCGCGCCCTCGGCGCCGATCCAGGTCCCGTCGCTGGAGACGAAGACGAGCGTCTTCGAGTGGGTCGAGCCGCCGAACCCCGACGCGATCTCGAGCAGCGCCGCGGTCGAGGCGGCGGCGCTGCCGCCGGGACCGCGCGAGGCGTCGCGCCCCGCCATCAGCACGATCTGGCGCTCCGACTCCCCGGGCAGGACCGCGATCACGTTGCGCAGCTCCTTGCCGTCGGCTTCGAAGGCCTGCTCGGAGACCTCGGCCCCGCCGATCTCGCCGAATCGCTCGGTGACCAGCCGCGCCAGGGTCTCGTCCGAGTCGCTGCCCGGCTGTGGGCTCGGCGCGAGCTCGGCGAGGTTGCGAGCCAGCCCGGCGGCGCGCGTCCCGTCGAACGAATCGGGGGCGATCGTCGCCTCGCGGCCGTCGGGAACCGACTGCAGCGAGAACATCGCGATCACGATCGCCAGCGGCACGAGCAGCAGCGAAGCGCGATAGAGGCGTAGGTTGATCATCTCGTTCCTTTTAACCTCTGTGCATGGCGCGAGGCGGAGCCCGGATTCTGCTTGTCGATGACGAGCAGGCGGTACAGACGCTGCTCACCTACCCCTTGCGCAAGGAAGGCTACGAAGTGATCGCGGCATCCGATGGGCAGGAGGCCCTCGATCGCTTCGCGGAGCATCGCTTCGACCTCGTCGTCCTCGACATCATGCTGCCGAAGCTCGACGGCATCGAAGTCTGCCGCCGGTTGCGCACCCGCAGCCAGGTGCCGATCATCATGCTGACGGCGAAGGGGGACGAGATCGACAAGGTCGTCGGTCTCGAGATGGGCGCCGACGACTACATCACCAAGCCGTTCTCGGTGCGCGAGTTCCGCAGCCGGGTCAAGGCGGCGCTACGGCGCGGCAAGATGGCCGGCCGCGACGACGCCCCCGGCGAGCCGATCGTCGCCGGCGAGCTCGAGATCGACTTCGAGCGCCGCGCGACGAGGATCCGCGGCGCCCAGGTCCGGCTCACCTACGTCGAGTTCGAGATCCTCGCCTCGCTCGCCTCCTCGCCCGGGCGGGTGCTCTCTCGCGAGACGCTGCTCGACCAGGTCTGGGGCGACTCGAACTACCGCGACCCGCGGACCGTCGACGTCCACATCCGCCACCTGCGCGAGAAGCTCGAGCGCGACCCGGGCAACCCCGAGTACCTGTTCACCGTCAGAGGAGTCGGCTACCGGTTCCGCGACGAGTGATCCACGGGTGATCTTCAACAGCCTGCGGAACCGGCTCGTGCTGCTGATCTTCGCGATCACGGCCGCCGCGATCGGCTTCGTCTACCTCTACGTCGTCCCCCAGCTCCAGTCGAGCCTCACCGCCGAGAAGCTGCGGCGGCTCGAAGACCAGGCCGGCGAGCAGTCCCCGGCGCTCCAGGCGGCGCTCGCCGCCGGCGAGGACGAAGCCGAGGTCGCCCAACTCGTGCGCCAGATCGCCCAGCAGATCGACTCGCGGGTGACGCTGCTCGGGGTCGAGCCCGGCGACGATCCGCAGCCGGGGTTCGTGATCGCCGACTCGACCGCCGACGCGACCGCGATCCGCTCCGACTACGCCCCGGCCCAGAACGCGATCTCCGACGACCGCGTCTCCTCGGGGGTCGAGTCGATCTCCGGCGAACGGGTCGGCGAGTCGGCGATCGCGCTCGACAGCGGCGGCGAGCCGCGCTGGGTCGCGGTCTTCTCGAGCCCGCTCGACGAGGTCGACGACAACGTCGACCTGATCCAGCGCCAGATCCTGATCGCCGGCGTGATCGCGCTCGCCGCCGCGCTGCTCGCCGGCTTCTGGGCGGCGCGCGCGATCTCACAGCGCCTGTTGCGCCTGCGTGAGGCCGCCGAGCAGGTGGCGGAGGGCGACTTCACGCACCAAATCCCGATCGACTCCTCGGATGAGATCGGCCAGCTCGCCGGGAGCTTCAACGAGATGCAGCAGCGGCTCGCGCGGCTCGACAGCGCCCGCAAGGAGTTCATCGCCAACGCCTCGCACGAGCTGCGGACGCCGATCTTCTCGCTCGGCGGCTTCGTCGAGCTGCTCGAGCACGAGGACCCGGACCCGAAGTCGCGGGCCGAGTTCGTGCAGACGATGCGCGAGCAGATCGACCGGCTCCAGAAGCTGACCACCGACCTGCTCGACCTCTCGCAGCTCGACGCCGACGCGATGGAGATCAACCTCGAGGAGGTCGACCTCGTCTCGCTGGCTCGGACGATCGCCGGCGAGTTCCGCCCCGCTGCGCGCAGCAAGCGCTCGAAGCTCGAGCTGCGATCGGCCGACGAGCTCGCGGTCGCGCGCGCAGACCCAGACCGGACCGCGCAGATCATCCGTATCCTGCTCGACAATGCGCTCACCCACACCCCCCGGGGCACCCCGGTAACCGTGACCGCGATTCGCGCCAAGGACGCGGTCGAGCTCGTCGTCGGCGACGAGGGCCGCGGCATCGAGCGCCGCGCGCTCGAGCGCGTCTTCGAGCGCTTCTACAGCGGCGACGACGCCGGCGGCTCGGGCCTCGGGCTCGCGATCGCCGCCGAGCTCGCGGCGCGGATGGACGGCGACCTCAAGGTCGTCTCCGAGCGCGGCTTCACCGCCTTCACCCTGCGCCTGCCGCCGGCCGCCAAGCGCCGCGGAGCGGGAGCTACGGCTTGAACAGGCTCGCGCTGTTGCTGCTCGCGGTCGGGTTCGGGATCGGGTTGCTGGTCCAGGGCTGCGGCGACGACGAGGACGGCGGCGGCTCCTCGACGACCGTCGTCGAGACCGAGACCGGCGGCGACGCGGGCGAGTCGCAGCCGGCCCCGCTCGCCGATAACGGATTCAACCCCGAGGCGATCTACGACAGGGCCGCGCCCGGCGTCGTCACCGTGATCTCGATCAGCGGCCAGGGCGCCGACCCGCTCGGCGGCGGAGGAGCCGGGCAGGGCTCGGGCTTCGTGATCAGCAAGGAGGGCGAGATCCTCACCAACGCCCACGTCGTGACCGTCGGCGGCCAGGCCTCGGGCGGCGGCGCGGTCAAGGAGGCGAAACAGGTCTTCGTCGAGTTCTCCGACCTCAACCGGGTCGAGGCCGAGATCGTCGGCGTCGATCCCGACGCCGACGTCGCGCTGATCAAGGTCGACCCGGAGGGCCTCAAGGTCTCGCCGGTCGAGCTCTCCGACGGCGAGGGGCTCGAGGTCGGCCAGCCGGTCGCCGCGATCGGCAGCCCGTTCGGCGAGCAGCAGTCGCTCTCGCTCGGCGTGATCTCGGCGACCGACCGCACGATTCCCTCGCTGACCGACTTCTCGATCGACGGCGCGATCCAGACCGACGCCTCGATCAACCCGGGCAACTCGGGCGGCCCGCTGCTCGACGCCGGAGCAAAGGTGATCGGGATCAACCAGCAGATCGAGTCCCAGTCCGGCTCCAACGCCGGGGTCGGCTTCGCGGTCCCCGTCAACGCGGTCAGCTACTCGCTCGAGCAGCTGCGCGAGAAGGGCTCCGTCGACTACGCCTACATCGGGGTCTCGACCCAGACCGTCTACCCGCAGCTCGCCGACGAGCTCGGGCTCGACGCCGAGGCCGGGGCGCTGATCTCCGAGGTCGTCGAGGGCAGCCCGGCCGAGGAGGCGGGGCTCGAGGGCGGCGACGAGGAGGCCCGCTTCCAGGGCCAGCAGGTGACCAGGGGCGGTGACCTGATCGTCGCGATCGACGGCGAGGACGTCCGCTCCTCGAGCGACGTCGCCCGGCTCGTCGCGGCCAAGCGCCCGGGCGAGAAGGTCAGCTTCGAGGTCCTGCGCGGCGACGACCGCCAGACGATCGAGGTCACGCTCGGGACCCGCCCCGAGCGCGCCTCCAACGGCTGAGCCGCCCGTGATCCGCGAGCTCTCGCTCGAGCTCGCCGTCGGCCTGCGCGAGCAGGTGCTGCCGCAGCTCGGCGCCCACGCCGGGCGCGTCCACGAGGGGCGGGCCGAGACCGGGGCTTCGGCCGGGGTCGGCGACGTCACGTTCGCGATCGACGAGGGGGCCGAGGCGTTCACCGAGAGCTTCCTCGCCGAGCGCGCCCCCGGCGTCGCCTTCTACTCCGAGGATCGCGGGATGGTCGACCCCTCCGGCGGAAAGGCCGAGTGGGTGCTGGTCGTCGACCCGATCGACGGCACGCGCCCGGCTCTCGCGGGGCTCGAGTCCTGCTGCGTCGCGGTCGCCGCGGCGCGGCTCGACGGCGAGCCGACGATGGGCGACGTCGAGGTCGGCTGCATCGTCGAGATCAAGAGCGGCGCCCGCTTCGTTTGCGAGCGCGGCGGTGACATCCAGCCGGCGGCGACCCTTTCCCCGACGACCGAGATCGAGCGCATGTTCTGGACCTACGGGCTCCGCGGCCGGCCCACCAAGCTGTTGATGGGCGTGCTCGAGGAGCTCGTCGACGCGTCTTCGGTCGGCGGCGCGAGCTTCGACCTCGGCTCGGCGAGCTTCGACATGACGCGGATCGGGACCGGCCAGCTCGACGCCTACGTCGAGCCGGGGCCGCGGATCGTCGAGGAGGTCCCCGGCGCGCGCGAGGAGTTCGAGCGGATCGGCGGCGGCGCGATCCTCAACAACTCGCCCTACGACATCGCCGCCGCGACGCTCTATCTCCAGCTCGCGGGTGCAGTCGTGACCGACGCCCATGGGCGCCCACTCGACGACCGCCCGCTGCTCGGATCGAGCCCCGAGTACCAGATGTCGTGCATCGCGGCTGCCAACGCGGAGCTCCACACCGCGGTCTGCCGCTCGGTCGAGCAGGGGCTCGAGCGCCTGGTCGGCTAGGTTTCCGCGTCTCGTGCTCCAGGAAGTAAGCCTCGGCCAGAAGGAACTCTCCGACTACACCCACATCTGCGGGCGTGGTTTGGTCGAGCAGATCCGCGAGCTCGCGAAGCCGCTCGAGGGCAAGCGGGTCCTCCACGTCAGCGCGACGGCGTTCGGCGGCGGGGTCTCGGAGATCCTTTACACGCTGATCCCGCTCCAGCGCGACGTCGGGCTCGACGCCCACTGGCAGGTGATCATGGGCCGCGAGGAGTTCTTCAACGCGACCAAGCTCCTCCACAACTCGCTCCAGGGCGACCCGGCGACCCTGAGCCCGAACCAGTGGGAGCTCTTCGACCACTACAACGACATGAACGCCAAGAGCCTCGAGGGCGACTGGGACGCGATCATCGTCCACGACCCGCAGCCGATCGGGATGCGCCGCGCGGCGACCGCTCGCGCCAAGCGCTGGATCTGGCGCTGCCACATCGACCTCTCGAACCCGAACCCGGAGCCGATCAAGCGGCTGCTGCCGCTGATCTCCGAGTACGACGCCTCGATCTGGCACCTCGACCAGTACGTCCCCAAGGACCTCTCGAAGGAGCGGGTCCACATCACCCCACCCGCGATCGATCCGCTCTCGCCGAAGAACATGGCGCTCTCCCCCGACGACGCCTCCTTCGTCTGCAACCAGTTCGGGATCGACGTGGACCGGCCGATGATCTGCCAGGTCTCGCGCTTCGACCCCTGGAAGGACCCGATCGGGGTCATCGACGCCTATCGCCAGGTGACCGAGAAGCACCCCGACGTCCAGCTCGCGCTCGTCGGCTCGATGGCGACCGACGACCCCGAGGGCTGGGACTTCTTCCAGCGCACCTTCGAGTACGCGGCCGACGACCCGGACATCAAGATCCTCAACAACCTCAACAACGTCGGCGCGATCGAGGTCAACGCGTTCCAGTCGCAATCCGAAATCTGCGTTCAGAAGTCGATCCGCGAGGGCTTCGGGCTGACGGTCACCGAGGCGCTCTGGAAGGGGCGCCCGACGATCGGCGGCAACGTCGGCGGGATCCCGCTCCAGATCGAAGACGGCGCGAGCGGCTATCTCGTCAACTCGCCCGAGGAATGCGCCGAGCGCTGCATCGAGGTCCTCGAGGATCCCGAGCTCGGCCGCAGCCTGGCCCGAAACGGCAAGGAGCGTGTGCGCGAGCGCTTCCTCACCCCGCGCCTGCTCCGCGACGGGCTGCAGCTGTTCACCGACCTCGAAATCTGAGCCGCTCGCGCGCTCCCGGCTAGGCTTCTTGCCGTGCCCGACCAGCGCCCACTGACGATCGTCTCCAACCGCGGCCCCGCCGAGTACAGCCGCGACCCGCAGAGCGGCGAGCGGGCCCTGCAGCGCGGCGGCGGCGGCCTGGTCACCGCGCTGACCGGCGTCGCGACCCACCGCAAGACGCTCTGGGTCGCCTCGGCGATGACCGACGAGGACATCGTCGTCGCCGAGGAGACCGGCGGCAAGCCGGTTGAGATCGAGCTCGAGGGCGCGACCTACGACGTCTGCCTAGTCGCCAGCGAGCCGGGTGCCTACGACCGCTTCTACAACACGATCGCGAACCCGATCCTCTGGTTCATCCAGCACTACCTCTGGGACCTCTCGAACGCGCCCGACATCAGGCTCGCCGAGTACGAGGCCTGGGACCACGGCTACAAGGTCGTCAACGCCGACATCGCCGCCGCCGTGCTCGATCAGGTCGCCGACCAGGAGCGGCCGCTGGTGATGCTCCACGACTACCACCTCTACACCTGCGCCGGCCACATCCGCGAGGCGCGGCCCGACGCCTTCCTCCAGCACTTCGTCCACATCCCCTGGTCGGAGCCCGACTCGTGGCGGATCCTGCCCCACCGCTGGCGCGAGGAGATCTACCGCAGCATGCTCGCCAACGACATCATCGGCTTCCACACGCGCTCCTACTGTCACTCGTTCCTCCAGTGCTGCCGCGAGCTGATGGAGTGCGAGGTCGACTGGGAGCGGAACGTCGTCCACGTCGAGGACCGCGAGGTCTGGGTCCGCCCCTACCCGCTCTCGATCGACAACGACCGGCTGTTCCGGACCGCTGAGTCGCAGGAGGTGCTCGACTACGAGCGCGAGCTGCTCGGCCGGCGCCGCGACCACCTGATCATCCGCGTCGACCGCGCCGACCTTTCGAAGAACGTCCTCCGCGGCTTCTCGGCCTTCGACACCTTCCTTGAGCAGCACCCCGAGTTCCGCGAGAAGGTGACCTTCATCGCCCACCTCCAGCCCTCGCGCCAGGACGTCCCCGAGTACGCCGAGTACCTGGAGCGGATCGAGGCACTGGTCGCGGTCGTCAACCACCGCCACGGGACGACCGACTGGATGCCGATCGACCTGCGGATCTACGAGAACTTCCCCGAGGCGGTCGCCCGCTACAAGCACTTCGACCTGCTGCTCGTCAACTCGCTCTTCGACGGCATGAACCTGGTCGCCAAGGAGGCGCCGGCGGTGAATACGCGTAACGGCGTAGTGATTTTGTCCGAGAACACCGGCGCCCACGAGGAGCTCGGCGACTGCACGCTCTCGGTCAATCCGTTCGACATCCAGGAGCAGGCCGACACGATCTATCGAGCCCTGACGATGGACCCCGAGGAGAAGCGGGTCCGCGCCGAGCGCCTCAAGGAGATCATCGCCGAGCACGACCCAGGCGACTGGATCGACGACCAGCTCACCGACATCCGCGCGAAGGAGGAGGGCCGCTCGCCGGTCGGCTAGGCGCTAGCCCCGCTCGAAGGAGAACTCGCCGCCGCCGATCGGCGCGGGCGGGGGAAGCGACAGGATCGGGGGCGGTGCCGGGGGCTCGGGCTCGTCGACGGGGTTGGTTCGCTTCGGCTTCGACTTCGGCTTCGATTCGGCCGGCTTGTGTTTCGATCGCGCGCGCGGCCGCTTCGGCTTCGGCGCGGGAGGCGGCTTGACGGGCGGCGGGAGCACCGCAACGGGCGGAGCCGGAGGCGGCGGCTGCGGCAGCCCGACGTCGGGCTCGAGCGGGGGCGGCTCCTCGCCGCCGAGCAGCGACGGCAGGCTGACCGCGATCGCGACCGCGAGCAGCGCCCCGGCGACGACCTTGCCGGCCGCCTCCCAGCGGATGTCCTTGAGGCCCATGCCCGGTTTGAGGGCCTGCCCGGGGAATCTCGCCCCCCGGGCATCAAACGCGGCTGCAGGCGGCCGCAGGGATCAGTCGCTTCGGCTGCGTCTCCGCTCCCAAATGGAGCGGCCTGGCAGCCGCTATAGTCGCGCGCCGCATGGCTAGGCACTACGAATTGGTCCTGATGCTCGACCCGGAGCTCCCGGAGGCGAGCCGCAAGAAGCTCGTCGACGACGTCCGCACCCAGATCGAGGCCAAGGGCACCCTCGACCAGGCGGACGACTGGGGCACGCGCAAGATGGCCTACGAGATCAAGCAGCGCAACGAGGCCGACTACCGCTTCTTCCGCTTCCAGGGCGAGAACGAGCTGCTCGAGGGCCTCGACCACAACCTGAAGATCGTCGACGGGGCGCTGCGCTTCCGGATCTTCAAGGTCGATCCCGACGCGCCGACCGCCGCGCCGCCTGTCGGAAGCTCGCCCGCGGGCTCCGATCGCCCCGATCGTTCCGCGCCGCCGCCGGCGGCCGCGCCGCCGCCCGCGGCCGCCCCGGCTCCCGCGGCAGCGCCGGCCGCCGACGCTCCTCCCGCGCCCGCCGAGACTCCTCCCGCTCCGGCCGCCGCTCCCCCTGCGCCGGCCGAGACACCCGCGCCTCCCGCGGAAGCCCCTCCCGCGCCCGCCGAGACTCCTGCGCCCCCCGCGGAGGCTCCCCCCGCGCCGACCGAGACTCCCGCGCCTCCCGCGCCTCCCGCCGAGACTCCCCCGGCAGCCGACGAGCCGCCGCCCGCGGACCCGCCGCCCGCCGACGCCCCAGAGGAGTAGCCCGACGCCCCGCCCGCGTCGAATCCCCGCTCCCTGCGGGTTTTTCCTCTTGCCCCGGGGGCCGGATAACGCCGTCCGCCGACTTAATATGGGAGTCCAAGTCGAAAGGAGCTAGACCAGTGGCGGCAAGCAACATCAACGTAGTGGCGATCACGGGCAACCTGACTCGGGACCCCGAGCTTCGGAGCACCCCGAGCGGGACTTCGGTCTGCAAGCTGAGGGTCGCCGTGAACACCCGCCGCAAGGACGGCGCCAGCGGCGAGTGGATCGACAAGCCGAACTACTTCGACGTCACGGTCTGGGGCGCGCAGGGCGAGAACTGCGCCAACTACCTCTCCAAGGGCCGCCCGGTCGCGGTCGAGGGCCGCCTCGAGTGGCGCGAATGGGAGGCCCAGGACGGCTCCGGCAAGCGCCAGGCGGTCGAGATCATCGCCAACAGCGTCCAGTTCCTCGGCTCGCGCGGCGACAACCCCAACGCCGACAAGGCGAGCACCGGCAACGGCTTCGAGGCAAAGAGCGACGTCCCGGCCGACACGTCGGACTTCCAGCCGGCCGAGGCCAGCGCGGGAGCCAGTGGCGGGGACGACATCCCGTTCTAACCGCGACCGCCGCCTGCGCGGCGCCTCCACGCCGCTGATGTCTATGATTCCGTGCTCCGCGCCGCGCTGATAGCGCGGCGCGAACCGGTTTATATGGCGAGACAACGAACAAACGACTCGAGCCCGCGCAGGCGCCGGGGCCCCTCCGACCGCTTCCGGCCGCGCAAGTACGCGCGCCTCAACGTCGACAACATCGACTACAAGGACCTGACGACGATGCGGCGCTTCCTCTCCGATCGCGGCAAGACCCGCTCGCGGCGCGTGACCGGGCTCTCGCGCCGCCACCAGCAGCAGCTCGCGACCGGCGTCAAGCGCGCCCGCGAGCTCGCGCTGCTGCCCTACGTCGGCGAGCGATAGTGGCGCAGGCCGTCCTGCTCTCCGACGTCGAGAACCTCGGCTCGCGCGGCGAGGCGGTCGAAGTCTCGCCCGGATACCTCCGCAACTACCTGATCCCGCGCAAGCTCGCCCAGCCCGCGACCCGGGCCTCGCTCGAGGAAGCGCAGCGGCGCCAGGCCCAGGCCGAGGAGGCCGAGCGCCAGGCGATCGAGAAGGCTGACGAGACCGCGGCGCTGCTCGCGAAGACCGTGCTGACGATCAACCACCGAGCCGGCGAGGACGGCAAGCTCTTCGGATCGGTGACCTCGAAGGAGATCGCCGAGGCGATCCAGGCCGCGCGCGGGTTGAAGGTCGATCGTAAGAAGGTCAAGCTCGATACCGACATCCGCGAGACCGGCACGTTCATGGTCGAGATCGAAGTCGCGGGCGGCAAGACCGCCTCCGTGAAGACGATCGTCGCCGCCCAGGAGTAGCGCCCCCTCACGATCCGGCGGGCCCGCCCGTCGAGACGTGAAAAAAGTTCACACCGTCAGAGCGGGGAAAGCTCTGCCGCGCCCGCCCCTATGTGGTTTGGTTGACGCGGGGCAGCGCGAGGGGCGAAATTCGTCCGCCGGGGCCTCACTGAAGATGTAGGGGATGACCGGAAACGGCCGACTCCCCGCCCCAAACCCCCCCATGGCGACCGCCCAAGCACACGTCCCTCCCCAGAACCTCGAGGCCGAGGAGTCGGTGCTCGGGGCGATGATGGTCTCCGAGGCCGCGATCAACCCGGTGATCGAGGAGGTCCGCCTCAAGCCCGACGACTTCTACCGCGAGCAGCACCGCAAGATCTTCGCCGCGATCCTCCAGCTCCAGCTCGCCAGCGACCCGGTCGACGCCCTGACGGTTTCCGAGGCGCTCTCCAACAACGGCGAGCTCGAGGCCGTCGGCGGCCGCGACATCGTCTCCAGCCTCGCGGCGACCGCGCCGGCCCCCGGCAACGCTCAGCACTACGCCGAGATCGTCCAGCAGAACGCGATGCTGCGGCGGTTGATCGCCGCCGCGCAGACGATCCAGGCGTCGGTGGACCAGCGCGACGGGGACCCGCAGCACCTCGCCGAACGCGCCGAGAAGCTGCTCTTCGACGTCGCCCACGCCGAGCACAGCTCCGACTTCCGCGAGATCGGCACGATCCTCGAGGACGAGCTCGAGAAGCTCGAGGAGCTCTCGAAGGGCGACGCCGAGGTGATCGGGACCCCCTCGGGCTTCCGCGACCTCGACAGCGTCACCGGCGGCTTCCGGCCCGGCAACCTGATCGTGATCGCGGCCCGCCCGGCGATGGGCAAGTCGGCGATCGTCTGCAACATCGCCGAGAACGCGGCGATGAAGTACGACCGGCCGGTCGCCCTGTTCTCGCTAGAGATGTCGGAGGCCGAGCTCGCCCAGCGCTTCATCGCCTCGCAGTCGCGGATTCCCTCGGACAAGCTCCGCAAGGGCCAGGTCGCGAGCCGCGATTGGGCCGGCGTCGTCCGCGCCTGCAACAAGCTCGACTCGGCGCCGATGTGGATCGACGACTCCTCCGACCTCGGGATGCTCGAGCTTCGCGCCAAGGCGCGGCGGCTCCACTCCCAGGTGATGGACAAGGGCGGCCTCGGGATGATCATCGTCGACTACATCCAGCTGATGCGCGCCGAGGACCCGCGCGTCAACCGCGTCGAGCAGGTCGCGCAGATGAGCCGCGGGCTCAAGATCCTCGCCCGCGAGCTCGAGGTCCCGGTGATCGCGATCTCGCAGCTCTCGCGCGCCCCCGAGCAGCGCCCCGACAAGCGCCCGATCCTCTCCGACCTGCGCGAGTCGGGCTCGATCGAGCAGGACGCCGACCTCGTCGCCTTCCTCTACCGCGACGAGTACTACACCGGCGAGGAGTCCGAGGAGCCCGGGGTCGCCGAGCTGATCGTCGCCAAGCACCGAAACGGCCCGGTCAAGAAGATCAAGCTCGCGTTCGTCGACCGCTACCCGAAGTTCGTCGACATGGCGCGCGGCGAGGCCCCGGCCGAGCAGCGTCCGGGCGCGGCGGACCCGATGCTCGGCGGCGAGAGCGACTCCGGGGCGAGCACAAACGGCGGCGGCTCGAACGGGGCCGGCGAAGACGACGGCTTCGACATCGCCGAGGAGTTCTAGCCGTGCCCCGTGCCCAGGAAGAGGGAGGCTGCCCGCTCGCGGCCTGCGACGGCTCGGGCTGGATCCTCGGCCCCGAGGACATCGCGCGCGCCTGCGAATGCCGCGAGAAGCGGATGGCGCGGGCACGCAGCCGCGGCGTCTCATCGGTGATCCCGCCCAAGTACCGCGGCGTCTCGTTCGAGCGCCCACCCGTGACCGCGATCGACCCGATGGTCGTGCGCGCGGTGCGCGCCTTCTGCGACGACGGCAACCAGAACCTCGACGACGGGCGCGGGCTGTGGCTGATGGGCGACGTCGGGACCGGCAAGACGACGCTCGCGATGCTGGTCTCGAAGACGGCGCTCGAGCTCGGGCGCTCGGTCGCGATCTACTCCCTGCCGAAGCTGCTCGCGCGGGTGCGGCGCACCTACGACGCCGCGCCGGGCGAGAGCTCCTACCTCGAGCTCTTCGAGCGCCTGACCTCGGTCGACCTCCTGCACATCGACGACCTCGGGGCCGAGAAGACGACCGACTGGGTTCTCGAGCAGCTCTACGCGCTGATCAACGAGCGCTACGAGGCGCGCCGCTCGATCCTCGTGACCACGAACCTCGACCAGGCCGAGCTCGAGCAGCAGATCGGCGCCCGCACCGTCTCACGCCTGGTCGAGATCTGCGGCGACCCGCTGCCGCTGTTCGGCGACGACCGCCGCGTGCGGCTCGCGTCCTAGGAGCCTGACCCGCGCGATCAGCCCGGGCGGCCGAGCAGGAGCTCGCGAACCACCGACAACGCGGCCATGTGGCCGCTGCCGCCGGCGATCGCGGCCTGCTGGGGGGCGACGGCGACGTCGCCGGCAGCGTAGACGCCGGGCACGCTGGTCAGTCCGAGCGGGTCGGCGGCGACCCGCCCGTCCTCGGTCAGCTCGAGGCCCAGGCTCTCGGCCAGCTGCCCGCGGCGGCGAAGCGGCGCGTAGAGCAGGACGGCATCGCACGGGACCTCCGATCCGTCGCGGAGGGCGACGGCCTGGACGACCCCGTCATCGGCGCGAAGCTCGGCGACGGCGTCAGGTTCGACGACGGTGACGTCGTCCGTCCATCCGCGGGCGAGCGTGGCCAGCTGATCGGCCTTCTCCCCTTCCGCGTAGATCGCCCACCGCTTGTCGCGAGCCTCCCACCCGTGGCAGAACGGGCAGTGGAAGACCGATCCGCCCCAGTGCTCGGCGAAGCCCGGGACCTCGGCGACCTGGTAGTCCATTCCCGTGGCGAGGATCAGGCAGCTCGCTTGGACCGGATCCGCGTCGCCGCGCAGGTCGACGACGAACCCATCGCCCTCGGGCCGGGCGTCGACCGCCTCGGTGTCCCGGACGACCACCGAGTCGTAGGCCTCGAGCTGGGCCCGCCCGCGCTCGTAGAGCTCGCCCGGCGGGGTGCCGTCGAGGGCGAGCCCGCCGCCTACGTGCGCCGCGGCCCGGTTGCTCTGCCCGCCGAGGTCGAGGAGCAGCGTGCGCCGGCGCGCGCGGCCGAGGACGAGCGCGGCGCTCAAACCGGCGACGCCGCCTCCGAGGACTACGCACTCCCACTCGTTCGGCCTGGTCATCCTGCCGGGACGATCTCAAGAATGGAGAGCCGTGTCTAGCGCCGGTACCCGAAGTCGGTGGTCACGATCACCGAGGGCAGCTCGTTCGGGTCCTCGGGGCTGCCCCAGTCGGCTCCGATCCCGATCTCGCGGAACCCCGGCTTCAAGATGTTCTGCCTGTGCGGCGGGCTGTCCATCAGCCGGTTGAACATCGAGTTCGGCGTGCCGAGCGCCCAGCTGCCCCAGACGATGTTCTCGCCCACGCGCCAGGAGCGGGCGCCGGTCGTGTAGCCGCTGGCGGCGATCCTGGTCACGAAGGTGCTGCCGTCGAGCGACTCGTGCGCGAAGAAGCTCCCCCAGCGCATCGCCGAGGAATGTGCGCGCGCGACCGCAGCGAGCCGCGCGTTCGAGCGCAGCGGCTCGAGACCGTGATCCTCGCGCTCGGCGTTCATCAGGCAGAGCGTCGCGGCCTCGACCTCGGCGAGGCCGACCCGGACCGGGTTCGGCAGCACCCGCGCGTTCGGGCAGGCAGCCCCGTGCGAGCTCGCGGGAGCGAGCAACGAGGCCGCAACGACGGCCAGCGCGGCCGCGATCGAGATTCGACGTGCCATTGGTCATTAGTCGGTATCTGGGCACGAAGATCACGCCTTTCGGCCTCGAATCTGGACGGATGCGCGATCGCCCGCCCGGGCCCTCATAATCCTCTCGCCATGCCTGGCCTGGTCATAGTCGGCGCCCAATGGGGCGATGAAGGGAAGGGAAAGGTCACCGACCTGCTCGCCGAGCGGGCGGACCTCGTGATCCGCTTCCAGGGCGGCAACAACGCCGGCCACACGATCATCCGCGACGGCGAGACGTTCAAGTTCCACCTGATCCCCTCGGGGATCCTCTATCCCGGCAAGATCTGCGCGATCGGCAACGGGGTCGTGATCGACCCGGGCGTCCTGACCGGCGAGCTCGATGAGCTGCGGCGCCGCGGGATCGACGTCAGCGGCCTGCGGATCTCCGCCAACGCGCACCTGATCATGCCCTACCACGTGCTGCTCGACACGGCGGGCGAGGCGAAGCTCGGCAGCATGGAGATCGGCACCACGCGGCGCGGGATCGGCCCCTGTTACGCCGACAAGGCCTCGCGGCTCGGGATCCGGGTCCAGGACCTGCTCGACGAGAAGATCCTGCGCAAGAAGATCATGGCCGCGATGGAGCCCAAGGCCCAGCTCCTGCGCCCGTTCGCCAAGGACCCGCAGCTCGACCTCCACACGATGACCGAGAAGTACGTCACCTACGGCGCCCGGCTCGAGGCCCACATCGCCGACACCGCCCACCTCTGCTGGGAGACGCTCGACCGCGACGCGACCGTGCTCTTCGAGGGCGCTCAGGGCACGCTGCTCGACCTCGACCACGGCACCTACCCCTTCGTCACATCCTCGAACCCGGTCGCCGGCGCCGCCTGCATCGGGGCAGGAGTCGGCCCCCGCGACATCGACGAGGTCTGGGGGATCGCCAAGGCCTACGCGACCCGCGTCGGCTCGGGCCCGTTCCCGACCGAGCTCGGCGACGAGATCGGCGAGCTGATCCGCGAGCGCGGCCACGAGCGCGGCACGACCACCGGCCGCCCGCGGCGGACCGGCTGGATGGACGCCGTCGCGCTGCGCTACGCCGTGCGCCTCAACTCGATGAGCGCGCTCGCGGTGACCAAGCTCGACGTGCTCGCCGGGATGGACCCCCTCCGCGTCTGCGTCCGCTACCGCCACCCCGAGGGCGCCGTCTTCGACGAGTTCCCCTACCACCAGTCGATCATCCACTCGGCCGAGCCCGAGTACGAGGACCTGCCCGGATTCGAGGCCGACATCGGCGACGTCCGCAGCATCGCCGACCTCCCCCGCGAGGCCCGCGACTACCTCGACGCGATCTCCGAGCACGCCGGCGTCCCGATCCGGCTCGTCGGCGTCGGCCCCTCGCGCGACCAGGTGATCTGGGCGGGCGAGGAGAGCGGGCTCAAGGCCGCCTAGCCGGTACGCCCTAGCGGCTCAGGCGTGCTCTTCGACCTCGACCTCGAAGGTCGTCTCTTCCGGCGGGCCCGGTAGGCCCTTGTCGCCGACCTCCTCGAGGCCCGGGACCAGCTTCTCGTCACGAAATCGCTCCCAGCTCTCTTTCGAGTCGTGGATCGCGACGACGATCCAGCCGTCGTCCGTCTCCCCTGCGAAGTGGTGGGTCTGGCCTTCGGGCAACCCTTCCGGCGGGTGGATCACCGCGGCGGCCGCTTCGTACTGCTCCTTGGTGCCGCCCTTGAACTTGTGCGTGATGCCATATGCCATGCGAGTACCTCCTGTCGACGTTGTGCCTTGCATGAAAACTACTGCTCTGCTGAGTGGCACGGACCAGCGGATCTGCGGCATCCGGAGGTCGAGGTCTACGATCCGCCCGACTTCCCGGATGCCGACAAGTACGTGGGGACGAGAAGCGGAGTTCCAGCTCTGCGAGCCGCACTCACTGGGAGATACTGCACGGACCGTGTCCCAGGAAAACGTCGACCTCATCCTCGCGTCCATCCAACCTGGCCCCGATGTGGACTACGTGCCGCTCTTCCGGGACGACGAGATCTGGTCGGGGGTGGCCAAGGCTCTCACGCCCTTTTTCCATACCGGCTGTGAGATCCTCACCCGAGGCTTGCCCGGCGGGGACAAGGCCAATGTCGGCCTCGATGGCATGCGAGCTGTATGGCTGGATTGGCTGGCGCCGTGGGCGACTTACCGGTCCGAAGCCGAGAGAGCCATCGACCTCGAAGATCGAGTACTCCTCCTCTTCAGCGCCTATGGCCGGCTCGAGGGAAGCGCGGCGGAGGTCAAGGATGAACTCGCCAGCATCTGGACCCTGCGTGACGGGAAGATCGCCAGAGCCGAGTTCTTGGCCACGACGCATGCCGAAGCCCTAGCAGCCGTCGGCCTCTCTGAGTAGGCGCGGGCCTGCTCTGCTCTGCGAACTACTGTTTTCCATCGAAGTTCTAAGCCGCGTCGGCCGGCCGCAGCGGCACAACGCCGGCGTGTGGCGAATGCGGGATCAGATCCTCCTCCTCGGCGCGGCGCTCGCCGCGGCGGAGCATCCTGAGGCCGAGGATCGCGGCCGAGAGCAGCGCGGTGACGCCAAATGTGACCTGGACGCTGAGCAGCCCCTCGCGGCTCCAGTAGACGTCGCGGAGGTCGAGCAAGAGCGCCGCCTCGTCGAAGGTCAGGCCGGCCCCGGCGCCGAAGCCGAAGGCGAGCGTCTCCTCGACGCGCCTGTTCTCGGTCACGAGGGCGGCGCCGCCGCAGCCGAAGGCGATCAGGATCCCGGGGACGAAGTGGTGGACGTGGGTCTCGCCGACGACGACGTCGCGGGTCGGCATCCAGCCGCCGCGGATGCCCCAGGTCAGCAGGCGGACGGTCGCGAACGAGCCGAGGAAGCCGGTGAGGATGTTGAAGAGCACGGTCTCGTGGCGCGGCGCCTGCTCGTAGGCCGTCTTGGCGACCGCGACGGTGTCGATCGTCGCCAGCCCGGCGGCCTCGCCCAGCGATTCGGCCCCGTCGCCCTGTTTGCTCTCGCGCCGCCGCTTCGCCATCCGCGCGATCTCGCCTGCGATCACGGCTCCCGCCGTGCCGACCGCGAGCACCGCGAGCCCGACCGTGACTCGCTCGCCGGCCTTCGAGGCCTGTCGGCGTCGCCGTCGAGCCAATGGGTTCATGGCCCGAAGTCTAGGCCCGCACGTGAGCCGTTCCGCTCCCGAACGAAATATGATTACCAGTAATGCAGAGGCTTCTCGTCCCGGCCAGAGCAGGATTGAGCGCGGTCCGCCACGTCGCCTGGTATCTCAGGTACCAGATCGGCGGGGGGCGCGGCGACGCTCCCTGAGCCCCAGCGGAGGGCTACTTGCGGCGGCGCTTCTTGCGCACGCACTTGCCGCGCTTGAGCTTCTTGCCCTTCTTGCACTTCCGCTTCGCGGGCGGCGGCGTCGTGGTGTTGGTGTTGGCGCCCGGGTTCGCGGGGTTGTTGGCAGGCGGCCCCGGGGCGATATTGAGCGTCACCGAAGCGGGGTTGGACTCGCCACCCGCGTTGCTCGCCTTGTAGCCGAAGGAATCGGGGCCCGAGTAGCCCGCGTGCGGCGTGTAGGTGAGCTGGCCGGTGGCCGTGTTGAGGGCGGAGATCTGGCCGTGGGCCGGGTCGCTGATGATGAAGTAGAACGGCGATCCGCCGCCGGCGCACTCGAGCTCGATCCGGACCGGCTGGCCGGCGGTCGCCGAGGCGGCGACGTTGTCGCAGACCGGGGCCGGGCCCGGGGTGATCAGGAACGGCTTCGAGGTGCCGGTCTCGGCGTCGATCGGGGTCCCGTCGGTGCCGCTGGGATCGAAGGTCGCGCGGAAGAAGTAGGCCGGGCTCTCGCCGGCGATCGCGCCGGCGGGGACGTCGACCGTGAAGCTGACGTTCTTGACCGTCTCGCCGGGTCCGAAGCTGATCTGCTGGGTGCTCGGCCCTGAGACCGAAGTCCCGTGGGCGTTTCCGCCGCTGGGGGTCAGCGAGACCCCGACGTTCGTCGTCCCGCTCGCGACCCCGGTTCGGGTCAGCGTCGCGGAGTAGTCGATGGTGCTGCCCTGCTGGGCGCTCGCGCCGCCGCCGGGGCTGGTCGTGGCGAGCGCGATCTGCGCGTCGGTGCCCGGGTTGCCGACGACCGGCGCCGGAACCGCGTTGTTGACCGGCGTGCCGGCGCCGAGACCGATCGGAGCGGCGGAGATGAACAAGAGCGTGAAGCCTGAGTAGACCGGCGAGCCCTCGACCGAGTCGAGGGCGATGTTCGGCGGCGCCATCGTCGGCGTCCCGGTCAGCTGCAGCGGCTCGCCCAGGTCCGCGTTGAGGTTGGGGAGGATGACGTAGACGACTCCGCCGCCGGCCGCGATCGGGATGCAGATCGCGCCGATGTCGGTCGTGCAGTTACCGGCGGCCGTGATCGGCGCCTGCGGACTGCCGAAGCTGAGCGTGTTCAGCTCCGGGTTGCCCATCTCGTCGAGCAGCGAAGGCTCCTCGGTCGGGATCCCCACGGTCACCTGCTTGGGGACGTTGCGGACGAAGGGCCCGCCCGTGTTGAGCGTCGGCGGGCCGAGGACGTCGAGTGCGAGCGCCGGGGCGGCCGCCAGCCCGGCGAACACGGAGGTGAGCCCTACCAACAGCGCGAAGCGGCGCATCCGTGCGCCTGTACGAGACATCCCGTCAACCGTACTCCCGCTGCCGAATGCCTGCGTCGCTCCCATCGTCGTAGTCCATCGGTCCAATCGACGCGGAACTTGAGGCGATCGGTCGAGGAGGTGGAAGATGGGCCGTGAAGGACTTGAACCTTCAACCTTGAGCTTAAGAGGCTCCTGCTCTACCAGTTGAGCTAACGGCCCTGGAAGCGCGCGGGGTGCCCGCGCGAAGCGGAAGTATAGGTAGCCGGCCGCGAAGCTCTAGGGGCCCGAGAGGCCGCCGCCGGAGAGCCCGCCGCCCGATCCCGAGAGCGGGTTCTGGAAGGCGTCGGCGCCCGGCGCGGGTGCGCCCGATGCCCCGGGGGCGCCCTGGGAGCCCTGCTGGGCGGCCTGCTGCTCGGCGGCCTTGACCTGCTTCTGGAACTCCGCGGCGCGCTTCTTGAACTCGGCGAGCTGGGTCGTGACCTGCTCCTTCTGGGTCGGCTCGGCCTCGGCCGCGGCCTGTTTGGCGGCCGCGTCGGCCTTCTCGGTCTCACCGGAGAAGTAGAGGTAGATCGCGAGCTGCGAGAGGCTGCCCTGGCTCGGGCTCGCGTCGGCGACGATCTGCTGGGCCTCGGCGGCAGAGGTGATGTTGCTGAGCGCCGAGGCGCCGGTGTCGGAAGACTCCGCGAGCGAGACGTAGGCGCGTGCGATCAGCGTCGCACCGTCGGGGTCGATCGGCTTCGGTTTCAGCTTCAGATAGCGATCCCAGGCGTCGGCCGCGCGTTCGTATTGCTCCTTCGACTCGCTGGTCTGGGCAGGGATCCCGGTCTCGGGGTCGACCTCCTGCGCCGAGCTGCCGGCCGAGACACGCACCCGCGCGAGCTCGAGCAGCGCGGCCGGGTCCTTGGGGTTGGCGGTGACCGCGTCCTCGGCCTCGTTGATCTGGTCCTCGAACGCGTCGGATGAGTTGGTGCCGCCGCCGCCGCCGAGGCCGTCGAGCAAGCCGCCCGAGACCTCGCCGCCGATCCCGAACAGGATCAACCCGCCGCCCATGAGCACGGCGAGCATCCCGTAGATGACGCGGATGAAGTTGCGGCGCCGGCCGCTCTGTAGATCGAAGAGCATCGGCGCAGAAGGCTAGCTGGCCGCTTCGCCCGGGGCGGCGTCGGGCGGCGCCTCGGGGTCCCTGGGACGGAATATCCGCGCCAGGATCAGACTGCCCTCGAAGAGCAGGATCAGCGGCGCCATCGAGATCAGCATCGTGATCGGGTCGGTGCCGGGCAGCAGCATCGCGATGACCGCGATCGCGAGGATCGCGTAGCGGCGGTTCTGCGAGAGCTGCTCGGGGGTGATCACGCGCAGCCGGGTGAGCCCGAGGATCCCGACCGGGATCTGGAACAGGACCCCGACCGAGAGCAGCGTCATCGCGAAGAAGCTGTAGTACTCGCGGGCGCGCACCTGGACGTTGAACTGGTCGTCGTTGAAGTTGAGCAGGAACTTGACCGCCGCCGGGACGACGACGAAGTAGGCGAAGACGACCCCGGCGACGAACAAGACCGGGACCATGAGCATGAACGGCACCGCGAGCTTCTTCTCGCCCGGCTGCAGCGCCGGCAGCACGAACGCGTAGGCCTGGTAGAGGAAGACCGGCAGCGCGAGCACGATCGCGCCGTAGGCCGAAAGCGTCAGCGTCGTCGTAAACGGCTCGGCGACGCCGAAGGTCAGCGGCGTGAAGTCGCCGGGCAGCGGCTCGTTCGCGAGATCGAGGATCAGGTGGTTCTGCCAGAAGCAGAGCGCGAGCGCGACGGCGAAGACGAACGCGCAGACGATCAGCCGCGAGCGCAGCTCGTCCAGGTGCTCGACGAGTGTGAGCCGGTCTTCGAAGTCGACCGGCGTGAGCCGGGCCACGGGCTAGGCCTTGTTCTCGGTGATGACTTCGCCCTCGACCGGCTTGCTCTCGGCGTTCGCCTTCGCGTCCGTCTTGGTGCCGGTCGCCTCGGAGGCCTGTGACGCCTCGAGCTCGCGCTTCTTGGCGTCGACGCTGTCGTCGGCACCGCCGTCGCGGTCGAGCGCGCCCTTGAAGTCGCGGATCCCCTTGCCCATCGAGCGTCCGAGCTCGGGGAGGCGCTTCGGGCCGAAGATGATCAGCACGATCACGAGGACGATCGCTATCTCGAGTGGTCCTATATTGGGCATCTCACCGAATGGTAACGGCCGCCGGGGGCCGTCGGATCATTTCTTCCTCGCGCGCTTTTTGGCCTTCTTGGGCGCCGAGGAGCCGTTCTCGAAGTTGAGGTAGTAGCGGCTCGCGGTCGGCTCCGCCTGGCCCTGGTACTTGCTGCCCGCCGGCTTCCCGTAGGGGCGCTCGACCGCCTCGTCCATGCGCATGAACGAGATCTGGCCGATCGGCATCCCGTGGTAGATCGTGATCGGCAGGTTGGCGAGGTTCGAGAGCTCGAGCGTCAGGTTGCCCTCGAACCCGGGGTCGACGAATCCCGCGGTCGAGTGGATGACGAGCCCGAGGCGCCCGAGGCTCGACTTGCCCTCGAGCCGGGCGACGAGGTCGTCGGGGATCCGGACGTACTCGAGCGTCTGGCCGAGGACGAACTCGCCCGGGTGGAGGACGAAGGGCTCGTCCTCGGGGACGGTGACGAGCTCGGTCAGGTCGTCCATCTGCTTGCGCACGTCGATGTAGGGGTGGCGCGAGTTGTGAAAGACGCGGAACGTGCGATCGACGCGGACGTCGACGCTCGAGGGCTGGACGAGCGACTCGTCGTAGGGGTCGAAGACGAGGCGGCCGGCCGCGATCTCGGCCTTGATCGTGGTGTCGCTGAGCACCATTCGGGGCCGATTCTATGCGGCGCTCTGGCGCCAACCCATACATCCGGCTAAAGCTCTTCCCGCAGCTTCCGATGGTTAGGTGCGATGGAATCCCCCCGACGGACACAGAGAAGCGACCGCGGCCAGTCCAAGGGCCTTCAGTTCTGCCCCGACTGCGAGTCCGAGTTCGTCCAGCCGGTCGACTGGACCGAGACCGACTCCGAGAGCTGGGCGGTCGAGCTGCGTTGTCCCGAATGCGAGTGGACGGGCGGCGGGGTCTTCAACCGGCGCGAGATCGACGACTTCGACCGCGTGCTCGACGACGGATGCCGCCAGCTCCACGAGGACCTGCGCAGGCTGACCCGCGAGAACATGGAGCGGGAAGCCGACCGCTTCGCCCGGGCGCTCGCCGGCGACCTCGTCGTCCCCGAAGACTTCTAGTCAGCTCTTCTCGGAGCCCGACGGGTAAGCGCTCGGGACCGGGTTTCGGTCCAGGACCTGGCGCAGGATCACCAGATGGACGCCATCGTTGGCGGCGATCTGGGCCCCGGCGCGGAGCAGGTCGCCGCTGTCGAGCTTCGACGCCGCGTCGACGAACACCGCGAGGCACTGGTTCTCGGTCTCGACCGCGAACGCGAGCGCCCGCTCGCGCTGCTTGACCTCGGTCAGGCCGGGGACGTCGGTCGGGAGCGGCGGCTCGGGGATCTCGCCGCCGAGGTCCTCGAGCGCCTTGGTCAGCGCCGCGACGTGCTCCCTGTGCTGGCGCTCGAAGAGCCCGGCGATCTCGGCCTCGGGCCCGAACAGTCTGCCGGTCTCGGCGTAGACGACGACAGCCGCCTGCTCGATCCCGAGCGCGCCCTCGATCACGCTCGGATCGTCCTCGCCCGCGGTCTCCTGGGCGGCGGCGCTGCGCGCGAGGAGCGCCGGGGCGAGCGTGGCCGCGGCCCCCGCCGCGAGCCCGCGGCGCAGGGTGTCGCGGCGCGTTGCCCCGAGCTGGGGCCTCATGCCGGGGCCCCGGTCACGAACGCCTCCGGTGCTTGCTTGGCGGGATCGTTTCCGGTTTCGATCCCGACCAGGACCGCGACCTGCTGCGCCTGGTGAACGGCGAGCTGGGTAACGGTCGCGCGCAGGTCGGTGTTGACGAGCTTCGAGACCGTGTCCTCGAACTCGGCGACCGACTCGTTCTGGATCTCGATCAGCAGCGAGATCGCGGCGGCGCGGCCTTTGACCGAGTCGGCCCCGGTCTCGGCGGCGTAGGCAGCCTGGGACTTCGGCGCGACCGGCGTGCCGCTCAACTCGGTGACGACCTTCGCGAGGCCGTCGGCCTGGGTCTGGTTCTGGGCCTGGAACTTCTCCGCCTCGGGGATCCCGCCGAGCTGGGGGGCGAGCGCGGCGTAGGCGGCCGCGGTCCGCAGCTGGCGGGCGCGGACCTGGTTGACGATCCGCGCGTCGCCGGCGTCGTCGGTGGCCGTCTCCTCCTCGTCGCGGCAGGCGGCGAGCAGCGCCGCCGAGCCGCCCGCGGCGAGCGCCCCGGAGGCGCTGAGGAAGCGGCGACGTGAAAGCGACGATTGAGGGGGGTTAGGCATCTGTGGGCGGGATTTGATCACGAGTAGCGCTCGACCACCCCATCGGCGACCAGCTCGAGCAGCTTGCGCTCCTCCTCGGCGAAGCCGCCGGTCGCGAGGCCGGCCTTCGCCCGCTCGACCCCCTCGCGCGCCCGCGCTCGGACCTCGTCGAGGACCCCGGTCGCCGCGATCCGCTCGCAGAGCGCCTCGGCGCCGGCGGGATCGAGGCCGCGGAGCTCGGTCGAGGCGATCCCCGGGTCCTCGCGGCCGGCGAGGATCAGCGGCAGGTTGACGGTCCCGTCGAGCAGGTCGGTCCCCCGAGCCTTGCCGGTCCGCTCCGACGGCCCGGTGACGTCGAGGACGTCGTCGAGGAGCTGGAACGCGAGCCCGATCTCCTCGCCGAAACGGCCGAGCGCCTCCTCGCCCTCGAGCCCCGAGGCGACGCGGCCGAGCCGGCACGCGCATTCGAACAGCTGCGCGGTCTTGAGCCGGCAGCGCTCGAGATAGCGCTGCTCGTCGACCGAGGTGTCGAAGGCGTCGCGGCGCTGGAGCAGCTCGCCGCGCGCCAGCGCGACGCAGCTCGAGGAGAGCAGGCCGACCATCGGAACATCAGACGGCGCCTCCTCCGCTTCGCGTCCGGGGTCGCCTTGAGCGGGGTGTGCCAATTCGGCGAACGCGCGCGAGAGCAGCAGGTCGCCGACCGCCACCGCGCGGGCGCGGCCCGAGGTCGCGACGACGGTCGGGCGGCCGCGGCGGACCGGCGCGGCGTCGAGGACGTCGTCGTGGACGAGGGTCGCCATGTGGACGAGCTCGACCGCGATCGCGGCCCGAACCGCGGCGTCGGGGGGATCGTCGCCGGCGCTGATCAGGACGAGCATCGGGCGCATCCGCTTGCCGCCCGCGGTCAGGGTCGCTGTCGCGTCGGAGCCGAGCTCGGGCCCATGGCCGGCGGCGAGCTCGCGCAGCCGCCCCTCGACCTCGCCCATCCGCGCCGGCAGCCAGGCGCCCGCGGCCTCGATCACGGCGGTCACGGGTGGCGGGACGGCGGAGGAGCGGGTCATCGCGGCCTCACTTCTTGGTCGCGCTGTGGACCGCGATGATCCCGCCGGCGAGCAGCAGCCAGCGGATCTCGGCGAACCCGGCCGCGTCGATCCGCTCGGCGAGCGGTTCGGGCTCGGGGAAGGTCTTGACCGACTCGGGCAGGTACTTGTAGGCCGTCTCGTCGCCGGCGACGTTGCCGAGCAGCGGCACGAGCTGGTCGAACCAGAGCGAGTAGAAGGTCGCCATCGGCTCGCGGCGCGGTCGGGTGATCTCGAGGATCACGAGCCGTCCGCCGGGCTCGAGCACGCGGGCCATCTCGGCGAGGCCCTTGTCGAGGTCGGCGAGGTTGCGGATCCCGAAGCCGACGGTCGCGGCGTCGAAGCTCGCGTCCTTGTAGGGCAGCGCGAGCGCGTCGGCCCATTCGAATGCGACCGTTCCGGCGCCGCGCTCGGCGGCCTTGCGGCGCGCGATCTCGAGCATCTGCTCGGAGAAGTCGCAGCCGACGACGCGGCCGCCGGGGCTGACCCGCTCGCCGAGCTCGAAGGCGAGGTCGCCGGTACCGCAGCAGACGTCGAGGACCGAGTCGCCCGCGTCCAGCTTCGCCAGGTCGGCGGCCCGCTGTCTCCACTCGTGGTGGAGCCCGGCGGTCATCACCGAGTTCATCACGTCATAGAAGGACGCGACGCGGTCGAACATCCCCCGCACCTCGGTCGCGAACTCGGCAGAGTCGCGGCTCGGAGCCCCCTCCACTAGTTCAGCGAGGCGAGGAAGTTCGAGAGGTCTTCGAGCTTCTGCGGCGGCAGGTTCTCGTACGAGGGCATGATCCCCGGGCCGACCTCGAGCGAGCGGACGATCGCTTCGCGCGGGAGCTTGGTCCCGATCTCGGTCAGGTCCGGGCCGGGCCCGTCGTTGCCGTTTTCACCCAGCTTGTGGCAGGCGAGGCAGCCCGACTGGGCGGCGACCTCCTTGCCGGGCTCGAGCGACGCCGGGACCTCCTTGTCGATCTCGGTCGGCGAGCCCGCGGTCGCGCCGAGGAAGGTCAGGTAGGCCATCGCGATGATCGTCATGATCCCGGCCGTGGTCGCGATCGGCCGCCGCTCGGGCCTTCGCTCCGGCCCGCGGTCGTAGAAAGGCAGCAGCAGCAGCAGGACCATCGCGATCGTCGGGATCCCGATCGTCGCCACCGGGGTCAGCGCCGGCGGCTTCAGGACCCGCAGGAGCTCGAAGAGGAAGAAGAAGTACCACTCCGGCCTCGGGACGTAGGTCGTCGTCGTCGGGTCGGCCTTGGGGCCCTGCTCGGCACCGAGCACGAGCGACATGACCATGATCACGACGACGACGATCAGGGCCATCGCCGAGTCCTTGGCGACGGCGTAGGGGAAGAACGGCTTGCCCTTCTTCTTCAGCAGCTCGTACTCGGTGAGGTACTTCTCCTTGTCGGAGGCCTTCATTCGCGCCCACCGTCCGTGGTCGTCGGCTCATCGTCCCCGCCGTTGGCCGAGGCCTGGACCTCGGTCGTGCGGGTCGACTTCGGCGGCTCGGCCCGGACCCACGGTGGGGCCGTGGTCCCGAGCTTGACGACGAGGTAGAGGTGGGCGCCGATCAGCGCGATCAGCAGCCCGGGGACGAGCAGCATGTGGATCGAGTAGAAGCGCGAGATCGTCGTCGCCTCGAACTCCGAGCCGGCGCGCAGGAAATCGGCGAGGTAGGGCCCGACGACGGGGCCGGTCGCGGTGATGTTGTTGGCGACGACGGTGGCCCAGAACGAGCGCTGGTCGAAGGGCAGCAGGTACCCGGTCAGCCCCATGACCATCGTCAGGATGATCAGCACGACGCCGATCACCCAGTTGAGCTCGCGCGGGTACTTGTAGGCGCCGAAGAAGAAGACCCTCCCCATGTGGAGGAAGATCAGGATCATCATCACCGAGGCGCCCCACTTGTGCATGCCGCGCACGAACTCGCCGAGCCAGACGTCGTTGGTGAGGTGGGTGATGCTCTCGTAGGCGCCGACGGCGCTCGGCTCGTAGTACATCGCGAGGAAGACGCCGGTCACCGCCTGGACGACGAACGCGAACAGCGTCGCCGAGCCGAGGGTGTAGAACCAGTTCGTCCCCTTCGGGACCCTGCGGAAGAGCATCCCGGTCAGGAAGCCGGCGCCGCCGGTGCGCTCGTCGACCCAGCCGGCGATGTCCGCGGGGGCCTCCTTGGCGCGATCGACGAGAGCCGCTCCCGGGTCGCCGTTTCCGTCCGGCGAGCCAACCGGCCGCTCGCCCGGCGGCTGGGGCTTGCGGAGCGGCGGCGGGATCAGGGCGTCGGGGATCTTCATGGCGCCGGCGGGGTGTCGGGTCGCGGCGGGTAGAGGTACTCCCAGATCCCGCCGGTGAACTCACCTGGGTCGCGGACGCGGACCGGGTCGAGCTGCGAGGTGACCGAGTAGCGCGGGCCGATCTCGACCTGGCCGTCGGCGACCCGGGTCTGGAAGCGATCGAGCGGGCGCACGGGCGGGCCGCCGATCACCTTGCCCTGGAAGTCGTAGACCCCGCCGTGGCAGGGGCAGATGAAGTTGCCGGCGGCCTCGACGTAGCGGACCGGGCAGCCGAGGTGCGCGCAGCGGGTCGTGATCGCGATGTACTCGGTCGGCTCCTCCTCGAGGTCCTCGCTGCCCTGGCGGACGTAGACCGTCGTCTTTCCGGCCTCGCCGATCCCGTCGACGATCGTGATGATCACCGGCTTGTAGGTGTCGGGCGGGAAGTTGGCGACCGGGCCGACCGGCTCCCAGGTCTCCTCGGGCTCCTCGAGCATCGGCGCGATCGCGAAGCCGAGCGCCGGCAGCACGATCCCCGCCGCGGCGAGCCCGCCGAGCGCCTGGCCGCCGACCGCCAGCGCCTTGCGGCGGTTCATCGACTCGCCCTCGAAGTAACCCGGGGGGTCGGGCTTCGGCAGGCGGGGGGACTCGGGAGGTCCCCCGCTCTTCTTGTCGTTCCCTTCGGCCACAGTCAGTCAGGAGAGGTTCCGGCCAGCGAAGCCTATCGCGTCGCGCGCGGCCCCTAGTGCGGGCTGTATCGAGCTCCCGGCGGCGGAATCGACGGCGCCGTCCCAGAGCGCGTCCGCGGCGCCGGGATCGCGTTCGCGGACACCGCGCTTAGCGGCCTCGTGGGCCTCGCTGCGCCCGGTCGCGAGCGCGGTCGCGGCCGCGAGCCAAAGCGCGCCGGCGAGCGCGTTCGCCCGGGTCTCGTCGGCCCCGCCGGGGTCGCCGTCGTGGATCAAGGCCGAGAGGCTGATCAGGTCGCCGAGCTCGACGATCGCCTCGAGGTCGCCGAGCGCCGCGAGCCGCTCGAGCCCCATCGCGTAGAGGTAGTCGCCGGCGAGCAGCGCCAGGTCCGGCTCGGCGCCGCGCACGATCCGCGGCTCGCCGTAGTGGAGCAGGTAGCCCTCGCGGATCGCCTCGAAGAGCAGCGCGTACTCGGGGCCGTGGGCGTTCGAGCGCGGGCCGGCGGCGGCGAGCTCCCCGAGCGTCGCCTCCGCCTCGGGATCGGAGACGACGTCGGAGATCACGGTGCCCTCCGAACGCAGGAGCTCGGCGAGCTCGGCCAGCGCGGTCATCCGACAGCCTCCGTGATCGCCTCGGCGGCCGCGGCGAGCGTGCGCTCGATCGCCTCGTCGTCGTGGGCGAGCGAGACGAACCAGGCCTCGAACTGCGACGCGGGCGGGTAGGCGCCACGATCGAGCATCGCGCGGCAGAACGCCGCGTAGGCGTCCGCGTCGGCGGCCGAGGCGCCGGCGAAGTCGGTGACCGGGGACTCGGCGAAGAACAGCGTCACGAGGCCGGTCGCCGAGGCGACCTGGACCGGCGCGCCCTCGCCCGCCGCGCGCAGGCCGGACGCGAGCGCCTCGGTCTTCGCGGCGAGCGCCGCGTAGGCGCCCGCGTCGAGGTGTCGCAGCGTCGCGAGCCCGGCCGCGGTCGCGAGCGGGTTCCCGGACAGCGTCCCCGCCTGGTAGACGTCGCCCGCGGGCGCGATCCGCTCCATGAGCTCGCGCGAGCCGCCGTAGGCGGCCGCGGGGACCCCGCCGCCGAGCACCTTGCCGAGAATCGTCAGGTCGGCCTCGACGCCGAGCAGCTCCTGGGCGCCGCCGCGCGCGACGCGAAAGCCGCTGATCACCTCGTCGAGGATCAGCAAGGCGCCGCTGGCGCTCGCGAGCTCGCGGATCCGCTCGAGAAACCCCTCGGCCGGCGGGACGACGCCCATGTTGGCCGGGATCGGCTCGGCGAGGATCGCGGCCGGCGAATGCGCGTCGACGGCGGCGGCGAGCGCCTCGAAGTCGTTCCAGGGCACGACGACGGTCGCCGCGGCCTGCGCCTCGGGGACGCCGGGGCTCGCGGGGACCCCCGCGGTCGCCATCCCCGAGCCCGCCTCGGCGAGCAGCCCGTCGACGTGGCCGTGGTAGGCGCCGGCGAACTTGATCAGCCGCTCGCGGCCCGTGACCGCCCGCGCGAGCCGGATCGCGCTCATCGTCGCCTCGGTCCCCGAGCTCGTCATCCGCAGCATCTCGACCGACGCGAAGCGCTCGGCGACGTCGGCCGCGAGCTCGACCTCGGCCGCGGTCGGGGCGCCGAAGCTCGTCCCCTTCGCGGCCGCTTCGGTGACGGCGGCGACGACGTCGGGGTGGGCGTGGCCGAGGATCAGCGGGCCCCACGAGCAGACCCAGTCGACGTAGCGGTTGCCGTCGACGTCGACGAGCTCGCAGCCCTCGCCGCGCTCGATGAAGATCGGGTCGCGGCCGATCGAGCCCATCGCGCGGACGGGAGAGTTGACACCCCCCGGAAGCACCTCGACCGCCCGTCGGTAGAGATCCCCGGAGCTGCTTATGAGTGCTCCGCCTCCCAGTTGGCGTAGGCGTCGGTGAAGTAGTGGAGGCGGATCTTCTTGAACTCGGTCGAGGAGTAGAGGGTCGCGCGGTCCTCGCCGTGCAGCCCGTGCTCCTCGGCGATCGAGTCGAGGATCGCGTCGCACTCCTCCTTGGAGCGCCCGTGGGCCATCGTGAAGACGCTGTAGGGCCAGTCGGCGTAGGTCGGGCGCTGGTAGCAGTGCGAGACGCCGCGCACGCCCGCCATCCGCGCGCCGACGTCCATGATCTGCTCGTCGGGGACGCGCCAGACGCCCATCCCGTTGGCCGAGAAGCCGGCGCGGCGGTGGAAGAGGATCGCGGCTACGCGGCGCAGGATCTTGCGCTCCTGCATCTGCTCGAGCTTGGCGAGGAATTCGGGGACCGCCATCCCGACCGCTTCGGCCGCCGCGTCGTAGGGCCGCTCGACCGCCTCCATCGGCCCCTGGAGGGCGCGGATCACGGCGATGTCGGTCTCGTCGTAGGGCTGGGCGTCGAGCTCGCGCGGGGTGACCGCGGCGGCGGCCTTGGAGAGCTCCTCGGTCCCGCCCTCCATCTCGAGGTTCATGTTGATCTTGAACAGGCAGAGGGTCGGGAGCTGGCGGATCGAGGTCGCGCCGGTCAGCTCCTGGAGCAGCTCGAGCGTCCCCGCGACCCCGAGCTCGGAGTCGGGCGGGGTCGCGATCGTGAACCAGAGGTTGAATTCGTGGGTTCGCAGGTAGTTGTGCGAGACCCCGGGGTGCGAGTTGATGATCTTCGCGGCGCGGTGGGGGTTGTCCTCGTCGACCTTGGCGGCGACGAGCATCGAGGAGTAGCCGAGCGCGCGGGTGTCGAAGATCGGCGTGATCTCGCGGATGATCCGCCCGTCGAGCAGCCGCTGGGTGCGCTCGAGGACGTCGTCGAGCTCGAGCCCGGCCTGCTCGGCGACGCCGGCGAACGGGCGCTCGGCGAGCGGGAAGCTCGACTGGAGCGCGTTCATGAGCCGTTTGTCGGTCTCGTCGAGCGGGATCGCCGCGCCGTCCTTGCGCGAGCGAACCTTGGGTTGAGCTACAGCCACCCCGCGGCCTCCTTGGCGTAGTAGGTGAAGATCAGGTCGGCGCCGGCGCGCTTGATCGAGGTCAGCGTCTCGAGCGCCGCGGCGCGCTCGTCGATCCAGCCGTTGGCGGCGGCGGCCTTGAGCGCCGAGTACTCGCCAGAGACATGGAAGGCGGCGACCGGCGCCCGGGTCGCGTCCTTGACCCGGCGGACGATGTCGAGGTAGGGGGTCGCGGGCTTGACCATCAGCACGTCGGCGCCCTCCTCGAGGTCGAGCTTCGCCTCGCGGATCGCCTCCTCGGCGTTCGCCGGATCGAGCTGGTAGCCGCGGCGGTCGCCGAACTCGGGGGTCGACTCGGCGGCCTCGCGGAACGGGCCGTAGAACGCCGAGGCGTACTTGGCGCTGTAGGCGATGATCGGGACCTCGGAGTGGCCCTCTTCGTCGAGCTGCCCGCGGATCGCGCCGATCCGCCCGTCCATCATGTCCGAGGGCGCGACCGCGTCGGCGCCGGCCTCGGCGTGCGAGATCGCGGTCTTCGCGAGCAGCTCGATCGTGATGTCGTTATCAACCGTCACCTCCTCGGCTTCGCCTGCGGGGGTATCGGGGGCCTCCGCGGGCCTGAGCACACCGCAATGGCCGTGGCTCGTGTACTCGCAGAGGCAGACGTCGGTGATCACGACGAGCTCGGGGTGCGCCTCCTTCAGCGCCCGGACCGCGAGCTGGATCACGCCCTCGTCGTCGTAGGCGCCGGTCCCGAACTCGTCCTTGTCGGCGGGGATCCCGAACAGGATCACGGCGCCGATCCCGGCCTCGAGCAGCGAGCCGGCCTCGCTCGTGAGCTCGGTGATCGAGAGCCGCTCGACCCCGGGCATCGATTCGATCGGCTCGCGCACCGCCGAGCCGGCGGTGACGAACAGCGGCTGCACCAGGTGGGCGGCGGAAAGCTCGGTCTCGCGGACCAGCTCGCGCAGCGCCTTGGTCCTGCGCAGCCTGCGCAGGCGTGTCGCGGGAAAGCTCATCGGGGTGATTCTAGGAGTCATGCGAAGCGGCGTAGGGCGAGCCGTGCCAAAAGCCCGTAGACGCCGACCAGCGCCGCGAGGTGGAGCAGCGGCACGAGCAGGCTCGGTCCGGCGGAATCGAGCGCGCCCTGCATCGCGTCGAGCGCCGGCGCGAACGGGAACAGCGCGGTGACGACCTGGATCAGGTCGAAGACCGTCGGGCCGACGGTGCCCGAGGGGACGAGCGAGAGGAATGCGATCGGCAGCGAGACCATGAACGCGAGCAGCGAGCTCGCGCGGACCTCGCGCGTCCCGGCGCCGATCGCGGCTCCGAGCGCCGCGAAGCCGGCGCCGCCGGCGAGGATCGCGACGACGAAGAGCGGGAACCGCGCCCAGTCGAGGGAGACGAAGATCTGCATCCCGCCGAGCATCACGAGCGTGACCGCGAGCGCCGCGACGATCCCGAGCGCGACCTTCTCGGCGAGCAGCCCGACCCCGGAGACGAGGCCGCGGGTCAGGCGGCGGAAGGTGTTCTCCTCGCGCTCGAGCGCAAGCGATCCCGCGACGAGCAGCACGGTCACGAACATCAGCGTGATCGTCGCGGCGACCGAGATCGCGAAGCTGTCGAGCTCCGGCGTCGCTCCCGAGACGACCTCCTTCTCGACCGCGATCGGCTCGGCGACCGACGCGAGCAGGTCGTCGGCGAGGTCGAGGTTCTGCTGCGCGAGGCGGGAGAACTCGATGATCTGGCGCAGCTGGGCGCGATCGGGATCGCCCGCGGGAAGGTCGGCGGCGATGCTCTCGAGGATCTTCTGCGTGTTGACGAGCCCGAGGACGTTGAACGACTGGCCGAGGAAGTCGAACTCGCCGCCCTCGAGCAGCAGGTCGAGGTAGTCGAGCAGCGTCGTCGTGAACTGGGTCGAGACCTCGAGGTTGGCGCGGTTGATCAGCGACGTGATCCGGTCGTCGACCAGCCGGCCCTTGACCGGATCCTCCTCGTTGACGATCACCTCGACCCTCGGCTGCTCGAACCCCGAGGTCGAGAGCGTCGAGCGCAGCTTCTCGACCAGGTCCTCGGGCAGGATCAGCGCCGCGAGCACCTCGCCGTCCTCGACCTTCTCGACCGCCTCGTCGCGGCTCGAGACCCGCACGCACTCGATCTCGTCGCAGAGCTGGTCGCGGGCGCTGTTCTCGTCGAACTCGTCGTCGCCGATGTTGAAGCTCTCGCCCGTCGGGACCTCGTTGAGGAACGCGACCCGCGGCTTCTCCGGCCCGCGCGAGAGCGCGAAGCCGACCAGCAACGCGATCACGATCGGGTAGATGATCAGCAGCGCCGTGACCAGCGGCGATCGGCGCAGGATCTGGAGGTCTTTCACCAGCAACCATTTCATTGCCGCTGTCCCCCAACCGCTACCTGCTCCATCAGTGCCCCCGATGCGCGAGGAAGGCGACGAAGGCGCGCTCGAAGTCCCCGCGGGCGCCGCCGCGCTTGCCGGCGTCCTTGGCGACCGCGGCGTGGAACTGGCGCGAGGTGCCGTCGAAGAGCCGCTCGCCGTCGGCGAGAACGAGCAGCCGGTCGCCCTGGTGCTCGGCCTCGTGGATGTGGTGGGTCGAGAAGATCACGGTCGTCCCCTCGCCGGCTAGCCCGGTGACGAACTCCCAGAGCCGCTCGCGCTGGCCCGGGTCGAGCCCGGCGCTCGGCTCGTCGAGCAGCAGGACCTCGGGCCGCGAGAGCAGGCCGATCGCGATGTTGACGCGCTGGCGGTTGCCGCCTGATAGCTCGCCGATCGGGTCGTCGCGGCGATCCCCGAGCCCGGTCTGGTCGAGCATCCGCTCGACCGTCGCCTCGACGTCGTCGACCTCCTCGAGCCGCGCGAAGAGGCGCAGGTTCTCGGCGACCGTCAGCCGCTGGTAGACGGCGGCGCCCTGGGGGACCCAGCCGACCTCGCCCGCCTCGCGGCTGATCGCGCCGGAGTCGGGCTTGATCACGCCGGCAAGGATCGAGAGCAGCGTCGTCTTGCCGGCTCCGTTGGGGCCGATGATCGCGAGCAGCTCGCCGCGCCGGGCCTCGAAGCTGACGCCCTTCAGCGCCTCGCGGTCTCCGTAGCTCTTGCGCAGCTCGCTGACCTCGAGCACCACCCGCGGCTCCGAGCGCGGTTTCCGCCGCGGCTGCTTCGACGTCGCTGCCATGGGGCGAGAAGATAGGCTGCCGCGGCGATGCGGGTGCTGTTCATCGCCGACGTGGTCGGCAAACCGGGAACGCGCGGCCTCAAGGCCGCGATGCCGAATCTGCGCGAGACCCACTCCCCGGACGTCGTGATCGTCAACGCCGAGAACTCGGCCGGCGGGGTCGGCGTCACCGAGGACTCGGCGGCCGGGCTGTTCGCCGCCGGCGCCGACCTGCTGACGACCGGCAACCACGTCTACCGCCACCGCGACGCCTACGAGTACATCGACCGCGAGCAGCGGCTCGTGCGACCGGCCAACTACCCGGCGGGCAACCCGGGTCGCGGCAGCATGGTCGTCGAGGTCGCCGGCAAGCGGCTCGGTGTCCTCAACCTCAGCGGCTCGCTGCACCTGACGGTCGAGCGCTCGCCGTTCGCCGTCGCCGACGCCGAGCTCGAGAAGCTCGCCGGCGAGGCCGACGCCATCGTCGTCGACTTCCACGCCGAGGTCACGAGCGAGAAGGTCGCGATGGGCTGGCACCTCGAGGGCCGCGTCGCCGCGGTCTTCGGCACCCACACCCACGTCCCCTCTGCCGACGCGCGGGTGCTGCCCGGCGGCACCGCGGTGATCACCGACGCCGGGATGACCGGCTCGCGGGCCGGGGTCCTCGGGGTCAAGAAGGAGGGCGCGCTGAAGGGTTTCCGGTCGCAGATGCCGGTCCGCTTCGAGACCGCCGACGAGGACATCTGGGTCGAGGGCGCGAGCGTCGAGATCGGCGACGACGGCCGCGCGGTCTCGATCGAGCAGGTGATGATCCCGGTCCCCGCCTGACCCTCGCGGCTACCGTATGGGGCGTGGCCAAAGAGCGACTCCCGAACTCCGCTCACACTTCACGGCCGTGGCGGATCCACGAGCTGACAGGGGACTTCCGGGTCGAGGACGTCTGGGCGCTGCCGACGCCCGGCGGCCGGGCTGACGAGTTCCCGCGGCTGGTCGAGGCGTTCGCCGCCGGCGATCCGGAGCAGGGCAACTCGCGGGCGGTCCGGGCGCTGTTCGCGATCCGCTGGAAGCTCGGAAAGCTGTTCGGCTGGGACGACGCGGACGACGGCGTCGGCTCGAGGGTGCCGACGCTTCGCGACCGGCTGCCGGCCGATCTCCGCGACGCCCCCGCCGGGCCGGAGTTCGACTCGCTTCCGTTCAGCTCGCTCTACATGCTCGACGACGAGTGGGCGGCCGAGATCGCCAACAAGACGATGCACGGGGTGATGCACATCGGCTGGGTCGCGGACGGGAGCGGCGGCTACGGCGGCCAGATGGCCGTCCTCGTCAAGCCGAACGGGGTCTTCGGGAGTGCCTACATGGCGGCGATCAGGCCGTTTCGCCACCTGCTCGTCTACCCGCGGATGCTGCGCCAGATCGAGCGCGAGTGGCTGACGCGCGACGACGCGCCCACGCCCGCGCGGGCGTAGCTACAGCTTCGGGTCTGTGAAGACCTTGATCCCGTGGGCGCGGCCGCGGACCGGCATCTCCTCGACGAAGTCGAGCTCGTCCATCGAGCCGTGCAGGCGCTGGCGCGTCGACTCGGCGACGAACAGCGAGTGCGGCGTGCCCTTGGTCATCCCCTCGAGGCGAGCCGAGGTGTTGACGGTGTCGCCGATCGCGGTGTAGTCGAGGCGGCGCTCGGAGCCGACCATCCCGACCATCACCGGGCCGCTGTTGAGCCCGACCCCCATCCGGAAAGGGTCGGTGTCCTTCTTGGCCTCGGCGACCCATGCGTTGAATGCCTCGAGCCGCGATCCGAGCATCTCGCGCGCGGCGCGCAGCGCGCGCTCGGCGTGGTCGTCCTGCTCGATCGGCGCCCCGAAGACGGCCATGATCCCGTCGCCGATGAAGGCCGAGAGCGTGCCGCCGTTGTTGAGGATCGCCTCGGTCATCTCGGTCAGGTACCTGTTGAGGATCTCGATCACCTCCTCCGGAGGCCTCGATTCCGAGAAGGTCGTGAAGCCGCGGATGTCGCTGAACAGGACCGTGACCTCCTCGCGCTTGCCGCCGAGCCTGGTCCCGTCGGCGCGCGCGAGCACGTCGCCGATCACGGGCTCGGGGACGAAGCGGGCGAAGGTGTCGCGGGTCCGCTGGCGGTCGAATGCGACGAAGACGTACTGGGCGACCAGCGACCCGATCGAGGAGATCGCGAGCCCGAGGTAGGGATAGACGACGGGGATGATCCGGCCCCCGTTCCAGGCGAGCTGCGCTACGACGGCGTAGAGCAGCGCGACCCCGAGCACGACCGCGAACGCGCGCAGCGGCGGCAGCAGCATGTTGAGCGCCGCCGCGCCGAGCGCGAGCAGGAGGATCAAGAGCACGTCGACCGTGACCGGGGTCGACTCGAGCGGCGAGGAGAGCGCCACGGTGTCGATCGCGTTGGCCTGGATCTCCGGCCCCGACATCAGCCCGTCGCCGTAGGGGTGCGGGTGAACGTCCTGGATGTTCGAGGCGGTCGCGCCGACGACGACCGTCTTGCCCGCGAAGGTCTCGGGGTCGATCGCGCCGTTGACCAGGTCCGAGAACGAGACGATCGGGTAGGTCCCGGGGCCGCCGTGGTAGTCGATCCAGGCCGAGCCGCCGGGCAGCTCGTCGGGGGGGATCTCGCGACCGCCGCGGGCCTCGACGGTGGCGACCGCGAACGTGTCGAGGTTGTCGATCGTCGTGTCGATGCTGCGGAAGATCCCTCCGGGGTAGGCGTCAAAGGCCGAGTAGCCGGCGCGGGCGCCGGCGCGGGCGAGGTTCTCCTCGCCGCCGAGCACCGCGTGGGTCCCGTCAGGCTCGACCTCGGTCGTCGCGAGGACGACGTGGTCGGCGCTCGAGACGGCTTCGTAGAGCGCCTCGTCCTCCTTCGGATCGGTGGGCTCGGTGAACTGGATGTCGTAGGCGATCTGGGCGGCGCCGGCCTCGCGGAGCTTGTCGATCGCCTGCGCGTGGAGCGAGCGGCGGAAGGGAAACGTGACCCGCAGCTCGGTGAGGCTCTTCTCGTCGATGCCGACGATCACGATGTCGTCGGGCGGCTCCTGGTCGCCGCGGACCTGGAAGCGCGCGTCCATCGAATCGAACTCGAGCGAGCGAAACGCCCCGAACGAGTAGGCGAGTATCGCGACCAAAGCGCTGATCGCGCCGATCGCGGCAAACAGCGCCGCGCGTCGTCCCTGTAGCGCCGACCAGCCCATTCGCGGCGATCTTACCCGCGGGCCCCGCCCCCGTTGAGGGTCGATTCTGAATCCGCGTGTGCCTGGGGGCGCGCCTGGCCGAGCAGGTCAAGGACGCAGGGCGCAGCCTTTGGTGGTACCAAAGGCAAGCCCGAGGACGCAGAGATGCGAAGCGCCAGGCGCGTCACCAGGCGCGCGGGGATTTGGAATCGATCGTCTAGCCTGCCGCCATGGGCAAGCGGGAGATCGAGACCGTCCGCAAGATCTACGGCTTCAACTGGGCGTCGGTCGGCAGCCGCGAGGTCGGATTCGAGGAGCTCGAGGCGATCGTCTCGCCCGACTTCGAGTCGGTGATGTCGCCCGAGACCGGCGGCCGGACGCTGCGGGGGACCGAGGAGCTGCGCCAGTTCGGCGACGCGCTCGAGCAGGACTTCGAGGCCTTCGCCTACAACCCGGGCGAGTTCATCGAGGCTCCCGACGGGCGCGTGCTCGTGCTCGGCAAGGTCGGCGGCGTCGGCCGGGCGAGCAAGCTGCCGCTCGCCGGCGAGTTCGGCCACCTGTGGACGCTCGAGGACGGACGCGCGACGCGGGTCGAGGCCTACCTCGACCCCGAGCTCGCGCGGACCAAGGCGGATCTCGAGGGCACCGCGTCCTGAACGGCGTCCCGGCGGGCTGTGACGAGACTCACCGGGCGCGCCCCGCGCGGGCGCTACGTTGGCGGGGATGGGGGATGAAGACCGCGAACGGCTTCTCGGGATCTACCGGCTCGACTGGGCCACGGTCGGCGGCCGGCGCACCCTGCGCGCGACGCTCGCGGAGCTTCTCGCTCCCGACTTCGACTCGCGGCTGACGTCCCGCTTCAACGGCCGCTGGGACACGGCGCTCGACGAGCTGCGCGCGATCACCCACTCACTCGAGCACGACTTCCAGCGCTTCTCGTTCGAGCCCGCGGACTGCCGCGAGACCGACGGCGGCCGCTTCGTCGTCACCGGCCGCTTCACCGCCGTCGCCCGCGCGAGCCAGCTCGAGGTCGGGGGCGAGTTCGGCCACGTCTGGACGATCGAGGGCGGGCAAGCGCTGAAGCTCGAGGGCTACCCCGGCGCCGCCGAGGCGCTGAGCGCCGCCGGGCTCGCGGTCCCCTCGCCGTCCTGATCGCGCTCGCCGCGCGGTCGCGTAGCGGCGAGGGCGACGAGGAAGAAGGGCAGGAACCAGGGCACGTAGAGATAGAACCAGTGCTCGACCGTGAGCTGGAACGCGATCATCACCGCGGCGCCGAGCGCCGCGACCGTGACCGCGTCGCGGCGGCGGGGATAGAAGGCGGCCCCGACCGCGAGCATCGCCGCGAGCGCCATGACGGCGAGGTGCAGCGGCTCGAGCGAGGCCTGCCCCCAGATCGAGAACGGTGAGTCCCGGCCCGACTGGAAGCCGATCGTCCGCTCCCAGAACGTCGAGAGGCCGGGGTCGAGGATCGTCTGGGCCATGACCGCGAGCGCCGTGAGCCCGAAACCGGCGGCGAAGATCGCCAGGCCCCGGCGCCCGGCGCGGTAGGTCGCGAACAGCGGCACCAGCGCCAGCGGCGCGAACTTGGTCAGTCCCGCGAGCGCGAGCAGGGCGCCGCGGCCCGCGGGCGAGCTCAGCGCCAGCAGCGCGCCGACCAGGAGCGCCGAGACCAGCGCGTCGTTGGTGTTGCTCTCGAGCGCGAAGGCGGTGTATGGGCACGCGGCCCAGGCGAAGGCGAGGATCGCTCCCAATCTTCGGCCGGCCTCGCCCGGGCGCAGCCGGCGGCCGAGCAGGAACAGCCCGGCGATCGTCAGCAGATCGAAGGCGATCGCCGCCCCGTGGGCGGCGGGCAGGTCGTCCCACTCGCCGCTCCAGGGCAGCGCCTGCTCGAACGGGACATAGGCGTAGTAGGCGAGCGGCCCGTAGGTGTCGCCGCGCTCGTTGATCTCGGGGAAGTCGCCGTAGAGCGGCTCGCCGTCGGCGATAACGTCGGCGCCGACGACGCCCGAGAGCCCGACGTCGATCACGTTCGAATCGGCGATGTTGAGCCCGGCCCGGAACCCGACCAGGAACAGCATCGCGATCAGCAGCCAGGTCGCGGGGACGGTCGGCCGCAACCCGTCGCCGCCCCTGAACGCGAGCCACAGCGAGCGTCCCAGGAGATAGAGCAGCACGGGGTAGGCGAGCGGCACCGAGAGCCCGATCTCGCCGCGGTTGAAGAAGAAGTGCGAGACGCCGAGCCCGCCGACGATCATCACGAGGTCGAGGTGGGCGATCCGGAACGGCCGCCGCCAGTCGACGAGCGCGAGGACGAAGATCAGGCAGAGCGGGATCCAGACATAGGGGGCGCTGAGCTTGCGGCCGAAGGCGCCGGGGTAGCCGCGCGCCATCCGCCAAGCGACCTGCTCGCCGGTCCAGGTCTCGCGCACGACCCCGGTCTGGCCGTCGACCAGGACCTGGACCAGTTCGTCACCGTCGCCGACGAAGCCGACCTGCCAGTCGCCGCCCTCCTTCTGCTCGGAGATCGCGTCGAGGTCGGGGTGCTCGCGCCGCGCCTCGGCGACCTCGGGTTCGCGCGACGCGATCGCCTCGGCGCGCTGCTTGGGGATCGGCTCGAGCAGGTCGATCCGCGTTTCCTGGGCGGCGCTTGCGCCGGGCCAGGCGAGCGCCGCGAGCGCCGTGGCCGACGCAATCGAGGTCAGTCGGAGTCGTCGAAGGTCCACAGCTTGTTGCCGACGAAGTTGAACGGCATCGCGACCGCGACCGCGATCGCCTGCGCCGGCAGCTCGGAGACCTCGGCGCGGATCAGCGCCTCGAGCACGATCAGGTTGATCACCAGCCCGGCGACGCTGACGGTGAAGAAGCGCGCCGCCTGGAAGCCGGCGTGGCCCTCGGTCGCGCCGAAGGTCCAGATCCGGTTCCAGATGAAGTTGTTGGTGACCGCGATGCAGAACGCCCCGACCGCCGCGACGAGGTGGTGGACGTCGAGGAGGCCGGCGAGCAGCCCGAAGACGCAGAGGTTGACGACGTAGCCGCTGCCGCCGACGGCCCCGAACTTGACCAGCTGGGCCCAGTTCTGGGGGTCGCGGGTTCCGCGTCCGATCCGCCGCGCTGTCTCCATCGGACTCATGACACCCCTTTTGTGCTGTTCCGCTGCCGCTTCACAGTCCCACCCCTGTTCGTGCTGTTTCGCTGACGCTCACAGCACCGGCTCAGGAGGGTCGATCCCGAAGTGATCGAGGATCACCGCGGCGAGGTCGCGGAGCGCCCACTGGGGGCGGCGCTGCGGACGGCGGGGGCCGGTCCCGCAGAAGATCAGCGGGCCGAGCGAGTCGTCGCGCAGGAGCGAGCCGTGGCTGCCGCCGCCGACGTGGCTGGCACCGCCCCAGTCGACGCACTCGTAGCCGAGCGAGAGCGAGAGCATCACGTCGCCGGCGTTGGGCGAGCTCAGCGCCGACCACAGCCGCGCGAGCCCGTCGGGGTACTCGTGGCTGTCGACGCGGCGGCTCGACGTGTCGAGCAGCAGCGCCTCGGGATCGCCGCGCAGGTCCCAGCGGTTGCCGCGCGGGTCGCGCGGCCCCGAGCCGGGGCGGAAGCGCAGCTCGCGGCCGTCGCGCTCGACCACCGCCTCGGCGGCGTCGTGCTGTTGGACCCCGGTGCGCTCGACCGGCGTCCCGTCGGGGCCCGCGAGCCAGGCGACCAGGTCGATCCCCTCGAGGCCCGCGAGGCGCTCGCGGAGGCGCAGGTGGGTGGCGGCGAAGCGGCGCGGCTCGAGGATGTAGACCGCGGCGGCGCGCGAGGTCGGGCAGACCGCGAGCTCGGCCTGCTCGGGGCGCTCGGCGTTCGGCTGCAGGACCCGCCAGTCCTCGCCGAGGGCGTCGGCGAGCGGCAGCGCCGCGGTGACGTCGGTCTGGGCGTGGTCGGAGGTGACGATGATCGAGTTCTTCTCGAGGAAGCTCTCGAGCCCGCCGGCGGCGTCGATCACCCGCGCGACGCAGCCATCGGCGCGCTCGATCGAGACCAGCGAGGCGCCTGGCCCGTGGCGGTGGGAGTAGAAGTCGTTGTCGGGGAGGCTGAGGAGCATGAAGTCGTAGAGGTCCTGCTTGACGAGCTGTTCGGCGACGCAGGTCGAGTACTCGTCGCGGGTTCCCGGGCGCGTGAAGCTCGGCGGGCAGGGAACCTTACGGCTCGCGTAGAGATCGCCGTAGAAGAGCTCGTCCGGGCCCCAGACCGCGTGCCGGAAACGGACCGCCTCGGCCATCCGCTTCGCCATCCCCTCGAGGCTGACCTTGTGGCGGCGTCGGCCGCGGAAGATCAGGAACGGTGTCGCCGCGGTCCGCACCCCGGCGTCGCCGAGCCGCTCGTAGACGGTCTCGACCTCGTGGCTGAGGTGGGCCAGGTTCATGTTGTAGACGAGGTCGTAGAGGGCCCGGAACATCCCGAAGGCCCGCGTCGCCTCGAACGACGATCCGTACTCGACGTAGCGCCCCTCGAGCCGGTTGTACCAGTTCATCCCCATCACCCAGTGCTCGCCGGGGCCGGCGCCGGTCATGATCTCCGAGCTCGCGACCGGGGTCACAGAGGGGAAGCTCGAGACGCAGCTCTCGATCAGGCTCCCGCGCTCGATCAGCGCCTCGAAGGTCGGCGCCCGGCCGGATTCGACGGCGCTCATCAGCATCCCGGGATGCATGGCGTCGACGAGCGCTAGGACGAGCTTCTTCGGCATCCGCGAGGTGAGTGGCCCTACGCGCTCAGCGCAGGACCCGCAGCCCCTCGTGCTTGCGGCCCTCCTGGCGGCGGCGGCTGAGACCGAGCCACAGCAACCCGCCGCCGGCGAGCAGCGCCAGGGGCGGGAGGAAGATGCTGACCAGCGCGAGCAGCAGCGCCGCGCCGGCGACCATCAGGCTGACCGCGGTCGGGTCCGCCTCGGCCCGCTGGCGGGCGCCGAGCACGACCGAGTCGGTGAGCGCCATCGCCAGGACCCCGAGCGGCGCCCCGAAGACGATCCCGATCCAGGCGCTGTCGACCTCGCTCGAGAGCGAGGCGGCGAACAGGGCGCCGCCGGCGGCGCCCGCGAGCGCGAACAGGCCCGGCTTGCCGGGCCCGTCGTAGGCGAGGCACCCGGCGAGCATCCCGGCTGCAAGTGCCAGGCCAAGTCCCTGGCATATGACTAGAAGGAGGTCCACGATCGGCGTCGAGAGGCTACCGTGACTCCGTGCCCGAGCAACCTGACCGTAAACCCGAGGCGGCAGCGGCGCCGAGGCGGCGCGCCCACACGACCTCGCGCGACCTCGAGCGCTACGCGGGGCTGTTCGCGAAGCGGACCGGGGTCATGCGCTCCTCGGCGATGCGCGACCTGATGGCGATCACCGCGCGGCCCGAGGTGATCTCGCTCGCCGGCGGCCTCCCCGACACCTCGACCTTCCCGCCCGCGAGCTTCGCGGCCCAGATGACGCGGATCGCACAGGAGTCCTCGGCCGAAGCACTTCAGTATGGGCCGACCGAGGGCTTCGAGGAGACCAAGGACTGCATCGCCCAGGTGATGGCGGCCGAGGGGATGCGCCTCGATCCCGAGGACATGATCGTGACGACCGGCGGCCAGCAGGCGATCGACCTCGTCTGCAAGACGCTGCTCGACCCCGGCGACCCGGTGATCTGCGAGGCGCCGACCTATCCGGGCGCGGTGCCGGCCTTCTGCAGCTACGAGGCCGACGTGATCCAGGTCGCGACCGACGAGGACGGGATGCGGATCGACGAGCTCGCCGCGGTGCTCGAGCGGCTCGCCTCCGATGGCCGGCGGCCGAAGTTCATCTACTCGGTCCCGAGCTTCCAAAACCCGGCCGGGGTGACGCTCTCGGCCGAGCGCCGGGCGCGGGCGGTCGAGCTCGCGCGCGAGCACGAGGTGCTGATCGTCGAGGACAACCCCTACGGGCTGCTGCGGTTCGAGGGCGAGCCGCAGGCGCCGCTTTACGCGCTCGACGGCGGCGACTACGTCATCTACATCGGCACCTTCTCGAAGATCCTCTCGCCGGGGATCCGGATCGGCTGGGTCGTCGCGCCGCCGCCGGTGCTCGAGAAGATCGGGCTCGGCAAGCAGGCCGCCGACCTCTGCACCTCGACCCTGACCCAGTACTTCGTCCGCGAGTACTTCGCCGAGGGCCGTGGCGCGAGTACGTCGACGACCTGATCGGGATCTACCGCGAGCGCCGCGACGTGATGCTCGAGGCCCTCGAGCGCTACTTCCCGGCCGAGGCCGAGCTGGACGCGGCCCGAGGGCGGGCTCTTCGTCTGGGCGACGCTCCCCGACTACATCGACACCACCGACCTGCTCGCGAAGGCGCTGCGCGAGAACGTCGCCTTCGTCCCCGGCCGCGCCGCGTACGTCGACGGACGCGGCGGCAGCTCGATGCGGCTCAACTTCTCCGGCTCGACCGAGGACGAGATCCGCGAGGGGATCAAGCGGATCGGCGGCGTCGTCTCCGAGCAGGTCGAGCTCTACAGATCGATCACCGGCGAGCACAAGGTGGTCGGCTCAAGCTCAAGCCCGCATACGCCCGCAGGCGAAGCCGAGGACGTGGGCGGGGATGTTCTCCCCCTGCCGCCCCGGAAGGGGGAGTTGTGAAGGTCGCGGTGCTCAAGGGCGGCAAGTCGCTCGAGCGCGGGGTCTCGCTGCGCTCCGGCGCCCGGGTCGAGGACGCGATTCGGGGCTCGGCCACGAAGTCGTCTCGATCGACGTCGGCGCCGAGCTCGTCTCGACCCTGCGCGCCGAGCGGCCCGAGGCCGCGTTCATCGCCCTCCACGGCCCCGGGGGCGAGGACGGCACGGTCCAGGAGCTGCTCGAGATCCTCGGCATCCCCTACACCGGGCCCGGGGTCGCCGCCTGCGAGCGCTGCGCCGACAAGGTCGTCGCCAAGCAGCTCTTCCGCGCCTCGGCGATCCCGACCCCCGACTGGTTCGCCTTCAACTCGACCGCCTTCGGCGAGCTCGGCGCCGCCGAGACGCTGCCGGAGATCGAGCAGCGGCTCGGCTTCCCGATCGTCGTCAAGCCCGCCTCGCAGGGCTCGGCGCTCGGGGTCCGCTTCGCCGCCGCAGCCGACCAGGTCCCCGGGGCGCTGGTCGCGGCGTTCAGCTACGGCGACCGGGTGCTGCTCGAGCGCTACGTCGAGGGCCGCGAGCTCGCCGTGAGCGTCATCGACGGCGAGCCGCTGCCGGCCGTCGAGGTCGATCCCTCACTCTGACGACACCTACGACTACGAGGCCCGCTATTCGATCGGCCGCACCGAGTTCCGCTGCCCGGCCGAGCTCACCGCCGCCGAGGCGGCGGAGGTCGCGAGGCTAGCCGGCGAGGCATACGGCGCGCTCGGCTGCGCCGGCGCCGTGCGCGTCGATCTGATGCTCGGCGAAGACGGGCCCGAGGTGCTCGAGGTCAACGCGGTCCCCGGGCTGACCGACACCAGCCTGCTGCCGATGGCGGCCGAGGCGGCCGGGACGGGGTTCGAGGAGCTGGTCGGGCGATTGGTGACGCTCGCCCTCGAGCGGCCCGGTCAGGCGGCCGCGCTGCGCGGCTAGCTCAGTCCCCGCCGGCGGCGAAGTCCTCGGGCGAGACGTTGTCGAGGAACTCCTTGAACTTGTCGACGACCTCTTCGGTGTCCTCGACCTCGTGCTCGAACTCGATCGCCGACTCCTCGATCACGTCCTCGGCCGCGTAGATCGGGGCCTCGACCCGGACCGCGAGCGCGAGCGCGTCGGAGGGCCGCGAGTCGATGTCGAGCTCGGACCCGTTGACCGAGATCGTGATCTGGGCGAAGAAGGTGTTGTCGCGGAGCTCGGTGACCGAGACCCGCTCGCACTTGGCGTCCATCTGCTCGAGGACCTCGCTGAGCAGGTCGTGGGTCATCGGCCGCGGCGTCGAGGCTCCCTGGAGCTTCATCAGGATCGCGGCCGCCTCGGGGTGGCCGATCCAGATCGGCAGGAACTTGTTCCCGTCGACGGTCTTCAACAGGACGATCGGCTGCTTGCCGACCATGTCGAAGCTGACGCCGTAGATCGTCATCCGCTGCAAGTCGCGCTCCAGGTCAAGGTCGGGCGCATTATAGGTGCGGCCCTCGGGCGCTCAGGCGGGCGGGCCGGCCTCGAGAGCGGCGAGAGCCCGCTCGCGATCGAAGAACGCGAACAGCTTTCGCGGCTTGCCGCCGTCGTCGACCCACCCCAGGAAGGTGAACTCCGCGACCGGCACGTCGAGGTTCGTCTTCGCGGCGGTCAGCTGCCATTGGCAGAGCGCCAGGACCCCGTCGCCGTGTTCTTCGATCTCTTTGACGTCTAGCCGGGCCTGCTCCCAGACCGCAGCCCACTCCTTTATCCACCGCCGCAGTTCGTCGCCGCTCTTCGTCCCCGGCTCGGGAAAGCTCGGATCCGGGGTGAACTCGAAGTCGGGGCCGAGCTCGTCAAGCCAGCTCTCGATCCCGCCGTCGTTGTAGATCTCGACCAGATGCTCGAAGTAGGCCGTGCGTTCGTTCGCCACCGAACCAGCCTAATCCAAGGAGGGCGTGCGGAAGATGGGCGATCCTGGATTCGAACCAGGGACCTCGTCCTTATCAGAGACGCGCTCTAACCAACTGAGCTAATCGCCCGGGGCCGCGAAAGTCTAGCGGCGGATTCTGCGCGCCAAACGGCGAAGCTCGGCGAGGTTCTCGAACTCCAACTCGGCCTTGATACCGCTCTTCGCGCTCCGAACCTTGACCTCGGCGCCGAGCGCCTCGCCGAGCTCGTCCTCGGCGTCGCGGAGCGCCTGGCGCTCGTCGGCGCTGGTGCCGCCGCCCTTGGCGGGCTTGCGCCCGGCCGGCTTGGCGCGGCGCTCGGTCTCGCGCACCGACCAGGCGCCCTTGGCGGCGTCGCGGGCGAGCTTCAGGCGCTTGGTCTGGTCGGGCTCGGTGAGGATCGCGCGGCCGTGGCCCTCGGAGAGCTCGCCCGACGCCAACAACCCCAGTACAGGATCGGGCAGGTCGAGGATCCGGATCAGGTTCGAGATCGCCGCGCGCGAGCGCCCGACCCGTCGGCCGAGCTCCTCCTTCGAGATCCCGAGGTCGTCGACGAGCGATGCGCAGGCGCGGGCCTCGTCGACCGGATTGAGGTCCTCGCGGACCATGTTCTCGATCAGCGCCGCCTGCAACCGGTCGTCGTCGGGCGAGATCCGGACGACCGCCGGGACGCGGTCGAGGCCGGCCTGCTGGGCGGCGCGCCAGCGGCGCTCGCCGGCGACGAGCTCGTAATGGTCCGAGCCGTCGATCGGGCGCACGATCAGCGGCTGCAGCAGCCCGGTGGCGCCGATCGAGGAGGCGAGCGCGTCGAGCGCCTTGGCGTCGAACTCAGAGCGCGGCTGGTCGGGGTTGGGCTCGATCCGCCCGACCGGGAGCTCGAGCAGCTCCGGGCCGCCAGACTCGGGGAGGATCGCCGCCAGCCCCCGCCCCATTCCACGCTTGGTCGCCATTAAACGGCGCCTCCTCCGCTTCGCGTCCGGGGGCGCCTTGGGCCGTGGCTCGGGATCACGCCATCAGCTCCTCGGCGAGCGCCATGTACGCGAGGGAGCCCGGCGAGCCGGGATCGTGCTCGGTCACCGGCTCGCCGTAGCTCGGCGCCTCGGCGACGCGGATCGAACGCGGGATCACGGTCCGGAAGACGCGGGCGGGGAAGTGGGCGCGGAGCTCGCGCTCGACGTCGCGCGAGAGCCGGGTCCGCTCGTCGTGCATCGTGATCACAGCACCCTCGATCTCGAGCCCCGGATTGAGCTCGCGGCGGACGAGCTTCAGCGTGTCGAGGAACTGGACCAGCCCCTCGAGCGCCAGGTACTCGGCCTGGACCGGGACGATCACGCGGTCGGCGGCGACGAGCGCGTTGACGGTCACCGGCCCGAGCGACGGCGGGCAGTCGAGCAGCGTGCAGGCGAAGCGCTCGCGGACCGGCCCGAGCCCCTCCGAGAGCCGGGTCTCGAAGCCCTCGATCCGCGGCAGCTCGACCGAGGCGCCGGCGAGGTCCTCGTTCGCGGGCACGACCCAGAGGTTGTCGTGTCCGGAGGGGATCGCGGCCTCCGCGACCGAGGTCTCGCCGGCGAGGCAGTCGTAGGCGGAGGGGTGGAGGTTCTTGGCGAGCCCGACCGCGATGGTCGCGTTGGCCTGCGCGTCGAGGTCGACGAGCAGCGTCTGGCGTCCGGAGGCGGCGACGCAGGCGCCCATGTTGACCGCCGTCGTCGTCTTGCCGACGCCGCCCTTCTGGTTCGCGATCGCGAAGACCGTCATCGCTCGTCAGCCATCAATCGTCAGCCGGCTGGTGGTCAGGGGCCGAACGACGTCCTGGTTCGGAGCCGAACGGTCTCTTCTTTGCGATTCCGGGGCGTCGGGGAAGTCCATCGGGGGTCGGTCCATTCTTGCGGAGCAGGTGGATGTGCCGGTGGCGGGAGCCGGCCCAGGGGCCGACCGGGGTGATCGAGACCGGCTCGACCGCGAGCTCCGGCGCGGCGCGCCCCAGCTCCGCCTCCTCATCGGAGTCGCGCTTGCCCTTCCAGCAGACGAGCCGCCCGCCGTCGGCGAGCAGCGGCGAGGCGAGCTCGGCGAGGGTCGCGAGCCGCCCTACCGCGCGCGCGGTCGCCGCGTCGTAGCGCTCGCGCCCCTCGCCCCCGGCCCAGGTCTCGGCGCGCGCGTCGATCGCGCTGGCGTTCTCGAGCCCGAGCTCGGCGGCGGCGCGGGCGATGAACTCGGCCTTGCGCGAGGTCGCCTCGATCAGATCGACCTGGGTTTCGGGGAAGACGATCGCGAGCACCAACCCCGGCAGTCCCGCGCCGGCGCCGATGTCGGCGATCCGCTCGACTCCGTCGAGCCCCCCGGGCTCGATCCCGCTGAGGCTGTCGGCGACGTGGACCTTCCAGGCCCGCTCGGGGTCGCGGACCGAGGTCGGCGAGCGCGGTTCGGAGAGCAGCTCGACCAGCTTCGCGAGTGACTCGCGGGCCGGCGGGTCGAGCCCCTCGATCGCCGGCGAGCCGTGCGGAGGGGCGACCGTCACCAACGCGTCAGTCTGCGACCAGCGGCGCGACGACGACGTACCGGTTCGGCTCGTCGCCCTCGCTGTAGGTCTCGATCCCGGCGCGGTCGCGAAGGTACTCGTGGATCACGCGGCGCTCGCTCGAGCTCATCGGCTCGAGCTCGACCGCGCGGTCGCCGCTCATCGCCTCGTCGGTGACCCGGTCGGCGCGCGCCTCGAGCGTCTCGCGGCGGCGGTCGCGGTAGCCGGCGGCGTCGACGGTGACCCGCTTGCGCTCCTTCATGCCCTGGAACGCGGCCTGAAAGCAGAGCAGCTGAACGGCGTCGATCGTCTGGCCGTGGCGGCCGATCAGCAGCGCGACCTCTTCGCCGTCGACCGTCGCCGAGATCGTCTCCTCATCCTCTTCGACCGCGATCTCGGCTTTGATCCCGAGCCCCTCGACGATCCGCTCGAGCAGGGCCTCGACCCGTTCGGCCGGCGCCTCCGGCAACTCCTCGACTGCTTTCTCCTCCGCCATCCAGCGGCAGTCTAGCCCGGGCTAGCGCCGCCGCTTCTTCTTGCGGGGCGGGGGCGGCGGGGGCTTGGCGGCCCGGGCCTCCTCCGGCGTCTGCGGCTCGGCCTGGGGGAAGAAGACCTTGACCACTGCCTGCTGGCCCATCGTCCAGACGTTGGTCGAGATCCAGTAGACGAGCAGCCCGGCCGGGAAGCCGATCATGATCGGGGTGAAGACCAGCGGCAGGCCCATCGAGATCATCCGCTGCTGCCGGCTCGCCGAGCGCCCGGTCATGATCAGCCCGGCGATCACCGAGGTGCCGATGTAGAGCAGGAGCAGGACGATCAGCGTCCCGCCGGTCGCCTTCTCGGTCAGGTTGTCGATGAAAAGCCAGCTCTGCTGGCCCGCCTCGCGGAGCTCGTCCTTGAAGTCGTCGCCCTGGAGCAGGTAGAAGAGCGACATGAAGACCGGGAGCTGGAGCAGCAGCGGCAGGCAGGAGGCGAACGGGTTGACGCCGTGCTCCTGGAACAGCGCCATGCTCTCGCGCTGGAGCCGCTCGCGGTCGTTCTTGTAGCGCTCCTGGATCTCCTTGAGCTGCGGCTGGATCGCCGACATCTCGCGCATCGAGCGGATCTGCTTGACCGAGAGCGGCAGGATCATCAGCCGGGTGATGAAGGTCAGCCCGACGATCGCCGCCCCGTACTGGAGCCCGACCGGATCGTGGAGGAAGTTGAGGATCTCGTTCGCGATGTCGATCAGGGGCTGGAGCGGGTTGGCAATCAGAACCTCCATTAGCCGGCCACCTCCTCGGCTGCGCCTGCGGGGGTACCGGGGGTTGGCGAGGTCCCCTTGCTTCGGGGTCGATGCGCGTGGTCACGGAATATGCCCCGGTCGGCGACGTCGTCGATCCCGCCGTCGCTGAACGGGTTGCAGCGCAGTACGCGCCAGGCGGCGAGGATCGAGCCGCGGAGCGGGCCGAGCTCGCGGACCGCCTCGACCGCGTAGTCCGAGCAGGTCGGGTGGTATTTGCAGCGCCGCCCGAAGGCCGGAGAGATGAAGCGCTGGTAGAGCCCGATCAAGTAGAGAAGCAACCGTTTCACGACAAACGCTCCTGCCCCTGGGGATCGTCCTTCGCCGGCTTGTCCCCGAGCAGCTCCGCCAGCGAGCGCTCGAGGCCCGGGGCCCCTTCGCGCTCGGCGAGCTCCTCGACCCCGGGGCGGGCGACGACGACGAAGTCGTGGCCGGCCGGGAGCCGCTCGGTCAGCGCCCAGAACGCCTCGCGGAGGCGGCGCTTGACCTTGTTGCGGACTACGGCGCCGCCGATCTTGCGGCCGACCGAGATCCCGAGCCGCGGCTGCTCGGCGCCGGAGTCGGAGCGCGGGAACGAGTAGAGGACGAGGAAGCGGTTGGCGCGCGAGTCGCCGTCGCGATAGACGCGGTCGAACTCGCCGCTGCGCGAGAGTCGCCCTCGCCTGCGCCCGCGTTCGCTCATCGAGCCGACAGCCAACGCGCCGCTATGGAGTCAGGCGCTTGCGGCCGCGCGCGCGGCGGCGCCTGAGGATCGCCCTGCCCGAGCGCGTACGACTGCGGGCACGGAACCCGTGGGTCCGCGCTCGCTTCCGCTTCTTGGGCTGGTAGGTCCGCTTCATCTCGAGGGCTATCCGACGGGCGCCGTTCGGTCGGGCAGCGGCGGCCAGTATACGGACCCGCGCGCGGCGGTCGGCCAATCCGAACGGGCGGCGAGGTTTTTCCCGCGAGATGCAGCCACCGCCGCGGCGAGCGCCCGGAGCGCGGCGCGGGCACGCCTATGATCGCGACCGGCCGAGGTTGCCCGCAGCCGAGGCCGAGGACAACGACGACGACGAGAGGAGCCGAAGGTTCGGGAGCAGGTCCCCGAGGGGGTAAGCGACGAGCTCGCCGGCGCCTGGCGCCGCGTCCGCGACGACCTCCGCGAATCGCTCCCCGACTCGACCTTCCGGCTCTGGCTCGAGCCGCTGCGCGTGGTCGCGGCCCGCGGCTCGACCCTCTACCTCACCGGCCCGGCCAAGGTCCGCTCCTGGGTCGAGCGCCGCTACGCCGACCTGCTCGCCGACGCGATCGCGCCGCACGCGTCCTTCGACGAGATCCGCTTCGTCGACGAGGAGGGAGGCGACCGGCCGCGCGAGTCACGCCACCCCCGCGGCGGCGTGATCGGCCCCGAGCTCAGCTTCGAGCGCTTCGTGATCGGCCCGACCAACCGGCTCGCGCACGCCGCGGCGCTGACCGTTGCCGAAGCCCCCGGCCAGGCCTACAACCCGCTCTTCCTCCACGGCGACCCCGGGCTCGGCAAGACCCACCTCCTCTGCGCGATCGGCAACTACCTGCGCGCCCACAGCCCCCAGCTCTCGATCCACTACACGACCGCCGAGCGGTTCACCAACGACTTCGTCTCCGCGCTCCAGACCTCCGCGATCGACGGCTTCAAGGACGCCTACCGCAGCGCCGACGTCCTGCTGCTCGACGACGTCCAGTTCCTCGAGGGCAAGACGCGGACCGCCGACGAGCTCTTCCACACCTTCAACGCGCTCCACGAGCGCGGCGCCCAGATCGTGCTCTCGGCCGACCGCATCCCGAGCGAGCTCTCCGAGCTCGCGAGCCGCCTCCGCGACCGCTTCGAGTGGGGCCTGGTCGCCGAGCTCCGCGGCCCCGACGAGCTGACCCGGATCACCTTCCTCAACCGGCTCAGCCGCGAGGAGGCCCTCGATCCCGCCGAGCCCGAGGCGCTCGGGGCGATCGCCCGCCGCGGCTCCGACAACCTGCGGCTCCTGCGCGGCGCGCTGACCCGCGTCGTCGCCTACTCCTCGCTAACCGACACCCCGATCACCCGCAAACTCGTCGAGCAGGCGCTTCCCGGCGCCGGGCCTCCCGCCTCGGCGCCGAAGCCCGTCGCGGTCTCCGAGATCCAGGACGCGACCTGCGAACAGCTCGGGGTCACCCGCGAGCAGCTGCTCTCGCCGAGCCGGATCGGCGCCGTCGTCGAGGCACGCCAGCTCGCGATGTACCTCGCCCGCGACCTCACAGACCTCTCGCTGCCCCAGATCGCGCGCGCGTTCGAGCGCCGCGATCACACGACCGTCATGCACGCGCTGAAGCGGGTCGAGTCCCGGCTGCTGAACGAGCCGCCCCTGACCGCGACGCTCGAGGGCCTGCGCTCGACGCTCTCGGCGCCGGCCGCGCAGGACAGGTCTTAGGCGCCTGAAAGAATCGACGTTCTCCACATGTCCACAGTCATCCACAGCCCTTATTACCGCTAGAGCAAGCCAACTTCCCCCAAGCCAAATGAACCGGAACCCATGAACCTCAAGACTCAACGCCAGAACCTGCTCGACTCATTGCAGGTCGTCTCACGGGCGGTCTCCAGCCGCGCCGCGCTCCAAGCCCTGACCGGGATCCTGCTCGAAGCCGAAGACGGGTCGCTGCGGCTGCGCGCGACCGACGCCGAGCTCGGCCTCGAGGTCGCGCCCGAGGTCGCCCTCGACGGCGGCGGCAGCATCGTCCTCCCGGGGCGGCTCCTGGTCGACATCGTCCGCTCGCTGCCCGAAGGCGAGATCGCGCTCAGCTACCGCGAGAGCGAACGCGACGTCGAGATCACCGCCGGCTCCTCGGCCTTCCACCTGCGGACGATCCCGGCCGAGGACTTCCCGCGCTTCCCAGCCCCCGACCCCGAGGCGGACTCGTTCGAGCTGCCCGCCGCGCCGCTGCGCGAGACGATCAACCGCGTCGCGAGCGCGGCCTCGCGCGACGAGGCGCGCCCGGTCCTGACCGGGATCCTGCTCAAGCTCGAGGGCGAGGAGCTGACGATGGTCGCCACCGACTCCTACCGATTGGCGGTCAAGCGGACCGGGCTCGGGAGCGCGGCGACCGAGATCGAGGCCAACGTGCCGGCGCGGGCGATGCGCGAGCTGTCGCGGCTGATCGAGGACGGCGAGGTCGAGAGCGTCGCGATCAACCTGACCCGCAACCAGGCGATGTTCAAGGTCGGCGAGGTATCGCTCAACTCGCGGCTGATCGATGGTCAGTTCCCGAACTACCGCCAGCTGCTGCCCGAGTCGTTCGAGCACGAGGTCAAGCTCAAGCGCGAGGAGCTGCTCGACGTCGTCCGCCGGGTCTCCCAGGTCGCGCAGCGAAACGCCGCCCTGCGGCTCGCCTTCTCCGAGGGCGAGCTCGTCGTATCTGCCGAGACGCCCGACCTCGGCGACGCCCGCGAGGCGCTGCCGGTTTCGTTCGAGGGCGAGCCGATCGAGATCGGCTTCAACCCCGACTTCGTCCGCGACGGGCTCGAGAGCCTCGAGTCCGAGGAGCTGGTCCTGAAGCTGATCTCGCCGCTTCGCCCGGGGCTGATCGAGCCCGCCGACGCCGACGACTTCAGCTACCTCGTGATGCCGATCCGCCTCAACGTCTAAGCCGCCGTGCGGGTCGGGAGCGTCGAGCCGCACGGGTTCCGCAACCTCGCCGACGCGCGGGTCGAGCTCGGCGAGCGGATCACCGTCGTCCACGGCCCCAACGGCGCCGGCAAGACCAACCTGCTCGAGGCGGTCTACTTCGGGCTCACCGGCCACTCCTGCCGCGGCGGGGCCGATCGCGATTCGATCCGCCACGGCGGCGACGCGGCGCGGGTCGAGCTCGAGCTCGTCGACCCCGACGGGCGCCACACGCTGCTCGCCTCGTTGGCGCGCGACGGCGAGCGGCGGCGGATGTTCGACGGAGCGCCGCCGCCGCCCGGCGGAGAGGCGCGGCCGCCGGCGAGCGTCTTCCTCCCCGACCGGCTGCAGATGGTCAAGGGACCCCCGGCCGGCCGCCGCGCCCACCTCGACCGCTTCGTCGGCGCGATGTGGCCCTCGCGAGCCGACCTGCGGCTGCGCTTCGGCCGCGCGCTCGCGCAGCGCAACGCGCTCGTCTCGCGCGTCCGCGCCGGTCTCGCCGACGCCGGCTCGCTCGCGGCCTGGGACGAGAAGCTCGCCGCCGAGGCCGAGCCGCTGATCGCCGCGCGCGCCGAGGCGACCGAGGCGATCGTGCCGCGCTTCGAGACCGCGGCCGAGCAGCTCGGGCTCCCAGAGCCCGCGTCGCTCCGCTACCGGCCGCGCGGCCCGCAGAGCGCGGCCGAGATCGAGACCGAGCTCGCGACCCGCCGCGCCGCCGACCTCGGCCGGGCCTACACGAGCTTCGGCCCGCAGCTCGACGAGCTCGCGCTCGAGCTCGGCGGGCGCTCGCTGCGCCGCTTCGGCTCCCAGGGCCAGCAGCGGATCGCGCTCCTGGCGCTCCAGCTCGCCGAGCGCGAGGCGCTGATCGAGGCCGGCCGCCCGGCGCCGCTGATGCTGCTCGACGACGTGATGAGCGAGCTCGACGCCGAGCACCGCGAGCTGCTCGTCACCGAGCTCGACCGCGCCGGGCAGAGCGTGATCACCGCCACGGAAACCGCCGCAGTACCTAATTCGATCCGCTGGAGCTCGCTGGCGGTCCGCGCGGGCCGCGTCACCGGCCTCGCCGCCGACTCCGAGGCGGCCTGATGGGCCGCCGCGCCCCGCGCCCCGTCTCCGCGGCGCTGCCGGCCGTGCTCGAGCGCGTCGGGCCGAAGACGACCCTCGCTGCGGTCCAGCTCGCCTGGCCGCGGGTCGCCGGCGCGGCGATCGCCGCCGAGACCGAGCCGGTCTCCGAGCGCGACGGCGAGGTCGCGATCAGCTGCAGCTCCTCGACCTGGGCCGAGCAGCTCGACCTGCTCCAGGGGGAGCTGCTCGAGCGCCTGAAAGGGGAGCTCGAAGACCCCGCGCGCGTCGGAAAACTGCGCTTCCGGGTCGGCGATCGCGGCCCCCGCGCGTAATCGCGCCGAACCCCTTCGATCGACGTCTGTTTTATACGTGATTTGCAGGGCTTTTGTGACAACGGCGATTAGGTTCCAGGGCCGCTGACTGGTAGACTTATGACAAGTTGTCGAGAGGCCCCGACCCTCGCTCGACGGACAGGTTCCGGAGCTGCCGGAGGTCGGGGTTTCCCACGGAAATGACCGGAAAGGACCCGAGTGCCGAAGAGTTCCAGCACGGGTTCCGGCCGCCCCAAGAAGGCGAGCGGAACGCGTAAACCGGCGGCCAAGCCCGCCGCGAAGAAGACGGCAGCCGAAGAAGGCGAGCGCGAAGCCGGCCCCGAAGAAGGGCGCGAAGGGGGCCAGCTACACCGCGACCGACATCACCGTGCTCGAGGGCCTCGAGGCCGTCCGCAAGCGGCCCGGCATGTACATCGGCTCGACCGGCTCGCGCGGCCTCCACCACCTCGCCTACGAGGTCGTCGACAACTCCGTCGACGAGGCGATCGCCGGCCACTGCTCGAAGGTCTCGGTCACGCTGCACCCCGACAACAGCGTCACCGTCGCCGACGACGGGCGCGGGATCCCGGTCGACATGCACAAGAAGGAGAAGCGCCCCGCGGCCGAGGTCGTGCTGACCACCCTGCACGCCGGCGGCAAGTTCGGCGACGGCGGCGGCTACAAGGTCTCCGGCGGGCTGCACGGCGTCGGCGTCTCGGTCGTCAACGCGCTCTCCGAGGAGCTCCACCTCGAGATCCGCCGCGACGGCCACGTCTGGAGCCAGGATTACGTCCGCGGCGCTCCGAAGGGCAAGCTCAAGAAGGGCAAGGCGGTCAAGAGCAGCGGGACGACGATCACCTTCAAGCCCGACCTCGACATCTTCGAGGAGGTCGAGTACGACTACGAGACGCTCTCCGAGCGCTTGCGCGAGACCGCCTTCCTGACCCGCGGGCTCAAGGTCGAGCTGATCGACGAGCGCGGCGCCGGCGAGCAGGTCGAGTTCCAATACAAGGGCGGGATCGCCGACTTCGTCAAGCACCTGAACGAGACCAAGGACCCGCTGCACAAGAAGATCATCTTCTTCGAAGGCGAGACCGACGACGGCCAGGTCGAGATCGCGATGCAGTGGAACGCCTCCTATCAGGAGTCGACCTTCAGCTTCGCCAACAACATCAATACCCACGAGGGCGGCACCCACCTCTCGGGCTTCAAGCTCGGCGCTGACCCGGACCCTGAACGCGCAGGCGCGCAGCAAGGGGCTGCTCAAGGAAAAGGACGACAACCTGAGCGGCGACGACGTCCGCGAGGGCCTGACCGCGGTGATCTCGGTCAAGCTCGCCGACCCCCAGTTCGAGGGCCAGACCAAGACCAAGCTCGGCAACCCGCCGATCGAGGGCCTGGTCAAGGAGGTCGTCAACCGCAAGCTGGCCGAGTTCCTCGAGGAGCACCCCTCGGACTCGCGCCGGATCCTGGTCAAGGCCGTCGACGCCGCGCGGGCGCGCGACGCGGCCCGCAAGGCCCGCGACCTGACCCGCCGCAAGTCGGCGCTCGAGAACTCGACCCTGCCCGGCAAGCTCGCCGACTGCTCGGTCAAGGACCCGCGCGACGCCGAGCTCTTCATCGTCGAGGGCGACTCGGCCGGCGGCTCGGCGAAGCAGGGCCGCGACCGCAACACCCAGGCGGTCCTGCCGCTGCGCGGCAAGATCATCAACGTCGAGAAGAGCCGGATCGACAAGGTGCTCGCCAACGTCGAGATCCAGGCGCTGATCACCGCGATCGGCACCGGGGTCAGCGACGAGTTCAACGTCGAGGACCTCCGCTACCACAAGGTCGTGCTGATGACCGACGCCGACGTCGACGGCGCCCACATCCGCACGCTGGTCCTGACCTTCCTCTACCGCCAGCTCCCCGACCTGATCGACCAGGGCTACGTGTTCATCGCCAAGCCGCCGCTCTACAAGGTCAAGACCGGCTCGAAAGAGGTCTACATCGAGCGCGAGTCCGAGCTCGAGGAGCTGCTGCTGCGCGACAAGATCGACCGCTTCGAGATCATGGACGCGGCGGGCAAGCAGCGCAAGCTCGGCAAGCGCCGCTGGCAGGACTTCAACCGCCACTACAAGGCGTTCGAGGGCTGGGCCTCGACCCTGCGGGCCGAGTTCGGCCACGAGACGATCGACTTCATCGCCGAGTCCCACCTGATGGAGTCGAAGGCGAAGACGCTGGCCGCCGCGGTCAAGCTGTTCAAGGCCAAGGACCCCAAGGACCGGGCCTACGAGACCAAGCTCGTCTCGCAGAACAAGACCGGCCTCGTGGTCATGGGCACCCACCGCCGCACCGGGCTCGCCCGCCAGCACGCGATGCCGAAGAAGCTCTTCGACTCCGACGCCTACGCGTCGCTGATCGAGACCCACGACAAGCTCGTCACCCAGGTCGGCGAGCCGCCCTACGTCGTCGCGCTCGCCGACAAGGAAGAGGAGGCCGACTCGTTCGCGGAGCTGCGGACCACGGTGCTTGAGCTCGCCAAGCAGGGCAACCAGGTCTCCCGCTTCAAGGGCCTCGGCGAGATGAACCCCGAGCAGCTGCGCCAGACGACGATGGATCCCGCCAGCCGCACGCTGGCGCGGGTGCGGATGGACGACGCCGCGGCCGCCGAGCGGACCTTCACCGACCTGATGGGCGACAAGGTCGAGCCGCGGCGCGAGTTCATCGAACGCCACGCCCGAGAGGTCAGGTTCCTCGATGTCTGATGGCGAAGGAGGGCTCGACGCCCTGACGGGCAGGATCGAGGACCGCGAGCTCGAGAAGGAGATGCGCTCGTCGTACCTCGATTACGCGATGAGCGTGATCGTCGGGCGGGCGCTGCCGGATGTCCGCGACGGGCTCAAGCCGGTCCACCGGCGCGTCCTCTACGCGATGCACGACCTCGGGCTGCAGCCGAACCGGCCCTACCGCAAGTCGGCCTACGTTGTCGGCGAGGTCATGGCCAACTACCACCCGCACGGCGACTCCGCGATCTACGAGACGCTGGTCCGGATGGCGCAGGAGTTCTCGCTGCGCTACCCGCTGGTCGACGGGCAGGGCAACTTCGGCTCGATCGACGACGACCCGCCGGCCGCGATGCGCTACACCGAGGCCCGGCTCGCGTCGCTCGCGACCGAGATGCTGCGCGACATCGACGCCGACACCGTCGACTTCGGGCCCAACTACGACGAGTCGACGCGCGAGCCGCTGCTGCTGCCGGCGAAGTTCCCGAACCTGCTCGTCAACGGCGCCGCCGGGATCGCGGTCGGGATGGCGACCAACATCCCGCCCCACAACCTGAGCGAGGTGATCGGCGGGGTCAAGGCCTACATCGACGACCCCGAGATCGACGTCAAGGGGCTGAGGAAGCACATCAAGGGCCCCGACTTCCCGGGCGGCGGGACGATCATGGGCACCGACGGGATCCGCGACGCCTACGCGAGCGGGCGCGGCTCGGTCAAGATCCGCGCCAAGGCCCACACCGAGCCGATGAAGGGCGGCAAGGAGGCGATCGTCGTCACCGAGCTGCCGTTCCAGGTCAAGAAGGGCGGCGAAGGCGGCCTGATCACGAAGATCGCCGACCTCGTCCGCGAGAAGAAGATCACCGGGATCTCCGACCTCCGCGACGAGTCCGACCGCAGCGGGATGCGGCTCGTGATCGAGACCAAGCGCGGCGGCGACCCGTCGGCCGTGATCCTGAACCAGCTCTACAAGCGGACCCAGATGCAGACCTCGTTCGGGATCAACATGGTCGCGCTGGTCGACGGCGCGCCGCGGACCCTGAGCCTGCTCGAGCTGATCCGCCACTACGTCGTCCACCAGAAGGAGGTCATCACCCGGCGCACGCAGCACCAGCTCGCCCGCGCCGAGGCCCGCGCCCACATCCTCGAGGGGCTGCTGATCGCGCTCGACAACCTCGACGCGGTGATCAAGCTGATCCGCGGCTCGGCCGACCCCGACAAGGCGCGCGACGGGCTGATCGCCAAGTTCGAGCTCTCGAAGATCCAGGCCCAGGCGATCCTCGACATGCGGCTGCAGCGCCTGACCGCGCTCGAGGCCGACAAGATCAAGGAAGAGCACGCGGAGCTGACCAAGCTGATCAAGGAGCTGCGCGCGATCCTCGCCGACGAGTCGCGGGTGCTCGAGCTGGTCAAGGCCGAGCTCAACGAGATCGACGAGCGCTACGGCGACGAGCGCCGCACGTGAGATCACCGCCGCCGAGGGCGACGCTCGACATCGAGGACGTGATCGCCGACCAGCAGATGGTGATCTCGATCACCGCCTCCGGCTACGCGAAGCGGCTGCCGCTCGCGACCTACCGCCAGCAGCGCCGCGGGGGCATGGGCGTGATGGGGATGGAGATGAAGGAGGGCGACTACATCGAGCACCTCCACGTCTGCTCGACCCACGACTACCTCCTGTTCTTCACCAACAAGGGCAAGGTCTACCGGCTCAAGGTCTACGAGCTGCCCGAGGGCCGCGCGGACGGCGAAGGGCCGGGCGCTGGTCAACGTGCTGCCGCTGAAGGACGGCGAGCGGGTGATGGCGGTGATCCCGACCCGCGACTTCAGCGAGGGCAAGTACCTCGTCTTCGCGACCAGGAGGGGATGGTCAAGAAGACCGAGTTCTAGCCTACGACACGACGATCAAGGCAACGGCCTGATCGCGATCAACATCCGCAAGGGCGACGAGCTGGTCCAGGTCCGCCAGACGAGCGGCAAGGACGACATCATCATGGTCTCGAAGTCGGGCCAGGCCTCGCGCTTCGACGAGGAGCAGGCGCGTCCGATGGGCCGCGGCACCGCCGGCGTCAAGGGCATGAACGTCTCGCAGAAGGGCAACGAGGTGATCGCGCTCGAGGTCGCCCGCGACGAGGACGAGCTGTTCATGGTCACCGAGAACGGCTACGGCAAGCGCACCCCGATGACCGAGTACCCGGTCAAGGGCCGCGGCACGAAGGGCGTGCTGACAGCGAAGCTGACGACGAAGAAGGGCGGCCTCGCCGGGGCGATGATCGTCCGCGAGCACCAGGAGCTGATCTTCATCTCCCAGAACGGGATGGTCCAGCGCACGGGCGTCAAGGGGATCTCGCAGATGGGGCGCGCGACCCAGGGCGTGCGGGTGATGAACATGAAGGTCAGGGACCGCGTCAGCGCCGTCGCGCTGGTCGTCGAGTCGACCGAGGCGGTGCCGACCAACGGCGCCGGCCCGACGAGGACGGCGCGGTCCAGGCCGAGCTTCCCGCTCGGACGCGGCCGAGGTCGCCGGCGACGGCGACGGCGACGGTGCGGCGAATCCAAGGCCCAAGCCGGCCAAGGGCCGCCAAGAAGGCCGCGACGAAGAAGAAATCGCCGCCGAAGAAGAAGCCGGCTGCAAAGAAGCCGGCGGCGAAGAAGAAGCCCGCGGCCAAGAAGCCGAAGCGCAAGCGCTAGCTAGGCGGCGACCAGGTACTGGCTCCAGGTCGGCGGCGGCCTCGGCGCCGCGACGCGGATGAAGACGTTCGGCCCCGGCGCCTTCGGGAGGTTGCGCGGGTGCATGCGGATCTCGCGCGGCAGGCGGTTGCCCTTGCGCCGGTTGCAGGACGCGCAGGAGGCGACGATGTTCTCCCAGATCGACTGGCCGCCGCGGCTGCGGGGGATCACGTGGTCGACCGTCGAGCCCGGGCTTGCTGGTGCCGCAGTACTGGCAGGTCCAGGCGTCGCGCGCGAGCACGGCCTTGCGGGTGATCCGGCGGCGGTGGATGTCGCGCGGGACGCGGACGAAGCTGACCAGCCGGATCACCTCGGGCTGGTCGAGCGCCATCGTCTCCGAGCGCAGGACCTCGTCGCCGTGCTCGAGCACCTCGGCCTTCTGTTTCAGGATCAGGACCAGCGCGCGGCGGACGGTGCAGACGTTGAGCGGCTCGTAGGTGGCGTTGAGGACGAGGACCCGTGCCGCGCCGCATCCTGCCGCCGCAGCGCGCGTCGAACGCCGTTGGCGATGATCGACCCGTTCGCGAGGCCCTGTCCTTGGCCATGGTGCCGGAAATCTTAGCCAGTGACGGGGGCGGTCAAGGAACGCCGCTGTCGCGCAGCGGATAGCTGCCCAGAACCCGAACCGATTCCGCCTTGCCGCGCAGCGCCTCGATCGCCTCGGCGACCTCGCCCTCGTCGTCGCGCCCCTCGATGTCGCAGAAGAACATGTAGCGCCCGAGGCCCCGCGCCGCAGCGGCCGGGATTCGATCCGGGTCAGGTTGACGAGCGGTCGGAGAACTCGGCCAGCGCCTCGACCAGGGCGCCCGGGCGGTCGTCTCCGAGCTCGGAGAAGACGAGCGAGGTCTTCCACGGGCCCTCGCCCGACGGCGCGGTGCCCGCGGGCGCAAGCCAGACGAAGCGGGTGACGTTGTCGGGCTCGTCCTCGACCCCCTCGCGGAGGATCGCGCAGCCGTAGAGCTCGGCCGCCGAGGCGGCGCCCGAGCGCCGCCCAGGGCTCCTCGCTCTCGCTCACCTGGCGGACGGCGTCGGCGGTGCTCGGCGCCGCGCGCACCTCGGCCTTCGGGAGCTGGCCGCGGATGAAGCGCGCGGCCTGGGCGCTCGCCTGCGGGTGCGAGAGGACGACCTCGATCTCGCCGAGCTCGAGCTCGCTCGCGGGCGATCAGGCTGCTGCGAATCGGGAAGTCGTGCTCGCCGACGATCGTCGCCCCGGTCGCGTCGAAGGCGAGCGTGTCGAGGGTCGAGCGGACCCCGCCCTCGATCGAGTTCTCGAACGGGACCAGCGCCCGCTCGGCGTCCCCGTTCTCGACCGCGAGGATCGCCTCGTAGATCGACGCCGCCGGGAGCTCCTCGATCGGCTCGCCCGCCGACGCGGCGCGCAGAGCGTCCTCGGTGAAGGTGCCCGGGGGGCCGAGGTAGGCGACTCGCGGCGCCACGCCTACTCGAAGGTGACCGTGTAGGTGGAGCTGTTGTTGTCGGTCAGCTCTTCGCCGGCGACGGGCTCGATGTTGACCTCGACCGTGGACTGCTCGCCCGAGGGTGGCAGCGGCGAGATCGGGATCTTGACCTCCGTGGTCTCGCCGGCGCCGATCCGCGGGATCGTCTCCGAGAGCTCGGTGTCGCCGACGGTGACGTCGACCGCGACGTCGGTCTCCTCCGACTCGCCGCCGTTAGTGACCTCGACCACGAGCTCGGCGCTCGCCGAGCTGGCCGTCGCCGGGACCCCGGGGTCGAGGGTCGTGTCGCCGATCGAGGTCGAGACCAGCTCGAGGCCGTGGAGGCCCGGGGTCGCGGTCGTCGACTCGCCCGTCACCTGGCTCAGCGACTCGGTGATCTTGTCGAGCTCGAGCCAGCTCTCCGGGGGGTCGGCGACGAAGGCGCAGGGGAGGTTGATCGGCTCGCCGTCGTCGGTCGTCACCCCTTCCTTCTCGGCGACGTCGACGATCTCGGGCAGCGCGACGCCCGTGCAGACCGCGTCGCTCGCGAACAGCAGTCGCATCTGGTCGACGATCGACTGCTGGGCCTCGGTCGCGTTCTCCTGGCCGAGCGCGGTCCCGATCTGGTTGCCGATCTCGGTCAGCCCGTTGCGCCGCAGCTGCAGCGTCGTGACCAGCGACTGCTTGCCGTCGGCGAGCTCGTCGGGCGCGTCGAGGTTCTGGGCCCGCTCGAAGAGCGTCTCGGAGGCGCCCCGGTAGGACTTGATCTGCGCCTCGTACTCGAGCGCGGTCGCGCCGCCGGAGTCGTTGAGCAGGCCGAAGAAGTCCTGGCCGGTCTGCTCGGACTCGCCCATCAGCGCCCCCGAGTCGCTGATGAAGTTCTTGATCGCGCGCTCCTTTCGGGCCTCGAGGCAGCCGCGGAAGCCGAGCACGATCAGGATCAGGAGCAGGACGGCCCCGCCCGCGGCGATCAGCCGGCGTACGAGTATCTGCTGCCGCGGCGAGCGCGGCGGGCGCGGCGGGCGGCCCTGGGGCCGCTCGGGCTCATCCGGGAGCGGAAGCGCCTCTGATTCGTCCTCGTCGAGGAATGCCACTGCGCGAAAAGTATGAACGGTGCCGCGGTTATCGCCCGCCCCGCAAAGCGGCACGCAGGAACCCGCCCGCGGGCGCAGAAATGGGCAGTTAAGTGCCTGGCGAACGCATCCTCTCCAGATTCACGCTCGAGCAGCGGCTCGGTAGCGGCGGCTTCGGCACCGTCTACCGCGCCTGGGACGAGCGCCTCCAGCGCCCCGTGGCGGTCAAGGTGATCGAGTCCTCCAAGGACGGCAAGCGGGTGATCCGCGAGGCCCAGGCGGCCGCGCGCCTCGCCCACCCTGGGATCGTGACCCTCTACGAGCTCGCCCACGACGGCAGCCGCGCGTTCCTGGTCACCGAGCTGGTCGAGGGCTCGACCGTTCGCGAGCTCACGGTCAGCGGCGAGCTCTCCGACCGCGAGCTCGCGGGGGTCGGCGCCGACGCGGCCGACGCGCTCGCCCACGCCCACGCTCAGGGGGTCGTCCACCGCGACATCAAGCCCCAGAACATCCTCGTCGCCGAAAAGGACGGCGAGGCGAAGCTGGTCGACTTCGGGATCGCGCGCCTCGTCGACGAGGCGACGATGACCGCGAGCGGCGACGTGCTCGGCACGCTCGCCTACATGGCCCCCGAGCAGGCCGACGGCGGCCGCCCCGGGCCGCCCGCCGACATCTACTCGCTCGCGCTCACCCTCTACGAGGGCTGGGCCGGCGAGCACCCGCTGCTGCGCGGCTCGGCCGCGGCGACCGCGCGCGCGATCGGCGAGCCGGTCGCCTCGCTGCGCGAGCACCGCCCCGACCTGCCCGCGGAGCTGGTCGAGGAGATCGACCTCGCGCTCGACCCCGACCCCGAGCTCCGCCCGAGCGCCGAGCGGATCGGCGGCGTCTTGCAGAAGTGGGCCCGGATGCTCAACGGGACCCCGCTCCCGCGCGCTCGACGACGAGGCCCCCGAGGAGCGCCACGCCCACGCGCGCCGACCCTTCCCACGCCCGCCGCTCGCCCCGGCCGCGATCGCGGCCCTGTTCATCGCGGCGATCGCGATCGCCCAGACGACCCCCGGGCCGGCCGTGCTCGCGGCGAGCGGTTTGACCGGCGCCCTCGCGCTCGCGCGCCCGCGCCTGGCCCTGAGTCTCGCCTCGGCCGCGATCGCCACCTGGCTCGCGACGACCGGCCACGAGCCGGTCGCCACGGGGGCGTTTGCGGCGCTCGCGGTCGCCGCGCTGGGGCGTTCCGGCGCCGACATCTATCACGGGCGCGAGGAACCGCAGGTTCCCTAGGATTGTGCCTCTCGCGCGCCGGGTAGCCCCCCGGTCGCGGCCCCAGGAGCCTTGAGCCATCAGCGTCTTACGCAACCTAGAAGCCCGCATCGAAGGCCTCGTCGAGGGGGTCTTCAGCCGCGCGTTCAGCTCCGGCGTCCAGCCGATCGAGATCGCGCGCAAGCTCGCCAAGGAGATGGACGCGCACAAGACCGCCTCGGTCCAGCACGTCTACGTGCCCAACGAGTACACGGTCTACCTCTGCGAGGAGGACTACGAGCGGATGAAGGAGTACGAGAGCTCGCTCGAGCAGGAGCTATCGGGCCACCTGCTCGAGCACTCGCGTCGCCACGACTACGACCTGCTGACGCGCCCCGTGGTCCAGCTCGACAAGGACGACCGGTTGCGGCTCGGCGAGTTCGGGATCCAGACCCGGATGGTCAAGCCGCCGCCGCGAGAGGGCGCCGAACCGACCCAGGGCGAGCAGGGCCACACGATGGTCTACTCGGCGCCCCCCAAGGAGGCCGCGAAGTCGAAGAAGCGCCCCGCCTCGCGCCTGGTCGAGACGCGCGCGATCGTCGCCCTCGACGACCGCCGCTACGTCCTCGACGGCCCGACGGCGACGATGGGCCGCTCGAAGGAGTGCGAGTGCGTGCTCCCCGACCCCAACATCTCGCGCAAGCACGCGCAGCTCCGCCGCAACAGCTCCGGCGACTGGCAGGTCGTCGACCTCGGCTCGACCAACGGGATCAAGGTCAACGGCCGGCGCGTCGACTCCTCGCGGCTCTCGCCGGGCGACGAGGTCACGATCGGGACCACGACCTTCACCTTCGATATCGAGCAGTGAATGACCTCGAACCGATCGCCGTCGTGCTCAAGTTCGGCTTCATCGCCGTGCTCTACCTGTTCCTGTTCTGGGTAGCGCGGACCGCGCTCCGCGACCTCGGCGGCTCCGGCTTCGTCGCCACCGATGAGACCGGCTACCACGACGCGGTCGACTCCCCGTCGCGCGACGACGCCTTCCTGGTCGTCGAGGAGGGCGGCGGGTTGAAGCGCGGCGAGCGCTACGACCTCTTCGGCGGGCTCTCGATCGGGCGCTCCCCCGACGCCGACGTCCGGGTCGAGGACCGCTACGCATCCGGGATCCACTGTCGACTCTTCAGCCGCGGTGGCAGCTACTGGGTCGAGGACATGAACTCGACCAACGGCACGCTGCTGAACTCTGCCGAGCTCCACGGCGAGGCCCAGCTTCACGACGGCGACCTCGATCCGGATCGGCGACACCGAGCTCCGCTTCGAGCAGGAGGCCTGAGCCGATGCCCCTCGTCGTCACAGAGCACGCGCACAAGACCGATACCGGCAGGCAGCGCAACGCGAACGAGGACTCCTACTTCGCCCGCGCGCCGGTCTTCGCGGTCGCCGACGGGATGGGCGGCGCCCAGGCCGGTGAGGTCGCCTCGAGCATCGCCGCGCGCGCGTTCGAGGCCGACCTGCCCGAGGAGTCTTCGCCCGAGCGCCAGCTCAAGGAGGTCTTCCAGAAGGCGAACTCCGAGATCCATGACCTCGCCGAGAAGGACTCCTCGCGCGCCGGGATGGGGACGACGCTGACGACGGCGATCGTCGGCGGGACCGAGGTCGCGATCGCCCACGTCGGCGACAGCCGCGCCTACGTCCTGCGCGAAGGCGAGCTCAAGCAGCTGACCAAGGACCACTCGCTGGTCGAGGAGCTCCGCCGCCAGGGCCGGCTCACCGACGCCGAGGCCGAGGAGCACCCCCAGCGCTCGATCATCACCCGCGCGCTCGGCCCCGAGGACAAGGTCAAGGTCGACACGATGAGCTACGCGGCGCGCGACGGAGACACGTTCCTGCTCTGCAGCGACGGGCTGACGACGATGGTCGGCGAGCAGAAGATCCGCGAGATCCTCAGCGAGGCGAAGAGCCTCAAGTCCGCGGTCTCGAAGCTGATCGACGAGGCGAACAGCGCCGGCGGGCGCGACAACATCACCGCGGTCGCGTTCAGGGTCGCCGAGGGCACCGACGGCGATGACGACCAGCCGACGCTGATCGCGACGACCGCCGAGCAGGCCGGGCTGACCGCCGAGCGGGTGCGCGCCGCGGCGCGCAGGATGACCCCCGACCGCCCGGGCGGGAGCCGCGAAGGAGATTCGGGCGGATGGCCGCGCTGGGTGCGCTACGCGATCGCGGCGGCGGTCGTCGTCGTCGTGCTCGTCAGCCTGATCGGGCTGATTCGCTCGGTCTACTTCGTCGGCACCGACTCCGGCGGCCGCGTCGCCCTCTACCGCGGACTCCCCTACGACCTGCCGCTCGGGATCGACTTCTATTCCAAGCAGCACTCGATCGGGGTCCAGACCTCGGCCCTCTCCGAGGAGCGCCAGGGCGTCGTCACCGATCACAAGCTGCGCTCCCACGACGATGCCGAGGACATCGTCGACGACATCGAGCAGCGCGAGGGCGCCGTGCCGCCGGTCCCGGCGACCCCGGCGCCGGCTCCGACGACCCCGAACCCCGCCGCGCCCAACAAGAAGAAGAAACGGGCCGCCGGGGCTGCCGCTCGATGAGCGCTCGCAACCGCGAGCTCTTCGGCCTGATCCCGGTCGCGGTTCTGGTCACGGCGGGGTTCGCGGCCGTGTTCACGGTCGAGTCGGCCGATCTCAACAACCTCAGCCTCTTCTACGGCGCCTACTTCCTCGCCCTCTGCGTCGGCGCCCACGTCGTGATCCGGGCCAAGCTCCCCGACGCCGACCCGCTGCTCTTCCCGCTCGTCGCGCTGCTCGCGGCATTCGGGCTGGTGATGATCTACCGCATCGACGAGGGCCTGGCCCGCGACCAGGCGAACTGGTTCGTGCTCGGGATCGTGCTCTTCGCGGCGACGATCGTCTTCCTCAGCGATTACGAGGCTCTCGAGCGCTATCGCTACGTGATCGCGAGCATCGGCATCGGGCTGCTGCTGCTGCCGCGCGTGCCGGGGATCGGCGAGCAGGTCAACGGCGCCTACCTCGGGATCGAGGTCGGGCCGATCTCCTTCCAGCCCGCCGAGTTCGCGAAGATCTGCGTCGTCGTCTTCCTCGCGAGCTACCTGCGCGAGCACCGGGAGGTGCTCGTGATCGGGGCGAAGAAGGTCGCCGGGTTGACCCTGCCGCCGCTCAAGCACCTCGGGCCGTTGCTCGTCGTCTGGGGCGTCTCGATGCTGATGCTGGTCTTCATCCGCGACCTCGGGACCTCGCTGATGTTCTTCGGCGTCTTCCTCGCCCTGCTCTACGTCGCCACCGCCGAGATCTCGTTCGTGGTCATCGGGATGGCGATGTTCGCGCTCGGCGCCTGGTTCTTCTCCGCGACGGTCGGCCACGTCGGCGAGCGCGTCGACATCTGGCTCGACCCGTTCAAGGACGCCGACGCGGCCGGCTACCAGGTCGCGCAATCGCTGTTCGCGCAGGCCGACGGCGGGCTGTTCGGCAAGGGCTTCGGCCAGGCGCTGCTCGAGCTGCCCGGCGGGGCGACGATCCTGCCGGCGCCGCACACCGACCTGATCTACGCCGTGATCGTCGATGAGCTCGGGCTCATGGGCGCCGCCGCGGTCGTCCTGATCTACGGGCTGATCGCGGCCCGCGGGTTCAAGACCGCGCTGATCGCCCCCGACGGGTTCTCGAAGCTGCTCGCGACCGGGTTGACCGCGGTCTTCGCGCTGCAGGCGTTCGTGATCGTCGGCGGGGTGACGCGCGTGATCCCGCTTACCGGCGTCACGCTGCCGTTCATCAGCTACGGCGGCAGCTCGATCCTCGCCAACTTCATCCTGCTCGCGATGCTGCTGATGGTCTCGGACAAGGCGCGGCGCCATCTGCGCCAGCGGGAATGGCAGTGAATTCGTGAACGCGCAGATCGTCAAGCTGTTCGGGCTGATCGTCGTCCTCTACGCCGTGCTTCTGGGGTTCACGTCGTACTGGTCGATCTTCGAGGCCCAGGGGCTGAAGGAGAACACGGCCAACCGCCGCCCGCTGCTCGAGGAGCAGCGGATCAAGCGCGGCGAGATCCTCGCCGCCGACGGCAGCACGATCGCGGTCTCGAACCCGATCGGCTCCGGCAGCGAGAAGATCTACGTCCGCGACTACCCCGAGGGCGAGCTCTACGGAAACCCGATCGGCTACAGCTTCGTCGAGCGCGGCCGGGTCGGCTTCGAGCAGTCGCACAACGACGAGCTCGTCGGCAACATGACCGAGTTCCTCTCGATCATCGACCAGCTCCGCGGCCACCGCCAGGAGGGCGACAACGTGCAGTCGGCGCTCGATCCCGACGCGCAGCGGATCGCGACCGACGCGCTCGAGGGCGAGCGCGGCTCGGTCGTCGCGCTCGAGCCCTCGACCGGCAAGGTGCGGGCCATGGTCTCGAGCCCGACCTACGACCCGAACCTCGTCCCCGACCGCTTCGAGCAGCTCAACACGGCCGAGAACTCGCCGCTCTTCAACCGCGCGACCCAGGCCGGCTACCCGCCCGGTTCGACGATGAAGGTCGTCACCGCGACCGCCGCCCTCGACAGCGGCGAGTTCGACCCCGACACGCAGGTCAACGGCGACACCGGGATCGAGATCTCCGGCGTGCCGCTCTCGAACTTCGGCGGCGAGAGCTACGGCGAGGTCGACCTGACCTTCGCGCTGACGAACTCGGTCAACACCGTCTGGGCACAGGTCGCCGAGGAGCTCGGCAGCGGCACCTACCTCGACTACATGGACAAGTTCGGCTTCAACCGCAAGCCGCCGCTCGACTACCCGGGCCAGCAACTCGCGACGAGCGGCGTCTTCGAGGGCGATCAGCTGCTCACCGACGCCGACAACATGGACATCGGCCGCGTCGCGATCGGCCAGGAGCGACTGCGGGTGACGCCGCTGCAGATGGCGATGGTCGCCTCTGCGGTCGCCAACGGCGGCGTGCTGATGAAGCCGCGGCTCTGGGAGAAGGTGATCGACCTCGACGGGCGCGAGGACGAGCTCGACCCCGAGGAGGTCGACCGCGTGATGAGCGAGGACACCTCCGAGACCCTGACCTCGATGATGACCGACGTCGTCAACGACGGCACCGGCGGCGCCGCGGCGCTCGCCTCGAGCCAGGTCGCGGGCAAGACCGGCACCGCCGAGCGCGGCGGCGACATCAACCAGGCCTGGTTCATCGGCTTCGCGCCCGCCGACGATCCGCAGATCGCGGTCGCCGCGACGGTCGAGGAGACGACCGGTACCGGCGGCGACATAGCCGCGCCGATCGCGCAGCAGGTGCTCGAGTCGCTCGTCGACCAGTCCGCGGACGAGGGGGGCTGAGATGGCGAACCCGCGCAAGGGGACCGTGATCGACGATCGCTACACGCTCGACCGCCGGATCGGCAGCGGCGGGATGGCCGACGTCTGGCTCGCCGAGGACACCGAGCTCGGGCGCCAGGTTGCGGTCAAGATCCTCCACTCGCGCTTCGCCCAGGACACGGAGTTCGTCGAGCGCTTCCGCCGCGAGGCCTCCTCGGCGGCCGGCCTCCAGCACCCCAACGTCGTCGCCGTCTACGACCGCGGCGAGTTCCGCGACACCTATTACATCTCGATGGAGTACGTCGAGGGCGACTCGCTCAAGGACCTGATCAACGACGGGATGACGGTCGCGGCGGCGGTCGAGGTCACGCGCCAGGTGCTCGAGGCCGCCCGCTTCGCGCACAAGAAGGGGATCGTCCACCGCGACATGAAGCCCCACAACGTGCTGATCGACGCCGACGGGCGCGCCCGGGTGACCGACTTCGGCATCGCCCGCGCCGGCAGCTCGGAGATCACCCAGACCGGATCGGTGATGGGCACCGCGCAGTACCTCTCGCCCGAGCAGGCGCAGGGCAAGGACGTGACGCCGGCGACGGACATCTACTCGATCGGGGTCGTCCTCTACGAGGCGCTGACCGGCAAGGTCCCGTTCGAGGCCGACAGCCCGGTCGCGGTCGCGCTGAAGCAGGTCCAGGAGGTCCCGAAGCGCCCGAGCACGCTCAACCCCGACGTGCCGCCGGCGCTCGACGCGGTCGTGATGCGGGCGCTCGCGAAGGAGCCCGAGCGCCGCTTCAAGGACGCGAACGCGTTCATCAACGCGCTCGACGACGCCGAGGACAACCCCGAGCGCCCGCGCAAGGAGGACACCGCCGCCTACCCGGTGGTCGGAGTCGGCGGCGACTACGAGGACGGCGATGGCGACGAGCTCGGCGACGAGCTCGAGGAGCGCCGCGGCTGGTCGTGGAAGCGCTGGCTGGTGATCGGCGCTGCTCGTATGCGCCGTCGCCGGGCTGGTCGCCTTCCTGCTCACCCGCTCCGAGCAGGTCGAGGTCCCGACCGTCACCGGCCAGGAGGTCCGCGCCGCGACCGAGGTCCTCGAGGGCCGCGGCTTCGACGTCGACACCAGGCTGGTCGCCAACGCGGACCCGCGCGACACCGTGCTCGAGCAGGATCCGACCGCGGGCGAGAAGGCCGACGAGGGGTCGACCGTGGTCCTGACCGTCAGCTCCGGCCCGGGCACGGTCGCGATCCCCGACGTCGCCGGCCAGGCGCCGGGCGAGGCGCGCCGCGCGCTCGAGGACGTCGGGCTCGAGGTCGAGACCGAGGAGCGCTTCTCCGACACGGTCGCCGACGGGCGCGTGATCGGAACCGAGCCCGCCGCCGCGACCCAGGTCGCCGGCGGCTCGACGGTCAAGCTGCTGGTCTCGAAGGGCTCGAATCAGCTCGACGTCCCGAACCTGGTCGGGCTCTCGACCGAGGACGCCGTCGCCCAGATCGAGGCGCTCGAGCTCTCGGCGAACATCCAGCAGACCGAGGACCCGGCGCCGGTCGGCAGGGTGCTGAGCCAGACGCCGTCGCCCGGGCAGAAGGTCAAGAAGGGCGCCCAGGTGACGATCTTCGTCTCGACCGGGACGATGGCGGTCCCGAACGTCGTCGGCACCGCCCGCGAGAGCGCGGTCACGACGCTCAAGAAGGCCGGCTTCAAGGTCACGGTGACGCTCGACTCCGCCGCCGAGCCCTCGCAGTCAGGCTTGGTCACGAGCCAGTTCCCGATCGGCGGCAGCGGCGCGCCGCGCGGCAGCACGGTCCAGATCTCGGTCGGCGCGCCACCCAGCGAGCCGACGACGACCCAGCCGACGCCCTAGATGGTCGCCCCGCGGTGCTCGTAGCGGTCATCAGCGGCGGGGTCTCGAGCGAGCACGACGTCTCGCTGCGCTCCGGGGCCTCGGTCGCCGAGGGGCTGCGCGGAGCCGGGCACGAGGTGGTCGAGGTCCTGATCGAGCGCGACGGGCGCTGGATCGCCGGCGGCGAGCAGCTCGACCTGAATCCCGCGAGCGGGCTGCTCGGCGCCGACGCCGCGTTCCCGATCCTCCACGGCCCCGGCGGCGAAGACGGCAGCGTCCAGGGCGCGCTCGAGGTGCTCGGCGTGCCCTACGTCGGCTCCGACGTCGCCGCCTCGGCGCTCTGCCTCGACAAGCTCCACTTCAAGCGCCTCTGCGCCTCGCGCGGGATCCCGCAGGTCGACTTCGTCGACGCCGGCGAGAACGGCTGGCGGGAGCGCGCCGAGGGGCTCACGGCGCCGTTCTGGGTCAAGCCCTCGCGGCTCGGCTCGAGCGTCGGGATCACCAAGGTCGACGAGCTCGCCGGCCTCGACGCGGCGGTCACCGAAGCACGGCGCTACGACCCGCGGGTGATCGTCGAGGCATCGGCGCCGGGGGCCGAGGTCGAGTGCTCGCTGCTCGGGAACGAGGACGTGACCGCCTCGACCCCGGGCGAGATCGTCGCCCACGGCGACTGGTACGACTTCGAGGCCAAGTACGGCGAGGGCGGGATGGAGCTCGTTGTCCCGGCGCGGATCTCGCACGCCGCCGCGAAGCGCGTCCGCGGGTTCGCGGTCGAGGTCTTCCGGCTCGCCGGCTGCAGCGGGCTCGGGCGCTGCGACTTCTTCGTCGACGGCGAGATGGTGCTCGTCAACGAGCTCAACACGCTGCCGGGCTTCACCGAGACGAGCGTCTACGGAAAGCTGCTCGAGGCCTCGGGGATCGCCTACCCCGATCTCTGCGACCGCCTGGTCGAGCTCGCGCTCGAGCGCCACGAGCGCATGCGGCGCTACGAGTTCTAGAGGACTCGTAGCGTGCCGGAGCTGGCAACGATCGGGGTCTACGGCTTTGACGGCGACAGCTTTCTAGCCGCGCTGGACGCAGCCCGCGTTCGCCGGCTGCTCGACGTCCGCCAGCGCCGCGGGGTGCGCGGGCCCGAGTACGCCTGGGCGAACTCTCGACGTCTGCAGGAGGCGCTTGCCGATGCCGGGATCGCCTATGAGCACCACCGAGAGTTGGCGCCGACCACGGAGTTGCGTCAGCTTCAATACCGCGAGGACGACCGTCTCGGTGTAGGCAAGCGCTCCCGCTCGGAACTCGCCTCGGAGTACGTTCGGCGCTACCGCGAGGAGATACTCGATCACGTTGATCTGACGCCGGTCGCCGAAGCGCTCTCGGATGATGGCGCTACGGCGCTGCTCTGCGTCGAGCTCGACCCCGAGGCCTGTCACCGGTCACTGATCGCCGAACGGCTGGCGATGCAGCACGGCGTGACGGTCTCGCACATCCGCCCCGATAGCGAGAAGGCGGGGGGATGAGGGCGACTCCTAGCCCAGCAGGCGAATGTCCGAGAGCTCGACCCGGAAGCCGCCGTCGGCCGAGGTCAGCTTGGTGATCCAGACGAGGTAGAGGCGCGAGGGCTCGGCGCCGTCAAGCTCGATCTTCGCCTTCTCGCCGAGATCGGTGCCCTCGCCGGCGAGCTGCCAGCCGTCGAGCTCCTCGGGCGGTTCGTCGGCGCCCGGGGCGACCCGGATCTCGGCGTCGTAGCCGGCGCTCGAGGCGCGCAGCTCGACCGACTTCGCCTCGACCGGCTCGCCGGCGTCGACGTAGATCCCGACGCCCGGCTTGCCGCCGAGGTCCGCGTCGATGTAGGTCTCGGTCGGCCACGCCGACCCGGTCGGGTTGCCGTCGATCGCGAGCTTGGTGTCCTCGCCGTGTTCGCTGCCGTCGCCCGGCGGCGGGTCGAACGACTCGGCCGAGTCGATCGCGAGCTCCGAGCCGCTTCCGCCGCCGCCGAGGTCCGCGGCGTCGGTGAACAGCAGCGCGGCGACGATCAGCCCGACGCCGAGCAGCCCGAGCGCCAGTCCCCAGCGCGACGCGCGACGCGGGGCCCGCGTCCCGCCGCGGCGCGGGGGCACCGACTCGAGCACCGAGGTCGCCTCGCCGCTCGTGCCTCCGCCGCGAGCGGCCTCGACCTCGAGCGTCTGCTCGAGCTCGTCGAGGAAGTCGGGGACGCTCGCGTAGCGGTACTCGAGCTCCTTGTCGGTGGCCCGGTCGAGGACCCCGGCGAGCGCGGCGGAGACCTCGGGGCGGACCTCCTGGATGTCGGGGAGCTGCTCGTTGATGTGCTTCATCGCGACCCCGACCTGGGTCTCGGCCTCGAACGGGACCTCGCCGGAGAGCATCTCGTAGAGCACGATTCCGAGCGAGTAGACGTCGGAGCGCTCGTCGACGTCTTCGCCCATCGCCTGCTCCGGGGAGACGTAGTCGGTGGTCCCGAGCACGCGCCCGGTCGCCGTCATCCCCGACTGCTCGATCGAGCGCGCGATCCCGAAGTCGGTGACCTTCGCCCGGCCCTCGCGGTCGATCAGCACGTTCTGCGGCTTGACGTCGCGGTGGACGAGCTTGCGCGAGTGCGCGATCGCGAGCCCGCGGCCGATCTCGATCGCGTAGGCGACGGCCTCGTCGACGTTGAGCGGCCCGAGGCGCTGGATCCTCTGCTTGAGCGTCTCGCCCTCGACGTACTCGAAGACGATGTAGGGCGTGCCCGAGTCCTCGCCGGCGTCGATCACGGTGACCAGGTTGGGATGCGAGAGCTTGGCCGCGGTCCGCGCCTCGCGGCGAAAGCGCTCGAGCTGCTCGGAGTCGTCGGAGATCTCGCGGTGGAGGATCTTGACCGCGACCGGGCGGTCGAGGGTCTCGTCCTGGGCGAGGTAGACGGTCGACATGCCGCCGCTGCCGAGCTTCGACTCGAGCTTGTAGCGGCCCGAGAGCACGACCCCGATCATTCTCAGAGCCCCCGGCCGCTGCACACCGCTGTTTTCGAGACTAGGCGTGTCAGCCATACGCGACCTACATTAAGAGTTGCCCGTTCTAGGGCTGGTTGATTCCTCGCGGGCCCTCGGTCGCGCTGCCGATCCGCTTCGCCTCCGGGTAGTGGCCGCGCAGGAGCTCGAGCGCCGCGTCGGAGTCCGAGCCCCTGACCACGCCGACGAAGCCGCAGCCCATGTTGAAGACGTCCCGCATCTCCGCGGCCGCGACCGATCCGCGTTCGGCGATCAGCTCGAACAGCGCCGGGACCGGCAGCGGGTCGTCGATCGCGTAGGAGACCTCGGCCTCGAGCCGCAGCAGGTTGCCGAGCCCGCCGGAGGTGATGTGGGCGAGCCCGCGGACCTCTACCTCGGATCGGAGCAGCTCGAGCACCGGCTTGACGTAGATCTCGGTCGGCTCGAGCAGCGCCTCGCCGAGCGGCCGGCCGAGCGCCCCGCCGGGGTCCTCGCCCCAGTCGAGCCCCTCGAGCGCGCTGCGCGCGAGCGTGTAGCCGTTCGAATGCAGCCCCGAGGAGGGCAGCCCGATCAAGGCGTCGCCGGGCTCGATCGCCGCCCCGGTCACGACCTCGTCGAGCGCGACGGTCCCGAAGCAGGCGCCGGCGAGGTCGAAGCCCCGCACGAGCTCGCCGAGCTGGGCCAGCTCGCCCCCGGGGATCTCGATTCCGGCGAGCTCGGCCCCGCGCGCCAGCCCGGTGCCGATCGCCGCCTCGCGATCGGGGTCGGCGCGCTCGACCGCGAGGTAGTCGAGCATCGCGAGCGGCTCGGCGCCGACGCAGATCACGTCGTTGACGTTCATCGCCACGCAGTCGATGCCGACGGTGTCGAAGCGCCCGAGCTGCTCGGCGACCAGCAGCTTGGTCCCGACGCCGTCGGTCGAGAGCGCGATCCCCTGGCGCTCGTCGAGGGCGATGATGTTCGCGTAGTGGCCCGACCCCAGCACCTGCCTGCTCGGCCGGTCGAGCTTCGCCTTGCCGAGCGCCGCGACGAGCGCCGCGACGGCGTTGTCGGCGTCCCCCTGGCTTACGCCGGCCTTCGCGTAGGCGTCGTTCACGCGATCACCTTGCTCGAGCGATCGACCAGTCCCGCGGCGCGTCGCGCGCCGGGGTGGCCGTTCGATCCGGAAAGCCGAGGGCCGTGAGCGTTTGCGCTCGGAGCAGCTTCGCGACCACGGCGGCGGCGAGGCCGCCTCTGTAGGCGGCATAGGGCCAGAGCGCCCGGTCACGCTCGACGAGCTTGATCAGCTCCTGTGATGCGAGCGTCGAGGCGAAAGAGGCGGCGACCCCGAGCCCGAGCGCACGGCGCGTTTCCGGGGCGACGCCGCGCCGCCGCAGCCGCTCGCCCTTGAGCACCGCGGCGCCGACGATCACCGGCAGCGCGACGGTCCGCGAGAGCATGTTCGCCTGCTCGCGGGTGAAGCCGCGCCAGCGCGCCGCCGCCAGCGTCGCGCCGTTGCGCGAGATCCCGGGCACGAGCGCCGCCGCCTGCGCCAGTCCGAGCGCCAGCCCGTCCGCCGCCCGCGCGACCCCGTGCCCGCGGCGCTGCGGGCGCGCGTCGGCCGCGACCATCGCGGCGCCGCCGAGGACCAGCGCCGCCGCGGTCGCCCGCGGGCCGCCGAGCCGGCCCTCGATCTGGCGCTCGAGCGTGTAGCCGGCTACCGCCGGGGGCAGGAAGCTGAGCGCGACGACCGCGGCGCGGCGCCCGTCGAAGGCGCGGAGCTCCTCGGCGATCACGCGCCGCTGGCCGATCAGCAGCGCCGCCGCGGCGCCCGCGTGCAGCGCGACCTCGAAGCTCTTGCGCAGCTCGGGGTCGAGCTTCTCGTGATCCCAGCCGGCGAGCCAGGGGACGAGGGTCAGGTGAGCGGAGCTCGAGACAGGGAGAAGCTCGGTCGGGCCCTGGACGACCCCGAGCGCAACTGCCTTCGCGTCATCCACTTGCTTCGGCGGGCTCCGGCTCGTCCCCGCCGCCGCCCCGGCCCTGGCGCCACTTGACGAACGCGTAGACCGCGAGCGCCAGCAGCCCCGCGATCACGACGTAGTCGAAGTAGTGGAGCTTGTCGCGCCACTCCTCCCAACGCTCGCCGACCTCGACCCCGATCACGCCGAGCATCAGCACCCAGGGGATGCAGCCGAGCGCTGTGTAGGTGGTGAACTTGGCGAGGTTCATGTGCGCGGCGCCCGCGGGGGTCGAGATGAAGGTGCGGACGATCGGGAGCATCCGCGTGAAGAAGACGGTCGCGCTGCCGTAGCGCTCGAACCAGTCCTCGACCCGGGCCATCTGCTTCGGGCTGACGTGGAAGACGCGGGTACTTCTCGAGGATCCCGGTGCGGCCGTAGTAGCCGATCGCGTAGCCGGCCCAGGAGCCGACGACGTTGCCGAGCACCCCCGCCGCGGTGATCCCGAGCAGCGTCAGCTCGCCCTCCTCGACCTTGAAGCCGGCGAACAGCATCGTCGCCTCGCTCGGCATCGGGACGTTGGCGCTCTCGACCAGCATCAGCAGGAAGATCCCGAGATAGCCGATCTCACCGATCACGTCGGTGCAGAACTCGACCAGGGGGTCGACGATGAAGTCGGTCATTGAGGATGGGAACGGCGCTGCGGCACAGCGCCGCCTCCGAGCCGGTACATGCTAGAGAGATACACTCGCCTGTCGCGTGGACCGGTTAAACCACCCCGTCTATCGCCACCGGACCGTCCAGGCCGTCGCCGACGCCCTGCTGGTCGCGGCGGCCTTCTACCTCGCCTTCACCCTCCGCTTTCTCGATAGCCCGGAGGGGATCCCCGAGCGCTACGTCGACGTCCTCGTCGGCTCGATCGGCGTAGTCGTCATCGGGCAAGCTGATCGTCTTCGCCGCATCCGGCCTGTACCGGAAATGGTGGCGCTACACGACGCTCAGCGACTACCTCGCGATCCTGCGCGCGGGTGCGATCTCGACCGCGATCCTGGTCGTCGCCTACACGGTGATCCAGCCGTTCGCCGACGACATCCCGCGCTCGGTCGTTGTCATGGACTTCCTGCTCACGGTCACCTTCGTCGGCGGCGCGCGGCTGCTGGCGCGGATCGCGGTCGAGCGCTCGGCGCGCCGCGGCGAGGAGGGCTCAGGGCGCGACGTGATCGTCGTCGGCGCCGGCTCCGGCGGCCAGATGGTGGTCCGCGAGCTCCAGCTCAACCCGAACCTCGGCGCCCGCGCGATCGGCTTCGTCGACGACGACGCCCGCAAGCGCGGGATGGTGATCAACGGGCTCAAGGTGCTCGGGACGACCGACCAGATCGGCCGCATCCTCGACGACGCCGCTCCGGACGAGGTCGTGATCGCGATCCCGTCGGCGCCGGGCGAGCTGCGCGGCAAGGTCGTCGCCGCCTGCCGCGAGCGCGACATCCCGGCCCGGACGCTGCCGACGGTCTTCGAGCTCCTGCGCGGCGGCGTCCAGCTGACCCGGCAGCTGCGCGAGGTCCAGGTCGAGGACGTACTCGGCCGCGAGCCGGTGGTGATGGAGATCGACCGCGTCGGCGCCTACATGGAGGACCGCAAGGTGCTCGTCACCGGGGCCGGCGGCTCGATCGGCTCCGAGCTCGCGCGCCAGATCGCCCGCGTCCGCCCGCGGCTGCTCGTTCTGCTCGACCACGCCGAGGACAACCTGTTCAAGATCGACCGCGAGATGGTCGAGGAGCGCCATTTCACCCGGGTCGAGTCGGTGATCGCCGACTGCAAGGAGCCCGAGCGGATGCTCGAGGTGATGCAGCGCTTCAAGCCCGACGTCGTCTTCCACGCCGCCGCCTACAAGCACGTGCCGCTGATGGAGTCCAACCCGCTCGAGGCGATCCGCAACAACGCGATCGCGACCCGGGTGACCGCCGAGACCGCCGCCGCTTCGGGCGCCGAGCGCTTCGTCCTGATCTCGACCGACAAGGCGGTCAACCCGCGCACCGTGATGGGCGCCTCGAAGGCGATCGCGGAGTGGACGATCGAGTCTGCCGGCCGCCGCTATCCGGCGACCCGGTTCCAGAGCGTCCGCTTCGGCAACGTGCTCGCCTCCTCGGGCAGCGTCGTGCCGATCTTCCGCAACCAGATCGAGCGCGGCGGCCCGGTCACGGTCACCGACGCGGAGATGACCCGCTACTTCATGACGATCCCCGAGGCGGTCCAGCTCGTGATCCGCGCCGGCGACCTCGGTGCCGGCTCGGGCGAGGTATTCGTGCTCGAGATGGGCGAGCCGGTGAAGATCGTCGACCTCGCCCACAACATGATCAAGCTCGCCGGGTACGAGCCCGGGGTCGACATCGCGATCGAGTTCACGGGCAGGCGGCGGGGGGAGAAGCTGCACGAGGAGCTGTTCGCCTCCGACGAGCGCCCGCAGCCGACCGCGGCCGAGAAGATCGTCCGCGCGGTGCGCCGGGTCCCGCTCGATCCCGAGTGGGTCGAGGGCTGGATGGAGAAGCTCGAGAAGCTCGTCCGCGAGGGCGACGAGTCCGATCTCGCCGAGCAGACGGTCGAACTGGTCGCCGAGCGGCGCCGCGCGGCGGCCGGAGCCGGACTAGACGGCTAAGGGCTGTGGCGGCTGATCGTCGCTAGCATCCCGCGCCGCAACCGCCTATGGATGTGATCGAGCAGATCGGCGCCATCGTTGGCTTCGCCTCTTTTTCGGCCTGGCGATCCTCGCCTTCCTTTATTTCGCCCAGGCGCGCCACGTCCGCGAGCTCGAGGAGAAGGCGACCTTCGTTCCCGAGGGCCTCGATCTCCCGGTGACCTCGAGCGCCGCGAGCGCGGCCGAGATCGACGAGGAGGACGACGAGCACGAGCCCGTCGCCGCCCCGGCCGAGAAGGCCTCCGCGAGCGCGAAGCCGAAGACCAAGGTCCAGGCCGCGAAGCAGGTCGAGGCCGCGCGCGCGGCTGCCGAGCGCAGGCAGCGCTTCGAGCAGCGCCGGCGGCCCGGAGATCCGCGTGTGCCCGCGACGAGCGAGGGCGGCGGACGCGCCCGTCCCGAGACCCGCTCGATGCTCGTGATCGGCGCCGGTGTCGCGGTGCTGCTGGTCGGGATCGTTTTCGGCGCGAGCCAGCTTCTCGGCGGCGATGACGGCGGCGGCTCCGAAGCAGAAGCCCCCGCGTCCGGCTCGACCGGCCCCCCGGCCGAGGTCGCGGTCCTCAACGGCACCCCGGTGCCGGGGCTGGCGGCGAAGGTCGGCGAGGAGGTCCGCAACGCCGCGGGCGGATACAAGCTCGGCGTCGTGACCAACGCCGAGCTCCCGTTCGAGACCTCGACGGTGCTCTTCGACCCCAGCGGGCAGGAGGACGCCAACGCGATCGCCGGAGCACTCGGAATCCAGGCCGTCGTCCCGTTGAACAGCGAACCCGAGATCAAGAAGGTCGTCGAGGACGCCCCCGTGGTCGTCGTCGTCGGCGAGGACCGCGCTGACACTTAGGCGTCTGGCGGGGCCGCTGCTGGTGGCCGCGCTGATCGTCGCCTGCGTCGCGGCGCTCGTCGTGACCCAGAGGACCCGCCGCTCAGGCCTGGTCGTCGACCGGATCGAGCTGACCAGCGTCTTCAGCCCGAACGGCGACGGCGCTCTCGACCAGGCCGAGATCGGGTTCCGGGTCAAGCGCGACGAGCTGCTGAAGCTCGACGTGACCCGCGACGGGCGCAGGATCCGGCGCCTCGCCGACGACGAACCGGTCGACGACGGCGAGCAGCTCTCCTACAGCTGGGACGGGCTCGCCGACTCCGGGCAGCTTGCGCCCGTCGGCCGCTACCGGATCCGGATCAGGCTCGAGCGCGACGGGCGGCTGATCCGGCCGGGAGAGAAGATGGTCCTGCTCGGGCCCGAGGGCGAAGCGGGGATCTTGCCTTGACCGAGGTGCTTCAGGTCGCGGGCGGGATCGGCGCATCCGCCGCGGCAGCGGCCGCGATCATGGCCGGCGACCGCAGGCTGCGCGCCGCGGCGATGCTCGCGGCGCTGGCGCTGGCGGCGGCGCTCGTCCTCGGCGAGGCTTGGGACGGCGAGCTCCGCGAGCTCCGCGACGAGCCGGCGATGCTCGCCGCGGCGCTGGTCGCCGGCCTCGCGGCGATCGGGGGGCTGGCGGCGCTCGGGGCTCGCTTCCCGGTCGCGATCCCGCTGGCGCTGGTCGCGGCGCTGCCTTTCCGGATCCCGATCGAGACCGGGGGCGAGACCTCAACCTGCTCGTGCCGCTCTACGTCGTGCTCGGCGCCGGGGTCGCGCTCGAGTGCTGGCGGGCCAGGCGGGACCCCACGCTGCCCGAGCGCGAGGGCCCCGCGCGCTGGCTCGCGATCGCGCTCGCGGTCTCGATCCTGCTCTATGGCCTCCAGGCGATCTACTCGAGCGACGTCTCGCGCGCGGTCCAGAACGTCGCCTTCTTCCTGGTTCCGTTCGCGCTCATGTTCGCGCTCCTGCGCGACTCCGAGTGGACGCCGCGGCTGCTGCGCTGGGCGCTCGTCGTCGTGCTCGTCGAGGCCGTCTGCTTCGCGGCGATCGGGATCGTCCAGCACGAGGTCCGCGAGATCTTCTGGAACGACAAGGTGATGCGCTCGAACGAGTTCGACGTCTACTTCCGCGTCAACTCGCTGTTCTGGGACCCCAACATCTACGGCCGCTACCTCGCGCTCTCGATCCTCGTCGGCGCCTCGGCCCTGCTCTGGGCGGCGAACATGCGCCGCTTCGCGCTCGGCGCCGCGGCGATCGCGATCGTCTTCGCGGGGCTCGTGTTCGGCTATTCGCAGACGAGCTTCATGACCCTGCTCGCCGGGCTCGTCGTCCTCTGCGCGCTGCGCTGGAGCCTGCGCTGGACGCTGGTCGGCGGCGCCGCCGCGCTCGCCGCAGCGGCCGTCTTCGTCGTCGTCTCGCCCGACACGCTGACCGTCGACTCGGGCGCAGGAGGCGAGCTCGAGCAGACGACCAGCGGCCGCACCCGGCTGGCGAGCGGCGGCCTCGACCTCGCGAAGGAGCGGCCGGCGACGGGCTTCGGGTCGGGGTCGTTCGCGGTCGAGTTCGAGGAGCGAAACGAGCTCCCCAATGACGAGGCGGCGGTCTCGCACACCGAGCCGGTCACGGTGCTCGCCGAGCAGGGGGCGGTCGGGCTGCTCGTCTACCTCGCGCTGCTCGGCGCCTCGGGGCTCGTCCTGCTCACGGGGCTGTGGCGGACCGCGCCCGGTCTCGGCGGCCCGGCGCCGGGCGCCGGCGAGGCGTCGGGCGTCTTGATCGCGGCGCGGGTGGCGGTGGCGACCGCGTTCGCGGGCATGCTGGTCCACACCGTGGGCTACGCGGGATTCCTCACCGATCCGCTGACCTGGGCGCTGCTCGCGATCGGCGCCGCACTGGCGAGCGCCGCCGTCCGTGACGCCTGAGCCCGCGCCGGCGAGCGGCTACATGCGGCGGCTGGCGACCACCGGCGCCGCCTACACGGCCTCGAGCGTGCTCTCGAAGCTGTTCGCGGTCGCGCTGCTGCCGCTCTACACGCGCCACCTCTCGCCCGAGGACTACGGGGCCGCCGAGGTCCTGACCGTCGCCGCGGTCGCGACCGCGATCGTGATCCGCCTCGGACTGATCGAGGCGCTGATGCGCTTCTACTACCAGGGCGGCGAGGACAAGGCGAAGGTCGTCTCGACCTCGTTCGCGGCGATGCTGCTCGGGTGCGTCGCCGCGGTCGCGGTCGCGATGCCGTTCGCGGGCCCGATCTCCGAGGCGCTGCTCGACCGCAGCGAGCCGGGGCTGACGAGGATCGCGATCGCCGGCGTCGCGGTGTTCACGCTCTACGACCTGATGCTGGCGCTGTTCCGCCTCGACGAGCGCGCCCGCGCCTACTTCGCCTACACGATCGCCAACGTCCTGATCACGATCCCGATCACGGTCTGGCTCGTCGTGGTCGAGGACGAGGGCGCGCGCGGCCTCCTGATCGGCCAGTTCGGGGTCGGGGCGCTGATCGTCGTCGCGCTCGTCTTCCAGCAGTGGCGGAGGCTGGCGCTGATCCCCGACCGCGCTGTGCTGCGGCGATTGGTCCGCTTCGGGCTGCCGACGATGCCCGCCGAGCTCTCGCTCTACTCGCTGAGCTTCATCGACCGGATCCTGATCGTCCACCTGATCGGGCTCGGCAAGGCGGGCCTCTATGCACTGGCCGTGAAGTTCGCTCAAGCCGTGCAGGTGCTGGTGCGGGGCTTCCAGCTCGCGTGGCCGCCGCTCGCCTACTCGATCACCGACGACGACGAGGCGCGCCGCGCCTACGCGCTGATCGTGACCTGGTTCGTCGCCGCCTGCAGCTTCGTCGTCGTCGGCATGTGGCTGCTCGCGCGCTGGATCGTCCGCATCCTCGCCGCGCCCGAGTTCTTCGACTCCTACGAGGCCGTCGGGCTGGTCTCGACCGGGGTGATGCTCTACGCGCTCTATTTCGTGCTCATCGTCGTGATCGGGCGCACCGGGAGGACCGAGCTCACATTTCCCGCGACCGCGGCCGGGATGACCGCGAACATCGCGCTCAACCTCGTGCTCGTGCCGCCGCTCGGGATCGTCGGCGCGGGGCTGGCGCTCGTCGCCTCCTACGTGATCGTGCTCGCGGTGATGTTCGGCTTCGCCCAGCGCGTCTTCCCGGTCCCCTATGAGTGGGGGCGGCTGGGGCTCGTCGCGGCGCTCGCGATCGCGGTCACGCTCGCCGGCGAGCTGTTGCTGCCGACCGAGGGCTTCGTCGGGCTCGCGGCCCGAACCGCGGTCTGGCTCAGCTTTCCGGCGCTGCTCTGGCTCGCGCGCTTCCCGAAGCCCGCCGAGCGCGAGGCGATCGCCTCGATGCTGCGGCCGAGTGCTTTACGCGCGCAGCTTCGCGCCCTCCGCGCCCGCCCCGCGGCTCAGGGGGCCGGGACGGTCCCGGAGGCGGTCGAGGCCGAGCTGCGGGACGAAGACAGGTTGTAGTCCTCGGCTGCCTCTCTGATGCCTTCTCCTCGGCCCGGAGCCAGGGCCTGGCGGGCGTGGGCGAGGTAGCGGCGCGGGGAGTGGCCGGGGAGGATCAGGGCGCCGGCGGCGCGGAGGAGGTAGGGGAAGGCGTGGAGCGGGCGCAGGAGGGCGGCGAGGAGCCGGCCTTTGTGCTTGCGCAGGTAGAGGTCGCGGTTGCGGTGGTACTCGACCACGCGCCGGTCGCCCCCGGCCGCGTCGCTTGCCATCTGGTCGTGGTGGACGGCGCGGGCGTCGGGAACCCAGAGCGCCTTCCAGCCGGCGTCGCGAAGCCGCTTCTGGAAGTCGGTCTCGTCGGAGTAGACGAAGAATTCGGGGTCGAGGTAGCCGACCGCGGAAGCCGCCTCGCGGCGGACGAGCAGCGCGCTCGACTGCGCCCAGCCGACCTCGCGGGTCCGCCCGCCGCGGCTCTGGACCGTGAACCAGCGGTGGAGGAAGAGCGCCCCGGCGAGCGCCGTCGCGACCCCCGGCAGCCGCCAGGCGCAGGCGACCGGCTCGCCGGACTCGGTGAGCAGCTGGGCGCCGGCGACCGCCGCCCGCGGGTCCCCGTCGAGCGCCGCAACCAGGGCTTCGACGGCGCCGTCTTCGAGCTCGGAATCCTCGTTCAGCAGCAGGCAGAAATCGCCGCCCGCCTCGCGCAGCAGGGTCGAGTCGTTCTCGCCCTTGCCGGTCCGCCGCTCGAGCGCGATCAGGCGGACATCCTGGTCGAGCGCGCCGACGGCCGCTGCCGAACCGTCGTCGGAGGCGTTGTCGAGCACCAGCGTCTCGCGCTCGCCCGCGGGCAGCGAGGCGGGCGCCGTGCGCTCGATCGCCGCCAGGCAGGCGAGCAGCAGCTCGCGGCCGTTGGTGTTGACCACGCAGTAGGAGAGGCGCACGCCTCATAATCTGACCCATGCGGGTCCAAGTCGTCGATCCGCCGGCGTTCACCCCGCCATACGACCACTCGCTCTGCGCGGCCCTCGCGAGGGCCGGGGCCGATGTGGAGCTGGTGACCAGCCGGTTTCTCTACGGACCGGTGCCGCGTGAGAACGGCTACCGGGTGAACGAGGCGTTCCACCGCCGCAGCTCCGCGCGCGGCCTCGACGCGCGCGCAAAGCGCGCCTACAAGCTCGTCGAGCACATCGGCGACATGCGCCGCTACCGCGCCCACGCCGAGCAGGCCGACGTCGTCCACTGGCAGTGGCTGCCGGTCCCCCAGCTCGACCGCCGGATCCTTGCCCCGAAGCGGCCCCGCGTCTTCACCCTCCACCACTTCCTGCCCGAGGACCCGAACCGGCGGACGGTCCGCGACGTCCGCGCCCGGCTCGAGGCGATGGACGCCGTGGTCATGCACTCGCGCGCCGGCAAGCGGCGCATGGAGGAGGAGTTCGGCGTCCGAGAGGGCCTGATCGAGGTCATCCCGCACGGCGCTCTTGACTACTTGGCCCGGATCCCCGACGAGAAGCCGCTGCCGCCCGAGCTCGCCGCGGTCGAGGGTCCGGTGATCCTCGCCTTCGGCCTGATCCGCCCCTACAAGGGCGTCGACGTCCTGCTGCGCGCCTTCGAGCGGGTCGAGGGCGCCGAGCTCTGGATCGTCGGCGACCCCAAGGTGCCGATGGAGCCATTGCGCGAGCTCGCGGAGCGTGCACCGGGGACGGTGCGCTTCGTCGACCGTTTCGTCGTCGACGAGGAGGTCGCGGCGTTCATGCGCCGCGCCGACCTGCTCGTCCTGCCGTACCGCACGGTCGAGCAGTCGGGCGTCCTCTACACCGGGCTCGCGTTCGGCAAGCCGATGGTCCTGAGCGCGGTCGGCGGCTTTCCCGAGGTCGCCGAGCACGGCGCCGCCCGCCTGGTCGAGCCGGGGAACGAAGAGCAGCTCGCGGAGACGCTCTCGGAGCTCGTCGCATCGCCGGCCGAGCGCGAGAAGCTCGCCGCCGCCTCGGCCGAGGCCGCCTCGAGCTACTACTCGTGGGACGAGATCGGGCGCAGCACCGCCGCCCTCTACGAGCGGTTGCTGGCGCGATGACGGCCGTGCTCGAGATCCTGTTCTGGGGCTCACTGAGCCTGCTCGTCTATTCGCAGCTCGTTTACCCGATCGTGCTTCTCGCTCTGTCGACGCTGCGCCGCGAGCGCCCGCCCCCTGAACGATCCGGAGAGCTTCCGAACGTCTCTTTGGTGATCGCCGCACGCGACGAGCAGGAAGTGATCGCCGAGAAGGTCGCCAACGCGCTGGCGCTCGACTACCCGCGCGAGAAGCTCGAGCTGATCGTCGCCTCCGACGGCTCTGAGGACGAGACCGCCGAGCGCGCCCGATCGGCGGGCGCCGACCTCGTGCTCGAGCTCCCGCGCGAGGGCAAGGTCGCGGCCCAGAACGCCGCCGTCGAGCGCGCGGGCGGCGTGTTGCTCGCGTTCTCGGACGCCAACAGCGCCTGGGCGCCGGACGCGCTGCGCGAGCTCGTCGCGCCCTTCAGCGACCCGCGGGTCGGCTATGCCTGCGGGCAGCTGCGGTTGACCGGCGCCGGGGGCGAAAACCAGGAGGGGCTCTACTGGCGCTACGAGAACGCCCTCCGGAGGCTCGAGTCCGGGCTCGGCGGCGTCACCGCCGGAAACGGCGCGATCTACGCGACCCGCCGCGACTCCTACATCGTCCTCGACGGCGCCCGCAGCCACGACGGCTCGTTCCCGTTCCAGCTCGCGAAGCGCGGGCTGCGCTCGGTGTTCGCCGAGCGCGCCGAGGCGACCGAGCCGATGCTGGCGACGATCGAGGGCGAGTTCGCGCGCAAGCGGCGGATCATGCGCCCGCTCTGGGACGTCGTCGTCCTCGACGGGATGCTCTCGCCGCGCGGCTACTCACCGCTCTACGCGTTTCAGATCTTCAGTCACCGCCTACTCCGCTACGCGGCGCCGCTCCTCCACCTGGCCGCGCTGGGAGCGAGCATCGCGCTGCTCGGCGAGGGGACCCTTTACGCCGTCGCGCTCGCGGCGCAGCTGGGGCTGCTCGCCGCGGCGCTGCTCGCGCCGCTGATCCCGCTGGCGCCGTTCCGGATCGCGCGCTACTACGTCAGCGTCACCGCGTCGATCGTCGCCGGGCTCTGGGATCGCGCCCGGCACGGCCCTCGCGCGGGCGGCTGGGAAGAGGCGGGGCGGGCGCGGTGAAGCGCGCCTTCGACATCCTCGTATCGGCCCTTGCGCTGATCCTCGCCTCGCCGCTGCTCCTGGTCGCGGCGATCGCGATCCGGCTCGAGTCCAGGGGCTCGCCGATCTATCGGCAGGCGCGGGTCGGGCGCGACGGCGAGCCGTTCGAGATGCTGAAGCTGAGGACGATGCGCGAAGGGGCCGACCCGGTCGGGATCGGGACCGCGGTGACGAGCGACGATCCCCGCGTCACCCGGGCCGGCAAGTTGCTGCGCCGCTTCGCGCTCGACGAGCTCCCGAACCTCGTCAACGTCCTGCGCGGCGAGATGTCGATCGTCGGGCCGCGGCCGACGATCGCCTCCCAGGTCGAGCTCTACACGCCGCGCCAGCGGCGCCGGCTCGAGGTCAAGCCCGGCCTCACCGGTCTCGCCCAGATCGCCGGACGCGCCGGGGTGCCGTGGGAGCGGCGGATCGAGCTCGACATCGAGTACGTCGAGAGGCGCTCCATCCTCCTCGACGCCGTGATCATCGCCCGCACCCCGGCGCTGCTGCTCCGGGGCGTCGGCAGCACCGCGAGCGGCGGCGCCGACGCCGAGCCGCCGGCCTCGTGGCGCGCCGAGCAACCCGAGAAGCACCGCGACTAGGCTCTGCGCGTGGCCGACGGAGTCTCACTGCGCCCCTTTCGCCCCGACGACGCGCCGGCGGTCGTCGAGTGGTTCAGCAACCGCGACGCGACCGGCGACCTGATGGACGAGCCGCGGTCGGAGTTCACCCTCGATGACGCGAAGTCGTGGCTCGAGCGCGCCATGGACACGTCGGGCAACGACCGCAAGTGGGCGATCGAGCTCGAGGGCGAGGAGGGCCCGGTCGGCTTCACGGCGCTCTACGGCGTCCGCTCCTCGACCCCGCCCGAGCTCGGCTGCATCCTCGGCGCCAACGCCGCCCGCGGGCGCGGCCTCGGCCGCGAGGCCGAGCGGCTGACGATCGCGAAGGCGTTCGACGAGTTCGACGCCCACAAGGTCTACGGGCGGATCCCGGCCACCAACGAGGGAGCCAAGAAGGCGGTCACGAGCCTCGGCTGGAAGCACGAGGGGACGCTGCGCGACCACATAAGCCGGGGTGGCGAGCTCGTCGACTGCGAGGTCTGGGGCGTGCTCCCGGATGAGTTCCGCGAGGCGACCGCGGACAGGTGATCGCAACTCTGCTCGAGGACGGCGGGGAGGCGGCGAGCGAGGACGAGTTCTTCCGCGGCCTCGAGTACCTGGCCGCCGAGGGCGCGACCCACACGCTCGCGCTCGGCGACCCCGAGGCGCCCGAGTTCGCGGCGCCGCTGATCGTCAGCGAGATCCCGGGCGCGGTCGAGCACCGCGACGCGATCTCGCCCTACGGCTACCCGGGCGCGCGCCTCGGCGGTGAGGCTCCGTTCGACCCGGGGGAGATCGACTGGTCCGGGACCGGGTTGGTCAGCGCCTTCCTCCGCGACCGGATCGCCGAGGCGCCCTCGCTGGCGGGGATGAGCGAGCGCGGCCGCGTCCAGGTCGCTGACCCGGCGCTCGAGAGCGGCGTGCGCTCGCGGCTCAGCGAGCAGATCCGGGCGACCGAGCGCGAGGGCTACCGGGTCGAGCGGATCGCCGGCCCCGACGCGGGCGAGAGCGACCGCGGCGCGTTCGAGCGCGTCTACACCGAGACGATGCGCGCGCCGGCGCCGCCGAGCGCTACTTCTTCGGCCCCTCCTACTTCGCCCTCGTCCTCCGCAGCCCACGGAGCTGGCTGCTGATGAGCCGGTCGCCCTCGGGCGAGCCAGCCGCCGGCGCGATCGCCGTGCTCAGCGACGGGTTGCTCCACTACTTCCTCGGCGGCACCGCGGACGCGCACCTCGAGAGCTCGCCGATGAAGAACCTGTTCGCGGACATGATCGAACAAGCGAGCGACCTGGCCGTGCCGCTAAACCTCGGCGGCGGCGTCAGCCCCGGGGACGGGCTCGAGCGCTTCAAGCGCGGCTTCGCCAACTCCGAGCTCCCGTTCCACACCGCCGAGCTGGTCGCCGACGGGGCGGTCTACGAGCGGCTCTCGCTGCGCGCCGAGGGCGCTGAGCAGGAGGGCTTCTTCCCCCGCTACCGCGCGCCCTGAGGCCCGCTAGAGGGCCGAGACCGCGCGCTGGAACTGGCGCCGCGCGCGCTTGCGGCAGCGCTTCTGCTTCTTGCTCCCCTTGGCGCGCTTGCACTTCTTGAGCTGCCGGAGCAGCTTCTGCTTCGCGAGCTTCCTGCGGTTCGGTCCGCCGCCGTCGATCAGGGCCTGGACCTCGGCCGCGATCGCCGGGATCAGCGGGGCGAGGGTCGCCCCCGGGCAGGCGGTCGCGTTGGTCGTCGTGTGACCGAAGACCCTCGGCACGGTGACCGGGGTGCCGCTCGGGAAGCGGTTGGTGCCGCCGCCCGCCGAGACCAGCGTCGTCGTCCCCGTCGCGGGGACGGCTCCGCCGCCGACAGCTTCCAGGCCAGGAACGCGACCAGCGAGCTCTGCGCCGCGGGCGTCAGCGGCACGGTCGTGTGGTCGCCGATCGAGGCGATCCCGGTCGTCTGCGAGTTGTAGCCCTCGGTATGGGCGCCGACCACCGCCGAGCCCATCCCGCCGGCCCGCCCCTCGTAGAGCGTGCCGTACTGGTCGACGAGCGCGCTGTAGCCGATGTAGTTCCAGCCGTTGCCGTTGACGTGAAAGCGGCAGATCCCGAGCACCAGCCCCGGGGCATCGGCGGGCGTGTAGTCGACGGTGCTGACGGTGTGGTGGACGACGCCCGCCTCCACCGTGCCATAGGAGGGTCGCTGCGCGGCTCAGCACCAGGCGGAGCCCCAGGCCGCGCGGGTGACGTAGGGCTTCAGGCTGCGGCCGGCGCGGCCTCGGCATCCTCGGCGCCGAACAGCCCGCCGACCGGCGAGGAGGCGGCGCTGATGAAGCCCTCGTTGATCGCCTCCCGGGCGACGTCGAGCAGCCCCTCGGGACCGCTCGATGCCATCCCGGAGACGTTGACGTAGTGGAGCTCCCCGTCGGGGGTGAAGGCCGTGGGTGCGGATCTGGAGCGCGTCGGCGCCGCCGGTGTAGACCGGGACCCGAGCCGGCGCTCTCGACCCACTTGCTCCATTCGCCGTCGCTGCGCGTGCGCAGCTCGATCGCCCGCTTCTCGCCCCCGATCCCGACGAGGTCGAACTCGTGCGGTGCCTCGATCACCGAGCGGGAGCCGGTGCCCGGCTCGGCGCCTGAGCCCGGGGAGGTTCTGGTCGAAGTCACGCGCCGCGGGCACGTATGGCTGCAGCGAGAGCGCCGGCGCCGCCACCCAGGGCAGCCCGCGCGCGACCCACTGCCGGAGTTCCGTGACCCCCGGGCGGGTCGGCTGGACCTGGTCAGCGCGGCCTTGTCGGTGGTCGCGGTGCTGGCGGTCATCTACGGGCTAACGCAGCTCACCCGGGGCGCCTTGGGCTGGCCGCCCGCCCTGTCCATCGTGGCCGGCCTGGCCGCCGCCGTGGTGTTCGTCTCGGCGGCAACACCGGCTGGCCGACCCGCTGCTGGATCTGCGGCTGTTCCGCTCCGCCGCCTTCACCGCGGCGCTGACCACCAACGTGCTCAGCTTCTTCGTCGGATTCGGCACCCTGCTGTTCATCGCCCAGTACCTGCAACTGGTGCTGGGCCTGTCGCCGCTGGCGGCGGGCCTGTGGATGCTGCCCTCCTCTGCCGGGTACATCCTCGGGTCCATGCTGACGCCGGTGCTGGCCCGCCGGGTCCGCCCGGCCTTCGTCATGGGGGCCGGGCTGGTGCTGGCCGCCCCCGGCCTGGGGTTGTTCACCCAGCTCGGCAGCACCACCGGTCTGGGGATCCTGGTCGCCGGGTCGGTGGTGTTCTCGCTGGCGCTGGCCCCGGTGGACACCCTGGCCGCCGACCTGGCCGTCGGGGCCGCACCGCCGGAGCGAGCCGGTGCGGCGTCGGCGCTATCGGAGACCAGTGCCGAGTTCGGCGGTGCGCTGGGCATCGCCATCCTGGGGGTCATCGGCACGAGCGTCTATCGCAGCCAGCTCGCCGACGCGTCGGCCATGATCCCGCCCGGAGCGGCAGCGGCCGCCCGGGACACCCTCGGTGGTGCCGTGGCCGCGGCCGGGCGGCTCCCTGGCCCATCGGGGCAGGTCCTGGTCCAGGCGGCTCGCCAGGCCTTCGTCCAGGGCCTGCACGTGGTCTTCGCCGTCAGCGCCGCGGTCGTGCTCGGCGCCGCCGTCCTCGCCGTGATCAGGCTCCGTCACCTGCGCCCGGGCGCTGAGCCGGGCGCCGGCCCGTAACACTGACAACTTCGGTCCGCGCCTGGGCCGGATCACGGATGGGAGAGTTCCATGTTGCTCGACACCAAGACCGCGATCGTCTACGGCGCCAGCGGTGCGGTCGGGTCCGCGGTCGCGCGCGCTTACGCCCGTGAGGGCGCCGACGTGCATCTCGTCGGCCGTACGGGGTCGACTCTGGAGGAAGTCGCTCAGCGCATCCGGCGGGACGGCGGTGCCGCGCACGTCGCGCAGGTCGACGTCCTTGACCGGGCGGCGGTCGCCCAGCACGCCGACGGGTCGTCGCCAGTAGCGGCATTGACATCTGCTTCAACGCCATCTCCAACGACGACGTCCAGGGCACGCCGCTGCTGGCGATGCAGTTCGAGGACTTCCTGCGGCCGGTCACGAAGGCCGTCACCGCGCATTTCAACATCGCCCTCGCCGTGGGCGGGCACATGACCCGCCGCGGCCGCGGCGTCATCCTCGTGATGGCGGGCGGCCGGGAGGCGATCCCGCGGCTCGGCGGATCCATGTCGCCTGGGCCGCGCTGGCCGGACTCTGCCGCCAGCTGGCGGCCGAGCTCGGGCCGCACGGCGTCCGGGTGAGCTGGCTGCTTTCGCCGGGCTCACCCGGATATGACGACCACGACCGGCCGCAGGACGGCCCGGACCTCAGCGAAACCGAGACCGCGGGTGCGCCTGAAACCGTGGGCCTCCTGGCCGGTCAGCTGCCCAGCTACGACGAGGTCGGCAACATCGCCGCCTTCGTCGCGTCCGACTGGGCCCGCACCATCACCGCGAGCGAGATCAACTTCACCGGCGGCGCAGTCGTGGACTGAGCGGCCCGCGCCTAGCCCATCCCGTGGATCTTGTCCGCGCTGATGCTGACCATGACCCGGACCTGGTCGCGGCCCCCGTACCACGGGTAAGGACCGCCCAGATAGCGCTGAGCGAGGGCTTCGATGTGCTCCGCCCCGCCCTCGGTGGTGACGTTGACGACCCGCCCGCGTATGGCGTAGTAGCGGGACGGGTTCGACGGATCGGAAACAGCCACCGCCACCCGTGGGTCTCGCTCGACGTTCTTGACCTTCTGAAATCCTTGAACGGTGTTGATGATGACGTGCTCACCGTCGGTGTCGACCCAGGTCTCGGTCAGCTGGGGTGAGCCATCGGGCATCAAGGTGGTCAGGAAGCAGGGACTGGCCTGGCGCAGCAGGGCGATGAGGCCTTCGGGCAGGTCCACGCTTGATCAACTCCAGGAGAGGGTCAGAACAGGCTAGCGCGCAGCGCGGTCACCCGGCTGACCGCCCCGTTGAACGTGGCTGGGCTCAGCCGCCCGCTGGTGAGCGCGCTGGCCAGCGCCGCGGCGGCGGTCTCGCTCTGGCCGACATCCCGGGCGGAGCACAGGATCAGGTCCATCCCGGCCGCCGCGGCGCTGACCGCGCGCTGGCCGGTGGTCCCGGACGCCTTCAGCGCGCCGGCCTCCAGCGCGTCGGTGACCGTGACGCCGGTGAAGCCGATTGCCGGCCGCGCAGCTCCTGCTTGACGACGGTGGACGACAGGCCCGGCCGGGCGGCTGGCGTCCAGCGCCGGGTAGACCGCCCAGGACACCATGACCAGCTTGACCCCGGCGGCGATCGCCGCCGGGTAGGGCACCTCGTCGACGGCTGCGCAGCTGTGGACAGCGACCGGGTCAGCGTCACCGGCCCGCGTCGGTGTTCTGCGCCGTGGCGGCCGACGCCGAGGCCGGGGAAGTGCTTGGCGGTGGCGGCGACGCCGGTCGCCTGCTGGGCGGTGATGAACGCTGGCCGCAGCGCGGCGACCGCGCCGGCGATCGTTGCTGTAGGAGCGCTGGTACTCGTCGATCGAAGTTGCCCGGCCTGGTAGTAGACGTCCAGCACGGGCGCGAGGTTGACGTTCATCCCGACGCCGGCCAGGTTCTGCCCGGCGCCGGTGCCGGCCGCGGCGGCCGCGGCCGTGGCGTTGCGCGGCCTGCGCCGATCTGCTTCTCCGACAGGGTGGGCTGCGCCGGGCAGCCGCCGGACCTGGCCGCCTTCCTGGTCGGTCATCAGCAGCAGCGGCAGCCTGAACCGGGCTCTGCCGCCTGCGCCTGCGCGCAACTGGCCGACCACCGCGGCGATCTGGCGTGTCGCTGGAGATGTTCTCGCCGAAGAAGATGACCCCGGCCGCCTCGCCCTTGCTGATGTCGGCCAGCAGGCTGGCGGGCGGGGTCAGCCCGGGTAGGAGTAGATGATCCGCTGGCCCGCGAGCTGAAGGCTGGTCAGCCCCGCCCCCAGGCGCGCATCGGGATGCAGGCTGCGCCCGCCTGCCGCACCTGCGCTGGCAACCTGTGCGCTCGCCCGGCCGGCGGACGCGCCACCGGCCAGGACGAGCCCAAGGCCGGTGAGCGCCTGCCGACGGCTGAGGCCGCCCCGGGGTCCATCACGTGGGGTCATACACCAAGAGTAATCGCAGGGCTACTCTCGCGTTCTGCCGGTCCTAGCGCGCGCCCAGCTGCTTCGGCGGTTCCTCGTCCGGTACCGAGGCGGGCGGCGCCTTGGTCTGGCCGGGCGGGGGCTCACGCCAGCTGTTGGTGATCGGCAGCCGCCGATCGCGGCCGAAGTTCTTCTGGCTGATCTTGGGACCCGGCGGGTACTGGCGGCGCTTGTACTCGGCCCGGTCGACCAGCATGATGACCCGCTGCACCAGGTCCGCGTCGTACCCCTTGGCGATCAGGTCGCCCGAGCCCAGGTCCTGCTCCACGTAGTCGTCGAGCAGCGCGTCCAGGAGCTCGTAGTCGGGCAGCGAGTCGGTGTCCTGCTGGCCCGGGGCCAGCTCGGCGCTGGGGGGCTTGGTGATCGAGTTCTCCGGGATCGGCGGCGTCTGGCCCTGGGCTTCGGCCTGCGCGTTCCGCCACCGGGACAGCTCCCACACCAGCGTCTTGAACACGTCCTTGATCGGCCCGAAGCCGCCCGCCGAATCCCCGTACAGCGTCGAGTAGCCCACGGCCAGCTCGCTCTTGTTCCCGGTGGTCAGGACCAGGTGCCCGTGTGCGTTCGACAGCCCCATCAAGATGATGCCGCGCACCCGGGCCTGCAGGTTCTCCGCGGGCAGCCCGGTCCCGGGGAACCCGGCCGGGCTCAGCGCGGCCTCGAAGCTGTCGACCATCGTCTTGATCGGCACGGTGTCCGGAATGCAGCCCCTGCCGGCGGACCAGGTCCTCGGCGTCACTGATCGAGTGGTCGGAGGAGTAACGGCTGGGCATCAGCACCGTGTACACCCGGTCCGGGCCGAGCGCGTCGGCCGCGATCGTCGCGGTCAGCGCGGAGTCGATGCCGCCGGACAGCCCCAGGATCACGGTGCGGAAGCCGTTCTTGCCCACGTAGTCGCGCACCCCGAGCACCAGCGCGTTGTACACCTCTTCGGAGTCCGGCAGCGACGGCCACAGCGGCTCGTGCTCGATGGCCGGCCACTGCGCGCTCGCCGTCACGTCGGCGGGCGGGTCCAGCTCGACCTGGTGGATGGTGATGATGGTGCCGTCGCCCGCGTCCACCCGCTCACCGTCGTGCTGCAGCCCTTCCGGCGCGGCCGGCAGCTCCAGGTCGGTGACGATCAGCGCTTCCTCGAACTGGGGCCCCCGGGCCAGCAGGTTCCCGTCCGCGTCGACCAGGATCGAGCCGCCGTCGAAGACCAGCTCGTCCTGGCCCCCGATCATGTTGGAGTACGCCAGCGCCGCGCCCGCCACCCCGGCGCACCGGGCGCACAGCTCCTCGCGCCGGTCGTCCTTGCCCCGCTCGTACGGCGACGCATTCGGCACCACCAGCAGCGACGCCCCGGCCTGCCGGGTCACCGCGACCGGGCCGCCGTCCTGCCACAGGTCTTCGCAGATGGCGATGGCCACGTCGACCTGGCCTCCGTCGGCGCTCAGCGCGGAACACCGGGAGCGAATCGCCCGGCACGAAGTACCGGTACTCATCGAACACCCCGTAGTTGGGCAGGTGGTGCTTGGCCGTGGTGATCACGACCTCGCCGCCGTACAGCAGGGCGGCGGCGTCCAGCGGCGCGCCAGCGGGCAGCCCGGTCCGCGGAGCTACGCCTTCTTTCCGGTCGAGGTAGCCGGTGACCACGGCGATCCCGCCCAGGCCCTCGTCGGCCAGCCGCTCCGCCACCTCGCGCACCGCGGCCCGGGACACGTTCAGGAACGACCCGCGCAGCGCGAGGTCTTCCACCGGGTACCCGGTCAGCATCATCTCCGGGAACACGACCACCTGGGCGCCCTGCCGCCCGGCGCGGCGCGTCCACTCGACGATCTTGTCCGCGTTCCCGGTCAGGTCGCCCACGGTCGCGTTGACCTGGGCCATGGCAATCCGCAGCTTCGGCACGGTTCTAGCTTAGGCGGGCTCGCTGAAGCAGCGATTGCACCTCCCCCGCTGGCGAAGTAGCGGTACAACGCGGCCGGCGACATGCCCATGGCCCGGGCGATCGCGTTCAGCGATACCGACCCGGCGCCGCCCTCGGCCACCTGGCCCATGGCCCGCGCCTTGATCTCGGCCAGGGTCTCCTGGCGCTGCCGTTCCCGCCGTGTGGGTACCGCCGCCTCGTCCCGCACGCCCATACCGTGACCCCTTCACTTAGTGAATGGTTGACACCTTACACCGACAGAGCTAAGTTAATAGCATTCACAGTTCGACACCCATTCACTAGTCAGCCCTAGCGAGAGATCGAGGAGCGTCATGACCATGAGCACTGCCGACCAGCGAGGGACCAGCAGGCCAGCGTGACCGCGACCGAGGTCGTGCTGCCGGGTGTGGTCGAGCCCGGCGGCCTGGCACTGCGCGAGCGCCAGCTACCGCCGCCCGCCACCGGGCAGGTGCTGGTCCGGGTCGAGGCCGAGCGGCGTCTCCTTCGCCGAGCAGGGCATGCGCAGCGACCGCTACCCGGGCCAGCCAAGTTCCCGTTCGTGCCCGGCTACGACCTGATCGGCACCGTGCACCGCGACCGGCCCGGACGTCGGACCCACGCCTGGTCGGCAAGCGCGTCGCCGCCCTGACCAAGACCGGCAGCTGGGCCAGCTACGCCCTGCGTCCCCGGCGCCGCCGTCGTCGAGGTCCCGGACGGCGTGGACCCGGCCGAGGCCGAGACCGTCGTGGTCAACGGGCATCACCGCGTGGCAGATGCTGCACCGCAGCGCCCGCGTCCAGCCGGCCAGACCGATCCTCGTGCACGGCGCCAACGGCGGGGTCGGCACCACCCTGGTCCAGCTGGCCCGCCACGCCGGGGTCCGGGTCATCGGCACGGCCAGCCCCGCCACCACGACGAGCTGCGCGCCATGCGGCGTCGCAGCCGATCGACTACCGACGACCCGGACCTGGCCGTCCGCGTCCGCGAGCTGGCTGCGGACGGCGTCGACGCGGTGTTCGATCACCTCGGCCTCGCCGAGCCTGCGCCGTTCCTACCGGCTGCTGCGCCCGCGGCGGCACGCTGGTCTCCTACGGCTCAGCTGCCAGCCAGCGCGACACCCGCACTCCGATGCTGGTCCTGCGTTCGTCGCCATGCTGGCCCGGCTGGCGCTGTGGAACTACCTGCCGAACGGCCAGCCGCGCCCGCTTCTACAACGTGTGGGCCGGCCACCGCGCCAACCCGGCCCAGTTCTGGGCCCGCCTGCGCGCCGACCTCGGCCAGGTGCTCGCCAGCCCTGGCTCAGCAGGCGGCCCCTTCGAGGCGAGCACCTTCTTCAGCGCCGGCGCCGGTGACACGGTGAGCTTGTAGCCCGGGTTGCTGGCCGAGTACGCGACCTGGGTGCAGTTGCCCGCGCTGGCCGACGCGGTGGCGATGACCGCGTCGACCGCGGTTTCGCAGGTGCTGGTCTTGGTGTTCCAGCTCCATGCCCCGCCCAGCTGCTGGGTCGCGGCGGGCTGCCCGTTCGTGGTCATGCGGACCAGGATGTCCCCGGACGAGTCCGGCCGGGCCTGGCACTGGCTCTGCGTGGTGGCCCGCGCCAGCGGCGACGCCGTGGCCGAGCTGACCGCGGCCGCGGGCCGGTCGGTGCTCGACGAGCCGCCGCAGCCCGCCAGGGCCACCGCCGCCACGGCCAGTCCGGCGGCGGACCACAGGGAGATCGAAGTACGGGAGGTCACGGGGGGATGATTCCAGATGCGCTCCGTGATCACGTCCTACTCGGCGTAAAAACCCAGTGCGCCGACGGCGGCAAAAAGGCAAGCTCACGGTATGACGAACAGCATCCCCTCCGTCGGCACGACCGGGGGAGCGGGCCGCCACGCGGCGGCCCTGGACCGGGTGCTGCCCGCGATCGGCGGGATGGACACCGTCCAGCGGCTGGCCGGGCTCAGCGGCAGCGACTTCACCAGCGTGATGCTGGAGGTGGCCCGGCTCCGGGCGGCCCGCGAAACCCCGGCCAGTGTCCGGCGCCGGTACTCCCATGACCGGTTCACCACCCCTGGTCACACGCCATGGCACTCCCTGCGGCGGGCCGAAGAAGCCCTCCTGGCCTGCCTGCCGGCCGACGTCGAGATGCTGACGCTGGCCCCGGTGGTGCCGCTCGGCGCGCACTCGGCCCTGGCCACGGTCAGCCAGGACAAGGTGCTGACCACAAGCCGGGCCTGTGAGGTCGCGGCCGACCCCACGAACGCGCTGGCCCTGGAAGCATCGGTGCGCCGGGTCCGCGACCGCAGCGCGACCGTCCGGCTGGGCGCCCTGCAGCGGGTTGTCCGGGCCCAGCTGTTCGGGCCCGGAGCCCAGGCTCACTTCGGCCTGTTCGGGCTGGTCACGGCGGGTCGTGACGAGGGCGATTACCGGTTCGAGCGGCGGGAGCTGGCCGAGCACCTGCGGTTCGCGGTGACCAGCCTGGCCGCGGCTCGGCTCCGTTACGTCCAGCTCGCGCTGACCCCGCTGTCGGAGGCGGGGGAGCAGATCGCCGCGGCCGTCACCGGCGACCTGAGCGGCGGCCAGGACAGCGGCACGGCGGCGTGTGATCGTCCTCGACCACACCCGGTCCGCCGGCCGCGGTTACTACCGTGATCTCTGCTTCAAGGTCAACGCCCAAACCGGCAGCAACAGGTCCGGCAGCAAGCTGGAGGAGATCGGCGACGGCGGCTTCACCGACTGGACCCAGCAGCTGGTGCCCAGCAGCAAGGAGCGGCTGCTCATCAGCGGCATCGGCGTCGACCGCCTGGCCGCCGTCGGCCCACCCTGACCAGGCGCGGGCGGCCCGCACCGGGCCGCCCGCGCCCCGAAGATCAACGGCACAGCATCAACGGCACAGCTCGTCGTTGCGCGCGACCTCCGGGCCGGTGACCCGTTTCAGCAGCGGCAGCGTGGCCGCGATGATGCCGAGCGCCGCGGCCAGCCCGGCCACCACGATGCCGTAGTAACCCGGCCCGGGCGGCCGCAGCGTGTAACCGAGCTGGGCCCGCAGGAACAGCTCGGCCCCGCCGAACCCGACCGCGATCGACAGCACCGCCACCACCAGCAACGGCACCGCGCTCTCCAGCGTGACCACCCGGCGCAGCACACTCAGCGGGGTCCCGGCCAGCCGGAGCAGGCTGAACGGCCGCTTCCGCTCGGTCAGCCCGGACGACCACGCTCGCGGCCAGCGCGCAGCCGGCGATGGGCAGGCTGGCCAGGATGATCACGTCGGCCAGCTGCTGCTCCATGATCAGCGTCTGGTTGGCCGAGTTGTAGGCGTTGGTCTCGGCGATCGTCTCGGGCACCGCCAGGAACGGGTGGAAGCCGGCCAGCACGGTCTGCACCCGGTTGACCGCGGCCGCACCGTTCGTGGCCACCACGACCGCCGTGACCGGCAGCCGGTCCAGGCGGCTGGCCGGCAGCCCGGCGGCGAGCCACACGGTCGACGTCTGGCTGGCCTGAAACTCGTCGATGCCCTGCACCGGGACCGACGCCACCTGGGCCCCAGCGGCGCAGCGGCCGACCACCGGGGTGCGGGCCAGCTGGGCGCAGGAGGCCAGCCCAGCCGGCGACTTGAAGCCCTGGCCGTGGGCGCGGACCACGACGCTCGTCCCGAGCGGGTTGGTGTGCACCAGCGTCACGCCCTGCACCCCCGCCGTGGACTGTAGCCGGGCCAGCGTCGCCGCGGGCATCGGGACGGCCTGCGGCAGACCGCTGCCGGGGTTCTGGAAGTTGTCCACCACCGTGTTCCTGACCTGCGGTGTGGCGTGGGGCCGGTCCGGTAGTCGGCCATCGTGGTGATGATGCCCACGGTCACGCTGGTCACGAACAGGGCCACGACCAGCCCGCTGATCGCGCGGAACCCGGCCTTGGGGTTGTCGGCCAGCCGCCGGGCGGCGATCAGCGGAGCTGGCCGCTGAGCCCGCCGGGCCATCAGCCGGGCGCCGGCCATGGTCAGCCACGGCCCGGCCACGATCAGCCCGGCCAGCAGGAGCAGGAACCCGGGCAGGAAGGCCCGGATCTGGCCGCCCGTGGTCGGCGGGCGGCCGACACCAACGATCACGGCCAGCTCGGCCAGGCCCGCCAGCAGCGGGATCAGCCGCCAGATCCGCGGCGGCTTGGGCGTCGCCCGCCGGGTCACCCCGAGCGGGGACACCTGGACCCGGCGCAGCGCGATCAGCGCGGCCACCGCCGCGGCTACCGGCACGCCCACGGCCACGGCCAGGACGTCGGCCAGGTTCAGCGACAGGTCACTGGTGAAGAACGGCGCTCCCGTGAACGAGATGGCGGCGATGGCGGGCCGCAGCGCGTAGAACAGGCCGAACCCGGCCGCCGTGCCCAGGATCGCGGCCACGGTGGATTCGATGGCGGACACCGCCGACACCTGCCGCGGTGTCGCCCCGACCAGGCGCATGGCCGCGAACCGCTGCTCCCGGCGGGCGGCCGATAGCCGGGTCGCGGTGCCGATGAAGATCAGCACCGGGAACAGCAGCCCGGCCGCCACGCAGGACAGGATCAGGTCGATGCCGTTGCCGTCGATGCCCACCCCGAGCACGCACTGCTCGCCGTTGCAGCTGCTGGGCGGGATCGTCTGGATGCTGGTCACCTCGCGCGCTCCGGGCTGGTGGGCCAGCTGGGCCGGGGTGCGGCCCACGATGACCAGCAGGGAGTCCGGTGAGGGCAGCGCGGCCGCTCCGATCGTGCCCACCTGGCGGCCGGGGAACCGGTCGGCCAGCTGGCTGGCCGGGTGGTCGTGCAGCAGCCGGGTGAGCGCGGGCGAGGCGTAGTACTGGCCCGGGCCCGGCATCCGCGCAATCCCCGGTGGCACCGGCGGATGGGGCCCGGTCGCGGCCACGTCCACCCGCCCGAGGAGCTGACCGTCGACGAAGCCGGGGTTCAGCACCCACCACGTCGGGTCGTGGGCCACCGTGCCGGCCGCCTGGGGGTGGTCGAACGCGGCCCCGCTGCCGAGCCAGGCGTACCGGCCGTTCTGCGCGTTGACCGCGTTGATCCCGGCCAGCGCGGCCAGCAGCAGCATGACCCCCAGGGCCACCGCCGCCGCCGTGACGACCAGCCGGATCGCGGCCTCCCGGCCCCCCGCCAGGGTCAGCCGCAACCCGAGCCGGATCACGGCGCCTCCGACCCGCGCGCTGCCGTCAGGTACCGCGACCCGGCCGTCCCGCACCACGACCTCGCGGTCGGCGTAGGCCGCCACCCGCGGCTCGTGCGTGACCAGGATGACCGTGGTGCCCCGCTCGCCGGGTGGTGGCGGTCAGCAGCTCCATCACGTGCTCGCCGGTAACCGAGTCCAGCGACCCGGTCGGCTCGTCCGCGAACAGCACCTCGGGCTCGGCCACCAGGCCGCGGGCCAGCGCCACCCGCTGGGCCTCACCACCGGACAGCTCGCCGGACCGCCGATCCTCCAGCCCGTCCAGGCCGAGCCGCCCGAACCACGGCCGGGCCTGGGCCAGCGCCGCCTTCCGGTGCGTGCCGTCCAGCAGCAGCGGCAGGGCCACGTTCTCCACCGCGGTCAGCTCCGGCACCAGCTGCCCGAACTGGAACACGAACCCGAAGCGCATCCGCCGCAACGTGCTGCGGGCGGTCTCGCCCAGGGTGTCGATCCGCTGCCCGCCGAACCACACTTCGCCGCGGTCCGGGGTCAAGATCCCGGCCAGGCAGTGCAGCAGCGTGGACTTGCCCGAGCCGCTCGGCCCCATGATGGCCAGCATCTCGCCCGCCGCCACCGACACGGTGGCCCCGCGCAGCGCCGGCGTCGCCCCGAACGAGCGGAACAGCTCCCGGCCTCGATCCCGTTCATCGCGCGCCCCCCGCCTCGGGCTGCGGCTGGCTGACCGGGGCGGACGGCCTCGCTCAGCGGGCCGAGCCGGGCCGCGGTCATGTCGATCCAGCGCAGGTCGGCCTCCAGGTGGAACAGCCCGTGGTCGGCCAGCAGCGAATCGACCAGCTCGCCGGTCCGCTTGAGCTCGGTCAGCTCGCGCATGCGCTGCAGGTGCGCGCCGCGCTGGGCGTCCAGGTAGCTCCCGGCCGACCGGCCCAGCATCAGGGCCAGCACGACCTTGGTGAACAGCAGCGTCTGCAGGTGCGGCTCGGGTTCGGCCGGTGTGGCCAGCCAGGTCTCGAACTCGGTCACCCCGGCGTCGGTGATCACGTAGCGCTTGCGGTCCGGCCCGGCGCCGGGCTCGGCCTCACCCGCCATCACCTTGCCGTCCCGGGCCAGCCGGCCCAGCGTCGAATACACCTGCCCGTAGGGCAGCGGTTTGTCCCGGCCGAAGAACGTGTCGTAGTCGCGCTTCAGGTCATAGCCGTGGCTCGGCTCCCGTTCGAGCAAGCCCAGCAGGGTCAGCGGTACGCTCATGCCATGACTATAAACCGGGTGTATACCTTCCGTCTATACACTTAAGAAAGTAAGCCGCCCGCCTCCGGCCGGCCCCACGAACGCCGGCGTAACTCTGCGGAAACAACGACACGGCACACTGGCAGCACGCGATCGGGAGACCAGGAATTGGCGGGGTGCGTCTAAGGTGAGAGGCGTGGACAGGCAGCAAGAATTCGTGCTGCGCACGCTCGAGGAACGGGACATCCGGTTTGTCCGGCTCTGGTTTACCGACGTGCTCGGCTACCTGAAGTCCGTCGCGGTTGCTCCAGCTGAGCTGGAGGGCGCGTTCGCGGACGGTATCGGCTTTGACGGATCGGCGATCGAGGGTTTCGCCCGCGTGTACGAGGCGGACATGATCGCCAAGCCGGACCCGTCGACGTTCCAGTTGCTGCCCTGGCGGGGTGAAGCGCCGGGCGTGGGCCGGATGTTCTGCGACATCCTGCTGCCCGACGGGTCACCCTCCTACGCCGACCCGCGCTGGGTGCTCAAGCGCGCGCTGGGCCGGGCCTCGGACCTGGGGTTCACCTTCTACACCCACCCCGAGATCGAGTTCTTCCTGCTCAAGGGGAAGCCGGAGCCCGGGCAGCGGCCCGAGCCGATCGACAACGGCGGCTACTTCGACCACACCCCGCACAGCGTCGCCCACGACTTCCGCAAGACGTCGATCATGATGCTGGAGAGCATGGGCCTGTCGGTGGAGTACAGCCACCACGAGGACGGCCCCGGCCAGCAGGAGATCGACCTGCGCTACGCCGACGCGCTGACCACGGCCGACAACATCATGTCGTTCCGCCTGGTCATGAAGGAAGTCGCGATCGAGCAGGGCGTGTACGCGACGTTCATGCCCAAGCCGTTCACCGACCATCCCGGCTCCGGCATGCACAGCCACGTGTCGCTGTTCGAAGGCGACCGGAACGCGTTCTACGAGCCCGGGGCCGAGCTGCAGCTGTCGAAGATCGGCCGGGCGTTCATCGCCGGGCTGCTCCGGCACGCGGCCGAGATCACCGCGGTCTGCAACCAGTGGGTCAACTCCTACAAGCGGCTGTGGGGCGCGGCCGAGCTGTCGGCCGGCGCGGGTGGCGAGGCGCCGGCCTACATCTCCTGGGGCCACAACAACCGGTCCGCCCTGGTCCGGGTGCCCATGTACAAGCCGCACAAGGGCAACTCGACCCGGGTCGAGTTCCGCTCGATTGACGCCGCGTGCAACCCGTATCTGGCCTACGCGCTGATCCTGGCCGCGGGCCTGAAGGGTATCGAGGACGACTACGAGCTGCCGCCCCCCGCCGACGATGACGTGTGGGCGCTGAGCCCGGCCGAGCGCCGGGCCATGGGCATCAAGCCGCTGCCGCACGACCTGGGCGAGGCCATCGCGGTCATGCAGGACAGCGAGCTGGTGGCCGAGACCCTCGGTGAGCACGTGTTCGACTTCTTCCTGCGCAACAAGCAGGCCGAGTGGAACGAGTACCGCCGCCAGGTCACCGAGTACGAGCTGGACCGCTACCTGCCCACGCTCTAGGTCGCTGGAGGCGGGGCGCCCGCCGCGATCGTGCCCAGCGTCACCGGGCTGATCAGCGGGCGTGTGCCCAGGTCACCGACGGCGGACAGCCCGCGCCCGGTGGCCGCGGCCACGGCCTGCTGCAGCGCGGGCCCGCACACCCGGCCCTGGCAGTAACCCATCCCGCACCGGGTCACGCCCTTGACCGCGCGCACATCACGGGCGCCGTCCGCCACCGCCGCCCCGATCGCGGCCCACGGCACCTCCTCGCACCGGCACACGAGCGTGTCCGCCCGCGGCCAGTCCAGCCCGCCCGGCCGCCACGGGTACAGGTCGTCCAGCCGTCGCGCGAACTTCCGGGCCCGTTCGAGTGCCGACCGGACTCTGCTTGTTCTTTTATTAAAAGGTTCCCCGGCGATGAGTCCCAGGTACCGCGCTGATGCCGCGCCCGCGACATAGCCTTCCAGCTCCGCGACGTCGGCCCCGGCCACCCCGGTCGTCTCCCCGGCCGCGAACACCCCCGGCACCGACGTCGCCTGGTCTGGCGTCGCACCAGGTCGCCGCCGTCAGGCCGGCCGGCCTGGGGCAGGTCCGCGCACCCCAGCAGCCGCGTCAGCTCGAGCGCCGGGCTGAACCCGAAGCTGACGTGCACCGCGTCCACCGGCACCTGACGCCCGGTCCCCGGTACCGGCCGCCAGTCCCGGTCCACCCGGCTGATGGTGGCCTGTTCCACCCGCCCGTCGCCCTGGCCCGCCGTCACCGCATAACCGGCTCGCACCGGCACCCGGTGCCGCCCCAGAATCCGCCCGTACCCCCCGGCCTCGCTGACCTTTTTAGAAAATGGGGCCAGCCGCACCGCCCCGGCCACCCGGCCCGGCGTGACCCGGTTCGCCTCCAGCACCGCCACGACGTGCACCCCAGCCTCGGCCAGCCCCGCCGCCGCTGGCAGCAGCAACGGCCCCGACCCGGCCACCAGCACCCGCCGCCCCGCCGCCACCCCCTGCCCCTTCAGCAGCGCCTGCGCCGCCCCCACCGTGGTAACCCCCGGCAACTCCCACCCCGGGAACGGGAGTGCGACCTCACTGGCCCCGGTCGCCACCACCACGGCCCGGGCCAAGAGCTGATCGGGCTCACCGCGCGGGGCCTCCGCCCCCCCGGCCGCCGACGTCAGCCAGAGCCTGAACTCCGCCCCGCCAGTCCCACCAACCCCGTCAGCCTCACCAGCCCCGTCAGCCCCATCAGTCACTTTGATGGCTTGCCACACCGTGGTTCCCGGCAGATGCCGGATCCTCGGATGTCCCACGGCCCGGCGCAGTCGCTGGGGCAGCTTCGGTCCTACGCTCGGCCCGGCCGCCGCGCTCGCTGTGGCCGGCGGCCGGTAGATCTGCCCGCCCATCGCGGCGCCCGCGTCCACCAGCACGACCTGCGCCCCCAGGTCCGCGGCGGCCAGCGCGGCCGCCATCCCGGCCGGCCCCGCTCCCACCACGGCCACATCGGCCCGCAGCGCGCTCATTCGCCCACCCCTACCGAGTCAGTGCGCACCAGCAGAAGCCTCCAATGCGAACCGGGCCGGGGCGAACGGCGCCGGGTCCACCGGCGGCGCGGTCCCGGTCACCAGCGCGGTGATCAATTCGGCCGTGGCCGGGGCCAGCCCGATTCCCGCTCCTTCGTGCCCGGTGGCGTGGAACAGCCCCGGCACCTCGGCGTCAGCCCCGATCACCGGCAAGTGGTCAGGGGAGGCAGGCCGGAATCCGGTGTAGCTGCGCAGCGCCCGCACCCCGGCCAGGAACGGGAACAGGCCCACCGCCCGCCGGGCCATCTCGGCCAGGGCGGCCGGATCCGGTGCCGTCGAGAACCCGGCCCCGTCCCGGCTCGACCCGATCAGGACCGTCCCGCTGGCCGTGCCTTCCACCACTGCTGAACACTGCAGCGCCGCCGAGTCGCTCACCACCGCACCCACGTAGTCGGCTTCGTACACCTTGTGCCGGATCACCGCGGCGGGGAGCGGTTCGGTGACCAGGATCCGCCCGCGCCGCGGCCGCACCGGCACCGACGTGCCCAGCCGGTCGGCCACCTCGCCGCTCCACGGCCCGGCCGCGTTCACCACCACCGGCGCCGCCACCCGGCCCCGGCTGGTCACCAGCCCAGCCAGCGCCCCGTCCGGTCCCCGATCCAGCGCCAGCACGTCGGACTCGCCCGCCACCCGGGCCCCGGACCGCCGGGCCCGCTCCAGCAACGCCAGCGCCGCCTTCATCGGCTGCACCTGGCTGTCCTGCGGGTAGAAGGCGCCCCCGGCCAGCCCCGGAGCGATCCGCGGCTCGGCCTCCCGCAACCCGTCCGGATCCAGCGCAGTCACCTCGACCCCCGCCGCCCGCTGCTGTTCGCCCAGCGCCAGCAGCGCGGCCAGTTGCGCCTCGTCATGCGCGACGACCACCCCGCCCTTGCTCTCAAACTCAAACTCAGAAACCGCAGGAACCGCAGGAACCACAGAAACCGTAGGAACCGTAGGAGCCCCAAAAACCTCAATGGACCCATCGACCTCAGAAGCCTCGGCAGCAAGCTCTTGCCACAAGGCCACGCTGCGCAACGCCAAATCAAGCTCGGGCCCCGGCAGCTTGTCCGAGACCAGGATGTTGCCCTCACCGGCGGCGGTGGTCCCGCCCAGCGGCCCGCTCCGGTCCACCACCAGCACCCGCCGCCCGGTCGCGGCCAGCGCCGCCGCGGTGGCCGCCCCCACTATCCCCGCGCCGATCACCACCACGTCGGCCGAAGCCGGCAGCGTATCGCTCCAGACCGGTTCGTCACGAGGACGCATCAATGCAGCTGGCCGATCTGGTGTAGATGGTCGATGTAGTAGGCGTCTTTGCCCCGTGACCGGGTGCTGAGAATCTTGCCGTGATCGAGATGGATCCAGGCGATCTTGTCGATGGTCGTCATCGCCGTCCTCATGCCAGTGTCGCCTCCGGACTCGCCACGATCAGCCCGCAGTTCCGCCGCCGCCGGAACATCAACAGCGTCCCTCAATGCTTCCATTTTCCCACCCGCACAACCTCCGCCGCATTTGCCGTCCCGGCATCACCTCGGTCCATCGCCAACCACACCGAGCGTCAGCTGGTCCGCCATTGCCCTCCGGGATCTCTTTCACCATCCTCTCTGTCCGATAAAGCATAGTAATTAATTTCTAATATTGCTTTCGCTCTGACTAGTTGTTCGATATTATGTTTGAAATAGATCGACGGACGAGGGCGGTGACCCATGCCGGAGCCAATCGCCGAAGGTGACGCTCGAGATGTCCAGCCGTCACTCGACGGCCTGCAGATGACGGACTTCCTCGGTGCTGATCCGTCCGGACTCGGTTCATCGTGCCCGCCGGAGTATGCCGACTTGTCGTCCCGGGAACTGATGACCCTGATAGAGACCGCACGGCAGGAGCGCGCCGGAGCTGACGCTGACGAGGTCCTCGCGGCCGGTTTCCGGCCCCGCCTACCAGCGGGTCCTCCGGGGTTGGGCTGCGGTTTTGAGTCCGGCGGCGTCCTGGACGTGAGCGCGCCCGACGGGCCACTGGCCGGGCTGACTGATGCCGTTACCCGCGACGGGCGGTTGTCGGAACTGAATGATGATGAGCTGATCGGCGTGCTGCGGGCCTGGCACCGTCTTGCGTCATGGTGTGCCTCGGGTGCCTTGACCGCGATCGCCGAACTGGCCCGCCGCCGCCCCGCGGAGCGAACCGCGCCCGCACCCGGGGTTTTCCCGGCCCAGTTGAGCGAGTTCGTCACCGACGAAGTCGCGGCGGCGCTGACCCTGACCAGTCGGGCCGCCGACACCCAGCTCGGCCTGGCCCTGGATCTGGAGATCCGATTGCCCGGTACGGCGCATGCCCTGCACGAGGGCATCATCGATCCTCCCAAGGCCCGTTTGATAGCCGAAGCCACCCGGATCCTTTCCGACGAGCAGGCCCGCCAGGTAGAGGCCACGATCCTGCCCGGGGCCGGCACGCAGACCACAGGGCAGCTACGGGCCGCGGTGGCCCGCGCGGTCGTTTCCGTCGACCCGGAAGCTGCCACCCGGCGACGCGAAGAGGCCCAGAAGGAACCCCGGGTGCGTCGCTGGCAAGAAGACACGGGCACCGCTGCCCTGGCCGGTTACGGTCTGTCCGCCGCCGATGTCTTGACCGCCGACCAGCGCCTCACCGCCCGGGCACTCCGCCTGCGCGCGGCCGGCCTATCTGGCACCGTGGAAGAACTGCGCGCCCGCGCCTACCTCGACGCCCTGCTCGGCCGGGATTCCGTCCCGCCCAGTCCCGGCGACCAGCCGCCGCTGCCCGCGCGCGTCACCCTGACCGTGCCGCTGCTCACCCACCTCGGCCTGACCTCGGAGCCGGGTCTCGTCGCCGGGTTCGGGCCCGTAGATCCGGCGCTGGCCCGGGAACTGGCCGCGCGAGCGGCAGCTCACCCGGCCAGTCGCTTCTGCGTGACCGTCACCGGCCCCGACAGGCAGGCCATCGGGCACGGATGCATCCCCGGCCGGCCACCCGACCTCTCCCGGTCCGGATCACCCGACCTCACCCGGTCCGGATCACCCGACCTCACCGTCACGGTCAGCACCTTGGCTGACGGCCTGTGCGATCACCGCCATCAGGAACCGGGCTATCAGCCCAGCCGGAAGCTCCAGCACCTGATCTGGGCCCGCAATCCCACCTGCACCGCACCTGGTTGCCGTCGGCCCGCCGCCTGCTGCGACCTCGACCACACCACCCCGTATGACCGCGGCGGCCGCACCTGCGAATGCAACCTGGCTCCGCTCTGCCGTCACCACCATCGATGTAAACAGTCTGACGGCTGGCGGCTTGACCAGCCCCGGCCTGGCGTCATGGTCTGGACTACCGTCGCCGGTCGTCGGTACGTCGTCCCGGCCTCAGGTTTATCCCAGGTCTCCTGAGCTGATCGGCGGCAGGGCTCGACTAACTTCTCAGGTGTGGTTTTCGACCGCGGTCGCGAGCCGGTTGAGGGCCTCGGCCACCGCCAGGGTCGCCCACGTCTGGGCGGTGGCAAGCATGTGGGGCGCCTGGCCCTTGCCCACCACGACGTCGTCGGTCTGGAGCAGTTCGCGGGCCATGGTCACGGGGTCATCGATTGTCACGGGGTCTCCTCCGGTGGCTGGTCGCTTCGGGATGACAGGTCCGGCGGCAGCGCCGGTTAGAGCATCTCGAGCGGGCGGACGCGTTCAGGCCGCGGGAACTCCTGGTCGAGCTGGGCCAGGTCGGCCTGGTCCAGCTGGATGTCGGCCGCGGCGCGGTTCTCGTTGGTGTGCTCCAGCCGGGACGCCCGCGGGATCGCGCACACGTCGTCCCGGCGCAGCACCCAGGCCAGCGCAATCTGCGCCGGAGTCGCGTGGTGCAGCTCGGCGATCTCGCGCAGCACCGGGTGGCCGAGGATCCGCCCCTGCTCGATCGGGGAGTAAGCCATGATTGGTACGCGGAGCTGGCGAAGCATCGGGAACAGGTTGAGCTCTGGCCCGCGGCGGCTGAGGTTGTACAGGACCTGATCGGTCGCGACCTCCTGCCCGCCGGGCAGGGCGGTCAGCTCCTTCATGTCCGGCCCGTCGAAGTTGCTGACCCCCCAGTACCTGATCAGCCCGGCCTGCTGCAGGCCGCCGAACGCCTCGATCGTTTCCGCCAGCGGCACCCGGCCGCGCCAGTGCAGCAGGTACAGGTCGATCCGGTCGGTGCCGAGCCGCCGCAGGCTGCCTTCGCAGGCGGCCACGGTGCCCCGAGCCGTGGCGTGGTGCGGCAGCACCTTGGACACCAGGAACACGTCGTCCCGTCGGTCCGCAATGGCCTCACCGACCAGCTTTTCGGCTTCCCCGTCCGCGTACATCTCGGCGGTGTCGATCACGGTCATGCCGAGATCGAGGCCACGGCGCAGCGCCAAAATCTCCTCGTCGCGGCGAGCGGGCACCTCGGCCAGGTGCCAGGTGCCCTGCCCGAGGACCGGGATCCGCTCGCCGGACGGCAGCTTCACAGTCCGCATGGTGGTGGCCGTGCCTCCCCGCTAGACCGCCGCCTCGATCTCCACGATCACCGCGTCGGCGTCGTCGTAGTCTCGGTCCGGTACCACGATGATCGTGTCGATGACGATGTCGTCCGCGCCCTGGTCCCGCGCGGTCGCCACCAGGTCGTCGCGGCTCGCAGGGTAGGACGCTTGCTGGAGGTAGTTCCGCGCGAGTTCCCCGAACGCTTTGCTCACGTCCGTCGGCCGCTGGTACTGCTGGTCGGGCAGCCGGTTGAGCGCATCCACGACCCGCTGGCACTCACTGTCCGGATGATTGCCGTCCGAGCACTGGCTGCGCGCGTAGTTGACCAGGTCCTCTTTCGACGCCGGGTAGTGCATCCCGTGCAGGTGCCGCTGCACGAGGGCGGGGCTTGGGAGCCTTTCCTGGTTCTCTGTCATGATGTCCCCTTCGACGGCTGGTCGGCTGTTGCTGGTCCGGAAGTCACGCGATGCCCGCGAGCACCCGGCTCCACCCGCCAATCTCGCCGAACACCCCGGCCGGTCACATCCCCGATCCGGCTAGCCGATCAGGAAGCCGGCCGGGAACGGGTCGTCCGGGTCGAGCAGGTAGTGGCCCATCGCGGTCAGCCAGGCCCGGCCGCGCACGGTCGGCACCACGGCGGGGAAAGCGCCGACGGTGGTCGTGTCCACCAGCCGGCCGGTGAACGTGGTCCCGATCAGCGACCCGTGCACGAAGTCCTGGCCGATGGCCAGTTCGCCGCGCGCCGCGAGCTGGGCCATCCGGGCCGACGTGCCGGTCCCGCAGGGGGAGCGGTCGACCCAGCCGGGGTGGATGGCTACCGCGGCCCGCGCGGGCCGATCACCCTGCGCCGGGGCGGTGAAGATCACGTGGCGGCAGTCGTTGATCGCGGGGTTGTCCGGATGGGCGATCGTCAGTTGCTCGGCGATCGCGTCCATGATCTGCAGCCCGGTGGCCACGATCTGGTCGTGCCGGGCGGGCTCTACCGCCAGGCCCACGTCGGCCGCGGGCAAGATCGCGAAGTAGTTCCCGCCGAAGGCCACGTCCAGCGTCAGTTCGCCCAGCCCCGGCACCTTGACCCGGGCGTCCCGCAGCTGCAAAAAGGAGGGCACGTTCTGGATCGTGACCGACGTCGCGCGGCCGTCGCTGACCGCCACCGAGGCCTCGACCAGCCCGGCCGGCGTGTCCAGCCGGATGACCGTGACCGGCTCGGTGACCTCGACCATCCCGGTCTCGACCAGCACGGTCGAGACGCCGATGGTGCCGTGCCCGCACATCGGCAGGCACCCGGACACCTCAATGAACACCACGCCGGCGTCCGCGTCCGGCCGGGTCGGCGGCTGCAGGATCGCCCCGGACATCGCGCGCGTGCCCGCGCGGCTCGTACATGAGCAGGGTGCGCAGGTCGTCCCGCTCGCGCACCAGGTACTGCATCCGCTCGTACATGGTGGCGCCGGGCAGCACCCCCGGCCCGCTGGTGATCACCCGGGTCGGCATGCCCTCGGTGTGGCTGTCGACCGCCGAGAAGACCTTCCGGGCCCGCATCAGGCCCTCGCGGCGGCCTGGGCCACGGCCCGGGCCTGCGCGGCCTCGTCGGCCGGCAGCGGGAGCCGGGGCAGCCGCACCGGCCCGCCGTACCGCCCGGCCTCGTCCTGGGCGATCTTGATCGCCTGGACGAACCGCGGATCGGCGTCCCAGCGCAGGGCGGGCAGCAGCGTCCGGTACAGCTCCATCGCCGCCGGGAAGTCGCCCGCGGTGGCCAGGTCGAACAGCCGCACCGACGAGGCCGGGAAGGCGTTCACGTACCCGGCGATCCAGCCGGTCGCGCCGAGCAGCACCGCCTCGACCAGCGTGTCGTCGCAGCCGCAGATGACTTCGAGCCGTGGTACCTGTTCCCGGATCTGCGCGACCCGGCGCGAGTCCTGGGAGAACTCCTTGACCGCCCGGACCGGCTCGATTTCGGCCAGCCGGGCCAGCAGCGGCGGGGTCAGGTCGGTCCGGGTGGAGAACGGGTTGTTGTAGGCGATGATCGGCAGCCCGACCCGCGCGATCTCGGTGAAGTGGGCCACCACCTCATCGTCGGTCGGCTTGTGCGACGTCGGCGCCAGCGACATCACCCCGGCCGCCCCCGCCTCAGCCGCCTGCTCGGCCCACCGGGTCGCCTCGGCGGGCCGACTTGCCCGACACCCCGGGCACGACCGCGATCCGGCCGCCGACCGCCTCGATGGCCACGGTCACGATCTGGGCCCGCTCCGCCTCGGTCAGCGTCTCGTACTCACCCAGCGAGCCGTTGGGCGTCAGCCCCGCGACCCCCTCGTCGGCCAGCCAGGCACAGTGCTTGCCGAACAAGTCAAAGTCCACCGAGCCGTCCTCGCGGAACGGCGTGGTCGTCGCCGCGTATACCCCTTCGAACACGGACAGTTCCTTCCTCTGTCGCCGCCGCTGTCCCTCCGACCCTAAGCGAGCCGCCCCCTCGCCCTTAGCAGCGGCCCGGGACCTGGCCAGGCGCCGCCGCGCTTCAGCTGAAACGCGGCGGCTGGCCGGTCGCCTCGAGCACGGACATCCACAGATCGCCGTCCGGATCGACCTGATTGCGGCTGCCGGTGGCCAGGGAGATCGGCAGGTGGACGAACCGGCCGTGCCAGCGGCCGACCACCATCGCGGTCCGGCCCGCCATCGCGGCGTGCACGGCGGCCTGGGCCAGCCGCAGGCAGTACACGGCGTCGTACCCGTTGGCCGGGACGCTGCGGATCGCGTAGCCGGGATCCACGTACCGCAGGCTGAGCTCCAGCCCGGCCGCGGCGAAGTCCGCGCCGATCCGCTCGCGCAGCAACCCCCCGATATCGGCCAGCCGGGCGTTACCCGACGCGTCGCGCGCCCCGTCCCCGCTGACCAGGTCCTGGCCCGCCCCTTCGGCGACCACGATGACGGCATGGCCGCGCTGCATCACCCGCTGGCGCAGGCAGGCCAGGAACCCGGCCGCGCCGTCCAGGCTGACGGGTACCTCGGGGACGAGCACGAAGTCGACATCATGGCTGGCCAGCGCCGCGTAGCAGGCGATGAAGCCGGAGTGCCGGCCCATCAGCTTGACCAGGCCAACGCCGTTCGGGGTCGAGCTGGCCTCGGTGTCCGCCGCCTTGATCGAATCGGTGGCCCGGGCGAACGCCGTCTGGAAGCCGAAGCTGTGATCGATGTAGGGGATGTCGTTGTCGATGGTCTTCGGCACCCCGACCACCGCTAGCGTCACGCCGCGCCGGTCCGCCTCGTCCGCGATCTCCTGCGCGCCGCGGAGCGTACCGTCGCCGCCGATGACGATCAGCACGCTGACGCCCAGACGGGTCAGCGTCGTGACCATCGCCGCCGCGTCCTGGCCGCCGCGCGACGTGCCGAGAATGGTGCCGCCGCGGTTGTGGATGCCGGCCACCAGCGCAGGCGTCAGCTGCATCGGCTCCTCGCCGCTGACCAGCCCGCGATACCCGTCGCGGAAGCCGACTACGTCGGTGACCCCATAGTTCTCCGCCAGTTCCAGGACCAGCCCGCGGATCACGTTGTTCAGGCCCGGGCACAGTCCTCCGCAGGTCACGATGCCGACCCGGGTGGTGGCGGGGCGGAAGTAGATGTACTCGCGCGGCCCCCCTGGCTCCAGCGATGGCAGCGCGCTGGCCTTGCTCCCGCGCGCCGCGGCCATCTCGACCGTGTCGTCCAGCAGCACCCGGTCGTACTCATGCACGTAGTGCGGGGAACTCACCCGGCCGTGCAGCAGGCGCGCCACCGGCGAGGCCACGGCAGGCTGACCGAGCCGCCGCACCACCAAGTCAGCCGCCTCGATGGACAAGTGATCACCAGTACTCACCATGCGCCGAGCATGGCGTGCCCACGTTTCGGCTATGTAGCCGGAACGTCGGCAGACGGGTCAGGAACATCTCAGGGGTTGTTCAGTCGATGTGCAGCCCGGCTTCCTATGGTTGAGCGCGGGGGAACAGGACTGCCGAGCTGAGCAGCGCACCAGGAAGGGCCGCGAACGTGCCGGAGAACGAAACCATCTTGTACCGGGGAGCGAGCTTCGAGCTCGGGCACGGGTCAGGCTTCTACGGAATCTGGCCCTCGGGTTCGCCGCGCCCGCCGTCGATCGAGTGGTGGCCGGACAGCCCGGACGGCTGGCAGGGCGCCTGGGCGCGCTACAACGCGCTCGAGGTGCCGGGCAGCATCACCATGGTCAGCCCTCAGCAGCAGCAACGGCAGGCCGCCGGCCACCTGGGCACCCGCGCCCTGCTGGCCGCCGGGCTGCTCGCGGCCGGGATCATCTGCGGGCTGGCCGGGCTCTTCCCCGCCTACCTGGCCGGCTCCAGCCTGACCAGCCAGGCCTCTCAGGTCATCCCGCACGTGCTCTACCTCGCGGGCTGGATCGCCAGCCTGGTCCTCATCCTGCTCGGCGGGGCCCGGCTCCGGGTCGGTGTCCTGCTCAGCCTGGGCCTGAGCGTCGTGACGTTCGGCTTCTTCTTCTCCGACGCCGGCGAGGTGATCGCCGGCGGCTCGCACATCATGGGGGCCGGCCTGGCCCTGAGCCTGATCGGCTGGCTCGCCTGCGCGGCCGGCTCGATCGTGGCCCTGCCCCTGGGGGCCGGTTCCTTCCGCCGCTCGGTGGCCCAGCTCCGCTCCACGTTTGCCCCAGCCCCGGCCGCCCCAGCCGCCCCGGCCGCCCCAGGCCCGCGGCCGGCCGCCCCAGCCGCGCCAGCGCCGGCCACCCAGTTCCCGCCGGCCGCCGAGGTGACGCCCGCGGCAGCGGCACCGTCACCGTCGGACGCCCCGGAAGCACCCGAGGTTCCCGCGGCGGGCGCACCCGACGTGCCGCCGCACGGTGGCCTGTGGACCTCACCGGTACCCGCCACCCCGCCCTACGCGCCGGACGTTGCCTACGCGCCTAACACCGCCTACGGGGCGTACCAGCCGGCCCGGTCCAGCCGGTGGTCGAACCCGGTTGCCCGCCGGGCGATCCTGGCCGTGTCGGCGGCCGTGCTGGCCGCGATCGGAGCGGCGATCACGTTCGCGCCGTCCTGGGACAGCTACACGCTGCGGACCGCCGGCGGTACCGTGCACACGCTGACCGCGGGCAACGCCTTCTCCAATCCGGCCGCCGTAATCGTCGGCGACGTGGCCGTGATGGTGGCCCTCGTCCTGGTGGCGGCGATCGCCGCGCTGTGGCGGCCGACCCGGCTCGGGGCGGCGCTGCTGGCCGGGGCGCTGATCCCGATGGTGGCCCAGGCCATCTCGGCGCTGGCCCAACTGGGCGAGGCGGTGTCCCCGACCCAGTTCGGGATCTCCAGTGCCGAAGCGTCGCAGCTGGGCCTGACCATCAGCCAGGGCGTCACCGCGGTGTTCTGGATCTACTGCGTCTTCGTGGTCGTGCTGGCTGTGATCTGCGGATGGCTGTTCGCCAAGCCGCGCCGCACCCGCCAGGCCGTCGCGCCCGCGGCCCTCGGCACCTACACCTGACCCGATACGCTGCCCGCCATGACCGATGGCAACGGAGACGCACCCGTCCTCGTGCTGGGCCCGCTGCTGCGCTACGTCGGCGAGACCGCGGCCACGATCTGGGTCGAGACCGACCGGTCCTGCCGGGTCGCGATCCTGGGCCAGCAGACACCGACGTTCGAGGTGGCCGGGCATCATTACGCCCTGGCCGTGATCGACGGGCTTGAGCCGGGCCGGGAGTACGAGTACCAGGTCACGCTGGACGGCACGGTCTGCTGGCCCGAGCCGGACACCCCGTTCCCGGCCAGCGTGATCCGGACCGTGGACCCCGGACGCCCGCTGCGGATGGTGTTCGGCTCCTGCCGGATCGCCGAGCTGAACGTCCCGCGACGCTGGCGGCGGGACCGGCACGAGCAGGACCACGGGACCGACGCGCTCGGTGCGCTGGCCCTCGACCTACACGAGGCTCCGCCGGCCCGCTGGCCCGACATCATGGTCCTGATCGGTGACCAGGTCTACGCGGATGAGCCCGGCCCGGCCACCCGGCAGTTCATCTCCGGGCGCCGTGACCCAGCGCAGGCGCCCGGCACCGAGGTCGCGGACTTCACCGAGTACTGCTTCCTGTACCGGGAGGCGTGGAGCGAGCCGGCCGTGCGCTGGCTGCTGTCGGTCGTCCCGTCAGCGATGATCTTCGACGACCACGACGTGCACGACGACTGGAACACCTCGGCCGCGTGGCGCCGCGACTTCGGGGCCAAGCCGTGGTGGCGGGACCGGATCGACGGCGCCTACATGAGCTACTGGCTCTACCAGCACCTGGGCAACCTGTCGCCGGACGACCTGGCCCGCAGCGAGTTGTGGCGTGACGTGCGCAAGTCGCCCGACGCGGCGGCCGTGCTCCGCGACTTCGCCCGGCGGGCCGACGAGTCGCCCGGGGCCGTCCAGTGGAGCTACCGGAGAACGTTCGGGAAGGTCCGCCTGGTGGTCATCGACGCCCGCAGTGACCGGGTGCTCGGCCAGCCCCGGCAGATGGTCAGCGACACCGAGTGGCAGTGGGTCACCGAGTCGGTGGCGGGCGACTGGGACCACGTGGTCCTGGCCACCTCGCTGCCGGTGCTGCTGTCCCGTGGCATCCACGACGTGGAGGCGTGGAACGAGGCTGTCTGCGCCGGCGCCTGGGGTCAGCGCTTCGCCCCCATCGGCGAGAAGATCCGACGGGCCGGCGACCTCGAGCACTGGGCCGCGTTCGGTCATTCGTTCACCTTGTTCGAGCGGCTGCTCACCGGCCTGGCCCGCGGGGCCGAGGGCGAGCCGCCCGCCACCGTCACCATTCTCGGCGGCGACGTGCACCACAGCTACCTGGCCGAGGTCGACCGCCCCGACGGCGTCACCTCGCCCACTGCCATCTACCAGCTGGTCTGCTCGCCGATCCACAACCTGCTGCCGGACAATTTCCGCCAGCTGCAGCGGATCGTCACCTCGCGGGCCGGCGCGATCATCGGGGCCACGCTGGCCCGGCTGGCCCGGGTGCCCGCTCCCCAGCTCAGCTGGCGGATCACCAGGGGCCCGTGGTTCCCGAACATGCTGGCCGCCCTGGACTTCGACGGCCGGCACGCCCGGGTCCGCTTCGACCGCAGTGCCTCGGACCCGGCCCGCAAACCCCACCTGATCCTGACCGACGAGACCCACCTGAGCTGACCCCGTTCAGCTGTCCGCGCCCGGAGCCGACCCGTTGGCCGAGTCCAGCCGGTCCCGCAGGGCCGCGGTGTACCGGTCCAGCGCGACCCGCCCGCCGTGGGTGAGCTCGACCGAGGTCCGAGCGTTTGATTTTGCACTACAAATCAACGCCGCTACCCCAGCTCGGCCGGGTAGGTGATCGTCACCTCGGTGATCGTGGCTGGGAAGTCGCGCTGGTTGTTGGTGATGAAGCGGTCGGCACCGACGTTGACCGCGGTGGCCAGGTGGGTGGCGTCGGTTGCTTTCAGCCGGTACTTGCTGGCCAGAATGGTCGCCAGTTCCGCCGTGGCCCGGTCCACCGGGCGCAGGTCCAGCCGGCCCAGCAGCCCGGCCAGGATGCGGACCTCGCCGGTGGCGTGGTCGCGCAGCGGCCTGCTCAGCACTTCGGGCAGCAACAGGACTGAACCGGCCCCCACCGTCGTGCCAGGGCCAGCCGACCAGAACAACGCGGCCACCCGCCGCCCTAGCTGATGACCGGGCGCCGCCGCGTAGATGAGCGCGTCGGCGTCGAACGCGTCCACTACCTCACGTCTCGCGCGGCCCTGATCTCACTGATCAGTTCCTCGGCCCGCTCGCCGCTCGGCCAGGCCTCGCCGGGCAGGGGAGTGGCTGCCGCTTCCACGACCAGTTCGTGCAGGCGGCCGGCATCATCCAGCGCTTCCGCCGCCCGGCGGCTGTGCAGTGAGCCTGGGCTGATCAGGACGGCCACCGGCCGGCCGTGCCTGGTGATCGTCACTTCCTCGCCGCCCTCAACCCGGGTCAGCAGCTCGGGCAGCGCCGCCCGCGCCTCGGAGACCGTCATGGATGCCACTCGGATAATTGTACGTTAATGTACCTAGACGTACAACCAGCTGATCAGCCGGACGCGTGGGACAGGGCCTGCTCCGCTTCCCGGACCAGGGCCGCAACTACCTCGGCGGCTGGCGGCAGGTCGGTGATCAGGTCGGCCGCCTCCCCGGCCCAGAACGGCAGCGGCGGCGCTTCGCCGTCGCCCACGGCGTCCCGGTAGGCCTGCCGGGCCTGACTCTGGGCCTCCACGTCGGCGACCAGCTCCCATGGCCGCCTCCCGTGGTCGCCGAAGGCCTACCGGCCCCTAGCCCACTATCGCGCTCGTCCCCGGCCCGGGTCAGCACCGCCGGATCGCGTCCGGGCTGAGGTCGGCGACGGTGGGGTAGCCGTCGACCGCCATCAGCAGGTCGGCCTCGGCCAGGATCGTCTTGAGCACGTGCACGATGCCGTCGGTGCCGCCCAGCGCGGCCCCGTAGACGTAGGGCCGGCCGATGCCGACCGCGGTGGCGCCCAGCGCGAGCGCCTTGACCACATCGGTGCCGGAGCGGACCCCGGAGTCGAACAGGACCGGCACGTCCGGCACCGCCGCGGCCACGTCGGCCAGGCAGTCGATCGCGGCCAGGCCGCCGTTGGCCTGGCGGCCGCCGTGGTTGGAGACGTAGATACCGTCGATACCGGCGTCGACGGCCCGGCGGGCGTCGTCCGGGTGGCAGATGCCCTTGACCACCATCGGCAGCGCGGTCAGCGAACGCAGCCAGGCGAGGTCGTCCCAGTTCAGCGGCCGGCCGAACATCAGCGCCCAGGTCAGGATGGCGGTGTTCGGGTCCTCCTCCGGCGGCTTCTGCAGCCGGCTGCGGAACACCGGGTCGGAGAAGTAACTGGCCAGGCAGCGGCCCCGCAGCTGCGGGAAGTTCGAGGTGGCCAGGTCCCGTGGCCGCCAGCCGGTGACCCAGGTGTCGAGGGTGACCACGATCCCGCGGTAACCAGCCGCTTCCGCCCGCTGGACGAGGCTGGCCGCCACCTCCGGATCGGTCGGGCAGTACAGCTGGAAGAACCCCGGCGTCTCGCCCAGCTCCGCCGCCACGTCCTCCAGCGGGTCCTGGCTCAGCGTCGAGGCCACCATCGGCACCCCGGTCGCAGCAGCCGCGCGGGCCGTCGCCAGGTCGCCGTGGCCGTCCTGGGTGCAGATCCCGATCACCCCGACGGGGCCAGGAAGACCGGCGTACGGAACGTGGTGCCGAATAGCTCGACCGACAGGTCCCGGTCGGTGGTGGCCCGCAGCATCCGTGGCACCAGGCCCCAGTGCTCGAAGGCCCGCCGGTTAGTGCGCTGGGTGTGCTCGTCGCCGGCGCCGCCCGCCACGTAGGACCACGTACCCGGGGGCAGCGCCAGCTCCGCCCGCCGCTCCAGCTCCGCGAACGACATCGGCAGCGAGGGCACGCACACCGGACAGCCCGGCCAGGTAGATCTCGTTCTGCAAATCTCCGAAGTTGGCCATCCCGGCGATGCTAGCGGCCCAACCAATCAGCGGGCCAGATCCTTGGTCAGCGGTCGCGCAGGACCTCGATGACCGCCGAGTCATCCTGACGGCCGAGCCCCCGGTCATGCCCGCGCTGATACAGCTCCCGGGCCGCTCCGGCCAGCGGAACCTCGGCCCCCGCCTCGCCGGCCGCGCCGGTGACCAGGCCCATGTCCTTGACGAAGATGTCCAGTGCGCTGCGGACGTCGCCGAAGTCGCTGGCCACCATGCGGGCCCCCCGGTCATCGAACATGAACGACGCCGCCGCGCCGTCGCGCAGCACCTTCCAGCACTCGCCCGGATCCAGCCCCAGGCTCTCGGCGAACGACAGCGCCTCGGCCGCGGCCGCGATGTGGACCCCGCACAGCAGCTGGTTGACCAGCTTCATGCGCTGGCCGTCGCCGGGGGAGGGGCCGACCACCGGGGCGCTGCGGGCCAGGGTGTCCAGCAGCGGCTGCACCCCGGCCACCGCTTCCGGTGACCCGGACACCAGGATGAGCAGGTCACCGCGGCCAGCCCGGGCGACCCCGCCCGACACCGGGGCGTCCACCACCGCGACACCCATCGCGGCCAGCCGGGCCGCGGCCGCCACCACGGCCTCCGGCCCCACCGTCGACATGACCACCACGGTCTGCCCGTCGGCCAGCGCGTCCGCGGCCCCAGCCAGCACCTGCTCCAGCTGGTCCGGGGTCGCCACCATGACCACGACCGCGTCCGCGCCTGCCACCGCCTCGGCCACCGAGGCCGCCTCAAGCACGCCGTCCGGAACCCGTCCCGGCATCACGTCGTAGGCCGCCACCGGGTGCCCGGCCTGGGCCAGGCAGCCCGCCATCGGTGCGCCCATCGCTCCCAGCCCCAGCCAGCCGACTCGCATCTATGCCTCTCCTCTGTTGTCGCCGGGGCCGTCGCCGGTCGAGGATCGCCACCACGTCAGCCAGCGTGTCCTCGTCCCCGACGTTGCCGGCGAAGACCACGTACGGCCGGCCGATGGCCGCAGGCTCGGCGTCCAGTGGCCGGAACACCGAGATCACCCCCGGGAACAGCTGCCCGGCTACCTTGGCCCGCCGGATACCCAGGCCTCGCACGGCGACATCGTGGGAGGTGATCCCGCCCTTGGCCACCACCCAGGCCGCCCGGCCGCCAGCGCGTCACGGACCACCCCGGACAGCGCGGCCGACACCGTGCGCGCGATGGCCAGGCTGTCCCCGCGGTCGCGCCCGGGGACCAGCGTCCGGCTGGTGTAGAGCACCACGTCGGAGCGGGTCAGCGCCGCCTTGACCTGGGCCGCCACCGTGGCGACCACGTCCGCGCCGGCCAGCAACGCGGGCACGTCCAGCTCGACCGACCGCACCCCGCCGCGGGCCTGCAGCGCCGCGACCTGCCGGCTGGTCTGCCCCACGTGCGACCCCACCACCACCAGCCCGTGACCGGCCGGAGGGCCATCCGGGAACAGCTCGGCGCCGCGCAGCGGAGCCTTGGGCCCCATGCCCGCCAGCGACCGGACGAACGAAGGCCCGGTCCGGAACGCGAACGTGCGCCCGGCCTGCTCGGCCAGCAGCACTCCGAGGGCCACGGTGTCCAGGTCGGAGTACTCGGTCGCGTTGACCACCACCCACTGGCCATCCCGCACCCCGGACAGCAGGTCGCGGACCCGCTCCGGTCCGCCCGTGCGGATGTCGACCAGGCTCAGGCTGAGCACGTCGTCCCGGCTGACCTCGCCGCCACTCTTCTCGGCCACGAAGTCGCGCAGGTCGGAGGAGGTGTAGCCGAACGTCTTGTCCTGGGCGAACTCGGTCTGGCCCACCGGCACCAGCCCAGTGGCTAGCCGGGCCCAGTGAATGTCACCCGCGGTCAGCCGCCCAGCCTCCAGGAACGCCGGCGCCAGCAAGATCCCGTCGTAGCCACGTCCGCCCACCGCCCGCGACGCCGCCTGCAGCGCCCCGACCTCGGCGAATACGTGTCCCCGCAGGGTCGAGTCACTCCGGCTGACCAGCTGGACCCGCCCCGATCGCCGCTGCGCCGCGGCCAGCAACCCCCGGGCCACCCGGTCGTTCAGCGCGATCGCGTCCGCCTCGTCCAGCGACCGGGTGTTGGTCAGCACGAAACACGTACCGGCCTGCCCGTCGAACGCGGACCCGTAGGCGTCTTCGTCTTCCACGGTCACGACCTGCACGTCGTGGACCGCCTGGGACCCGGTCGGGTCGTCGTCCAGGACCCCAGCAGGAGCCGGCCGTCGGCTCGCAGCGCCCGGATCGACACCCGCACGTCCTCGTCGTCGGGGCGGGGTGGGACACCCGCCGCCGCGCCGATCGCTGTACAGCCGGCCGCATCGCAGCCGGCGGTCGTGGAAACCGACCCGAGCCACAAGTCGGTCGTCCACGCCGACGTGTCGCCGCCCCGTAACTACATGGCGACGATCGCTGGCAGCGCATTCCTCGGGGCCGCCGCCGGCGCGTTGATCGGCGGCGCCATCTACTTCCTGGGCAACCAGAATCACCCCTACAACATCGCGTACTGGGCGGCGGGCGGTGTGCTGGTCGGTACCGGCGTCGGCTTGACTCAGATCCTGGTGCAGGAGAGCCGCGCCTCGCAAGCGACCGCCATGGTCTCGGACCCGGCGCCGACGCTGCGCCTGGCGCTGTTCCACACGCAGTTCTAGCCGCGAATTCGACGAGGTGGCGCGGGCCCGGTGCCGTTCTGGCCGGCCCGTCGCCGCCGTCGCGCAGGCGCATCGATCGGGAGGTGTCGGTCAGAACGGATAGGCCTGCTTGCCGTCTTCGATGGTGATCCAGCGCAGATCGGTGAACTGATCGATCGCCGCCTTGCCGCCGAACCGGCCGTAGCCACTGCCCTTCATGCCGCCAAACGGCATCTGCGCCTCGTCGTGCACCGTCGGTCCGTTGATGTGGCAGATGCCCGACTGGACCCGCTTGGCGACCTCGAAAGCGCGCAGCACGTCACGGCCGAACACGGACGCCGACAGGCCGTACTCGGTCGCGTTGGCCACGCGCACAGCTTCGTCGGCACCGCGCACACGCACGACGCAGAGCACGGGCCCGAATGATTCTTCGCGGTAAAGGCGCATCTGACGGGGTCACGCCGTCGAGCACGGTTGCGTTCAGGACGGTGCCCTGGCGGCCCCCGCCCGCCGCCAGCCTGGCGCCCGGCCGCGACCGCCTCTTTGATCAGCCCCTCGACCCGATCGGCGGCCTCGGGTCCGACCATCGACCCGAGGACGACATGTCCGCGCGGATCGCCCGCGGGCAGCGATGACGCCTTGGCCGCCAGCTTTTGCACGAACGCATCGGCGACCGAATCATCGACGATGGCCAGCTCGGTCGACATGCAGATCTGGCCCTGGTTGGCGTAGGCGCCGAAGGCAGCCGCGTTGACCGCGGCGTCCAGATCGGCGTCGTCGAGCACGATCAGCGGCGCCTTGCCGCCCAGCTCCAGCAACACCGGCTTCAGATGATGCGCGGCGCGCTCGGCGATGATCCGGCCGACCTTGGTCGAGCCGGTGAAGTTCACCCGCTTGACCGCGGGGTGGGCGATCAGCGCATCGACGATCGCCGCCGCGTCGGCGGGCGCGTTGGTGACGACGTTGACCACCCCTGGCGCCAGCCCGGCCTCGCGCATCACCTCGCCGATCAGACGGTGCGTCGCTGGACAGCTCTCGGACGCCTTGAGCACCACCGTGTTGCCGCACGCCAGCGGCATGGCGATGGCGCGCACGCCCAGGATGATGGGCGCGTTCCAGGGCGCGATGCCGACGACGACGCCGACCGGCTGGCGATACGAGAACGCGAGGCACCCGGGCTTGTCGGAGGGGATGACCTCGCCGCCGACCTGCGTGGTCATGGCGGCCGCCTCGCGCAACATGGTGCTGGCCAGCATGATGTTGAACCCGGCCCACGGCGCGGTCGAATCCGGTCTCGTCGGTCATGCGCGCGACGGCGTCGTCGGTGCGCGATTGAAGGATGTCGGCGGCCTTCAGCAGCTTGAGCCGCCGTTCGTTGGGTCCCAGCGCCGCCCACGCCGGGAAGGCGGCCGCCGCGGCGTCGACGGCGGCGACCGCATCCGCCACCGAGGCCGCGGCCGCGCGTGTCGCCGCCTGGCCCGTCATCGGGTTCGAACGGGTGAAGGTCTTGCCGCCGGCCGCGCCGGTGTCCTGATTGTTGACCAGCATCGAGGTGTCGAACATGGGTGGTCCTTCCTCCCGGTCGCCCGGGACACGGTTTGTGAACGAGCTGTCAGATGGTGATGGGGGCCGAGGCTCGGGTGGCGACGCCAGCGCAGGGCGGGTGCGGCGGGCGCCCGACACGTCGCTGCCGAGATAGGCGCGCTGGATCAGATCCGTCGCCAGCAGATCGGCGCCCCGCCCTTCCGCGACGATCGAGCCCCGCTCGAGCACGTAGCTGTAGTCGGCGATCGCCAGCGCCTGGCGTACGTTCTGTTCGACCAGCAGCACCGCCGTGCCCTGGTCCCGGATCCGACGCAGCAGGCGAAACAGCTCCGCGATCATCCTGGGCGCCAGACCCAGCGATGGTTCATCCAGCATCAGCAGCCGCGGCCGGCTGACCAGCGCGCGCGCCACCGCCACCATCTGCTGCTCGCCGCCGCTCATCGTGCCGGCCGGCTGGCCCAGGCGCTCGCCGAGACGCGGGAACAAGAGCAGCACCTGCTGGATCGATTCGGTCCGTTCGCGCCGAGACCGCAGGTAACCGCCAAGCTCCAGGTTTTCGCGCACCGTCATCTCTCCGAAGAGCTGACGCCCTTCCGGCACCAGAACCATTCCACGGGCGACGCGACCGGATACCGTCTCGCCGGACGCAGCGGCCTTGTCTCGCAGCTCCTCTCCGCCGAAGCGGATGCGCCCTCGGCTGGGTATGACGCCGGCGATGGCGCTCAGCAAGGTGGTTTTTCCCGCGCCGTTGGCGCCCACCAGCACGACCAGCGCACCGTCTGGCACACGCAAGCAGATGTCCGCGAGCACGTCGGTGGTCCCGTAGCCGGCGGCCAGATTGGCGACCTCGAGAAGCCCAGCCGTCGTTGTCACTTGCTGGTCACGCGCTGGTCACTGGTGGCGGCCTGGTCGCCGCAGCCGTCAGGGTCGGCATCAGTGTCGAGGCCCAGGTACGCGTCGATCACCCGCTTGTCAGCGGCCACCGCGGCCGGCGGGCCGTCGGCGATGAGCTCGCCGTGATTGAGCACCAGCATGCGGTCCACGGTCCGCATCAGCTTGCCGACGGCGTGCTCGATCCAGACCACGGCGACCCCCAGCTCTTCGCGCAGCTGTGTGATGATGGCCGCCGTTCGGTCGGCCTCGGCCTCGGTCAGACCCGCGGCGACCTCGTCGAGCAGCAACAGTCGAGGCGACGTGCCCAGCGCCATCGCGATCTCCAGCATGCGCTGGCGCGCCGGCGGCAGCGCGCCCGCGGGGGCGTCCGCGAAGGCACCCAGGTCGACCCGCGCCAGCAGCGCACGCGCCTGCGCATCCACGTCGCCGCCGCGCCGTCGCGTGAAGCGCAGTCCGAAGGCAGCGTTGTCGATCACCGTCGAGGAGCGAAACACGCGCGGCGTCTGGAAGGTGCGCGCGACGCCATGCCGGCAGAACATGTGGGCCCCGCCACCGGTCAAGTCGACGCCGTCCAGCCACAGGCTACCGTGCGTCGGCGCGACAATGCCGCTCATGGCGTGAAACAGCGTGGTCTTGCCGGCGCCGTTGGGGCCGATGATGCCGACCAGCTCGGCGTCGCGGATGGTGAAGGTGATGTCGGCCAGCGCGTGCAGCCCGCCGAAGCGCACACCCAGCGCGCGGACGCTCAGCAGCGGCGGCGCGACTTCAGACGCCGCCGCCATCGCGGCGCACCACCTTGGACCGGGGCGCCAGCCGGCGATCGAGCCACCCGCCAGGCGCGAGCCAGCCGACACCGGCGAGCCCGCCCGGCAGGAAAAGGACCGAGACGATCAGCAGCAGCCCGAGCGCGATCATGTACACATAGGGCAGATTCAGCCGCAGGGTCTCGGCCAGCAGGCTGAAGAGCACCGCGCCCATCACCGGGCCGTGCAGCCGTGCCGGGCCGCCGACCATTGCGATCAGCACCGTCTGGAAGAGGATGAACGGATTGAACACCGAGCTGGGATCGATGTACGTCCAGCGCGGCGCCATCGCCGCACCGATGGCGCCCGCGAACGCGGCGCTGAGGCAGAACGCCATCAGCTTGACGCGCGCGGGATCGACCCCCAGCGTCGCCGCGCGCTGTTCGTCGTCGCCGACCGCGCGCAGCGCGACGCCCAGATCACTGCGCTGGACCAGGCGGAACGCCAGCAGCGACGCGGCGGCGACCGTGGCGACCGTCCAGTAGACCGCGGGCGCGTCGGGCGTATCGGTCATGACCCGTCCGACCGTCCCAAAGCGAGCCTTCTCGACGTAGGTGACGGTGTGGCGAACCACCTCGCCGAGGCCGAAGGTCAGCACCGCGAAATAGGCGCCGCGCAAGCGCAGCGTCACCAGCCCGATCAGCCAAGCGACGGCCGCGGCGACCAGCGCGCCCGCGACGATCACCAGGGGCCACGGCATCGTGCCCAGCGCGAACGCCGTCGTGTACGCGCCCAGGCCGAAGAACGCCGACGTCGCCAGCGACAGCGTGCGCGTTGGCCCGCTGAAGATCGACCAGCTGACCGCCAGCGCCGTGTACATGAGGCAGGTGAGCGCGAGCGCCAGCGGAAATGGGGACGCGTAGAGCGGCAGCGCGATCAGCGTAGCCGCTCCGGCCACGGCACCGGCAACCGCAACGGCGCGCCGCGTGGGCCTGGTCATCGCGCCAGCAGCCCCCTCGGCCGGACCAGCATGACCAGCACGAAGACGCCGTACGACAGCAAGGTTCGCAGCGATGGATTGGTCAGATGCACTCCGAAGCTCTCGACCATGCCCAGCACCAACGCGCCCACCAGGCTGCCGACGATGTGCCCCAGGCCGCCCAGCGTGATCACGATCAGCGCGGTCACCGTGTACGACTCGCCCATCGAAGGCGCGATCTCGAAGATCATGGACAGCAGCGAGCCGGCGACGCCCGCCAGCGCCAGGCCGACCGCGAAGCACAACGGGTGCAGCCGCGGCGTGTCGATGCCCACCAGCCGCGCGCCCAGCGGGGATTGCAGCATGGCGCGCACGGCCTTGCCCGCATGGTGGCGCGCAGGCAGATCGACCAGCCCGGCGCTGACCAGCACCACGACGCCGAACACCACGACGCGGTTCGCGGTCACGATGACGCCGCCGATTCGCAGCGGTGGGCCAGGTAGTCATAGCCGCGAGGTCGGCGCCCCAGACCAGCGAGCGCCGACGTTCTGCAGCACGAACAGCAAGCCGAATCCGATGAGCAGGCTGCGCTCTTCCAGCACCTCGACGGTGGGCGAAGTGCGCGCCAGGCGGGCGGAAGATCAATCGATGCAGCGCAAGCCCGAGCACGAACATCGCCAGCGCCGTGACCGGCACGAACCAGCAGCGGGCTCGCGCCCGGTCGCCGTGCGCAAGGCGTAGGTGAGATAGGCGCCGATCATCAGGAACTCGCCATGCGCGATGTTCATGATGCGCATCAGCCCGTACTGCAGATTCAGGCCGAGTCGCGACCAGCGCGTAGATGCCGCCCGTGATCAGGCCGGCGACCGCGAGATCAGCGAACAGCGACGCCGTCACCGCGGCTCATTTCCAGGGCGGCTTGGGAAACACCGGCGGGCGCGGTGGCGTGATCCTTGGGCCAGACCACCTCGAACTCGCCCTTTTGCCACTGCCCGACCGTGCCCGGGGTCGTTGATGTTCTCGCACCCTTGAACCGGATCGGCCCGATGATGGTCTGAGAACTCTGTCGCGCGATGTATCGCCTTGGTCTTCGTCGGTCGAGGCCGACCTTCTCCACCGCCTGCTGCAGGATCTGCAGCGCCGCCCAGGCGTGACCGCTGGCCCAGCGGTCGGGTTCCTTCTGAATGCTTCTTCACGTGCGCGTCGAAATAGGCCTTGGCGGCCGCGCTGGTCTTCGGGTTCCAGACCCCATGCCCATGACGCCCTCGGCGCGAACCGCCCATCCGTCTCGATAGAGAGGGAACGCGGTGCCGACGGCGGTAGAACACTTGGGCGTTGTAGCCGGATCTCCTTCGCCTGCTATGTCGCGAGGATGTTGTCCGGCGGATAGGTGATTCCCAGGAACGCGTCGACGTTCGCCTTGATCGCCTTAAGGACCGGCGAGAGATCCTTGACCCCGAGCGGGTAGCTCTTCGTCTCGATGACCTCGAGGCCCGTGTCCTTCAGCAGCGGGCGCGAGGGTGGCGTGACATCTCCATCCCGAACAGATCGTTGATGTAGATGAGGCCACCGGGCTTGACCTGCTTTTCGGCCAGGGAGCAGATCGACCGCGCTCCCATCATGCGTCCGGCTGCTGGAGGATCGCGAAGAAGTAGGGGAACGACAGCTCCTTCAGCTTGCGCGAGCAGGCGGTGGGGCCATCATCGGGTAGCCGTACTTGTTCGCGATCGGCGCGACCGCGAAGTTCGTGGCGGTGCCCCACGGCGGCAGGATGAGATCGACCTTGTCCGTCCCCATGAGCTTCTCGTAGTGCGAACGGGGTCTCGACCTCGCTGCGGTCGTCGTATCCAACGAACTCGATCTTCCTTTTCTGCCCTTGACGTCAGGCCACCGGAGGCGTTGACCTGTTCGGCCCAGAGCATGTAGTTCGGTTCCTGGGTCACCTGCGCGCCCGCCGCGAACGGTCCGGTGCGGGAGATGGCGTACCCGATGCGGATGGGCGCATCGTCCGCGGCGCGCGCCGGGCCGGCACCCGTCGCGGCCAGCAGCGCAATCAGCGCGGCGCCGAGGCATCCCGTTGCGGTCATCAGCTTCGCGGGCAGCTTCACGTTCGACGCGCGTCGCATGACGTCCCCCTGGTTACGGTTGCTGCGGCGGACCGCGCGCGGCATCGGCAGCGCCGGGTGCGCAGGAGGGGAGCGTATTCGATGGGGGGTGGCGAAACAAGGCAACGCGCGCCGCGAAATGCCGCGCGCGCCGACGATGTCAGAGTTACTGGGTACCAGCGATCGCGCACCCGCGGACGCGCGCCGGCATCAACGGTGCGCTGGCAAACCAGCGCGTCCCCGGATTCCGGATGCCGAGAGAACGCGGCCGGCGCCACACCGACGGTGGGCGCCACGCGCGGCCGCAACGTCAACGACACGAAGCTGGGTGTGGTGCTGACAATCTCGATGCCCGCAGGAGCCGTCGTCTGTACGCGAAAGACCCTGGCGCCTGGCGCCCCGCCTGACAGGTCGACGTAGGCCGCGACCGCGTCGTCGGACAGCAACTCCAGCTCGCGGCGTGAGCTGCGCAGTCCGACTGCGATGCTGGTGAAGCGCGGCAGATTGAACGCGATGCCTTCACCGACGCCGCGAATCTCCAGCGGCACCAGGCGCGCGACGGCGTGCGATTTGTCGAGCGCCAGCGCCGCCCACGCCACGACGACGACGGCCAGGATACCGACGTCGGGCCAGCCGCCGCGCATCCAGGCGGCGCACGGGTGTGGCGTCCAGCGCCGGCGCTCGCCGGCCCGCGCCCAGACGCGCAACCGCGACGCGCAGCGCGGTCTCGTCCGGCATGGCTTCGAGCTTCTCATCGCGGGCCAACGACACCGTGGCGCGCTCCTCGCTCACGCACACGACCAGCGCGTCGCAGTTGGCGCTCAGACCGAGCGCGGCGCGGTGGCGCGTGCCCAGCTCGCTGTCCGTGGTCTCGGTCGCCAGCGGCAGGATCACGCCCGCGCGCGCGAGGCGGTTGTGGCCAACGACGATGGCGCCGTCGTGCAGGGACGAGCTCGACGTGAAGATGGCCTCGATCAGCGCGGGCGACAACCGACCCTCGATCGTGACCCCGGCGGTCACATATTCGCGCGACCGAGTCGCGCCGCGGAATCACCATCAGCGCGCCCTTGCGGCGGCGCGCCAGCGAGAACGCGGCCTGGGCGATGGTGGCCGCCAGGCTGTCAGCAGGTCGCGCTCCGCGGCGCTCCGTCACCCAGCGCAGCAGGCTGACGCGGCTCAGACCCTGCCGGATCTCGTGCTGAAAGACGATGACGATCACGATTGTCGCGGCGGCGCCAACGGCCGACAGGAGATAAGACGTGAGAATCAAGCCCAGGTGGTCGGCCATCCAGGACGCCACGACCAGCGTGAACAGCCCAAAGGCGATCTGGACGGCAACCGTGTGCCTCAACCAGACGTAAAGTCGCGAGAACACCAGGGTCAACAACAGGACGTCCGCGATGTCCTGCCAGCGCAAGCTGTGCAGACTGTGAGCGATCGAGGCTGGCGACAGACCCGGCATGGACCGGGCCACAGCCTATGATCGACAACCCGCGTCGTCCACCAGGCCTCAACGCGCGGGCGCCGCGCGCGTCTGCGGACAGAGCACCGCCTATATGAAGAGGTGTACCGCGAACCCGGGTAAATCAGGCGCACCGGAAAGAAAAATTCAATTCTTGTGACGAAAGTGATCCACGTACGGCCCTTACCCGCACACCCACACAGAGGACCACGTTTATATGCTGAGCAAGATCTTGAATACTTGGACAACGGCCGCGCGCCACCTTGGTACGGCGCGCAGCTTCACCCTGGCGACGTGCCTGGCCGCGAGCCTGACGATGCTCATCACCGGCTGCGGCGGCAGCAGCAAACCGGGTACGACGACCGGCACGGGCGGCAACGGCACGCCGACCGGCAGCGGCGGCAGCCCTGGTACTGTGACTTGCGGCGCGCCCGGACAGCCGTGTTGCGGCGGCAACTCCTGTAACGGCGGCGGCTGCTGTATCAATCAAGCGGTCGACGGCGGCGGCAACGCGCGCCTCTGCACCGGCGCTGGCCAGGCCTGCACCGGGAACAACGTCAGCGGGACCTGTAACGCCGGGATCGTGCAGCGACATGGCGACTGGCGTGCCCTGCGGTGGCGTGGGCCAGGCCTGCTGTGGCACGGTCGACGGCGGTGGAAACGGCGGCGTCTGCACCGCCAGCGGCGCCCGTTGCACCAACGGAACCTGCACGGCCTGCGGGACCTCCGGCGCGGCCTGCTGCCAGGGTGGCGCCGCCAACCAGTGCGGCGCATCGCTGAGCTGCCTCGCGGGCGACGGTGGCATGCTGTGCACGCCTTGCGGTGGTTCGGGCCAGCTTTGCTGCGCCAACAACGTCTGCAACACCGGGCTCGGCTGCAACAGACCCGCCGGGAAATGGCGCCAGCGCCTGCGAAAACTGCGGCGCGGCCGGCCAGGCCTGCTGCGCGGGCGGCAATTGCCAGGGAACCGGACTGGCCTGCACCGGCCAGGTCGACGGCGGCGGCGGCAGCTGCGCGGCGTGTGGCGGCGAAGGCCAGGCGTGCTGCCCGGGAGCGACCGAGTGCACGGGCACGCTCAGCTGCATCGTCTCGCCGACGGGCGACAAGTGCACCGCGACCTGCGGCGGCAGCGGTCAAGCCTGCTGCGGCAACAACAACGCCGGAACCTGCAACGCGGGCCTCGGCTGCGGCGGACGGAACTCGGGCCAGGGCGTCCCGGGCATGTGTGGCGCTTGCGGCGGGGCGGGACGAATTCTGCTGCGCCACCGGCGGCGGCGGTGCGGATGCCGCCATGGTCACCGCGTGCATGACACCACAGACCTGCGTGATTAGCGCGACCGACAACGTGTGCGGCGCGTGCGGCGCCAGCGGCCAGGTTTGCTGCGGGACCGGGAACAACGGCACCTGCAACGCCGCGCTGGCGTGCGTGGGACGCAATGCGGGGATGCGCCTACCCGGCATGTGTGGTCCGTGCGGGGCCGCCGGTCAGGCCTGCTGCCCGGTCGCGGGCGGCGGTGGCGCTGACGCGGGTGTCACGGCCTGCGTGGCGTCGCTGGCCTGCCTGGTCGGCGCCACCGGTAACGAATGCGGGACCTGCGGAGCGGCCGGCGAGGCCTGCTGCGGGACCGGGGCCAACGGCACCTGCAACGCAGGGCTGGGTTGCACGGGGCGCAACCGCAACGCGGCCATGGCCGGCACCTGCGGCGTGATTCCCGACGCGGGAACGGCCGACGCCCCCGCGGGTGGCTAGCCGCCCGGGAACGCCGAACACCAGCGCGCGCCGTCACCCCGACGGCGCGCGTTTTTTTTTGCCGTGACCGCGGCGGCGTGAGCGCCGGCGCGCCAAGGTCATCGCCGCGCTGTGATCGTCCTGCAGTCGCGGCGCCGGACTCGGCTGCGGCTCAGCTGGCAGGCGTGGGACCGGCGGGGCCCCCGTTGGCGGGAAGCGGGGACGTCGGCGTCCTGGTGAAGATGGCGGTCCGGTGCCCGGCGCCGAACACCCACAGGTCGCCAGGCGCGCCGCGCTGCCATGTTTCGTCGCGCGTCAGCGGCTCGGTCGCGACGACCGCCAGTCGCGCGTCGGCGCCGGCGTCCGCCATGACGTCGTCGAAGTTGACCTTGACGTCGGCGTCGGTCAGCGTCGGCCTCGCCGAAGGGCGCGCGGCGCACGATTGACCGACAGACTGTCGCCGCAGCGCGCGAACAGGTGGTGGCCGTCGGCCAGCAGGAAGTTGAACACGCCGTCCTTGCCCAGGTCGTTGCCGAGCGTCGAACAGCATGGCGCCCCACGTCCGCCGGGTCCTCGGGATAGCGCGCCCCCGTAGGCGGTGCGCAGGGCCTCGAGGATCACGCAGAAGGCGTGCTCGCTGTCGGTCTCGCCGATCGGGCTGTCGAAGCGCAACGGCCGATCGCGCACGTGCGGCAGCGTGCCGTTGTGCGCGAACACCAGGTGCCGGCCGATGGAACACGCGGACGAACGGGTGCGTGTTCTGGATCGCGCGGCCGCCGCGCGTCATCTTGCGGACGTGGGCCACCGCCAGCCGCGTCGGGATCGGGTTTGCGCGCAAGAAGCGCGCCAGCGGGCTGGAGAACGCGGGGTGCGGCTCGAGGAAGGTGCGCGCGAAGCAGCCCGTCGTAAAGCGCAATGCCCCAGCCGTCGGCGTGCGGCCCCGTCTGCCCGCCGCGCAGCGCGAGGCCGCGTGAACGAGAACTCGACGTCAGTCGGCAACGCTCGAATCGATGCCCAGCAGCTCACACATGACTGGGCTCATCGCTTTGCGGCCAGGCGCCGTCACCGCCGCCGGCCCCGCTGCCGCTGGCGGCAGTGTCGAGATCGAGACGGTCGCGATCTCCCGCGATCAGCAACGCCGACACGCCGCCCCCCGCGGACACGTTGCTGACCGGCGAGGCCGAGAGCCGGACCAT